>JADMKP010000013.1 GCA_015478775.1 Fermentimonas sp. | reverse complement strand
GAGGTCGGAAAACGAAAGTAGGTAGAAAACTACTTCGTTTTCCTCCTACTCGATTGTCAAATAATTTTATGTTTAGTTCAATGTAGCATTTTTAATTAAAGATTGCGAATCAACATAATTGCCTCCAGATTTTGCTGCTTGCAATTTAAAGTTCCTATGAGTCTTCATTAAATTACCCGATTGCAACGTTACAATCTTCGATTCATTTACCAGGTTCAAGAATAGAATACTGCTACGCGTGTTAGAAACACCTTCTTTAACCCTTTTAATCTGACGTTTGGTCATTTTAGCATATAAATCCAAAATAGTTAATCTAAGATTAAGCACCTGATCAAAATTACTATAATCATTTGTTTTCTCCATCTTTATATAACCTATATACACTTCAGTGAGAGTATTGAATATTGTTTTTAGGTCATCAATCTGTTCTTTTGAGAATGCTGCATGATTATTATCTATATATGTGAATGTCGATTCAGTAATAGCTTTTAATGATTTAGTAATTTCATATGAGTAATCCACTAGTTGAACATACTCCTGCTCAAGTTCAAGAGCATTCAACTGTATGCTTTCGAGTGTTGGCACTACTTCATAATCTCTCTTATCTTTATATCTCGAATAAAGTTCATTAGCTTCGGCCATTGCCTTTTTTACAGACTTTCTATTCTCTTCCTTAAGTCCATCGATAACCCTTTTAAATACAGAAATTGTTTTATCCATAACAATGTGCACTTCATCATTACATGAATTTATTAACTGATCTTTGCTGGATAGAACCTTTTGTTGACTTAACTCTTTATTTTCACGTTTTGTGTGTAATCTTCCTGATTTAAATAACATGAATGCAACAACTGCCATCATTAAGAAAATAGCTATCTTTCCTCCCCACATAAGGAATAAGCCTACTATTAATGCGGCGGTGAAAGCTACAAGAGCAGTCATTAACCATCCAGCAACAACAGTAAGTACTCCATTAATTCGATAAACGGCACTCTCGCGACCCCAAGCTCTATCGGCAAGTGAAGTACCCATTGCTACCATAAAAGTCACAAATGTTGTAGAAAGAGGTAATTTAAGAGATGTACCAAGTGAAATGAGTAGTGCCGATACAGTTAAATTTATTGAAGCTCTAATTAAGTCATATGAAGCTTTATTTTCCAGATCAACAGGCTCAAATCTATTATCTATGAATTTTTTTATAGGAGTAGGTGTAAAACTTCCAATAGATTTACCTACTATTAAGCTGCCTCTTACAATTGAACGCGATAAGGGAGATGATGAAAATTTTTCCAATCCTTCACCTTTTCGTGAAAGGTTTAATTCAGTTGCTGAAACCGAACGTGATTTCTTTGAAAATACTAGTGCTAATACCATTATCACTCCTGCTCCAATCAGCCAACCGACATTCGCTACAACAGGTTCAGATAATCTATCCATGTATAGAGTATTTATATCACCTCCCGAGGCAGCCACACCTTGAGCTATTTTAAAAGAATCCAACCCAGCCATAAATACTCCTATAAAGTTAACAAGGTCATTTCCAGCAAATGCCATTGCAAGAGCAGCTGTACCGGCAAGTACTATAACTCTCAAAATGTTAACTCTAAATAAATGTTGAAGTATTCCCATTATTACAGTCCAACCACCCAGAGTATATAATAAGGCGGTGCTCATATTGTTGTCAAGAAAAGTAATCAAACTATCAGATACCAAAACACTTCCTTTTAAACCTTTAAAAACAGCAAAGTAGGTTATAGCTGTTAGTGCTAAACCACCCCATAAAGCGCCTAAAAATTTAAATGATCTTTTATATTTAAAAGAAAATATTAATCTTGATATATACATAATCAAAGATCCAACAATAAAAGCTATCGCTATAGATGTGAAAATTCCACTAATTATTGCCAATGCTTTTCCACTATTAATATAGTCTCCTAATTGTTCATTAGAATCTGTTGTCCATAAAGTAAATAGAGTAACAGCAACTGCCGCTCCAAGTAATTCAAATACAAGTGATACAGTTGTAGATGTTGGCAAGCCAAACGTATTGAAGAGGTCAAGTAAAATAACATCAGTGAGCATCACCGCAAGAAGCAAAATCATTATTGCCGGGAAAGTGAATTTCTCAGGATAAAAAACACCACTCCTGGCTATTTCCATCATTCCGCTCGAAAACATTGTACCAAGAAGAATTCCAACTGATGCAACAGCAAAAATGGCCCACAATGGAGCCACTTTAGAACCTATGCTCGAATTTAAGAAGTTTACAGCATCGTTAGATACACCAACAACTAGATCTAAAACTGCCAATCCAAGCAGAATAATTACAATAATTAAATAAATTGACTCCATTTGAAAACTGATTTTATTTCAATATTCTATTAGATAGAAGAGTAAAAAGTTCTCTTCATACAATAACTTTGAAATATTTCTTTAAGTTAAGATTTTGTTCAGATTTTTTTAATTACGCAAAGATAAAATAATTTACCGTTTTAGTACAAATCTTAATAAGAATGTAACAAAAACGTAACAAAAACTTAACTAATTATCCACCTCTTCGTAACTCTGTTTTTATTCTATTACAATAATATATAATTCATTTGTATATAATGGCAAAATGTATTCTCATTTTACATTAGGTATGTTTTTTAACCATTAATTTTATCTAAAGGTTTATCTTTGTATAAACTAAAACAATTATATAGAATGGCAAGAAAGAAGCTCTCACAATCACAAATAGCATCCATTATAATACTTTGGATAGTTCTTGTAGTATACATATTTCTTTATGCAGAATTGACTTCAATAACTATACTATCAGTAATCATGTCTGGTGCGATTGTTTTCATTCCTGTTTACAAAAGTCTAAAAAAGTAGCTTAAATGTTGACAAATCGGAATTATTATCTAATTTTGTGTTTCAATTTGATATTAGGTTAATAATTCAAAAACATCAAACATGAAATCTTCAGAAATCGTCAATTTAGTAAAAATGCGTTTCCCCAATGAGCCAGAATATCTTCAGGCAGTTGAAGAGGTAACTGAATCTATTGAAGATGTTTACAATGAACATCCCGAATTTGAAAAAGCAAATCTTATAGAACGCCTCATAATACCAGATAAAATACATACTTTTAGAATAACATGGGTAGATGATAATGGCGGAGTGCACACCAATATGGGTTACAGAATACAGCATAACAATGCGATAGGTCCTTACAAAGGAGGAATTCGTTTTCACGCATCAGTTAATCCATCTATTCTGAAGTTTCTAGCATTTGAACAAACTTTTAAAAATGCGCTTACAACCCTTCCTATGGGTGGAGCTAAAGGAGGTTCCGATTTTTCACCGCGGGGTAAATCACAAGGAGAAGTAATGCGTTTTTGCCAAGCTTTTGTTGAAGGATTTTGGAAAGTAATAGGTGCCGATACAGATGTCCCAGCGGGTGATATTGGGGTAGGAGGACGTGAGGTTGGTTTTATGTTTGGGAAGTATAAAAAACTTTTAGGAGACTTTACAGGGGCTTTTACAGGTAAAGGTCGCGAATTTGGTGGATCACTTATTCGTCCCGAAGCTACAGGCTATGGAAATGTATATTTTTTACTAGAAATGCTTAAAACAAAAGGAATAGATATAAAAGGTAAGCGTTGTATTGTTTCCGGATCAGGAAATGTGGCACAGTATACTTGCGAAAAACTTATAGAACTAGGTGCTATACCTGTTACATTATCCGATTCAGATGGTTATATCTACGATCCCCAAGGTATAACAAGAAAAAAATTAGACTTTGCTATGGAGCTTAAAAATCTATATCGAGGTCGCATACGTGAATATGCCGAAGAATTTGGTTGTAAATACGTTCCTGGTGCTCGCCCTTGGGGCGAGAAAGGAGATATTGCATTACCTTCCGCTACACAAAACGAGATAGATCAACACGATGCTGAATTACTAGTAAAAAACGGTGTTTTCGCAGTTTCCGAAGGTGCAAATATGCCTAGCACACCCGAAGCAATTGATATATTTCATGAAAATAAAATTCTTTTTGCTCCCGGGAAAGCAGCAAATGCTGGAGGTGTGTCAGTATCTGGTCTTGAAATGACCCAAAACTCCGAACGTTTAAGTTGGACTTCAGAGCAAGTAGATGAAAAATTAAAATGGATAATGGCAAATATACATGAGAATTGCGTAAAATATGGAACTCAAGAAGATGGATATATTAATTACGTAAAAGGAGCTAATATTGCAGGTTTCATGAAAGTTGCCAAAGCTATGATGAGCCAGGGAATATTATAAAGTATAAAATCTGAATTATAAATTTTTTTTATTCTAAGAATTACTGTACTTTTGCAATCTCAAATAAAAAGAATGGTCCGGTAGCTCAGCTGGATAGAGCAACAGCCTTCTAAGCTGTAGGCCCTAGGTTCGAATCCTAGTCGGATCACTCTCTTATTAATGCACACATCAGGTTATCTGATGTGTGCATTTTTTTTTATAATTATGAAACGAATCTGGCATGAGATGACCGAAAGGCTGTTATCGTAGACGCATCTTTCAGGTTGCATGTTGATGGAAGCGATGTGCGTACTTGAACCACTTAAATAATTTCAAGATATTACCATCACTCTTTTGAACTAGCCACAATACCCAATTCAGCGGCTGATGTCCACACTCTGCGATCTACTTCAGATTTTGCCACCAATTTGAAATAGCGCGCTTTCATTCCATTTTCAATCTTTATTCTTTTTGTTGATGGACCTCTCTCAAACCTGCCACTCACTACTGGATTGCCCCAATCGTTGGGATCGATGCTAAGATAGAGATCAAAATCACTGATATTGCCATTTTCTCCGTCACTTCTTGGTGTGTAGATGAACTCCTCTACCAAATAGGTATCGTGCATATCCACCGCAATCGAGTGGGGATGTCTAGGTTCTGGATTATTAAAAGGTGTATGCCACTTAGTGCTTTCGTCGCCATCTATTGCTTTGAAAGCCTCATCTCCATCAGCTTGGCTCGAAAAATCTATTACACTCCAATTTGATTTATCAATAAACATCATTAGGTCTACCTCTGTGGTCAGACTTTGGTATAATCCTTCAGCACTGCTATATGATTTAATATTTCCCCCTTCAGGTAATGCAAATGGTTCTGCAAAAAGATTGAATGGGCCATTATTTACACTATAGTATATCTTGGCGTCCGAAGTAGATGACTCCATTTTCACCAAACCATTTTTCTCCTGCGAGATTACTACAGGTTGACAAACAGGACTCTCTATCCTGGCTTTCTCAGATAGTCGGTCATTACCCATTGTCGTAGTCAATGGCATAATTATAAACTGAAAGGGTGTACTTTTTGCCTTTAATTCATACTGCTCCATCACATCAGGACCACAACTAGCGTTGCCCAGACCACGCATCACGGCATCTAAGTTAACTATTGTATTTTCTGTAAATGGCACTTCATAAGGATGAAGTTTTCTATTATATCTACTTTGATAAATATCTTCTGGACGATAATGAGTGGCTGAGGCCGACATCTTTTCAGGTGCTACAAAAAGCAATCCTGCGCCATCATCGCCGGTAATACTCATCCATCTTACATCTTCCTTATTTCCGGTCTCCTGAGGCAGCACATATCTCTCCCATTGATCTGCTACACTACTGTTGTAAACTCCTTCGAGAGAGGCTTCTTTGCGGTCGGAATAAGATTCCCAAGGTCCACGACCAAACCAGGTTAGATTTTCAAAATTCTCCGGCATCTCCAAGCGATAACCAATTCTAGGAAGAATGCTCATCTTAGATTTTGGTTCAAAAAATGTGTTTACAATAATTGTTCCATCGCTCAAAACTTTAAAAGCCATGTCAACTCGATAACTGTTATCTCCCTTAGCATTGTATTGGTTGATGATTAGCAGATCTGCATAGTTTCCTGTATCAGACATATTTATTTCCCAACTACCAGCATCAACAGTCAAATCTTTTATAGCCATATCGTCCCAACCACCTGCTTGTGCCTTATCGTTCTCAGTAGGCAGTCTAAATAGATTTAGTACCAGTGGACTGTTTATCAATTTCTTGCCATTACTTATGTAACTACTGAGGGTACCTTTATTTTTACTGAACACAGCCTCAAAAGACTTTCCTTCGATCCTTATCTCGTCGGAATTCTGGCTAAGTGCAAGTCCTCCCGTGGAAGGAATTTCATAAATTGGCTTCACTGCATCTTGCATCTGCAATTGCTCAGTAGCTACCTCATAACCAGCTTCAGCCCACCAAGTAGCCTCTTTTTGGTATACATTAAAACGTATAAAATACTCTACATCTTTTTTGGACATTAGCTCCGTCTCATCAATCACCACTTCCTTTATCTCACCAGGCAATAGCACTACATCTAGTTTTTCAGTTTTAATCCTTTTGCCATCCTCCATAACGGTGTAAAATATATCCATATCTTCGGTAGACTTAAAATCTAACTTACTCTTAAACAAGAAGGTAATTCCATCATCACTTAGTGAAAATTCAATAGGTTGATATATTTTTTTGGTATTATATGATTTAGCCGATAGGGTATAATCTGCGAATATGAGGCCGTTCGTACAGAAAGTACCATCATTAGGATGATCATTGAAATCACCTCCATAAGCCCAGAAGAACTCATTTATCTTGCCAGGAATAGGCATCAGAAGACTCTGATCTTTCCAATCCCAAATAAACTCACCAGTAAGAGATGGATACTTCTCATAAAGATCAAACATTTCGCGAACATTACCCATAGAATTACCCATAGCATGGCTATTTTCGCATTGTATATGGGGGCGGGGAGAGGTCTCATTCAGACGAGATTCGCCAATAGATTTAATATGGTCGTAATTGCCATACATAGTGCTACTCACATCGCTCCACTGGCTGTTACCTTCATAATGAGTTAAACGCGTGTTATCGAGCACTTTAATTGCTTTCTCAACATATTCAAAGTTGTTGCCTCCACCCGATTCATTACCATATGACCACATGAAAATAGAAACGTTGTTACGCATCCATTTTACATGATTGTGATTACGTTCTACCATTGGTTTACGGAACACTTCTACGCTCGAGAGTCCCATGTTGGCGTGAGTTTCCACGTTAGCTTCTGCCAGCACATATAGTCCATATCTGTTACATAGCTCATAAAAGTATGGGTTATTAGGATAATGAGCGGTGCGTACAGCGTTGATGTTGAGCCTTTTCATTGTCTTAACATCGTTTTCCATCTCTTCCCTAGTTACAGTACGACCTCCTATCTGACTATGGTCATGCCTGTTGACACCATGAAAAACCATACGTTTACCATTAATCATCAGCTCACCCCTGCTGCCTATACTAACCTCTTTAAAGCCCACTTTACCACCTCTTATATCAATGCTATTATTACCCTCATTCAATGTCAATATCAAATCGTAAAGATTTGGTGTTTCAGCACTCCATTTATCAGGATTAGCAATATCAAATTCCATAGTGTTAACACCTAAATTGGGGTTGTCCAGCACTTTTTCTGCTACCACCTTAAGGTCAGAGTCAACTATCTTGGCAGTTAACTTACTTTTTCTAAGTTTATTACCTGTCAGCTCAATATCCACTGTAACTTTGGCATCTCTGTACTCATCATCTAGGTCTGTACGAAAGAAATAATCTCTTATTTGTGTTTTAGGTGCCGACCAAAGAAATACATCGCGGTTGATGCCACTGAAACGCCAGAAATCCTGACATTCTAAAAACGAACCGCTAGTAAATCGATATATCTGTACCGAAATAGTATTTTTTCCTGGTTTTACATAAGGCGAAATATTAAACTCAGATGGTAAGTATGAATCTTCTGAGTAGCCCACCTGCTTGCCGTTTACCCATAGGTAATAACCAGGGCCTGCACCATTAAAACGTACAAAAATATCCCTTCCTTTCCATTCCGATGGAAGATCAAACTCCCTTTTATAACTACCCACCGGGTTCTTCATATCATTGTTATAGGTCCACTCATCAGGGCGGTCGGCCATCACACTATAATTCTCATCATATGTAAATGGATAACGAACGTTTACATATAGCGGCTGATCCCATTTTTTACCGTTCTTTATACCATACAACTGCCATACAGAAGGAACTGTAATATCATCCCATTCTCTTGTATCGAAGTTGTTTTCGTGAAACCCTATGGGCTTTGTTTCCGGATTTGGTGTCCACTTAAATTTCCATGTACCGTTTAGAGAAATAAAGTATGGCGATTGCTCCATACTTTTAGAAATTACATCTTCTTCCGAAGCAAACGGAATTGCCAAGGTGTGCGCTTCTTCTCTGTTAATCTGTGTAATAGTTACATCGTTCCATGCACCCTCCCATATATCTTGCGCACATAAAGGTGAGCATAGAAATATAAGCATGAAGAAAAATAAAAATTGTTTACTTGTTTGCTTCATTACTGTATTATTTTGATTGATTATGTTAACGTAGATTGCCTAATATCAGTAGATGGCTTCTTTTATTACCAATTCGGTTTTATCAAAAAGCTCTTGAAAAGGTGTATCTTTAACTGAGATAGGATCATGTATTATAAATTCAAGAGTGTTACCAATCCCTAATGGAAATGTGCCCCATCTGGTCATTTTCCAAGAGTTGTTAATAGTAATTGGAACAACATATGCAGAAGGAGCATACTTGCAAAGAATTTTCAATCCATTCACTGCAAAAGGTCGTGGTTCCGATGTTCTGCTCCGCGTTCCTTCGGGAAATATCACCACAGAACGCTTGTGTTCTTCTATGTATTTGCCCATTTCCTGAATTGCAGATATAGCTTGCTTAGCATTTTTTCTATCAATAAGCACCGATCCTCCATGTCTCAGGTTATATGAAATGCTCGGAATACCTTTTCCAAGTTCAATTTTGCTTACAAATTTAGGATGCACTCTTCGCAAAAACCAACCCAATGCAGTAATATCATACCAGCTTTGGTGATTTGAAACTATTATCAATGGAGTATCTGAAGGGAGTTTATCCAACCCTATAATCTTATATTTAGTACCCAGCATATAAGTGTTAAGTACAAGAAATAACAATAAACCATCAGCGCTTTTCTTATG
>JADMKP010000012.1 GCA_015478775.1 Fermentimonas sp. | reverse complement strand
ATTCCCGCTATTAGGGCTCACTAGGGACTTGCACCCGTTAGTTAATGCCCATGCTAGGCAAACCAAAAAAAGCTGCCCCATAAGACAGCTTTTCAATTTTAAGTATTGTATATATATTTACAACTCGGCGTCAATCGCCTCAACTTTTTTAATTATTAGTTGCAATTCAGTTTTTATTTTATCTACTTTTTGATTCATATCATCTAACAGATTATTACCTTTTTTAGAGGATATAGACAAAAAGCCAATGTTGTTTTCATATGTCTGTAACTCATTCTTCATCCTATCATACTGACGCATCAATTTCTCACGCTCAAAATAGAGTTGATTCTTTGCGTTGCCAGATTTTGCCATATCAGAAATATTAGACTTAAAGCTTTCTAGTTTTCTGTCAGCTTTATTTACTTTCAGCCTATCAAATTGAGCCTCAGTGGCTTCATAGAACTCGTGATAAGAAACATCCTTCATTTTATAAGGTACATGTCCCACTGCTTGCCATTTTGCCATAAGCTCATGCAATAGTGTTATTGCTTCATCATCTTTAATAGTAGAATCTATTTTCTTTATTGATTCAACAATGTCTCTCTTTGCAATGAGATTATTATTTTCTTCTTCATAACGTGAAGAAGTATTTAATTTTTTCTGTTCAAAGAAAAAGTCGCAGGCAGTAATGAATCTTTTCCAAATAGAATCCACATATTTGCGTGGTATAATCCCAATTGTTTTCCACTGTCTCTGAATTTCAATTAAATCCTGAGTTGTTTTTTTCCAATCTGTGCTATCTTTCAAAGCCTCTGCACGTTCGCATAACTCTATCTTTTTCTTAAGATTATCGTCCATCTCTCCTCTGAGCGATTTATAATAATCGTTTTTATTATTAAAGAACAAGTCACATGCAGCACGATACCTCTTATATATCTTAGTGTTCCATTTTCTTGGTACATAACCAATCTTACGCCATTGCGACTGTAATTCAAGAACATCTTTAACGTTTCTGTTCCAGTCTTTTATAGATTTAATCTTGCTATAATCAATAGACTCAAGCTTTTCGCAAATAGCAGATTTAAGTTCAAGGTTTTCATCTTCTTTACCTCGTAACTCCTCAAAATGCTCTTGATATTTTTTATTAATAACTGTTGATGCGGCTTTAAATCTATTCCATATAACTTCACGATCTTTGCGTGAAACCGGACCTATCTCTCTCCACTCTTGATGAAGATTTTGTAATTGGTGAAATGCAGAAATTACATCCGCTTCTTCATCCAATCTTTCAGCTGCCTCAGACAAATCAGTCTTAAGTTCTAAATTCTTCTTAAAGTCGTATTCTCTGAACTCATTATTAATACGAACCAGGTCATAAAACTTCTCAACATAACGTTGATATAATTTCCACAGCTCGTTAACCTTAGATTGTGGAACAAGTTTAATTTCACTCCATTCCTGCTGGAGTGCCTTAAAATCCTGATAAGTTTTATTAAAATCTTCGAGCCCTTGAGTTTCAGTAAGGAGTTTAATTTGGTCAATTATCGATAGTTTTCTGGCTACATTCTTCTCTTTTAACTCATCTTCCTTTGCAACAAGTTCAGCACGTTTCTCTTTAATTTTCAGAAGCAGCTCTTTTCCTTCGGTATAGATTTCGGGTTCTTTTGCAACAAAATCAATCTCTTCTCCTCCATCTGCAGTAAAAACATGTTTTTGAGATTCAATCTCATTACGGAGAGATCTATAAAACTGATTTTTATACTCCTCAACGTGTTTACGTTGCAGTGATCCTTTTTCAAGCAGAATACGAAGTTGTTTAACAATATCTTCTATTGACATTAAAGTTGCACCCGGATCTTCCGAAACAGAATGCTCATCTATTTCATCATCTTCCTCATCAGAATCATCAGAACCATCACCGTTGGCATCTTCAAGATGATAATCTATTTCAGATTTACTATCAGATTCAACCTGCAATTTTGTTTCAATCTCTTCCTCTACTACAGAGTCAGCTTTTTCTAATGATTCTGTTGTTTCTTCAGCAGCTGGTTCTGCTTCAGCTAAAGGTTCTGTTGCTTCTTGTACAATAGTCTCTGTATCAGGTAAAGGTTCTGTTGTTTTTTCGACAACAGGTTCTTCTTGGGCTGCTGGTTCTGTTAATTCTTCAGTAACAGGTTTTGATTCTGCCAATAGTTCTGCTGTTTGCTCAAGAAGCTCTGTTTCAATAGCTTCAGCCTTAATTCCTTCTGCAACTTCCTGTACACTTTCAGTATTCAACTCAGTAGATTCGATTTGAGAATCCAGTTTATTTACAGATTGATCTTCGCTTAGAGGTTGTTTCTCGTTCTCAAGATTGTTTTTCGTATTCATTCCTGCTCCTTTGGTTATGCCCAATCTTTCGAAAGGGAATTTACATTTCAAAAATTATATTTTTTTGTGATAAGACTTAAGTTTGTGAAACAATTCTTAAATCTCAAATCAATACAAATTAACGCAATATTTTTCGTATTCCATTATAATTCACCATTTATTTTTCTCTGAAGAATATATTGATTGGGGTCCCGGTAAAATCCCAGTTCTCTCGCATACGGTTTTCCACGAATCTGCGGTATGGTTCTTTAACCCATTGGGGCAAGTTACAGAAGAAAACAAACGATGGAACACTAGTATTGCGGAGTTGAGTAATGTACTTAACTTTAACAAATTTTCCCTTATTAGATGGAGGTGGAGTTCTTTCAATTATTGGCAACATAACCTCATTGAGTTTATGTGTAGGTATTTTCCTCTTTCTATTTTCATATACCTCTTTTGTAAGATCCATTACTTTAAGAATACGTTGCTTAGTTATGGCTGAACCAAAAACTATGGGAAAATCGGTAAACGGTGCTAATCTCTGACGAATTGCATTCTCAAAAGTTTTAACAACAATATTATCCTTACCTTCAACGGTATCCCACTTATTTACGAATACAACAAGCCCGTTACGGTTTTTTTGAATCAGTGAGAAAATATTCATATCCTGACTTTCAATACCCCTTGTTGCATCAATCATCAAAATACTAACATCTGCATTCTCAATTACTCTTATTGATCTGATAACAGAAAAATATTCAAGATCTTCGCTCACTTTACCTCTTTTGCGAATACCCGCAGTATCAATAAGGTAAAAGTCCATACCGAACTTATTATATCTGTGGAAGATAGAATCACGAGTTGTTCCGGCAATATCGGTTACAATACTTCTTTCCTCACCAATAAGGGCATTTACAATTGAAGATTTTCCCGCGTTGGGACGACCAACTATTGCTATCTTAGGTATTTCTTCAAGAACTTCTTCTTCATTAGCTTTTGTAAAAAGTGTAACAATATGATCAAGTAAATCTCCCGTTCCTGCACCATTAATACTTGAAACACTAAATGGGTCACCAAGCCCAAAGGAATAGAACTCGGCCGATTGATGACCTATATCGAAATTGTCGGCTTTGTTTGCAACAATTACAACTGGTTTACCCGATTGACGTAGCATTTGCGCTACACTGGTATCCAAATCGGTAACACCATTCATTACGTCAACTACCAGTAGAATAACATCTGCTTCTTCAATAGCAACTCGCACCTGCTTATTGATCTCATCTTCCATTACATCTTCAGAGTTAACAACCCATCCGCCTGTATCAATCAAAGAGAACTCTTCCCCATTCCAAGATACCTTGCCGTAAAGTCGATCACGTGTTGTTCCCTCAATATCAGTTACTATTGCTTGTCGGGTTTGCGTTAAGCGGTTAAACAGGGTGGATTTACCTACATTTGGGCGACCCACTATTGCTACTAAATTTTGCATATTGTTTTATTAATCAAGTTTATACCCAAACCTCTTGAGCATATTATCTCTATCTCTCCAATCTTTTTCAACTTTCACATAAAGCTGCAAAAAGACTTTCTTATCAAAAAACAGCTCAATATCCTTCCGAGCCATTGTTCCAAGCTTCTTAAGTGATTCACCTTTATGGCCAATCACAATTCCCTTCTGTGTATCTCTCTCAACAAGAATGATTGCTCTTATGCGAATGATATCACTCTCTTCTTTAAACTCCTCAACAACCACCTCTATTGAGTATGGTATCTCTTTCTGATAGATTAATAAAGATTTCTCACGTATGATTTCTGTTACAAAAAATCGTGCTGGCTTATCTGTTAATGCATCTTTCTCGAAGTAAGGAGGCGATTCAGGCAATAAATCTAGTATACGTTTTTGTATCATCTCCACACCAAAATCATTGAGCGCTGATATTGGATATATTTCAGACTTGGGAAGCATTTGTTTCCAGATGTCAACAAACTTCTCTAGATCGCTTTGATTAGTTTGATCTATTTTATTTATAAGAAGTAGAACTGGTAAATCTAATTGCTGTACCTTAGTGAGAAACTTATCGTTTTTATCAATTTTCTCCACCACATCAGTAACATACAATAAAACATCGGCATCTTGAAGTGCAGAGAGCGAAAAGCCAAGCATCTGCTCTTGCAACTTATAATTTGGCTGTAAAACACCCGGGGTATCCGAATATACAATCTGATATTCAGGTGTATTCACAATTCCCATAATTCTATGACGAGTTGTTTGAGACTTAGACGTTATTATAGAAATTTTCTCTCCCACCAATCGATTCATTAGTGTAGATTTTCCTACATTGGGATTACCAACAATATTTACAAACCCCGACCTGTGTTTTAATTTCTGTTCCACTTCTCCTTTAATTTCAATTTCTAATTTTCAACAACTGTGTCGTATCCCCATTTAATATAAACACTACCCCATGAAAAACCGGCTCCAAATGCAGTTAATATAATATTATCGCCCTTTTTAAGTTGAGGCTCCCACTCCCATAAACATAGGGGGATGGTGGCTGCACTTGTATTTCCGTACTTTTCTATATTAATCATTACCTTTTCACGTGGCAATCCGGTTCTATTTACTGCAGCATCAATAATTCTCATATTTGCTTGATGTGGAACCAGCCAATCAACGTCTTCAGCCTCTAGGTTGTTCCTCTTCATTATTGATTCCGAAACTTCTGCCATTCGGGACACTGCATATTTAAATACAACCTGCCCTTCTTGATAAACAGTGTGTTCAGAATTTCTAACTGTTTCTTCTGTAGCTGGAAATTTACTCCCACCCGCCTTCATCTGAAGAGGTTTATAGCCTACCCCATCTGAGTGGAGTTCTGCATCTATAATACCTATGTCCTCTTCTGTAGGCTCAATAAGAACCGCACCAGCTGCATCACCAAAAAGCGGGCAGGTTGTACGATCTTTATAGTTTGTAATAGACGACATTTTATCGCCGGCTATCAAAATTACTTTTTTATATTTACCTGTCTTAATTAGTCCGTTACAAATTTCCAGACCATATATAAAACCCGAACAGGCAACTTGCATATCAAAACACAATGCATTTTTAATGCCATTATTCTCTGCAACCATTGATGCAGAAGATGGAAAAGGATGATCGGGAGTAGAAGTGGCAAATATAACTACATCAATATCTTTGGGCATGGTATTTGTCTTTCTCAAAAGATCTTCAACAGCCTTAGTTCCGAGTATAGATACGCCCTGGTTCTCACCTTTTAATATTCTTCTCTCTTTAATCCCTATTCTTGTCATAATCCACTCATCAGTAGTATCTACCATCGTGGAAAGCTCTTCATTTGTGAGCACATAATCCGGCACACTGGCGGATATTCCGGTAATAACGGAATTTATTTTATTCATTGTAACTTAAAACATATTAGCTTTATATGAAAAACCCTGAAAAAACTAACAGGTTATTTCAGGGTCATTTTTTTTAAGATAAGCGGACCGCCTTATGCTATCGCCTCTTTTTCTATCGCCAATTTACCTCTGTAATAACCACAATCATTACAAACGGTATGATAGACATGCCATGCTCCACAATTAGAACATAATGCTAATGTAGGTGTTTTGGCATGATCATGCGCTCTTCTTTTACCTTGTCTTGAAGACGATTGTCTTTTCTTTGGATGTGCCATTTTATATCAATTTTACTATTTTATTTAATTATCATCTAAATTTAATCCCCGAAGTGAATCCCAACGAGGGTCACTTTGCTGAATATCTTCTTCATCTTGAGGTTCTGAATCCTCTTCTATTAAATCGTCTCCATCATCATCATCATCATCAGTGCTTACAGCTCTATGCTTTTTAAATTTAGATGAAACAACTCTATTACACTCACCCGCAGGATGTACGTGCTTTATTGGAATTGTAAGAGCTATAAATTCATACAAGAACCATGCGATGTTGATCTCACCCTCATCTTCGGGTATAATAACAATCTCATCACTCTCTTCAGAATACTCACTTCCAAACTTCACTATAAGTCGGCTTTCAGTGTCAACATCCAGATTCATGTCATCAAGACATCTTGTACATGAAACTTTAATAACACCTTCAATATCGAAATTTAATTCAAATGAAGATGAAGTTCTTCTGACATTTAATATCACATTCACATCACCTTTTCTGATCTCATCACCATCAATAGCTTCAAAAAACTTTCTATCTAATTCATACTCATAAGTATGAACTCCAGGTGAAAGAGTCTTCAAGGGTATTTTGTACAAACTAAATTTCGCCACGGTTTCTTCTCAAAAATAAAGAGGTGCAAAGATAATAATATTTCTTTACACCACTTGTTTTTATTGTAAATAATTTATTCTCAATAGATGTAAAACTATTTTCGCGATGCATCTTTTACAATTTGTTGCATCTTTTCATAATTCTCTTCGAGGCTCTGTAACAATTTAAACTGAGCTTTTGTTCGCACCAGATTATGCTCGGGATAAGCTATTTTATAATAAGTATCCCCATTTATATAATCAGTAAAAAACCTTACTGTCTGCATGTAAGTTAACAGTTTAGCACCAAACGCAAGGTTTTCAATCTCAGTGTCTGTTAAAAATGATGCCGCGTGCTTCAAGTAACCTTTTGCATAAGCTTCAAAGATGTCCAAGTTTACAGAAACATTATCAAGATTTTTATCATCCTCAGCACCAGTATTTGCGCCGGTACGAATAAAATCACCAAAATCAGATAAAACAAAGCCAGGCATAACGGTATCTAAATCTACAACACATATAACCTGATCATCATTATCAAACAACACATTGTTTACCTTTGTATCGCAGTGGTTTATACGTTTTGGAAGTTTGCCTTCTCTATGCATTCTTTCTGCTTTACACATCTCCTCGGCACGATCTTCAATCTCCTTTACCAAATCTGCAACCTCATCAAGCCTACGGGCCTTGTTGGCTTTAACCGACTCCCTAAATGCCTCCAGCCTATTCTCCATATTATGAAAATTGGGTATAGTTTCAAAAAGTGGCTCACCCCCAATATCCTCAAGTGTTTTTTGGAACTCACCAAAAGCCATACCTGCGCGATATGCCAAATCAGTGTTTATTTCTTCATAACTCTTACTGTCTTTAATAAATTTCATTAACCTCCAGTAATCGCCATTATTATCTTTAAAATAGAGTGCACCTTCATGAGTTGGTATAAGCGTTATAACCCGCCTCTCAACATCAGTTATACCTTTATCTATGAGCTTTGCGCGAATATGACTTGTTACCCTGTAAATATTATTCTGAAGCTCGTGTACGTTTTTAAAGATATTGTGATTTATACGCTGCAAAACAAATTCTTTCTTGTCTGTGCCAACTCTATATGAATCGTTTATATGACCCTTTCCTAACGGTTCAATTTTTACGTTATCATCTTTATCAATGAATTGAAAGACAATATCTAGCAGTTTTTTCATATCGTTCATTCTTCTTGTTTTAGGTTATTTTGTTTGATTAAATATTAAGATTATGTTGTTTATTCCAGTTCTAATAATCCAAAAAACTGAGGTACATGGAAATTGGGTTCAGGTAAATTTATTGGATTCCAGCTTATATAATGAGGTTGTGGAGTCTCATCACCGCACTTATAAAAATTTGCTTTTATTTTTTTACCTGCCAATGATTCACTATCAGCAAAACCAAGAGCTTTTTTTGGTATCTCTAGACACATTGACCAGTCGCTCACCTGTTTCCCATTTTCATATCTATGTTTTATATTACTGTGCCTTTTAATTGAAGCCATCACTTCATCACTCTGTGAAACAGCTTTATCTCTCGATTCATGCTTTCTTGAGAGTAGTGCACCCAATACATTACATTCAAAATTTATATAATCCGATTGGCCTTCGCGTTGCATAAAAAACTCAACACAGCTATCTTCCCAAACCGAACCAAAATCTTTAGTATTTACGGCCCTAAGTTGCTCTCCTGTGATATTATAAAGTAGATATAGCTTTTGTTTATCATGAGCCACTCGAACAGTTACAGGTAATTTTACAGGAAATTGATCCTTCCAGTTCACCTGATCAATTTCCGCTACTGCTCCAGCTTCGTTAAGTACTTTTATTTTATCGGCAATTGTTTCATATAAAGAAACATTTTGAATAGGTACGTGTAGAGATTTCATTTATTAAAATTTTTATCAAAGATATTCTAATTAACTAAAATAGGCAAATTTTTTAACCCACCAGTGTAAAGATTATTAGAAATTAAAAAAAACCGCTCCCATTTAGGAAGCGGTTCAGGGAATTTAATCTTTTAATAAATATCAAATGACAAAACTCATCTGTACTCTTATAGAGAATAGTTATCTTATTGAGTTGCTTGATAACCTGGATTCTGTTCAATTAAATTGTTGTTACCCATTGCTTGTTCAGGTATAGGGAAGCGATTATAATGTGCTTTGCCCGGACCGTCAGCTGGTTTATCCCACCAGGCTTCTGTGGTATATTTATCCCAACGTATAAGATCTGTACGACGACGACCTTCTCCAATGAATTCAATCATCCATTCATCTAACATACGCCATTCATCTAAATTGGCTGCTGTAACAGGATTCGGGTCTCCTACGGTGAAGTAACGACCACGTACTTCGTTTATCAAGTTCGCTGCTTCCGCTTTATCACCTGCACGCAATTTGCATTCTGCTAACATATAATACGCTTCTGCTAGTCTCATAACAGGAATGTCGGGGTTTCCTTTTAAAGTTTTTTCTGACTGCCAAGGAATAGGTGAAAACTTAGCAAGACGTATACCTGAATTTTCTTCTCCCCAACGTGCACCTTCTTTACCATGATCTGCCTCAGCTCCTGCCTGTGGAATAATACGGGCAATTTGGTCAACCAATACTACTACTTCTGTAGGTTTTATCTGACGATTACCCCCATGAGTAGCATAACCGGTAACAGGATTGATTAGTGCACCAAAATAGAACATACCACGCCAATTGCCTTCACCTTCATATGCTCTTAGCTGTTTGCGTATATCAGTTTCATGAAATTTTGCAAACGGACTACCCAAACGATATGTGCCTTTAGTACTTGGATCCTCGGCTCCGTATAAATAAGATTTACCATTTACATCTAATGAAGGAACAAGGGAGTATCCATTATTTCTATTGCCTATTTCTCCATTATCCCAATATTCGCGCATCCCATAGTGTGATGAGTTTGGACCAACGCTTCTTTCACTTATTGCATTCTGACTTGGCACAGACCAGATAATTTCAGTGGAACGATCATTATCGAAACCAAAAATATTTGTCCAGTCATCTTCAAGTGCATAAGTGCCATATTTGCCGTCAATGATATCTTGACAAATATCTGCTGCTTCTGCATACATATTTTTCTTTATATATGACTCTGCATTAAAATATAAACGGGCTTTTAATAAAGCTGCTGTTGCTTGATTGATAGAACCAGTTTCCTGAGAACCCATAACTGTCTTTTTAGGTAGTTTGGGGATAGCTTCTGTAAGCAAACTGTCAATAAATTCGAATGTTTCTACATCAGTTGCACGGGGTTGAATATCTCCTTGAGTGGAGGTATATAATGGTACACCACCAAACATGTCGAGGCCAAACCAATAAAAATATGCCGATAATGTCTGAAGTTGCATCAATACAGCTTCGCGGCCACCATCAGGAAAGCCCAGAGCTTCAAAATCTACATATTGATCTATATCATCTTTTGCGCTCCAAGCCTGGGCTATACCCATTGAAAATGCTCTCCACGCATCGTAAACACCAGGAGTTGTAGGTGTAAAATCGTGATGATACATTCTTAAATAGTTTCCACCGTCATACCAGTCGTTATAACGCGAAGGTACCAGCATTTCATCCGTGGTGAACTCTTGCAGCATTATAAAATTCGAATGTGCCTGTCCATCAGCTTGTGCCCATGCCCAGTGAGTAAAAGCACGGCCCATTCGCTGATATACTTTATCTTGTGTGTCAAAAAATAATTCAGGAGTGGATTGTGAATAATATGTAGGGCCTACTTCGCAAGATTTGAAAATGGAAGTAATCCCAATAACTGCTATTATAATTAATAATTTGTACTTTTTCATAATTGTGCCTTTTAGAAATTTAATTGAAGTCCAAATGTAAAGGTTCTGGTTTGTGGGTATATATTGCCTTTCTTTTCAATTCCCGCATCCCATCCGGTAATATCAACTTCAGGATTTAATCCTGGATATTTTGTGAAAGTATATACGTTATCTCCAGTAAAATAGAATCTGATTGTATTAATCATTTCAGTATATTTTCTCATTGGCAAAGTATATCCAAGTGATAGGTTTTGAATTTTTAAGAATGTTCCATCATATAGGAAATAATCGCTTGGTGAGGGGCGTCCTGTAATGTGTCCGTTCTTATTAATTGCATCATATAGCATATTGCCTTGTGCCACATTTCTCAAACCATATTCAAGTTCAATTGCATTATAAATATCATAATCAATCCAACTGGTCAAAGTCATATTGAAATCCCAATTTTTATAAGCTATATTATGAGACCAGCCTGCCATTATAGTAGGAGTGAAATTCTTCTGATATACACGATCGTCAACAGTTCCATCATCTGAAAAGATTATATTATCATCTTTGTCATAAATCTGGAGGCGTCCTTCACTAACTCCTGCGTATCGATACATAAAATAGCTACCTATCTCAACGTTTTCTTCTAACCTGTGAGCATATTGCACCCAGTTATTGATACCTTCTCCATTGATATATGTTTGATCACCCCATAATGAACCAATAAAAGTTCTGTTGTGAGTTAGGTTTAATGAAGTGTTGTAATTCCAATTTCTACCTCTTACAATATCTGCTCCCAATTCAACTTCCCAACCACGATTATTCATGGTACCTATGTTTTTATACATACTTGATTCTGTATTTGGTGGCTGTGGAACTTCTACGCTATAGATTAATCCATCTATGTTACGTTTGTATAAATCAAACTTTCCATATAACCTGTTATCCAAAACAGAAAAGTCTAAACCTAAATTCCATTCCTTTTTTTCTTCCCAACCTAAATCTTCGTTAAGATTAGTAGTGGCTCCATAACTCATTGCCCAAGTTCCTATAGGTAGCAACCATCTGGTATCAGAACCATACATTCTTGCTGCATAATTGGCTGAGAAACCTTCATTTCCGGTTACACCATATGCAACTCGCAGTTTTAAATCATTTAACCAATTTACATCTTCTAAGAAACCTTCGTTAGAAAGTCGCCAACCTCCAGAAAGAGACCAGAAATTTCCCCATCTGTTATTTACTGCAAATTTACTTGAACCCTCACGTCTTACAGAAGCTGTGGCCATATATGTATCATTATATGAATAGTTTGCGCGCATAAAATATGCCATCAATCGCTCTGTAATATTTTTTGATGAACTCATGCCGGCAAGACCCTCTGTTAATCTGGTTCCTTCTCCCAAATTCCAAAACATGATGCGATCATTGGTGAAATTACCATTGTTTGCTGAAAAACCATCACCATTTCTTTCAAAAAAACTATAACCTGCAACTGCATTTATTGTATGTAAACCAAATTCGTTGAGATAAGATAAGTAACCGTCGGTATTAAACAGTTCGGTTTTGCTGAAATTCATTTCTGCCCATCCTTTCCGCCCTTCTCTCAACTCTGTACGAGAGAACATCGAACGATAATAATGTCTTTCCCATTGTCTATTCTCATAAGCAAATGTTTGCTGATAAGACAAACCTGTTACGGGCAAAATATTTAATTTAAGAGATACATCAGGACGAAACCATTTATCCGTACCTTCATTAGTGATAAGTGCTGCTTCACCAATCTCGTTCATTTCGGTATTATCACCTATTGTCCAAATATTCCATCCTGTTTGACTATTGGGATCACGCACTGCCTGAGTGGGATTAGCTCGCATTACTCCTTCAATGGAGGGACTGCTCTGATTGCGTTTTGCTTGTCTATAACTTAAATGAGATGAAATATCTAACCATCCATTAAGCACTTTAAAATCTGTATTTATACGACCTGCATAATCCTGACGGTCATCTCCTCTTAGAACTCCTTTGTTTTCATCATACATTAATGATGCAAAAATACGGGCAGTCTCCTGCCCTCCTTGCAGTGTCACTATATGTCGCTGAGATGTAGGATTGTCTCTCAAGGCTTCATTCCACCAATCAGTTTCTTGCCCTTCATCATTTTTCGCACCTTTGTAGGTATCAATATAGTCTTGAGCATTTAGAAGATCGGGTTTACCGAAAGCTTTTTTGAGGAGTAATTCACTGGTGTAATTCATTTGTAATTTACCAGATGAAGCTTTCTTGGTTGTAATTAAAATTACACCACCTGTTGCTCTTGTACCATAAATTGCACCAGCAGAAGCATCTTTTAACACATCTATAGATTGTATCTCTTCAGAAGAAATAGTACGAATATCACCACCGGGCATACCATCAATTACTATTAATGGTGCGCGGGAAGTGTTGATAGATGCCATACCACGCAACTGGAAAGTGTTTCCTGAGTTAGGACTTGCTGTTCCTGACATTACTAAACCTGCAACTTTACCTTGCAATGCATTAGCAATGGAAGAACCACCAACACCTTTAGGAAGGTCGCTTGCTGATAGGGAAGTAATTGAACTTGTAACTTGCTTCTTTTGCATTGTTCCGTATCCCACAACAACTAATTCATCAAGCAATTCGGTATCCGAAGCCATAATTACATTAATGTTATTGCGACCGTTTACTTCTACGATCTGGGTTTTCATTCCTACATAGCTAAATTGCAATGATGCATCTGAAGGCACATTGTTTAACGTGTAATCACCGTCGATATCGGTTACAGTTCCAATACTGGAATTTTGCTCCACCATAATGGTGGCCCCTATAACTGACATTCCAGTAGCATCAGTTACAGATCCATTTACCGTAATATTTTGGGCAAATATTCCAAAGGATATTGTCCACAGTAAGGCAAATAAAAATCCTTTCCATTTGGAAATTGAAAGTGTTTTTTTCATTCTTCTCTCATTTTTAATTAATGTTCATAAATAAAATCTCATATAAATGTCGTACGGAAAACGGTAGAGTTTTCCATATTCTTATTTCTCAATGCTTTATCAGTAACGGAATTTGTGGTTTGTAGTTTTCACTGTTTCAATCATCAAAGTTAACAGTTAGGTTTGAATTTAGATAATATTTTAACATATTTCTCACTGCTATGAAAAAAAACAAGCACTCATTTTTAATGATTCGAAGATTAGCTTTGTCTCGTCCTGATTACCCTTATGGTTGCTATATAATTGCCTTATGATTGACTTATGGTTGCCTTATGTTACAATAAGGAAAACCTATGTAAACCATAAGTCAAGCATAGTTCAAATTGGGATTAGATCCCTTGGGAGATCAACCAATTTTTTAAAGTAGATGCACAAAAAAAATCCGATAAGAAGTTTGACCCTCCTATCGGATTTTTAAATAATTTATGTTTTCTAAAACCGTAACGGTTCTTTTTTACTTATTCTGCACTTTCGTGACTGAAATAAATACCATTGGTTAGTT
Source organism: Fermentimonas sp. (assembly GCA_015478775.1). GTDB lineage: Bacteria > Bacteroidota > Bacteroidia > Bacteroidales > Dysgonomonadaceae > Proteiniphilum. The sequence goes on along the minus strand of JADMKP010000012.1, from coordinate 268,781 downwards.
GAGCAACTCCATTATATGAGCTCTTTGTACCAATTACTGTTAATTGATCTCCAACTTTGATATCCTTATCAGCTAACAGGTTTTTCCTAAAATCGCCTGTTGCACCATGACCTGGATATACGCCATATACATATAATTCGTCATTTCCATCTTTCAAATAAACATTTCCGTATGTTGGATTATCAATTTCTGTAATTTCACCAGAAACCATAAAGAAATCGGTGCTAGAGTCGGGCTTAACCAGAACTTCGGCAATTGTGGCAGGAGTTACAGGTATAACGCTTTCTAATACTGCACCTGCAACTTGAGGATCTTCTTTATATGCTGCACGCTTTCCTACAATTGTAATGATATCACCAACTTTTAGGTTTTTATCTTTGAAATCCTTTATACCATATACATATGTTTCGCCAGAGAAGTCTCTGATGTCTAAGTTACCATATGTTGTATTGGAAATATCGGTTATAACACCTGTTAATCGATATTGGGTATCGCCAACTTCTGCGGCAAGGAATTGGGCTATTGTTGCTTTTACGATTGCACCTTTTTGATTAAGGGTTGTTTCGGTTGTGTACTCTTTTTTTCCATCTGTGGTGCTAAATACTATAGTAGTACCACGGTCTCCACCTGCATTGGCATCGACTTTGAATTTAACTACAGCATTTGTTCCGGTCGATTGGATAGATGAGATTGACAACCACGACTTGGCATCTTCAGGTATCTCTACCGATACGCCTTGCCCTTTACTAGAAAGATATGCTATGAATTCACCTCCTTCGATAGGAAGCATTTCGTTTTCTACTGAGTCAACTTTAATAAGCGATTTGTTGATTTTAATTACTGAAACATTAACCAGCTGAGCAGTTCCGTTGTACGTAGATTTTGGACCTTGTATTGTTACTTCATCTCCAACCTCTAACCCAAGACTTAAGAAGTTTTTAGTAGCACCTTTAGCGTCGAGAGTACCATATACATATATAGTGCCGGTTTCGTCTGTTAAATCCCAGTTACCATATTCGGTATTTGAAATTGTCTCAACAACTCCTGTTGTAAGGAATGTTTTACCGTCGGGACCAGCATGTATTTCTGAAACTTTAGCTTGTGAGATTACTGCTAAACCCTGAATAATATTAATTCTCTGAGTTTTGCCACCACTATTAATTAAAACCTGAGCAGTGCGACCATCTATGGCAGAAGGGGCAGAAAATGTAAGTTGACTTTCACCTACTCCTCCACCATTCGTTGAGATAGTTAACCATTTGACACTATCTTTTGCTGTAACTATTTTCTCCACTGTCCAGCTATCTGTGGCTGTTACATTAATAGATGCAGAACCGCCATCAACGGGCAGTGAAACGTATGACGATGACACCTGAATTTCATCAAGGATTGTCATAGTATTCTCATCTTCGCAGCTCACCATAAAAAGAAGTGCTGCAATGATTAATGGGAGTATATATTTTAATTTCATTTTGTCTTTACTTTTAATTAGTTGAAAATATACTTAATACCAATTGATGCATACCATGTTTGACCCAATGAATAGCTTGGTGTAAATGTTTGAGTATCACCATTGATTGAAGCTGGTGTAGAGTATGTAGCTACACCTTGTGCATCAACACCTTCGTATTTGATGATACGAGCTTCGGTGCCAATTTCGGGATTAAGATATTTGGCCACACCCCAGCTATTGTTAAATAGGTTCATTACGTTTTTGATATCTAAGCTTAGCTGTAATACATTTTTAGAGTTAGCTGTATTAACAGTAAAATCGTGCTTGTAACTAAAGTCTATACGATTAACCCAAGGTGAGTAAACACTATAGGCTTCGGCATATTGGCCTTGGCGATCTTTTAAATAACTGTTGGCATGAACATAATCCATGAAACGAGTTTGATCGTCTGGTGTAACAAAACGGAACTCATTGCTTGCTACTTCAGCATCTGTTGGAACATAAATTGCATCGTAGTTATAACCATCGCCATTAATATCATTAGCTGTCATATACGAATAATTTGCACCTCCGCGCCATCCTTCATAGATAAAGCTGTAGTGATTACCGCTCTTATCGCTGGCAGTTAAAGAGGCAACTAAACGATCTGGAGTTGTATATTGAGAATTGTGCAATTTAATATGATTTGGACCCTCTACAGTTGGAACGTACGTAAATGCAGACTCAGCATTAGATCCGGGCATACCTGTTACATCTTTTGCAACTGTGTGAGTATAGGCAGCCATCAGGCCTAACCATGGTGTTGGTTGAGCATTAAGGGTGATATTGCTTGACCAGCCGTAGCCGCGACTAGTGTTCTCTAGTACAAATGCTTTTGTGCCAGTACGATATCCGTCGGGGTAAACCGGACGATTGTCGGCTCCATTGAAACGAGCAAAACCACCTACATTAGGTATGCTCCAGTCTGTCATTGAAACGGCATTGATGGTTTTATTGAAGATGCCCTCAACCGTTACAGAGGCAGGGAAAGATGTTTCGAAAGCATAGTCGATAGCAAGCGACGTTTTCCATACTTGCGGCATCTTGAAGTTAGGGTCTACAGCCGCAATAGCTGCAGGTTCGGTACCGTCTTCAGGAGAAATGGTTTTAGGATATCCAAGTCCTGTTAATTTGTCATATAATGCAGACATTGAAGCATTGCCGTTGGCATCCTTTACCAACCCACCGGCAAATGTATCCATAGTGAAACCTCTTTTAGCAGCTTCGGCAGCATTAATTGTTGCCTGATATTGCACCATTCCACTGTTGGTTGGCATGTTGGTGAAGAATACTAGTGGCAAGTTGCCAGAGAAAAGACCGGTACCTCCACGTAGTTTAAGGCTATTGTCGCCCATTAAATCATAAACAAAACCTACACGAGGAGAGAATACTATACTTGCATCAGGCCATTTGCCTGTATCTATATTACGACCCGAATAATCTAAGGCGGCTATAGCCTTGTTTGTCATTAAGTCGTCATTATTGAAGAAAAGTCCATCTATGCGTACACCGTAAGATAGTTTAAACTGTTCGCTTACACTCCAATCGTCTTGTGCATAAACACCAATTTTATTACTTCTTACACGGGCGGCAGGATTGCTTTCGCCATCGTAGCCATAGGTTAAGGCTACAACCTCGGGAGTTGCACCTGTAAGGAAGTCATCTAGACTAGTATAACGATAATATCCTGTTCCGTTACGCATATAAGCATTGTCTGCCATCTTATATTCGTATGCTATACCACCAACAATTTTGTGATTACCCATGTAGTAAGTCAACTCATCTTTAATGTTCAATACATTGTTGTGAACTCCGTTATTCCAAGTGAATAGTTCATATCCCAATGACATATAAGATTGGTTATCTTTTAGAATATCTATAAATGGGAATTCTGATGAAGTAGATCCACGAATATCGTCTAGCTTTGAGAAGGTTGCCAAAAACTGATTTGAAAGGTTGTCTGACAAACGGCTATTCAAGTCAAATGAGAATGAATGAACAAGATTGTCTTGCGAGTACAATGAGTTTGCAAATGACATTGAAGCTTGCGACATTCTGGCCTCCGACATACGTGTACCCCCATCCATAGAAGTGGCGTTAGGAGATCTCCAAGAAAGGTTTTTGGTATAGTTATAACGTAATGCTAAACGATGCTTGTTAGTGATGTTCCAATCTAAACGAGCTAGAAGTTTGTTATTGCTATCATCGGCAGGGAAATTTGTGTATGATCCTGTGTCATAGCCATACTCACTTCTTACAAAATCTGATACACTCTTAAGATCACTTTCTGTTGTACGTGAAATATAGCTATCTGGAACAGCAACTCCATTTGTTGATGGTCTCCATCGATTTACCACTGTGGGTGTCTTAGCCATTTCGGCGTTTACAAAGAAGAACAGTTTATTTTTGATAATTGGGCCGCCTAAAGTAAAACCGTATGTTGTATTACGATCTTTTTCGCGCGCACCATCTATTTGTAAACCTTTAACAGCATCGCCACGTAAGTTCTCATTTCTATGATATACATAAGCGCTTGCTTTGAAAGTATTTGTACCCGATTTAGTAATTGCGTTTACTCCACCACCAATGAAGTTTGTTTGACGAACATCGTAAGGGGCAATTACAACCTGCATTTCTTCTATTGCTTCGATAGAGATGGGATTACCTCCACCGGGAAGTGCATCACTTAATCCGAAGTTATTGTTGAAGTTAGCTCCGTCAACAGTGAAGTTAGCAGTACGACCATCTGTACCGCCAAAACTCATACCGTTACCTCCATAAGGAGATAGACGGGTAATGTCCATTATACTACGGCTTACAGTTGGCAGATTAGCTATATCTGTGCTTGTTATATTGGTTACAGCTCCGGTTTTCTCATTAGAGAATTTTGTTCTTAAAGCTGTAACAACCACTTCACCCAATGCAACTGTCTCTTCTTGCAAAAAAACATTGTGTGAATAGTTTTCACCAAGACTTAGTGTAATTCCCTCGGTGATATTATCACTATATCCAATATAGGATACTTCAACTGTATAGGGACCGCCCACACGCATACCATTGAGGTTGTAGCGTCCTTCCATATTTGTTACAGTGCCATAAGTTGTACCCGATGATGTGTGTGTGGCCACCACAGTAGCACCTATAACACCACCATCAACATCAGTAACTCGTCCACTCATACTGGAGGTAGTTACCTGTGCTTGTATCATAGTAGCCATCATCAAAAAGAGGGCTACAGATAAAAACTTTAATTTTCTTACCATAGTTTCTATTCTTAACTTGAATTTGTAAATGTTTTAATGAAAATCACTACAAAACTACTATTAAAAAATGATAATCCTGTTAAGAATATGTTACAATTTATTAGTATTCAAAAGGTAAATGAATGTGTTAACAGGTTAGTTTAATGCAATTCATAACAAATTTTATAGAAATAATATCAAACTGTAAAAGTTTTAGGGCTAGAGTAATATAATTGAAAAAGTAAAGGCGTATAACTTTCAATTTATTATTTTGAGGTTATACGCCTTAATAAGACATTTAAATTATCTATTTGCGAATTACATCATTCCGCCCATTCCACCCATTCCGCCAGCTGGCATTTGAGGAGATGGGTTATCTTCTTTTTTTTCTGTAATTACACACTCTGTTGTCAAGAACATACCTGCAATAGAAGCAGCATTTTCAAGTGCAATACGAGCCACCTTGGTTGGGTCAATTACACCTGCTTCATATAGGTCTTCATAGCTATCAGTAGATGCATTGTAACCGAAAGATCCTTCTGATTCTAATACTTTTTGTACCACTACAGCACCTTCTTTGCCTGAATTAGCTACAATCTGACGAAGTGGTTCTTCAATTGCACGCTTTACTATTTCGATACCTGTAGTTTCGTCGTCGTTGATACCTTTAAGATCTGTAAGAACTTTAATTGCACGGATATAACCAATTCCACCACCTGGGATAGTACCTTCTTCTACTGCAGCACGAGTTGCAGAAAGAGCATCTTGTACACGATCTTTCTTCTCTTTCATTTCTACTTCTGAGTTTGCACCAACATAAAGTACTGCAACTCCACCGGCTAATTTAGCCAAACGTTCCTGAAGTTTTTCACGATCGTAGTCAGAAGTTGTTTTTTCTATTTGAGCACGTATCTGTCCGATACGATTCTGAATAGTCTCTTTTTCACCTACACCGTTTACTATTATAGTATTATCTTTATCGATAGTTACCTTTTCAGCTGATCCTAACATGTCAAGTTCAGCGTTTTCAAGAGAAAGTCCTTTTTCTTCAGAAATCACCACACCACCTGTAAGTATTGCAATATCTTCAAGCATCTCTTTTCTGCGATCGCCAAACCCTGGAGCTTTAACAGCAGCAATTTTAAGAGATCCTCTCAATCGGTTTACAACCAATGTTGTTAGAGCTTCTGAATCTATATCTTCTGCAATAATTAATAGGGGCTTACCTGTTTGAATTCCTTTTTCTAGAATTGGTAATAAATCTTTGATTGCTGAGATCTTCTTATCGTAAATTAGGATAAGTGGGCTTTCGAAATCAACTTTCATAGCCTCAGTATCAGTTACAAAGTATGGAGAGATATATCCACGATCGAATTGCATACCTTCTACTATATCAACGTAAGTATCGGTACCTTTTGACTCTTCAACTGTGATTACACCCTCTTTGCTTACTTTTTGCATTGCTTCGGCAATAAGCTTACCAATAGTTTCGTCGCCATTAGCAGAAATTTTGGCTACGTTCTCAATCTTTTTAAGATCGCCACCAACTTCAACTGCCTGCTCCTTTAGATTGGCAACAACTTTAGCTACTGCTTTATCAATACCACGTTTCAGATCCATTGGATTTGCTCCTGCAGTAACGTTTTTTAAACCTACACCAATAATTGATTGTGCAAGTACAGTTGCTGTTGTTGTTCCATCACCTGCATCATCATTAGTTTTAGATGCTACCTCTTTTACAAGCTGAGCACCCATGTTCTTAAATGAGTCTTCAAGTTCAATTTCTTTTGCTACCGTAACACCGTCTTTTGTAATTTGAGGTGCACCGTATGTTCTATCAATAATCACATTACGTCCTTTAGGACCTAGCGTTATTTTTACAGCATCTGCCAGTTCGTCCACACCCTTTTTTAGGAGGTCGCGGGCTTCCATATTGAATTTAATTTCTTTAGCCATACTTTTATTTTAATTAATTGTTTTTTTAGATTTATAAATGATTAAAATTTGAATTAACTTATGATAGAATTGCTAAAATATCTGATTGACGCATTATAAGCAGCTTCTCACCATTCAATTCAATTTCAGTGCCTGCATATTTACCATACAACACTTGCTCTCCCTCTTTAACCACCATCTCTTCATCTTTTGTGCCTTTTCCAACAGCAATAACTTCACCTTTCAATGGTTTTTCTTTAGCTGTGTCTGGAATGATTATTCCACTTACTGTTTTCTCTTCTGCAGCTGCTGGCTTTACCAGTACTCTGTCTGCCAATGGTTTAATTTTCATATTACTAAAATTGATTTTAATATAATTAATATACGTTTATTTGTTAGCTACAAGTCCAACTGCTAATTCTGTGCCAAAAATTAAATTCATCCAAAACTGACAAGACAACTGTCAAATTTTCAGTCTGTGGATTCATTCCACTCAAAAACATAAATACTAAATATTGATGTGATTAATCCAAAAAAAAGTCTATTTTTACATTTTAATAAAATGAACCTCTATGGATGAAAAATTTGTCACTATCAAAACTTTTGCTTTTCCCGCTGATGTTACCATGGTACAGTCGTTCATGGAAATGAGAGGCATTGAAACATATATGAAAAATCTTGTTTCAAACAGGCTCTCTTATCCTATTGGTGATATAGAGATGCAAGTAAAAACGTCAGAATTTGAAATTGCAAAAGAAGCATTAATAGAAGGTGGTTTTGCACTGCCAGAGGATTTTGAAAGTATAAACCAGAAGTAGTAATGCTAGAAGAATCAAATAGAAAAAAATATAAATACATCTTGGTAGGTTTAATTATCCTACTGGGATTATTAATCTTTAAATATACACGCCCATATATGAGCGGTTTTCTTGGTGCCGCAACCCTTTATATAATAGTTATTGAACAACATCGATATTTGGTTGACAAATTGAAGTTTAAAAAGGGACTTAGTGCCATTTTGATTGTATTGGTAGTATTAATTTTCATTCTTTTACCCCTCACGGGGCTCACATTTTTGATAATAGACACTTTCTCAGGAATTTCAATTAATCCGGAAGCAATACTTGGTAATATTAATAATTTCATTCATTCAATTGAAGAAAAAATAGGCTTTAACCTCTTTACGCCCGAGAACTTGTCGGTTTTACCGCGTGCCGGAACAAACATATTACAGATACTTGGAAATAGTATATATTCTTTTATTATAAATATTGTTGTAATTCTCTTTGTCCTTTATTATATGCTATATAGCAATAAAGATTTTGAAGTTGCAATTCGCGAGATACTGCCATTTAAAGATGAAAATAAGCAAATCTTAACAGAAGAGACCAAGTTAATTATCCAAGCCAATGCAATTGGGATTCCATTAATGGCAATTATTCAAGGCTTTTTTGCTTATATGGGATACCTATTTTTTGGTGTAGAAGGAGCACTCCTTTATGCAATTTTAACTGCTTTTGCAACAATAATACCTCTTGTTGGAACTATGATTGTATGGGTTCCAATTGGAATAGGGCTACTAATTGGTGGAGACATCGTTAACGGAGTTGGGATACTTATATATGGAATATTTATAATTGGGGGTGTTGATAATGTAGCACGTTTACTTTTACAGAAAAAGCTTGCTGATATTCACCCTTTAATTACTGTGTTTGGTGTATTAATTGGTATTCCTATATTTGGTTTCTGGGGAGTAATATTTGGACCTCTCCTATTATCTCTGTTTATTCTTTTCTTTAATATGTACAGACACGAATATGTACCGGGATCAAAGGCTGAACCTCGCGTTACTACTCGTTCAAAAGTTAGAAAGGTTAATATTGCAATTTATAATCCGGCAAAAATAAATTACAAAAAATTAAATATTAAAGCAAACAATCCAGCCAATTCAAAAAAGAAAGATGAGAGTGAAAATTCACAAAAAGATTAACAATTTAAAAATAATATTTTCTGTTTTAATATTGGTAGGATGTTATTCATGCAAAGAGAATAAAAAAGATATTATAACAGAAGGAACATTTATTTATTCGGAAGAAATAAGACATGCTGAAGGTTTTAGTATAGATTATTATAAAGAATTTACAAAGGTAATAATAAACAACCCCTGGAGTAATGATCAAAAACCTTATGCTGAATACTATATATATAAGTCGGGGGAAACCAAAAACAGAGTTCTGGAAAAAGGGAAATATGCTATCTATACACCATTATCCTCTTTAATTGTAAACACCTTTTCTTATTTTGAGTTCCTTAACCTTCTTGGTGAGTTAGAAATAGTTAAAGGAGTTACTGATGGTTTCAGGATTTATAATCCTTCAATTTTAGGGAAAATAGAAAGGGGTATAATAAAAGATTTAGGAGATCCGTTTAATCCCAACATAGAGAAAACTATAGAATTAAATCCAGATGCTGTAATAAATTCTGCATATGCACAGAACGACAGTTATAGTGAAAGGATTTTAATCACGGGAGTGCCTGTCATTTACTCACTTGAGTGGATGGAAAACACTCCTTTAGCACGTGCCGAATGGATAAAAATGATTGCTGCATTTTTCGGAAAAGAAGAATTGGCTAACTCCATATTTAATGATATTGAAAGTAAGTATTTTGCAATTAAGAAAAAAGTAGAAGGTATAGAGTTGCCTAAATCGTTACTTGCTGGCGACAACTTCCAGGGCACATGGTATCTTCCGGGGGGTAAAAGCTTTAATGCTGTGCTTTTTAGAGATGCAGGTCTCAACTATTTATATGAGGACAATAATCAGCGTGGAAGCATTGGACTTGATATTGAATCTGTTCTTACGCACTTTGGTGATACCGACATATGGTTTGGTTGTGAAGCAAACTCTTATAATCAGCTAATGAATAAAGATAATAAGTATAGACTATTGGGTCCGGTAAAGAATAAAAATGTATTCAACTATCACAACCGTACTACTGCTTTGGGAGGGAATGATTATTTTGAGAGTGCAATAGCTAATCCCGATTTGATGCTATCTGATGTTGTAAAAGCTGCATATCCTAATCTTTTGTCAAATTATTCATACTCCTATATAAAACCGCTAAATTGAAGAATAAACCCACGATATTTTCTATATTAATTATCCTGCTAATAGCAGCATTTATAAGCGATATATTTACAGGAAATGCAGCAATATCGATAAATGAAGCATGGGGTGCAGTTTTTGGCAGCTCGGGTAATGATATTATTGATGAGATTATTCTAAATTATCGACTACCCAAGGCGATAACTGCTGTAATTGCAGGAGCTGCACTGTCGGTCTCTGGCCTATTAATGCAAACTTTATTTAGAAATCCTCTGGCAGGTCCAGACGTTTTGGGTGTAAGCGCCGGTGCTGGTTTGGGAGTAGCTCTTCTTACAATGTTAAGCGGAACTGCTTTATATCCTTTTATTCAAACCATGGGTAGTTTGGGACAAGTAGTGGCTGCCATTACTGGTGCTGCACTAATTTTATTGTTGATTTTGGCAGTTTCTTCGCGAATAAAAGATTCGATTACTATTCTAGTTTTGGGAATGATTTTTGGGTATGTAGCTAGCTCACTTGTGACAATTTTACAAAGCTTTGCCGATCCTGATTCACTAAAAGTTTTTATAACATGGACATTTGGGAGTTTGGGAGATGTGACTCTTAATAAAATGCCTGTTCTGGTAATTATAGTTTTGTCGGCAATTTTGTTAACAATTTTGCTTCAGAAAACATTAAACAGTTTGCTTTTGGGCGAAAATTATGCTCTAAGTGCAGGGTTAAATATTAAGAGAGCCAGAATAATTATAATTACAATTGCGGCGGTTTTAACAGGTACGGTTACAGCATTTACGGGCCCCATTGCTTTTGTAGGAGTTGTTATTCCGCATTTTGCAAGGGCTTTTTTTGGAACCGTTAACCACAAGTCTATTCTTCCTGCAACAATTCTGATGGGAAGTATACTAATGCTTATCTGCGATATTGTTTCTCAAACTACTTTATCAAACAGAACTCTCCCAATAAATGCTGTTACGGCATTATTTGGTGCCCCAATGATTGTATGGATAGTTTTAAAAAAGAAGAAATTGTAACTCCTTTTTGTTTGGCATCATATTTGCCATATACTAGAAATGACTGGAATAATAGAGTCAATTTAATAAGTCGATTAAAAATAAAAGTTTATATTTGTAGTCGATACATAGCAAAAAGGAAGGAAATAAAAATGGATAATAATTTTTCACAGCGAGTAAGAGACATTATGGCATTTAGTAGAGAAGAAGCTGGACGTCTGCAGAATAACTATATCGGGCCGGAACATCTGATGCTTGGTATACTTCGCGATGGAGACGGTGTTGCCATACAAGTTTTGCAGGATTTTGATATCGATCTTCATATTCTCAAAGATTATATAGATACAAACGTGAGATCCGTGCAGGAGCCATTTGAAGGAACCAGCGAGCTCGTTATAAATAAAAACACGGAGAAAACTCTTAAACTGAGCATTCTGGAAGCACGCTTAACAAAAAGTACTGAAACTGATACTGAGCATATTTTACTTGCTCTTCTGAAAGAGAAGGATACAATTATATATGATATACTTAAGCAATTTCAGTTAGATTATTCGAGTGCATTTATGTATATAAAAAGTATTATTGAAAATAGAACTGACGAAGGAATAAATAAAAATGATGCTCCCACTGCTGGCGCTAATTTCACCGATGATGATGATGATGATATGAATCAGAAATCATTTAATCCGGGAGGTAGCCAGGGCTCGGCATCACAAAGTAAAAATGTAGCATCAGATACACCCGTATTGGATAATTTTGGCACTGACATTACACGTGCTGCTTTAGAAAACAGGCTTGATCCTGTTGTTGGCAGAGATAAAGAGATTGAGCGCATTGCACAGATTCTTAGCCGACGTAAGAAAAACAACCCTGTACTAATTGGAGATCCGGGTGTAGGTAAGTCTGCTATTGTAGATGGTTTGGCATTACGTATAAATCAAAAAAAGGTATCTAGAGCCTTATTTGATAAAAGAGTTATCGCTCTTGATATGGCTTCAATTGTGGCGGGCACAAAATATCGTGGTCAGTTTGAAGAAAGAATTAAGGCAATACTAAATGAACTTTCAAAAAACCCCAACATCATCCTGTTTATTGATGAAATACACACTATAGTGGGTGCAGGAGGTGCTGCCGGTTCGCTTGATGCTGCTAATATGCTTAAACCAGCTTTGGCTAGAGGCGAAATACAATGTATTGGTGCTACAACACTTGATGAATATAGAAAAAATATTGAAAAAGACGGTGCTCTTGAACGACGTTTCCAAAAGGTAATTGTAGATCCTACTACTCCGGAAGAAACTTTACAGATTCTTAGAAACATAAAGGATAGATACGAGGATCATCATAATGTAAGATATACAGATGAGGCATTGCAAGCGTGTGTAAAACTTACTGATAGGTATGTTTCAGATCGTACCTTTCCCGATAAAGCAATTGATGCTCTTGATGAAGCAGGTGCAAGGGCACATATCTCTAATATAGTTATTCCCGAGACTATAGAACAGCTAGAGGAAGATCTTAAAGAAGTTGAACAACAGAAAACTGATGCTGTTAAAGCTCAGAAATATGAGTTGGCAGCAAGCTTTAGAGATAAACAAAGACAGCTACTGCTTGCACTGGAAGCAGAAGAAGAACGCTGGCAGAAAGAGATAAAAGAAAAACCTGAGATAGTTGATGAAGAAAAAATTGCAGAGGTAGTTGCAATGATTTCAAACGTTCCAGTTCAAAGAATTGCTCAAGCCGAGGGTCAGCGACTTATTCAGATGAAGGATTTGCTGAAAAGCAAAGTCATTGGTCAGGATGATGCAGTTGACAAGATAGTTAGAGCTATCCAACGTAATCGTGTGGGACTTAAAGATCCGAACAAACCAATTGGTACATTCATGTTTCTAGGTCCAACAGGTGTGGGTAAAACTCACCTTGCCAAGAAACTGGCCGAATTCTTGTTTGATTCCCATGAAAATCTTATTCGTATAGATATGAGTGAGTATATGGAGAAGTTTAACGTTTCGAGATTGGTAGGAGCTCCTCCAGGATATGTAGGGTATGAAGAAGGTGGACAGCTTACAGAAAAAGTTCGTCGTCGCCCATATTCAGTGGTTCTACTTGATGAAGTGGAAAAGGCTCACCCTGATGTATTCAATATCCTGCTCCAGATTATGGATGAAGGTCATGTTACTGACAGCTTGGGTAGAAAGATAGATTTCAGAAATACAATTTTGATAATGACATCAAATATTGGTACACGCCAACTTAAAGATTTTGGAAGAGGTGTAGGTTTTAAAACTAATTTTGATGTTACTGATATTGAGTATTCAAGAGGAGTAATTCAGAAGGCATTAAATAAAGCATTCGCTCCTGAATTTATAAACAGAATAGACGATATAGTGATGTTTGATCAGTTAAACAAAGAAGCAATATTCAGTATTATTGATCTTGAACTTGAAGGTTTATTAAAACGTATATCTGATATTGGATACAATGTTACTCTTTCACAAGCAGCTAAAGAATTTATCGCAAACAAGGGTTATGACATTCAGTTTGGTGCTCGTCCGTTAAAGCGTGCTATTCAAAAGTATGTGGAGGATGAACTGGCTGAGAAAATAATCAGTAGCACTATGAAAGAAGGCGATACTGTTCTTGTTGACTTCGACGAAGAGAATCAGAAGATTGTAATGAAACTGGATAAAGAGAAGATTATGAATTAAGCAGTTTTGCTTGAGAATAAATATAAATTGTTAAAAGCCCTTGCTTAATTTTTCGGCGAGGGTTTTTTATGTTAGATATTAGAGCAGGTATTGTAAAATAGCCTCAAGCAAATATGCCTGAGGCTATTTTTAAATTATTAAGCTAGATAGCAATATCTTAATTCCAGCCTGGATTTTGATTTCCTTCTAATGCAGTATTAGCCTGCATTTCGCTTAAAGGAATTGGCCAAAGTAATGCATACTCAGGTATTGCACCAACTTTAGTCTGTCCTTCCGGTTTATTTTGAATAACTGCAGAAGAAAGTGGCACCCAATTTAAACTACCAGATTCTACTCCATTAGGTTGCGGATATAGTCGAGTTCTTCTTATATCATCCCATATTTTAAATTCAAGTGGAAACTCATGAAAACGCTCTGTAAGGATTGCTTGAATTAATGCATCACCTGAGGATGTAACATTTGCCAATCCTGCACGAGTTCTAACTTGATTAAGATAACCTCTGGCGTCAGCTTCGTTTCCTGTACGTGCTAAACCTTCGGCTGCAATTAGTAATACTTCGGCATAACGAAATATTGGCATATTATAGTCACCATTACGTCCGTTAATTAAAGAGCCTGAATCAAACCAAGCCCAGTTTCCAACATTATTTAAAGTGTGACTAACTCCTGTATCATCGGTATACTCTTGAAAAAAGAATTGTTTCTCCATATTACGAATATCATCAGGATGATAACTGTTTAAAAGTAATTCAGAAGGCAGATAGGCGTTATACAAAACATCACCACCCGGTTTAAAAACACTTGCATCATTAGCATTCTTCCACTGAAAAGCATCTGTACCGATGGAACGAACTGCGTAAGAGTTACCAACATTATAACTTGTTTGGTTATACTCTTTAGCATAAATAATTTCGTTGGATGATTTGGTTGTCTTTATAACATTATACGCCGATTCTATATCTGTACTACTACCACCTGGCTGTATAAGAGCATGCTGTCCACCATTTATTACATTTATAGCCATATTTGCAGCTTTAGTGTAATATTCATTCCCACCATTAACTGGGGCCCCAGCCCACTGCAAATATACATTAGCAAGCAGAGTCTGAGCCATTGGTCTGGTTACATAGCCGTCGTTGTCATAAAATGAAACGTTTGGCAAAGCACTACCGCCAATAATATCTAGTAAATCAGTTTCAATATTTGCATAAACCTGTGCAGATGGCGTGCGCTCAACATAAATTCCTTCTAATGAAGTATATGGCTTGTCGATATAAGGAACATCACCATATTCTTTTACCAAGTATGAATATGCATAAGCTCTAAAGAACTTACCCTGAGCTACAAAATTAGCTATTTGCGCATCACTCAAAACATCTGTCATTGTAGGTACATTCTCAATTACAAAATTTGCACGTGATATACCTATATAAAACTCTGTCCACATCTTTTGAGAAGTTGCATCAAACGATTCTATATTGAAATTGCCACCTTCTGAAGCATTTGTAAACGTTCTGTCTTTACGTTTATCAATAAAAAGACCTGACATTACTCCTCCCCACATTGTGGCTTTCGGTGTCCATCCACCATCAACATCAATATTATGTAAATAAGGAACTCCACCAAAATATAGAGCATTTACACCTGTTATTGCATCTGATTCAGTTTTCCAAAATTGCCCTGTTGTTTTCTCATCAAGCGGGTCTTCTCCAAGAAAACTCTCACAAGAACTTAACACAAGTGCAAAGGTTATTACGCAAACTATGGATTTAAATATATATTGTAATTTCATAAGATTACTATTTTAATAATTCCTGACTATCAATTAAAAAGTTACATTTACACCCAAAGTGAAGGTTCTGGGAGTTGGATATGTAAAGAACTGACGGTTAGTTCCCCATTTATTATCACCTAATCGTGATGAGTTTTCGGGATCAAAGCCTAAATAATCTGACGATGTGATTAAGAAAGCATTATTTACGTTTCCGTATACTCTCAGCGAATATAAACCTACACGTTGCAGAGAATTTGCAGTAAATGTATAACCTAACTGAATAAGATTACCACGTAAATATGAACCATCTGCTACCCATGTATCATCTGCATTAGCATTATTTCCCATTCCGAAGTTTGCAAGACGAATTGCTTGTGCAGTTCCATTAGGATTTAATGTAGGATGCCATGCTTCCTTCCACAGACGATCTATACCGCTTGTAAGGAAACGACCTTCAGTTGAGTGGAAAAACTCCTGCATAATATCTGCTCCCCATGAGAATTGTAAATCAACAGTAAGATCAAATCCTTTATAATCAAAAGTGTTTATAAAAGAGCCCATCCAATCTGGCAAACCGTTACCAAGAATTTCTCTTTGTTTATAAGTTACTTTTTCACCTATAGTAGAAGGCACATTCATTGTTTCTCTATCCCAATTTGCCTCAACGCCATCATAAATACCTGCACGTTTTGAGCCATAGAACGAAGACAATTCTTCACCTTCACGAATAAGCATATCGTAACCAACAAAACCATCGAGTAGAATCTGACGTTTGCCAGTTGTAGCATCAACTGAAGAGCTCTCGTCAAGCTTTTCAACTTTATTTTTATTGAAACTTAAATTAAGAGTACTATTCCACTGAAAATCGCTTGTCTGAATTGGATACGCGTTTAATAACAAGTCGAAACCCTTATTAGATACCTCACCTATATTACTGGTAATAGAGGAGAAACCTGTACTTCTTGGAATTGGACGGCTCAATAATAGATCTGTAGTATACTTGTAATAATACGAAGCTTCTATATTAAACCTATCATTAAATAAACCTAGATCAACACCGATATCCCACTGATTCGTTTTCTCCCACCTCAAATCTGGATTAGGCATACGTTGAGTATAGGAAACGGTTTGTAGCGATTCGCCAATAATAGTGGTTGATTGGCCTATTGTGGCTAACGATGCATAGGTTCCAATTTCGGAGTTACCTGTAACACCATATGAAGTATGAGGTTTCAATCTGCTTATTACAGCATTATCAACTAAAAAGTCTTCATTTGTCATTAACCAACCAAGACCGATTGAAGGGAACCACGAATATTTGTTGTTAGCTCCAAACTTAGATGAACCATCCCAACGGCTTGTAACTGTTGCTAGATATTTATTATCATACGAGTAAGCAAGGCGAGCAAAATAAGAGTTCATAGTCCATTTATCATGGTCGTTACCAACAGAAGGTCTGTCGGACCCTTTGCCTAAATTGTAATATCCATAAAAATCGTCGGAGAAATTACTGCCAACAGCATTAAACCATGTATAA
Organism: Fermentimonas sp.; assembly: GCA_015478775.1. Classification (GTDB taxonomy): domain Bacteria; phylum Bacteroidota; class Bacteroidia; order Bacteroidales; family Dysgonomonadaceae; genus Proteiniphilum. The sequence goes on along the minus strand of JADMKP010000012.1, from coordinate 251,976 downwards.
GTTCTTTCCTGCCACGAGACACCACCCATTGCATTAATTGAGTGACTTCCAACTAGCTTATTATATGTCAGGTAGGTCTCTTCTTGCCAATAAAGTGTGTTAGAGTTACTTCCTTCTGCTCTACCAGTAGAACTTTGATTAATAAGCGGACGTGGAGTAAAAGGAGTATAGTTTGCATTACGATTATTATGATAGTCGACACCAAACTGAGTTTTTAAATCCAAGCCTTCAGCCAAATGAAAGGTTAACGCAGCATTACCAAAAACCTGAGTTCTATATTGTTTAGCTTCCATACGTTTAAGCAACTCTACTGGGTTGCCTACTCCTTCGGGACTAAATCCTTGCATTGCATTTGAATTGGGGCTGCTTTGATCGCGATATATAGCACTAGTACTAAAGCTATTTGTCTGTGCGTACTGTCCATCAAGCATTACTGGAAGAAATGGCAACAACTCTACCATTGTACGCAAAGCACCCTGTCCGTATGGATTATCTGAAGTTCTGTTACCCCAAGAGTGGTTTACAAGTAAGTTAATTCCCGTTGATAGCCATGAAGTAGGTTTATCATCATAAGCCAACTTAGCATTTAAACGCTTAAAAAAAGTGTTATGCAATACACCCTGTTGATCTGTATAGTTGATAAAAGCACCAACCGAATGATCGTTATCGCCACGTTGAATACTTATCTGATGATTCTGAGAAACTGCTGTTCTTGAAGCCTCTTTCTGCCAATTTGTATTGTACTTAGGAGTTCCATCAGCATTAAATATTCGATCATCTGTAAATATTTGCGAAAGGTCGGTTGTAAAGTTCCTGTTTTGCCACATATTAGCATTTTCAAGTCCCTGCTTGAAGGTACTCATCCATTCGTTTGCATCCATTACATCCATATATCTCGCCATCTGGCTTACTGATACAGAACCACTATAAGATACACGTGCACGGTTGCCTGTGTTTCCACCTCTTTTAGTAGTAACTAGAATAACACCGTTTGCACCGCGAGCGCCATAGATAGCGGCAGAAGAGGCATCTTTCAACACTTCAATTGACTCAATATCATTTGGGTTTAAAAATTGAAAGTTAGACATCACAACTCCGTCCACTACATAGAGAGGGCTGGCAGAAGCATTAATAGTTGAAATTCCTCTAATTATAACTCTCATTTCACCACCGGGCTGACCCGTATTAGAGAAAATATTAACACCCGCAGCCTTGCCTTTTAAACCTTCAAGTGCATTGAACGATTGATTCTTGATAATATCGCTTCCTTTAGCTGTTGAAATAGATCCTGTAACATCAGATTTTCTCATAGTTCCGTAACCAACTACAACAAGCTCATCTAAAGTCTGTGTATCTTCTACTAGAACTATATTAAAGTTGCTTATTCCTGTCGTATTGATTTGTTGATCTAAATATCCTATATATGAAATAGTGATTACAGCACCTGCAGAAACCTCAAACTGAAAATTGCCATCGACGTCGGTTACAGTTCCATTTGAAGTGCCATTCTCAATGATGTTTGCTCCAATAATAGGTATTCCTTGAGCATCAACTACAGTTCCTGATATTTGCCTTTGTTGTTCAACACCTGCAAATGATGCAAGTGAAATGTTAAGAAATAAAAAAGCAAGTAGTAATTTGCCTGCAAAAGACACTTTTTGCCAGCACGTTCTGTGAGTATTCTTAAATTTATTCATTTATTCTTTTTTTATTGATAAATTAAAAACTTTTTAATCCATACTTGGATATTTTCTGGAGTTTTTAGAACTTTGCATTAATGTAGCAGTAGATTTTTCATCCTTTTTCATATCATAAGCATTTAAATTTTTAATTATAAAGTAATACAATTTAATAAATAATAAAGTCCTTTTTCAGGGAATCGAATTGGAATATACAAACACCTTTATTAAGTGTGGCTTAATATTTCATTACAAATATAAAAATATAATTTTAAATTTAAAGCAAAACATTAATTAATTAATTTAAATCAATGTTGATAATCTAAATTATAAAAATTAACAGGTAATGCTTTGAAACCTTTAAACAAAAAGTAGTTGAAGTTGTTAAATGAGACTGTAACACAATAAATAATAATTAAACAAATATGACACCAGATAAAATGAAGATTGAAGTTTGGACAGATATAATGTGCCCCTACTGCTATTTAGGAAAAATACATTTTGAAAAAGCTCTGCGCCAGTTCAATCATACCGATGAATTAAATGTAGTATGGAAAGCATTTCAACTGAATCCCGATTTACCAGACAAAGGAAATGGATATCCTGTAAAAGAATATCTTGTAAATAGTGCGGGATATCCTGAAGAGGGAATCAAGAGCATGTTTGAGAACTTAAAAAAACTTGCAGATGAAGCGGGCGTAGAGTTTAACCTTCAAAATGCAGTTGCAGCAAACACACATGATGCCCATAGATTGATAAAACTTGCTTCAAAAAGAGGCTTGGATAGCGCTGTTCTTATGAAATTATCAAAAGCATACTTTGAAGAGGCAAAAGATTATAGCAGCTGGGATTTGCTAATTTCTATTGGAAAAGAAGTTGGTTTGGAGGAAGATGAAATTCGTACTATGCTTGAAAGCGATGAGTATTCTTATGAAATAAAACAAGATATACAAGAAGCTGGCAACCTTGGCTTTGACACTGTGCCAACTTTTTTAATGGACAAAAGACAGGCAATAGTTGGGTCTGAACCAGTAGAACTTTTCCTTGAGGTTTTAAACAAATCATACAATGATTGGAAGAGCCGTAATACCGAAGCAGCAAATCCAGAGATTATTAAGGGTAAATCATGCTCAGCTGACGGCACTTGTGAAATTTGAACAAAGAATTATTGAATTATATTTAAATGCAATTCTTACAAATTGAAGCAGGCGACAAGACTAGGTGGAGTGAGGTCTGGAATTTATATGAAGAAAGCTTTCCAGCTGCCGAGCGAAGAAAAATTGAAGATCACCTAAATGCTTGTAATGATGACCGCTTCTTCCCGCTCTCTGTATGGGATGGTAATCAATTGATAGGTTTGATGTTCTTTTGGGAGTGGAACAATTACCGCTATCTCGAGCATTTGGCTGTAAACCCAAATATAAGAGGTCATGGCTATGGCACTCAACTTCTCAATAATCTGCGAGAGTCAAATCATATAATTATTCTTGAGATAGATCCACTGATAAATGAATTGTCGGTTCGCAGGCTACAATTCTATGAACGTGCGGGCTTTACGCTAACACCTTATAGATTTGTGCATTTGCCATATCGATTGGATGGTGTTAAACAAGAACTGCTAATACTAAGTTATCCTAAAATGATAACCAAAGAGCAGCATAATCATTTTCTTAAGTTTCTTGGTGAGGAAGTTATTAAATACTGCGAAGGATATACTTTCGATAAACAATGATCAATATATCTAACAATCATGAAAGTGTATCTGACACCCATGGATATATAACTTATTAAATAAGCTCATTTTTTGGTAAGCTTGATAACTCCTAAAACTAATATTACTTAAACTGAGGAATAATTAGTTCTTCAGTTATCTTTATATCTATAAATCCCATTTCCTCGAGCATAGTCGTCAACACCATTTTTGCCTGATCTGTAGCATCCTTTAGAATGCCCTGCTTAATGGCATCATTAATCATAATATTTTTCTCTCTGGAAAGAGCCTCATTATAATCAGAAATTTTGATTGGATTAAAAGCATTCTCACTCTCATTATAAATCTGAATAGAACCCTCGTCAATTACAGTATCAAATATTTCGGGCTTAGGAATAGAAACATGCACCATTGAGTCGGTCAATGCATTAATCTTAATACGACTAAAATCTACGCCCGCCTTTAAGTATCCGTTGTACTTCAAAAGAAAATACTTATCAGTTAACGGAATATTAATGTTGAGGATTCTCTTATAATCCTTAAATCCTATAACTCCGGTGTAGTTGTGCTTTACTAATGCAAGTTCCTGAATATGACTTATTCTACTCATCACTGTGGAACTATCATATCCTATTCCTTTATCTGTTAACTTATTAGTTATAAGCAGAGTAAATGCCAGAATCACCGTAGTCAGAAAAAAGAAAAGAGTGGGTATTGAAATCTTTTTCATAATAATATCACTTTAATGTTGAATACAAATTGCAACATAAGACTCACACAAAAATAGTGATAAAGTTGTTATATAAAAGTATTATTGAAGAAGTCAGTTATAACAATCATTAAATGTAACATCTACATCAATTAATAAATCATGTAATTTTTTTCGAAAAAGCAACATGAATTATTTGTATGTTTGCGAACTTGATTTTTCAATAATTAAAATTACAGCTCATTTCAAATTAAAAATAATGAATAAAGGTTCAGGCTATGCATACACAAATGCACAACTTTCTTGGTTGGTTGTTTTAAGAATTCTTATTGGTTGGTTTTTCTTATACGAAGGATTGGCAAAAATATTATCACCAAATTGGACATCATATGGTTACTTAATGGACTCGAAAGGGATTTTTTCTCCATTATTTACAATGATAGCTGAAAATCCAACAATGATGGCAATAACTGATTTTATAAACATATATGGATTAACGATTATTGGATTGCTTCTAATATTGGGTCTCTTTGAGAGAGTTGGGTGTTTGGCAGCCGCTTTTCTATTACTATTATATTATTTATCACACCCACCTCTATTAAATGTTGAGTATATGCTTCCTTCTGAAGGTACGACTTTATGGGTGGATAAAAACCTTGTGATGATGGTGGCAGTAATAGTACTTTACTTCTTCCCCACATCTAAAATAATAGGATTAGACAGAGCATTTTTAAAAGATAGGAGTAGTTATGTCAGAAAATAATAAAAACAATATAAATAACGACAAGAACAGTAAGTCGGACGAGAGTAAATCTGTAGATAATAAAAGCAAACCAGTTTCTCAAGGGAGACGCGATGTTATAAAATCCTTGGCTACCGTGCCAGTTTTAGGTGCAATGGCATATGGTGTTTATAAAAAAAGGAAGAACGAGATTTTCAATCGTTCCGCAGCAGATATGTTTCATTTTCCTACAGAAGTTACCCCTTTTGCTGCATCAGCAACCGACGGTGAAACTATTAGAATAGGAATTATTGGCACAGGCATAAGGGGAAAACAGTTGTTAAGTGGACTAGGGTATACAACTCCAGCTGAAGTGCAGGAGCTAATAAACTTAAATAAGGCAGACTCAGCTAATAAGAGATATCAGGATTTTATTGAACAGGAAGATCTTAATATTAAAATTACTGCTGTTTGTGATATTTTTGATGTGCACGCCGAGGAGGGAATTGCTGCTGGTGCAAATATATATAGAGAGGGTTTAAATGGAAAATATGGTGGTAGCCCAAAAAGATATTTAAATTACAAAGATCTACTTGCTGCGGATGATGTGGATGCTGTGGTAATTGCGTCACCCGACCATTGGCATGGACAAATGACTATGGATGCAGTGAAAGCAGGTAAACATATATATTTGGAGAAACCAATGACCTGGACTGTACCTGAAACGTATGCATTAAGAGAACTTGTGAGAAATAGTAATGTGGTTTTTCAACTTGGTCATCAAAACAGACAAATTGAGGCTTATGAAAGAGCACGTGAGATAATTGATAGAGGGTTATTGGGTCCTATCACTCTTATAGAAACTGGTACTAATAGAAACGCCCCTAATGGTGCTTGGGTGTATGATATTAACCCTAAGGCTAATCCTAAAACCATCGATTGGAAACAGTTTGATGGAGACCCAGAAAGGATTAAAGAATATATGGATTATATGACTTCGGCCGGATTAGCATCTTATGTTGGGCCAGAGCCACGGGATAAGTTCAGCCTCGAAAGATTTTTCCGCTGGAGATGTTGGTGGGATTATAGTACAGGGTTGAGTGGCGACTTGCTAACTCATGAGTATGATGCAATGAACCAAATACTAAAGCTGGGCATCCCATCTTCTGCAACATCTTCGGGAGGTGTGTATTTTTTTAAGGATGGCAGAACTGTTCCTGATGTGCTTCATACTACATTTGAGTATGCCGACAGGGGATTAGCAATGTTATACTCAGCAACCTTGGCTAGCCAGTTTAAACGTCCTAGAAAAATTATGGGTCATGATGCAACTATGGAGGTTGGCAGTTCGCTTTCAGTTACAATCGATCCCAGATCTGAAAGATATAAAGACAAGATAGCCGAAGGTAAAATTAAAACTGGTGAGCCATTTTATCACTATGTTCCTGGTAGAGATTTAGATGCAATTACATCTGCAACCGAGCTGTATTTTGCTGAGCGAGGTCTGTTGTACTCGTATGTTGGAGGCAAAAGGTATAATACAACATATTTGCATTTGAGAGAATGGCTAGAATGTATTAGAACAGGCAAGAAGCCATCATGTGATTTAGATCAAGGATTTCAAGAAGCTATTACTGCTCATATGGGCACTCGCGCTTATCTTGAAGGCAGAACAATGTATTGGGATTCAGATAAAGAAGAAATAACCCGGGGATAAATTACCTAAAGGATAAATTATGTCAACTTTCGCACCATTCGCTAAACCGATGTATGTTATGCTTAAACCCGTGGGGTCTAAGTGCAACTTAGATTGTGATTACTGCTACTACTTAGAGAAAGAGAATCTTTATGAAAGGAAGAATCCCGTAATGAGTGAAGATCTTCTGGAGAGGTTCATAAAACAGTATATTGAATCTCAAACCATGCAAGAGATAATGTTTACATGGCATGGGGGTGAAACACTTATGCGACCTTTATCTTTTTATAAGAGAGCAATAGAGTTACAAAAGCAATATGGAAGAGGACGACATATAGAAAATTCTATTCAAACAAACGGCACTTTACTGAATGACGAGTGGTGTAAGTTTTTTAAGGAGAATAATTTCCTTGTTGGAATATCAGTTGATGGTCCTAAAGAGTTTCATGATGAATATCGTCGTGATAAAATGGGACGCCCCTCTTTTCATCGTGTAATGAAAGGTATTGAACTCTTGAAGAAACACGATGTGGAGTTTAACTGTCTGGCGGTAGTTAACGATTATAATGTAGACTACCCGATTGAATTTTACAACTTCTTTAAGGAGATTGGCTGCCAGTATATACAATTTACTCCTATTGTGGAGCGAATCAGAAAAGACAATACTATATCTCTTTTGAAACTTGCAACTGCTAGGCAAAAGGCGGAGGAGGTTGATTTGGCTCATTATAGTGTACCTGCCGCTAAATGGGGAAATTTCTTATGTGCAATATTTGATGAGTGGGTGAAGGATGATGTTGGCAAGATATTTATTCAGATATTCGACTCAACTCTGGCAAACTGGGTGGGTGAACAACCTGGTGTTTGCACTATGGCAAAAACCTGTGGCCACGCAGGTGCAATGGAGTTTAATGGTGACGTTTACTCTTGCGATCATTTTGTTTTCCCCGAATATCGTTTGGGGAACATAAACAGTAAATCACTAACCTCTATGATGTATTCTGATGAACAGTTGAAGTTTGGTAATGACAAATTCAACAGTTTACCTCAACAGTGCAGAGAGTGCGACTTCTTGTTTGCATGTTATGGTGAGTGTCCTAAGAATCGTTTTATAAAAGATAAGTATGGAAATGAAGGACTTAATTATCTCTGTCAGGGATACTATCAATTCTTTAGTCATGTTGCCCCTTATATGGATTTCATGAAAAAAGAATTGCAAGCACAACGCCCTCCTGCCAATGTAATGCAATGGGCGAAGTTAATAGAAGAAAACCAAAAATAAATAACTTATAATAATCTATTATCGGTTTAAAAAGTATTGTTAAACTAGATTTACTGATAAATAATCAAGCTAAGCACCCTCCGGTTGAAATGATTCAATGATCTAAGCTGACTTCATAAGTCAAACAAAATTTACAGAAGTAAGATGTTATTATGTAAAGTATTTTTTTATTCGACAAACTAACAAGGTATTTATCGAAAAATCCCTATTTTTGTAAAATAGATAAAATCTTATCATTATTAATTCAAATATTATATTATCAATGACCTCCAGAAGACAATTTTTAAAAACACTAGGTGGAGTAACATTACTTACTATTGTTCCCAGAAACGTGCTTGGCAAAGGCATGATCGCTCCCAGCGATGAGATTACCAAGGGTATAATTGGTGTAGGCGGAATGGGACGTAATCACATTCCGTATGACAATACACGAGTTGCTGCAATTTGTGATGTGGACAAAAATCATCTCGCAAAAGCAGCTTCTATGCTAAAAGACAAGGTAAGTGAATATCATGATTTTCGCGATTTAATACTCGACAAGAATGTAGATATTGTGCATATCGCTACTCCACCCCACTGGCATGGATTAATGTCTGTTGAAGCAGCTAAGGCTGGCAAAGACATTTTCTGCGAAAAACCAATGACACGCACCATTGGTGAAGGAATTAGAGTTCGGGAAGCTATTGCACAATACGGCAATATATTTCGACTTAACACATGGTTCCGTTTCGATAGTAATTTCTATGGACTAGGAAGTACTGTAAAACCTCTTAAAAAGCTTGTTGACAGTGGAATGTTGGGGTGGCCATTGAAATTTACAATCAGTAAACATACAGGATTTGACTGGAAATTCTATTGGGTAGGTAAAAATCACCTCGAGCCACAACCTGTTCCTCAGGAGCTTGACTATGATATGTGGTTAGGACCCGCTCCTTATAAACCTTACAATGCTCATCGTGTTCACGATACTTTCCGTGGATACTGGGATTATGATGGGGGCGGCTTAGGTGATATGGGACAGCATTACATAGATCCAGTTCAGTATCTTCTTGGCAAGGACGACACGTCGCCTGTTAAAGTAGAGGTTGACGCACCTCAACAACACCTTGATGCAGTAGGCACATGGAGAAGTATTACATATACTTATGAAGATGGATGTCAAATAGTACTTTGGGGTGATGAGTATGGAGATCCAAATACTCCTTATATATCTGGACCAAATGGCAATGTATATAAAAACTTTGTTTGTGACATTCCTAACTGGGAGAAAAAATTGGCTCAATTGCCTGAACCAGCAGAACAAAACACTAATTTTCTTGAAAGCATAAAGACTAGACAAAAGTTTGCATTAAATGAAATTAATGGACATCGTTCTTGCACTATTGTAAATATGGGACTTGTTGCACTTCAATTAAACAGAACATTAGAATATGATCCTATAAACGAAAGGTTTTTGAATGATGAAGAGGCAAATCGTTATATCAATCAGCCTATGCGTTCTCCTTGGTCAATTTAATCTTAAAATATTTTCATAAAATGAATCAGATAAAATACATAATACTAAGTCTTTGCCTTTTGTTTGTAGTAAATGCACAGGCTCAACTGGCAAAGGGTAGAACAACATCTACTATTATTGCAGATGCTCTTGCACAATTACCCGCAGAGACTCCTGCACAATATAATATTGTAATTGCCGACCTAGTTTCTACAGGTGAAGAGGGACTACTAGATCTTATTGGCAGAATGAATCCTCCTGGAAGTATGAGCAATGAGACATATGATTTTGCAATAAGCGGGTGGTCTCATTTTGTATCAAAAGATGACTCTAAACGCTCAGTAGCCGCAAATGCTTATGAAAAGGCATTGGGTCAATCATTAGATAAAGAGATTAAAGCATTTATTATTCGCCAACTCAGAACTGTTGGTTCTGACGATAATGTGGATGTGCTTTCGTCTTATCTAAATAACGACTACCTTTCTGGGGCGGCTGCCGCAGCATTAGTTTCTATTGGCACTGAGAATGCTGGCAATGCTCTTTTAAACAGACTTAATGCCAGCAATACTGAGGAGATTAATCTGCATCTTGTAAATGCACTTGGACAAATCAAATTTAGCAAAGCCGAACCAGCTCTACTTAATATGTTAAGTAATAACCCATCAAGTAAAATGGAGCGAGTACTTCTAAGTGCACTGGCTAAGTTAGGTGGAAAAGATTCGATAAAACCATTAAAAAATGCTGCAGAAAAAGTGGGTTTAACTTATCACAAAAACAATGCTTTAGGTTATTATATTGAGTTACTAGGTAGATTAGGATCTTCAGAGACTAAAACTGTTGCGAAAGAAGCAAATTATATTCTTTCTAAAGCAAAAAAGCAAAATAAAAATGAACTAAAGATTGCAACTACCAACATTCTATTAGAACAACCAAATGCAAATGCATCCAAAATTCTAAAAGGAGTTATTAAAGATGGCAATTTGAAATATATAACCAATGTACTTCATGCATATCCTTTTGAGAATGATAAGAAGTCGGTTGAGTTAATTCAAAAAGCAATTTCATCCAATAAATCTCAGGATGTTCAAACATCACTTATATATTGGCTTGGTAATAACAAATCAACAGGATCTGCTTCACTTGTAATTCCCTATTTAAACTCAAACAACAAAATGGTTCTTAAAGCAGCAACTCAATCACTTTCACATATTGGAGGTGAAGATGCAATTATTGCTTTAGCAGGACTATTAAAAAGTGGAGACCAAGAAACTGTAACTTTTGCCAAGAATGCTCTCATGACCATCGATGGTGATATATCTTACACTCTAGCTTCAGTTTTCGATAATAGTGGAGATGCTGGCAAAATAGCTATTATGGAACTTATAGCAAGTCGTATTCTAGAAGATCAATACAGTTTGGTATACAACCAGATGTTCAGCGATAACAAAGCTGTAAAAGCAGCTGCTGCCAACACGCTAAAATATGTTGTTAAAGACGAAAATCTTAACGATATGTTTACACTTTTAGAACAAACTGATACTGAATATGTCTCAGCTGTTCAATCATCTGTTAATGCTGCTTTGAAAAACATATCTAAAGATGAGCAAACAAAGTTAGTAAGTGAAAGAATAAGTAAATCAAACAAGAAACACTTATATTATAGCGCCCTTGCAAATATTGGCTCCACTGATGCCATCGAGCAGATATCAGAAGCATACAATAATGAAATAGGCACAAACCGTGATGCTGCACTTAGTGCATTAGCCAGTGTTAATTCATTTGATGCAATTTATCCTGTTCTAGATATTGCAAGAAATACCACCAATAAGAGTGAGCTTGAAAACGTAACCAATGCTCTTATCAATATTATTAGAAGGTCTAACCAGACATCAGAAATTAAATATCTTTATCTTCGTGAGGCAATGGAATTTGCTCAAACCGATGCACAAAAGATAAATATTCTAAATCTGATTGGTAATACCGGACAATACACTGCAATGATTTTTGTTTCTGAGTTTATGAATGATAAAGCAGTAAGTGAAGCTGCAGCATTGGCGGCTATGAATATTGCACTATCAAATACCGCATTTGCAAGTGAAGAAACTACAGCTATTCTAAATAAAGTTAGCAAAACACTTACAAATCCCGATGCTGGATATCAACGCCAATCGATCAACAAATATCTTTCAGAAAACTCTTCTAAAGGTGGATATATATCACTATTTAATGGCAAAAACCTTGATGGATGGAAGGGGCTTGTTGGCAATCCAATTACAAGAGCTAAGATGAGTGCTAGAGAGCTGGCAGCTGCTCAGGTAAAAGCAGACAAGCAAATGGCACTCGACTGGAAAGTTGAGGATGGCATGATTGTTTTTGACGGAAAGGGTTTTGATAATCTTTGTACTGAAAAACTCTATGGAGATTTTGAGATACTAATCGATTGGAAATTATATCCAGGTCCTGAACCCGATGCAGGTCTTTATCTACGTGGGACGCCCCAAGTACAAATTTGGGATACAGCACGTGTAGATGTTGGTGCTCAAGTAGGTTCAGGTGGTTTATATAACAATCAGCAGAACCCAAGTAAACCTCTTAAAGTTGCCGATCAGAGAGTAGGCGATTGGAATACCTTCAAAATTACAATGATCGGAGAAAGAGTTTCTGTTTGGTTGAACGGACAACTGGTTACTGACAATGTTATTCTGGATAATTACTGGAATAGAAACCAGTCTATTTTCCCAGTTGAGCAAATAGAGCTTCAAGCCCATGGCAGCAAAGTTGCATACAGAGATATCTATATTAAAGAAATCCCTCGTCCCGAACCCTATAATTTGTCTGTAGAAGAGAGAAAAGAAGGCTTCCGCATCCTTTTTGATGGATCTAATCTTGATGAATGGATAGGCAACAAGAGAGATTATACTGTTGAGAGTGGCAATTTAGTACTTTACCCTCCAAAAACAGGTTCTGGTGGCAACTTATATACTAATGATGAGTTTGACAATTTCAACCTCAGATTTGAATTTATGCTTACCTCTGGTGCTAATAATGGATTAGGTATTCGTACTCCAATTGAGGGAGATGCTGCTTATGTAGGTATGGAATTACAGATTTTAGATAATGATGCAGCTATTTATGCCGACCTTCAAGATCATCAATATCATGGGTCGGTTTATGGTGTAATCCCTGCAAAAAGAGGAGCACTAAAACCGTTAGGTGAATGGAATTATCAAGAAGTGATTGCTGATGGTGATAACATAAAAGTCATACTTAACGGCATCACTATCCTAGAGGGTAATCCTAGAGAAGCATCAAAAAATGGAACAATTGATGGACTTGAGCACCCTGGTTTACTTAACGAATCTGGTCATATAGGTTTCCTTGGGCATGGTTCAAAAGTTAAATTCAAAAACATTCGCATTAAAGAGTTATAGTAAGATTTAATTCTAGTATTATAAAGCGGGAATAAAACTAAATGTTTCTCTTCCCGCTTCTCTTTTAAATCAACCAATTACTCATGTAATTGTAAATAAATAACTACTCTTGTAATTTTATATTTGTCAATTACTATTGTTACTTTTAAATTATTCGATTACTCATATTACTTTTTGAGTAAATATTACTTTTTTGAGTAAATTGGGCTTAACCAAACTTCTGGTTCTTCATACAAGCTCACTGCCGACCATCTTATACCTCGTTTCATTATCTCCAAAGCTTCTGGAACTTCAAAATCTTTGGCAACATGACCAAGTGAAGAATAAAATACACGACCTTTACCATACATCTTTTTCCAAACAACAGGTACAATGCTTCCTTCTATCCAAGAAGCATGCTCGCCGCTAAAAGTAGTTGTTGCTAATACTTTTACATTAGGATCCACATGCATATAGTATTGTTCGGAATTCATATGAAAATCGCTCAATCCTTTTGTTACTTTATCATCATGATCTATAATATTAACATCATAATCAATAACATTTCCCGGATGTGCAACCCATTGACCTCCCACCATAAATTGAAATTCCACATTATTTCTAAAAGCATCTCCAATACCACCATGCCAGCCGGCAAGTCCAACGCCCCTTCTAACAGTTTGAAGCAAGCCTTTCTCCTGTTCATTTGTGATCTGACCCATGGTCCAAATCTGAACTATCAGATCCAAACTATTCATCAAAGTAGTATCTGTATAACTATCCAAATTATCGCTAACATATACCTCTGCACCTTCAGACTTCATCCAGGGAACAAAAATATCTCTGGTTAATTCTGGTTCATGACCATCCCATCCGCCATATACAAACAAAACTTTCTTGTCTTTTAAAGGACTGTCGGACTTTTGTGCATTAATTGAAGTAGATATAGAAAGGACCATAATTAAGAGAGAGAAGTTTATTAATATTCTTTTTTTCACAATCATAAAATTAATTCAATAAGTAAATTATAATATTTGATTACTGCCAATATGGTAATTTATATGGTTGTCTGTAATCATACCAGTACAATCTGTGTGCTTCTGCCTCTTTATCATCCTCAAAACTTAAAGTCGCAGGATTCCATTTAACCGGGCGTTTAAGCTCAGTAGCAATGTTAATTAAACAACACAAAATGTTAGTACTGCAACCAGCCTCCACAGGAGCAATTGGGTTGAGACGTGTTCTCATAGAATCAAGAAAATTCTGCATATGTGGTGCACTTACCTCAAATGCTCCTGCTTCAATTTCTTTCTCCGATTTCTCAAGAAGAGAAGGATCAGAACACTCAATATATCCACGTGCAACTTTAATCCAACCATCTGTGCCAATAAACTGAATTCCTTTTGCATGAATATCATCTTCCCTAAACGGCTGTTCAGTCATAACTATACCATTTGCATACTTCACTGTAGTGTATTCAGTACCATTGTAACCTGCAGGAATATACTCAACCGGAGCAGAACCATCCAATCCCAAAGCCCATTGAGCTATATCAAAATGATGAGCACCCCAATCGCCTGTATAACCATTGCCAGTTTCTTGATAATATCGCCACGTTGCCCATTCACCTTTTTCTTGATAATCGGGAGGAGCAATAGCAGGACACATGGTTGAGTTATAATGCACTTTAGCACTATTAAGTGGCCCTAACCAAGCTCTGAAATTAAGATTAGATGGCACTGGTTCTTCTGGCAAACTAAAAGGTGCGGGAGGTTCTCCAACACGTACATACACTTTTTCTATATGACCTATCTTACCTTCTTGAACTAAAGACACTGCTTTCTGAAACTCTGGGCTAGAGCGTTGTTGACTTCCTACCTGGAATACACGTTTATTTTTTCTGGCAGCCTCCACCATTGCCAAACTTTCAGATATTGTGTAAGACAATGGTTTCTGGCAATAAACATCCTTGCCCGACTGACATGCATGAATTGCTCCAAGAGCATGCCAATGGTCGGGTGTAGCAATTGAAACTGCATCAATATCCTTCCTTGTAAGCATATCTTCATAAAACTCATAAGACTCACATTGAGTTGGGATATTGATGCTACCCTGCCATTTATTTACTATTCTATTAAATCGATCACGTTTTATAGAATCCACATCACTCCCTGCAACAACCTGTACACCCGGGCATTGTGCGAATGAATGAAAGTCACTAACAGCTTGTCTTCCTAGTCCGATAAAACCCATTGTGATTCTATCACTAGGCGCAATTCTAACACCATTTATTGTCCAGCTAGGCAAAATAGTTAAGCCTGTAAGCCCTAAAGCCGACAATCCCAAAAACTTTCTTCTAGTTACCTTATTAGATTTATTTTCCATATAACAATGTATTATTTTAATAATATTTTAATTAGAATTTAATCAATATGAACCTGACGGATCTCTGCCAGGTATTGGAACTACTCTTTCACGATAATCAGGAAGTGGTCCCATCTCATATATTTCGGGGCCATACCTTAATTGAGAAGCCATAATTTCATCCCAGCTAATTGCTTTTCCGGTATACGCAGATTCTCTACCTAATATAGCAACCATATTTGAATAGGCCAGACTCTCGGCTTGATTTATTTTTTTATTCAATCTCACAGACTCAATTAAATGTATATGTTCTTGAACATAAGGATTATTTACAGGGTTTTTTTCATAATCATACTCCCACAATAAATTTCCTTCCCAGTCCAAAAATTTAATCTCTCCATTATCGTTCAACTGTGCAGTGCCTTTGGTACCCAATAAATGTTCAGATACATTACCATCGCACCCATCAATTTGCCTGGCTGTATGAAGCATTCTCTTATTGTTATTATAAGTATAATCAACACTGAAGAAATCAAATATGTCACCAGTAAGTCTTCGTGCACTCCCTCCATATCCAACAGCTTTGATCGGCATTTCGTCCATAAACCAAGTAACTACATCAATGTTGTGTATTCCCTGATCGAGAATATGATCACCGCTAAGCCATTTAATATTAAACCAATTGCGAATACAGTACTCCATGTCATTCCACTCAGGAAGTTGACGCTTATTCCACCATGCACCCTGGTTCCAATGAGAAGTAGCAGAAACAACTTCCCCTATCAATCCATTTTTTAATTGAGCATAAGCCTCCCAGTAATCACGTCGGTGTCTTCTCTGATTACCGGTTATAACAGTTAGTCCTTTAGAATCAGCAACCTTTGAGGAAGCAATAACAGTACGAATTCCCACAGGATCAACAGCACATGGCTTCTCCATGAAAACATGTTTGCCTGCTTCAACAGCTGCTTTAAAATGTTCAGGCCTGAAATGAGTTGGCGTACATAAAAGAACAATATCAACATCACTCAGCTCCATTATCTTCTTATAGGCATCAAAACCTATAAAACACATATTATCGTCAACTTCATTATTAAACTTTTCGGTAAGTGTTTTTCTACAACCATCCATTCTGTCGGTAAAAACATCTGCCAAAGCTACAATTGACACATTTGGTCCCGCTTCAATAAACTGACAAGCAGCACCTGTTCCCCTATCACCACAACCAATTAGTGCCGCTTTTAAAGGCGCACCATCAGGAGCAATATTTACGAATGAATACATACCAAGTTCTTCATTTGTAAACTTCTTTGAATCTTTTTTAGCCCCAGAACAGGAAGTTGAAATTCCCGGAATCATTGCTGCAGTACCTATTAATGCACTATTAGTTAAAAAATCTCTACGTTTCATACAATTTAATTATTTATCAATCCACCCAACTGGTCCATTTTTCATTATCACTCCAACCCGATTTTACAACGGTTTCAATAAATTGCATCCCTCTCACTCCGTCAAGAACGTTAGGGAAATCAAGCATTTCGGCAGTTGGTTCTTCACCATTCATTTTTGTCGTAACCGTATGTGCAAAATTTCTATAGATATTAGCAAATGCCTCTAAAAAACCTTCAGGATGTCCGGCAGGAGTTCTGGTATTCCAAGAAGCCATTTGGCCTAGATTAGTGTTATTTCCAATATGTTGAATTTGTTCTTTATCACTTGTCAGCACATATAATTCGTTGGGATTCATCTGTTTCCATCTAAATCCTCCCTTTTCACCATAAACTCTTATATTAAAACTGTTTGCTTCTCCAATTGCAATCTGAGACGCAGAAAGCAATGCCTTAACACCATTTTCCATTCTCATCATGGCTGTACCATCGTCATCAATTTCTCTACCAGGCACAAATGAATTTAACTCGGCGCATAATTCAGTAACTTTTAATCCAGTAACGTATTCACACAAATGCCATGCGTGCGTACCGATATCTCCCATAGATCCTGCTTTACCCGAGTATGCACGATTAGTTCTCCAACCTGCATTATTCCCACTCTGCAGCTCAATTCTTTCCGAAAGCCAACCTTGTGGATATTCAACATAAACGCGTCTCAGCTTACCAATATCACCATTTGCTATTCTTGATTTCATCTCCTTAACAGCTGGATAACCTGAATACACGTGAGTCAATGCAAGAACAAGACCAGTCTCCTCCACCTTCACCTTAAGCAATTTTGCCTCTTCAAGTGAAAAAGTCATAGGCTTATCCAATACTACGTGCATTCCCCTTTCTAACGCCATCATGGCAGGTTCAAAATGTAAATGGTTTGGAGTTACAATTGCCACGAAATCCATGCGCTCTCCTTCCGGCAGTTGCATTTCTTTTTCAAACATTTCATGATACGAACTATATATCCGGTTATCGGGTAAATACCATCTACGTCCCGATTCTATAGACACTTCAGGTTTTGAACTGAAACATCCACAAACCAAATCAATCATATTCTCCATTATTGCCGAACGGATATGGATAGCACCAATGAAGCCTGTTATGCCACCACCAATAATACCCATTCTAAGTTTTCTTTGTTTCATTTTATTGATTTAATAATATTATAAATATATGATTCTAAATTAAGGCAGCTATACTAGTCTTTGGAAAAGAAAGCATCAAATGCGTGATCCGATGTACTGAAGTCGATACGCTTTGTAAACTCGCACGATTCTCTTGCACCCTGTTCTCTATCCATCGCACTGTCTTCCCATTCAATAGAGAGAGGACCATTATAACCAATGGTGTTTAATGCACGTATGATCTCTTCAAAATTAATTTTGCCTCTTCCAACACTTCTAAAATTCCAGAAACGGCGAGGGTCACCAAATGGCACGTGTCCTCCAAAAACACCAACTTGCTTTGGTGTATCGCTCCAGTACACATCTTTCATGTGAACATGATAAATGCGATCATAAAAATGATATATAAAATCAACATAATCAACTCCTTGATATCCCAAGTGACTGGGGTCATAGTTGAAGCCAAATGCAGGATGATTATCTAAAGCATCTAAAGCCCTACGAGCTGAAAATGTGTCAAAAGCAATCTCTGTTGGATGAACTTCAAGTGCAAATTTTACTCCAAGTTTCTGAAATTCATCTAGAACAGGGATAAATCGTCTCGCAAACTCTTTATACCCTTCATCTATAACAGTTTGAGGGAAAGGTGGGAAAGAGTAAAGTAGATGCCAAACCGGACTTCCTGTAAAACCCACTACGGTATCAACTCCAAGTTCTTTAGCAGCTTTAGCTGTAAGAATTAGCTCCTCTGCAGCGCGTGTACGTACACCTTCAGGATTACCATCGCCCCAAATATAATCAGGAAGTATACTTTTATGTCGTTCATCAATCTGGTCACATACCGCCTGACCTACTAAGTGTGATGAAATAGTGCGTAGCTCCATTCCATACTTTTTTAACAGATCTTTAATTCCTTGATAATACGATGGATCCTTTTGTCTTACGTCGAGGTGATCGGGCAAACCAATTTCAATACCATCATATCCAAATTCTTTTGCCTTGATACAAACTTCTTCAAGTGATAAATCTCCCCATTGAAGTGAATATAAAGTGACTAATCGTGGCATAGTAATGTAGTTTTATTAGTAAATGGTAATATATATAAAGAATAAAGGCTAAAAATACGATAATTTTATTTAAAGTAAAAGCATATCTAACTAAAATAAAAAATCTGTGAAAGTGCTGCCGTTTGTCAACAGCCCCTTCACAGAAAAAACCACTAAATAAAAAAGAAGAAAAACCTAAAATTAATTACTCCAACCTGGGTAAATACCACCCTGACCATCTTTATATCCTTCTACCTGTTCTAGCAATCCATCAGATAAATTTATCTGCGATTGTGGAATTGGGAAGAATCCTTTTGTTTCGTCATATCTTGCACTATATCCTTTAGAATTCAAACTCTTGTGAGTATCAGCAGCACCATAATTTAATATAGGAGCACCAACCTGTTTTTCAAGAGCAGCTTTGGCATAAGCATCGCCATAACGTCTCATATCATTCCATCTCAAGCCTTCAAAAGCCAGTTCATATCTACGCTCTTTTCTAATATTATCAACTGAATAAGGTTTAGGATCAAGTCCAGCTCTAGCTCTTACCCGGTTCATATACTGAGCATCTTCTGTCAACTCTGATAACATTAAAAGTACATCTGCAAAACGAATGAAAATTAAATCGTCGCCATGTGACAGCTGTTGGTTATCTTGATTTCCATACATAATAACACTGTAGTCGTTATGGTATTTGAATCCACTGCCCTCTGGCACTCTAACAGCTACACCATTATACTTTTTACCCCACCAGTTACTTTCCATAACAAAGTCCCACTGACCTATTGCATAATTTGGAAGTTCCTCATCTATAACCAGTACCGATGCTCCTAAACGTGGATCGCCTGGTTCATCAGCACTCCATTCATCAACCATTGGCTTTGGTATTGAGTTACCTTGTCCCCATCCTCCGGCATAAGGAAATGTATTAGCAACATTCTGAAGCCCTCTTAACGCAAAGAAGAGCTGATACATATTTCCATAACCTCTATCAATTCCCCATCCTGCGAAGTTGGAAAACTTTAAAGCAAAAAGAGTTTCAGGGCTTCTGGCTCCATTATCACTTGCATATTTAAGATCTTTACCGGTTTCGGACATATAATCCTGAATATATTCGTAATCACCAATAGTAAGTGAATTAGTATAGGGCCATAATTCGTGAAAATCGCCTACTAAACTGTGTCCACTATTAGTTACACAATCTGTTAGCCAAGTAATAACTTCTGCTTTACTTACGCTACCACCATCGGCCAAAGGTAAATCGGCCTTCTGATAAAAACCAGTGTAAAACAACCACACTCTTGCCATCATTGCCTGAGCTGCCCATTTAGTTACACGTCCTTCTTCAGTACTTGAATATCCAGTTGATGGAAGTAGTTCAATTGCTGTTTTCAGATCAGCAGCTATTTGTGCGAAAATCTCTTCTGGGGTTGCTCCTGCAAGCTCAGTAAGTTCAGATGTAATCTTCAGCGGAACACTGCCATAAAGAGTAGCAAGACGATGATAAAAGAATGCTCTCAAAAAATGAGCCTCTCCTCTATACTGATTATTTAAGTTAGTACTTAAAAAGCTACTTTCTTGCTCACTTGCCTGAGTTAGTTTTTCAATAGCAAAGTTTGCACGATGAATCCCTTCATAAGTGGTTTCCCAGTTATGTCCTAACATTTCGGTATCAGAAGACATGAAAGCTTCATAAGCCTGAGCTTTCTTGTCGTTTACACCACCGCCTCCCAATTTTTCATCACTGGCAATTTCCATCACAAAGAAATAACTCATATCAGTTTGCTGACTCTCGTTATTCATTGTTGTGTAAATTCCTGCCATCATCTGTTTCGCTTCTTCCTCTGTTGATGGGAAAGTTGCTGATGTCTTGTCAGTAAGAGGGTCAAAATTTAGAAAATCCTCACAACTACTCAACAGAAAAAGGAAAGTAATTAAATATATAATTTTTTTCATTGTACTCATAAATTAAATAATTAGAATTTCAGGTTAACACCTATAAGTATACTCTTTGGAGCTGGGTAGAATCCTAAATCAATACCAGACACAAAAGGCTGTTCATCACCATATCCCACTTCAGGGTCCATTCCCGAATAATTGGTTATAGTCCAAAGATTCTTTCCGGTTAGATATAAACGAACCTGTTGTAATGCAATATTTGGCATTAAACGTTTAAAATCATACCCTAGAGTGATATCAGTAATTTTCACAAAGTCACCATCTTCAATATAAAGGTCCGACACATTTATACGGTTTACACCATTTCCTGCAGTCATTCTTGGCAATTTATTAGAGGTGCCTTCACCTGTCCATCTTCCCAGAATTTCTGTAGTGTAATTATGAAATTCGTTATCTGCAAAAGATCTGTACGATTGTAGAATTTGATGTCCGAAAGAACCTTTACCTGTTACAGAGAAGTCTAATCCTTTATATCCCAGATTTATACCAAAACCAATTCTGTGTTTTGGATGCGGATTACCGATAAGAGTTTTGTCACTTGCATCAACTATTCCGTCTCCATTAGTATCAGAGAATATAAGGTCACCAGGTTGTGGTTCTGCTTGCAAGAATCCACTGTTCCAGTTGGCTATCTCCTGTGTATTTTGGAATACGCCTTCTGTTTTATATCCATAAAAATAACCAACAGGATATCCTACCTGAACACGCCAAACCGGATCAGTTCCTTGTGAAATTATGCTTCCATTACTTTCAATAAAACCGGTATTATCACCCATGCGCGTAACTTCATTCTTATTTTGAGAAATATTAAAGTGAGCGCTATAGTTGAAATCCTGAATTCTATCACTCCATCTTAAACCCAATTCAAAACCTTTGTTTTCAATATCTCCGGCGTTCACAAATGCACCTTGAGGTCCTTGAATATCAGCTACTGGAGCACGAAGAAGCCAGTCGCGGGTTGTTTTATTATACAAATCAAAAGTTGCTTGAAGTCTTGATTTTAAGAAAAACGCATCAACTCCAAAATTCAGCTGTTCCGATGTTTCCCAAGATACATCTTGATTTGGAAGAATGGCTGGATAACCACCTAGTTGCATTTTATTCCTGTCATTTCCAAATCTATAGTTATTAACATTATCAAAAGCTATAAGACTTAAGTATTGGAAAGGATCGATATCAGCATTACCGTTCTGACCCCAGCTAGCTCTCAATTTTAAGAAATCAACAAAAGAATTATCTCTCATAAATTCTTCTTCTGTAATAACCCAACCGGCAGAAATTGATGGAAAATATCCCCATTGATTACCTTTAGCAAAATTTGATGAACCATCGGCTCTCATAACTAAAGTAAGCAAATATTTTTCCATAAAGTCATAATTTACCCTACCAAAGAATGATGCCAAAGCTCCTTGAGGATGAGGTGATCCCGAGATACTTGTAACACCCGATGTAAGTCCATCAGTATTATCTAGATAAGCATATTTATAACCGTCGAATGTTGGATTGGCATTGGTTGCTGACATTCTATATCCATAACCCCACTTCTCGGCAGATTGGCCAACCAGTATATCCACATTGTGACCATCTTTCTTTAATGAGTAATTAAGTGTATTCTCAAAAGTCCATGCATAACCTGTGCCTGCCGATTGATTAATTCGTCCCGGAGTTAAAGTAACGTCTCCTGCTAAATCAAAAGCAGGTTCATATTGCCTATGACTGTCTGCAAACATTCTATATCCAAAGTTACTTCTAAATATTAAATTTTTAATAGGCTGAATTTCAAGGTATGCATTACTATTTACATTATAATTTTGAGTTTCGTTCATACCCCTATTCAAAGCCATCTGTGCCTTAGGATTATAGATTCTGGGAGATAAGCCTTCTAAACCAGATGCCTGAACATCTGCTCTTGCAAAATATTCTCCTGCATCATTATAAGCTGGAACTAAAGGGCTACCAACTAACATATTCCTAATATCGTTATAATACATGCCACCAATTGCGATACCCGAACGATTTCTAAAGCTATAATTGAAAGTTTGTCCAATTTTAATTACATCAAATTCTTTGTTATTAAGAATAACATGATCGCTATTTAACCTAACAGTATATCTATCGTGTTTTGGTTGAACAGGAACGCCAAGAATACCTTCCTGACCAGCATAAGAAAAGCCAAGAGAAAAAACAGACTGTCCCGATCCACCCGATATATTCAGAGCATGATTCTGAATTGGAGCATTCTTATTACTAATTTCTTCTATCCAGTTCGTACCATTCCACTGTCCGCTTGTTATTTTTTGATATAGTCCGGGAATAGCTTGTGAAAAATCACGAGGTGCTCCTGCACCACCTGTTACACGCTCTTCATTATATATTTCCATAAATTGTTGTGCGTTTAACAACTTAGGTTTTTTAACTAAATTCTGGAAACCATAAAATCCATCATAAGAAACTTGAATTTTACCCAATCTTCCCGATTTAGTTGTCACAAGAATAACACCGTTAGCTGCGCGTGCACCATAAATTGCTCCGGATGCTGCATCTTTTAATACGTCTATCGATTCTATATCAGAAGGGTTAAGATTGTTGATATCACCCCCGGCAACTCCATCTATTACATAAAGTGGCTGTGAGTTACCAATTGTACCTAAACCCCTAATATTTACCTGAAAACCTTGTCCTGGCATACCAGAAGATTGCGTAATATTTACTCCTGGAGTAAAAGACTGAATAGCATCAAGCGCATTTATAGCGTTTTGACTCTGAATTTGATCAGCTCCAACAGAAACATTTGCTCCTGTTACAAGTTTCTTTTTCTGAACACCGTAACCTACTACTACCAACTCTTCAAGTGATTGAGTATCCTCTATTAAAATAACTTCAAAATCTGTTCTTCCTGCGGTGTTAATATTCTGAGAAAGGTAGCCAATATAAGTAACCTGTATGGTTGCATTATTACCTACGTTCAGCGAAAATAACCCATCAACATCTGTGATTGTTCCATTTGTTGTTTCGCCTACTTCTATCACGTTAGCGCCAATAATTGGCACACCCTGTTCATCTAGTACTCTTCCCGAGATGCTCTTTTCATTTTGTGCCATCGTAAAGAAGACACAAGTAAATAATAGAATTAGTGTTGTTCGGGAAATCAATAAAAAATGTTTAATGGGTACTTTTTCGGTTAAATGACTACACGATGATTTAAATTTGTTCATACATTTGTAATGTTTAAGTTAATACAGTTAATTTAATTAATTGTGTTCTTTTTAATTAGACCGATTGGTGTTTGCCGCACCTTTCGGTTTTTTTCTTTTATACTTGTCATTTCATAGGCTTTGATATTTATTTTTTTTCAAGAATTTCATAGCTTATTGTATTTTAAACAAATAGCATTAGGTCGCAAATATAGATAAATAGTTATACTATAATAGTCAATTTATGTTAATATTATTAAATGTCATGTTTTTTTAAACTTATTAATTTGCGTGCATTTTTAACAACCCTTCTTAAAGCGTTTGCTGTTGCCACTTTACCACAACTGTATATAAAACACTTATAATTACACCTTTTGGACGACATTTTGTAAATACAACATATTTACTTTTTGCAAATCGTTCACACTTCACTCTTAATTTGGCCTTACCTTGTTCTTACCTCGTTCGGTTAAAGTCCAATTGTAACAGGAGATGTTAAGGGTATTATACGACTTAATTATAATTTATGTTATACGCAAGATCAATTAAGGAAAAGAGCCCAAACAGACAGAAACATAAGTTTAACTTCAACTAATTGTTATTGCAGAAAATACAATGGAACTGTTTTGTGTTTTTTAAATAAAATATAACAGGTCCAGAGCTACACATACAACAATTTATAGCTAAGTTTGCAACTTAAGTTAAATTGTTACAAAGAAATAATATTTATAAACTATATAAAAGCATACAGCTATGGCTACAATTACAAAACTTTACTCCTTAAGCTTAAACAACACAAAAACATACCTGATTGCCACGGTTTTTGTTGTTTGCAATCTTTTGTTACCTCAACTGGCTCATTTGGTTCCACAAGGAGGTTTTATTTTTCTCCCTATTTATTTCTTCACGCTAATTGCTGCATATAAGTACGGAATACACGTTGGATTATTAACTGCAGTTTTATCGCCTATTGCCAATAATTTACTCTTTGGTATGCCACCATCAGCAGTACTACCAGCTATTATTATTAAATCAGTTATTTTTGCTATTGCCGCTGCTTTAGCTGCCAAGAAATTTGGCAAAGTCTCTATTATCGGTATTTTAATAGCAATTCTAGCATATCAAGTTATAGGAACAGGCATTGAGTGGGCAATGACTCAAAACTTTTTTGTAGCAATACAAGATTTCAGAATTGGTTTCCCTGGAATGCTTATTCAGCTATTTGGCGGCTACCTAGTTCTAAAAGCACTTGCCAAAGTTTAAAATGATTAGAGAAAAATCTTTTCAAGAGGTACTTCAGCGGTTTAAGGATATCAAGTTTAATGAAACGTTTGATATCATTGTTGCTATTGCTAATGGCGGTATTATTCCGGCTGCAATTATTAATCAGCGACTGAATACGGGGGTTGAGCTATTGAAGATTAGCCTACGTGACCCTCATCAGATTCCAAAATATGATAGTCCAAAGCTAGTTGCGCCTATCGATTTTGATTTTAAAGACAAGGCTATTTTACTTGTTGAGGATAGAATTAAAACGGGAGCTACTATAAATTATGCATTAGAACTTTTAAATGAGGCTAAGCACATTAAAACATTTGCAGTAAACGGAAAGGCCGATTACTCTCTGTATGACGAAGAGTGTTTTAGATTTCCATGGATTATATGAAGAAAATTGCGATATCACTCTGCTTAACTATTTTACTTATATATCCACTATTTGCTAGTGTAAATGATACTATCAGACTTGATGAGGTAATAGTTACGGGAAGTATGCCAAAAGTTAACCTGCGCAATCTTCCCATGAGTATATCAGTGGTTTCTGAGAATCAGATAGAGGCAAGGAAAGATAATTCGTTACTGCCACTTTTAAATGAAGAAGTACCGGGGCTGTTTATCACTCAACGAGGTGTAATGGGTTATGGTGTTGCCGGTGGAGCTGCTGGTGCTATGAGCATAAGAGGTATAGGTGGCGCGCCCACGGCAGGAGTGTTGGTGTTGATTGATGGGCATCCTCAATATATGGGACTAATGGGACATCCCCTTGCAGATAGTTACCAATCGATGATGACAGAGCGTGTGGAAGTTGTAAGAGGTCCGGCTTCAGTTCTTTACGGCTCTAACGCTATGGGAGGAGTAATTAACATCATTACTAAGCAGAAGAAGCAAGAAGGCATACATAATTCGGCGCGATTAATGTTTGGAAGTCATAACACTTTGAGTGCCGAAGTGGCTTCAGGTGGAAAGCACGGCAGATTCAGTACAACTCTAAATCTTGGATACAACAAATCTGATGGGCATCGCGAAAATATGGAGTTCGAGCAATTTAATGGATATACAAGAATTGGATATAACATGAGTGCAAACTGGAAAAGTTTTGCTGATTTCAACTTATCGAAAACATTAAGTTCAAATCCAGGTGCTGTAACGGCACCAATTGTAGATAATGATGCAGATATTATCAGAGGAGTGGCTTCGGCGGTAATTGAAAATGAATATGCAGACACATCGGGTGCTTTAAAGTTTTTCTATAACTTCGGGTATCATGATATTAATGATGGTTACCCTATTAATTCATCATATATTCTGGATACCAGATTTAATTCAAACGATATGATGCTGGGGTTTACCGCATATCAGTCGTACAGCTTTTTCAGAGGCAACAAAACAACTGCAGGATTTGACTTTCAGCGTTTTGGAGGAAAGGCGGTACAGAGATATCCGTTAAGCATGACAAGTGATTCAACATTAGCAGATGTAAGCATAAACAATGTAGCTGGATATGTAAATATTCAGCAGTCGGTTCTCAATAACAAGATTACTTTTAATGCCGGATTACGCTTCGATCATCATGAATTAAAAGGATCGGAATGGATACCACAGTTGGGACTAAGTTACTCTCCTACTCCATACACTTCGCTTAAAGCAATTCTGAGCAAGGGATTCAGAAATCCTACTATCAGAGAGATGTATATGTTTCCTCCTCAAAATCCAGACTTGAAATCGGAGCGACTAATGAATTATGAACTATCATTGCTACAATCATTTCCAGATGCGAGAGTAAGTATGGGCGTAAATCTTTTCTATATTAAGGGAGATAACATGATACAAGTAGATTTTGTAAACGGAAGACCGTTAAATGTAAATTCTGGTGAGGTTGAAAACAAAGGATTTGAGCTCACTTTCAACTACCAAGCAACAGAGAATCTTAACTTATCGGCAAATTACAGTTTCCTGGATATGACCTACAAGATTGTGGGTGCACCTGAACATAAATTTTATGTAAGCGGAATTTACACTTACAATAGATGGAACTTCTCAACAGGTTTTCAGTATCTTGGAAATCTATATACAGCTGTTAAACCTGAGCAAAAGAAAGATAATGCTTTATTACTCAATGCAAGAATTAATTACCAGACATTAGACTGGATGAACTTCTTTGTGAGAGGCGAAAATTTGCTAGACAAAGAATATGAAATAAATGCAGGTTATCCAATGCCGGGAGTAACACTGTTTGGAGGAATTGGATTGCAATTTTGAAATAATAAAATCTAACTGAGGAAAAGAGAGAGTGTGTCGCTAACTTGTAACATCTTTTGACGAGAAACAATCTAACTTTATTGAACTAAAAACTGAAACAACAAATAAAACCTAGTATTATGGACAGAAGAAAATTTTTACGATCGGTTGCTCTTACCGGTGCTGCTTTAACAACCATGAAAGAGGCAGATGCAATGAGCATTCTTACCCAATCATTTGAGACAACCAATGCTGCATCTAATTATGATTTGGTTGCTGTGCTAGGAGGTGAACCTGAAGATATGTTCAGAAAGGCAATTATCGAAATGGGTGGTATGAGCAAATTCATTAAGAAAGGCGATAAAGTTTGCGTGAAGCCAAATATTGGTTGGGACCAGCCCGTGGAAATGGCGGCAAATACTAATCCAAAGTTGGTAGCTGAAATTATTAAACATTGTTTCGATGCTGGTGCATCGCAGGTTACAGTTTTTGATCACCCATGCGACGACTGGCGTAAATCTTATGCAAATAGTGGTATTGAGGATGCTGCTAAAAAAGCAGGTGCTACGGTGGTTCCAGCCAATCTGGAGTCATACTACAGAACCGTTTCTATACCTAAAGGCAGAAGCTTGAAAACGGCCAAAATACATAATGCTATTTTGGATAGCGATAAATGGATAAATGTACCAGTTCTGAAAAATCATGGAGGTGCACAGCTTACTATTTCAATGAAAAACTATATGGGCATAGTTTGGGATAGAGGATATTTTCATGCCAACGACCTTCAACAATGTATTGCCGATGTTTGCACTTACGAAAAGAGACCCGTTTTGAATATTGTGGATGCTTACAGGCTGATGAAAACTAGCGGTCCAAGAGGTAGATCATTATCTGATGTTGTGCTTTCAAAAGGTTTGTTTATTTCGTCTGACATTGTTGCTGTTGATACTGCTGCAGCTAATTTCTTTAATCAAGCAAAAGAAATGCCTCTAGAAAATGTAACTCATTTATCTAAAGGACAGGAGTTAGGTCTGGGAACAATGAACCTTGATAAACTGAATATAAAGAGAGTTAGAATTTGATATTTTTCTAATTAAGAATAATTGTAGTGATTAATTATAATGGATTAATTACTATACATGGTAAATATTCAACTAAATGAAAACACTATGCTAAAAAGAACTCGTGTAGGCATCTCAGTATTAATATTTTCTCTTATTACGCTCTATTTTCTCGATTTCAGGGGTTTTATTCCAGAGAGTATGAGTTTTTTTACTAAAATTCAGTTTATTCCTGCCTTATTATCGCTGAATATAATTATTCTTATTTCTTTGCTACTACTCACAATAATGTTTGGTAGGGTTTACTGCTCATCAATTTGCCCAATGGGCATTTATCAGGATATAGTGGCATGGTTATCTAAAAAACAGAATAAGAAAAAGAGATATAGATATGATAAGGCTAAAAATGCACTTCGATGGAGTATACTAGGGGCTACTATAGTTGCTTTTATTTTTGGATTTAATTTCCTTGTGGGACTCCTTGATCCTTATGGTTCATACGGGAGAATTACTACTCATCTTTTTAGACCAATATATCTTGAAGGCAACAATCTGCTTGCATCGATTTTTACCTCTTTCAACGATTATACATTCTTTAAGGTTGGGATTTATCTACTAAGTGTGTCATCAACAATAATTGCCCTTATCACCCTTTTAGTTATTGGTTACATGGCATGGCGTGGTGGAAGAACATACTGTAACACAGTTTGTCCGGTTGGCACCACACTAGGCTTTATGAGTAAATACTCACTGTTTAAAGTTCAGTTTGTGGATGATAAATGTAATATGTGTGGATTGTGTTCGATGAAATGCAAAGCTTCGTGTATTGACTCAAAAAACAAAAAGATTGATCATAGCAGATGCGTTACCTGTTTTAACTGCATAGAGGTTTGCAATAGGAGTGCTATGAAGTACACTTTTGGCATGCCCGGTAATTTGCGATTCGTAAATGAAACTATTGATACCAAAAAAGAAATAGGAGCCGAGCAGGAATTTGAGTCCGAAAGTGAAGTTGGAACGGTTTCTGATTTTAATCATAGTGGAACTAGTAAAATAAACGAATCAAAACGACGTTTTCTCTCTGCATCTCTTATTACAGGGTTAGCCGCTAGTAAGATGTTTGCTCAGGAATTATCTGATAACATTTTTATTTTACCTGATGAACTATTACCTAAGCGCGAACTGAAGCGCCAAACTCCAATTGCACCTCCCGGAGCACTTTCTTTTGATCATCTTAAAGAGAAATGTATTTCTTGCCACCTATGTGTGAGCAAATGCCCAAGTCATGTTATTAAACCTGCATTTCTGGATTATGGTTTAGGTGGTGTAATGCAACCAAAGCTCTATTTTGATAAAGGTTTTTGCAACTACGACTGTACTGTATGCGGTGAAGTTTGCCCTACGGGAGCTCTTGTGCCACTTACTGTTGAAGAGAAGAATCACACTCAAATGGGGAAAGTGCATTTCATTATAGAGAATTGCATCGTTTATTATGACGAAACTAGTTGTGGAGCCTGCTCTGAGCACTGTCCTACGCAAGCGGTACATATGGTTCCTTACAAAGATCATTTAACAATTCCCGAAATTGATCCTTCTATTTGCGTTGGATGTGGTGGCTGTGAATATGTTTGCCCCGCAATTCCTTATAAAGCAATATATGTAGAAGGTCTCTCCAAACAAAATATCATTGAAATTGAGCATGATGATGTTGAGGAAATTATGATTGATGGGTTTGGATTTTGAAGCTGAACTGAATGCTATGTCATTATGAAATTTAAACCATCTTTATTTTGATTAGAAACAAATAATCAATAGTTTTGTAAGAATTTAATTGAAGATGAAGAGATTTGCAGCAATATTTTCACTAATCATAATGTTGATTACAGCCATTCAACCTGTAATTACTATGCATTATTGCGGTGATGAGCTTAGCTCTCTTCAGATATATCAAACAATTGATAATTATGGCGTTTGCTGTGATGATATAGAACATCATGACGCTTCGATTACTGGCAATTCCTGTTGTGAAACAGAAGTAATGAAGTTGACTACAGATGAGTATCAGACAAAAACAGTGCAGCCAGAAGTTAGGATATCTGCTATCTCAATTGATTTGTTAGGTCATGCTATAATTAATCAACTGAGCACCACTGAATCAGATTCCAGCACTTTATTAACTACATTAAAATTCCCCCCAAAAGGACTTTATCTTGAAGATGTAAGCATTCTTACTTACATCTGCATCTACCGTATTTGATTCTTAAATAATATTGTTTACAGAGTTAGGTAAAATATACTTAACACTAATTTTGTATTCAATGTAGGGTACTCTGTATTAATATAACATACAGACAGAAAACACTATAGGCCCCACATCGGTTTAAATGACTAGCCTATACAATTACAATAATCTTTTTAAAAATATATTCTATGATCAATAATATCATAAAGTATTTCCTAAACAATAGGGTGATTACAATCATTTTATTGGCTACTATTATTATTTGGGGAATATCTACTGCTCCATTTAATTGGCACAGCGTTCTGCCAAGGAATCCTGTACCTGTTGACGCGATTCCTGATATTGGTGATAATCAACAAATTATATCTACTGAATGGATGGGGCGCTCACCAAAAGATATTCAAGAGCAAATAACATATCCTCTTACAACATCATTGCTTGGCATTCCAGGAGTGAGAACCATACGAAGCTCATCTATGTTTGGGATGTCTTTTATATATGTAATATTTGAAGATGATGTAGAGTTTTACTGGAGTCGCTCTAGAATTTTAGAAAAACTTAACTCACTTTCACCCGGCACATTACCTGCCGGCGTGCAACCCAGTCTTGGTCCTGATGCAACTGCTTTGGGACAAATTTATTGGTATACACTGGAAGGAAGAAACCCTGCAACAGGAGAACCTACCGGGGGTTGGGACCCGGCTGAATTAAGATCGATACAGGATTATCAAGTAAGATATAGCCTTGCTTCGGCAAGTGGTGTTGCGGAAGTAGCTTCTATAGGAGGCTTTATAAAAGAGTATCAGGTTGAGGCTAATCCGGATGCGATGAGAGCTTACGGTCTAACTCTTATGGATCTAATGCATGCTATACAAAATAGTAACTTAGACATAGGTGCAGAAACTATTGAAATAAACAAGGTGGAATATCTTGTAAGGGGACTTGGATATATAAAGACTATATCTGACTTGGAAGAGGCTGTGGTAACTGTTCGTAATGGTGTTCCTGTGAAACTTAAAGATGTAGCATTCATAAACCTTGGTCCGGCTACCCGTCGAGGAGGACTCGATAAAGAGGGTGTGGAAGCTGTAGGTGGCGTTGTAGTAGCACGATATGGTTCAAACCCGTTGGAAGTTATTAATAATGTTAAGCTTCAGATTACAAATTTGGAATCGGGACTTCCACAGAAAACACTTGAAGATGGTACAGTTTCTAAAGTTACTGTTGTTCCTTTTTACGACAGAACCGGTTTGATTCATGAAACAATTGGTACACTTGAAAGCTCTCTAACACTGGAGATACTTATTACCATCATTGTAGTTATTGTTATGGTGTTAAATCTTAGAGCTTCCATTATCATTTCAAGTATACTGCCTGTGGGGGTATTATTCACATTCATAGTGATGCGTAATATGGGTATAGATGCAAACATTGTAGCTCTATCAGGTATTGCTATAGCAATTGGTATTATGATTGATATCGGGGTGGTCTTTGTTGAGAGTACCATTCGGAATATGGAGAGTGAGGAGAATAAAGACAAGCTAAAAGGTAAACCATTTGTAAATCTGATTCAAAAGAGTATTAGTGAAGTTTCAAGTGCAATACTCGTTGGGTTCATAACTACTATAGTTAGCTTTTTGCCTGTCTTTTTTCTTGAAGCACAGGAAGGAAAGATGTTTAGTCCGCTTGCTTATACAAAAACAATTGCAATTGTAACTTCATTTATTCTTGGTATAACAATTCTCCCTACCCTCATTTACTATTTCTTTTCGTTTAAGATAACATCTGAGAAGGTTAGAAAAGTGAGTAATATTATTCTTGTTGCAGGTGGAATTGCACTGATAGTAATAACAGGGAATGTATTGTATATAGCATTACCACTTTTTGGACTAAACAATCTATTTTCTCATAAATGGCCAAACAAGAAAACAGGAAATATAATAAATATTGCTATTGCCCTTATTGCAGTTTCGTATCTGCTAACTGTTATGTGGCTACCTTTAGGTACAGACACTGGATTGATTAGTAATTTCTTCTTTGTAATTATCATAATTTCAGCAGTTCTGGCTCTGTTATGGTCTTTGGTAATATACTATGAACCAATACTAAGATGGAGTTTAGCCAACAGATGGAAATTTATGGCTTTGCCGATTGTTACTGTGCTTTTTGGGGTTGTTATCTGGCTTGGTTTTGATAAAACATTCTCCGTTGTTGCAAAAGGATTTGAATCGATTGGGTGGAGATCGTTCAGACAAACTGGTTTTTGGGTATCGGCAAGCAAAAGGTTTCCCGGATTGGGGAAAGAGTTTATGCCTAGTCTAAACGAAGGATCGTTCTTACTTATGCCAACCACCATGCCTCACACCGGGATTGAGCAGAACCTTGAGTATATAGCAATGCTTGATAAACGAATTTCGAATATCCCAGAAATAGAATCAACTGTAGGAAAGTGGGGAAGAGTAAATTCGGCATTAGACCCTGCACCCACGCAAATGTTTGAGAACACCATTAATTATATATCTGAATATATTCTAGATGAAGATGGTCATAGACAGCGGTTTAAGACAAACCGTAAAGGAGAGTTTATACTGATAGACGAATCAACTTATGATCCGGAGGGAGAGGAGTTCAGAGTGATTCCTGCAGACAGTCTTATTAAATCTAGATATGGCAAGTATTTTAGACAGTGGCGCCCCCATATTAAAAAGCCTGATGATATTTGGCAAGAGATAGTTAACTCTTCGCATTTGCCTGGTATGACATCATCGCCAAAGTTACAGCCTATTGATGCAAGACTGGTGATGTTATCTACCGGTATGCGTGCACCGATGGGTGTTAAGGTATCTGGACCAGATCTTGAGTCAATTGAAGAGGGTGGTAAAATTCTTGAGGAGGCACTAAAAAATGTACCATCCGTACTCACCTCAACTGTATTCTATGACAGAGCAGTAGGAGCACCATATATTGAGATTAAACTTAATAGGGAAAATATGGCACGTTATGGAATAACAGTTGCCGATTTTCAGGAAGTGCTTGGCACAGCCGTTGGTGGTATGGCATTGACAACTACCGTTGAAGGTCTTGAACGCTATCCGGTAAGATTAAGGTATCCTCGCGAGATGAGGGAGAGTCCCGACGAATTGGCTAAGCTTATTATTCCTACTGCAACAGGAGCTCAAATACCATTAGGTGATGTTGCAGAAATTGAATATACCAAGGGAGCTCAAATGATTCAAAGTGAAAACACCTTTCTGGTTGGATATGTAATCTTTGATAAGGTTGCAGGTGCTGCTGAGGTGGATGTTGTGAATGAGGCAGACGAGATATTACAGGATAAAATCAATAGTGGCGAAATTAGCCTTCCAAAAGGTGTTTCATATACTTTTGCAGGAAATTACGAACAACAGGCTAGAGCATCAAAGCGACTATTAATTATTATCCCTATTAGTCTATTAATTATTATCATGATTCTTTATTTCCAGTTTAAATCTGTGACTGCTTCGTTAATTCACTTCTCAGGTGTATTTGTTGCTTTGGCAGGGGGATTTATTTTGTTGTGGCTATACGGTGAACCATGGTTTATGAACTTTTCTGTTGCCGGTACAAATATCCGGGATATGTTTCAGATGCATCAGGTTAACCTCAGCATTGCTGTATGGGTAGGATTTATAGCGCTATTTGGTATTGCTACCGACGATGGTGTGCTTATGGGAACTTTCATACATGATACGTTCTTAGATAGAGACCCTCAAACTAAGGACGAAATTAGGGAAGCTGTAGTTTATGCGGGATTGAAGAGAGTAAGACCTGCGGTTATGACCACTGCTACTACTCTAATTGCATTTCTGCCGGTACTCACATCAACAGGAAAAGGGTCAGATATAATGGTGCCGATGGCAATCCCCACATTTGGAGGCATGGTGATACAATCGATGACTATGTTTGTGGTCCCCATTCTTCAGTGCTGGTGGAGAGAGGGTGTTATTAAAAGAAAAGAAAAAGCGGAACTAAAAAGAATAAACAGTTATGAAACAGTTTAAGTACAAATATATATTATTGCTACTAATTACGGTTATTGCGGTATCGAGCACAAAGGGTCAGGAAGCTGATTCACTCAACCACTACCTGGAAGTTGCAGCATTAAACAACCCAGGTCTTAATGCCGATTTCTTAGCATATAAAGCTTCATTGGAGAGAGTGGAACAGGCAGGTGTATGGTCCGATCCGCAACTTGATATCGGTTTTTTTCTAAAGCCTATGGATATTGTTGGAGGTAGTCAGGTAGCCGATTTTACACTTATGCAAATGTTTCCATGGTTTGGCACTAAAAAAGCTGCCCGGACCGAAGCTACTCATATGGCTCAAATGGCTTATGAAGAGTTTCGGGAATCAAGGGATATGCTTTTTCTTGAGGTTTATTCACAATGGTATACTTTATCTTCATTGAAACAGCAGCTAAAAAACAATGGTGATAATCTGAAATTACTAAGTCAGTTAGAACAATTGGCACGTCAAAAAATGTCAACTGCCTTCGCTATGTCTAACGATATGGGTGGCTCCTCTGGTCTATCTAGTGTGTTAAGAGTGCAGCTTGAAATAGCTGAAATTGAGAATAATATTGAGAGTCTTCTCTCAGAAATTGAAGCAGAGAAAGCTAAATTCAATGCACTTTTGAATCGTTCGGCAGATTTTGATGTAATGGTTCCTGATACAATCATAAAAGTACCATTCCTCTTTAATGAAATGGAAGCAATTCATGAAATTGAAAGCCAAAACCCAATGCTAGGAATGATTGTAGAAGAAGAGCAAGCATATCGCGCAAAGAGTGAAAAGGACAAAAAGATGAGTTATCCAATGTTGGGCATAGGACTTCAATATATGGTTATTGGAAAAAGTTCATCACCCACAATGGATCAGAATAATCATAATGGTATGAACGGAATGGATATGGTTATGCCCATGGTTTCTATTAGTCTCCCAATCTATAGAAATAAGTATAAGGCACAGCAACGCGAAAGTAGGTATATGTGGGAATCGGCTCAGGAAAAGTATAATAACATATTAAACAGTCTTCAATCTGACCTTTTTAAGTTTAAACATCAGCTTGATAATGCAGAAAGGCAGATCGCTCTTTATCAAAAGCAGAAAAACCTTGCATTAACTGCATACCAATTGATACTGCAAGAGTTTGTAACTGCTAAAAGTGATTTAAATAATGTTATTGAAGTACAGAGGCAAATACTTGATTACGGGATAAGGGAGGCTGTTGCAACAGCAGAATATAATACCAAAGTAGCTGAGATAAACAGCTTACGATCATTCACTAAATTACACTAAAAATAGCTCATAAAAACAATATAATATGACTACAAATAGAAAACTACAGATATTCAGAAATAAATATGTGAAATATGCATTGATTCTGCTTGCAGGATTATTTTTAGGCTGGCTGATTTTTTCGGGAAGCTCCTCAACAAACAATGGTTCAATGGCTGAGCATCATGAACACGATCATGGAGATGATGAAACCGTTTGGACCTGCTCAATGCATCCACAGATTAGAATGGACGAACCAGGTCTTTGCCCTATCTGCGCGATGGACTTGATACCTCTTCAATCTAGTGGTTCGGGAGATGCTTCAATAGATCCTGATGCTATTCAGATGAGTAATGAGGCAATTGCACATGCTAGTATACAAACTACCAGAGTAAACCGTCAGAATCCTGTTAAGGATGTGAGACTATACGGTACCATTCAGGTGGATGAGCGACTATCGCAATCTCAAACTTCACACGTAAGTGGCAGGATTGAGAAACTTTTTGTGAATTTTACTGGCGAGAGCGTGAAAGAGGGTCAGGTTATTGCTACAATATACTCACCTGAGGTACTAACAGCGCAGCAGGAGTTGATTGAAGCAGCAAAGGTTAAGGATATCGAACCCTCACTCTTGCAAGCTGTGAGACAGAAATTGCGTCTATGGAAATTGTCTGATGAACAGATAAATAAAATAGAGCAATCTGGTGAAATCTCTCCTTATATCGATATTACTGCAAATACGAGTGGGATTGTTGTTTCAAAAAATATAAACCAAGGTGATTATATTAGTCCTGGAACTATTCTTTTTGACATTTCAAACCTTTCGAAAGTGTGGGCAGTATTTGATGCTTATGAATCGGACCTTCCTTTTCTTAAAAGAGGAGCTAAACTAGAGTATACTTTGCAGTCTCTGCCGGGGAAAACATTTTCAGGAACTATATCTTTTATAAATCCTATTCTTGATCCTATGACAAGAACTGCAAAAATAAGAGTGGAAACCTCTAACCCTAGGGGTGAGTTGATGCCAGAAATGTATGCTAGTGCAATTGTAAACGCTCAGTTGAAACAATACGATAATGAAATTGTAATTCCTAAGTCGGCGATACTTTGGACCGGCAAGCGCTCAATTGTTTAT
Organism: Fermentimonas sp.; assembly: GCA_015478775.1. GTDB lineage: Bacteria > Bacteroidota > Bacteroidia > Bacteroidales > Dysgonomonadaceae > Proteiniphilum. The sequence continues at coordinate 214,868 of JADMKP010000012.1, read as the reverse complement.
GTTAAACAACAGAACACCGAAACACCTGCATTTTTATTACGCAACGTAGAACTTGGTCCGTCTCTGGGCGACTCTTATGTCATCTTATCAGGTATTAGTGATGGAGATGAGATAGTCACCAATGGTGCATATATGGTTGATGCTAGCGCTCAACTTGCAGGTAAACAAAGTATGATGAACGAAACAGCTGGAAAAGCTGTTACAGGACATGAGGGACATACGATGAATGGAAGTAGTACTTCCTCTGGTGCAGGGCACGAAGGTCATGATATGCAGTCTGTAGCTTCTGGTGGCGAGCATGTAATGTTTTATGTTGGTGGCCGCTGCGAGATGTGTAAAGATCGCATTGAAAAGACCGCAAAATCAGTTAATGGAGTTATTGGAGCAGTTTGGGTTCTGGCTGATCAGTCGCTTCACTTAGACTTTGATTCGAAGAAAACTTCTGCCGATAAAGTTGCAAAAGCTATAGCTGCAGTTGGGCATGACACAGAAAAGTTCAAAGCAGATGATTCTGTATACAATGCACTTCCTGCATGCTGTTTATACAGAGATTAATTGATATTCATATTCAAATTTTTAATATTTTCAAAAATGAAAACAATATTGTATTTAACGATTGTAGTGAGCTCATTCTTACTCATCTCCTGTAACTCAGGATCATCCAGCAAAAACAATTCAGCTCACAATAAAGAAACGGAACACATGGAAACAGGAGCCCAACACAATGAAAAACACGCTATGCTTAATGTGAAAGGAAGTTGTGAAATGTGTAAAGAGCGAATAGAAAAAGCGGCACAGGAAATGAAAGGCGTTACATTTGCAAGTTGGGAACTGGAAAATCAAGTGTTACATCTTAATTACGATCCCGATAAAGTGACAGAAGACGAAATAGCAAAAGTCATCGCGGCTGTAGGACATGATACCGATAAATACAAAGCTGATCAAGCTACGTATAATGCATTACCAGCCTGTTGTAAATACAGAGATTAGAAAATGTAATTATTTTAGGGAAAATACTGATAATGAGTATTTTCCTTTTTTTAAAAAATTAAAAAGATGGAACACAAACAAAATAATTCAACCGCAGACCATGATCATGATTTGTCTAATAATAATGGGCATGAAGGTAACGAAGACCACAAACATAGTGGTCATGACCATATGGGGCATATGGAACATATGGGAAACTTAAAACATAAATTTTGGATTTCATTAATTATTACATTTCCAATTCTTCTACTTTCAAGTTTCATGGGTATAGATTTACCTTTTCAATTCACTTTTCCGGGTTCTGATTGGGTGGTACTTATTCTTTCAACTGCACTCTTCATTTATGGTGGAACTCCATTTCTTAGTGGTGCCATAATGGAACTAAAAGACCGAAAACCGGCAATGATGACATTGATTTCAATGGGTATTACCGTAGCCTATATCTACAGCTTATATGCTTTTATCTCTAATAATTATATTCCCAATGCTCCCCATCTTATGGATTTCTTTTGGGAGTTGGCAACACTAATTGTTATCATGCTCCTTGGACATTGGATAGAAATGAAATCAGTAGGAAATGCAGGTAATGCATTGCAGAAAATGGCAGAATTACTTCCGAGAAATGCAAATTTAATTGATGAACATGATATTATTTCTGAAGTAAATCTCAAAGAGATCAAGGTTGGACAACATCTTTTAGTGAATGCAGGAGACAGAATACCTACGGATGGTAAAATTCTTGAGGGCAGTACAAGCGTAAACGAATCGATGGTGACCGGAGAAGCGAAAGCTGTTAAAAAGACTGTGGGAGATAAAGTAATTGGCGGTGCAGTAAATGGAAAAGGAACACTAAAGATAGAAGTAACCGGAACAGGTGAATCTGGGTTTCTATCTCAAGTGATGAAGTTGGTAAGTGATGCCCAAAAAGAAAAGTCGCGTTCCGAAACACTTTCAGATAAAGTGGCTGCGGCACTATTCTATATTGCTGTAGTTGTAGGTGTGATAGCTTTTATAATCTGGCTTTTAATTACCAAAGATTTAAACATAGCTTTTGAGCGTCTTGTAACGGTTCTTATAATAGCTTGCCCGCATGCTCTAGGACTCGCAATTCCTCTTGTAGTTGCCAGATCTACGTCTTTAGGTGCGAGCAATGGTTTATTAATACGAAACAGAGTTGCATTAGAAAAATCAAAGAAGATAAAATATGTCACTATGGATAAAACAGGTACTCTAACCGAAGGAGATTTTCGGGTATCTGTAGTAGAATCTCTCTCTGAAAAGTGGAGTAACTCTGAAGTACTACGAATGATGGCATCACTAGAAAGTCATTCTAATCATCCATTGGCAGTTGGCATACTTGAAGAGGCACAAAAGCAGGATATTCAGTTTCCTGTACCTGAGAATGTATCAGTAATAAGTGGCACAGGTTTAAAAGGCACAATAGAAGGCAGACAGCTGCTAATTGTTAAGCCGTCCTATCTTGATGACAATAATTTGAATTACAACAAAAACATATATAAAGAACTGGCTAATAAAGGGAACTCAGTAAGCTATCTAATTGTGGATGATGAAGTAGCCGGTATTGTTGCTCAAGGAGATAAGATAAAAGAGGAAGCTAAAAAGACCGTAGATGGATTGAAAGATATGAATATTATTCCTGTAATGCTAACCGGTGACAATAAAGAATATGCAAATAGTGTTGCTTCCCAGGTAGGCATAAACGAGGTGTATGCAGGACTTCTGCCACAGGATAAGGAAAAAATCATTCAGTCTTTGCAAGATAAAGGTAAACTGGTAATGATGGTTGGAGATGGTGTAAATGACGCACCCGCATTGGCAAGAGCAGAGATTGGTGTTGCTATTGGTGCAGGTACCGACGTAGCAATAGATTCTGCCGATGTAGTACTTGTGAAAAGCAATCCATCAGATATTCTACACTTTTTCACGTTAGCAAAGAACACTACACGTAAGATGGTTCAGAACCTATGGTGGGGAGCAGGTTATAATATCATTGCTATTCCTCTTGCAGCTGGGGTTCTAGCACCTATTGGAATCATTTTAAGTCCAGCGGTGGGGGCAGTGTTAATGTCTATTAGCACAGTTGTTGTTGCTCTTAATTCAATGACATTAAATTTAAAAAAGTAAACTCTTAAATCGCATTGTATAGTTAAAAATATTGTTGTGGGGAACAATTAAAAAAAGTTTATTGTTATAGTTTTCTGTAAAGTTTAAGTAACTTTATTCATTTTAGATAACAAATTAACAATATAACTTTATTTACATATGTGTGGAATTGTAGGATACATAGGAAATAAACAGGCTTATCCAATTCTTATAAAAGGATTACAACGACTTGAATACAGGGGTTATGACAGTGCTGGTATTGCACTTATAAATGACAATGACAATCTTAATCTATATAAATCGAAAGGGAAAGTTGCAGACTTAATACATTTTGCCGAAAAGAATGACGTATCGGGTACTATTGGTATAGCGCATACACGTTGGGCCACACATGGAGAGCCAAATCAAGTTAATGCACATCCTCACTATTCACAGTCCGAGGAACTTGTTATCATCCATAATGGTATAATCGAGAACTATGCAGTTCTAAAAAAAGGATTACAACAGCATGGATATACATTTCAAAGTGAAACAGACACAGAGGTTCTTATTCAACTAATTGAGTTTGTAAAAAAATCAAATAATATAAGTCTCTCCGAAGCTGTACAACTTGCATTAAATGAAGTGGTGGGTGCGTATGCAATTGCAATTATTGAAAAAGGTAATCCAAATTGTATTGTTGCAGCTCGTAAAGGCAGTCCTTTAGTTATAGGAATTGGTGAAAATGAATATTTCTTAGCATCAGATGCAACTCCTATAATTGAACACACAAATAAAGTTATCTATATTGATGATGAAGATATTGTTACAATTGAAAGAAACAAAAATTTAATTATTAAAACAATTGCTAATGTAGAGAAAACACCTGAGATTAAGGAACTTGAAATGACAATTAGTCAGCTCGAGAAAAACGGTTATCCTCATTTTATGCTGAAAGAGATATTTGAGCAACCTCAAACACTTGCCAATAGCATGAAAGGCAGAGTAAATGTTGATGCTAACAATATTACACTTGCAGGATTTATAGATAATAAAGAGAGATTTTTAAATGCAAAACGTATAATTATAACTGCATGTGGTACCTCATGGCACTCAGCAAATATTGGAATGTATGTAATTGAGGAATTTGCTCGTATACCCGTTGAAGTAGAGTATTCATCGGAGTTCAGATATCGTAATCCGGTTATTTATAAAGATGATATAGTTATTGCCATTTCACAGTCGGGTGAAACTGCAGATACCCTAGCAGCTGTAGAGCTTGCTAAAAAAGAGGGTGCATTTATATTTGGTATATGCAATGTTATTGGATCATCAATTCCAAGAAACAGTGACTCGGGGTGCTATACACATGTGGGACCCGAAATTGGTGTGGCCTCAACAAAAGCTTTCACTGCTCAGGTAACTGTTTTAACGATGTTAGCATTGATGATAGGAAAAGAAAAAGGAACAATTAGTGATGAAAGATATCTTAATATCATTGGAGAGTTGCATCAAATTCCGGATAAAATATCATCAATATTGAAAAAGAACAATGATATTTCAGAGTTTGCAAAAACTTTCACTTACGCACAAAATTTCATCTATTTAGGAAGGGGTTATAATTTTCCGGTTGCATTAGAAGGTGCATTAAAACTAAAAGAAATTTCTTATATACATGCTGAGGGCTACCCAGCTGCCGAAATGAAGCATGGACCAATAGCTTTGATTAGTCAGGAAATGCCTGTTGTAGTTATTGCAACTCACTCTTCCACATACGATAAAGTTATTAGTAATATACAAGAGATTAAAGCCAGAAAAGGGAAAATTATCTCAATTATCACTGAAGGGGATGATACGGTTAGAAATCTATCACACTTTGCAATTGAAGTACCTCACACTGAGGAATGCTTAGCTCCTTTATTGGCCGTAATTCCCTTGCAACTTCTTGCTTACCATATTGCTGTAGAAAAAGGTTGCAATGTAGATCAACCCAGAAATTTAGCCAAATCTGTTACGGTGGAATAAATTTGGTATATTTAAATTATTTCACATATCTTTGTAGATAAAAACTTAAGATAGTTTAAATATAAATTCCACTAACTACTATGAAAAAGTATAATCTGATTCTGACATTCTTCATGATGGGTTTTGCTCTTATGAGTAAACCACAGTTACCTGAGATACTAAGCGATGGAATGGTTTTACAGCAGAAGAGTAAAGTCAAAATATGGGGAAAGTCTGATAATGGTAAAACTGTTAATGTTAGCACTTCATGGGGTAGTGAAAATAAAAGTGCAGTTGTCGATGATAATGGCAATTGGATAGTGATGATTGAAACACCTGAAGCAAGTTTTACTCCTTACTCTATTACAATATCTGATGGTGAGGAAGTTGTTTTGAGAAATATACTAATTGGTGAAGTATGGCTAGCATCAGGGCAGAGTAATATGGAGATGCCATTGAATGGATTTTGGAATAATCCAATTAAAGATGCAAATGATGTTATCTTAAACGCCGGTCAATATCCAGCAATTAGGTTTGTTACAATTAAACAAGCTCAATCTTTTGAACCTTTGGAAACAGCCGAAGGGAAATGGCAGGTATCTAATCCGGAGAATGCTCCTCTATTTAGTGCTACTGCATACTTTTTTGCCGAGACATTACACAAAGCGCTTAATGTGCCAGTGGGTATTATTGTTTCTGCTTGGGGAGGCTCTAAAGTGGAGGCATGGACTAACAGGGAGATACTTAACACGTATGATGATGTAAATCTTGATGAAGAGACTGTAAACAAACTTCATCCAATGTCGAGACCATTATTAATGTATAACGGTATGATTCACCCAATTACAAACTACAAAGTAAATGGTTTTATTTGGTATCAGGGTGAGTCTAATATTGGAGCACATCAAGTTTATCCGGAGAGACTAAATAATATGGTTACCTTATGGCGTGAGCTTTGGGAAGACTCTGAATTACCTTTTTATTATGCTGAAATAGCACCTTTTGAGTATGGTGAAGGTGATTGGGCAGCTTATCTTAGAGAAGCACAGTTTGATGCACAGAAATTAATCAAAAACAGCGGTATGATTTCAACCAATGATTTGGTGGAAGAATATGAGAAATATAATATTCACCCACGTAATAAAACTGATGTGGGTAAAAGACTAGCATATATGGCATTAAACCGTAATTACAACTTTAGTCAAGTTGAAGCGCATGGTCCTGAGTTTGCGTCAATGGAGATAGTAGACGATAAAGCAATTATTTCTTTCGACCATGCTGAAAACGGTTTTAACAGATCAGATGGAATAACCGGTTTTGAAATAGCAGGCAAAGATGGTGTATTTGTTCCAGCTAAAGCAAGAGTTAATCATTTGAAAGTTGAAGTTTATAATGAAAATATAAGTAACCCAACGGCTGTTAGATATTGCTTTAGAAATTTCATAATAGGTAATTTAGCAAACACACGCAATCTTCCTGTTGTGCCTTTTAGAAGTGACAGAGCTGGCAATTGAAGCAATATCATATAATTGAGCATGAATTCAGGATATATAATTAAAGAAATTACTCCTCTATCTGAAACGGACTGCTTTTATGTAGCAGACAGAGTTAAAAGCGAGTTCGTTTATCCTCTTCATTCACATAAAGAATTTGAGCTCAATTATATTGAAAATGCAGAAAGCGTTCGCAGAATTGTGGGTGATTCTGTGGAAGTGATAAAAAATTATGATCTCACACTAATTACTGGCGAAGACTTAATACATGTATGGGAACAGCATGAATGTAAATCAAAAAAAATCAGAGAGATAACTATACAATTTCCTTCTGACCTTTTTCTCGGAAACCTGATTGATAAAAAACAATTTGAAAGTATCCGCGATATGCTGGATAGAGCAAAAAAAGGAATAAATTTCCCAATGGAGGCTATAATGAAAGTTTACCCTCTGTTAAATAATCTATCTACTGAAAAGGAGGGCTTCTATTCTGTAATCAACTTCCTTTCAATCTTATATAAACTTTCACTTTTTAAAGATAGCCGAACTCTTGCCAGTTCTTCATTTGCTAGAACCAATGAAAGTGCAGACAGCAGAAGAGTAACAAAAATATATGAACACATAAATAATAATTACCAAAGAAATATTTCACTTGATGAATTGGCTGAACTTGTGGGCATGACCCCTACTGCATTAAGTCGTTTCTTTAAATTAAGATCTGGCAAGACACTATCGAATTATATTATAGAATTGCGCCTGGGACATGCTACCAGAATGCTTGCAGATACCACAAACACAATTTCTGAAATCTGTTATCTAAGTGGCTTTAGCAACATTTCTAACTTTAATCGTATTTTTAAAAGTAGGAAGAATTTTACTCCTAGTGATTTTAGAGAAAATTACAGAAAAACTAAAATTGTAATTTGACTTAATAAGAATCACAAATATTACATTTATTGCACATATAGATGCAAATTAGGTGAATACACAAGTGTATAAATGCTTTTTGGGTCTTTTGTTGGCAAATATTGCAAAGAAGTATTAATATGTGACAATATAATACTAGATAATATATTAAAAATGTGATAATTTTGTATATTAGATATTTATGAAAACTTAATATATTTTTTATGAAAAACATCTTTATGTTATGTTTTGTTCTGACATTTAGCTTTCAGTTAATTGCACAACAACATAGAATTTCTGGCACTATTGTGGATAGTAAAGACAAGTCTGCAATGATTGGTGCAAATATTATTGAGAGAGGAACAGCTAATGGTACTGTGACAGATATCGATGGTAGTTTCTCTTTAAACCTTACAACTTCTAATGCTATATTAGACATATCTAGTATAGGATACGAATCTGTTGAGGTAATAGTTGGAAATAGGACATCTTTTCAAATTGAGATGGACGAAGATCTCGGCCTATTGGATGAAGTAGTGGTAATAGGATATGGAACCATGCGAAAGAGCGATATTTCTGGCGCTTCGGTTTCTGTTTCTGAAGATGCTATTAAAGGTTCAGTTATTACCAACCTCGACCAAGCATTACAAGGTAGAGCAGCTGGAGTTTCATCGGTAATGACTTCTGGTGCACCAGGCTCATCAGTTTCTATTAGAGTAAGAGGACAGTCAACCATCAATTCTAATGCTGAGCCTCTTTATGTTATTGATGGTGTAATTGTGCAAGGTGGAGGAAGCAGTGGAGCCGACTTTGGTCTTGGAGATGCGTTAGGTAATAGTCCTATCTCAACAATTTCTCCATTATCTACAATAAACCCTTCTGACATTCTATCTATGGAAATTTTAAAGGATGCTTCTGCCACAGCCATTTATGGTGCACAGGGAGCAAACGGCGTTGTGCTTATAACTACAAAGCGTGGGAGAGAAGGTGAAGCTAAGTTTACATATGAAGGTATGTATGGCTTACAACGCCAACCAGTACGTTTAGATATGATGAACCTTAGGGAGTTTGCTGAATTTAGCAATCAGGTTTCTATGAGTGATAATCGTCCTGAATTTGCCGATCCTTCACTTCTAGGAAAAGGAACAAACTGGCAGGATGCAATTTTCCGCCATGCTCCGATGAGTCAGCATCAGATTTCTGCACAGGGAGGTAGCGATAAAGTTGGGTATTATGCATCTGGCTCTTACACATCTCAAGATGGAACAATTATTGGAACTACTTTTGATCGTTATGCATTCCGTACTAACCTGGATGCCAATCTAAAGAAATGGTTAAAACTAGGTGTTAACGTTATGTATTCTATGACTAGTGAGAGACTTGGATTAGCAGACGGAAGTGAAGGGGTAATAAATTATTCACTTTTAACACCTCCCGACATACCGATTTATGATATTGATGGTAATTATGCATCTGAAATCAGAGAAGGGTATACACGCATCAATCCAATTGCAATGGTATTGGATGAAGATATACTACTAGATCGCTCAAAACTTAACGGTAGCATATTTGCTGATATAACACCTTTAGAAAATCTTATTTGGCATACAGAGTTAGGTTTCGACATAGGTGACTCGAAAGGTGAACGCTTTGAACCTTCTGTTACTTATGGTAATTGGAGTAGAGAAAATAATATGAGCTCTATACAGCGAAACAACAATATGTTTTGGCAGTTTAAAAACTATTTAACCTACTCAGGAAACTTAGATAAACACTCTTACACAATGATGCTTGGACAGGAAATGTGGGAGTCGAAATGGGAATATCAGAGTATTACTACAACTAAGCTTCCGTCAAACGATATTAAAAACCCTAGCTTGGGAGTTGACCCACAGATTAACTCTGGTTTTGGAAGTGCAGCCATGTCATCGTTTTTTGGACGTGCTACATATAATTATGATGATAGATATTTGGGTACATATACATACAGAAGAGATGGTTCTTCTAACTTTGGTCCTCAAAACAGATGGGCTGGTTTCCACGCTGTAGCTGCATCGTGGAGATTTAGCAACGAACACTTTTTTGAATCTTTGACTGATGTTGTAAATGATGCTAAACTACGTATTGGTTGGGGCCAAACTGGAAACTCAAATATTGGGGGATATAGATGGGGAGCAGCTATTTCAAGAATGCCTTCGGGCCTTGGACTTGGTTATCGCCAATCTAATATTGCTAATCCATATATTAAATGGGAAACGCAAGAACAGTGGAATCTTGGATTGGACTTGAGTTTGTTTAACAGCAGAGTAAATTTAACTGTAGATGCATACGATAAGACTTCAAAGGATATGCTAATGCCTCTTCAACTTCCTTCGTACATTGGAACAAGAGGTAATCCCTCATCTGCATTGGCAGCACCCTACGGAAACTATGGAACAATTAATAATAAAGGTTTAGAATTTACTATAAATACTAGAAATCTAACAGGTAACTTCTCGTGGGATACTCAACTTCAAATTACATTTAATAAGAATGAGCTTGTAGCTTTAGATGGTACTGATGCTGTACATATTGAAGGATATGGACAGTGGAGTGATGTTGTTTCTATAAGTAATGTTGGCGAACCTTTATACAATTTTTATGGATATAAGGTAGCTGGTGTTTATAAGGATTTGGAAGATTTGCAAAATTCTCCAAAGCCTGAGAAATATCCATCAAATGGTGTATTTAATCGCTACAATACTACATGGGTAGGTGACCTAAAATTTGAAGATATAAGTGGTCCTGACGGTGTACCTGATGGTGTAATCGATACATATGACAGAACTAATATCGGATCACCACTTCCTAAATTCACATTCGGTATTACAAACTATTTTTCATATAAAAACTTCGATTTATCGGTATTCTTAAATGGTAGCTATGGTAATAAATTATTTAACTACTCGGCCATTAATTTGTCTAGCATGAAGAGTGCTTGGGATAATCAATTGCAGCTGGTTACCAATAGGGCTAATTTATCTCCAATAGATCCAAATAAGAACTATCCAGCGGAAATAAATGGTGTGACTGTTTATGAATGGATGGATGATATAACTAATATTATGGTTACTAATCCTAATGCAGATATACCACGACCAATTGCTAATGATCCAAATGACAATGATCGTATTAGTGATCGATATATAGAAGATGGTTCTTACTTGAGAATTAGGAATATCACATTTGGCTATACTTTACCTTCGAATTTGGTGAGGAAATGGAATTTAGAGAATATAAGAATATATGCAAATATTCAGAACCTACACACTTTCACCAATTATAGTGGGTATGATCCTGAGATAGGTGCAAGTACAACAAGTCAGTATGTATTCGGACTTGATAACGGACGCTATCCATCTCCTCAAGTATATTCATTTGGCTTAAATCTATCATTTTAATCAATCATCAAACACATTGAAAATATGAAAAAATATAATATAATTACTAAAAGCTTTGCTATCATCTCAGTACTTTTATTGATGATAGGTTGTGAAGATTTTCTAGATAGACCAACTGAGGATAACTATACGGTGGACAGCTTTTACAAAACAGATGAGCAGTGCTTTCAAGCAGTAAATCCTATTTATGGTTCGCCATGGTATGATTTCCAAAGAGGTTTTTTTAAAGTTGGCGAGGTTCTCTCGGGCAATTATTACTGGGGGAGTTCTCCTTATTTGACATTTACGATAAATTCTACCGACGAAGACCTAGTTAATATGTCGGCTTCGTTATGGTCGGTTAATGCATATTGTAACGGAATATTAGAAAATATTGACACAAAATCGGGTCCCGATGTTAGTGAATATGCTAAAAACACAGTGAAAGGTGAAGCGCTTGTATGGAAAGCCATGACGTACTTTTATCTAGTACGCACATTTGGAGCTGTTCCAATTATTCATAATAACTCGGCTACAATTTCTGAGGGAAATTACAATGGTATTTTCAAAGCAACAATTCCAAATGTCTATGATTATATTATCATAACGCTCGAAAAAGCTATAGAGTGGCTACCTGAAAAAAACAATCCTGGTAGAATTGATCTTTATACTGCGTATGGACTTCTATCAAAAGTATATCTAACAAAGTCAGGATATGGAATGAGTGGTAGCCGTAATCAAGCTGATCTTGATAAAGCTGCAGAGTATTCATTAAAAGTTATCAATGAAAGTGGCAGAAGTTTATTACCTGTTTATTCTGATGTTTTCAGACTAAAAAACAATTATAGTGAGGAGAGTTTATTGGCTTGGCACTGGGTTGTGTCTAATCAATGGACGTCTCAAAACTCGTTGCAATCTGATTTAGGCATACAGGGTATTGATGAGTATGGCGCAACATGGGGTGGATATAACGGCCCCTCTGTGGATCTTCAAGATGCATTTGGGGAAAATGCATTGAGCTTAACTCGTAATAACGTTGATGCAAGACGAAAAGCAACAATGATGATGTATGGTGATGTATACGATTATTTTTGGGTTGATAAGGGAGGTTTAGACTATACAGAATTTGCAGTAACAAGCATGGAGTATCAGAGCGCCGTGGGAACTAACAGCGTTAAACACATTGTGGGTAATGATAATGACCATGTTGTTGGGATTGGTCACAGTATGGGACGTATGGCAACTAGTTTGAGCACTCATTTACTAAGATTGTCTGATGTATATCTTATATATGCAGAAGCAGCGCTTGGAAACAACTCATCTACTTCTGATGCTAGAGCTCTTAAAGCTTATAATGATGTAAGGGGACGTTCGGTTCAGGGTTATGAGCCAAAATCATCGATCACATGGAACGATATATGGAAAGAACGACGACTTGAGCTTGCTTGTGAAGGTGATAGATGGTATGATTATGTACGTTGGCATTACTATGAACCCGCACAAGCTATTGCTGAAATAAAAGGTCAAAGGAGGAATCAGTACTTAGGCTTAAGATCACTTTATGAAAGTACTGTCTTAGACAACGCAGTTACATATTATGACACTGCAGGTGCGTCTCCTAATGTAACTGACAGTCATTTTCAGCTTCCTTTCCCTGATACAGACTTAACAATGAATCCAAATTTGCTTGAGGATCCTGTTGAATTTGACTTATCATCAATTGAATATTAATCTTAACTAATTTAAATTATGACACAGATTATAAAATATAAAAAGGGATGGTTGCTAACCTCTTTACTTGTCCCTATCATTTTATTCTTTTTAAATTCGTGTGAAGAATATCCAGACGAGTTTAAGCTTACTGATGGTATTCCTGAAGTTCATTATATTAGAGTACCCGAACCTACATCTGCAGATTCACTTCTGGTTAGAGCCTTTATGGATAACAGTATAGTACTAGTGGGTAAAAATCTTACTAGTATAAGGGAGATGTGGTTTAATGATCAGAAGGCTATTTTAAACACCAGTTTAATTACTGATAATCATCTTTTTGTATCCATTCCTGGAGAAATTCCATCTGTTGTAACAGATAAGATTTACATGGTGAATAAAAACAATGATACTATAACTTATGATTTTGGAGTTCAAGTACCTGGACCATTAGTTTCAAGTATATCAAATGAGTATACTCATGATGGTGATGTAGCTATTTTATATGGAGATTATTTTATTGATGATCCAAATATTCCGTTGGAAATTACAATGGCGGGTAATATACCGGTTACAGATATAATAAGTATAGAAAAAACAAAAGTTACATTTCGTATTCCAAATGATTCTCAAAAAGGATATATCAATGTAAACTCAATTTATGGTAATGGTCGCTCAAAGTTTCAATTCCGAGACGATAGAGGAATGATTCTTGATTGGGATAATTTAAACGCGGATGGAGGATGGCGTTCAGGCAAATTAAAAGACTCTGATCCTGATGGCATAAGCGGCAACTATGTATATTTTACTGGAACTCTTGATGGTGACCCATCAGTAGACTGGGCAGAAGATGATTTCTCTTTTAATTTGTGGGGTAAATCTAATGGACGACCCGAAGGTGATCTATTCTCTTCAGACCCGGCTAATTCAACATTAAAGTTTGAAGTTAATGTAACTCAACCATGGTCGACTCTAGCAATGCAAATAATATTCACCCCTTGGTCTACTGTTGATACAAATGGATATATTGCAGATGGGACAACACCCAGAGCCTTGTGGAGGCCATGGGAAAAGACAGGGTCATATCAAACTGATGGATGGGTGACTATTTCAATACCTCTTACAGAGTTTAAATATGATCATGCCGGTGGTACGTTAGAGACAGCACCAGCAGGCAATTACGGAGGACTAACCATGTTTGTATATCACGGTGGAATTACTGGTACTACAAGTACTCCATATATTTGCATAGATAATATACGCGTTGTACCAAACGAATAATAAAACCTTAATTTATGAGAACAATATATACAGAAAAATATAGATGGTTTAGGCACATTATAATGCTCCTTCTAGTAGTTTTCCTACTGCCATCATGCGAGAAAGAAGAGGTAAATAATGATCCTATCCTTCATTCATTTGGTCCTTCACCCGCACTACGTGGAGGTGAGTTGAGATTTATTGGCCAAAATATGGGAGATGTTACTGCTGTAATCTTCCCTGGAATAAGCGGTGGTACTGTGCAGGTGACAGAAATAATTGTTGTGAACGAACGAGAGATCAAGGTAATGATTCCCCAAGACTCAGGAGTGGGAATAATAACACTGGTTACAACTCGTGGGGAAATCAAAACCCTCACACCAATCACCTACTCTGAGCCTATTTTAATTAACAAAGTATCTCCCATGAAAGCTAAGGCTGGGGATGTACTAACTATTGAGGGAGACTACCTCAATCTTATAAAAAGAGTTATCTTCTTTGATAATGTGATTGTAGAGGGTGACTCCTTCCTTGAAGGGCAGACGAGAAAAAAGATACAGTTAACCGTTCCTGCTGAGGCGCAAAGCGGAAAGATTATTATTTCCAATGGTGAAGAGATACCTATTGAAGTATACTCAGACGATGAAATTGAGATTGCACTCCCATGGGTATCAGAAACACTAGACCTCACTGGCAAAAAGCCAGGTGAAGTAATTGAGATTATGGGAACAGACCTCGATTTGGTAGTTTCTCTTTTAATGCCTAATGAGGACCAGATACCATTTGAAGTAACTGAAAATGAAGATGGTCAATCTATACTTTTTACACTTCCTGAAAATATGAGCGATGGAGTGGTTGTAATGATTCCCGCTTCGGGTGTTGAAGTAGCTATTGCAAATATCGGAATGGCACTACCCACTAACGTTGTTGCTATCCCTGCAGAATCTCTGCGTGGGGGTGATCTGATAAAATTGGAAGGTTTAAACATGGAGCTGATAACCAATATCATCTTTCCAGGTATAAATGAGCCAGTAGAGCTTGAATCGCAAAATGCCACTGAAGTTACGGTGTTAATGCCAGAAGCGGCAACTAGTGGCAATTTACTACTCAATACTGGTAGTGGAGTACAAGTAGAGGTGCCCATTGAAACATTAAAACCATTGTTTACAGCATATGACAATAGTACAGTACCATTAGGAGATAAAGTAACTATAACAGGTGAAAACCTCGAGCTGGTAACCAAAGTGATTTTTACAGGCGGAGGAGAGGTAGAATTGAGCAATGCATCGCCAACCAGTCTGGAGGTTCAAATGCCTACTATGAATGTCGAAAGTGGAGAACTTACTATTTTTATGGCAAATGGGGAGAGTGTTGAATTTCCAGCAATTACAGTCGAAGCACCTCAATTTGCTTTCATCCCAATTTTACCGGGTGAAGATGAAGAAATCAAAGCTGGAGAGTTATTTGGAATTGAAGTGACCAATCTAGATAAATTATCCGAAGTAAAAGTGAATGATTCAGAAGTGAAGTTTATTGTTGCAGGAAGTAAAATGTATATAACAATTCCTCAAACTGCTGCAAATAATACAAAACTAACACTTGTCTCTTCCAATGGTGCAATTGACTATACAATTAGTGTAATGCCAATGGGACAGATAGAAAATATAGTTTATCATGGCCCACTAAACCTAGATTGGGGCACGTATACTATTGATCCAAATGCATTTGTAGATTTTACCAACGGAACTGTAACCCTCAAGATAACATATGCTGTAACAGGTGAGGGTGATTCTCAGATTAAATTCTATAACGGACATTGGGAACAGATACTTCAACGCTATAATGTGGATGGCGACACATATATCTTTGATCCGAACAGCAATGTAGTTGAATTCGAGCTTACTGATGAAGAGTTGGTAATGCTACAAACACTAACCGATTGGGGACAAAGTGTTATCTTCCACGGACAGAATGTTGTAATCAATAATATTGTAGCCGTTTACAAACAATCTTTCGAGGCCACCGTATGGACTGGACCAGTTACAATCACGTGGAGTGAAGGCGGTCGTGTTGTAATTCCCGCCTCTACCTTTAGCAGTGCTAGGGCAGGAGCAAAAATGCGTTTCTACTTTGATCAAATAGATCAGGTTTGGGCTCAAGCTCAGATCAACGACGGCTCGTTTAGTGGGTTGATTTTTGAGGAAATTGGAAGCAACACCCTTGTACCTACTGATGTCTATGGGTGGGAGTTCGATAAGCGCGTTTTTGAGGTAACGCTCACAAGAGCAATACTGGATCAGATCCAAGCCAATAAATCGCCTGACGATAGTGACTATCCCAATGCAGGTTTAATTATCCAAGGTTCAGACCTAATTTTCACCAAAGTAACTATAGAGTGATAAAGCAATTAAATGATGCAAAAAGTCATTTTACAGGTTAATCTGTATTTGCTATTCGTTAGTCTGTTATCTGCGGGTTCCTGCACCGAGAACGGTGTTAAGGAACCCGAAGGTAGCCCTCCAATTCTTATGTTAAGCAGCCCCGCTAATGGGGAAACTGATGTATTGGAAGGAACTACTGAGATTTCACTGTGGTTTGATGTGAATATAACTTTTGGAACTTCCCGCCAGATAACACTCAACGGGCAATCGGTTACCAATCTGAGACCTGCATTAAATGGAGAGCTGAAAATTACAGTACCCCCATTGCAGATAAACACTGAATACATCCTATTGGTCCCTTCACAGACCGTGAAAGGACCCACCGGAGTCTTTAATAAATCTGAATATAGCATTAATTTCAAAACTCGTGCACCTGCACCACCCAGAGAAGGTTTATCTCCTCAAGCAGAAAAGCTACTCCTATTCATGAAACAACAGGAAGGTAATGCAACACTTTCGGGCACCATGGCAAACGTGTCGTGGAACATTAACGAAGCTGAGTGGGTGCACCACCATACTGGCAAATGGCCCGCATTAAATTGTTTCGACTTTATACATCTTCATGCTTCTCCTTCCAGCTGGATAGACTATAGTGACATATCTACGGTAGAAGAGTGGTGGGATAAAGGGGGTGTGGTATCAGCCATGTGGCACTGGAATGTACCAGATAATAGTTCAGATGAGAACTCATACAGCTTCTACTGGGGTAATCAATTAGATCAGACTAATTTCGATGTTAAAAAAATCGAAGACCCTTCTTCTGAAGAATACAAACGTATGATTTATGACATAGACAAGGTTTCTGAATATTTACTTCTTTTGAAAGATAAAAATATCCCTGTAATATGGCGACCGCTACATGAAGCAGCAGGTAATATGGGTGCGTTTGCAGGTGGAACTGCTTGGTTTTGGTGGGGTGCTGGTGGTGCTGAACCTCTTAAAAAGCTCTGGAGGCTTATGTACGACCGAATGAGTCATCAACATGGACTTAACAATCTAATAT
Source organism: Fermentimonas sp. (assembly GCA_015478775.1). GTDB lineage: Bacteria > Bacteroidota > Bacteroidia > Bacteroidales > Dysgonomonadaceae > Proteiniphilum. Next base: position 197,539 of record JADMKP010000012.1, on the reverse strand, counting down.
GGGTATGGACCTCTCAAATAACCGATCATGACTGGTATCCGGGTGATGATTATGTTGATATGGTAGGGAGAGATATCTACAATGCATCAGAAGCAAAAAACATAGATAACGAATTTGCTACTCTGCAGCAACGCTATCCCGGTAAGCCCGCAGCTCTTAGCGAGTGTGGCAATGTGGCTGAGATAAGCAAACAGTGGGATGCAGGAGCTAAATGGATATGGTTTATGCCTTGGTATGATTATAATCGCACTTTGAATTCAAATAGCGATGCATTCAAAGATGTGTCTCATGAACATGCACCTATTAGGTGGTGGAACGATGCTTTTAACCTACCATTTGTACTTACTCGTGATGAATTGCCTGACCTGAAATAAAATATTATGACATCATTTTATGATAAACTAAATATACTCAAAAGGGAGCATGATAAATTGCTTATTAAAAAAAATGAGCCTGTTTCTAAATATAACGGATTGTATAAACGTTATAAGAATCCTATACTAACTTCCGACCATGCACCTTTGCATTGGCGTTTTGATTTCAACAAGGAAACTAATCCATATCTTATGGAGCGAATAGGGATTAACTCTGTTTTAAATCCTGGTGCAATAAAATGGAATGGAAAATACTTGCTTGTTGTACGCACAGAAGGAGTGGACAGGAAGTCTTTTTTTGCAATAGCCGAGAGTGATAATGGAATTGACAACTTTAGGTTTCGCGATTATCCTATTCATATTCCTGAAGCAATAGAGCCAGCGACAAATATATATGACATGCGACTAACTCATCATGAGGACGGCTGGGTATATGGTCTTTTTTGTGTAGAAAGGTTAGACCCCACAGCAGAAGAGGGGAATCTATCTAAAGCTGTAGCTTCTACTGGAGTTGTTAGAACCAAAGATTTAGAGCATTGGGAAAGACTCTCTGATATTAAATCGGTACATCAGCAACGCAATGTAGTATTGCATCCTGAATTTATAAATGGGAAATATGCATTATATACTCGCCCACAAAGCGGCTTCATCGACGGCGGTGGAATGGGAATAGGCTGGTCACTAGTAAAAGACATAGCTAATGCAGAAATCATTGAAGAGAAAATTATCAACAGAAGGAAGTATCACACTATTACTGAGTTGAAAAACGGAGAAGGGCCTCCTCCTATTAAAACAGAAAAAGGATGGTTGCATTTGGCACATGGAGTAAGAGCGTGCGCTGCTGGCTTACGTTATGTACTCTACCTTTACATGACATCGTTAAGTGATCCATCTGAATTAATTGCTTCACCTGGAGGATATTTTATGGCTCCAGAAGATGAAGAACGTATTGGAGACGTGTCAAACGTGCTTTTCTCTAACGGGTGGATATGCGATAATGATAATAAAGTATTTATTTATTATGCATCAAGTGATACTCGGATACACGTTGCAACCTCTACAGTTGAGCAACTTATTGATTATTGTATAAATACACCAGAAGATGATTTAAGTTCAACTACTTCAGTAGAAAAGATAATAAATCTTGCAGATCGAAATTTGAAGACATAAGATGAAAGCCCTAAAAAATCAACTTACCAATGATTAAACTAAAAGAGAAGATTGGCTATGGCTTTGGAGATATGTCATCCTCCATGTTTTGGAAACTTTTCGGATCTTACCTAATGATATTCTATACCGATGTATTCGGTTTACCTGCTGCAGTGGTTGGCACTATGTTTCTCATAACAAGAGTGTGGGACTCAGTGTCCGACCCGTTGATGGGTTTAATTGCGGACAGAACCAACACTCGCCACGGTAAGTTCCGTCCGTATATACTATGGGGAGCTATACCTTTTGGTATAATTGGAGTAATTACATTTACCTCACCCGATCTTGATTTGAGAGGAAAAATCATTTATGCATATATCACTTATACGCTTATGATGACGGCCTATACTGTGGTTAACGTCCCCTACGCTTCACTATTAGGAGTTATGAGTCCAAATTCAAGCGACCGCAATATACTCTCTTCATTTAGGATGGCATTTGCTTATATAGGAAGCTTTTTTGCCCTTCTTATGTTTATGCCAATGGTTAATTTCTTTAGCGAAAGAATAACTGGCAATAAATCTGTAGAACATGGTTGGATTATGGCTGTGGCAGTATTTTCTGTTATATGTATAATACTCTTTTTCCTTACATTCGGTCTTACACGTGAGAGAGTTAAGCCCATAAGAACACAATCAAAAGCATCTGAAGATTTAAAGGATTTAATGAGGAACAAACCTTGGTGGTTACTTCTTGGAGCTGGAGTTGCCGCACTCATTTTTAATTCAATACGCGATGGGGCAACTGTATATTATTTTAAATATTATATACAAGAAGAATCTATAAGGAACATTTCGCTATTTAACTTTTCATTTGTTCTAAGTGGACTATACTTGGCCATAGGTCAAATTGCCAATTTAGTAGGTGTAATTCTCTCAGCTCCGTTAAGCATTAAAATAGGCAAAAAAAATACTTATATAGGATCTATGGCAATAGCCACAATATTAAGTGTGATTTTTTTCTGGATATCTAAAGAAAACCTGATTTGGATATTTATATTTCAAGTACTTATAAGCATATGCGCTGGAAGTATATTCCCCCTGCTTTGGTCGATGTATGCTGATTGTGCCGACTACTCAGAGTATAAAACTGGCAACAGGGCAACAGGATTAATATTCAGCTCTTCTTCTATGAGTCAAAAGCTTGGCTGGGCAATAGGAAGTGCACTTACGGGCTGGCTACTTGCCTATTTTGGATTTCAAGCAAACACTGCACAAAATCCTGAAACCATACAAGGAATTAAAATGTTTATGAGTTTACTTCCAGCTATAGGCACAGTTTTATCCATAATATTAATTTCACTTTACCCTTTAAGTGAAAAAAAGATGAGGAAAATTTCAATAGCTCTAGAAAGAAGAAGAGATAATGATGCTACTAAATTATAAGTATCTTAAAAAGAGAAGAGATAATTAATGATGCTGTTAAATGATATAAATAGCTTTAAAAAAGAGCTTGATGATGAATTAATTCATAATATTCTTCCATTCTGGATTAATAGGATGCAAGACATGGTAAATGGTGGTTTTTATGGTTGCATAAATGGAAAAGGGAAAGTTATAAAAGATGCGCATAAAGGTTCAGTCTTAAATACTAGGATTCTGTGGACTTTCTCAGCCGCATACCGTTTGTATGGGAACAAAGAATATCTAGAAGTAGCAACCCGAGCACAAAAGTATTTGCTCAAAAATTTCATTGATAAGAAATATAAAGGCGTGTATTGGCAACTAAATCATACCGGCTCTCCCTCAAATAGCAAAAAGCAAGTATATGCTCAAGCGTTTGCAATATATGGACTAACGGAATATTGGCATGCAACAGGTGATGGCGATAGTTTAGAATTGTCAATTGAGATATTTAAAGTGATAGAAGAGTATTGCTTTAAACATAAAACCAACGGATATGTTGAAGCATTAAGTGAAGAGTGGCAACCTATAGAAGATATGCGACTAAGCTCAAAAGATGAAAATATGTATTATACAATGAATACTCATTTACATATTTTAGAAGCTTATACCAAACTCTATAGCGTATGGAAAGATACAAACCTAAAAGGAAGTCTACGAAATTTAATAGAAGTTTTTCTAGATAAAATTATTGATAAAGATACAAACCACTTAAATCTTTTTTTTGATGAAAACTGGAAAAGCTCTAATAAAAAAATATCGTTTGGCCATGACATTGAAGCTGCGTGGTTGTTGAACGAAGCAGCATTGATGCTAGAAGATAAAGAAATTATAGAAAGGGTCAGATTCAAAAGCAACCTAATTGCAAATACAGCAAGCGATGGATTCATGAGCGATGGGAGCATGATATACGAATATAATCCTCACACAGATAATATTGATAAAGAAAGGCATTGGTGGGTGCAGGCAGAGGCAGTAACAGGTTTCTACCAACATTACATTCAACATGATAATGAAGAGTCGCTCATAAAAGCTTTTAACTGCTGGAATTATATTAAAAAGAACCTTATCGACAAAGATCAGGGTGAATGGTACTGGAGTATTCTTGAAGATGGTACTCCAAATATAAATGATGATAAGGCTGGTTTTTGGAAATGTCCTTATCATAACAGTAGAATGTGTATGATATTAAATAATAAAATATTATGAGCAATTATTTCTCAACTTCTTTACATTCAATTATCACACTTATACTCTTTATAAGTATGATAAGTTGTGTCAATAAGCAGAATAAAAACAATGCTAATGAAGCATCTATTGGTAGTATACATTTAAATTCTATAGGTTACTTACCCAATCACAAAAAAGAGATAACAGTTTCTTCAGAAGCCAAAACATTTGAATTAAAACAAACGTCAGACAATAAAACTGTTTATCAAGGCAATACGGTAGGTCCAAATTACCAAGAAAATGTAGATCAGAATTTATGGATAGCAGACTTCCCAGACTTTTCTGAAATTGGTGAATATTATATACAACTAGACAATGGAGAAAGATCAGAAAATTTCTTAATTAATAACAACCTCTATGATGTTCCTTTCGCTACGGTTATGAATAGCTTCTACCTATTACGCTGTGGTACGGCTGTTACTGCAGAGCATAATGGAGATATATTTCATCACGAATCGTGTCACCATAATGATGCATATGGTGATTATATTGGATATCCTGGAGTAATAATTGATGGTACAGGAGGTTGGCACGATGCCGGAGACTATGGCAAGTATGTAGTTAATGCAGGTATAACAATGGGTGTACTACTTTTTACTTGGGAGCATTTACAAGAAAACATTATTGAGTCGTCTTACCGTATACCAGAATCAAGAGTAGTAGGAGGAGGAGAAGAAGATGAAGATGAAGATGAAGATGATAACCTCCTTCCTCATTATCTCAAAGAACTGAAATGGGAAATGGATTGGTTATTAAAGATGCCTTATCCTGATGGTAGCGGCAGAGTCTCGCACAAGTTAACTCGTACAAACTTTTCTGCATTTATTATGCCCGAAGAAGATAATGAAAAGCGCTTCTTTACAGAGTGGAGCAGCGCTGCCACAGCATCTTTTGCAGCGGTTGCAGCACAGGCTTCACGAATATTTGCTCCATATGATACTGAGTATGCCAATAAATGTTTAGCTGCAGCTAAGCTAAGTTTTAATTACTTGATAGATAATCCAGAAGAAAAGCCATTTATACAAGGTGACTTTAAAACCGGTGGCTATCAAACAAGGGATTACGACGACAAACTATGGGCAGCAGCTGAGTTATGGGAAACCACGGGAGAAGACAAATACCTAGAATATTTTGAAAAAGCAGTAGCCGAAATTGATTTCAAGTCTGATGAAAATTGGGATTGGGGGAATGTTACAAATCTTGCTCTTTTCGCTTATATTCTTTCAGAAAAAAAAGGAAAGACTCCAAATGTAATCTCATCCATAAGAGAAAATATAATTAAAACTGCCGATACTATCACAAGAAAATCTCAGTCCGATATGTATGGTCGGCCACTCGACCTCTATTATTGGGGATGCAATGGCACCGTTGCCAGACAAACCCTCAACTTATTTGTTGCTAATAAACTTCAACAAAATAACACATATAGAGAAGTTGCTCGAAATGCAGTTGACCACCTCTTTGGCAGAAATTACTATAATAGATCATTCGTAACAGGTTTAGGACATAATCCTCCAATGAACCCACACGATAGAAGATCAGGAGCTGATAAAATTGTAGCGCCATGGCCTGGATATTTAGTAGGTGGTGGACACTCAGCAACCGATTGGGTAGATTTAGAAGATGATTATGCACGTAATGAAGTAGCTATAAACTGGCAAGCTCCATTAGTATTTGCTCTAGCTTGGATGTTGAAGTAAACTTGTGTATCTAACTCACATTATATAGCTGTGGAGCTTCGGGACCTAGAGGGAGTCCAAGCAGTATCCATGCTATTAATAAAGCTGTCCATCCAATAAAAAATGCAATAGAATATGGCAACATGTTTCCTACCATAGTACCAAAACCTGCTTCTTTCTGATATTTTTGAAAATATACTATTATTAGTGCAAAGAAACTCATCATTGGAGATATTATGTTTGTAATACTATCCCCTACCCTGTAAACTGCTTGTGATAGTTCGGGCGAATAACCCAGCAACATAAATATAGGGACAAATATTGGCGCCATAATTGCCCATTTAGCAGATGCACTCCCCATAAACAGGTTTATAAAGGCAGAAAACAATATAAATATTATCACCAATGGAATCAAACCAATATTAAGACGTTGCAAAAACTCTGCTCCTGAAATTGCAAGCAGTACACCAAGATTGCTCCACTGAAACCAAGCAACAAACTGTGAGGCAAAGAAAACAAGTACAAGGAAAGAAACAAGAGTTTTAAAACTTTGATTCATTCCGTTTATTACATCCGATGATTTTTTGAATGTACCAACCGTATATCCATAAACGATACCTAAAGAAGAAGCAATAAGGAATAAAAATGCGATAAAGCCTCTAAGTAATGGAGAGTGTAAAATAGTATTATCAGGACCTCTTAAGAAACCATTGTCGGGAATAATAGCTATTAATATCAACACTGTCCACACCAATGCTGCCAATCCGGTATTTCTAAGACCTTTACGTTCAATAGGTGTTAATTTAGTAATAGCTTCCGGTTCAACATCACCTGTATATTTTCCCAATCGAGGTTCAACAATCTTATCAGTAACAATAGTGCCTAAAATTGTAATAAGGAAAGTAGAAACAAGCATAAAGTAGTAATTGGCAGTAGGCATAACTACATATTCTGGATCTAATATCTGTGCGGCCTCAGTAGAAAGACCCGCAAGTAGAGGGTCGATAGTTCCTATTAAAATATTAGCGCTAAAACCCCCGCTAACACCTGCAAATGCCGCTGCCATGCCAGCTATGGGGTGCCTGCCGAGTGAGTGGAATATTACTCCTGCAAGTGGAATAATAAGTATGTAACCCACGTCCGAAGCAACATTAGAAAGAACACCCGTGAAAACAACCATAAAGGTTACACTTTTGCGAGGAGCTTTTACAAGCAAAGCTTTAACTGCGGTACCAATAAATCCGCTACTCTCAGCAACCCCTATACCCAGTAGAGCCACCATAACAATGCCAAGAGGTGCAAAGCTGGTATAACTTGAAACCATTTCAAGAAGAACTCTGTGTACTCCCTCTTTTGAAAGAAGATTAATTACATTAACAGTCTCACCTGTAGCAGGATGAAACCCATTCCAACCAAGCAACCCTCCAATTGCAGAGAGTATAAGTGTGATGAGGGCAAATATTGCAAATAATATTGCTGGATGTGGTAATGCGTTACCGCCTTTTTCAATAAATCGTATAAAACCTTTGTTTGTGGGTTCAGTATCTGGCATTAAACTACTCCTCCTCCATTAAAAAGGAAATAGGATCTGCAAGGTACTCCATTACCTTGTATATAAACCTAGTAGCTTCACCACCATCAACAATTCTATGATCAACGGTTAGCGAAAGAGGCATAACATGGCCAACTACAATCTCCTCATCTCTTACTACGGGTTTTTTAAGAATTCGTCCTATCCCTAGAATTCCTGCTTGTGGGTAATTTAATACTGGAGTGGCGTATATTCCACCAATTGAACCAAAACTGGTGATACTAAAAGACCCACCCCTCATTTCATCAAGTGACAGCTTTCTGTTTCTAGCTTTATTTGCCAATTCAGCAATTTGCTTGGCAATTTGAAAAATTGTTAGTTTATCTGCATCACGAATAACAGGAACCATCAAACCATCGGGAGTATCCACAGCCACACCAATATGATAACGATTTCTGTAAATCATCCTGTTATGTTCTGTATCAATCTGAGAATTTAGCTGTCTATGATGCTTTAATGCTTGCGCTACAGCTTTTACAATAAATGCGAGATATGTTAGATTAACGTCTTTATTAGCAAAACGTTGCTTATATCTGCTTCTAACCTGCATCAGTTCATAAATATCAACCTCTTCAAAAACCGACATCTGTGCGGTATTATGTATCGATTGAAGCATGTTCTTAGCTATAGCTTTCCTTATTTGTGTAAGAGGCACATAAGTTTCATCTCCCTTTGTATCACTTATCCTTACATCCGGGGTTGATTGGTAACCCTGCTCGGCGTTAGCTTTGAACTCCCTTATATCAGATTTTTTCACCCTTCCCGAAGGACCACTTCCATCAACCTTATTAATATCTATTCCAAGATTTTTTGCCATCGCTCGTGCTACCGGGGTTGCCAGGGCCTTACGTGGAGTTTCACTTGTATCTGTTGAATATTCTTCAGCCTCATTGCTTGCGGGCATGATTGAATTCTTTGCCGCAATTTCCATTGTACCTACAACAGCACCTGCGTCTTCATCAGAATCGGTAATAGGTTCTATTACGGTTTTTTCAACCTTACCGCTGTCAACCTCTTTCTCAATTCTTTCCTCTTCAGACTCCACAACATCCTTTGAATCACTGTTTTCTGCGTTTGCCTCACTACCTTCTACTTGAATATCCACAAGTGGTGAGCCAACCTTTATAATATCACCAACTTCTCCGTGTGTTTTAAGAATTACTCCGTCCCTTGGAGAAGGGATATCGGCTACCACCTTGTCTGTCTCCATTTGTACAAGTGAATCGCCAACTTTAACTCTTTGACCTTCCTTCACAAACCACTCCAAAACGGTACCTTCTTCAAGTCCCTCTCCCAAATCTGGAAAATTAAATATAAACTTCATATGGTTATTTTTTATTAGATAGATTTTAAGTTATAACAAGCATTAATATCTAAAAGATTTTTCTATTTCATAAAAGATGCGCTCAGGAGAAATAATATAATACTTTTCGCCTTGAGCTAACGGAACAACAGTATCGTAACCCATTACTCTTCTGGGCGGGGACTCTAGTGACAAAAATGCTTCTTCGTTTGCAATAGTAACCAATTCTGAACCTATACTAAAAGATTCATGAGCTTCGGCAACCGCTACCAATCTTCCAGTTTTTCTTATTGATTTACCTACAGTTTCTCTATCAATAGGATAAATACTTCTTAAGTCGATCAACTCAACAGAAATACCTGCTTCATTAGCTATTTCAATTGCTTTCTGACATTCCCTTACCATTGCACCAAATGCTATAACTGTAACATCGGCACCCTCTTTTACTACTCTTGCCTTACCAAGAGGCAATGTAAATTTCTCTTCCGTAACCTCTTGTTTTATAGCTCTATAAATACGTTTAGGCTCCATAAATATTATAGGGTCTTCGCTTTCAATTGCTGATATCAACAAACCTTTCGCATCATAAGGTGATGAGGGCACAACAACTTTTAAACCAGGCAGATGGGCAAAAAGAGATTCGGGGCTTTCAGAGTGATGCTCTAAAGCATTAACACCACCACCATAGGGAAAACGAATCACCATAGGAACCTTAAACTTTCCTCTCGATCTGTTTTGCATTCTAGATACATTTGATGCAATCTGATTAAATGCAGGATAAGTAAAACCATCAAATTGAAGTTCCACAATAGGCCTAAGTCCCGATATAGCCATACCCAATGCAGTTCCCACAATTCCCGACTCCGCTAAAGGTGAATCAAATACTCTTTCAACACCATATTTTTTTTGCAAACCTTCTGTTACACGAAACACGCCGCCTTCAACCCCAACATCCTCACCGTATACAACTATACTTTTATCTTCATTAAGCTTAATATCCAGCGCATTGTTAATCGCCTTCACCATTGTCATAACACTCATTTCCTATTCTCCTTCCAGCTTAAAAATTGTTCATATTCAGCTTTTTGTCTCAAAAGATCTTGCGGCATATCGCTATACATATAGTTGAATATATCATCGATCGGATATTTTTTATTCTTCTCTGCATCATTAAACTGAGCATCAACATCTTTTTTATACTTTTCCCTCAACGCCTCAACATCTAAATTCCAAAGATTATTTACTCTCATATACTTCTCTAAACGAAGTAAAGGATCAACCAACGCCCATTCTTCTTCCTCCTCTTTTTTTCTATACTTAGAAGGATCGTCAGAAGTGGTATGAGCACCTAGTCTGTAAGTAAATGCCTCAATTAACACCGGACCATTTCCGGCAAGTGCATACTCAGCTGCTGTTTTGTATGCAAGATACATAGCGAAGAAATCGTTACCATCAACCTTAATTCCCGGAATCCCGAAGGCAACCGATTTTACGGCAAGGTTTATTGACTTAGTTTGTGATTTAACCGGAACTGATATAGCATATTGATTATTCTGAATGGTAAATATTACAGGCACTTGCCATACACCCGCAAAATTAAGTGATTCACTAAAATCACCTTCCGAAGTGCCACCATCACCTATGAAAGTAAAAACAGCTTCATCTTTTTTCTGCTGTTTTACTGAATACCCAATTCCTGTAGCATGATGAAACTGCGTTCCAATAGAAATAGCTATGGGTAGAGTATTGTTAGCATTCTTAAAACTGCCTCCGTGCTCATTGCCCAAGTAAAAAAGAAACATCTCTTTCATTGTAACACCTTTTGAAAGGAGTACACCCATTTCGCGAAAAGCCGGAACTAGCCAGTCCTGGTGTCTAATATTCATACCAGCTGCAATGTGAATTGCTTCTTGCCCCAGATTAGGAGTAAATGTATACATTCTGCCCTGTCTTTGATAAGATATAGCCATTTCATCGGCAACCCTCTCATAAAGCATTTGTTTATAAGCATCTATAATAGTTTCATCATCTAACGAGGGCATCAATCTTTTATTGACAACATTCCCTTCATCATCGATGATACGTAGCATTTTATCTTCAATTGGATTAAAATCATGAAACACCTCAGGTAAATCTTTTTGAGTCATTTATCTGTTTATTTTGAACTAGTTTTATAATAATAAGCTGTGAATTACAATCGTGTATATAACATTTAGTTATATAAATAGTTTTTAATATCTCGCAAAGATAACCATTTTATCATTAAAAATCTTCAGAATATAGATAGTGATGAACCTCTTATTATTAGGTTAGAATGAAAAATTTTTGTGGTATTTTTATCATATATTTTATTATCACATATCTCTAATGATAATTGACCTATTTTTGATCCTATCTCAGTACAAGGTCGTTCTATACCTGTAATAGAGGGAGATGAATACCTACATTCTGGATCTCCATCAAATGAAACTATTGCCATTTCTTCGGGTGTAGAGATATTGTTTATTTTAGCAATAGAAATAGCTTGCAATGCAGAAATGAAAGTAGGGAGTATTAAGGCATCGGGACGTGATTTAAGATTTATAAATCGTGAAATTACATCATGAGTATCATCTAATGTTAACTCGCTGTAAAGTAGATAATCAGGGTTAAAACCAATATTATTTTCAATTAGTACGTCTTTATAAGCCTGAACTCTTTCTTTATAAATTTGACAATTAAAATGTTTTGCAGCAAAAGCAATTTTATTATACCCAGAAGAAAGCAGATGTTCAGTCAATAAATATGAATCCCTATAATTATCTATTAAGAATTTTGGACTATTGAAGTTATAATTCACTCGATTAAATAAAATTATAGGTATCCCTTTTTTCTCAATATCTTTAATATGAGATGAATCTTCACTATCCATGCTTTGAGAAATAATGAGACATCTGATATGATCAGGATTCATTTTAGAAACAATTTCTTTTTCAATTTTAAAAGAATTAAAAGAACAGTAAATTGAAAGAAGATACTTGTTTTTTATACTGTTTTGAATAGAAGAAATAACTTCACTGTAAAAATAATTGTTGAATTCAGGTACAATAATTGCAATAGTATTAGCATTACTCGGCGTCTTATGGTCAATGTACCCCATCTCCTCAGCTGTTTTAGAAACAAGCATTTTTGTTTGTACATTAACTAAGGAACTACGTGACAAAGCACGAGATACTGTAGAGGGTGATATTTTCAGCCTATCTGCTATGTCATATATGCTAACTTTTTTTGCCATATTTTATTTTCATTCTTCAAAGCATAGTGCCGCAGCACCATATATTGAAATATCTGACTCTTTCGACTGAAGAATTTTAATATGATCTATAGAAGTCTTATAAATAAATGTCTTTACAGTTTTAAACATAGACTCTTTGAAATACACGTAAGCTTCAGAAATCCTTCCTCCAATTATTAAAGCATCGGGATCGAGAGTATAAATTATAGTTTTTATTAAATTGCCTAAATCAATACCAAATAATTCGAAAATAGCCAACGCAATTTTATCCTTTTTTCTAGCTCTATTAATTAAAACGTCGTATTTCAATCCATATTTTTCTTCAAAGTATTTAGAGCTGCAATAATATTCATAATCATATTCTTTATATGGTACTGAGCAAAATTCACCCGCACCAGAGTTTCGGCCTGAATAGAGTTTACTGTTAATAATAATGCCTACCCCTAATCCAGTACCGATTGTTATACCTGCTACGTTTTCAAAGTCTTTTGCTACCCCAAAGTATTTTTCTCCCAATGCAAAACAGTTCGCATCATTATTAACGTAAATAGGCACTTTAAAATTCTCCTCTAATATATCTTTTAAATGAACTTTACTCCAAGACGGTATATTTGTTGGTTTAAATACAATTCCTTTCTTTAAGTTTACAAGACTCGGCACTCCTATTCCTATTGCAACAACCGTGTTATTATAAACTTTTCTTATTGTAGAAATTATTTCATTAAGTATGACTTCTTGAGATTCTCTATTATTAATTTCTTTTCTGGTTATTTCAGTAATACTTCCATTTTCTAATCTTCCGACATGAAGATATTTTCCCCCGAAAATTACACCAATAACATTTTCATAAAGCTTCGCTTGATTGAATATCATATATAAATTTTAATAATTCCTCATTAACAGTGTGATAATAAAAGACAAAAATACAATATTATACCCGTTTTCTACTATGTACAAACATTATCTTAATAAACCGTTTATCTAAATACAACTCATTTATAATAAAATTACCATTATAATCTTATTATAGATACCCTATTGTTTGGTATCTAATGGATTTTCAGCCTCTTTATAAAATTGTTCCTGAAGTTCAGTCACATTTCTATCTTCTTTTATTTCTCTAATTGTATTTACAAACTGATTCACAACACTATTTAAAATTAGTTCACCTGCTTCTTTATTTGCTTTCGAACCATCTCCTGAATAGTGATTTGGATATTGTGCATACCACCATATTCCTGTAAATACATGATTTAAATTGTTTAAACGATCTAAATCAACTCCTGATTGTTGATCGGCTTTTTCAGGGAATACTAAATCTGGCACAATAGCTTTAACTATAGACGTTTCTCTATTTCCAGCATGCTGATCATATGGATCATGCTGTGTCAAAGCCTCTGCTTTATCAATTACTTCTCTATCATAGGATACTTGATAACAATATAGTGAATAATCTCTTTTTTTAGAAAGTTGAGACATCCCAAAATAATTTAAAAATGAATTATTACCCCCATGGCCGTTAATTATAATTATTTTATCGAAACCATTTCTGTTTAGCTCATCTAATGTTTCCTGTAAAACATTCCATATAAGTTCTGGAGAATAGGCTATTGTTCCAGGTTGATGACGTGCTTCATTTATCTGGCTAAAATAATACCAAGGAAATACAACTGTGTATTCCTTTTCAGCTGAACGTAATGCAATCTCTCTTGCTGTATACAGATCGGTACCAAGAGGCATATGCGGTCCATGCTTTTCAAAAACTCCAATTGGTAAGATTACAGTTTTTGAACTTTTATCTACAGCTTTAACAAAATCGGTTGCTGTCAACTCCTCTAGCTTGTAAGGTATCTCTTGAGCATTAATATTTAAGACAAACAAAAATGCGAAACAAATCAATACATATCTCATAATAAATTCTTTTTATAATTACTAACTAATTACATTATATGGATCTTATGACAAATTTTCATACGGAATGTTCAAATATATAAGGAATTATTATTTAAATGATAATAATTAAATTAATCAATACACAAAGCGCCAGCTCCTAAAATTCCAATTTCGTGTAATTCAGAAGTCATTATCTTTATTTTATCAATTGATTTAGGATAAGGAAAATCCTTTAAATTTTCGAACATAGACTTTTCAAAAAGATTAAAAGACTTAGCAATTGAGCCACCAAATATAATAGCTTCTGGATCAATAATCAGCAAGATTATTTTAACAAGCATTGATAAATGTAATCCATATTCTTCATAAACACTTACGGCTTCTAAGTCTCCTTGTTTAGCTTTTAATGCAACCTCGTAACCCGACATGTTGGCATTTCTGACAAAAAAACTACTACCACAATAATCCTCCAAAACAGAATTTAAATACGGGATTTCTCCGAATTCTCCGGAGCCGCAATTGGAATCAATCAAGAGATGATTATTTTGAATTATACCACCTCCCACGCCAGTTCCTAAGGTTATTCCCACAAAATTTTTAAACTCTTTGCCCTTCCCAAATATTTTCTCTCCATATGCAAAACAATTGGCATCGTTATCAATAAATACAGGAAGGTCAAATTCTGCTTCCAATATATCTTTTAAATACACTTCATCCCAATCTTTGATATTTTGAACATTATACACAATTCCCTTATTTCGGTCTACAACACTGGGTACCCCTATACCAATACCTTTGGTATCCTTATTTTTTAATTGACGAATAACCTCTATAAGTAGATTTAAAGTAACTTCCCCGCCTTCCTGTGCTTTCGTCTCAGTTGTAAAATGTTTAATTATCGTATCACCTTCTATTAAACCTCCCATAATGGAAGTACCACCCATATCAATGCCTATTATATTTTCCATATCATATATTATTTTTCAGTAATTAATAGATTTACAATTTATATAATTGTAGTCAAACCTTTATTTTTATCTTATTTTGTTCAAGTAATGCTGTAATTCCCACACATAAAAAAGCAAATACTGCACTCTTTATTAATCCTGGTACTCCACTTATCACCCATCCAGGAAATGAAGCATTAATTATTCCATAAAACAAACTGTACAGTACATAAGGCACCAAGTAACAAGTTAGAGTTGCCGTTCCAGCAGATTTAATTAAAGTGAACCATGAAGCCTTTCCTATATAAACTAAATAATCAATAATAACATAGCTTGCAACTGCTATTGACAAACAATATAGTACCCATGGTAAGGTAGCTTCATTCTTTGAAACAATCCAGTAATTATTAGAAATAACGGCCAATAAAAAAAGGAACAATGCAATTGTTACAAAATATAATATTTTTTTATAATTCAATAAATCCCAATATTTAACCAATAACATCGAAAATAATATGCCTCCCATTGTGAATGATACATTTGCTCCGGTGCCTAATTGAAATATATTGATAAAGCTATTTATAAAGCTTTCTCTTGGTATTATGTTGCTACTTTTTATCAAACACAATATTACAAATCCTACCCAGAAAGCCAATATTACAGAGATCTTATTACGTACAAATAAATAAATCAAACTGCATACAAGATAAGCCCATCCAATTAAACCAAGTATACCCCACCAACGAACCTGCATGACTTCACCATTTTCATCGCGATAAACAATCGCTAAAAAAACAAGTAACAATACTCCTATAATTTTTAGGACTTCATATAAATAACGAATCTGCTTATCTGTTTTAGGATATAAGTTCCATATCAATAAGAAACCCACAACCATAAGTATTAGAAAAGAATCTCTATTTATAATCATATCTCGAGAGAAACCTATTTCTGTATTTACAGTAAATATACCCATAATTAACAAGGCAAATGTTCTAGTAAGTATATGTATTATGGTGCTAAGTTCTGAATATCCTTTACTAAACCTCCGTTTAATGGCATATGGTATAGACATACCCATAACAAAAAGGAAAAGTGGAAAAACCACATCTGCTAACCCCAGAAAGTCTTCATTCATATTAGCGTGTTGCATCCATTTTGGAACATCATTAACAGTCCATAAATCATTAACAAAAATCATCAACACCATTGTTAATGCTCTTAGTATATCTATAGATGTGTTACGCTTAGTGAAATCATAGTCTCTCATTATCCAAACTTTAAGGTTTGATATGATCCGTCTAAATTATTACTTTAGTTATTTAATTTTTTAAACTCTTCAATCAATAACTTCACGGTTCGAGCATCTCTGCCTCTATTATTATTTTCATCTGAGTCTATATTTGAAGTCTTCGGATTATAATATTCTCTCAAGAAAGACTCAGCCCCTGACCATACAGTAGCAATAATACCTTTAAAACGATTAGCCATAACTGGATTAGAATGTTTACGAAAGTCCAACATATCCTGAAGTTGAATAACTGCTACTTCTGGGTTGTTCCAAGGAGAAGTAACCACATCAAACCCTTTCATAGCAAAGCCAACACTAGTTAATTCAGCCCGGTTGTAATGCCAATCACAAATAAAGACACTCTTTGGTATCATGTCAATTGCGCTATGGGTATTATTATAACTACCTTCCCAAAGCCCCACTCCAGTTGTTTTACCATCTATCAATCTATCTCCCCATATCATAAGTCTTCTATCTTTCATTTCAAGATGATTATTGATTTTGGTTACCTCTCCCGCAAAAAGTTCTGCTTTATCTCTACCATTGCATCTTGGACAATTATCATCTCCAATATAAAACACCTCATCCATACCTGCATGAAAATATTCAGACTCAAAAACATCCATTAATTCATCCACTAATGCAAAAACTACTTCATGAACCTCAGGATGTAGAGGACAATAACTTTTGCAGTATAGCCCGACTTCATTTGGCCAAGGACCGTAATCTGTCTCAGTATTTATATGAGGAGTTTCATCAAACTCCGGATACTCTCTTAATAAGCTATAAGTTGTGTTGGCCCATGACTGATGTCCCAAAAGATTAATCTGAGGAGCGATTTTAATATTGTGTCTTTTGCAAACCTCAACAATTCTCTTTACATCTTCTTTGGAAAGAGGATTCTCATCTTTAAGCTCGGGGTGACTTTTATAATTATAATTCCAATCAACGCGAAGTACCAGCATATTAAAATGTGCAGGCGCTAGCTCCTCGTCAATAAATTTCACGAATGAATCCAAACCTTTTACAGTTGGAGCACTGATTGCTAAACCTCGAATGGGAAGACTTTGCCCAAAAGAGGTATGTAGAAAAAACAAACATAAAAGGATAAATAATATTTTTTTCATATTAATTCTCATTTAAAATAAGCATTCTATGTCGTACATGAACAATTTATATAGTTTTTCAACTATTTCTTAAATGTATATATTTCTATTGCAGATAGAGTAAAGGCACTTGAAGCATCTTCTTGCTCAATACCGCTTGCACTTTGCCCGAAAACCCCACCTGCACTTTGTCTTTCGGTCATTCCTACAGCAGGAGATACTCCTAATAGTCCAGTAGGAATAATTTTAACATAACGCCCCCTTGCCTGTACAGGTAAAATAATGTTTGTCATTATAGAACCCATTCCACTATTATCATAATTTGCCACTTCGGCGTATACATTATTTTCTTCACTAACTTCAATTTTAATATGACCGGGACGTCCTCTCAAATTGTTGGTATTATTCCATCTTAACATAATCCTATCGAAGCTTTGAACGCTTTCCAAATCCACAACAAATGATGCTTCCTCACTAGTCAATGTAGCGTAAGAATACATATCAGAGTCGATAAATGTTTTGCCTTTTTCTGCATTATTCAGTGCCACAGTATTTATTGTGGTGATATTGTTATTATTAGTTCCTCCAGTGACAACTTTTCCCCGGGCAATATTATTAGATCCACCCAATGGAACATCATTATAGATATTAGTTGCTGCTCGTGAGTCACTTCCTTTAATAATGTTGTTATAACAATTTACAGTTACATAAACATTTCCATCAAAGTCGGATTTATTATATGAAATATCAATGTTACGAGTTTCCCCTGGAAATAATGTAAATAAATTATCTTGATAGAAAACAGGACTTACAAGTGTTTTATGATCACCATCTGTATAAGCTTTCAATTCAACTGCATACGCAATATTTTCAGTAGAATTACTCACACTATAAGTCATAACATTCATATTGTGTACTTTCTTACTAGCTGTATTAGATATTTCTAAATTCACATCTGGAAGCTGATTAAGTTGAGTTAAATCTGCTACCTGAAAATTACCCGACCTATTCCATGCATGACTGGCTCCAGCAATATCATTTCGCATTGGTACGGCGTAAGAATTTAAACTTATAATATTACCCTCTGCATCATTCAATTGCAAACGGATAAAGTAAACATCAGATGTAGGTTTAACAAGTGAAGATTGTATATCTTCATTGTTCCATAGATCAATTACACCATGAGCATTAGTTATATTTCCAAAGTAGTTAATCTGGAATGGCTCATAGTTTCCCGAAGCATTTTTTATTAATCCGATAGTTCTGGGACTTCTTTTATTCTCTCCCGAGATTGCATAATCTACTGCTTCCGAAACACCATCAGCTACTATATCTATAGTTTTTTTAAGAGGAGTATTTATCAGATTACCTTCTATATCATATACAGACATAGTAGCTTCCGCTCTGCTGTATGACAAAAAAGTATTATTTATCACGTTTACACTTTTATTAAAAACATTATACATGATATGAACCGGTTCATTTCCTTTTCTGGCACCGAAAGTTGTACCGTTTGGATTCATATAATAATCGAACTGATTCCAGAACATTACTGGCCATGCATTATTTAACATCCAGTTTATTACACCAGTGGTGTTTTTATATCTATTATAGTTAATTGCTTCATACTGCGCTCTCTGAATATTATATTGAAATATCTGTGCTCTTGTAATAAATTCATCAAAAGAGGCAGATGCTCCATATGAGCCATCTATAAACATTACATGCTGACCAAGATTATTAAAGCTTCCTCTACTTGTATGATAGTTCCAAACATTATAGTTTTCTTCTGAATTATATGGCCATAGATTTGCCTCTGGTAATATTCTTCTCATTGTTTCTTGTACAGGTATACTTCCTCCTCCGCCACCTTCTGATATAAAACCATAAGTACCTTTGGGCTCAGAATAATACCATGTAGGAGACTGACTATCATAGCTGGCATCCATGTGCATACCTCCGGTAACTCCTGTGAGAGTTCCAACCTTAGAAGAACCACTACTAGAATTAACTCCTATCTCTAGCCACCTTAGATCTGCTTCAATTTCAAAATATTTTTGCTCAACATTCTGTCCGTTAATACCTTGACGAGCTATACTTGGTGGGTCATCACTTCCATTAAACCAAAGAAACATACATGGATGTTCTCTGGCATTTCGTAACTGCGCATACAATGATTCGAAAGCAACAAAACGTTCTGCTTTTGAAAATGAGCCGGGACTTTGCCAACGGTCACAACAACACCATCCTGTCATTAGCAGAATACCATTTTCATCCATTAGATCCAGTAAATTATTATCGAAGAATTTACCTTCGTCACGGATCATATTCATACCCATGTATTTTACATATTCAACTACAGCTTCATTTGTATTCAAGTTGTGACGCAAAAACAAGTCAGAAGCACAGTATCCACCACCTTTTAGAAGTACTGGCCTGTGGTTTACATAGATTTGCAACATGTTAGACAAATGTCCTGCAGAAATAGTATCCGCATAATTATTAGCATAAGATGCTACATTCACTTCAGAACTTATTTCTCTTATACCAAAACGATGATTTAGCTTATCGCTTATTTCACCATCTATTATAAATTCATAGTCAACAGTATATAAAGGTTGATCACCAGAAAGATATGGCCACCATAATTGTGGATTATCAAGACTCAATTCAGAATGGTCATCTGCCCTTAATTCAATCTCCATGTTATATGCATCCGCTGGGATATTCACATCTTCTTTTGTCACAGTAGCAACAGTTTTACCATCGGAATCCTTTATGACTGCCGTCAGTTTTCCAGTTACATCTTTAGTAGTAAAGTTGCTGGCATCAACATACAAATTCAAATTAGCCTCCTTATGATCAATACTAACTTTCGAAACAACAGCAGGATTCGCCAATAGGGCGCTTCCTGAAGTTTGCAGAAAAACTCCACCAGTAATACCCATCATTGCGTCTGCAGGCTTAGGATTCCAGTCCACCCAATAATATGTTAAATCATCGCGATATTCAGGCTTGGTTATTTTGACTTTAATATTGTTTATAGCTTTGCCTGTTTCTACCAGATCGGAAATATCTATATCATAAGTTCGCATTGTACCGATGAATTGCGACTTATACTCTTCAAAATCTGTAACACCTATTAAACTACCAGCTCCTTCGCTTTCAAAATCGGTAACACTGGCATTATGATCCAGCAGAGTAGGACCATTTTTAAGAAAGTCCTCATCTCTAATATTTATGTATTTGTTTATAACTTTTGTTCCATTCACGTAGATTTCACCAGAATAGCTTATACCTTTAAAGGTCAGTGTTATTCTTTTGCCTGCTTCACTGGAAGGAATGGAAAAATCAGTACTATACCACCATTGATGATCAAAGTCATCCTCAGGTATTTTAGATAAATTATCATTAAAAAAAACATTTATCTTTCCATCGTTATCTGGTTCAAACAAATAATCATAAACACCTTCGTCAACCAAACTTCCTAAAACTGTTCCGGGTGCAACCGCCTTAATCCAATCTGTAGTGGAATATTCCGCATTTTTTACTACTTCATCAGCATCTGATACTGCAATGGCTTTTAAGACGGGTGTCTTGGCGGTTATGGTAGGAGCAATTTTCCAATCCGTCAGTTGCATAGAGTAGTTCTCCTCTTTCGGCACACAACTTATGGCCATTAATGCTCCTAAAAATATAGCCAAAACTCTACATAAATATTGTTGTCTCATATTAAATGAAAGATTAGATTTATCTCTTAAAACGCATTACATTAATAATTTTATTGTAAAAAGATGTATTTTCATCAATGCCTGTGAAATGCTCTGCACCTGGTCCGTATGCAAATATTGGCACCATTACACCTGTATGACCTCTTGTTGAGAAACGACCGGTAACTTCTCCAGTTTGCATATTTCCATTAGTAATTGTCAATCCTCCAGTTTCATGATCAGCAGTTACAATTACCAACGTCTCTCCATCTTTTTCAGCAAATTCTAATACTCTTCCTATTGTTTTATCAAAATCAAGCATTTCTTCAACGGTGTATTGCATGTCATTATCGTGTCCACCACCATCAATTTCCGAAGCTTCTATCATCAAAAAGAATCCCTTTTTATGGTTGTCAAGAATATTAAGAGCTACCTCAGAAGTAACTTCTAGTTGATTTCCTCTTTCACTTATTCTGCCTTCTTTTAAAAAACCTGCCAACTTTCCTTTTTCAACATTCTTTATAGAATTGATATCATCATAAACCTGATAGCCCTTTTGAGTCAGCTCATCTAAAAGATTACGCTTATCTTCTCTATCAATAAAGTGTTCCATACCTCCCCCAATAAAAACATCAACACCAGACTGAACAAATTCAGCAGCAATTTCAGGCATCATACTTCTTTGAGGTACATTTGCTACAAAAACAGCAGGTGTGGCATCAAGCATACTAGTGGTAACTACGATACCTGTAGCCAGCCCATTTTTTTGAGCTATCTTAATCATAGAGGTTCCTGGTTTGCCTTCTGTATCAATACCTATAGAAGAGTTATTGGTTTTGTGGCCTGTTGCAATAGCAGTTCCACCTGCACCCGAGTCGGTAGCGAATCTGTTTGCCGATTGAGTTCTAGAGAAACCAACATGCTTAAAATTATTTAAATTCAATTTTCCTTTATTTGCTGTTGCTCCGGCAAATACTTGTGCAACACCCATACCATCTCCAATCATCAAAATCACATTCTTAGGTCTTTTTGATTTGAATTTGTGTGTGTATGAATTAACATCATAGAAATCTTGATTTTTATAAGTAGATTCAACTCCTTCATGTGTCTTTTGTTGACCAAAGCTTGAACTGATAATGAATATAAATAAAAACAGGGAAGAAAATATTTTTGTTCTCATATTGTTGAATTTATAATTTATTAAATATAACTGTTATTTTTTTTAATTGAGTTATTCTCTGACAATAAATGTTTAATACTGTTTATTATCAGAGAATAAGATCATTATAAAATTTATAATCCTGTGAATTCTGATTCTGATGTGCCCCAGCCATCATTTTGTTTAAGAACGTCATTTGAAAGTCTGATCTCAGATTGTGGTAAGGGCCAGAAACCTCTGGTTGCACGATAACGGGCACCAAATCCAACCTGATGTGTTATTTCCGAATCCAAATTAGTGGTTTTTACAGGAATACCTATTTGTCCTTCTAAAAGCACTTCTGCATCACCCCATCTCCTAATATCATTAAATCGAGAATTTTCAAAGCAAAGTTCAAAACGGCGTTCTTGTTTAAGTGCAGTTAATGAATAACCTCCAACAGGATCTAATCCCGCACGAGCACGTACTCTATTAATTCCATTTGCAGTTTCTGTTAACTCTGAATGCATTAATAAAACGTCAGCAAAACGTATATGGACCAAATCCTGGGTAAATGCACCTGTAGATGTCGCAGATGAAACAGATAAACCAAACATAGGTATATTGTATGAGTGTTGATATTGTCCATCCGCAGTTCTTGATGCTATTCCCATATATTTCTTTTGCCAAAAACCTGTTTCTTCTGCTTGATTATCGCCACCCCATTGGTATTGTCCTGGATATTCATCAGCACTCCAAATGGAAGCTGAACGACGAATATCTGTAGGTTCTAACTGTTCCCATTGTTCTACCATAACAGGACTGATAGTTCCTGCACCGTATCCACGTGTAAATGGGAATGGGAAAAGACTTTCACCATGAGGTCTACGCACTGTGAAAGCCAAGCAAAGTGCATTTCTAAAACCCGACCCATTAGCAGCTTTTGTGGCAAAAACAACTTCTTTATTACTTTCACCCTCCCATTTAAGACCTTGTCCTTTAGTATAATGGTAGTGTTCTACTGTATATTGATTAGTATAAGGCCAAAGGTTACGATAATCCGAAACCAAGTCGTGACCACTATTTGCGATACAATCATCTAACCAAGAAACAACTTGAGCTTTTGTTATATTTTCACCTCCAGCTACAGGCATGTCGGTCTTATTATAAAAACCTGTGTAAAACAAAAACATACGCGCCATGATAGCTTGAGCTGCCCACTTAGTTATACGCCCCTTTTCTACAGTACTATATGGTTCACTTGGCAACATTTCGATGGCATTTTTCAAATCAAATGCTGCTTGTGCATAAACATCATCTACAGGTGCCTGAGGGCTATTGCCTGAAAGAGAAGTTAAAACCAATGGCACATTTTCAAAAAACTGAACTAAAGTAAAGTAATAATAGCCTCTGAAAAAATGCATCTCACCATAAGCAGTATTTTTTTGCTTATCGTTTTCCCATGGTATATTATCAAATTTTTCAAATGCAACATTTGCTCTAAATATACCCTGATAACGATTTGTCCAAAAACCATCAAATAAGTCAGGTCCATAATTCAACAATTTACTAATAGCTTGCCAGTTAAAATTGTCTGTTCCACCTCCACCAAACCGTTCGTCTGAGGCTAATTCATAAAAGAAAAAGTGTGAATTATCATATGTACTAATCTCTTCATTGAGTGTATTATACACCCCTACCACAAGTTGATTTGCTTCCTCTACTGTCAATGGAAAACTATTGTCATCTTGTTTGGTGTAATTTTTATTATCTAAAAAGTCCTCGCAACTCCAAACTAAGCTGATAATTGCAACTAATAATATTATTTTTTTCATAATTTATAACGATTAAAATTTAACATTGAGGCCTAATATTAGAGTCTTGGCGCTTGGATAAAAACCAATATCAATACCCGAAGCCCAGCTAGTTTGTCCATAACCTACTTCCGGATCTAAGCCCGAATATCCGGTTATAGTAAAGAAATTTTGAGCTGTCAAGAATAAACGAATTTGAGAAAATGACTGAGAGGGCATTAAATTTGCGAAATCATATCCCAATGTAATATTCTGTATTTTTATATAATCTGCATCTTCAACATACAAATCAGAGATATAATTACGATTTGGGTGAGGATTAAATGTTAATCTTGGCACTCTATTAGAAGTCCCCGGACCAGTCCATCTATCATAGGCATCTACAGTAAAGTTCTCTTCTGGTCTGTCAGCCCAACGACGATAAGTTTTCATAACTTGATGACCGAAAGCACCTGTGGCATTTACAGAAAAGTCGAAACTCTTATAAGCAATATTAAAACTCATACCCATTAAAAAATCGGGTTTAGGGTTTCCAATCATTGTCTTATCATCATTGTCAATTATTCCGTCATTATTTCTATCTACGAAAATCACATCTCCCGGTTGCGCATCATTAAGTTTGGCACTTGCAGCAGCTACTTCTTCTGCAGTTTGAAATATCCCGGCAGTTTCGTAACCGTAGAAATAACCAATAGGATAACCCACTTGAACACGGTTGATTATATCAGTTGTAGCCATAAGAACTCCCGAACTACCATTTATAATTCCTTCTTCATTTGCAATATGGGTAACTTCGTTTTTATTATATGTAAAATTAAAGTTGGCTCCATAGCTAAAATCTCTATTTACACGGTCGTTCCAGTTAATTCCTAACTCAACGCCTGTGTTTTTGATGTCCCCTCCATTTATATATGGTGCGCCAGTTCCAATAGATGCCAAAATAGGTGCACGAACTAACCAGTCTTTTGTTGTTTTATTATACCAGTCAAATGCAACTGCTAATCTATTTTTTAGAAAATAAGCATCTACACCTATATTTAACTGTTCCGAAGTTTCCCATTTAATATCAGGATTAGGTACCACATCTTTATAAGCTCCAGTTGTCCTGGTTACTTTTGTATCACCAAAATAATAATGTTTGTTTTGAGTAAAAGTTCCAAGATACTGAAAATTACTAACACGGTTATTACCATTTTGTCCCCAGCTGCCTCTTAATTTCAAATGCTGTATTATTGAAGAAGCTGATTCCATAAAAGGTTCATTTGAAATAATCCAACCTGCAGACACAGAAGGGAAAACACCCCATCTATTACCACGTGCAAAAGTTGAAGATCCATCAGCACGCATGATTAAAGTTGCTAAATACTTTTCTTCATAATTATAATTAGCTCTTCCAAAAAAAGATTGCAACATCGATTGTTCATATGGAGATCCGCTTACAATGGTATTTACTGTTGTAGCAGCAGTATTAGACAACCAAGCATAATCCCACAGTCCTGGGAATGAAGAGGTACGATTGTTTGCACTCATTGATTGCCCTATACCCGATTTTTCTAAAGAAGTGCCTAAAAGAAAATCCACATTATGCTTATCATCAATTATGGTAGAATAACTTATAGTATTCTCCCAATTCCAACCTTGTTGTGAATTTGCATTTTGTGACACGTTATCAACAAGTCTGATATCAGATGCAACATTAATTGTTGGCTGATAACTACGACCGGCACTTGATCTAAAATCGTATCCGAATAAACTCCTGTATCTCAGGTTTTTAATTGGTTGAAGTTCTATAAACGCATTAAAACGTAAATTAAATCTATTTGTAATATTATTTCCACGAGAATACACCATTGTCGCAATTGGGTTTCCCGCAGGACCATAATGAGTCCAGTTATCAGCTACTTTGTCTGCTTCCAGATACAGATCGCCATTATTGTTATACATTGGCAATAACGGAGTAACAGTTAATACATTTCGGATATCGTTGGAATATTGATCACCGATACCAATACCCTGACCTTCTGAGTAGCTGAAAGATAGATTTTCTCCAATCTTTAGTACCTCCATATCACCTTTCCTGAAAGCTACATGTGATGAATTAACACGCACCGTATATCTTTCATCTTTCAATGGAACAGGCTTGCCTAATACACCTTCCTGTTTTGAATAACTTGCCCCCATCGTATAATTTGAATTATTATTTCCTCCTGAAGCATTTAAAGCATGGTTTTGAATAGGTGCATTGGTGTTAATCAATTCTTCAAACCAATTAGTACCATTCCAAGTACCATTTGTTATTGATTGGTACTGTGCAGGAATTCTTTGTTCCCAATTGTAAGGAGACAAGCCACTACCAACTCGTGCTTCATTATTAAGTTCAATATATTGTTGTGCATTAGCTAAGTTAGGTTTTTTAGTTACATTTTGAAAACCTATATAACCATCATATGAAATAACTGTTTTTCCTTCCGAGCCTTGACGAGTTGTAATTAATATTACCCCATTAGCAGCACGAGATCCATAAATTGCTGCAGAAGCAGCATCTTTTAAAACATCTATAGATTGTATGTCTGAAGGATTAATTGTAGAGGGATTACCTCCGGGAATACCGTCTATTACATACAAAGGGCTATAAGAGTTAATAGTTCCCATTCCACGAATAACAACATTAAACCCTTCTCCCGGCATACCAGAGTTTTGTGAAATATTCACCCCAGGCATTTGTCCTTGCAGTGCCGCCATAACATTGGTGCGGTTTTGCTTCATTACATTATCTCCGCTTACGTGAACAGTAGCACCAGTCACTACTGCTTTCTTCATGGTGCCATATCCAACTACCACAAGTTCATCAAGCATCTTTTGATCATCTATTAAGACAATTTCAAATACAGATGTGTTGCCTATCAGTTGCTCAACAGTAACCAAGCCAATTGAACTGAATACCAAAGTATTTAAATTAGGATTTTCAACATTCAAGCTAAATTTACCGTCTATATCCGTAACTGTACCGTGAGTTGTTCCCTTTACAATTACACTTACACCAGGCAAGGGGATATTATCGCTATCTACCACATTTCCAGTTAATAATCTAGTTTGCGCATATCCAAGCAAAACACTAGTTATTAATAACATTGTTAAAATAATTCTTTTCATAATTTAATTTTATAAATTTCTATTATTTAGCATTTTCAAAATAAATTCAATGTTTTTTACTTTTTACTTTCATATGTACCCATTATTGTTTGCAACATTATGCAACATTAATACTATCTTGGTTAAAAATTTTTCGTTTATACAGTACAAATACTTTCTTTTATATATTAATTGAAGCATGAAATAGATAAATTATTATTTATTTGTTATAATTTGTTGTAAAATAGATGCAACAAACGTAATAAAAGTTTTTACAATTGCAACAAATAAATGATAATAAATCTAATATTTAACACAGTTGCAATTAGTTGCAAAACTATATATAGTAGTGTAATCAGGTCTGAGTAATGAAATTAATCAATAGTAATTTTGCTCGCCTCAATTATCATATCCGCCGTTCCTTCAATTCCAAACTTTGAAGTCTCTACTGTCATGTCATACTCATTAAGGTCGTTCCAATGTTTTCCGGTATAATGTTTACTATAATTATCACGCTCCTTATCCTTTACAGCCATCACCCTCTCGGCATCGGCAGCATCAACTCTATAATTAAGTACAACTCTGTTCTTACGGAATTCTTTGTTTGCATGCACAAATACATTAAAACATTTTTTATGTCCTTTCAGAATAAAGTTAGCCGCTCGCCCAACTATTACACACGATTCGTGAGCTGCAATATTTCTTATTACACCCGTTTGAGCAATAAAGAGTTTATCATTAGGCGGAATTACCTCATTCACATATGCATAATTATTATTATACAATTTGTTTAGTAGCCCGTTTGGTAGTTTTTGCTCATGCTTTTCCACATATTCGGGAGTAAAACCACTAGCAATTGCAGTTAAATCAATAAGTTGACTATCATAAAAAGCTATACCAAGCTTCTTAGCAATTGCTTCTCCCACGGCATGGCCACCACTACCATACTGACGTGATATTGTAATTACATAATTATCGGTAGTCATATAGGGCAGCGAAACAAAATCTCTAACCATTGAAGGTTTCAGGTATTTATCAATAAATAATAATCTCTTTTGATAGAAATTGGCAATTGTACCCACAAACAGGGCAGCCATAACGGTACCCTCACGTACACCCTCCAGCCTGCCATGAAATATAAAAGCTAAACTGATAGCCATAATTACGAACGTAGTATCAATAGCAACTTTTGTCTTACCAAAATTCTTATCGTAAGCACGAGATATTACAAGCGTTAAACCCTCACCAGGAAGAAGTCCCACATCCGCTTTAAGTTCCAGGAATATACCAAAGGCCATCACAAAGCAACTAACTACAACCGTAACAAGCTGCCACATGTAGTTGTCCAACACAAGAGAACTTGTAAGCCACAGATTTACGTCGATAAAAAATCCAAACAAAAATGTAAGAGGTAGTTGAATAATTTGGTCGAAACCCGTTTTACTTCTTAGTATTAAAATCTGAATTAACACCAACAGAGAGTTCACAATTATAGCAAATGTTCCAACAGTGATATAGGGTATAATAAGATTAAGCACATAGGGCATAGAGGAAATGGGACTAGTTCCCAAATCAGACCTAATAGATAATGCTACTCCATGTGCTACAATAAATATACCTAGCACAAGCAGTGAAATACGCAAACCCAATTTTTCTTTATTCATATACACTTTAATACTTGATAAAACCTGCAACCTTTATAGATGGAATCAGAAAATGTTAACCTAATACCCTTTTGGATAATTACAGGCAAAAATAACAAAAATTGAGCATAAAAAAAACTGTCACTCAATTAAGAGCAACAGTTTCATAACATTTACTAATAAGTTCTATCTAAAGCATTAAGCTGCTTTCACTTTCGAGTTCTCTACTCCATAGCCTAATCTTGTGATAACCTTCTCAATCTCATCAATTGATACTTTCTCATCATCAAAATTTACTTTTACTCTACTTGCGTTGAACATAACGTTTACACTTTCCTGATCAACACCATCTAATTTTTTCATTGCCCCCTCAATCTTCTGTATACATGATGGGCACGTTAAAGTTTCTAATTGTATTGTTGCTGTTTTCATATTTGTTGTTGTTTTCATAATTTATTCTCTTTTTTTTAAATTGTTATTATTAATTTCTACTACAAATATAGCCTTAAACTATACCTTAAACTGTCACTTAAGAGACACCTTGTCAGTTTTCAAGATTATTAACTTATCCTCTTGATTTAAAACGCGTTAATCTCATCCCATTGAGTATAACCACAAGTATACTAAGCTCGTGAACCAGCATGCCAATTGACATATTAACCCATTCGCTAAATAGCAAACCTGTAAATAAAATAAGTACTACACCCACTGCAATTACAATATTCTGCTTCATATTTCCTGCAGTTGCTTTTACCAATCCCAATGCATGAGTGAGGTGATTAAAATCTGAGTTCATCAACACCACATCCGAAGTTTCAATTGCCACATCCGTGCCGCTACCCATTGCAATACCAATATCGGCATGAGCAAGCGAGGGGCTGTCGTTCACACCATCACCAACAAAAGCAACAATCTTACCTTCATCCTTTAGCTTTTTAATGTAAGCCGATTTATCCTCAGGCAACATATTTCCAAAAGCTTTTGTCATGCCAATCTCACTACTCACTACATCAACGGTGCCCTGATTGTCGCCCGAAAGCATAACCAACTCCTTAACACCCATTCTCTTCAGCTTCAATAGGTCTTCCTTCACACGGGGGCGAATTTGATCACGCACGCCCATCAAGAGCTGCAGCTTGCCATCCATTGAAGTTAGTACGAGAGAATTACCCCCACTCACTAACCTTTTAATATCTTTTAAAGCCTCATCGCTTAACTCAACATTTTCTCTCTCCATTAAAGCTACGTTACCAACGGCTATTCTGCTACCATTTACATAAGCCACAATACCACCACCTTTTACAACCTCAGTATTTTCAACAACAGAAAAAGTATTATCCCCTATCTCATTAATAACTGCTTTTGCAAGAGGATGGTCGGATTCACGCTCTATACTCGCCAAATAACCAAGCACATCACTA
Organism: Fermentimonas sp.; assembly: GCA_015478775.1. Classification (GTDB taxonomy): domain Bacteria; phylum Bacteroidota; class Bacteroidia; order Bacteroidales; family Dysgonomonadaceae; genus Proteiniphilum. The sequence goes on along the minus strand of JADMKP010000012.1, from coordinate 167,381 downwards.
TTATTGGTATAATGAATAGTTTCAGAAACCGATGGATTCCCAACAGTTAGAGTACCGGTTTTGTCAAATACAATTGTGTGTACATTGCTAAAATCGGTTATAACCTCGCTACCTTTTAGCAATACACCATTTTTAGCACCATTGCCAATACCCGCCACGTTTGATACAGGCACACCAATAACCAATGCACCAGGGCACCCAAGCACCAATATTGTTATTGCAAGCTCAACATTCTGAGTAAAAACCCACACTACAAATGCCAAAAGAAGCACCGCAGGAGTATAATATTTTGAGAATCTATCTATAAATCGCTCGGCCTCCGACTTCGAGTCTTGTGCCTCCTCCACCAGTTCAATAATTCTTCCAAAGGTTGTATCCTCGCCCACTTTATCCGTCAAAATGTGAATTGTTCCATTCTCGAGTATAGTTCCAGCAAACACCTTAGAATCCTTTTGCTTTTGAACAGGAAGAGACTCTCCGGTGATACTAGCCTCATTGATATAGCCTTCACCAAAAACCACAGTACCATCTACAGGCACTTTGGCACCGGTTCTTACTTGCAGCATATCGCCCTCATCAACATCATCCACATCAACCATTTCGAACTCTCCATTTGGCATTTGTTTAAATGCACTCTCGGGGGCCATTTCAGTTAGCTCTTTAATTGCAGAACGAGTTTTGTTTAATGTGCGTTGTTCGAGATAAGCACCAAATAAAAAGAGGAAAGTTACAATTGCCGACTCTTCATAATTTTGAATCAAAAATGCGCCTATAACTGCTATTGTGACCAGTACATCAATACTTACCACCTTTACCCTTAATGCCTGATATGCCTGCAGTGCAATTGGTATTGCTCCTATAATTGATGCAATGATTAAGGCCAAAGTAAACACCTCATTATTTCCTGCAGCCCATTTGCTGATGTAGGCTGTGACAATTAAAATCGCACTTAAAAGCGTAATCCTGTTTTTATTTCTAAATATAAATCTTTGCATATAGTTCTAATTTTATATTGACAAAGGTAAGGATAGTGAAATAGCTTATGTGTCACTCAAGCGACACCGTTGTATATTCTAAAAATAACTTCCTAATAGATTAAATTGTATGGACGTGTTTTTGTTAACACTAACTACCTACCAACTCATGACCAACTACCTACCAACTCCTAATCAACTCTGTATATAAAGGGAGTTTAATAAGACTTGGTACGAACGAGGTAAGAAGAAAGCACGGAGCAAACAAGATACAAACTACAATCTCATTCAAGTAAATGAACTTTCCGTTTGAAATCACGTTTTAACATTTAAATAAAGTAGACAACCAAAACCAAATAGTAGACAACCAAAGCAATATATATGAAGAGAGCGCCTATATTTTACCTGATTACACTTTTAATTACATTTGGGTGTAATACCAAACAATCTGATGATAATAATAAGGATATAATAGAAGTAATTGATTCCATTTTTCAACCAAAAGAAGAAAAGAGAAGTTTAACAGCAAATGATATAACACTCAATAAAGACATCCAGTATGAAAACTATCTACTTGATGATGAGTACCCATACAACGATACTGTTAGAACTTTTCAGTGGGATAAAATAAAAGAGAAGCTTGCACACATAGATAATGAAGTTGCAAAAGGTGGTAACTGGGCTATATTTAGCAATTACAAAAACATGAATGGCGAAGCACCCACAGTAGCCGATTTTGTGAGAAACGAATATAAACGAGTGTCAGATCAATATGGAGTAGAACGATACCAGTCGGTTCCCCTATACACTTCAGATATCGACACCACCCTTACACGCTATGGAAGAGATGGATGGTTGGTTAAAATTTTAGATAGTGACACAACTGAAATGGTTAAAGTATCGGGAGTTTCATTTGAGGGGGAGTTTTTATTACCACAAAGATACCTTGTCAAGTGGGGTGATACCATTAGCATAAATAAAGTAGCTGTGGTGGACGTTACAAATCAGAATATTGCCGTAATTGAGAAAAGAGAAGATGGATGGTATATATTAAGTATGAATCCAGCCACAACGGGTGTTCACAACCCACCCTATGCACTTGAAACACCAGTTGGTGTATTTGCTGTTCAAGAACAGAAGCAGAAGATGTATTACACCAAAGATGGATCGAGTGAGTTGGCGGGTTATGCTCCATTTGCATCCCGGTTTACTAATGGAGGGTATATACATGGCGTGCCCGTGCAGTATCCTCGACAAAGTATAATTGAATGGAGTCCTACCCTGGGCACAATACCACGCTCGCATATGTGTGTTAGAAATGCTTCTTCGCACTCAGAGTTTATTTACGACTGGGCAACTGTTAAAGAGACAGTTGTGGTTGTAATTGATTAACTTTTTTGTAATTCAAAATTATTATATTTGGAGAAAATCTTCTGAATATAATTATGCGAACTACAATATTTTCCATCGCTTTCATTTTATTATCAGCGCTAACATTCCCTATAGGAAACGATTCACCTAAGAAAAGCTTATCTATGAGTGAACGGTTAACAAATGAAACGGAACTAATATATGAATTGATGAATTTGAAGGGATTAATAGACTTTAATGCCTTTGAAGCGGCCTATGTGGGTTATAAAAAGTTAAATAACAATAAGAATAACCTCCTCACAATCATCGATTTTAATTTACCTTCTACAGAAAAAAGGATGTACGTTTTGGATCTTTCAAAAAAAGAGGTTCTTTACGTTACTCATGTGGCGCATGGACGCAATAGTGGAGGTAATTATGCTACTTCATTTTCTAACAAAAACGGATCATACCAAAGTTCTTTGGGCTTTTACAGAACTGCCGAGACATATAATGGGGGGAATGGATATTCGCTCAGACTAGATGGTCTTGAGAAAGGGATAAACGACCTAGCACGTCCACGTGCGGTTGTGATTCACGGTGCCGATTATTGCAATGAAGCGTTCATTAAATCAACAGGTAGATTAGGTAGAAGTTTTGGTTGTCCAGCTCTACCACAAGAGCTTAACAAACCAATCATTAACACCATAAAGGATGGATCGCTTATTTTTATTTATGCCGACAAGCCTGAGTATTATGCATTAACCACAGTTCTTTAACAAGTGAATTGAAAGACACATGATTACAATCATCATCATTGTTATAACTTCCCTTATTTCCATTAGAGCATTTAAAGACAACGAATTAATGAGCAGGCTCATTTTTCATCCACCAGCTGTGAAGCAGGGCAATGGGTATAGATTATTTTCATACGGAGTTGTGCATGCCGATTATACTCACCTTATCTTTAACATGTTTACTTTATACTTCTTTGGACCTGAAATTGAACGTACTTTTAAATCGGTTTTAGGACAAACTACAGGTTCTGTTTTATTTATCCTCCTATACCTTTCAGCTTTGCTTGTTTCAATTATTCCAACTTATTTCAAGAAAAAAGATAATGCTTCATATTACAGCCTAGGCGCATCAGGAGCAGTATCTGCCATAATTTTTGCCTATGTGCTCATTAACCCAATGAATTACATGGGTATATTGTTTATACCTATTATGTTGCCCGCATTTTTATTTGGAATCATATTTATATTAATTTCTATATCTTTAGATAAAAAGCAAGTTGGTGGCATTAATCACTCTGCACATATTACAGGTAGTATTTATGGCATCATCTTCACTATAGCCGTTTTCTTCATTTTTGCAGATATCAATCTTATAAATTCATTCATAGGTCAAATCAGGATAAACTCCATTTCTGATATCTTCTATTTTGGTTTTTAGAAAACAGTATTTCGTTTGCCCAAGCTTGATATAATCTAACTTAAGTTTATAATAATTGAATATAATATTTGTCGCCTTTAATAAATATAAATACCTGAAGCTGTGAACAAATACCAATCACTTACGGTTTTAAGCTCATAGGTATACACTTATGATCTTATGTATTAACAACTAAAACCGGTATTGATATGGAAAGAGACGGTCAGTTAGAAAGCATATGGCAGTCCGAAATTAAGCATTACGGGCAAGCACAAACAGATGTAACTCCCAATAAAGAAGTTGTAATTGTAGGTGCCGGAATTACAGGAATCACATGCGCATTGATGCTTCAGAAAAAAGGTATAAACAGTATACTCGTAGAGGCCAACAATATGGGCTTCGGAACATCCGGCGGAACAACTGCACACTTAAACACTTTCTTTGATACTCCATACTTTCAAGTAATAAAAGACTTTGGTCTGGAATCTGCCAAGCTACTTGCAAATGGAGCTATGGAGGTGCACGACATAATTAAAGATAATATTAATACCTATCAGATTTACTGCGATTATTCTACACGCCCTGGATATTTATTCTCACTAGATGAATCTCAGGATGAGGAGCTTGAACAAATACTTGAAGGGCACCGTCAAGTGGGACTCGATACATTTGAAGTAGATAATAATCCATTTGGAATACCCTCCGTGAGGGTTGTTGAGATACCTAATCAGGCTCAGTTTCATCCTTTAAAGTACTTAAGGATATTACTAAAAGAGTTTATCAACTTAGGGGGATTATTTCTTGAAGATTGCAGAGTTACATCTGTTGATAAAGAAGGGGATGATATAGTTGCAACAACAACTAAAGGAAATATTATAAGCAAACATTTAGTTTACGCTACCCATATACCACCAGGCAGAAATATTATGCATTTCAGAAACGCACCATACCGAAGCTATGTTATGGCAGTTAAGCTGAGAAGTGGCAATTACCCAGAAGCTCTTGGTTATGACATGTTTGAGCCATACCATTATTACCGTACGCACAACATAGATGGCGAAGACTATTTAATTGCCGGTGGCGAAGATCATAAAACTGGCGATGTTGATAATACCACAGATAGTTTTGAAAGGTTAGAGAGCTATCTGGGCATGCATTTTGATATAGAATCTATTGCATACAGATGGTCCTCGCAATTTTACGAACCAGCAGACGGACTTCCATATATTGGACACCTGCCCGGTAGTCCCGATAATGTTTACTGTGCCACCGGATATAGCGGCAACGGTATGATATTTGGCACTCTTGCTGCAAAAACTATTAGCGATATTATTTCCACAGGGAGCAGCGATTACCAAGATCTTTTTTCTCCATCACGTGTGAAGCCTATGGCGGGACTTAATAATATTATAACAGAAGCAGGTAGTGTTATTAAGCATATGGTAGTAGATAAATTAGCTGTTAGTAAGATAGTATCATTAGCTGAACTTAAAAACGACCAAGGGAAGGTTGTTAAATATGAAGGAGATACGCTTGCTGTTTATAAAGATGCTGGAGGTGTAAGCCATATATTACAAAGTGATTGCACTCACCTCTATTGCACTGTAAACTGGAACCAGGCAGAGAAATCATGGGATTGCCCTTGTCATGGCTCAAGGTTTGATATAAATGGTGATGTGTTGAACGCTCCGGCTGTAAAGAAACTAAAGAATATTTCAGAACTTCTTTAAATTAATTATTCAATTTATATTGTCTAATAAAATAACCATAACATTATGCTGCAAAAGGAAATAAATATAAATAATTCGGTTGAAAATGTTTGGAAGGCAATAACGGAGCCTGAGGAAATGAAAAAGTGGTATTTCAATATTTCAAACTTTGAAGCAAAAGAGGGAGAGATATACGATTTCATTGTTTCTATAACTGATGAAGACGGAGAACACAATTTTCGTCATTTATTTAAAATACTTGAAGTTATACCAAACAAAAAACTTGTGCATACGTGGGAATATCCCGGATATAGTGCTGGTACCTCCATATTAACATGGGAACTGATTCCGGATAAAAATTCAACTAAAGTTATTCTAACCCACAACAATCTTGAAGAAGTAGCAGATGAGAACAGCAAATATTTCTCCGAAGCTAGCTTTAGAGTGGGTTGGAGAGATATATTGAAAGGGATGAAGGGGTACTTGGAAAAATGAGTTGTTTATAACCAAGCTCCTTAAGTGGAAAATTCAAGATGACACGTGGAGTTGAAATTACCCATTGGCAACTATCTATGCAATCTTATACATTTCATTTGAAACTGTTTGTGATTATTTCAGCCCGAATAACCAAGGTAATATAAATACTATAAAAACTGTCCATATGCCATATGCTGGTAAATATTTGGCTATGGTAAGTTCAACTTGTTTAATTTCTTTATCTTTAAAATTCACTTTATATAAATCGATCATTATCAGAAGTAAGTTTCCGAAAATCAATAAATTTGAACCTAGAACTGCTGTTCTATTAGGAGTGAATCCATACTCACCTAGTCTATAAATTATTGCAGAAACTGCTATTATATCTATGATAAGAGTAATAAATGTAAGTACTAAAAGAATTTGCTCATTAAATCTTTGTCTCTTATTTATGGATGTTCCTGAAATTGAAAACACTACAATTGAGGTGACACCCAAAAGCATGAGATTGAAGATAATTAAAAACTCTCTATCGTTATATGGGTCTTTATCGGTTTTTAAAATAAAAATAAGGTAAACTATTAAAGTTATCAGAACCAGAGGACTAAATATATTTGCTATTATTGGTGCTATTTTATTGGCCACATACGGGTATTTACGAATGATATATGTTGCTACAATAGGTATGGAAACTAACCCGGTCATAACGATATAATCCAAATAAAAACGCTCAATATTCAAATCTATCGCGGAAAACAATCCGAGTGTTACTGCTGTTAATATGAATCCTGCTATTAAAATTATGGCTACCATGATAGCTAATTCACCATTGTATTTAATGTAATCTATTCTTTTTAATTTATTGGAGCTATCAAAGTCGATAAACACAAGACCATAAAGACACCAAAGCATAAGGGGCAAATGGATAAAAACCAATAAAACCGAATCACTATTTCTATCTGATGGAAGCATATTTATATAAACAGCAGAAATAATAAATACGAAAACGGTAATAAATATATGTTTAGGCTTGATTGTAGCTTTTGTAATAAAAGCATATATTGATAGTCCAAGTAATATTATAATGGCTATATTCTTTTGATAAAATATTTCATCATTAAAATTAAGTCCAAATATGTGTGGAATTTGCATAAGAAAACCAGCTATAGCACATGCAGAAAGTAGAAATAGTATTTCGGCTTTACTGGTATTAACTGAAACCTCCTTCTTATTTTCATATTCTAATCGGGTTTTCCAGAAGTCAGAAATCTTTTGATCAGAAATTTCGGGGTAAATTTCTAAGAATGCTTTTTCAAATCCTTTTTTGTCAGCTCTGTATAGCAATTCAAGATATTCTGAGTTAAAAATATTTTCTTGTATCCTGCTTTTCATATTTTAAATGGTTAGGGATTAAAAGGAATACTATCTTAATTATTACTATGTAAATGTAAACACAATTTCTCAATGGTTCCCATTTTTTCATGAAAACCCGAGAGGTTTGATAAAATAATTACTGCTTTTTTTTCATCAATATTTATTGCAATGGAAGATGAATAACCCCCTGTTCCCCCATTATGCACAAAAACATCCTCTCCTTTATTAGATTTTAAGATATGCCAACCCAACCCTATTTTCATATTTTCATTGATAGTGAAAGTAGGTATTTTTGTTAATGCAAGTTCTGTATTAATGGGATTAAATTGTGCAGCCGCAAACTTAGCTAAGTCTTCAGTTGTAGACAATGCTCCCCCTGCTCCAAACAAAACATCCCAATCCCAATTAGATGCTATTTCTCCTTTAGAATTTTGCCCTTTCACAATTATGCTATCTAAACTATTAGGTTTTGTATAAGAATTGCACATTTTGTACTTATCAAAAACGAGCCTTTGAATTAATTCCTGAATACTAGTATTCTCCACTAACCCAAGCGTGTAGCCTAATAAACCTGTACCTAAATTTGAATAGGAGTATGATTTCTTTATTCCATTTTCTAAATTTAAGTGATTTTTTAGATATTCCTCTAATTGTCTTTTTCCATAATTCTTATATGGATTAATTCCATTACTTAAATCCAAATTTTCGGGCAGTCTACTTAATCCTGAAGTGTGATTAGCTAAATCCTTAAACGTTATTATTGTGCTATTATTGAAGTTGAAAGGAAAATAAGAATTAATTGGGTCTGTTAGTTTAATTTTATCATCCTCTACAAATGACGCCAATATATTTGAAGTGAAGATTTTAGTAATAGAACCAATTTCAAACACTTTGTTCTGATTTTTGATTGGTTTTATTGTATCGTTTGTTTTTATAATACCATAAAAACTAGTCTTATTATTTTCAATAATAGCAATAGATAGTTGAGTGTTATTAGGAAAATCGTTAGTCATTGAAAAGATTACTTCTGAAATCCCTTTTGGATAATCGTGCAATGCATTAACAGGACTATCGTTGCTATATCCTGTTTGAGCATATAATTGATTTATTAAAAATATGGATAATATAAGAAATAATCTCTTCATACTTTCGAGAGGCTATTTTCCGATACAAAACTTACTAAATATGTTACCAAGTATTTCATCAGTAGATATTTGCCCTGTAATCTCACCAAGATAAAACATACACTCACGTATATCCTGAGCCAGAAAATCGTGAGTGATTTCAAGCTCGAGTCCCTCTTTAACTCTTATGATAGCCTCTAATGCCTTTTTTAAAGCTTCATAATGACGCATATTTGTAACGATAACATCATCTTCGCCAATTGTTGGTATTGATGCTGTATTAACCAAAAGTTCTTGAAGTTGATTGGTGTTATTTTGTTGCTTTGCCGATATAAATAACCTAGAAGCCTCAAGATCAGGGAGCAAAAACTTAAACTCTTCCTGTTGATCTTCAGATATTAAGTCTGCCTTATTAAACAGTATAATAAGATTCTTATCTTGAAGTTTATGATAAATTTGTGATGCCAGCAACTCTATTTTATCAATTGAAGTTGTTAAATCAATCATCCATATAATTATTGAGGCCTGTTCTATTTTTTGATATGTACGCTCAATACCCATAGTTTCTATCAGATCGCTGGTCTGCCTGATACCTGCTGTATCTATAAACCTAAATGTTACACCGTTTATATTTACAACATCTTCGATAACATCTCGTGTGGTGCCATGAATATCACTTACGATTGCTTTATCTTCGTTAAGCAGTAAGTTTAAGAGGGTTGATTTACCCACATTAGTTTCTCCAATAATTGCAACAGGAATACCACTCTTTATGGCATTTCCCATTCTGAATGAGTCCGCAAGTATCTCTATCTCCTTTTCGATATCGATTGTAAGATCAAAAAGATGATTTCTGTTTGCAAACTCAACATCTTCTTCAGAGAAATCGAGTTCCAGCTCAATAAGTGAGGCAAAATGCAATAATTTATCGCGTAGCAGGGCTAGCTTTTTAGCAAAACCTCCACGCATCTGATTCATTGCCACACGATGCGAGGCTTTTGATTCTGATGCTATGAGGTCGGCGACAGCCTCGGCTTGGCTCAAATCGAACTTTCCATTTTTAAAAGCGCGTTGTGTGAATTCCCCTGCATGAGCTAATCGTGATCCTATTGAAAGAAATAGCTCTAAAAGCTTCTGTTGAATGTAAACTGAACCGTGACATGAGATTTCTACACTTTCTTCTCCAGTAAAAGAATGAGGTGCATGAAATACTGTAACTAAGACTTCATCTAGAATTTCCTCTTTATCAAAAACTCGTCCAAAATGAACTGTATTACGCTGAGCATCGGACAGCTTTTTACCACTAACCGATTTAAAGATTTTATCTGTTAATGAAATGGAACCTGTACCTGACAAGCGTATAATGGCTAGTGCCCCCATACCAGGAGGTGTGGATATGGCACAAATAATATCATTTTTGATCAATTTTTCTTTCTCTTTTAAAGTATTCTATATATAAAAACATCACTTTTTATAACATCAATTTTAAATCTGATGTTGCTTGTATATGAAATTACAAGTATATGAAAATGCTAATACCTGAAACTACTACCTCCTAAAAACTCTCTTAATAGTGATGTAGGCGGGAGTTCACGGTCGGTGATATGATTGAAGTAGCTAAGGAATTTTAATAAGCGATATGCTTCTGAATATTCGGGCACTGTGCGTGGAACCTGCATTAAAATAGGTTCTATATGTTGCCTGATTGCCGCCAACTCATATATCATAGCTGAGTTGAACATCACATCAGCATTTTCTTGAAATGGGAATATCCATTTATCCTCACCACGTCTTACACTATCCCAACGTGAAATTGTTTGTTGCGCTGAGTATCCTCTGTATGTGTAATCTCTAACAATGCGACGTATAAGCCTATTATCTGATGCCGGAATCCAGTTATGATCGTCGAGCGAAATTGTTGTTAGTGCCGATACATATATGAGAAATTTATTTTCGGTAGGAATATGTGAAGTTAATTCTGGATTCAATCCATGTATTCCCTCTACTATTAAGATGCTATTTTCGTCCATCTTCAGGAAGTTGCCACGGTATTCACTCATTCCTGATACGAAATTATAAAATGGGAGCTCCACCTTCTCACCTTTCATAAGTTTAAGCATATGATCCTCAAATAGCTCTAAGTTAAGCGCATAAAGAGATTCATAGTCTTTTTCTCCATGTTCGTCTAAAGGAGTTTTATCTCTATCTATAAAATAATCGTCTAACGAAATGCCTACAGGTTTTAAAAGATTTACTCTTAATTGCACTTCCAGTCTTTTGCGAAAGGTAGTTTTGCCAGAAGAAGAAGGACCAGATATGAAAACAACTCTCACACCATCCTTAAATCTTTTTGCGATATCGCTTGCAATATCATTTATTTGCATCGACTGGTACGCCTCTGCCACCTGAATTACTTCGTAAACTTTGTCTTCTTTGATAGCCGTATTAAGATCGCCCACGTTATCAAGTTCAATAATTTTCAAGAAATTCAAATGCTCTCTATATATATTCAATAGTTTTTCTTGATATACTTCGGGTTCTAATTCTATAGGATTATGACGGTTTGGAACTCGTAATAAAAAACCTCCATTATGAGGCTTAATGTCAAACATTGTAATATAACCTGTAGAAGGAGTAAGGCATCCATAAAAATAATCTATATATTCTTCTAATTTAGAGTATCTTGAATATAATAAATCTGAGGTTTCGAGTAGAGCAGCTTTATCTTCCATCCCCAACTCCTTAAATAGCTTTACAACCTTAACAGTCTCTTCTTCAACTTGAACAAATGGTATATCGGCATCCACAATTTCTTTCATACGATTGCGCACCGCATCTAGTTCGGGTATACCAACCGGTACATCAGACTCTATCTGAAAATAATATCCTCGAGAAACTGCATGTTCAATATACATCTTGGCATGAGGTAAAATATCATCTACTGCTTTGGCTAGAATGAAACAGAGTGAACGCACATATGTACGCATTGCAGATGAGTTTGAAAGGTTTACGAACTCCACGGTTTTGGGTCTATAAACTCTATATGATAGTGATTCTGTTTTATTATTGACTTTAGCATTTGCGATGAGATAATTTGATTTCACACCAATCAGATCTATAAGGTCAACTAATGATGAGCCAATTGGTATGTCTTTATATTCATCTGTATTTAAACAATGTACTTTAACAGTTTCGGTCATAATTACTATTTTTTATTGGAATCACTAAATTACATATTTTTTTGGAGATGGTTACATTTTAATTTAATCTATACCTAAAAAAACTTATCTTTGTTTTAATAATGATTATGTCTCTATTAGATAAGATAAGCATATTTAGAGTAGAATAATTACAGAAAAGCAATAGAAAAAAACGGGGTAATTATGAATGATTGGAAAAAAAAACTGGATATAGTATATTCTACAAATCCTGATTATCACTTTAATGATGATAGCGATAATAATATTGAAACCTTAGCCGAAGGTAAACAACAGTTACGCATTAGTCTAGATAAAAGAAACAGGAAAGGAAAATCGGTTACACTTATTACAGGATTCAGTGGCAATGAAGAAGATCTTATTACTTTAGGAAAACTGCTTAAAACTAAATGTGGTGTAGGAGGTTCAACAAAAGATGGTGATATAATAATTCAAGGAGATCATCGCAACAAAGTTCTGGATATTTTACAAAAAGAGGGGTATGTTAAATCACGTATCATCTGAAAATGCATCGTTGCATATAATAAAAGCATCTGCAGGGTCTGGTAAAACACATCGTCTTACGAGAGAGTACCTGAATTTGCTCTTTTCTAAACCTAATAACCATAAGCACATATTGGCTGTTACCTTTACAAATAAGGCTACAGATGAGATGAAGTCGAGAATTATTGATGAACTTTTTAAACTTGCATCGGGATCTGAATCTGAATTTCTAAGTGGATTAATTGAGAAGTTCGGTTTAGATGAAAAATATATCAGAACAATATCTAAAAACTTATTAGAAACAATACTTCATGATTATTCCTCCTTTTCTATAAGTACAATAGACAGATTCTTTCAGCAAACCATGCGTGCGTTTACTCGCGAGATGGGACTTGCAGGTGGCTATAATGTTGAAGTTGACCATAGTGCACTTTTAATGGAGACTGTTGATCTTATGCTTTCTGAACTTGACGATCCAAATAATAAAGCTCTCACAGAATGGCTTTTGAGGTTTATGCAAAATAGCATTGAAGAGGGTAAGAGTTGGAGAGTTGAAAGAGAGGTTTTGCAGCTTGGAGGTGAACTGTTTAATGAAACATATAAGTCGCTAACTGATGATGAGCAGACTACCATTCAAGATAAAGCACATCTAGAGAATTATAAGCAGATGCTTATGAGAATAGTAAGAGGGTATGAGTCGGAACTTAAAGAAGTGGGTGAACGGGCTGTTGCAATCATGAGTAACAACGATTTACTGCCTGAGGACTTTAGAGGAGGAAGCAAATCACAGTTTTGTAAATTTGATGTTATTGCAAAAGGTGGTGTGCCTGATATGACAAAAACATTTCTTAGTTTCCCCGACAATATCGAATCATGGTATATCAAAAAGACATCTGCTGATATTATTGGAAAGATGGAAAATGCATATAAAGCAGGACTGAACGATTGTGTTAAACTGGTTATTGATCTTTATGAGAATAATATAAACTACAATAGCTCAAAAGCTATCCTACAAAATTATTATGCATTAGGGATTCTGAATGATATAAAGAAAAGGTTGCAAAAACTGCAACAAGAAAATAATGTTTTGTTTATTTCTGATACTACAGAGCTTTTAAATGATATAATTGCAGGTTCCGACTCTCCATTTATATATGAAAAAACCGGTACAAGAATTACAAATTATATGATTGATGAGTTTCAAGACACTTCACGAATGCAGTGGGATAACTTTAAACCATTAATTGAGGAGAGTTTGGCATCTGGTAATTTCAATCTTATTGTGGGTGATGTAAAGCAGAGTATTTATAGGTTTAGAAATTCCGATTGGCGATTATTAGAAGAGCAAGTGGATGTGGATTTCCCTAAAGAATATTTAGAGAAGCATCTTTTAGATACTAATTGGCGAAGCGATGCCAAAATTGTGGAGTTTAATAATACATTCTTCAAGTCGGCAGCTGCCATATTGCAAAACGATTATAATGCAATTGCCAACGATGATGAAAATAATCAGATAGCAAATGCATACGGCGATTTGTATCAATATATACCTGAGAGAAAAAGTGATAGTAGAGGGCATGTAAAAGTCACATTCTTAGATAAAGATAACGAATGGAAGGATGAGGCACTAAGAAGGCTTCCATTAGAAATTGAATCTCTGCAAGATCAGGGTTTCTCACTTAAGGATATTGCTGTAGTGGTTAGATCTAACAGAGAAGCTGTGGAGGTTGCAGAGGCATTACTTGAGTATAGCGATGAACATCCTCAGTCTCGTTATAGATATGACATAATCTCTAATGAGGCGCTATTAATTGGTAGCGCACAGAGTGTAATTACTATTATCTCTATTATGAGATATTTACGCAGCCCAGACGATGAGAGATTACGTATGATGGCAATTTATGAATTTTATCGATTCAAAGCAAAATGTACTCCCAACGAAGCATTGCTGGCCTACCGTGAAGAGTGGAACAGAGATTTCCCTGACGACATAAAGCATCTTTTAAATGAACTGAGCGCGTTGCCTTTTTATGACATGATAGAAAGATTTATTACAGTGTCAGTTGAAAGTCTCGAAGAAAAAGAAAATGCATATATACAGGCTTTTCTAGATATCGCCCTTAAATTTAGTGTTGATAAATCTGCCGATATTAATGCTTTTATCGATTGGTGGGATGATAAAGGTAAAGATAAAACTCTGTTCTCACCAGAAGATCAAGATGCAATAAGATTAATCACCATTCACAAATCAAAAGGCTTAGGATTTGGCGCAGTAATTATGCCTTTTGTCAACTGGAAGTTTGAAATTGGCCCCAGCAATAATATTATCTGGTGCAAGCCCAATGTTGCACCATTTAACGATCTCAATGTTATTCCTCTGAAATACTCGAAGAGGTTGGTTGATACAATTTTTAGAGATGATTATTTAAACGAAAAGAAGCTAACATTGATAGATAATCTAAATTTGCTATACGTAGCTTTTACTCGCGCTAAACACCGTCTCATTATATTTGCTCCTAAACCAGGAAAGGGTGATAACATTAGTGATGTAGCTATTCTTTTAGAAAGAGGTATAATCAATGCTCCTACTCTTTCGGGAGAAAACTTAAAAGAAATTGATGGTGCATCGATTTTAGAATTAGGGAGCCCCGATAAACATGATAGAAAAACTGACTCACATGTATCTAGCACATATAAATCCGGCAAATGGCACTCTCAGCCATTTGATAATCGACTTCAACTGAAACTCAATTCAATTGGCTTTTTTAGTGATGATGGTAGTCGAGACTATGGAAATATGATGCACGATATTGTCAGTAATATCGAGAAGCTCGAAGATATCCCGGTAGCAGTGAATAGAAAAATATCGGAAGGTGAAATAAAAGAAGATAATAGAGATATAATTATTAGCGAGATTGAAGGTTATCTCACAAAACCCGAAGTTATAGAATGGTACAGAGGGAATTATACTGTCTTAAACGAAGCAGTAGTTTTACATCCCGGAAGTGGGATAAGTAGGCCCGACCGTGTAATGATTGGTGAAGACAGAGTTATTGTAGTGGATTACAAATTTGGTGACAGCGAAGAAACAAAATACAAATATCAGGTAAAACGATATATGAAAAGTATAACCGAGATGGGATACACAAATGTTGAAGGTTTCATATATTATGTAAAGTCGGGTAAAGTTGAAACTGTATAATTCTTATTATCTTATATTAAAATTCAGTAATTTAAGTTTAGCATTTTCTTGAAATGTATGTAATTAAAATTTAATCACTGATTATGGGAGGTGAAAAACTCATTAAAAAATAGCAGCTGGAATTTAATAGCATTTGCCCAATAATCCCAATTATGTACCCCGGGACGTATAATATAATCATGTGGTATATTACGATATAATAATTCACGATGAAGTGCCTCGTTTACTTCGTAGAAAAAATCATCCTTTCCACAATCAATTATAATGCTTAAATCGCCTGGTTTAAGTAAGTGAAGCATGCCCATTACAGTATAATTATTCCAGTTATCTGGATTTTCTGATTGTTCGCCTATATATTTTTTCATACCCCAGTTGTTAGGAAATGGTCTGATATCTACTCCACCACTCATACTACCACAGGCACCAAATACATCTTGATTTCTGAATCCTAGATATAATCCACCATGTCCACCCATGCTTAATCCAGTTATTGCACGTCCCTCTCGCGAAGCAATTGTATTATAATTATTATCTATCCATTTTATCAGCTCTTCAGATATAAATGTTTCATATTGATAACTAGGATCGATAGGGCTATCCCAATACCAGCTATCAAACCCGCCATCGGGACATACAATAAACATTTCATGAATATCGGCTAGCTCTTTCAAAGAAGTAGTTTTTTTAATCCATCCATTATAACTATCACTGTACCCATGAAGAAGGTAAAGTACAGGCAGTGATTTGTCCCCTTTGTAAGATTCGGGTTTAACAATCACACTCTTAATTTCCTTATCCATACTTGTGCTATACACACTCAATGTATCTACTTTAGCAGGATGAGCAGTGTTTATAAAAAAGAGTATTAAAAAGAAAGCTAAGTTAAAACGTTTCATAAAAATTATAGTTATTGTATTCTAACGGCAAATATAATCACTTTTATCTCTCTTTTCACCATATAACTATCATAAAGAGAACAAAATACATTGAAGTGATGTTTTAAAATATGAAAAGAGCCTATTCATTAGATTTTTACAAATCATAAATGTCTTTGTTTGTAAATAATGTAATATTGAGCTTTTGAATAAATATAAAAATTATAGATTATGGAAATTCAAAAAAGGTTAGACGATAACAAAGGAAGTTTTTTTATCGAAAAAGATGGCAGGCAGGTTGCAGAACTTGATTTTATAATATCAGAAAATGTATTGGATGCAATACATACAGGTGTCCGCTCTGAACTTGAAGGTCAAGGTATAGCCGGCAGACTGTTTGATGAGATGGTTAAATTTGCTCGTGAAAAAGGGTATAAAGTTAAACCTAGTTGCCCCTATATAGATGTTAAGTTTAAAAGAGATCCCGAGGGTTTTAAAGATGTAGTTTACTAATTTTAATTTGATGATATAAATAATAATCCGTCAGGCCATTGCTCCAAATGGAACTTGGTCTGACGGATCCCTTTTTATCGCAAGAGTATTCTGCGATTAGATAATCCTAAAACACTAATTCTTTGCAACTATCGAACAACCTATCGCAACTGTTGATGTTGGATTAGGTTCTTCTCCTTGTAATAATGCATTTACCGCGTTTGAAGCATATGAAACATTGACAGCTGATGCATCTTTGTAGTTGTCGTCAACTGTGCCTGTATAAGCAACAACAAAACTTCCATCTCCATTGTTTTTCAGTAAAAAGATTTCGGGGGTTCTTGTTGCACCATAGGCTTTATAAATACTTTGGTCAACATCTTTTAGATATGGGAAAGGATAATTTTTCTCCTCTGCCCTTACTCTCATTTCATCCATAGAATCAACTGGCTGCTTATCTGCATCGTTCGGATTGATTAATACTAATGGAAATCCTTGAGCAGCATATCTATTATGCAAATCTATAATTCTATCTTCATAAGCAATCACATAAGGGCATGGATTGCATGAAAAAATAACCATGACTCCTTTTTCATTTGAATAATCAGATAGCGAAATAGTAGAGCCATCTATATTTTTTAAGGCGAAATCGGGAGCCACACTCCCCACCGATATAGGTTGTGCACTTAATGTTATTGCACTTAATGCAAATAGTGTGAAAATCAATAATTGTCTTTTCATCTTTATGGTTTTTTAAATGTTAATTGGATAATAACGGTTTCACAATTTCTTCCAATTCAGTAAACGTAAGCTCTTTAGCATAAAACTCTCTAAAACTATTACTATATATTAGAGTAGCAGGTATAGCACCGGTCCACTCGTTATTAACACGTGGAATCCAGCTATTGAAATCGGGATCATCCAAAAGGATAATTTCATTTTTCATATTGTTCTTTTCAATAAATGGAATAAGCTTAGACTCGATTTGATTGGGCATATCCAAACTAACCATAATAACTTTAAGGTTACTTTCTTGGTACTTTACGCCCAATTGCTCGAAATAGGGGATTTCTTTAATACATGGACCGCACCAGGTGGCCCAAAAATTAATAACATATACTGTATCCATTTCTTGATGTAAGAGCGGCTCAAACTCATTAAAGTCCATTACTTTTACTTTCGTACTAGTTTCAGTACCGATATTATTAATCAAAGTACCGGTATTATTAATCAAAATATAATTACCTGCATATGAAACATTAAAAGCAGATAGAAGAAAAAAAAGGATATTTAATATATAAAGAGCTTTCATCTTGAATATTAAGATATAATCTGTGACTATAATTTGTGAACAAATCACTTCACTGGTTGTTCAGTATAATCATCAATATCGCTGTTAAATATAAAAGATAAACGTTAAGGTGGTATCGTATGACGCAAAAAAGAGTGTGAATTATTAGTTCACACTCCTTTATTTTTATATAATTTACAAATTATTTCAGTAGAGCTTCAGGATCTAAGTTTTCATGCTCAATATCCAGGAAGTATTTATATGTTCCTACCTTCAATTCGCTACAAGCATCATAATCGCATATTATAATTCCTTTTTCATGCATTTGCAGTGCACTTATAGTCCACATTTGATTAATAGCTCCTTCTACTGCATGATATAAGGCGCGTGCTTTGTTGTGTCCATTTACTAATATAAGCACTTCTTTGGCATCTAGTATTGTACCTACACCCACTGTTAATGCAGTTTTAGGAACTTTATTAACATCATTATCAAAAAACCTTGAATTGGCTATTACTGTTTCTGTAGTTAATGTCTTAATTCTTGTTCTTGATGATAATGAAGATCCAGGCTCATTAAAAGCAATATGTCCATCAGAACCTATTCCACCGAGAAACAAATCGATGCCTCCAACATCTTTCATTGATTTTTCGTATGCTTCACATTCTGCTATAGGATCTGCTGCCATACCATCTAAAATGTGCACATTATTTTTTTTAATATCAATATGATTAAAAAAGTTATTCCACATAAATGTGTGATAACTTTGAGGATGATCTGAATTTAAGCCAATATATTCATCCATATTAAATGTTACCACATTCTCAAAAGACACCTGCCCTGTTTCATATAATTTAATTAAGGCTTTGTATGTTTTTAAGGGTGTAGACCCTGTGGGCAAACCTAAAACAAAAGGATTAGTTGCAGTAGGTTTAGCATTATTTATTTTTGCTGCTATATAATTCGCAGCCCACTGTGCCATCATATTGGCTTCAGGTTGAATAATAAGTCTCATAATTCTTTTATTGTTAATTCTATTTTATTTATTTCTGTATTCAAAAGTTTCCCTGCCATAATTTTACCCAAGTTATGAGCTGCATCCTGCACATTGCTCAACATTCCTTGTCTAATAACCACTGGATCTGCAATTAAATCAAACTCCATTTCATTGGCAAAGGACAACAAATTCTTTGCTGATGCATCAGACCATGTAAAGCCACCAAAACAACCAAATAGTCTATCCTTAATATTGCGATTTTGAAGGGAGGACACTAAACTTTCTACTTCGGGATATAACTTGTTATTGTATGTGGGTGATCCAATTATTAAGCCCTTGTATTTAAATACATCTCTAATTATATCAGAAACATGACTTTTGGCAACATTATGCATAACAATATCTTTTAGACCATTCTCTGCAGCTGCATAAGCGATAGTTTCAGCAAGTTCTTCAGTGTGTCCATACATACTGCCATAAGCGATAACCAGACCATTATCCGCATCATATCTGCTAAGCTTGTCGTATAAACTCACAACTTCAGCAGCACTTCCTTCCTTAGTCCATACCGGTCCGTGTGTAGAACAAATAATATCTATCTCTACACCCGAAAGCTTCTTTAAAGCAGTTTGCACCGGAGAGCCAAATTTACCTACAATATTTGAATAGTATCTTATCATTTCGTCGCGATACTTCTCTGTTCTCAACTGAGTATCCAATTTGCCTCCATCTATTGTACCAAATGTTCCAAAAGCATCACCACTAAAAATAACTCTATTTTCTTTTACATAGGTCATCATTGTCTCCGGCCAATGCACCATTGGTGTCATGTAAAACTGCAAAGTATATTTACCTAAATTCAGCTCTTCTAAATCTTCAATTTGAATTACATTTTGTGTAATCCCATAGTAACCGTTGAGCATGTCAACCGAACGTTTATTTCCCACTATCTGTATATTGGGATATCTGGAGACTAACAGTTCAATAGACCCAGAGTGATCGGGCTCCATATGATTAACTACTAGATAGTCGATTGGTTTATCTCCTAGTAATGAAGTAATTTTTCTAAAAAAAACATCCGAATAACATATATCAACAGTATCGATTAATGCTGTTTTTTTGTCATCAATAATATATGAGTTATATGAAACTCCATGAGGCAAAGGCCACATACTCTCGAAAAGATGCTTAGTTCTATCGTTCACACCAACATAATAGAAATTGCTGGTAATTTCAAAAGGTTTATACATATTATGCAGTTATCAGTAATAGGTTTCTAGAATAAGTACACTTAGATTACTTTTTCTTTTTTTGTTTAGGTTTAAACATTTGTGATTGTTTAGGCGTATCTGCCACAACGGCTGGTTTTCTTAATCCATTTATAATGAGCCATAATCCCCAGATTACAAAAGGTATGCTCAACCACTGACCAATATTTAATCCAGTCGATTCAATCATAGAATACTCCTCATCAACCTGTACATTTTTAACAAATTCCACAAAGAAGCGGAAAAGAAAAATTATTATAATTCCAACCCCTGTGATAAGTCCCTTCCTATCTTTAGCACTAGTATTCCAATACATATACATAGTTATGGCAAAAACAATCAAATATGCAAGAGCTTCATAAATTTGTGTAGGATGCGATGGATCAGTATATATAGGTTCTGCGCCATTCATCCATTGATACAGATTATCAACAAATCTAAATCCCCACGGTTGATCTGTTGGACCACCATATATTTCGTGATTCATAAGATTACCAAAGCGTATCATTGCTGCAGTAAATCCGGTAGGAACCATTACCCTATCCAATGTCCACAACATGCTTTGCTTTGTTATTTTACGAGAATATAACCATACAGCTATAAGAATTCCTATTACACCACCATGGCTGGCAAGCCCGCCTTCCCAAACCTTAAGCATCTCAAAGGGATGTGCCAAATAATATTCTGGTTCATAAAAAAGACAATGCCCCAGTCTTGCCCCAACAATTATACCCACTATCATATATACAAAAAGAGAGTCGAACCATTTCTCGGGCAGATCTTCTTTCTTATATATTTTTTGTACGATGTTTACGGCTACGATAAGACCTATTACCCAAAACAGTCCGTACCAGCGTATCTCACGACCAAGTATAGTAAATAATGTGGGGTCTACATTCCAGGTTACTGAGAGTAGTGTATCCATATGAATTAATATTTTTTACAAAGATAGTGAAAAAGTAGCAACTTCTAAACCAGCTTTTTGATCCAATATTCTTTTTCCCCAGGGAGAAGATCAACTACTGGAATTTCAATTAACGTATATGCTCCCGGCTGCTGTTTCATAGTTGCACGTGCAGCACTTACAAGCACCTGAGCTGTTAAAGCAGGATTATTAATTCGCATATCAAAGGTGAATAACTGATTTTGTGTTTTCCCCGAAACACCCTTCCTTTCCATTAGTACGCCATGTCCCATATCTTTTAGCAAATCAACATCATCTACTTGAAATACATGCGTATCATCATGAACAAAATATTCGTCCTCTTTAATTGATTTTGATACCGACTGAAAATTAAAGCCTTCCTCAACCTCAATATAAACCATCCTTCGATGTACACCCGTTCCAGTAGGTATTGTCATCGAAAGGGCATTTTTAACACCTTTAACAGCCTTCACTGCAACAGTGTGCCCCATGCTCATTCCTGGACCGAAATTAGTATATGTTATACCTTTGGGAGCTAAAGCTTCAAGAAGTGTGCGTATTATCGAATCACTACCGGGGTCCCATCCCGCAGCTACTATTGAAACTGCATTATATTCTTTAGCCACACTGTTTAGCGATTCGCGTAGTTCTAAAATTTTGGAGTGTATATCGAAACTGTCAACTGTGTTTATTCCTAGTTTAAGACAATCTATAGCAAATGATTCTACACTTCGTGTAGGGGCTGTTAAGAATGCAACATCTATATTTTCGAGTTCAGAAATAGTAGTTACTACCTTGTAATTTTTTAGTTCCGTCGATATATTTGATGCATCGCGTCTTACAATTCCCACGACTTCAAAATCGGGAGCTGTTTCTAGAGATTCCAATACATACTTGCCAATATTGCCATATCCTACAATTGCTGCTTTTATTTTATACTGCATAAAATCATTTTTTGAAATTAAATTCGTAATAATTATATATTGATAATACAGGTAACCCTCACAAAAATATAAAAAAATAAAGCAAACTAGACTATATTAATGCAATTCTTCTACTACTGCAACCTATGTACTTTTTAATGCATCTTTTTATAAGTTATCATCTATAACAGCTTCTGCATTCTCAACATCCTCATTTTCTTCATTTTCTTCATTTTCTTCATTTTCTTCAACCCATATTTTTACCGGACGTTGTGGACCCTGTTTTCTGAAAATTAAAGCAATAATCAATCCGCTTAGTGCACCCGAAAGATGACCTTCCCACGAGATGTTAACATCAACCAATTCTGCTATTGGGAATATGCTCCATACTGTACTACCATAGATAAATGCCACAACAAGTGAAACAGCTATTAAAGGAATATACCTTCTTAAAACACCACTAAAAAAAAGAAAAAACAAAAGTGCAAACACTAAACCACTCGCACCAATATGATATGAGTTCCTTCCAATTATCCAAGTAATAATACCACTCAACAACCATAAATAAATAAATGTGGGAAATGCTATATTTCTATAAAAATAAAACAGAAGCCAAATCTGTATTAATAATGGAAGTGTGTTTGACCAAAGATGTGAAAATGAGGAGTGCAACAACGGAGAAAAAAATATTCCTCTAAGTCCCTTTATAACTCCCGGGTATATGCCTAGTTTCGAAAATTCACTTCCAAAAACAGCAGTATGATCTATTACAAAAGCTAACCATATTAAAGCCAAAACCAACAAAGATGGTATCATTGCCAACTTTATCCTTTTCTTCTCTAACCTATTTAAGACAGCGCTTTCCATATGTGGATATTAATACAATTAATAGAAGTATATAAATACATAGAATAACAAATTTAATTCTTTTTTTTATTTGTTCTATAATTTCAATTTTATTATCTTTCGAATTAATTAATACAACTCACATAAACTTTAAACTACCAAAAGATGAGTTATCTGAAATTCAATAGAGATCTAATGATCAACCTCGAATATTCTTTATACAGAAATGTACTAAGAACTAATAGAAAAGGAGCTTATCAAAACACATCCATATCTGGTTGTAATACTACAAAGTACCAAGGTCTTTTGGTTATGCCAGTACCTTTTCTTGATGACGAAAATCATCTAATCTTATCATCCTTTGACGAAACAGTTATTCAACACGGGGCAGAATTCAATTTAGGAATCCATAGATTTGCCGGCGACAATTACAGTCCCAAAGGGCATAAATATATTCGTGAATTTAATAGCGACAGCATACCAAAAACAATTTATCGGGTTGGTGGTGTAATTCTTTCTAAAGAGATTTTGTTTTCATCTAAAGAAAATAGGATAATGATAAAATATACTCTCATCGACGCTCACTCACCTACTAAGATTAGATTTAAACCTTTTTTGGCATTCCGTAAAGCATCACAACTAACAATAGAGAATGATCAAGTAGATAAATCATATCGTAATGTCGAGAATGGTATATCCACCTGCATGTATAGTGGATATCCCGAGCTCTTTATGCAATTCAACAAAGAGCCAGAATTTATGTATCATCCCGACTGGTATCGTGATATTGAATACCTTCAAGATCTTCAAAGTGGCGATACTTATAGCGAAGACCTGTATGTGCCAGGCAGTTTTGAGATGACAATATATAAGAATGAGGAGATAATATTCTCGGCAGGTGATATTTTAGTTGATACTTCTAATTTGGCAAATGAGTTTAACATCGAAAAAACTAAGCGAACTCCACGGTCTAATTTCTATAACTGCCTCAAGAATTCTAGTCATCAGTTTTATTATATCCCTAGTAATGGAGAAAATTATTTATTAGCCGGTTATCCATGGTTTAAAGTGAGAGCTCGCGATCAATTTATCTCGCTTCCCGGATGTACACTCGCTGTTGGAAAGCCCGATGATTATGAAAAAATTATGGACAGCTCAATTCCGTATCTCAAAAACTTTATGACTGGCAAGAACACAAAGGGTTATATAAAACAAATAAATGATCCTGACGTACTTTTATGGGTTGTATGGGCACTACAACAATATCATATTGAATTTAAAGATAAATTTATAGAGAAATATAGCGACTTGCTATTTGATATCGTTAATTATATAATAGATGATAAACATCCAAATTTATATTTTCATAAAGAAGATGCATTATTAACCACTAATGGAAAAGATAGCCCTGCTAGTTGGATGAATTCTGTTATCGATGGTCATCCCGTAATACCCAGATCGGGTTATCTGGTAGAGTTTAATGCTTTATGGTACAACGCTCTAAAGTTTGCAGAGGAGATAGCAAAAGAAAAAGGAAATAAAGAACTCTCAGTTAGCATCGGTAATACTGCTGAAACTGCATGTAAGTCATTTGTTGGCAAGTTCATGAACGAAGCCGGCTACCTGTATGACTATATTGATGGCAATTACAGAGATTTGAATGTACGCCCAAATATGATTTTTGCAGTTTCACTGCCATATTCTCCACTTGGAAAAAGACAAAAGAAATCAGTTTTAGATTTCATTACAAAAGAGCTGCTTGCTAATTGTGGATTACGTTCTTTAACTCCAAAAAGCGATAAATTTCGTCCCCATTATAGTGGTTCTGAAAACGATAAAAAATTTGCTTATTTCAATGGAATGGCATTTCCCTGGTTATTTGGAGCTTATATAGAAGCTTATTTGAAACTTTTTCAACTTAGCGGATTAGCATTGGCAGAACGTATAATTGTGAATATGGAAGGCGAATTACAAAATGATTGTATTGGGTCCATTTCTGAGTTCTATGATTCTAATCCCCCATTTATTGCCCATGGCGGATACTCTTTTGCAATGAGCGTGGCAGAATTATTGAGGGCAAAAAAAATAATAAACTCTTACAGTATTGAGAATGTTGATATTAAGAAATAGATAATTATCTAAATAAATACAGATGAAAGCATTGATGTTTGGTTGGGAATTTCCACCACATATTCTTGGGGGACTTGGAACGGCAAGTTTTGGATTAACAAAAGGAATGTCGAAACAGGAAGATATGGAAACAATTTTTGTTATTCCAAAACCATGGGGTGATGAAGATCAGAGCTTCATGAAAATAATTGGAGCCAATAATACTCCCGTCGTATGGAAAGATGTTTCAATGGATTTGGTGAGGGATAGGCTTGAAGATTACATGGATCCACAAGAATACTTTGAACTAAGAAATAATATCTACGCCGATTTCAGTTATATGAATACTAATGACCTGGGATGTATTGAATTCTCGGGGCGCTATCCAAATAATATACTAGAAGAAACAAATAACTATTCTATAGTTGCGGGTGTAATAGCTCGTAAATATGAATTTGATGTAATACATTCACACGACTGGCTAACCTACCCCGCTGGTTTGCACGCCAAAAGTGTTACCGGAAAACCAATGGTTATTCATGTTCATGCTACAGAATTCGACCGAAGCAGAGGTAAACCCAACCCAGTTGTATACGGAATCGAAAAAGATGGTATGGACAACTGCGATCATATTATCTGTGTTAGTAATCTTACACGTAAAACAGTGATTGAGAATTATCATCAACCACACTGGAAAGTTACTACTGTACATAATGCTGTTGACCCTCTTAGCAACGATATTGAAGCTATGGAACGAATTTCAGGGGTAAAAGAAAAGGTAGTTACTTTCTTAGGGAGAATTACAATGCAAAAAGGGCCGGAATTCTTTGTTGATGCCGCAACACAAGTTATACAAAAAACCGATCATATACGATTTGTTATGGCTGGCAGTGGAGATATGATGGATAAGATGATTCGTCTTGTTGCCAACAGAGGAATAGCTCATAAGTTTCACTTCACAGGTTTCCTTAGAGGCAAACAGGTTTACGAAATGCTCAAATCAAGTGATGTATATGTTATGCCATCTGTATCTGAACCTTTCGGAATATCTCCCCTCGAAGCCATGCAATGTAATGTTCCAAGTATAATATCATATCAATCGGGCTGCTCAGAAATTCTCAATAATGTAATCAAAACGGATTATTGGGATGTGGATGCAATGGCCGATGCAATCTACTCTATTTGCACATATCCTGCTATGGCAGAACATTTAAAGATAGAAGGCAAAATTGAAGTTGATAATATAAAATGGGAAGATGCCGGTTTAAAAGTACGTAAGATATACGACAGTTTAGTTTAGATACTATTTATTTGTTTAATATAACCCAATAATAAATATGAAGACAATTTGTTTTTATTTTCAAATCCATCAACCTTTCAGATTAAAAAGATATCGTTTTTTTAATATCGGAAAAGACCACTACTATTATGATGATTATTCAAATGAAGATATAATGCAGCAGATAGCTGCAAGATCTTATATACCTGCCAATCGAATGCTGCTTGATTTGGTAAACCAGTATAAGGGAAAATTTAAAGTGGCATTTTCTATATCTGGGGTAGCTCTTGAGCAAATGGAAATTTATGCCCCTGAGGTAATTGATGGTTTCAGAGAATTGAGCAAAACCGGTAATGTAGAATTTCTGACCGAGACGTATGCACACTCATTGTCAAGTTTATTCGATCCGGTGGAGTTTCGTAAACAAGTTGAGCATCATTCCGAAAGAATTAATTTGTTATTTGGGCAAAAACCAACAGTATTACGAAATACCGAGTTGATTTACTCAGATGATATTGCTGAAATGGTTTATGAAATGGGGTATAGCAAAATGATTACAGAAGGAGCTAAGCATATACTTGGATGGAAAAGTCCCAATTATGTATACAAGGCTTCATCTCAACCCAATATGAAGTTATTGCTTAAGAATAGCCGTTTCAGTGATGACCTCGCATATCGATTTTCAAATTACAGCTGGAATGAATATCCTTTAACAGCCGAGAAGTTTGTTAAATGGATTGCTGATACACCACCCGAAGAAGAGGTATTTAATATTTTTATTAATTATGAGGTTTTGGGAAATATGCAACCTTCCCATACAGGTATTTTTGAATTCATGAAAGCTTTGCCACGTTTTGCTTTTGAAAAAGGAATAGGATTTTCGACACCTAGTGAAGAGTTGGATAATAAAAAACCCATAGGAGAAATGGTTGTTCCCAACAATATCTCATGGTCTGACGAGGAACGCGATGTAAGTGCCTGGTTAGGAAACAAACTTCAACAAAGTGCTTTAAAATCACTTTATGAGATTGGAGAGCGCGTAAGACTATGCTCAGACAGAAGATTAAAACAGGATTGGTTATACCTACAATCGAGCGACCACTTTTATTATATGTCAACCAAACATTTCGGTAGCGGACATAGTAATTTCAGTCCGTATATGTCGCCATACGATGCTTTTAACAACTATATGAATGTACTCAGCGATTTCATAGGACGAGTAAAAGATCAGTACCCTGATACTGTTGATAATGAAGAGTTAAATGCTTTGCTAACAACCATTCATAATCAAGAACATGAGATTAAACAATTGCAGAAAGAATTAAGAAAAGTAATCGGCTCCAACGAAGAGCTTTTAATTGAAAAAACCGTAAAAAGTGATGTTCTAAAAAATCTATTAAAAAACAGTGAAAAATAACATCAGCTTTTATCTAAATGTATATAAAACAATAAAAGGAGCTCCAGGGCTCCTTTTATTATATATCGCAATTTTATGTTACTTTGCGTAGCTAACAGCTCTAGTTTCACGAATAACAGTAATTTTAACCTGCCCAGGATAGGTCATTTCAGTTTGTATCTTACGTGCTATTTCATCAGATAGCTTTTCGGTATCCTGATCATCAATCTTATCAGCACCCACTATCACCCTAAGCTCACGACCTGCCTGAATGGCATAAGTTTTCACTACACCAGGATAAGAAAGAGCTAAATTTTCAAGATCGTTTAATCTCTTAATATAAGCCTCAACAATTTCTCTACGAGCACCGGGGCGAGCTCCTGAAATTGCGTCACATACCTGAATAATTGGAGCCAGCAGAGTTGTCATTTCCACCTCATCATGATGGGCACCAATTGCATTACAAATATCGGGTTTCTCTTTATACTTCTCAGCAAGCTTCATACCAAGAATA
Source organism: Fermentimonas sp. (assembly GCA_015478775.1). Classification (GTDB taxonomy): domain Bacteria; phylum Bacteroidota; class Bacteroidia; order Bacteroidales; family Dysgonomonadaceae; genus Proteiniphilum. Next base: position 139,121 of record JADMKP010000012.1, on the reverse strand, counting down.
GCGTGTGGAAGTTCCGGCTCATCATCAGGCACTTTTCCAATATCATGCAACAACCCAGCTCTTTTTGCTTTTTTAGGATTCAATCCAAGCTCAGATGCCATGACGGCACAAAGATTGGCTGTTTCGCGAGAGTGCTGAAGCAAGTTTTGACCGTAAGATGAGCGATATTTCATTTTACCTACAATACGAACCAACTCTGGGTGTAAGCCATGTATACCCAAATCTATAACAGTTCGTTTACCAGTTTCTACTATTTCATCTTCAATCTGTTTCTTCACTTTAGAAACAACCTCTTCGATACGTGCCGGGTGAATACGACCATCAGCAACAAGTTGATGAAGTGACAAACGGGCAATTTCGCGTCTAACCGGATCGAATCCTGATATTACAATTGCTTCCGGTGTATCGTCAACAACAATTTCTACTCCTGTGGCTGCTTCCAAAGCACGTATATTGCGACCTTCACGTCCAATAATTCTACCCTTTATCTCATCCGATTCAATATGAAATACTGTAATTGCATTCTCTATTGAAGTTTCTGTTGCAACTCTTTGAATAGACTGTATAACAATTCGCTTCGCCTCCTTATTTGCAGTCATTTTTGCCTCATCCATTATTTCATTGATAAACGACTGTGCATCACTTTTTGCTTCATCTTTTAAAGAATCAACAAGTCTTTCTCTAGCTTCATCGGCTGATAAACCTGATATAGTCTCGAGTTTTTCAACAGACTGTTTGTGTAAGCGCTCAAGCTCTGTTGCTTTTTTATCTAAAAACTCCTGCTGATTTGCTAAATTAGATTTAACCTCTTCTACTTCAGTGCTCTTTTTATTTAGCTCCTCTTGTTTTTGATTAAGACTTACCTCTCTTTGTTTTAGCCTATTCTCATTAGATTGAATCTTAGCTGTACGTGAATTGATTTGCTTTTCTGCTTCATTTTTAAGCTCAAGCGTTTCCTCTTTTGCTTCCAGTATGATCTTTTTCTTTATTACCTCTGCGTCTTTATCCGCGTCACTCATAATCTTCTGAGCCCGCGAATTAGCAGCCTTACCAGTCATATACCACGAAACAAATGCTCCGATGATAAGACCAATAATTCCTATTACTATATTCATATTGCTTGTAATTAATTGATTAAAACACACAGCTCTGAAAACTAATATTATTTTAATTACTTCAGAGAAGTTTACTATATTTATTATATATACATATATTAAAAAAAAACACCTGTAACTAACATACCTATAATTAGGGATGAAAGTAAAAGGTGCGTATATCTGTTCTCAAACAAATATTGAGAAAAGTTCAAGTCTTCAGATAATTATCGAGCTCACTAATTAATGAATCAATTTTATCTTCAAAGGGTTTCGTATTATTCTTATCACCGAGTGTAAAATTCTCTGCCAATGCCTGGATGGCTGTCATAGCCACGAAATCTTGAGTTGTCAAGATGGACTTTTCTCCACCTAAGGCAACCCGGTATTGGTTTATCTTTATATTTATCTTTTTTTCAGCAGCTCTGAAAGCCTCTTCTTCAGATCTATTTATCTTTAAAGGATACTTTCTTCCAGCAATCTCTAATGTCAATAAAAACTTTTCGTCTCCCATAACATAAATTTTTAAAATCTATTTTAATAAATTTATGCACTTGTCTACTTCTCGCACCAGTCTTGATAGTTTCAATTTTGCAGTATCAACGTCCACCGATGCGGCCGTTATTGTTCTGGCAGTCTTCAAACCATCATATTTTGTTTTCAATTGGTGTAAATCTCTTACTGCCAGGTCTAATTGCTTTTGCCTTGTTGTAACTTCAGATTTTAACCTAATGTTCTCCTCCTTTAAAGAATCGCATAAAAACAAAACCTGTTTAATGCGCACCTCTAAATCAACAAGAAGCTTATTATTTTCGTCAGTCATTTATCACTATTATGAAAACAAAAATTCACGCAAATATAAGAATTGAAAAAGAGTTCCACAAATTAATTAATCCTTATTTTTCAAATATTCATTGCTTTATAGCATATTCTAGATTGTTTACTTCAGATTTGATAACTTTGCAACTTCAAATGCCGTTTAAAGCTATTGGTCGCGGAACGATGAATAAATGGTTTACCCGTACAAAGTTCTTAGCTCGCTCATACCTGGCTCTTATGTTGCTCTGTTATAAAAGATGTAAACAAGAGCAAAGTAAGTATTAAATAAAAAGCAAGGCTCAAGTCAAGTAAGTATATAAAACCCTTTAAGTAAATCTAAAAAACTCGCTTTAGTCGAATTTGAAAGGTTGTTCCTTTATCCAATTCTGAACTCTTCACAAAAACCTCACCCTTATGTGTTTCTTCAACAATACGCTTCACTAATGATAAGCCTAAGCCCCACCCTCTTTCCTTTGTAGTATATCCGGGCAAAAAAATAGATTTAAACTTCGATTTTGGAATACCCTTACCGTTATCCGAAATATCAATATAGACACGTTTTTTGTCGACTGAGATTGAACAGGATATTTCACCTTCTCCTTTTATGGCATCAACACCATTCTTTATTATGTTTTCAATTACCCACCCAAATAACGTATCACTTACCATCACATTTAGTGGTTGTTCTGGAAATTGAAAATTAAACTTAACCCTATCAGAAACCCTTTTTTCAATATAGGTGAACGATTCTCTAACAAATTCTTGTAATATAACCTGCTTAAGCTCTGGCTCAGAACCTATTTTGGAGAATCTGTCAACTATCATTTGCAACCTTTCCACATCTTTATCGAGCTCATTTACTATAAATGGGTCTATATTTTTTAATTTCAAGTACTCAACCCAAGCCAATAATGAAGATATTGGGGTACCCAACTGATGTGCCGTTTCTTTAGACAACCCCACCCAAACACTATTTTGTTCTGCTCGTTGAGAACGCCTTAGTGCGATAAAAGCTAGCACAAAAAATAATGAAATAACCAATAGTTGAATATATGGATAAATTTGCAATTGTTTAAGAGTATATGAATCATCGTAATATAGTATCTGATTCATATCACTTAGTATAATAGGCTCATGCTTACGCTCAAATAACTCCATCTTTCGCTGTAGAAACAGATTTATTCCTTCTGAAGGGAGTTTAATGTTGTGCGACTCTAATCGTTTTGTTCCTTCATCAAATAAAATAATAGGAATAGTGGTATTACTTTGCAATATATTCAAAACAAGCTCTGCATCTAAACTCTCTGACATCATAGACTCGGTGGCAAGAGCCCAAATCTCAATTTTCTTTCGTTCATCTTCGGCTAGTTCTTTTAGCAAAACATGAGAAACTATTAATGATATCAGGGCTATTATCATTGCCAGTATAACGAACAAGAGAGTAAGGGGTTGATGCCTTTTGCTTATATGCATTTGAAAATTAAACTTTTATTTAAAGATGAATATTGGATTTTGAGGCATATATCCACTTCTTATACGCCAAGCGTTTGGGTATAAATTATTAGCACGATTAGTTAAATTTTTAACTAACCCTATAGGCTCTTTTTTATATGTGAGTAAAATAAAACCTTTTGGAGCTTCAGGAATGGATATCGCTTCGCTTCGTAAAAATGCAATCGAATCATTATATGACAATTCATAATTAGTAAATGCACTCAAGTTTAATTCATTACTCACTGCAAGAGCATGAGAGGGTATAAAATTTTTCCCTTTATTTTCGCCTAGCTCTATACCCATAGAAACAACTTTAAGTTTTTCTTTTAATAATAAAAAGATGCTGGTGTGCTCCTTGGGAAGTGCAATAATTCGGTTTTCAAAATCTACATAATCATAGTTAGAAGGAGTGTTTATCAATCCCTCATAATACGAACTCTCTTTAATAAGGGGAGAAAAGTTCTTTTTATTTTTCTTAGTACTCTTATGATTTATAGTGGATTGATGCGAAGCCTCATCACCCCCATTTTTCTGTATAATTGTTACAAATAACCCCTCCCCTTTTGTTTTATGAGGAAAAAATCGATATGCTTTAACTTTGTCATTATATGATTTTGTAATGCCCCAAGCTAAATCTACATCTACTTCTTTAAACTCAGCTTCCAATGCACTACTTGCCCACATTGCGTTATTTTCATTTTCTGAAATATTGTAAGTACAAGTGCTATATATTAAAAAACCTCCTGTTTTTAGTGATGTCCAAACATCGTTTAAAATGTTTTTTTGTCGTGCTGTGCACATGCTAACATTTTCAGCCGACCATTCATTTATAGCAACATCATCCTTTCTAAACATTCCTTCACCAGAACAGGGAGCATCTACTAATATCACATCAAAAAAATTGGGAAGAGAAGTAAAGTCTTTAGGGTCGTTATTTGTAACCACAGAGTTGGGGTTGCCAAATTTCATCATAGTCTCAGAAAGAATATTCGCACGCTGACGAATAATTTCGTTGCTTACTAAAAGGCTTCCCTTGGGCAAAGACGAAAGCAAACTAATTGATTTACCGCCTGGTGCAGCACATAAATCGAGACATTTTACTGGACCTCTAAAAAGTTGTTTTGCAACATGTTCTATAAACATAGAAGATGCTTCTTGAACATAATAATATCCTGAATGGAAAAGAGGGTCGAAAGTGAAGGAAGGGCGATCTTTAAGGTAATATCCATTATTCGACCACAATACCGGTTCTGGAGGAGATAAAAACTCTAAAGGGTTACGGTTCTTTTTAAATGGATTAAGCCTTATACTCACTGGCGCATTTTCTTTTAATGCTACTAAAAATGGGTTTGCTTCGGCACCCAGTAGCGAATTAATTGATATAATAAAATCAGCAGGTAAATTCATTTTTCTCCACTTTTTATAACAAAGATAATAACCCTAAATGTAAAATATGAGTTCTAACAAGAATGTTTTCAAACTTAAAAAATATTACCTTTGTAAGAATGTCAAATTAATAAAACAAAATCATGAAAAAAAGTCTCTTTCTAATAGGACTACTGTTCTCGATGTTTATTACGGCACAAGAACGACCTAATCCACAGCCGGCACCAGATGTGTCTGAAAAGTTTAATGTGGGTATTGCTGGGTATAGTTTTGTGAACTTCAACCTTGACCAAACGCTTGAAATGATGGAAAAGTGCGATGTTAAGTATTTATGTATTAAAGACTTTCATCTTCCTATAAATAGCAGTGATCAGGAAATGGCTGACTTCCATAACAAACTAAAATCTAAAGGTGTAACTGGTTATGCAGTGGGTCCAATTTATATGCGCTCTAAAGAAGAAGTTGATAATGCTTTTGAATATGCTAAGCGAGTTGGCGTAGAACTAATTGTGGGAGTACCCAATTATGAGCTTTTGCCATATATTGATGAGAAAGTCAAGGAATATAATTTTCATTATGCAATACATTTGCATGGGCCCGACATTGAACTCTATCCGGATGCTGATGACGTATGGGAAAATGTTAAAGATTTAGACCCACGTATTGGTATGTGTTTAGATATTGGACATGACACACGAAATGGTAAAGATCCAGTTGAAGATCTAAAAAAGTACCATACACGTGTTTTTGACATTCATATTAAGGATGTAACAGGAGCTACAAAACAAGGATATTCAGTTGAGATTGGTCGGGGAATCATAGATATACCTGCATTTGTAAATATGCTTCGAGAAGTAGAATATACCGGTGTGTGCAGTCTTGAGCATGAAAGAAATATGAAAGACCCACTTCAGGGTATTGCAGAATCAATTGGCTATTTCAGAGGAGTTATTGCTACTACAAAAAAATAACAACAGACACAATGTTTAAAACTTCACTGAATTTGTCTTTTTTGTGAAGGTATAAACCTAATTTTAATGAAACAAAGCTCGAATACAGAAATGGCAAATCCTGTACTTTACTTAATTCCCGTGTTGTTGGGGGAGACCCCAGTTGAACAGGTAATTCCCAATTACAATAAAGGTATAGTATCTGAATTAAAATTCTTTATTGTCGAAAATATTAGAACAGCAAGGCGCTTTCTGAAAAAATGCGATCCAGATATTGATATCGACTCACTTACATTTTATGAGTTGAATAAGCATACCGAGCAAAAGGATATATCGGATTTCCTTAATCCTATGAAATCAGGAGTGAGTATTGGAGTTATGTCTGAAGCTGGATGTCCTGGTGTTGCAGACCCAGGAGCAGATGTTGTAGCTATAGCTCAGCAGAGAGGTTACAAGGTTATGCCTTTGGTGGGACCATCATCTATTCTTATGGCAATTATGGCATCGGGTTTTAATGGTCAGAGCTTTGCATTTGAGGGCTATTTACCTATCGATTCTAACGAAAGAGTGAGTAAACTAAAACACCTGGAGGCTCGTTCTTATAAAGAAAATCAGACACAGCTTTTTATTGAAACACCTTATCGCAATCATAAACTTGCAGAGGATATTCTACAACACTGTAAACCACAGACACAACTTTGTATCGCTACAAATATTTCTTGTGAAGATGAGCAGATAGTTACAAAGAGTATCAAGGCATGGAAAGGTAAGCTTCCCGATTTAAATAAGAAGCCAACGGTTTTCCTTATTTATAGAGGTTGAAAATCAGGCATAAGTAATCATATAGCTACAAATATAAAAACTGAAATATAAAATTGAAAGTTCTTAACAATATACAACTACAAAACTATAACTCATTTAACACAAAAGCAATAGCAATGCTATTTTGTGAACCAGAAACTCAAGAAGAGCTTTCGGAGCTATTGAAAACGTACTCAAAAGAAAAGAAATTAGTTCTTGGTGGCGGCAACAATCTATTTTTCACCAAAGATTTTGATGGTCTGGTTATAAAACCAGGAATGCAAGAAATAAAAATCGTTTCAGAGGATGACAGCTCCGTGATTATTGAGGCAGGTGCAGGCGTAGAATGGGACATGATGGTTGAAGATTGTGTATCAAAAGGATATGCAGGTCTTGAGAATCTCTCACTCATACCCAGCTCAGTAGGAGCAAGTCCGATACAAAATATTGGCGCCTACGGGTCGGAGGCCAAAGACACAATTATTTTGGTAAAGACCGTTGACCTTCAAACGGGTGAATATATAGAATTCACTAATAGTGAATGTGAGTTTGGATATCGCAATAGCATATTTAAACGGACCAACCGTTATATCATTACATCAGTAGTATTTAAATTGTCTAAGTCTTTTACATATAAAGAAAAGTATATAGATCTTAGTCGCGAATTAACTGATATTGAATCACCTACAATTAAACAGGTGAGGGATGCAATAGTGAAAATTAGGACAAGAAAATTACCTGACACAAAAACATTACCCAATGCAGGCAGTTTTTTTAAAAACCCGATACTAACTGAAGATGAAAAAAACTCTCTTCAGAAAACCGTTTTAGATGCTCCAATTTATAACATCGGTGATAACAAATTCAAGACCTCTGCTGCCTTTCTTATTGAAAAAGCAGGATTCAAAGGAAAAAGGACAGGAATGGTGGGCACATATGAACATCATGCATTGGTAATTGTGAACTATGGAACGAATAACGGAAAAGATATTTCAGATTTTGCAAGTGAGATTCAGCAAGAAGTACTGAAGCAGTTTGATATAAAACTGGAACCCGAAGTATGGATTTATTAAATTTAAGCACATGTCATCATTTATAATTGAAGGTGGTCACACACTAAAAGGGAGCATCACACCACAAGGGGCAAAAAATGAGGCTTTACAGGTTATATGCGCAACTTTACTTACAAAAGAAGAGGTTGTTATTAATAATATTCCTGATATCCTTGATGTGAACAAGCTTATAGAGCTATTGGGCGATATTGGTGTTGAGGTAAAAAAAATCTCTATAGATAGCTATTCTTTTAGGGCAGAAAGCATAGATCTGGAATATACTGGCACCGAAGATTTTAGACAAAAAAGTGCCGCTTTAAGAGGTTCAATTATGATTGTTGGCCCATTATTGGCACGATTTGGTGAAGTTGTAGTACCCAAACCTGGAGGTGATAAGATTGGTCGCCGCCGCCTCGACACTCACTTTAATAGTATAATGAAGCTGGGGGCTGAGCTTATTATTGATGAGTATAAGCAAATTTTTAAGCTCTCGGCCAAACAACTAAAAGGGACATATATTCTTCTAGATGAAGCATCGGTTACTGGTACTGCTAATTTATTAATGGCAGCTGTGTTAGCAGAAGGAGAAACAATTATATATAATGCGGCTTGTGAACCTTATGTTGAGCAACTTAGCAGAATGCTCGTTAGAATGGGCGCAAAGATTGATGGAATTGGATCTAATAAACTTATAGTCAAAGGAGTAATTGAATTATCTGGTTGTGAACATCGACTTTTGCCTGATATGATTGAAACGGGAAGTTTTATTGGAATGGCGGCTATGACCTCATCTGAGCTTACTATTAAAGATACTTCTGTTGTAAATCTTGGAATTATACCTGAAAGTTTCAGAAAAATGGGAATTACAATTGAACAAAGAGGTGATGATTTGTATATCCCTCGTCATGATGAGTACAATATTGAATCTTTTATGGATGGATCGATACTCACATTGGCAGATGCACCATGGCCTGGACTGACACCCGACCTGCTAAGTGTGATGCTGGTTGTGGCTACAAAGGCCAATGGTAGTGTGCTTATACATCAGAAAATGTTTGAGAGCAGATTGTTCTTTGTGGATAAGCTTATTGACATGGGTGCACAGATTATATTATGCGACCCACACCGGGCAGTGGTTATAGGACAAGGCAATCGTTTAAGGTTAAGAGGGATGACTATGACTTCGCCTGACATTCGTGCAGGAATTTCTTTATTGATTGCAGCAATGTGCGCTGAAGGTAAAAGTGTAATTCATAATATAGATCAAATTGATAGAGGATACCAACATATTGAAGAGAGACTAAACGCATTAGGTGCATCTATCGAAAGGAATTAAATTTGGTTTATACCTAACTCTTTTATTACTTTGCACCTAATAAGTATATGTTTATCCACACTTTTTTTATTTAACTCATCTATCCTGTCCAATTAGGGACGGTAGGAGATTATTTTAGGTAAGGATTTTATTATTATAGACAGTTTAAACAACAACTACATAACATTATGTCAATAAATAGAGTTGTAACAGACATTAAGCAGGTAACAGTACGTTTCTCAGGTGATTCCGGTGATGGGATGCAACTGTCGGGAACGTTGTTCTCTACACTATCGGCAATTTTTGGAAATGAAATATCAACATTCCCTGATTTTCCTGCCGAAATTCGGGCGCCTCAAGGCTCACTACATGGTGTGTCGGGTTTTCAGGTAAGGATTGGAGCAAAAGATGTTTATAATTCGGGTGATAAAACAGATGTTCTTATCGCTATGAATCCCTCGGCATTAAAGGTTAATGCTCAATACCTTAAAAAAGATTCTATTGTCATTTTTGATATCGACGCATTTAAGAAAAGAGATCTGGATAAGGCTAAATTTAATACAGAAGATCCATTTACAGAACTCAATCTTGAGCACGTACAGCAATTAGGAGTTCCAATAACTTCGCTTACGAAAGCATCACTTGATGATTCGGGTCTTGAGAATAAGGATATCCTTAGAAGTAAAAACATGTTTGCCCTAGGTATTGTATGTTGGTTATTTAATCGGCCAATGGAAATTGCCGACAAATTACTGGAACAAAAATTTGCGCGAAAGCCAAAGTTGATCGAAGCTAATATAAAAGCTTTAACAGATGGTTACAATTATGGGGATAATTTGCAACTTACTGCTACTACTTACAAAATTGATGTAGTAGAATCGGGTAAAGGCTTTTATATGGATGTAAATGGCAATACTGCTACGGCATATGGACTAATAGCTGCAGCAGAGAAAGCAGGGATTAAACTGTTTCTAGGTTCTTATCCCATTACTCCGGCAACAGACATACTACAGGAGCTAACTAAGAGAAAAGATTTTGGTGTTAAAGCATTGCAGATGGAAGATGAAATTGCAGGTATAACTTCTGCCATTGGTGCTAGTTTTGCCGGCTGCTTAGCTGCAACTTCCACTTCTGGTCCGGGCCTTTCATTAAAAAGTGAAGCACTGGGCTTAGCTGTTATGACTGAACTTCCACTTGTGGTAATTGATGTACAAAGAAGTGGTCCTTCAACAGGCATGCCTACAAAAAGTGAGCAGACCGATTTAAATCAAGCTTTATATGGTAGAAACGGAGAGAGCCCGCTTGTTGTAATTGCAGCAACCACTCCTATAGACTGTTTTGAAAGCGCTTTTGAGGCTTCTAAACTAGCTATTGAGCATATGACCCCGGTTATTCTTCTTACTGATGGATATATTGCAAATGGATCATCCGCTTGGAAGATACCTAATATGAACGATTACCCACAGATAATTGCACCATATGTTGAAGACAAATTCAAAGACAATGCAGAGGATTGGAAACCTTTTCTAAGAGATGAAAGATCTTTAGTACGCTATTGGGGTATTCCAGGAACAGCTAACTATATGCATAGGATTGGTGGATTAGAGAAAGATAGATTTACAGGTGTAATTTCATCTAATCCTGAAAATCACCAATATATGGTTGATATTCGTAAACAGAAAATTGAAAATATAGCTGATTTTATTCCTGAACAGAAGGTGTTGGGAGATGAAGATGCTGATACCCTAATTGTTGGGTGGGGAGGAACATATGGACATTTGCTGGAAACAATGCTTCACCTTCACGACAATGGCAAAAAAGTTGCACTGGCACAATTCAGACATATTTCACCACTGCCAAGAAACACTCATAATTTGCTTAAAAGCTATAATAGAATTATTGTTGCGGAACAAAATAGTGGGCAGTTTGCTGCATATCTAAGCGGTAAATTTCAAGATCTAACAAACATTATATCATTTAACAGAGTTGAAGGTCAACCATTTAAAGTGAGTGAATTAGTTGAAGAGTTCAGTAAAATAATGGAGGAACAATAAAATGAGTATTATAGAAAATAAAAATATTGATATAAAAGATTTAAAGTATCAAAAATATCTCCCCAAAGATTTTAAGAGTCCTAACCCAATACGTTGGTGTCCGGGTTGTGGCGATTATGCCATTTTAACCTGTTTGCAAAAAGCTCTTGCAGAACTAAATGTTGAGCCTTGCAATACTGCTGTAATTTCGGGTATTGGTTGCTCATCGCGTTTACCATATTACATGAATACATATGGATTTCATAGTATTCATGGTAGAGCAAATGCTATTGCGACAGGTGTAAAAGTGGCTAATCCAAACTTAAGTGTGTGGGTAGCAACTGGCGATGGGGACTCACTTGCTATTGGGGGTAATCATTTTATTCATACTATTAGAAGAAATGTTGATTTAAACATTCTACTTTTTAATAATAAGATATATGGTTTAACAAAGGGACAGTACTCTCCTACGTCTGAACGTGGCTTTGTATCCAAATCATCGCCATATGGCACTGTAGAGGAACCATTTAGACCTGCTGAACTAACATTTGGTGCAAGAGGAACTTTTTTTGGTCGTGCACTTGATGTGGACATGAAAAATCAAGTTGACACTCTTATTGAGGCAGCAAAACATAAAGGAACATCGGTTGTTGAAATTCTCCAGAACTGTGTAATTTTTAATGATGGCATTCATGACAAGATTACGGATAGGACATGGAAAGCAGACAATACTGTAGTTCTAAAACATGGTGAAAAGATGATTTTTGGAAAGGATGAAAATAAGGGTATTGTACTTGATGGATGGAATTTGAAAGTTGTTACAATTGGAGAGGATGGATATACAATTGATGATGTACTTGTGCATGATTGCAAAACATATGACAGTACGCTTCATTTGAAATTAGCTCTTATGGATACAAGCGACGGGCTTCCGGTTGCACTTGGAGTGATTCGTAGTGTTGAAGCTCCTACTTATGAGAGCGATTATGAAAAACAAATTGCTGAAGTACAAGAAAAAATGCCAAAGAGATCTTTCACAGATTTCTTACTCAGTCAATCAAACATTTGGGAGGTAAAGTAATTATTTACTTCCCTGTTTTTCTTTTTTTCTACGGTTTCTTTCGCTTTTAATCAGTTGTAACTCACGACTGGTTTGTCCTTTAATTGAGCTATTCTCTCTTGCTCTACGAAACAGATAGGGCATCATTGTTTTGATTTCTCCATATGGAAGATACTTAACAACATTGTATCCATTTTCTGCAAGGTTATATGTTATATGATCGCTCATACCGTAAAGCTGTGAGAAGTATATTCCCGGATAATTTCTATCTATACCATTTTCATCGATAAGTTGGGTTAATAGCATGGAACTATGCTCGTTATGTGTAGCAACCATAAAGTCTATTGTATTATGGTTTTCAATCATATAAATTATTGAGTCATCAAAGTCTCTGTCCGTTGCTGCTTTATTGGGTTGTATTGGTGAAGGATAACCTAACTCATTTGCACGCTCACGCTCTGTTTCCATATAAGCACCACGAACTATTTTTAGTCCAAACTTAAACCCATTTTCAATTGACAAGCGATGATGCTTTTTTAGCCTCTCCAGAGCGTCGTGTCTATACATTTGATATGTATTTTGAACAATAGCTTTTTCTTTATTGAATTTGACCATTTCTTTCAGAACTATATCATCCAAAATAGGTTGAATCCATGTTTGTTCTGAATCAATTAACACTGGAACACCTAATTCATAACCTCTTTTAAATATAGCTTCCACCCTATCTTCTACTGCTCTGAATCTCTTAGACTCATTAACAGTAAGCGGAGAATTTGAACATACTTTTGTGAGTAAGTCTAAACTAGCTATTCCTGTAATTTTAAAGGCACTAAATGGCACATTCTTACTTTTATTAGCATACTCTATGGTTCGTATTATTTCTCTGCATGTAGCTTCAAAAAGCTCTTCAGACTCTTCACCTTCTAGTGCATAATCAAGAATTGAACCTACATTTCTTTTAGCTAAACGTTCAATTGTTTTACCACAATCTGTTATAGAAGTTCCACCTACAAAATGCTTGTATATTGTGTTACGAATAATAGGTTTTATTGGGAGTTTAATTGCAAAAGCAATATTAACAAGTTTTTCACCTATCTCAACCAATCGCTTATTATTCATTATTTTAAAAAGCTGATAAGCTTCATACAAGGCATTGTTAGATTGATCGCTAAAGGCTAATTTGGTATTATAGAAATCTACCTGAGCAGTTTTTATAGTTTGCATTTGATTCTGTTAAAGAAGTATTAAGATTCCACAAATATAGATATATTTTTTGTATATTTGTGGAGCAAATCGGATCGTTTTATCTCATTAATCAATATGCCATAATTGTTAAATTAATAGTTCCGGCCAATGATTACTTAAGAGGGAAAAATTATAACCTAAAAAAAATAATAACTATGCCTAAAGGTGTTTATAAATTACCGGATATTAAAAATGAACCAATATTGAGTTATGCTCCGGGAACTGCAGAGAGAGTATCTTTAAAGCAGAAATTAGCTGAGCTTAATAAAGGAGAAGTGGATATTCCTATGATTATTGATGGGAAAGAGGTACGTACAAATGACAAGAGAGATATTAGACCTCCACACAATCATCAGCAACTTTTAGGTCATTATCATCAAGGTGACAATAGTCATGTAAAAATGGCTATTGATGCTGCTTTGAAAGCAAAACCTGCTTGGGAGGCAATGAGTTGGGAAAGCCGAGCTGCTATATTCTTAAAAGCCGCCGACCTAATAGCTGGTCCTTATCGTTCGGATTTTAATGCAGTAACTATGATTGGACAGTCTAAAAATGCCTTTCAATCTGAAATTGATGCTGTATGTGAACTTATAGACTTCTATCGCTATAATGTAAAGAACATGATGGAGATTTATAAAATGCAACCAAACTCTTCGCCCGGGGTATGGAATAGAATGGTTTGGCGCCCTCTTGAAGGATTTATATTTGCTCTTTCTCCGTTTAATTTCACTTCCATCGCTGCTAATTTGGGGGGTGCTCCTGCTTTGATGGGGAATACGATAGTATGGAAACCTTCTAAGACAGCTATATATTCAGCTTATCTAATTATGAAAGTACTTAAAGAAGCTGGACTTCCCGATGGCGTTATTAACCTTGTTTATGTTGGCGGAAGAGAAGCCACTGAGGTTATTTTTAATCATCGTGATTTTGCAGGGCTGCATTTCACCGGCTCAACGGCTGTTTTTAATAGTATGTGGGGAACAATTGGTAAGAATATATCTAAATACAAGTCATATCCGCGTATAGTTGGAGAGACAGGTGGTAAGGATTATATCTTTGCTGAAGAAACTGCAGATGCAAAGCAGGTTGCCACAGCAATCACACGTGGTGCATTTGAATATCAGGGACAAAAATGCTCTGCAGCATCACGGGCATTTATTCCATCAAATATATGGGAAGAAACATTGAAGTTTGTGAAAGAAGATCTTTCTAAGGTTAAAACCGGTGTTGTTGAAGATTTCTCTAATTTTGTTAATGCTGTAATTGATGAGGACTCATTTGACAAACTAGCGAAAGCAATAGATGATGCAAAAGCTTCGCCCGATGCGGAAGTAGTTTGTGGAGGCACGTATGACAAGTCGACAGGATATTTCATTCATCCAACACTAATTCAGGCAAAGACACCCGACTATATAACAATGAAGGAAGAATTATTTGGACCGATTCTTACAGTTTATGTATATGAACCAAAAGATATAGAACAAACACTTGATATTCTTGATAGCTCTACTGACTATGCGTTAACAGGTGCAATTTTCTCTTCAGACAGATATATGATTGAGAAGTTAACTTCGCGACTAATGCATACTGCGGGAAACTTCTATATCAATGATAAGCCAACTGGTGCGGTTGTAGACCAGCAACCATTTGGTGGTGGACGTGGATCGGGCACAAATGATAAAGCCGGTTCTGTTTTAAACCTTTTACGCTGGGTTTCCCCACAATGTATTAAGGAGACATTTGTTACTGCAACAGACTATATGTATCCAAATTTTCTAGAAGAATGATCTTAAATATTTGATGATCATTTTTGAAAATGTTATTGTAGAGGGTGGTTTTTTTAATCACCCTCTATTTTTTGTATTGATTAAGGTACCTTAGAGAACCATCTGTTAAAAAAATCTTTCAGAAAAACATTCTATCTTTGTATATTGTTAATTCAGTTGACGGATAATATATATGCAAAAGAAAAAAATTAATATTGCTGTAGACGGATTTTCGTCATGTGGCAAAAGTACTATCGCCAAAGGACTGGCCAAAGAATTAGGTTATACTTATATAGATAGTGGAGCAATGTATCGCGCAATGGCATTATACGCTATTCAACATGGTTTGATTAATGATAGTGAAATTGACGAAACAGCATTGCAAAAGCATATATCTGAAATAAAAATATCTTTCAAAAACAACTCCAATGGTGGTCAGGATACTTACCTAAACGGAGAAAATGTTGAAAATGAAATACGCACACTTAAGGTGGCTAATGGTGCAAGTAGGATTAGCACACTTGGGTTTGTAAGAAAAGCCTTAGTACATCAGCAACAGGAAATGGGGAAAGAAAAGGGTGTTGTGATGGATGGTCGTGATATAGGTACAGTTGTGTTTCCAGATGCAGAGATGAAACTATTTCTTACCTCATCACCCGAAATTAGAGCGCAAAGGAGGTATCAAGAAATGATACTGAAAGGTGAAGGCGCTTTATATGAAGATGTGCTGGCTAATGTAATAGAAAGGGACCAGCGTGACTCCACACGAGCTGAAAGTCCGTTATTGAAAGCAGACGATGCTATTGAGCTGGATAATTCTGAGACAGGAATAGAAGAACAGCTTAATTGGGCATTGCAAATGTTTAATAAAATCACATCTTAAAATGAACAGAATTGAAATTGATAGTCAGTCGGGGTTTTGCTTTGGTGTAGTCAAAGCAATTAACAAGGCTGAGGAAGAGCTTAAAGAGAGAGGTACGCTATATTGCTTAGGTGATATAGTACATAACAATATAGAGGTAGAACGTCTTGAAAAGATGGGATTGATAACCATTGATCATGAGCAATTTAAAAAATTGAAGAATGTAAGAGTGCTGCTAAGAGCACATGGTGAACCACCCAGTACATACGAAATTGCAAAAGAAAACAACATTGAACTTATAGATGCTTCGTGCCCTGTTGTTTTGGGGTTACAAAAAAAGATTAATAAAAAATACGTTCGTCGTGAGAATGATGATACTCAAATAGTAATTTATGGTAAAAAAGGTCATGCAGAAGTAAATGGGCTTTTAGGTCAGACAAACGAATCGGCAATTATTATCGAAAACCACGACGATATTGAAAAATTAGATTTCACGAGAGACATAAATCTTTTTTCTCAAACTACAAAATCACTAGAGGGTTTCTTCGAGATTGGAGAAATAATACGTCAAAGAATGAAAAATGGCGCAAAACTTGAGTTCTTCGATTCTATTTGCAGACAAGTATCTAACAGGGTACCAAATATTCAAGAATTTGCGGCTAATCATGACTTAATCATTTTTATTGCTGGAGAAAAAAGTTCAAATGGCAAAGTTCTGTTTGCAGAATGCAAAAAGAAAAACCCGAACTCTTATCTTATACATTCTCCTGATGATATAGATCCTTCATTATTAAAAGATGATATAAGTATAGGTGTATGTGGAGCCACTTCTACTCCCATGTGGCAAATGAAAGCAGTGGCTGAAAATATATCGAAATTAAAACCGGTGTTAAACATTTCAAGAGTTGCTTTTTAAAGCAACTTTTTTTTGTGCTATAATGAAAATAAAGTATCTTTGCACCTTATTGTTTTTAAAGAGAATTTAATCTTATTCATCATTTAAATTCAAGCTAAATTAGCAATTTATGGACTCAAATATAAAAAGCATTGGCATCCTTACTTCAGGTGGTGATGCACCGGGAATGAATGCTGCTATTCGTGCTGTAACTCGTGCCGGAATTTTTAATGGCATGCGTACTTATGGTGTTTACAGGGGTTTTAAAGGTCTTATATCTGATGAGATTGAGGAATTCAAAACAAATAGTGTAAGTAATATAATTCAGCAAGGTGGAACTATATTAAAAACTGCTCGTTCAGATGAGTTCCTAACAATTGATGGTCGCACTGCTGCATATGAAAATATGAAAAAGTATGGAATGGATGCGCTAGTTGTTATTGGTGGGGACGGATCATTAACCGGAGCATCAGTATTCGCAAATGAATTTAACATACCCATTGTGGGACTTCCAGCTACCATTGACAACGATTTAAACGGTACAGACACAACCATTGGCTATGATACCGCATTAAATACAATTATGATGGCCATGGATAAAATACGTGATACTGCAACATCACACGAACGTTTGTTTTTTGTAGAAGTCATGGGTCGCAATTGTGGGTTTCTTGCACTTAATAGTGCTATTGCATCTGGTGCCGAGGCAGCAATAATTCCGGAAATAAGTATAGAAAAAGACCAATTGGGCGAACTTATTGAACAGGGATTCCGTAAATCAAAAAGTAGCAGCATGGTTCTGGTAACCGAAAGTGATGTTACAGGTGGTGCAATAAAAATGGCCGATAGAGTAAAGAAAGAATATCCTCAATATGATGTTAGAGTTACTATTTTAGGTCATCTCCAAAGAGGAGGTTCTCCCACAGCTCAAGACCGTATTTTGGCAAGTAGAATGGGGATAGCTTCTATTCAGGCCTTACTTGAAAATCAGAGGAATGTGATGATTGGCATCCACGAGAATGAGATTGATTATGTCCCATTTAAGAAAGCAATAAAAAAACAAAGAGAAATCAATGAGGAGTTACTAGAAGTTTTGCGTATCTCTTCAATTTAATAAATTCATTATGGAAATAACACACATTGAACACATCGGAATTGCAGTTAAAAGTATTGAGGAGCAATTACCTTACTATGAAAACATTCTAGGACTTAAATGCTACAACATTGAAACTGTTGAAGATCAAAAAGTAAAAACAGCCTTTTTTAAGGTAGGTAAAACCAAAATAGAGCTTTTGGAGCCTACTTCAGAAGACAGCACAATTGCCAAGTTTATTGAGAAACGAGGTGAAGGTGTTCATCATATAGCGTATGCTACCAATAATTTAGATGAAGCTTTAAAAGAAGTAGAGTCTAAAGGTGTAAGACTTATTGATAAAGAAGGAAGACCGGGAGCTGAAGGTTTAACAATTGCCTTTTTACATCCTAAGTCAACAGGAAGTGTACTTACCGAGCTTTGCGAACATCCTGACAAATAGACTATTAAAACACATAAATAAAAAAAATATCACATGAGCAATCAACTTGATAAAGTAAAAAAACTCATACAGTTACGGGAAAAAGCCCGTTTGGGTGGGGGTGAAAAGAGAATTGAATCACAACATACAAAAGGCAAATATACAGCACGTGAACGTATAGATATGCTTTTAGATGAAGGCAGTTTTGAAGAATTCGACATGTTTGTGGAGCATCGCTCATACAACTTTGGCATGGAAAAAAACAAATTCCTTGGTGATGGAGTTGTAACCGGCTATGGAACAATTGAAGGAAGACTTGTGTACGTATATGCTCAAGACTTTACTGTATCTGGAGGCTCTTTGTCTGAGATGCATGCCCAAAAGATTTGTAAAGTTATGGATCAAGCAATGAAAATGGGTGCACCTGTTATTGGTATAAACGATTCGGGTGGTGCTCGTATTCAAGAAGGAATAAATGCACTTGCTGGATATGCTGAAATTTTTCAACGTAACATACTTGCCTCTGGTGTAATTCCTCAGATTTCAGGTATTTTTGGTCCTTGCGCAGGTGGAGCAGTATATTCACCAGCACTTACCGATTTTATTTTAATGACTCAAGGAACATCTTATATGTTTCTTACCGGTCCAAAAGTAGTTAAAACTGTTACAGGTGAAGATGTAACACAAGAACAACTTGGTGGAGCAAGTATTCATACCTCCAAATCTGGAGTTGCGCAATTTTCTGCTCAAACAGAAGAAGAAGGACTAAAAACAATT
This sequence comes from Fermentimonas sp., assembly GCA_015478775.1. Classification (GTDB taxonomy): domain Bacteria; phylum Bacteroidota; class Bacteroidia; order Bacteroidales; family Dysgonomonadaceae; genus Proteiniphilum. Next base: position 120,058 of record JADMKP010000012.1, on the reverse strand, counting down.
AGAAAACTTCTGAGCTACATACCACAAAACAACTTAGAGGAAGCACCATTATATAGAAATGATGATCCAATTGATCGGCTTGAAGAGGGGCTTAATGAAATAGTTCCTGAAAGTCCCAACAAACCTTATGATATGTACGAAGTTATAGGTGCTATTGTTGATAAAGGTGAATTTCTTGAAGTACATGCAGATTATGCAAAAAATATTATAGTTGGATTCTCACGATTTAATGGTGTATCTGTAGGTATAGTTGCAAATCAACCCAAATTTCTTGCAGGAGTTCTAGATATTAATGCTTCTCGTAAAGCTGCTCGTTTTGTACGCTTTTGTGATGCATTTAATATACCTTTGGTTACTTTGGTAGATGTACCTGGGTTCCTTCCTGGAACTGGTCAAGAATATGGGGGTGTTATAACACATGGAGCAAAACTCCTTTATGCTTATGGAGAAGCTACAGTACCTAAAATTACAGTTACGCTTCGTAAATCATACGGAGGAGCACACATTGTAATGAGCTGCAAACAACTTCGTGGTGATATAAATTATGCATGGCCAACAGCTGAAATTGCGGTTATGGGTGCAGATGGTGCAGTAGAGGTATTATATAGTAAAGAAATTGCATCTGAGAAAGATCCGGAGAAGCAAGCAGCAGTAGTTTTAGAAAAGAAAAATGAATATAATAATTTGTTTACTAATCCTTATGCGGCTGCAAGCTACGGATACATTGATGATGTAATTGAGCCACGTAATACACGTTTTAGAATTATTCGTGCTTTACAACAACTTCAGACTAAGAAATTGCAAAATCCAGCTAAAAAGCATGATAATTTACCACTTTAAAAAGCATTTGAATATGAGAATTATTAAACTAATTACATCTCTTTTCCTTGTTTCAGCATTTCTTATAGGTTGTTCAAATAAAATAAAGAACTCTGAATGGGTAATTAACGAAGTAATGGTTTCAAATGAAACAAATTATGTGGACAATTTTGGAAAAAGAAGTGGATGGATTGAAATATATAACAACACAGCCGCGACTATGAATTTAGGTGGACGTTATCTTACAAATGACCGTAATAACCCAACTAAATACCCTATACCAAGAGGAGATGTTTTAACACAAATTAAACCACATCAGCATGCATTATTTTTTGCTGATGGAAACCCTTTTAATGGTACCTTTCATGTAAGTTTTGAATTAGATCCTTCAAAAGAAAACTATATTGCACTATATGAGAATGATGGCACTACTTTGCTGGATGAAATCATAATTCCTGCAGGAATTCCTATTGATAAAACCTATGGGTATCCAGAGGACGGAATTAAATATGATGAAAACTATAACACTAAAGCAGCTGTACTTGAAAGAGTAACTCCCAGTAGTAATAATGCTGTACTTGAGGAAAACCCTAAGATAATAAATATGCGCGAGAATGATCCATGGGGAGGTATGTTAACAATTACATCAATGCTTGTTGTATTTGGTGCATTAATAGGCTTATATCTCTTTTTTAAGCTTTCTGGTAATTTCGCAAAACGACTATCTAAAAGAAATGTTGCAAAGAGCGGTACGCTATCAGCAGTTCGTAGTCAATCTCAACTTTCGGGTGAAGTTCTGGCAGCAATTTCTGCAGCAATACATGAAATGAATGAGGATCAACATGATATTGAATCTACAATATTAACCATTGATCAGGTTAAAAGAAATTATTCACCCTGGAATTCAAAAATTCATACATTAAGACAATTACCTAAGTAAAAGTCTATTTTAATGATTCATTAAAAAAAAACAACATAATCTTATGAAAGAGTTCAAATATAAAATAAATGGTTCACCTTATAGAGTTGTAGTAACTAAATCTGAGAACGAATTAGTGGAACTTGAAGTAAATGGAACACCTTTTACTGTTGAAATAGAACCTAAAACAAAGAAGCCAAAATCAGTAGTGCAACGTCACCAATTGACAGAGTCTTCACCAGTTTCAAACAGAGCATCATCTACAACACTTGTCACAAAACCTTCTAGCTCCTCTGGGAAAAGAACAGTAGAATCACCACTTCCTGGTGTTATATTGGACGTTCGTTGCAAAATAGGGGATTCTGTTAAAAAGGGTGATACATTATTGATATTGGAAGCAATGAAGATGGAAAATAATATTCTTGCAGATACGAGTGGAAAGATAGTAGAAATTCTAATCCAAAAAGGAGATTCAGTTCTCGAGGGAGCCAATCTCGTAATAATTGAATAAAAACCAGCAGAATCTATGAACACTCTACTTTCACTTACAGATAATTTACAATCCTTTTGGAGCAATACAGGTTTTGCAAATGTTGAAATAGGTCACATCGTAATGATCCTCTTTGGGTTATTATTCATTTTTCTTGCAATAACAAAAGAATATGAACCATTACTATTGATACCTATAGGTTTTGGTATATTAATAGGAAATATACCCTTCAACGAATCCGCTGGATTAATGGTTGGAATTTACGAAGAAGGCTCGGTTTTTAATATACTATATCAAGGAGTTGTACAAGGCTGGTATCCACCACTTATTTTCCTTGGTATTGGTGCAATGACTGATTTTTCTTCGTTAATTGCTAATCCTAAATTAATACTTATTGGTGCAGCTGCACAATTTGGTATTTTTGGTGCATATATTATTGCAATAGAGGCGGGATTTGCTCCAAATGAAGCAGGAGCCATTGGTATAATTGGAGGTGCAGACGGACCTACAGCTATTTTCACAACTTCAAAACTTGCCCCTCATCTTTTAGGGGCTGTGGCGATATCAGCATATTCTTATATGGCATTGGTACCTGTTATACAGCCTCCATTTATGAGACTATTAACAACCAAGAAAGAGCGTGTAATGAAAATGAAGACACCTCGAGTTGTTTCTCAGACTGAAAAGATTTTATTCCCAATTATGGGTATGCTCTTAACTACATTTTTAGTTCCCTCTGGTTTACCTTTGGTTGGTATGCTTTTCTTTGGTAACCTGCTAAAAGAATCTGGTGTTACACGACGCCTTGCTGAAACAGCAAGAGGCCCATTAATTGATATTGTTACAATTCTTCTTGGATTAACAGTAGGAATCTCAACACAAGCAACTACATTCTTAAAAATAGATTCACTTAAAATATTTATTATTGGAGCACTGTCTTTTATTATTGCTACTTGTGCTGGGATAATATTTGTTAAGCTTCTCAATTTAATACTACCGCCTGAGAAAAAGATTAATCCTTTAATTGGTAACTCAGGTGTATCTGCCGTTCCCGATTCAGCTCGTATTTCTCAGGTACTTGGATTGGAGTATAACCCAACGAACTATCTATTGATGCATGCAATGGGACCTAATGTAGCGGGTGTTATTGGATCAGCTGTAGCAGCCGGTATTCTTCTTGGATTTCTTTATTAAATAATGTTTTGTAAATAAAAATATCTATTATATAAGTATAGATGCAATTTGAACAGCTGTTACCTGCTATATCAGGAATGACATGGCAACATTTGATAATGATTGGTGTAGGAATTGTTCTTATTTATTTAGCAATTGCTAAAAATTATGAACCAACTCTGCTACTTCCAATGGGATTTGGTGCAATATTAGTTAATATACCTTTGTCTTCAGCTATTACCCAGATTGATCCGTCAACTGGTGAAGCCTTGGAAGGTGTGTTAAACATCTTTTTTGATGCAGGTATTGCAACGGAAATATTTCCACTACTAATTTTTATCGCAATAGGGGCTATGATAGATTTTTCATCTCTCTTTCGCAATCCTTCACTCCTTTTATTTGGAGCAGCCGCTCAATTCGGTATTTTTATGACAATGATATTAGCAGCACTTCTCGGGTATGATATCCGAGAAGCTGCTTCTATTGGAATTATAGGTGCTGCTGATGGTCCAACCTCAATAGTTGTTGCATCTAGATTTGCCCCTCACATGCTTGGGCCCATATCTGTTGCCGCGTACTCTTATATGGCCTTGGTGCCAATTATACAGCCTCCTGTTATTAAAATGCTGACCTCTAAAAAAGAGCGTTTAATAAGAATGACAACTGATGCAAATAAACAGATATCTAAGAAAGCTCTAATAGCATTTCCTATTGTTATAACTATTGCAGCTGGAATAATTGCACCGTCTTCACTGGCTCTTATTGGGTTCTTAATGTTTGGTAACTTAATTCGTGAATGTGGTGTATTAAATAAACTTTCATTATCTGCTCAAAATGAACTCTCAAGTTTGGTTACCATTTTGCTTGGAATAACAATTGCAAGTACAATGACAGCAGATAGATTTATAAGGTTTGATACTCTTATAATAATTGGGTTGGGACTCTTTGCATTTGTCTTTGACACTTTTGGTGGTGTTATCTTCGCTAAATTTCTTAATATATTTAGAAAAGAGGGTAATAAAATTAATCCAATGATAGGTGCATGCGGAATATCTGCATTTCCAATGTCAGCTAGAGTAATTCATCAAATGGGTCAAAAAGAAGATCCATACAACTATTTGCTTATGCCTGCAATTAGTGCTAATGTGGGTGGACAAATTGGATCAGTTGTAGCGGGAGGTATTATATTAACTTTAGTTCCATTACTGGCGTGATGATAAATCAATTTTTTATCATAATACAAATAGTATCTTAGAATAAACGAGTCTCATAATTTAAAGAATATAATATGACTCCAACAATAGAAACGGCACTCTTTATAGCATTAGTAGGAATAGTGGGTATATTCATTTTTATGTTCATTTTCTTCCTCATGATTAAGGGACTTGAAAAATGGTTCCCATACGAGGATATAAGCAAAAAGAAAATTGATGAATAGATAACTTAGTCTGATATTAATTAACTAATTAATATATAGATTGATTAATTATTTCTGCTGTTTTCTAACGTCGGCTCCCCACATAAGTTTGTCTCGAAGGGTTTCATAAAAAGTGCGCCCTACCCTTTTTACTACACGTAGAGTATAGTCGGCCTTTCTAATCTGAATGCTAACAGTCTCATCAAGTACTCGAGACTGGCCATCAACTGATACAAGAAACATGTGACTCCGACTCTCAACTTTTAATGAAATTATGCTGCTGTCGTCTACAACTAACGAACGCGAAGTTAGATTATGAGGTGCGATTGCTGATAAAATTATACTAGGAGTGGTAGGTGAAAGAATTGATCCGCCAATACTTAATGAATATGCGGTTGATCCGGTAGGAGTAGCAACGATGAGACCGTCTGCCTGATATGATGTTAAATAATCATTATTAATATAAGCATGAATTGAGAGCATAGATGCAGTATCTTGTTTTAGAAGGGCTATTTCATTTAAAGCGTTTGTATTGAAGTGCTCGGGTGGAAATGTTTCATCAGTTGACATTTTCAACTGAGTTCTTTCCTCTTCTCTATAATTACCCTCCATCACCTCTTTTAATGTTTCATCAACATCAGAATAGTTTATAGCTGCCAGAAATCCTAATCTACCGGTATTTATACCTAATACAGGAATGCCAGTATTTCCTACAGCTGTGGCAGTTCGCAAGAAAGTACCATCTCCACCAACACTAACTGCCATGTCAACTTTAGGTAGTTCTTCAACTAGTTCACATACATTTACAAGTTTTTGTTTTATATAAAGTGGTAACGTAAGGAAGAAATTTTCTGTGAGACATAATTTTCCTCCATGTTTAATAATAGATTCACACACACCAAGTATCTGTTCTTCCGCTTTCGCGGTTCTGTCGGGAAACATGCTTCCAAAAAGCGCAAACTTCATATAATCAGGAATATCTTTGTGAATTAAATCAAAATAATTAATTATTTCTACATATCAAGGTAATACAACAGCTCGTCTAACCTTTCTTTCTGAATATCAGTAATTATACCCTCCTTCATGTAAAAATAAACCACTTTATAATTAAATCTCTCGAAACTTCTCAAGACGGAAGTTAAATCTGAAATGTCGAGTTTTAATGAAACAAGCAATTCTGCATTTACGGAAATAGGGAAAACCGATAAAGCAATTATATGAGCATTATTACTTTCTACGATTCTTGCAATCTCTGTTAACAAGTAGTCCTTTAAAGGAATTTCCAGAATTATCAGAGAATTCTCGTTCTCCGAAAGCTCTGTAAAATGTTCAGGAGCTAATGGTTTTAATAACTTTTCTACCTGATTTTTAATAAATTCTTTCGTCGACATTGAGAAAATGGTTATTTCGTATTACTTTTGTACCAGTATTACAAAGATGGTGAAATTTTGCGTATTTAAAACTCCTCATACTATTTAATTTTTAAATTTTAAATTTTTATAGAAACCCACCAATTTGTATTAAATTGTTTGTAATTAATATATGACTAAACTTAGTGTAAATGTGAACAAGGTTGCTACTCTTAGAAATTCTAGGGGTGGAAATATTCCAGATGTAGTGAAAGTGGCAATTGACTGCCAGAAATTTGGTGCTGAAGGTATAACCATTCACCCAAGACCAGATCAAAGACATATAAAATACATAGATGTATATGATCTTCAATCTAAAGTAAATACAGAATTTAATATAGAAGGAAATCCAAATACTGAATTTATTTCTCTTATTGGAAAAATTAGACCAACTCAGGTAACACTAGTCCCTGATGCTACAGACGCTCTAACATCAAATGCAGGATGGGATACTATAGTTCACAAAGATTTTCTGACAGATATAGTTGGGCGATTTCAATCGATGGGTGTAAGAACATCAATATTTGTTGATCCTATACCTGAAATGATACGTATGGCCTCACAAATTGGGGCTGATAGGATAGAATTATATACGGGTCCGTATGCCGAACAGTATCCACATAATAAGGAAAAAGCAGTGCAACCTTATGTAGAAGCTGCAACACTTGCAAAAAATCTTGGTTTAGGAATTAATGCCGGACATGATTTAAATTTAGAAAATCTTAATTACTTGTTCATGAATATTCCTTGGCTTAAGGAAGTTTCAATTGGTCATTCACTTATATGTGATGCGCTTTATTTGGGATTAGAAAAAACAATAAAAGCGTATAAAGATTGTTTAAAAGCACCTACATCTGAGGTTTGATAAGCCAAAATTTATATCTTTATAAAACAAAAATAATTCATATAACTAATTAATAGTATATTATAAGTATGATCTTTTTGCAAATACCTTCGTTAGCTGATACAGCACAGACTGTATTCCAGACAATGCCACAGTCAACAGCTGAAGTTACAGCAGTTACAATGAATGCTTTTGAGCTAGCCTTAAAAGGTGGATGGTTAATGATTATCCTCCTTATACTTTTATTAATGTCGATTTACGTATTAATTGAACGTACACTCGTAATAAATAAAGCTGCTAAGGAGGACAATTCCTTTATGAATAGGATTAAAGATTATATTCATGATGGTAAAATTGATGCTGCAGTAAATTTATGCAGGAAAACTGAAACACCTACATCCAGAATGGTAGAAAAAGGTATTTCTAGACTGGGCAGACCAACATCTGATGTTATGTCGGCAATAGAAAATCAGGGTAATATTGAAATATCTCATCTTGAAAAAGGACTACCCATACTCGCTACTGCAGCATCAGGTGCTCCTATGGTGGGATTTCTTGGTACAGTTACCGGTATGGTAAAAGCGTTTATGGACATGGCGAGCGCGGGCACTAATGTGAATGTAAATATTCTGTCTACAGGTATTTACGAGGCTTTGGTTACAACCGTGGGTGGTTTAATTGTAGGTATCATTGCTCTTTTTGCTTTCAACTACTTAACTACTCGAATCAAAGGTATTGTAAACCGATTGGAAATGAGGATTATGGAATTCATGGATATCCTCAATGAGCCAGCTGCTTAAGTTTTTCTTAATATAAACATATTATCCGAACTATAAGATATGGCACTTAAACAACGATTTCGCATAGAAACTAATTTCAGTATGGCTTCCATGACTGACGTGATTTTCCTACTGCTTATATTTTTTATGATTACTTCTACAATTGTAGTACCAAATGCTATACAGGTGTTACTGCCAAGGTCTCAACAACAAGCGCAAGCTAAACCTATAACCAGAGTTACAATTGACAAAGCTCTCAACTATTACGTTGCAAATGCTAATGAAACTGAGCGAGAGATAGCATTTGAAGATATAACACCTTTTCTGCAATCCATTTATACTGCCGATCCAGATATTTTTGTTGCATTATATGCCGATGAAAGTGTTCCTTATAGAGAAATCGTTCGGATATTAGATATTGCTAATCAGAATCAGTTTAGAATGGTACTGATGACCAGGCCGAACTAAAGCTTCAATTAGCTTATGAAAAAAGTTTCGAGGGAGAAAATAGGAGGAATTATTGGAACAATATTGTTTACAGTGTTGCTTTTTCTGTTGCTTTTATTTACATATTTCACGATGGCAACTCCTCCTGAAGAATTAGAAGGCATACCAGTTATGTTTGGAACTACAGAAAATGCTTACGGAGCATTTGAGTCACCATACAATGAAGTGACTCCAGTTCCTACACCTCAGGTAGAGGCACCTCCTCAACCACAAACGGAAGAGTTTATTACTCAGAACAATGAACCTACGATTGATATTGAGGCTCAGAGAGAAGAACAACGCAGACGTGAGGAACTGGAAGCTGAGAGAAGAAGAGTGGAAGAGTTGGAACGAATAAGAAGAGAAAAAGAAGCTCAAGCAAGACAGATTAACGATCAAATGTCCGGACTATTTGGAGAAAACAATGAAAGTCGTGGCAATACCGAAGGTACAGGAACACAAGGTGTATCAACAGGTAATTCTTCTCAGGGTTCTCCAATAGGTACAGGAGGAATTGGTTCATTTAATTTAGGCGGTAGAAGTTTGGGTAGTGGCGGACTGGTTCAACCTACATATAACGTGAACGATTTTGGCACTGTGGTTGTTAACATAACAGTTGATCCCGGAGGAAAAGTTATACATGCTGAAATTGGACGTGGCACAAACGCGCCTAACTCAGCTCTATTAAATGAGGCTTTAAGAGCTGCAAGGAACACTAAGTTCAATTCTATTAATTCGGTTAACAACCAACAAGGTACTATTACATATAGGTTCAACCTGAATTAATAATACTCAACCTCCTATATAAATTTAATTTTATACAGACAATTTTCAACATTACTGTATTTAAAACTAAAAATTATGAAGAAAGTAGCCCTATTTTTAGCAAATGGATTTGAAGAAATAGAAGCATTGGGAACAGTAGATATTTTGAGAAGAGCTAAAATTGATATTGTTACTGTTTCAATAACTGATGACAATATTGTTACCGGAGCTCACAATATTCCTGTAAGAGCCGATAAAACATTCACAGATACTGATTTTGCCAACTTCGATATGTTGATACTCCCAGGTGGTATGCCAGGAGCAAAACATTTGAATGAACACGATGATTTGAAAAATCTTATCTCTGACTTTTATTCTAAAGGAAAGCTCATTGCAGCAATTTGTGCTGCTCCTATGGTTCTTGGAGGATTAGGAATACTCGATGGTAAAAGAGCTACTTGCTATCCTGGATTTGAACCTGAACTTATTGGAGCAATAACAACTGAAGAAAGCGTCGTTGTTGATGAAAACATTATTACAGGTAAAGGACCTGGATTAGTATTTGATTTTGGTCTTAGACTCGTGGAAAAACTTTTGAGCATACAAGATAGACGAGAAGTTCAAAACGGGTTATTGCTCTGAAATAGAAAGTTTTTCAAATAATTATTGGTGCATAGAATTGGTTATTAATAAAAAACCGACTATCTTTGCACCGCTTTTTTTATATCTATTTTCTAATTCAAGGTGTATAAATAGTGTAGTCACTAGGATTATATAACGACAATAAATAGACTATAATTAAAACTAATCAACATAAAGTCTCACTTATTTAATTTAAACATTATTCAACAACAAATGACTGAAAACCTAAAAACTGTAGCCCCCATCGAAGATTTTGATTGGGCTGCTTATGCTCAGAATGACCCTTATAGTAAAGAGAGCAGAGAAAAACTTGCAGAAAGCTACGATAATACGCTGAGTAAAATCAACGATAAAGAAGTAGTTACAGGTACTGTCTCATCCATGAACAAACGCGAAGTGGTTGTAAATATCGGATATAAATCTGATGGAATTGTTTCATTGAACGAATTTCGCTACAATCCTGACCTTAAAATTGGTGACGAAGTAGAAGTATACATCGAAAGCCAGGAAGATAGAAGAGGCCAATTAATCCTTTCTCACAAAAAAGCGCGTGCATCACGTGCATGGGATCGTGTTAATACTGCCCTTGAAAACAATGAAATTATTAAAGGCTACATTAAATGTCGTACAAAAGGCGGTATGATTGTAGATGTATTTGGTATTGAAGCATTCTTGCCAGGATCACAAATTGATGTTAAGCCTATCCGCGATTACGATATATTTGTTGACAAGACTATGGAATTCAAAGTAGTTAAAATCAACCCAGAATATAAAAACGTAGTTGTATCACACAAAGCACTTATTGAAGAAGAATTAGAACAACAGAAGAAAGAGATAATCTCTAAACTAGAAAAAGGACAGGTACTTGAAGGTGTTGTTAAAAATATCACATCATACGGCGTATTCGTTGATCTAGGTGGAGTAGATGGACTTGTTCACATTACTGATCTTTCATGGGGTCGTATCCAACATCCAGAAGAAGTTGTTCAACTTGATGATAAAATCAATGTTGTTATACTTGATTTTGATAATGAGAAAAAACGTATTGCACTCGGACTAAAACAATTAACTCCACATCCATGGGATGCTTTAAGTGAAACCTTAAAAGTGGGAGACATTGTTAAAGGTAAAGTGGTTGTTATGGCCGATTATGGCGCCTTTGTTGAAATTGCCGCAGGTGTAGAAGGATTAATCCATGTATCAGAAATGAGCTGGACTCAACATTTACATAGTGCACAAGATTTCATGAGTGTAGGTGATGAAATTGAAGCTGTAATCCTTACGCTTGATCGTGATGATCGTAAAATGTCGTTAGGTGTAAAACAACTTAAACCAGATCCATGGGAAAGTATCGAAGAGAAATTCCCGGTAAAAAGTACACATACCGCTAAAGTTCGCAACTTCACCAACTTTGGTGCATTTGTTGAGATTGAAGAAGGTGTTGAAGGTTTAATACATATTTCTGACCTTTCATGGACTAAGAAAATCAAACATCCAAGTGAAGTAACTGAAATTGGAGCCACAATAGAAGTGCAAGTATTGGATATTGATAAAGAAAACCGTCGATTAAGTTTAGGACATAAACAATTAGAAGAGAATCCTTGGGATGTTTTCGAAACAATTTTTACACCAGGTTCAATTCATGAAGGTACAATTATTGAATTGTTTGATAAAGGTGCCGTTGTCTCTTTACCATATGGAGTGGAAGGTTTCGCTACACCAAAACATCTTGCAAAAGAAGATAATACAGAAGTAAAACTCGAGGATAAGCTTGAATTTAAGGTAATTGAGTTCAACAAGGACGCAAAACGTATAATTGTATCTCACAGCCGCATTCACGAAGATAGCACAAGTGATGATTCCAGAAAAAAAGGTAAACGCACAAGCAAAAAAGAAGGAGGTCTTGAAGCTGCTGCAGCTACCCCAACAATGGAAAAAACAACATTAGGAGATATTGAGGAATTGGCAGCTTTGAAGGAAAAATTAGACAACCAAAAAGTTGAAGCATTCAAGAAAGAATCTGAAAAGAAAGCAGCTGAAAAAGAAGCTGATGCAGAAGCAGTAATTGAAGAGGTTGAAACTAAGGTTGAACCTATAGTTGAGACTGAAACAGTTGTAGAAGAAACTGAAACAACTGAAGAGGATACAGCTAATACTGAAGCAGTAGAAGTGAAACTTCCTGATGCTGATACAGAAGAAAAAGAATAAATATTTCGATTAATAGTTTAAAGGGTAGTTCTCAATAAGAACTACCCTTTTTTTATTGATAAATAAAGTACTATTTATCAATCTTTTTTATTTTAATTCAGGAATAAATGACGTATTTTAATTATAATGTTTAAGATACATATTAAAAATATCTGATGAATAATTATTCGTGATAATTATTAACATTGTCTATTTAATTATATATTTGAAGTAGAACAAAACATAAACAGATAATTTTTTGTTTAATTAAATAGTAGCAATTTGAAATATAAATTAACAATAAATGGAAGTAGACAAATCAATTCTTGTTTCTCAAAAAAGAATAAACGTAATAGACGCGTTAAGAGGATTTTCTCTTTTAGGAGTAATTCTTATACATATGTTGCAGAAATTTGGTTATTTATCCGTTAATGTTACAGAAATAGCCAGGTATCCTATGTTTGATACCATTATACAACTTCTTGTAACACACGTAATAGCAGGTCGATTTATTACGATATTCTCATTCCTTTTCGGGCTTAGTTTTTTTATACAAATGGATAGAGCATCAAAGAGAGGTATCGATTTTCGGGGTCGTTTCTTATGGAGAATGGTTATCCTTTTCGTGATTGGAATTGTTGGTACTACTTTTGCCTACATGGATATTCTTACTTTGTATGCTTTTTATGGTATAATACTTGTGCTGCTATTTCCTTTAAAAAATTGGGTTTTAATAACCATAACTAGTCTTATACTGTTAGGATTACCTTTAATGTCAATTGTTGGTTTTGATAATATTACTTTAAAAGAAGCTACTGCTATAAATTTAAATCAGTCTATTGATACTAACAATGTAGAAAGCGAGACTTTAAATGCCACAACTAATGAAGATATTTTTATTACCAATGCATCATTTCTTGAATCAGCCAAAGATAATATATTTGTAAATACAAAAGAAAAGCTTCACTATCAGTTCAGAATGAGTTCAACTGGATATATGGTGTTTGCTTTATTTATTCTGGGTTTTGTAGTAGGTAGAACTGGTTTTTTTGAAAAAGTGAACATAAAAAAGAGAAAGAATTACATTCTATTTATAGGCTTTTTTATTGCAGCAATTGTCAGTAAGCTTTTAGTTCAGTTGTTTACTCCCGAAAATCCTATAAACTTGTTTCTACATGTATCACAAGGACTTAAAGTGCCAATAAATTCAATAATTGCTTCAACATTAAATGATTTAAGTATGCTTTTTCAATCTGGTGTTTTAGCAATGGGGTTTATTGTTTTGTATCAAACTAAAATTTTAGGTAAGTATCTTGATTTACTTTCTCCATATGGGCGAATGGGACTAACGAATTATGAAGTACAGAATGTTGTCGGAGCCATGTTATTTTCATCTTGGGAGCTAGGTTCATTTTTTGGTAGATTGGGTATTACTGAACTATTCATTTTGGGATTGATAATATATGCATTACAAATAATCGCTAGTAAGCAATGGTTGAAACACTTTTTGTATGGACCACTCGAATGGTTTTGGCGCTCAGCAACATATATGAAATGGCAGTCATTTAAAAGAACAAAAACTATTATTAATATTTAATTCATGTTTTCTACTAAAAAACCATATCGTGATTTTTCGGAATACTTGTCATCACGATTTCCATATAAAGTACAAAAAATATCAATCAATGCTGGTTTCACATGTCCAAACAGAGATGGAAGCAAGGGTTATGGAGGATGTACCTATTGTAACAATCAGAGTTTTAGTCCAGGTTATGGGAAACAAACAAAATCGATATCCCTGCAGCTAGAGGATGGTATTAACTTTTTCTCATATAAATATCCAGACATGAAGTATCTGGCATATTTTCAATCTTATACTAATACTTACGATCCTATAGACTCATTAATAGACAAATATGAAGAGGCCCTATCCTATCCCAATGTGGTAGGATTAATTGTAGGAACACGTCCCGACTGCATGCCTGAAAAACTGTTGGATTATTTCGAAGCTCTTAGCAAAAAGACATTTGTAATGGTTGAGTATGGAGTTGAATCTACACTTAACAAAACTTTGGATAGAGTTAATAGATTACACACTTATGAAGAGTCTGAAAATATGATTAAGATGACTGCTGATAAGGGTATTGCTGTAGGTGCTCACATGATACTAGGTCTTCCAGGTGAAACTAAAGATGAAATACTAAGTCATGCAGAAAAGCTTTCTGAATTGCCTCTAACATCACTTAAACTGCATCAGCTCCAAATTATAAAGGGAACTGTTATGTCTCGGGAATATAGAGTCGATCCGAGTGCTTTCAGTCTATTTGAATTGGATGATTATATTAATATGTGCGTTAGCTTTTCCGAAAAATTAAATCCAGATATTTATATTGAAAGATTTACCTCACAATCTCCTGAAAAGCTTCTCATAGCACCTGAATGGGGCTTAAAAAATTATGTTGTTAGGGATATGATTATCAAACGATTTAATGAGAGAGAAACATGGCAGGGGCAAAAATACAAGACTAAATAACTATAAAATTATAATAGAATGAGAAAAATGTATTTATTGTTAATCCTTAGTACAGGAATATTTTTTTTGTTGGGTTGTGAAACTAAATATCAATACCCATTTCAAGATCCAGATCTTCCTGTGGAACAACGTGTTGAAAACCTTCTGAGTCTTTTAACTCTGGAAGAAAAAGCAGGTCTTATGGTTAATTCATCAGAGCCCATTCCTAGATTGGGAATTCCGGCATACGATTGGTGGAACGAAGCCTTACATGGTGTTGGACGTGCTGGAATTGCCACAGTTTACCCTCAAGCTATTGGTATGGCAGCAACATGGAATGAAGTTGGTCATAAAGAAGCATTTGATATTATATCAAATGAAGCAAGGGCCAAATATAATGAGGCAATAAGAAATGACAACAGAGGTAGATATTACGGGTTAAGTTTCTGGACCCCTAATATCAATATTTTTCGTGACCCACGTTGGGGAAGAGGTCAAGAGACATATGGTGAAGATCCTTTTCTAACATCCAGATTAGGCGTTGCAGCAGTTAAGGGGTTACAAGGAGATGATCCACACTATCTAAAAACATATGCTTGTGCAAAGCATTTCGCTGTGCACAGCGGGCCTGAATGGAACAGACATTCTTATAACGCTTCTGTTTCTGCTAGAGATTTAAGAGAAACATATCTACCCGCTTTCAAAGCACTTATTGATGAGGCAGATGTAAAACAAGTAATGTGTGCATACAATGCTTTTGAAGGAGAGCCATGTTGCGGAAGCAGCAAATTAATGCTCGATATTTTACGTACCGAGTGGGGATATGAAGGAATGGTTGTATCTGATTGTTGGGGTATTAACGACTTCTATATTCCTGATAATCATGGAACCCACCCCAACCCAGAGTCGGCTGCAGCTGATGCAGTTGTTCATACAACAGATCTTGAATGTGGCTCAGTATATGAAAATCTTGTACTGGCTGTTGAACAGGGATTGATTAGTGAGGAACAAATAAATCATTCATTACGACGTATATTGCTTGGATGGTTCGAATTAGGAATGCTTGACCCTGCAGAAAGAAACCCATGGAACGATCTTCCACACTCAATAGTAGATTCACCTAAGCATAGAGAAAATGCATTAAAGGTTGCACATGAATCCATTACACTACTTAAAAACAATAATAATGTTTTACCATTAACTAAGAATATTAAACGTATAGCAGTTATTGGCGCAAACGCTGCTGACAGTGTAATGTTATGGGGTAATTATAATGGAACCCCTTCTTCAACTGTTACTATTCTGGAAGGTATTCGTGCAAAACTAACCGATACCGAAATCATCTATGACAGGGGATGCGATCTGGTAGATCCATGGGTGAGGAGTTCACTATACGATCATTTTACCAATTCTCAATATAATTCAGATGGATTATATGTTGAGTTTTACAATAACAATAATCTTGAAGGTGAACCTGTTGCTACAGAAATCAATAATGAAGGAGTACGTTATAATAATTCAGGGGGAACAGCACTTGCTCAAGGTGTGAATATGGATAATACTTCTACACGCATAAGTGGTATTTTCACAGCACCATATTCCGGTGAAGTGGTTATTTCTACACGCACATCAGACAGTTATAAGCTATTTATAGATAATAAGGAAGTTATGTCTCAAAGTGGACGTGAAGCTTCAATTCCATCAGAATATGCATTTAATGTTATAGAAGGAAACACCTATGATGTTATGCTCGAACATTCACAAACTGGTAGACGCGTAAATATTGATTTTTCTATATTTCAAAAGAAACCTGCACAGTTTAATGAGCTTACAGAGCGAATTAAAGATGTGGATGCAATTATATATGTTGGAGGACTATCTCCACAGTTAGAAGGCGAAGAAATGCCAGTAAGCGCCGAAGGATTTAATGGTGGCGACAGGGAAAATATGGAACTTCCAGATGTGCAACGAAGAATTCTTGCTGATTTAAAAAAAACAGGTAAACCGATTGTTTTTGTACTTTGCTCTGGGAGCTCATTAGCTCTTGAACAGGATGAGCAAAATTATGATGCATTAATTGCAGCATGGTACGGAGGACAAGCCGCTGGTCAAGCTGTTGCAGATGTTTTATTTGGAGATTACAATCCGGCAGGAAGACTACCTGTAACTTTTTATAAATCAACCAAACAGCTTGACAATGCTTTAAAAGAAGCAGAAAACCCAGAACATCAGGGTTTTCAAAACTACAATATGGATGGTAGAACATATCGTTATATGAAAGAGGCGCCGCTTTATGTTTTTGGCCACGGATTAAGTTACTCTGAATTTATATATGGAGATGCACAAATATCTTCAAATATAATAAAAGCCGATAAGGGGCTCAAAATTTCCATTCCCGTGACTAATAATTCTGATATATCGGGAGATGAGGTTGTTCAGTTATATGTAAAAAGGAATGACGATCCAGAAGCTCCACTTAAATCATTAAGAGCATTTCAAAGAGTAAATATCAAGCCGAATGAAACAAAAGAAGTTGAACTAACCATCAATTCAGATGCTTTTGAATTTTATGATGAACGTTCAGATAATTTGATCTCTAAATCGGGAAACTACACACTGATGTATGGTGGAACCTCATCTGAGAAAGGATTAAAGAGTGTCGATATCACTGTGGAATTGTAACAATTAAAAGATATGTACACCATAAATATAGATTAGTCCTCCTTGTCAAAGTAGGAAAAGGGTACTTTTACACTCTTTCAAGTTAAATACTATTTTAAGGTCAAAAGTATTTTAAACTTAAAATACTTTCACTAGTTAAAATACTTTTTTAAACTTAACTGACAAGAATATGAAACATGTTTTATGGGTATTATTTTTAATACCAACTTTATTAATTGCACAACAAGCAAATGTTAATTTAGATTACAACCCTCATAAAAATCGGGAGAATCTCACTCCTTTTAGTGCACCCTTGAATTCTCCCGATGTAGATGACCAAGGTATGGTAACTTTCCAATTAAAAGCTCCTAATGCAAAAGAGGTTTCTCTTGCACCGGGAGCTATTACCACCTCTTTAGACAAAGAGAGTAAGCCAATCCCTTTCATCCGTGGCGAGAACGATATCTGGGAGCTTAAAATAGGTCCCCTACTCCCAGATATTTATGCTTACCATTTTATTGTTGATGGCATTCAGATTACAGATCCTAGCAATACATATGCTGCATTTACAGCTATGCCTCCATATAGCCAATTAGTGGTTCATGGAAAAGAACCATCTTACTACGACGCAAAGAATGTACCACATGGGGTGGTAGCGCGTCATATATATCATTCTGAAACAACAAAAGGAGAGCGTGAACTTTATGTTTACATACCACCTGAATATAATGAAGAAAAATCATACCCGGTTTTGTATCTTTTAGGAGGTAGTGGCGAGCTCCCATCCAATTGGATATACGATGGTAGAGTCAATTTAATAATGGATAATTTACTTGCTGAGAATAAAGCAGTACCAATGCTAATTGTTGTTGTTAATAACCAAGTTATTCATCGTAACCATCCACAACATACTGAATTAACTTTTGATGTATTTGAAGAGGAAATACGAAATCATGTTATTCCATTAATAGATGAAAGCTACAGCACTATTAAAAGCCCGCGTGGAAGAGCAATCTCAGGACTTTCAATGGGAGGACGTCATAGTATGTTTGTAGGATTCAGATCACTTGATTTATTTGCTAATTTCGGCATTTTAAGTGCGGGTGACACTGAGCCAGAAGAATCTTTAAAAGATTTCTTAAATGATCCCGATATTAGCAGTAAAGTAGATTATCTTTTTGTTGGTCAAGGTACCAAAGAGGTTAATAGTTTCTTCAATGTTCGCGTACAGCATCTTCATGAGGCTTTAAACTATCATAATATTAAACACGAATATTACGTAGGTGGAAATGGAGGACATGACTGGTCTACCTGGAGACATTTACTCTATTACCGCTTTCTTCCTAACTTATGGAAAAGCAATTAGATAAAAAATAATTCGAAATGTAATCCTATAACTAACATCAAATAAAAAATGAAAAAAACTGTATACATCTGTATAGTAATGATATTTGCAAGTTTAAGTTTTGCAAATACAGTGCTTTCTCAAGAAAGTGTGGAAACTAAAAAGATAAGAGTGGTTGAGGACGGAGGAACTGGTGCTTACAATGCAATTATGTATACAGATGATTCACTGCCGACTCATACTGTATTCAGACCAGAGGATCTTACAGCAATCGGAAATGACAATAAATTGCCTATAATTGTATGGGGAAATGGGGCTTGTGCAAATTCCCCTTGGGAACATATCAATTACCTCTCAGAAGTAGCTTCTCATGGTTTTCTTACAATAGCAATAGGACCAATGCCGCAAGAGGGCGAGAGAGGTTCAGGACGATCAGAGGCTTCTCAACTATTAGATGCTATCGACTGGGCAATAGAACAGAATAATAATACAAACAGCCCATTGTATAATAAAATAGATACGTCTAAAATAGCAGTTAGTGGCATGTCTTGTGGTGGGTTGCAGACTTTGGAAGTAGCTCCCGACCCACGCGTTACTACAGCAATAGTTTTAAACAGCGGAATCCTTGGTAGCCCCGGAAGCGGTATGCCAGGTATGCCCGGTTTATCAAAAGACGATCTGTCTAAACTTCATACCCCTGTATTATATCTCCTTGGTGGAGAATCAGATATTGCCTATAACAATGGTATGGATGACTTTGAAAGAATAAACCATGTTCCTGTATTTGTAGCTAACATGGATGTTGGCCATGGTGGCACTTATAGTCAACCACATGGAGGCGAATTTGCAAGAGTTGCCACCGCATGGTATAAATGGCAATTAAAAGGAGATGCTGAAGCGAGTAAAATGTTTACAGGCGAAAAACCACTTTTATCATTATCTGAAGTTTGGGTAACAGATAAAAAAAACTTGCCTTAAAAAATAATCTACATCATCATTTGTCAAATTTTAATAATTAAATAATATAAATCAATTATGAAGCACGTATTAAATTTAATGCTTTTCTTAGTTATAACATCAGTTATAAACGCCCAGGTAAAAAATGTTGTTCCTGAAGGAACTTCACCCAATGAACACAATATAGTAGGAGCTGAATATCCCAGAGTTGGCGAAGACGGTCGCACATATTTCAGAGTATATGCACCCGATGCCCAAAAAGTTGAAATCAGCTTCCGTGGAGAAATGGAAAAAGGAGAAGATGGCTTTTGGACACTTGTAAGTGAAGGACCCGAAGTAATAGGCTTTCATTACTATCAAATTATTATTGATGGAGTAAGTGCGGCCGACCCAAATGGTAAGCCTTTTTTTGGAATGGGTAAATGGGTAAGTGGAATTGAAATACCTGAAGAGGGTGGAGATTATTACCAACCAAAGAAAGGTGTTCCAAGTGGATCGGTAAGCGATAGCTGGTATTTTTCAGAAATTCGCGATGAATGGCGTCGCTCATTAGTATATTTACCGGCAGAATATGACAAAAATCCTAATAAAAAATATCCTGTTCTTTATTTGCAACACGGTATGGGTGAAAATGAAACCAGCTGGGCAAATCAGGGAAAAATGAACTTCATCATGGACAATCTAATAGCCGAAGGTAAGGCAACACCTATGATTGTGGTAATGGATAATGGAAACATAGAGAGTTTTCAACCCAAACACGGTGAAGATCCTAATGAAGCCAGAATGAGATTTGGTGCCGATTTTTCTTCAATACTTCTAACAGAGATAATACCTAATATTGAAAGTAGATACAGAGTTTTAACAGATCGTGAAAATAGAGCAATGGCCGGATTATCGTGGGGTGGATTACAAACTTTTAATATCACGTTTAATAATTTAGATAAATTCTCATATATAGGAGGTTTTAGTGGAGCTGGAGGCATTAACACCGATCAGTTGGATACTGCATACAATGGCGCATTAAAAGATGCTAAGGCATTTAATGAAAAGGTTCATGTCTTATTTTTAGGAATTGGATCAGAAGAAAATCCAGAAAGAACTAAAAATTTAAGCGAAAACCTATCCAAGGCTGGCATTAATAATATTTATTATGAGTCGCCCGGAACTGCACATGAATTTCTTACTTGGCGCAGATGCTTAAATGAATTTGTACCATTGTTGTTCAAATAAAGCCCGCTTTAAGAAGAAAAAAGTCTGAATATAAAAGTTACTTCAAAAAGAGCACTGAGCTTATTATGAGACATCAATCGAAATATAAATTTAAACATTAATCTTCATTATAAACTTAATTTAATTCAAATAATGAAACGAATATTTACTACAGCAATTCTTGTTGCTTTTAGCTTAATGATAAGTCTAGGTCAAGAAAGTGGCAAGAAGTGGCTCAACCTTAATTATGCGGGGGATGATAAAGAATATCATAACCTCGACATCTATTTGCCCAACACAGATAAACCAACCTATAAAGCTATCGTGATAATATATGGTAGTGCATGGTTTGGCAATAATTTAAAACAATTCACCTTTGATGCCTTTGGCAAGCAGATACTCGAAAGTGGATTCGCAGTAGTCTCAATAAATCACCGTTCAAGTTCAGATGCTGTATACCCGGCTCAGATAAATGATGTTAAGGCGGCCATCAGATTTATAAGAGCAAATGCAGAAAAATACAACATCGATGCATCATTTATTGGTATAACTGGCTTTTCGTCTGGAGGACACCTTGCAGCATTAGCAGGAACAACAAATGATGTTAAAGAGTTTACCATTAATGAAACAACAGTTGATATAGAAGGTAGTGTTGGAAATTTTACCGCATACAGCAGTTCTGTAAATGCAGTTGTCGATTGGTTCGGACCTATAGACATGGCTCTAATGGATGACTGCAAAGGTCCCAAGAAAGGAGACTCTCCCGAAGCAGCTCTTATAAGAGGTAATCCTGCCGACAACCTTGATATGATTGCAATGCTTAATCCTATTACCTTTCTTGACAGGAGAGATCCTAAATTCATAGTTATACATGGTGAAGCCGATGATGTTGTACCACATTGCCAAAGTGAACTTTTTTCGCATGCATTAAAAGAAAATGGATTGCTTACAGAATTTATATCTGTACCTGAAGGTCAACACGGCCCAGTTACATTTAATGATAGTACATTTAAAAAAATGACCGATTTCTTTTTAAATGAAGCTGCAATTCACGCACAACCGGGCAGACGTTGGAGCTCAAATGATGCAGCAGTTGCAAAAGATTCAGTACGTAGCTTAGATAAATACTTTGTTCCAGCAACAGCTGAATTTAAAACCCCTGACGAAGAAGGATTCATTCAACGATGGACCCTGCTTGAGCCAATAGAAGTGCCAGTGCGAAGCAACACAATTTTCACAGACAGTTACTTAAAGAATGCCTTTGACACTCTTTATTTCGATAACCAGTTTAGCATACTTCCCAAAAATGGAGATGTTGTAAAAGTTGGAGATAAACAGCTTAAATGGCACTCACTAGACAGTAAACTCTTTAATGTGAAGTTATTCCGATTCGCTTACGGATTACACAAACCTGAATATGGTGTTTTGTTTTGGGCAGTTACTATAATTGATAGTCCCCACGAAATGAAAAATGTAAGAATGTCCGTTGGCTCCAATTCAGCATCCAAGTGGTGGTTAAATGAAGAAGAAGTAATACTGCTTTCCGGAGATAGGCGCATGGTTATGGATGACGCTTTATCCAAACGTTTGACTCTAAAAAAAGGAAGAAACATAATTCGTGGAGCAGTAATTAATGGTCCTGGAATGAGTGATTTCTGTGTTCGATTTGTAGATGAAGAAGGAGCACCGGTAAGAAATATTAAAATAATAAATGAGTAATAATTTCTATTAACTGTAAATAAAATGAACTTACTACATAAAATATCTGCATTAACAGCTTTACTATTCATGTACTTTACAACTGTGACGGCACAGATAGGAAAACCATTTATACATGATCCTTCTACTATTATGGAGAGTGATGGCAAATACTACACATTCGGCACCGGAGGAGGAGGCTTGATATCTGAAGATGGCTGGACATGGAATGGTGGAGCCGAAAGGCCTGGAGGTGGTGCGGCACCCGATGCAGTAAAAATTGGAGATCGCTACCTCGTAGTTTATGGTGCTACTGGTGGAGGTCTAGGAGGCGGTCATAATGGAAGAATCCTTACTATGTGGAATAAAACGCTCGATCCTAATTCTCCCGATTTTAAATTCACCGATCCTATATTAGTTGCTCAGTCAGATGGTGTGGAGGATAACGATGCCATCGATCCCGGTTTACTGTTAGATCCAAATGATGGGCGTTTGTGGTGTTCATATGGTACTTATTTCGGATTCATCCGCTTAATTGAATTAGATCCAAATACTGGCGAGAGAATTGAAGGAAATGAAGCTATTGATATTGCAATTGACTGTGAAGCTACAGACTTGGAATATCGCGACGGATGGTATTACCTCCTAGGCACCCACGGTACTTGTTGCGATGGAGCTAACTCAACCTACAATATTGTAGTTGGTCGCTCAAAACAAGTAACTGGTCCTTATATCGATAACATGGGAAGAGAGATGCTTAAAGGTGGTGGAAAATTGGTTATCGCAGCTCGCGATACACATATTGGTCCGGGGCATTTCGGACGAACTATTGTTGAAGAAGGGGTAGAAAAAATGTCTTGTCATTTCGAAGCTGATTTAGAACAAAGTGCTCGTAGTGTACTTGGAATTCGTCCTCTATTGTGGAAAGATGGTTGGCCAGTAGCAGGAGATCTTTTCAAAGAGGGAACATACAAAATTGAATCGGAAAGAAGAGGTTATTCACTAGAATTAAAAGTTGACTTTGTTCGTATGCCTGGTAGAATGAGAGGCTTCAATCGTGATGTAGACGAACCTATCATTACCGTACCAAATCAAAAACTTGATGAAGTAATAAACACATGGCCTGAAGGTAATATTGGTGTAAGAATTGGCGACTATATGGTTCGCCCTCACCAACGTTGGACTATAACAGCCGTCCCAGAAGCAGGAGGTTATTTAGGTGGCCCATTTTATAAAATTACGATTGAAGGAACAAACAGAGCTTTAGCAGCTACCTCAGATGCTGAGGTTGTAACTGTGCCTAACTTCACTGGTGCAGCAGAGCAATTATGGAGAATTGATCAGCTTACCGATGGTACATATCGCATCATGCCAAAGGAGGTTCCTAACTCCAATGATAAATATGCCTTAGTTTCATCAGGAGACAGCACCCCTACTCTTGCTAAATTTGATATGAGTAGTGATAACTCAAAATGGAATTTCAGAAATCACTAATAACTTTTATTTAATTATATATGAGAAATATAGTAGTACTGTTCAGTTTGCTTGTTTTAATAACGGCATGCGCGCAAAAAGAGGAAAAAGCAACTTTCCAATATACTGGCAACCCTCTTATAAAAGACAAATTCACGGCAGATCCTGCACCTCTGGTTCATGACGGAACACTTTATTTATACGTAGGACATGATGAATATTATGAAGGGCAAGACACCGCTTCGGGGGGACGTGAGTTTAATATTACCGAATGGCTCTGTTATTCAACCAAAGACATGAAAACATGGACAGACCATGGACCCGTACTTAAACCTACCGACTTAGAATGGGGTGTTGGTGAAGCATGGGCATCGCAGGTAATAGAGCATGATGGGAAGTTTTATTACTACACTTCACTTCAGGCGGGAGAGCCATACAATAGTAAAGTTATAGGTGTAGCCGTGAGTGATAGTCCCACAGGTCCTTTCATAGACCCAATTGGCAAGCCACTTATTACAGATGAAATGACATCAAACGAACCCCGTGGATGGTGGAACGATATTGATCCTACTTTTATTATAGATGATAATGGACAAGCCTGGCTCTCATGGGGAAACGGCACCTGCTTTCTTGCAAAACTAAAACCAAATCTAGTTGAGCTTGATGGTGAAATAGAAATAGTTGATTTACCTAAATTTGTAGAGGGTCCATGGCTACATAAAAGAAACGATTTGTATTATCTTACTTACGCTTCAATGGGAGAAGGACGTGAAACAATTTCTTATGCAACTTCAACTTCAATGGAAGGTCCATGGACACCACATGGCGAACTAACTGGAATGGCCGAAAACAGTTTTACGATCCATCCTGGAATCGCAGAGTTTAACGGTAAATGGTATTTCTTCTACCACAATGCATCACTTACAGTTGATGGTCGCCCTGGAGCAATAGGACGCAGAGCGGTATGTATTGAAGAATTACAATATAATTCTGATGGAACAATGCAGTTTGTAGAACAAACAAGCGAGGGCATTTTCCATAACCATAGCACTCATTAATAGTAATATAGCTTTTATATAGAGAAAATAAAAGACTTTTTTAGGGGGCAGAATTTGTATTACAATTTTTTGTCTCCTAAAAATTTATTTCTATAATTGTACTTGTTACAGATAGGTTGTTTGAAAAAAAACTGTATGTTTGTTAATGATTTCAAATACCTAAAAAAGATGAGAGTAAAAACTACTATAATAATATATCTTTTTAGCATCATTGCGGTAGTTGCACAACATGGACAAAATAGCTCAAATGAATATAATTTTTCATATATATCAATCGATAATGGCTTATCTGACAATTCGGTTCACGCAATTCATAAGGACTATAATTCATTCATGTGGTTTGGCACATCCTACGGCTTAGAAAGATTTGACGGATACGATTTTAAACACTATTCGGCTAACTCCAATAACCCCAATCTATTCATTGGAAGCAGTTATATTCACGATATTAAAGAAGATAAATATCACAATCTTTGGATTGCTTCAGATGCCGGGATTTTTAGAATAGATTTGCAGCTTGAAAGTATTAATTTTTTCAAAGATTTCGAAGGAGATAATAAAGAGATTCTAACATCACCAGTTCAAACAATTTACATAGATGATAATCAGAATCTTTTGATAGGGAGTAATAATAGCTTATCATACGTCATCCTTAACAATGCCCGAGAAGTGATTAAGGTTATTTTGATGAAAAATGACGTGGATGTTAGAAGTATCGAAAAACATGGTAATGAAATTTGGGTTGGTGGTAGTAATTTACTGCTAAGATATTCATTTACCTCTCCAGATAAGTATTTAAATATACCTGTACCATCAAATATTGATATTTCTGATCAAACAATTAACTGTTTCTTTTCCTTTGGAGATTATTTATGGACCGGAACCACAAACGGACTATATGGCATAAACACTCAGAGCAATTATTACACTCATTATCAACATAATCCCAAAAACTCACAAAGCATTTCATCTAATATTGTAATGGATATTGATAAAAATAATTCGGGTGACATTATTGTTGCTACACGAAATGGTATTAATATTCTTTCCAGAGGTGAGGAATTTGATTTGATAAAGAAAGAATCTGAATCCAAGTCATTAAATAGCAATATAATAAATAAAATATTCGTAGACGATGATTATTGCATTTGGGCTGGCACAGATCTAGGAGGTATTAATATATTAGAACCTAAACAGATATCTTTTACTCGTGCTCTAAATGATTTTGAGAATGGCAATTCTTTAATCATTAGTACTGTAATAGAAGATAAGCAGGGAAATATTCTCGTGGGTATTGTCGATGGCGGTTTAGCTATAAAACAAAAGGGTGAAAACTACTTTTCATTTTATACACACGATTCAGAGATTCACAACTCTCTGGGTAGTAATAATATTACAGATATTGTACAAGATTTTAATGGTGATTATTGGATATCAACAATTGGTGGCGGTATTCAAAAACTCTTAAATAGAAATATACATAACCCCTTTTTTGAACACTTTACTAAAGAAAATTCAGGTCTTGTGTCTAACGATGTTCATGATATTCATATCGACTCTCTCAGGAATTCTCTTTGGATATGTACTAACAATAATATACAGAGTTTGGATTTTTCTACTCAATCTATCAATCGTTTACGCCATTATTCGAGTACCAGAGAGATACCGGATAATTTGAATACTATATTTGTAGATTCTAAATCACGTTTGTGGCTAGGTGGAAATGGAGTACATGTTATTGACCTTAATGACTATAGAAATGGATATGAATCTGTTCATTATAAACATAAACTTGATGATCCTGAAAGCAAAATAATAGATAGGATAACCACTATCATAGAAACAAAAAATGGTGATATTTATTTAGGTAGCAGGGGTAATGGACTATATATGCTTAACAGAAACAGTGTAAATGGTAATTTCACTTTTACCAACTTTGCAGGTCGTGCAGGTCTTACAGAAACAAGTGTATCAAGCATTATTGAAGATGAGAACCAAAATTTATGGATTAGCACTTTTAGGGGTATATATATATTTAACACCTTCAGCAACAAAGCAATTAAGTTCGACAATGATGATGGGTTGCCTATACAGCAATTCTACCTCAGATCGGGATGTAAAACTTCAGATAATCATGTATTATTAGGAACCACAGATGGGTTAATTGAGTTCAACACACTAATTAATCTTCCTAAAGAAAAAGAAAGAACTGTAACCCTCACTCAATTTATTAGCAACGGACGCGAAGTAATCCCTTATATAGATAATAAAAATCTAAAAACCTCCATAATACACACAAGTGAGTTACATCTTTTTCCACCGGATAACTCTTTTGAAATTTCGTTTAGTGCGCTCGATTATCAGAGTCAGAA
Organism: Fermentimonas sp.; assembly: GCA_015478775.1. Lineage (GTDB taxonomy): Bacteria > Bacteroidota > Bacteroidia > Bacteroidales > Dysgonomonadaceae > Proteiniphilum. The sequence goes on along the minus strand of JADMKP010000012.1, from coordinate 92,843 downwards.
TAAAATCTACTATTTTCACCGTATTTTAGGGCTGGATGATAAGATAAAAGTGGGACTGGTAAATAGAAATGCTAAATATACTAATCTCGATCCAGGTAAATATACTTTAGAAGTATGGTGTACAAACAGAGACAATACTTGGTCGTCTGAACGTACTTTTCTCACTATACACGTTCATCCTCCCTTTTTTAAAACAATATGGTTCTATACATTAATCATACTCTTATGCATGGCAATTATTTCGTATGTTATATTGTCATATTATCAAAGACAAAAGAATATTCAGAAACTATTAAAAACAAAAATTGAAGAACGTACAGGAGAACTAGTCGATACAATAACAAAACTAGAGGATTCACAAGCCGTTATAATTGATAAAAACATTAAGTTGCAAGTACAAAACGAAGAGATTAATAAACAAAAGAACGAGATTTCTAAAATCTCATCACAAATGGAGGAGATGAACAAAGAAAAATTATCTTACTTCATTAATACAGCTCATGAATTTAAAACCCCCCTTACACTGATATTAGGTCCTACAGCTCAATTGCTCAATAAAAACAAAGATATTTCTATTAGGGATGATTTAAAAATGATAGATAGAAATGCACGATACCTAATCACTATGGTAAACCAACTCATCGACCTGCAGAAGATAGACACCAACAACATGATTTTGCATCCAACAACTTTTAATCTGGAAAAACTTTTAAATCAAACAGCCTCCGATTTTTCAAATCTATTGAATTCAAGTGATATCGAACTAGAGACCTATTACAAACTAAGTCACAATTACGTTGTGGCAGACAAAGACAATATTCATAAAATACTTTTTAACCTGTTGTCTAATGCTGTAAAGTACACCCCCAATATGGGGAAGGTAATTATTCGTGCCAATCAGTTTAAAGACTCAGAATCAGATAATTTGATTCTATATATATCTGTTACCAATAGTGGCAGTGTTATTGATGACGAGGAAAAAGAATTAATTTTCAACCGTTATTACAGATCGTCAAAACAAAAGGAGTATACTAAATATGGTCAAAGCAGCACAGGAATCGGGTTGCACATAGTAAAGAAGTTAGTAGATTTACTAAATGGTAAAATCATATTAAAATCGTCTAAAAATATTGGAGTATCCTTCAGAATTTACTTCCCAATATCTCTTACAGAAAGTACTGAAAAAGCTAATGAGCAAATGTTTTCGAAACCTGTTACAATAGAAGATACAATTATTCCTTTCATTCCCATAGATAAAGATAAGCCAAACCTTCTACTAGTTGAGGATAACCCCGATATGCGTGCATACATTAAGAAGACTCTTTCTTCAAGATTTAATGTTGCAGAAGCAAATAATGGGGAAGCAGGTTTTGCCGAAGCAAAGAAAATAATACCTGACTTTATTGTTTCTGATTTGATGATGCCTGTTTATGATGGTGCAAAACTATGTAAGCGTATACGCGATGATTTTGAATTATGCCATATCCCATTTCTATTACTTACCGCCAACTCCAGCGAAAGAGCTTTTATAGAAAGCTTTGAAAACGGCATAGATGGATATATCACAAAACCTTTTGAAGAAACAATGCTATTGGTTCAGATAGAAGCAATTATGAAAAACCGAGACCTACATCATAAGAAGTTTATAGATGGTGGAATGAACTTATCTGAGCTGGATGCCGGGTATACGGATCAGCAATTCATGAAACAAGTTATAGAAATTATAGAGAAGAATTATGAGGACTCTAATTTTGGTGTAAAAGAACTAGTAGTTCAATTAGGTATGAGTTACGCCATTGTATATAAAAAGTTTATTTCACTTTCGGGAACACCACCTGTAAAGTTTATTCTTCTATATAGACTTAAGGTAGCTAAAAAACTGTTAGATATTAATAGGAATAACAATGTGTCGGAAATTGCTTATCGTGTTGGTTTTAATGACCCAAAATATTTCACCCGCTGTTTTGTAAAGCAATACAATATCACTCCAAGCTCAATAAATATTCAATAGACAATATGAATTGAATAAACAGACAAGTGAAATATTTTCAGACTCATAACTCTATTTAAAAGTAATCCAGTCTATCTCCAAATTTCCTTCATTAACAAGTGAAACTTGGATGTTATTAACCCCATCAGGTGCTTTATTCAGAGGCACAGAAATCTCCTGCCAGTTAGAATTTGAAGGAACATTTAATTCTGATACGATTGATTTACCCTTATTAGGATTGTTTATACTAATTTTCAGAGTACCGCCGGTTTTTGATAATACTTTGGCAGTAATCTCTTTATTCTTAGTTTTGCTAAAATCAACATTATTGTAACTCGACCAAGCATCCTTTTCATTAAAAATAAGTTTCCATCCATCAAACAAGTTTTCCATATTAACATAATCAATTGAAGCACCCGATGTGCTTATATCTGTATATCTGTCAAGTTGAATTTGAGCAATAGAAGGAGTGTTTCCTACACCTCTAAGTGTAGGTATAACTTGCTGAATTGTTCCATCGAGATTAAAAAAGAGCGAATCAATTCTAACAGATCTGTTTTTATCAAAATCTGGTGAATAATCGTTATGATGGTAAAAAAGATACCATTGATTTTCATACTCTACAATTGAATGATGGTTTGTCCAGCATCCCGCAGGAGACTCTTCCATAATAATTCCCTGAAATTTGAAAGGACCCATCGGATTATCGCCGGTTGCATACGCCAAAGTTTCTGTTTCTTCACGCACCCATGGAAATGTATAATAGTATGTATCGTTTCTTTTAAAAACAAAAGGACCTTCCTTAAAACCTTCGGGCAAACCCTCTATCTGTATTGGTTCACTATCCAGCTCTAGCATGTTGTCTTTTAATTTGGCTACAGACATACCGCGGCCCGACCAGTATAAATATGACTCACCGTCGCTGTCAATCAATACACATGGATCAATCCCCGAAACTCCTTCGATAGGATTTTCTTCTGGGGTAAATGGCCCATATGGAGTATCCGAAGTGGCAACCCCAATACCGAAACCGCGCATAACTTCCCCTCCAGGTGTTGAAGGAAAATAGAAATAATATTTTCCTTCTTTATATACACAGTCTGGTGCCCACATTGAGTATGATTCAGGTGCTACCCAGGGTACATTATCCTGACTTACAATTACTCCATGATCTTGCCAGTCTACCAGGTTATTTGAAGAAAATACATGATAATCTTCCATACAGAACCACTCTTTCAATCGTTCTATCGGGCTTGGAATATCATGAGATGTATATAAATACATTTTCCCTTCAAAAACTCTTGCTGTTGGATCTGCAGTAAATTGATTTTTTATTATGGGATTCTGCCCCATCGCAGAAAACAAAAATAATGAAAGGAAAATGCAAGATATTCCCCTCATTGCAAATAATCTATTTTTCATTTCTTTAAAATTAATTAGGTAAAAAATTATATTTGATTGAATTATTTCATTGATATTGTAGATAATACGAAGATAATAAAATTATTTAAAGTTCCACTACATTGAAAACTGTATTTACCTTGATATGACTAAAAACAGTATAAGCCCGTACCAAGTCCCAATCATCTAAATACATTCTTCATACCTCGTCCGTATATTGCTCGTTTAATTACGAGAAAGATACGAACGAGGTCCTACTGATATTATTATTAAGGATGTATTTACTACAGATGAACTGAGAGGATTTTTTATATATTACTGAGGATTTTTTTATATTATATTAAATAATCCTCTTTATGTAAAGATTAATCTACTCGCATCTGTGCAAATAGTTATTTTTTTATGCTTTGTGAACATACATACACTAATTTAAACAAAAAGTCAAACACTTATCTTCTTCTTTGTAATTCTTCTTAATTAATTAATATTATTTAAACTCTATCTCTATGAAAAAAAGAATTCTATTCTTATTTATGGGCTTATGTCTATTCATTACCTCCTATGCGCAAGTGCAAGTGAGAGGTATTGTCAGGGACATTCAGGGCGAACCTATTCCTGGGGTCACTATCCTGGAAAAAGGAACACAACATGGTGTAGTAACCGATATTGATGGCAACTACGATATTTCAGTAACGGGACCTGCATCGGTTTTGCAATTTTCATTTGTTGGTATGGACGTATCGGAAATTGTAGTGGGCAACCAGTCTATTATTAATGTTGTATTAACAGAAACATCAACTGATCTGGAAGAGATAATAGTTGTGGGTTATGGAACTATGAGAAAGAGTGACATATCTGGTGCAATTTCTTCAGTAAGATCGGATGCACTACAAAATATAGTCACCTCTGACGCAGCAGCAGCTTTACAAGGTAAGGCTTCGGGTGTACAGGTACTTACAAATTCCGGTGCTCCTGGTCAGGGTGCAAGTATACGAGTGCGTGGATACTCTTCAAACTCCGGTAATATTGGTCCACTTCTTATTGTTGACGGTCTTCAAGTAGATAACATCCAGTATCTTGATCCTTCTATGATTGAATCAATTGAGATATTGAAAGATGCTGCTTCTGCTGCTATTTATGGAGCTCAAGCCGGCAACGGTGTAGTGTTGGTTACCACCAAAACAGGTGCATCTGCAAGAGGTACTTCCAGTATCACCTATGATATGAGTTATGCAAATCAAAGTCTTGCAAGATTACCTCAGATATTTGGTGCTGCAGATTTTATCGAATACAAAAAAATGTCGGGTCTGCCTATCGAAACTCAGTTAGAGGCAAACAATTACGATGGTACAGATACCGATTGGTTTGATGCCGTATTTACCCCTTCATGGAGTTCAAAACATACACTTACATTTCAAGGTGGCAATAATAATGGTAATTATTTTACTTCCATTAATCATATCAACAACGATGGTATAGTAAGAGGTGACAGAGATGTATACAAACGATTATCTGCACAAATCAATGCCGATTACAATATCAAGAAATGGTTACAGGTTGGCACCAACAACTCAATAGAAAAATGGTCTACCAGATCTGTTCCTCATATGACACAATACGGATCATTAATGAACTCAGTACTTACAATTGATCCGTTGACTCCTGTGTATTATTCTAGTCCCGATCAGTTTGCACCTACAATGCAACAGGCATACAATGAAGGAAAAAATATTCTAAAGAATCCTGAAAACGGACTATACTATGCTACTTCAAAATATATCACTGATGATAGCGGCAACCCTCTTCTACAAAGAGACAGAGTGGATTCTGAAAACTCAGGGGTATCTATACGTGGTATGTTATTTGGGAATCTGAAACCCTTTAAAGGATTTGTATTTACATCTCGTTTAGGATATAGAATTGCACAGAGCAATGCACATAGTTTTAATACACCATATTATGCAACTGCTCAGGCAAAATCTGAAGACTACAACATATCTGCAAATGCAAACACAAGTCTTTATTATCAATTTGAAAATTTTGCCAATTATAATATTACTCTAGATCAGCATGCTATAACTGCAATGGCAGGTATGTCTTTTATAGAAAATAGTTGGGACAATGTAACCACCAGTGCACAGGGACCCGATATTCTTACTGGATATGAGCCTAACTTCCGTTATATGGATTATGTGAAAAGCAATATAGTTGACGGAGAAGAAAAAACTGTGAAGAGCTATGGTAACCTACCAGGTAATTCAACACAGTTATCTTACTTCGGACGATTGATTTATACTTTTGATAATAAATATACCTTGCAGGCTAACTTCCGGGCCGATGCATTTGACTCATCTAAATTACCAGCAGATAATCGCTGGGGTTATTTCCCATCATTCTCTGCAGGTTGGACTGTTAGTAACGAAAAGTTCTTTACAGAGAATTTCAACCCCAATACATTCTCATTCTTAAGACTGCGTGCATCTTGGGGTCGCAACGGTAATATCAATGTATTAAACAACTACAGGTACAGCACTACAATTGCTTATAATAGTTCGTGGTATCAGTATGGAGTAGAAGATGCTGGCCCATCATACGGGTCTAAACCTTCTGGATTAGCTAATCCAAACCTCAGATGGGAAACTTCAGATCAGCTAGACTTAGGAGTTGAACTTAGATTTCTAAGCAACAGACTTAGTTTCTCTGCCGACTATTACGATAAAAAAACAAAGGACCTTTTGGTAAATATTAAACCTGTTCCTGAACTTGGTGTTGCAGAAACTACTGTAAACGCAGGTTCTGTTCTAAACAGAGGTTTCGAACTTGAAACCGCTTGGAGAGATAATATTGGTGAAGATTTTAGCTATGCTGTAAGTGCCAACTTTACTACATTACATAACGAAGTTACTTACCTCGATCCTTCAATTTCGAGATTAGAAGGTGCAACCGGAGGTGTTGACGGTACAAACAATCCTATCCGCACAGCATTTGAGGTTGGTCATCCAATATGGTATTTCAGAGGTTATAAGTATGAAGGTGTGGATCCTCAAACTGGAGACGCAATCATAGCAGACATGAACGATGACGGCATTATATCTGATGGTGATATGACATATTTAGGTAAGTCAATACCCGACTACACATATGGCATAAATATCAGCTTGGCTTATAAAGGCTTGGATTTGAACGTATTTGGAGCTGGGGTTGGTGGCAATGATATCTTTACAGTATTATATCGTGCAGATACTCCTATGCGTAACTCACTTAAATACTACTACGACAATGCATGGACACCAGAGAATAAGAATGCATCTATGCCCGACCCAAAAGCAGTTGCTACAGACTGGCAATTCTGGGGATCATCGGCTTCTATGTTCAGCGGTGCCTATTTCAAGATTAAACAGTTGCAAGTAGGTTATACACTCCCAGTAGAGATCACCCAAAAAGCTCTTATAAATAGACTTAGGTTTTATGTATCGCTTGATGATTTCTTTACATTTACTAAATATCCAGGTGTTGATCCTGAGACAGCTACTGTTAGCAGCGCTCCTGAACGTGCAGGTTTTGACAATGGTACTTATCCGCAGTCGAAGAAGATTACTTTTGGTTTAAACATTACTTTCTAATTCAATAAATTACTAACATGAAAAAATATATATTTCCTCTACTATTCACTGCTGTTATGCTATTCTCAGCTTGTAATGAGGATCTGCTGAATATTCCTCAAAAGGGAGTAATAGGTATAGACTCATTCTATCAAACTGATGAAGATGCTGAATCGGCACTGGTAAATCTATATGGAGACTTTATCACAAACATTGGTGGTAATGACGGTATTTACGTTCCTTATAATATAATATTCAATTATCCGGCCGATAATGTGCTTGCCGCAGGAGAATTTTATGGAGACAACGATCAGTTTGCAAGCATCAATGAGTTTCGCTTTGATTCTCAAAGCAATGTAGTTTCAATTATGTATAGTAGGTTATACTATTTAATTTATCATTCAAATCTTGTAATAAGCAACTTTGAATATGGTGAAAGTGCCGTTAAAGACCGTTGTATTTCTGAAGCAAGAGTGATAAGAGCATGGGCTCATATGATAGCTGCTTTTGCATGGGGTACTCCGCCTCTTGTAGATAGACTGCTTCTGCCTGAAGAAAAACCTGCAAATTTTGAAGGAACACATGAAGAGTTGCTAAGATGGTGCGCGAAAGAATGTGCAGAATCTGTGCAGTATCTTGACGAACGCCAAAGCCCAGCAGATAAAGATGGAGCTGTAAGAGTTACAAAAGGATTTGCTTATGCTGTTCAGGGTAAAGCTCTTCTTAATGTGGGCGATTATGCAGGGGCAAAAGCACCACTTAAGAGTGTAATATCGTCAGGTAAGTATGCACTTGTTCCCGGTCAAGAATATGGAAAACTATTCCATTTATCGGGTGACGGTGCTCCAGAGAAAGTTTTTGAATTGAACCTAATCAATAATGCAAGTATTGGCGACTGGAGTGGAAAGATTCAGCGTTCTACATGGATGGAAATGAATTTATGGGGATGGAGATCATCTAGATTAGCTGCTTCACCTACTATGCAGGCCGACCAGGGATGGGGAGGACTAGCAGTTGAAGGAACTTTTGCGAAGGAATTTGCAGAAAACGACGGTGATTCTTATCGTCGTAAAGCCACAATAATTTCTTATGATGAGTTTATTACTGAGCTTCAATGGCCTAGTGACGGAGGTGATATTAACAGTAAGACCAGAGCACAAAAGCTTGCCGATCCACTTAGAGGAATAGTAAATCCTGATGGACTATACGGACAGAGTGAATATCTTCAGAGAAAACATATTGTTGCTGCAGAAGACCGTTCTACCAACTGGTATAGATTCAACAATTTTATTATTATGCGTTATGCTGATGTACTTCTGATGTATGCTGAGGCTTGTGCACAAACCAACGACAATGATGGTCTTCAGTATCTTCAAATGATTCAGCAACGTGCAGGATCAGATTATGTAAGTACCTCATTGACTTTAAATGATGTAAAGAAAGAGAGAAACTATGAGTTATGGATGGAAGGTTCACGATGGATTGACATGAAACGTTGGGGAGAGTTTGAAAAGGCTAAAAATGCTGGAAAACGTATTCCGTCTCTGAAAGATGCTTTCATAAATGATAATGAGCCGGCTCATAGAGGCTATGTTACATATTCGGAACCCAACGCTGGTACAACTGTAGGATTTCAACAAGGCAAGCATGAGTGGTTCCCTTATCCTTATAATGTTACTTCAATTAATCCTAACATAGTACAGAATCCAGGTTGGTAATCAACATTTAATGGATTAATTCTAAATAAAAATTATGATGAAAAGAATAAAACTTTTAATTTTATCACTACTTATTTTGCCACTGATGGCTAATGCACAGGAGTATCCTGAAGGATCCTTTCCTAATGAGCATAATTTGGCAGGTGTGCAATGGCCTCGTGTGGATGATAAAGGGCATACATATTTTAGAGTATTTGCACCAAATGCAAAAAGTGTACAGATAAGCTTTCGTGGTCCTATGACGAGGGAAGCAGACGGTTACTGGACATATGTTTCGCCCCAACCAGAGGCAGTGGGTTTCCATTATTATCAACTCATGATCGACAGCGTATATGTAGCAGACCCCGCAACCAAGTCCTATTACGGAATGAGCAAATGGGTTAGCGCAATCGAAATACCCGAAGGTTTAGATTACGATAAAACTCAGAATGTGCCACATGGTGAGATAAGCATGAAGAAATATTGGTCGGAAATGACTCAAGCATGGCGTACTTGTTATGTTTACACTCCTCCAATGTACGATAAAGATATCGAAAGTCGCTATCCGGTTCTCTACCTACAGCATGGTGGTGGTGAAGATGAAACAGGCTGGGTATTTCAAGGAAGAATGGGAGATATAATGGATAATCTTATTGCACAGGGAAAAGCAGTTCCAATGATTATTGTAATGGATAGAGGTTATGCTTCACTTCCAGGTAGTGAGCCAATGAGGGGATTTGACAACCCAGGCATGAACGCCTTCCTTGCTGGCGCTACTGCTCCTACCGCAACAACTCCACCCGCCACAACTCCCCCAGCACCAAGAGAAAGACCAGCAATGAGTTCACTTATGCGTGGTATATTTCCAGAATTACTTGTTAAAGAGATTGTGCCTATGATAGATTCATCATTTCGTACTAAAACAGATCGCGAGAGTCGTGCAATGGCGGGTCTTTCTATGGGTGGCGGTCACACATTTCAAGTTGTGATGCCTAATCTCGATAAGTTTGCATATTTAGGCGGATTTAGCGGAGGTGCCGGATCTGTTGATCAAATCGATCAACTATATGATGGTATATTTACTGACTCACAGAAGTTTAACAACCAAATTAAATTAATGTTTCTTAGCATTGGTGAAGAAGAGCGTCCTGAAAGAGTAAAAGCATTTGCCGATGCATTAAAGAGCAAAGGTCTTCAAAATATAGTATATTACGAATCGCCAGAGAGCGCCCATGAGTGGTTAACATGGAGACGATCGCTGCGTGAATTTGCCCCACTTCTTTTCAAGTAGTTTAGATTAATAGTTAGTTAATTATTTGTTTCTCCTCCTGCCATTCACTAAATAAGGTTTGACTGGAGGAGATTTTTATAAAGTTCATAATCAAGATGTTTAATTTCAAAAATAATAATTTCTTCATTTTTTTTTAACGTAGATTTGCAAGAATCGATTTAAAGATACTATATTTGTATAATTGACAATATTAAAAAAACACTATTCACTAAAAATTAATTTACTAAGCTTATGAGAATGAAAGTTTTACTAGTACTATTAGCAGTAGCCTTTATGGCCTGTGGAAACGGAGAAGCAAAAAAGGAACCAGGGTTAAAGGATGCGCTGGGAGATAAATTTGAAATTGGCGTCGCACTGAATACGAGACAAGCAGCAGGCAGAGATACATTAGCAACAAAAATTGTGCAACAGCATTTTAATTCTATAGTTGCAGAAAACAGCATGAAAAGTGGAGAACTTTTAAACGAGGACAAAACTTATGATTTCACTCAGGCAGATGAATTTGTGCAATTTGGAGTTGATAATAATTTGAATATTGTTGGTCATTGCCTTATTTGGCACTCTCAACTACCAAGATGGTTTTGTGTTGACGAAAATGGAGAAAATGTTAGTGCCGATATCTTAAAAGAAAGAATGAAAAATCATATATCAACTGTTGTTGGTCGCTATAAAGGGAAAGTTAAAGGTTGGGATGTAGTAAATGAAGCAATTCTAGAAGATGGCTCATATCGCAACAGTCAGTTTTATCAAATATTGGGTGAGGAATTTATTCCTCTAGCATTTCAGTATGCACAAGAGGCTGATCCAGATGCACAACTTTATTACAACGACTATAATGAGTGGTATCCAGGTAAAAGAGAAACAGTTGTAAGACTAATTAACACACTTAAAGAAAGAGGAATACGTATAGATGGTATAGGTATGCAAGGGCATATTGGATTGAATGGTCCTTCACTTGAAGAATATCAATCTACAATAAATGATTATGCAAATGCAGGCGTTAAAGTGCTAATTACTGAATTAGATATGAGCGCACTACCTGAGCCAAGACGTATGGGTGGAGCAAATTTAACTGACACTGAATCTTACCGTCAAGAAATTGATCCATATACCGAGGGTTTACCAGAAGAAGTAGCACAAGCGTGGAACAACAGAATGAGGGATTTCTTTAATCTATTTATAGAAAACAGTGACAATATTATTAGAGTTACAATGTGGGGTGTAAGTGATGGAGATTCTTGGAAAAACGGTTTTCCTGTAAGAGGAAGAACTGACTATCCACTTCTTTTTGATCGTGATCATAACCCTAAGCCAGTGGTAACTCAATTAATAAGTGAATATACAGAACAAGAGAAGTAAGAAAAAGAAACTATTTAATAAAAAAAACATAACGATGTTTATATCTGTATTAAATAAAAATGGAATATTAATTTCATTAACCATTTTATTGGCAATGAGTTGTGGAAGCAACAAATCGGCTAAAACAAAAGCTTATAACAATCACGAGACTACTGTGTCAGCCAATCCGTATCTTCCTTTGTGGGAACACCTTCCTGATGGGGAGCCTCGCGTTTTTGAGGATCCCGATAACCCAGGAAAATACAGGGCATACATTATAGGCTCTCATGATTTAAGGTATACCAGTTATTGCGGACCTGATATCAGAGCTTGGTCTGCACCTGTAGAAGACTTATCTGACTGGCGTGATGAAGGTCCAATTTTTACTCATTTTGTAAATGGACAATGGGATGTAATGTATGCTCCTGACCTAGTTGAAGTTAAAAGGAAAGACGGAACTAAAGAATATTATCTGTATCCTCATAGTAGGGGTCCTGGCAGAGAAGCTATGGTTGCAAAAGGTAGAAGACCCGACGGTCCCTTTACTCCCATAAACCTCACTGCTGACGGTACTTCGACTATTCCAGGAAGTATAATGGGTTTCGACCCTGCTGTTTATATTGATTATATTTCTGACCCAAATGATCCTGATTTCGAAATTGGATTTAGAGCTTACGGATATTGGGGTTTTCAGAGATCACTTGCCGGCGAACTCGATCAGAACACAATGTATTCATTAAGACCAGGTAGAAAAGCAATTGATTATTTCATTCCTGCAAGCTCTCGTTATGGAGTTATAAGAGATCCAGAAGGAACTGAGTATCCTAATGTTTTTCCGGGTGAGGATTTAGGTGCATTCAATTTTTTTGAAGCTGCTTCAATTCGTAAAATAGGCAATAAATTTGTATGGGTTTATAGCGGATATTCTGGCCCTGATTATGGACTTTCTAGTACAAACTCTGCACTACGTTACGCGTATGGTGACACCCCATTAGGACCATGGAAAAGTGGAGGCGTTCTTGTAGACTCACGTGCAGTGGTATTGAATGAAGATGGTTCGGCACTTCAAACAACTTATGCCGGTCACAATACTCATGGTAGTATTGAAAAAATTAATGATCAGTGGTACGCTTTTTATCACAGAGCTCCAAGAGGTTTTGGCAATGCGCGTCAGCCAATGGTAGCACCTGTTACTATTGAATGGGATGAGGCTTCAGTTGCTGATGGAGGTAAAGTGGTAATTAGAGCTTATGACCCATATGCCGAAAACAGCATTTGGACTGCTAAAGATAGCAATGGAAATGAATATAAAGGCGCTGAGGTTACTTCTGAAGGATTTAATATATATGGCTTGGATCCGTATAAATATTATTCGGCCGGATATGCCAGTTACCTATCTGACATAGGTCTTCAGCAAGATTCTTGGGATATTTGGGACAACGATATGCCGGTATCAAACGTAAAAGATAAGGATATCGTGGGTTATAAGTATTTTGGATTTGGAGGTCTTGACAAAGACACGAAAGGCTTAAAGGCTTTTAAAGGAACAGAACCAGGTAATGAAACTTCATTCAATTTATTCTTGAGACCCAGAACTGATAAAGAATTTAAAGTTAATATCATGTTGGATGGTCCTTGGGAAAATAATGTTTGGAATGGCAAGAAAATTGGTGAGATTAAAATACCAGCCAACTCTTTACAAGAGATCACTAAATTTAGTGTGAATGTTTCTGAGTATGTAGACAATCTTGATAAAAAGAATGCTATTTATCTTGTTGCCGAAGGTAACTCAGAGGTCCTTGTGGATTATATTGGTTTGGGGTTCAGTTCAAAAAACAAGGAGTTGAATAGACCAATAGTTCCTAAAGTAAGTATTATGGCGAACGGTGAATTGTTAGACCTTCCGGAGACTCCAGTAAGATCTACCAATAGTAATGGAATAACTGAGTATAATCTTTATGAGGCTACTTATAATGTACCTTCTAGCTCCGTTGATAATCCTAATATCACTGCCACATCTACAAATGAAGATGTAAAAATTGACATTACTCAAGGAGTTACAAATTCAGAAGCTGCCATTGTAAATTTCGATTACAAGGGTGTGGTTAAAACGTATAAGATTAATCTTACTAAAGAATAAACATATGTTTAAGAAAATGTAATTAAATTTAGAACGCAGGCATAATAATAATAAAACCTGCGTTCTTTTTTAATCATTATATTTTATACCTTTGTTAATTAAATTTATTGATATTCACATATTAAGATAATCATATCATGAGTGTATTTTATCCCTATGTCTCAATAGACTGTGTTATATTTGGTTTTGACGGAGAAAAATTAAAAATTCTTTTAATAGAACGTACTATAAATAACGCTGAGATAGGCTTAAGTGATAAAAAATTACCTGGAAGTATAATCTTTGAAGATGAAAATCTTGATAATGCAGCAATTAGGATTCTTAATGACCTCACTGGGTTAAAAAATATTTACTTAAGTCAGTTCCGCAGTTTTGGTGACCCCGAAAGAGCAAATAAACCAAGAGATAAGCAGTGGTTAGAAAGAACGACGCAATTAAAAATTGGCAGGTTAGTTACTGTTGCATATGTTGCCCTTATTAAAATCAATAGAAAAATTATATTTCAATCAGAAAACACAACCGCCAGGTGGTATGATTTGACATCGCTTTCTGAGATGCAGCTTGCTTTCGACCATAATCAAATTGCTACAGAAGCACTCAAATTCATTCGTAACAAAATCCAATATGAATCTCACACTCTTTTTGAGCTCCTCCCTAATAAGTTTACTATGACTCAACTACGCAATCTTTATGATACTATATTGGAGACAAAATCTGATGTACGTAATTTTCAGAAGAAAATGCTTCAAGTAGAAGGATTGGAAAAGCTTGATGAAGTGCAAAAAAATGTTCCATACAGAGCCCCAAGATTATATCGTTATAATAAGAAAAAAAAATAAGCTTATAAATACGATATAAGTAATTTCTTATTATATATCTGAACGTTAATAGCAATAATTATAGGAAGTTGTATCAATATCCTATAAAAATCTTTGCTATATATTAACACATTTAACAAATTTCGGTTTTCATAAATTTTATTTGTGCAATGTTTATTGGAAACAACTAAATTACTGTATTTCATACAATTATAGAATACGTATTCTTTACAGTATTTATCTACTTGATAACATATGTTTTACAACACCTTAATTAATTTGTATATATAACAATTGAATTATATATTTGCATGAACATATTTTCACATAAAAGGTAATAAAATACTATTATTAACATAAAAAACCACATAAAGAGGTCGTTATCAATAGATCAATAAAAATCATATTGTCAAAAATGAGTATATTATTACTGTTCATAGAGTTAAATTTTTATAAACTAAATAATATAAAGTTCAGAAATCATGAGAAAATTTAAACTATTCGATTATCACAATGAAAAGCTTTAATCGTCAAAAATTACTTGTTTAATCTAAACAGATCAGAGAATGAAAAGAAAAATTTCAAAACAATTGAAGGGAATTTGTCTAATAATAATGTGTACATTTTCCCTATCTATGTATGCTCAAAACATTACCGTAAATGGTGTTGTTGAAGATGCAGCAGGAATTCCCCTGATTGGTGTTACTGTTCAGGTGGAAGGTGAATCTATCGGAACAGTTACCGATTTGGATGGCAATTTTACTTTACTAAACGTACCCACAAATGCAACACTTCTTGTTACATATGTTGGTATGCAATCTCAGACAATTCAATTGAATGGCAGGACTAACTTGTCGATCATTTTGATGGAAGATACTGAGATGTTAGATGAGGTAGTAGTTGTTGGTTTCGGCCAGCAAAGAAAAGAGAGTGTTGTTGGAGCTATTGCTCAAACAAACAGCAAGGTTCTGGAGCGCACAGGGGGTGTAACCAGTTTAGGTCAGGCACTTACCGGTAATCTACCGGGCGTGGTAACCATGACTACATCTGGCAAGCCGGGTGAAGAAGACCCGGATATTGTAATTCGTGGTGTTAGTACTTGGAACAATAGTGAACCTCTTGTATTAGTAGATGGAATTGAAAGACCAATGAGTGGTATTGATATTAATTCAGTAGCCACAATTTCGGTTCTTAAGGACGCTTCTGCTACTGCAGTTTTTGGTGTTCGTGGTGCCAACGGGGTAATTCTTATTACAACCAAGAGAGGTGAGGAAGGTAAAGCAAACATTGATATTAATGTGAGTTCTACTATGAAAACTTATTCTAAGTTACCCGATTTGATGGACTCTTACGATGCACTATCATTACGCAATAGAGTAATTGAAAATGAACTAGGTTATGCACCTGATCAATTTATCAATTACAGACCTCAAGACTTTCTCAATAAATATAGAAATCCGGCAAATCTTGAAGAATTTGAGAGATATCCAAACGTAAATTGGGTAGACGAACTCTTAAGAGACGTAGCAACATCGTATAATGCGAACGTGAATGTATCGGGAGGAACAAATTTTGTTAAGTATTTTGTTAGTATGGATTACACCAACGAAGGTGATATCTATAAACCAGTTGACAATAACAGAGGTTACGACACAGGGTTTGGTTACAATAGACTCAACGTTCGAAGCAACCTTGACTTTACATTAACAAAAACCACTCAATTTAGAGTTAATCTTTCTGGTTCTCATGCCGTAACTAAAGGGACACAAGGTCAATATGAAAATTTGGTTTGGTCTGCATTTTATGGTATTGCACCTGACGCGTTTAGACCTAGATATAGTGATGGGTCTTATGGATACTATCATCCAAATCCAACACAAGCTTCAACAAACTCAATGGCAGACTTAAGTCTTAGCGGAGTAGGCTATACTACACAAGACAGACTTAATACCGACTTTACTATAGAGCAGGATTTAGGAGTAATACTTAAAGGGTTATCAATTCATGGTAGATTGGCATTTGACAACAGCTTTAGAGAAAGTGGCCGTGGCGTTGATGATACAACAGATTGGGAAGATGATCCATTTAAATGGATAGATCCAGAAACTGGGCTTGAATATACTAACGTAACTATCGATGGCAACAATAAATTTGACTATCAAAATAACATTGCTTGGATGACAGGAGCTGGACAGGTTGATAACTGGGCTACTTATCGAAGATTAAACTACTCGTCTCAACTTAACTACCAAAACACATTTGGTGCACATACAGTTGGTGCAATGGGCAACTTCAGTAGAGAGCAATATGCACAAGGTAACAGATTGCCAACATATCGCGAAAACTGGGTATTCCGTACAACATATGATTATAACAGACGATATATGCTTGAATATAACGGAGCATACAACGGATCTGAAATATTTGCAGCTGAAAACAGATTTGCATTCTTTCAATCGGGTGCAGTTGGCTGGATGTTCTCGGAAGAACCACTTATAAAGAATCTTGACTGGAAGTGGATGGACATGCTTAAATTCAGAGGCTCATTTGGTCAAATTGGGGACGATAACATCAATGGACGTTGGCTTTATATGGATACATGGGGATATGGACCTCAGGAACCTAATCACTCAGGTGCTTTCAATCAAGCAATAACAGGTGTAAATCCTAACCAAAGTCCTTATCAGTGGTACTATGAATCACAAGTTGGTAACCCTAATTTACAATGGGAGGTTTCTACGAAGCTTGATTTAGCTGCCGATTTTGCTCTATTTAAGGGAGTGATTTCAGGATCTTTCGATTATTTTACTGAAAACAGATCTAATATATTACTTGCAGGTGGTAGTCGTTCTGTTCCATCATATTATGGAGTAACCGCACCAACTGCCAACTTAGGTGAAGTTGATACCAAAGGTTTTGAAGTTGAAGTTAGATGGAATAAAGCTATCAATAGCGATTGGCGTTTATGGGGTAATGTATTCTATACCAAAGCAACCAGTAAAATTGTAGAAGCTGATGATCCATTCTTCAAACCAGAGTATCAGAAATTGGCTAATAAGGCAATTGGGCAGCATAACGCTTATGTTGATCATGGTTATTATAATAACTGGGATGAATTATACGGCAGCACTGGTCACGATGCTTTAAACGAAACCAGAATACCTGGTAATTATATAATTCTAGATTATGATGCTGATGGTATTATTTCTGAATTTGACAATATACCTTATGGTTATACAGGAATACCACAAAATACAATAAACACACAAATAGGTGCAGATTATAAAGGTTGGAGCTTCTTTGTGCAATTTTATGGGGTTAACAATGTTACCCGCTATGTTGGTCTTTCAAGTTTAGGTGGTGTACGTAACACTGCTTTCAATGAAGGTTCTTACTGGTCTAAAGATGATGTAAACGCAGATGTTCCACTTCCAAGATGGGGAACTATTGCTAGTCCTTATACAAGTGGAACTCGTTTCTTACATGATGGTTCGTATCTTCGTTTGAAATACGCAGAACTTTCATACACTTTTAATCAAAATGATTGGATTAAGAAAATTGGTTTAACCAACTTGAAAGTATTTGCAAACGGTAATAATCTTTACTTATGGACAAATATGCCAGACGACCGTGAATCTAACACAGGAGGCAACTCGGCATATCCTACACAAAAACGTTTTAACTTGGGATTAAGAATCTCTTTATAATATTTATATATAATGAAGAAAATTATTTATTATCTATATGGAGCAATTATAACACTGATGTTAAGTGTTGTTTCTTGCACTGACTATCTTGATAAAGCACCCGATTCGGTAATTTCTCCCGACGATGCTTTTAAAAACTTTACAAACTTTCAAGGATTTGTTGAAAGGATGTATCATTTGACTCCCGATGTTGCTAAGCACAACTGGGTAAGTTCATTCAACTGGGGTGAAGATGAAGTGGTTACTATTGGTAACGGTGAATATCTGATGGGATTTAACATCGATAGAGGAAATTATCGAAGTTATATTGGTAAAGGTGATTCATTCTTAGATCGCGACTGGAGTGCTGGCGGAGACCGATTTGCAAAATCGTTATGGGGCGGATCATGGTATGGAATTAGAGTAGCCAATATGGGCTTAGAGGCAATTGCTGAAGGCAAAATGACTGATGCTACTCAAGCTGAGAGAGACATTGTTGAAGGACAATTGTACTTTTTTAGAGCATGGTTTCACTTTCAATTAACACAATATTGGGGTGGACTTCCATATATTGACTCTGTACTTCCTAGTGATGAACCTCTAACTTTACCGCGCGAATCTTACCAAGAAAATGCTATAAAGATGGCTGCTGACTTCCAAAAGGCTGCAGATTTACTTCCTATAAACTGGGATGACACTGAAATAGGCCGCAGAACAGCTGGTAACAATGAGTTACGTATCAATAAGGTTTGGGCCCTTTCGATGTTAGGTAAAACATACTTATATGCCTCTAGTCCATTAATGGCAAACGGAGTTAACGGCCCTAGGACGTATGATGTTGAAATGGCTAAAAAAGCAGCTGATGCACTAGGTAAAGTACTTAATATGGTTGAGAGTGGTGAAACACAATATGCACTTGTAGATTTTGAGAATTATTCATCACTTTTCTATACAATGCAGCAAAACTGGTTAATGCCGGGTGGTACTGAAGCTATTGTGCGTAGTCCAACATACGGTCCCGACTCATACTGGAGACAAATGAACTCTTACCAACCATCTGCAATGGCTGAAGGTGATGGTATTGTTTTGGCACCTGCTGCAAATTATGTCAATTATTATGGTATGGCTAATGGCTTACCTCTTGATGATCCTAATTCTGGTTTTGATCCAAGTCATCCGTGGAAAGACAGAGACCCTAGATTTTATAATGATATTATCTTTGATGGTATAAAAGTAGTTGCAGGAACCATTCCAAATGCTACGGATGAGCAATGGAGATATGCAAACTTACATACAGGTGGTAATTATGTAAATGATCCTCGTACGGTTAGTAGAACAGGGTACTTAAATTATAAATTTATTCCTATTGGAGCAAATAAATGGGACTTAACATACGGATATAGTTATTCAACTCACTTTCACTTATCTTGGCTCCGTTTGGCAGATGTTTATCTTATGTATGCTGAAGCAGCTGCACAAGGATATGCGTCACCATCAGGAAAATCGCCAAGTTTTGCAAAGAATGCAGTGGACGCAGTTAATACAATTCGCGAACGCGCAGGTGTAGAGACATTAACAGGTAGATATACTACTTCCTTGAATGAATTTATGGATGAATTAATTAGAGAACGTGCTGTAGAACTTGCTTTTGAAGGACACCGTTTTAATGATCTTCGCAGATGGTTGTTGCTTACAGAATATCCATATAATATTAAAACTAGACAGCATTTTGATCGTGCAACTCCACTAGACATAGATGCAGATCCAAAAGAAAATGAGGTTTTAAATTTTAGAGAAGAGGTGATTGTGGAACGTAATCTTACACCTAAACATTACTGGCTTCCTTTTAAAACAGATGATGTAAGCATGTATCCAGAATTTTATCAAAATCCGGGATGGTAATAATTTTAAATTTAAAAAAGACTAAAATGAAGCATATATATATTGGTCTAATATTTTGTATCTGTTTTCTTTTAAATTTCTCTAAGGCTACAGCTCAGTATGGTGAAATACTGTCATGGGAAAATGATACAATAGACAATAAAGTGGAGGTGGCATTTCGTACAATGAATGAAAGAGATCTCCTTGGAGGCGTATCTGTTATTGATATGGAAGAAATGACAGAAAAAGCATATACCACAAACAGTCTAGGTTTTGTAGAAAATTTAATTGGTGGTGTAAATGGCAATATTTGGGGGATGGATGAATATTTGGTTGTAATTGACGGAATGGTTCGTGATGCTAATAACGTATTACCTACAGAGATTAAACAAATAACTGTTTTAAAAGGCCCGGCGGCTGTTGTTTTATATGGTAGCCGTGCAGCTAAAGGAGTTGTGCAGATTACAACTAAAAGAGGAACTGTAGGTAAATCTACTATTAGCATACGTGCTAATACTGCTATGCTTACACCTAAAGCATTTCCTGAATACTTAGGTTCGGCTGAGTATATGACTCTGTATAATGAGGCTCGTATGAACGACGGTTCTGACATTCTTCATAGCCCGGAGAAGATCTATAATCATGCATCGGGTGAAAATCCATATAGATATCCTAATCTTAACATGTACTCATCTGAATATATACGTAAAGCGTCTAATAGATCAGAAGCTATTGCTGAAATTACAGGTGGAAATAATCGTGTAAAGTATTATACATCTACTGGATATTATCGCGAGAACTCACTTCTTAAAGTTGGTAATAGTAAGGATAACTATACAAGCAGGTTGTTTGTGCGTGGTAACATTGATATGAACCTAAGAGATTTCTTGAAAGTACAGGCTGATGCTAATGTTACTTTTTATGATGCATTTACTGCAGCGGGAGATTGGTGGACAAATGCAGCTAGCCTGCGCCCAGACCGCGTATCACCGCTTATCCCACTATCATATCTTGAGGAAAATGATTTACTATCTGGTGCCACAATTAATGCCAGTAATTATATTATTGGTGGCAAATATTTTTTAGGTGGAACTCAATTAAATCCAACAAATCCTATAGCAGACTCGTATGCAGCAGGGAATAGTAAATTTGTGAGCAGACAGTTTCAGTTTAACACTGTGTTTGATTTCAATTTAAAATCTGTTCTACAAGGATTGCATTTCCGTGCAAAATACGGTATAGACTATGCATTGACATATAACCAGGGTTATACCAATGAGTATGCAACTTTTGCTCCTACTTGGACTAACTATGCGGGAGTTGATATGATTGGAAGTGTACAACAATTTGGAAACGACAATAAGACAGGAGATGAGAATATCAGTAACTCAGCTTACAGATATACCTATAATTTCTCTGGTCAATTTGATTACACAAAAACTGTAAATGATGATCATAACTTCTTCGGTATGATTGTGGCAAATGCATGGCAAAGACAACTCAGCGGACAGTATCACAGAATATCAAACGTAAACTTAGGATTACAAGCCTCGTATAACTTCCAGCATAAGTATTATGTTGATTTCAGCTCTGCACTTCCATATTCAGTAAAACTGCCTGAAGGAAACAGATTAGGTTTTTCACCCACATTAACTTTCGGTTGGAGACCTGTTAAAGAGGACTTCTTCGGTGATACTGCATTCGACGATTTAATGTTGACAGTGTCTGGTGGAATTATTAGTCAAGATCTTGATATAGCTACTGATGACAATGAAATGGGTTATTACCTTTACAAATCTATTCTTCAAAGAGGAGGATGGTACTCTTGGGCAGACCTGGGAGGTGAAGCAGCAACAGACTTTCAACGTGGAAACAATCCTGATATGACATTTGTCAAAAGAAAAGAGATAAACGTTGGTGTAAGGGGTTCTGTGTGGGATCAATTACTTTCATTTGACCTGAATTTCTTTGCTGGTAAAATGGATGGTGATATTGCAAGAGTAAATTCACTCTACCCTATTTATTTTACACAAGTTGGATATCCTACATCATCTATTATCCCTTACATGAATTATAACATGGATAATAGAAAAGGTTTTGACTTCAGCTTATATTTGAATAAAAAAGTAAATGAAGTAGATCTGACATTAGGAATGACAGGTATGTATTCAAAAACTGAAGCAGGAAAACGTGACGAAAGTTTTGAATATGATTATCAATCGAGAATAAATCTTCCAGTTAATGGATTGTGGGGACTTGAATCATTAGGGTTTTTCAATGATCAAGAAGAGATTAATAACTCACCTAAACAGCAATTTGGAGATGTCTCACCTGGCGATCTAAAATATAAAGATCAAAACGGTGATGGTATCATTGATAATAACGATGAAATTTATCTTGGTCGTTGGGATACTCCATTACGTCTTGGACTTAACTTTACTGCAAAATGGCGTAATTTCACATTTTTCGCATTAGCTGACGGATTCTTTGGAGGACAGGGTTTTAAAAACAGTTCTTACTACTGGGTAAGAGGTGAAAACAAATATTCTGATATTGTTAGAAACCGTTGGACTGAAGAAACAAAAGATACAGCTACCTACCCAAGGCTAACAACATCAAATGGAGCAAATAGTTTCCGCAATTCAGACTTCTGGCTTTATAAGGCTGATAGATTAAACCTTTCGCAGGTTCAATTTACATACGATATTCCTGAAGCATCGCTTCAAGGCACATTTGTTAATGGCCTAAGCGTTTATGTAAGTGGTTACAACCTTCTTACAATATCTAATGAGCGAAAACATTTTGAAATGAACGTAGGAGGTGCACCACAAACTCGTATGTACAACATAGGTTTAAGAGGCACTTTTTAATGATGTTAATCAGAAAAAATATATTCATTATGAAGATTAAAAATAAAATATCAATTATTACACTGTTTGCACTGTTTTTGCTTATTATGAACGGGTGCGAGGACATGTTTGAACCGGCAGTGGAAAATCATAAAGAGAATGATGACCTTTACGGTATGCCATCGTGGGCAACAGGTTTATTAGGTCATGCTTATATAAGCAATCCGCTAGGTTCATGGTCATTTAATGATGTAGCAACTGACGATGCAGTATCTAATGACCCAAATAACGGATACAGACTTATGGCTACTGGATCATGGAGAGCTAATAATAACCCTATGGACAGATGGCAATACCTTCGTGCATCTTGGCAATATCTAAATCAATTCCTTTTTATTGCTGACAATGTTAATTGGGCTGAAGATCCCTTAGCTGCTGAAATGTTTAGAGATAGAATGAAGGGTGATGCATTTGGAATGCGTGCTTTATATATGTACCATCTATTACTCAATCATGGGGGATGGTCTGAAGATGGAGAATTACTAGGTATTCCAATTATTAGAGAACCGGAAGATCTTAACTCTGATTTTAATCTTCCAAGAAATACATTCCAAGAATGTATAGATCAACTTTATGCAGATGTGGATTCCGCTTTACTTCTTTTACCAGCAGAATACGGTGAAATTAGTAACAACAATCAGGTACCCGAAAAATATCGTGCTAAGGGTGTTACAGCAGGACAATATTCACGAGTATTTGGTGATACTGGAAAAAACAGAATGAGTTCACGTATTGCTAAAGCAATTCGTGCTCAGGCAGCGCTTTTAGCTGCCAGTCCAGCATACAGTGAAGGCACAAATGTTACATGGGAACAAGCTGCAAACAATATGGCAGAAGTACTAAGTGCACTTGGAAGCAATCCTCTTACAGAATTAGACCCTAAAGGGAATAAATGGTATGCAAGTAGCACGGATATTCAAAATCTACCTGCTGGTGTAAATCCTAAAGAAATGCTATGGAGAGGAAATAAAGAGCAGAACCTTAATCTTGAAAGAGATAATTACCCTCCTACTTTATATGGAAGTGGTAGAGTAAATCCTACTCAAAATCTTGTTGATGCTTTCCCTATGGCAAATGGCTATCCCATTACAGATCCTGCAAGTGGATACAATGCTGATAATCCATACTCAGGTAGAGATCCAAGACTTGATCTTTATATTATTCGTAATGGAAGTCAGGCTGGACCGCAAAATACTGTGATTACTACAGCTGCGGACGGAGGTGATAACAATGCTCTGAACAGAGTTGAGACATCAACTAGAACAGGATATTATTTGAAAAAGTTATTGGTTCAATCTGTAAATGCTAACCCAAGTTCGGAGACTCAAGCATATCATTACAAACCATTCATTAGATATACTGAGATTTTCCTTGGTTACGCTGAAGCTGCGAATGAAGCTTGGGGACCAAGTGGAACAGGCAGTCATGGTTATTCTGCTTACGACGTAGTTAAAGCAATACGCCAGAGAGCAGGCATTGTTACAAATGACCCATATTTAGAATCAGTTAAAGCAGATAAAGATAAAATGCGTGAACTTATTCAAAATGAAAGACGCCTAGAACTATGTTTTGAAGGATTCCGTTTCTGGGATCTTAGAAGATGGAAAAACGATATTACTGAACCTGCAAAAGGTATGAGAATTGAAAGTGGTGATTATACAGTTCTTGAATCTGTCGAAAGACGTGCATATCAAGATTATATGTATTATGGACCAATACCTTACGGAGAAGTTATTAAATTTGATAATCTCCTTCAGAATAAAGGATGGTAAACATATTTGAACTATTAACAAAAACAAAAATGAAAAAGATACTACTAATATCAATTCTGATAGCAACTTTAACTGGAGTATTCTCTTCCTGTGAAAACAGTGACTGGGAATTCCCCGACTATGAATACTCGGCAGTATATTTTGCTTATCAAAGTCCTATCCGAACCTTAACACTCGGAGAAGATATATTTGACACATCCATGGATAACAATTATCAAAGTCAAATTATGGCTACTGTGGGTGGTGTATATAATAACAATAGTGATATTGAAATAGGAATCAAAGTTGAAAATTCACTTTGTAATGATCTTATGTTTGAAGACGGAAGAGAAGTTATTCCAATGCCTGCTAACTATTATTCTTTATCTGCTGATAAAATTGTAATTAAAAAAGGAGAAATATTAGGGGGTGTTACTGTTCAATATACTGACGCATTCTTCAATGATCCTTTAGCTCTTGAAGCAAATTATGTTATACCTGTAGTCATGACAAGTGTAGTTAATGCTGACAGTATTCTTTCGGGTATTCCATTGGTTGATAATCCTAGAAGAGGTGTTTCTGATGATTGGGACGTAGCTCCTAAAGATTATATTCTTTATGCAGTGAAGTATATAAATAAGTATGATGCTAATTACCTGCGCAGAGGAAAAGATGTAATTACAGGTGCACAGAGTGGTACTATTAATCGTAATACTGAATTTATTGAGAAAAATGAAGAGATTACAAATATTACTACAAGGACATTAAATACTATTGTTTGGGAACATCAATCGAGAGACATGGCAGATCTTGCACGTAATAGTACTCTATTATTGAATTTTGACAATCAGGATAATTGCACTATTACAACTGAAACCTCAGGAGTAAGTGTTTCCGGAACTGGAAAATTTGTTCCAAAAGGAGACAAGAATAGCTGGGGAAATAAGGATCGTGATGCTCTTTATTTACAATACACCATAGATTATGGTGATGTACAGTTTGCTGTCACTGACACTTTAGTGGTTAGAGATAGAGGTGTGAAAGCAGAGTGGTTTTCTACTGCTTTACAAGATTAATGTAACCAAATTAAATTATTTTGAAATATGAAACACAAAATAAATATTTTAGGGACAATCTTACTGTTCTTGGCTTTATCCTTTTCATGTGTAGATGATACCACTCAACTGTTTAATGTTGAAAAACCGGAATCAGTTGCACAAAAGGAATACCTAAATGACTATGATGTCCTAAAAACATATATTAGCAACTCCGCAGGTCCAAATTTCAAACTTGGAGCGGGTGTAACCGCAAGTGACTATGTAAGTCAGGGCTTGACTTATCGTGCTATTAATTCTAATTTTGACCGTGTTACTGCAGGTAATGCAATGAAATACGGCTCAATTGTTGGTGATGATGGCACTATGAATTTTGGACCGGTTGTTCAATTTATTACTGCCGCTAAAGCTGCAGACACTGAAATATATGGTCATACTCTTCTTTGGCACGCTCAACAGAATAAGAAATATCTCGAGAAAATAATTGACGATAGGGAGATAGAAATTGATCCTGATGCAAAGCTTGATGTAGTAGATAAGACTACTGATTTTTCGACTATGAGTTCATTTCCATTTTATGTAATGGGCTATGAGCCTGAAATTATAGATGGAGTTCTTGTGAGCAACTTTCCCGGTGAGTGGTATCAATATTTTGTTGTTGATGGAGTTACTACTGATCCAATCAAGGAATACAAAGTAACTGCCATGATTAGAGCTTCTAAAGAAGGTGCCTTTAACGTACAGATGGGCAACTGGGGAGCTACTACCGAAAAGCAAATCTCAGTTAGCACTGATTGGGAAGAACAATTTGTTACATTCAACACAATCACTACTGAGTCTTCGTTTGTTGTATTTCAACCGGGTACTTTCGACGGGGAAATTGAAGTTCAATGGGTACGTGTAAGTCATTCAGAGGCTCCTTCTGTTTCTTTTTACGTAAACCAGCTTGAGAACAGTGAGATGCTAGTAGGAGGTTCGATGGACAATTTCGTTGTTCGTGAAAAAGGCAAGGCTGATGTTTCTGGTGTAATCCTTGAAGGCGAAGGGCCTGATGGAATGAACGCTATCAAGATCAATTCTATTGCTAATCCTGAAAACGCATGGGATACTCAGTTCTTTATTTATACACCTGATAAAGCATGGGAAGGTGGTGAGAAGTATAGAATTTCTTTCTGGTATAAAGCTTCTGCTAATGCCAATGTTGAATCTCAGGCTCACGGAGATCCTGGCGCATACATGCACTATGCTATGTTACCTTCTAATCCTCAATTCACTACTGAATGGCAACATTATGAAACCACTGGTTCTATTCCGGGTGAGGGTGCAGGTATGAAAAGTATCGCTTTCAACCTTAATGTTAGTACTGATGCGGTAACTTACTACTTTGCAAATATCGTTTGGGAAACTGAAGAAACTGGCAACAAAATTCCACTTACTCCACAAGAGAAAGCCGATACGCTTACTTATGCACTGGATCAATGGATACAAGGTATGATGACTGCTGCAGATGGCTATGTTCTAGCATGGGATGTGGTTAATGAAGCTCTTATTGGCGAAGACAAAGATGGTGATGGAAAATACGACCTAAGATCAGCTGAGCATGCAAGTGAAACTGAATTGGCAAACGATTTTTACTGGGGTGATTACCTTGGTGATGAGTATGTACGCCTTGCAGTAAAGTTTGCTCGTCAATATGGTCCTGCTGGAATTAAGTTGTTTGTTAACGACTTCAACTTAGAATCTGACTGGGATGATAATCAAAAACTGAAGAGTTTGATTAAATGGATTGAACATTGGGAAGAGGATGGTGAGACCGTTATTGATGGTATTGGAACTCAAATGCACGTTTCATACTATATGAATCCTGATATTCAAGCAAGCAAAGAAGCTCATGTTGTAAAAATGTTCGAACTGATGGCTGCTACAGGTAAATTAGTAGTTGTAACAGAACTTGACATGGGACTTGTAGACGAGAACAGTGATAAGGTACTTACTGTTAATGCTACAGATGAACAGCTTCAAGCAATGAGTGATTACTATAAGTTTATTGTTCAGAAATATCTTGAAATTATTCCGGCTAGCCAACAAGCAGGAATTACGCATTGGTGTCCTACAGACAGCCCAGCAGATTCTTCTTGGAGAGGTGGTGAGCCAGTAGGATTATGGACTGAAAAGTTTAGTACACGCAAACATACATATGCAGGTTTTGCAGATGGGTTGTCGGGTAATTAACTTTTAATTTACTAGAAAAGAGGCCGGAGAACAAATATCCTGCCTCTTTTTTTTACTATTTACTTACCGTAAAGTGGTTATGAAGTATATTTTTTCTATTTTTATCATAATTAATCTGTTTTTAATGTCGTGTTCAGAGTCTCCTTTACCTGAAATACCAGATAAACTGGTACCAGAGGAAGAAAAGGAAGAAGTAGTTGAACCGCCTATTGTAGATATTGATGAATCAAAACTGCCTAAGCTTAATGTAGTTGGAAGGTATTTAAAAAATGAAGCTGGTGAGATTGTAAATCTTCACGGTTTTGCTCAAACATATAGTCCATTCTTTAATCAAAATGCATGGAATAATTACAATGTTGCAGGTTGTCTCAGTTATAATAAAAGGATGATAAATGAGATAATGTCTGCTGGATGGAAAATGAATTTTGTAAGAATGCATATGGACCCATATTGGAGTAATACCTTAAACGTAGAACCTTTACGATACGAAGGGCATGAAACTTTTTCTCAAACAAGATTTAAAAAATATTTGGATGAGGTATTTGTTCCGATGGCAGAACATGCTATTAGTAAAGGTTTATATGTTGTTTTTCGTCCTCCAGGAGTTAGTCCAGAAAGAATTGCTGTAGGTGACGATTACAATAAATTTCTAGAGCAAGTCTGGGATATAGTATCTAAACACCCAAAAATAAAGAATAATTCAGATATTATGTTTGAGTTAGCAAATGAACCTATAAATATCAAGGGTCCAAATGGTGATTATGCAAGTAGTGGTCAAGGACATTTTGATGAAATGAAAAAATTATGCCAAAGCATAGTTGACAAGATAAGAGCTAACTCCAATAATATAATTTGGGTACCTGGGTTAGCATATCAATCTTCATTTAGAGGTTTTGCAAATAATCCTGTTGAAGGTCCTAATATTGGTTATGCAGTACATGCTTACCCTGGATGGTATGGGAGTGACACTGAAGAGGCGAGCCCTGAATTGGGTGGAGAAATGGGTGGAGGATATGAGAGCTTTCAACGTGGATGGGATGCGCAAGTTAAGCCAGTATCAGATTTTGCCCCTATTATGGTTACTGAAATGGACTGGGCTCCTAAAAAATACAATTCTTCATGGGGCAAGAGTTTTACTGGAGTAGTAGGTGGACCCGGTTTTGGTGCAAATTTCAAATATATTGCAGACATCACAGGAAATGTTAGCTGGCTAATCTTTACGGAATGTCATCACTTAGCTGCATTTAAAAATGTTGAAGGCATACCTGCAGAATATACTTTTCTTAACGACCCAGAGGCTTGCCCATGGCCCACCTATCAATGGTATAATGAATATGCAACAGGTATTGATGTAAATGAATCCAAACTCGATAAAATATCTATTTTAGGTATAGACAATCATGTTCAAATATTGACCGGTGATGCAAGAAATTTAATTGTACAAGCACATTTTTCTGACGGTTCATCTAGATATGTAACAGCTGATTCAGAATTTGACATTTCTGATAATTCAATCATTACAATTGATAAGGGCGGTAGGATGAGCTCATTAAAAGATGGTGAAGCAGTAGTAACTGTCTCATATAGTTTATCAGATGATAGTAATTCAGAGATTACATTTAAAGTTAAATCAACTACATTTCCTCTTACCGATGAAATGTTTAATCCTTCAATATGGGAAAAAGGTTCGTTTGATGAGAATACCAAAACATTGATAACAGGACAATATGGATTTGGTGGATGGCAATATGGTAATGGGGTTAATCTATCTGCATATAAATACCTGATTGTAGAATTAGGTAATGAAAATGATTCAAGTGTTTCTTTCAGATTGTTTGATGAAAACAATTATTGGTCAGGTGCTGCAGAGTATGATTTTAAGAGTGAGCGTAGGATAGAAATTGATCTCCACAACATGTTTAAAAGTGATAATATTGTAAAGATAGACCCCTCTCATATATATATTATGGGATTCTGGTCACTAGGAAGTAAACCTATTATTATAAAAAATATCTATTTAACTAATACACTCTAAAAAATATATCACGTATAAAAAGTATTTAAAGTGTCAATCATTATTAAATAATAAATATGAAACGATTAATAGTTATTCTTTTTTTGATGATATTCATCATCTCTGGCTTCAGCCAAAACAAAGCAAAAAATCCAATTATCTGGGCTGATGTACCAGATGTTGCAATGGTTCGTGTAGGTGACACCTACTATATGAGTAGTACTACAATGCATATGAGCCCTGGACTCCCCATTATGAAATCAAAAGATTTGATTAATTGGAGAATGGTAAGTTATACTTATGACACTTTAGCTGATAATGAAAAGTTACGTCTTGAGAATGGAAACAACGCATATGGTGCAGGTTCTTGGGCTAGTAGTATTCGTTACCACAACGATATTTTTTATGTATCTACTTTCTCTGCCACATCAGGTAAAACTCATATTTTTAAAACTGATAATATTGAGAATGGAAAGTGGGAAGAGATAACTTTTGAACCAGTTCTTCATGATCACACACTTTTCTTTGATGATGATGGGAAAACATATATGATTTATGGCGCAGGAAATATAACATTAGTTGAATTAAAATCAGATCTTACAGGTATTAAAGAAGGAACCAAACACGAAGTCATAATCGAAAATGCAAGTAAAGTTGCTTCAGAAAGAATAATGTTACCTGCAGAGGGATCTCAAATGGTAAAACACAACGGCTATTATTATATATTTAATATAACTTGGCCTCCTAATGATATGAGAACTGTAATTGTACATCGTGCAAAAGATATCAGAGGACCGTATGAAGGAAAGGTAGTACTTAGAGACAGAGGAATTGCCCAAGGTAGTATTATTGATACCCCAGAGGGTGGTTGGTATGCATATATGTTTAGAGATTATGGATCAGTAGGTAGAATACCATACCTAGTGCCAATGAAATGGGTTGATAAGTGGCCAGTATTGGGTGAAGATGGAGTTGTTCCTGATGAATTAGATATTAAAGTTAATAATCAACTTGGCGCTTGGGGTATTGTCTCATCGGATGAATTTAATAGAATAGCTGGCGATGAGCCATTTTCACTACATTGGCAGTGGAATCACAACCCAGACGATAGGTTCTGGTCGCTTACAGACTATCCTGGTTACCTTAGATTGACAGCCGGAAGAATAGATGATTCTCCCTTACAAGCTAGAAATACCTTAACACAAAGAACATTCGGACCAGAGAGCTCTGCTTCTACTTTTATTGAAGTAGACAATATGAATAACGGAGATTACTCTGGTATGATAGCTCTTCAAAAGAACTATGGATATGTTGGTGTAAAGAAAGAAAAGGACCAATTTTCAATAATAATGGTGAATAGTAAGGGTGACGAATCGGTAGAAGTTGAATCCATACCTCTTAATCAAAATGGTGTTCATTTAAAAATAGAATGCGATTTTAAAGATCGCACTGATAAAGCTTACTTTTATTACAGTTTAGATGGGTTAAACTGGATAGCTATAGGAAACACGTTACAGATGTCATACACCCTACCCCATTTTATGGGATATCGCTTTGGTCTTTTTCATTATGCTACTGAAAATACAGGTGGATTTACTGACTTTGATTATTTCCGCATAAATGATCAAATTAATCCTGACTAAATCAACATGTAAATGAAATAATTTATGAAAATCAAAGTATTTTTTCTATTAATATTTGCTTTCTGTATGAAACTATCTGCAGAAACTTCATTGAAACCATGGGAGAATGGTGCATTTGAAACAGGAAAGTATCGTAATCTATTCGTTGAATTAGGTTATAGCGAGAGTGAAGTAGATAATAAGCTTAAAGAAATATTCTTTGGTCTTTTTGAAGGACCAGATAAAGTATATTTTGAAGTTGGCGATTCAATGGCATACATATCTGACATCAAAAATAATGATGTGCGCTCTGAAGGGATGTCATACGGAATGATGATCGCAGTGCAATTGGATAAAAAAGTAATGTTCGACCGTCTGTGGAGATGGTCCAAACATTTTATGCAGCATCAGGAAGGACCAATGAAGGGATATTTTAAATGGAGTTGCAAAGTTGATGGTACGCCTAACTCTCAAGGGCCTGCTTCAGATGGAGAATTGTTTTTTATTACCTCACTTATATTTGCCTCAAACAAATGGGGTAATGATACTGGAATCGATTATCTTTCGGAAGCTCAATTTATACTTAACTCTTCAATGGAAAAGATAGGGGATAATAGAGTCACTCCATTAATCCACCCCGAACATCAGCTTATAACATTCGTTCCAACAGGATTTGGATCAAATTTCACTGATCCTTCTTATCATATTCCTGCTTTTTATGAAGTATGGGCAAAATGGGCAGATGATGGACGTTCCGAATATTGGAGAGAGTGTGCTAAAAAGAGTAGAGAGTTTATACACAAAGCAATACACCCGGATACTGGTTTGAACCCTGACTACAGTAACTACGACGGTTCACTTCTTAATAACGGTAGAATTATTGGAGATGCTTTTAGATTCGATTCGTGGAGAGTACCATTGAATATTACTATTGATTATACATGGTCTGCAAAAGATATAGAATGGCAACAAAACTATGGCAAAACTTTCCAGAACTTTCTCTATTCACAAGGTATTGACAACTTTGTGGACCAGTATAATGTTGATGGAAGCGGTGTTACTGAGATATTAGGTGCAGGAGGATATACTGCTTTACGCCATTCCTTAGGACTAGTGTCTACCTCTGCTGCAGTATCACTTGTAAGTACTCATGATAAAAAAGATGAATTTGTGCACAAATTCTGGAATGCAAAGCATGAACCTTATGATGATGGTTATTTTGATGCCTATTTTGATGGTTTACTAAGATTATTTTCATTTATGGCATTGAGTGGGAATTATAGAATTATAACTCCTAAGGAAGAGATTCATTTATATTTAAGCTTCGGTCAATCTAACATGGAAGGTAATGCGAGAATTGAGCATATTGACACCTTGGATATTAGCGATCGCTTTTTGGTGATGCAAGCTGTAGACTGTCCAGATTTAGGAAGAGAACAAGGGCAGTGGTATAAGGCTGTACCTCCTCTTACACGATGTCATACAGGATTAACACCTACTGATTATTTTGGAAGAGCATTGCTTGAAACATTACCTGAGCACGTAAAGGTGGGTGTTATAAATGTATCAGTTGGTGGTTGTAAAATTGAACTGTTTGATAAGGTTAATTACAAAGAATATGTTGAAACTTCACCAGATTGGTTGAAAAACATGGTTAGCGAATATGACGGCAATCCTTATGGAAGACTAGTTGAATTGGCAAATAAAGCAACCTCAGAAGGAGCAATAATAAAAGGAATTTTAATTCATCAGGGTGAATCTAATACTGGTGATAAAGAATGGCCGCTAAAGGTAAAAAATGTATACGACAACCTTCTTAAAGATGTGGGGTTACAACCAAATTCAGTTCCTCTTTTGGCTGGCGAAGTGGTACACGAAGAACAAAATGGAGTTTGTGCATCAATGAATGAAATAATTAATGAATTACCTAAATATATTCCTACTGCATACGTAATTTCATCTAGAGGTTGCGGTGTAGCGAGAGATAATCTTCATTTCAGTGCAGAAGGCTACAGAACACTAGGTAAACGTTACGCAGAAGAGATTATTGCAATCAAAAATAAAATAGAAAAAGGGAACTAATGATAAGGACTATAATTGTTTTAATGGCTTTAATAATTACCCCCCTTTTTACTAAAGCTAATATTAAAGTGACGGATAATGGCGATGGAATAACCTTGCAAGTTGAAGGAGGAGTGATTATACTTAAGCCATTAAATGACAACTCGATTAGAGTAAAATTCCAAAATGCAGAAGAAGTTATCGAGATTGAGGAATTAATATATACTGAAAAACTTCCGTGCCCCGATTATTTAATCACAGAAGATGCAAATAGCATTATATTAGAATTAGAAAATATAAAAACTATTTATAACAAAAACAAAAGCACTCTCTCATTTATTGATAGGTTCGGAAACATTATTCTGGAAGAGAAAGAAGATGGCAGACTTTTAGAAACAGACAGTATTAAGGATTTTAATGTTTTTAAAGCGGGACAAAAATTTATTTCTCCTTCTGATGAGTACATCTATGGAACAGGCCAGTTTCAAGATGGATATTTAAATATAAGAGGCTTATCACGAAGGCTAACCCAAGTAAACAGTCAGATTTCAGTTCCTTTTATACTTTCAAGTAAAGGATATGGTTTGTTATGGAATAATTATGGATTAACTGAGTTCAATCCATCAGATAACATATTATCACTAAATAGAGTAGATAAAACAACACAGACAGTAACTGTTGATGCCACAGGAACTAGTGGAAATAGATCGGAAACAAGACATATGAATCAGTTTTCGGGCACTCTTGAGATACTCGAAACTGGCAAATATTCTCTACTATTAGATGTGGGTCAGTCAATGGCAAGAAAACATAATCTCTCTATCAATAACAACAACATCATTAATGTAAATAATATTTGGTTACCTCCCACTACATCTATTATTGTGGAATTAAAACGAGGTAAACATGATATTCTTGTTGAAGGAGAGCAGAATGATTCGCCAACTTTATACTGGAAAAAGGTAACTGATGAAACTGTATTCTATTCGCCTGTTGCCCAATATGTAGACTATACCGTATTTGCCGGTAATGCAGAAGAAGTAATTGCCAGCTATCGGGAGACTACAGGACCCGCACCTATGATGCCACTTTGGGCATTAGGTTATATACATTGTCGTGAACGCTACAATACACAAGATGAATTATTAGAAAACGCCCGTTTATTTAGAGAGAAGAGAATTCCTTTAGATATGATAGTTCAGGATTGGCAATATTGGGGCAAATATGGTTGGAATGCTATGCGCTTTGATGAAGAGAGGTATCCAGATCCTGGTCAAATGGTAACAGAACTACATCAAATGAATGTGAAATTGATGATATCAGTTTGGTCAAAGATTGATAAGCAGTCCGAACTGGGTAAAGAAATGAATAATAAAGGCTACTATATTCCTGAAACGGACTGGATTGATTTTTTCAACCCAGATGCATCCAACTTCTATTGGAAAAATTTTAAAGAGAAACTTCTTCCATACAAAATTGATGGTTGGTGGTTAGATGCAACAGAACCTGAAAATGATGATCTTAAGAATAGACTTATAAACAATGGGACACTCCCAGGAGAGCTACTTAGAAATGTTTACCCACTTTACGTTAACAGAAGTGTGTATAACGGACTGAGAAATGATGATCCTTTAAAAAGACGTGCTTTTATCCTCACAAGAAGTGCATTTTCTGGTATTCAGAGATATGGAACTGCAACTTGGTCGGGCGATGTAGGAAATGACTGGGAATCTTTTCGACGTCAAATTACAGGAGGATTAGGTCAAATGAGTACCGGAATTCCTTGGTGGACATACGATACAGGAGGATTTTTCCGTCCTGGCGATCAATACACTAATACTGATTATCATGAACTTTTTATACGATGGTTTCAAACATCTACATTCTTTCCAATATTAAGGGTTCATGGATATATGAGTAATACAGAACCTTGGAGGTACGGAGAAGAGGTTGAGAACATTGTTAGAAAATATCTTGATATAAGATATAGAATGTTGCCATATATTTATTCTGAATCTTCCCGCGTCAGCTTCAATGGCTCAACATTAATGCGACCATTAATAATGGATTTTGAAGATGATAAAATTGCCTTAGAACAAAAACATCAGTTTATGTTTGGCCCTTCATTGCTTATTGCCCCGGTAACCGAAGGTAAAGTAAGCACATGGTCGATTTATCTTCCTAAAAATAAAAATGGATGGATAAACTTTTGGAATGGTAAAGTATATGATGGAGGTCAATATATAGATGAAGAAATTGACATCTACAAAATACCTATATTTGTAAAAAGAGGTTCTATTATTCCTTTGGGCCCCACCAAGGAATATTCTACTGAAGATGTTGATGCACCTATCGAAATAAGAATTTATAGAGGTGCCAACGCATCATTTACCTTATATGAAGACGAAGGTGACAACTATAATTATGAGAAGGGAATGTTTAGTACCATTGATTTTAAATGGGATGACATCGCAAATACACTAAATATCGAAGATAGAAAAGGTGAATTTGAAGGTATGAAAAAGATTAGAGAGTTTTGTATAGTATTGGCAAATCAAGATAGTTCTTCAGATGTTCTTGTTACTGATAAATCTAAATGTATCACATATATAGGCGAGTTGGTTTCAGTTAAATTTTAATTATCAATTTCACTTTTATATAAGATATAATTTATAGACCATTTAAAGTAACTAATACCTGTGGGATGAAACAAAATACTCTCTTTTGATATAAATGACCTGGTTATCACATATAACCAAATAACAATTATTAAAGACGGGCCGAAAAGCGGTGTTTTGATTTTGAAAACATAACACAAATAACTGGTACTGACCAGCCTTTAGTAGTTAATTGTTTAACCCGAGGTGGTTTTGTGGCAATAATTGAATAAAATAATAATCATATGAAAAGAATTACATTGTTTTTAATCATATTCATTGGAATATCGAATCTTGAAATTAGCTCTCAAGATCTGATACTTTGGTATAATACCCCTGCAGCTGTTTGGGAAGAAGCCCTACCTATGGGTAACTCTCGACTAGGAGCAATGGTATACGGAATACCTCAGCGTGAAGAAATTCAACTGAACGAAGAAACACTTTGGGGAGGCTCACCTCACAGAAATGACAATCCCAATGCATTAGGTGCATTACCTGAAGTTCAAAAACTCGTTTTTGAAGAAAAATATGACCAAGCTGACAAGCTAATAAATGAGACTTTTTTCGGAGGTCCTCACGGTATGCCTTATCAAACAGCAGGAAGTCTTATTCTTAACTTCGACAACCATCAAAATCACCAACATTTTTATAGAGAACTCAATTTGAATAAAGCGATAACTCTTACTCGATACATGGTTGATAGTGTTACTTACACACGCGAACTGTTTTCATCTTTTGCAGATGATGTCATTATAATGCGCATTACAGCTGATAAGAAGAATAGTCTTAATTTTTCTGCTTCGTATCAAAATCCATTAGTCCACAATGTTTCAGCCAATGGAAAGAGACTAATATTAAATGGCAAAGGTGGTGATCACGAAGGTATAGCCGGTAAGGTACTCTTTGAGATACAAACAGAAATAAAAAACAAAGATGGCAAGGTAGAGATAAATGAAAACAGCATTCATGTTTCAAATGCTTCTGAGGCTATTATATATATATCTATTGCCACAAACTTTAGTGATTGGAATAATCTAAACAAAGACCCTAAAAAACAAGCAACCGAAAAGCTTAATGCTGCATATAAAAAGAAATACAAAACTGCTATTAAAAATCATATATCCACTTATGCATCTCAATTCAATAAATTTAAACTTGATTTAGGTGGAAGCAGCAATGATAAAAATGCGACTACAACAGAAAGAATTAAAGAATTTAAAAACACACAAGACCCATCACTGGTTGCTCTTTTAGCACAGTTTGGACGCTATCTGCTTATATCTTCGTCACAACCTGGAGGCCAACCTGCTAATCTTCAGGGAATATGGAACAACAGTACACATCCTGCATGGGATAGCAAATACACTATCAATATAAATGCTGAAATGAACTACTGGCCTGCTGAAGTAACTAATCTCTCTGACAATCATCAACCTTTGTTTCAGATGATTGAAGACCTTAGTAATAGTGGTCGTGAAACAGCACGCACAATGTATGGAGCCGAAGGATGGGTAGCTCATCATAATACAGATATATGGAGAATAACCGGTCCAGTTGATTTTGCTGCTGCTGGCATGTGGCCAACCGGCGGTGCGTGGCTTTGTCAGCATCTTTGGGAGCATTGGCTATATACAGGAGATAAAGAATTCTTATCGAAATATTTTCCTGCATTGAAAGGAGCTGCCGACTTTTTCCTTTCAACATTAATAGAGCATCCCGATAACGGATGGATGGTTGTTAGTCCTTCAGTTTCACCTGAGCATGGTCCTGTAACAGCTGGTACAACTATGGACAATCAAATTGTTTTCGAACTATTATTGAATACTGCAATGGCAAATGATATACTAGAAAACGACACAAATTATAGTAATGAATTGCGTGAAATGGCAAATCGTCTGCCCCCTATGCAAATTGGAAAACACTCTCAATTGCAAGAATGGCTTCAAGATGTTGACGATCCAAAAAATGAACATCGACATGTATCACACCTATATGGTCTGTATCCCGGAAATCAGATATCTCCATACAGTACTCCCGAGTTATTTGAAGCAGCAAAAAGATCTCTAACTTATCGTGGAGATCAGGCAACAGGTTGGTCCATTGGATGGAAAGTTAATCTATGGGCACGTCTTTTAGATGGACAACATGCCTATAAAATTATTCAAAATATGCTTACGCTAGCTGGACCCAGAAATCAGAGGGATGGAAGAACTTATCCTAACTTATTTACTGCTCACCCACCCTTTCAAATTGATGGAAATTTTGGATTGACAGCTGGTGTAGCAGAAATGCTAGTACAAAGTCACGATCAAGCAGTGCATCTTCTTCCAGCACTTCCAAAAGAGTGGGCAAAAGGTTCAGTATCGGGAATTATGGCACGTGGTGGATTCAATATTGATATGAAATGGAATGATGAGATTCTTGTGAAAGCAGAAATCACATCTAAACTAGGAGGAAATCTCAGAATTCGTTCTTATGTGCCTCTTAAGGGTAAAGGATTGGCTGAAGCTAAAGGAGAAAATCCAAATCATTTATTTAAAAAGTCTCAGATTAAGGAACCTATAATTAATAAAGATGCGGACGTGGAGAATAGCACAATTAAAAAAGTGTACGAATACGACTTGCCGACTAAACGTGGACAAAAATATTTGATAACTAGAATATAGTATAATTATAAATTCAACAAAAATGAATAATAATTTCATAAACGTTACATTAACCATCTTGTTTTTTCTGGTAACAATATCACCAGTAAAATCGCAAGAGCCTATCTATTTGAATACTTCATATTCATTTGAAGAAAGAGCGGCTGACTTAGTATCTAGGTTAACTCTGGACGAAAAACAGACACTACTGGGAAATACAATGTCGCCTGTTCCTCGACTGGGCATAAACAAGTATGATGTTTGGGGTGAAGCACTACATGGAGTGGTTGGCCGTAATAATAATAGTGGTAAGACTGCAACATCTTTTCCTAATTCTATAGCTGTTGGGTCAACATGGGATCCAGAACTTATTAAAAAGGAAGCTATAGTAATTGCAGATGAAGCAAGAGGTTTTAACTATGATTTAATTTTCACCCTTACATACTGGTCGCCCGTTATAGAACCAACAAGAGACCCACGCTGGGGGAGAACTGCCGAAAGTTATTCAGAAGATCCATTTCTGGTTTCTAAACTGTCAAGTGGTTTTGTAAAAGGGATGATGGGAGATGATGCTAAGTATTTAAAGACTGTGCCAACAGGTAAGCATTATATAGCCAATAACACAGAATATAATCGACATAACGGCAATTCACAACTCGACACCCGTGATATGAGAGAGTATTACCTTACTCCTTATAAATCTCTTATCGAAAACGACAATCTGCCATCAATTATGACTGCATATAATGCAGTTAATGGTGTTCCTGTATCGGCAAGCATATTTTTAGTAGACTCAATTGCTAGAAAAACATATGGGATGAAAGGATATGTTACTGGAGACTGCGGAGCAATTTCAGATATTTATCAGGGACATAATTATTTAAAAGATGGTGTTGAATCTACTGCTGCAGGGCTTATTGCGGGAGTGGATACAGACTGTGGTGGAGAATATCAAAGTAACGCCATTGAAGCGCTTGAAAGAGGGTTAATTAAGGAATCTGATATCGACAGAGCTTTAATTAATATGCTAACTATTCGTATGAGATTAGGAGAGTTTGATCCTCCGAGTATTGTGCCATATTCACGAATAAAACCTGACATAATTAATGACCAAGCACACGATGCATTGGCATTGGAAGTTGCAATAAAAAGTCCAGTGTTGTTAAAAAATAATACTTTAAATAACTCTGATAAAAAAGCTCTTCCATTAGACTCTAAAGTAATTAAAACAATTGCGGTTCTTGGACCCCAGGCAAATAGAGTTGAACTAGGTGATTATTCC
Organism: Fermentimonas sp.; assembly: GCA_015478775.1. Classification (GTDB taxonomy): domain Bacteria; phylum Bacteroidota; class Bacteroidia; order Bacteroidales; family Dysgonomonadaceae; genus Proteiniphilum. The sequence goes on along the minus strand of JADMKP010000012.1, from coordinate 52,771 downwards.
GGACCAATTGAAGATCACTATAGTATATCTCATCTAAAGGGACTACGCAATTACATAGACGATAAAAATCTTCCTATTGATATTATTTTCAACGAAGGTGGAAACACTAGTCGCAGAACAGATTTCTTCACTGTAAGAGAGTTCACTACGTTAAACACTAATGGGGAAAGAGTAAAACATAATGCAACCAATTTTGATGCCGCTTCTCCAGGGATAATTTCTACACAAAGATTTGGAAGTCAAATGCTTCAAGGCATTAAAGATGGGGATTGGATATTATACAATGATATTGATATTACAAATCTCGATTCAATACTACTGAATGTAAACGTATCACAAAGTGGTGGGACATTAGAGATAAGAGCTGGTGCATCAACCGGAAATATAGTGGCATCCCAAACAATTAATTCTTCGGGAGCTGAACGATTTGGAAGAGGAACAACCGTATCAGCTAAAGTTAACACACTTGGTTTCACTGGTCCTCAAAATTTATATTTTGTATATAGAGAGCCGCAGACCGAATCAGTAGACCAAGAAACGCTCAGTAGTGTTGCTTCTGCCGATGCTGCAATTATATTCGTAGGTACTGATCAAAATACAGGTAGAGAAGAGTCTGATCGTTTTACTCTATCATTGCCTGGCAACCAGCTTGAAATGATTAAATCCGTTGCAGAAGTAAATAAAAACACCATTATAGTTATGCAGACAATGGGTATGGTTGAGGTTGAAGAGTTAAAACATCACCCCAATATTTCTGCCATAATTTATACAGGTTATAATGGTCAGGCACAAGGAACAGCAATGGCTCAGATACTTTTCGGCGAGGTGAATCCAGGTGGTAAAAGCAGCGTCACATGGTATAAATCTGTAAATGACCTACCCGAGTTCGGAGATTATTCTTTACGTGGTGATGCAGATAAGAATGGAAGAACGTATTGGTATTTCGATAAGGAAGTTTCATATGAGTTTGGCTATGGGTTGTCATATACCTCTTTCGATTATAGCAACTTCACCATCAACAAAAATAAAATAACACCGTATGATAATATAATTATCACTACAGATGTTACAAACAGTGGTAAGATGGATGGAGAAGAAATTGTTCAGGTTTATATGAAAACCAGCAATGAAAATGACGAACGTCCAATTAAACAGCTAAAAGGATTTAAACGAGTAACTATTCCTGCAGGGCAGACAAAAACAGTCTCTATTGAGATAAATTGCTCTGAGCTTTGGTTTTGGGACGATGTGGAAGATAAAATTATATTTGATCAAGGTGTATATGCTTTTGAAATCGGGGCATCGTCAAAAGATATAAAAGGAGTTGTTAAAGCTGAAATGAATGGACAGTTTAAAGATGAAGTAAAAACTGTAGTTGCTGCATCTGAAAAGATCATTCTTGTTCCAGGAGAGACCACAACAACAAATCTTTCGGTAAGCCTATTGAATGATAGCTTTATAGACACAGAACTAACTGAAACAATTTATAAAAGCAATAACCCTTCTGTTGTATCAGTCGACTCAAACGGTAAAATTACAGCACACAAATCAGGTGTGGCAACAATTTTTGTATATGTCAACTATAATGGAACCTCTGGATCAGATAGTTTTCCAATAAAAGTAAAACCATACCTGACACCTGCTTCAGTAAGTGTTAATGGAAAAGAACTTGAGACCTTCACACCTGAAAAGAAGGCTTACAGTTTTTTAATTACTGATAAGTCGGAAATTCCCACAGTGGAAGCACAAGCCGTAAGCAACGACATAGGTGTGGAAATTGAACAAGCTAGTTCTAATTACGGTACAGCTATTATTAGATTTATCGACTATAATACTATGGAGTCAAATAATTATTTTCTGAACTTCGGAACAGCATCATTTAGTGACGAATTTGAAAATGGTGTACTTAAATCTGGATGGAAATGGGTAAGAGAAGACAGCTCCAACCATTCACTTACAAGCACTTCAAACGCTTTAACTATAACCACTGAAGCAGGAGACATCTCAGAAGGTAGCAATAATGCTAAGAACATATTATTGCAAGATGCAAATAACGATTGGATAATTGAAACAAAATTAGTTGCTTCGCGAGTTCCTTCTCAGCCTGAAAATGCTGCTCTTATTGCATATGAAGATGATAGCAATTTTGTTAAACTAATGTTCAGAGCGGTTACAAAAACAAGTAGGCAGACTGGAGTACAACCTGGCACTATCGATTTGCTTGTTGAAGAAAATGACATTGCCAGATCAATTGCAACTATAGATCTTAAAGAGGTGATAACAGACAATAACTATCTCTTCTTAAGGTTAGTCAAAGAAGGTCCAATTTACACCGGATATTATTCAATTGATGGCGAAAATTACTCCATGATTGCAAGTACTGATGCACTATTAAGTAACATCAAAACAGGAATCATGGCTTCAGATGGCATTATTACTCAAAGCATGACAAGTACATTCTGGTTCGATTCGGATACAACCAAACCGGATACGCCTTTTGATGTGTCGTTCGATTATTTCAAGATAGAAAATTTTGGAGAAAAATTCTAATTTCAATAATATGAAAAATTTAATTATTAAAATTATTGTAACAGTAAATATATTACTGTTATTAGGTATCTCACATGGTGCATATGCACAAAAAAGTGTGAAAAACAACCATCCACTTTTTAAAGAATTTATATATCAGGGAGAAGATCAGGTTTATAAAAACTACCCTTTAAATAATGACGAATTCTATAATCCTATTCTACAGGGTTGCTATCCCGACCCTTCAATTACTCGTAAAGGGGATGATTATTTTCTTGTTACGTCCTCTTTTTCTATGTTTCCGGGAGTGCCAATTTTTCATTCAACCGATTTGGTAAACTGGAAACAAATTGGACATGTACTTGATAGAAAATCGCAATTGAAAGTAACAAGAAGTGGTGTTAGCGAAGGTATTTATGCTCCTGCAATAAAATATAATCCTTACAACGATACTTTTTATATGATTACCACACAATTTGCCGAAGATATTAACAATATGGTGGTAAAAACCAAAGATCCTTTTAAAGGATGGAGTGAAATAAAAAAGTTGAATTTTGGAGGAATAGACCCTTCTCTCTTTTTTGATGAAGATGGCAAAGCATATGTAATCCATAATGATGCCCCCGACAGAGGCAAAGAGCTGTATGAAGGACATAGAGTGATAAAAATATGGGATTATGATTTAGAAAACGACCAGGTTATTGCTGGCACTGATAAAATAATTGTTGATGGGGGTGTTGATATCACTCAAGAGCCTATATGGATTGAAGCTCCTCATATCTATAAAAAGAATAATCGTTATTACCTTATGTGTGCCGAAGGTGGCACTGGCGATAATCATAGTGAGGTAATTTTCACAAGTGACAATCCAAGGGGCCCTTATGTTCCTGCCAAAAATAATCCAATTCTTTCACAGCGTCATCTTAATCAAGACAGAGAGAATAGAGTAGACTGGGCAGGACATGCTGATTTGGTTGAAGGACCAAATGGTAAATATTATGGTGTATTTCTTGCTATTCGTCCAAATGAACAAAACAGAGTTAACACAGGACGTGAAACATTTATTTTACCTGTCGACTGGAGCGGCGAGTTTCCAATATTCGAAAATGGTTTAATTCCTTTAGAACCAAAGCAAAAAATGCCCGAGGGTGTTGAAAACAAAACAGGACAACAAGGATTCTTTCCAAATGGAAATTTCACTTTTCACGACAACTTTCAATCCAAACCCCTGGACTATCGCTGGATTGGAATGAGAGGACCAAGAGAGGATTTCATTAAGACCAACAAAAACGGAATTACAATTACTCCGTTTAATGTAAGTATCAATGAAAAGGCTCCAACCTCTACCCTATACTATCGCCAGCAGCATAATAGCTTTACTGCAACCACTTCATTAGAATATAAACCACAGTCAGAAAGCGATTTAGCAGGCATTGTTTGCTACCAAAGTGAACGTTTTTATTACTTGTTTGGTATTACTAAAATAGATAATCAAGATCAGTTGATTTTAAAACGTACAGAAAATGGATCATCAAAAATCATAGCAAGTAGTCCGGTCGATACCAACAATCCTGTCTTCTTGCAGGTTTCGGCAAAAGGTGACAATTATAGATTCAATTTTTCTTCTGATGGCAGCAGTTTTAATAATCTTGCTGGAACAGTTTCAGGGGACATTCTGTCAACTAATGTAGCTGGCGGATTTACCGGTACTTTAATTGGTTTGCATGCAACAACCAAACATGACTCTCAAGTAGAAAACGCTAACTCAGTTCTAACCAGTGAGAATCAATTCAGACCATCAACCGTCAACCAATCGGGTAAACTATTTCCTCAAGTTAACAATGAAGGAAAGGTGAGAGCGCAAATATCCGCTCCCGATGCAAAGTATGTACAACTAGACATTGGTGGAGTTAAATATGATCTTACAAAAGATAATAATGGATTATGGACTGGCGAATCTGCACCACAGGATGAAGGCTTTCATTATTATCAACTTAATATAGATGGTGCATCGGTACCCGATCCAGGATCAAAATATTTTTACGGTGCAGGCAGATGGGGAAGTGGAATAGAAATTCCTGCAATTGATGAAGAGTTTTATGAATTAAAAAACGTTCCTCATGGCATGGTAAGCGAAGTTCCCTACTACTCTGATATTACAAAGTCACATAGACGTTGTTTTGTATATACCCCTCCTTGTTACGAAGAGAATAAAGTCAAACGATATCCGGTATTATACCTTCAGCATGGAAGTTTTGAAGACGAAACAGGTTGGTCGCAGCAGGGAAGAGCTAATTTAATTTTAGACAATCTGATAGCTGATAATAAAGCAGTTCCAATGATTATAGTGATGGACAATGGTTATGCCTTTAAACCAGCATATGAGCAAAACGCACAAATATCTACCCGTCCTGCAATGGCTTTTGAAGAAGTAATACTTGAGGAAGTAATACCAATGATAGATAAACGTTTTCGCACAATTGATAATCGCGAAAGCAGAGCTATAGCGGGATTATCTATGGGTGCTAACCAAACTATGCGAATTATTATGGCCAATCTTGATAAGTTTGCCTATTACGGAGGTTTCAGTGGAACAGCAAATTATCCTTCTTCAGACGAAATTGATGCTGACAAATTTCTGGATGGTGCTTTTAAGGATGGAGTAAAGATTAATGAACAAATTAAGGTGCTTTGGCTGGGTGTAGGAACTAAAGAGGCGGAGGTGTTTCCAAAGTCTATTGAGGCTTTCAGAAATATGCTTAATAAACAAGGCGTTAATCATACATTTTATGAGTCTCATGAAACCGCTCACGAATGGCATACTTGGCGCAGATCTTTACATCAGTTTGCACCACTTCTATTTAAATAGCATTGTATAAATATAATTAAAATAACATGAGAATTAAATCTATCGCATTTGTAGTTTTACTTAAACTATTATCATTACTATCAATATCTGCTCAGAATCCAATTGTACAGACTAAATATACTGCCGATCCGGCTCCTATGGTCTGGAACGACCGACTGTATCTCTATACAACTCATGATGAAGATGGCTCTTCGTGGTTTACTATGGATAACTGGAACCTCTATTCTACAAATGATATGGTAAACTGGACCGATCATGGGGTTATTCTTAAGTATTCTGATTTTGAATGGGCAAAAGGTGATGCATGGGCACCGCAATGCATAGAAAGGGATGGCAAATTTTACATGTATGTTCCAATGATTTCACGAATCAACAATCGTGGAGCAATTGGGGTTGCTGTAGCAGATACGCCAATGGGTCCATTTTATGATCCAATTGGCGAACCACTTGTTCAAACCGACTGGGGTGATATTGATCCTACTGTTTTTATTGATGATGATGGGCAGGCATATATGTACTGGGGAAACCCTAACCTCTATTATGTAAAACTAAATGAAGACATGATTTCATATGATGGTGAGGTAGTGAGAGTGCCACTTACAGAAGAGTCGTTCGGAAAAAGAGATGACGACTCTGAAAGAAACACTTTGTATGAAGAAGGACCTTGGCTATATAAAAGAAATAATCTCTATTATTTATTCTGGCCTGGTGGACCAATCCCTGAACATATTGGATACTCAACCAGCGACAGCCCTATTGGTCCGTGGAAATATGGTGGAGTAGTAATGCCAACTCAGGGCAGATCTTTTACAAACCATCCGGGAATTATTGATTTTAGAGGTAAAACATATTTTTTCTATCATAACGGTGCTCTTCCCGGAGGCGGAGGTTTTAATCGCTCGGTATGTGTTGAGGAACTGTCTTTCAACGAAGATGGCAGCATACCTCAACTTAATATGACAGAAGGTATTAAGCAAGGATTGGCCACTTTAAACCCATATATATTGAATCAGGCAGAAACAATTGCATTTTCTGAAGGCTTTAAGGCTTCCCAAAATAATGAGGTGGGAGTTTTTGTTACGGCTAATAAAAATGAAAGCTACATAAGAGTAAGAGATGTGGACTTCAGAAATAAAGGTGCTAATAAGTTCAGCTGCCGTGTTGGGACAACTCATAACGACCCTATTGTTATGGAAGTACGACTTGCAGCAGTTGATGGCGAAAAGGTAGCTGATGTAAGGATACCACGTACTGGTGGAAATAATCGGTGGGAAATTGTCTCAGCTGAAGTTCCTGCTATTACTGGTGTACACGATCTCTATTTTGTGGTCAAGGGTAATCCTGGTAGTCATTTAATGTACTTCGACTATTGGATGTTTTCGGAATAACTATTTAATTAAACAATCATAAATAAACTCACAATGAAAAAAGGCATTTTATTTATTATATTACTATTTACAACTAACATAATATTCGCTCAAGTAGCCACGATTTCAAGTCCCGATGGCAAACTAAAACTTGATATATTTTTAGAAGAGGGACAGCCTAAATATTCCGTTGAATATGATGGAAAAACTACTTTGGAAAAATCACCTCTAGGATTAATTACAAATGAGGGCGATTTTAGCCAAAACCTGAAATTCAAAGATCAGGTTATTGAACAAGTTGAGAAACAGTACACTCAAGACAAGATTAAGAAATCGGATATTCACTATGTTGCAAATAAACTTACAACTTCATTTGAAGATGAAAAGCAAAAAGGCTTAAGCATCGTATTTCAAGTTAGTAATAATGACATTGCATTCCGATATGAACTTCCTACTTGGGGTGAAAGAAGAGCAGTTGTTATTGAAAAAGAAGCCACGGGCTTTAAATTTCCCGACTATACTACAACATTTCTTTCTAACATGATGGGGGCAATGGGTGCATTTGCAAGAACCTCACCGAGCTACGAAAGCGGATATACAAATGATGAACCAGTAGGCAAAGGAACATACGGCAAATTAGGATATGTATTTCCAGGACTGTTCAGATTAGGTGACGATAACTGGGTACTTCTTTCTGAAACAGGAGTTAGCAGTCAGTTTAACGCATCTCATCTTAGCGATGGAACTAAAGATGGCTTATACCTTATTGAGTATCCTCATCTCAATCAAAATAATGGATTTGGCAGTAATGGTGCTCAAATTTCACTTCCCGGTGTAACTCCCTGGCGTACAATTACTGTGGGCAATTCTTTAAAACCAATTGTAGAGACAACTATAGCTTATGATGTTGTTGAACCGCTTTATCAACCATCGCAAGAATATAAATATGGTCGCGGTACTTGGAGCTGGATCGTATGGCAGGATCAGAGTATGAACTGGGATGATCAGGTAAAGTATATCGACTTTGCAGCCGATATGGGATACGAATATATACTTATTGATGCTTTGTGGGATACAAACATTGGTTACGAAAAAATGGAAGAATTGATTGAATATGCTCACTCAAAAAATGTAGATGTTTTCCTATGGTATAATTCAAATGGTGGTTTTAATGATGCTCCTCAGGGTCCTCGCAATAGAATGAGCACATCCATTGCGAGAAAAGAAGAAATGAAGTGGCTGCAAAATATAGGTGTTAAAGGTTTAAAGGTTGACTTCTTTGGTGGTGATAAACAGGAGACCATGCGTTTTTATGAAGATATTCTTTCTGATGCTAACGATTATGGGTTAATGATTATTTTTCACGGATGCACCCTACCCCGCGGCTGGGAACGAATGTATCCCAACTTTGTTGGTAGTGAAGCGGTTCTTGCATCTGAGATGTTAATTTTCTCTCAGGATGTTCGCGAGAAAGAAGCATTTTACGCCACTCTACATCCTTTTATACGCAACACTGTGGCAAGCATGGAGTTTGGTGGAGTATTCATGAATAAGTTTCTAAACAGGGGCAATACAAGAGGTCAAGAACGACTTACTACTGACGTTTTTCAAATAGCAACAGGAATTTTGTTCCAAAATCCGGTACAAATGTTTGCTCTTACTCCTAACAACCTAACTGATGCTGAAGGTTTCCTTATTGATTTCATGAAGGATATTCCTACAACTTGGGATGAAACATTATATATAGATGGGTATCCTGGAAAATATACAGTAATTGCTCGTCGTAATGGCGATAATTGGTATATTGCAGGGGTTAATGCAATGGAAAATGCTATTGAACTTCAACTTGACTTACCAATGCTGAAAGGCGAAAAGGTTTATATCTATAACGACAATAATAAAAAAGAACCCACTTTAATAAACCACACCATCAAAAAAGATGGAACTTACAAAGTAACTATTCAACCAAACGGTGGGTTTGTAATTAAACATTAACAAGACGGGACTAAGTATATACTTTAGCCGTACCAAGTCCCAATCCCACTCGAAATTTTCGAGGAGGATCCGGACTTGGTACGGCTAATCTACTAATTTGGATCGGCTACTTACAATTTTTCACGTCCTTAAATAAGATAACATAAAACTGCAATACAATTAAAAATAAGTATGATGAAGAAAATATTTTTTATAATTCTGTCAGTATTAATATGCTACACTTCTGTGGCAAAAGATCACAATGGAATTACTTTCTATGAGTTATCTCCAGAAAGATTCACATTAATTGAGAATAATTTACCTGCAACTATATTAATTGATATTGATGAAGATGCAGGAGTAGGTATTGCTGCTGCAAATCTGAGTGAAGATTTTGAAAGAGTATCGGGCAAACGGGCTACGGTAATTAATACTCCCAATAAAGACAGATTAATTATTGTGGGAACTCTGGATAGTCGTTTTATAAAAACTCTCACTGATAATAATAAGTTTGACACAGAACAGCTGAAGGGTAAGAATGAAAAATATATAATAACTGTTGTATCCAACCCATTTGATGGTGTTGAAGAAGCTTTGGTAATTGCCGGAAGTGATAAGAGAGGAGCTATTTATGGTATCTACGAGCTATCGGAACAGCTAGGAGTTTCGCCATGGTATGATTGGGCAGATGTTCCTGTAATACCTCAGGAGAATTTATCGATAACAAAAGGAGTTTACACGGCAGGTGAACCTGCTGTAAAATATAGAGGTATATTTTTAAATGATGAGGCCCCAGCACTTACAACCTGGGTTTTGAATACTTATGGAACTAAAATTGGTGATCATCGTTTTTATTCTCGTGTATTTGAATTGATATTAAGGCTTCGTGGCAACTTTTTATGGCCAGCAATGTGGGATTGGGCTTTTTATGCCGATGACCCATTAAACAGTAAAACTGCCGATACTATGGGAGTGGTTATTGGTACTACCCATCATGAACCTATGGCTCGTAATCATCAGGAATGGGCAAGAAATAGAAATGAATATGGTGAATGGAACTATAATACTAACCAAGAAGTTATAGATGAATTCTTCAGAGAAGGAATTGAAAGAGTTGTTGGAACAGATGACCTTGTTACCATTGGAATGAGAGGTGATGGAGATACTCCTATGGGTGGAAAAGAAGGTGAAGATCATCTTTATGTGCCTACAGATGAAGACAATATTAGACTTCTGGAAAACATTATCAGTAATCAGCGGAAAATAATAAAGGATGTTACGGGTGAGTCGCCTGAAAAACTTCCACAGGTATGGGCTATATACAAAGAGGTGCAGCGTTATTTTGATATGGGTTTGCGACCACCATCTGATGTTATAATGTTACTTACTGACGATAATTGGGGCAACGTACGTCGTTTGCCTACAGCTGAGGATAGAGACCATTCGGGAGGTTGGGGAATGTATTATCATTTTGATTATGTGGGTGCTCCTAGAAACTCAAAATGGCTAAATGTTACTCCTATTCAGAATATGTGGGAGCAGCTGCAATTGACCTACGATTATGGTGTGGATAAATTGTGGGTAGTTAATGTGGGTGACTTAAAACCAATGGAATATCCAATCACTCTATATCTGGATATGGCATGGAACCCAACGAGATTTACTGCTGAAAATCTTCTAGACCATACTCGTGAGTTCTGCAAACAGCAGTTTGGTGATGATCAAGCTAATGAAGCATCGAGAATACTTAACCTTTATAGCAAATACAACGGCAGGGTAACCCCCGAAATGCTAAATCGTAATACATATAATTTAGAAACGGGCGAATGGCAGCAAGTGTCTGATGAATATATAAAGCTTGAAGCGGAGGCTTTAAGGCAGTTTATCTCTCTGAAACCAGAATATCGTGATGCATACAAGCAACTTATTCTTTACCCAGTTCAAGCTATGGCCAACATCTACGAGATGTATTTTTCACAAGCAATGAATCATAAGCTTTATTCTGAAAATAACCCCGAAGCTAACTATTGGGCAGAAAAAGTAGAGAAAACTTTTAAAAGAGATGCAGATTTGAGCTACGATTACAATAAAATTATGTCTGATGGAAAATGGGACGGTATGATGATTCAGAAAAAGATTGGTTACACGTCTTGGAACGATAATTTTAAGGAAGACACTTTGCCCGAGATATATAAATTTGATAATACTGAAAATGAGGTTGGCGGATATGTATTCTCTTCAAAAAACGGTGTGGTAGTGATTGAGACTGAACATTATTATGAGGCATTAAATGCGCCTGAAGCAGAATGGACAGTAATCCCTCATATGGGACGCACATTAAGCGGTGTTGCTCTAATGCCGTATACTAAATCAGTTAACGGTGCTTCCCTCTCATATAAAATGAATATTCCTGAAGATGTTAGTGAAGTTACAGTTCATGTGGTGGTTAAATCTACACTACCTTTCCATGATAGTAAAGGACACGAATACAGAGTTGGTTTTGATGGAGGTGAAAAAAAGATAATTAATTTCAACTCAAATCTTAACGAGGATCCTGAAAACATTTACTCTGTTTTTTACCCAACTGTAGCAGGGAGAGTTGTAAAAAAGGATATCAATCTTAGTTTACCAGAATCTGAAGAAGGAGTTTATACCCTAATTTTAGAACCGATGGATCCGGGTATTGTATTTCAGAAAATAATTGTTGATTTTGGAGGTTATGAAGAAACCCATTTATTTATGAACGAAACTCCAAAGAAGAGATAATTTATAGTATTGTTAACACAATATTGTTAAATAGTCTTTTAACAATAATATATTTGTTATTTAAATAATATATTCTAACTTTACACCTTTCTGTATTAAGAACAGTTAGATGCTTCTAATTATTGTGCGATATACATACTGAATTATGCTATAACTGCTTTGTAAAACAGAAAACGAGCAAAATTTAATTCTACCTGTGTACGAACACAACCTGTGCACAAACACAACTAAATCTATTTAACTAAACAAATCAGAGAATGAAAAAGAACAAAATGAACCTATTGAAAGGAATTTGTATTCTCTTGCTGAGTACTATTTCTTTATTTGTCTCCGCTCAAACAACCGTTACAGGTACGGTTACAAACGGAGAAGGAGAATCACTGATTGGTGTAACTGTTCGTATAACAGGGACTTCAATTGGTACTATTACCGATATTGATGGAAATTTCATCCTATCGAATGTTCCGGCAAATGCAACGCTGGAAGTTTCGTATGTTGGAATGCTTAGTCAGACAGTAGCATTAGAAGGCAGGAATTCTATCCGGATAATTTTAGTGGAAGACACCGAATTACTGGATGAAGTTGTTGTTGTAGGCTACGGTACTATGAGGAGAGAGGCCGTTACCGGTTCGGTTTCATCTATACAGGCTGATGATATTAGACAAATTGCAACAGGTAATATAACCACTGCTCTGCAGGGACGACTGCCAGGTGTACAGATGCAGCAATCTAGCTCCCGACCAGGTGCGGATATGCAGATACGTATTCGTGGAACCAGATCATTGAATGCCGACAATAATCCTTTGATAGTATTGGACGGGATTCCTTTTGCCGGAAGTATTTCAGACATCAACCCCAACGATATCAGGAGTATCGACGTATTAAAAGACGCCTCATCTACAGCTATTTATGGATCGAGAGGAGCTAATGGTGTTATAATGATTACCACATTTAAGGGTGTTGCCGGTCAGAAAGCAACAGTTAGCTATAACGCTTATTATGGTGCTAAAACGCTTTATAACCGTTATCCGATGATGACAGGTGACGAATTGTATCAGATGCGTCATGATGCAGGGGTATATAAAGAAGATTTGGGTGATGGAAATAGTCGCCCCACTCTGGGAGCAGATGAAGAAGTGGGTGTAAATACCGACTGGCAGGATTTAATGTTTAATACGGGAATGGTTATGAGTCATGATGTTGGAGTATCCAGTGGTACTGCAACAGGTAGTTTTAATTTTGGAGCAGGCTATTATCAAGATACATCGTTACTTCCCGGACAAGAATACCGTCGTATCAATTTACGTGCTAATATTGATCAGGCAGTAGGAAATTATTTCCGTTTCGGCCTCACTACAAACAATAATTATAATACAAACAATGGACAGAATATTGGCATGTACAGTACTCTGTCAACCTCACCTCTTATAAATCCTTATAATGAAGATGGTACACTTAAGCGTACAGTGAAATCAATTGATGACGAGACTTGGACAATGACTCGCGAGAGATTGGAAGGTTTGGGAGATAACTACGCCGACAATCAACGAGGCTATGGCTCATACAATTCAGTTTATGCAGATGTTAAGATACCTGGAATTGAAGGTTTGAGTTATCGTATGAATTTAGGGCTTAACCTTAGAGGAATGAATAGAGGAACATTTCAGGGAACAGGTATATTTAGCAATGCCCCAGATGCAGCATCTACCGGATCGCTTGAAAAATCACTTACTTACCAGTGGGTGGTTGAAAATATTGTTACATACGATAAATATTTTGATAAGCATCATATAAATTTAACAGGTCTATATTCTGAAGAGCAAACTCATTATGATCGTTCGAGAGTAAGTGCATTAAATATTCCTTCTAACCATTTTCAATATTGGAACTTGGGACAAGCAGCAAAAGCTGATGTAACAGTGAACCCTAATGATCAACGTTTTGAAGAGTCGGGTCTTAAATCATGGATGGGACGTATAATGTATGATTACGACAATAAATATATGGTCTCTCTAGCAATGCGTTCAGACGGATCCTCAAGACTTTCTCCGGGCTATAAGTGGCATACCTACCCTGCTATTTCTGCAGGCTGGAACTTGCACAGAGAAGCGTTTATGGAAGATGTGAGCTGGGTAAATAATTTAAAAGTGCGCTTAGGCTGGGGACAAACATCTAACCAGTCTGTAGACCCTTATGCTACTTTAGGCCTATTATCTGTTCGTCCATATAATTTTGGATCTGAAACAACAATAGGTGCTTATGTTTCAAGTGTTCCTAATGCCGGTTTGGGATGGGAATATTCAAGAACATCTAACGTGGGAGTTGATTTTTCTGTATTAAATAACAGGTTGACAGGATCAATTGACTATTATCAGGTTGATACCAACGACCTTCTAATGCGCGTAAATCTTCCTTCCACATCAGGAGTTGCAAGTTATTGGGCTAATATTGGTAAGTCTCAAAACAAAGGTTTAGAGATTGCTCTTAATGGTGTTATAATTGATAATAGTGAAGGCTTGAGCTGGGATTTTGGATTAAACTTCTATTCTAACAGGAATAAAATTGTAGAACTGGCATCTGGTCAGGAGAGAGACGAATCTAATGCATGGTTTGTGGGACACGCTATAAATTCAATTTTTGATTATGAGAATATAGGTTTATGGCAAGAAGGCGATCCTCATCTTGATATATTAGAACCGGGAGGTAACGTGGGTATGATTAAAGTTAAATATACCGGTGATTACAATAATGGTGTACCTGTAAGACAAATTGGTGCTGATGACAGACAGGTTATTAATGCAGATCCTGATTGGCTGGGTGGATTTAATACCCGTTTGGCATATAAAAACTGGGACCTAAATGTAATTGGCACTTATCAGCACGGAGGAATTTTGGTAAGCTCTCTTCATGCATCTAATGGTTACTTGAATTTGCTTTCAGGACGTAGAGGTAATGTAAAAGTTGATTACTGGACACCTGAAAACACAGATGCCAAGTATCCAAAACCAGGTGGTATCAAGAGTGGTGATAATCCAAAATACGGAAGTACTTTAGGCTACTTTGATGCATCTTATTTTAAAGTAGGACAGATAATGTTAGGTTACAACTTCGATAAAAAAGCAGATTGGATAAACAGGTCAGGAATTGATGGTTTACGACTATATTTTAGTGTCCAGAATGCATTTGTTCTCTTTTCACCGTTTAACAAAGAGTCTGGTATGGACCCGGTAACCAACTCATATGGTGATGAAAACGTTGCAACAGTAGGCGGAGGCTATAATGCAAACACTATGCTTATAGTAGCAACTAATAGTCCACAAACAAGAAACTTTGTTTTCGGATTAAATCTTACTTTCTAGATAATTTCAATATTAACTAACTTTGATATATACTGAAATGCGAAAATTTAAAATAATTATAACAGCAGCAACAATAGTGTTAATTACTTATTTAACCGGTTGCTCAAATGATATCCTTGAGGAAACACCGAGAAGTATTTATGAACCCGGTTTTTTCAAGACTGAACAAGGTATACAATATGGATTGACCTCTTTGTATTCACACACCCGCTATTTTTTTGGACAATACTATTATGCAGCACAACAAAATGGTACTGATGAATATACATATGCACAAAGTGCCGACAACAACTTTAAGGATACAGATATGTCGGGAGTTGGATCTTTGAATCCATCAAGCAGTCGCTCAGACGCACTTTGGGGCGCCGTTTACAGCAATATTAACACTGCGAGTGGGATAATAGAAAATGCTGCTGAAGTGGGATTATCAGAAGCGCTGATTTCTGAAGCCCGTTTCTGGAGAGCATTTGATTATTTCATGCTAGTTAAAACTTTTGGTGGAGTACCACTTGATTTAGGATCGGGTGAACTCAAATTCAACACCTCTCCCTCTAGAGTATCAACACGCAATACTGTACCTGAAGTATACACTAAGGGCGTTTTTCCTGATTTGATAACAGCTATTGCTGAACTCCCTGAGACAGGACGTGTAACAGGTGGTGTTACAAAAACAGCAGCCCGACTATTTCTATCTAAAGCATATCTCACTTATGCATGGTGGCTGGAAAATCCTAATAATATTCCTACTTATCCTGAAACACCAAGAACTGATCCTGACGGACATGATGCTGCATGGTATTATCAACAGGCATACAATATAGCATTAGAGGGTATAAATAACCCTGGTCCTTTTGGACTGTTAGAATATTACTATGATGTTCACTTGGGCAGCAATGATAGGAACAAAGAGATTGTTTTGTACTCCGATCATATTGAAGATGAATACTATAATCAAACAAGTTTATCATGGGGAAATGGTGCGCCACCCGATAATTATGCTGTATGGTATGTAACATCCAACTATCCAAACGTGAGAAGCTCGGCTAACGGTACTGATTATAATGTTTCTTCTGTTCAGCGAGACGCCGTTCAATGGGGTGGCCGTCCATGGACTCGTATGGCTCCTACTATTGAAGCATATACCGAGACATTCACAGATAAGGCAATTGACAGCCGCTTTGATGGTACCTTTTCAACAGTTTTTTATGGAAACTGGGCTAAAGCGGGCATTTCAAATGAGTCCCTTTATAATGCAAACGGTTTGCTAGTTAGAAACGGTGAACCTGTATTGACATTTTTAGATGAAGAGCCTACACCAGCTGTTACTTATGAAGTAGGTGCCGGAAAAAGCAATGTGGGGGCCGGAACGTTACCAGGCAGGGCAGACTGGGTTATTCCCCCAAGTGGAATTAGCCGTATTTATTATCCTGGTCTATGGAAATTGGGAACTTACAGAACTGATAACGGATCCGGATTAGGACAACCTAATGGTGCCAGTACCCGTCCGTGGAATATTGCCAAGTTTTCTGAATTTTATTTAATAGCTGCAGAAGCTGCTGTGAAAGGTGCAACAGGCACTGAGTCGGCTGGAGAACTTGTAAATGTATTGCGTGAACGTGCAGGTAAATGGCGTTGGAAAAATAATGGCAATTATTCAAAAGTTGAGGATAACAGTGCAGCAATGGTTGCTGCTACACCTGCTACAATTGATATTAATTACATTCTGGAAGAGCGCAGTAGAGAACTTTTTGGTGAAGGTTACCGCTGGGATGATCTTGTACGCACACAAAAATGGGCAGAGGTAGCTGGTTCATATTCCATTTGTGGAAGTAGTGCCGGAGATCATGAGCGAGTTGTTTATCAAAGAACGATTCAACCTTTTCATTATCTACGACCAATCCCTCAAGGACAGATAGATGGATTAACAATGAGTGATGAGGAGAAAGCTGCTTATCAAAACCCTGGATATTAATATTTACCAATAATTATAGCCGGAGCATATTGAGCTCCGGTTTTTTTAAATTGCACTATCTTATTGTACAAAATACATATATAAACTATTGGTAGTTAGTACAATACCTATATAGCTGATAATATATGTTTTAAAACATGTATGATTTTCTTTTGTCTTCTATAATTTTAATTGTATTTTTACACAATTTATTATTCTAAATTGAATTAATTACATCTATAGTCTTTTAAATAATCTGTAAAAAAATGACATAAACTCAATATCATGCAAAATAATGCATTGTATGCTATAAATCATATTATGCTATTAATCTTAATAAAAAAAACATCAAAAACGTTTGGATACATAGATATTGAAAGCAAAAAGAATTAATTAGGAACAAATAATATTAGTTATAACTTAATACAATGGAATCAAATTTAATTAGAAAGGGTGAATCGAGGGGTTTTTATAAACTCTCATGGACTCAGAGAATAGGTTTTGGTTCAGGTGATCTGGCTCAGAATCTAATCTATCAGACTGTTTCGATGTACCTGTTAATCTTTTACACAAATGTCTTCGGATTACCTGCGGCAACTGCGGCAGTTATGTTCCTAATAGTTCGACTGATTGATGTAATATGGGATCCAATTGTTGGTGCTTTTATTGATAAGAGAACTCCTAAGCTAGGTAAATATCGTTCATATTTGATTTTGGGGGGCATTCCTCTTACAGGTTTTGCAATACTTTGCTTTTGGAATGGCTTTTCAGGTTCTTTATTGTATGCTTATATTACCTACATAGGGCTATCGATGGCATACACACTGGTAAATGTGCCATACGGTGCTTTAAATGCATCACTTACCAGAGACACTCACGAAATAACGGCACTTACCTCAACCCGTATGTTTATGGCAAATCTTGGAGGGTTGGCTGTTGCATATGGAATACCAATACTTGTTAAAACATTTTCACCAGATGGCAAAATCAATTCGGCAGAGTCTGGGAATGCATGGTTTATAACTATGACAATTTATGCATTGGCAGGACTGGCTCTTTTGATATTCTGTTTTACGCAAACTAAGGAAAGAGTGGTAATGGATGAGAAGGATACGGCAGATGTAAAAGTATCCGATTTATGGACCGAATTTGTAAGAAACCGTCCGCTAAGAATTCTTGCATTCTTTTTTATAGTAGCATTTGCAATGATGGCTATTGGGAACTCGGCCGGAACATATTATATGATATATAACGTAGGATCTCCCGAGATGTTACCATATTTTATGGCTCTTGGTTCAATTCCTGCATTCATATTTATGCCAATGGTGCCCGCAATTAAGAAGAAAATAGGAAAAAAGAACATGTTCTATGTTTTTCTTACAATTGCAATAGTTGGTATGGGAATACTTTATGTGGTTTCTGTTGTACCTTCATTACAATCACAAATTTGGCTTGTTATGGTTGCACAGTTTATCAAGTCGACAGGAATTATTGTTGCTACAGGATATATGTGGGCACTTGTACCTGAGGTTATATCTTATGGCGAACACACAACAGGAAGAAGAATTTCGGGTATTGTAAACGCGCTTACCGGTATATTTTATAAGGCTGGAATGGCACTTGGTGGTGTAGTACCGGGACTGGTGTTATCTTTTGTAGGTTTCGACGAAAAGAATTCTATATCACAGTCGCCCTTGGTAGAGCAAGGAATTTTGTGGTTAGTTGTAGTAATTCCGGCACTTCTGCTTATTCTTGGTATGTTTATAATCTCGAAATACGAACTTGAGGATGATGTGATTGATAGAATCAATATTGAAATTGAGGAGAGACATATGAATCGAGAAATCGATTAATATTATTTTTATTACACTAGAAGTAAGTTAAATTCTTGATGTCTTTAAACGTTTTCCGCCTCAAAGGGTAATGATTTATTTAATTGAATTAAAAAAATAAAGTTGAATTATTAAATAGTAAATTATATAGATATGCAACAACCAAGATATTTAGTACCGGGTGATTATATGGCTGATCCATCAGCACATGTATTTAATGGAAGAATTTATATTTACCCATCACACGATTGGGAAAGTGGAATTCCTGAGAATGATAATGGAGATCATTTCAATATGAAAGATTATCATGTGTTTTCATTAGACGATGTTGAAAACGGTGAAGTAACAGATCATGGAGTTGTTTTAAGAACAGAAGATATACCTTGGGCAGGACGTCAACTTTGGGATTGTGATGTGGCCCACAGAGATGATAAATACTATATGTACTTCCCACTTAAAGACCAAAACGATATTTTTCGTATTGGTGTTGCTATCAGTGATAAGCCAGAAGGTCCCTTTATTCCTGAAGAAAACCCTATGAAAGGGAGCTATAGCATGGACCCGGCAATTTGGCATGATGAAGATGGCGAATACTATATGTATTTTGGAGGTCTATGGGGTGGTCAATTGCAACGTTACAGAAATAATAAAGCATTGGAATGTGCAATTCTTCCAGAAGGTAATGAACCTGCACTTTGTCCTAAAATTGTCAGATTAAGTAAAGACATGCTTGGATTTGATGAAGAGCCTAGAGATATAGTAATTCTTGATGAAAACGGCAAACCACTTACAGCCGGAGAAACTGAACGCAGATTTTTTGAAGCTTCATGGATGCATAAGTATAATGGTAAATATTATTTTTCATATTCAACCGGAGATACACATAATATATGCTATGCCATTGGAGATAATCTTTATGGACCATTTACATATAAGGGCGTAATACTTTCTCCTGTTGTTGGTTGGACTTCTCATCATTCTATAGTAGAATTTAAAGGTAAATGGTACTTATTCCATCATGATAGTGTTCCATCAGGCGGTAAAACATGGTTAAGAAGTATGAAAGTGGTTGAATTGGAATATAACGCCGATGGAACCATTAAAACAATTGAAGGAACTGCTTCAAAATAAATGAAAAAAATAGTTTACATATTAATATTTTGTTTTTCTTTCTCTTTGCTTCTTAAAGCGGAGGATGGAAGCAAATTATGGCTCCGTTATAAATCTGTTAACTTGAGTGAAACACCTTCCTTTAGCGGTTTAAAAGGAGATATTGAATTAAAAGCCATAAAAGAATTTCAGCTTGCATGGGAAGAAATGACTGGTAGTTCTCTTCCTATTCATTCACGCTTGAATAATAATACTTTATTGATAGGTACAGTAAAGGACTTGGAAATTAGAAGACTCAACCTAAATAAAGAATTGAAAGAGTTAGGCAGTGAAGGTTATATTATTAGAACTATTGAACGTGGAAAAAATAGTATTACCGTTGTTGCTTCTGAGGGTGAGAAAGGTTTGCTGTATGGAACTTTTCATCTGCTTAGATTGATTCAAACTGGACAAGTTTTATCATCAATAGAAATTAGCGAGAAGCCTCTATATAATGTTCGTATATTAAATCATTGGGATAATCTTAACGGAACAGTTGAAAGAGGCTATGCAGGATATTCAATCTGGAAATGGGATGAACTTCCTTCCAAAGTTTCGCCCAGATATGAGGATTATGCTAGAGCAAATGCATCTATTGGTATAAATGGTACAGTCATCAACAACGTAAATGCCTCTCCCAACATTCTGACTCAAGAGTATTTGCAAAAGGTAAAAGTCATAGCAAATATTCTGCGTCCTTTCGGAATAAAGGTTTATCTCTCGGTAAATTTCTCATCACCACACATTTTAGGTGATCTTGCAAATTCTGATCCGAAAGATCCAGAAGTACAGAAATGGTGGAATAATAAAGTAAAAGAAGTTTATCAACTCATTCCTGATTTTGGAGGGTTTTTGGTAAAAGCAAATTCAGAAGGTCAGCCAGGACCTCAAGATTATGGCAGAACCCATGCTGATGGTGCTAATATGCTTGCAGATGCGCTCTTACCTTATAAGGGTATTGTTATGTGGAGAGCATTTGTATATAATCCATCCGATCAAGATCGTGCTAAGCAGGCTTATAATGAGTTTATGCCATTAGATGGACAGTTTAGAGAGAATGTAATTGTTCAGGTAAAGAATGGACCAGTTGATTTTCAACCACGAGAACCTTTCAGTCCTCTTTTTGGCGCTATGAAGAAAACTGCAATAATGCCTGAGTTGCAAATTACACAGGAATATCTTGGTTTCTCCAATCATCTGGTATACTTGGGTACACAGTGGAAAGAGTTTCTTGAAAGCGACACTTATAGCATGGGAGAAGGTTCGTCAGTTGCCAAAGCAACAGATGGCACCCTTTATAAACAGCCTATAAGTGCAATTGCAGGGGTTGCTAATATAGGTGAAGATACAAACTGGACGGGACATCATTTTGCTCAATCAAACTGGTATGCATTTGGTAGGTTAGCATGGAATCACAATTTATCTGCTGAACAAATTGCTGATGAATGGATAAGAATGACTTTCTCAAATGAGAATGATTTTGTAAATCCTACAAAACAGATAATGCTAGAATCATGGTATGCAGCTATAGATTACATGATGCCTTTAGGGTTACATCACATATTTGCATGGGATCATCATTATGGTCCGGAACCTTGGACAGATATCCCTGGGGCAAGAGCCGACTGGTTGCCTCGATACTATCATAAAGCAGACGAGTATGGGATAGGTTTTGACAGAACTACTGAAGGTAGTAATGCAGTTTCTCAATACTTCTCTCCTCTTAATGATAAGTTTAATAATATAGAAAGTTGCCCTGAAGATTATATTCTTTGGTTTCATCATGTTCCTTGGGACTATGAAATGAAGAATGGCAACAGCTTATGGGAGGAAATGTCATATAAATATGACAGGGGTGTGAAACAGGTAAGGGAATTCCAAAAAGATTGGGATAGATTAGAAAGTTTTATTGACAATGAACGCTTTAAGCATGTTCAATCGAAATTAAAAATTCAATCTAAAGATGCTGTTTGGTGGAAAGATGCATGTCTTTTGTATTTTCAAACATACTCAAAAATGCCAATTCCTTATGATATAGAACGACCTGTTCATGAACTTGAGGATTTAATGAAGATAAAATTGGATTTAAAACATCATAATTGATATTGTAATTATAGACAGATAACATTTACAATTTTAAAAGATATATGGAAAAAACCTGGAGATGGTTTGGTAAGAATGACACTATTACTCTTGATATGCTACGCCAAATAGGTGTAGAGGGAATAGTTACTGCACTTTACGAAGTTCCTCCGGGTGAAATATGGACATATGATACTATAATTGATTTAAAAAATCATATTGAGAGTAATGGTTTAAATTGGACTGTTGTAGAAAGCCTACCTGTTGCTGAAGAGATAAAGTATGGCGATATAACTAGAGATCAGCTAATTGAAAATTACAAAATTAGTATTGAAAACTTAGGTAAGGCAGGTATAAAGACTATTTGCTATAACTTTATGCCTGCAATAGACTGGGTTAGGACAGATCTTGAAAGGAAGTTACAAGACGGAACTTATACTCTATATTTTGATAAAATACGTTATGCTTACTTCGACTGTTTTATTCTTAACAGAGATGGGGCTGAGAAGGATTATACTCCCGAAGAAATCGAGAAAGTATATCAGTTAGACAAGGTAATTTCTTGTGATGAAGTTGATTCATTAATTGATACAATAATTGTTAGAACTCAAAACTTCATACATAGGAAAATTTCAGATCCTAATACAAATCCTGTTGAGGAGTTCAGAAAAATAATTGACAAGTATAAAGGAATAGACAAGAATAAACTTCGTCATAATATGTCTTATTTCCTTAATAATGTAATCCCCATTGCAGAAAAGTATGGAGTAAAGCTTGCAGTTCACCCTGATGACCCTCCATTTCCTGTTTTCGGGTTGCCTCGTATTGTATCGAATGAAGAAGACATTGAATTCATTCTTAATATGGTTGATAGTAAAAACAATGGATTAACACTATGTACTGGATCTTTAAGTGCAGGTGAACATAACAATTTACCTGACCTTGCACGTAAGTTTGTAAACCATGTTTTCTTTGCACATTTAAGAAGCACAGAGATTCTACCCAATGGTGATTTTGTGGAAGCTTCACATCTTGGAGGTAGAGGTAAAATAATTGAGGTAATTAGAATTCTGGAAAAACATGATAGGTCTATACCTTTGAGAGTTGATCATGGTAAGTTAATGTTAGATGATATCAACAAAAAACATAACCCTGGATACTCATTTTATGGAAGAATGCTTGCATTGGGTCAGGTAGAAGGTATGATGGCTGTAGTTCGAAATGAGTTAGACAATAAAACAATTTGAAAACATAAGAAAGATGATGGACTTATTCGATATTAAAGATAGAGTTGTTGTAATTACTGGTGGAACTGGAATTCTAGGCAGTGTAATTTCAGCTTATCTTGCAAATCAGGGAGCTAAAATAGTTATTCTGGGGCGTAATGAAGTAAAAGGGAAAGAAGTTGAAGAAACAATTGTGAAGAATGGAAATGAAGCAATATTTCTCAAAACTGATGTGTTAGATTATTCTATTCTTGAAAAAAACAGAGAAGTCATCTTAAATAAATATGGAAGAATAGATGTACTACTTAATGCTGCAGGTGGTAATATGGCAGGTGCAAATATAACACCTCAGGAAACATTTTTTGATCTGAATATGGATCAGTTTGATAAAGTTGTACGTCTTAATTTGACAGGTAGCGTTCTTCCAACTCAAGTATTCTTAAAGCCAATGGTAGAAAAGAAGAAGGGAAACATTGTGAATTTTTCATCTATGGCAGCGTTTAGGCCAATGACTAGAGTTTGTGGCTATGCAGCAGCAAAAGCTGGAATAACTAATTTTACTCAGTTCCTCGCAAATGAAGTCGCAACTAAATTTGGAGAGGGGATAAGAGTTAACGCTATTGCACCAGGTTTCTTCCTTACAGAACAAAATCGTGATTTACTCACAAATAAAGATGGATCATATACAGAGAGGGGTAATGATGTAATACGTCAGACACCGTTTAAACGAATGGGTAAGCCAGAGGAACTTTGCGGAGCGATACACTATCTGATAAGTGATGCATCTTCATTTGTAACAGCCACTACAATTACAGTGGATGGCGGATTCAATGGTTTTGCTATGTAATTGGTTAAAATATTAATGTAGTAAATAATTAATTTCAATATATAATATGTACTTATTAGGTTACGATATTGGCAGTTCTTCTGTAAAAGCAGCACTAGTTGAGGCGAATACAGGAAAGATAGTTGCCTCAGATTTTTTCCCTAAAGTTGAGATGCCTATGCATGCCGAAAAAGCAGGATGGGCAGAGCAAGACCCTGAAATGTGGTGGTCTAATTTGAAACTCGCTAATGAATCGGTACTTAGGTTGTCAAATATTGATCCTAAAGATATTAAAGCTATAGGTATCTCATGGCAGATGCATGGGTTAGTTATGGTTGATAGAAATAAAAAAGTGCTGCGACCCTCAATCATCTGGTGTGATAGTAGAGCAGTTCCATACGGCGAGAAAGCTTTTAGCTCTATTGGAGAGGAAAAAGCACTATCTCATTTGCTGAATTCACCTGGTAATTTTACTGCATCAAAACTAGCTTGGGTAAAAGAAAATGAGCCTAAACTTTATGCTCAAATTGATAAAATAATGTTACCTGGCGATTACATTGCTATGAAGTTGACAGATGAAATATCAGTTACTGTTGAGGGATTATCAGAAGGTATATTTTGGGATTTCAAAGAGAATAAAGTATCAACTGATATTCTGAATTATTTTGGATTTAACGAAAACATTCTACCAAAGATTACCCCTGTATTCGGAATTCAAGGTGAGGTTACTGCAACAGCAGCTAAAGAACTTGGATTAGCACCCGGGATACCTGTCAGTTATCGTGCAGGGGATCAACCTAATAATGCCGTTTCGCTCAATGTGTTTAACCCAGGAGAAATTGCTTCTACTGCAGGCACTTCTGGCGTTGTATATGGCGTGCTGGATGAAGTGAAGTACGACCCTCTTTCGAGAGTAAATATTTTCGCACATGTGAATCATAAACCTAATCAAACCAGACTAGGAGTGTTATTATGTATTAATGGAACTGGCATTTTAAACTCATGGGTTAAGAGAAATATGATGTCTACTGACATTAGTTACAACGATATGAATCAATTGGCAGCACAATCGCCGGTTGGAGCAAAAGGTATTTCTGTAATTCCATTTGGTAATGGAGCCGAACGAGTTTTAGAGAGTAAAAATATAGATTGTTCATTTAGAGGCATAAACTTTAATATTCATAATAAAACTGATATGATTCGTGCTGTACAAGAAGGGATTGTATTCTCATTTATATATGGTATGGAAATAATGAAAAGCATTGGAATGGATATTAATGTTATAAAGGCAGGCAATGCTAATATGTTTCTGAGCCCTCTTTTTCGTGAAGCTTTAGCAACTTCAAGTAATGCAGTTATTGAGTTGTTTGATACTGATGGAGCTGCAGGTGCAGCTAAAGCAGCTGGCATAGGAGCAGGTCTGTATTCATCGAATGTAGAAGCTTTCTCAACTTTAAAGAAAATTCAAACAATTGAACCTGAGTTAAAATTGAGCTCACAATATATAGAAGCTTATCAGACTTGGAAATCGTTCTTATAAATAGAAAACATAAATTATATTATAGATTTAACTTACTATATTAAAACAAATATGAAAACAGACGACAAACAAAAAGAGTATTTCCCAGGTATTGGTGAAATAAAATTTGAGGGTAAGGAAAGTACAAACCCTCTGGCATTCCGTTATTATGAGCCAGAAAAAGTTGTATATGGTCGCAAAATGAAAGATTGGTTGAAATTCTCAATGGCTTACTGGCATACACTTTGTGCCGAATCTAGTGATCCATTTGGAGAAGAAACCAAAGATTTTGAATGGAACAATGGTGAAGGCGTTATCGAAAGAGCCAAAAAGAAAGTAGATGCCGGTTTTGAATTCATGAAAAAAGTAGGAATTGAGTATTTCTGTTTTCATGATGTAGATTTGGTAGACCCAGTCGCTTCACTTGAAGAATATGAGGCTAATCTGAAAGAAGTTGTGGCGTATATCAAACAGAAGATGGCTGATACGGGTATTAAACTACTTTGGGGTACTGCCAATGTATTCAGTAACAAACGTTATATGAATGGTGCAGCAACCAATCCTAACTTTGATAGCGTTGCTTTTGCAGGTACTCAAATTAAAAATGCTTTAGATGCAACAATTGAATTAGGAGGTGAAAACTATGTATTTTGGGGTGGTCGTGAAGGATACATGACACTTCTTAATACTGATATGAAAAGAGAAAAAGAGCATCTAGCTATGATGCTTAAAAAAGCCAGAGATTATGCTAGATCTAAAGGTTTTAAAGGCACATTTTTCATTGAGCCAAAACCAATGGAGCCAACCAAACATCAATATGACTATGATTCGGAAACAGTAATTGGCTTTTTACGTGCTCATAATCTGGATAAAGATTTCAAACTTAATATCGAGGTAAACCATGCTACTCTTGCTGGACACACCTTTGAACATGACCTTCAGTGTGCTGTTGATGCAGGACTATTAGGGTCAATTGATGCAAATAGAGGTGACTATCAGAATGGTTGGGATACAGATCAATTCCCTATCGATATTTATGAGTTAACTCAAGCAATGTTAGTAATTCTTGAAGGTGGTGGTTTACAAGGTGGTGGAACAAACTTTGATGCTAAAACTCGTAGAAACTCAACAGATCTTGAAGACATATTTATTGCACATGTTGCTGGTATGGATGCATTTGCACGCGCTTTGGAATCTGCCGCTGCTATTCTAGAAAAATCACCTTATCTCAAAATGAGAAAAGAAAGATATGCTTCTTTTGACGATGGTAAAGGCAAAGCTTTTGAAAATGGTGAGCTCTCTTTAGAGGATCTACGTGAATACGCTTTTTCTTTAGGTAAAGAACCAGAGATGATAAGCGGAAAACAAGAGCTTTATGAAGCAATAGTTAATATGTATATCTAGTAGATTATTTAGTAGGTCAATCTATAAAAAGATTGACCTACTCTTTTTAATAAACAAGTATAGTAAACTCCAATCAATTTAAAATCATAATATCTATGAGTTTTAATATCAGAAAGCATTTTTCTGAGATTCTTATTCTTCTGTTAACGACATTTGTTATTTCAGATGCATATGGCGAGGTAAAGCTACCAAACCTATTTACAGACAATATGATTATACAAAGAAATACCGAAATTCCTGTATGGGGTTATTCTGATCCAAATGAAAAAATAAATATTGAGTTTAAAGACAAAAATTATACTACAGTAGCAGATCACAATGGTTATTGGTCGGTTAAACTCACTCCTTCAAAAGAAGGTGGACCCTATTCCCTTATTATTAATGATAGAACTATTAATAATGTTTTAGTTGGTGATGTTTGGTTATGCTCTGGTCAATCAAATATAGATCTTCCTATCTATAGGGTGGAGGATTTATATAAAGACTTAACAGACACTTTACAAAGACCCAATATCAGGTTATTAAAAGTTCCCAATGCCACTAACATTCTTGATAAGTCTGAAGATATTGGTGAAACAGCATGGCGTGAATTGTCACCTGAAAACGTATCTGATTTTTCAGCCTTTTCCTATTTTCTTGCTTATGATCTTTATGAAAAAACAGGAATCCCTCAAGGTGTCATTGCAAGCAGCTGGGGTGGAACCCCCATACAGTCGTGGATTGGACAAGATTATATTAAGAACTATCCAAATTATATGAGTGAACTACTATTAGTCAAGGATGATGAATATGTAGATAATATAAATAAAGCTTCTCATATTGCAAATAGCAAATGGAGTAATTTATTATATAAACTCGATAAAGGAGTCCATGAAAAGTGGTATTCAGAAGATTTAGATGATAGTGATTGGAGAGAGGTTTCTCAAAACAATAATAGAGAATGGACACAAACAGAATTTGGACCGTTTAATGGTTCATATTGGTTTAGGCAAGAAGTAGATATAGATAAAAACTATGCTGGTAGAGAAGCATTACTAAGACTTGGTTGTCTTGTTGATGCCGATTCTACATATGTGAATGGTGTCTTAGTTGGTAATACCGGCTATCAATATCCACCGAGAAAATACAAAGTCCCAAAAGGACTCTTAAAAGAGGGTGTTAATGTTATAACAATTCGCCTTATAGGTGGTCCTAATGCAGAATTCGTAAAAGATAAGCCATATAAAATAGTTTTTGATGACAAGTCAGAACTTCAACTTTCTGAAGTATGGAAATTCAAATATGGAGCTCATTTACCATCTAAAAACGTTCAGGGCATAGGAATGCAAAATAGTCCTACCGCTTGCTTTAATGCAATGCTTTATCCGCTTCGCAATTATCCTATCTCAGGAGTATTATGGTATCAAGGAGAATCTAACACTTCGAGACCAAAAGAATACCAGCAACTACTAGAGAATTTGATGAATAATTGGAGAACAATTTGGAATAATGATACATTGCCGTTTTTTGTTGTCCAGCTACCCAATTTTATGGAACCTACACATACACCATCTGAAAGTGGATGGGTTACCCTACGAGAATCGCAACGCAGGGCAACAGTTAATGATGATAATGCTCAATTAATAGTTGGGCTGGGACTTGGCGAATGGAATGATATTCATCCTTTAAGAAAAAAAGATTTAGCCGAACGGGCAGCTCTTGAAATCAGAAAGAAAATATATAAACAGAATGTGGCAATTACTCCACAACTTGTTGAAGGGGAGATATTGGATGATAAGGTAATTTTATCATTTACTGACGAGATCTTTGGAAATGAAAATGGTGAAGTATTTGATTTTGAAATATCTGAGGATGGTAGAAGATATTATAATGCTAAAGCAACTATAAAGAACAACAAGATTTACGTTTCTAATAGTAATGTAAACCACCCTGTGAGTGTAAGATATGCTTGGCGAAATTCACCTCCAAGTGCAAACTTAAAGGGTAAAAACAATCTTCCACTTCCAACATTTCAGTGGGACAACTGATAATGTTTAAGTTATAAATTTGCCTTTTCAAAGAACATTAAAAAAAAGTATTTAACATATAGGGAATCTTATATGTTATATACTTTTTTCATTTAGTATTTGTTGTTTATTTTTGCCGTTTAGTATTTACTGTTTAATTATTACGGTGCTATTATCAGAAAGCTCAACTCTTAAGTTCTTATCCGCTTCAAATCCTCTCTCGAATTGATTATTTTCTATTAATACGTTGTCCACCTTTTCGAAGAAAAACATATGTTTGTTCCAATGAAAAGGTTCAAAGTCGTTATTATATAGGATAGTGTTATTTCTAAAAATGAGACCATCAGTAGATTTAGCATGCACGATAGGCTGATCGAACATTTCAAAAGTATTGTTTTCTATAACAATTCCTGAATGGAAGAATTTAGTCTGAGCTTCGAGATTCGGAATTTCAGGATATATTGAAATTATTGCATTAGTAAACTGATAGTTTGCAGTTAATGCATTTACAAATTTATTGTCTTTAATAATTACCTCTTTACATGCTCCAGTTTCAAACCACCCGTTGCTATCTCCACAAAGAAGTATAGCAGTGCCATGCGTATGATCAAAAAGATTACCTTGACAGACTACGCGTTTCGGTGTACTAAATAGAGTTCCTCTTGCACGATTATTTTTTATAACATTATCAGAAAAAACAACTTCAGGAGTCCAACTTATATTTTCAACACCAAATGATCCATCCTCGGTTATCTCTTTTGGAATCGTGTTAGTAAATTTAATTTCGAATACCTTTGCACCAAACTCTGTAGGTTTATCAATTGACTTGATAGATTGTATTATGCTTACATCTTCTTCAACCAATTCCATCTTTTTTGATTCCACAAACTGAACACTATCACCAACTGTACCCCATTTAAACCCCCATGCTTGATTATGCATGTAACGAGCATGAATTGTGTAATCGTCTACTCTCTTTAGTAGTTTAAGGTAAGTACCATGAACATTTATAGCATCATCTGCCATATTCTCATATAGTCCATTTTTAGAAACAATAACTCCCTTACATGCCGAGAAATGAGTAGCATCTGCCTGTGTAGTAAAATATCTAGGATCATCTTCTCCTTTAAGCGAAACATTAAAACTATTAAGATTTATATTTTCGCTCATTTGTGCTAGAAGGCCCATTCCTTCGGCATAATGAATTGTTACATTTTCAATATCTGTATTTTTACATTCACTAATAAAAATACCAGGAGTTGGACGAAAGTACGACCTTAATACAAATCTTTCTCCAGGAGTAGTTTCATTTATCTGATCCCATCCATTCAGACTTAATATGTTGGGGGATCTCTCAGATACTTTTGTGGGATTAAAACTCAAGTCTCTCCTAAGGTAAGTAAGTCTCTTATCCTCATTAAAAGACATTGCCGTATTTGGTATCAATTCATATGTTTCACCAACTATAATTAATTTTCCTTCTTCAATTCTGTAGTTATTATTGGGATAAATCTCGGCTATTATTTCATCAGTCTCTTTATTTACTTCTAATACATTAAGTTGTCTCAAAGCAGGCACTTCAAAATCAATATAAATATTTTTTAATAATATATTCTCTGAATTAAGAATTGAGATGGGAATCATCCTGCCATGAAATATAAATGTTGATCCCATACCATCAATAGTTATATTTTTCAGATTCTCTAATGCCAGTCCAACTTTTTTCGGATTGTCCTGATCATGATTTGAGATGTAATATTCACGTACAAACGCACTGTCTTCATAAAAATGATATGTGCCCTTAGGGAAAATCACATTAATATGGGCAGTATCTGTTCTGTTCTGCAAGTCATTTATTAATCTATGTGCCGCGGCAGAAACATTTTCACGGGTGTTTGGACTAATACCATAATCTGCAATAGAAAATGTATCGGAAGTATATGTACATGAATTAATAAAGAACAAAATAGATAAAAACAGAACAGAAAACAGACTCTTCATTTTTTGATAATTTTTAGACAACCCTTCGGTAGTCTTTTTTATTTAAAATAATATGCTAAATAGACCATACTAATAGTTCTTTTATTATTATAGTAATAACTTTATAGGCTTACAACTCCCCCTCAATTTTTATGATTGTGCAAAAACATCTAGTTTTACAACCTCACCCTTTTTAATTTCAATAGAAACAAAACCGTTTACGATTTGTAGTTCCTTATCATTTTGAAGGATACTATTTGCATAGTTAGGTACCTTAATCTTAAAAGTATTATCGGTTTGTGCTGTAATGGTTATGTTTGTTAGCATATTATCTTCCCATTCAGCATCAACTTCTGCTCCTCCTCTAACCCGTAATCCAGTAAACTTACCCCTACTCCAAGTATCGGGTAAAGCAGGCAAAATATGAATAAAATCCTTTTGACTTTGAATAAGCATCTCTGCTATTCCAGATGTACCTCCAAAGTTTCCATCAATTTGAAAGGGAGGATGAGCACAAAATAGATTTTGATAAGTACCACCCCCGCTACCCATTTTTATCTCATTTTCAAAAGTAGGTTCGAGTAAACTCTTCAACAGTTTATAAGCTCTATTACCGTCATGAAGTCTTGCCCAAAAATTAACTTTCCACGCACGCGACCAACCAGTTCCGGCATCTCCTCTATTGTTTAGAGTCTCACGTGCCGCTTCTGCTAAATCGGGTGTGGAAATAGGTGATATCTGATTTGATGGATGCAGACCGTATAAATGAGAAACATGCCTGTGTTTGGGATCTTGTTCTTCATAATCTTCGAGCCACTCTTGAAGATAGCCATTGGGACTAATTTGCATTGGGGGCAAGCTGTTTATTGTCTCTTTTATACCCATTATAGTTTTATCCTCTATATTTAAAATATCAGCAGCAGTAAGTGTGTTTTTGAACAACTCTCTTATTAATTGCACATCCATTGTTGGCCCCATGCATACAAAAACGCTCTCTTTACTTCCAGGAAGATAAAATGCATTCTCAGGTGATGATGAAGGCGATGTTACAAGCCAATTATTTTTTGGTTCCCTTATCATACTACTTATAAAGAAATCTGAAGCACCTGCCAACACATAATAAATTGAACTTAAATATTCCACATCTTGGGTAAATGCATAATGCTCCCAAAGATGTTGACACAACCAAGCACCACCAGTGTTTGTAGCTCCCCATGAAGCATGCTCTCCAGGTGCACTAAAACCCCAGGGATTAGTCATCATATGTGCCACCCATCCATCTGCACCATAAAAAGTTTTAGCAGTCTTCTCTCCCGATTCCACAAGCGATTCTGTTAGCTTTATAAGAGGTTTATGAAGTTCCGATAGGTTAGCTACCTCCGCTGGCCAATAGTTCATCTGTATGTTGATATTTAGGTGATAATCTCCGTTCCAAGGTGTCTGTACCTGATTAGACCACAAACCCTGAAGATTTAGAGGTAAACTATTCTCATAAGTACCACTAATCATAAGATATCGTCCGTACTGAAAATATAAAGCAGCAAAAGCCGGATCATCATTTTTTTGAAAGTTAATTAGTCGTTGATCAGTTGGCGTGACATTATCTTGTTCTCCCAAATCCAAACTTACTCTATCAAATTTTTCTTTGTATACCTTAATATGACCTTCTTTCAATTGACTATATGATTTCGATTTAGCCTTAGCGTGCAATTCGTTAACAGATGATTCAAAAACTTTATCCAGCATATTTGTTGACGTTGAAATAAGAATAACTGCTTCATCAGCATCAGTTAATGATAAAGTACTATCGTCTAAATTTACACTCCCTCCTTTATTAATAACTTCCAACTTTGTAAAGTATCGTACACCTTTATCACCGTCGTACCCATCGTTGAGTTGACCCTCTAAATAAAGAACATTATCTCTTATCGATAAAGAAGCACGTTCGGGTCTACTTAACCCCAAGTTAAAAGATACAGAATTCTTTTTATCAGCAGAAACACGAATTATCAATACATCATCTTCATGAGATGCAAAGTATTCTCTTTTATAATTTACACCTCCTATTTTAAATTTTGTAGAGGCAACAGCATTATTTAGGGAAAGTTCTCTTACATAATCAGAAGCAGATTTAGAAGTGGATTCAGAAGCTACTTCATAAACAGTTTCAACATCTGAATTAGTGTAATTAACATCAACGGGATAACTATAATTAATATTTAAATTGGCCAACATTTGAAAGCATCCATATGGTGCATCTTTACCATTTCCATGAGCAGAGCCTAAACCTCCACTTTTAAAATGTTTATACATCAGATCCTGCGCTTCAAGATTCTTACCATTTAGCAGCAATTCCTGTATTTCAGGCAAATATTTAAACGCTTCCATGTTAAGTGCATCTTTATCTTCACTTCCAGACCACATGGTAATATCATTTAAAACTATTCGTTCTGAATTCACACCGCCGTCGGGCATCATACCAATCCTACCGTTCCCCAAAGGAAGTGTCTCTTCCCATACAGTTGCAGGAGTATCGTATAGAAGTGTAAGTTTTTGAGATTTATCAACACTATCAATACAATTTATAAAAAGTAGAGGTAGTAAAATTGGAATTAAAAACCTTTTCTGCATTATCTTAGAATTATTCGGAATAAACTATGCAATGTTAATAAACTTATTAATTACTTGCAATAAAACTATTTTAAAATTAATTACCAGCCTTATTTAACTACTCCTTTTTTTAAGATAATATTTGCGTATAAAGCCTCTTCACCTGTTGCTATAACTGCATATGATTTTTTCGCCCTTTCATAAAAAGCAAAACGCTCTAAATATCCTATTGAAAAAGATTCATCTGAATCACTTAGTACACTTTTGTACTTATCCCATATCAAAGGTTTATAATCATCACCTGGCACTACCTCCATAAGTAATACCTGCTCATCCACATATGAATCTAGTGGAAAAAGCTCCAGAACAGCTTGTAAAATATCAACACCCGACAATCCAACTGCGGAAATTACGTTGTCAGAAATTGAGTTACAAGGGAAATTGGCATCGGCAATAACAATTTCATCACCATGCCCCATTTCCATAAGTGTTTTAACCAGTTGAGGTGAAAGAATTTTTGGTATTCTCTTAAGCATAATGTTTATTATTAGAAAAGGGTATATGCACATTTATCATTGTTAGCATATACCCTTTAATATGATTTTATTTATAAATTGGTCCAAAGTTTTTGCATGACCTGTAATCAGCGCCTTCTTTATCCATTCCGAAAGCGTTCCATGTAGAAGGACGGAAAATTTCATACTCCTCAACATTGTGCATACATACAGGAATGCGAAGCATTGAGGCAAGAGTAATCAAATCTTGTCCAATATGACCATAGCTTATAGCACCATGATTTGCTCCCCAGTTGTTCATTACAGAGTAAACATCTTTAAAAGGACCATTACCGGTTAAACGTGGTGCAAACCATGTTGTTGGCCAAGTTCTGTCAGTACGTTTATTAATAATATCATGAACCTCCTCATCCAGTTCAACTGTCCACCCTTCTGCAATTTGCAGTACTGGTCCCAATCCATCCACCAGATTCAACCTACTCATAGTTACTGGCATTCCACCTTCAGAAAGAAATGTTGATGAGTAGCCTCCACCTCTAAAATAATCTCTATTTGCAGGCGACCAGGTAGTTGCTGCAAGGCAAGCTTCAACTTCTTCCTGGTTTATATTCCAGTGCTCTTTCATAGCAGGCTCACCGTTTAATCTTTGTTTACCAGTAGCATCAAGAGTTGTTGCACCAGAATTTATAAGATGAATAATACCGTTTGCAGCTTTACCCTCTAACTCCTTGCCGGTCACACGCTTTACTGCTTCAGGACTCCAGTAAGTTCTTACATCAGAGAACATTTGTGCAGTATTAGTAAGTAAATGTCCAAATAACATAGAAACACCATTCAGCGAATCATTTTCAGTAGCAAAACTGAAAGCCTCTCTTATCCCATTCCAATCGAATGAACTAGTCAGTATTGTCTCGCTAAAATCTCCATTTGGTAAAAAGTCCGTCCATTGACGTTGACCTTGAAAACCACCAACAATTGCATTATGTCCTATCGCTTCTTCTTTGAAACCCAACTCCTCTAACTTCGGGTTTCCTAGCATCAAGTCTTTAATTATTAGGGTCATTTTCACCACAAACTCCCAATCTTTATCTTTTGCTTCGCGATCTTTTTGTTTCTCAGCTCTATTTATATCTTCACCCTCGTTTACCTTACAGTACATTTCTGTCCAAGCCATAGCTTTCTCAAACTCTTCCGGATCAAATATACCTTCTTCAATTCTGCGAATTATCTCAGTAGAATCTACAGACTCATTGCGCATTCCCAGATATTTTTGAAAAAAATCTGGGTTTACCATTGAACCTGCAATTCCCATACAAGTACCACCGATAGCCAGATAAGACCTACCTCTCATAGTTGCAACTGCTTGTGCTGCACGAGCAAACCTTAATAATTTCTCGGCAACATCTTCTGGAATAGAGTTGTCTGATAAATCCTGAACATCACGACCATATATTCCAAAAGCAGGCAAACCTTTTTGTGCATGAGCTGCAAGAACTGCTGCAAGAAATACGGCACCCGGACGTTCAGTACCATTAAACCCCCATATAGCTTTTGGATAATGAGGATTCATATCCATAGTTTCCGAGCCATAATTCCAGCTTGAAGTTACAGTAATTGTTGACCCTACACCCTCTCTTTCAAACTTCTCGGCACAGGCTGCGCTCTCACCTACTCTACCAATTGTAGTATCTGCTATTATGCATTCAACCGCACTTCCATCTCCATTTTTGAGGTTCGTTTCAATTAAATTTGCTACAGATTTCGCTAGGTTCATAGTTTTTTCTTCAAGGCTTTCTCTAACGCCACCCTGTCGTCCATCTATAGTTGGACGAATACCAATTTTTGGATATTTTCTCATCACTTAGATTATTATATGTGTTTATCTATTATTCAATTTTTGAATATGTTAAATTTTATGCTCAAATAAATTAAAACGAGTCTCTTTTAATTATCACCGTGGGCAAATAGTGTTTAACAGGCTTGCTCTTTAAAATAAACTCTGATGCAACCTTCCCCATCTGTTGCCAATCTATACCTATACTAGATATACCATTCTCTATTACTTCAAAAAACGGGTTTTCATTATATGCAAGCAAGCCGTAGTTCTTGCCAGGTTTAAGATTATTTAGTTTGCCCTTCTTTACAATCTTAACAACATCTTCTTGTTTAACTACAAGATAGAAACAATTTTCTTTTATTGGTGCATCATCTAAAATCTCGTTGTATATATTGAAATACAAATCATTATCCAGACAGAATTTAGAGAATGCAGTTTTACTACTCTGTGGATGTTTATGATTCTTATTAAGAACGAAAATCAGCTTTTCATATTTCATAAGATATTTCTTAATAGTTGCTAATGCATTATATAAACCATCATCAAAATCTTGGCATACATAAGAATAACCATCTTTGTCGAATTTCCCAAAATCAAGTAGTAGCAGCTTTTTCTTGTCTATCTTGGTTAACGAATCAGAGAATTTCTCATTATCATAGTTCATAACAAGATATTTGTTATACTGACCTATTGATTCATTTATAATGTTATTGAATAGATGCTGATTATATTGGTGAAACCATAGGTCTATTTTATAATATTTTGGCAGCTCAGACACCAAGATATTATGTAACACTTCTTTAAAGGGCGAATATTCATCTAATAACAATAATATATTTCTGGTTGGTGAAGAAACAAAGTAGTTTTTACCATGAATAGCATCAATAACTCCACGATCTCGTAAGTCGGAAAGCGACTTAAACACTGTGTCTCTGGAAACTGAAAATCTTTGACTCAAGAAGTTAATAGAAGGCAATTTATCTCCTACCTTCATTTCTTGAGCAATAATATTATCTTGGATAAAGTCAGCAAGCTGTTTTACCTTAGTATGTTTTCCACTAAATCTTAATTCCAATTTGTTATCCATTTCAACATCCTTTACCGCACTGTTCTGTACTGTGCTGACAATAAAGACAAATGAACAATATTAAAATTTAATTTAGAAACATTTCTATATGTTATTAAACATATTTACTAATTAACAATCGCCCTTTTTATTATTTTACATTAAATGCAATTCTTAAATCCTCTATCTCTTCATCTCCAATTGGTTGCAATGTTCCAATTGTAGCAGCCATAACCAACGAATTGGCCGAGAACTCTGCAACCTCCAAATAATCAAATGTATTTAAGAGCTTGTCACCGGTAACGAATACACTGTCATTCTCTACTAGTATAACCCTATTCTTTTGAAACATCTTTGCCACACTATCAACATCATTATAAATCAAACCAAACGGTATTGAAGGCACGTCTTGTAAGAATATCCAGCTCTCAGGTATAGTTCTAACATCAAACTTACTGCCACTAACTGCATGTGCCATTAGATTAACGGGTTGAGTACATACAATTGAATTAATCTGGGGGTTTAACTGATAAATGCGCTGATGAAGTGCAACGGACCGACTAGGAGTTTTTCCTGCCTCTGCCATACCGTTTTTTATTTGTACTAAATCACCTGGTACAATATCCCATCTGGCAATATTGCTAGGAGTAATCAGAAAATCATTTTCTTTCCATCTAGCAGATACCGTTCCATATGTAGAAATCATTAATCCCTGATCACATGCTCTACGTATAATATTCACCATTTCAGTTCTTATAGCCCTTTCCTCAGATGGATGATCAATATCCATGAAGTGAGAAATATTAGATGGTAAATGATTAACGTATTGAGAAACTTGCTCGTCTGATAAATAATTTACGCTTCCAAGCCTTTTTGCATTAATAATTGTACGACAGCAAAACTCAAGAGTTTCAAAACGTTGATATGCATCCATCATATTTGCACCTCCTAATACAACGCCGTGATTTTCCATAATAATAGCCTTGTATCGTTTGTCGAGAAACTCATTAGCAATCTTCTCTCCCAAATCTTCACTACCTGGAGTACCATAAGGAGCAAAACCAATATCGCCACAAATATTGTATGCTTGGGGAACAATTTTTGTGTCGGGTACAATACCAGCAATACTAAAAGCAACAAGAGCAGGCGGGTGAGCATGAATAATGGCACTAAGCTCTGGTCGGGACTCATAAATTGCTTTATGAAATGGAAGTTCAGAAGAAGGTTTATGCAATCCAATTACAGTGCCATCTTTTTTAATCTGCATTATATCGTTCTCAGTAAGTAATCCCTTATCAACTCCCGAAGGTGTAATCCAAATGTCTCCATTTTTATCTCTAATTGATACATTTCCTCCTGAAGTAGTAGTCATACCACTTTTATATATTCTTCCGATAATAACTTTAATTTGTTCTACCGGATGCATCAAATTCACATCTAATTGTTTCATATATATAATTTATAAAAATCAAACACCATAATTCTCAAGTAAAAACGCTTCTGCCTCAACACTCCATAAACCTTTATGCTTAGAACATATTTCAGCAAGTTCTTTATAAAACTTATCTTCCTCACCAAGTTTTGCAAAATCAGCAATTGGAGTCAGTGGCATTTCAATATGAGTGTATATTAGCTTCTTACCTCCTGGGATATTGGGGAGATTAATAGTTGCGTCTACAACTGCATCCAACCCACCTATATGCGTAACTAACCCTGCGGGGTCAAGACCTTTACTCATAATATCTAATGCTTCAACCATATCATCATTATTACCACCACTAGTACCCACAATATGTGTATATGCATAATGAACATTGTAGAAATTGAGATTAGCACTAAAATTAGTATCATTTGGTCCAGCAAAGAAGTTAAGACATCCATCAAACCCCAGTATCGCATCACCTTGCTCCACTACAGATTTAACCGGTGCAAAAACAAACACATCATCATAACCCAAACCATTTGTCTTATCTCTGAGCAATTCAACCGGGTTGTCTACTTTACCTGTATTTATATAATATAAATCTATTCCTCGTGAAGCAGCAAAATCGACTGTATATATAGAAGCAGCTCTATTAAGTCTATCCTGATCTACATCAGTAACAACCAGAAGTGAAGGCTTTAGATCTTCTCTATTAAGCACATAGTTAATAGCAGCAAGCCCCATTGGTCCCACACCAGCCAAAATTGCCATTTTCCCACCATCTACAATCTCCATTTTATGCTCATAACTTCCAGGAGTTGTGTGGTAATTTGCATGCATCGCACCAATTACACATGATAGAGGCTCCGCAAGAGATGCGGGGTAATACCCTTCACCTTCATATTTCAGAAGACAATCTTGTTCCATTACCTCATTCGGAATAACTATGTAGGTAGCATTGCCGCCAATGTATTTATAGCTATAACCCGGAGCACTTAAAATACCAACCGGACCATCTTCATAGTATAAAGCAGGCTGAATTGAGAACTTATCGCCCGCATTAAATTTATGAGCCCATTTAGAACCTACCTCCAATAACTCACCGGCAAATTCATGCCCCATCAAAATTGGATTTTCCGATACATCATCGGGTATACGTTTATGCTCAGGCCCCTGAGATGCTGCTTTGTAAGAAGACATACAAAGTGAGTCTGAAACAACCTTAGCTAAAATCTCATTATCTTTTATTTGTGGTAA
Source organism: Fermentimonas sp. (assembly GCA_015478775.1). Classification (GTDB taxonomy): domain Bacteria; phylum Bacteroidota; class Bacteroidia; order Bacteroidales; family Dysgonomonadaceae; genus Proteiniphilum. The sequence continues at coordinate 13,224 of JADMKP010000012.1, read as the reverse complement.
TTCAAATTCCTCTAATCGGAGATCTTTTTTACCATATAATCTTACTGCTTTTGTTTTCATTTTATCATTTTTAATTTAACCGCCCTAGCTCAACATCACTTGACCGCCAGTTATCGGCAAGGCTTGCCCAGTTTCACCATTTTGTTCCATAAGATACAAAACACCTTTTGTAACATCCAATGGAGTGCAACCTTTGCGCATTGGCACTTTAGAAAGATAAAACTCTCTCACATCCTCTATAGACTTAGCGCCCGGCACTTTTCCGGCTTTCAAGTACTGTACAAAAAGTCCATTTTCAGAATCACTCCATAATGGCCCCTCATAGAAGTTACCTGGACACACAGAGTTTACCTTAATTCTATTTGGCGCAAGCTCCAAAGCAAACGACTGAGTAAGTCCAATTCCTCCAAACTTACCACCTGCATACGCAAAATTTGCTCTACTACCTTCAAGACCAGATTTAGAATTTATCTGGATAATGTCAGCATAATAGTTGTCCGAACCATATTTTGTTTGCAATTTCATAACTTTGCTCACCACCTTAGTGCAATAAAAATAAGCACTATAATTTATTTTGGTCACCAAATCGAAATTCTCTGGAGTCATATCTTCAAGTCCCCCAGCTCTCAATACACCTGCATTACTTATAAAACAGTCTACACCACCAAATTCACATACAGTTTTATAAATTAGATTTTCTAAATTGCTGACATCTGAAACATCAGTTTTCACAAAAACCGACTGGTTGCTTTTCGATATTTTATTAAAAGACACTGCTGTTTGATTTCCTTTTATTTCATTAAGATCGGCAATTACAATATTGGCGCCCTCCTTTATCAAACACTCTCCTATACCTTCACCAAAACCCTGTGCAGCACCTGTTATAATAATAGTTTTATTCTCGGCGCGACCAGCAGACGAGCCTGCCGCAACACTTCTTCTGTAGTTCTCAACCTCCCAGGTGTCAATAAATCTTATTTGCTCATCCGTCATAGGATGTGGTCCACCAAAAGCTTTTGACAAAAATGCAATTCTCATTGCATCTTCAAAAACATCTAATATTATATCGCATTGGTTGGCATTGTCACCCACTGCCACCAAACCTATCCCTTTTATAAGTAATACCTTGGGCAGATAATCATATTTTTCTGTAAAATCAGAAATCTTTTGTTCTGCTTCATTCAAAAGATCATTGTCGCTATTAAGAAATATATAATTCGACTTGCAATAGACAATTGCATCAGGGGTAAAAGGCTTTACTATATCTTTTTGATTTTCGGGCTGCTCGCTATAATATTTAATCAAGCCATTGTTCCTAACTCTTAGGGTTTTTAGCTCTTTGTTAGATAATAACATCCTAAGGGCAGGAAGTATTTTAGTAACACTGACATTTACCTCCAATGACTTAACTTCAAGAGGTTCTATAAGTCTTCCTTCAAGCTTATCTATGATATCATTATATATTAACTGAATTTCCTCTATAGTATTAGCAGCTACAAAAACTCCGTGGTTCTGCAGCCATATAACCTTAGGTTCTTTGTCAAATCTTTTTCTGTGCTCCTCTATCTTATCATTTACCTTTTTAAAAAGTATGTATCCCGGATCTGTATACTCCACAAAAACATGCTTATCGCCAAAAAGCTTAATCAACTCATTTTGTGCATTCTGAGAACACATTAAACCGTTTACTAAGGTGGGGTGCAAATGAACAACAAAAGCATAATTAATAGCATTATGCATTGAAGTTTCAACCGACGGACGCTTCCCTTTTGTTAAAGTAGCCTCTTCAAGATCTCTTTTCACTTGTTCTTCACGCTCATCAGCATTAGTACTATAAACCTTTTCGGTAATAAGGTTTAGCTTAGTTCGATCAAGTATTGCGAAACCCTCCTCAGTGATTGTGGCAAGGGAAGCACCACTAGCTTTAACCCACAGTCTATCTATACTTTTATAAGATGTATTTCCACCCCCAGCAATAACAAATCTATTATCACTTCCGTAGAATTTCGAAATCTTAATTATATCATCTATCTCTTTCATACACTTTTGATTAGCGACTCACCCAGTTCTATAAAGTCTTTGCGTTTAGTTCTGTCAGCATATCCACTACTGTCGATATAACCCTCTAAACCTTGTGAAACTAAATGTTGATGAGCTGCAATAACGCATGCACCTTCAAAGTTAATCTGCTTCAACCGCTCAGTAAGTGGCTTATTATGTCTGGCAAAAAGCACAATTGGCTCCATCTGTGGAGTGTTATGCTCGCTACCAAATGTAACTACAAAACCTTTCTCATGGAGATAACCCGCATACTTCTCTAGTAAATTAACATCGTTGCGAGTAGTTATAAATTCAACCGAATGAAAGCCTCGTTCAGTAAGCTGTTTTGCCACACGCTCAAGATTGTTCTCAAAATCGGTATACTCCCCTTTTTCATTATCAGCTAAAAATGGATATGTTGGTATTCCACCCGCTGCAATTATTATATCACAAACAGATTGCAAGGGCAAAAATGCATCAGGATGCTCTGGCACATAAGCTTCACCTCCAATTTTAAGGAGATTTGCTCTGATTTCATTTTCCAGACTAGCAATATCAGTCAGTTCAGACTTTATACTCTTTCCACCAAATAGCTCTTTAAGCAGTAAGTCTGTTTTTACTAAATCGTCTTTACAATGCTCAAACAATTTCATTCTTACAGCTCTTGCCAGATGTCGCTCACGAAGTGAACCATGTGTCAGTTCTTTTTTTATCCATGCAAGATCCAGAGTAAAACCAGCATCAATTCTTTTTAAGAATTCATTAAACTTTACACACATTGCTGCCACTTGTTTATTCGACTCCTCTTCAACTGCTGAAAGCTGAGAAGCAAATGGCTCGGGTAAATTGAAAGGATATGCAAATCCTTTCCCGCTTATGTATGTGCGACCAGGATTAGCAGGGTCGTTTACCCGTAACCCCGCAATTTGGTCATCTTGATTTAAACTAATAAATTCAATACCGAAAAGTGGGATGAGCTTTCTTTTATCGCATCCAACTTTCCACTCTTTAAACCCTTTGTTGGTGTAGAAATCATTAATACCAACCACTTTCACACCTTCCTTAACTGCCCTGTTTAGTGCATCATCAATATCTTCAAATGCACTAAAAGAGTAAGGAGTATGTAAATGGCAATTTACGTTCAACATAATATTATAAATAAAAGAGAGTTAAAACGCTAAATACCATTTTTAGCCCTTTTCACAATTTCTCCATCCGTAAAGTTTTGTCCTGGAATATAGCCCTTCAGAGGTTGAATACGCTCATGAATCATGTCCAAAAACCAGCTTGGTTGCGGAAAGAACTGTTCCTCGAGTTCATGTGCAGGTACAATCCAGTTGCGCGAACCCAGTACTGATACAGGTGCATCGAGATAATCGAAAGTAAGCTGACTAATATTTGTGGCCATATCATTAAGAAACGACCCTCTGGTTGTGGCATCACCGGCTACTATAATTTTTCCTGTCTTCTTTACTGACTCAATTACTTTTTCATAATTAAATGGAACAAGTGAGCGTGCATCTATAACCTCTGCACTAATTCCGTATTTCTCTTCAAGCTCTTCTGCAGCTTTAAGAGCTTGATAGAGTGTATATCCAACTGTAAGGAATGTAATATCTTTACCCTCTCTCTTTACATCAGGTTCTCCCAATTCTACCTCATAATATTCTTCGGGCACACCGCCTTTGTGAAACTGTTCTCCAATATCATAGATACGCTGACTTTCAAAAAATATAACTGGGTCGGTACCCTGTAATGATGCGTTCATCAAACCTTTAGCGTCATAAGGTGTAACCGGGAAACAGACTTTTATACCCGGAATATGGGCAATTAGAGATGTCAAGTCTTGCGAGTGTTGCGCTCCGTATTTAGAACCTACAGAAACCCTCACAACAACTGGCATTTTAAGGACATTACCACTCATTGCCTGCCATTTAGGTAGCTGATTAAAAATCTCATCACCAGCACGACCTATAAAGTCGCAGTACATAATTTCTGGAATAACTCTACCTCCACACATTGCATACCCAATTGCAGTACCAACAATCGCGGCTTCAGAAATTGGCGAATTAAACAGCCTGTTATAAGGTAACGATTCTGTTAATCCATTATACACTGCAAAAGCTCCACCCCAATCACGACATTCCTCGCCATAAGCTACAAGTGAAGCATCTTTATAAAACCGATCTATTATAGCTTCAAAAATTCCATCCCTTAGCTGAAACTGCTTCATTTTACTATAAGGCTTACCTTCCTTGTCAAAGGCAAAACGCTCTTTTACTGATATTCTTTTAACCCTAGGATTTTCGTCCAATGGCATCAACACTTCAGGTTCAGCATCAGAGAATCTGTCTACAGAGCCATTAGAAAACATCATTTCACCAATAATTTCAGCACTATCCATCAATGGTGAAGTTTTAGTATCAATTGCTTTAAGAAACATCTCATTAATAAGTTCATTTACATCAGACCATATAGAATCCAAATCAACTTGTTGAGCAACATCAGCATTAATAAGTTCATTGCCATAAGAATTGATACAATCTTGAGCTTCCCACGCTTCAACTTCATCTTTAGTACGATAAGAAGAAGCATCTGAGGGTGAGTGTCCACTATATCTATACGTAAGTACATCTAGTAAAACAGGACCTCTTTTTTCATCAATAATCTTTCGTTTACGTTTATATGCATCAATTACTGCAAGGGGGTTGTAGCCATCAACACGCTCAGCATGCATATGATCAGGATTTACACCTGCTCCAATACGTGCAGCAATATCATAGCCCATAGTTTCGCCACTGGTCTGGCCACCCATACCATACTGGTTGTTCATTATATTGATTATAACAGGCAACCCTCCTTGCATATCACCTTCCCATAGTTCTCTAAACTGATCCATTGCAGCAAATGTAATACCTTCCCAAACTGGCCCGCACGCCAAAGAAGCGTCACCAATATTTGCTACAACAAGTCCTGGCTTTCTGTTAACCTTTTTATAAAGTGCTGCACCAACAGCTATATCTCCCGAACCACCAACAATTGCATTGTTTGGATATACTCCAAATGGAGTAAAAAATGCATGCATCGAACCTCCCAGACCTCTGTTAAAACCGGTTTTACGGGCAAATATTTCTGCAAGTGTACCATAAACAAGGAACCTCCTGGCAAGCTCTTTTACTGTTCCATCAAAGTCTTTCTTAACTATTTCATAAATGGCGCCATCAAAGAAGTTTTCCATTATACTAGTTAACTCATTATCATCCAGTTTATGAATGGCCGACATTCCTTTCGCCAATATCTCGCCATGCGATCTGTGACTACCAAAGATGAAGTCGTCAACAGAAAGTGTCCATGCCATACCAACTGCCGCCGACTCCTGCCCTATAGATAGGTGAGCCGGTCCGGGATGATTATATGAAGTGCCATTATACTCACCTTTTGTTTTAATAAGATTAAGCATGGTCTCAAATTCACGTATAAGAACCATATCGTGGTAAATAAGCTTAAACTCATCATCTGTAAAGTTCTCTTTCTCGTCTTTTACACTTTTCTGATATTGATTTACAGCTATAGGCTTAAATTCTACGAATCCTGGCTTTCTGACTTCACTGGGATCGATAAATTGTACTTTTGGCATTTCTAATATTTATTTAAAACTAAATACAACCTCTTTTATTATTTCGCTAACTGTTGGGTGTGGAAATACCACCTCCTGCATTTCTTTAAGTGTCATTTCCTGTTCAATAGCCATAGCAGCTCCAAATATTATTTCACTGCTTGGGTTGCCCAACATATGAACACCAATTACTTCACCATATTTTTCTCCTACCAATACTTTGCATACTCCCGAACCACCTTCGTTCTCTGCAACAAAACGTCCTGCATATGCCATTGGCAATTTAGCAACCTTATATGCTATATTTTTTTCTTTGGCCGACTCTTCAGTTTCGCCCACTCCGGCAACTTCAGGATTGGTATAAACAACTCCCGGAATGGCATTATATCTCATGATATCAGATCTTCCTGTAAGATTATTCACCACCACCTCTCCCTCACGACTGGCAGTATGTGCAAGAAGTGAGAAACCTGTTACATCTCCTGCGGCAAAAACACCCGGAACATTTGTACGCATTTTCTCATCCACTTTAATTCCATTGCGGAACAACTCAACACCAATATTTTCAAGACCAAAACCACTGGTAACAGGTCGGCGACCCACACTCAATAATATCTTGTCTCCTTCTACGGTATGCATTTGACCTTCTTTTTCAAATACAACCTTGTTGCCATCTACTTGCACAACTTTTGAATTCAAGTTAAAATCAATCCCTTTCTTTGCATAAATCTGACGAAGCATTGTTGAAACTTCAAGGTCCATTCCTGCAACAATTTCCGGAAGCATCTCAACGACTGTAACTTTTGATCCGAGACTATTATAAAAGCTGGCAAATTCCATCCCTATAACACCTCCACCTATTACCACAAGCGACTCGGGACGTTCTGTCATCTCTAAAATCTCTCTGTTTGTAAGGATTATATCTCCAGCTTCACTTAAACCCGGAATTGGTGGAACAGATGCTTCTGAGCCGGTGCAAATAAGCAAATTGCGACCAACATACTTCTCTCCATTACAACTTAATTCTATGCCTTCGGAAGAGCGACTATTTATAAATGCCTCGCCCTTTACTACCTCAACTTTATTTGATTTCATCTTGCTCTCAACGCCTAATACAAGTTTGCGAACAATCTTTTTTTTGCGTGAAACCATTTTACCATAATCGAACCTTATATTGTCGCCAAAGACTCCATATTTTTCTGCGTTAAGTGCATTTTCATACATTTTTGCACTATATAGTAATGTTTTTGTAGGAATACACCCCTCATTGAGGCAAACACCACCCATTGCACTCTTTTCAAAAAGAACTACTTTTAATCCTGCTTGCCCTGCTCTTTCGGCTGCTACATATCCGGCAGGACCTCCACCTAAAATTAATAAGTCTATCATAATGTTATATCTAATTGTAAGTTTTCTATTTCAATTGCTATTTGTTTTAAAAAACGAGTGGCTTCACCCCCATCCAACGAGCGATGGTCATAAGTAAGGCTTAAACCTATATGAGGCACAAAAGCATATACCCCATCACCTAAATCTTTGGGCCTGGGAAGAATTGTATTTACGCCTAGAATTGCCGACTGAGGCAAATTAATAACCGGAGTAAACATTTCCACCCCATAATTGCCTAAGTTAGAAACAGTAAATGTGCCGGCCTCAGGAGCAAGGATATCGGGATTTACATTACCTTTTCGGCACGAATCTGCAACTGTTTTTAGTCTATTTGAAAGTCCCGTTACCGAGAGGTCTTCTGCATCTCTGATTACTGGCACCATCAACCCTCTTTCTGTATCTACCGCTAATCCAAGATGCACTTTATTAAAATATCTTTTCGAATCTCCTAAAAAGTGAGTATTTACCTCAGGGAATTTCTTCAATGCTTTAATAACAGCAAAACAAACCATATCGTTTAGAGTAATGTTTGCTTCAATGGCTTTTTCCTCAAATGATATCTTAGCCTGTTTTCTTAACTCCAACAGGCGTCTTGCATCTGCGCTTAAATGATGTGTAAGTTGCGCTGAGTTTTGAAGTGACGAATGCATAGATTTTGCAATAATCTTACGCATATTCGATATTTTTCGATCTTCGTACTCAACATCATATATTTTATTTTCTGTATCTGCAAGATCAGTTGCTCTTGCTGCACCGGCTAAACCAGTACCATACTCTTGTGGTGATAAACCAGCTTCTGAAGCAATTTTTTTGGCAAGAGGTGTCATTCTGGGACGATCATTCAAAAAATGCTTTACATCTTTTTCTATTATTCTGCCTTTTGGTCCACTTCCATCTATATTGGATATTTCAACAGATTCTTTTTCGGCTAAATTTTTTGCTCTGGGAGAAATGAATTTAGGCTGGTCTGTTTTTTTGCTGATTTTTGTATCTACTTTAGAAAGATCATCTGTGTATTCAATCTTTTCTTCTGAATCTTTTTTTAAGCTTTCATCAGATTTCGTTTCTTCTGTTTCATGCGCCCCAATCAAATCAGAGTAATCTTCTCCCGGAGCTCCAATAACCATCATATTCTCCAATACCGGCACTTCGTCTCCTTCAACATAAAAGCACTCCAAAACTACACCATCAACAGGAGCTTCCTCCTCAAAAGTAGCTTTATCGGTTTCGTAAGTGAAAAGGATATCACTCTTTTTTACCGTCTCGCCTTTCTTCTTTTTAATTTCTGTGATGATACAACTTTCAACAGATTGCCCTTGTTTGGGCATAATAATTACTATTGCCATTAAGTAAGATTTTCAAGTTTACAGTTCTGAATATTCAAATTTAAACAAAAAAGTTGATCAATTAATAAAGCCATATATGTTTAGCCATATGTAATAATGTTTCTAAAACAACTACAAATATAGACTTTAAAAGATGTTTTGGAGTTAATAAAATGATTATTTAGCTGTGATTTATGATACAATTTTTTCAAATATAATTTTCTGTCAACTGAACCAATGCAATTCTTATACTTAATCTTTATTTCGCTCTTACTTTACTCTATCGTAAAGGGAGCATAACCGAGCGAGGTACGAGCAAAGTATGAACGAAACACGAGCAATACAAGAGCAAAATAGTAGTGAAGCAAGAATGAGACAAGAGTGTTTTATGAGTAATTTAAGCAGTTTCAGTAGTAATGCCAGCTTTTCCTTAAATATGGATAATAAACTTATATTTGTAAAATAATATCAAAAATTGAAGTCATTAAATCAATTCTATGCTTAGTAGGAATTGAGTAAACTTGTAAATTTGTGAACCATAATAACTGAATCATGAATAAAATTCAATTAAAACAATATTTAGCCATAGACATAGGGGCAAGCAGCGGAAGATCTATAGTGGGAATTATTAAAGATGACCGAGTGGAGCTTAATGAGATAACACGATTTCAAAACCCAATGATTGAATTCAACAATCATATCTACTGGGATCTTTATTATTTATATGACCAAATTATTAAATCTATAAAAGAATCTAAACAGCAAGGATATAATATTGCATCATTGGGAATAGACACATGGGGTGTAGATTTTGTATGTTTTGGAAGTGATGGAAAGCCGCTTCGTATGCCATCTAGTTATCGCGACACATCTACTTTTAGTGCTCCTGATAGATTTTATGCTAAGATTTCGAAGAAAGAGTTGTATCATAAAACCGGCATACAGATTATGAACTTCAACTCTCTATTTCAACTGGATACACAACTCAATGATAAATCATCTATATATCCTGTAATTGACAAAATATTATTTATGCCCGATGCGTTGTCTTATATGCTTACGGGCAAAATGGTTACTGAGTACACCATAGCATCTACTTCACAAATGATTAATCCATACTTAAAAGAGTTTGATGAAGATATACTTGCAAAAATTAAACTCACTAATGACAATTTTGCTCCGATTGTTTTTCCTGGAACAAAAGTTGGTGAGCTATCAGACTCTGTAAAAAAACAAACCGACATGGATGAAGTTGCAGTAATTGCAGTTGCGGGACACGACACTGCCTCTGCTGTTCTTGCAACTCCGGCGGGTAATGAAAATTTTGCTTATCTGAGCTCGGGCACATGGTCGCTTATGGGTATCGAAACAAAAAATCCGGTTATTAACGAAGAAACTTACAATCTTAATTTTACTAACGAGGGAGGTGCTGACGGATCTATAAGGCTATTAAAAAATATTTGTGGAATGTGGCTTATAGAACGTTGCAAAAAAGAGTGGGATGCCGAATTTCCTCTATCATATACTGAGATTGTGGAAGAAGCAGAAAAATCACCCCCATTTGCATCATTTATAAATCCCGATGCTCAGTGCTTTGCAAACCCAGAATCGATGATAGAAGCAATTAAAAATTACTGTAAAGAAACAGGTCAAATAGTGCCAATTACCCTTGGTGAGATTGCAAGGTGTATTTATGAAAGTCTTGCATTAAGGTACAGGCAAGTGCTTGAAAATCTTCAAAAGCTAGCCGATTTTCCTGTTCAGACCTTGCATATTATTGGTGGTGGATCAAAAAATAATATGCTTAATCAGTTTACTGCAAATGCAATTGGCATAGAGGTTGTTTCGGGCCCTTCAGAGGCGACGGCAATGGGGAATATTTTGATGCAGGTTAAGGCTGCGGGGATGGTTAAGGATAAAATACAAATACGTGATATTGTGCGCAATTCAACTAATCTTGAGAAATTTACACCTCAAGAAAGTGAAAAATGGAACACACATTATCAAAAATATCTTGATGTGGATAAGACTCGCATAATATAAATTTTAAACAACAGGCCTTAAATAATTAAAGAATAACAAACAATTATAATAACTCAATAAATCTTAAAATCATATGAAAGTAGAACAAGTATTGGATGCATATAAATATGCAAAGGAACAGTATGCTACACTTGGAGTGGATGTAGAAAATGCTGTGGATAAATTAAAAAATATTTCAATTTCTATACATTGCTGGCAAGCTGACGATGTTTTAGGTTTTGAAAATCCAGATGGAGAGCTTACAGGTGGCATTCAAACAACTGGAAATTTTGCAGGCAAGGCTCGCACCATCAACGAACTAAGAAGTGATATAGCAAAAGTGTTATCACTAATACCTGGTAAACATAGAATTAGCCTGCATGCCATATACGGAGATTTTGATGGAGAATTCGTTGACAGAGATCAAATTGAGCCAAAGCATTTTCAAAGTTGGATAGATTGGGCTTTAGAAAATGGTATTAAAATTGATTTCAATTCTACTTTTTTCTCGCATGACAAGAGTAAGAGTGGGTATACATTATCCGATTTCGACCCTGCTATTAGAAATTTTTGGAAAGAGCACTTACGCAGGTGTAGAAGAATTGCTGCAGAAATTGGAAAACAACAAGGTGATCCATGTATTCATAATATTTGGATTCCAGATGGAGAGAAGGATAAAACCGTATCACGTTATGAGCATAGGAAATTATTAATTGAATCTCTTGATGAAGTATTAGAGGAGAAAATTAGTACCGAATATTTAAAAGATTGCCTTGAGTGTAAACTGTTTGGGATAGGTAGTGAAAGCTATGTAACGGGTTCTCATGAGTTTTATATGGGATATACTGTAAAAAACAACATGATGCTTACACTAGATGCCGGACACTTTCACCCCACCGAAACCATTTCCGACAAGATTTCAACTATGCTGCTATTTGTGCCAGAACTAAATTTGCATGTTAGCAGACCCGAACGATGGGATAGCGACCATGTTGTAATTTTAACTGATGAGCTTCAAGCCATTGCACAGGAAATTGTTCGCTCGGGGCAAATGGATCGTGTGAATATTGGACTCGATTATTTTGATGCTTCAATTAATAGAGTTGGCGCTTATGTAGTGGGAATACGTGCTACTCAAAAAGCCATGCTACAAGCACTACTGGAACCAACTAATCAACTTAGAGAGTTTGAAAAAAAGGATAAAAGATTTGAACGCATGGCATATCTCGAAGAACTAAAAGCGATGCCGTGGAATTCTGTTTACAACTATTTCTGTCAGCATCAGGGAGTAGTTATTGGTGATGCCTATATTAAGGAAATTCAAGAGTATGAAAAAGAAGTAACTTCAAAAAGAGTGTAAACTATGAATACCTTAATTGGTTTACTGATAATAGCAGTGGGAAGTATGGGCCAATCAAGCTCATACGTTCCCATCAATAAAATAAAAGAATGGTCGTGGGAAAACTTTTGGCTCACTCAAGGAGTTTTTGCTTGGCTGGTTTTCCCATTCTTGGGTACACTCATGGCAATGTCGATGCCGGAAATAATTGAAGTGTATAGGGCTAACTCAACTGCATCTTTGCAGGCAATTGGTTATGGAGCACTTTGGGGGATTGGGGGACTAACTTTTGGTTTAAGTATGCGTTTTTTAGGCATTGCACTTGGACAGTCGGTTGCATTAGGTACAACAGCAGCACTTGGTACACTAATACCAGCTCTGTTTGCAGGCGATCTCTTTTCGCCTAAAGGTTTAATATTACTGTTAGCAGTTGCTGTTACGCTGGTTGGTATTGCTTTAGTTGGATATGCAGGCAGTTTGCGTTCAAAAAACATGACTGATGAAGAGAGAAGAAAAGCAATTAAAGACTTTGCTCTTAAAAAAGGTTTGTTAATAGCCTTACTATCAGGCGTGATGAGTGCATGCTTCAATTTGGGACTTAATGCTGGAATTCCTATAAGAGAAGCGGCTGTTGCAGGAGGTGCTTCAGATCTATTTGCGCAAAATCCGGTAACAATGCTGGTTACATTAGGTGGATTTGTTACCAATATGATATACTGTTTATACATGAATTATAGGAATAAAACAGGAGGAGAAATTTTTCGATCTTCCAGATCGGTTTTGACAAACAATCTATTATTCTGCGCATTAGCAGGATTATTATGGTACTCGCAATTCTTTGGATTGGGAATGGGACAAAGTTTCTTTGATCCAAACAGTGTAATGATGGCCTTCTCTTGGAGTATATTAATGGCATTGAATGTTGTATTCAGTAATGTTTGGGGAGTAGTATTGAAGGAGTGGAAAGGATCGGGCAAAAAAGCAATCACCTATCTTGCATTGGGAATGGCAATATTAATTTTCTCGTTAATAATTCCAAATATCTTTTAAGAGGTTTTCAATTTTATTTCATTATATTTACCACTTAAATGAATGATTTTGAAAAACAAATTGTAAGACCATGAGATTTAATGACCTGGGCGTCGACTTTAAATACCTGCTAGTAAGTGAAAAAGATAAGAAATTTGGACTCACCATAAATACTGTTGGTTTCCAGCCAATAGCGCCCAATACTGTGTATCCATCGACAGATCATCCAAAGAACTATTATTTTAGACCAGACAAAGGTCGCGTTTTATCTGAATATCAATTTGTATATATCAGTAAAGGGAAAGGTACTTTTATTTCAGAAAACACAAAGCGATTAAACATAACTAAAGGTCAGATCATAATTTTGTTCCCCGGACAGTGGCACAGCTACAGTCCAAATAATGAAATTGGATGGAACGAGTACTATATTGGTTTTGAAGGTAAAATTATTGACGAACTTGTAT
>JADMKP010000011.1 GCA_015478775.1 Fermentimonas sp. | reverse complement strand
CTTTACTGATATACACAAATTGATACTCCGATAAAACACGACCTTTATCTGGTCTAAAATAATAACTCTTTGGATGATCTGTCGATGGATCCACGGTATTGGGCGCTATCGGCTGGAAACCAACAGTATTTATGGTGAGTCCGAACTTCTTATCTTTTTCACTTACTAATAGGTATTTAAAATCTATCCCAAAATCGTTATATCTCATGATTTCATTTTTCTGTAAATGTTTCAGGTTGACAAATATACATAAAAATCTTTAAATATACATAGATTCATAAAATAGAAGTTATATCACACTTCATTATGTTTGGATTATGGAGTTGTAATAAGTAATTGAAAAAATCAAGATATAGGAAGAGTATTACTAAAAATTGTACAAAGTCTGCATTTTTTTAATGGATGAATACCTGTGGTTGTTTATATTACCCCAAAAGGGGTTCTTCGTCAAATTTGGTGCAAAATAACAATTCTTAGATCGGCTTAAAAAAACCGACTTAACATACTGATTTACAGGTAAATAAATAACAAAAAGCTAGTAATAATCGAATCATTTTTATTATCTTTAAAGCTCTGAAACTAAAGGTCTTAAAGATGATTAACTACACTAGCCAAACCAAAGATAATAACTTTTCTGTAAACAAACATTCACTTCAAGCTATTTTTGGAATCCCGGGTGTTGTATTCTATGATTCCGTTATAAGTGATAATTTGATTCTTATATCTGCCCGTTTTAAAGGCAAGACTGCAAAATGTACCTGTTGCGGTAAAAGGAGTAAAAGCGTTCACTCATCTTATATGCGTAAATTAACCGATCTTGCTGCAGTTGGCAGAGCTGTCAAAATTATACTAAAAGTCAGAAAGTTTAGATGTCGTAACACTAATTGCACTCAAACAGTTTTCTCTGAGCAACATCTGCCCTTAACGCGGAAATACTCACGACTGACAGATCGTACAAATCGTTATTTGCAAAAACTGCTAATTGAGGTCTCCTCCCGTAAAGGTGAGTATATAAGCGACCTCTTCTCAATAAAGCAGAGCAGTTCTACCTGTCTCAGAATCGTTAAGTCTATAGAGATGCCCGAATATCAGGAACTAACTACCATAGGAATAGATGACTGGGCATACAGGAAAGGCAAATCATATGGTACTATTATTGTAAATGCACTTAACCACCGTCCCATGGAACTACTAAAGAGTAGAGACAAAGAGGAGGTTGCAGATTGGCTTAAAGAACATAACTCCATACTGTATGTAACCAGGGATCGATCAAGCAGCTATTCTAATGCTATAAAGTTTGGGGCATCCAAGGCGTCACAAATAGCCGACAGGTTTCATTTGGTGAAAAATCTGGGAGATCACATAGCACATGAAATACGAATGGAGTATAAAACCATTAAAAGCAGTTGGTTGGCTCACAGGAAGAGTCTTTATAAAAGCAAAGAAGATAACAGCTCTTTAAGTAGTGGAGATAGCGAAAATACAAGCGATTCACAATACAACAAACACACTAATAGTGTTAGCCATAGAAAACAGGAGTTGTTTAACAGGATCCATGAGCTTAAAAACAACAACTACTCTCAAAGAGCAATTGCCAAGGCTTTAAATATTAATCGTAATACTGTAAGATGTTATTTTGAAATGAAAGAGTTGTTGCCACGAGCAACCATCTATTATAATAATTATGGGAATTTTTTTGGATCTGATCAGGGAGTGTTGCAGTCAAGGGTTAAATGTAAAAACTATAACTCGATTTAGCGGAATGTCACACAACAGACTTGCCATACATTTAACAAATACTGAATGGGGTGTTTCAAAAGAAACAGGCGAGTGCAGCAAGTCTCACATACTGGCAGCGGAGATTATTAACTCCTCTTTTCTATTAAAAAACATGAGAGAAGCATACAACACTTTTAGAGAGATTTTAAACAGTAAAGATGAGCTTAGATTAGACCAATGGCTCGAGAAGTATAAATCGACCAAAATAAAGAGGATTAGAAGTTTTATAAAAAAACGCCTTCAAATACCCTTGGAGTAATGGAGTTGTGGAGGGTCATGTAAACAGATTAAAAAACAAGAAAAGAGAGATGTATGGCAGGGCGGGATTTGAGCTACTAAGACGAAAGGTAGTGCTTTCCAACTCAGGATAACCTGCACATCAAATTTGACGAAGAACCTGTTAAACACCCCATTTCAACAAGCATCACCACTACTTGGGTAAACAACTCATGTATCGAGTCTTTTAAATGGGATGAACGAAAACGGTTTATCGTGTTGTGATTGGGTGTTTGATTGCCCGAGAGCCACATAAAAGCTAACTCGATCAATGATTGCCTGCTCTATCTTACGGCTTGAATAAATATTGTTCAGATAACCGTAAAGAACAACTTTAAGCATCATGCGTGGATTATATGCAGTTGTAACACCACCTTTATACGTATCGAAAACTTTACTCAAGTCCAAGTTATCAACAATTTGATTAATGATACGGGCAGGAGAGTTCGTGGGAACCTTTTCATCCAGAGTGGGAGGGAAAAGACTTACTTGGCCTTGATTATAGGATTTAAATTTAAGCTTAGCCATATCTTATATGTTTGATATACAGATGTAAAGATATGAAAAGGTAGTTTAAATAACAATATTTGAGGAGGTTTTTTAAAGAAAAATTTAATACAAAAAAAGAGTCTGCCTTTCTTTTGAGACAGCCCCCATACTTATTCCTCTTTTGTACGGTTAATTAAATTTAATTAAAAAATCAATTTTACAAGATTCTTTACTTATGAACGTTATTGAGAGTATATTTTGATTATTAGTTACATGACATTCTGAAGATCCACATTCAACTCCCTTAAATAGATACGAATTAGGAACCCTAAAATACGTGGTAAGTGGAAAAGAACCTACAGACTGTATTATGCCAGTCAAATGTTTTTTTTCGTTTTCCCATTCAATGTCCAACACTTCTATACCGTTTTGTGTGATATGACGATCGCTACCCAACCATTGCGGGGTTTCTTTAATTGGATGAAGTGTAACTATACGCACGCCATGTGCAGGAACGTTCATTGAAAGTTCGTAATCTGTAATTCTGTATTGGAATAAATTACTTTCCCAAAACTCGATACCAATATATTCTGTATCTGCAATTCCAAGCTCCTCTATAGTAGTGGAGTTCTTTTTCTCTTGATTTTCCCAGTTAAAAAAAGCTACTACGTTGTAACTCCCAAGTTGTGGATGATTAACGGATAGATTCCATATAGAAAGCATCTTGAAGTACGGGTATAAACTTGCTGGTCTCACATTTGCCACAGGTAGAGTTTGTTGAAGAATTTTCATTTTCTTTTCTTTAAGTCCAGCTAATTTATCTCCAAAAAATGTTAGTTGACCTGGAAATGCCACGATAGTTGCAGAAGTACGCGCTTCTTCTAGAGGTAAGTCTCTAACAAGTAAAGTGTCCGGATCAGCGAACATTATTATATTATGAGTAAAGACCTGATTTAACAGACAGCTCGCTTGATCTAACACACCTTCCCACTTAACAGGTTGATTTGGATGTACTATATCAGCACCAATACGAGATGCATCTGCATATTTTGCTTCTGGTCCTGAAGTGTGACCTTGACATGCAAGAAAGATTCTATCTTCACCCATTCCATCTCGGAAAGCTTTTACACATAGTTCAAAAGGATTGGAACATGAAGGATCGTTAAACTGTGCTTTAATTTCAGGTCTTTCATACAGGTGTGCACAATATCCATGATTTCTGCCAGACATTCCATCAATCTTGAAAAACTCGTATCCCCATTCTTTTGAAGCTATACGATGAATTTCTCTAAGGTGTTCCCTCGCTTCCTTCACTGTAGGATCAAGGGTATATTTACCATTCCAGGAACTAATTGGTTTGCCACTTTTATCGTGTATGAACCAGTTTTTATGTTTCTTATAAAATTTATCATTTCCAGTTCCAAAAGGTGCCATCCAAATCCCTGGTTTAAAACCCAACTTACGAATATCTTCTGCCAGCTGTTTCATGCCCTTAGGAAACTGTTTCTTATTTACTTCAAGGTTCATATTATAAAAATCTCTAACAGGTAGCTTATCTGAATTTTCCTGCCATGACTCAATTGACCAAATATCGCAGCCAAAAGGAAGAAGATATTTCTGCCCTATCTTTGCTTCAGCTAGATTGTCTTCAGCCGTTGCTTTATCAAAATAGGTATTCCAAGACATCCACCCCGTAGGTGCAACTGGGCAACGATTGCGATCAATAGGTTGGTAATAAGGAGTGTAGCTATTTTCAAAGTAATGATTTTCTAGAAAAAAAACTAGCTTTGATTCTGCACCTTCATCAATATATCCACTCATTTTAAAGTCAAATATTCCATTACATTTATTTAATAAATGTAGGTTCGTTGCTGATAACTGCAAAAGAGTATCATTCTGAGGTGAGAATAAAGAGTCATTCAATAAAGAATCAGCGGTTCCACAAATTAATTGAAGTACCTTCTCATTTGTAGAAGGCTTTGTACGGCAAGGAAAAGAGTCTGGGAGAAATGATATTGTGCCCTCATAAGAAAAGTGGCCTTTAAAATCTTGTGCTGTTCTATGATAAAACAATAGTTCTAAATTTCCTCCATGCTGGTTAAATAAACAATATCCTTGTACATTTCCATGAGTGTCTACTAAGGTATTCCTATTAGTAACACCATCTCGTGATGCATATATCTGCCATTCTTCTTTTTTTGAGATAAAGCTCAATTTACCAGTCAATTTTACATTTTGGTTTAATAAAGAGAGCTGTTTGTTAGCTTCATTAAAATCTATTTTCCACTTATTCCATTTAGCAATTTCCTTATTTCTTTCTATTTCACAATTCTCATTAATTGTATTGGAAAGAACATTACTAAAATCAGTTAAGCTGTTGATAGTCGTAAGTCCGACAGTACTAATTGCTGCTTTTTTTATAAAATCTCTTCGTTCTATCATATTGAAAATTTTCTTTACCTATTTTTGTTCTGTGTGCTAATGATTATTTTGCTTCGTAGGATTATATATTTTAACAATACAGGTTTTTACAGGAACAAAATCCCCCTTTATTCTTAGAAAATCTTAAATCATTTTCAATAATTATATCTCTAAGAATAAAGAGAAATTCTTGTCATCAAAAGGTTTAAATTTCAACTCTAATTTTTAGTAACGATCATATTTTTTATCAATAAAAACATCCTTAACTGCTTCAAGATATTCAAATCCATAAAGCATGTCTGGTAATAAATAACTACCTTCTACCCATTCGTTCCAAGCATTAATTGTTATTAATTTTGGTTGTTCGGGGTGTTTGTCAGCATATTCTTTTGCTTTAGAAAGTAACGTGGCAAAACTGGTAGGTGTATTATGATAATTTACTGTACTGTTTTTCAGTTTTGCAGGAAATCTTGGCGTATCATCCCATCCAACGGAGACACAAGGGAAAACGGGTACATCTAAAATCTCATTCATCTGTTCTCTAATTTTGATAGAATTAGTTCCATAAACTAAATAGTCTTCTGCCATTCCTCCCATATTATACATAGCAACGCTATTGAATCCCATTGTGTCTACATTTTTTCGGAACTGATTAGCTCTTTCATCAGACATAAGTGAACCACCTCCTTGATTCCACTGTATATGAAGCCCAGGAAATCCAGCTTTTTTCACTTCATCTCTGAAATAATCTAATGCTTTTCGTGTTTCTACTGCACTACCCCCAAAACTCTCCATAAGCTTATCAATACTGAAAACAGAAAATACAGGCTCACCATTTATTTTTAAATAATTAGGTTTCTTAAAATATTGGTTGATAATTCTGTCCACAATAATTTGGTAATTTTTCCAATCTACTTTAGCATCCCATAAAATTGAGTCATCACCACCATAAAGATGATAATTCCAGTAGTTACGCTTAACATCGTGATTTGCCCACATAATATAGAATTTCATTTTATGATTGTTTTCTGCTTTTAAAAAACCATCGTTTAAAGCACTTTCAAGATATGGTCCTTCTTCATACCAGTACCAGTCGTAAACGAAAACATTAACGCCATGATCAAAAGCTACATCAATCCAACGTTCTACTACTTTTGGATCATTATCTAATTCATATCCCCAAAGCGGTAAACGAGGTTGATAGTGACCATCATATCTCGGATTTCCTTTTTTTATTACTTCCCATTCCCCAGTGCCATCCGGCCATAGTTTTTTATTAGCAAGCGGATCATCATGGCATGAAGGCCATATATATGCAGCTACGTAATACTCATTTTCATTTGACACACTTTCTACTTGAGATTGTGCATTGAATACATTGCCTACTAGAAATACTAATATTCCTAGTAAACAGATTCTGATTTTTAAAATTTTCATAATTTATTATTTTTGACATTGTTACAAAATAGTCATTATTCTATTAATTTAAAACATGACTAGGATAAATCAAACTGAGTTAAAACTATTATGTTTATATATTGTTTAAACCAAATCATAAGATCTCTTTTTAAATAATTATTACATTTTGTTTTTAATAATTACCACCCAGGATTCTGAACTAAATTTGGATTAAGAGTCAGCTCTTCTTGTGGAATAGAATATAAATAATCTCTATTTTCTTTAAACTGATATCCGTTGGGAAGCTGATTTTTATAGAAATCAATTAATCCATTTTCGTCAACACTTCGAGTATATTCAGGGAATTCACTCTTATTTAATGGATATCCTTTTGGTCTTTTGCCTTTGAATATCGAATGTGCAGCCCATCTATTCAAATCTTCATCTCGCATCCCCTCTAAAGCTAATTCTACTCTTCTTTCTCTTCGTATTTCATACAACTCATCAGATATCGGATATCCGTAATTGATTAAATTAGGATCTTCATCCTGCTTGTTTACTGTAAAATCAGGCATACCGGCTCTTTCTCTTAACAGATTTAATTGTTCATAGGCAACAGTATTATCTAATTCATATTTCGCTTCTGCATAATTTAATAGTACTTCTCCAAAACGAAATATAATTAAACCTGTTTCACTTCCAACTTCCCAAGATTGTCCCGCACCGACTGAATTGGGATCTGTTGTTTTTTTGATTTGAAAACCTGTGGGAACCAATTGTAGAACACCTGCATCTATTGCTGGTTTTTCAAAAATTAAATCTACCGCAACACCTTTGTAATCACCAGGGATATATATAGTCGACTTTAGCCTTGGATCGCAATTCTCTGCAATTTGTGTTAAAAAATCATTGCCTTTTTTACTTTCAGATAGTTCTAAATAATCAAAAGGTTTACCGTTTTTACCAAGGTATGAAGACACTAAATCCCATGTTGCACTTTTTTGATCAGGATTGTAACTTAGATAACCTTCAACAGTGTTACGATAGCCTTCAGCCATGTTAAATGATTTATACAATAAAATCTCATTGATGTCCCCCATATTGACTAAACCGAACATTTTAAAATAGTCTATATCAGGAGAACCAGTTCCATAAATACCAGTATAATAATCTCCAGTTAATAGTTCATTTGATGCTTCGATGCATTTACGGAAATACTTGTTAGGATCTGTGTCTGGTGTTGCAAATACTGACCCAGCATGATATTTCTGCCAGCTCCCTTCGAATAAAGCTACACGGGTTTGAAAAGCTAAAGAAACCTCTTTGTTAATTACACAATTTCCAACATCTTTTCTAGCGTTTAAATAAAGTGTTGCTTTATCTAAATCTAAAAGTATATTATCAATAATCTTAGCTCTTGATTCTCGTGGCATCATGAGTTTTTCGTCATCGTCAAGTTCTATAACTTCATCGTACCACGGAAGATCGCCGTACATCTTTAGAAGCTCAAAATAAAACCAAGCTCTAAAAAAATGCGCTTCTCCTACATAATGTTGATAAGAAGAGAATTCATCCTCGCATTTCTGATAGTTTTCGAAAAATATATTAAGGTTTCGGATTTGGGTCCATTCACCTCTCCATGTCCCTGTTCTAGTAGTTCTTTCTCCGTTTAAAAATACACTAGGTGAACCACCATGGATCATTTCATCTGAATCAATTGCAAGGTTCACAATCATTGATGTATGAGGAAAAAAATTAGGGTAAAACTGGACCATATAATTTTTAAGATCAGAACTCGATTTCCAGTAATTTTCTTGTGCGATTTGATCTAATGGTTTTAAATCAATAAAATCTTCGCATGACAGAAAAAATAAAGTTAGAAAAAACACTAAAAACGATTTAATAATCAATATATTTTTTTTATTCATAATTGTAATTTTTTAATAGGTGAGTGAAATTCCAAAAGAATAAACCCGATCTGCTCCATAAGTAGCAGCACCAGCCATTCCTTCAAAACCAACTAAGGCCGCAGGATCAATTAATTTGGGTAGATTGTCGATTGTTAACATATTCTCCCCAGAAAAATATACTCTAACATCTTGAAGATGCAATCTCGAAGTCAAATCAGAAGGAAGGGTATAACCTATTTGTATGTTTTGTAGTCTTACATAAGCTGCGTTAACTAAATATCTCGTATTAGCATGTGCTCTGTTTTTTCTATCATCTGCTCCATTCAAATAAGGCCTGGGGAAAAATGCATCGGTATTAATATTTGCATCACCTTCAAATAATCCATGATATTTGGTACCTGGTTCATCTCTAAAATAATCTAGATGTTTGCCATTTGCATCAATATTGCTATCCCACCACATTTGCATCACTCCCCAATAGAATACTGCTCTTTCATTGAAATAATAGTCTCTTTTACCAACTCCTTTCCAAAGCATTGAAAAGTCAAAACTCTTATATGAAGCTCCTAAGTTCACACCAAATTGCAAACGAGGTTGAGAATTTCCAATGATAGATAAATCACCATGGTCATCCAAAGTGTTTTGCCCATTGTTTATAATATTGTCTCCACTAATATCTTCATATCTTATATCACCAGGTCTCCAATTTGCAGCGATAAATGAGGGATTGATTTTTGTTAAATATGTGTCTACTTCTTCTTGTGTACGGAATAAATCATTTACCGTATATCCCCAAATTTCACCTACAACTCTTCCTTCATACCATGTTGACAATGAATTAGTAGGATTGTAATAATCTGTTACTACAGATTTATCATCTGATAAATTTGCATTAACAAAATACGAAAAATCTTTTCCAATGCTTTGTCTCCAATTCATATTAAGTTCCCATCCTCTTGTTCTTAAGGTTGCATTGTTTGATTGAGGTACACTTGCTCCCAATACACCTGGCTTAGGTGCTGATGGTCCTACCATGTTTGAAGTAAGTCTCTCAAATAAATCAAAGTCAATCTGAAATTTATTATTAAATAAACCTATATTTAATCCCAAGTTGGTACTAGTAGAGGTCTCCCATGTTAAATTTCTATTAATTATTCCAGGAGCATTTGTATATCCAATTTGTCTGTTACCTCCAGGTTGGAAAATCCAATTTAATTTTCCAGTGTTTATAGGCATTAAAGCTAGATCACTATATGGAGATATATTTTGATTACCTAGCTGTCCCCAAGAACCTCTAACTTTTAGACTAGTTATATATTCTTGAGGAACATTCCAGAATGACTCATTATGTATATTCCATCCAGCAGAGAATGAAGGAAAGAATCCCCAACGACTTCCTTCTGTGAAAACGTAGGATCCATCATACCTGAAATTTGTTTCAAGTAAATAACGATCCAAAAAATTGTATCCTATTCTCGAAAAATAACCTTGTGTTGAATTATGGGATAAATACTGATTAACGATAGCTTCTCCTGTAGAAGTGCGCAAAGATGGTACGTCTTGAAATATCATATCTGTTTTAAAACCACCTAGAGTTATGTTATTTCCTTTTTCAAATTGAGTACCAGCTAAGAAGAGAAAATTGTGTTTTTGGTTGACATCAAAATTGTATGTTGCGAAAATATTCGATGTCCAAAAATTGTTCCTATAATGCGTTTGCTCATACTGGCTAGGAGTAGTATTGCCAAAAGGATCATATGTTTTATCCACATTTTGAATATATGCCGTCTTGTGAACTCGAGTGTTCACTCTTGAATAATCATTAAAAGTAAAATCAGCATTTAACCTGAGACCTTCAATAATTTGAATTTCGGTTTTAAATGTATTCCAATAATCTCTAACATCAGATTTATCCGTACCAGACAATATACTTGGAATATGTGATTCCATAATGTAACCACCGCCTTCTTCCGGTGATCCAAATCCATTATACATAGGTGTCCATGGATATGCCCTTAATAAATGTCTAAACATGTGATCATAGTCACCTGACTCTTTTTGTGTCATATTCGGTCTTTCACGAACACTATTGCTATAACGGGGTTCATAGCTTACAGTCCACCAGTCTGTAATGTCAAAATCAAACTTACCCATTATATTTAATCTTTTATAATAGTCTGTACCAAATTGAATAACACTATTTTGATCTAAACTGCCAAGAGATAAATAATAAGATGATCGATCAGAGCCTCCAGATAAACTTAAATTGTGTTTTTGGTTAATAGCACTTCCAAAATAAATATCCCACCAGTCTGTATTTGCATAATTTAGATTTGCATTATTCCAAATATTTCCTTCAGGATATGCACCAAAGTTTGTTGCCCCTTCTGGCCAATAAGTCATTGATTCTCGAAGAAAATCCCAATCTTCGTTTTGGAATGCTACCATTCTATCAATTGTTTGATTTCCTAATGGACTACCACCACCATTTCTGCCAGCCTCATTCAAAACACGAGCCCATGTCCATGAGTCAGGCATTGTTGGCATAGGCATAGGGGTTTCTATCATTAAGTTTGAGGATAAATTAATACTTATTTTCTCATTTCGGCTTCCTTTTTTTGTAGTAATAAGTATTACTCCGTAAGGTGCTCGTGCACCATAAATAGCAGAAGATGCTGCATCTTTTAGGATTGAAATTGATTCAATATCTTCAGGGTTAATTAAATTCATATCCCCAGGTGATCCATCTATTAAAATTAATGGACTCCCCCCATTCAACGATCCCATTCCACGAATTGTGACATTCATGCTTGCTCCTGGTTGAAAACCATAATTATTTCCTATTGATAAATCAAGACCAGGTGCTGCACCTTGTAACAATTGTGAAACTGTAGGAGATTGTCTGTTTTTAAGTTTTTCATCTGTTATTACATCTACAGCTCCTGTTACATTCACTTTCTTTTGTACACCATAACCTACAACAACTAATTCATCAAGTAGTTCTGTATCTTGTTTCAAAACAATATTTATGGTTGATCTGCCATCTACCTTTATAATCTGGGAATGCATGCCTACATAAGAAACCTCCAAATTCCCTTCAGTCGGAATAGTTGGAAGTTTAAAATTCCCATCAATATCAGTAACCGTACCAATACCAGTACCCATTAATTGGACCGTTACACCCACTAACGGTTCTTTGTTTTCATCTATTACCGTCCCTGAAACAGCAATAGACTGAGCGTAGATGACAATGGTGAATGTCAATAATGAAATTGACATAATTCCTTTTAAAATAATTGATTTTAAGTTTTTCATTTCATTTTCTCATTTTAAGTTTGATTTTTAATTTTGAAAGGATTTAGTATTTAAAAGTTATATAGCTCAGTATATGTAACATAGCTAGTTTGAAAATGTTAATATTTATTATAAGACGTATTATAATTGATATATATTTAAAGTATTAACTTAACACATTGTAAAAAAAATAGCATTATTTGGTACACTGGAAAGTACAAAGCCTCCATTCATGTCGGTAACTGTACCGATTGAAGTCTCTTGTATTTGCACTGTGACTCCTATTAAGTTTTCACCTGTAATATCGGTAACTTTACCATTTACAGTTGCATTCTGTGAAAACATAAAAACGGATATTGACCACAATAATGCGATTAATATTCCTTTAGTTAGATTAAAAAAAAATTTCTTCATCTCATTTTTTTTGTTTTAGATTAGTGTTTAATTTTAGACTTAAATGATATTTGATTGACTGTTATTTCATTCTTTGAGAAACTAGATTTATATATATAGTTTAATTTGGTATTTATTTATTAAAAATATATTCTACTAATTACAAAATTATGTTATAGTATGTATGAGTAACTATATAATATGCTATTAAAACTATCATAAATGATTTAAACGGTTAATATTCTCTATTTTCAGATAGTTTAGCATATAATGTTCAAAAAATGCTAAAACGGTTCCTTGAAAATTACGGATGTAAGAAATTGCTAAAAATGAGTTGTTAAGGCTATAAAGAATTAACAACAATTACCCTTAATTTTTAAAGGTCCTTTTAGATTAGGTTTTATTTTATAATTCTCACCTCTTCCGGCGCTTCAATTTCACTTACCACTTTCCCATCGTCCTGTTTAACATGTTTCACTTTAACAACACCATATGGAGTAGGGAAGGTCCCTTCCGCAAAATCTAAATCACCAAGATTTGGAGAAATTCGAATTACCTTTGAACCCGGCTCAATCACCTGAATACCTAAAACATGCTTGGTGAGCCATGAAGTCGGACCTGATGCCCATCCATGACAGAGACTTGCCCTTAGTCCGATATAGCAATGGTCACCTCCGTCTGAGTGAATATTAAATTTTGATTTATCGGGTAATTGATCAATCGATAGTGCATTATGTCTTTCACTGTAATTAAAATTTTCCCAGAATGTTGTTGCACCTAAATCAAGCATGGCACCCCAGTAATTGGAAATAATTTCCATTGCTTCATAGTATCTTCCATCTTTTGCAAGTTCCTCAAGCATATAATAACCATAAAAAGTAGCAAAATCATTTGCGCCATCTTTTAGCAATACGCTTGAAGCTTCTTCTTGAGATAATATTCCTGCAAGAGCAAGAAGTGAGGCTGCTTGCTTGTTGTTATGACTTGATGGTTGATGTTTTTCAAGCAAACTGATTGACTCTAAGCATGTCTTCTTAAGTTCATTATCATTTAGCCACTCAGCTATATCTTTACCGGCTTCCATCGTAATAAGCATTAAAGCCTGGAGTCCTGAATGAATTACATCTGGATTCTCTGAAGTAGGCCAATCCAGAAACCGTCCACCATCAAGAATTTCTTTTCCATTGGGATCAATCTTAGTTTTAATCTGATGTATTAAATCTGTTAAATAATTTTGCTGTTCTTGCAGATATTCCAGGTCTCCATTATAAAGATAAAAAATCTCTATGAGTAATAATCCACCATAAAGAGTAGGAAGACATTCCATTCATCCATCCCGGGAGCGGAGTTGTATCACGTCCGAAGTCGAGACTCTTTCTAACTACCTCCTGATTTCCAAAAACATTGTTGATTGTCATTACTTCAGGGTGAATATCTCCAAGCCAGACAAGACGATCTCGTTTTATTCCATCCCAAAGGTATTCCTGCATATTCAAGTGAACAGTATAAGCACCTGTTTCCCAAATTTGATTTAGTCTATCAGAGCTAGAATTAAATGAACCAATATATGGTATGTCACGGTAACGCGCTATCGCTCTTATAGAACGTATGAGCAGTTCTACATCATTATCCAAAAGATCAATTCTTATAAATCGGAATCCGGAGTTGCCAATTTCAACTGTACCCAGCCAAGGTATTTCGAGAGTGAAATCCCTTAAAGTGTGGTCGTTTGTTGCTGAACCCATCCCTGGATTACTATTGTCAATACAATCACTCATTGCTTCTGTCACAGATTCACCAAATCTTATTCTCACTCTAACAGGATTCTTATCACCCCTGATGCCTGCAGCTATTTCTATTCCGCCATAAAGTTCTTTTCCGAAATCCAGCAAAACAGATGCCTGAATATCACTATCAGATTTCAAAACACACATCCCTTCACAACTTGTAGTTAACTGTCCATCATAAAGATTAAGTAAAACCTGCGAATTCTTCACCTGTTTATCAGAAATGTCAGATTGCCAGATAATTTTTGCTGGTGTTAGATATGCTCGGGTTATTTCATCCTTTACAAGCTTACCT
>JADMKP010000010.1:112592-501254 GCA_015478775.1 Fermentimonas sp. | reverse complement strand
GAAAATGATAATGTCCAGTTAAATGAAAATGATAATGTCCAGTTAAATGAAAATGATAAAACAGATAACAAGACTATTATTGATAACAATACTATAATTGAGAATGAGACTATAACAGATAATAAAACAATTACTGATGAGTCAACAAAAAACGAAGCCTTAGATTCAAATGTAGACAAAGTTCAATCAGAACAAGACAAACCTCAGCCCAACGATCAACTTTTAGCATTATCAACCATTAGCAAAAGCCCTAAACAATCGAAATGGCAAACCAATTTATCAATGTCAAACGTCCCTTCAAGTTCTTCTGAGACTCACACTGGCTTCGGCACCTTTGCTCAGCACGAAACTGTAGAAGATCAGTATGCATTTATGTCTCAATATACAAGAGCAGAAACATACACCGAAATTGATCACAATCTGCCCATCATGGTGGGGATAACGTTTAGATATAACTTAAGCCAAAGGTTGGGTGTTTCTAGTGGATTAACTTACTCTTTGCTCACATCCAAGCTCCGTTCAGAAAGTGTTAATTATTTCTATGATGATCGCCAAACACTTCATTATTTGGGTGTGCCGTTAAACATCGACTATAGGCTATGGCAAAACAATAATTTCTCTACCTACATCTCTGCAGGTGGATTAGTTGAGAAAAATATAGCCGGTAAGTTGTCTTCAGATTATTATATCGATGGTAAACTACAATCGAGCACAGACGAAAAAATAACCTCAAAGCAATTGCAATGGTCTATCAATTCAGCCGTTGGTTTTGAGTATCGCATCTCTGAGAACTTTGGTATATATGCAGAACCAGGTGTTGCATATTATTTTAAGAACAACAGCGAAATCGAAACAATTTATAAAGAGAGACCGTTTAATTTCAACCTTAAACTTGGATTAAGAATCAACTTCAACGACTAACACTTATCATTCTTATTTATCTCGTTAAGATTTATTATTACAAAATTAACAATCTCTCATGCAAGATTTCATGCAATTTCTTATTTAATAGATATAATCACAAGAGCTATCACAAAGTGTGATGCTGATTAATTAATTTCTAATTTTAAATAAGTATGAAAAAATCTACAAAATTCATGAGTTTATTATGCCTATCGCTGGCTTTGGTTGCATTTACATTTACATCGTGCGATGATGATGAAAAGGCGGAAGTTACACTTATGTTCGACAAAGCAACCGTGGAGGTAGCTGTTGATAATACAACTACTGTTACAGTAAACAATGGTGTTTCACCTTTTACAGCAGTTTCTGCAGACACAGCTTTAGCAACCGTAGCTGTTGATAACAATAAAATCACTATCAAGGGAGTTAAAGTAGGTACAACAACCATTACTGTTACCGATAAAGAAAAGAATACCGGAAAGATTAATGTAAAAGTAATAGCTGCCGAAGAAGAGGAAGAAGAGGAAGAAGCATAGTTTTATTTAACTTTTGAAAAATAGTTCTATGGAAAACAGGCTGTACTAATTACAGCCTGTTTTGTATAGTTGATTTTCTCTTTTGGTGCAATTTCTATTACAAACAAGCATTAATCAGCAACCTTTTTAAAAAGAAACTCGAGTTTGTTCATTGAGAGAAATAATAGTAATATTTAAAATATCGACTTATAAAACTGCAATTCGCTTCTCAGCTTATCAACCTCCGATTGTAGAGATTTAACCCTCTCAATCATATTTCGTAAAGCATCAATACCTTCAACGTTTATATTCATTTCATAATACCAGCGGATATACTGCTCGAGGTCAGACAAATCATCAAACTCAATAAATCTTTCCTGCTCATTAACCACCACATGAATTAACCCAACTTCGTGCAGCGACTCAATAAACAACTCGTCCACCTCAAAAATTCTCAGGCACTCGTTATACAATAATCTTTTTGCATTCATCACTTTCTAATATTAGATAATTGAGTGAACAACTCCTTCTCGTTATCCGAAAGATTCTCAGGCAACATAACATTTAAAGTAATATATAAGTCGCCAAATCCACCATCCTTCTTATAAACAGGAAATCCCTTACCCTTCAATCGTAGCTTAGAGCCCGGCTGAGTGCCAGGTTTAATATTCATCTTTACCTGTCCATCAAGAGTGTTAATAGTGATTTCACCACCAAGTACTGCAGTATAAAGATTAACATCAACATCAGTATATAAATCGTCACCCAAGCGTTTAAAATCTTTATCCTCCTCAATAACAAAAGTTATATACAAATCGCCACTGGGGCCATCTCCCTGACCCGGCTGTCCATAACCTGCCAATTTAATCTTCTGACCATTAGCTACACCAGCAGGTATAGTAATTCGCACATTATTGCCATCAATGGACAAAGTTTGCTGATGAGTATTTAAAGCCTGCCTTAAAGTTAATCGCAGTTCTGACTGATAATCTGCACCTTTGTATCTATTTCTTCTTGCCGAACCACCAGACCACCGCTGACTAAAGCCACCACCAAACATAGAGTGGAAAAAGTCTGAGAAATCATCACCCGAAAAATCTCCTTGTGTATAGAAGGTCTGATCACCTGTATCGGCATTACCAGAACCACCCCATTGTTGTTGACCCCTCTGCTGTTTATATTGTTGTTGTGCCTTCTCATACTCCTCGCCCTGCTTCCAGTTCTCGCCATACTTATCGTACTTAGCTCTCTTCTCCGGATCGCTCAAAACTTCATTAGCCTCGTTAAGCACCTGAAACTTTTTATGAGCCTCTTTATCGTTAGGATTCAAATCAGGATGCAACTTCCTAGCCAACTTTCGGTATGCCTTCTTAATATCGTCAGCCGATGCATTCTTGCCAACCCCCAGAATTTTATAATAATCTATATACGCCATAAGATTATAAAAATAACGCTATTTTGCATTTGCACTAGTCTTAGATGAATACCTCACCATTTTAAAAATACCATTAAGTTCATTTTCAGTCAGGTGGCGCCACTTTCCTACCGGTACATCCAAATTGATATTCATTAAGCGATAACGCTCAAGTTCAACTACCTCGTTGCCAAGATACTCGCACATGCGCCTTATTTGTCTGTTCAGTCCCTGTGTAAGAACAATCTTAAATCTAAACCTATCAAATCTCTCAACCTTACACATCTTAGTCATAGTTCCAAGAATAGGCACCCCGCTAGACATCTTCTGAATAAATACATTATTTATAGGATACTTCACCTTCACAAGGTACTCCTTTTCATGATTGTTGCCAGCTCTAAGTATCTTATTTACAATATCCCCGTCGCTAGTCAATAGAATCAACCCGGAGCTATCCTTATCTAGTCTGCCAATCGGGAAAATACGCTCGGGGTACTTAATAAAATCTATAATATTATTCTTCTCCCTTTCTGTATCAGTGGTACACACAATGCCACGAGGCTTATTTAAAACAATATAAACATGTTTCTTTTGCTTCCCCTCAACCTTTCCTTTTGCAGTAATAAGCATTCCATTAAGCTTAACCTCATCGTTATACGAGACCTTACTGCCCATCTGCGCCACAACACCGTTTATAGTTACACGTCGCTGCTCAACCAACTTATCGGCCTCTCTGCGCGAACAGTAACCCACCTCACTAAAATACTTATTTATACGAATCAAATTCTTATCTTTCATCTCTTACTAGGGCATCATTAAATATACTTGCAAAGATAATTGATAAACCTTGAATCAAAACAAATATCACAAATTTACATGACTCATATTAACATATCTATCGCCTGTTGGAGTTCCCAAAGGAATAATTCTATCCAATCTATCAAAATCGTCTTGGCTAAGTTCAATATCAGTTGAAGCAATATTCTCCTCAACATATTTCACTCTCTTGGTTCCCGGAATCGGAACATGACCCTTATTAAGAATCCACGCCAATGCAAGTTGCGAAGGAGTAATATTCTTTTCCTCAGCCACCTTCTTCACTTCATTCAGTAATTCCATATTCTTATTAAACTGTTCCTCCTGAAAACGAGGCATCCAACGTCTCCAGTCGTCCGCATCTAAATTGTTGTGACTCTTAATTGTTCCCGAAATGAAACCTCTGCTTAGAGGAGAATAAGAAACCAAACTAATACCCAGCTCTTTCATCGTATCTAAAATTCCTAACTCCTCAATTTGCCTTTCAATTAACGAATACTCCGATTCTACTGCCGTAATTGGATGAACCTTATGAGCTTTTCTGATAGTTTTCGAACCAACCTCCGAAAGCCCTATATACCTCAACTTACCCTCTTTAACCAATTCTGCCATACCGTCAACAGTCTCCTCAACGCAACCTGTTTAATCATAATTTTAATTTATTTAATCTATAATTTTTGTTTTATAACAAGTAATCCTAGTAAGATGTTTAAAAAGTATTAATAATTAGTGAATTTTATACATCTTTTTTGCAAGTTACGCACCAGAAACCTCTTTTAAGTTCATTAACATCGCCGGTTTTAGGCTCATCAATAAGAGCAGCATCAATTAAACCATACTTACCAAAATCCCGTTTAATAGATTCATTATCATAAAAATAT
The DNA here is from genome assembly GCA_015478775.1 of Fermentimonas sp. Classification (GTDB taxonomy): domain Bacteria; phylum Bacteroidota; class Bacteroidia; order Bacteroidales; family Dysgonomonadaceae; genus Proteiniphilum. The sequence continues at coordinate 496,725 of JADMKP010000010.1, read as the reverse complement.
AAAGTTACCCCATAAGGCATTGCATGCGTATCTATTTCTACCTCTTCACCTATTTCATATTTATAATGATGCTTAGAAATAGTAACAAATACCATGTATCCTTCTGGCGCAAGCTGATTGTAGCAATTCTCAATTAACTTAACTCTGTCCTCACCATTAAGCAAATGTAGCAATGAATAGCAATATATACCGTCATACAATAGCTTATCAAATGGCATCTCATTTACAGAGCCTTGATATATTTTTACACTCCCGTTAAAATGCTTTTTGGCCAGTACAATTGCCGAAGCCGAAATTTCAATACCAGTAACATCAAAACCATTATCTATAAAAAGTTTTGCATTTCTGCCATACCCAAATCCTGGAATTAATATATTCTTAAAACCATTCTTCTTAAAAAATTCTAATGTATTAACTGCAGATAGTGTAGGTTCCCATCCCCACATTTCTTTGTTTATTCTAAAGCTCTTTTCCCAAAATTCTTCCATAACATATAAATTATGACACAATATTAGTAATAATAGTTGGTTAGTGTTCACAGGAACCTGATCCTGATATGCTCTATGTTTGACATATAATTCATTTATGGTTTCCTTATTATAGCATAAGTCAACTATAAGTCAACTATAAGGCAAACATAAGGCAACCATAAGGAAAAGCCGAGGTTAGTGTAGCTTAAGTAAAGATTAATGACCTCTAAACCTTTTTTTTATCTACATCAGCTTGATCATTCTGTTTATCGAATAAGATAAATGAAATATTGCCATCACCTTCTACAAATGCCTTTTTTACCTCATTTACATCCTCTATTCCATTTTCTCTTAAATGAGACATAAGCTCATCTTTGGTCAATAATTCACGTCTCATATTTTTTAAATTGAGCTTACCGCTATCAATGATTTGGACAGGTGAATGCTCAAAGAGTTTTTGGAAAAATTTGGAGTGATAAGTCAATTGATTAACTACATAATTACAGAGCATAAACACGAGCAGCATAACAATACCATCTCCTATGGTTGTAAAATCGCCCATAGCGTGTGAAGCAGCTTCTGCCAGCAGTAATACAAACACTAAGTCCATAGCAGTGAGTTCACCAGTGGTGCGTCGCGTTAGTACCCTAAGCATGAATAGAATAAAAAAATATAGAATTATCCCTCGTACAACCAATTCCAAGATAGCATATTCGGGGATAAAAACTGATTGCCAATTATCTGGTAAAAACATATATTTCTTTAATTATAAGTTTATAATTTAAAAAAACATAGTAATCTTATAAGAGCAGCCTGAAATAGAGTTTATTCTATCAGGCTGCATACGTATTTAACACATTAGACCATTAGGTCTTGATTAAGAAAAAAACTTGTTATTCGTTACTTGCATCTTCATTTATTGACTCCTCAGCCAAAATTGTTAGTGTTACGTCGGTTTGTTTCTCTTCTTCCAGTGTAACCTCTAATAATTCAGCTAAATCATCTTTGCCTAGCGTTCTTGCAAGTTCTGCTAAACTGCCGTATGATGTTATTTCATAATGCTCTATCTTCTGACTTGCAATAATGATGGCAGCGTCTCTAACCATTGTATTGTCGTCGGTATCTTCAATAACACTTTCTCCATCTTTAATAATTCCCAGAATACCTTCACATTTTTTCTTCGATGGCTTTTCTCCTAGCAGTTCAAATACTTGTTCTAGGCGTTTAATTTGCTCTTCAGTTTCGCCATGATGTTGTACTATACTATCTTTTAGTGCTTTAGAGGTGGCGGCTTTTTCCATCTTCTTTAATGCCTTAAGAGCTTCATGCTCCGCAAAATAGATATCTTTTACTTCCTCAACAAAAAACTCTAATAATTTACCTTCGTGCTCCTCACCAAAACGAGCTTGTTTTTGCTTCTTAGTTGATGAAGTACTCTTTGTTTGGTTTGATTGAGATTTTGAATTTCCGTTAGACTTGGTTGATTTTTTCTGATCATTTTGTTGTTTATTTTTCGAATCCATAATAAAAATAGTTTAATAGTTTAACATAAAAATATTTCACCTTAATTGAATTGTTAGTGAACCTAAAATATAACATTTCACCTTAATTGTTTGCTAACATTAGCTTTAAATATATATCACTTAATTGCTTTTTAATAAAAGGGAACAGCCTGAATTTATGTGAATAAAGTGCTTGCAACTTTATTTAGGATAGGTGTAATTATAAATCAAACTGTTCCCCAAAATACTCCATAGTGTATTGGCTGTATCACTCTTGATTATGCCAACTTTAAAACTTTCACAACTAATTTAAATGGCTTCATTTAACGAGTCACCAATTATTCATTGGATATATTAATAACAGAAACTATAAATTAATTGTTCACTAATGTTTTGTTTTTAAGACTAATAACGTTGAATTTACAAGATTATGTCCTTTATATAAAACTCAAAGTGCAATAATATACTGTTCAAATAATTGCACTTGTTGTTTGATAAAATTGATATATCCAATGTGAGGAATTCGGTTTTTAGAATCATCTAAATCATATAAACCACAATTATTATATTTGTCTAGGAAGTCCCACTCGGGCCTATCTACGACTGGATAAATACAAATGCCATAAATCGGAATATTTCTTTCTATAGCTTTATCGCAATGATTAATTATCTCTTTCATCCATGGAATTCTGCCCACTCCAAAATGACCCGTTTCTGTTATTAATAACGGAATTTTATATCTTTCGTATAGCTCCTCCATTAATGATGAAAACGGAGTTCTGTTATTATGTAAGTCGGGCCAATCCAAAGTGCCCGAATTTATCCTCCATTGGCAAGTCCAATAATAATTTAAACCCATAACATCAATGAGAGTTTTGTCTCCTCCCAACTCCGGACATATCTTTCCTGTTACAATATCCATAGCTTGATATTGATAACTATTAATCTCTGCCAGTTCTTCTTTAGAAATAATGCCATCACCATGAATTTTTACCAGAGGCTCGGATGAAATTATAATACAATCTGGTAATACCTCCTTTAATGCGTTTATGCCAATAATTGCTGCTTTACTTAAATGGTATTTTATATCCCATCCACTATTAACAGCGTATGGAGCCGTACCTCTAACATCACCAGACATCCACGATAAAAAACTTATTTCATTTATTGGAATTACGTACAATTTATTGAAACTGTGTAATTTATGAAATCTAGCAAAAGCAGTACAAAGGTTTTTGAATCTCTCGCAAAACTTTGGATGTGTTGGATAAAGATCGTTGGGATATCCAAAATGAATGAGATCCCATATTTGCTGAATCCCCAGCTTTTCCGCTATCTTTATCCTATCATAAATTTCAGCGAAGTTGTATACTCCTTCAGAGATTTCTACCTCACTCCAGCAAATACCTTCACGAACAACTTTTATACCTATAACACTTAATAGTTTATAATCTTCTTTTATTCTTACATCATGTTCAGTTTCTTTCAATAGATTTACTCTATTTCCAAAACTATTAAGGTGGTCGGCACACTCAAAACCACCCATGAAGAATGATTTAAATAAGTTTTCCATTTTCCTGTTCTATTTTTTCAAATAAATCAAGCGCATTTTTAAAAGCTTCATCCATATTAAAATATTTATAATTAGCTAAACGACCAACAAAATATATGTCTTTAAGCTTGTCGGCTTCAATCTTATATTTTTCATATAAATCTCGATTCCTCTGGTTTGGAACCGGATAATATGGATCGCCCGTATCTACGGAATATTCTCTTACGATTGTAGTGTTCTTAGATTTTTGATTTCCAAAATGTTTGTACTCAATTATTCGCGTAAAATCAACATCACTACCCGGGTAATTAATTACAGAGTTTTCCTGAAAATATTCTTGATCAATACTTTCCCATTCAAAGTGAATAGACCTATATTCGAGTTTTTCACCAATACCATCACTATTCTCAAAGAAATTGTCGATAGGTCCTGTAAAAAACAGTTTCTCATAATCGGTATACATATCTTTAACTTCAAAATAATCGGTATTCAATAAAATATGAATATTGGGATTGTTGAGCATATTCTCAAACATTTTAGTATAACCCCTTTTTGGTAAGGCCTGATAAGTATCGGTAAAATATCTGTCCTCAAAATTGGTTCTTACCGGTATTCTGTCGAGAACAGACCTGTCTAATTCAATAGGATATTTTTTCCATTGTTTAAAAGTATAGTGTTTAAAAAGCTTTTCGTATAGATAAGTACCAATTTTATTGATCACTGTTTCTTCTCCATTTTTTGGCTCATCAATTTTTACCCTAATTTCCTGCAGCCACTCTTCCATTTCTTGTTCAGTTTTTATGTTCGTGCCCATTAGGATATTAACCGTATTAATATTTACCGGAATGGGCACCAACTTATCATCAACTTTTGCCAATACCTTATGTTCCCAAGGATACCATTCTGCGAAGCGATTTACATACTCCCATACCTCAGGATGTTTTGTATGAAACAGATGAGCTCCATATTTTGATACCATTATATCATTTTCGTCTTTATAATCATAACAGTTTCCACCAATATGATCTCGTTTTTCAATTATAAGTATTTTTTTTCCCAAAGATGCGTACCGTTCTGCAATAACAGAGCCTGAAATACCAGCTCCTACAATTACAATATCATAATGAGGGTTCATTTTTCAATATTTTGTTTTATAATGTTAATCATACCATCAACCGTGGTTTCCCATGAAGTATTTATCAAAATATCTTTGTAATGTGCTTTTAAATCAGCTTCATCATTAAATATTTCTTTAATGGCATTACAAAAATCATCTGCGTTTTCTATAAACCTTATGCAATGGCTGTAATCTGCAACCACATCTGCAACTTTTGTAGATATAATTGGCTTTTCGGCAGCCATATATTCAAGAGTTTTTGTGGGACTGATATATCTTGTTGATTCATTTAAAGCAAATGGCATCATAGCAATATCAAATGACGCAAGATAAGGAGGAAGAAGGTTATACGCTTTCTGTCCCAAAAAATGAATATTATCTCTTATAGGTAAGTCACTAGGATTGATTTTAACTACCGGCCCAATCATAATGAATGATATATGTGGCATTTTAGATGCGGTTTCATCCAGCAATTGCAAGTCGATCCTTTCATCTATAACACCATAGTAACCCACCCTGGGAGAATTAGTAATAGCAACATCTTCGGGGTATTTTGTTATTTTGGTGGCTCTGTAAAAATGCTCCTCATCTACCGAGCTCCTAAAACAATAAGTGTTGCTATTATGCACATTTTTTGATTCATACAATGATTTTCCTCCTGTAAAAACAATATCTGCTTTTTGAAGCAATTTTTTTTCTTGTTCAATTATCTCTTTATTAGCACCCTTAAAAAGAGATAGTTCATCCATACAGTCATAAATTATTGTATCAAATTTGAATACCTCTAATATCGGAATGAAAGCCGCAGAATAAAACCATGCAATAGGAAAGTTTATAGAAGAAAGTTGTTGTTTTAAAAGCGCAGGTATGTCGCCAATTGATTTTACGCAAGGTTGCCATACATGAATGTTTGGCAATATCTTTTTTTTAATGAATGTGTTTTCTTCTTCATCCCTAAAAGGTACAGGCTCTTCAATAATTAAGATTCTATACTTTCTTGCTAATCTGGTAATGATATGCTGTGGACGTTGAAATACAAACTCCCATCTTAAATGGCAGAATAAAATAATGTCATATTCGTTATTAAAAGAAAAAGAGTTTAGGTTATATAAAGGATTAACAATGCTTGTAGTAGATTCAACTGAATTAGAGAAATCTCTTTTTTCCATAATTATATATTTTAAGCATTTGGTAAATCAAGTAACAAGTAGCTTAAAATTTTTGTTCAACAGAATTCAATTTGTCTTATATTAATGGCATTAGAATCCCCCTAATTTTATCTTTCAAATCCTGTTTAGTAGATTCAAACAACTCACTCAAATCAGTTTTCTCTTTTAATGGTTTACTTAGAAGTTCACGATTAATTATTGGCAACTGAAATGCATTAATCAAAATTTCCTTATCTCCAGCTAAAGCATCTTTTATAGTAAGTGAAGTCTCATTTTCCTGATTTTGGCATACCGTGTTGGGATAAAAGAGAATTATCTCTTCTACATTAAAGCGCACTGCATAGGCAAGCATTTGATATAAGTCGGTTTGAGAGATTCCTTTTTTAGGGTCTTTATCATCAGAGTATACAATCTTATATTTTGTATCGGCTATTAATGACTTATGTTCTGTTTTAATCCAGAGGTCAGGTTGCAATCTAAAAACATTGCTATTGTCTTCTTCAACCAAATAAGTATCGCTTCTCTGTGCTTTGGCAGTTACTTCTTTTATCTCTTTGTTGATAAACCCAAATATAAAGTCTTCAAACACATACTCCATTGGCAATAAAAATGCAAATAACTTCAGATCGTTTTTATAATCAAAAGATATACAGTTGCTCAAAAATAACTGACAATAATCGCGCACTGTTTCAAAAGCGCCAAACATGGGGTTGAAAGTGATTCGGGCACACTGCTCGGCTGTTGCTCTAACATCAGATACTTCATCAAGAATAAATAGTATTTCCCTTAGGTTCTTTTTATTATCAAGGCTAGATGTATTATTGAACAACAGAGTAGCTACGTATTTTATGATTCGGTTAAATTCATTATCTAATACAAAAGCATCAAATGTACAATTAAGTTTGTGCCATCTTCCTGTACTTAAGTTATTGTTTATGTACTCATTTACATTCAACCGTCCTTTTATAAATGTCAACTCTCTGTTTATATCTTCATACTGCTGGTAGATAGAAGAACTTAAAAGTTCTCGAGTGAATTTAGAGAATAGATAGATGAGAACCTCAAAGAAATCACTATTGGCACTACCGAGTGATGTCTTATAATTAGGAAATTTAATTTTATTGCAATAGCTCAACCACCAAAGTATGTGGTTATGAATTTGCGTTACCTCAATAGCTGTATACTCCTTCTCAGGGTCATAAAATATTTTAGGTAATAGGTTTATTTTCTTACCCTCAAAATGTATTACACCAACATACTTATTAGACTTTAGCTCACCCGATTTATATATAAACTGTAGAAATCTTTGTGCCTCAACTCTCTCATTATCTTTTTCGGTATAGAAAGAATACTTTTCGCGATTACTCCAGATGACATCAAGGAACTCTTCAAGACCCTCAAACTCATCTTGTGCAGTAACCTTATTTTGATATTCAAATAGATTTATCATTTTTTCCTGTAATTCTTAATGGCCATGCATTTTCCTCAATTGTTAAACCTGCCGTTAGTAGAATGCCTTTCACCTCCTTTTCATCATTCATATAATATTCTAGTAGAAGAGGAATAACTTTATTATTCATTGTTTTATTTAGATCATAGGTGTCACCATTAGATCCCATGAAAAAAGAGTGACCTATTTGAAAATCATGCCCCTTAGTTTCGATAATCCTATCATTGAGTTTTTTAAGTATCTCAGCATCATTAATTGTCTTGTCTTTAATGTCATACAATGGGTACATGGCTTCAAACTCAAACCTTCTTCTTAGAGCTATATCCAAAAGAGCTATCGACTTATCGGCCGTATTCATTGTACCAATAATGTAAAGGTTAGAAGGCACCATAAATTTATCTCCCGATGGCAACTTAGTTTCTAGAGGAATTTGACCATGCGAACGTTTATCTACCTCAATTAAAGTAATCAATTCACCAAACACCCTCGATATATTTGCTCGGTTTATCTCATCAATAATTATTACGTAGTTCTTCTTTTCAACAACCTCTTTTCTACTGGATGAATCTTTACCTATTTTCAACAATTCCTTAAGTAAAGGGGCATAGTAGGACGTAAGACCTCTAATTTCTAGAACAGATTCTGCATCATACATTCGATTGAGAGTAGAAATACTTAAAGTGTGAGCAGTGCCACCACTTGCTTTTCTAAAATCAATAGACTTGTCAGTTACAGCAGTTATATAATAAGATACTCTTGTCATTTTCACCTCAATCTCTTCCACTTCTCCCTCTGTAAGAGGAAGTATAAATTGATTAAATGCATCTTCAAAAGACATTTTAGGAATAGTTGGTGTTTCCGACTCTATAAGATTTTTCAAAGCCCTGTCTGCAATCTTCTTGAAAATGCCATCTCTTTTCTCAAACGTCAATACCTCATTATCATCTGTATCCGGTCTTATTCCCTGAATAAAATCCTCGTAGCTATAGTTTTGATGAAACGTAATGAACTCAAGTTGTTTGTGACGATTATCATTGAATATCTTTATTGCTTCATCATAATCTTCTATTTTTCTGTCTTCAATTATTTCGGCAGCCCGCAATACTGTGTTGTATGTTTTACCTGTTCCTGGGGGTCCGTAGAAGATTGTGTTGAGGGGGTAGTTCATTTTACTAGTTGTAATTTTCTCAGACATTTCCTCCTTCATAATTCCGAGCAAACGTTCATAATACGTATTATAATTTGGGTCATCAGTTGCATAGGTTGTGATATCTGTTAAAGTTTTTGTTATCATTGGATGATTAATTTCCCACCTTCCTCTTAATTTCCAATCTACTTTTCTCAAATTAATATTCTCTTCTCTGGCATCGTCATATATGTAATCAGATGTTACTATTCCATATCCAAGCAGTTCTGTCCTACCTTTTTTAACTATAACAACATCGCCAACTTTCATTTTATTAAGGAAGTCATCATTCGCAGAAACATCATTTTTTTTTGATCCTTCACCACCATATTTATCAACAAGTGCTTTTTGTATTTGTTTCCTATTCGTATATTGCCTTATATCTCCAATTTTATCCCATCCGATAGCCATTATCCCATCGTTATAGAATTCCTCCCAATTCTGAGCGTTTTCACCCGGAGAATAAAGCCAATAAAGCTGTTCATTTGTTTTGCTAGTCGTTGAAACAGGCATTTCTGCATTTTTATCAAGCATTTGATACAGAATATCCTGTACCAGTAATTTGTGGTTTGAACCATCATAATATTGTGGGATATAGCTTTTTATCTGTTCTATTAACTCCTTATCAGGTATAATGTAGTTCTCTATCAACTCATCAATTAGAGTAATATAATGAGTGTATCTCTCATTTTTCTTTGCTTGTTTTATTCCTAATAACTTACAGTAGTTGTTATAAAAAGCGTATTTATAAAAGGTGTATTTTTCAGGATTACGAAGAGTTAAATAGGCTGAGATAGAACGCTCATCTTGATGATGGTCTAATTTACTTTCTAACTCTCTATATAATTTTAAAGATTGTTTATCAAAAAACTTTACACGTTCGGTCAAATCTTTTGATTCATTAAAGAGGTTTTTTAGCTGTTCACGCAAGCCTTCAGCTTTTTCCGAGGCAAGTCGATACAATACAGCCTTGCCCATTGGATACATTAAGTTTTTATAGTAGTCTACAGACTTTATTTCTTGAAGCAAATCATCTGCATCAAGATTTGGTCTTCCTTTGTATTTTTCGATAAGTTCCCATTTATATACTTCATCTTTTAATTGAGTTTGCGCAATATGCTTTTTATAATTTTCAATCATTAATTGTATTGGGTCGTTATTTGTTGTATTCATATTTATTGTGTTTTTATTGATCTTATGAGATGATTTATATATCTTTTTTTATAGCTTTATTTCTACCAAGGTTGGTAGGTAGTGCATAAATAAATCTTACATGATTACATTTTGAGTTGGGTTCATTGCCAAATTCACATATAGTTTCTAATATTGCTCGTGTAACTTTAAATGTTTTTTTGTTACGATGTTGCATATTCAAATGTTGCATTTTACTAAAATATTAACTCTATTAAAGACGTAATATCTAATTGTTTACTAATAATATTTGACTAGTTATTCGTCATTGACTCATGAGGATATTTCTATTATGCATTCTCCACAATTTCAATTTCCTCATCGGTTAATTCATAAAGCGCGTAAACGAGTTGGTCAGTTTCGGATTCGAGCGAAGTAGTGTCGGCGGTAGGGTTTTGTTGTTTTTCTTCAACTATTTTGTCGTAAAGGTCAATAAAAGGAAGCATCATCTCTTCATTATCTAATCTAATGATTGGAATAGAATCAAAATATTCGCCAAACCATTTTATACCATCTCGTCCCCAAATAACAGATCCTAATTTAAAATAAAAATAGATGAGTTTTGAATTTAATATTGCACAATAATATTTTAGGTTTTTACCTGTAGCAAATGAGGTACTATCAATGGAATATTCCTTTCCTGAGCTAATGGCGAAAGAATTTATTGATGATAGTCTTGTCCAAATAAGTTTTTCATCTTCAAAAGAATTGTAATAAGAACATGCTCTTAATTCATACCATTTTTTCATACCCTTTTTTGCTTCATAAACTTTTTCAAGCTCATTTTTATATTCTAATAAATACTCATAGATATCAGGATAGGTACTAATATCAACACCTGTTTTTGTGAGAATAATATAGTTGTTAAAATTCTGGACTTCGAATCTTTTAATTTCAGCTCCTTTCAATACTGGTTTTATTATATCTGCATTATATGGATTTTTTGAAATTAATTGATCTCCAATTTTTTTTGTAACAATAAATATTTTATTAGCACCGGTTGTTAATCCTCTGTTTATCTTTAAATCACTTACTTCTGATAAAAGAATAGATTTATTCTGGATTTTATATTTTAAATCGAGGATTTTGTTTTCTGCAAATATCCATTGTTCTTTATTAAAATATTTCTGATTTGCATCTTTTTCAATACCTGAAGCATACTTATTCAATTCTTGTGCTGTACTCAAATCATTGATTTGAAAAGATTTAAATTTATTTACTACATTGACATTTTCTTTCTGTAAAGAAGTTATTAAAGTTCCGACATTTGCTTCATTAAAAATATCTACATTGTTAAAATTTATCAACTCCAAAAGTTTATATTTGGTGAGAAATCTTCTTGTACTTAATCCATAATTTGTATTACAGAATCGATTTGAAGTTATAAACGTCAATATTCCTAACTTTTTAAGTAACATGATAGATTTCTCAAAAAACAAAGAGTATATATCTCCTGTTCTTTCAAATGTGTTATAAGATTTGAAATATTCATTTTTACTGTAATCACTGTATTGAATCTGAAAATACGGCGGATTCCCAATCACCACATCAAACCCCACAAAGTCGCCCTCATCGTTCAATACTTCGGGGAACTCGAAGCGCCACTCGAAAGCATTTTCGTATATCTTGTTTGCTTTTATTTCTTCTATTTCGGTTTCTAGCTTTTTAATCTCTTTGGTTAGTTTATCTACCTTGTTGTCCCATTCTTTTTTCTCTTTCTTAGTTTGCTCAAATAGTGATGTTTGAGTGGTAAGGAAAATAAGTTCTCCTTTTATTTTGGCAAGACGTTTTACTTTGGGGTCGTTGTCTGCTATTTCGCTTCTGAAATCATTCTTGATGCTTATCATCAGTTGTTCCATATCGCGCTTCTCTTCTTTATTATGTGCGTTGCGATAGGTGGAAACTGCCAGGCGATAGCTGTCGATGGTCCATTTGCTTTTTTTGAGTGCTTGACCAAGGTTGGCATCTAAAGCAAACCGACTTACTAGTGAGTTGCCACATTTGATGTTGATGTCTATATTGGGTAGTGTCTCTAGTTCGGTTTCATTCTTATAATAGGCATTCTTCAGTAGCTCTATCCATAAGCGCAAACGGCATATCTTTACTGAGTTGGGGTTGATGTCTACGCCAAACAAACAGTTCTCTATAATGGTTTGCTTCTCGTGAAAGAGGGCTTCTTGTACTCGTTGACTTTCTTTGCTTGTTGGGTTATATTCAAATATTACTCCATCTTCATCTGTTATAATTAGCTCATCGTTTTCTACCACCACGTGATACTCTTTAAGTCTGCGACCTTTTCTGTCTTTTAAGATGCGCAGATCGTTTTTGATGGCTATAATCTCGTTTAGTGCCGATACTAAGAAGTGTCCCGATCCCACAGCGGGGTCGCATATCTTTATGCTATTTACAATTTCATTGGCTTCGTTGATGTCATCTATTCTGTTATAGAGCTGGGTAATATCTTTGCAGTTCCATTGCTTTGTTTCGTTGAACTTTTGCAATACTGCTTTGCGAATGGTTTCTCTGCACATATACATGGTGATGAATCCCGGAGTAAAGAATGAGCCATCTTTGTATCCGTTTATCTTTTCGAAGATAAGCCCTAGCACTGATGCATTGATGAGGGTTTTGTTGTCTTCTTGTATGGCTTCAGACCCTTCGCTGGTGAAATCATAAGCATCGAGAAATTCAAAGAGGTATTCTAATGGATTCATTTTGCCTGTACGGCGCTTGCCATTGATATCTTTTAGCACTGTTCCATTATAAATGGGTAGTTCACGATTATCTCCCAAGTTACTCACAAATAGGGTGGTGTGCTCTAATTCGGTTGGTTCAAAGAGTGAGCTGTTGAGGTAGGGCACTTTATCGAAAGCTCCTTTGGTGGTTACTCCTCGGTCGGAGAGTTTTCGGGCAAGTACTTTAAAAAAAAGACTATTGAGATCGTCGTAACTCGGAACCTTTTTTATGTTGAGGAACTCATATTGTGTGTTGGCTTTATGATATTTTATCAGTTGTGCTTCTAGCAGTTTCATAAACAGGATGCGATTCATCCAGGTAATGGATAGCTCTAGGCCAACATTAAACAGGCGTTCTTGCTTATTGGCACCGTACTGACTGGGTTTGTCGAGTCGACTTATTTTGTCGAGACTGTCGAGTTCGTTAATGGCATTTTCTATAAGCGAACCAATATTGCGTTTGTTTTCTTGTTCGCGACCTATTATCTTTTTCCCACCTTCTTTGCTTTCACTCAGGCCCATTATGTGAAGGAGTTCGCCATAGAAGCCTTTGTCTAATGTGTTGCTATCGTTGGCAAAGGGGAGGTTTAGTAGATGCTCGGGCGAGAGTAGTTTGTAGAGCGCTATTAGTTTAATATCATCATCGACATTATCATTGCGCAAAGGTTGATTATAATCGCGAATGTCGAAATAAGTAAACTCTATTTCACTTTTGAGGCTTTCGATATATGGGTGAGCAATGTCAGAAAAGAATACCTCCGTGCGCTGTTTGCTTTTCTCAAACTCCTCGAATTGACGAATAAGTGCCTTATTTTGTACGAAGTTTCGTTCAAATACTTTGCTGTCAAATATATACCACTCGTAAATATTGGTAATTATAAGGTTGCGAATTTCTAAGTTGCTGTTGGTAATTCGTTCCCGTAAATAGTAAAGAAGTAATTCGTGAAAAGCTTTGGCATTGATTTCGTCTGGGGTAATCATTTCCCACCTGTTGGAGGGGCGCTTTGTTTCAATAATTACTCCCACTGTGCTGGCCCTGTTTTTACCATTATGAATAACAAGATCAGCTCTCTCTTTTGTGTTAATAAAGTGATCGTCTTTGTAATAGGTGTTTTTTAGAAAGTCGCTTATTAGGTTTTTCTGATTCTCTTCAGATTCACTTTCATTAATTGTATCAAGTAACTCTATAAGGTTAGTTTTGAAAATATCTATCTTCTTTCTATCGGGTTTTAGTTTCAAATAGGCTTTGTTGAGAGCTTTTCTTGGTTTTAATTGCTTTAAAATCATTGCTTATAGTAAAATTGTAAGTTTCAACATCAAATATATACATAAATGTTAATACATTACAATTAAATGATCTGTAATCTTAAATTTAGGCCTAAATATTAGATCGTAATCCTCAAATTAGGCCTATATGAGGGAGTTAATCTCTAAGACAGGCTAGTGGAATCACTTTAACCCCATCTGGTCTTGCATAAGCAATTGGACCACCTGTTATTACCATCATTAAATCTGGTTCCCTCAGCTTTGTGTTCATTGTAGATTTATTAAATTGACTTACTAAACTTTTAATTTCAATCAAATGTTTAGCACCTTCTTCAATTTCTCTCCCTCTCAATTTAAACTCTTTTTGTGGTACTTCATTGATGCTTTTTGTGGTAAACTAGCTTTCAATCATTTTGTCTTTATAAAAATCGAGTAGCTTTTTGTAGACCGGTTGCAGTTTCATGATATTGGCGTTACCAATTAGAAACATCTGCTCTCTGGCACGGGTAATAGATACATTTAGTTTCCTATCTACCTTGCCATCGTTGCTCATATTGCAAAGAAATTTGAGTTGTGAGGGTTGATTTATGCAGAACGACATGATTATTATGTTGCGCTGACTGCCTTGAAAGCGCTCGACGGTATCTATCATTATGTTTTGAGCATCTGGTAGTGATGATTTCATCAATTTGTCTCTGATTAGTGCAATTTGATTTCTGTAAGGAGCAATTATTCCGATAGAGTTGTGGTTGATTTGTTTGTTGTTTTGATTGTATACTCTATAGATTGAGTGAAGTAGATCGATTACCACATCGGCTTCTTTTTCATTTATTTTATTTGATGGTATAGCTGTCTTATGTGATGGAGTGGGCGTTTTATGTGGTTGAGTGTATAAATCTATATTATCTGTAGAAATAAAAAAATTGCGTCCTGTAGCCACATATTTATCAAAACTGTTGTCATTATTATAGCTCATTTCCCATTTAGCAGTTTGCCAAGTGAGTGCCGGAAGCAGGGTTTCGGTATAGAAATTATTTGCAGGAAATGCAGCTATGTCGTTATGCATGCGACCCTGTTTTGTGAGCTGTGTATATGAATTGCTCCAGTTCATATTGATGCATCTTCTCAATAATCTCTCGAAAAGTGAATCTCTGCAATCTGTTATTCCTAGATTATTTAAATGAGTTTCTGTAATTTTTGATTCAACAATCTCTTGCATTACTATGGTGGATAGCTGATTATGGTCGCCAATCATAATAAATTTATCGAACTCTGGAAGTAGTCCAATAATTTGAGGTTCCAGTATCTGCGATGCTTCATCAATGATTGCAACATTAAACTTTTTCAGTGAGAATAGTTCGGGTTTGCTTGTTACTGAGGCAAGTGTGGATACCCATATTCTGCATTGGTCAATTGTTTCTCGAAGAGATTCTCTGTCTATATACTGCTCAGAAACATTCTGTAGAAGTCTATGACGATGCTTGTCGGCACAAGAAAGTTCGGTTCCTATACGAATATAGTTTTCGCATAACCCATCAGTATATCCAAAGGCAGCATTTATTGCATCGCAAAGCTCATCAACTGCCCTGTTGGTATTTGCTATAACCATTATGTTGATATCGTGACTTTTGTAGTATTCTTCAATAAGCCTACGTGCAAATATTGATGTCTTTCCAGTGCCGGGTGGGCCCACTATAAGAAAATAATCTTCGGCACTTATTGCTTGAGTGATTATGTTTTCGGGATAGTTGTTAATGTTGTAATTTATGTAATTAGAGTTATTATCACTATTGTGTTTAATATCCTCGGAGTTATTTTGATTACTTGCATCAGAGTTGCCTGGACCTCTTATTCCTAATAATAAATCTTTTGTTGGTTTGGATGATGTAATAAATTTATAAAGAGTTTTATACATGTTATTGTAGGAGGAGTCGAGCGAATCGTGCTCTATAGCCCAATATGGATTATCATTAAAATAATGGTGGTTTTTCTGCTTATATCTGAAACGCACCGTAACTTCATTTTCTCTGATTTCTACTATGGTTCCCTTCAATATTTGAGTGGTGAGAACAGTATCAGTTACATTGTTTTTTGGATATACTATACAGATATCGCCCTCTCTGAAGTTTACTAATCCGGTAACTTCTCGTTTAAAGTTGATAACCATATCTCTGTTGGAATCAACAATTTTACTTATTGACAGATTATATATTGCATCCAGTGTTTCGGCCCTTTCACTAAACTTGCTGTTCCACAATGAAGCTACCCCTGTTGGTGTCTCATATTCTATATCTCCTATTTTTTGGTGATATAGCTCGCGTGATATAAATTTTATATATCGATAGAAGTATGTTTTCTCAATATAAGTGCTTTCTGAAAGAATCAACTCAATTTTATTTATTCTGTTTATATAGAATTGCGGAAATCTTTGGTTGACCCTTGTTTGTTGAAACATCGTATGAAACAACTCTTCTACGGAGTCTGTTTTACCATGAATGATTTTGTATTCATTTATAATAATTTGATTGCGTAGATTGAGAATAGATTTTTCTATGACACTGTTTAATATTGCTTTTCTTATATTTTCTCCGGGGGTATTAGCTGCTGCATATAGGATAGAAGCATTTACATTGTGTTTGCTTCTGCCAAATACACTATCAATCATTAAGCGATATACGTATGTTTGTACTTTATGATTGAGACCTATTTTGGTTTTGTCGTGTGAAGGATAGGGTACTTGTCCCGATTTTAATTCTATTATCGATGCATCTGTAGTATTGGGATGGGTATAAAGCATATCTAGTCTTCCTTGGAAGCCATATTTGGCACTAAAGAATGATGGCTCGAGGGTGCAATTGTCTATGTTGATGCCAAGCTTAGGGAAATCGTCTTTTATTACTCTTTTTATGTTATCGAACCTTTGCTTTGCATTGTTCATAAACTTACGAAAATCGGAGTCGGACTGGATGTCTTGGCAACTAGTATATTCGAATGGCGATTGCTTGAAGGAGTTTAAGAATGCCTCGTTGAATGTAACTTTATCAATATCGTCAGAAAATATGAGTTCATCGAGGAAGTAGTTTGCAAGGTTACCTAAGAGAAGGTATGATCGGTTC
Source organism: Fermentimonas sp. (assembly GCA_015478775.1). Lineage (GTDB taxonomy): Bacteria > Bacteroidota > Bacteroidia > Bacteroidales > Dysgonomonadaceae > Proteiniphilum. The sequence continues at coordinate 479,971 of JADMKP010000010.1, read as the reverse complement.
TCTATTGTTTCTAACTTGTTTCGGAAATAATGCAGGGGGGTGATTAGATAAACCTGGAAACATTCTGCAATAGCTGAAGCATCTATTAGGTAGTCGGGCTCTAATATTATATAGGTTGGTACTAGGTAACCATCATCATCAATGGCGCAATCTATAATATTTAATTTAGCGCCTACCCAAAACTGCTCTATGGAGCTGTTGAATTCACTATTCTCGGGACTTACTCCATATCTTATAATTAAAGATTTTTCCTTATAATCTTCTGAATAACATATAAGGAGCTTTTTATCATTATCAATTTTGAGTAGTTCTGCTTTAATTATTTCGGGAAGGGGCATTGATTAGCTTTTTTATTTCATCTCAAAAGTACAAAATTTGATTATCTTCGCAAAAGGAAGACTCTCACTTAAAACATTCTTATATTTGTATGTTGAATATAATTCTACTTTAACTGACAAAATATATGTCTGATAAATGTCCTCTTTGTGGAAATGAACGGTGGCAAGATTCACTTTTTTGTGTTGATTGTACTAAAAAGGTGCAATCGGATTACGAGGTGATGCTTCCTGAAAGCGTTGATAATGCAACTGAGATTAATATTAAGACAAAGACCGAAAGCATAGATTATATAACTGAGCCTGATGTTGAGATAAATAAATCCATATCAGAAGAAGCTATTGTAGAGAGTGTTTATGTTAAGAGTGAAGACTATCCAGATAATAAAAATAAAAAACGAAATAAATTATTAAGAACAGCACTGGTGATTTTAGTGTTGGTAGGTTCTTACTTTGTTTTCTATGAAGTAGTTTTAGAGAAGAATTTAGAGCGAAGTGCATGGGAAACAGCTGTTAAAGAGAATAGTGTTGATGGATACTTATCATATATTGAAAGCCACCCTTCGGGTATTCATTTTGATGAAGCACAAGAGGGTTTAATGAATTTAAAACGTAAGGAGGCTTCAATATGGGAAAGCCTTAAGGAGTCAGAAAGTATATCCGAATTGAAAGGGTTTATTGCTCAATATACCACTTCGCCATATCTGCCACTTGTTGAAGCTAGGTTGGATTCATTATCATGGATTGTGGCTTTGAATACTAACTCTGCAGAGTCTTACTATGAGTATTTAGAGTTTTCTCGTCATGGCGATCTTAAAGGTGGTTATATTGGTGAAGTTCAAAAGAGATATGACTTGCTTTATCAGGCTACACCTGTTGAAGATTTTGAACTTGATTCAATTAGGACTGCTGTTAGTGGTTTTTATACGTCTCTTTCATCGCTAGATCATAGCGGTATGTATAGATTTTTAGCTCCTCACGTAACTCGTTTTTTTGATTCTGGTGGCTCATCCAGAGAAAGAATTACAGGTGAACTGATGATGACAGCTGCACAAACCGATAACATGAGGATAAGTTTTGCACCTTTTCTTGAGGGTGTACAGTATAAAAGCGCAGGAAATGGTTTTTATGAAGCTAATGTGCCTTTGGTTAAATCATACACAGAAGGCAATAGAGATATTTTGATTCCCGGTTATATTGCTCATATATCCCTTAATTCTGCTTTTGAAATTAATAGTATTTATGAAACCAAACCATATTCGGATGCACCCTGATTAATATATATGAGTATGGAATTTAAACTTACATCAGAATTTGTGCCCACAGGCGATCAGCCCGATGCTATTGTAGCTTTGGTTGATGGTCTTAAGCATAAAGTAACTTATCAAACTCTATTAGGGGTTACTGGGTCGGGTAAGACATTTACTGTTGCGAATGTAATAAAGGAGATTAATAAACCTACATTAATACTCAGTCATAATAAAACTCTTGCAGCTCAGCTATACAGTGAGTTTAAGAATTTTTTTCCGAATAATGCTGTCGAGTATTTCGTGTCGTACTACGATTATTATCAACCCGAGGCTTACCTACCTACTTCAGATACTTATATAGAAAAAGATCTTTCAATTAATGATGAACTTGAGAAGTTGCGATTAGCCACTACTTCTTCTTTGCTTTCGGGAAGGAAGGATGTGATTGTGGTATCTTCGGTTTCTTGTCTTTATGGTATTGGTAATCCGGAAGATTTTCAGAAAACAACAATAGAAATTAAAGTTGGTCAAAAAATAGATAGGGATGTACTTCTTCGCCTTTTGGTTTCAAGCTTATATTCCAGAAACGAGGCTGTGGACTTCGACAGAGGAAACTTTAGAGTAAAGGGAGACACTGTTGACGTGTTCTTGGCTTATCATGATTACATTATGAGGATAATGTTTTGGGGTGATGAAATTGAAAGTATTGAATCTGTTGATCCGCTAACGGGTGTAACTTTAGAAAAGTTAGATATGTACCGGATATTTCCTGCTAACTTGTTTGTTACTACTCAAGAACGTATAAATAGAGCAGTAGACGAAATATTAATAGATCTTGGTAAGCAGGTTGATTTCTTTAATGAGATTGGTAAACCGTTTGAAGCAAAGAGAATATATGAAAGGGTGACTTATGATGTGGAGATGATTAAGGAGATTGGGTATTGCTCGGGCATAGAGAATTATTCTCGTTATTTTGACGGTCGTGCACCGGGTACTAGACCATTCTGCTTGCTGGATTTCTTTCCGGATGATTATCTTACTGTTATTGATGAAAGCCATGTTACTATTCCGCAAATACGAGCTATGTATGGTGGAGACCATTCGAGGAAGACAAACCTTGTTGAGTATGGGTTTAGATTGCCGGCTGCTCTGGATAACAGACCACTTAAATTTGAAGAGTTTGAAGCTTTATCTCAGGATATTATATTTGTAAGTGCCACTCCTGCAGATTACGAATTAGAGAAGTCTGAAGGTATTGTGGTTGACCAACTAATTCGCCCAACAGGATTACTGGATCCTCCTATTGATGTGCGTCCAAGCATGAATCAGATAGATGATTTGATGGAGGAAATTCAGCAACGTTCAGAACTAAACGAACGAGTATTGATTACTACTCTGACTAAAAGGATGGCCGAAGAGCTTACAGATTATCTGGCAGGAAACGGAGTTAGTTGTAACTATATCCACTCGGATGTTGAGACTTTAGACAGGGTAAAGATTATGGATGATTTGAGACAAGGCGTCTTTGACGTATTAATTGGCGTTAACCTATTGAGGGAGGGGTTAGACTTGCCCGAGGTATCGCTAGTTGCTATACTTGATGCTGATAAGGAGGGGTTTCTTCGCTCTCATCGTTCGCTTACACAGACAGCAGGTAGGGCTGCACGTAATATTAATGGTAAAGTGATTTTCTATGCCGACAAGATTACCAATAGTATGAGGTTGACAATAGATGAGACCAACAGACGACGTGAGAAACAGTTGAAATATAATGAGGAGCACGGTATAACTCCAACACAAATTATAAGAGCACAGTCATCGGCTCTGAGTAAAGAGTATACATCCTCTATGGCTAGGGCATATATTGAGCCTGACTACAGAACATTAGCTGCTGAGCCAATAGAGAAGTTTGCAACTAAAGATGAATTAAAAGCCAAGATTGAGCAAACTCGTAAGGCTATGCTTGCTGCTGCTAAGAAACTTGAATTTTTAGAAGCAGCACAGCTACGTGATCAGCTTGCTTTACTTGAGGAAAAGTTATAATTAATATATTTTTATGAAATCAGACATTCAAATTGCAAGAGAAACACCATTAAAGAAAATTAAAGATGTAGCTGAAAGCATTGGTATTCCGAGAGATGAAGTTATTAGCTTTGGAAGGCATATGGCAAAAATACCGGTTGACCTAATAGATAATAGCAAAATTGAAAAGAGTAACCTTATACTAGTTACAGCAATTACAGCCACAAAAGCGGGAATAGGTAAAACCACAGTATCAATTGGTTTGGCACTGGGGCTGAATAAGATTGGAAAGAAAGCCATAATAGCTCTTCGTGAACCGTCACTAGGACCGGTTTTTGGAATGAAGGGTGGTGCAGCTGGAGGTGGTTATTCACAAGTTCTGCCAATGGAGAATATCAATCTTCACTTTACCGGAGATTTTCATGCTGTTACAACAGCTCATAATACCATATCTGCGTTGCTTGATAACTATAATTCGCGAGTTCAGGGTACAGGCGATGCTTTAAAGGAGGTTCTTTGGAAAAGAGTATTGGATGTAAATGATAGAAGTCTGCGATATATTGTAACGGGGTTGGGCCCTGGTAATGGTATACCTCAAGAGGCAGGGTTTGATATTACTGCCGCATCTGAGTTGATGGCTATTCTTTGCTTGTCGGAAGATGAGGATGATTTAAGACGCAGGATTGAGAATATTTTACTTGGTTATAAAAGAAATGGTGATGCTTTTACTGTTAAAGATTTGGGTATTGCCGGTGCTATAACTGTTTTAATGAAAGATGCTATTCATCCAAATCTTGTGCAGAGTACCGAAAATACGCCGGCATTTATACATGGCGGACCCTTTGCAAATATTGCACATGGTTGCAACTCGGTGCTAGCAACAAAGATGGCTATGTCTTATGGAGATTATGTAGTTACAGAAGCGGGCTTTGGTGCTGACTTGGGAGCTGAGAAGTTTTTTAATATTAAATGCAGAAAAAGTGGTTTACGCCCTACACTGTCAGTTATTGTGGCCACTGCTCAGGGTCTTAAGATGCATGGTGGTGTATCAGAAAAAGATATTAAACTTCCTAATGTGGAAGGTTTGAAAAATGGCCTTGGCAATCTTCGCAAACATCTTGATAATTTGGCATCTTTTGGACAATCGGTTGTAGTAGCATTCAATAAATATGCTACTGATACTAATGAAGAGATTGTTGCTATAAGTGACTTCTGTGAGGAAAGAGGTGTTTTGTTTGCAGTGAATGAGTCCTTCGAAAAGGGTGGGGAGGGTGCCGTGGAGCTTGCACAAAAAGTTGTGGAGGCAATTGAAAGACGACCATCGGGTGATTTAAAATTCACATATAGTGATAATGATTCGATTGAAACAAAGATATCAAAGGTAGCAACCAATATTTATGGTGCCCACGATGTAGTTTTCAGTGAGATGGCATTAAAAAAGTTGAAATTGATTGAAGGTACTCATTTAGAGAAAATGCCTGTGTGCATTGCTAAGACTCAATACTCATTTTCAGCAGACCCTAAATGGTATGGTGTTGCAAAGGATTTTCGCTTTAAGATTAACGATCTGGTAATAAATCAGGGTTCTGAGTTTATTGTTGCAATTGCAGGAGAGATGATGCGAATGCCAGGTTTACCAGCCGATCCTCAGGCAAAAAGAATTGATATAATTAATGGCGATATTGAGGGTTTAAGTTAAACCCTCATTAAGTCGCTCATAATTCCATCTGATACAAATATACCTTTTTGTGTTAGCTTAAGTGTGTTATCTTGTGTGATGAGTTTGCCGGTATTTATATATGGTTGTGCATTTTCTATGCAGTAGTTGTATATTTCCTCACCAAACATATTTATCATATCAGATAAATCGATACCCCACATGGTTCGGAGGCCAGTTAATATAAACTCATTATACTTCTCGTTGATACTGAGATGTTCGGTTTCTCGCTCTAGGTTACCCGATTCAACACCTTTTATATATTGATGTAAAGAAGATATATTCCATGAGCGGTCGTAACCATTGTAAGAATGAGCGGCGGGACCCAGTCCAAGATATTTTCTGTTTTTCCAGTATGAGGTATTGTGTTGAGAGAAGTAACCTTCTATCCCGAACGCAGAGATCTCATACTGGATAAAATTATGACTCTTCATCCAGTCTATTAATATAGAAAACATTTTTGTGCTTAGCTCCTCATCAACAGGCTTTATCTTGCCTGCTTTCAACATATTGTACATTCTTGTTTTCTCTTCATAAATAAGATGATATGCAGAGAGGTGCTGTACGCCAAGATTAGTCATCTGCTCAAGGTTATCCTTCCATATATCTTCAGTTTGATCTGGAAGTCCATACATTAAGTCTACACTGATATTGTTGAAGCCATGTGATTGTGCAGTTATAACAGAACTGATTGCTTGTTGTGATGAGTGGCGACGACTGAGGAATTTGAGCTCTTCATCATTAAAGCTTTGTATTCCTATACTTAGACGGTTTACTGGTAGTTGAGATAAAGTTTTTAGATACTCATCTGAGAGATCGTCGGGGTTTGCTTCAACAGTTATCTCTGCTTTTGAGTCTATTTTATAATTGAGGTATAGTGCTTCAAATATCTTTTCAAATTGGTTAATGCTCAATCGTGAAGGTGTTCCTCCTCCAAAATATATTGTTTTAACTTCATCCTCTTGAATTTCATCTTTTCTTAAAGCCGCTTCAGCACATATCGCTTCAACGAACTTATCTATCTGAGTTTCGTTTGTAAGCATATAAAAGTCGCAATATGTACATTTTGTTTTGCAGAATGGTATATGCAGATATATTCCTGCAGAACCGCTATTGTTATTATGTTGTATATTCACTTTTAATCTTTGATTCCTTATTTTATTAGTAATAACTTTATTTTTCTTGCAATTACTTTCGATACTTATCAATTACATTTCATTAATCTTCTCCAAATATTACTAATCTTCACCAAATATAGCCAGTCCTCACCATATATAACCAATATTTTTAGTTTTCTGTAAGTTGTTTATATGCAGTGAGATATTTTTGCAAACGTGCAAGATCTTGATACTGAACATCCTTCCATCTTCTGATATCCATATTGTCTGTCAAGTCATTCAATTTAACTCTTATACCTAACGGATTTGTTTGAACCCTGATAATATAATCATCATAAGATTCATTATCGCGTCTGGTAACTGCATCTACACCATCAATAATTTCATTTGTGAATCCTTCTGCTTTTAGTTTATCAAGTGTCCAATCTGTATCTTCAACTACATCATGCAATACGCCCACTATTTTTTCCTGTAGTGTGTGACAGGCATTCATTACACGAAACGGGTGTTCTATATATGGGCGACCGTTATGTGTATCTAACTGCCCGTTATGAGCAGATATTGCAATTTCTATTGCAAGTTTTAATTGTTCTGTTAGATTCATTGCTTACTTAATATTTCTTTTACTAAAAGTGGCTCGTCGGTAGTTATATAATCAACATTTTGATTGATGACATTTTGTATATCTTCTTCTTTATTAACTGTCCACACATTAACTTTTAATCCCAAGTCATGAGCTTCTGATACCCAGTTTTTGTTTTTATATAAAACGTTGAAGTGATAATCAAAACCAGTCAATTCCATTTCACTAATAATTTGAGGAGAGAGATCGCCGTTTAGGTAATACACCGGTGCCTCGGGGTGGAGGCGCTTAGATTGTTCAACAAAGTTAATGCCAAAAGAGATATATTCAACTTTATCTTGAAGGTCTCTTTCTTTTACCATTTCAATTACTTTAAGCGCAAGTTCATCTTCACGCTCTTTTGTTTTGTGAGTCTTAAACTCCATTATAAGTTTAATATTATCACACTTCTTAAATGCATCCAGATACTCTTCTACAGTTGGGAGCGGTTCTCCGTTTGCAAGTTTTACTTTTCTAAGTGTTGCAAAAGGAGTTTCCTGAACCACAAGCTTCTCTCCATTTAGTGTAACATCTGCATCATGATTTACAACTGGTATCCCATCTGATGAAAGCCAAATATCTACTTCAGAACCATACAACCCAATCTCATCTGCTTTTACCAAAGCGGCTATTGAGTTTTGAGCAGATCCTTCGGTTTTCCAATAACCACGGTGTGCAATAATTTGTGGTTCTACAAATTTATCTATTTTAAATACCCATGCATGTTGTGACGGATGCTCATCTATTGATAGTTGTGGAGGTGTAATTATCAATTGCCCTTCTTTAAAACTTGTCTCAATTAAACCATCGTAACCCAAGAGTTGTACATTTACGGCGTTGTTAATATTTGAAATAACTATTGGTTCTTTCTCCCAATCCTTAAGGATAACATAAAGAGCTCCATTGTTTTGTGTAAATGATAGTTTTTCGTTTTCAGTTTTCTTTCCAAGCTTCCATGTTCTAGAACCATAAATTGCTTCTCCATTCACCTTTAACCATTTGCCTATGTCAAGAAGTCTTTCTTGCATTACAACGGGTATCATACCGGTTGCATCGGGACCAACATTGAGTAGGAAGTTGCCTCCATTTGATACTTTATCAATAAGAATATGAATGAGTTGCTTTGATGTGAGATAATGATCAGAGGTTTCGAAGCGGTTGTAGCCATATGATGTGCCAATGCCACGACTCTCTTCCCATGGATGATTGCTTTTATCACCTATGCCCTCGTTGTTATGCACAAGGTCGTATTCAGTTGTATAATAATCGCCATGAAGACTTCTGGTTTCCTTTCCCCATCTGTCGTTTACTACTACACTGTTTTTTACAGGGGACTCATTAAACAGCCACGCAAGAAATTGCTCACTTTTAAGGGTCTTGCTGTCGTAATTCCACTCACCATCAGAGAATATAATTTCAGGCTTATAGTTGTTTACCAACTCCTTCATTTGAGGAATCATATGTGTATCAACCCATTTATTCATTGTTGTGGGTGAATATAGTGGATGCGCCCATTCGAGTAAAGAATAATACAATCCAAAACGCAAGCCTTCATTCCTTATAGCAACAGAGAGTGTGTCTATAATATCGATATGTGGCCCCATTACTGCACTATTGAAATGAGGAGTTTGTGTGCTTGGCCATAAACAGAAGCCATCGTGATGCTTTGATGTTAAAACAACATATTTGGCACCTGCTTCCTTGAAGAGCTCTGCCCATTCACCAGGATTAAAATACTCTGCCTTGAACATGTGTGCAAAATCGGGATACTTAAAATTATCGCCATAATTCTTTTTATGGAAATTAGTAAATAACTCATTTCCGTTTAAAAGGCGGTTGTAGTAATGTTCTGCATACTTTTCGTAGATCCCTTCCACTTCATTAACCGGTGCATAGGCTGGCACTGAATATAAACCCCAGTGGATAAATATTCCAAACTTAGCATCGCTCCACCACTCAGGAATTGCTCTGTTGTCAAGCGACTCCCAGCTGGCTTCGTATTGTGCTAAAATTGATGTCAATGAGAGAGTGACAGCTAAAAGCAGGAGGTAAACTTTTTTCTTCATGTTACGCAGTTTTAATGGGTTTAGATTATTTTGAAGTTATACTTTATTTTTATTTGTGAAAATACGGCTGTTTAATTTTGAAACTATATTTGATAAATACAGAACTACATCTATTCAATTGTGAAACGACCTCTTAAATGAATATTATTAGAAGCGCTCCCTATCATTACAGTAAATTCTCCAGGTTCAGTAACCCTATTCATTTCAGAATACCAAAGTTAACTCTCTTTTAAGAACAAACTGAGTTTTATTTGTTTTTGTTTGTGAAGAAAATCAAATTATGATGCTTATATTTCATCAAATATAAGTTGTTGACATTGATTATTATTATATTCTGATGTACTTAACTAATAGTAAACTTAAAGAAATAGACTTCGCTTTTTAGTATCTATATTTCTTTAATTGTATTTTATAAATTGTAAAGTTAAACAGCATTATGTTCTGGAATCAACTCAGGCAGAATTTAAGGAGTTTATAGAAAAAAAGGATGATTAGTTAACTTCCGAACAATTGATGAGAAAAAACATACTGTTCTATACAGTTAAAGATAAAATTGTGGTAAAAAATCAATTATGCAATCAATATAATTTTGAATCAAAAAGGGAGGAAAACCTTATGATTTTACTCCCTTTTTTAGAATTTATTTATGTAATATTACTTATGGTTTATCCCACCATATTCTTCCTTCTGTCCTGTTTACTGCAGAGCCATAATTTGGATCTGCAACTAGGGCATCAACAGCTGCATTGTAGTTATCAATATTTGCTGTGTTTGGTGTTGGTAGCACATTTCTACGAGGAATGAAAAGTTGGTCACCACCAGAATTAATCTCTTCAAAGAAAGCTACACCATTAACTGGTTCGGGCACTTGCTTAAATGCTGGTAATCCGGTACGCTTCCAAGTAGCCCAAGCTTCTTCGGGTCGCATGAAAAGATTTACCCATTGCTGAGAAATTATTTTCTCAAGCGTTACAGTTTGAAATTCTTGGCGAGCAAGATATGTATCGATATCATTATTAGTGATTGGATCATAATTGTCGCTGTTTTGATTCATAGCAGAAGGAACACCCATATTCTCAGCCCATTCCTGATATTGTGTCATAGAAGCACGAATACCATCCCTAAACCAAGTTAAAGCGTCTTTACCACCCATTGCATTTCCTTGCTTTAATGCTATTTCAGCCATCATAAAGCATGTTTCAGAATAAGTAATTAATGGAGTGAAAAGTGTGATTTCTTCTTGAGACACATCATATTTATCTTGATCTTCTTTTTCACGTACGCCAAGTGTGTTACTTACTTTTCCTCCGTTTTTTACAAAGAATCTACTCTCAATCTGACTATTATTTCTAATTGTCATAGTTTGATCAACACCTTCATCATCAACATAAGGAATAGTATAATATGCATTATTATAACCTATCACGCTTGAGCTATCAGGATTAGCAGAATTGCCTATATAACGATCTAGATATCTTGAGAAATCCATCTCATAATTATCATAATATTCTTCTAATAATCCAAAGGTATCATCGTTTGTAGTATTGTTATTGCCATATCCAAATCCATTTCTTCTTACAAGTATGGGTAGTCTTGGATCATCATACTCTTTTAAAAAGTTAACCAATGCACGTGTTGCAACATAATCAGTTGTTAATGCTTGCATATCGTCTGTATTATTGTTGTGCTCATTTGGATGATGATAAATTGCAGACTGTTCCAGATTTGAAATAATACCTCCAGAATGTGCTAATGCTTCTGTAATAATAGAGTTATAGAATGCATTGTCTGCCTCTTCAACACGTTGTGCCATTTTTATTCTCAAAGTATTTGCAAATCTAATCCAGTTTGTAACATCACCTCCATAGAAGAAGTCGTTTTTATCTAGATTATATTGGTTTTCATTGCTGTTTTGTAGAATAGCAATGTTCTCTTTAATCTTTGCATCAAAAACTTTATACATAGGGTCACCATTTAAATCACTCTGATATAAGTCGTAGCGTGGAGTTGCAATACCTTCACTAGACAGTTTCAAACCTTCTGTATAAGGAGCAGCACCGTAAACATCAAACATTAACCAAGCTTGATATGCTTCAAGAATATTTGATATTGCTGCTACATCCTGGTAGCGCTCTGCTTCTGGATTTAAAGGAATTACAACTTCCACAAGATAGCGAAGTCTAAGTCCAATTTGTCCAAAATAATCACTATAATAAGGTGTGTATGGCGAAGGACGTGAGTTGTTGTTTGGGTTTACATAAGTACCCTCAGAACCACCTCCACCATTAACTATATATTGCATAATCTGCATAACTCCACTGTACTTGCCAGTAAGATGGTGACGTTGAGAATTGTTCCAGTTTTCAGTTGCCCCTGTAAATGCACTGCGTGGGTCAACTGTTCCAAGTAACTCGGGATTTGTATTCAATTCCTGGTAATCCTCCAAGCATCCTGTAAAAAGGATTAAGGATGCAAACCCTAATATGATGTATTTAATTTTATTCATTTTAGTTATTTTTTAGAATCTAAGAGTGAAGTTAAGAGAATAAGTTCTTGAAAATGGAACTGCACCAATATCCATTGGGGTCAATGGGTTATTGTTAGAAATAGACGCAGGGTTTAATCCATCTGTTAGCTTATTAACAAGATAACCAAGGTTACGAGCTGTTAATCCAATTCTAAAATAATTAGCACCTAATTTATTAAGAATATTATCTGGTAGTCTGTATCCTATTGTAACTTCTCTTAAGGCAAACCAAGTATTATCTTGAAGACCTAATTCTGAAGGCATACCCCATCCAAGGTTATATGCATAGAAAGCACCGGCAGGCATCGGATTAATACCACGTTCCAAAGCTTCAAGATAAGTAAGACCACTAACATCAATTTGCTCACCCGTTGGGTCGCTAGCCAAAGGAGCTGTAGCACCTTCTTCAAAAACACCATCTAAAGGATAAGCATTATAAACTGTTTCCCCTAAGTAATTAGTTCTTGCTAAACCTCCATGTTCTTGGTCACGACCATAAAGTGAAGACTTTAAAGAACCTATAGAAGAAGCATATTTATAAGTATTTGAGAAGAAGTTACCTCCAACACGTCCATCTACAAGAGCATAGAAATCGAAGTTCTTGTAAGAGAATGATGTGTTAAAGCTCAACAAGAAATCAGGTTCAACTTTACCAATTTCTACTCTTTCAGGAATACCTAAATCATAGTTTGTTGTATAACCATAAATTGGTATACTGTTTGGGCTTCCAGCTCTACCCCAATATGTAATAAGTGGTTTTCCGTTCTTAGGATCACTAGGATTACTTTCGTTGTTATAACGTGCTATTGCAGCACCCGAGCCATTATTATATGGAGTTGTAATAACACCAAATTTTCCACCTTCAAATGCCCAGATTTCTGGTCCACCGTCATATTGACCCATCAATTGCCACTCTTTTACGTTTTCATGCAATTCAATAATCTTACCTCTGTTAAGAGAGAAGTTAGTACCAATTGTCCAACGCATATCAGCTGTTCTAAGTGGAGTTCCTTCAATCATAAGCTCAACACCCTGGTTTTGAATATTACCAGCATTAATAAGCTGATTGCTTGCGCCTGTTTCAGTAACAGCAGCTACAGTTAGGATCTGGTTCTTAGTGTTGGTTTTATAATATGCAAAGTCAATGTTCAATCCATCGTTAAAGAAACGTAAATCTGTACCAATTTCTACTGATTGCTGAACTTCTGGTTTTAAGTCGTTATTCCAAGCAGTACCCAAGTTAGGATTAGCAATTAATACACTTTCTCTGTTTGGGTCATACTGTGAGCTTTGTGAGAAAACACCAAATCCACGAGTTGTAGAATAAGCTGATGTACCCATACCTACACGTGAAAGAGAAGCTCTAAGTTTACCAAAAGATAACCAATCCGGAGTATCAAATGTGTCTGAGAAAACCCAAGATGTATTAATTGATGGATAGAATACAGTATAATTATTCATACCGGTATTCATATAAGAAGGATATGTAAGAGTAGATAACCAGTCGTTACGTCCAGTTATTTCTACAAAAAGCTGATCTTTCCATGCGAAATTTAAAATAGCCGATAAACCAAATGCCTGATTATTTCGTGGAGTATAATCGAAGTTTGGAGTTATTCTATTTACAGAGTTAGCAAAAGCAAACACAGCAGGTGAAACAAGCCCACCATTAGTACTCTTATTCCAAGAGTGAGACTCAGTGTTACCATAAAGCTCAGCAGCAAGAATACCATCTACAACAATTGTTTCACTACCAATATTCAGTTCATTATTCATTGCTTGCAACATACCAAGGAAGTTATATGAACCAGAATTATTTCCTCCTCTGCCATAACCACCACTCCCGGTTGGTCCATAATTAGCACCCTGTCCATAATTTTGCCACATTGTGGAAATTCCGTAATAGTTATAGTTACCCTGAATGCTGGCATTTAATTTTGGAGTTATTTTAGCTCTCAATGTTACATTACTTAACATTGAATTCTCCGAACGTTGATCAAGATTCATATCTCTGTTGTGAAGATATCCTCTTAATGTTCCCCAAGGAGAATCAGTTTCAACAGCTTTAGTGACAGGGTCACGATACAAACTTTCATATGCTGCCATATCCATATTACGTGGAGTATAATAAGTTGTTATCATACCCAGGTTGCCTCCCCAATTCCATCCACCTTGATTGGCACCATTTTGTGCACGAGAAAATGCATAATTTATACCTGTTTCAAGAGAGAAAACATCATTCAAATCTGTGATACCTCTAAATGAAATAGCGTGACGAGTAAATTTATTTCTTTTAAATACACCATTATTATCAGTGTAAGAATAAGAAATACGGAAAGAAGAATTATCTTTTCCACCACTAATAGCAAAGTTTGTGTTACTATTTAAACCTGCTTGATACAACGATTTCCAGTTATCAGGATGAGGAACAAAAGGAGTGGCTTGTCCATGTGGCAAATATTGATTCACCATAGAACCATCCATTCTAGGGCCAAAGCTGTATTGTGACCGTTGTAATGATCCATCAGCAAGAAACCCTCCATCATAACCATTCTGAGAAGAACCAGCACCATAAATGTTTTGTAGCTCTATTGGAGATTTGTAGATATCTGTAGTTTCAAGAATCTGAGAAATTTCAATTCCTAAACCTTCTTTTCCATATCTGCCCCCTTTAGATTTAATAACAATAGCACCGTTAGCCCCACGAGAACCATATAGCGCAGTTGCAGCAGCACCTTTAAGCACTGTAATACTTTCATAATCAGATGGATTAAGATTCTTTAGCTGCGAGCCCCAGTCGGTTCCATCAAGAGCCCCACGCAAAGGTTCTTGAATTACCATTCCATCAACAACAAAAATTGGCGAGTTGTTCTTATCAATTGACTTAGCACCACGGATAGTGATTGAAGAACTTGATGTTACTCCCGATGCACCTGTAGTATTAATATCCAACCCCGCTACCTTACCTTGCAATGCATTTATTGGGTTAATTGTGTTTACACGTTCAATTTCAGTAGTAGATACACTAGCAGTTGCGTAACCTACAGCTCTTCCTTGTTTGGTTATACCTAATGCAGTAACTACAACTTCTTGCAACATTTCAGAATCTTCAGACATTACAACGTTTATGGTTGTGCGTCCGTTAATCTGAACTGTCTGCGTCATAAAACCTACATAACGAAACTCTAAAGCTCCATCACTAGGAATACCGGTTAACCTATAGTTACCGTCAATATCGGTTACAGTTCCCTGAGCGGCATTGCCTGCAACTATAATAGTTGCTCCTATAACCGGCTCGTTGCTGTTATCTGTAACTGTTCCGCTCACGGTAATATTCTGAGCAGATAACGAAAATGACAACACACTTAGTAAAAGCGTGAAAATCCCTTTAAAATAAAAGACATTTTTTCTTTTCATTCTTTTTGGTTTGTGATTAATAATTTGCTTTATAAACTATTCTTTATAAATACAAATAAATGTTTAAATATTCGTTTTTATTAGAAAAAGTATGCAAATATATAAATGTAATGCAAATTATGCAAGTTTTTTAAGTTATCAATTAAAAAAATAAAAACTATGGTATTAATATTGTAATTATTTAAAATTATATTAAAAAGTAAGGTACCGATGAAATAATAAGATAATGTGATATTTATCTATCAGTTTTTATTACAAAAGTGAATATATATACAAAAAACCCCAACACTAACAGTCGGGGTTTTGAACAAAAATATTTATCATTAAGGATAGTAACTACAAACTTTCTCCAAAATCCTCTTTAAATTTAGCTATAAGCTTCTGTGGCCAGTCGCTCACAGGCTCCAACCCTCCCATAAAAAATCTGAGTACAGGTGGTTCATATACAAAACGTAAACCACCAATCAGTTTACGGTTTTCATACAACCATGCCATACGGTCGGCAACATATTTAATTTGCGAAAGAGTGAAAACACGACGAGGAACAGCAAGTCTTACCAACTCCATATCGGCTAAAGTTTCATTGCCATACTCATCTCTCTGATTAGAAACAGTACCTCTTTCCATACCTCTAACTCCTGATATTAAAAACAGTGCAGCAGCAAGAGCGCCTGCAGGATATTGATTTTGAGGAATATGTTCACAAACCTTCATTGCGTTAACGTGAGCACCAAGCACCCCTGCAGGAGTTACCATCGGTACATTGTGATTTAATAATGAGTCTACCAGATAAGCAATAAAATCGGGACTCTGGCGTATCATTGTTTCATCAAGCGTCTCGTATAATCCTACTGCCATCGACTCAATTTCTCTAACCGAAATACCACCATAAGTTAAGTACCCTTCAAACAGAGGCACCAATGCTTCCATCTCCCTGTATATATCCAAATCGTTTGTGCATATACCTCCACCACGTGAAGAGCTGAGTTTACGTGCAGAGAAATAAACTATATCAGACAAATCTGTCATTATCTTAATAATATCACCCAAAGAAGTCTCTTTAAACTCCTCTTCTCTTAAATGAACCAGATAAGCATTCTCTCCAAGCAGACTGGCATCAAGCACAAGTCTAATTTTATATTTATCCGCAACAGTTCTTACATCCCTTAGGTTTTGAATAGAAAATGGCTGTCCCCCAATTAAATTAGTAGAAGCCTCCATTCTAATAAAAGGAATATTTTTAGCACCATGTATTTTAATAATCTCCTCTAACTTATCAATATTCATATTCCCTTTAAAAGGGTGTGTAGATTCAATTACATATCCTTCGTCATATAGTAATTCTGCAATCTTACCCCCATACTGTGTAATATGAGCCATTGTGGTAGTAAAATGATAGTTCATTGGAATCAAACTACCTTTTTTTATATATGCATTTGATAAAATGTTTTCAGCAGCACGTCCTTGATGTACAGGTAAATAGTACTTCTTACCCAACACGTCTTCTACAGCTTTTTGTAATCGCGCAAAACTTTGCGATCCCGCATATGCATCATCAGCCTGCATCATTGCCGCAAGTTGATTGTCGCTCATAGCATTAGTGCCACTGTCTGTGAGCATATCAAGAAATACATCGTTAGTAGATAATCTAAATGTGTTATAGCCACCTTCTTCCAAAGCCGCAAGTCTTCTTTCAATAGGCACTAAATGCAGCTTTTGTACAACTCTCACTTTGTGAAGCTCAAGAGGAATGTTTTCCCCGTAATAAAATTTAATTTCATCCATGATTGTAATCTCAATTCTGTTATTGTGTTATATAATAATTTGCATTTTTTCGATACAAGAAAAAAGTTAAATTGATTGTAGTTTGCTCCTAATTGTTGAAATATGTAATTGATATTTGATTATTATTCTACAATTGGAAAAATATTGTGCAAATATATAACAAATTTTCTTAAAGCATGCTCCACTTTTGCTCAATTATCTTAGCAATATTACTCATTAATATATTGTAAGAATTTGGTGTTTAGTTTAAATCAATTTTAAAATAATAGTAATCGAGTGGGTACTTGATAATAGAAAATTCATATATTTGCGGATATAAACTCAAATAATCATCATTGATAAATATTTATAAAAACCAAATCATGGATAAACCTTATGCAATAGGAGTAGATGTTGGCGGTACAAATACTGTAGTTGGTATTGTTGACAAAAGAGGTCAAATTTTAGTAGATGGAAGTATTAAAACAGCAAAGCATGCTGAAGTTGAGGAGTATCTTGACGAGCTTACCGACCTTATAGAAGAGCTTATAGGAAAAATTACAACAAAAGATCAAATTAAAGGAATTGGGGCCGGCACACCAAATGGCAACTATTTCACTGGAAGTATTGAGTTTGCCCCCAATTTACCATGGAAAGGTGTAATACCATTTGCACAGTTACTCGAAGACCGCACAGGAATTCCGGTTGCACTTACCAACGATGCAAATGCAGCAGCAATAGGCGAAATGACTTATGGAGCAGCTCGTGGGATGAAAGACTTTATTGTTATAACATTAGGCACAGGAGTGGGAAGTGGAATAGTAGTAAATGGTCAGTTAGTGTATGGTAACGATGGATTTGCCGGCGAACTAGGTCACACAATTGTCAGACGTGAAAACGGACGTTTATGCGGATGTGGCAGAAAAGGTTGTCTCGAAGCTTATGCATCAGCTACCGGTATGGTGCGCACTGCTAAAGTGATACTTGAGAACAGACCCGATGCTAAATCATTGCTAAGAAATACTCCTCTTGCAGAAATAACATCAAAAGATGTATTTGATGCAGCTATGGAAGGTGATGAGATAGCAAAAGAGATTTTTGCGTTTACCGGTAAAATATTGGGTGAATCATTTGCAGACTTTGTTTCTTTCTCAAGCCCCGAAGCAATCATACTTTTCGGAGGACTTTCCAAAGCAGGTGACTTAATTATGGATCCTATTCGTAAAAGTATGGAAGAAAGTTTACTGCCAATTTTTCAGAATAAAGTAAAACTTTTATTCTCTGAATTAAAAGAAAGTGATGCTGCTGTATTAGGTGCAAGTGCATTAGGATGGGAAGTTAGATAAACAAAAAATTACTTCTAGCCAAAATATTACGAGGATGTTGTTTTAAAACTACATCCTCGTTTTTTATGCACTCAATAATTTATGGGTCAACTTATTTTTTATAACCCAAAATTTCAACCTGTAACTGATTGTAACCTGTTTATTTATTTTCGAAAACTAAAGAAATATTTACCTTTATCTTATCGATAGATTTTATACCTTTGTAGACTTCAAAAATAACAGGATTAAAATAGTTGTATAATGTCACGAAAGATTCAAACAGCACTCATTTCTGTTTATCACAAAGACGGATTAGAAGATATTCTAAATGAATTAAATCACTTGCAGATAAAATTTATATCTACAGGGGGCACAAAAGATTTTATTAACTCACTTGGATACGAATGTGACACCGTAGAGGATGTTAGTGGTTATCCTTCAATATTAGGAGGAAGGGTTAAAACACTCCACCCAAAAATATTTGGTGGAATACTTTATAGAAGAGAAAACGAAGCGGATAAAAAACAGGTGAAATCATACGATATACCATCAATTGATTTGGTAATAGTAGATTTATACCCATTCGAAGAAACTGTTGCAGAAGGTGGCACAGAGCAGGAGATAATTGAGAAAATAGATATTGGCGGAATATCACTTATACGCGGAGCCGCAAAAAACTATAAGGATGTGATAGTGGTAGCATCAAAAGAGCAATACGCACCATTGTTAACTCTACTACAAGAAAAGAAAGGCTCTTCTTCAATTGATGACAGACGATATTTTGCGTCAGAGGCTTTTAAAGTTTCTTCGGGATATGACTCAGCAATATTCAATTATTTTGATGATAATAAAGGTTCTGCTTTACGCGTATCTTTAAACAATCCAAAACAACTTCGATATGGAGAAAACCCACATCAAAATGGTTCTTTTTATGGCAATTTTGATGAAGTATTTGAACAAATACATGGCAAGGAAATATCATATAATAACTTGCTGGATATTGATGCTGCTGTTTCATTGATATCAGATTTTGATGAAACTTCCTTAGCAATTCTTAAGCACAACAATGCTTGTGGCATGGCTTGCCGTCCAACTGTTAAAGAGGCATGGGATGCAGCATTGTCTGCCGACCCGGTTTCTGCCTTCGGGGGAGTTGTAATAACTAACAAAAATGTTGATAAAGAAGCGGCAATAGCAATCAACGAAATTTTCTTTGAGGTTATTATTGCCCCAAGCTACGATAAAGAAGCATTGGATATATTGTTTCAAAAGAAAAATCGTGTAATTTTGATACTTAAGTCGGTAGATAAAGCCAAACAAAAACTTCAATACCGATCTGTATTAAATGGTACTCTCGTGCAGGATGCTAATGACAACATACAGCACAGAAAAGAAATTAAAGTTGTAACAGATGCTGCTCCTACTGAAGGTGAAATTGACGATCTTCTATTTGCAAATAAACTAGTGAAACATACTAAATCAAACGCAATTGTTTTAGTGAAAAACAAACAACTAATTGCAAGCGGAACCGGACAAACGTCAAGGGTGGATGCACTTAAACAGGCCATTGAAAAGGCAGGTGCATTTAATTTTGATCTTAATGGGGCTGTAATGGCAAGCGACGCATTTTTTCCTTTCCCCGATTGTGTAGAAATAGCGCATGATGCCGGCATTACTTCTGTTATACAGCCGGGCGGCTCAATAAGAGATACCGATTCTATAAATTATTGTAATAATAACAAAATGTCTATGGTCGTAACTGGAACAAGACATTTTAAACACTGATAACTAACTTAACTATGGGCTTATTCTCATTTACACAAGAGTTGGCAATGGACCTTGGTACCGCCAATTCTATAATAGTGAACAGCGCGGGTAAAATACTACTTGACGAACCCTCAATAGTTGCACTAGATCGCAAAACCGAGAAAATGATTGCACTTGGTGAAAAAGCGAGACAGATGCATGGTAAAACTCATGAGAACATCCGAACTGTAAGACCGCTAAGAGATGGTGTTATTGCCGATTTTAATGCTGCGGAGCAGATGATCCGCGAAATGATTAAAATGGCAACTAAGCACAAGAGGGGATTATTTTCTCCATCGCTGCGAGTTGTAATATGTATTCCTTCTGGAAGCACGGAAGTCGAAATAAGAGCTGTGCGCGACTCTGCCGAGCATGCAGGCGGGCGAGACGTATATATGATATTTGAACCAATGGCAGCTGCATTGGGTATCGGACTTGATGTTGAAGCACCCGAAGGTAATATGATTGTTGATATAGGTGGTGGAACAACAGAAATTGCTGTTATATCACTTGGAGGAATCGTTTCAAACAAGTCGATAAAAATAGCAGGAGATGATTTCACCGAGGATATACAAGACTATATGGGTCGTCAACACAACATCAAAGTTGGCGATCGCACTGCCGAGCAAATAAAGATAAATGTTGGATCAGTTCTCACCGAGCTAGATAATCCACCCGAAGATTATGTTGTTCACGGTCCCAACCGCATGACATCACTTCCTATGGACGTTCCGGTTTCATACCAAGAGGTGGCACACTGCATTGAAAAATCAGTATCTAAAGTTGATTCAGCAGTACTCAGTGCCCTTGAGCAAACACCACCAGAATTGTATGCTGATATTGTGCGCAATGGCATTTATCTTACAGGTGGTGGAGCATTGTTAAGAGGTCTCGATAAGAGACTAACCGATAAAATAGGTATTCCCTTCAGAGTGGTGGATGATCCTTTGCATATAGTTGCTAAAGGAACAGGTGTTGCTTTGAGAAATATTAATAAATTCACCTTTTTAATGCGTTAATGCGCAATTTATTCAACTTCATTATAAGAAATAGTCACTGGATGCTTGCAGTATTACTAATAGCATTCAGTTTCTATCTCATTTTTGCACACAACTCATATCAAAGAAGTGTTTATCTTACTTCTGCAAATAGTGTAATGGGATGGGTATATAATGTCTCTAACAATGCTATTTCTTTTATACATTTAAAAAAAAATAATCAACTCTTATTAGAGCAAAATGCACTATTAGAGAGCCAGCTTTATCATTTAAAATCTCAGATAAGCAAACATGCAAACGCAGACTCAACAGTTCATCATGCTTTTGTTACTGATTCTGTAATTCAACCTCAATTTTATTTTATCCCTGCCGAGGTGGTAAACCTAAGTTACTCTGGAAGTAATAATTTTATCACTATCAACAAAGGGCTAAAAGATGGAGTAAAGCCCGATATGGGTGTTATATCGCAAACGGGAGTAGTGGGCGTTGTTTCTACTGCCACCGACAACTTCTCTTTAGTAATTCCAATAATAAACCCCATGTTCAGGTTAAGTGCCAAACTCAATAACTCCGAGAATTATGGATCACTCTCATGGAATGGAAATAATACAAAAGAGGCTCAGTTAAGCGAATTGCCCAAACACGAGGTTTATAATGAAGGTGATACAGTAGTAACCAGCTTCTCTCGTATATTTCCAAAACAACTCATCATCGGGTATGTAAGAAGTGTAGGTGAATCTAAGGATGATAATTTTAATACCTTTACGGTTGAACTTGCAACAAACTTCCATTCTCTTCAAAATGTTTTGATTATAAGCGATATGTATTACGAAGAGCAAAAAGAGTTGGAGAAGGCAGCCGAAAGATAAATTCTCAATAAAAAACGATTTATATAGTATGAAGGTAAGATATATACAGGAGTTTTTACTATTTATATTTCTTATATTGTTACAAGCTATTCTGCTCAACAGGATAAATGTATTTGGCTTTGCAACTCCCGTTTTATATATATATTTTCTTCTAAAACTGCCATTTGGCAGAAATCCTTTCTATGTTATAATTTCGGGTTTTGTATTGGGCCTAATTATTGATATTTTTCTTAATACACCGGGCATGAATGCAGCAGCCACTACTATAGTGGCCACGTTCAGAAAACCAATACTTAATCTGTTCTACGACAGAGAGATTTTTGATGATTTCGTACCTGGTATAAATACCGGAACCTCTCAATTTGTAAAACTAACTGTGTTTGTAGTATTACTACATTTAACTCTACTGTTTTTTATTGAGTCCTTTACTATGTTTAATGCAGTTAGTACTATTATAAGAATAATTGCATCATCTTTGGTCTCAATTCTCATTATCATTTCGTTAGATGTATTAATTTATAGGAAAAGAACTGGTGAACAATCCTAAGAATTTAGCAAACAGACAATATATAATTGCCGCAATTGTGGTAATAATAGGTGTTATATACATCGGGCAATTGTTTAATCTGCAGATATTAAGTCCTCAGTACAGAGACTATGCCGATAGTAATGCTTTTTTAAGGAGAACACTTTATCCGGCCCGAGGTGCCATATACGATAGAAATGGTGAGCTTCTTGTCTATAACAGACCCACTTACGATGTAATGATGGTAGTAAGAGAGATGACTAAGTTTGATACACTCGACTTCTGCAAAACTCTGAATATCGATATCGACAGATTTCATATGCTCGATAGTGAGATGAAAGACAGAAGAAGAAACCCGGGCTACTCTTCATATACACCACAACTTTTTATGACTCAGCTTGATGTTGAGGAGTACGGACTGTTACAAGAAAAACTTTATAAATTCCCGGGAATATATATCCAAAGCAGAACGGAACGTCAATATAATTTCCCTAATATGGGACTAATTTTGGGCTACGTAGCAGAGGTTGATAAAAATAAAATGGCTGCCGACCCATATTATGTTAGAGGGGATTATGTTGGGAAGTCAGGAATTGAATTATCGCATGAATCCGATTTAAGGGGAGAGAAAGGTGTAGAGATACTCTTGCGTGATGCTCATGGCAGAGTGCAGGGGCGTTATGATGATGGAAACCAAGATAAAGGTCCCTCTTCTGGCAAGGACCTCACACTGGGCATAGATATAGAATTGCAGGCCTATGGCGAATTGTTAATGCAGAATAAGGTAGGTAGTATAGTAATGATTGAACCTTCAACAGGTGAAATACTAGCTATGATTTCTGCACCCACTTACGATCCGGCACTGCTTACTGGTAAAGATTTTGGGAGTAATTATCAAACACTCGAAAATAATCCATACAAGCCATTAATAAACAGATCTATTGCAGGAACATACCCTCCAGGATCTACTTTTAAAGCAGCACAGGGACTGGTATTTCTTGAGGAAGAAATTATTACTCCCCAAACATTGTTTTCATGTTATGGCGGTTATCCGCCTCTGGGCGGTCGACCAAGATGTCATGGTCACTACTCACCTCTCTCAATTCAATATGCACTGGCCACATCCTGCAACTCTTTCTTTAGCTATGGCTTAAATTATATGCTGAATAACCGTACCAAATATGCAAACACCAGAGACGCTTTTGATGTTTGGCGAGATCATATGGTAAATATGGGATTCGGTTATAGGCTTGGCATTGATCTCCCTTCAGAAAAAAGAGGCTTTATACCTAATAGTAAATTTTATTCCACCGTTTTCAACACCGAAAGATGGCATGCTCACAATATCATTTCAATTTCCATTGGTCAGGGTGAAATTTTAACAACCCCACTTCAAATTGCCAATTTGGGAGCAACAATAGCTAACAGGGGCTACTTTTACACACCGCATGTTGTTAGCGAAATTAAAAATGGTAGTTTAGATCCGGATTTAACAACCAGACGTGAAACAGGCATAGATCGTTCTTACTTCGAACTTACAGTAGCAGGTATGGCCGATGCAGTTACCATTGGTACTTGTAGAGGTATAAATTTAGAGCCCTTGGTGCAGGTTTGCGGTAAAACGGGTACATCCGAAAACCCTCATGGAGATGACCACTCAATGTTTATGGGTTTTGCGCCAAAAGATAACCCACAAGTAGCAATTGCCGTTGTGGTAGAGAACGGAAGATTTGGTGCAACCAATGCAGTGCCTATTGCCAGATTAATGCTTCAAAAATTCTTCAGAGGTGAAATTCCCGAAAGCGATAAATGGCTTGAGCAAACAATTATGACTCGCGAAATACTTCCTTACGTATATACCAGAAATATACCAACAGGTAGTTTATAATAATTATATATAAGATTATTTATATGGTTAGTAATACAAATAACGAATTAATAGAAAAGGGTAGGGTGGATAGACCGGCATTAATCCTTTATCTTGTATTTGTATTAATAGGGTGGTTTAATATTTATGCCGCAAGCTACGATATTGAGAATGCAACGGGGATGTTCGACCTGTCATCACGTGCCGGTTCACAGTTAATATGGATTGGTACCTCACTCTTGCTTGCATTTGCACTCATAAAAATAGAAGTTAGCTTTTACGAAACATACGCCTTCCTGTTTTACTTATTAGGAATTGTACTTCTAATTATCACTCTCATTTTTGCAAAAGATATAAATGGATCCAGATCTTGGTTGATATTGGGGCCGGTGCGACTTCAACCTGCCGAGTTCATGAAGTTCATAATTGCTCTTTCATTGGCTAAAGTGTTTTATGTATACGATTTTAAACTGATGGAAAGGAAGAATCTGCTGCTAGTAATTGCAATTATTCTTTTACCGGTTATACTCGTTATCTTCCAGAGCGAAACAGGCACCGCGCTTGTTTACCTTAGCTTTATTTTAGTAATGTATAGAGAGGGCTTACCCGGTGGTGTGCTGTTTATGGGAATTGCTGCTATTGCGTATTTCATACTCGGTATAAGGTTTTCAGACACACAAATTGGTTCACTTTCAACCGGAGAGATTATCTCAACGGCGCTAATCATAATTTTCTCTTCAGGACTTGTATGGAGTTATCTCAAACGCAAAGAGAGTAGTTTTTATATAATCCTCTTTTCAGCGATTATAGCTTTTGTTGCATATATAATTTCCTTGTTTAATGTTCAGGTCGACTGGGGCTTGATAGCTCTTATTGCCCTCGCCGTTACTGCATTATATCTCATTTTTCTTTTCTTTAGATACAGAATAACAACCTATTTGTATATCTTATTATTTCTAGTGGGCTCTTTCGCATTTCTTGAATCTGCCGAATATGTATTTAACGATGTGCTTCAGCCTCACCAGCAAATGAGAATAAAGGTTACCCTGGGCATGGAGCAAGATTTAAGTGGTGCAGGATACCATGTGGGGCAGTCTAAAATAGCAATTGGCTCAGGCGGGTTAACCGGAAAAGGTTATTTAAATGGCACACAAACCAAACTTAAGTATGTGCCCGAGCAGGATACAGATTTTATTTTCTGTACAATTGGAGAAGAGCATGGTTTCATCGGATCAACAATTGTTCTTATCCTGTTTACATTCTTCACCCTTCGATTACTAAAACTGGCCGAGCGACAAACATCCTCTTTTGGAAGGGTCTATGGATATGGCGTAGTAAGTGTATTCTTCTTCCATTTGCTTGTTAATATAGGCATGGTTATAGGCATTATGCCCGTAATCGGCATCCCATTGCCATTTTTTAGCTACGGCGGATCATCACTTTGGGGCTTTACAATATTACTTTTTATATTTTTGAGGATAGATAAATCGAGAAAACGTACATAGCGTTTAAATTTAGATTAAATTTGTTCTCTAAGGTTAGACTATTTGTCGCTATTGCTTAACGAGATAGTAATCTAAAATTAGAAACAAAATTATGAAGAAAACAGCTTTAATTACTGGTGCCTCTAAAGGAATTGGGAAAGAGTTAGCACTAATTTTTGCTCAAAACAATATCAACTTGGTTTTAGTGGCAAGAAGCCGTGAAATTCTCTCAGAATTTAAAGAACATCTCGAAACAAATTACTCTATATCTGTTTTGGTTGTTGTAAAAGATTTATGCACAGCAAGCTCGGCTGAAGAACTATTTAGTGAAATTAAAGATAATCATATCGAAATTGATTACCTGATAAACAATGCTGGTTTTGGAGATTATGGCACATTTGCCGATACCTCATGGGAAAGATATGAGAAAATGATCTCACTTAACGTTACCACTCTCACGCATTTATCACATTTGTTTATTACAGATTGGAAGGGACGGAAACCAGGACGAATTCTAAATATTGCATCTACTGCTGCGTTTCAACCGGGACCAATGATGGCGGTTTATTTTGCCACAAAAGCATTCGTGCTTAACCTATCGGAAGCGCTGGATCAAGAACTCAAAAATGATAATATCACTATAACAACACTCTGCCCCGGACCAACGCATACAAGCTTTGGCGAGGAGTCGAAGATGAACGCTTCAGATGTTGTTAAAAACGTAAAAATTGCCACTGCCAAGGATGTAGCAACACTTGGTTATGTATCAATGATGAAGGGCAAAACAACAGTAATTCATGGTTCCATCAACAAAGTGGCTCCTTTTGCTGTTCGGTTTATGCCTCGTAAATGGGTAACAAAACTTTCGGAGAGAGTTATGCGGCGTTCATAATACTGATTAAATAACTTACTATGTAGTGCGTATGAAACAACTCATAGTTATATGTTCATTAAGTCTGCTTTCGGTAGTAACTTTTGCTCAAAAATCAAACTATTCAACTGACGAAATTTTTAATTATTTTGAGCAGGTTAAGGTAAAAACCGAGAGGTATATTTTATTATGGAATAAAGATATATATGCACCAATTTTATTAGTAGATTCTATTACCAGAGAAGTCTTTGCAAACCAACAAGATGAAGAGGGCGAATTAAAACTTCAAGATAAAATATATGTAGGTAGGCTACCCAAATCTGTACCTGTTTCTAATACCGACATCATGTGGAACGGCACACACTGGGCAATGCTCATGCTCCCTTTGCCTCCACATATACTAGATAAGCTTGACTTAACTACACACGAATTATTTCATAGAGCACAGCCTTCGCTTGGGTTTAATATAAGAAGAGAAGAAAACAACCATCTCGATCAAAAAGATGGCAGATTTTACCTTCGACTAGAGCTGGCTGCCCTTGAGGCGGCTCTAAAAGCACCCAGGTTAAATAAATCAGAAGAGCACTTACGAAATGCTCTAATCTTCAGGAAATACCGTCATATACTTTATCGCGGGTCCCAGGTTACCGAAAACAGTCTCGAAATGCTTGAAGGCATTGCCACGTATACAGGACAAATAATGAGCGGTCGCGACAAATGGCAGTGGCGCGAATATCTTATAAAAAGAATTCAGCAGTTTGAAGAATCACCCAGCTTTGTGCGTTCTTTCGCATACGAAACTATCCCCGTATACGGCTTTTTCCTTCATCAAAAAGATTACTACTGGAATAAAAAAATTGATAACGAAACCGATCTTACCGATTTCTTCTCCGAGGCTTTTGAGCTCGACACCCGAATACTACTACAAACATATGTGCGTCAGTTTGCAGACGAATATGATGTAAAAAGAATTACGGAAGAGGAGTCGGCGCGACTATCAACACACAGCCTCACGCTCGATGAATACCGAACAAGGTTTTTATATGAGCCCCATCTCGAAATTAGGCTCGAAGATATGAATATGTCATTCAACCCCAATAGCCTAATCCCACTCGACGAAGACGAAGGAACAGTTTATCCAACAATTGTACTTACCGATAATTGGGGAGTACTAACCGTAACCAAAGGCGGAGCACTGCTACGATCAGATTGGCGCTGGGTAATAGTTTCCGTACCAACAGAGATTACAGAAAACATAATAAAAGGCGCTGGATGGGTTATTGAGCTTAACAAGGGATACGTAATTGAAGAAAACGAAGAAGGGGATTTTCTTTTAATTAAGGAATAGTAAAGTGAAATAAAAGATTAGTAAATGGAAAGTAAAAGTAAAGTAAAGAATTAGCAAGGGAATATAAAAGGAGTAAAAAAGGAGTAAAAACGAGATTTTTTAAGATGAATTATTGATTTTCTGAACACTAGATTATCATTATACTTTGGTTAGAAACAAGAAAATCGCTAATTTTGGGTTCAATTTCGATATTGCTGAATTAAAATCTCAGGAGGAGAGATGAACGAAAAAGAAAAAGACGTCGTCACAAAGATGATCACTATATATTGTCGCTCTAAACATAAGTCGGGTAATCAGTTATGCAACGAGTGCGAAGTTTTAGATACATATGCACTGCAAAGATTAGAGCGATGTCAGTTTGGAGAAGAAAAACCAACCTGCGGATCGTGTACAATACATTGCTATAAAAAAGATATGAGGGAAAAGATAAAAATAGTTATGCGATATGCCGGACCCCGCTTGTTTTTTATCCATCCCATAGTTACAATCAAACATATGATTAGAGAGCGCAAGCTAAAAAGAGAGTTTTCTGCAAACTAAACAGAGGGTTCTCTTTCAATTAACAGGGGGCAATCTGGCAATTAATCAAACAGACCTATAAGTGCACTTATTGAACAGAAATACAGTAATGGCCAATGTGCTCAGTGAGTACAATGAGTTAATACCCGTACTAAATCGCTTTGGTATTAAATTAGGTGTTGGAGAAAATACTATCGAGTCGCTGTGCACATCATACAACCTAAATCCAGCCCTTGTACTTGCTGTTCTGAATGTTTATATCGACGAAAATTTCTATCCCGATGATATTGGCGATATTGGTGCTGAAGAGTTAGTAGACTACTTTCATAATACAGTTGAAAACTACAATTGTGATTTGATGCCAAATATCGAAAAGCATTTAAATGCATTTATAGCCATAAGTGGTTCCGAGCAAGATACTAATAATGCCTCAGCAAAGAAGCCAACAAAAGATTCGCAAAACCAAGAGCTAAACATGCTTAATATTCTCTTTTTAAAATTTAAAGAGAGAATGTCTGAGAAGCTCAACAATTTAATGAATTACGAAGGTGATTTCCCCGATGAGCTACTTCATGATTTAAAAAACATACTTATAAAGCATCTTTCTTCCGACTTCAATCAAAATCTTTGCTATGCAGTAATATTTTCTGTTCATTCGTTTCAGAAAGATCTTGCTGCACATAACAGATTGCGAAACAGGGTGCTTAGTCCCAAGCTCAACCAGCTTAACTCAACAGATATAAAACAGTTGCAGCACTCAATCATAAGTGATCATCCTCATAAGCATGACGACGATAATAATCACTTAACTAACAGAGAAACAGAGATTCTTAAGATAATTGTTAAGGGATATATCAATAAAGAAATTGCAGATATGCTAAATATCAGTCTCAATACAGTTCTCACACACCGCAAAAATATAATTCGCAAGACGGGTGTCAAAACAGTATCGGGGCTCACATTCTACTGTTTAAGAAACGGACTATTAACTATGTAATCTTTTAATTTTTTATATAGATGGCAAAAATAACCTTCCTTCATATCCCCCTAACCAATTGGGGTGAGGTATCAAAACAAAATTATAGTATAGCAATTCTGCCATGGGGTGCCGTAGAGCCTCATAATTATCATCTTCCATATCTTACCGATTGTATCCTTACATACGAGATAGCTAGTGATGCAGCCGAAATGGCATACAAACAGGGAGTGGTTAACATGGTTATGTCTCCCGTTTATTTTGGTTCTCAAAATATGGGGCAATGGAATAAACCCTTTTGTGTTCATACAAGAACTGAAACTCAGAAAGCCATTCTTGTTGACATAGTTACATCATTAAATATACAGGGCATTAAAAAGCTGGTTATTGTAAACGGTCACGGCGGCAACACTTTCAAATCATATGTAAGAGATTTGCAGGTAACGTTTACCGACTTTCAAATTATTGTGGTCGATTGGTGGACAGTTGTCCCTTCTGACGACTTTTTTGAAGAAAAACCCGATGAGCATGCTGGTGAGTTAGAAACCTCTGTAATGCTTCATTATCACCCCGAGCTGGTAAACATGCAGAGTGCAGGCGATGGTGCCGTAAAGCCCGTTAAAATTGATGCATTAAACCAAAAGATAGGCTGGACACCCCGTCATTGGGATATAGTATCGGAAGATACTGGAATTGGCAACCCCAAAAAATCAACTGCCGCTAAGGGAAAACTATTTGCATCAGCGGCAGTAGAAAAAATTACCAAACTGCTGGTCGATCTTAATAATGCATAGCAATAAATATCGCTTCAAAATAAATTACATATAATTCTAAACACTTTTAAATGAGAGCAAAATAATGTATTTTTGTCTCTTCTTAAATAATAAATAATAAAATATGAGTAATCAGAGAGAGAAGCTTTTCACTGATTTTCCTCCTGTTTCCACAAATGAGTGGATGGAAGTAGTTACAAAGGACCTTAAAGGTGCCGATTTCCAAAAAAGGCTGGTATGGAAAACAAAAGAAGGGTTTAATGTAAATCCATTTTACAGAGCAGAGGATATAGAGGGTTTCGCCTCTGCCGAAAATCTACCCGGTGAGTTCCCCTATGTTCGCAGCACAAGAAAAGACAACTTGTGGTATGTAAGACATGAAATTGAAGTAGAAGACTTTACTGATGCAAACAAAAAAGCACTCACGTTATTAACAAAAGGAGTAACATCATTTGGTTTTCAGTTGCCAAAGAACCAACTGACTGCCGAGAATGTGGCAATACTTTTAAATGGTATCGCGCCAGACAAGGTAGAGTTAAACTTCAGAACATGCATTTCGCGCACAATCGATCTTGCAAAGTTGGTTGTAGATTACGTAAAAGCCCAGAATCTCAATCCGCTTGAGTGCTTTGGCTCAATTGAATTCGATCCTTTCAGAAAGATTCTAAAAAAAGGAATGGACGAACCAAAATGGATTGAAAAATCGGTTGAGATTGTTAACATCACCGCACCATTACCACGCTACAGATCAATTTCTGTGACAGGCAACATGATAAATGATGCAGGTGCGTATAGCTATCAGGAACTTGGATATGCTCTTTCATACGGAAATCAGGTCTTGTCGGCACTAATAGAAAACGGTGTAGACCCATCAACAGCAGCAAAGAAAATTAAGTTTGAATTTGGTGTAGGTTCCAACTACTTTATGGAAATTGCAAAATTTAGAGCCGCACGTTGGTTATGGGCCAATATCGTTGGTGCATACAAAGCGCCATGTCATCACGAATGCGATAATAAAGCAGATGATGGCACATGTAGATGTGCAGCAAAAATGAATATACATGCCACAACATCAAAATTCAACCAATCTCTTTACGATCCATATGTTAATTTGCTCCGTACACAGACAGAAGCAATGTCTGCAGCATTAGGCTCGGTAGATTCTCTTACTGTACGTCCATTCGACGAAGCATTTGAAACTCCAACTGAGTTTGCAGAAAGAATTGCTGTAAATCAGCAACTTCTACTTAAAGAAGAAGCTCATTTAGATAAAGTGACCGACCCATCTGCTGGTTCATATTACATAGAAACACTTACTTCTTCATTGGCACAGCAGGCATGGAATCTTTTTCTCGAAACAGAAGAAACTGGATTTTATAATGCTCTTCAGTCAGGAACAGTGCAGGATGCAATAAATGCATCGGCCGACGATCGTTTTAATGCACTTGCAAATCGCCGTGAGATCATGCTAGGTACTAATCAGTATCCTAACTTCAACGAAGGCATGCTTAGTAAGTTAGAAAATGAAGAAGCACATGGCTGTGGATGCGGTTGTGGAACTTCACAGTCTCCGCTTAAGAGCCTTAATAAAAATAGATTAGCTAATCAGTTTAATGAGCTACGCCTAAATACAGAAAAAGGTGGCAAAAGGCCAAAAGTGTTTATGTTAACAATTGGGAATCTTAATATGCGTTTGGCAAGATCACAATTCTCAAGCAACTTTTTCGGAACTGCCGGATATGAATTAATTGATAACCTAGGGTTCAACTCAGTTGAAGAAGGTGTTAAAGCAGCTCGCGAAAAAGGAGCTGATGTTTTAGTTCTTTGTTCAAGCGACGATGAATATCCAGTATTTGCACCCGAAGCATACAATATGCTTAAAAATGGAAATGAAATTCTTGTAGTTGCAGGAGCACCAGCTTGTATGGACGATCTTAAAGCACAGGGAATTGAATACTTTATTAATGTTAGAAGCAATGTTCTTGAAACGCTTAAATCGTTTAACGAGAAATTGTTGAAGTAATAATATAAAGTTAAGAATTGAAATCTTAATAGAGGATTAGCCCAACAACTACTTAAATAATGGATGGAGGAGGAAAGTTAAAAAACTGGATAATTGTAGCACACCCGTGGGCATGGAGCGCATCTATATCACCGGCAATAGTTGCCTTTTCATTTATATATTTCCTGTTTAAAACTGGAGGATATAGTGGCGAGGTAAACTGGATAAACGGTGCAATTGGCTTTATAGGTATGCTTATATTTCATTTGTCAGGTAATCTCATGAGTGAGTACCAAGACTATATAAATGGAGTTGATGTAAAAGAAAAAACCGGTCCCCCACGTCTAATAGTGCAAGGTGTTTTTAAACCCAATACAATACTCTATTACGCAATTGTAATGCTTTCTATAGGCATATTAATTGGCGCATACCTGTTCTTTAAAACCGGTTGGCCAATATTAATATTCGGCCTTATTGGAATTATAAGTGTTGTTTTCTATTATAAGTTTAAGTATGTAGCACTGGGCGAACTTCTTATTTATATTTGTTATGCAATGGCAGTACCCATGGGTATAGCGTTTGTAATAACAGGTCAACTAATATGGACTACCCTTTTAGTGGCTGCCCCAACCGGCTTGCTGGTAGTGGGTATTTTGCATGCCAACAACACGCGCGATGTTAATCAAGATAAAGCAGCCAATATCCAAACACGGTCAATGAAGCTTGGTCTGGAGGGCTCACAGATTGTATATCAAACACTTGTGCTGGTAGCATATTTGCTAATAGCGATAGTGGTTACTATGAATTTGTTGCATCCTTTATCGTTCGCGGTATTGATAAGTTTTCCGTTGGCAAAGAGCAACATCAAAAAGATGAAAATTGCTACTGAGAGAGATCTTAGTTCAATTGCTTTTTTAGATGCACGCACAGCCATGTTGTCGCTTATGTTTAGTCTGTTACTTGCAATTGCAAATGTCATTGCACCCTATTTTTAAAAACAAAAAATATTACTCTAAATAATATGAAACCTAATTTTAAGGAAATAAATATTCAATCAGATGGTTTTACTCCCACAAATGTTGATGAGTGGAACAATAAAAACGAAAACAAATCTGAGTGGCTTACATCTGAGCAGATTCCTGTGAAGCCAGTTTATACAAAACAAGACCTGGAGGGAATGGAGCATCTTAATTATGCTGCCGGACTTCCTCCATTTTTACGCGGACCATACTCAACTATGTATGTAATGAGGCCATGGACAATTAGACAATATGCTGGTTTTTCAACAGCCGAAGAGTCTAATGCATTCTATCGTCGCAACCTGGCATCGGGGCAAAAGGGGCTTTCTGTTGCATTCGACTTACCAACTCACCGTGGTTATGATGCCGACAACGATAGGGTAGTGGGAGATGTTGGAAAAGCAGGTGTATCAATCTCTTCTGTTGAAGATATGAAGATTTTATTTGATGGTATACCATTAAATAAAATGTCTGTTTCTATGACAATGAACGGTGCCGTACTTCCCATTTTGGCATTTTATATTGTTGCAGCACAAGAACAAGGTGCAAGCCTTGAAGAGATGACTGGTACAATCCAAAACGACATTCTTAAAGAGTTTATGGTGCGTAATACTTACATCTATCCACCAAAATTCTCAATGCAGATAATTGCAGATATATTTGAATTTACATCTCAAAAGATGCCTAAGTTCAACTCAATCTCCATTTCTGGATATCATATGCAAGAAGCAGGGGCAACTGCAGATATTGAACTAGCATACACACTTGCCGATGGTATTGAGTATCTTCGTGCAGGTATAGATGCAGGTATCCCTGTTGATAAATTTGCACCACGTCTTTCATTCTTCTGGGGTATTGGAATGAACCACTTCATGGAAATTGCCAAGATGAGAGCAGCACGTCTGTTGTGGGCAAAGATTCTGAAAAGCTTTGGAGCAGAGAATCCTAAATCTATGGCTTTGAGAACTCACTCACAAACCTCAGGCTGGTCGCTAACAGAGCAAGACCCATTTAATAATATCGGACGAACAGCAATTGAGGCTATGGCTGCTGCATTGGGACACACCCAATCGTTGCACACCAACGCACTTGACGAAGCTATTGCGTTGCCAACCGACTTCTCGGCTCGTATTGCTAGAAACACTCAGATTTATCTACAAGAGGAAACTCAAATAACCAAGCATGTAGATCCATGGGCAGGTTCATATTATGTAGAATCACTAACACAAGAAATTGCCGATAAAGCATGGGATTTAATTCAGGAAGTAGAGAAGCTTGGAGGAATGGCTAAGGCTATTGAAACAGGCCTTCCAAAAATGCGTATCGAAGAGGCAGCAGCGCGCACACAGGCACGTATCGACTCGGGTGTGCAGACTATTATTGGTGTTAATAAATATCGTCTCGAGCAGGAAGATCCTATCGATATTCTCGATATTGATAATACAGAGGTAAGAAATCAGCAAGTAGAGCGATTGGCCAAATTAAAGGCAGAGCGCGATAACGAGGCTGTTCAGAAAGCACTAGATGCAATAACCAAGTGCGTTGAAACAAAAGAAGGAAACCTTCTTGAGCTTACAGTAGAGGCGGCACGCTTACGTGCTTCTTTAGGAGAAATATCAGATGCTTGCGAGAAAGTAGTAGGTAGATATAACGCAGTAATCAGAACAATATCAGGAGTGTATTCATCAGAATCAAAAGGAGATGCAACGCTTAGTGAAGCGCGTGCCCTCGCAGATAAATTTGCAAAAGAAGAAGGTCGCCGCCCCCGAATTATGGTTGCTAAGATGGGACAAGACGGTCATGACCGCGGCGCCAAAGTAGTAGCCACCGGATATGCCGATTGCGGTTTTGATGTTGATATGGGTCCATTGTTTCAAACACCCGCCGAGGCAGCTCGTCAGGCAGTAGAGAACGACGTTCACGTATTGGGAGTATCATCACTTGCAGCCGGTCACAAAACGCTGGTGCCTCAGGTAATTGAAGAACTTAAGAAATTGGGTCGTCCCGATATCGCCGTAATTGTTGGAGGCGTTATCCCAGCACAAGACTACGACTTCCTTTACAAGGCAGGAGTGGCAGCTATCTTTGGACCAGGTTCAAAAGTTACTAAGTCGGCATGCGATATTCTGCATGTATTAATGGATTGATAGTGGTCAGTTAATGGGCTATAGATTGTCTATTAATAATCTATAGATTGACTATTAATGGGCTTGTAACAGATTAAATGTAATCCAATATCTACCCTTATTGTTTAATATATTCCGCTTTCAGAAAGATTAAGAATGATCTTTTCGGAAGCGGAATTTTTACCTATAAGCCAATGAGCGAGATTGTTAATGCTATTGAAGATACAGCAGATGTGCTAGAAGTGATAAAACCAATTTATAATTTTAAAGCGAAATAATGATTTGCTTTATATAGTAAATTGACCTGTATAACAACTATCAGAAACCAGCGTTCCTGATTCATCCTTAAAAGCTAAATAAGTTTCAATAGCATCACCTTTCCAATGAGAAAGCATATTTAGGTATGTAGATGCATTTCTCCGTTTACCAGCATTTACATCAAAAACCGATTCTCCCTTAGCTGCATTATGTGCAATCACCATTACCTGATCGGTTGATTTTGCATTTTCATTAAGAATAGGGTCCCATTCAAATTGCAATAAGTCATCTGTCACTATAGCATTTATGACAGGTGAAGTGCTAAGCGAACCTCTTGAAATTAGTATATTAGCAAAATCCAACTCATTGCTGTCGAACACTTTTTTTATACCATTAATCATATTGTAAGACATAGCAGCATTAAAAGCACTTTTCCCATCAATAGCATAATCTTTAAACCCAATTCTTATGATTGGTATCATAGTTCTAAGGAAATTCTGAGTAATAATAAAACTGCTACGCTGTTTAGTTTGACTTTTTGTTCTAGGGTTAGTCATTTTAGCCGGTGCGCTCTTAATATATTCAACACCACGGCACGACGACCCGATAACATTGCCTACTTTTCCGGAGAAACCTCCAAAAATACCCTCTTTTAATCTTCCCATTTTTACGTTTGTTTACATTAAAACTGTTCTTGCAAGTTAACATTTTTTTTCTTAAAAAGCAAGATTAGAGCAAAGTTTATCCCTTTTGACAGCCGTAGTAAATACTAACAAAGCCCTAACCAACACCCAATATATATAAGGTATATTAGGAGTTGGTTAGGAGTTGGTAGGTAGTTGGTAAGAAATTGGTATGGTGTTAGATAATAATTTCAATGTCTTATCCAGTCACATCCTGAAATAAGTTTACAGTAAATGTAAACTAAATGCAGGACGATACATTCAACTAACTTGGTTTGAGAACTACGAGTTTATGAGAAAGTTGCTTAATATACCGCTCTTGAATGAACCCGAACTGGCTTTGAATCCATTTGTATCGGCAAGAATTATGATTGAAGGAATGACTCGTGGCAAGTCGAATAGGGTAAATACTCAGTATTGAGTGAAATAGTTTCAACTAACATTATAACATTTGAGAAATCGCGGAAGGATCAAGAGGTTCTTATAAAGGAAGATTCAATAGAGAAAATAATTGCATCTTCATATAGTAGTAACATTGATTTTAAGGTTGAAAAGATGGTGGATAAAAACAAAAGTGTTGAAACAGAACCTGTTTATAATTCTAGCATGAGGTATATATTGGTTTGCCTTGTAGTTGTTTTATTTATTGTCTTGTCTATTAAAAATCGTGCTATGTAAGTAGTTCGTGTGCGTCTGGCCTCACACAGTATATTATTTGGAATTACTTGTGTTGATGCATGTACTCATTCAATACTATTGGAAACAGATGAGAATTAATTTTTTGAATCAATCTGCCTAACAACACTAACAAATCTTTCGGGTTCCTCTGCATTTGGAGAATGAGCCGAGTTCTCGAATGTATAAAATGCTTTATCGGGTGCCTCTATCTTATCGAAATACTTGCAAGACAATGTGTAAGATACCTGATAATCATATTTACCATGGGTTATATAAACCGGTACTTCAAAATTGATGGTTGATTCATTCAAATTGTCATCTTCAACGTAATGCCATACATTTTTGAGTGAGAACAAAGATCCTCTAAAATACCTTAGTTTTTCTGACACAGTGTACCCTTTGAAGGTTAGCATGTTTTTTATTAATCCAATAACCGAGAATTTATCGGTATGCATTATTCCAATTTTATATTTATTCATTAATAAAGAGCGTGCCGATAATAAATATTTTAGAGATGGAAAATCGGGTGCGTTGACATCAAAACTTTGTAGTTTTTTTATTGCCCCCTTATCGTTTATTTCAGTTGCATGTTGCAACATATAGTTATATGCTATCCTCTCAGATTCCATTTGATGGCTAACTTGCCCTACGCCAATAAATGCCAAGTAGTTATCGGGATACTTCTGAACGGTTTTAACGCCAAGAAATGAACCCCATGAATGGCCCATAAGATATATTTGTTCTTTATTAAACCGGCGTTTGAGGTAATCTGTCATTTGGCGTGTATCTTCAACCATTTGCTCAAGTGTCATAGTATTAGGGTCTAAAGAGCTTTTGTAGCTCATACCGGCACCACGCTGGTCCCAGTAACAAACAGTAAAGTACTTCTCTAATCGTTCGGGTGTTTCAAAAGGGTAAAACATGGGCAGCTCGGGGCTCCCAGGGCCACCATGCAAGAATAAAATAACTGGGTTATCGGGGTTTTCGGTACGAATAAAAAATCCTTGCTGCATTCCACCAATCTCAGTAAAGTTTTTCTCAGCTATTGATCCTGCTATCACATTTCCGTCTTTATCCTTCAAAGGATCCAACTTCCCTGGGCTGTTTATAAATAAAACAATGAATCCAATTAATGCTAATGTGAGGATAGACAATAAAATGATTACGATTATTAAACTCACTCTTTTCATTTTTATAAGATGTATTTCTTGATTTTGAGAGGCATATTATTCAAAAGTACATAATCTAGTTGTTATCAATTAAAAATATGATGAAATTTCTTAATTTGGAATAGCGTTTGTTTTAAAACACAATTATTATTATCTTTGTACCCGCAAATACAAAATAATATTCATTAAAAAAAGAACTACTAAATGGCAACAAAATTACGTTTACAGAGAAGAGGACGCAAAAATTATCCCTTCTACCAGATTATTGTTGCAGATAGCAGAGCTCCACGAGATGGAAAGTATATTGAGAGGATAGGATCTTATAATCCGAACACAAATCCTGCTACAATCACTTTAGATTTCGAAAAAGCTTTGTATTGGCTGCAAACAGGTGCTCAACCAACAGATACTGTTAGAAATATACTTTCAAGCGAGGGTGTATTGATGAAAAAACATCTTTTAGGAGGTGTTGCAAAAGGTGCGTTTGATGAAGCAGAAGCTGAAAAGAGATTCGATGCATGGAAAAGTAATAAACTACAGGAAGAAAGATCTGAAGTTACACGCGACGAAGAAAAAAGACGTGCTGACGAAAAAGCTAGTTTAGATGCAGAGAAAGAAGTAAATAAAGCAAGAGCCGCAGCTCTGGCTAAAAAGAAAGCTGAAGAAGAAGCTGCAAATGCACCAGTGGTTGAAGTTGTTGAAGAAGAAATCTCTACTGAAGTGACAACAGAAGCTGAAGAGATTTCTGTTGAGAAAGAAGAGACTGATGTTACTGATAATTCTTCTGAAGAAACAGTTACAGAGGGAGATAAGGAATAATTTTTAATTAGACTAAAATAGTCCGATTCTCAAAAACCTTTAAAGGTTTAATAGACAAATATTTTATATCCGATAGGAGTTCTAAGCTTCCTATCGGATTTTTTACATAATCACTAATACAATTTAATCACCTCCTCTATAAATAACATTTTATCTACATTTAACGACTTTTGATAATTGAAACTATTATAAGTAGTATTGGATTATTTTCTGTAATTTTAAGTAACCATATTAAATTTAGTGAATAAAATTGATTCTAGTCTTATGCCTCATAACTAACTAGTTAGCGGACTAAGTGAAATTATTTGTAAGGTTTTGTAAGTTTTATTATAAATAAAATTGTAGTAAAATAAACAAGAATTTATATATTTGTGACAAATTCTAAAATCACTGCGTAAGATGAATTCTCAAAATGTTGAAATTCAATTGGACAAGTTTGTTCATTTGCAAGAAAAAATAATAGTAGGTATTGAGGAAATTCCCTTTCCAACTGCTATTTTTTTTCTAGAATCTAAAAGAGTAATTTTAAATGACCGTGCCTACGAATGTTTGGGATTAAAAGTAGGTGAACCATTTGATATTGAATCATGGAAGAGGAATAACAATAATTTCACTGATATAATCATTAATGGGAAAGAAGATATTATTTCGAATCAGAAAGAACACATTGTTTTGCCAAATGGAAAACACGAGATAATAAATTTCTCAATGGCTCATATAAAAAATACGTATTTAAATAATATCTATATTCTTAATTTCACTAAATCAATTGAAAAATATTCAACTGCTTCTATTTCATCACTTTATAATATCAAGGATGAAATTTCTAAGCTAAAACCTTATCTTAATAGAACAGGGAGAAATATGGTTGAATCTTTGATGAAGAAATACTTTAGAGATGATAACCAGCAACTTACGCTCGATGATATTGTTTACTATAAAAAGGAATTACGTGAAATTCAAAGAGCTTTTCCTGCTTTATCTCACAGAGAAGTTATATTATGCGGTTTACTTATAAATAATATGGAAACTAAAGATATAGCCTCGATAACAAATAGAACGATTGATTCTGTTTTTGTTTCTATACATAGGATTAACAAAAAACTAAATTTAAATAATAAAAAAAAACTTACTGAAACCCTTAAAGAAGTTATTTTTAATTCTAATGTCATTGAACAAAAAAAATATTGAATAATTTTATGAAAAGATTTTATTCTAATTGAGTTTCATAAATAGTTTTATCTTCTAAAAAACATCATTTTATTTTCCAATGTAATATTATGTAAGCAAAATAATTATTGTCTTCAGTTATTGAATTCTATATTTGCTATCCTTAACTAATCTAGTTAATAATATTGAGTTGCGGGATAGTCAAAATATTTTTTAAATAGATGTTTATATTAATTTCATTGTCTTTTATGTGCATTTTCTTAGGCGTCCTTATATATTTATCAATTTAATTTATATGAACATGAATTGTAGCCTTCCCTACTTGTATAGCCCTCCCAATTTGTCATAAATAACTAATTTAGCAGTCTAATCAAAGATTTTCCTTAAAGGGGTAGCTTTCAAATGGTGTAGGTTGTAAACTCACGCTTATCTTGAGTAAACTAAAAATAACAAAGTCATTATAATATGAAGAAAAAAATAATTTGGTTTTGTTCAGCTCTGTTTTCAGACGAAAAAATTAAAACTACAGGAACCTGGTTGATATCTATGGGAAATGCTTTAGCAGAAATGGAAAACATTGAGCTATATAATGTGACTTATGGAAATGTAAAATCTATAACAAAAAAAAACTCTAAAAATATAACTCAATGGATCATACCCCATAAAGAACGTAAAATATACCATAGGGGTTCTAAAAACCTTCTATCTTTCGTAAAAAAAATTAACAATGAAATTCAGCCCGATTTAATTCATATATGGGGTACTGAAAATGGGTTTGCATTTGTAGTAAGTGAAGCAAAACTTGAAACTCCTGTGTTATTAGATATTCAAGGTCTCTTATTTGCTTATGTGAAATTTTATTATGGTGGCCTAAACTTTATGGATTTAATTAAATGCATTGATTTAAAGGAAATTCTAAAACCTAAATATCATCCTTATTTTATTAGAAGAAGATATAAAAAAAGAGGGAAACATGAATTGAGATTACTACGTGAAGTTGAAAATATATCTGTTCAGTCAGATTGGGTACATTCTATCATAAAAAGTGTAAATAATTCAAGTTCTATTTTTCAAACTGGAATAATGTTACGAAGGGAATTTAGTGAAACATCTGCATGGAAAAGATCAGGAAATAACAATCAAATGAGTGTTTTTACATCATGCTCGGGTGCAATACCTTATAAAGGATTGCATGTTGTTATAGAAGCATTGGCAATCCTGAAAAAAAAATATCCCAATATAAAACTGAAAATTGGAGGAGGTATTCAAATTAATAGGAAGTATGGAATTATAAGAGACGGTTATACCGGTTGGCTATTAAAAAAAGCAAAAAATCTAGGTGTGACCGATTCAATTACATGGCTTGGTATGTTGAATTCTGATGAGATTATTAAAGAAATGCATAAATCATCAGTT
This sequence comes from Fermentimonas sp., assembly GCA_015478775.1. Lineage (GTDB taxonomy): Bacteria > Bacteroidota > Bacteroidia > Bacteroidales > Dysgonomonadaceae > Proteiniphilum. The sequence goes on along the minus strand of JADMKP010000010.1, from coordinate 438,431 downwards.
GTTGTGGTTCCTTCTTATATTGAAACTTATTGTTTATTTATGGCAGAGTCTATGATGGTGGGTGTTCCTACGGTAGCTTCATTTTCTGGTGCTATGCCTCAATTAGCTGAACATGGTATATCGGCACTTTATTTCCCATCAGGAGATCATTGGGACTGTGCAAGAAATATTGAAAAGATCATTACAAATCCTGAATTGGCAGATATTTTATCTTTAGAGGCTAGGAAAAAGGCATTTAAAAGAAATGATCAGAATAAAGTTCTTAAAACTCAATTAGATATTTACAGTAACATTATTCGCAAAAGATGAAATATTATTTCCCTATAGTTTTTAAATCAGTTAGATATATCAATAGATATTTTAAAAGTAAAATTAACTTTATACTTTCTATTATTATACTTAAAGGTAATAATGTCGATTTTAAAAAGATAAATACCAATGGAGTACCCTTTGTGTCTGTAGCACCAAAAGGAAAGTGTATAATAGGTAATAATTTTTCGATGAATAATAACCTTCGAGGTAATCCTATTGGAAGAGTACAAAGATGTATTTTATTTGTTGATAATAATGCTAAACTAATAATTGGAGATAATGTAGGAATAAGTTCAACTACACTTTTTTCTGCCATAAGTATAAAAATTGGTAATAATGTAAAAATTGGAGGTGGGGTATGTATTTATGATACTGACTTTCACTCATTAAATCCTGAAATTAGAAAATTAAAAGAGTTCGATTCAACAAATACTATGCGTAAGCCTGTTATAATAGGAAACAATGTCTTTATTGGAGCACATACCACTATATTAAAAGGGGTAAGTGTAGGCAACAACTCAATAATAGGAGCGTGTTCTGTTGTTACTAGAAGTATTCCTGAAAATGAAATTTGGGCTGGAAATCCAGCTCATTATATAAGGAGTACCAAATAAAATTATAAAGTACTATTTTTTGTTAAGAACAATATTTTGTAAGAATTGTAACGAATATGATTTAGAATTATTTGTTTGTAATACAGTACAAAGTAGTTTAAGTGTAAATAAAATAAAGTTTCTCTTAAATGAAATTTGAGATCTTTATTTTGCATTATTTTTAGTAAATCAGAATGAATGAAGTCAAAATAGTGTAAGATTTTGTAAGCATACTATTACTTTACTATCATTTATATATCTTCATTTATTATATATTTGTGACACATTTTAAAAATTAAAACAATGCGTACCCAAAGAATTCAGATTGGAGTTGATAAGAAATATCAATCCGATGAGAATATCGTAGTCAATATTAACGAAATTCCTTTCGCAACTGCACTATTCTTTTCAAATAGTTTAGAAGTCATTTTAAATAATAAAGCATATGAAATTTTAGAAATGAAAGAAGGTGAGGTTTTTAATTTGGTTCGATGGAAGCAAATTAATCCCTACATAGATGATATAATTAAAAAAATAGAAAAAGATATTGTTATTGATAATAAAGTACACATTGTTCTTTTCAATGGTAAACACGAAATCATTAATTTTTCATTGTCTCGAATACATAATCTAAAATTGGGAATGATATTCTTAATCCATTTCTCAAAAGCATCTGAAAAATATTTAGTAGCTTCAATATCATCACTATATTTAATAAGAGATGAAGTCGCAAAACTCAAGCCATATCTTAATAGTTTTGGAAAGACAATGTTAGATAATGTTATGAAGAAATATTTTAGAGAAGAGAGCAATCAGCAGTTAACCTTGGATGACTTGGTTTATTATGAGAAAGAGTTAAAAATTATTCAAAAAGCATTTCCATTACTATCCAATCGTGAAGTAATACTTTGTGGATTACTTGTAAATGATATGGATAGTAAGGATATAGCTTCAATTACTAACAGAACTTTAGATTCTGTTTTTGTAACAATTCATCGCATTAATAGAAAACTTGATATACTTAATAAAAAACAATTAGTTGACACACTAAAAGATTTAGTCGTCAGTAAGTTAGTTAAATAGTTAAAGTGAAAATAAAATGATTTATTTTAATTATCCTTTTACACGACGACCTTTTATTATGTAATTGTTTGCAAAAGGAGTTTCGTCGTCCTCAAATTTTATTTCGAAATGAATACTATCATTATTGATAATTTTTCCATTAGATACAATTATACCTATTTGTTCTTCACAGACTTCACATGAAGATAATTCAGTTTCAAACGCACCCAGTTTTTTGTTCACAGCTGAACTAACTTGAAAGTTCCAAAATTCATTCTGTGAATCTTTAATTACTAAAGAGTCTCTCCCCATTGAATTTTCCCTAGTCAATGTTTGAATAGAAAATGGTGTTGAAATTGCCATAGAATCGTTGTAAGCAATTACTTCCCATAAACCATCAACTTTAACTGTATTGGGAAGTTCAAGACTTGTTGAATCTCTCTCGCAAGACGCAAAAACTCCTAGGGCAATGAACCCTAATAAAAATATTAACTGTTTCATAATTTAAAAATGTATTGTAGTTTGTTTATTTGTGTCTCATTACAAATCATAAAATGAATTGAAACAAGACGTTATTAAAAATGTTATTATGTAGCTATATTGATTTGAATTAATCCTGAGTGGTCGATGAAATTTTGAATAATTTAAATTCGGATGAGAAGTAAATCCTTTCAATGTAGCTTGTTCAATTATTGATTGTTTTATAAAAATACTACATTTAATTTACAATATCACTCTAAAGAACAATTAAATAGCTTCTATTTTGTTCAAATTATAAAGAATTATATTGAGTTAACTATGATAAATTCACTATTTAGAACAGTTTTAAAAATGTGTTTAGTTCAAACCATTGCTTGCAAACAATCATAAACAAATACTAAACAAGAATGTAATATTATGTAAGCAAAAATATTCTTGAAATATGTGTGGAGCTGCATATATTTGCTGCACTTAACTAAATTAGTTAAGATTATTAAGGTGTCGCAGAATTTTATTTTGCATTTTTCATACTGTATTTTAGATAAGTGCGTATTATGAGTTTATATATCATATATGAAATTAAAATGTCATCTATATACTTGGATATTAAAAATATGTTAAAAATGAAGAAAGCATTTTACTTATGGGTTTTTACGTTCATTATTTTTTCGTGTACTCCAGTGAAAAATATTGCCTATTTCCAACAAGTTAGTACTCAGCCAACACGGATAATACCTGTTGATTACGATGCTCAAATTAAACCTAACGATCTTCTTATAATAAGTGTTGTAAGTAGCGAACCAGAAGCATCTAGAAGGTACAACCTCATAGCTCCTCAACTTAATACCAACATTGGTTATATACAATCACAACCAATGCTACAGAATTATTTAGTAGATGAGGATGGTAATATCAATTTCCCTTCTCTTGGAACTATCCAAGTCATGGGGCTAAGCACCAAAGAATTAAAAGAATTGATTGAAGAAAAATTAACTCCTTATTTTATTGAAGAACTGCCTATAATTACAATTAGGATAGTGAATTATTCAGTAAATGTTTTGGGTGAGGTAAATCGTCCAGGACAATTTAGAACAGAAAATGAAAGAATGACTATACTGGAGGGCTTGTCTATGGCCGGTGATTTAACAATATATGGTCGTCGTGATAATATAAAAGTCATAAGAGAAGAAATAAATGGTGAAAGATTGATATATACAGTCAATCTCAATGATAAAAATGTATTTACTTCACCTGCTTTTTTCTTGGAGCAAAATGACGTGATTTATGTAGAACCAAATCAAGCAAAAGCTAATTCATCTAAATTTGGAGCAGCTGAGTCATTTAGAATATCAACTCTAGGTGTATTGATATCACTAGCTACATTGGCAACTACTATTTTCGGTTTGACACGCTAATTACAAATACGATAAAATTCATATATATGACATTGAATAAAATATCGAATGTTGAAGAAGAGTTTGTACTAATGGCTGAAAAACCTATAAATATATTAGCCATTCTACTTAAATACCTTTCCTATTGGAAATGGTTTGTCTTATGTGTTTTTCTCACATTAGCACTTGCTTTTAGTTATATATTCTTCACTTTACCAAAATATGAAATTGCGACTTCTATAGTCTTCAATGATGATCAGCGTGGAGGAGTTACTGAGCTTAATGTGTTTAAAGAGATGGGAGTTGTTACTCGTAGGAGCAATGTAGATAACGAAGTAGAAATATTAAAAAAATCGCTTATTGTTGAAGATGTTATCAGAAAATTAGGTCTATATGTAACATATTATGAAATGGAACCAATTTTACCCTTTGAAATTGGTAATGGAGACAACCTTATCTTTAACTTACTTTATCATAAATCGGCAGTGTTATATGGTGATGAAAGTCCTCTAAAAATTATTCTTTCCGAGAATACACTAAAGAGTCTACATAGTCCTATAGAAATAGATTTATTCATAAATGAAAAAGGATTGTTTACTTTTTCAGGTAAATACGAGAAAGAAAGATTCAATATAATAGTTTCACAGAATGATCACACAGTAAGTTTACCTTTTGGAAAATTAGAAATAATAAAGAACAAAGCTACCGTCGTTGAAAATATGAGAATGAAATTATATATTTCTAATCCTCTTACTGTTGCAAATAGTTATCTTGGTAAAATTGAAATTGAGTTAACATCAAAAACATCCTCTGTAGCTAATATAACTCTTCAAGCAGAAAATATAGAACTTGGAAAAGATTTTTTATCAGAATATATTATTACCTATAATGAAAAAGGTATTAAAGATCAGCAAAAACTTGCTAGTGAAACTTCTCAAATGATCGAAAAACATATTTCAAACTTAAGTGCAGAACTTTCCCAAGTTGAAGACGAAACACAAAATTTCAGACAATCACAAGGACTTACAAATATCTCTGCTCAAGGTGAATTATATAACTCTCAGTTAGCCAATATAGGTCAGAGGAGGATGAATATTGAATCTCAATACAGTATTATTTCAGATGTGCTTAATTTTGTAGAACTCAACGGTGTAAATCAACAGATACCTGCAAATTCAGGTATAAATAGTCCTATACTTAACAGTCAAATAAGTACATATAATAATTTAGTTATTGAGAGAAACCGACTATCTCGTATTGCTTCTAGCAGTAACCTATCGATGATCGACCTCAATAACCAGTTACAAACCACTTATAGTTCAGTTGTTGCGGGTTTACGCAACGAAAAAAACAATCTGGAAATTCAACTAAGAGATATAAATACCGAATACTCTAGAAATAATGCAAAAGTTAGAGCAATTCCGCAACAAGAAAGAGTTTTCTCAGATTTAATGAGACAACAAGACATAAAAGAGGAGTTGTTTCTCTATCTACTTCAAAAAAAGGAAGAGAGATTTATGAATATGACGAGTGTAGAACCAAACTCTAAAATAATAGATAATATTAGTGTAATGGGTGTGGTTTGGCCTAGTATTAAACTAATACTTTTAATTGCACTTTTTGTGGGTGTTGTTTTACCAATAATTGCAATAAAAATAAAAGATTTACTTCGTTATCAAATTGATACAAAAGATGATCTTGAAGATATTTCTTCTATTCCTGTTCTAGGAGAAATACCCAAAAGCGAAAAGATACATGGTGTTGCAGTAAAAGAAAACAGTAACGATAGTTTTAATGAAATGATTCGTCTTTTAAGAGCAAATCTACTTTTCGTAATCGATGGTAAGGAGAAGAAAGTTGTCAATATGCTATCCAGTATTAGCGGAGAAGGAAAATCATTTATTTCACTAAATCTTGCATTAAGTCTGGCATTGCTCGATAAAAAAGTAATTGTTGTAGAGCTTGATATTAGAAAACCAAAACTTGCTAAAGAACTTACATTAGAAAACAAACAAGGAATTACACTTTATTTATCAGGATTTCTCGAAATGAGTGAATTAATAAAACCTTCAGGAATTCATCCTAATCTTTCAATAATAACCGCAGGTGCTATACCACCAAATCCAAATGAATTATTAGCAAAATCTGTTCTCGATGATCTAATAAAAAAATTAAGAGGAGAGTATGATTATATATTTATTGATACACCGCCTATTGGATTGGTTTCAGATAGTTTTTTGCTTAACCGTTTAGCTGATGTAAGTCTTTATGTAACACGTTCAGGTTATACTCCTAAAAAATATATTGAAGATGCCAATAAATATTTTCAAGATAATAAATTAAATAATATGTATTTCATACTTAATTATGTAGACCTCAACGGTACTGATTATCGATATGCTTTAGGTAAAAAGTATGGTTATGGTTATTAAAAATTATTGAAGTTAAAATGTTTAATTACTTAAAAATGGAACTCAACGGATCTAACATTATTCAACTTCCCAAAAATTATGATAGAAGAGGGAGCCTTTCTGTTGTAGAAGAGATCACGAATATTCCATTCGAGATAAAGCGAACTTACTGGATCTATGACGTTCCGGGTGGGGAAGTAAGAGGGGGGCATGCATACCGTCAAAACGAAGAATTTATTATTGCACTTTCTGGTAGTTTTGATGTGATTCTGGATAATGGAGTTTTGCGAACGACATATTCACTAAACAGATCATATTACGGTTTATATGTACCAAAAGGAGTGTGGAGGCAAATGGTGAATTTCTCTACTAATTCTTTAGCTCTCATTATGTCATCTATACCTTTTGATCCCGGTGATTATATATACGATTATGAGCATTTTAAAGAACTGTCAAACGGGAAGATGTGAATTAAAAATTATTTAATTATCTAGGTTAAATATACATATATGAAGAAGACAAATATTTACGATTGTACGATGCTCGAAATTGATAAGCATCACAACGAAAAAGGAAATATTAGTGTGGTTGAAAACGGTAAGACAATACCATTTGATATAAAACGTGTTTATTATCTGTATGATGTTCCAGGAGGAGAATCTCGTGGAGGGCATGCTCACAAGGATTTACAACAATTTATTGTTGCTGCAAATGGTAGCTTTGATGTTACAATTGATGATGGACAATTAAAAAGAACATTTACAATAAACCGGCCATATAGAGGTCTATTAATTGTTCCAGGAATATGGAGAGAACTCGACAACTTTTCTTCAGGATCTGTTTGCCTAGTATTAGCTTCAACAAAATATTCGGCTGATGACTATATAAGAGATTATAATGAGTTTAAAGAATATAAATTGCTATGATACATCCCAGATCAGATGTTTTGAGTAAAAATATAGGAGAAGATACATTAATATGGCAATTTTGTGTGGTATTACCTGGAGCAATAATTGGACGTAATTGTAATTTGTGTGCACATGTATTTGTGGAAAATAATGTTGTAATTGGTGATAATGTAACTATAAAAAACGGTGTCCAAATTTGGGATGGAATCACAATTGAAGATGATGTTTTTATTGGACCAAATGCAACGTTCACAAATGAGCTAATACCACGATCTAAAAACCATAATTTAGAAAATATAAAAAATTCGGTGATAAAAAAAGGTGCTACAATAGGAGCCAATGCTACAATACTCCCAGAAATTACCATCGGAGAATATGCTTTTATAGGTGCAGGTAGTGTTGTAACAACAGATGTTCCATCAAATGCTTTGTATTATGGAAACCCTGCTAAACAAAAAGGATATATTACTAACGAGGGATTGATTTTAGATATGACAATGAAAGATAAGTTTGGTGTGTTTCACGATTTAAACCTCGACAGACATAATGATAAAATTTCTTGATATTCAGAAAATAACTGAATTATATAGTTCTGAAATACGTAGTGCTGCTTCTCGTGTAATAGATTCGGGCTGGTATCTTCTGGGAGATGAGGTGAGTGCATTTGAGGAAGAGTATGCAAATTACATAGGAGCTAGTCATTGTGTTGGTGTTGCTAATGGTCTCGACGCCCTTCGTATAATACTACGTTCTTATATTGAGTTAGGTGTAATGAATGAAGGTGATGAAATTATAGTTCCTGCAAACACATTTATCGCATCAATTATTGCAATTACAGATAATAGGTTAGTACCAGTATTCGTGGAGCCTGATATCTATACATTTCAGATAGATGATAAGAAAATAGAAGCTGCATTAACTTCCAAAACAAAGGGAGTTATGATAGTTCATCTCTATGGTCAGTGTGCATATACAGAAAATATTGGACAAATATGCAAGAAACATAATCTAAAGCTAATTGAAGATAATGCACAAGCGGTTGGATGTAGGTTTAACAATCAAGTTACAGGTTCTATTGGTGATGCAGCCGGTCATAGTTTTTATCCCGGAAAGAATTTAGGAGCTTTAGGTGATGGAGGTGCTATAACAACAAACGATACTTCATTAGCAAAAACAGTGAGAACCCTTGCTAATTATGGGTCAAAAGTGAAATATAATTTTGAATATCAAGGATATAACAGTAGGCTTGATGAAATTCAAGCTGCCTTTCTAAGAGTGAAACTTAAGGGACTTAATAAAGATAATGAGCGGAGAAAAGAGGTTGCAAAGTTTTATATAAATAATATAACTCATCCTGAGGTAATATTGCCTAATGTAAATGATTGGGATGCACACGTGTTTCATCTATTTATAATAAGGTCTTCGCGCCGAGATATATTATTAAAGCACTTAACAGAAAATGGAGTTCAGGCTCTAATTCACTACCCTGTTCCCCCACACAAACAGAAGGCATATATTTACATGAACAATATGGTTTATCCTATTACAGAAAAGATACATAATGAAGTAATTAGCTTGCCAATTAGTCAAGTAATATCAAATGAAGAGGCATCAATTGTAGTTGAGGTAATAAATAAATTCTCAAAAAACTGATTGCAAAGAAATTTATAATGGAGCAAAAAAGTTCATATCGTCAAATTGTTAAAGCAACATCTCTTTTTGGAGGTGTACAGTTTTTCCAAATAATAATATCAGTAATACGTTCAAAATTCGTTGCTATATTATTAGGACCTGCCGGTATGGGAGTTGTAGGTTTATTAACAGCTACTACAGGATTGGTAGCAGGGCTTACTAACTTTGGACTAGGAACAAGTGCCGTAAAGAATATTTCTGAAGCTAATGCGACAGATAATCATGATAGAATTTCTACCATAATAGCAGTTGTAAGACGTTTAGTTTGGTTAACGGGCTTATTAGGATCTTTAGTTACGTTAATTGCTTCCCCATGGTTAAGTCAGTTTACTTTTGGTAACAAAGATTATACTATAGCTTTTATTTGGATATCAATTACACTCTTATTAAATCAATTAAGCACAGGAGAACTAGTTTTACTACAAGGATTGCGTAAGCTACAACAGCTAGCAAAAGCTAATGTTTATGGTAGTTTAGCAGGATTAGTAATAAGTATACCACTCTATTATAAATTTGGAGTTGAAGGAATTGTACCAGTAATCATAATAACTGCTTCATCAACATTGTTTTTTACCTGGCTTTTTACACGCAATATTGATACTACAACAAAAAGAGTTTCACGTTCAACTACTGTATTAGAAGGTAAAAATATGCTTGTAATGGGCTTTATGATAAGCATGAGTGGGCTCATATCTTTAATGGTTGCATATATGATTCGAATATTTATAAATCGCACTGGAGATGTTGCAGATGTTGGTTTTTATAGTGCAGGGTTCACAATAATTAATACATACGTAGGAATGGTATTCACTGCTATGGGAACTGATTATTATCCGCGTTTATCGCTTGTTGCATCCGATAATACACAGTGTAAGGAACAAATCAATCAGCAATCAGAAATTGCCTTGCTAATTCTTGCACCAATACTAATAACTTTCTTAGTTTTTCTAAATTGGGCAATAATTATTTTATACTCAAGCCAGTTCCTGTCTATCACGCATATGGTATATTGGGCAACTTTGGGCATTTTCTTTAAAGCACTAAGCTGGGCTATAGCATTTGTATTCCTTGCTAAAGGAGCAAGCAAATTGTTTTTTTGGAATGAGCTATTTGGTAGTTTACACGGTTTCGGGTTTAGTATACTTGGTTATCACTTAGCCGGACTTACCGGACTCGGAATTTCTTTTTTAGCAAGTTATATGCTCTATTTTATACAGGTATTTGTTATAGCAAAAGTTAAGTTCGAATTCTCCTTTAACTCCTCACTACTTACAATATTTTTAATTCAATTTTTACTTGCTGTTATATGTTTTGCGGTAGTAATTCTAGTTAAACAACCATATTTTTATCTCATAGGAATTTTACTTATTGCTTTTTCAGGATGGTATTCCTACAAAGAACTTGAAAAAAGAATTGGATTAAAAGAAATTATTCAAAGGAGTATACAAAAATTTAAAATGAAATAAAAATTTATGAATAATATAGAAAATCCCCTAGTTTCAGTAGTACTTATTACTTATAATAGCTCTAAGTATGTACTAGAAACATTAGAAAGTGTTAAAAATCAAACTTGGAATAATATTGAGTTAATAGTGAGTGATGATGGGTCAACTGACCAAACTTTAGAAATATGTTCAAATTGGTTAACAAATAACAGTTCGTGTTTTAATAGAACTCAATTAATATCTGTTCCAGAAAATACTGGAATCCCATCTAATTGTAATAGAGGATTAAGGGCAGCCAAAGGTGAATGGTTGAAAACAATTTCAGGTGATGATATATTACTAGAAAATTGCCTTTCAGATAATATCGAATTTTCCCGAAAATTTCCTGATGCATCATTTATCGTTTCAGATCTCAACCAAATTGATGAAAATAGTGATATAATTACCGAGAAAGCTGTTAATGAAGGTTTAATCTATTTTGCAAATATCTCTTCAGTTAAAAATCAACTTAAAGCTTACATCAGATGGCCTATATTTTTGAATGTGCCTAGTTTTTTCTGCAAAAAAGAAATAGTCCAAAATATAGGTTATTGTGATGAGAACTTTTGGATTTATGAAGATACAACAATGGTTATTAGATTATTAGAAAAAGGAGTAAAACCTTATTATATGAAAAAGCCTACAGTGGCTTATAGAATTCACTTAAATTCAATTTCTCGCAATGAGAAAATGAATAATAAGAGAGAAATTGAAGCTTATAAAATATTTCAGAAATATAGATTAAAGCATCTTAATTTTTTTAATCCATTTGATGTTTCAGTTTATTATGAAAGTTGGTTAAGATTTAAATACAAAGGATTATTTGGTTATAAGGGAGTTTCTATCTTAAGAAAATTCAGTTTCTATTATTGGTTTATGAGATTAAACGGTGTAAAAACATACTGATTTTAAAACTATATAAGTATGATTAATACAAAGAGAAAAAACGTATAATATGAATTCAGTAAATAAACAAATTGTAAGTCAACTGGTTCCTTTCTCAGCACTAATCTTAGCAGTGTATTCGGTCTTACCTTATTTAAGACCAGAGTTTACTTTTGTATCATTACTTAATAATACAACAGTAAGATGGGTAATATCTACACTCATCCTTCTAGGTTTCTTTTTATCAAAAAAGTATTTCTTTGATAAACGAAATGAGGAAAACATGCTTGTTATGTGGATTTATTTATTGTGGAATACAATGTGTATTATAAGGGGGATGTTCGTTGCAGAATTATATTGGGACTGGAAAGGATTAACTGGAAATACTTTAGCACTCATGATGCCAATAGCTGTATTCTCTCTAACCAACAAAACTTTGGTGCAGTCACTATTTGTAAAATATATTAAGTATGCAATACCTTTGTTTCTAATCTTTGGTATAATTACACGTACCGATGCTTTTGGATTTTATTTGATTCCTATAAGTGTTCTATTGTTTTTTATACCAATATTAACAGTGCGTCAAAAAATTTTAGTGATTACAATCACACTTATAGTGCTTACGAGTGATTTAGGAGCCAGAAGCAATGTAATTAAGTTTGGTGTTCCATTTGGAATTCTTCTTATATACTATTTCCGAAAAGCACTAACTATTAAGTTTATTGAGTATATACGTATTACTCTTTTTATTATCCCAGTTTTCTTTTTTATACTTGGTGTAACAGGTGTGTTCAATGTTTTTAATATGAATGATTACATAAAAAAAGATGTTACATCAATGGGTGTAGATGGAGAAGGTAATAGGGTTGAACAAAATGTAATTGTTGATACTCGTACTTTTCTTTATGAGGAGATTCTACAATCTGCTGTTAATAATAATTATTGGTTACTAGGACGTACACCAGCAAGGGGCAATGATTCAAATACATTTGGATTACTTGAAGCCGAACTTACTGGAAGGGATGAGCGTCTGTCAAACGAAATAGGTTTAGCTAATGTGTTTACTTGGACCGGACTTGTTGGAGTTGTTTTCTACTTTTTAATATTTTTTAAAGCATCCTATTTGGCAGTCAAAAAATCAAAAAATATTTATATAAAAATGATAGGTATTTATGTTGCCTTTAGATGGCTTTATTCATGGATTGAAGATGTAAATAATTTTACACTCAACTATTTTATGCTTATGGTTTTGTTAGGAATTAGTTTTTCCTACTCCTTCCGGAATATGACTGATAGAGAGCTTATTATTTGGGTACGTGGGATTTTTGATGTGCGATATCTACGTTTACAACAATACTTATTTAAAAAAGAAAGAAATGAAAAAAGAAAATTTGGCAGTCTTGCTGACCTGTCACAACAGGAAAAATAAGACTATAGCCTGTCTCCAATCTTTTTACAATGCAAATATACCTTCAAATTTCGATGTGGATGTATATTTAACCGATGATGGGTCAATAGATGGTACTTCCGAGGCTATTTCTGAGATGTTCCCATTGATAAAATTGATTAAGGGAGATGGGAATTTATATTGGGCTGGCGGAATGAGACTTACTTGGGTAACTGCAATGAAAAATAAACCTTATGATATATATCTTCTTTTAAATGATGATGTTGTTTTAAGGTCCGATTTCTTTGATAACTTTCAAGAAACGGCTAATTATGCTTTAAAAGAATTCGGTATGCAAGGAATATATTCTGGATCCACTATAGATATGGAAAGTAATAAAGTAACATATGGAGCAAGTAGAATTAAGAATTTCTTGTTCGTTGTTAAATCTTATCGTATTGAACCAACAAATAAGCCCCAAAAATGTGATATTACTAATTCCAATATACTTTGGGTAGACAAAGAAGTCGTAAATACAATTGGTGTTTTTGATACTAAATATACTCACGGGATTGCAGATTACGATTATTCAATAAAAGCAAGAAAAAGAAACATACCTGTTCTTTTAACACCTGGAGTTTGTGGTGTATGTGTTCATGATCACAGGGAAAACTGGAGAAATAACGCATATTCACTTAGAGAAAGGATCGATTTTTTAAAGAGTCCAAAAGGATTGGCTTATAAAGAGTATATGTATTATATAGGTAAACATTTTCCGTTTTTTTTGCCCTATTCTTTTATAATGTTGTGGATGAAGACATTGTTTCCGTTTTTATGGGAAAGATATAAGTTATAGTAATTATAAAACTCTAGATTGTATTTATTAAAAATATGTAGAATTAACGAAATAAATATTATAGTAATGAGTAAAATTTTTCAATTGATATCATCTATTCAGCTTGGGGGAGCTGAAATGGTTGCATTCGATCTAGCAGAAAATTGTAACAATAATCATACATTATTTGAATTATATAGTACAAGTACTGAATATGCCCTTGCCAAAAAGGAAGAACTCTATTCAAAAAACATCCGTTTTAAAACTTTACACAATGGTCCAAAACGAATGAGCCTTATTTTTGCTCCCTTTAAACTGTTTTATTATATATGGAAAGAAAAACCCTCTATCATACATTCTCACTCCGATCTTCCAGATTTGGTTTTGGGATTAGTAATACGTTTTTCTCGATTATCAAAACTAAAAATGCCTAATATTATTCGTACAATTCATAATACTCAATTATGGCGTAACCACTACTGGATGGGGAAAATTACAGAATCTGTTTATAAAGATGACCGAATTGTCTCTGTCTCTTACTATTCAATGTTAGCTTATGAGAAACTACGTAAAAAATATGGATTGAAGGTATCTAAATATAAACAAATCATAAATAATGGACGCAAAACTCCACAGAAACTAGCTTATCCTTTTCCTCTTGATAAGGAAAAAATCAATATTGCATTTTGTGGGCGGTTCGAAGATTATAAAGGAATGGATACACTCATACCTGTTGTGATTGAAGTTGAACGTAGATATCCTGGAAAATTTACTTTTCATGTTATTGGTAGTGGAACTTATAGAAAACAATTAGAACAACTTTCTCGTGAGCAATCTCATATGTTTCTTTACGAGCCTATACCAAATGTTTCCACCATGTTTCACGAATTCGACTATCTATTCTTTCCTTCACATTTCGAGGGTTTGGCATTAACATCAATTGAAGCTTCATTCTCAGGAGTTCCAGTTATTGCATCATTTGCTCCAGGATTAGAAGAAACTCTTCCTGAAAAATGGCCACTAAAGTTTCATTTAAATAATGACAAAGAATTATACGATATTTTTGATAAAATAAATAGTAACAGTCTAGATAAAGAAGCCATTAAAAAAATGGCATATGATTATGTAAATGAGAGATTTTCATTAGAGAAAATGATTAACTCATATAATAAATTATACAATAAAATGCTATGAGTAAGCCATGTAAAAATATTTTATTTATGCTTCACCTACCACCCCCAGTTCATGGCTCATCTTTAGTAGGAGAACTTGTAAAAGAGAGCAATATAATTAATGACTCCTTTGAAGGGAGGTATATCAATCTTATACTTTCACGAGAAGTACATGAAAGCGGTAAAACAAATGTTAAAAAGCTATTTCGTTTTACTATTACTTGGTTTAATTTATTAGGTAATCTTATACATCGTAAACCTAACTTATGCTACTATGCACTTACAACTACTGGAAGTGGTTTTCGGAAGGATGTATTATTAGTTGCGTTATTACGTCTTTTTCGTGTAAAAATAGTTTACCATTTACATAATAAGGGTGTCTTAATTGCAAAGAAAAAGAAGATAAATGATTTACTCTATAGGTTTGTTTTTAAAAACAGTAGTGTAATCATTCTATCTAAACATCTCTATTATGATATTGAGCCTTATGTTTCAAAGAATAGAGTTTATAACTGCCCTAACGGTATTAAGGATTATCTACCCAAAACTTCTTTTTTAAATCCGCAATTAAATGAATCATTCAGAATTCTCTTCTTTTCTAATCTAATGAGAGAAAAAGGCGTTTTTGTACTAATAGAAGCTTGTACTATATTAAATAACAAAGGTTATACATTTGAGTGTGATTTTGTAGGAGGGGAAGGAGATATCAGTGCAAAACAACTTACTGAGTTTATAGAAAATAAAGGACTCGATAAACAAGTAAAATATTTAGGTAAACGTTTTGGTAAACTTAAAGATATGACTTTCGAGCACGCTGATGTTTTTGTTCTTCCATCACGTTGCGATTGCTTTCCATTAACTATCATAGAAGCAATGCAGCATTGTCTTCCCGTTATCACAACTACAGAAGGAGGTATACCAGATATGGTTGAAGATGGAAAAACAGGTTTCTTAATATCACCATATGACGATGCAATGGCTCTTGCCAATAAAATCGAGTACTTTATAGTTAATCCATCACAAAGAGAAGGGATGGGAATAAATGGAAGAAAAAAGTACGAACATCAATATACTCTGCCAATCTTTGAACAGAGATTACACAATATATTATCAGAATTAATTAATAATTAACTTTTTAATATTTAAAAAAATATGCTTTTCGAAGTATCACAAAATGAATACAGGAGACATTTTCCAACCGATAAAAGTCCTTTTATTAGTGAGTCTTTCATGTCACTGAATAAATTTAAGCAAGATAAAATAGTAAGATTGATGAAGGAAGGTGCATACTCTATTGGTCTATTGGCTGGGCTTAAAGATGGAGTTTTACGTTCTCCTTTTTCTGCCCCATTCGGTGGATTTCATTATAGGCACGAGCACTTATCTTATGAATTGATTTATGAGTTCTTATCAGATCTTAAAGACTATATAGTAAGTGAGGAATTGAAAAAAATTGCAATTACTCTTCCATCTGATATATATCAAAAAAACATGAATGCTAAGCTTATTAATGCATTTATTAGACTTGGGTTTAAAATGGAAGTGCCTGATTTAAATAGCTGTATAGATTTGAAGAAGTTTGATGGAAAGTGGACTAAGAGCGATGTTGCCGGCAATTGTAGAAAAGCAATTAATAATAATCTTGAATGGTCTATTGCAACAGGTCTCGACGATATGGAGAGTGCTTATGAGGTAATCTATAAAAACCGAGAAAGTTTAGGTCGCAAAATTCATATGACGCTTGAAGATATTCTTAAGGTAAAAGATATATTTCCAGTTGACTTTTTCATTATTAGAGAAGGTAACGGAAATTGCATAGGCGCAGCAGTTATTTATCGAGGGCATAAAAGTATAGCACAAGGTATTTTCATGGGAAGTGACCTTGAAAAGAGAAGTCTAGGAGTAATCGACCTTATGTATATGAAGGTTTATGAATTTTACAAAGAATTAGGATATGAATATATTGACTTGGGAACTTCTAGTCTCGAAGGTGAGCCAAATCCAGGTTTACTAAGATTCAAAGAAAATCATAATAGTATCACTTCACTCAGATACAGCTTTAGCTGGTCAGTAAAAACATAATTCACTTTAAAATTCAGAAGATATGTTCAGAAAATTCGAATTATATAACAGGTCACTTCATGATATTCTTCCTGATAAACAGCTTATTACAACTTTAAATGCCCATTCGTTTAATACGGTTAGAAAAGATCCGGTGTTTTATGAGGCATTAAAAGGAAGTGATATCCTGCTCCCTGATGGAATTAGTGTTGTGATGGGAGTTAAATGGCTAAAAGGCAAAAGTATAAAAAAAATAGCCGGAGATGATCTTTTTAGATATGAAATGCAAAGGGTTCATGAAAAGAAGGGTACGTGTTTCTTCCTGGGAAGTACAGATTCAACTCTTTCTCTTATAAAAGAAAGGGCCCATAAAGAGTATCCAGGCATTCAAGTTCATACTTTTTCTCCACCATATAAAACAGAGTTTTCTGAAGAAGAAAGTTTAAGTATGGTTGAACTGATTAATAATGTAAATCCCGATGTTTTGTTTGTAGGAATGACGGCGCCTAAACAAGAGAAATGGGCTTTCGAGCATTTTAAAAAAATTAATGCAGGTCATATTTGCTGTATAGGGGCGGTTTTCGATTTTTACGCTGGCACTATTCATAGAGCTCCTACATGGATGATTTCAACAGGATTAGAATGGTTATACAGACTTATTAAGGAGCCTAAAAGAATGTGGAAGAGGTACTTAATTGGAAATACTCTTTTCGTAGCAGAAATTATAAGAGAGAAATTCGATTATTTAAATAAAAGTCCTCATTTAAATGTATTTCCATCTGAATTTATAAAGTTCGACCGCAATTAGCAGCTATGACATATGGAAACAACTAATTCAGGAGTACGCGTTTTCTTTTTATTATTCGACTTGTTTTTATTGAACGCATGTGCATATATGGTCTTTCATAATAGTCCAATGTATAACTATGTAGATCTTCCTGGTAGGAATCTTTATATTCTACATGCCAATGTTTCAGAACTATTTGCTTATATAGTATATTCAAAAAGGAATTATTTTTTTACAGATAAATATACTGATAGGGTTAAAGCTTTTGGTATAAGGTTTATAATTCTTCTTATCACATTGTATATACTTGCAGAATTATTTCTTCCAAAGGGATATCACAAAGGATTTCTCCTTGAGTATACCGTTATGTTTTTTGTAGTAAAAGTAGCAGTGTTCTACTTTATCTATAAAGCACAGCGGTATAGATATAACAATGGACATACTTTTCACCGAGTTGCAATACTAGGTATGGAAAACTCTAGTCAACTTCTTGGTAAATTGATAAACAATAACCCTTCTTTAGGATTCCGACTCGTTGGTTACATTAAAGATATTAAGAACTTGTCGGACTATGCTCCACTCGGATCTCTTGATGATCTTAACAATGTATCAGACAAGTATAAGATTAACATGCTATTTGTTACAAATCCTAAATATTTTACAAGAAAAAACACCAAAGAACTTCTTAGTATTTGTAACGAAACGGGTATAAGGCTTAGATACATACTAATGGATGGGTATTGGAGTAGGTCTGTAAGTAGAAAAGTACAGTCGGCAAGTTCTTTTGAAATATTTAATCCACAAAAAATACCACTTGATGATCTAACTATGCGTTTAGGTAAGAGAATCTTTGATATCATTTTCTCAACAGCAGTTATATTATTAGTTTTTAGTTGGTTGTTTCCTATTATAGGATTGCTAATTAAACTAAACTCAAAAGGACCAGTGTTTTTTGTTCAAAAGCGTACAGGGATAAATAATAAAACATTCAATTGTTTGAAATTCAGAACAATGACAGTAAATGCTGAATCAGATAGCAAACAGGCACAAAAAAATGATTCGAGAATAACTTCTATAGGTGATTTTTTGCGGAGGACTAATATTGATGAGATGCCGCAATTTATTAACGTGTTTCTTGGTAATATGTCCGTTGTGGGCCCCCGGCCGCATATGCTTCAGCATACCAATCAGTATTCTCAACTTATACAACATTATAAAGTGCGTCATTTTGTTAAACCAGGTATTACAGGCTGGGCTCAGGTGAATGGATATAGAGGAATCACAGATGAGTTATGGAAAATGGAAAAGAGAGTTGAGTATGATATGGATTATCTAGATAATTGGACATTCTTTTGGGACATAAAAATCATTTTTATGACAGTTTTTGGAAATAAAGCATTTAAGAATGCAGGATAGATTATTATAATAAAAAAAATAAAATATGAAAAAAGTAGCTTTAATTACTGGTATCACAGGGCAGGACGGGTCTTTCTTGGCTGAATTTTTAATTGATAAAGGATACGAGGTTCATGGTTTACTTCGTAGATCCTCCTCGTTCAACACTTCTAGAATAGAACATCTCTATTTTGATGAATGGGTGAAAGATATGAAAAAAGATAGACTTGTAGAACTTCATTACGCAGATATGACCGATTCAAGCTCACTTATCAGAGTTATACAAACAATTCAACCTCACGAAATATACAACCTCGCTGCTCAAAGCCACGTGAAAGTAAGTTTTGATGTTCCTGAATATACAGCCGAGACAGATGCGGTAGGCACACTTCGTTTGTTAGAAGCTGTGCGAATACTAGGGTTAGAAAAGAAAACAAGAATTTATCAAGCATCAACTTCAGAACTTTATGGCTTAGTTCAAGAGGTTCCACAAAAAGAAACAACACCTTTCTACCCACGAAGTCCATATGGTGTTGCAAAACTTTATGGATTCTGGATAACTAAGAATTACAGAGAATCGTATAACATGTTTGCTGTTAATGGCATATTGTTTAATCATGAAAGTGAACGTCGTGGCGAGAATTTTGTAACTCGTAAAATAACTTTAGCAGTTGCCAGAATTGCACATAACGAGCAGGATAAACTCTACTTAGGAAACTTGGGTGCCAGAAGAGATTGGGGTTATGCAAAAGATTATGTAGAATGTATGTGGCTTATGCTCCAACACCATACACCTGAAGATTTTGTAGTGGCAACTGGCGAGATGCATACTGTACGAGATTTTTGTACTCATGCATTTGCCGAAGCCGGAATCAATATCCAGTGGGTAGGAGAGGGGATTGACGAAAAAGGTATCGAGGCTAACAGTGGAAAAGTATTAGTTGAGGTAGATTCAAAATATTTTAGACCTGCAGAAGTAGAACAGTTGCTTGGCGATCCCACTAAAGCACGAGAACTACTTGGATGGAACCCTCGTTCCACTTCCTTCGAAGAGTTAGTGAGACTTATGGTGAGATCTGATATGTTGTATATTAAACAACAGAGAGCTATGGAGGCAGTAATACTTGAGTGATATACTTCTGTATATATTTAATGCAGTTAGGGTTGAATTATAATAAATGATAGAATGAATAAAGATAGTAAAATATATGTTGCGGGACATAGCGGATTGGTAGGCTCGGCCATTTGGAGAAACTTACTTGCTAAAGGTTATAATAATCTGATAGGAAAAACTCATGAGGAGTTAGATCTGTTAGATAGTAATGCCGTAAAAAGGTTTTTTGATGATGAAAAACCAGATTATGTAATTCTTTCAGCTGCATTTGTGGGTGGGATTATTGCTAATAATACTTATCGCGCCGATTTTATATTTCGTAACTTACAAATCCAGAACAACGTAATTTATGAAAGTTATAAACATAAAGTCAAAAAACTGTTGTTTCTCGGTAGTAGTTGCGTATACCCCAAAGAGGCTCCACAGCCTATTAAGGAGGAGTATCTTCTCACGTCTCCTCTCGAATATACAAACGAGCCGTATGCTATCGCTAAAATTGCCGGATTAAAAATGTGTGAGAGTTTCAATATACAATATGGAACCAATTTCTTATCGGTAATGCCTCCTAATTTATATGGTCCACATGATAACTTCGATCTTGAAAAGAGTCATGTTTTACCCGCACTTATTAGAAAAATGCATTTGGCTAAATGTTTACACGATAATAACTGGAGCGGAATTCAACTAGATCTTAAAAGAAGGTCCCTCGATAAAATGAATGGTAAAAGCACTGTTGATGACTTTGTTTTAACGTTGAATAAATTCGGAATATTTAGTAATCATCTCGAGCTATGGGGTACAGGTAAACCACTAAGAGAATTTCTTTGGAGTGATGATCTAGCAGATGCTTGTGTTTACATAATGGAAAATGTGAATTTCAGAGATATCATAAAAGATATGGCTGAGATTAGAAATACACACATTAATGTTGGAACCGGCAAAGAAGTTAGTATTAAAGAGTTGTCAGCAATTGTTGCAAATATAATTGGTTATCAGGGTAAAATTAAATTTAATCCTTCAATGCCCGATGGAACTCTGAGAAAACTAAATGATGTCTCAAAACTAAAATCTCTTGGTTGGCATCATATTGTAGACCTTGAAAAAGGTATTAAACTGATGTATAAATGGTATCTTGATGATCAAAGTGCTCACTATTCCTAATTAAATATTATTTATGGTAATCAATTCATTTAACTTTCTATTCTTTTTTGTAATCCTATTCTTGGTTTACTACTTCCCTTTAAAGAATAAAACAGGAGCACAAAATTGGTGTCTGCTCATAGCAAGTTATATATTCTATGGTATAACCGATTTGAACATGCTTCCGGTTATATTTACGGCAACCATAATTTTTTATATACTAGGCATACTTATAAATAGGAGTAATAATAAAAAAGCTTCACTCTTTACTGCTCTTGGAGTTTTGGTAGGTGTTGGAATGTTGGTTTATTTTAAATATCTAAACTTCTTTATCGATTCATTCGAAACACTAATTACTTCTCTAGGTTTTAATGCAAATATCACTACTTTAAATATTCTTTTCCCATTAGGAATTAGCTTTTTTACATTCCGGTTAATTAGCTATTTGATTGAGGTTAATCGTGGCAAAATAGAACCTGCTAGAGATTTTATTGCATTTGCAGCATACATAGCTTTTTTCCCAACTTTACTTGCAGGACCAATAGATCGGCCCAACGACTTCCTTCCTCAGCTAAAATCTGCAAGAGTATTCGATTACAATATGGCAATGGATGGAACTCGTCAAATTCTTTGGGGAATATTTAAGAAAATGGTTATAGCCGATAATATGGCAATATTTCTCGGTTCTGTTTGGGGAGATGTTGGTAGCCATAATGCCACTACTCTAATTGTTGCAGCTCTTGTTTACCCAATTCAGTTGTACGCCGATTTCTCGGGATATTCTGATATGGCAATAGGTGTAGGTAAGATATTAGGTTTTAGAGTAGCTGTCAACTTCCGATATCCATTTTTTACTCGTAACATAGCAGAATATTGGCGTTCGTGGCACATGTCTCTTACATCATGGGTCACTGACTACGTCTTTATGCCTATTAACATAAGGTTTAGATCGTGGGGAAATGTCGGTCTTATTCTAGCTATGATTATAAGTATGATAATTATAGGGTTTTGGCATGGTGCAGATTGGACATTTGCTGTTTTCGGATTGTATCATGGATTACTATTTATCCCTTTAGTATTATCAGGCTCTTTCGGGAAAAGTAAAAAGCTAAAGGTTAATAAGTTTGGAGCACCTTTTATGAGTGATTTAATTAAGATAATTAGTACATATCTTCTTGTTTCATTCGGAAAAATTATTTTCAATTCACAATCACTTAGCCAAACTTGGGAGTTTATGAAAGGGTTACTTAATTTTTCGAACCCTACTTCATTCACTGCTGATGGTGTGCGTATTCTTTTTCTATCTCTCTTTTTTACTTTCATTATGTTATTTGCTGAGTGGAAACAAAGGGATAAAGAGTATGCATTACAAATAGAATCTTTAATTCCTCAAAAATTTACTCGCTTTGCTATCTATTGGTTAATACTAATTCTAGTGGTGCTATTTAGTGGAGAGGAACAAGTATTTATATATATGCAATTTTAAACAAACAGTCGTATAACAATAAAAGAATGCACTTATATGAAAAAATATCTCATTGAAATTGGTCTTTATTTTTTGCTTCCTGCTACACTATTAGCAGTTGTTTCGGAGTATTCATTAAGAAAAATACCCAATGACTACGCTTTTAAGAATCAGTGGCTTACCATAAATAGCCGAGACGTAGAAGTTCTCGCGCTAGGTGCCTCTACGGTTTTGTATGATATTAATCCTCAATATCTCAACAAAAAAGGATTCAATGCAGCACATCTATCTCAATCTTTAAAATACGATCATTTTATATTCCATAAATTCATAGATCAAATGCCTTCCCTTGAATATGTGATACTGGGTATTGAATTTTGGTCTCCATTTGGAGATATTGAAGATAGTCCTGAGTGGTGGAGAGTGAAGTTTTATAATATTCATTATGGTAGCAATTTCCACAGATGGCAAGGTAAATATAACTATGAACTTTATTTTAAAAATGCTGCAACCTTCAAAACTGCAGCCAATGGTTTACTCACCATTATGGGTTTAAAGGATGAGAGTCGCCGTACGGTAAATGATATGGGGTATGGTGCAAACTATACATTAGATAAGCGGCAAGCTAATTGGGATAATGGAGAGTTTGAAGCAAATAGGCATAATTCAATAATTACACATGCTATAGATAAAAATAATATAATTCACAACAAAAAGTATGTAAATGATATAATTAGAGAGTGTGAGAAGAGAAATATTAAGGTGTTGTTGATTAATTTGCCACTATATACCTCATACAGAAACTCTCAGAAAGAGGAGTACCTTACTATTCAAAAGGATTTCTGTATATCATTTGATGAACAGTACGACAATGTTTTTTTCTACGACTTTTCAAATATTGATTATTTTACTGAACATGATTATTACGATGCCAATCATTTAAATGAAATAGGGTCTAAAAAAATCACTTTAATGCTCGATAGCATCATACATAAAAAATAAAAATATGATAAGTAGTTTTAATACTCTAAAAAGTAATCTCAAAAAGGATGTATCCTTTCTACCTACTGTAAAAGTTGCTCTATTAGGAGATTCAGCAACCCAATTTTTAGCAACGGCTCTTAAAGGTGTTGCTTTTGAGAGAGGATTCAATATTGATATGTTTGAAGCAGACTACAGTCAGGTAGAACGTCAATTACTCAACACAACTTCAGAACTGTATGAGTTTAATGCCGATTATATTGTTGTATTTCAATCCTCACACAAGTTGCTTTCAACATATAATAAACTACCTGTAGATAAACAGCATTTATTAGCTGATAATCGGCTAGATTTTGTAAGTAGTGTTTCAAAGATGGTAAAGTCACGACTCATATATTTCAATTATCCCGAAATTGATGACACCGTGTATGGGAGTTATGCAAATAGGGTTGAGAGCTCTTTTACATATCAGGTAAGAAAGCTCAATTTTAATTTAATGGAAACCAGTATTAATAATTCCAATCTGTTTATTAGCGATATAGCAGCAATACAAAATAAAATTGGTCGTGATATTATGTTTCACCCCGCAGTGTATATTGGTAGCGAAATTATCTTTTCTATTGAGGCATTACCACATATTGCTAGAAGAACAATGGATATTATTTCTGCTATTGAGGGGAAATTTAAAAAATGCCTGATACTAGATTTAGATAATACCGTTTGGGGAGGCATTGTGGGAGACGACGGATATGAGAAACTGGAGCTAGGTCATGAACTTGGTATTGGAAAGGCTTTTACAGAATTTCAGGAATGGGCATTGAAGTTGAAGAACAGAGGCATAATACTTGCAGTTTGCTCTAAAAATAATGAGGATACTGCTAAAGAACCGTTTGAGAAGCATCCCGAAATGGTTTTACGTTTAAAAGATATTGCTGTTTTTATAGCAAACTGGGAAAATAAAGCAGATAATATTCGTCGTATACAATCCATACTAAATATTGGTTTCGATTCAATCGTATTTCTTGATGATAACCCATTTGAAAGAAATATGGTACGAGAAAACTTACCAGATGTAACAGTTCCTGAACTTCCCGAAGATCCGGCTCAATATTTAGAATATCTGTATAGCTTAAATCTTTTTGAAACGGCAACTCATTCACATACAGATGCCGACAGAACAAAACATTATCAGGTTGAAGCAGAGCGAGCAGCTACCCAAACTAGTTTTGCAAATGAGGCCGATTTTCTTCAAAGTCTTGATATGAAATCAGAGGTCACACCTTTTAATAGCTTCAACACCCCACGCGTATCTCAATTGTCGCTACGAAGCAATCAATTCAACTTGCGTACCATAAGATATACAGAGGCAGAGGTAGAACTTATGTCTAAGGATGAAGACTCTCATACTTTTAGTTTCACCCTTACAGATAAATTTGGAGATAATGGATTAATTTGTGTAGTAATCCTTAAGAAAAAAGATGACGAAACTGCATTTATTGATACATGGTTTATGAGTTGTAGGGTTTTAAAGCGTGGTATGGAGAATTTTACACTAAACACTATTG
Source organism: Fermentimonas sp. (assembly GCA_015478775.1). Taxonomy (GTDB): domain Bacteria; phylum Bacteroidota; class Bacteroidia; order Bacteroidales; family Dysgonomonadaceae; genus Proteiniphilum. Next base: position 413,308 of record JADMKP010000010.1, on the reverse strand, counting down.
TAGAATATGCACGTGGTAAAGGCTTCAAAAATATCATGGGAGAGTATATACCTACTTCAAAGAATAGCATGGTACAAAATCATTACACACAATTAGGTTTTATTAAAGTAGAAGACCCTATGCATCACTATTTTAAACTTAATGTGAGTGAATACAAAGAAAAAGAGAGTTATATAATAGCAATTTGAACAATTAAAATATGGAAAAGGAAAGAGTATTAAATGAAGTGGAGAATATTTTCAGAGATATTCTGGATGAAGAATCATTAAATCTTACGCGCGAAACTACTGCTAATGATGTTGATGGATGGGACTCTCTTACTCACATACAATTAATAGTAGCAATAGAGAAACAATTTAAAGTTAAATTTTCTTCTAAGGAGATTCTCTCTTGGAAGAATGTTGGGGAGTTACTAGATAGCTTAAAGGCTAAAGCTAGCTTATAGATTATAATGAAGATAAACAATTTGAAAAAACAATTGTAAGTTTTTGATAATTTGCAGTAAGGCTAATTATTAAACAGATAAATTAATATATTATGGAATTTAGAAAAATTATTGATGTAGAATACAGAGAATATGATAGAGTAATACTTGAAAAATCATCGGAGTGGTTAAGTGATCCTGAAATTAAACGATTAACATTTGCTCCAGATCTAACAAATGAAAGTCAAGAAAAGTGGTTTCAAAGCTTAAAAGAAAGAACCGATTATTATATATGTGGTGTTTGGCGCAATGATAATCCAATAGGAGTTGTAGGGCTAAAAAATATTACTGATACCGATGCAGAAGTGTTTGGATATATAGGTGAAAAAAAATACTGGGGAAAAGCTGTAGGAGTAGATATGATGCAGGTTATGCTAGATAAAGGACGATCGCTGGGATTATCTTCAATATATGCAAAAATTAGAATTGACAATCTAAGTTCATACAAATTGCATCAACGTTTTGGTTACAAAAAGGAATTTGAAGATGATTTTTCATTTACATTACGCAAAAACTTATAAAAAATGAATCCCTGCTGTTAAAACCATTATTTGACAGCAGGGATATATTATGAATTAATTTCTCAGAAAAATTACTTAATCTGTAATTGTTTTAAATGTTCCTTATTGCCGTTTTTTACATATACATAATATGTACCCGGAATCGGATCATTTGGTAATACAGTATGATAACTCGAAAGAGATTGTTGATGTATAAGCCTGCCATTACTATCTGCAATCATTACCAGCGCAGATGATTGTCTACCACTAATATTTATGCAGGCACGATTATAGTTATCAAGGTATATAGTAATTGAAGGGTCATTATTAATTATGGGCAGATTTGGTATAGGTGTACCAGGTTTTTCAACAGAACCATTTCCAGGATTTTCATCATCAGGATTATTGGGGTTTGTTGTTCCACCTCCAGGCGTCTGATCATCAGGATTAATTGGTGATAATCCTGAACGAGCCCTTCCAATTATTTGGTCGGGAAGAATTGAAGCATTTATCTTTGAGTCATAATAGTTTGTTTCTCTTCCAGTCACCGGTTCAATATTTTGATAGAACCACCAAGTGTTTACTAAACCATTTTTATTTGTATAGTTAATTGCGTTATTTTCAACTCTTATTGAATGTGATTTACTTACACTTTCATACCAATTACATGCAGTTAAACCTACATTCGTAAAGCTATTTTTTTTACCAAATACCTTGTTGTTTCTCATTGTCATGTTATTACCACCTGAAATACCTATACCATAATTACCTGGGTCTACTAGTATATTATTTTCTGTAATTTGATATGAACCACCATAATCTCCAATATTGATTCCACCTCCCGAAGTAGATGGACCGCCACCTCTAATCCAGTTGCCTCTTATAACAATAGGACTCTGTGCAGTCCCATTTGAATTAAATATATTTATAATGTCTTCAGTTGAACTTTGTCCGGGAAGATTTTCATTTGCATTATAACTGATGCTGTTTCCTGCACCAGATACATTGTTGAATTGCGCCATTACACCAATAACTGAGCCACCTCTTAAGGATCCAAGTACATTTAATACATCATTGTATTCAAATTTAATACCTTGTGAAGTGCCTGCTACAAGTCCTGATTGAACGTTTTCAAGTGAATTGTCTACGATGGTTACATTCTTCGAATTAAAAATATAAATTGCTGGTTTTTTCCCAACGTTTGTAATCCTATTATATCTAATAGTAACATTTTCGCAATTTAAAACCTGAATTGCGGGTCCTTCCACGTTATTGATTTCTAATCCTTCAATAACTAAATTTTTCTGATTAGTAAAAGTAACCTGACCTGATTTTTTGTAATTTCCTGTGTAGCGCGATCCCTGACCAAATGTGTGCTGAAAAGGGGTAATTGTACATATTATAGTAAGTATAATAATGTAAAATGTGTAGTTTAGTTTCATTTCTTTTTTCAAATTAATAATTATTGTTAATCAACTATCATCATAGCTTTCAACTTGAAACTTATGACAGTATAATTATGTTTGACTTCGTAATTAGTTATGAGATATAAAGCTCTTTTTTTAAAAATTATTTGTCACCGCATATTTAAAAATATATTACGGCGAAACTCGAAGTGTGTAATGATTGCGATTGCAAAGATAAGCATTTATTGCATTCTATAGTTGTAAATTACAATGAAGTAGTAGTTAGATTGGCTTATTTAAAAAGAATTATTACGCTTTAACCCTTGCATATTAATTATTTAAAATGATTATAAACAGGAACTCTTCTCAAACATAAACTAGTAAACAAATATTTCACTAATTAATTTCTGCTTGTAATATTATGTAAGTAAAAAAATGGGGCAATTGTTTTTTTTTGGAGGTATATTTGAGCTATTTAACTAAATTAGTTAAGTTTCAATACGTTTTTAATTGAGGTGGTTTCTAATTATTACATTTTTTATTTATGAGGCAGAATGTTAAAGTATTAGTAATGGGTATGGGGTATATAGGATTACCAACAGCTGTTATAGCTGCAAAAAGTGGTGTCAAGGTTATAGGGGTTGATATAAATCCTGATATTATTGAGACATTAAACCGAGGTGAGATCCAGAACTCGACAGAGAGTCTAGTGTGAAGTGGTTTGAAAGCTTAAAAAACCAGAGACGACTACTTTTTCAAGTCTATTTGGCACAATAATAAACCAATAGCAATAATGGGCTTGAAGCACTTAAATGGTGAGGAAGCCGAAAATTTTGGTTATATTGGAGAAAAAGAATACTGGGGTAAAACTATTGGAGTGCAAAGAATGGAATACTTAATCGAAGCTGGTAGATTTCTAGAACTAGAATCAATATACTCGGTAAAACTTAAAACAAAGTTGAGCATTAATGTGATTTTATTAAAAATAGGATGGTAACTGTTTATTATTTTACTAATATAGCCCCTCACTATAGATCGTCATTGTGGAGTATCTTGTTGAATGACTCTCATTGGGAAATGCATGTTTTCTATAGTGACGATTTTAATTCAGGTGTAAAAAAGATCGATTTAAGTAAAGAGGAATTTGCTACTAAACAAGATCGATTTCATAAATTTAAGTCTTTTCAATGGAAAGGTAAAAAGGAATTCTGGCAAAAGGGTGTTATAAAAAAATGTTTCAAGAGTGATTTTCAACATGCTGTGTTTTTAGGAGAAATCTCACGTATTTCAACATGGATTTCTGTTATCATATGTAGATTAAGGGGAATTCATGTCACTTTTTGGGGACATGGCCTATATGGAAATGAGAGCAGGCTTCGGTTAATGATAAAAAAACTGTTATTCCGTATGGCACACACTCATTTGCTTTATGAAAGAAGAGCTAAGGAGTTAATGATAGAACAAGGTTTTTCCAAAGATAAATTATATGTTTTTTTTAATTCACTTGACTACGAAACTCATAAATTATTATACCACAAACTAATAAAAGTTGATAAAGAGGAGGTTTTTCCATTTTTTAAAAATAACACCTTGCCAGTAATAATTTTTACAGGAAGGCTTACTCCGGCGAAAAAACTAGTTTTACTTTTGGAAGCTATCAATAGTATAAACGAGGAAACTCCTAAAATTAATCTGATAATAATTGGAGATGGTCCCGAGAGAAAAGACTTAGAAATTAAAGGAATATCTGGTTTAGAAAATCAATGGTTGCACTTTACCGGTGCATGTTATGATGAAGAGGAAGTTGGAAAATATCTTTCAAAATCCGACCTGTGTGTTTCACCCGGTAATGTGGGGTTAACAGCAGTACACTCTCTTAGTTTTGGAACCCCGGTTTGCACTCATGATAATATGTCAAATCAAGGGCCGGAAGCTGGTACCATTCAAGATGGATACAATGGCTTTTTTTTTAAAGAAAATGATATTGAAGACTTGAAAAAGAAAATAATTGACTGGTTTAGTAATAATTATGACAGAAATATTGTCAGGAATAGATCAACTGAAATAATTCATAAATATTACAATCCACATTACCAATTAACCGTATTTAATCGTTTAGTTAATGGTCAAAAGCCAGAGTTGTAGAGTTCATTATATTATACTGATAATCACAAAACATCGCCACCTCGGGTTGATGTGTAATGAAAATTACTGTCTGATTTCCAATTTTTTTTTAGATTTATTAAAAAATATCTCTCGGTCTCAGGGTCCAATGCCGAAGTTACTTCATCCAATAGCAATATCTTTCCGGGTCGCAAAAGCGAGCGTGCTATGGCTATACGTTGCGCTTGGCCTTCAGATAAGCCGGCACCATTTTCGCCCAATTTTGTGTTTAAACCATCGGGCAATGCATACACAAACTTGGCAGATGCTATTGATAGTACTTTTTGTAGTTCAACTTCATCTGCATCTGGATTTCCCAATAGTAGGCTTTCGCGAATTGTACCACTAAAAAGCGAATTTCCCTGTGGTACATACACAAAGTTAGAACGAGTTCTTTCTGATACTTCAGCAGATTGTGTTTCATCTTCTATAGTAATGCTTCCCGAGTTTGGTTTAACAAGTGCTAATAATAAACGCAAAAGGGTAGTTTTGCCCACACCTGTTTCTCCCATAACGGCAACCATAGTGCCTGGCTTTACCTCCATAGAGAAATCAGAAAACAGGGGTTTAGTTTCATTTGTATAAGCAAAACTTATGTTTTTTAGCTTCAATGTAACACTACCTTCCAATAGAATTTTTTCTTCGTTGCTCTCCATTTCAAAACCTGTTAGAAAAATCAACCTTTCAATTGCAGTTTTTGCAGAAACAATAGATGGAAGCAATCTAATTAGGTCAAACAATGGACGTTGAATTCTATTAACCAATTGCAGATATGCTGTGACAGTACCAAATGTAATTGCTTTAGCTGCTAGTCCGTATGCACTCCAAATAAATGCTGTTATATATCCTCCATTAAAAGTAGCACCCATAATTAGGTTTGCGAAAACAAAAACTTTAGTTCGTTTTTCAACACTATCGTGCAGATCGGTTTGCAGTTTCTCAAGTCGGCTCAGCTCATTCTCTTGTCGTTCAAATGTACGTATTACAATTTGTTTCATTAAACTCTCTTCAACCATTGAGGTTATCATGCTTTCGTTCTCTTTAACCTCCATCGTGTATTTGCGCATCTTCGAATAGTACAATCTCGCGAAAAATGCAAGTAGTGGAATCCCTATTCCAAGAATCAATGCCAGCATCGGATCCAAAATGAACAGAATAACTAGGGCACCAGCAAACTGTGTTATGGCAGCAATTGAAAGAGGGAAAGCAGTTACAATTACATTAACTATATCGTCAGTATCTTTAATGATTCTGGTTAACATATCGCCACTGTGAACAGACGACAACGCTTGCCATCGCGAATACAGCAGACCTGAGAATACATTATACATAATTGAATTTCCCAACTTCACTTCGGTCATTCTTCTCAGTTTTATATCCCATAATCTGAGTAGGATTTGCAAGACCACAATCAGTATTAATAAAATAGAGTAGTGCAAAAGATTACCTTCCCTGTCTCCGGTTGCAATATCAATTATTATTTTTGAAAACCAGACAAAGGCAAGCGAAAAAGTTACCTCAACAAGTGCAATAAGGGTTATTAATCCAATCTTAGATCACTTGGGAAGTAGGAGATGTGATATGGTTAGTTTTTAATGATGGAGAAAATTTTGTTCATTCCAATACTACGGTAACCGCTGTTTCAACTAATGGTAAAAGGGCCGAATTTGAAGTTGAGGTACCTGAAGGTTCTAATGCAGAGACTTTCAATCTTTATGGTTATTACGGTGGAGGTCAGCTAACAGGTAGTTTGGGTGTTATTAATTCAGGTGAATTAGGGATTGTAAATTTACAATCTGCACCTTGGGGAGGTCCGCTTCCCGCATTAGAAGATGCTGATTTAGTAATGCTAAGGTTTGCAGCAACTGGGTTAGATATGGAATCTCCCGAAATTTCTGTAACTTTTCAGCATGTTGGTTCGCTCTTTAAAATATTCTTAGAAAATACTAGCACTACTACATTGCAGGGCGTAACAAGTGTGCAAATTTTCTCAGAAACTGATTCGATTTATGCTTATCAACCAGTGGATACTGCACAATACGATGTGATAAATGGCAAATTTATAGAAGGAAGTACAACTTACTTAAATGAATTGACCTTTCTTACTGTTGGAGCTGATGATGTTGGTCCAAGCGAAGTTCTTGAACTATGGGGATGGTACCCACCTTCTCAGGAGCCAGATCATTCTTGGCCTGCATTAAAATTAAGACTAACATATGTAGGAGGTGAATTAGTGACTACCGATACAAAACCTGCAAGAACTGCACCCACAGCAATTGGTAGAGCCTATCATTTTTATGCAACTTATGACGGTGCTGATTTGTCATTCTCTGATGTGTATAAACAGAAGTTGATAGATAGTTGTGACCAATCGCAATACAATACAATTGTGATAGGTGCCCAAACTTGGATGGCAGAAAATCTAAGATTTTATCCCTCTGATTATACTATTGGAGGAGGTGATACAGGTTCAATCACAGATCCTTACTACTATGTATATGGATATGATGGTGTAAATCAGGACCCCATATTACAGAATTTGAATTTAAGTGGAGTGTTATATAACTGGGCTGCAGCATTAGATGGAGCAGGTATTTGTCCCGAAGGCTGGCATATCCCTAGTGTAGGAGAGTGGCAACAGCTTGTGACTACTGTTGGTACTGATCCTGGCATTAAATTGAAAGATCCTCTTTGGTGGCAGGCAGGAGGCGCAGTTGGCACTAATAATTTTGGTTTTACTGCCCGTCCTGGTGGTGTACGTACCGCTACGGCTCCTTACTATTACAACATAGGCACACATGGATATTGGCTTACTTCAGAGATTGAAAGTACTACTGAAATGAAAGTTGCATCAATTGCCTATGATGTAAATGAAATTGTATTTTCAAATGCTCCAAGGGATTTTGCAGTTTCAGTTAGATGTGTTAGAGATTAACTAAATTGCAACTTTTCTAATACATCGGCCTTACATCATCCTTACTTTGCTCGTACCTTGTTCGGTTAATGTCCTTTTATAAAAGAATAAGGTATGAGTAAAGTCTGACTAATTCATTAATAGTATATGGCTAAAGTGTAGGCAATAGAAATGTTTTATTTGTTTAGATTAAATTAAAAAAACGGTTTAGGGATTTTTCCTTAAACCGTTTTTGTTCTTCAGAGATAGATTGTGTACCCATTGATTTTCTTAATTGTTTACCATAATCATGTACCCTATGTTTACCCAAATAAAAAACACCTACCGAGTAATATCGATAAGTGTCCAGCTCCTAAACAGTAGCGAGACCGGGGCATGATCCCGGGACCTCATGATTATGAATCATGCGCTCTAACCAACTGAGCTATCTCGCCAAATTTGAAGTGCAAAAGTAGTACATCTTTTTGTATTCTGCAACAACTAATCTTAAAACTTTTATTAGTACTTCGTATTCAATACTGGCTTATGTAAATACATAGATAATAAATTAGCAAGTTAAGTAAATGCGTTCGGGATGAATTATGTGATCAGACAAAAACATGTGTGCTGAATTATCGGGTTAAGTAAATGAATGAATAATGAATTATCGGTATAAAATTGTAGTTTTGTGCTTTAAAATGAATTATAAACAGTTTACAATTTATAGTTAGTGATCTACCCCGATAGTTTTGAACAAAAAATAGATTTTCAGAAAGTCCGACTTCTTATTGCCGATAGGTGCTTGAGTACGCTTGGCAAAGAAAAGATTGACGAGATGAAGTTTTCTACATCTTTTGAAGAAATTCAGATTCTTCTTTCACAAACTGAAGAGTTTGTAAAAATCAAGAGGGAAGAAGATAATTTTCCATTGGAAAACTTCTTTGATTTGCGACCAGTGCTTAGACGTATAAAAGCTGCTGGTTCGTGGATAGATTTGTCTGCACTTTCTGAATTGCGCCGATCGTTATTGACAATCAACGGAATTGTTAGTTTCCTTAATCGCGACGATGAGAAGGAGGTTAAGTATCCAAAATTGATGTTATTGGCAGAAAACGTAATTACTTTTCCTGAAATAACAAAAAAGATTGACCAGATCTTAGATAGTTTTGGCCAGATTAGAGATAATGCTTCTCCAAATTTATCAACAATTAGGCGTGAGCTGACTAGAACAATGAACAGCATATCTGGTAGACTCAACTCAATACTCAGAAAAGCTCAGGCCGAGGGTTATGTTGATAAAGATGTTACTCCAAGTATGCGCGATGGGAGATTGGTGATTCCTGTAAATCCATCGCATAAACGTAAAATTAAAGGTATCGTGCATGATGAGTCGGCCTCGGGCAAGACTGTATTTATTGAACCATCGGAGGTGGTTGAGGCAAATAATAGAATCAGAGAGCTAGAGAGTGAGGAGAGAAGAGAGATTATAAAGATATTGACCGACTTCACTAATTACCTTCGCCCATATTTATCTGAGTTATTGGAGTCGTATGAGTTTTTGGCGAAAATAGATTTTATTCAGGCTAAAGCTTCTTTTGCAATTTTTACTGGTGGAATAAAACCTCCAATGGAGAATGCTCAAATGCTAGACTGGGTGCATGCCATTCATCCACTTCTTGATATTGCTCTTAAGAAGCAAAACAGAAAGCTTGTGCCGCTTGACATTACTTTGGAAGGCAATAAAAGAATATTAGTTATTTCGGGCCCTAATGCAGGGGGTAAGTCGGTTTGCCTTAAAACGGTGGGCCTGCTACAATATATGGTGCAATGCGGAATTTTAATACCATTGAAAGAGAATTCAACAGTGGGAGTATTTGATGATATATTCATTGATATTGGTGATGAGCAGTCTATAGAAAACGACTTATCTACATATAGCTCTCACTTAATGAATATGAAATATTTCGAGAGGTATTGCAACAATAAATCGCTTTTACTTATTGATGAGTTTGGAAGTGGAACCGAGCCCCAAATAGGTGCTGCAATTGCAGAGGCGCTATTAGATAGGTTTAATAAAAGAGAGTCTTTTGGGGTTATAACAACGCACTATCAAAACCTTAAGCATTTTGCAAATGAAAATGAGGGTGTTGTTAACGGTGCCATGTTGTATGACAGGCATGAAATGAAGCCACTATTTCAGTTGTCTATTGGTAATCCGGGCAGCTCGTTTGCGGTTGAAATTGCCCGAAATATTGGTCTTCCCGAGTCTGTAATTTCTGATGCTTCTACTATTGTAGGGAGCGATTATATAAATATGGACAAATATCTTCAGGATATTTCAAGAGATAAGCGTTACTGGGAGCGAAAACGTGATGAGATAAGGCGTGAACGTAAGCGGCTTGATGAAGTGACTACAAAATATGAGAGTGAGCTTGAGGATATAAATAAGCAAAAAAAAGAGATACTTTCGGAGGCTAAAAAGCAGGCCGAGCAGATACTTTCTGATAGTAATGCATTGATAGAAAATACAGTTAGAGAGATCAAAGAAACTAAAGCTGATAAAGAAAAGACTAAGCTGGCACGACAAAAGTTAAGTAGTTTTAAAGAGCAGCTCGATAAGCAGTCTGAAAATGAAAATGACGATTCTAAAGGGGCTGTAAAGAAGAAAGGGTTAAAAAAGGATATTGTTAAGCAAAAAAGAGCGTCTTCAAAAAAGGCATCTAGCATAAATGAATTAAAACCAGGTGATTTTGTTAGGCTCAAAGGTCAAACAACACATGGTGAGGTTATGGAGGTTTCGGGAAAGAAGGCTACAGTGGCATTTGGAATGATAAAATCGACAGTTGATATTAGTAAGCTTGAAACGGTAAGCAACAATCAAATAAAGAAAGAGCAGAAGTCGTCGAATACTCGCGACCTTATGCATGAAAGAAAACTTAATTTCAAACAAGATATTGATGTAAGAGGGATGAGGGGCGACGAAGCATTACAGGCTGTTATGTATTTTATAGATGATGCAATTCAGCTGGGTATGTCTAGAGTGAGAATTTTACACGGAACCGGAACCGGAGCATTAAGACAAATTATTAGAGAGTACCTGGCATCTGTTAATGGTGTTGCTCATTTTAAAGATGAGCATGTTCAGTTTGGAGGTGCAGGGATAACTGTAATTGATATGGAATAGACTCAGTATTCTTAAAAAGGATTCTTTTTTAAGGTCTATTATGACTATTTTTTTTTAACTTTGCGACCAATATTAAATTTTCTGATAATTGTAAATATTAAAAACCATAACTGATGGCAAGATTTTCAAAGCCTTTCTGGGTGGCTAATTTCGTAGAACTACTGGAGCGACTAGCATATTATGCTGTTTTTATAGTTATAACTCTTTATTTATCTAATGTTTGGGGGTTTTCTGATATTGAAGCCGGTGTTATCGCAGGACTCTTTTCTGCATCACTTTACCTTCTGCCAGTGTTTGCTGGTGCATATTCAGATAAAATAGGCTTTAGAAAAGCAATCATATTAGCATTTGCACTTCTTACTGTTGGTTATGCCGGTTTGGGTATATTGCCAACCATGCTTGAGAGTGCCGGATTGGTTGATTATGAAATGACCACAACCTACACAGGACTTAGAGAAAGTAATTTAAGGTGGTCGATAATTGCTCCTCTTGTATTATTGGTTATTGGTGGTGCATTTATAAAATCGGTTATTTCTGGTACTATAGCTCGTGAAACCACAACTGAAACAAGGGCACGTGGGTATGCAATTTTCTATATGATGGTTAATATTGGTGCTTTTACCGGAAAAACTGTTGTAGACCCTCTAAGAAGAAGTATGGGAGATCAGGGATTGGTTTACCTTAATTATTTTTCTGCAGTAATGACTTTATTGGCCCTTATTGCTGTTTTCTTTTTCTATAAATCAACCAAAACAGATAACAGCGGAAAGAGCTTTTCAGATATAGGTAAGTCTTTTATGAAAGTGATGACAAATGGTCGTTTGCTATTACTAATAATAATTGTGAGCGGATTTTGGATGATTCAGAGCCAGATGTATGCTACGATGCCCAAATATGTAATAAGAATGATTGGAGAAGGAGCATCTCCGGGATGGTATGCCAACGTTAATCCTCTTGTAGTGTTTATATCAGTAAACTTTGTTACTTCATTAATGAAAAGGCGAAGCGCTATCTCATCTATGATGGTGGGTATGCTCATTATCCCCTTCTCTGCCCTGGTGATGTCATTGGGCACACAAGTGGGAGTTGGGTATATTTTAGGACTACATCCAGTGGCATTTATGATGATAATAGGTATAGCTTTTCAGGCAATTGCCGAGTGTTTTATATCACCCCGTTATCTCGAGTTTTTCTCGTTGCAGGCACCAGAAGGTGAAGAGGGATTATATTTAGGTTTTAGTCACCTACACTCATTCTTTTCGTTCTTGTTCGCATTTGGTCTATCGGGCTTTCTTCTAGATAAATATTGCCCAGATCCTCGTTTATTTACAAATGAAGCCGGAGTACTTGATACGCTGAGCTATGCAGCTGCTACGCAAAATGCTCATTATATATGGTATGTTTTTGTGGGAATCGGACTAATATCCGCCATTGCACTATATTTTTATGGGAGAATTACAAAAAAAATAGATAGCAAGAATGTTGCATAAACATGCTGGTATCCTAGATGTTATAAATTAAGATGTTGTCTTTTTAAATAATTAGAAATATGAGGTTAGATCTGAGTTCACAAATTACTCTCGAAAGGGTTCCTAAAAAGTATTACAGACCCGATAACGATTTTGAAGAGTACAATCTTGCTCGATATGAGAAGCTTCCGGTTGCTATAAATGAAGAGGCAGGAAGAGCAGCAGTAGAAATTGCAAAGGATATCTCTAAAGAGATACAGAAAAAAGAAAAAGAGGGTAAGCCATTTGTTTTCGGTATAAGTGGGGGAGCTTCGCCGGTGCCGGTATATGAAGAGCTTGTAAGATTACATAAGGAGGAGGGACTTAGTTTTAAAAATGTAGTTGTATATAATACTTACGAGTTTTATCCCGTTCTCGATTTTTCATATAGTAATTTACAGATGCTGAAAGATGTTTTTTTGGACAAGATTGATATCGATCCAAATAACATTAACTCACCCGATGCTACTGTTGAAAAAGATTTGATTTCGGAAGTATGTGAGAAGTTTGAGAAGAAATTAGAGATCTCGGGTGGTATAGATTACCTTTTACTTGGTTTAGGAAGGAAAGGAAATGTAGGATTTAATATGCCGGGTAGTAGTTTGCATTCTCAAACAAGAATGGTTATGCTTGACGGAGATTCCAGGACCGATATTTCACGTAATTTTGGTTCATTGGATAAAGTTCCGGTAAGCGCCATTACCATGGGCTTGTATGATATGATGGAGGCTAAAAAGATTGCTCTTTTAGCATGGGGAGAACAGAAAGCAGAAAGTATTAAGGATATTGTTGAAGGTGCTGTGTTAGATTCTGTACCTGGATCTGTATTACAAACACATCCAGAAGCTACAATTTATGTTGATATTGCTGCAGCTTCTGAGCTAACAAGGTTGAGCCGACCATGGCTTGTCACCAATTGTGAGTGGGATAGCAAGTTAATTAGACGTGCAATTGTATGGTTATGTGGTATTGTTGATAAACCAATTTTAAAACTAACCAATAAAGATTATAACGAAAATGGATTAAGCGAACTGATAGCTTTATACGGATCGGCTTATAATGTGAACATAAAGATTTTTAATGATCTTCAGCATACTATAACCGGATGGCCGGGAGGTAAGCCTGAAGCTGATGATACGTACCGACCAGAAAGGGCTACTCCTTATCCAAAAAAGGTTATTATTTTTAGTCCGCACCCCGATGATGATGTAATTTCTATGGGTGGTACATTTCAGAGATTGGTAAATCAAGGACATGAAGTACATGTGGCATATCAAACCTCAGGTAATATTGCAGTGGGCGATGAAGAGGTGATAAGATATATCTCTGTTTTAAAGAATTTAAACAATAAATTCGATGTTGGTAGCACTAAGCTACAGAGTAAATATGATGATATTCTTCATTTTCTGATGCATGAAAAGACTAAAGAAGATTTGGATACACCTGATATACTTTTTATAAAATCAAGAATAAGAAGAGAGGAAGCGCGTTCTGCCGACAGATATGTGGGTCTTTCAAATGAGAATGTTCATTTTCTTGATCTTCCATTTTATGAAACAGGTAGGGTAAAAAAGAATCCTATCTCTGAGAAAGATGTGCATATAATGAAAGATTTTATTGAAACTATAAAACCCCATCAAATATATGTTGCAGGTGACCTGGCCGATCCACATGGAACGCATAAGGTGTGCTTAGATGCTATTCTTGCTGCAATTGACACTCTTAAAGTAGAAGAATGGTATAAAGATTGCAGAATATGGATGTATAGGGGAGCTTGGATGGAGTGGGAGATAGATCATATTGAAATGGCAGTTCCACTTTCACCAGAAGAACTTCGACAAAAAAGAAATGCAATTTTACAGCATCAATCTCAAATGGAAAGTGCTCCATTCTTAGGAGACGACGAGAGGCTGTTTTGGCAACGCTCTGAGGCTAGAAACCGAGCTACTGCCGATATGTATTGGAAGCTTGGACTAGCTTCATATGAGGCAATTGAGGCGTTTGTTGAGTATAAGCCAATTAGTTGATACAAATAAGCCGACTCGATATGGAATAATCTAAAAAATGTTGTATATTGTGACTCATTTTTAAAATAATCCATGTTACAAGAAAAATTCCATATCGAGTTTCTTATGGGTAGCGCCAGTCAAAGTAGCCTATGGCGCATGATCAGTCAGATAGATGGTCTTTCGGAATGGTTTGCAGATGAAGTTGCCATGAATGAAACAGAGTCTGTTTATACTTTTACATGGGGCAAAAGTAATAGCCAGGCAGTTATTGTACAAAGCAAGCCACAAGTTAGTGTTCGATACAGATGGATTGATGATGATGAATCAATTTATTTTGAATTCAGGTTGAGAAAACTTGATTTAACGGGAGATATGACTCTAGAAGTTACTGACTTTGCCGAGCCCGATGATAAAGGTGATGCTATCACTCTATGGGAGTCTCAGGTTGAAGAGATGAAGAGAAGACTTGGTGTATTGTAGCTTCTTTTTTATTATCTTTGCAGAGAGTTAAAACAAGTCTCTTTTTGTACTGTTAATGAGAAAAGATTTCCACATAAAACGCTTATACAGTTATATTCTAAAGACCTTTATTCCTGTATTTCTAATGACATTTGTAATATGCCTATTCTTGGTGTTGATGCAATTTCTTTGGAAATACGTTGAAGATATGGTAGGTAAAGGTTTGGGCTTAAATGTACTGGGCGAAATGTTTTTATATGCTGCACTTAACCTTATACCTCTTGCGCTTCCATTGTCAATACTATTAGCTTCTTTAATGGTTTTTGGTAGTTTGGGCGAAAATTTAGAACTACTTGCAATTAAATCGGCCGGAATTCCTCTCCTTGGAATTATGAAACCACTTATAATCCTTATTTTTTCTATAAGTGTAGGTGCCTTTTTTTTTCAGAATAATGCCATACCCATAATCCAGACAAAATTCTACACACTTTTAATATCCATTAGGCAGGCTTCGCCGGAGCTTGATATACCTGAAGGAGTTTTTTATAAAGAAATTGAGGGTTATAATCTTTACGTTGAGCATAAAGATAGGGAAACTGGAATGTTATACGACGTATTGATATATGATATAGCAAGTGGTTTTAATAACATGGCCGTAATAGTTTGTGACTCTGCCAGGATGTCTTCTAATGAGGATAAAACTATGCTGATATTCACAATGTACAGTGGTCAGCAATTTCAGAATTGGAACCAGGGAAAAACAGTTAGGTATGATCAGGATTTTGTTCCATACTCTAGAGAAAACTTCAGAGAGAAGGTAATGATGATTCCTTATGATGCCAATTTCTCACGAATGGGCGAAGATGTAATTGAGGGCAGCTCTACTAGCAACTATGTTTCTAAAAACTTATCGAAGTTGTCTGTTTCTATAGATTCGATGAAGCATATATTGGATAGTGTAAATATTGTAGATAGAAATATGATGAAGAACTATTCATATTTATCTTTTAGAAGCGGTTATCCAAATGATAAGAAAGACTCAGTTATTACTGCATCTATAAACTCAGGTGTTATAGTGCCATCACCCGATACCCTACTTCAATCTAAAGAATTGCATGAACAGTCTTCAATAATGCAAAATGCATTCATGAAAGCCGATAATAATAGCAATGAGTTTTTGTTTAAATCATTAAATAAAACAACTACTCAAAAAACAATAAACAGGCACTGGGTAGAATGGCACAGGAAGTTTACTATCCCTTTTACTTGCTTGATATTTTTCTTCATTGGTGCTCCTCTGGGGTCAATTGTTCGTAAAGGTGGATTGGGTACTCCAATTGTAATATCTGTTATTCTATTTATAATTTATTATATAGTAGATAATGTGGGATATAAAATGACAAGAGATGGTGTATGGGAACATTGGTTTGGAATGTGGTTTAGTGCTCTCATATTGCTACCAATAGGGGTTTTCCTTACATATAAAGCAATGAATGATTCGGTGATATTAAATGTTGATACATATACCAGCTTCATTAAAAGACTGTTTTTTATTCGTGAAAAACGAAAATACTCAGCTAAAAGTGTGGTTATCGATAAACCTAATTACTCTGAGATTTCTACTGAATTGAGTTTTCTAAATGAAAAGATAAATTCATATATAGAAAATTATAGTATATTCTCATATAAAAAATATTGGACTGATAGCAGTTATGATGATGAACTTTACTCTATTAAAAGGGACTTGGAAAATATACTTGGTCAGTTATCCAACTCATCTTATCACGATGAGCTGAAGAAAGCTGAGGAGTATCCGGTAATTATAAAAAATGTTCGCCCCTTTAAAGCAAATAGCTTACCTGCTAAGTTAAGTATGTTTATTTTTCCCATTGGGATTATTTTAAGGACATTATCTATTCCATTTGATCTTAGAATTATAAATGATCTTAAGACAACCAAGAGATTAAATGGAGAATTAGATGCTTTGCTTCATAATAAATATGCAAGAGATGGTTCAACAACAGCACTAAATTTAAATTGAATTATGCAAGAAAAAATAATATTGGATAGCATTGAAGAGGCTATTGAAGAAATAAGGAAAGGTAACTTTATCATTGTAGTTGATGATGAAGATAGAGAGAATGAAGGTGATTTAATTATCGCTGCCGAATGTATAACACCCGAAAAGGTGAATTTTCTGGAAACTTATGCAAGGGGGCTTATATGTACTCCAGTAACTAAAGAGAGAGCAGAAGAGCTGGACTTGCCCATGATGGTAACTAACAATACTTCGGTTCATGCAACTCCTTTTACTGTTTCTATCGATTTACTTACTCATGGCTGCACCACCGGGATCTCTGCTTATGACAGAGCGCAAACGATATTAGCACTTACACGAGCTGAGACTGCACCCGAAGACTTTGGACGCCCAGGACATATTTTCCCTCTAAAGGCGCAATCAAGAGGTGTATTGCGGCGAGCGGGTCATACAGAGGCTACAATAGATTTTGCACGTCTTGCAGGATTATATCCTGCAGGGGCTCTTGCTGAAATCAAAAATGAGGATGGCTCAATGTCCAGACTGCCTGAACTTATGGTTATGGCAAAGAAGTTTGATTTGAAGATTGTGTCTGTCGCTGATTTAATTAAATATAGACTCAAAACTGAATCACTTATAGAAAGAGGCGAGTCGGTTAAGCTTCCCACTGAATATGGGGATTTTAAAATGGTTCCTTTCTTGCAAAAAGCAACTGGGCAAGAGCATATTGCATTAATAAAAGGTGAGTGGACAGAGGATGAGCCGGTTTTAGTGCGTGTTCACTCATCGTGTATGACAGGAGATATTTTTGGATCAATGAGGTGCGAGTGTGGCGAACAGCTGCATAAAGCACTTCAACTTATAGAAAAAGAGGGTAAAGGGGTTTTAGTTTATCTTAATCAGGAGGGTAGAGGTATTGGGCTTATGGCTAAAGCTGCAGCTTATAAATTACAGGAAGAAGGACTAGACACTGTTGATGCCAACTTACACTTGGGATATCAGGCCGATGAAAGAGATTACGGTGTGGGTGCTCAGATATTGAGGAGTCTTGAGATTAAAAACATGCGATTGATGAGCAATAACCCAAAAAAGAGAATAGGTCTTGAATCATACGGACTTACAGTAGTAGAAAATGTGCCATTAGAAGTTTTTCCTAATGAGTTTAACCAGTTTTATATGGAGACTAAGAAGAAGAAAATGGGACACATTCTCAGAAATATTAAGTAGTTATAGAATATATTTCAGAAATATAATATGATCCAGATTTATATTGTCTTTGCTTTTGTTGCTGGTGGTATTATAGCTTGGATTATTGCTTCATTGTTTACAAAATCTAAGTCGGTTTCTAAAGTTGAATACAACAACTTGTTGGAAATGAATTACACCCTTAAAAGCGATTTGAGAATTGCTAACGAGAAACTGAACGAAAGTATTGAGGCAAGAAAAAATGAAATTGCAGGACTTCATAGGCAACTGAACCTTGAGTTTGAAAATATTGCTTCTAAAATTCTTGACGAGAAGAGCGAGAAGTTTACTAATCTTAATAGGGTTAACCTCGACTCAATACTGAGGCCTTTTGGTGATAACATAGATATGTTTCGCAAGAAGGTGGAAGAAATTTATATGAGTGAGTCGCGTGAACGGTTTTCGCTTGGTCTTGAGCTAAAGAATCTCAGAGATTTGAACGATAAGCTTAGTAGCGAAGCTAATAATCTTACGCAAGCGCTTAAAGGTAATTCTAAGATTCAAGGCGATTGGGGTCAGATGATACTTGAAAATATCTTAGAAGGTTCGGGACTGGCAAAAGATAGAGAGTATTTTGTTCAGGAGTTTTTAAAAGATGCAGATGGCACCTATCTGGTTAATGAAAATGGCATTAAAATGCAACCAGACGTGATTATTGCCTATCCCGACAAAAGAAATGTGATAATAGACTCTAAGGTTTCGCTTACTGCATATGCTAATTATGTTGGTAGTAATGATGCTGATGAGCAGAAGGTGTTTATACGTGATCATTTACGTTCGGTAAAAAAACATATCGACGAGCTAAGTATTAAAAGTTATCAAGATTATGCTGAAACGCTAGATTTTGTGATGATGTTTATTCCTAATGAACCTGCTTACTTGCTAGCATTGCAACATGAGGAGAAACTGTGGCAGTATGCTTATGACAAAAAGATTCTGTTGATTAGTCCCACCAACCTTATTGCTGCACTTAAGCTTATCTCAGATCTGTGGAAAAGAGAATATCAGAACCGAAATGCTATTGAGATTGCAGACAGGGGTGCGGCACTTTATGATAAGCTTGTTAACTTTGTAGCATCACTTACGGAAATTGATACACATCTTGAAAGAGCAAAAAAGAGCTATAATAACGCATATTCTCAATTAAAAATGGGTAGGGGTAATCTTATTGGCCAGGCAGAGAAACTGCGCGAGTTGGGAGTGAAAACAAAAAAATCTCTCCCCTCTTCTTTAATCGATTAGTACAAACATCATTAATAGATTAGAACCTTCTTCTGATAGTGTCAACATCATTAATCCATTAGAACAAATGATTCCTTCCTTTTATTTACATTTGAGAAACATATAAATATTATTGTATCTAAACAACTATAAAATTATAATGACATGTACGGGAATATAAAAAAACACCTAATAGATGAACTAAAAAACATTCAAGAAGCGGGGTTATACAAGAATGAAAGAATTATAGTTACCCCACAAAGTGCAAAGATAAAAGTAGAAACAGGGCAAGAGGTTTTAAATTTCTGTGCAAATAATTATCTGGGGCTTTCTGATCATCCGCGACTAATTAGTGCTGCTAAGAATGCTCTCGACAACCGTGGTTATGGTATGTCATCTGTGCGTTTTATTTGTGGTACGCAAGATTATCACAAAGAGCTAGAGAATACCATAAGTAGATTTTTTCATACCGAAGATACTATACTGTATGCTTCTTGTTTTGATGCAAATGGTGGTTTGTTTGAGCCATTATTTACAGATGAGGATGCAATAATATCAGACTCTTTAAATCATGCTTCTATTATTGATGGTGTGCGTTTATGTAAAGCAAAAAGGTATAGATATGCTAATGCCGACGTGAATGATTTGGAAGAAAAGCTAAAAGAAGCTCAATCTCAGCGTTTTCGAATAATTGTTACAGATGGTGTTTTTTCTATGGATGGTAATGTAGCCCCATTAGACAAAATAATGGAACTTGCCAAAAAGTATGACGCACTTGTAATGGTTGATGAAAGTCATTCGGCTGGTGTAGTAGGCGAAAAAGGCAAAGGCATATCTGAGCTTTATAACTTGCTGGGAGAGGTTGATATAATTACCGGAACGCTTGGTAAGGCTTTTGGAGGTGCAATTGGAGGGTTCACAACCGGAAGAAAGGAAATCATAGATATGCTTCGTCAACGTTCCAGACCTTATCTGTTTTCAAACTCTATTCCACCTATGGTGGCTGCATCGGGGGTTGAGGCTTTTAATATGCTTGAAGAGACCAACGACCTGCAAGACAAGTTGCATGTAAATGTAGAATACTTTATTTCGAGAATGAAGGAGGCAGGCTTTGATATTAAGCCTACTCAATCGGCAATTTGTGCAGTTATGCTTTATGATGCAAAACTATCTCAACAATATGCAGAGGAGTTGCTGAAAGAAGGGATTTACGTAACCGGCTTCTATTACCCAGTGGTGCCTAAGGATGAAGCACGAATCAGAGTTCAGCTTTCTGCAGGACACGAACGTGAGCATCTTGATAAAGCTATTGAAGCGTTTATTAAAGTAGGTAAAGAATTAAAAGTAATTTAGTAGAATTGGATTGGATTAAACTATATTTAAACTGAGTATTATTGAATCATACCATATCATATAATACTTGAAACTGTCGGATACATAGGTTGATATATGTAGTAAATCAGTAAAATAGAAACTAGACAACACTAGATAAAACTATAGGATCAGTAATTAGAAACTAGAAAAACATGAAAGCATTAGTAAAGTTAAGACCAGAAAAGGGACTTTGGATGGAAGAGTTGCCAATTCCATCAATTGGAGTGAATGATGTTTTAATTAAAATAAAGAAAACATCTATATGTGGTACCGACTTACATATATACAAATGGGATGAATGGTCTCAGAAGACAATTAAAACTCCAATGACTATTGGTCATGAATATGTTGGAGAAATTGTTGATATGGGAAGTGGTGTAGAAAATATAAAGATTGGTGATCGAGTTACTGGCGAAGGTCATATTGCTTGTGGCCATTGTAGAAATTGCAGAAGAGGGAAACTACATGTTTGCGAAAATACTATAGGTGTAGGTGTCAATAGAGATGGCGCCTTTGCCGAGTATCTATCACTGCCTGCTGCAAACGTAGTAAAAGTAGATAGTCGCATACCTGATGACATTGTATCAATTATGGACCCATTTGGTAATGCAACTCATACAGCTCTTTCATTTCCACTAATTGCAGAAGATGTGCTTATAACTGGGGTAGGTCTTATAGGTAGCATGGCTACTGCAATATGTAAATTTGCAGGTGCACGATATATTGTGGTTAGCGATTTTAGTGAGTATAGACTTAATATTGCTAAGAAAATGGGTGCTACGGTTACAGTTAATCTTTCAAAGGGAGAAACGGTTGCTCAAGCTGTAAAGAGTTTAGGTATGAGAGGATTTGATGTTGGTCTTGAAATGTCGGGGTCTTCTGCAGGATTTAAAGAAATGATTGAAAATATGTATAATGGTTCTAAGATTTCTTTATTAGGTATACTTCCTAATTCAACGACAGTCGCTTGGGATAAAATCATCTTCAAGTCACTTACACTTAAGGGCATTTATGGTCGCGAGATGTGGGAAACATGGTATCAAATGGAGCAAATGTTGATTTCGGGGCTTGATTTAACACCAATTATTTCACATCGTTTTAGTGTAAATGATTTTCAGAAAGGCTTTGATATAATGGAAACAGGCCAGTGCGGTAAAGTGATTTTAGATTGGCAAGATTTAGTATAACTAGTCTTAGTATAGTAAAATTTAGAGTAATTGGATTTAGAGTAATTGGATTTAAAATAATATGTTTTAGAATAACTAGTTTTAAATTTTAATTTTTAAAATACTTGCAGCTTTTTCAAGCAGGTTAATCTTTTTTAGTAGATGAGTTGATTCTTTCGGCTCATCTATTTTTTCTACCACATCCTTAGGATAACTATAATCATCTATAAGAGCTATATTCTCTATTTGCCAATTGTTTAATGTTGTAATCTCTCCTATCAAAAGCTTCATCTGTTCGGATGCAATCTTCAATAAATCACTTTGAAGTACTGATTTCTTTACTTGTTCTTTTGCCAGATACTGAATTTCTTGAAGATCTTTTCTGCTAATGAAATTAAATAAATCATCTTCAAAATAATAGTAATTGAAGTCGGTTTCTAATGATAATATCTCAGGCTTGGGAAAATTCATCAATTTAATCACTCTTTTCTCTTCATCAATTTCCCATTTACACTTATTTACGTCATATCCAATTAAGACATTTGCACGCACAATAACTAATGCCTTTTTTGTAGAAGGAATAACTTTAAGTAGCCTTATTGTATTCTCATAGTTAAATATCTCATTCATTTGTCCCTCTGCAACAACTATTTTGAAAACTCTTTTTATGCTTTCAATTACTGTGTGAGAGGAGGTTTTGGTAGAGACTGTGCTATTTCTGGCTTGCCTTAATTGTAACGATAAATAAGTTATAATTGCACCTATAACTAGACTTAGTGTTATAACTCCAACTACATTTGAACTGGTTCCATATTGAGGTCTAAAGAAAGTACTATAAATAAATCCAATCAGCAATAAGATTATTATTGCAGCAATAATTCCTACTGTAACTCTGATTCTTTTTGTCATAATTATAATTATATGTTTCGAAAATCAAAAATAGTAATAAAGGTTTGATTAATAGATGAAGATGAAGTGAAAATAATTAATTGGAGTGAATTGTGTTGTTAGACAAAAAATAAAATGAAATCAAACTGAAATATTATAACTAAATTTGTAGTCAGTTTTATGCATATGCAAACTACTAAATAAATTAATAAATATATGAAACAACTTATTATCTTCCGCCACGGTAAAGCAGAACAAGACACAATGGCAAAAGATGATTACGATAGAACTCTAACGGAAAGAGGAAGAAAAAATGCTTCTGATATGGGTGCATTTATTAACAAGAAAAACGGAACTCCCGATTTAATTCTCTCATCATCTGCAAAAAGAGCACATGAAACAGCTATACTGGCAGCAGAAGGTATGGAATACTCTATAGATAATATTCAAACCGATCAGAATCTATACTTTGCACCGGCACGCTGGATTATGAATGTAATTTCTAAATTACCCGATAATATAAATAGTTGCGTTTTCATAGGTCATAATCCTGGGCTTACTGACTTGATAAATATATTAGGTGTAAACCTCGATAATTTACCTACCTCATCAACTGCATGCTTCGAATTTAATGTTGAGTCTTGGCAAGACATAACAACAGAGCATGCAAATTTCAAATGGTTGAAGGTAGCTAAAGAGTTATGATTGAGAGAACAATAGCCAAGCAACTAAGAGAGTGATAATTACATTAAATGTTTGTGCTGTAAGAAACGACCATATGTATTTTGAGTTCTCCTTCTTAAAGATATAGCGGAAGTCTGTCTCAAGTCCTATACAAATAAAAGCTAATGAGAATAATAACTCCCTTGAGCCTCTGTTGGCTATACGCGACAATTCTTTACCTGTTTCCATATCAAAAGCAAAGCTAAATATAAGCGAGGCAACAAGAAACCCTAATACAAACTTTGGAAATCTATCCCAAAGTACTCTGCCGGTTGGTCTTATTTCGTTATTGGTTCCTTTATAGGACCAGTAAATAGAAATAACAAAAGCTGCTACACCAAGTAACACGTTTTGCGCCGATTTAATAATTACACTATATTGTTCGGCTGTTTCACCAATAAACTTGCCGGATGCTACTACGGCTGCTGTGGTATCAATCGTGCCACCTAGCCACGCTCCTGCAACTTCTTGTGTGAGTCCCATGAGTCCTGCCAGATATGGCAGAAGATACATCATAGGGATGGCAACAATCAGTACTAGTGAAATTACAAATGATAGCTTCTTAGGATCTCCTTTTATAGCACCACTTGTTGCAATAGCTGCAGAAACACCGCAAATTGACACTGAACTAGAAAGCAACATAGACATTTCTTTATCAATCTTAAATGCTTTGGTTGCAATCCAAAAACTAAAATACCAAACTGCAAGTACCACTATAAGTGCCTGAACCATTCCTAGTGCACCCGCTCTCATAATTTCTTTAAATAGAATTGAGCTTCCTAAAATTACCAAACCTGCTTTTATGTAATACTCACTTCTTACTGCAGACTCAAGCAATTTTGGGAGACCCACAGTATTTCTAATAACCAATCCTATTAATACTGCAAAGAAAACTGATTCTAAACCAATAGTTTTAATAGAAGCAAGTGATGATAAATAGCTGGCCAATTGTGCTAAAACATAAATAAATGCAAAGGAGATAAAAAATTGACCTTTATCCTTATTACCCATAAAAAGATAACCCAAATATGCTAGTAGTGCAATAATTATTGACATATATATTTTGTTCCACATGATAGAGGGTGCAATTACCACAAGTACCAATATGACTGCCCCAATAATGGTTGCAACCCAGTCTTCAGTTCGTAACGATTTCAACATAGTAAATTGAATTATTTTTTAACTAAATAGTATTTAAATTTCTTATATGACATAGACTAGTTGGCAAAAATATGAATATTTTATATGAAATGAAGCATTTTCTTCATTATAATTTATAATCTGTCATTTATTAAAAGTCTATAACCCTTTGTTGGTCGATGAAAATAGTGGGTTTGTCTATTTGATTTGTTGTAAGTAACCCGTTATTATATTTTTGTTGCAATTGATTAAAGTTTCATCCTTTCTATTTATAAATATATTTTATGAAAAAAATCTATTTCTTTGTGTCCCTATTATTGTTGTCAGTATTTTCAATTTCCGCACAATCTGATGTTAGTCGCAGTATTAGAGGCGAATTATTTTCTGAAGCCACAGAAGAGCCTATTCCCCAGGCCAATATTAGAGTCTTGCAGAAATCGGATAGCACTTTTATTACAGGTAAAGCATCAGATTTGGATGGACGTTTTAATATTCCTGTTAGCAATGGTTCATATATTTTACAAATATCATTTATTGGTTATAACGATTTATTCAAAGATGTAGTAGTTTCTTCTTCTGCCCCTGTGGTGAATTTAGGCAAGCTCACCATGAGTGTTGATAATATATTATTATCTGAAACTGTTGTTACCGCAAAAGCAGCAGAGATAGTAGTAAAAGGCGATACACTAGAGTATAATGCCGACTCATATAAGGTTACAGAGAGTGCTGTAGTAGAAGATTTATTAAAAAAAATGCCAGGTGTTGAAATAGATACTGAGGGTAATATAACTGTTAATGGCAGAGCTATTACTAAAATATTAGTAGACGGAGAAGAGTTCTTTAGCAACGACCCTAAAGTTGCATCTAAAAACTTACCTGCAAATATGGTTGAAAAACTTCAAGTATTAGAAAGAAGATCAGAAATGGCTCAAATGACCGGTTTTGATGATGGTGAAGAGGAGAACGTCATAAATCTAACTGTTAGACCCGGCATGAAAGAAGGATTATTTGGGAGTGCTTTTGCAGGTTATGGAAGTAAGGATAGATATGAAGCTAATGTAATGGTTAATTACATGAAGAATAACGATCAATATACAGTGCTTGGAGGAATAAATAATACTAATAATGCGGGATTCTCTGACCTTGGTACAGCAATGTTTGGAAGCATGGGTGGAAGAGGTGGTCGTGGAGGAATGTTTGGAGGCACCAATGGTATTTCAACTTCTGGTAATATTGGAGGAAACTTCAGTAAAGAGTTCTCATCAAAATTTAAATTAGGAGGAAATGTACGCTATGGCTATACAGACACAGACATTATTTCAGATGAATTCACTCAAAATATTCTAAGCGCCGGCAATACTTTAGAGGACGAATCAAATAGATCTAATAATTTGAGTGAAAACTTTAATATGGATTTAAGACTAGAGTGGGATCCAAATGAATATACTAAATTAATATTCCGTCCCAATGCTTCAATATATAATAACTCCAGATCAGAAACAGGAGAATTTAATACTTTAGAAGAATTAACAGGAGATAGAATCAACGATGGCCATTCAGATTACTACTCAGAAGGAAAGGGTAGTGAAGTTGGTGGAAGGTTAGATTTTAGCCGCAAATTAGGAGACGATGGAAGAGTAATTAGTGCTCAACTTAGTGGAAATACTGGTAATTCAGAAAATAATGGAACCAGTATTTCGGAAACAATGTACTACAGAGGTACTCGTCCTAATGATTTAATTGATCAGCGTTTCACAAATATAAATGATAATAACTCATGGCGCGGATATATATCATATGTAGAGCCTATAGGTAAGAATAATTTTATACAACTTGCCTATCAGTACAGAAAAAATGTTTCAATTTCAGATAGAGATACACGAACTGAAGAAGAATTGGGATCTGGTAACTACAATGTGCTTGATACTCTTTATAGTAAACGTTTAGATAACAATTTTATTCGTCAGGAATTAGAGCTTAATTTTCAATCTATCAGAGAAAAATATGATTATATGGTTGGATTTTCTATGCAACCATCCAGCTCTAGAAATAAAACATTCATTGGCGAGCAGATAATTGATACACTCAGGCAAGATGTAATTAATTTTGCACCCATGGCTCAATTCAATTATCGTTGGAATAGAAATTCGAATTTAAGAATAAGGTATTTTGGTAGCACAAACCAACCATCTGTTAATCAACTTTCTCCAGTAATTGATATTTCAGATCCATTAAATATTAGGTTTGGTAATCCCGATCTTACACCATCTTTTGAGCATAGATTAAATGTTAGATATCGCTCCTCTAACCCCGAGAAAGCAAGCTCATTCAATGCTTTTGCTAATGCAGGTTATATGACTAACGATGTGGTGTCTCTTACAGCAACAGATATATCATCTGGTAGAAAAATTACCACGTACGAGAATATTCAAGGTAATTGGAATGCAAATGGTCGTGTAATGATGAATATACCTTTCAAAAATATTAAGTTCTCACTATTCTCAATGTCCTTTGCAAGTTACAATCACTCTAATGGATATACTGGAACTTACACTGGAACAAATGAAATAGTGAACCCCGACGATATAAATATTATAAGGGACAGTAACTTAAGCAAGAGATTAAATTTAAGCGAGGTATTAGGTATAAACTATCGTTCAGATCAATTTGATTTTAGTGTAAGAGGCAATGTGAGTTACAACAATGTAACAAACAGTCTAGAAGGGCAACGCGATCAAGAGTATTTTAATTATGGAGCAAATGCAAGTACATCAATTTATCTTCCATTAAATTTCACTCTAGAGAGTGATATTAATTATAATACTAATTCGGGTTATGCCGATGGATTTGAGCAAAATGAATGGTTGTGGAACGCTTCTCTTCAAAAAACAATTTTCAAACAAAAGAATGGTACAATACGTTTTAAGATATACGATATTTTGCAACAAAGAAGCAATATAAGCAGAAGTGTTTCTTCAAATTATATACGCGATACAACAACAAATACTTTAACAACCTACTTTATGGTGCATTTTGTATATCGCTTTAACATCTTTAAAGGAGGTGCCACGCAAAGCGATATGATGCAAAATAGAAGAGGTCCCGACGGTGGCCGCGGAAGAATGTAACCAAACTTAAATTCTTATATTATGGATAACAAAATACATCGAGATCGGCAAATAGCATGGAATAATGTGTTTGTTCACATATTATTATGGGGGGTGATTTTTATCCTCCCATACTTTTTTATGGATAGCGAACAGTTGTTTAATTGGCGTCCATTTTTAAGGTCTTTACCCGGATTGGTTGGCTTTATGCTAGTGTTTTATGTGAATTATTTCATATTTATTGAGAAACTGCTGTTTAAAGGAAAAATAAAAGGTTTTATTATTTATAATATACTGCTCATTGCTATTGTTGCATTTTTAATGAATTACAGTTGGATTTGGCTAGATGCTCTTTTTCCAGATCTAAAACCTCGTTGGCGAGGAAGAAGGGGCAATGTTATTTCATTAACACATATAATTCGCAACTCAACTTCGCTTTTCTTGATTCTGGGATTAAGTGTTGCTTCCAAAATGACATTCAGGTTGTTTGAGGTAGATAATGAGCGTAAAGAGCTTGAAAAGGCTAAATCAGAAGCTGAACTCCAAAATTTAAAAAACCAGATTAATCCGCATTTTCTTCTCAATACTCTAAATAATATATATGCTTTAATTGAGTTCGATCCACCAAAAGCTCAAAAAGCAGTAGTTAGTTTAAGCAAGCTCCTTCGCCATTTATTATATGACAACAATCAAGCCTATGTGCCGTTGAGGCAAGAGATAAATTTTATGCGCAACTACATAGACTTAATGAGAATTAGACTTTCGGATAATGTTAAGCTCACAGCGGAATTTAGTAATTCTGAAAAAGGTAATACCCTCATTCCTCCTTTAATTTTTATATCTTTGATAGAAAATGCATTTAAGCATGGTATAAGTGGAGATAAACCGTCGTTTATTGATGTGTCGTTAGAAGAGCAACCCAATGGAAAAGTTAAGTTTGAATGTAAAAATAGTTATTTCCCCAAGTCACAGTCAGACAAGAGCGGTAGCGGTATAGGACTCGATTTAGTAAAAAGAAGGCTCGAATTATTAAAATTGGGTAGCTATAAATGGGAAACAAAAATTGAAAACGATATATACTCAACTCTACTTATACTCGATACAAAAAAGATAATGGATGATACTGAATTGTTGGATAGTTGATGATGAACCTTTAGCTGTTTCTTTGCTAGAATCTTATGTAAATAAAGTTCCTTTTTTGAAGTTAACAGGCAAGTATAGTAATGCACTGTCTGCAATGCAGAATATTGCGAACGAGACAGTAGATGTTTTATTCCTCGATATCCAGATGCCCGAAGTAAACGGGATGGATTTTGCACATACAATTGGTTTGCATACACGTGTTGTTTTTACAACTGCGTTTAGCGAATATGCCGTAGAAGGCTACAGAGTAAATGCACTGGATTACCTGTTAAAACCTTTCTCTTTCGAAGAGTTTGTTGCAGCAGCTAAAAAAGCTTACAACTGGTTTGAAATTATAAAACAGAAATCAATTCCAGAATTAGAAAAGGAGAGAGAGAAAGTAGGAATATTTGTGAAGTCAGAATACAAGTATCTTCACATAATATACGACGATATCTTATATATCGAGGGATTAAAAGATTATGTAAAGATATATACCTTAAACGATCTTAAACCTATATTGTCCTTAATGAGCCTTAAGCAATTAGAGGAAGATCTACCGTTGGGCAAGTTTGTAAGAGTACACCGTTCTTACATAATCAACGTTGATAAAATATCGAGTATTAATAAGAACAGAATCATAATTGATAAAAAGCAGATACCTATTGGCGAGACTTATAAAAAGCAATTTATGGTATTAATTGAAAATAAGTAAAAATAAAAAAAGGAGCTTCCCTTTTTAGGAAAAGCCCCTTAATATTTTATATTGTTATAACCTGCCAAGGTTATTAAGAACTAGTCTTTTACTTCTTAGGTTAAGAAAGCGATGCAGTAAGCATCCAAACGGCTTTTTCATGACCAGATATCAAATCACTAATAAGTGCTGCAGTGCCCTCATCATTGTTTTCGCC
This sequence comes from Fermentimonas sp., assembly GCA_015478775.1. Taxonomy (GTDB): domain Bacteria; phylum Bacteroidota; class Bacteroidia; order Bacteroidales; family Dysgonomonadaceae; genus Proteiniphilum. The sequence goes on along the minus strand of JADMKP010000010.1, from coordinate 383,767 downwards.
CGCTGCTTCCAAAACTTCACGTTCTATAGCAATAAGCTCTTTCAGATAATCTAACAAATGCTTTCCAATTGTAACCGGATCATTAACAACGCCAGTTTCCTTTATAGTGGCAACTTTTAAGTATTCACTAAAGTTATGTGAAGGAACACCACCAAGCATCAATATACGTTCTGCAACTTCGTCAATATGAGCTGCTGCTTCATCATAATACTCTTCATATTTTTCGTGAGCACCAAAAAACTCAATTCCTTTTACATTCCAGTGAAAACCTCTAAGGTTGGTATAATATAGCTGCAAATTTGCCAATAACTTCTGCAAACCATCAACTGTGCCTTCTGTACTCTTAGGATCTAATTGTAAATAATTTAATGTTTTCATAATTTCTTTTCTTTGTTTTATTAATTGATTTCTAAAACAAATGTACAAAAAAAACACGATATTAACAAATATAAAAGCTAATATGATAAATCGAATAAATCTATGTTTATAAAACTTTTTTCTAAATTAAAACCATATTTATACCCCAATTAAACCTCCATCAAACAGAGTATGTAAATGATTATTATTTACCAATAAATTAAGTTTTGTATAAATAAAATTTTCCATTTGTTATCCAAGGTGCAACATTAAGTTTCCAAAATAAAACTCCGAAAACACAAAATTAAGAGAGTTTTTAGTTAACCCAATGATATAAGATATTATTTATCTCACCAATTAATACTCGTCATTTTGATCCAATTCAGTATTATTATCAATATTTCCTTGAGGAATAGGTAAATATTTATTGTGTAAAGCAAAATAAATATCAATTATAATTAACTTGCAGAAAACAAAAAACATTTATAAATAATAATAGTAACAATCAAATTATTAAGCATATGCCTGAAATTATAATTGATGCACGCATGGAAGCCATAAGCGATAGCCTAGAAGTGCGCAGAATATTGCTCTATCGTCGTCGTAGAATGGTGGGACCATTTATCTTTTTAGATCATGCCGGTCCTATATCATCCATGCCAACTAACATTGCCTCAATGGACGTACTTCCTCATCCTCATATTGGCCTATCCACTGTAACCTACCTATTAGGAGGCCAGGTAACACACCGCGATAGTCTGGGAGTAGAACAAGCAATACGCCCAGGTGAAGTAAACTGGATGACGGCAGGCAAAGGTATTTCACATTCAGAGCGATTTGAAGACCCCGAACTACTTGCAAAGAGCTCATTAGAAATGATTCAAACATGGGTTGCCCTCCCCGAAAAGGACGAAGAGAGTACTCCAACGTTCAAGAATTATCAACCAGAACAGCTGGGAACGCACACTGATAAAGGAGTGTGGATGCGACTGGTGGCAGGTGAGGCATACGGATTAAAAAATAATGTAAAGACACACTCACCACTTTTCTATTTACATGTAAACTTAGATGCAGGTGCAAAAATTGCATTGCCAATAGGATATTCAGAACGATCAATTTATATTGCAAACGGCAAGCTCCAGATAGATAGCTTCAATTATTATATGGGTCAAATGATTATATTCTCAAAAAACGAAGATCCTTCAATAGTTGCAATTGAAAATACAACACTACTTTTATTAGGGGGAGAACCATTGGGAGAACGATTTATTTGGTGGAATTTTGTCTCGTCGCGTAAAGAAAGAATCGAGCAAGCCAAAGCCGACTGGCAGGCAGGGCGAATTATTCTACCTCCAAACGACAACAAAGAGTTTATTCCATTACCCGAAACAAGAATAAAATCAGGAGGCAAAGAGGTTGGTCCAGCGCCCAATCCACTTTCTTAGAATTAAACTATTAAACCTCAATCACCCGTGCTTGTTTTATTAGCTCAATACTTATATATTGGCATACCATCAACGGTAGCTAATATATTTGGCACTAACTCCCTCGATGCATCCGTAATATAAGTAGGAAGATAAAATCTAGGAACTGATTTCTCTAAAGAAGCCGTAGTAAGTAAATATGCCAAGTCCATTGGCCACATTGATGTGTTTATCTAAAATATTAACTCAATTCTAAACAAATTCCTTTTTAACCTCACTAATAGCCTCAATCCACACATTATTTTTCTTGCAAAAGGTGCAATCGGCCTTCTCATCCCTCGCCATATGTTTAGTACTACCACACGTATAACAAGCATATACACCATCAGCAGGCATCACCTTATACATATTGTGCAATAGATCGGGCCATACAGGCAATCCTGGCTTCACTTCATCATCTTTAAACGGAAGTATGCTCACCTCACCCGACGTTTCCAAAATAGCCGCTTTAACCTGTCCCATATGCGAAAAGTTTTGAAATCTCAACGAAGCAAAAAACTCATCTCCTGCAAGCACTTTATTTTTCAAAGCCTCTTTAGAAACTTTTCCATCTCTAATAATATACATGGGCTCACCCTCAAGTATATCCTCCATCTTTTCAGAATTTTCAACTAGCTTGGTTATCAGTCAATACACAAAGAAAACCACCGCAAAGGCCACTAATGAATTTAAAATACCAATCTCTTTATATATCATGGGGTCACCTGCTGCAGACCCAAGTGAAATGATTATAAGCAGTTCAAAAATTGATAATTGCCTAACACCCCTTCTTCCCGCTACTCTTAATCCAAGGAATATGAGTAAAAACATTATAACAGAGCGTAAAGCAATTTCTAGTAAAAAATTCGCATCTTCATCACCAAAAAGTAATTCAAGCCAATCCATAATCAATCAATTTTTAACAGTATACTAAAAGTTACACTATTTCTCGTTAATACATAATACAAGCAAGCTAGTCTTCTAAATGCACCTCTTTAAAACATTATAAATAATCTTTTGTTCTTTTTAAAAGTTTACAAACACATTTCTTTTATAACCACCTGATTATATGAAAACTAGTTAATCAACCATAAATAACTTTTATATCCACCAATATCATGAACCATACTCAAATTCTCTATGTTTATGAGATAGAGCTTTCAATTAAGGAACTCATATAAAACTTATCTATTATGGACAAATTAAGAATTAAAGGAAACTGGAATGAATTAAAAGGTCGTGCAAAACAAGAATGGTCTGATCTTACAGATGATGATTTACTCTATGTAGAAGGCAAAGAGGATGAACTTTTAGGAAGAATCCAAAAAAGAACAGGTAAATCTAAAGATGAGGTTAGAAGTTGGTTCGATAGAGAATTAGATCGTTTTTAGATTAAAGTCTGACTAATATAATTAATAAGTGTATTGTCAGTAAATAAATTATTAATTCTTAAAACCGATAATTATGCATTTCGAAAAACAAGCAGAAGTATTAAACGATTTAGTAAAGATAAATAACGACAGAGTAGAAGGTTACAAAAAAGCTATTGATAACCTGGAAGTTGAAGATGCAGATTTAAAAATAGTATTTCAAGAAAAAATAAACGAAAGTCAAGCCTTCCATAGTGAGCTAACAGCAGAAGTAGCCCTCTTGGGCGAGAAAATAGCTACAGGCACAATGGCTCTGGGCAAAATATACAGAGGATGGATGGATGTAGGTGCTTTTCTAACTGGTGGAGACCGCAAGGTTGTGTTAAACAACTGCGAGCGAGGCGAAGATGCAGCAATTACTGCATACAATACAGCCCTCGATTCGGATGAATTAACACCTACCCAAAGAGAAATACTACTAAGTCAACTTCAGATAATTAAATTATCTCATAACGAAATTAAAGCACTAAGAGACGCTCTGTAAATTTCATACATATCTTTCATTTGATTGCACCCCAAGGGCACTTCACAGGTCTTTGGGGTGTTTTTGAACTTAAATCTTGTATCTTTGTTTTAGTATCGTGAAAATTAATACAAAGAATATATAATCAAATTTATGTACAAATATTTATTTACATCACTTTTTCTTATAGTGAGCCTGTTCACGTTTGCTCAAAACGGCACTGTGAAGGGAAGAGTTTATAACCAAAAAAATAACTTACCTCTAGAGTTTGCAACAGTTCAAATTCAGGGAACCACAATTGGAACAACCACAGACCTCGATGGCAATTACGAGATAATAGGCCCTCCCGGGTTTGTGCGCCTAATGGTTAGTTATGTAGGTTTTGAGACCACACTATCTGCCGAGGTGCATATTCAGGGCAACCAAACCGCATTTATAGATATAGCGGTACCCGAGTCATCAACACTAATAGATGAAGTGGTGGTGCGTCCAACAATGAATATCAGAAAAATCGAAAGCCCCGTGTCATATCTCACAATAGGCGTTAGAGATATAGAAAAAGCAGCCGGTGTAAATAGAGATGTGTCAAAAGCTGTGCAGTCGCTCCCCGGAGTTGGCGCAACCGATCCCAATCGTAATGACCTTATCGTACGTGGTGGGGGCCCCTCCGAAAACGTATTTTATCTCGATGGCATAGAAATACCAATTATCAATCACTTCGCCACACAAGGGTCATCGGGAGGAGTGGTAGGAATTATAAACCCCGACTTCGTAAGGGAGGTCAATTTTTATACAGGCGCATTCCCAGCCAACAGGCCCAACTCATTAAGCTCGGTAATGGATATTCGTCAAAAAGATGGTAGCCGCGACCGTATCCACACCCAGGTAGGAATTGGTGCTTCGGATGCGGCATTTACAATGGATGGACCCATTGGAGACAAATCAACCTTCATAGTTTCGGCCCGTCAATCATACCTGCAGCTGCTGTTTAAATTTATCGGACTGCCGTTTCTTCCTACCTACAACGATTTTCAGGTAAAGTATAAATATCAAATCAATCCCAAAAACGAACTCTCTATAATCGGTCTTGGAGCAATTGACAACATGAAGTTAAACACCGATTTGCAGGAAGATGGCACAGAGGCACAACGCTATTTGCTTGATTACCTCCCTGTTTATCAGCAATGGAATTATACAATTGGTACGGTTTACAAACGATTTAGCACAAATTATTTCGATACATGGGTACTAAGCAGAAATATGCTGCGCAACAGAAACTTTAAATACCCCAACAACGATGAGTCGCAACCCAAATCATCAGACTACCTATCGGATGAAGCAGAAAACAAGCTACGATTCGAGAGAAGTTACCCCGACCTGCCCGTAAAACTTCTCTTTGGTGCTGGTATGACTTATTCTCATTACATAAACAAAACCAACCGCAAAGTTTTTAGCAATGGCTCTCTTAACGATTTAATTTACAATACAGAACTAGATCTTTGGTCTTATCAGGCATTTGTGCAAGCCTCAGACACTTATCTTGATAACAAGCTATCACTATCATTGGGCATTAATACAATCGGAAACAACTTCAACAGCAATATGAAGAATCCGCTAAACCAAATATCACCACGTTTCTCTGCTTCATACAGGATTACAGATAAGTGGGATATAAACGCCAATGTTGGTAGATACGCTATGCGCCCCGCCTACACAACACTTGGGTTTAAAGACCAGCAAGGCATATTTGTAAACAAAAACGAGAACCTCAAGCATATCATCTCCAACCAGGCAATTGCAGGCTTTGCATTTGAGCCAAGCAACAAATTAACATTTAACCTCGAGGGCTTCTATAAGCTTTACAGCAACTACCCACTTTCTGTAACCGACGGAATGAGTATAGCTGGCAAAGGCACAGATTACGGACAAATTGGCGATGAAGAAATTATATCCACCGGCAAGGGTAGGGCATACGGTATCGAGTTCTCGGGTAAGCTAATGGATTATAAAAATTTCAACAGCACGGTAACCTACACACTGTTTAAAAGTGAATTCACAGGTGCCGACGGAGTGTACAGACCATCCAACTGGGATACCCGCCATATGGTAAACCTACTTGGAAGTTACAACCTTCCCAAAAACTGGAATGTATCAATGCGTTGGCGCTACGTTGGTGGCGCACCATTCTCTCCAATAGATATGGAGCTATCAACAAATAAAGACGCTTGGCTGGTAAGCAACAGGCCATATCTCGATTACAACAACTACAATACACTCAGACTTAAAGACTCACACCAGCTAGATTTGAGACTCGACAAGGAATTCTATTTCGAGAAGATGATGCTCAACTTCTACCTTGATGTTCAGAATGCATACAACTTCCAGTCGGAGAGCACCCCAATATACACCAACAGAGATGCAAGCGGCATGATTATGGACGACCCATCTAACCCCGAAAAGCAAATACTGCGACAAATTCAAACATACAACGGAACCGTTCTTCCAGCAATTGGAGTAATGATTAAGTTCTAACTACATAACAAGAAAAATATTCTTTATGATTATTGGGCAATTGAATGACTAACCATCAAACAATTTCCCAATTTTCTATTTCTCCCTCTACTATCTCAAACAAAGGGTGAGACTCAAGGCTAATTATCTTTTCAACAATCTTAAATTTCTCAACATCCCTCAACTGTAACTTGCCCAGCAGATGCGATCTTTCATACTCCATCTGACCGCTTGTAACAGTTAAACTGCCAATAATAAAATTCCAATCAATTTTATTACGGTCAAAATTATAACCTCGCACATTAGCCTCCAGCCACACACCGCTTAAGTACAAATTTATAAAGTCAACAGCATTTGTTGTATCCTTAAATCTATTAAGCTGCGGATGATTTTTGTATCCCTTTGTTTTTCCCTCCAAAACATGCTTGGCAAGCAATGCCTCTCTCCACAATGCAACAATACCCTTTGCATCCAAGTATTTTGGGTGTACAGACCAAAGTCTCATAATATTTTCATCTGTTTAGTGAGCTACAAATATACATCAAGTTAATAAAGATGCAATTTGTCTGCACATTCTCTTGATTCTCATTGAAATTTTCGAGGAGGATCCGAAGGATGTACGGACTTTCTCCGATTAGTTGGTAGTTCTGATTTGACTAAAGATTTATTAAACGACTTTAGGTTATTAAACAAAAAAAAGCACTCACCGAAATAAATCGATAAGTGCTTTAATTTTGTGGGCGTTGACGGATTCGAACCGCCGACCCTCTGCTTGTAAGGCAGATGCTCTGAACCAGCTGAGCTAAACGCCCTCATAATGTTTTGGCTTTTCTTTTTGTTTCTCATCGCTATGAGTAATTGTTTTCCTGAAAAGCGAATGCAAAGATAGAACCTTTTTACATTCTAGCAAAATATTTTCATTTATTTTTATCAAAATTTTTATGGCTCTATAATTATCACTATTTTTGTAGCTTAATAAAAGTAGATAATTATCACAATAAGAATGAACTTAAACCAACTCACAGCAATATCACCTATTGATGGAAGATACAGAGAAAAAATTACAGATCTGTATCCTTTCTTTTCAGAGTATGCACTTATTAAGTATAGGGTGCAGGTGGAGATTGAATATTTTATTGCATTATGTAGCGAACCTACTGTTGTATCTTTGCAAGGGATAGATGTAAATAAGCTGAACAGGCTTAGGGGTATTTACCTTGGTTTTGATGAGGATGATGCACAGGACATTAAAGAAATTGAGGGTGTTACTAATCATGATGTTAAGGCTGTTGAGTATTTCTTGAAAGAGAAGTTTGATGCTATTAATTTATCGGAATTTAAAGAGTTTATTCATTTTGGATTAACATCGCAGGATATTAATAATACGGCAACTCCAATGATGTGGAGGGATGCCCTGAATATGGTGTATATTCCGGAGCTTGAGAAGTTGATAGCATTAATTGAGGGTTTGGCCGATGAGTGGAAGGATATTCCGATGTTGGCTCGTACGCACGGGCAACCTGCTTCTCCAACACGCCTAGGGAAAGAGCTAAAGGTTTTTTCATATAGATTATCTAATCAACTTGAGGTGTTAAAACATATTCCTGCTAAAGCTAAATTTGGTGGTGCTACCGGCAATTTTAATGCTCATAAGGTTGCATATCCAGATGTTGATTGGAAGTTGTTTGGTAATAAATTCCTTTTTAATAGCCTTAAATTGAAGCGTGAGGAATATACTACCCAGATTTCGAACTACGATGCTTTTGCTGCTTCTTTTGATGCAATGAAGCGTATCAATAATATTCTTATTGATTTCTGTCGGGATGTATGGCAATATATATCGATGGAGTATTTTAAACAGAAGATTAAAGAGGGAGAGATTGGCTCGTCGGCTATGCCTCATAAGGTGAACCCTATCGACTTTGAGAATGCTGAGGGCAACTTGGGTATTGCTAATGCTATATTGGAGCATCTGGCGGCTAAACTACCCATTTCGAGGTTGCAAAGAGATTTGACAGACTCTACTGTTATTAGAAATATTGGAGTTCCTGTTGCTCATGGATTAATTGCAATAAAAAGCACAACAAAAGGGATGCATAAATTGTTATTAAATTTGGAGGCGATAGACAGGGATTTGGAGAATAACTGGGCAGTGGTTGCTGAGGGAATACAAACAGTATTGAGACGCGAAGGTTATCCAAAACCATATGAAGCATTAAAGGATCTGACACGCACCAATAAACATATTACCAGAGATAGTATTGCTGAATTTATTGAGGGCTTGGATGTTAGCGATAGGGTGAAAGAAGAGCTTAAAGCAATAACTCCGCAATCATATACTGGGATATAAATTTATAACATTAATGTACCGTAATTTTTAAGGAAAAATTGAGAGCCGGTGATTATATACTTAATAACCGGAATGTGTTTTAGCTAAGTTAAAAACCGTGAGGTTTGATTTTAAAACAAAAAAGTAATTGCAACAATGACAACAAACAACGAAGAATCGCGCCCGAAGAAAAGTTTTTACAGCGCGGGAAATGAGAGACACTCTTCCAGAACTCAAAGAGATGGTAATAATTCAGAGAGATCTGATAGATCTGAAAGGCCTGATAGGTCTTATAACACTGATAGGCCTTATAATTCGGACAGGCCAGCCAGACCGTATAATTCAGACAGGTCATATAATTCGGACAGGCCAGCCAGACCGTATAATTCAGACAGGTCATATAATTCTGACAGACCGGCTAGACCGTATAATTCAGACAGATCTTATAACTCCGACAGACAAGGTAATTATGATAGATCGGAGAGATCCTATAACTCCAGACCACAAAGAGATTCATCGGGAGGTGGAAGCAGTGATGATGGTGTAAGAAAAAGACGCCCAAGAGTTGGTGAGCGTGTTCAATCGCAACCACGTGGCCAGGGGAGTGGTTATGGTGGCAACAGGGGTTGGGGTAATAATCAGGACTCTGGTTATAGTTCATCATCGCAAGGTGGCAAAACTCTTAAAAAGAAAAAGCCATTTAAACAGGTTAAATACAAGGAAAACGCAGATCCTACTGCACCAATTCGTTTGAATAAATATATTGCTAATGCAGGTATTTGCTCACGTAGAGAGGCAGATGAGTTTATTCTTGCGGGTGTTGTGAAAGTAAATGGTGAGGTAATTAAAGAGCTAGGTACAAAAATAACTCGTGCCGATGAAGTTATGTTTCATAATCAAACGGTGCAGCTTGAGAGTAAAGTTTATGTTTTACTGAATAAGCCTAAAGGGTTTGTTACTACTACAGATGATCCGGAAAACCGTAAGACTGTGATGGAGCTTGTGAAAAGTGCAGCTTCGGAAAGGATTTATCCGGTTGGTCGTCTTGACAGGGCTACTACTGGTGTTTTATTGCTTACAAATGATGGTGATTTGGCATCTAAATTAACACATCCTAAGTACGAGAAGAGAAAGATTTATCAGGTTTGGCTTGATAAACCGGTTTCGATGGAACATATGCAGGCTATTGCTGATGGGATTGAGCTGGAAGACGGTGAGATTCACGCTGATGCAATCAGTTATGTTACTGAGGAAGATTTAACTCAAGTGGGTATTGAAATTCACTCGGGCAAGAATAGAATTGTAAGACGCATTTTTGAAAGTCTTGGTTATAGGGTAATGAAGCTTGATAGAGTGTATTTTGCAGGTCTTACAAAGAAAAAACTCTCTCGTGGTAAATGGCGCTATTTATCGGAACAAGAAGTGAATATGCTTCGTATGGGTGCGTTTGATTAAATAATAAATTAGAAATATTATACAACTTAATCTCTTGAGTGGGATAACGGTGTTGGATTATGAAACAAATTAAGAGGTTTAAAATTTCAGAGGCTTTACAGCTAAATAATTTTGGAGAGGAGATAAATGTAAAAGGGTGGGTGCGTACCCGCAGAGGTAATAAGAATGTTGGTTTTGTGGCTTTAAACGACGGTTCAACTATTCATAACATACAGATTGTTATTAATATAGAGCAGTTTGGTGAAGAGTTTCTTAAGCCAATAACAACCGGTGCTTGTATTAATGTAAACGGTAAGCTCGTAGAATCGCAAGGTAAAGGGCAAACCGTTGAAATACAAGCTACAGAGGTTGAGATTTATGGGGGAGCAGATCCTACTACTTATCCTTTGCAGAAGAAGGGGCATTCATTGGAGTTTTTAAGAGAAATTGCACACCTTCGTCCTCGTACAAATACATTTGGAGCAATCTTTAGAATGCGCCATCATATGTCGTATGCAATTCATAAGTATTTTAATGATAGAGAGTTCTTCTATTTTCATACTCCCATTATTACAGCTTCGGATGCAGAGGGAGCAGGATCGATGTTTGAAGTAACGGCTCTTGATTTAAGTAATCCTCCTAAAACGAAGGAAGGGAAAATAGATTTTTCGGAAGACTTCTTTGGTAAGCAGACAAATCTCACCGTATCGGGGCAACTTGAGGGTGAGTTGGGTGCTATGGCATTGGGAGCTATTTATACATTTGGTCCTACTTTTAGGGCAGAGAACTCTAACACTCCGCGTCACCTTGCTGAGTTTTGGATGATTGAGCCTGAGGTTGCATTTAATGATAATGTTGACAATATGAATTTGGCTGAAGATTTCCTGAAATATCTTATTGGTTATGCTCTTGAGCATTGCAAAGATGATATTGAATTTCTGGCTAAGATGTATGACGAGGAATTGGTTGAACGCTTGCGCTTTGTTGTTGATAATGAGTTTGTGAGACTTACATATACCGATGGGGTTAAAATTCTTGAGGAATCGGGACATAAGTTTGAGTTTCCTGTTTATTGGGGAGCGGACCTTCAATCTGAGCACGAGAGGTATCTTGTTGAGAAGCATTTTAAACGTCCGGTGATTATGACCGACTATCCAAAAGAGATTAAGTCGTTTTACATGAAACATAACGAGGACGGAAAAACTGTGCGTGCAATGGATGTGCTTTTTCCTAAGATTGGTGAAATTATTGGTGGATCGGAGCGTGAATCGGATTATGATAAATTGATGGATCATGTGAAGGCAATTAAAATGAATACTGATCCGATTTGGTGGTATCTTGAAACACGAAAGTTTGGCACTGCGCCTCATGCGGGCTTTGGACTAGGATTTGAACGTTTAATGTTGTTTGTTACTGGAATGACAAATATACGTGATGTCATCCCGTTTCCAAGAACTCCGAATAATGCAGACTTTTAATTCCCTGCGAACGGTAAATATCTTGAATTATTATTAGGTTATAAATATATTAAATGAATAAAATACGAAACTTTTGTATCATAGCTCATATAGATCATGGAAAGAGCACCTTGGCTGATAGACTTCTGGAGTTTACAAAAACTGTGGAAGGCAAAAATTTGCAGTCTCAGGTGCTCGACAGTATGGATCTGGAACGTGAACGTGGAATTACTATTAAGAGTCACGCTATTCAAATGGACTATGTGTATAAAGGCGAGAAATATATACTGAATCTTATTGATACTCCGGGGCACGTAGATTTCTCGTATGAGGTGTCGCGCTCTATTGCCGCTTGCGAGGGTGCATTGCTAATTGTTGATGCGGCTCAGGGAATTCAGGCGCAGACTATATCTAACGTGTATATGGCTATTGAACACGACCTGGAAATTATTCCGGTTATTAATAAAATAGACCTTGATAGTGCTATGCCTGATGAGGTGGAGGACCAGATTGTGGAGCTTTTGGGTACGCCCAGAGAGGAAGTTCTAAGAGCCAGCGGGAAAACGGGTATCGGCATTGAAGAGATATTAAGTGCCATTATTGAGCGTGTTCCTGCGCCTGCAGGTGATCCTGAGGCACCTTTGCAAGCTTTAATTTTTGATTCGGTGTTTAATTCATTTCGTGGTATTATTGCTTATTTTAAAATAAAGAATGGATCTATTAAAAAAGGCGATTCTGTTAAGTTCATAAATACCGGCAAGGAGTATGATGCTGATGAAGTGGGCATACTTCGGTTAGGTATGGAACCTAGAGCTGAAGTTTTTTGTGGGGACGTAGGTTATATAATTTCTGGTATTAAAACTTCTAAAGAGGTGAAGGTGGGTGATACAATTACTCATCTTAAACGCCCTGCACCTAAGGCTATTGAGGGGTTTGAAGAGGTTAAACCAATGGTTTTTGCTGGTGTTTATCCTATTGATAGTGAAGATTTTGAAGATCTAAGGTCTTCGTTAGAGAAATTGCAGCTAAATGATGCTTCGTTAACATTTCAACCTGAATCGTCTGTTGCACTTGGATTTGGATTTAGATGCGGATTTCTTGGATTGTTGCATATGGAGATTGTGCAGGAACGACTTGAACGGGAATTTAATATGGATGTTATTACTACTGTTCCTAACGTTTCATATAAGGTTTATGATAAAAAGGGAAATATGAAGGAGGTGCATAACCCCGGTGGTTTGCCTGATATTACATTGATAGATTATATTGAGGAGCCGTATATTCGTGCATCTGTTATTACTTTTACTGAGTATATTGGGCCTATAATGACTCTTTGCTTGGGAAAACGTGGTGAGCTTATAAAACAGAATTATATTTCAGGAAACAGAATTGAAATCATTTACGATATTCCTCTTGGTGAAATTGTAATTGACTTTTATGACAAGCTAAAAAGTATATCTAAGGGATATGCTTCTTTTGATTATCAGATGCATGATTTTAGGCCTTCTAAATTGGTTCGCTTGGATATTTTATTGAATGGAGAACCGGTGGATGCATTATCTACTCTTACTCATTTTGATAATGCTCAGACTTTTGGTAGACGAATGTGTGAGAAGCTGAAAGAGCTTATTCCGCGTCAGCAATTTGATATTGCTATTCAGGCGGCTATAGGTGCTAAGATTATTGCTCGTGAAACTATTAAGGCTGTTAGAAAGGATGTTACCGCAAAATGTTATGGTGGTGATATATCTCGTAAGCGTAAACTTCTAGAAAAGCAGAAAGAGGGAAAGAAGCGTATGAAGCAGGTGGGTAATGTTGAAGTGCCGCAGAAGGCTTTCTTGGCTGTACTTAAACTAGATTAAACCCTTTGATATATACTTAAACCAAATTTATAAACTAGTAATTATGAAACTAAAACTTTTTTTATTAACGATGTTATCAATCGGATGTTTCTCTTTTGCTAATGCACAATATGTAAATGAAACACCAATAAGTGAAATTGAAACAGAATATATTAGAGTATGGGCCGATACGGGTGCTCTACTTAGCTCTAAGATATCTGTAAGGTTTGATTGGGGGCAAGGTGGAAGAATTCCTCAGATTACTGATGAAAGAAGGAGGGTTGTTTCTTTTAATGGTATGATTGATGTTCTTAATATGCTTAGTAAAGAAGGTTTTGAACTGATTCAGATATTACGTGATTCAAAAGATGAAACAGAAATCTTTTATCTTAAAAGAAAAGATAACCAAAGGCCATCTTTGGATTAAGATAAAAGTAAAAGGCACGCCAATCACTTGGAATGCCTTTTGATAAATAATAAATAATAAGTAGAGACTCCGAACACTTTAATTGTTTGGAGTTTTTTTTATAATACAATAACCGAGTTTGGATTTAATCCTATTCCATTTATACTGTATTTTAGCTTGCCATGTTTATCGAAACAGTATACTGAGCCTGGAGTGCTGAAATCAGATTCCATAATAAATATATCGCCTGTTTTTTGATCTACCGATATTGAGTGAATTGGGTCTATTTGTGTACCATCGGTTATGAAATTGTTTGATATAACCTTTTCTGTAATGCAATCGTATACTATTACTTTGTATGGATTTCCGTATGAACCTTGCACTATATAAGCTTTATTATCGTGAATAAGAAATTTACCCGGATTAGATATTTCTTCAATAGTTGTAACTGCCTTTGAAATTGGATCGAATTTTTGAAACGAAGCAGGAGTGTCGAAATAGTTTCCCAATGATGATATATAAACATTTCCTTTATTATCGATGTCCAAATTAGTGGGATTTATTCCTACCTCAATTTCGTCAATTACTTTAAACGATGCAACATCAATAACAGACAATGTGTTGTTATATCCACCCATATAATTGAGTCCACCTGAGTTGGCTACATATAGTTTTCCGTTATTAGCGACTATGCCGTCGGGGTCTAAACCTGCAAGTAAAGTAGACTCGATATTTAGTGATGCTGTATCGATTCGGGTAACAGTGTCGTCGTAGGAGGTAACATACACCTTCCCGTTATAAGCAGCTATCTGACGTGGTTGTTTGCCGGAATCATCCACGTTCTTCATATCAATTTGTTTTATTGATATGCCCGTTGAAGGGTTTATAACTTCTATAGTTTCTGATACATTCATTACAATGTATAGCTTTGAACCATATAGAATCATATCATTGCCCACATCACCTAAACCTCTTTTGTTTACTGAATTAAAATAATCTCTTTGAGATGTACCAGTTAAGAGATCGTACATTGATAAGGTACTATTGTTTTGATTAAAGCCCCCTTCGTTTAGAATGAGTACTGTATTGGCCTCTTGCGGTAAAATATTATCAATTGGTGAGCTCTCGTCACAAGAGATAAATAGAAGTGCAACAATTGCTGTTAGATACAAGTATAGTTTATTCATTTTCAATATTGTTAATAATTCATTATTAAGTTAATTCTAATTGTTCGACCTGCCATTGGGTAGTTCTTTATAATCTCATAATTTTTGTTTAGTATATTGAGTGCTTCAATGCCAGCGGTATATAAATTTTTGCTTATTTTGAGGTCTTTTGATAATGATACCGAATGATCTGTATATCCTTTTAATTTGAATTCATCTATATTATATCCATTGGTAAATCGCTGGCCTGACCAAAGCAAATTGTATGAAAACTTTATTGAGACCAATTCAAATATTGTTCTTACAGAGCCTGAATGACGAGGGGTATACGGGATTTGATGATTATAATTGATTTTATCGGGATTGGTTTTGTCTACTGCATTTTGATATGTATAAGATATACCAAACAGCAGGTTCAACTTTTGTGACAATTGATATATGCTTTCTGATGATATATCTAGTCCATTAATATGCACTTCGCCTAAATTCATCATAGTCCACTGATGCAGGTTGCCACTTGGATAGGCAATTATTTTATCTTTTATTCTGTTGTGATATGCATCTAGCAAGAGGGTAGTGTACAATGATTTATTTGGTGATTGTGTACTGTAAGTTGCTCCTATATTAAACTGGTTAGTGTTTTCGGGTTTTAAATTTCTTAGTCCGACCAGGGGATAGTAAAGATCGTTGAATGTGGGCAGGCGAAAGCTATTTTTATAAAATGACCTTAATCTTAGATCTACATCGTAGAATGGTTTATATGACAAACTTAAATG
Source organism: Fermentimonas sp. (assembly GCA_015478775.1). GTDB lineage: Bacteria > Bacteroidota > Bacteroidia > Bacteroidales > Dysgonomonadaceae > Proteiniphilum. The sequence goes on along the minus strand of JADMKP010000010.1, from coordinate 368,134 downwards.
TGGTGACAGTTTTGTTCTATTCTCTGCAGGTTTACCAATTTCTGTGGATTCGAATGTTTGTGTAAATAGAAGACTTGCAGTGGAATGGAATTGTTCGCTTATCAATTTTGCTGCAAAAGCTGAATGAGATGTTAAGCGGGTGGGAGTGGCAAATGATTCTCTTTCAGAGAACATAGTGGCTGAAGTGATATCGCTTGCCAAAGAGAATGATAGATTTTGAAGGGGTTTATATAGTGTTGAAATCGATGCGTATAATTCGTTTTGACTGAATATGTCTTCAATTTTACCGGTTTCTCCCAAGTATGAAGGATCTAGGTATCTTAAGTAACCTCCGTTGTATTTAGCATCACCTTGTATGGTCCATTTAGTAGAAAATTCATGATCAATATGGGCTTGTGCGAAAAAGGTTTTGTCCCATAAGCGTTGTTGAGAAAAGCTTTTAGTATTGTAAAAAATTGTTGCACCCGGTAAGCCTCTTTCTGATTGGTAATAATATACTCTAAAATCACCTTTTGTGAGTTTAGAAATTTGTGCAAATATAGCAGTTTCTAATCTTAAGTTTTGCACATCGCTGTTTTCTCTTTTTTCTACAGATGAACTGTCGGTGCCAGCCTGTCCATAGTATAGTGTATAAGGGTATTTGCCATTTGCGGAGAGCCATTCTGCATTGGCAGTTGCTATAAGTTTATCATATATTTTAAAATTTGTTGCAATGGAAGGATTAAATAATCCTAATGAACCGGTTTTAATTGATAGCTTTCCGTTAATTGATTTATCGTTTGAGTTAAATTGAGGTTTTATTGTACTTATATTTAAATAAGATGCATTTGAAAATGCTTTTGCAGGCATAAATATCTGGTCGCTTTGCCCGCTGTGTAGGGTGATATTGTCGATATTATCAAGTGAAAAGCGACCGATATCAATTTGACCTGTTTGTACATCTGAGATTGTTATTCCATTATAATGAATTCCGGTATGAGCGGCTCCCAGACCTCTTACCGAGATGGTTTTTAAGCCTCCAATTCCTCCGTAGTCTTTGATTGTTACGCCTGACAGGTGCTTTAATGCATCGGATAATTGTAATGCATTTAGGTTTTGCAGCGATTCTCTGGTAAGGATTTGCATTGGAGTGCTAGAACGCAGTTCTCTGTCTCCCTTTTTTTCGATAATTATTACTTCAGGCAGATGTTGTATGCTATCGGTTTTGTATTGTGCATAGAGTGATTTGCAACCAACGATATTGATTGCAATAATGAAACAAAAACATACTTTTAATTTATAAGACATACACCGAATTATTTACTCGGTGGAATAACTGAAACAACGATTGCACGTTTAAATAGGTTCTGTATCAGAGTTGATATAAGCGTGTCGTTTTCATGCTTTATTCCCCGAAAGCCATGTAACTGATATGAATTGCTGGCAGGTCTTCTGACTTACTCCTAAAACTGAACGCCTTCCCAAATTAACTCTTAAAGTCTGTTTAGACAACTCTTTATTAGATGAGCAGAGTGATAATTCAGTGGCAAAAGGTATTTGTTCAGTGCTTAAGCGGAGCTTACAGCAGCGGGTCTGTTCAGGATTTACACCTGATTCCCTTTTCATTATCTGTCTCGAAGCCAATATTGGAACAGATAACACCAACTTTTCTGAGACAAAGATATATATTATTTTTAATCTTTCCTACTTTCTAGATATCGTATTAGAACTTCACTTTTTTCTTTCTCAACCTTAAGTTGTTCTATACTTTTAAGTAAATTGGAGAGTTCAAATGAGTTACTAACAGCATTTTTAGCTGCTTGGCTAAGATTTGTTATTAATGTTCTATTACCAATAAAATGGAGTGTTATGGGTTTGTCGCGATAGGTGTAAATGTATTGAGCTACACTGTTTTCGTCATTACCTCCAAATCTCACGATTTCATAAGATCTTTCTAATGTATTGAAACGATAATTTAAGCCGTCGGCAGTTACTACAAGAGTTTCTGCAAAACTGCCGTCGTTGGAGCTTACTTTAATTTGGTTGTGCCTGATACCCGATCCTGATAATACACTTTCGATGAAAAGGTCTCCTTTTTCACTAACAGCTGATCGTAGTCCATTTTGATTAAGCGAAGATTTATGCGGATATGCTTTGGGGTGATATTCTCCAAACTCTTGATAACGATCGTCTCGAACATAATCGAACTTGACAAGAATTTCATTTAAGTTATTATAATTTTCGCGAAGCATAGAATCGCAAAAAGCAATATTCCTTTTGTTTTCTGCCATTCGCACTTCTTGCATTAAATGAAAACCAAAGTTAATTTCATTAAAAGCTTTAGGAAATTGAGATTTTATACTGTCTATCTTCAGCTTAGCTATAGAATAGTTGCCTGTTTTATAAGCTTCTTCAGCTTCGGTTAAATACTTAGTGGCGCCTCTTTCTCTGCCCGTACAAGAGAAAAATATGAGCATTAATAGCATTAAAATTGTGGTTTGAACAGATAAACGCATTGTTTAAATTGTATATAGTGGTATGCAAACTTACAAAATTTATCTATCATAAAAAGTCGTTTTAATGTTCAATTATTGTAATTTTGCAATTCGTAACAGTAAAAATGCCTTAAGTAGGCTTTTTAAAATTATAGCTTATTATGTATTTATCTCAGAAAGAGATACTTTCGCACTTAAACAAAGATATATTTAGAGTAATTTCTCAGGCTGCCGATGAATTGAATCTGGAGTGTTATCTTATAGGTGGATTTGTCCGCGATTTTTTCCTCTATCGTCCTTCTAATGATATTGATGTTGTTGCAGTTGGCAGCGGCATTGACCTAGCTAAATTAGTTGCAAAGAAATTGGGAAGTAAAAAAGACATTACAATATTTAAGAATTTTGGTACTGCACAAATAATATATAAAGGGTTTGAAGTAGAGTTTGTTGGTGCACGAAAAGAATCATATAGTTTTGACTCTCGTAAACCGGCAATTGAGGAAGGGACCTTGGAGGATGACCAGAAAAGACGCGATTTTACTATAAATGCAATGGCATTTTGCTTGAATAGCGCTCGCTTTGGTGAACTTATAGACCCTTTTAATGGAATACAGGATCTTGAAAACTTGATAATTCGTACACCTCTCGATCCGGATATTACATTTAGTGATGACCCTCTTAGAATGATGCGAGCAATCAGGTTTGCTGCTCAATTGGGTTTTGATATTAATTTTGAAACATTTGATGCAATTGAAAGAAATAAAGAGCGCATTAAGATTGTTTCAATGGAGCGTGTGACAGACGAGTTGAATAAAATTATATTATCACCCAAACCTTCTATTGGTTTTATAATGTTGGATAAAACGGGTTTACTTGAGATAATATTTCCTGAGCTAACTGCTCTTAAAGGCGCCGAAACTAAAGACGGTGTTGGTCACAAGGATAATTTTTATCACACACTGGTTGTTTTAGATAATATTTCAAGGAATACAGAAGATTTGTGGTTGCGCTGGTCGGCGTTACTCCATGATATTGCTAAACCTTTAACTAAAAGATGGGATCCAAAGTTAGGTTGGACTTTTCATAACCATAATTATATTGGCGAAAAGATGGTACCAAAGATTTTTAGGCGTATGAAACTTCCTTTGAATGAGAAAATGAAGTATTCTCAAAAGATGGTATCACTTCATATGCGCCCAATGCAACTTGTTGAGGAAGAGGTTACTGATTCTGCTGTTCGCAGGTTGCTCTTTGATGCTGGTGATGATATAGACGATTTAATGACGCTTTGTGAGGCTGATATTACATCAAAGAATCCGGTGAAGGTTAAAAGGTTTATCAACAATTTCAAGATTGTTAGAAAAAAGTTGAAAGAAATTGAAGAAAAAGACCGTGTAAGAAATTTTCAGCCCCCTATTGATGGAAATGATATAATGGGGATTTTTGATATACAACAAGGACGTGAAGTTGGCTTGTTGAAAATTGCAATTAAGGATGCGATTCTAGATGGTGTAATTCCTAACGAACATAATGCTGCATATAGTTTTATGATGGAGAAAGCCAAAGAAATGGGTCTAAAGCCCAAGAATAAATTAGGAGATTAACTCATTTTGCAAGTGGAGTTAATGAATTTAAGTAGAGTTAAAGTACTTAAGTGGTGTTATTTAAACCCAAAAATGGGGTGGGGAAGATGTAAGATATTCTTCTGAACATTTTCTTTATTAGCGTGTTTATTGTCTTAGTTTTTAATTTTATAAATGTTATTGTTGATGGAAATAGGTTCTATGTTTTGGGTTGGTTTTATTATTCTCATTATTTTTTTACTAGCTCTGGATATGTTTGTGTTTCACAAAAAAGGAGAGGTAGTAAGAGTTAAAAAAGCTCTTTGGTTAAGTCTATTCTGGATTTCTCTTGCCCTTATTTTTAATATTGGTGTTTATTTCTTTCTAAGTAAGGATTTGGCTCTTGAGTTTCTTACCGCATATTTGATTGAAAAATCGTTGAGTGTTGATAATCTATTTGTATTTATACTTATCTTCACTTCATTTAATATTAAACCATCTTATCAGCATAATGTGTTGTTTTGGGGAATATTGGGTGCACTTGTTTTTAGGGCAATTTTTATTTTCGCGGGTATAGCGCTTATTGAACGATTTGCCTGGATAATGTATGTTTTTGGCGGATTCTTGTTGTTGACGGGAATTAAAATGGTGGTTGACCATTTACGCGAGAATAAAAATGAAACAGAACATGCTGAGAAGGATATGAATGATAATAAATTCGTAAAATTTATCCGCAAGGTTTTACCAATGACAGATGATTTATCTGAGGAAAAGTTTTTCGTAAAGATTGATGGCAGAAGATTGGCAACACCCTTGTTTCTTGCATTGATAGTGATAGAAATGACTGATTTGGTGTTTGCTGTTGATTCTATCCCGGCCGTTCTAGCAGTATCTACCAATATGTTTATTGTATATACATCTAATATATTTGCTATTCTGGGACTTCGATCGTTGTATTTTGCTCTTAGAGGTGTAATGGATTATTTCTATTACCTGAAATATGGATTAAGTGTTATTCTTGTTTTTATAGGTAGTAAAATGATGATAAACCATTATACAAATAGCCATGGAGGTGATTTATATATTCCCACTACACTATCTCTATTTATAATATTGGGTCTGTTGGTGGTATCAATATTGATATCTGTAGTAAGAAGCAAGATGATTCAAAAAAGAGTTATTGTTAAGCCAATAGTTGAAATAAATGCAGATCAAATAGCAGAAATTAGCAAGAGTGAACAAATAAATGGAAAAGTAGAATAAATTAGTAAGATTAGTTTTCATATTATTTTCAATTTAGACTCTTTAAATGGGATAATTTTTATTACTTTGCACTTTAATTGGAAAAGGTATCTTATCCCCACAATTCTATGTCTGGAAAGAAAAAAGTATCCACAGCACGGTTTTTAAATGCCAAGATTACCTCAACAATCAGTATCTCGTTGGTATTGGTATTGTTGGGTATTACTTTACTTATAGTTTTTATGGGTAAGGGGCTTTCTCAATATGTTAAAGAAAACATGAGCTTTAATGTTATGCTTTCTTCAAGCATTAGTGATACAGAAATTAGTGCCGTGCGAAATAGCTTGGATGCTCAACCATTTGTAAAATCTTCTAGATTTATTAGCAAGGAAGAAGCCAAAGAACAGCTTATAAAAGATTTAGGAGAGGATCCTGAAGAGCTGCTAGGTTATAATCCTACTCAAGATTGTATAGAAATCTTCTTGCATTCCGAATATGCCAATAATGATAGCATATCACTAATAAATGGAATAATAAGAAGTGATAATAATGTAACGGACTTGCTTTTTCAGCAAGAAGCGATAGATTTGATAAATGATAATTTATCGAAAGTAATGACTGTACTACTAGTATTGGCCGTTATGTTGCTATTTATTTCGTTTACTCTTATACGTAATACGATAAGATTGAGTGTGTACTCAAAAAGATTTTTAATTAACACGATGAAACTGGTTGGAGCGACATCAGCTTTTATTAGAAAACCATTTGTTGTAAATAATATATTCACAGGTATTGTTGCGGGAATTATTGCTGATATTATAATATTTTTAATGCTTACTTATTTCAGCAGCGAATACGCCGAATTACAACCGATTATTTCTAATTCAGATATCATTATAATATTTGCCTCTGTAGTATTATTGGGAGTTATTATTACAACCATTGCAACTGCTTTTGCTGTAAATAGATATATTAAAATGAAGTCTGATCAACTCTACTATGTATAAAATATTAAAATCAAAATATGTCCCAAAAAAATATTGCTTTAAGTAAAAAAAACCTGCTCATCTGTGCAGTGGCAGTTGTAATTATAGTTATAGGATTTGTTTTAATGACCGGGCCTGCAACAACTTTTGAAAATGGATTTGAACCTGATATTTTTAGTGCAAGACGTATAAAAATAGCACCGGTTGTTTGCCTTATTGGGTTTGTTTTGATGATTGTAGGGGTTTTATATCCTGTGAAGGAGAATAAGGAGAAATCTGATCTATAAAAAGAAAACACTTTAAACTTTAATTTAATGACTATTCTAGAAGCTATTGTATTGGGAATAATACAAGGTTTAACAGAGTACCTTCCAGTGAGTAGCAGTGGCCATTTAGCAATAGGCTCTGCCCTATTTGGAATTGAGGCCGAAGATAATTTAATCTTCACAGTAATGGTGCATTTAGCTACGGTATTTAGCACTTTGGTGGTTTTGTGGAAAGAGGTTTCGTGGATATTAAAAGGACTGTTTAAATTTGAATTAAACGATGAAACTAAGTATACTTTCAATATACTTATATCAATGATTCCTATTGCTATAGTTGGGTTGTTTTTTAAAGATCAAGTTGAGTCTATTTTTAGCTCTGGCATTATGGTTGTAGGCGTTATGTTACTAGTAACTGCATTTCTGCTTACTTTAACAAAATATATTAAACCACGCCAAAAGAACAAAATAAGTAAACGCGATGCATTTATTATTGGACTCTCTCAGGCAGTTGCAGTAATACCGGGACTATCACGATCGGGAACTACAATTGCAACAGGTTTATTATTGGGAAATAATAAATCAGCACTTGCACAATTCTCTTTCCTAATGGTAATACCTCCAATTTTAGGAGAAGCATTACTTGATTTGATAAAATTTACTCAAGGAGTAGAGGTAACAGGGGCAATTTCACCTGTTGCACTGATAGCTGGTTTTATTGCTGCTTTCATTGCAGGGTGTGTTGCTTGTAAATGGATGATTAATATAGTTAGAAAAGGAAATCTGATTTATTTTGCGATATACTGTGCAATTATAGGTTTGGCTACAATATTATTTTCTGTTTTAGCCTGAAATAGCTTTCTGTTATAATAATTGATAACTAAAATAATAAATGAATTTTATAGAGGGTGAGATTTTGCATATTAATAAACCGCTACATTGGACATCGTTTCGAGTAGTAAATGTTTTTAGAGCAAAACTCTGCAGAAAATTGAATATTAAAAAGCTTAAAGTTGGACATACAGGCACTTTAGATCCATTGGCAACAGGTATAATTACAATTTGTACTGGCAAAAAAACTAAACTGATTGAAGAGCTTCAAAAACACACTAAGGAGTATATTGCAGAAATAAGACTAGGTGCAACTACTCCATCATTTGATCTTGAAACAGAAGTAGATGCTGAATTTCCCACTAACCATATTACTAAAGATCTAGTTGAAGATGCATTGCTTAAATTCATAGGTTCAATTGAACAAATACCCCCTATTTATTCTGCTGTAAAAATTGATGGTAGGAGAGCTTATGATTATGCACGAAAGAATGAAGATATTGAACTAAAATCTAAAAAATTGGTTATAGATAGTATTGAATTGATTTCATGTAATATTCCAGATATAACAATTCGAGTAATATGTAGTAAGGGAACATATATTAGGGCTTTAGCAAGAGATATAGGCGAAGCTCTAAATTCTGGTGCACATTTAACTGGATTAGTTCGCTCAAAGGTGGGGGATGTTGGTCTAGATCAATGCATTAATATGGATGATGTAGACCGTTATTTAGAAGAAAATATAATAATTGATACAGGATTTATTTTTTAACGTATGAAACTTTCGCAATTTAAATTTAACTTGCCGGAGGAACTAATCGCGAAGTACCCAGCGCATCATCGCGATGAATCTCGGCTGCTTGTTGTTCATAAGAATTCAGATAAGATTGAACATAAGGTGTTTAAGGACGTGTTGGACTATTTTAATAAGAATGACTTTTTTGTTTTTAATAACACCAAAGTTTTTCCTGCTAAACTTTATGGAAATAAAGAAAAAACAGGAGCAAAGATTGAAGTATTCTTACTTAGAGAACTAAACGCTGATCAGCATTTATGGGATGTATTAGTAAATCCCGCCAGGAAAATTCGTATTGGCAATAAACTTTATTTTGGAGAAAACGAAGAGCTTGTGGCGGAGGTTATTGATAATACAACATCACGTGGTCGCACATTAAGGTTTCTATATGACGGTCCGTACGAAGAGTTTAAAGAACAATTATTTCGAATAGGTGAAACTCCTATTCCTGATTATCTTGAGAGAGAAGCAGAACCAGATGACGTAGACAGATATCAAAATATCTTTGCGGCAAATGAAGGTGCAGTTGTTGTTCCGGCAGCGGGACTACATTTTAGTCGAGAACTAATGAAACGTATGCAATTAAAAGATATTAATTATGGATATCTCACTTTACATAATGGTCTTGGTGCTTATCGTTTGATTGATGTTGAAGATCTCTCAAAACACAAAATGGAATCTGAGCAAATTATAATTACTGAAGAACTTTGCCGGAACGTGAATAAAGCTCACGATGAGGGGCAGAAAATTTGTGCTATCGGCACTTCTGTTCTTCGTGCAATTGAAACCACAGTTAGCACTGATGGCCATTTGAAACCAAGAGAAGGTTGGACCAATAAGTTTATTTTTCCTCCTTATGATTTCACTTTAACAAATAGTCTTATAACTAACTTTCATCTTCCATATTCAACTTTGTTGATGATGACGTGTGCTTTTGGAGGTTATGATAGGATTATGGATGTTTATGAGCTTGCTATAAAAGAAGGTTACCGTTTTGGAGCCTATGGTGATGCAATGTTAATAATAGATTGATTTTTGTGTTGCTTATCTTTACAGTTTATTTTTGATAATCTGTTTTTATGAAACAGAAAAATAAATGTGAGTACTCACTTTTTCTAGCTTTGGGTTCAAACCTAGGTGAAAGAGAAAGAAATATTGAAAAAGCATATAAAAGAATTGAAGAGCAGATTGGAAGAATTTCTTCTAAATCTGCTCTTTTTTATTCGGTTCCTGAAGGTTTTAAATCTAAGAACAATTTTGTTAATACAATTTGCGAAGTAAGAACTCAATTGGATATATACGAAGTGTTCGCTATCACCCAAGATATTGAATTTCAGCTTGGGAGGGTTAATAAAAGTGATTCAAATGGATATGATGACAGAATAATAGATATAGACCTTATTCTTGCGGGCAATTTGATTGTAAATAGTGAAAAATTGAATATACCACATCCTAGATTTCATGAAAGAAATTTTGTTTTAACTCCTTTAAATGAAATCGCTCCTGATATTATGCATCCTGTTTTTGGAAAGACAATTAGAGAGCTTAAGTATGAATACGATCGAATTTTATAACAGAGAATCAATTTAAATTAAAATCAATTGGAAAACTGAAAAAAAGGGATGATAAAATCAAAGAATATTAGCATATTTGTGATGTAAAACGTAGAAATAAAATCTTATAGGATGGCACTTTTCAGTAAAAGTTATGACAATTTTTTAGGATTCGCCCTTAGTGGGGGGGGTGCTAAAGGTTTTGCACATCTGGGATCATTAAAAGTATTAGAGAAGTGTGGATTAAAACCAGATATCATTGCAGGTACCAGTGCCGGTTCAATTGTAGGAGTATTATATGCCGATGGTTTCCATCCTGAAGAGATAGTAGAATTATTCAAAAAAAGAGAATTCAAAGAGTTCTTAGAATTTTCAATTTCTAAATCTGGTTTTCTAAAAAGTAGTAGACTTCATGATTTTTTAAAGAATAATCTCAGGGCTAAAAGTTTTGAAGAATTGAAAACCCCACTTTACGTTATTGCTACAGATTGGAATAAAGCACGTACTGTAGCTTTCTCAAATGGCGATAATTTAATTGATGCAGTTGTTGCCTCTTGCTCTATTCCTGTAATATTTAACCCGCAATTTATACAAGGTGATCCATACGTTGATGGAGGATTATTGAAAAACTTCCCTGTTTCTGTAATTAGAAAAAAATGCAGGTATGTTATTGGCGTTAATGTAGCTGCCATGATACCACCTGCAGAAAAAAACAGTATCAGAACAGTAATTGAAAGAACCTTTAATTTAATGGCTAATTCGAATACTATAGTTGATAAAAGTCTATGCGATATTTTAATTGAAATAGAAGGAATTGATAAATACAAGATGTTTGATCTTAACAATATGGATACAATATCGGAAATAGGTTATCATCAAACTGCTATAAAAATGAATCAAAAAGACTCTTGGAAGATAGTAGATAAATGTCATAAACACTATAAACGCATCGAACAATTTCAACATAAGTTGGAACTTATAAGAAAAAGAATGAATTATTCAATTGAAACCAATACGCTATGAAAGAAAAAATATTTATTTACCAGATGTTACCCAGATTGTTTGGCAACAAATCTGAAGCGAATATAAAAAATGGTTCGATGGAAGTTAATGGTTCGGGTAAGTTTAATGATATCACATTAGACCTATTAATTAAACTGAAAAATAGTGGTTATACACATATTTGGTATATAGGTGTAATAGCACATGCATCGGCTACTGATTATACAACTTATGGTATACCCAAAGAGTATCCTGAGATAATAAAAGGGAAAGCGGGATCACCATATGCCATAAGGGACTACTATGATGTAGATCCAGATCTTGCGGTAGATATTAAAAATAGAATGATTGAGTTTGAAGAGTTGATTGCACGTACACATACAGCTGGCTTAAAAGCTATAATCGATAATGTTGCTAATCATGTTGCTAGAAATTACAAATCAGTAAACAGACCGACTTTTGTGAAAGATTTTGGAGAAGACGATGATAAAATGAAGGCTTTCTCACCTCAAAATAATTTTTATTATCTTCCCGATCAACAACTTGATATTCAACTTTCTCCGGAGAAAAAAGAAAATTTTAATTATACCGAATTTCCAGCAAAGGTTACAGGAAACGATTGTTTTACATACAAACCTACTCAGTATGATTGGTATGAAACTGTAAAACTAAACTATGGAATCGATTTTCATAATGCTAATACATCGTATTTTAACCCAATTCCCGACACTTGGAAGAAGATGAAGGATATTTTACTTTATTGGGCTGATAAACGTGTGAATGGTTTTAGATGTGATATGGCAGAAATGGTGCCAATAGAATTTTGGAAATGGTGTATTCCACAAATAAAGGCTAAATATCCTGAAATAATTTTTATTGCAGAGATTTATAATCCTTCACAATATCGAAATTTTCTCGACAAAAATTGCTTCGACTATTTATACGATAAGGTAGGACTCTACGATGTTTTACGTGATGTATCGTGTGGTTACAGACCTTCGTCTGATATCTCTTTTATTTTAAATAATGTTGGTGACATTCAAGATAAGATGCTTAATTTTATGGAGAATCACGATGAGCAAAGAATAGCATCAGATTATTTTTTAAAAGATGGGTTAAAAGGTAAAGCTGCTATGATTACCACTTGTTGCATAAATAAAAATCCGGTCATGATATATTCAGGACAGGAGTTTGGCGAAAAAGGGATGGATGAAGAGGGTTATAGTGGAAAGAATGGAAGAACTACGATTTTTGATTACTGGTCGGTAGACACTTTAAGAAGATGGAACAACGAAGGTAAATGGAATGACGAGCTACTTACAAGTGAAGAGAATCAACTAAATGAGTTTTACTCTAAACTTATTACTTTATGTAATAAAGAAAAGTCAATCTCTCAAGGATTGTTTTATGATCTGATGCAAGCTAATTATGATAATCAGGATTTTGATTCAACCCGTTTATTTACTTTTCTTCGTGGTTCGGCAGAAGATGTATTGTTGATAATTGTAAACTTTGATAGATTGGATAAAGAGTGTGCTATATACATTCCGTATCATGCATATACATTTCTAAATAAAGAAGTTAGCAGCAAGGGTAAATTAATTCCTTTATTAGTAAATGATGAAGAAATTGCATTTTCTGAAAACCAATCAATAAATATAATGGTTGGTGCAAATTCAGGAAATATATTTAGAATAAACTTTTCATAAAGATAAGAAAGGCTTACAATACTTAAGATTTTATATGGTTTTAATAACGACAAATATTATTTAATGAAATTAAGTTTTTGTACTTTTGCGGTGTTAAACAAATATTTTATAAAGCCGAAGTAAAAATTGCTGGTTATCAAAAAAAATTAAAAAAGAATGCAGGAAAGACCCTTTAAAATATTTTCAGGTAATAAATCACGCTATTTTGCTGAAAAAGTGTGCAATAGCCTTGAATGTCAATTAGGCAATATGATAATTGAACATTTTGCTGACGGAGAATTTTCCGTATCTTACGAAGAATCAATACGCGGAAAGCAGGTGTTTCTTATTCAATCTACTTTTCCTAATTCAGATAACTTAATGGAACTATTACTGATGGTTGATGCAGCAAAACGTGCTTCTGCTAAATCAATTGTTGCTGTTATCCCATATTTTGGATGGGCTCGTCAAGATAGAAAAGATAAACCACGTGTAAGTATAGGTGCTAAATTGATAGCAGATATGCTTTCTGCAGCTGGAATAAATAGACTTATTACAATGGATTTGCATGCTGACCAGATTCAGGGATTCTTTGATGTACCTGTTGATCACTTATATGCATCTGCTGTATTTTTGGAGTATATCAAACAACTAGACACCGGGAATATGGTAATAGCCACTCCAGATGTAGGTGGAACAAAACGTGCGAGTGCATATTCTAAGTTTATTGGAAGTCCAATGGTCATATGCTATAAAATCAGAAAGAAAGCAAATGAAATCTCCGATATGCAAATCATTGGAGACGTAAAAGGTATGGATGTTCTCTTAATTGATGATATCGTAGACACTGCTGGAACTATTACGAAAGCAGCAAACCTTTTAATGAAAGAAGGTGCAAACACCGTTAGAGCAATTGCTAGCCATGCCGTGATGTCGGATCCTGCTTCTACTAGAGTTGATCAATCTGATTTAAGCGAGATAATTTTTACAGATAGCATTCCTTACTCACAAAAATCTGAGAAAGTAAAAATACTTTCTGTTGCAGATATGTTTGCTGACGCTATATTGAGAGTATGCAATAATGAATCTATTAGTTCTCTTTATGTAGTCTAATTGTTCTGATGGTCTGTGTGCACGCTTAAACAAAAAGTTACGAATTATAATCATAAAAAGAATGGGGCAGGAAATTTTTCCGACCCCATTTTTTTATACATATATAAAAGAATAGATGATAAAGAAACTTATGCTTTATTTAATCATATATTAAAGTGAATATTTTTTCTTAATTGCTTGCAGAAGACCTTCATTTGCATCTTCTAGCAAATCAAGAACTAATTCAAATCCGGAAGAATCTCCATAATATGGATCAGGAATATAGTTGTGGTGAGTATTTTGAACTAGAAAGTCAGTCATCATTCTAATCTTACTAACTTGTTCATTATCGTTTGCTAATGATTTTACATTCTTATAGTTACTATCATCCATAACAATAATATAATCAAAAAGATCAAAATCGTTCTTTCTGAATTTTCTAGCCTTACTCGAAAAATCATATCCTCTGGCATCTCCATGAGCTCTCATACGCTCGTCAGGTAAATCTCCTTCGTGCCATCCAGATGTGCCGGCAGAATCAACTTCAATTATGTCCTGTAATTCATTTTTATCCACAAACTTTTTCATTATACCCTCGGCAGCCGGTGAGCGGCAAATATTACCAAGACAAACGAACAAAATGCGAATCTTTTTTTTATCTGTTTGCATAAACTTCATACACTAAAAGGCAGCTTTTTATAACCTTAACAATTATGCAAAGATAACAAAATTTGATGAATGCCCAAAATTGAATGGTATGATTATTTAATTAACTTTGTAATACTTATTTTCAATATACTATTTTTAATGGACGAAGAAAGAGAAATCACAGTTGCTATAGAAGACAATGAAATAGAGTTAAAAAAGAGTCGTATAACACGAATTTTATATATAATTGGAGGAACATTGTCTCTTGCACTTGCTATTTTTGGAATTGTACTCCCGGGATTACCAACTACTCCTTTCGCCCTTTTATCAGCATATTTATACGCAAAAAGTTCAAGAAAACTCTATAATTGGTTGTTAAAAAATAAGATATTAGGACCTAGAATTAAAAACTATCATAAACGAAATGGAGTTACCAGAAAGGGTAAAATAGGGATAATTATCTTTATGTGGACAATGGTTTGCATCTCTTCTTTTTTAATTATTAAAATAATACCCCTTCGCATATTAATTCTATCACTTGGATTAATTGGAGCAATAGTTGTATGGTTTTTTGTGCCAACAGCCAAAGATGATAATTAAGTACGCACAAGGATGACAATTAAGTTTGCAGGAAAGCAAAATAATGTTTTACTACTTTTTTTGAAAGTAGTTCAATATTAAGCATATCAGATGCTTCAGATATATCTTTTATGGTACCATTCTTATAAAGAATATCAATACTATCATCTTTTTCACTATACATATCTGTGGTAAAAACATCTGATGAAATAAAATATGATGCCTCTTTTTCATTTAAGTCAAACTTCTTTCTGAATTTATCAAGTAACTGTTCAATCTTATCTTTAGGTTTCTTAATATCAGTAATTTCCATTTTAAATAGCTTTCGGATTACCATTCCTTCACTTAAAACTGATAAGACTGTATCCTCATGTGATGCCCAAACCTTAAGTGAAGACCAAATATCATTGTCATCAAGATTTGCAAAATGTTGAATGGCTATACCGTTATTATCAAAGTCTTCTAAAGTTGTGTCAATATTCAAAAAATAGGATAGGGCAGGAGATGCAAATAATTTCTCTCCATTATTAGATAATTCTTTTGCACGATTAAGTATATTAACTAACATCTTTTCGGCTGCCATAGCAGTTTTATGCAGATAAACCTGCCAATACATAAGCCTTCTCGACATTAAAAAGTTTTCTATAGAATTAATACCTTTAGATTCAATCACCAACTTGTCATCTTTTACATTCAACATTTTAATAATCCTAGCAGAACCAATATTTCCTTCAACTACACCAGTAAAAAAACTATCTCGTCGCAAATAATCTAGCCGATCTACATCTAACTGGCTACTTACCAGTTGGTGTAGAAACTTTTTGGGGTGATTATCGGTGAAAATATCTATAGCTGTTTGTAATGCATCATCAAACTCTCTATTCACTTGATGCATCATTAAGAGAGAAATCTCTTCATGAGATATATTAGTAACAAGAGTGTTTTCCAAAACATGTGAAAACGGCCCATGTCCTATATCATGCATTAGTATTGCTGCCATCGCACCATCCAGTTCTTCGGATGTTATTTCGTGTCCTTTTTCTTTCAGTGTTTTCAATGCCTCATTCATCAAAAACATGGCACCAATCGAATGGTGAAATCTAGTATGTTGTGCTCCTGGATAAACAAAAGCTGCAAGTCCGAGTTGTCTGATTCTATTTAATCTCTGAAGGTAGGGATGTTGTATTAGGTTATATAAAAAGTCATTATTTATATTGATAAATCCAAAAACAGGATCATTAATAATTTTGCGTTTCATTTCAATATATTATTCTTATTTAGGTGAGTTATATTATACCTTTCTCATTCTGTTTAAAGGTACAACAATCCAGTTATAAACGTAGCACCCCAAACAAATATTAAACACAGATTCAAGTGTTGCGCATAATACTAATATCAATCCTGTAATATATGCTGGTATAAGTAGATTTAGATATAAAAACAGTGCAATCAAAATCGAAAAGATAAAACCTAAAGCAGCAGCAAATTTCTTTGGTGGGGCAAATATATGTTTTGGTTTTAATTTTAAGTATCTAGAAGCACTTTTTGCAATAAATGCCAAAGGAGATGGCACTCTTGTAAAAGAGCGAAGTGCAAAATCAATAGCGAGTATCACAGCAAGAAAAATCCAACTATATGCTAATGTAATTAAAGTAACTATTACAACCAGTAGAGCAACTATTCTAATATTATTCTCATTCAATTGATTACGTGGTATAATTATATTCATTTTGATTATTTTTTATTATTATAACTAAACATACATACCTATAACTTCAAATTGAATAATATTGTTTAGAAATAGTTTTTCATTCTCTTAAATAAGATATTTTCCGAGCATTTCTTTCATTTCCAATTGCAGTTTTTTGGCTTCCTCTCCTGCAGATTGCGCATAATTATCACTATTATCTGCATAAATTATACCTCTCGAAGAATTTACCAATAATCCACATTTACTATTCATACCATACTTGCACACTTCTTCAAGCGAACCTCCTTGGGCGCCTACGCCAGGTACAAGTAAGAAGTGATTAGGTGCTATTTTTCTTACATCTTTAAAAAGCTCACCCTGTGTGGCACCCACAACGTACATCATTTCATTATCGGTAGCCCAAGACTGAGATATACGTAAAACTTTCTCAAACATTCTCTCGCCGTTTTCATCTTTAATTAGCTGGAAATCAGCAGATCCATTATTGCTTGTCAATGCCAATAATATTACCCACTTATTAGGATAAATTAAAAATGGCTTCACACTATCTTCACCCATGTACGGAGCTACGGTTACAGCGTCAAGCTTAAAACCATCAAAAAATGAGCGAGCATACATTTCGCTAGTATTACCAATATCACCACGTTTTGCATCGGCAATTATAAATTGATCTGGATATCTCTGTTTAATATAAGCTACAGTTTTTTCAAAAGACTTCCAGCCATCCACCCCTTCACATTCATAGAAGGCTAAATTTGGTTTAAATGCCACACAATATGGTGCAGTTGCGTTTATTATTGCTTTATTGAATTCAAAAATAGGATCATCATATTCATGTAGATGTTCAGGTATTTTCTTCAAATCGGTATCAAGACCTACGCAGAGAAATGTCTCCTTTTTCTTAATCTGCTCAAAAATCTGTTCTTTGTTCATTTTACTTATAAAATCAAATATTTCCTGATATTATATTTAAAGCTCAGCTTCTTTCATCCTTTCGGCGTTTTCAGTAACCATTAAGTTATCTATTACGGGTTGAATATCTCCATCCATGAAACCTGATAGGTTATATATCGTATAGTTGATACGATGATCTGTTATTCTACCTTGTGGATAGTTGTATGTGCGTATTTTAGCCGATCTATCACCGGTTGATACCATTGTTTTTCTTCTGGATGCAATGTCACCTTGTATTTTTGTTAACTCCATATCATACAATTTAGTACGAAGCATCTGCATGGCAAGCTCTCTGTTCTGCAATTGCGATCGGCCCTGCTGACAAACAACAACTACACCAGTAGGTTTATGTGTTAATTGAACTTTTGTTTCAACTTTATTTACGTGCTGACCACCAGCTCCCCCCGAACGAGAAGTGTGGAAATCTATATCAGCCGGATTAAGTTCAAAATCAAACTCCTCTGCTTCAGGAAGCACTGCTACTGTTGCTGCCGAAGTATGTACACGTCCTTGAGTTTCTGTCTGTGGCACTCTCTGTACCCTGTGTACACCCGACTCATACTTAAGTGTACCATATACATCAACACCCGTAACTGTGAAAATAATTTCTTTATATCCACCCGAAGTACCTTCAGTTAAACTACTGGTTTCAGTTTTCCATCCCTTACTTTCACAATACTTTAAATACATTTTATAAAGGTCTCCGGCAAATATAGAAGCTTCATCACCTCCAGTTCCAGCCCTTATTTCCATTATAACATTCTTCGCATCTTCAGGATCTGCAGGTATGAGTAATAGCTTTATTTTTTCTTCTAATTCAGGAAGTTTGGTGCTATTAATCGTTAGCTCCTCATTAGCCAGCTGTCTTAAATCAGTGTCCGATTCATTTTCAAGTATATTTTTAGCTTCTGCAATAGAGTCTAAAGCCGACTTATACTCGTTGCGTACTCCAACAATCTTTTCTAGTTCGCTATACTCTTTATTCAGTTTTACATACCTATCCATATCCGAAATTACCCCCGGGTCTGTAATTAATGTACCCACCTCCTGAAATCGGGTTACAAGATGTTGTAATTTATCTAATAGTGTATTATCTGACATAAAGAGTTTATTAGTAGTATATTATTGAGTTTGTTTTTATTTATATGAGTCATTATAGCTTTTTATATTATTTGTAAATATGTCTGCCATATTCACTTTCAATGACTAAGCTTCGATCTTCCGATTTTTCTACATATCCCACAATTTGAGCATCCACATTATACGATCTAGAAATGTCTATCACTTCATCAGCATACTCTTCGGGTAAATAAAGTTCCATCCTGTGGCCCATATTAAAAACTTTATACATCTCATTCCAATCTGTATTAGATTGATTATGAATTAGTTCAAATAAAGGTGGAGTAGGGAATAGGTTGTTTTTCACAACTTTAAGTCCGTCTCCAAGGAAATGCAATATCTTTGTTTGCGCACCACCAGAGCAGTGAACCATACCATTGATGTGGCCTTTTAATTTTTTTATTATGTTTAAAATAATAGGAGCATATGTACGTGTTGGTGAAAGTACAAGTTTGCCGGCATCAATGCCTAAATTCTCTATTTCATGAGTAAGTGTCATCCCTCCTGAATAAATTAAATCCTCTGGAATCGAATTATCGTAACTCTCAGGATACTTATTAGCAAGATATTTAGCAAATACATCATGTCTGGCAGAAGTTAATCCGTTGCTACCCATGCCGCCATTATAAAAATTCTCATAAGAAGCCTTACCTGTAGATGAGAGTCCCACAATAACATCACCAGCCCTAATGTTACCATTATTAATTACATCCGACCTCTTCATTCGGCAAGTAACTGTGCTGTCAACAATAATTGTTCTAACAATATCACCCACATCAGCAGTTTCTCCGCCTGTGGGATAAATATTAATACCTAATTCCGACAATTTTTCACATAATTCATTAGTTCCATTAATTATAGTAGAGATAACTTCTCCTGGAATTAAATTCTTATTTCTTCCAATCGTAGAAGACACTAAAATATTATCAGTAGCTCCCACACACAAAAGATCATCAACATTCATTATCAAAGCATCTTGTGCAATTCCTTTCCATACAGACAAATCACCTGTCTCACGCCAATAGACATACGCAAGCGAAGATTTAGTTCCCGCACCGTCTGCATGCATTATATTACAGTATTCCGGATCATTCCCTAAATAGTCAGGAATTATTTTACAAAAAGCATTTGGATATAGACCTTTATCTATATTTTTAATTGCATTGTGTACATCCTCCTTTGTGGCAGAAACACCACGTTGGCTGTATCGTTGATTATTTGTCATGAGTGATTAATTAAATAATTTCAGAATAATATTAATAATAAGATATTTTTGCATATCTTTATTTATTACTCTTAAGTCTTTACTAGTACAAAAGTAATAAAAATGAATGAATTTATCTCCATGAATTCTATGTATGAAAAAGTCCTATAATAACTATTATGTTTAATTGGCTTTAATGACTCTCTAACATAAGTATAAAATTACCCACAAAAAAAAAGAGTGATCCAATAAAGAATCACCCTTCTATTTTAGAATAAATATTGAGTCAATAATTTAATTCAAATTTAATACCGATTCTATTGCCTCAAGTTCTTTAGATTTATCTACACCCATTACACTTAAGTTGTAATATACATTTCTCAATAATAATAGAACTCCATTATTTTCACTTTCGGGTGCGTTTCTTGCCTTTAATTGTTCTTCTAATTTTTCTAAGAAAGGTAGAGATTTTTGATATAAATCAATTGATTTTTTATCGTTTTCTACCATCTGTTGTCTATTTGTCAACAAAGCAGTTTCCTCTTTAATAGCTTGTGCTTGTAAAATATAGTTTCTTGCAAGGTTCTCCAATGCTCTTTCGCAATTAGGATCTTGCGCTAGTGCTTTATTGTATTCAGCTTCAGCTCCGCTATAATCTCCACTTTCTGCTAACAATGCACCTTTTACGCTATTAAAATCACAAGCATTAGTCGGATCATTTAAAATAGCCTGATCTAAATATGCAAGTGCTTTATCTGTTTGGCCATCACGTATGAATACATTAACTAAATTAGGAATAAAATATTTGCTTTTTGGAAATTTATCTGCACCTGTATATAGAATTTCTAAATATTTAGCAGAGTCACCTAAATTAATATATTCACTTGCCATTAATTCATAAATATCACTTTCCTGATATGCACTATTCTCGATAAAAGGCTCATTCGCTGCTCTTTCAAGCATTTTTAATGCTCTTTTATGATCTTCTGCCTGTATAGCTGTAATAATTGCATAGTATTTAATAGTTTGATATGTACTATCTAATACAAAAGCATTTGATTCTCCAGCAAACATTGGTAAAGTTGGAATATTCCAATACACTTCAAAAAAATCAGCTGCTTTTGAATAATTGTTCTGTTCATTGTAGTAAACACCCCCATTGATATAAAATGGATGGTTTGCTTTTAAAATAGACGAAATATCTTTGCGAAATTTATTTCTCACTCGTCCTTTACTGTCTGGTAATTCAGCCAATGAATCTGCTTTCAGATAAGGTAAATATGACTCCATTAGTCCATCATACATAACTTTATCATTTGTGCTTTGTCCTAACATTGCTTTTGTTCTTTCATTATCAAAAGCTTTATTGCCAATATCTCCCATAATTTTCCATGTTTCAGGATTACTTGAAGTTTCGGCATTCTGTACGGCCTGGTTTATTAAAGTTCGGGCCTCATTAAGATCATCTTTTCCCAATGATCTTTTTGCGTCTTTAAGTGCTGAATTCTGTGCAAATATTGATCCGGCAGAAAATACAGCAATCATAGTAAGTAATAGGAATTTTCTCATATGTTCTTATTTTTGTATAATTTAAAATATATCAAAATATTTTGTTTCTATCTTTTAAGACTAAAATTATCGAAAAAGTTTAATCAATACTTTCAATCTGCTCGTTTCCTTCATCTTCCAACGTTACATCGATATCTAAATCATTATTCAAATCATTTTCAATATCAATATTTTCAATCACTTCTTCTTCCGAATCAACCTTACAAACCGATGCAATAACATCGTTTCGTTTTTCCAAATTAATGAGTCGTACTCCTTGAGTAGCACGTCCCATGATGCGAAGGTCGGAAATTTTCATCCTAATAGTTATACCAGATTTGTTAATAATCATTAAATCGTTGTCGTCTGTAACACTTTTAATAGCAATTAGTTTACCTGTTTTATCTGTAATATTTAGTGTTTTAACACCTTTACCTCCCCTGCGGGTAATACGATAAACCGGTTCACCGTCTTCATCATTCAACAAAGTTCTTTTTCCGTAACCCTGTTCCGAAACAACAAGAATTGTATCTTCTGATTCAGGTTCCATACAAATCATTCCTATTACTTTGTCATTTTCTTCATCATCCAAAGTCATACCTTTCACCCCGGTTGCCGTACGTCCCATTGGTCTAACATCATTCTCATCAAACCTAATAGCACGTCCGTTTCTATTAGCCAGGATTATATGTTGTTTGCCATCAGTTAATCTCACGGAAATTACCGAATCATCTTCTCTTATAGTTATTGCATTAACACCATTTTGTCTTGGTCGAGAGTAAGCCTCAAGAGTAGTTTTCTTAATAATACCCTTTTCGGTACAGAATACCAAGTAATTAGTATTAATATAATCCTCATCCGATAAATTATCAACACGTACAAATGCAGTTACAGAATCATCAGAATCAATATTCAATAAATTTTGAATAGCTCTTCCTTTCGAATTCTTCGAACCTTCGGGAAGTTCATATACCCGCAACCAATAACATTTACCTTTTTGAGTAAACAGCAGTACATAATTATGCATAGTTGCAGGATATATATATTCAATAAAATCCTCTTCACGGGTTTGTGTTCCCTTTGCACCTACCCCACCTCTGTTTTGAGTATGGAATTCTGCTAGAGGAGTACGCTTTATATATCCCATATGCGATATAGTAATAACCATATCATCATCAGAATAGAAGTCCTCAGGATTCATATCCTCAGCTGCGAAAATAATTTCCGAGCGACGCTCATCACCATATTTATTCTTAATTTCAATCAATTCATCCTTAATAATACCCATTAAAACATCTTCATTATTAAGTATTTCGTTTAAACGGGCAATAAGTTTTTGAATCTCTTCAAATTCAGCATGAAGTTTATCTTGTTCCAGACCAGTCAATTGTCTAAGTCGCATTTCTACAATAGCACGAGCCTGTATATCAGAAAGTTCAAATCTTTCTATTAAGCCTTGTATAGCAGCTTGAGGATTAGACGATCCTCTTATTATAGCAATTACTTCATCAATATTATCAGAAGCAATAATCAATCCTTCAAGGATATGAGCTCTCTCTTCTGCTTTGCGAAGTTCATATTTAGTTCTGCGGATTACAACATCGTGACGGTGTTCTACAAAATACTCAATCATTTGTTTCAGATTAAGCAATATAGGCCTGCCATTTACAAGTGCAATATTGTTTACACTAAAAGAAGATTCCAGCGCAGTAAGCTTATATAATTTATTTAATACAACATTTGCATTTCCATCACGCTTAACATCCACCACAATGCGCATACCGCGTCTGTCCGACTCATCGTTTACGTTAGAAATCCCATCAATTCTTTTCTCTGAAACCAGGTCGGCAATATGTTTAATAAGCACGGCTTTGTTTACCAGATAAGGTATTTCAGAAATAATAATTTTGTCGCTTGAGCCTGTCGACTCTATTTCGGCCCTACCACGCATAATTACTCTACCTCTGCCTGTTTCAAAAGCCTCTTCAACACCTTTATAACCATATATAAAAGCACCAGTTGGAAAATCAGGAGCTTTTATATATTTCATTAAACCTTGAACATCAATGTCTCTGTCATCGATATAAGCTATAATACCATTTATACACTCTGTAAGGTTGTGAGGAGCCATATTGGTTGCCATACCCACTGCAATTCCCGAAGACCCGTTCATAAGCAGGTTAGGTATTCTAGAAGGCAATACAGTAGGTTCCTCAAGTGTATCGTCGAAGTTTAGTTGAAAATCAACAGTCTCTTTGTCGATGTCGCGCAACATTTCTTCAGCAAGCCTGTTTAACCTTGCCTCAGTATAACGCATAGCCGCAGGGCTGTCTCCGTCAACGCTACCCATATTACCCTGACCATCAACAAGTGTATATCTCATACTCCATGGTTGAGCCAGCCTTACCATAGCATTATAAACAGACGAGTCACCATGAGGGTGATACTTACCTAGTACCTCACCAACAATTCTGGCAGACTTCTTATGTGGCTTATCGGGAGTGTTGCTCAAACCTGACATTCCAAATAGTATTCTCCTATGTACCGGCTTAAACCCGTCTCGCACATCCGGTAAAGCACGTGAAACAATTACTGACATCGAGTAATCGATGTACGACGATTTCATTTCATCTTCGATATTAATCTTGATGATTCTATCTTCCTGATCAACCATATTTTAATTGTGATTTTTCTTTAGAAAAATTATCTTTGTAAGTAGTTATAATTCAATGTGATAGCTGGACATAGCTTTTCCTGCTTTAATTAGACTAAAGTACTACTTTTCTTTCATTTTAACAAAAAAAACAGGCACTAATTTAGTGCCTGTTCCAAAATTTTCAAACCATTTATTGTCCGTGACAATTCTTATACTTTTTGCCACTTCCACAAGGGCAAGGTTCATTTCTACCTACTTTCTTCTCAACTCTTATAGGCTCAAGTTTCTGCTTCTGACGTTCTTGAGCGTTAGAATCGCCATTGCTTCCTGAACCTGGTGCCACTCCTCCCAACTCATCTTTTTGAGTTCTGTATTTACTGTAATCGGTTTTTTGTTCAGGAGCAGCTTGTCTAACTGTAGAAGGATCCTGCACAGGAATTTGTCCTCGCATTAATATTGAAACAGATTTTGAATTTATATCGTTAATCATTGTTCCAAAGAGGTTAAACGACTCCAGCTTATAAATCAGAAGTGGATCTTTTTGCTCATAACTGGCTGTCTGAACTGAATGGCGCAAATCGTCCATCTCACGTAAATGTTCTTTCCAGTCCTCATCTATAGTATGCAGTAAAATTGATTTCTCAAAAGATCTTACCAAAGTTTTAGAGCCTGTTTCATAAGCCTCCTTCAAATTGCATGATATATTATACACCCTTTTTCCGTCAGTAATAGGAATCAGAATATTTTCATACATAGCTCCCTGTTTCTCATAAACCTGAGTTATAACAGGTTGAGCTATCTCTGCAAGACGATCTGTTTTACGTTTAAATGTTTCAAATGCTTTATCTTTTACAGCATCAATCATCTCGTTAGTACGCATATTTTTCATATCCCCTTCTTTGAAAGGGATTTCAAATGCCATAACACGTAGTAGTTCGAGTTTCATATTTTCATAATCATCCTCGTTTGTTTCCACAATATTTTTTGATGTTTCAGATATCATGTTTGCAACGTCATTATCTATACGTTCACCCATAAGTGCGTGCTTGCGACGTTTATAGATAACTTCACGCTGAGAGTTCATAACATCATCATACTCAAGAAGTCTCTTACGAATACCGAAGTTATTCTCTTCAACTTTCTTTTGAGCACGTTCAACAGATTTGCTCAACATACTATGTTCAAGCACGTCACCCTCTTCAAATCCCATTCTATCCATCAAACCAGCTATCTTTTCAGTAGCAAATAACCTCATGAGGTCATCTTCAAGTGATACAAAGAACACAGAAGAACCCGGGTCACCCTGCCTACCTGCTCTACCACGAAGCTGTCTGTCAACACGACGAGATTCATGTCGCTCAGTACCAATAATCGCCAAACCACCCGCTTTTTTCACTTCAGCTGGCAGCTTAATGTCGGTACCCCTACCAGCCATGTTTGTTGCTATTGTCACAACTCCGCTTTGACCCGCATTTGCAACAATATCAGCCTCTCTCTGATGTAGTTTCGCATTAAGTACATTATGCTTAATTTTACGTAAGTTAAGCATCCTGCTCAGCAGTTCAGAAATCTCTACAGATGTAGTACCCACTAGCACCGGGCGCCCTTTAGCCACTAAACTCTCAATCTCAACAATAACTGCATTATACTTCTCGCGTTTGGTTTTGTAAATACGGTCGTTTTGATCGTCGCGCACAATTGGTCTATTTGTTGGAATTACCACAACATCCAATTTATAGATATCCCATAATTCACCTGCTTCTGTTTCGGCAGTACCAGTCATACCTGCAAGCTTACTATACATCCTAAAGAAGTTCTGAAGTGTAATTGTTGCAAACGTCTGTGTTGCAGCTTCCACCTTCACTCTTTCCTTTGCTTCAATAGCCTGATGCAGACCGTCGGAATAGCGTCTGCCTTCCATAACACGACCCGTTTGCTCGTCAACAATCTTAACTTTATTGTCAATTACAACGTACTCATCGTCTTTTTCAAATAACGCATATGCTTTAAGCAGCTGGTTTATAGTATGAACACGCTCAGACTTTATTGCATAATTTTGAAGAAGCTCATCTTTCTTAGCTGCTTTCTCTTCGTCATTTAAGGTGGTGTTCTCTAACTCAGAAAGTTGAGAAGCAATATCCGGTAAAATAAAAAATTGAGGGTCGTCAGAATTACCCGTAAGCAAGTCAATACCCTTATCTGTAAGATCTATACTATGTTGTTTTTCATCAATAACAAAATATAGAGGATCTGTTGCCACATGCATATTACGGCTTTGCTCCTGCATATAAAAGGCTTCAGTCTTAAGCATAGCAGCCCTTATGCCCTGTTCGCTCAAATATTTTATAAGCGGCTTATACTTCGGCATACCCTTATATGAGCGGAACAATAAAAGTGCTCCTTCCTCCTGAACCTTATTGTCAGACGAAGCAAGTTTAGTTTTTGCTTCAGCTAGCAAACTGGTTGTAAGATCTCGTTGAGCTTTAACAATCATTTCAACACGAGGACGGAACTGATCAAAAAGCTGTTCATCACCCTTTGGCACCGGTCCCGAAATAATAAGAGGTGTACGAGCATCATCAATCAAAACAGAGTCCACCTCATCCACAATTGCATAATTGTGTTTACGCTGCACCAAATCTTTTGGAGAAACGGCCATATTATCGCGGAGATAATCAAACCCAAATTCGTTATTAGTACCAAAAGTTATATCAGCCTCATACGCTTTTCGTCGCGCTTCAGAGTTTGGCTCATGCTTATCAATACAGTCAACAGACAGACCATGAAACATATACATAGGTCCCATCCACTCCGAGTCACGTTTTGCCAGATAATCATTCACCGTAACAATATGAACGCCTTCATGAGTCAGAGCATTTAAGAAAACTGGTAGTGTAGCTACTAATGTCTTACCCTCACCAGTTGCCATTTCGGCAATCTTTCCACTATGCAACACAACACCACCAAAAAGCTGCACATCATAATGTATCATCTCCCAGCTTATCTCAGTGCCCCCAGCAATCCATCTTTTCTTATAGATAGCTTTTTCTCCTTCAATACTCACAAAATCATGCTTAGCCGCCAAATCCCTGTCGAAATCAGTAGCAGTAACCACAACCTCTTCATTCTCAGTGAATCTGTGTGCAGTCTCCTTCATAATAGAGAAAGCAACAGGCAGTAATTCATCTAGAATCTTTTCATATTTCTCAGTAATATCTTTCTCAAGCTTGTCAATCTGAGTCCAAATAGCCTCTCTTTCGTTAAGCTCAATGTTCTCCATACCAGCTTTTAACTGAGCAATCTGATCCTTCTCATTAGAAACATACTCAGAAATCTGTTTTTCCAGTTCTTTAGTTCTATTTCGAAGTTCATCATTCGATAGTTTTTCAATCTCGACATAAGCCTCCTTAACATTCTTAACGGTTGGATTAACCTCTTTCAGATCTCGTTGAGCCTTATTGCCAAATAATTTTGATATTATATTATTAAATGCCATTGTTATATAATTATATTTTTTTCCGTTGTTATTTTCAGTTCTACCTAATAAATAGAGAGATGTAAGTCTAACATCTTTAAGACTAAAATCATAAATATTATATAGAATATTTTTTGTCTCTTTTACTTAAAACAATTCCTTAAGTATCTCTCCATTGGCGGCATTGGGTGCACGAATACGGAGTCTGTAAGAAACACTGGGTGCTATATCAGTTGCGTTTATAGTACGATTAATTTTTTGAGGCACAACACCTTTACCAAAAAATATCACTGGTGAAGCAATTGCATTATTATTTACCCGTTGTGTATTGTTGCTTTCTGGTTCTTTTATATTCCATCCGGGTTGAAGCTCTAGAAAAAGATCTCCCGATACACCTTTAAAGTAACCATTTCTATAGTATTGAACAGTGTTATTATAAGCACCATGAAGCATTTGATGTGAAGTAATCACATCTTGAATACCTGCCGACTGAACAAGAAATTCTGCTGCTGTACTTTGAAACTCGCCTAGGTCAATTTTATTATCCTCCAGCAGCTTATGGTCGAAAAAGAACTGACTGTTATAATATTTCTTAATCCACTGTTGCCTTCCATATGTAGCCATTAAGTACATATTAAGTAAGGCCTGACTTCTATCTGGATAAAATATTCCGCCTGATGTTACCATTCCTTCAGGTATTACCTCATGCTCAACAAAATATCCGGTAGATACAATAAATATAAGTGTGTTTTCCAATCCAACTGCACCATCAATTGCATCTAACAAACGCGCCAACTCATTATCAAGTCTATAATATGTATCCTGAATTTCTACAGAGTAATTTTTATCAAGGGCATCCGAATAATTACCTGCATAAAAGGTAAGAGCCAGAAAGTCGGGATTCATGCGAGTACCCAGCGAATTCGTCTCCAATACCTTTATGGCAATGTCGTTAACCTCTTTATTTACTAAAGGCGATTCCTTAAACTTCCTAACATTATCTTTTTTGGTATTTACAAAAAAATGTTGAAAATTATATCTGTTTTTAGTGTAAGGGAATGCATTATACTTATCAATACTTAAAGCAGGTTTCCAAGATACACTGTTTATAGTATATGTTAGTGCTTGTTGGCCACGATTGTGCTGATCTATAACTGGATGTCGGGTTTTATAAAAAGTTGTAGTAGCCCATTTTGCATCAACATCTTCAATCCAATACGCTCCGCTTGCTGCATGTCCACCAGAGGCCAGTGCCTGAGATGCATCGGGTGCAAAAGCAAAGATATCCGACTGTCCACCTGATGCAATCTTAAGTTCATCTGCAATTGTAGAAACCCTTAATGCAAGTGGAGATAATTTTTCATTAGTAAAGTTACCCATAAAGTTATCATCTATAAATGAAGATACTTCTAGGTTTTGGTTTATTAAATATTTCTTATCAGCGGTGATACCATGATAAGAAGGATTAGCACCCGTAAAAATGGTTGCAATAGTTGATGCACGGTCCAGATCAGGAAAATCGTAATTAACATTATTGTATACCAGGCCATTGTTTAACAGACGGTTGAAACCTTTATTGCCGAATGTGCCTTTAAACATCTCGATGTAATCGCCTCTCAACTGATCAATTGTTATTCCAACAACCAGCTTTGGCACCTCTCCTGAGGTGTTTTGTGAATAGAGCGCTGTAATTGATAAAAAAGCGACTATTGAAGATATTACTCTAATCATTTTGTGTAATTGATTCCTTTTTTACTGTCCCCAACCCGCTTTCATATGCTTGCTAGATGTGAAACGACTATTTTTTATTTTCTTATTCCTTTGCATATATATGTTTGTGCCCGATCTCACCATTAAACTTAACGAAAAAGGTATGGTTGCAATAGGAAGCTGCTGTGGTATTAACCACCATAACAGTATAAAAAGAGTTATAACCGCAAAGTTAATGAAATGGTAGAAATAAACGATCTTCTTAGCCGATTTTACCCAAAATAAAACTGCTGCTATCAAAGCAAATGTATTTAACCAAACAAAATTCCAATTAGGGTTTGTGGCAGGATGTTCAGAAAAAAACATAAGTGTTAGTAACACCAAACTACCTATGCCTGCTCCACCAAACAGCAGTGTATCATATATTTTTGCCGGTCTTACTTTATTTAGGTTTACTAATTGCAACAGACTAATAATTATTGAAAGCAATAGTAATGCGAATGCAGTTACAAAGGGTGTAAATATAGTCTGTTCGCGTGCGCTATTGCGCTCACTATTAAGGTCTAATATAACTTCAGTATTTTCTACCAATGGATAGCTTAATGTATCATTAACTACCATTACAGCGCCTTCAAAAGAGCCCATTAGATAGCTGGGTATAAACATCTTTTCCCTAACATCTATAACCCTATCAGACGTACTGCCCACCATAAGATCAATTCCAAACTTAGTCCATTTATGTTCAGCCGTACATTCATGCAATAGATCTCTAAAAGTCTGTGTTTTACTTGTAGGAGGATAAATTATTGTTCCATTAACATACTCTTCAATCATATCGCGCGGACGAGTTGCACAGTTATCATAAAGATAATTGTAACGATATCGCATATTCTCAGGGAGTGAATTTATGTATAAGGCATTAAATAGTTGCTGTTTCTCGGCTGTGGTTAAATTCAATACCTGTTCGGTTACACTCTGCCCCTTATACTCATATTCATACATGAAATCATTAAAAGTAGTAACGCCAAGTACATAGTCGGTTTTACCTCTTACAAAATTATACATGAAATTGGGTTGAGAAGAATCGAAGTAACCATAATTAAATACAGCATCAACACCTGAAGAATCGTCAAGCACTCTAATGGCAGTATGACCAAATAAAGCATAAACTGCACCATGCCATTCTGAAGCAGTGAGTAGGCTTACTCTGGCGTTATCATGTAGTTGTACCTGAGCATTAACAGTTTGTAAAAACAATATAAGAATCAGAGGTACTATCTTGAGGATATATTTTTTCATTTTTCCCTTATACTCTTTAAAAAAGATCTAGACTTCACAACTCATTATATTCTAATTATTGAATTTAAAGTCTTAGGAATACAAAAATAGTCAAATTTGCTCTAAATTCATAAATTGCACATAACAAATAGCGGTGATCTAAAAAGACCACCGCTAAATTAAAATACCTTTTGTCCGGTTTATTTATTCTTATTACGATTTCCGTAACGACTCATAAACTTGTCTACACGTCCGGCTGTATCCACTAGTTTTTGTTTACCAGTGTAAAATGGATGAGATGTACTTGTAATCTCAAGTTTAACTAATGGGTAAGTTACACCATCAATTTCAATAGTTTCTCTAGCGTTTACTGTAGAACGAGATATAAATATCTCTTCGTTAGACATATCTTTAAAAACTACCGGGCGATAATTTTCGGGATGAATCTCTTTTTTCATTATATACCTCTTTTTATTATTGGCAAATTTCGAGGGGCAAAGATAAGACAATCTCTCAGACTAAAAAAATTATTGTACTGTTTTTTAACACTAAAATGAATATATGTCTCTTTAATATCAAAATTAACTAGTTACTTTGTAATTACACTTAAATAAAAAGCAGTTTATATGAAGGTAGAAATTATTACCATAGGAGATGAACTACTTATCGGGCAGGTCACAGATACCAATTCCACATGGATTGCTCACCAAATCACCCGTCACGGTTTTGAGGTTGTAGCAATATCATCTGTAGGTGATTGCTCAGAAAATATTATTAAAGCAATTGATATAGCCTTTGAAAGAGCCGATATCTTATTGCTTACCGGGGGTATTGGACCCACTAATGATGATATAACCAAGCATACTCTTTGCAGCTACTTTCATACCGCACTTGAGTTGAATGATGAAGTTCTGCAAAATATCGAGTCAATCTTCTTAAAACGCAATCTTCTATTAAATAAACTAACCTATAATCAGGCATATGTTCCTGCAAGCAGCAATGTAATTCAAAACAGTGAAGGAACAGCTCCCATCCTCTGGTTCGAGAAA
The DNA here is from genome assembly GCA_015478775.1 of Fermentimonas sp. GTDB lineage: Bacteria > Bacteroidota > Bacteroidia > Bacteroidales > Dysgonomonadaceae > Proteiniphilum. Next base: position 336,714 of record JADMKP010000010.1, on the reverse strand, counting down.
GAAGATAAAACACTAGTCTCATTGCCAGGAGTACCATATGAAATGCAAACTGCAATGTATAAAGATGTTATTCCGCTGCTAATAAAGCGTTTTCATGTAACAGAATATATTAGTCGCTCATGCATCGTAACAGGCATAACCGAATCTGACTTAGCCTCAAAACTCGCAGATTTCGAGCTTCTTTTACCATCTGGCTATTCGCTAGCCTATCTCCCCTCGTTGGGTTATATAAGTTTAAGACTATCCGTTTGGGGCCATGAGCATATTGAAGAATTGAAACAGCTAATGCGAAATCTCAAAAAGATAGTAAAATCGTATTACATATCTAAAGGCACTAAATTGCCGGAAGAACTTTTGAGCGATAAACTTCAAAAGAAAAAATTAACTCTATCAACTGCCGAAAGTTGTACCGGAGGCCATATAGCTCATAAAATCACAGTAGTGCCCAATGCCTCAAAATTCTTTATAGGGAGTATTGTTTCATATGCAAATTCTGTAAAAGAACAGCTATTAAATGTAGATAAGAATACCATTGAGTTGCATGGTGTAGTAAGTAAAGAAGTGGTAGAGCAGATGGTCATTAATGTAAGTAAAACTTTAAATACCAATTGCAGTATTGCCGTTTCGGGATACATGGGCCCTGATGGTGGCACAAAAGATCAACCTGTTGGCACAGTTTGGATTGCTACCAAGTATAACGATGATTTATTATTCCAAAAACACCACTTGGGGCTAAACAGAGAATATAACATCGAAAGAACAGCTAATCTGGCAATACTTCAACTGATAAAAATGATTGGAAAGTAGAAGCTTTGAACGATGTAACATTGGAAAAACTCAGTGGAGAGACCCAATAATTTTCTTATTTTCTGCTTACCTCGTTCGTACATCCTTCTTACCATGCTCGTTTAATTACGAGAAAGATAAGGAGAATGTAAGAACAATGTAAAGAGATTGACAAAATGAAATTCGGACGAAGTAAGTCAACGATACAGTCCAAAAACAATAGAGGTAGATTCTGTAAAGAACCTACCTCGATAATTGTAATATACTGTTTTAACAGTTATACTAAATATTTGTAGTTGATTGATTAATCAATTATATCAAAACCACAGTATGGAACTAATACTTGGGGAATTCTAACTCCTTCTTCTGTCTGATTGTTTTCAAGCAATGCAGCCATTATACGTGGTAAGGCAAGTGCACTACCATTTAATGTGTGGCAGAGTTGAGTCTTGCGATTTTCGTCTCTGTAACGGCACTTAAGCCTGTTTGCCTGATAGCTTTCGAAATTAGATACGGAGCTTACCTCAAGCCATCGCTCTTGTGCTGCAGAGTATACTTCAAAATCGAATGTAAGTGCAGAGGTGAAGCTCATGTCGCCACCACATAAACGAAGTATTCTCCAGGGAAGCTCTAATTTATCGACCAGAGTTTGTACATACTTAACCATCTCGTCTAATCGCTCATACGAGTTTTCGGGTTTCTCTATACATACAATTTCAACCTTATCGAATTGATGCAAACGGTTTAATCCTCGTACATCTTTACCATATGAACCGGCCTCGCGACGGAAGCACGCTGAGTATGCAGTGTTTTTTACAGGGAGTTCTTTCTCTTCGAGTATTACATCACGATACATATTTGTAACCGGAACTTCGGCTGTTGGTATCAAGTATAAATCGTCAATTCCAACATGATACATTTGGCCTTCTTTATCGGGGAGCTGACCAGTTCCAAATCCTGAATCGCTATTGACAAGATATGGCGGTTGCACCTCTTCAAAGCCGGCATCGCGAGCATTATCAAGGAAAAAGTTGATAAGAGCACGCTGTAGTCTTGCGCCCTTGCCTTTATAGACAGGAAATCCTGCACCGGTAATTTTTACTCCCAGTTCAAAATCTATGAGGTTATATTTTTTAGCAAGCTCCCAGTGAGGAACAGCATTTTCATGTAGTGAAGGCATTTCGCCTCCTGTGCTGTCAACTATATTATCATCGGCACCCTTACCTTCGGGCACACTCTCATGAGGGAGGTTGGGTATTGTAACCAGTATATTCTCTATTATTACTTCACACTCCTTAAGGGTGGTTTCGGTTTGCTTTGCTGATTCTTTAAGAGCAGAAACCTTTTGTTTAGCCGCAGAAGCTTCTTCATTTTTACCCTCCTTAATGAGAGAGCCAATAGATTTGGAGATTGAGTTAACCTCAGATAAAATATTATCTAATTCGGTCTGGTTTTTTCTTCTTGTTTCATCAAGTTCAATTACTTGATCTACTACGTCTTTAGCGTCAAATCGTTTTGTGGCCAGACGTTTTATAACCTCTTGGGTGTTTTCGTTAATTACTTTAAGTGTGAGCATAGAAATTTATACGCTTTTTTTTATGTACCTATTAGAACTACAAAGGTACATAAAATAGCGCATATTAAATATCTGCCATAGAAATTTTAGAAGATCTGAAAATGCAGTGTCTCACGCAACTCTCTTTGTTTTTGTTTCTTTTGACGGTAGAAACGCGATACGAAATAGGCAACACTTGCAAGTGCGCCCACCATTAATATGTCTTTAACTTTGCTGCTCATATTATAAATATTTTTTATGTTTTTATGCTTTTAGTTTCTCTCCCTTTATTGATAGATGCAAAAACGGTGAAAACGTTGCATTAGAACAGTAAAAAAACGGTTTCTGTTCACATGTTTTTTAATTTAACAAATGCATTCAATAGAGATAATGTGTTTTGTATTCTCTGTAATCTTAAATCGGTTGTCGTTTCTCTCGCCCACAATCCATACAATATCATCTCCTGTAGAAAGAATCCAGGCATCTTCTTTGTCTTTTAAACTAAACTTACGGTCTGTAAAATAATCACTTAACTTCTTTCTGCCATTCATCCCGAAAGGAATAAACCAATCTCCGCTTCTCCATTTTCGAAGTACTAAGGGAAATTTAATTTTAGTGGCATCGATATATATAGTACTATTATTAAATTCTATATCTGACGGAGAGTCTATTTCTCTTATTTTAATGTTAAGAGGAAAATTAATTTCAGTTGTTCCTTCTTCAATTAAATATGTTTGGTTCTCGTTATTTATAACATTTACAACGTCTAATAAAAAATAATTTCTATCTTTTATTATTCGGTACTTATTTTTATTAAAGTTGGCACTACTATCTGAATAGAATATTTTCCCAGAAATCGAATTTATGCTTTCCGAAATATCCTCAATTGTGGAAGGTGTAAAATTATAAGGAGTGAGGAGTTCAAATAAAACAGAGCGAGGAGATGCAGTTTGCCTAAGTTTATTAATATCTATTTTATTGTCGCTGTAAACCTCTTTTATAGATTTCTGGATTGATTCTGAATAAACTTTTTCTGCCTCGTTTACATTTTTAGAAGTACGATATATTGTATCTTTAACCGAAGGATTCAATTTCTCTAGTGAGGGTATTATGTTTAACCTTAAAGCATTTCGCAGATATAAATCTTCATTGTTTGTACTATCTGTTACATAGGGAATATCACGTTCTGAAATATAATTTTCAATTTCGGACCGAGAAATACAAAGCAACGGTCTTACAACACACCCATTCTTTGGAGAAATGCCTGTTAGCCCCTTTATGCCAGTGCCCCTGATTAAATTGAGCAAAACAGTTTCAACAGAATCATCTTTGTGATGAGCCACAGCTATATAATCTGCCTGATAGTGTCTGCGAAGGGTCTCAAACCAGTTGTATCGCAGTTCACGTGCAGCCATCTCAATTGAGATTTTGCGATCCGTGGCATACTGATTTGTATCGAAATTAATAGAGGTATAAGGTATATCGATGCTTTTGCACCACTTTTTTACAAATTTCTCATCACGGTTAGATTCTTTACCCCTTAAGTGAAAATTGCAATGCGCTGCCATGCAATTATATCCCAAAAGCATTAGAATATCTAAAAGTACCATCGAATCCATGCCACCGCTTAATCCAACAATAACCTTGGTATTATCCTTAATTAGATTCTCCTTATGTATATACTCCCTTACTTTTTCTAACATCTTTCTTTAATAGCTATAACAAACATAATAAATCTTTGATGATAAAACCGAGAAATTCGTAATAAAAAGTGTATTTTTGTGCCTATATAGATTTGAAAGTATTGACAGTATTATGATTGATAAGATAGAAGCTATTCTTTCGGAAGTTGAGGAATTAAAAGCCTCGGGGAGTGATGAACTTGAAGTACTACGGTTGAAATACCTTAGTAAAAAAGGTATTATACCTTCTTTAATGGAAACATTTAGAACTATTCCGGCAGAACAAAAGCGCGAGGTTGGTGTAAGAATTAATGAACTGAAACAGAAAGCGGCAGATAAATTTAATGAACTAAAAGAGCAATTTGAAAGCAGTGATGCGGGTGATTTGAATATTGACCTAACCCGCACTGCATATCCTGTGGCACTTGGCACCAGACATCCAATATCTATAGTTAAAGAAGAGATTAACGATATATTCAAGAGACTAGGCTTTTCAATTGAAGAGGGACCTGAAGTTGAAGATGATTGGCATGTTTTCTCGTCACTTAATTTTGCAGACGATCACCCAGCGAGGGATATGCAGGATACATTTTTTATTCAAAACGATCCTCAAATTTTGCTTCGTACGCACACATCATCGGTACAAACAAGAGTGATGGAAAATGCGCAACCTCCTATTCGTATTATTTGTCCAGGTAGAGTTTACAGAAACGAAGCCATATCATATAGAGCTCACTGCTTTTTCCATCAGGTTGAAGCACTGTATATAGATAAGGATGTATCGTTTGCCGATCTCAAACAAGCGTTGCTTTTCTTTGCAAGAGAGATGTTTGGAGAAGAAACCAAAATCAGATTACGTCCTTCATATTTTCCATTTACAGAGCCAAGTGCCGAAATGGATATTTCATGCAATATTTGTGGTGGCGGTGGTTGCCCGTTCTGCAAGCATACAGGTTGGGTAGAGATTCTGGGATGCGGAATGGTAGATCCCAATGTGTTGGAAAATTGTGGTATTGACAGTAAAACATATACTGGTTATGCACTTGGAATGGGTATTGAACGTATCACAAACCTAAAATATCAGGTAAAAGATTTAAGATTGTTCTCTGAAAACGATATTAGATTTTTAGAACAGTTTAAATCGGCATATTAATCAGATTAAAACCTTTATAATGATGAGAGTAAAAAGCTATATCCTTACGTTAATGCTTATTATTTCTTCGTGTGTTTCTGCACAGAAGACTGTTAGAGTTAATGCAATTAAAGCAAACGATTATGGAGTGGTTTATTCACTCCCGTTGACGACCTTTGAGGTGACTCTGACAATTAAAAAAAGCACTTATCAGAGAGGCGATTTTTATACTTTCGCACAGCGCTATCTTGCAATTGATAACCCTGTTATAGAAAACAGAGTTGTTTACACTCTTGAAGATATTAATGTAGTAAACAGGGGTATTCCGGATAAAAACAACACGTATATGGTTGCTTTCAGACCTAAGAGTGTTGAGCCTTTTGTATTTTTAAGGGAGGATGGCCTAATTGTTTCTATTAATGCAGAACAGGAGTCAGAAGTAAGAGCAGAACTTATTATTCCAGCTGGTATATCACCCTCAGAAAATCCACGCAGATATCTTTCTCAAGAAACACTTATGGCGGGCTCAACAGCAAAACAGGCTGAGCTTGTGGCTAGACAAATTTTTGATCTTAGAAGAAGTCGCAACGATATACTATCGGGCGAAGCAGAAAGCATGCCCCCCGACGGTAATGCTTACAATGTTGTTATGGGCGAAATAGACAGACAAGAGAAGGCACTAACCGAATTATTTGCGGGTACATTAGAAACCGAATATTTCACAAAAACAGTGGTTATAGTACCCGAACAAAATAATATAGACAGACAAGTTATAGCACGTTTTTCTGAAAAACTGGGTGTAGTTGATGTTGATAACCTAGCCGGTGAACCAATATATTTATCGCTTACAAACAAAACTCCAAAGGTAGATATGCAACTAAGTGCAAAGGACTTGCAACGTTTAGAGTCTAAGCTGAGTGAAGGTATAGTTTATAATATACCTGCAAAAGCAGATCTTGCTATTGAGTTCAAAAACAGTGTTGCTAAGAATATGGAGGTTGATGTAGTACAGTTTGGAACCAAGGATGTGCTTGTTAGGAAAATGTTCGATAATAATAAACAACCTGTAAAGGTGTATTTCTATCCTGAATTGGGTGCTGTTAAACAGGTTGTACAGTAATAAACCATTAGTTGCTAGAGGGGTTATAATCTCTAATAAATAACATTGTATAATGTATTGTAAAACGATGAAAACAAATAGTTTTTTTTATACCGCTCTATTAGTGTTGTTTGCTACTTCTATACTTACATCTTGTGAAGGCAACAGAAGGGGTAGTAAATCAACCAGAATTGTATATGACAGCATTGTTGTAAGTAAACAAATACCCCTTCTGGCCGAAAATGATACTACTCTGCCATTTTCTGATGTTAATATCACTTTCATTTATCCAACTAAGTTTAGAGATGTAGAGAGTCTGGCAAGGCTAGAGAAAATTTTTAAAGGTACTTTCTTTGGAGATATGGAGTATGACTCTATGAGTCCGCAGGCAGCAATAGATAAGTATGTAAGTGATTATACAGAGAGATATAAATCTTTGTCGAACCTTTATTACGAAGAAAAGTCTCGCTTAGACGGCACTACTCCTTCTTGGTATTGGTATTATATAAACACCAACAATAAAATATTATTTGAAAACGATTCTTTATTAAGCTATGCAGTTGAATATAGTGATTATGAAGGTGGTGCACATGGTTCATACAATATTATTTATACAAATATCGATTTGAATGAGCTTGTAACTATCTCAGAAGAGGATTTGTTTATGCCAGATTATTTCAGGAAATTGACAGACAAAATTGTGCAGAGCATAATGAAGGAGTATAACGCTGAAGTTCCAGATTCTTTATTGATGAGCGGCTTCTTTACAATTGAAGATATAGTGCCAAACAATAATTTTTGGTTAAGCAAAGATGCTATTAACTACTCATATAATCAGTATGAGATTGCTCCTTACTCAATGGGAGTTATTGATGTTGTTGTTCCTTATAGTGAGCTTGAAGATATAATATTACCAAATGGTATTATTGCAAGATATTTTAAAGATAATAAGTAGAGTTTTATTTTTTAAGAAAGGTGATTAAATAAAATAAGAAAGTCGGCTATTAACCGACTTTCTTATTTTATATCCTAAGTGTATTAGGCTTATTAAATGATTATTTAATAAGGAATTATTCTTTCTTAAATTCAAGATAAAGAACAATGTGTACATCTTTACCAATGCCAGCTCCGTCCGGATCGTAAGCAACATTATAGTCGAGTCTGTTTATTGTATTTTTTGCTGTAAAACCTACAACTTCAGAGCCATCCTGTCCTTTTACCGAACCCCCATATACAACATCAAAAGTAACATCTTTGGTTACATCTTTTATCTGAAGCTTACCGTGTAGTTTGTAGTTTTCACCTTCTACCTTCTCAATGCTTGTGCTTTCGAAAGTCATGGCAGGAAATTTCTCAACCTCGAAGAAATCGGCACTGCGTAAATGATTGTCACGCATTTCAACACTTGTGTTGATGCTAGTTACGTCCACATTGAAGAATACTCTCATCTGTTCAGGATTATTAATATCTCCAATAATTCCACCGTCGAATTTTTCGAACTTGCCATTTACAAAGGTTATCCCGCTATGCTTAACCTTAAAGTTTATTGATGAGTGTGCAGGGTCTACTTTATATTGAGACTGAGCCATTAAGCTTAAACCAGCTATTAAAGCTACTGAAAGCAAAAATAATTTTTTCATATTTAATTTTATTTTATTTGTAATTCTTTCATTTAACATTCCAGGTCATAGGTTTGTTCAAATTACTGTTTTGGAAACTTTTTAATAATATGCAAGCTTAAATTTGAAACTGTTGTTATTTAACTATTTAAAACTTTATATCAAAAGAGTATAACAATGTATGCTTTAGTAATATAAGAAAAAACAGTATATTTGCATAAACAAAAGCAATAGAATAGTTGTTACTATTTGTCATGCAAACTTTTTTTAAACAGTTTAAATTATGCAAGAGTTAGATCAAGATCAAATATTATCCGAAATAACCACACAAGAATATAAATATGGTTTTACCACCAATGTGGTGACATATGTAATAGAGAAAGGGTTAAATGAGGATGTTATTCGCCATATATCTGAACAGAAAGAAGAACCTGAGTGGTTGCTTGAGTTTAGACTTAAGTCTTATCGTTATTGGTTGACAATGGAGATGCCTGACTGGGCACATTTAAATATTCCGCCAATAGACTATCAAGATATGATATATTATGCAGATCCATCAAAAAAGAAGAAACCCGGAAGTCTTGATGAGGTGGATCCCGAGCTATTGAAAACTTTTGAAAGGCTTGGTATTTCTTTGAACGAGCAAAAAATGCTAACTGGTGTTGCTGTTGATGCAGTAATGGACAGTGTTTCTATTAAAACTACCTTTAAAGAGGCACTTGCCGAGAAGGGAATTATTTTCTGCTCTTTTAGTGAAGCGGTTAAACATCACCCCGACTTGGTTAGAAAGTATCTTGGAACTGTTGTTCCTTATAAGGATAATTTCTTTGGAGCATTAAACTCGGCGGTTTTCAGTGATGGCTCATTTGTATATATTCCTAAGGGTGTAAGATGTCCGATGGAATTATCTACCTATTTCCGTATTAATACTGCAAACACCGGACAGTTTGAACGTACTCTTATTGTTGCAGATGAGAGCTCGTATGTAAGTTATCTTGAGGGCTGTACTGCTCCGATGAGAGACGAGAACCAATTGCACGCTGCGATAGTTGAAATTATTGCTCTTGATCATGCCGAAGTGAAGTACTCAACTGTACAGAACTGGTATCCTGGAGATAAAAACGGTGTGGGTGGTGTATATAACTTCGTTACTAAACGTGGTATTTGTAAGGGTGATTATTCTAAGATATCGTGGACACAGGTTGAAACCGGTTCAGCTATCACATGGAAATACCCATCTTGTATATTGGAAGGTGATAATTCGGTAGGCGAATTTTACTCGGTTGCGGTTACAAATAACTTCCAACAAGCAGACACAGGTACCAAAATGATACATATTGGTAAAAACACCCGTAGTAGAATTGTATCTAAAGGTATTTCGGCAGGAAGTAGTCAGAATAGCTACAGAGGTTTGGTGAAAGTGACAAAGAAAGCAGAGAATGCAAGGAATCACTCTCAATGCGATAGCTTACTGCTTACCGATCATTGCGGTGCGCATACTTTCCCTTACACCGATATACAGCATCCTACTGCGGTATTGGAACATGAGGCAACAACCTCTAAGATTAGTGAAGACCAGATATTCTACTGCAACCAACGTGGTTTGGGTGAGGAAGAGGCTATCGGCCTTATTGTAAATGGATATGTGAAAGAGGTTGTAAACAAGCTGCCAATGGAGTTTGCTGTAGAAGCTCAGAAATTACTACAGATTTCCCTAGAGGGAAGTGTTGGATAATTTGCGATTTATATTGTATAAATGATTTAGTTCTATTATCAAAATATATAAATTATACAATCAAAGTAGTTTAGTGTAACAAGTTGTATTACAATAAATAGTTATATATAAAGTCCTGTAGTTTTGGTTTTACCACTCTATGGGGCTTTTTCCTTTTGAAATAAGATATTCATTTGCTCTGCTAAAGTGCTTGTTGCCGAAAAAACCTCTATGAGCAGATAGTGGTGATGGGTGTACCGACTTCATTACCAAATGCTTTTTTTGATCTATGTTTGCACCTTTCTTCTGTGCATAAGATCCCCAAAGCATAAATACTAAATTATTTCTATTTATTGAAAGGGAGTCAATAACACTATCTGTAAATTGCTCCCAACCTTTTCCTTGATGCGAACCGGCAGCTCCGGCACTTACAGTAAGAGTTGCATTTAGTAGCAAAACACCTTGCTTTGCCCATCGCTCGAGGTTTCCAGAGGAAGATATTGGGGTATCTAAATCCAAATGTATCTCTTTATAAATATTTACAAGAGAAGGAGGTATTCTAATACCATCATTAACGGAGAAGCACAAACCCTGCGCTTGATGGGGTTGATGATAAGGGTCTTGTCCAACAATTACAACCTTTACCTCATTGAAGGGGGTGCAATTGAAAGCGTTAAAAATCAAATTTGAAGGTGGATAGATTGTTTTTGTTCTATATTCCTCTTTTACAAACCTCACTAATTCAGAAAAATATGGTTTATCGAACTCATCTTTTAATTGTGATTTCCATCCTTCTTCAATCTTAACATCCATGATATAAAGTTATTAAAGGTAAAATGATAAGTTGTTCTAAAAGATTAGAAAAATACAATTGAATGAGATTATTGCTCAACTTATATTAGGAATATCTCATGTTTTTTGGCTTTATCTTTCATATCTGATGGCCAGATACTCGATTGAATTTCACCTATATGTGCTTTACGCAAATAAAACATGCACAGACGTGATTGTCCTATTCCACCACCAATAGAAAGAGGTAATTCATTGTCGATTAATCTTTTATGGAAATACAGAGAAAGACGTTCTTCTTGTCCTACCGATTTGATTTGTTTTTTTAAAGCTTCAGAGTCCACTCTTATTCCCATTGAAGAGAGTTCTACTGCTTTATTTAATACAGGATTCCAAACAAGCAAGTCGCCGTTGAGCCCAATATACCCATCTTCATTAATAGTGCTCCAATCGTCGTAATCGGGTGCACGTCCGTCGTGAGGCAAACCATTTGAAAGTGGAGAACCAATGCCCATAATAAATACGGCACCATATTCTTTAGAAATAGCATCTTCGCGTTGTTTATCATTCATGTTGGGATATCTCTGTAAGAGCTCTTCGGCATGAATGAATGTAATTTCGCAAGGTAATTGTGGTTTTATTACAGGAAACAGTTCGTAAACCAAATATTCGGTGCGAAGCATGGCAGCATATATACGCCTAACTATCTGCTTTAAGAAAGAGATTGATCTTTCATTTTCTCCAATAACAAGTTCCCAATCCCATTGATCTACATAAAGCGAATGAGTATTATCGAGCTCTTCATCTGCACGTATAGCATTCATATCGGTATAAATACCGAATCCTTTTTCTATATTGTAGTCGGCAAGAGTTAAGCGTTTCCATTTAGCCAATGAGTGCACAATTTCTGCACTTTTATCTCCAAGATCTTTAATTGGAAAACGAACAGGACGTTCTATACCATTTAAATCATCATTAATTCCTGTACCACTTTCAACAAAAAGGGGGGCTGTTACTCTTCGTAACCGTAATTCGGAAGAGAGATTTATTTGAAAAAAATCTTTGATGTTTTTGATTCCTAACTCAGTCTGCTCGAGACTTAGTAGAGGTTTATAATCTTGAGGGATGTATAAATTTGGCATAACCTGTGTAATCATTCAGAAATATTTTCTATTTTTTGTCAAGCAAAGATAGTGTATATTTTCTTTTTGTCAAATATAAAGGTAATAAATATTACAAAATGATACTATTGTTGTTAAAATAGAATCATATATCATATTGAATTGCAAATTAGTAATCAATTAGAGCATTTGACCTACCAAATCATTAACTGATTCAATATTATGCCTGTCGAGATATTCATTTATTCCGTCTACGATTTTTACCGAGACTGTGGGATCGATAAAATTATATGTGCCCACTTGAATTGCGCGAGATCCGGCAAGAATAAATTCGATAGCGTCTTGCCAATTGCTAATTCCACCCATCCCGATTATAGGAATTTTAACGGCATTATAAACTTCCCATACCATTCTTACTGCTATTGGTTTAATACAAGGGCCCGAAAGGCCACCAGTAACAGTTGAGAGTTTTGGTATTCTTTTTTCTATATCTATTGCCATTCCCATAAAGGTATTTACAAGTGACACTGAATCTGCACCTTCTCCTTCAACAGCACGGGCTATATCGGCTATGTTAGTTACATTAGGAGAAAGTTTTACAATTAGTGTTTTAGGGAATATATCTCTTACAGCACGTGTAACTTTAGCCGCAGATTCGCATGATACACCAAAGGCCATACCGCCTTCTTTTACATTGGGACAAGAGATATTTAACTCTATAGCCGGCATCTTATCCAGTTTTGCAAGCTTTTCTGTACATTTAATATAATCATCAATTGTGGAGCCGGAAACATTTACAATTATATGTGTATCGTACTCTTTTATGACGGGATATAGGTGCTCCACAAAATAGTCGACTCCCTTATTCTGAAGTCCCACAGAATTGAGCATTCCTGAAGGAGTCTCTGCCATTCTGGGGTAATTATTACCTTGTCGTGGCTCAGCAGTAGTTCCCTTTACGAAAATGCCACCAAGTCTACCTAAATCAATGAAATCTTTGTACTCTGTTCCGTACCCAAAAGTTCCTGAAGCAGTTGTAACTGGATTTTTCAGTTTTAAATCTCCTATTTCTACATTTAATCTAGCCATGTCAATTCCTTAATATTAAAAACTGGTCCTTCGGTACAACTACACACATTTCCTCTTACTGTTTTTTCTGTACAGCATAAGCATGCACCAAATCCGCAAGCCATAAGATTTTCAAGAGATACTTCGCATTCTATTCCCTTACTGTTTGCATATTTTGCAACAGCTACCATCATTGGTTTTGGACCACAAGTAAAAATATAATCGTATTTTTTTTCCTTTAATATTGTATGATCGGTAACATAACCTTTTTCACCCAACGAACCATCTTCTGTAGTATAATATAGATTACCATATTTCTCGAATTCATTTTTCTGAAGGATGTCTGCTGCAGATCTGCCACCAAGTAAGAAGTCGGGTTTAATACCCAATTCGTTTATCTTTTTGCCCAAGAAAAGCATAGGAGCAGTGCCAACACCACCACCAATAAGAAGATAGTTTCCTGCTTTGTCTGGTATTGTAAATGAGTTCCCCAGGGGGAACATTAGGTTAATTATTTCTTTGGGTTTAAGTTTACATATTTTACGGGTGCCTTCTCCAACTCGCTGTATAAGGAGCCATAATTCATTTTTCTCTTTATCTATAAAATTAATAGAAATGGGTCTCCTTAAGAATACCTCGGGAGAATTATTAATTAGAATTTGAACAAATTGACCAGGAAACATTTCCTGCAAAGTTTCATTATTTGCCGGTGTTACCTTAATTAAATTGTTTCTGACGTTTAATATCTCATTAGATTGAACTAAAAAATCGAGTATCTTCATCTTATTTCAATATTCATTATTGAATACAAAAGTACATCAATATTTTTAGTTCAGCAATCTTGTAAGCTTAACGGGGTAACTATTATTTTTTCTCGGGTATGATCCAAAGATAGATAGTTTTACCGTCAACCTTAATCTCTCTGTCGGGTTTCCAGTCGCCCATATCAAAGGCATGCGACACGATGCGGCTACCTGGTTTCATTTCGGATTGAATCTTAGGTCTGAGTTTCATATTAACATCGGGAAGCAGATAGAGTGTTAATACATCAGCTTTACTAAAATCGAATTTAAAAAGATCTCCTTCGTGGAAAGTTACTTTATCGGTAACCTTTGCCTCTTCGGCATTAGCATTGGCTTCATCAATTCTTACCGGATTCAGATCAACCCCAATTCCTGTGGCGCCATATTCATTTGCAGCTGTTATAACTATACGTCCATCACCACATCCTAAATCATACACTACGTCACCTTTTTTGACATCAGCTAATTTCAACATCCCATCTACAACCTTCTGTGGAGTTGGCACATAGGGTACATCTAAAGCTATATGCTGAGCATTTAACTGTAAACTGCCTAATATAAAGAACAGAATTAGAGTAAAATTAAATTGCTTCATAGATTTAATTTTTAAAATGTTATTTGGCATATGCCGGATAAGAAATCTTATTGATAAACAGATGATTGCTTTATAATGTTTAAATAAGATTATTTTATTTCTTAAATATTAATACTTTGATTCATACATAAATACACTTTAATTCATACGTATATACATTTTGAATCCTATATAAATACACTTTGATTCTTACTTATATACATTTTGATTCCTATATAAATACACTTTGATTCTTAAGTATATACATTTTGTTTCTTATATAAATACACTTTGATTCTTACTTATATACATTTTTATTCTTACGCAAGAACACTTTATATATTTTAGAAGATCACATTCTTTCATTATTTTCGAATTTCTTCCTACCACCAAACAGTTGAGAAAATAGCCAACCTGTAAACAAAACTGCAACACTAACTAACGATCCTATACCAGTATAACTTAAACTTGAGTATAACATATAACTGCAGAAAACTATAAAAAGAATTGGTGTGAGTGGATAAAAGGGTACTTTAAATGGCCTTTCTATATCAGGATGTTTTTTGCGCAACACAAATAGACTAATGCCCGTAGATAAGAAGAAGAACCAAAAAACAGGGGCTGTAAAATCTACCATCGATTCAAATCCACTTCTTGTGAATGCTCCAAATAGTACCAAAATGATAGCAATTACTCCTTGTAAAAGTAATGAGTTTATGGGTGCGGATTTATTTCCATTCCATTTTCCTAAAAATGATAGTGTTTTAAAATCCTTACCAAGTGCATAATTAGATCTTGCTCCGGTGAAAATAGTTGTATTAAGAGAAGTGAGTGCAAATAATACAACCAGCAAACCTATCATAACAACTCCTCTCTCTCCTAAGGTTGCACTCATCATATCAACTCCCACAGCTTCTGAGTTAGCGATTCCCTCCAGTCCTAAAATGCGTAGGAAAGATATATTTATTAGTAAATATATTATGGTTATTATCACTATGCTTGTAACCATTACAAAGGTCATTTTTCTACTTCCTCTCTTTAATTCAGATGAGATATATGCAGCTTCATTCCATCCACCAAAGGTGAGTAGTACAAATATCATGGCAAGGCTTATAGAGGCTGTTGGAGAGACGGTATATGATGATGGGGTTTCGATTACAGAGATGCTTGTTAAAGGTTCGGCTGTAAGACCAATAATCACTATTATTAGTATACCGATGAATTGCAGAGATATTAATAGCTTTTGGATTCCTGTGCCAAACTTTATTCCTAAAATATTAAATAGTGAAAGTAAAATGATGATAGCAAGTGCATAGTATGTTGAGGAGAATGCTCCAAGCGGAAGTAGTTGAGTTAGATAATCTCCTGCAATATAGGATAGTATAGCGATAGAACCGGTTTGTGTTATAGTTATGCGTGCCCATGCAAATAAAAAAGAAAACCGTTTACCAAATGCCAGTTTTAGAAAATGATAGTCACCACCTGCATTTGGAAATGAAGAACTCAACTCGGAATAACAAAGTGTCCCTATTAATGAAATAACACCACCAAATATCCAGACGCCCAAGAACCAAGATTCGGAAGGTGCATTTGAAGCAACTACCGAAGGTGTTCTGAAGATTCCGGCACCTACCACAATTCCAATAATTAATACTATTGCATCAATTAGTCGTAATGTTGGCTTAGGTGCTGAAATTGGATCTGGCATAATAAACTCTTATTTTACATTTTAGCAAAACAAGCAAATTGTGCTTTACTCTCGTATTTATCTCAAAATCAAAGATATTAATTTGAAATTAATATCACCTATCATTTTCAATGTTTTATTAGGTTTATGTTTCTATTAAGATTTAACTATAACATAATAAATGCTTTACAAAGGTGTAACGGAAATGTTCAGATATAAAATCATAAATAAGCTATTTGTTTTTAAGGAGTAAACTTCTCAAATGTATTATCGTTGTAATATATAATTATTTGAGTGATTTTTTTATCACACTTTTCAGCTACCTTATAAAGCTTATTATCTGATGCTTGCGATTCGTTTGGAGTATCTTTAAACTCAAATCCCTGGCTTTGTTTAATTTTTTCAGCCCTTTGGTCGTAATTTTCGTGCTCTTGATGAAATAAATCTGGTTCTTTATGTTGTGTTTCAGTTTTTACACCATTTTTATAAATATTACCAATCCCGCTGATTAGCCATTCAGGGTTAATATAATCCATCACCTCCAGAATTTTTGTAACTACGTCTAGGCTGGGATTATTTCTTCCATTTAATATATGAGATATCACAGCTCTATTAATATCTAAGCTATCCGCAAATTTTGCCGGTGTGAGATTCTCTTTTTCCATGATAAGCCGTATTCGGTCTTTCATATCGTTTATTTTTAGGAGTAGTTATACTTATGTAAATGTTAATCCTTATAAAGCAATGATACAAATGTAATACATATTATTTACAAAAGAAAATTGAACTAAGTTAGAAACGTGTTACACATTTGTAAACTCAGTTTATACTATTGTAAACAATTACTTTGATACATTTGCAAATTACTACTAATAAGCATAAACTATAAATTTACATATTAATTATATTATATTGATATTCATATATATACAACTATAATACGTGTTATTTTTAACATAATATTCAATATAATCGCGGTATTTACACATTAGCATAACTTATTACTATACATAATCTATATAAATACGTGTTCTATAGAAGTATACTGACTGTATGAATATGAATAGATTGTATGTTAACAAGGTAATTATATAATGTTTTTACATTAGTATTTTAGTACATATCTACATTATACATTTGTATTCATTCCTCCAATATACATTAGGATACAATCATTGAATACATATGTAATTGGCTGAGTGATTATTTTGTATGAATTTTACTTAATATTCACAAGTATATCATACGTAAGTAATATTTTTTTCTTATAAATATGAGTTTGTAATCGATATTTTTATAAACGGATTAACTCTCTGAGAATAGCATATATTTCGGTGAACAGAATGCTGATCGATTCTGTTTAAGTGTAGAGAGATTAAGATTAGAACAAAAAATGCACCTATTATATCAAATTATATGAATCAAATTATTAAATACCCACTGACCATACTATTAATATTGATTTCTTTTCAATGTAATGGACAGACCAATAATAAAGAAGAAAATAAAAACAATATGCAAGAAATACAGACACTCCACGACTTTGTAGTAAAAGACATAAATGGTAAAGATTTTGATCTAGCCACATTGAAAGGAAATAAAGTATTAGTAGTAAATGTGGCATCTAAATGCGGTTTAACTCCACAATATGAAGACCTACAAGCATTATATGATAAGTATAAAAATAAAGGTTTTGTAGTAATTGGTTTTCCTGCAAACAATTTTATGAATCAAGAGCCTGGCACCAATAGTGAGATTATGGAATTTTGTACAGCTAACTATGGTGTTTCATTTCCAATGATGGATAAAATAAGCGTTAAAGGAAAGAACCAATCTCCTTTATACAAGTGGTTGACTAACAAGTCGGAAAACGGGAAACTGGATCAAGATGTTACATGGAACTTTCAGAAATTCATGATAGATGAAAACGGACATTTAGTGGATGTTGTAATGCCAAAAAAAAGTCCTATGAGCGATAAAATAATTAATTGGCTTAATAATTGATTGATTAAGCAGATTACATAGTACAAATTTAATCTTCTGCTCTAGTGGAGTATCTTGTATACCAATTCTTTTAATAACTCCCCTTGAGTAGCAGAAATGTTATCTATACCTTTAGATTTAGCATCTACTGTACGTAGTTCAGATATTATATCTATCACTTTATTCGCATTATAATTTCTAATTCCTGCCATATAATCTCTAGCAAAAAAGCTGGACCTTAAATTCAGAGCGTTCATTACACTCTGTTCATCTTTCCTTGTCAGCCAAAAGCATTCTAACAGATTACTGAAGTAATTAAAAAGAATTGCAATAGTGCTCATTATGGGATTATTCTTAGAGTTCTTGCTTAGGTAAAATACTACTTTATTTGCAGTATAAATATCTTTGGTTGCAATGGCATTTAATAACTCAAAATTATTGTATTCTTTACTAATTCCTACATTTTTCTCTATAAGGTCAGCGGTAATTCGTCTGGGTAATGGTGGATTGGGCAGAGATACCTCGAGTTTCTGCAACTCTGGTATAAGTTTACTGATATCATTTCCTACAAACTCCGTAAGCATATGGGCAGACTTTACATCTATACCAATTTCCTTTGCTTTGAGATAGGATGTTATGAAACTCGGTATTTGATTATCATATAACTTTTTAGATTCAAAAATAACACCTAAGCTTGCTATCTTTTTATTTACGGCTTTTCGTTTATCTACAGTACCATGCTTGTAACTCAATAAAAGAATGGTTGTAGAAGAAGGTTTTTTTAAATATAAGTCTAGTAATTCAAACTTATCGAGGTTCTGTGCTTCTTTTACTATGATTAACTGGTAATCCGCCATCATAGGGAAACGACGTGCAGCTGCAATTATTTGGTTTACATCAGAATCTATTCCATAGAATGTGAGTAAGTTGAAATCCTTTTCGCTTTCAGTGAGTACATTATCAATAAGCAGATTAGTTAGTTCATCTATAAAATATGATTCTTCTCCCATAAAAAGATAAACAGGCAAGAATCTTCTATTTAGAATATCATTACGAATACTATCGAAATCGGATTTATTAGATTTTGCTGCCATGACTTTTTACCAATCGAATCTGAGATGTTTAATT
The DNA here is from genome assembly GCA_015478775.1 of Fermentimonas sp. Classification (GTDB taxonomy): domain Bacteria; phylum Bacteroidota; class Bacteroidia; order Bacteroidales; family Dysgonomonadaceae; genus Proteiniphilum. Next base: position 317,974 of record JADMKP010000010.1, on the reverse strand, counting down.
GTGGAACTATTATTTATAATTGAGGAAAGAGATTTAATACCAATCTTAACGTGCTCCTCAACAAATTTCTCGGTTACTAATTTATCACTTTCTTCGGTTTTTACACCTGTTGAAATTAGAGGTTGATCAGACACCAGAAGTAGAGCCCCCGTGGATATATGATTTGCGAATCCGCAAGTAAATAGAGTAGCAGTTTCCATATCCACTGCCAATACTCTTATAAGTCTTAAATAGCTCTTAAATTCATCGTCATATTCCCATACACGTCGATTGGTTGTATAAACTGTACCAGTCCAGTAATCACGTCCAAAGTCTCTTATATTCGATGAAACAGCCCTTAAAAGGTTAAATGCAGGAAGAGAAGGTACCTCTGGTGGAAAATAGTCGTTTGACGTTCCTTCACCTCTTATACCCGCGATTGGTAAAATATAATCGCCTAACTCGCTTGAAGTTTTAAGTCCACCGCATTTCCCTAGAAAAAGCACTGCGGTTGGAGATACAGCACTAAGTAAATCCATTACAGTAGCTGCATTGGCACTTCCCATTCCGAAGTTTATGATAGTTATACCGTTTGATGAAGCATTTGGCATATTAGCATCTATACCTACGATAGGCACATTAAAATGATCTGCAAATATCTCTACATACTTTTGAAAGTTGGTTAGTAGAATATATTTATTAAAATCGCTTAAAGCTCTTTTTGTATAACGCGGCAGCCAATTCTCCACAATTTCCTGTTTCGTTCTCATAAAAAAGATCTATTTTTGTTGCTATTACAGCTCACTTTGCAAACAAAGATACAATATGTACTCATTAAACTTGCCATCTTACGATGCAAAAATCAGAAAAAACGGATCATTAATGGAGATTTATGATTCTTTGCGACGTAAATATGTTGCACTGACTCCAGAGGAATGGGTGAGACAACATTTTGTTAATTGGCTTATCAGGGATAAAGAATACCCCACTTCACTTATGGCAAATGAGGCGGGGATAAGACTTAATTCATTAACACGCAGATGCGATACTGTAGTATATAATCCGTATCTCGACCCATTGATGATTATTGAATATAAAGAATCTAATATTTCAATTACTCAAGATGTATTCGATCAGGTTGTTCGCTATAATAAAGTACTTAAGGTGCAATATATTATTGTTTCGAATGGAGTTAATCATTATTGTTGCAAAATGAATTACGATAAACAATCATATGATTTCCTTACAGATATTCCTAATTACAGAGAACTTTAGTTCACATATTAGATTTAATTTATACTTTGCAGATAACAGGTAAACAAATTCCATTTCTTTATTTAATAACTTTCATCACTTGAAGGAAAATCAGACGATTTAACGTCGTTAATGTAGCTTTGTACAGCCTCAGTTATAACATCGTATAAATTAGCGTAGCGACGAAGGAATTTAGGCGAGAAGCCTATATTTAGCCCCAGCATATCATGCATCACCAAAACTTGTCCATCAACAAATGGTCCAGCTCCAATTCCTATTGTTGGTATTGTAAGCTCTTTAGTTACATTAGCAGCAAGTTCTGCAGGAATCTTTTCTAAAACCAATGAACAGCAACCCGCATCTTCAAGTAATTTTGCATCTTCAATTAGTTTTTGTGCCTCTTTATCATCCTTTGCTCTTAAACCAAAAGAGCCATATTTATTTATCGACTGTGGCATAAGTCCAAGATGACCCATTATTGGAATTCCGGCTGCAAGTATAGCTTTTACCGATTCAATAATCTCTATCCCCCCCTCTAGTTTAAGGCAGTCTGCTTCGGTCTCTCTCATTATCTTAACCGCATTTGTAACAGCTTCTGAAGGACTAGCATGATAGCTTCCAAAAGGCATATCTACTACAACCATCGCTTTTTCAACACCATTCATAACTGACTTTCCATGATAAATCATCTGATCTACGGTCATTGGAAGTGTTGTATTATTTCCAACCATAACATTTGAAGCAGAATCGCCTACCAGAATAATGTCAATTCCTGCCCTGTCAATAACTGTTGCCATTGAAAAATCGTATGCAGTTAACATTGATATTTTCTCACCAGCCTTTTTCATTTCAAGCAGCTTACTGGTTGTAACCTTTTTTCTGTTGTCACTTGATAAATACCCTTTTACTTGAGTCATAGTCGAAAATATTTTATTTGTGTTGTATTTTATGGTACAAAGTTAATTCATTTTAGTGTAATTAATAAAAAAAAAAGAAAGCCGAGAACAAATTCCCGGCCAAATATAAAATTGTAAAATAACTTTTTAAAACTTATATCCCAATGTAATTAATCCTCTGAATGAATTGTTATTAAGCTCGAATGGATTTGCATCGATAATGGGTGCTCCACCACCATCTGAATACAAGTTAGGGAATGCATATAGGTCATCGGTTTGTGTTTTGTAAACCAAAGCCAAATCTAAAAAGAAATTCTGATTGAATCTAAATCCAACCCCACCAGTAAAATAGTTAGAGTCACCTTCAATTCTGTGAATGGTGTTTGAGCCTACTATAGCTGCATTACCTGCTTCTTTGAAATCTACATCATAAGGATTTTGCATCCATGCATAACCAAGTCTTCCGTAGAAACTTGGTGAAAATCTATATTCTGTACCAACTTTTACTGTTGAAACACTATTGAAATCGGTTGAGATGTATTCATTATCAATTTCATACCAATCGGTGTCATCAACAGAATTAGATGGAGTCATTAATTTCATATTGCTATAATTAATCAGTTCATAATCAATACTGGCAATAAATTTTCCTCCTAAAACTGTAGCGGCACTTGCAACTAATTTACCGGGAGTTTTGAGATCGTACTCGTTAGAAAATCGTTTTGAATAAGTTGTTCCTGGTTCATAACCTTGTTCTGTTACGTATGCGCCCATATCATCTTCCATTTCTGCTTCAAAAGTTTCATTTAAAGCATAATATGTTGGCGTATGATAAGAAAGACCCAAGCGCAACTCATTTACCGGGCGATATATCGCTCCAAATTTAGCACTTATCCCTGCCCCACTCGTTGTTAACCAGTTTGTTAACCTATAGTTGCCATTATCATAATCTTCCCAATAATCAGAAGTAACACTGTAAGAGACATCTTTTATTGATAAGGAAAGCCCTAGGTTTAATACATAATTTATAGTTGTACCAACTGTAAAATCATAATTATCGATATAACCTTTTTCACGAGTTTTTAATTCATGTCCAAAAAGTTCACCTCTTGTATTTAAAGGTGTGTAATAATATCCCTGAGCATCTTGATGATCATTAATAAGATATGAATTGAACCCCAAAACACTTAACCATGGTTGAGATTCAAATGGGTCAGGTAAATTATCTCCCATTTCTAAACTAGTTGGATTTACACCTGCGCTTCTATCTGCAATATAATCTATCATTGAGCTTGTGGGAGTGCCTACTGCATCGATATTTTTATCAAATGATTTAAGCTTATTAAATGAAAATCCGAAATTAATTAAAGGGATTACATCATTTCTAAGAGGAAAATAACCTACAAAACCTAGATTATCAACATCAAATCTTGATTTGTGGGCATCATTATCAGTTACAGATGACCCCTCTCTAGATAAATTAAGTGTTCCCACAACCTCAGAACTTCTGTAAACTGCAATTCCTGCAGGATTTACGCTAACACCAGTTAGATCACCTCCCAATGCACCAAATGCTCCTCCCATAGACATTGCTCGAGCTGTACCATGAAGATCTTCTCTTGAAAACCTTAAGGCATCAACCTCTCCTTGTGCAAATAATGTCATTGAGAGTGTAAGCATAAAAGCAAGTAAGTATGTGATTTTTTTCATATAATTAATATTAAATAATCTATTTAAATTATCTTCTTCCACTACTTGAGCGTCCACTACTGCTTCCGCTTGAGCTTCTGCTACTACTTCCTACTGAACCGCTAGAGCTAGAAGAGCTTCTGGTTGGAGCAGAGTATGTTGAACTTCTGTTAGAATTTGTAGTTCTGGAAGGAGTTGAGAAATCTCTATTAGGAGTACTAGTTCTCTGATTAACAGAACTGTTTCTTGTAGGAGTATTAGTACTTCTTTGGTAAACGTTTCTGTTTTGAGTTGGACTGTTTGTACTTCTTTGATAAGTTGAACTGCTTCTTGAACGAGTTGGTTGAGTAGCATTATTTATAGAACTAGATCTAGAAGTTGTTCCGGTGCGTTCTATTACTCTTCCAGTTCTGGAATCGTAAGTTCTACCAGCATTATCAATTATTCTTGTTCTAGGAGTAGTGGTTGTAGTACGACCTGAAATTGCACTACGCGTATTTGAAGTTGAAGCTCTTCCGGATATAGCACTTCTTGATCCGCTTGTTGAAGTTCTACCCGTTGCAGTTCTACCAGATAACACTGCACTATTTGTTGTTCTGTTTGCGGAACTTGTGCGATATGATCCCGAGCTTCTACCTGAACGATTGTTAGTTAAGCTACTGTAATATCCATCATAGAATCCGTGGCCATAACCGCCACCGTATCCATATCCACCATAACCGTAACCATAGTAACCGCCATAGTATCCTCCATAATACCAAGGATCGTACCATCCGCCATATCCGTAGCTCCAAAGACTATGCCATCTGTTCCATCCTCCGTACATACCACCGTATCCATAAAACCATGGGTCGTACATGCGACTGTAAGACCAGGGACTGTACCAACCACCGTAATACCATGGGTCGTACCAAGGATAAAATGATCCCCATCCCGCACCATAATAAAAGTTGTTGTTCCAGCCTCTATTGTTATAACCTTCATATAAGTCGTCTCCCACATAAACAATCACTTCGTCGGCACCAGTTATTCTAATGCTTGACTCTGGTTCGTGAAAACGCACTATTCTGTCGGTATATTCGTATTCCTGATAATCGTTTAATTGTTCATCGCTTTGATTTTGCAATGAATCATCTGAGTTTCCTCGGCGGTTATATTCATCTAAATCTCTACCATTTGCCACAACCTCCATATTTGATACATCACCCTGTACAATGACCACCCTTTTCTTTTGTGGATCAGAGTCTTTTTTCTTCTGTACTGTAACAGTTTCGTTACGGGAAGGATCTGCATAAATATCGTCCCATTCCTGAGCAAATATAAACAGAGGCATTGTGACCAATAAAACTGTGAGTAGTAATTTTTTAGTTTTCATAGTCTCTCCCTTTCTTTATGTTGTTTTTAATTTTATTTCTACCTATAAGTCAGACTGTCTTATTGATAAATAGTTTAATTCAAATGATACATATGAGTTATTATTTACAAATATACGAATCAATAGATAAATTATACTACTAAGATGTTTTTTGTATTAAAACGTTGCATTCTTTATGGTTAAAAAATATCAATCTCTAATCCATCAAATGCAAAATACTTATTTGCAGGTATCTCGTTTTCTATCTTGGAATGAAGTCCCATTTCGTGACTCATATGAGAGAAATAAGTTCTTTTGGGATTTATCTTCTCAGATAACCTCAAAGCATCATCAAGTGTTTGATGTGAAACATGTTCTGTTCTGCGAAGAGCACTTATAACCAAAGCATCTAACCCACGTAGCTTAGAAAATTGATCCTCAGGAATTGACTTTACATCAGTTAAATAAGCAAAGTTAAAAATTCTAAACCCCAGTATTGGAAGCTTGTAGTGCATAACTCTAATTGGTGTTATTGGGATATCTCCTATATAAAAACTATCTGTCTCATTTATCTTATTAATTCTCAAATCTGGAACACCTTTATATTTAAATGGAGAAAAACAATATGGCATACGTTCTTTAACAGCGTTCTCAAGATGACGTTCCATATAAAGTTCGACAGATCCAAATTGTGAAAACGGACGCAAATCATCAATTCCCCCCACATGATCGTAATGTTCATGCGTGAAAAGTATTCCATCTATTTTTGTAAAAGGAATATTCAACATCTGTTGTCTGAAGTCGGGCGAACAATCTATTAGTAAGACTTTGCCATTTACTTCAATTCTTACAGACGTTCTCAACCGCTTATCTCTAAAATCATTTGAAGTGCAAACTTCACATTTGCAACCTATTTGGGGCACTCCGGTAGATGTACCGGTTCCTAGGAATTGTACTTTCATATCTACTTCAATTATAAAAAAAGCTGTCTCATTAAGTTTAACGGACAGCTTTTCTTACCTTAAAAATAAGGAATATATTTATACAATTTGGTTTAACAAATTAATACTCTCTTTCTAAAATCCAAAGATCATTGAAAGGCACTCCGTAATTTCTTCTAAGGAAATCAGTATCACCTTTAGCTGAATATGTTCTGTAAATGTCTTCACGTTTTGCAGCAGCTTGATTTTTATCATCATAGCTTGCAACAATTACACGATACATTCCTTGCTCATTTTCTGCAAGAATTACTTGATGACCTTCATTTTCCATACGACTTTTAAGTGATTCAGCGTTTATTTTTACACTTAACGATGCAATCACCACATTAAATCTTTTTAATCCTGCAGCATCTGTAGCATAAACAGGTTCTACTTTTTCTTTTCTTACTGATACTTCAACAGGGGGAAGTGGGCTGGCATCTTTAATCACAGTGGTAGGTTGTGAAGCAGATTGTTGAACCTCTCTCTCTTTTGCTGCCTCGTATACTTGTTTATAAGCACTCTGTTTAGGTTTGCAAGAAGCACCTAAAACTAGCAGTCCGGCTAAAATCAATGCGAAATGGAATCTTTTCATCTGTGTCAATTGTTTATTATAGTACCTAATAATCAAAATTAATATATAGTTAATACAAAGATAACAAAGAAGGTTATCTTTGTGTTGCTCTACGTGTGAAAATAAATTAAAAATTATCCTTCGGGTGTAGCCATTTGAAGTCTTATTGGTTTAGGGGTAAGTTCCTTTTTCTCACCAAAAGCTAAGGTATCAGTAAAAATAGTATCCCTAAATGTACTTTCGGGATGAGCCATAATATGAATTTCCCAAACACCCTCTTCTAATCCAATGAATTTAAACATACCATCTGGTTCTGGAATTGTAAATAAAACAGTTTCTTCTTTCACAATAGCTATACTAGGATTAGCTTCTATGGGTGCAACAAAGCCACTTATAGAACCTCCCCAATTCTCTTGAAAAGCTCTGGCTGCAGGGTTTAAAAACCAATTGCCGTTAGATTCAGTTACAGACAAAGCAGCATTAATATCAATCATTACGTATGTAATTACATTAGGCATAAGTTCTATATCGCCCAACTCTATTTCCAAGCCATCTGCAATTTCAGGTACTTTTTGTAGTAGAACAAGACTATCTTTATTTGTAATTATTCTGTTATTATTTCCAAATTGAATTCTCATCTTTTCTATTTTCACATCCGACGGGAAATATTGATCTATTAGCTGAACACTTTTTCCGTTCATCAGTTTAAGCAAATTATACTCACCACCGCTAAATTCTAAAACATTCCATTCGCCATTAGTATTAACAGAGTCCGTTATAAAAAGTGATATTTCTCGAATATCCACATACATCTCTTTAATCACCAAAGATGCTGCATCAGTTAACTTCACACGCAAACGAGCCGAATTATCAAAAGAATCTCCTTTATCACACCCAATTAATATGATAATTAAGACCAATATTACATTTTTCCTGTTACTTTTGCGCATAATTCAAATTATAGTTATACTTTTTAGTAAGGCAAAAATACATAAATATACAGTTCTAAGCGTCAAAACAGAATAAAATAAATATAAAACAAAAGGTTTAACAAAACTGTTATAGCTTTTAATCAATATAAAACTGATATGTTGAAATCTACAAACTACCTACTTTTATCACTACTTATTGTATTCTTAGCTTCGTGCAATCAACCAAAGACTGACGATACTAACAAGAATACCGATAGCAATTCTAGTGAAGTCAATTCAATTAAACAGAATAATCAGATTGCTTTAGAGTTGCATGATAAACTCATGAATTATTTTAGTGAAGATTGGATGGAACGAGAATCTGATCCAGATTTATATCCAGATTATTATGGAGGTTCATTTATTGATAACAATGGAGTTTTTGTTATTGCATTAACTCAGAATACCGAAAATATAAAAGCACTTCTGGAACAAGCACTTGAAAGCGATAATTTTAAAGTAGAATCCGTTCGATACTCATATAAAGAGATGTTAAGAGTAATGGATAGCATTGATGAGTTCTTAGTAAATAATTCAATTCCCGACGATCATATAGTATTGGCCAATTTTGCAGGAGCCTACCCCGATGTAATGGAAAATCGTGTTAAAGTACTATTAAACGAAGTAAACCAAAATATTATAAACTCATTTAAACGTGATGTCACTAACTCACAACTTGTTATATTTGAGCAAGGAGAAATCCCAGAACTCTTTTAATTACTAAGTGTACCCTTCTAAATTCTATCGATAAATAATATAATACATAAAGAGAGCTCTTTACTTATACATAAGGAGCTCTCTTTTTATTACTATTGGAAGATCTTTTATAATTTCAAAAAAGGAACTAAGTTCCTATCGCCATAAGCATTATCAACCCGCGCAACATTAACCCAGAATTTATTCGCTTTTACAAATTGAAGCGGATATGCAGCTTTACTACGTGGATAGCTATGCGTCCATTCATCTGCAACTATTTCATATTCAGGGTGAGGAGCATTAACCAAAACATTATCTTCCAAAGTATACTCACCTCGGGATACTTCAATAATCTCCTCATGTATTTGAATCATTGTATCTACAAAGCGATTCAACTCATCCAAACTCTCACTTTCTGTTGGCTCAACCATAAGAGTTCCAGCTACCGGGAAAGATAATGTAGGAGCATGATAGCCATAATCGATAAGTCTCTTTGCAATATCTGTTTCAGTTATACCCGATACGTCTTTTAATCCTCTGCAATCTAATATAAGTTCGTGGCCTACTCTACCGTGCGCACCTCTATATAAAATACCATAAGAATCTTCAAGTTTTTCTACTAGATAGTTTGCACTTAAGATGGCTGTTTCCGTTGCCTGTTTCAGGCCTTCTGCACCCATCATTCTTATATAAGCATAGGTGATTTCCAGTACACCTGCACTACCATATGCAGCAGCCGAAACTGTATTATTATCATTGTTCATTGAAACCGGATGACCTGGAAGGAACGGAGCAAGATGCTCTGCAACGCAGATTGGTCCTACACCAGGCCCACCACCACCATGAGGAATTGCAAATGTTTTATGCAAATTAAGATGGCAAACATCCGCACCAATTATACCAGGGTTAGTATGCCCTACCTGAGCATTCATATTTGCACCATCCATATATACCTGACCACCAGCTTCGTGAATCAAATTGCACATACTAACAATGCCCGCTTCAAAAATACCATGTGTTGAAGGGTATGTTATCATAAATGCTGCCAGATCGTCTTTATACTTTTCAATCTTTTGCTTAAGATCTTCTGTATCTACATTACCCTTGGCATCAGATGCAACAGTTACCGGTTTAAACCCTGCCTGTACGGCGCTTGCCGGGTTAGTACCATGTGCAGATGCCGGAATAAGAACAATTTTACGATGCCCCTCTCCCTTGCTCTCAAGATAACTAGCTATAGTAATTAAGCCTGCATATTCTCCATTTGCACCAGAATTTGGTTGAAGGCTAGTTGCACTAAAACCAGTAATTACAGCGAGCATTTCTTCCAGCTCATCTATAATTTGTTTGTAACCTTCAGTCTGATCAGAAGGAGCAAAGGGATGTATCCTTTGTAAATTTGGCATACCCAGAGGAAGCAGCTCAGACGCTGCATTCAATTTCATTGTACAAGAACCCAGTGAAATCATTGAATGTGCAAGTGAAATATCCTTACGCTCAAGACGCTTAATATAACGCATCAGTTCAGTCTCAGTATGATAACTATTAAAAGTTGGATGAGTAAGGAATTCAGATTTTCTTTGTTGAAAATCTTTTAATGAGATTTTCTCTTTAAGTTCATCAATTAAATAATCCTTAGAGCTTCCTACTGTCATAGCAAAAACAGCCAGCAACTCATGCAAACGGAACTTATTTGTTGTTTCATCAATACTAATACCTATCTCTCCGTTGCTGAAATATCTAAGGTTAATCGACCTCAATTCGGCATTACCTTTAACATCATTAGTGCTAATTCCATCAGGAAGTTTAAATTTCAATGTGTCGAAGAAGTTGTCATTCAATTGCTTGAATCCCATTTTTTTAAGCTCTTCATTAACATACGACGCAACAGAATGAATTCTACGTGCTATCCTCTTCAAACCTTCAGGACCATGATATACACCATAAAAAGATGCCATGGTAGCCAACAATGCTTGAGCAGTACATATATTAGAAGTTGCTTTTTCACGTTTAATATGTTGTTCTCTTGTTTGCAGAGCCATTCGGTAAGCCTCTTTATCATAAGCATCTTTCGAAATGCCTATAATACGACCAGGCATCGATCTTTTATATTCATCTTTAGTTGCAAAAAATGCAGCAGACGGTCCACCATAAAACATAGGAACACCAAATCTCTGGCTGCTTCCAAAAGCAATATCGGCACCCCATTCTCCAGGAGGAGTAAGAAGTGTTAGTGCCATTAGATCAGTTGCTACAGCCACTTTGCAATCCGCCTCATGTGCTTTTTCTACAAACCCACGATAATCTTCTACACTACCATCACCATTTGGATATTGAATAATTGCACCAAAAAATTGTTTTTCAAATGATATAGTTTTATAATCACCCACAACTATTTCAATATCCACATATTTCATGCGGGTTTTAAGTACTGATAGCGTTTGAGGGAATATATTTTCATCTACAAATAGTCTTTCAATACCACTTTTTACCTGATCGCGACTTCTAAGTCCATACATCATTGTGGCTGCCTCAGCAGCTGCTGTAGCCTCATCAAGTAAAGAACTATTTGCCAATGGAAGTGCAGTAAGATCACTTATGATTGTCTGAAAATTAAGCAAAGCTTCAAGTCTCCCTTGCGAAATTTCAGCCTGATAAGGTGTATATGATGTATACCATACCGGGTTCTCAAATACATTTCTATATATAGCAGCGGGCGTAATAGTATCATACCACCCCATGCCAATATAAGAATCAAATATTTTATTTTTTGAAGCTATATTAGCAATCTCCTCTGCATATTCTTGTTCCGATAAAGCAACAGGTAACGCTAAAGATTGTGATAACCGAATATTTGAAGGAATGGTTTGGCTTATTAACTCATCGATATTAGTAAGGCCCAATGTCTCAAGCATCGTCTGCTTATCAGTTTCATTAATACCAATATGTCGGCTTTTAAATTGTTCCATTTTAATCATAACGAACTATATATTTTCCTATTTTTTTATTATTATGCCTTAAATAATTTCCTATTTTATAATACCAACAAATGGGTTACTCTTTTTTTCATATCCAATGGTAGTTGTGGGACCGTGACCTGGATAAACTTTTGTATAATCTGGCATTGTAAATAGCTTAGTTTGAATCCCTTCTACCAGTTCTTCAAAGTTACCTCCAAAAAGATCAGTACGTCCAATGCTTCCCCTAAATAATACATCACCACAAAAAACACAATCTCTCAGCTCATTATAAAAAACAATACTACCCGGTGAATGACCAGGAATATGCAATACCTTCAAACTCTGAGTGCCGAATGTAATGATATCCCCCTCATGTAAACTTTTACCTATATAAGGTTTATAATCATTATTATTATCGGGGATACCAAATAATTTCATCTGACCCTTCACGTCATCAAGAAGAATTTCATCTCCATTATGAGATTCCATTGGCAAACCAAAATAAGATGAGAGTGCATTAACACCAAAAAGATGATCGAAATGTAAATGAGTGTTCAGCAAGTGCTTTACCACTAAATCTTTGTCTAAGATATAATTTATAAGCAATGCATTTTCATCAGGATAATAGCAAGATGCATCTATAATTACACACTCGTCGGTTTCATCAGACAGTACGTAACAATTAACTCCTAATGGATTAAATTCAAATGTTTTTATTTCCATAATTCATTTAGTTTATCGGTATGTAAACCAACTTTTTAGTTTCAAAGAAAGACTCTTTAAAATAACTTGTTAATGGTATTTCATCAGCAAATTTCTTAAATGACTCTATCTCTGCTGTTAGATTCCCTCCCTTTAGGCATATTATACCATTTGGAATAGAGTTTATTTGATCTTTAGAGATATTCTTTCTAGATAACTTCACAAGATCCGGCAATGGCATAACTGCACGACTTACTATAAAATGAAATGTACCTTTCTCGTTTTCAACCCTCGAGTGAATTACTTCAACATTAGTAAGTCCAATTTCCTTGGCAATATTCTCGGCAACCTTTATCTTTTTTCCAATACTATCCAAAAGCAGAAATTTCACTTCAGGAAACAATATGGCCAATGGTATTCCCGGAAATCCACCTCCCGTTCCAACATCCATCACCTTGGTTCCGGGAGTAAAATGAATATATTTTGCAATTGCAAGAGAATGTAAAACATGATGCAAATAAAGATTATTTATGTCTTTTCTGGATATAACATTTATTTTATCATTCCAGTCGATATAAAGATTTTGCAGTTTTTCTAATTGCTTTATCTGCTGTTCAGTTAGATTTGGGAAATATGTTTCTATTATCTTCACTATAAATTGGCTAGTTTACTAATAATTGTATTCTCTCTAAGAAGTGGTCTAATAACATTATAAGGAATAAATATCTGTGGTGCATCTAATTGATATGCCGAGTATTCACCCTTATTAAATGTGTAAGTTATTCCTTTATCATCAATCAAAAAGTTTTTGTTGGGAACAATCTCCCTGACTCCAAAATAACCAATATCTTCCAAGTCTTCTAAAGTCTCTACTTCATTCTGTTCAATAAGCGCAGTTATAATCATATTCTGCATGGCAATATCATAACCAGCAATAAATATATCACCTTCAAATATCTGATTTCCTGTATTCAGGTTCAACACATAATTACTATAAGACACATAAAATGAGTTAGGCTCGCCTTTGCTATTCGATTGCTTCACCTGAAACGAAATAATGTCATATTGGTTAAAAGTTATCGAATCAGATAAACTCTCAAAATAAGAGTAAAACATATCATTCATAGCATGCTCACTATCATGTATGTCAATGTTCGGTATAAGAGCGTTTAACTCATCCATACCAGTAACCGTACCCCTATAAGTATCTGCATCTTTAGAGTAATTATCGAAGTAATTACTAACATATGCATCAATAGCCTGTTCAGGTTCCAGTTCTTCAAAAGAACTTCCAAACATGCTTTTAATAAAAAACTGTTGAATGGATTTTAGTTCTGTCTCTTTGTTAGTTTTGGGATATACAAACTCAATCCTTATATCACAATAAGGGTTTTTTGAGTCACCTCCAATATGGTGACGCTTAACAGATCTAATTGTATCAAATTCAATATCGTTTGTAACCCTGAACTTGCTGGCTCCTCTATCATTACACGATATGTTTACAATCGATATTAGCAATATCAGTATAAAATTCAATCTTCCTATCAGCTTCTCCATAGAGAAATATATTAATATAGAAGTACAAATTTACACTTTTAAATCGGTATTGAAGGAATAAAAAATAAAGATTTCACAAATACACTGTCTCAAATCAATAAACATGTCCGTCTTTCTTCATATTATCAATACCAAGTTTTTTCTTCTCCAGTAAACCCCATGCATAAATAATATAACCTATTACCACAGGTACTAAAAGAGATACAACAGCCATAACAGAGAGTGTGAAAAAGCTGGAAGAAGAGTTGAAGATAGTAAGAGAGCTTTGTAAATCGTAAGATGATGGATAATAAGCAGTATTATTAAATCCTGCGTTAATCAACAACATCATAACTGTAACTACGGTTCCTGCACCAGTAAACCATATCCCTTGTTTATATTTAAAATCGATAGCCGACTTAATAATTCCATATAATACAGCCACTACACCAAGTACAAAAAGAATACCCACTAAAGGCATTTCAATAAAATTATTGAGATACTTCATTTTCTCAAGGAATATATCTCCTGTAACAGGGTCAACAGCATAACCTTCTGCAAAAAGTGTCCAGATAAGGAATATCAAAAAGAAGACAACAAAAGGTATACCATTATATAACACAAACTTATGAGACTTCCTTTCCAGAACATCATGATTTAGTCTATTAATAAAGAAAAGGCTAGCTAAAGTTCTTGCAAGGAAAAAGATAGCAAAACCTAGAGATAAATTTCTAAAATTGGCTAACAATTCAAGACCTAAAAAAGGACTCTGCCACTGACTTATAACATTTCCTGTACCACCTAAAGCTGTAATATTTCCTTTACCCACTGTAAACTCCGAGCCTGTGAAGAAGCTGGAAACAACAACACCCAGCAAAATTGTTCCAATTAAGCCATTTAGAAATAAAAACACCCTGTAAGTGCCAGTTCCAAATATGTTACCCGGCTTCGACTGAAATTCATAAGAAACGGCCTGCAATACAAAACTAAAAAGCATAATCATCCATGCCCAATAAGCACCACCAAAGCTAGTAGAATAAAACAGAGGAAAAGCAGCAAAAAATGCACCTCCAAAAACAACTAATGTAGTAAATGTATATTCCCATTTACGACCCAAAGCATTAATCATAAGCTTTTTCTCATCATCCTTAAGCAAAAAAGATGCAAGCATCGATTGACCACCCTGCACAAACATCAGGAATACTAACAACCCTCCCAAGAGCGACATTATTACCCACCAATATTGTTGAAGAAATTCATATGTAATCATTCCATTAATCGTTTTTCAGTTCAACATCAAAATTTAAAGGCTCAGGACCTTTTTTAATCTGCTTAACCATTATTGTAATCATTGCTGTAAGTAATGCAGTAAATATTATAGCAAATATAACAAACGTTGTAATAATGTGTCCTACCGACACCCCTGATACAGCTATATTAACCGGCAGAATATCCTGAATTGTCCACGGTTGTCTTCCCATTTCAGAAACAACCCAACCACACAGTCCCGAAATATATGTAAGAGGAATACTCCAAAGTGCAACATAAAGCAGCCATTTAGTCTTATGTAAATTCTTTTTATATAAAAAGTAAATAACAACAAGAAAAAATAAGATAAAATACATTCCAATCATAACCATAATATGGAAAGTATAAAATGTAAGAGGCACATGTGGTATTATATCTTTGCCCGACTCAAGATAACCATATCCAAAGTGAGCATAATTTTCTCTCAAAATATTTTCGTAATTAGCAGCGTCAGCAGAAAGAGCTGTAACTTTTGCATTATCACCAGCCAACATTGCCTCTTTTTCCTGTAGTTTAGCATCCTGATAGTCGGCAAGAGCGTTTATAGCAATTTCTCCACGTTTCTTTTTCTCTTCAAAAGAAAGAGCAACAGTTCCATCTGGCAATGTATACCCTCCCTCAATGATATCTCTTATTCCCGGAACATAAGCATTAAAATCTCTATATCCCAGTAACGATAGAAGTTTAGGTATTTCAAATTTTAAAATATACGGAGTATTATCATCGTCAAAAGCTACTTTTTTATGATTAAGAACACCAAAAGCAACAAGTCCAGCACCTTCAGTACCCTCATAAAGACCCTCCATGGCGGCCAGTTTCATAGGTTGTTTTTGTGCTACCTGATATGCAGATCCGTCGCCAGTATAAGCAAGCATCAAAAATGAGAAAATCCCAACTATCGATGCAATTTTTATGCTCTGCAATGCAAAATCAATATGACGCTTTTTAAGAATATACCAGGCAGACACACCCACCACAAAAGAAGCACCCACAGCAAGACTTGCCATTACGGTATGTAAGAATTTATTTATCGCCACAGGTGAAAGGGCTACTGCCCAGAAGTCAACCATTTCGTTTCTTACTGTATCAGGGTTAAACTCCATCCCCACAGGATATTGCATCCATGCATTTGCAACCAATATCCAAAGAGCAGATAGAAGACCACCTACGAACACCATCCATGTAGATAATAAGTGCACACCCTTAGATACTCGGTCCCATCCAAAAAACATTACAGTAACAAAAGTCGCCTCTAGAAAAAATGCTACAATTCCTTCAATTGCAAGTGGTGCACCAAATATATCACCAACAAACCAGCTATAATTAGACCAATTGGTACCAAACTGAAATTCCAAAATAATTCCTGTTGCTATACCAATTGCAAAATTTATTCCAAAAATCTTTTGCCAAAACCTCGAGATGTTTTTCCACTTCTCATCTCCCGTTCTCACGTAAATACTCTCCATGATTGACATGATTAGAGCCAGTCCTATAGTCAACGGTATAAAAAGCCAATGATAACCCGCTGTAAGAGCAAATTGTCCTCTGGCCCAGTCCACTGCTGATGCATTTAAAAGAATATCCATAAGAATATATTTGTTTTACTAGTTATTCGTGTAAAGTAATTTATTATAATAATAAAACTTGAAACTATGCCTGTCCCATTCCACCAATTGGAGGTAAAAAGCCAGGGTTATTTTGTATTTTTATTTTTCCGTTATGCTGTTCAAATTTCTCGATATTATCATTCAAAGCATTCAAAAGTCGCTTAGCATGCTCAGGCGTAAGTATAATTCTAGATTTCACCTTAGCTTTTGGCACACCCGGAACAATACGAATAAAATCAATTACAAACTCAGCCGAAGAATGAGAGATAACAGCAAGATTCGAGTATGTACCCTGTGCTATTTCATCACTCAATTCGATTTGAATTTCGCCTTCTTTTTTTAAATTTTCCATTTTAATCTTATGTTCAAAGTATTTGGTAGTCTCAAACTATATTATTCTCTAGAATTAGCCGAATCTTTAAATTGATTTAAACAAAGAAAATTAAATAAATCCACTCTACAAAACGAAAAGAACCATAATATAGAATTATTTCTTTAATTTTATGACCCATCAATTTAATCTATCTAACAGTTCGCTAAGTGAATCCTTTGCATCACCCAACATCATATATACCCCTTCATTTCTGTTATACAAAGGGTTATCCACGCCAGCATACCCCGGTTGTAAATCATAATTACAAATAAATACCTCTTTTGCCTCATCCACATTCAATACTGGCATGCCATATATAGGAGTATCTTTAGCATCACGTGCCGCAGGATTAATTACATCATTGGCACCAATTACAATTACAACGTCAGTATTTCTGAATGTATCATTCACATCATCCATCTCAAACAGTTGTTCATAAGGCACATCCGCTTCTGCCAAAAGGACATTCATATGTCCGGGCATTCTACCCGCAACAGGGTGAATAGCAAATTTAACCTCAGCTCCATTACCTTCAAATTTATCGGCCAACTGCTTAACCAAATGCTGCGCTTGCGCCAAAGCCATTCCGTAGCCCGGTACGATGATAACAGATTTAGCAGTTTTCAGAATCTCGCTTTCATCTCTTTTTTCCGGCAACACCTCCTGCTTCTCAACTACATCTGAAACTACTGAATGTTCAGTTATTTCTGCTTTATATTCATTTAGTGGATCAACAGTAAAAAGTGGCTCAAACAAAACATCGTTTTGATAAGCCTTAGCACTACCAGCTGTAGATGTTTTCCCTAAAAGTATATCCATAAGACTCCTATTCATCGCCCTGCACATAATCTGCGTCAGAAACAGTCCTGATGCCCCAACAATACCACCCACTGAAACCAGTAGCAGGTCGTTAACCGCCATACCGGCAATAGCACCAGCAACTCCACTCAGAGAGTTCAAAAGTGAAATTGTGATTGGCATATCCGCACCACCTACTCGAATGGCAAAAGCGTATCCAAAAACAGAACTAACAACAATACTTAAAATAAGTACAATATATAAGACGATAGAATTATCTAAAATAAAAACAGAAGCAATGGTAACACCCACCATTATAAATACCAAAGTATTAAGAACAGCAGCATGATTTTTCCATCTCACTGGATTCTGAGGCAACAACTTATGAAGCTTTGCCGTGGCAACCAAACTACCAAACAGTGTAACCAGCCCAATGATAATAGCAAGCACCGATGTTAAATTTACAAACATCATATACTTACTCACAATCATACCAATACCCACCAATGATAAAATTCCCACCATAGCCGAAGCCAAGCCCCCTACTCCATTTAGCAGTGCAACCAACTGAGGCATCTCAATCATCTTAACTCTTCGTGCAAGTGTTCCTCCAACCAAAATACCAATAAGTATGAAACCATAGATGCTCCAAGCCGAAAATATCTCTTTATAATATAGCGTAATGGCAACCCCCAACAGTATACTAACAGCACTTATCAAGTTTCCAGCCACCGCAGTCTTCACCTTACTCATAAGAGATAAACCCGCCAATACAGCAATTGACAGTATTCCACAAAAAATATAATATGTAATTTCGGTCATGATTCAGATTTCTTTTTCTTTTTAACAAACATCTTCAGCATTCTATGGGTTATTCCAAAACCACCCACAACGTTTACGGTTGCCGCAATAATAGCTATACCACCAATAATCTGCCCTAATATCAAATGCTCGTTGCTCTGAGCGAAGAAAGTCAATCCAACAACGGCAATAGCACCCAGTATCGTAACCCCCGACAATGCATTCATCCCCGACATAAGCGGCGTATGCAATAAACTCGGAACATTCTTTATAATTAAGTAACCCACAATAGAGGTTACAATAAAAATAACAACTAATATAATCGGATTCATACTGCTAAAATTTAAATTCCCATTGCCTCACGTGCCCCCTCATGAACAATTTCATTATTGTGAGTCACCAATATCGATTTTGTAATATCGTCGTCCATATCAAGTTTAATTTCCCCATCCTTTAAAAGATAAGTAACCAAATTAAACACATTATTAGCAAACATCCAGGTAGAGCTAGTAGGAATTAGTCCCGGTAAATTTTTTATACCATTTATCGTAACATTATGCTTCACCTCTTTTACCCCCGGAGGTGTTATTTCACAGTTTCCACCCTGGTCGATAGATACATCAACAATAACAGAACCGTTCTTCATATCTTTAACCATCTCTTCAGTAATAAGTATAGGTGCAACCTTTCCGGGTACCAATGCACTTAAGAAGATGATATCCATATTCTTTATCACCTTCTTCAGCTCTTCACGCTCCTTCAGTATCCATTCGTCAGAGAGTTTCTTTGCATAACCACCTTCACCAACAGCAATTTCGGCCGGCACACCGGTATCAATTACCTTAGCTCCCAAACTCTTCGATTGCTCAATAGCATCAGGTCTAATATCCATTGCATAAGTAACAGCACCCAATCGTTTTGCCGTTGCCAATGCTTGCAAACCTGCAACACCCACTCCAACAACCAATACATTGGCCGGTTTTAACATACCCACTGCAGTAAACATCTGAGGCATAAAAAACGTGAGATCGTTTGCCGCCATAATAATACCTTTATACCCAGCACAAGTGCTCATAGAAGTTAAGGCATCCATATTCTGTGCTCTAGATATCCGAGGAATACCATCTAAAGTTAAACTAGTAACCCCAGCACTGGCAAGCTTTCTCACCATATCATGATTTACGGGAGATGCAGGATGAATAAATGTGATCAGATGCTGTCCTTCGTGCATCATCTCCACCTCGTGTTTATATTTTTTTTCATTAAATAATGGCTCCTTCACTTTTAGTATCAAATCGGCTCTCATATACAAATCCTGAGGATCGTATACTAATTCTGCACCCTTCTCTTCATATTGAGTATCATAGTAATGCGATTTTTCTCCCGCTCCCGATTCAACTAATACAGTTAAACCTGCTTTTTTAAATTTCTCAACGGTCTCTGGTGTAGCTGCAACGCGGGCCTCGCCCTGCATAATTTCCTTTGGTATTCCTATTATCATAATAATAAACTTATAAGTTATAAATGTGTTTTTGTTGATCTAAATAATAAAACTCAAAGTTAATAAAATTTCTTGTTTTTTTTAAACTTTGGGATATTTTAAAGGTTTAACTTAAGTTTTTTATTTTTCTATTTTATCATTCTCAAATTGAATTAATACGGGCTTATTCTTAATCACATCATTACAAAATAGTGAGGCATTAATAAAAGTTGTATGTCGCGACTTCTCTATACCATAACTTGCATGTACATGACCAAAAAGATGGTAGCGAGGGCAGATATTCATAACAGATCTATATAAAGTATAGCACCCAAAGTGGTTGCCATCCTCAAAGTCCAGAATATATAGAGGGGGGCGATGACTAATTAATATATCAGTATCAACAGCAATCGGATTCAATACCAATTCTGTGCTTCCATCTAACTCATCAAAGAAAAAGTGAGGTACGCCCCAGAATTTTACACCTTCAATTTCTACTCCTGAATGATGTAAATAATAACAATGCTCTGGTATGTTCTCTAATTTTCCACCGTCTAAACTAATATCATGATTACCCGCCACAAAAATTTTGTACTTATAATCCAAGGCGAAAAACCAATTTAAAAATTCCAACATCTCTTCATTTTCACCATCTTCTGTTCCATCACCTGAATGAATGATAATATCGGCAGGAGGTAAATCTTTTAATTGATGATGCTTCCCGTGTGTGTCTGATATATGTAGAATTATCATAACTATTAATTTACACAATCTAAAGTTTCTCCATCTTTTAACAAGATGATAGTTTGGTTCTCGAAAATCGCTAGGAATCTTTCTGGATTCTCTGTGTGAATAGGGATAATACCTCTTTTGGGCCTTACTGTTTCGAAAACCTCCTTCAATGTTTTTATGTCAGTATGCCCGCTTGTGTGTATATGTTCAATATCATAGGGTTCAAAAAAGTTATATAACTTTTCATTAAATGCTGACCTGCTATTATCTAAATAACCATCCCACATAGAATAGTATATTTTTGTTTCATCCATCTTCATATACTCATTCAAAAGAGGCTTATATGCTTCGTTGGTACGAATGAGCATACAAAAACCATGTCGTTCTAAATAAGGTTTCAGCTTTCCTTTAAAAGAAAAATCCTCTCCGTTCCTACAATTTAAAGCAATAATACGACCAGCTGGGGTAACAATATTCTCATAATCAATGTCATAAAAAGAACTATACTTCTCTTGGTTATTCGATACAATCTCAAGCATTCCTCCTTGGTAGTCATCACAAACAAAACAACGCTTTGCCGTTTTAGCAGCGTGATACAACCCAAATATCCTGTCAATATTGGTAGATGATACAAATACAAAATTGTACTTCTGTTTTCGAAACTGCTCTGTAAAATTCTGCTTCAAATCTAATTCTGACACCAATGTTACATTAGGACTGTTTATATTAGTCCCTTCTGTAATCAAATAATCGATATCAGTAGCATATGTTCTCAATGTAGGAAGTAAACCCTTACTTCTGAATCCGTGTCCCCTGAAATCGCCAGTATGCAACACCCTCTTACCATTTGACTCAATAACAAACATATATGCATCAAATGCCGAATGGTCTACAAACAGAGGTGTTATTGTAATACTGCCAAACTTTATTAACTGCAATGCTTCAAACGTCCTAACATTTACAACACGCTCAAGATTCTTGTGATGCTTATCGGCAATGTTTGTATCGCGATTGTAAGACATTCTCGTTTCGAAATGCTTAAAAATCTCAAGTGCAGTCTTCCCCATGTAAATAGGTAAATCAGAAATCGTTTCACTAATTTTCCCAACATGATCACCATGGTAATGCGTAATCAGCAGTATACTTTTTGAAACATCGCCCTTCGTCAATCCTTCAATTAGTGGTAGCTTTTCACTCTCACTACCAGATAACTGTTCACCAAAATCGATAAAGACTTTATATCCGTCGCTCTCAATCTCAGTGATGCAACCACCTATCTGATTTGTACCTCTATGAATGGTTATTTTCATTCGGGATAAATTTTCTCATCATACTCACCATCAATTATATCTTTAATTGATAAGTTTTCGTTTGTGGAATTTGAAAATAAAAACGTCGCATGAAACTTATTACTTTTTTTAGTCACATCACCAAAATCTGGTTCAACCCGCTTAGTAGATAACCCCTTAGATCCCCATCGACCCTTTTCATTAAATAGATATGAAGCCATTGATTGTTTCGGTGTAGTACCCCTTATAGACTCTGTATTATTGTTTAAAGTTATAAAATAGAATTCTGGAGCTAGCAATTCATTAACTTGAGGTAGTTCTGAGAAACCGGTGACATTTAAGTCATTCTTACTTTTGACTATTTCTATTATTTCATATTTTAAATGACTTTCAAACAACCCCGTTTTCTGAAATTTATCAAAATCTGATACATGCTTGTATATACCACTTTCCCCACCCAATGCTTTTTTACCATATTTTAATTCTATAAGAGCTACTCTATGTGGTTTTTCTTTCGATAATGCGATAATATCAAAACGAGCATTAAATCCAGCTATATTTTTTTCCTCTCGATCATTATACTGTCTTATATATTCTATATCAACACAAAACCAATTAGAATCAATATTTTGATTATTCAAAAGGAATAACTTAGATTGAGCTTTTTTTTCATCTGATTTTTTCTTATCGCTATTCTTTTTAATTACTTCATAATGATTATAAATCTCAATTGGTTCAACTCGTGCCCTTTTTCCTTTATCTGCACTGCTGTAATGTTTTCCTTCTAAATAGTATTTGTCAATTTCACATTTTATTTCTTCTCGTGTATATGTTACTTTAGCAATACTATCGGAGTTATAGTACAAATTCAAATAGTTGTTTCGTACTCCAATAAATAACTCATCTTTATGTTCTTCATAAAGTTTGTAGAGTTCACTTTTCTTAAATGCTTCTGCAAAATCACTGTCGATTCCTCGGTAAATTTTTTTCACTTTCTCCAGGTTGTTAAAATTTAAATTGTTTATAAAGTATTTTGTATATTAATGTATTTTTCAATTATATCTTCATCTGAGAATTCTTTTTTCTGAAGGTAGCGTATCCATTTTCTAAAGGTTATGTATTTGTTTTCGGAGTAATGAGTTTTCAATTATTTGCATTTATTTGATAGCTCCAAAGATATGTATAAATTATTTAAACACAATGTGTTATTTATGTAATTTCAATGTCTTTTTGTATAATCATATCATTATCATCATCATCAATCATAGTCTCCTCAAATTTCTCAAATCCTTTTGAAAGCTCTTCAGTGTTGGCAATACTTGATTCTATTAATTTCAATAGTTCATTCTTTATATTAGTGGTAGATATGCGATGAGCATCATTTATGGTATAAGAATGAGCAGCTAAAAATAATTTATCAAATAAATCTTTATATGAAAACAATTCATCATTACTTGAGAATAACCCATAAGTTATTAACCTATCCTCCATATCTAATAAAATTTCACGTTCTCTTTCAAATTCAGCATATTTTTTCAGTTCAGCATTGCTAATATTTTTGGATCTTGGTAATTGTTCAGATGGACGAAGGCAAGGATTAATTAATATTTTAGTAACACCACATATTTTAGATGCAACAAATCCCCCCATAGATGATCCAATCACAAGATCTATTCTCTCCGATTTAATAAATTCCCATGCCTTATCTATATTCTTTTTCATTTCACTGAAACTTTCAAGTTCATTCGAAAAGTCAGGTGAGTATACTATTGCTTCATCTTTCAAAAGCCTCTTAAGTTCTGTTGCTGTTCGTGAACCACCATTGGAATTTAATCCATGCACATATAATATTTTTATCTTATCTTTTTTCATTATCATTTCAATTTAATTTTATGAATATATTACAAATCAATTAGTTTAGTATTCAATCTTTCTAATTTAAGTAAAACCGTATCATGAACTACACACCACTCAACTCCAAAACAAGCAATATTAAATGTAAAGTAATTTTTAGTATCATTTAAATGTGATTGCAAATATGCCAGTCTCTTAGTTGCCTCAATACGTGTTATTGGAAATAAATTAATACCTTCATAATAATCGTCAACAAACATATGATCGCACTCCATACCCTCAGGGATTACCGTAACCTGTAAATATTTACCATGAAAATCTTCGCCCCACATACTATCTACATACTCAATAAATATTTTTACCATATCTTCATTAGATATGTTCTCAATAAAAATTCTTTTAAACAAATGATAATCCGCAACATACTGCATTAAACGCTTTTCCCGATTATCTAATTTTTCCCATTCAATTATTTGAGCTTTATTCTTCATTACTATTTTTAATTGTTTAACAAATATCATCTAATTCATTAGACATAGTATTATACCCCAAAAAGGTTAATTATTGCACAAATCAACAATAATATTTTTGTGTTGGTATGCTTGATCGTGATTAATCACGAATTATAGCTCAAAGTAAATTGTTGCTTTACAGGCAGGAGGAAACCATAGAACATCTCTCAACCAGTGCCTCAGCGCAGCGTTCTCCATCCATTGCCGCAGATACTATTCCTCCTGCATATCCAGCACCTTCGCCACACGGGTACAAACCTCTTATTTCAAAGTGCTCCAAACTCTCCCTATCACGGGTGATGCGTACAGGAGAAGAGGTTCGACTCTCTATTGCTATGATTATAGCATCATTTGTCAAAAAACCCTTATAGCGTTTTCCTATTTGTAGAAAAGCATCTTGTAAACGGGTACGGATAAATTCTGGCAGCCATTCGTGTAGTGCAGAGGATACAATACCTGCAGAATAAGAACTATTGGGAAGATCATCACTTTTTTTGTTTTTAACAAAATCTACTAAGCGTTGTGCTGGAGCTGTTTGTGTTTTTCCTCCCTTTACCCAAGTAAGTTCTTCTATATCTTCTTGAAATTTCATCATGCACAATTCCTCATATTTAGCATAATCGGGCAAATCCTCTGGATGAATTTCAACTACTATTCCTGAGTTAGACCATTTAGAGCCTCTGTTGCTTGCAGACATCCCATTCACTACTACTTGTTTTTCGTTACTCGCTATCGGAACTATAACTCCTCCAGGACACATACAGAACGAATATACTCCTCTGCCTGCTGATTGAACCACAAAATTATATTCTGCTGCAGGTAGATATTCTCCTCGTCCTTCTGGGTTGTGATATTGAATTTGGTCAATTAAGTGAGATGAATGTTCGACCCGAACACCTATTGCAAATCCTTTTGCTTCTAATTTTATTTTTTGCTCGTGGAGCATAGAGTAAACATCTCGTGCAGAATGCCCGGTAGCGAGTATAACTTTTCCTACAAATATTTTTCCTGTATTAGTTTCTATGCCCTCTACACTATTGTTTTTTATTATCAACTTATCCATACGGGTCTCAAAATGTACTTCTCCTCCCGATTCTTCTATTTGCATTCTCATCCTTTCTATGATACCTGGTAATTTATCGGTACCGATGTGTGGATGTGCGTCAATCAAAATATCTGTAGAGGCTCCATATTGACAAAATATTCTTAATATTTTATCTACATTTCCTCGTTTTTTACTTCGAGTATATAGCTTTCCGTCAGAGTATGCTCCTGCTCCTCCTTCTCCAAAACAATAATTTGATTCTGGATTTACTACATTGTTTTTACTTACTTGTGCTGTATCCTTTTTTCTATCTCTAACATTCTTACCTCGTTCTACTACTATCGGACGTATTCCTAACTCGATTAGCCGCAGTGCGGCGAATAAGCCAGCAGGTCCGCAACCAACAACTATCGCTTGGGGTGCTTCGGATATATTTTTATATTCTATTTCTTCAAACTTAGTTTCTGGCTCACTCTCCTCTATATATATATTAAGTGTTAAATTAACGAAAACTTTACGTTGTCGAGCATCTATTGATCGCTTTACTATTCTAACAGCTTTTATTTCGGAAATCTGTATGTCTAATTGACTGGCCACTATCTGCTTAATGCTTTCGGTGCTTGATGCTTCTTTGGGACTTACTTTTATAATAATTTCTTTTTGCATTATTTATTTATTAAAGGTTGGCTTATTGCCACCGCAGCAACGTAGGCTGTTGTCCACGCTGCCTGAAGGTTGAATCCTCCCGTTATGGCATCAATATCTAATATCTCACCTGCGAAATAGAGGTTTGGGCAGTTTTTACTCTCCATCGTGTTAAATTCTATACACTCTAAGCTCACACCTCCACAGGTTACAAATTCATCTTTAAATGAGCCCTTACCATGGACTGTGTACTGATCGTTACTGAGAAGATTTATTATCTTGTTGATAGCCCTTTTTCCAAGATCTACCCACTTACGATCTGTTGGGATTTCGGCTTTTTTAAGTATGTGAAGCCACAACCTTGATGTAATATTATAGGGACATACATTAGCAACTTTCTTTTGAGGATTTTCTCGGACGATTGAGTTTATGTACTCGGCTATTTTATCGCAGTTCACCTCATTTATCCAACTCACAAGTATGTTGAAGCGATACTGTTTTTCGTTTATCAATCTTGCACCATAGGATGATAATTTTAATATAACCGGCCCACTCATTCCCCAATGAGTTATCAGAAGTGCTCCTGATGCTTTAAGATTTGTGCCTTCGAGGGAAACCATTGCGTTCTCTGCAACAACTCCCATCAGCTCTCTAATCGAGTCACTGGGGATATTGAAGGTGAATAAAGATGGTACGGGCAAAATTATTTTATGACCTAAAGCCTCTAAATAGCTCAATCCTTCTGCTTTAGGACTTCCTCCTGTTGTTATAGCTACCGCATCAAAGGTGCACCTAGTATCGGCATTAAATGTGAGGGTGTATCTTTCGCCACTGGTTATCGAAGTCAGTCTATGCAAAGTCTTTACCGATATACCCAACTCTCGGGCGAGCTTAATAAATGTTACAACGATTTGATTCGAGTCTTGCGAATAGGGAAAAACACATTGGTCGTCTTGAGTAACCAAGGGCACACCTGCATCTTCAAACCATTTGTATGTATCTCTGTGGTCGAATAGACGGAATGCACGTTTTAATAATTTATCACCACGGGGATATGCTTGATTCAATTTCTTTATCTCAGCAAATGAATTTGTGAGATTACATCTTCCACCTCCTGATATAGCTACTTTAGTTAAAACTTTTGCACTTTTCTCAAATATGGTTACATCGATATTTGGAGCTAATCGCTTTAGATTTATTGCCAAGAAAAAACCTGCCGCACCTCCACCGATTATGGCAATTGTCATATTACAAATTTTATGCAAAAGTAATATATCTATTACATATCCGTTTATTCTTTCAATAAATGTTCACTTATATTGGAATCATAAATTACAACACCCGGGATTCCAAAAATAGCTTGAAGGGAGGGTTTGTTTATAGAAAAGTTATTATCTTTGGTTTGGCCAGTGTAGTTAATCATCTTTAAAATCCTTAGTTTCAGAGCTTAAAAAGATAATAAAAACGAACTATTGTTATATATGATGAGCAAAAAATAGAAAAAAATTGATATTAGCAAATAAAAAATCACTGAAAACAGCACTTAAATTATTTATTATCTTAATTCTTTTCGTATCATGCGAAAGTAGTAATGCATATAAAACCTCTAAATCAAATCCTGTAGATTTGGTTTATCCTCATTTGGACACTGAAAATTCACGTTGGTTCTTTTTTTCATCAGCATGTCGTCCTTTCGGAATGGTTAATTTGAGCCCAGACAATCAGCTTGATGGAGCTTGGGGAAGTGGTTATCGTTACAAAACTGACACAATCAAAGGATTTAGTCATATACACGCTTGGCAACTTTCTGGACTTTCTGTAATGCCAGTTACTATTTCAAATGATAACAGTGAAAATATTTTCACTGACTTTTATTCTCCTTTTAGTCACGAAACAGAGAAAGTGAGTCCTGGTTACCAATATCTTGAACTCAAAAGATATACTATCAAAGCTGAAATTACGAGTACTAAACGTGTTGGTTTTCACAAATATAAATTTGAAGGAGATGGATCTCCCGCTTTGCTTCTTAATTTAAATACTATGCTAGGACCCAGTTTAAACAAGGATGGGGTTTTAATTAAAACAACAAGCACTAGCGTTTCGGGAGAATTATTAAATGCCCCTACTCGCCGTCGTCCAAAATCAACAAAGTTATTTTTTCATATCGATTCAGATGTGCAGATTAAAGATGTGCAAAGGGATGAAGCAACGGGTAACTATCTTTTAGTTTTTGAGGAGAATACAAGCGAGGTACTTTTAAAAGCAGGAATTTCATATACATCTGTTGAAAATGCTATCAACAATATTAAGACAGAGTTGTCACATTGGAGTTTCGAAGAAGTTGTTGCTGAGTCTCGTGAAGAGTGGAATTCGTATTTAAATAGAATTCAGATTGAAGGCGGAACTGAGCAACAACAAAGACGTTTTTATACTGATCTATGGCACGCATTACAAGGACGTAGAATAATAAGTGATGCCAATGGGGCTTATCCAGATTATACTGGTGATAATTTTAGAATAGGACAATTACCACTTAATGAAAACGAAAAACCTGTTTTTAATCACTATAACTCTGATTCTTTTTGGGGAGCTCAATGGACAATTAATACTTTGTGGGGTTTAGTTTATCCCGAAATTCACAAGGAGTTTGTTCAATCTATGATGCAATATTATGCTGATGGAGGCTTGATTCCTCGTGGTCCTTCTGGCGGAAACTATACGTATGTTATGACAGGAGCTTCATCCACTCCTTTTATTGTAAGTGCTATTCAGAAAGGTATTGTTACTGAAAATATTTCGGAAATATATGCAGCCTTAAAAAAGAATCATATGCCCGGAGGAATAATGGGAAAAGCAGGATATGAACACGACACGGATCTTGGGGGAGGACTGAATTATTATATAGAAAACGGTTATGTACCTTATCCACTTCCAGAAGGAAATTTTGGGTTTCATCAAGAAGGTGCAAGTTTAACCATGGAGTACGCTTACCAAGATTGGACACTTGCCCAGTTAGCGAAAAAACTTGGATATGAAGAGGATTACACTTATTTCCTTAATCGCTCAAAAAACTACAAAAATGTATATGATAATGAATCCACATGGATGCGTCCAAGAGACATTAATGGTAAATGGTTAGCTGACTTTGATCCTTATAAATATCAGACTGGATTTATCGAGTCAAACGGAGCTCAATCGACATGGTTTGTACCTCACGATATTTCTGGCCTTGCGGAATTAATGGGTGGAAAGGAAAAAGCAGTTCAAAAATTGAATGAACAGTTTGAAGCCGCTGCTATACTTGGATTCACTTCAGGTAATGCACATGACAAAGAATTGCATCCTGAGTATAGTCGTATTCCAATTAATTATGGAAATCAACCTTCTATGCAAACTGCCCAAATATTTAACCAGTTAGGACGTCATGATCTTGCTCAGTTTTGGACAAGAAGTGTTGTAAATAAAGCTTATAGTGGATTGTCGCCTGCTACAGGGTACAATGGTGATGAAGATCAAGGATTAATGGGAAGTTTAGCTATCTTAATGAAAATTGGATTATTCCAAATGAATGGAGGTACGGAGAAGAATCCAGAATATCAAATTGGAAGTCCATTATTCGATAAAGTTACCATTAAACTTAATCCTGATTTCTATACCGGAGAAACATTTATAATTGAAGCTCTTAATAACAGTATGTCAAATGTTTTTGTTAATAAAGTTATGTATAATAATCAGCCTATTGAAGATTATCGTATCACACATAAGCAAATTACCGAAGGAGGTAAACTTGTATTAGAAATGACAGATGAGGTTAAATATTGCACAAATCAACAATAATATTTTTGTATTGGTTTGCCTGTCACGTATTAATTTCTTATTTCGAGTATGTGTTTCACTCGCTTTCTGGTAGATATAACAATAATTGTCTACTTTAGTAGTTAAATTAACGCATAACACACAACTAACACATAAATGGCCAAAAAAGATAACACCAATTTCGAACAAAAACTGTTTAAGGCAGCCGACAAATTAAGGAAAAACATAGATGCTGCAGAGTATAAACACATAGTATTAGGACTAGTATTCTTAAAATACATATCAGAATCATTTACAGAGCTTTACCATAAACTCGAAGCAGATGAATGGAGCGATCCTGAAGATAGAGACGAATACATTGCAGAAAATGTTTTCTTTGTACCCCAAATATCCAGATGGAGCCACATCCATGCTCAGGCTAAATTGCCTAACATAGGGCAAACCCTCGACGAAGCAATGGAGGCAATAGAAAAAGAGAACAAAGACCTCAAAAACGTATTGCCACAGGTATATGGCAAAGCAAATTTAGACAAGAAATCTTTGGGCGAACTTATAGACCTTATCTCAAATACCGATCTGCAAGTAGAGAACGAAAACTCCAAAGACCTATTTGGTAGAGTATATGAATATTTCTTAGGTGAATTTGCCAATGCCGAAGGAAAAAAAGGAGGACAGTTTTATACCCCCAAAGCCATTGTAAAACTAATGGTAGAGATGATAGAACCCTACAAAGGCAGAGTATACGACCCCGCAAGCGGTAGTGGCGGTATGTTTGTAATGAGCGAGAAGTTTGTAACCGAACATAGCGGAAACATCAGAGACATCACAGTGTATGGACAAGAAAGCAACCAAACCACATGGAAACTCTCTAAAATGAACCTTGCCATTCGCAATATCAACTCAAAGTTTGTATTGTGGAACACCGAAGGCTCATTCTTAAAAGATGCACACCCCGATCTCAAAGCCGACTTCATTTTGGCAAACCCACCCTTCAATCAAAAAGATTGGGGAATAGATATATTGCAAGAAGATGCACGCTGGAAAGATTACGGCACACCACCCAATGGCAATGCCAACTACGGATGGATACTCCATATGCTATACCATCTTGCACCAAAAGGAGTAATGGCAACTGTTTTATCAAATGGCTCGCTCAGCTCAAACACATCGGGCGAAGGTGATATTCGCCGAAGATTAGTAGAAGATGATTTAGTTGAATGTATTGTAGCCCTTCCCAAACAACTATTTTACAACACCGGCATACCGGCTTGTATATGGTTCTTACGAAGAGAAAAAAGCAACCATAGCAAAGAAGTACTCTTTATAGATGCTTCAGAAATGGGCTATATGAAAGACCGTGTGCATCGCGACTTATCTGATGAAGACATTGCAAAAATACGCAACACCTACCACAACTGGCGCAAAGGCGAAAATTACGAAAACGTGAAAGGCTTCTGCAAATCTGCTGCAATAGAAAAAATATTGAAACACGATTATGTTTTAACACCTGGTCGTTATGTGGGCATTGAAGATGAAGAAGACGATGGCATACCATTTGAAGAAAAAATGGCTGAACTGACTGCCACTTTAAAAAAACAGATGGAAAAAGAAAAGGAGTTGAACCAAGAGATTGTTAATCAATTGGCTAAAATTGGAATTGAGTTATGATTGAGGAGAATGGATTGCCGAAGGGATGGGTGGAGACGACTTTGGGAGAGGTAATAAATTTAATTGGAGGCGGAACACCAAAAACTTCTGTAAGTGAATATTGGAACGGTGATATCCCATGGCTTTCTGTAGTAGACTTTAATAATGAAAATAGATGGGTAAGCTGTGCAGAAAAGTCCATCACTGAGTTGGGATTAAAGAATAGTTCTACTAAATTACTAAACATTGGTGATATAATTATATCTGCAAGGGGTACTGTTGGAGTAATGGCACAACTGAAAAATGAAATGGCATTCAACCAATCATGTTATGGTATAAGGGAAGTTGAAAATGTATCTGATATTAATTTTCTTTTTTACTTGATAAAGTATAGTTTAAAGTTGATAAGAAGAAACGTTTATGGAGCAGTCTTTGACACAATAACAACAAAGACATTTGATATTATTAATATAAATATCCCCCCACTTCCCGAACAAAAAGCCATAGCCTCCATTCTCACCTCCTTCGATGATAAAATAGAACTACTACAAGCACAAAACGAAACCTTAGAAACCATAGCACAAACAATATTTAAAGAGTGGTTTGGTAAATATCAAGTTGGGGATGAATTGCCTGAGGGGTGGAGAGTTGGGAAATTGGGAAAGGAGTTTGATATTATTATGGGACAATCTCCGAAAGGGACATCATATAATACTGAAAAAAATGGTTCTATCTTTTTTCAAGGGAGAGCTGAATTTTCAGAACGATTTCCTCAGATTAGACTATATACAACTGAACCAAAGAGAATGGCTAACAAGTTTGATGTCTTAGTAAGTGTTAGAGCTCCAGTCGGTGATATAAATGTTGCTTTAGATAAATGTTGTATTGGTAGAGGCTTAGCTGCGGTTAGTAGCAATTACAAATCGTATTGTTTGTACAAACTAAAATCATTAAAGCCTGTTTTTGATTTATTTGAGTCTGAAGGTACAGTTTTTGGGTCTATTAATAAAGCATCCTTTTCCAATATTGAAGTTGTAATTCCAACTGACGATTGTAAAGAGGAATTAAATAATTTATTATACAATTTAGATTTGAAAATATATAATAATTATCTCCAAATCCAAACCCTCCAAGCCACCCGCGACACCCTCCTCCCAAAACTCATGAGCGGACAACTGCGAGTAACTGAGTTTCAAGAGCAACTATGTGAAGTAATGTAGCAGATAAAATAATAACGGTATGACCAAATTAACCGAACACACCATAGAGCAATCTTTGATTAACCAACTAGTTAATCAGGGTTACACATATTACAACGGTACAGATATTTCTCCTATTGGCAACAATCAGCAAAGAGAAACTTTCTCATCTGTAATATTGGAAAGCCATTTCAAGGCATCGCTAAAGAAACTAAACCCTACCCTGCCGGCATCTGCATTGGCCGAAGCTTTTCAAAGGGTAATAAACTTGGGTACGGAGGATATAATGGAAAACAATGAGCGTTTTCACGATAAGCTCACAAATGGTGTTACGGTTGAGTTTAATAAAGAGGGAAGATCAATAGGTATAAACGTTACCCTTCTGGATATAGTCAACCCGGAGAACAACAGCTTTTGGGTAGTTAATCAATTTGTGGTAAGGGAGAATAACAACGAGAAGCGGTTTGATGTTGTTATCTTCATTAATGGTTTGCCATTGGTGTTTATTGAGCTAAAGTCTGCTGCAGATGAAAAGGCTACTCTCAGAAGGGCTTATACTCAAATTCAGAATTACAAAAAGGCTGTTCCATCAATATTTTATTACAATTCTCTTTGCATTATAACTGATGGTATAGATGCGGCTACTTCAAGTCTATCTGCTCCATTTTCTCGCTACCTCACTTGGAAAGCACCATCTAAAGAACAAGAACAAGCTATTGCGGAAGAGCCACAACTCTCCATAGCTGCTGATGTTGCTACTATGTATGGGGGAATGACAGAGTTGCAAACACTCACAAAATATATGCTCAACAAAAAAACATTGGTAGAGCTAATTCGCTACTGCACAGTTTTTGAGCAAGAGGAGAAGAAGGATGATAAGACTGGATTAGTGTCGCAAGTGAAAATTAAAAAGGTTGCTGCTTATCATCAATATTATTCTGTGCAAAAGGCAGTTAGCCAAACACTAAGAGCTACCCATGCTGTGGATGGCGATCGCAAGATTGGTGTTGTATGGCACACTCAGGGTTCGGGCAAGTCATTGTCAATGGTTTTCTATTGCGGGCAAATTATCACTCATCCACAAATGGGTAATCCCACTATTGTGATGCTTACTGATAGAAATGATTTAGACGATCAGCTATTTGGCACTTTTGGCAATTGTGTAAGTTTATTACGCCAAACGCCTGTTCAGGCAGATAGTAGAGAGCATCTGAAAGAGCTGCTTAAGGTGCAGGGGGGCGGTGTTATATTTACTACCATACAGAAGTTTGCACCCACTGAGGGTAATGTGTACGATACATTATCTGAGAGAACAAACATAGTGGTGGTAGCAGATGAAGCTCACCGTAGCCAGTATGGTTTTAGTGGTCATGTAGTTGAAACCGATGAGGGTTCTGAGATTAGATACGGAAATGCTAAATATTTGCGTGATGCTTTGCCAAATGCTTCTTACATAGGCTTTACAGGTACTCCCATTGAACTGAATGACAAATCTACACCTGCGGTTTTTGGTAATTATATTGATGTGTATGATATTAAGCAGGCTGTTGATGATGGTGCAACTGTTCCCATTAGCTATGAGTCTCGTTTAGTAAAGATTAAATTAGACGACAGAACTACTAAAGCATTGGATGATGAGATTAACGAAATTGCCGATGCTACAGAAGAACAGATAGAGAGAGCAAAAAAGAGAACAACCACTATTGATTCTGTCGTGGGGCATCCCGATCGTATAAAAGATATTGCCAAAGACATTGTAATGCATTTTGAAGCTAGGCAAAATGTATTTGAGGGCAAGGCCATGATAGTGGGAATGACTCGCAAGATATGCGTTATGCTTTATAATGCTATTATTGAGTTAAGACCCGAATGGGATAGTAAGGACCTAAGCAAAGGTGGGATAAAGATTGTAATGACAAGTTCGTCTGACGACCCCGAATCATTCCAACCTCATCATACCACCAAGCAGCAAAGAAAAGAGTTAGCTATACGCATGAAGGATACTACCGACGAGTTGAAGTTGGTAATCGTTAGGGATATGTGGCTCACAGGTTTTGATGCACCAAGCTTGCATACAATGTATATCGACAAAAAGATGCAAGGGCACAACCTTATGCAGGCTATTGCAAGGGTAAACAGGGTGTATAAGGATAAGCCGGGCGGACTTATTGTTGATTACTTTGGTATTGGACAGGATCTGCGCAATGCTATGGCTACTTACTTGAAGAGTGGTGGCGAGGGTAGCCCCATAGTAGATATTAATGAGGCTATTGCAGGTATGCAGGAGAAGCACGAGGTTGTAGAGCAAATGTTTAATGGGTTCGATTATAGAAGATATTTTAATTCAGATACTGCTCAAAAACTTCAAGTTCTACTGGCTGCTCAAAACTTTATTCTTGCTAATGAGAATCTAAAAGAGCGTTTTTTGAAAGAGGTTACACTCTTATCGCGGTTATATGCAATGTCAATACCGAGCCCCCATGCCGAAACAATAAAAGATGAAGTAGCATTCTTTCAGGCAGTAAAATCACGCATTAACAAGTTTTCGGGTAGTGGTGGTAAGTCCGACTTTGAAGTGGAAACAGCCATTAAGCAAATTATTGATAGTGCACTTTCGAGTGAGGGTGTCATTGATGTTTTTGAAGCAGCAGGTATAAAAGCTCCATCTGTGAGCATACTCTCAGATGAGTTCTTGTTAGAAGTAAAAAATATGCAAGAGAAAAATGTTGCTTTTGAACTTCTGAAGAAACTATTGAACGACGAAGTAAGAATACGTAAGACCAAGAATATAGCACAAGGCAAGAAGTTTTCAGAAATGTTGGAAGCAGTTGTAAAGCGTTATCACAACAATCAAATAGACTCCGCACAGGTATTGGCAGAACTTACAGAGATAGCCAAAGAGATGCGCCTAGAAGACCACAAAGCAGTTGATCTAGGGCTTACACCAGAAGAATATGCTTTCTACAGTGTACTTAACGAAAACGAATCTACACGCTTCTTAGACGACGACAAAATGAAAGAACTAATTCATACTATTGTTGATGTTATAAGAAAAAATGCCACTGTAGATTGGAATAGAAGGGATGATGTGAGAGCAAAACTAAGACTTACTGTCAGAAAAATATTAATGCGCTATGGTTATCCGCCCGATTTAGCACGAATGGAAGCGGATAGGGTTTTGGCACAAGGTGAGTCATTGGCAGCGGTGTTTTCAAGGGATGGTCTGTGAATTAGTAGGTGTATAATTATATTACTTGATTATCAATTATTCATATAAAATAATGACACGAGTAATAAAATAAAGTGCTCGGTTATTAAAGACTAATACAAACAAAAGAAAACGAAATCATGAAAAAAGAAATTGAAAAATTAAAAGTAAAACTTGAACACTATCTCAATGAACTTGAAAAAGGCAATTATGATGTAGAACAAGAGGTTGTAGATTTTGAAACAGAAATTATGGAAATGGTGCGTCAATTTGATTATCAAGATGATTTTAGATACAAAGGAAATCCATACGAACTTAATGCATTGAAGTCTATTATAATAGATATAAAAAGATTGAAAAATGAGTTTGATTTCTACGATGAAGAAACAGAATTGGATATGATGTTTCCTAATCGTCATGATGACGATTTTGATAATGATGACATGAGTTATGATAGTGTTTTCGGGGATGACTAAATAATCTATATGATCACAGGAGAATAAAGAGCAAACAGAAAAATTTTCTCCCCTTGATATTTTTGGAATCTAACATTAATAATTTCAGGATTCGAAACTAATACCGACTAAACATGTCTTAGGAATATACTCTATTTCAAAGATGGAAGAGTGTTATGCCTATATTTAGCACACCCTTATCTTACCTTTGCATTGTATAACTAAAAAACACTGCAATGAATAAAGTTTCAACTACATCTACTCTTACAGCAACGAACTTGTTGGCTAACATCGAAAAGATTATAGAACTATCAGAAAATTCGGAATTGAGCACAGCGTTTTTTGAAAAGGCAAAGCCTTATATTGATTATGTGAGAAACGTTTTGCAGGTATCTGATATGGCAGCTCTGTTCTTCTCTTTACTTGTGGATAATGCTGGTCCAATGTACACACATATAAAAGAATTATCCGATCATTTAAATTGTCGTAAAATCCGAATTATGCAGTACCAAGACAGTTTTAACGAGCTTGAGAAACAACGTTTGGTTCGCTGTAATAGAAAAAACACTTTGATAGAATTCAGAATTCCACGAGAGGTGATTAGCGCAATTACAGAAGGAAGAAAAATTGAGCCAAGAAAATATATGAACATCTCGCAAGATGAATTTCTTGAATTTCTAAGTGAACTATTTGAAGAAAAACAAGAAAATGAAATTTTATATAAAGATTTGACAAATGAACTGTTAACACTTATAGAAGCAAATCCCCACCTAGAGTTATCAAAACAAATTAAAAAAGGATCTTATGCTGGAGAAGACGAGATTTTGTTGCTTTATTTTTGCCACCTATTTGCAAATGAAGACGATGATATGGTTGGATTCCATGATCTCGATTCTGTTTTTGATAAAAAGCTTCTACGTAACATCAAACGTTCATTTAAAGAAAGAGATAATGAATTAATTACAGACGGGTTAATTGAAAACTGCAAAGAAGAGGAGTTCCTCGATGCCAACTATTACAAGCTTACAGATAAAGCTAAACAAGATTTGTTTGGAGAAGACATCCTAAAAGGGTGTACAGCAAAACTTGATAAAAAGTTTATCGTTTTCAATAACATAAACACTAAAAAGATGTTTTTTGATACCTATGAACGTACACAGATTGATAAATTAGCTGGTCTTTTAAAACCTCAAAACTTTGAATTGGTACAGAAAAGACTCACTGAAAACGGTATGAGAAACGGCTTTGCTTGTCTATTTTATGGAGCCCCTGGAACAGGTAAAACTGAAACTGTATATCAATTGGCCCGGCAAACTGGTAGAAATATCTTGCCAGTAAACGTATCTGAGATAAAAAGTATGTGGGTGGGCGAAACAGAAAAGAATATCAAAAGTCTTTTCGATGAATATCACTCAAACGTTTCACAGTCTGAAATTGCACCAATATTACTTTTTAATGAAGCGGATGCCATATTAGGCACTCGCATGGAAACACAGCGTGCGGCGGATAAAATGG
Organism: Fermentimonas sp.; assembly: GCA_015478775.1. Classification (GTDB taxonomy): domain Bacteria; phylum Bacteroidota; class Bacteroidia; order Bacteroidales; family Dysgonomonadaceae; genus Proteiniphilum. The sequence continues at coordinate 280,099 of JADMKP010000010.1, read as the reverse complement.
AAAACGCTATGCAAAACATCATATTGCAAGAAATGGAAAACCTAAACGGAATTATGATCGCAACTACCAACTTGACAAAAAATCTAGATAAAGCTTTTGAAAGGCGATTTATCTACAAAATAGAATTTTTGAAGCCGAGCACTCATGCAAAAAAACAGATTTGGCAAACTATGCTTCCGAGTCTGTCTGATATAGATGCGGAAGAATTAGCAACAGAGTATGATTTAAGCGGTGGGCAAATCGAGAATATTGTTCGAAAAAGCACTGTAGAACATATCCTTGAAGGCTCATTACCTTCAATGGAGCTCTTACATATGTTTTGCCAAAACGAACGAATAAACAATACCAATAAACGACAAAGGATAGGTTTTTCACCTTTGTATCGAGGAAATTAATTATCTTCGCAAAATAAAGACTTACCAATGAACATTCTACACCTATCCGATACTCACAACTTACATCGACAATTAAGTAATATGCCAGCTGCCGATATTATTGTCCATTCCGGTGATATTTCTTTTGCAGGAACCGGTGAGGAGGTGCTGGATTTTATTGAATGGTTTGGTAATTTAGACTATAAATACAAAATATTTATTGCTGGTAATCATGATTTAGCATTAGAAAGAAAAGCACCCGAAAGAATTCAAAGATTTCTGCCTCAAAACTGCTATTACCTCTGCAATAGTGGAGTAACAATCAACGGTATTAATTTTTGGGGAGTGCCATTTTTCTTTTCAGAAGAATTGGAGGAGAATTATCGTCAAGAATTAAATCTTATTCCTGATAATACCGATATTCTTATAACCCATCGCCCACCCCACGGCCTGTTAGACAACTCTAGCAATTTCTCCTATGGATGTCCCCATTTACTGCAAAAAGTAGCCGAAATCCGTCCCCAATACCATCTTTTTGGACATATACACGATGCTTACGGTATAGTAAAACAAGTACCCACTACTTTTGCAAATGCAGCAGTAGTAGATACACAGTACAGATTGTTAAACAAACCGTTTGTTTTAAAGGTATGTTGTGCCTCGCATTAATAAATAAATAAATTTGTAAGTATAAACCCTCAAATAAACCAAGCAGTAAATTAATCATATAAACATGAAAAAAAATGAACAATTCAATTAAACATTTTGCAATAGGTGATCTGTTAGATGGAAGATACTTCTATATCCCCGCGTATCAAAGAGGATATCGTTGGACAGAAAAACAAGTAGGTGATTTGCTAAAAGATCTATTGACATTTGCTAATTCTGAGAAAGAGGATGGCGATTTTTATTCTCTTCAACCAATAATTGCCCGGCCCATAACTGACAATTCAATATTACAAGAAATATTTGATGAAAATATTATTGAGTCTGTTAAAAAGAAAGGAGTATGGGAAATCATTGATGGTCAACAACGACTAACGACTTTATATTTAATATATAAATACTTTCTAGACCAGAAAGGTTGGGATACTGAAGCATTGTTTAATGAAGAGGATGGAAAGATTCTGTATAATATTATTTATGCCACACGAGAGGAATCAAGTGTTTTTTTAGAAAATATGAGTATGGAAGGCTTAAATGGTGATAAAATATCTTATGAGAATGTTGATTATTACTTTATGTCTAAAGCTTTTCAGTACGTTGATACATGGATAAAAGAAGAGGGCAAAGAAATAAACATACGTTATAAACTTGGTGGGAGTTTAGGTAAGGTAAGAGATACACTTTTTACATTATTAAATGGATCAACAGACACCAAAGATGGATCAGTACAAGTATTATGGTATGAGCTGGCTGAATCTAGAAAGCAAAATGCAATAGAGGAATTTCAAAAGATCAATACAGGAAAAATTCGATTAACTGATGCAGAGCTGATAAAAGGATTGTTTTTATTAAAACGTAACTTCGATAATGGAACAAAATATATAATGCAGTCCCAAATTGCATTAGAATGGGAGTTTATTGAAAACACATTACATGCGGACAATTTTTGGTACTTTCTTCAAAGAAAAGGAACTGATATTCCAAACCGTATAGATTTTATTTTTTCATTAATATATAAAATTGATAAATTAGAAAACACTCCTGAGGATAAGTGGAAGGATAAGATAGAAGAGATAGATAAACAGTTACAAGATAAAAGAGAAAGTACAATTTTTCGATATTACGATATACGTTTCGAAGGTAATAGTGGAGATGAACTTCAAAAAGAAGTATCGGCTTCATGGGAGGAGGTAATGAGTGTGTTTAGGACACTCGATGATTGGTACAGCACCCCAGAATTGTACAATCTTATAGGATTGTTGAGTCAATGCGGTGAAGATTTATCCCGTATTATAGTTCATTTCAATAAGATGCCAGAGGAATCATTACGTGAAGATTTCAAAAGTTATTTGGTTGAAAGAGTTCGTCACTATCTGTCAAATATTGAAGTTGACGTAAAGAATGGTAGGATAGATACACAATATAGTAGCGCTAACAGGAAACGTATTTATAACTTGTTACTTACACTGAATATCCATCATCTTAATGAACAAAATATTAAATCAAGTTCTGACACCTATAAATTCCCCTTTGATTTACTAAATAATCAAGATTGGGATATAGAGCATATAGACTCTTATAGTACTAATAAACTTAAAAGTGAAAAAGAGAAATTGGAGTGGATTTATACTGCACTTGCCGATCTTAAGCTAGATGATGAAAAGAAACAAAACATTGATGCAATAATAGCGGAAACTAAATATGATGATGCTATATTGTTACTTAAGGAAATTGCAGGTGAAGAAGCTGTGGATGAAGAACTAAAAAACAGTATTGGTAACTTAGCACTACTTGATTCAAAAACTAATCGATCATACGGTAATAGTCTGTTTTGCACCAAAAGACGAATTATTATTGACAGCATAACGAATGGAGTTTTTATACCAATTGCAACACAATATGTTTTTGCTAAATTCTTTGATCCGACTGGGACAAATAGATCTCAATGGTCAACACATGATATGGAAGAATATCATAAATACGTATATGATAATGTTAAACTATACCTCAAAAACAATTAATGATTATGAACGAAAGATACTCTTTTACAGACTTGTTTGAAAAACAGGTTGATTTAAATAATGACGAGAAAGTTGTTTTAGAAAAAATAATTATCCCTAAGATACAACGTCCTTATGCACAAGGAAGAAAAGATGCAGCTAGCACTTATGTAAGAAATTCAATTTTAGATGATATTTTTGAGAAATTAATTAAAGGAGAAGTATTAGAATTAAATTTTATATATGGTATAATTCGTGCATCCTATGACTCTTATGTTATGGAGCTACTAGACGGTCAGCAACGATTAACAACACTGTTTTTACTTAATTGGTACTTAGTTAATAGGGAACTTGAAGCTGATGATGAATATAATTTGAAAGTAAGAAGTTGTCTTTTAAATTTTACTTATGAAACACGTTCGTCAACGACAATATTTTGTAAGAAGCTGGCTGAGTTTAAAATAAATTTAAATGGTAATACCCCTCAAGAAGTAATTATAAGAGCTAAGTGGTATTTTAAATCATTTGATAGAGACAGTACAATTGTTTCGATGTTAACAATGTTAGATGCCATTCATGAGCAATATGAAAGAAGGAAAACAAGAGGTTTAGTTTATAAATTATCTAATTTGCAATTTTATGTAAAATCGCTAGGATTCTACAAGTTATCAGAAGAGCTTTATATAAAAATGAATGCACGTGGACTTCAACTTACTCCGTTTGAAAATTTCAAAGCTGACTTATCAAACTTTGTAAGTCATCATAATTCTTTTGAATATCCCGTACCACTATACAATAACGACTATAATGATGAGATTCCATTTCATTATAATTTTTCAATAAAGCTTGATGCAAAATGGGTTGATATTTTTTGGATAAATGAGACTGAAGAGTTTGATAGTTCTTATATGAGGTTTTTTACAAGGTTTTTTGCAATTAAATATATAATTAGCACAAAAAACAGTGTTAGTGATAATGAGATGCGTTCAGATGTAAATATTAAAAAGCTATATACTGATGCTGAGAATAGAACAAAAGAAAACAGATATTTGGGATTTCAAGTTTTTGAAGATTTGCTTAAAAAGTATCCTGAATTTATTGAAGACTTATACATTGTTTTAGATTTGTTTCATGAATTTCATAAAAGTCATATTAAATATTATTTATTGCCTGAGTGGGAAAAGACTGAATCTAGAAAAGGTGATGATTTCTATTGCAATGTAAGTACAGCAATGACACAGATAAAGTTGATTGCATTTTCAGCTGTTGTAGAGTACTTGAGTTTATATAAATCATTTGATGAAATAATATTTAAACAATGGATGCGTGTTGTTTGGAATATTATAGAAAACACTAATATTGATAGTTTAACTCCAGTTTCTTCTTTAATTAGAAAATTAACTGCACTCTTACGTCATACTTTAACCTATAAAGATTCTGGAATAAGTTTCTACAAAGCTTTGTCTTTGTGGGGTGAAAATAATACTGATGGGCGTGAGAACAGGGCAGTAATAGAGGAGATTGAAAAGGCTAAACGTATTGCAGAGGACATTGAGTGGGAAAATGTTTTCATAGAGGCTGAGACTCACCCTTATTTCAAGGGAATGGCCACTTTTTTCTATACAGAAGGAATGTCTATTGATCATTATAAAGACAGATTTTATCATGCCAAAGAAATGTTTGATGTAAATGGTATTTCATTAAAATACAGAGAACAACATCTACTTATTCGTGCTATTGTGTGTCAATTCCTTTCTTGGGATGAGCTTAGGGAAAGATACATTACTGAGAGAGCAGAAAAAGATAAATATTTGAAAAATATACTCGCATCAGATCAAGAAGTAAGAAGTATGTTTTCAATTGTTTTAGATATGCCGAGTGAAGCATCTATTAAAAATAAATTAGAAGAATATATTTCAAAAGCTGAGGAAGTTGAACCCTGGATAAATGCAGGAGAGGACGATGAAATAGCTCTTAAACTAGCTGTTAAACGTTTACGAAACGATATTAAACTGTATGATTGGGCAGCTATTAAAGAAAAGGAAGGAAATCTAACCTTTCGAATTTACTGGTATGGAGGTCATATTATGTTTGCAATACCAAGGAAACAACATGCAAGAATAGTAATAGATACGGATAGAGCGGAAGTGGCTTATCATATACATAAAAAATATGATTTTAATTATTCTGATGACAATCAGCACAGTGTGTATGAACTTTATAATATTATTTTTGGTAATGAAATATGGTTACTTAAAAAAGTAGATAAATTGACTGTGTGGATTGGTTTTTGTTTAAATAGAGACCTCCATTTACGTATAGAGTGTAATACGAAAAAGATGGCAAAAACTCTTCTAGAAGAATTTGATGATAGTTATATCGATGAGGAATACAAAAATTTCGTTATTCTGAAATATGAGAAATATTTAACAAAAAACAAAACAATTAATGATTTAGAATATAGGCTAGATGAGATATTGGAAATTATTTCTAACTTATAGATTTTATTAGGTTTAAGTGCTGCCCATTTTGAGAATAGGCAGCACTTAAATTCATTCAGGAAAGAATTTGCTGTTTTAATATTGTATACTCTTCCTCTTTTAAATGATACCAAAGTAGTGACTTTTGCAGTAAGCCTAATGGAATATAATCAATATATTTATTCAAAAAATCCATGTTAAAATGATCTGAAAGTGAATAACAATCTATGATAATTTTCCAGTTCCACCTGTCTGCAAATTTATCTAATATATCCAAGCTGGATACCATTTCTGATGAGCTATGCCAAATATAAGCATCACTCTAATATACATCGCAAAAAGCAAGGTTTATTTATACATCTCCATCATCTCAATCACTTTTTCTGCCATTTCCTCTCTCATCGATTTTGGTTTTATTACTTCAATCTTTTCTCCATGTGAAAACAACTCTTGAATGAAATCGTATGTTGGATGTACCATATATTGAAAAATGGCGAAATCTGCTTTGTCTTCAACCAACGTTTGTGAGTGATGCAGTGGAAGAGTTTCAATGTATTTACGATGATCTGCAGATACTTTAATTTCAACAGTTTCAGGTTCCATATTTGGAGAATGAATTATGCCAAAACAATTGTGAAAGTATACTTGGGGATTAAAGTCGTTTGGATAATTGAAAGCCGTTTTAGTTATTTGCACCTTATGCATTCGGTCTAAAGAGTATATGCGCAGCTCATCGTAATGTGTACTTAGAGCAAGTACGTACCACCTCTGCCTAAACACTTTTAAACAATATGGTTCAATTTCAAATGTATATGCATCATTGTTGCTAAAACTTTGATAGGTAATTTCTATGGTAAGGTTTTCTCTAATGGATTCCAGAAAAAGTGTCAAATACTGATGGCCTGATGGTATTTTTTCAAACAAAATCCGATCTTGCATACTGGTGCTTTCACTAAGTAGATTTCCTACAGAGAAAGCATTTAGCATCCACGAGCGCATTCCACCACTATGCATATCGTCCTCATTTTCGATGAAATACATATAACCACCACGTTTGTCGCACTCGATATTTATGTCGAACATCTCTTCAATGGCATGGCGATGGTTATGAAATGTACGTAGTGGCAAATCTTCTCCTGTGTAGTTTAGGCGAGATCGTGTCCATTTGTCGTTTATCTCTTCGAAAGTGATTCTTCCAGCTCGTTGAATTGTTTCTACCAACCAAACATATCTATTGAAAAGAGCTGAAGTGTTTTCTTTGCTACTAATTCTTTTTCTCGGCATTACTTTTACTTATCCATGATAGTTGTGCTCCACTTTATAAGTAAATGCAAATATAAGACATAAAATAATCTAAAAAAACAATCCACTTAAAAAAAGCCAAAACCTTCTCAACCCATCCAATTCCCCAACTTTGTTAAATATTTTCCAAATAAATAGAAAAACTATTATTAACTTGCCCCTGTTTTAATCAAAATAACACATTGTGAGTTAAAATGAGACAAAAATGATTATTCTACAATATTTAATCAATATAAAACACAGACAAATTAATTTTACTATGAGACGATTTTCAAGCATTTATTTAATGATTACGCTTGGGTTATTCATTATGAGTTGTAACCCAAAAACAACAGAGAGTCAAGAGCCGGTTGTTTCTACCACCGCTGGTGATGTATCTGGCAGTATTAACGATAGTGTATTTGTTTTCAAAGGGATACCCTATGCAACTGCCGAGAGATTTATGTCTCCGCAAGATCCTATTGCCTGGGAGGGTGTTCGTGAAACTACAGACTTTGGTCCGGTAGCCAAACAGGTTGTGCCTTGGTACCCTGATTCAGTTCAAGATGAGAATGAACTATTTAGTCTAAATGTTTGGACACAAGGAATTAATGATGGCAAAAAGCGTCCAGTTTTAGTATGGTTGCACGGTGGCGGATTTCACACTGGTGCAAGCAACGACCCCATGACATACGGCGAAGCAATGGCTAAAAAGGGTGATATTGTGTTTGTATCTGTAAATCATCGCTTAAATATCCTTGGTTTCTTAGATTTATCTGCTGTTGACGATAAATATGCTCAGTCGGCCAATGTTGGTATGCTCGACATTGTAAAAGCACTGGAGTGGGTGAATGCGAATATCGAGAAGTTTGGTGGTGACCCTGCCGATGTTACTATTTGTGGTGAATCTGGTGGTGGCGGTAAAGTTGGTACACTAATGTGCATGCCATCAGCAAATGGTTTGTTCCATAAAGCAATTATACAGAGTGGAACTATCATTAATAATATGGATAAAGAGAAATCTCAAGCGCTTGGGCTAGCAGTTCTTGAAACATTAGGAATTGCACCCGACGAAGTTGAGAAACTTGAAACTATTCCTTACCTAGAACTTGTGAAAGCTGGAAACGAGGCAATTGCCAAGATATCCGGACCAAGGCGACCCGGTTCTCAAGGAATGTTTGGCTTTGCTCCTTCTGCCGATGGTGATATTTTGGTACAACAACCGTTTAGTCCTACTTTTGCCGATTTCTCTAATGATATACCTATTCTTATGGGCTCCACGCTTAACGAGATGATGCCCGTATTTTATGGCGAAAAGGATCTTACATTAGAACAGGCTAAAGAACGCTTGGCAAAAGAATATGGTAAGAATACCGACAAATTTATTGAGCTTTACGCAAAGGCTTATCCCGATTATACACCTCAGGATCTTCTTTCTATTGATAAAGTTTTCAGACCATATACCATACGTACTGCCGATGCAAGATCGTTAGAGACATCCGCTCCCTTGTATCTTTATTTCTTAGCATGGAAGAGTGGTGTTGATGATGCGTCTAAAGGTTCTTTCCACGGATTAGACATTCCTTTGGCTTTCAATACAGTTGATTTAAGGGCTGATTGGACAGGTGATACCGAAGAAGCCTGGGCGATGGCCGACAAAATGAGCTCTGCTTGGATAAACTTCATTAAAACAGCCAACCCAAATGTAGAGGGTGTGTTACCAGAATGGAAGCCTTATACTGCCGAAGAGGGTGCTACAATGTACTTTGATAATGAAAGTAAGATTGTGTACAACCACGATAAGGAGTTGATGAAATTCATGGTTCCTATTGAATAATGAAATAACTTACAGTTAACACATAAAAACAATATATAATGAGAAGAACATTTATCCTATTCATTCTACTGGCTTCAATTTTAACACTCAATGCACATACTATTGATGAAGCCCGTAAATTAAATAATGCTCCAACACCAAGCTCCGGTTATGGTAAAGAACTGGGCGATTTTAAGAGCGGTACATACACAATGACAAGTGCAGATTTAGAGCGAAAATACACCATTGATATCCCCGAAGACTACGATAAAAATAAAACATACCGTTTAATTTTTGCGATGCATATGATGGGTGGGAATATGCAAACAATGGTTGATCAAAACTTTTATGGACTTAAAACTTATGCCGAAAGAGATGGTGTTGATGTTATTTTTGTAGCTCCTGAGGGGTACACCGACCGTTCTCCATGGCGTGGAAGAGACGACAAAGACCATATCTTTTTTGCCGATATGCTTGAATTGTTTAAAGATAAATTGAGTATCGATACTTCACGAGTATTTAGCTGCGGCTTTAGTTTTGGCGCAATGTTTACATACTCGTTATCATTGGCTTTTCAGGATGATTTGCGTGCTGTTGCATGTTATGCACCGGCCAACTGGAATATTTATCTTCCCGAAAACACAGGCAAACCCCTAGCCTTCTATAGTGTAACTGGCACTGAGGACGGACTTTGCAAGTTTGTTAACTCTGATGAACTCAAACAAGGTGGCAAATATTGCGTATTAACGCATCTAGAGAATAATGGCTTAACAGAATTGCCCGAGGTACCAGTTGCCACAACTCCAACTCATATAACAACAGAATTTGAAGGACTTCCCGAAGAATATCCTGTATTGTTTGGTTCATTTGTGGGTGGTCATACCGAGAACGTAAAAGACCCGGGTTCAGATGTTAATTGGGTTGCAAAAGAGACGTGGGATTTCTTTATGCGTTTTTGATATAAATATATATATGATTTGATTAGGGGCTGTTTTTTTAAAACAGCCTTTTTTTAAGCTGTCCGAAAACCGATTATACAAAGATATAAGTAATTTTGCATAAAATTAGCAATATGACAATTGCCATTATCGGTAGAGGTGCGGCAGGTTTTTTCTTGGCAATAAATCTCAAGCGATTAGCTCCAAATATCTATGTAACCATCTTTGAGAAAAGTATATAATCTTTGTATTTCCCTTGTTTGCTTTAACACTCTTTAATAATTAATAGTGCTGAATAATGGATGTACCAACTACCTACCAACTCCTAACCAACTCCTAACCTTGCTCGGTTATTAATAAGGAAACTTAGGACTTGGTAGGGTCTAAGTAGGTAAATACTGTAGAGTATGTATTTACAATATGTTCTTAAAATTATAAGGTCTATTTGTGTTTTTTACATACATTTGCAAATATTTCTTTTTAAATAAACTTATATATAAATATTAATCTTATGAAGCATGAATAAAGAAGAGTTTGAAAAATTGAAGATTCGATTGTCTGTTGAATCTAAAAATGGTATAGACTTTATAATTGCCGCAACAGTAATATGGGCTTTAATTGCGTTTATATGGAATTTAGATTTTGATTCTTATTATAAATCTATACTGGTTTTTATTGTTGGTTCACCAATGATTGTGATTGCATTTTTTATTTCTAAATTTATAAAGTCGGTTTGGAAGGTTAAAGATAATCCTTTGCAACCCCTAGGCTTATGGTTGAATGTTGCTCAACTATTTTACTTTCCTTTTTTGATTTTTGTGCTGATTAAATCACCCGATTATTTTATTATGACGTATTCGATTATCACGGGGGCACATTTATTTTCTTATTCGTGGGTTTACAAAACAAAGTTTTATGCCCTGTTTGCTGGAATAATTTCGGTGGGAAGTTTATTGATTGCGCTAAATATAGAAGAAGAGAAATTCTTTTATATTGGTGTTTTTACAAGTATTTGTTTTTTGCTATTAACAGTGGGTCTTATATTTGATTTAAAAAATAAATTAAAGACTCTATAATAATCTTCTAAAATGAAACGAATTAGTTTTCTAATACTTTGCATCTCATTATCAAGTGCTTTATTGGCGCAACCGGCTAAGTTCCTGGACAATATATATTATTATATAGAGAACACTTCGGTGTTTGAGTTGAATCAAGAAGAGGGTCGCACCTATTTTATGCCACAAAAGTCATTATCGTTAAACGGCGATTGGAAATTCTTTTATAGTGAGACTCCCGAGGGTATTCCTAAAGATTTTTATACTATCAATTTTAATGATGAGGACTGGGATTTTATTGAGGTACCTTCAAATTGGGAAATGCAGGGGTTTGGAGACAGGCTTTTTAGAAATGTAGCTACGCCTTTTCCTGTGAAAAGGAATAATGCAAGATCAAATAGGAATAGTGATATTTTTGCTGTTACTGTGCCCAATGTTCCAAGGGAATATAATCCTACGGGTGCGTACAAAAAAACCTTCATTGTACCGGATACATGGCAAGGCGATCAGATTTTTCTGAGAATGGAAAAAACTGCTTCTGCTTCGTTTGTATGGATCAATGGCGAAGAAGTGGGTTATAATGAAGGTGCACAGGAACCTGCTGAGTATAATATTACTAAGTATTTAAGATCAGGTATAAACTCTATAGCTGTTTTTGTAACTAAATATTCGGACGGGTACTACCTAGAAGGTCAAGACTATTGGCGATTTGCTGGAATATTTGATGATGTAAACATATACGCTGCACCTAATGTTCGTTTGTTTGACTGGCAGGTTATTACCGACCTAGATGATAGTTATACTGATGCAACTCTTTCGGTTGGGTTTGATGTGAAAAAGTATTTAAACGCTCCTGCCGAAGATTATAAGATTAGAGCTTTTTTGTTTGACAATAATAAAGTTCTTATTAAAGAGATTGAAAGTGACGAATTTAAAATGGATTTGCCCGGTAATGAGTGGGTAAATGTAGAAGCAGAGATATCTAATCCGTTGAAATGGACGGCCGAAACTCCTCATTTATATAATCTAAAAATGCAATTGTTAACATCGCAAGGTGTTGTTGTAGATTCTGTTGAGCAGGTTATTGGTTTTAAGGAGACTTTAATTGAAGGCGACTTATTTACGTTGAATGGTGTACCTATAAAGATAAATGCTACAAATTCTCATATGCAGCATCATGAGATGGGCCATACGATGACAGAAGAAATAATTAGAAAAGATTTTGAGATATTAAAACAGTTGAATTTCAATTCAGTGAGAACATCACACTACCCTCCTGTAAACAAATATCTTCAACTGGCCAATGAATATGGTTTATATATAATTGATGAAGCAGGTGTGGAGGCTCATGCAACAGAATATGTGAGTGATATGCCCGAGTTTACAGAAATGTATCGTGAACGAGTGCGAAAAATGGTTCTTCGCGATAGGAACTATCCAAGTATTATATTTTGGAGCGCGGGCAATGAAAGTGGAGAAGGTTTTAATATTTCGGAAGTAGTGAAGGAGGGCAAGTCTTTGGATCCTACTCGTTATTGGATGTATGGAGGTAACGGATATTCACATCCAGCAGAGGATATAATTGGACCACGCTACCCTAGCCCACTTGATTTGGATATGCTGATTGGTAATGAGTTCGACAATGATGTGCGGCCTTCTTTTATGGATGAGTATCTGTCTGTTGCCGGTAATGCACTTGGTGGTTTGGATGACTACTGGCACGTAATTTATTCATACCCGAGAACTTTAGGGGGTGCTATATGGGACTTTGTTAGTCCCGGGATTACTGAAAAAATTAGAAGCTTGGATGATAAATCGGGCAATAATGTGCCGGTTCATTTAATGGGAAACAATATTAAATTGGTTGAAGGAAAAACTGGTAATGCGGTTAATTTAAATGGGCACGACCAATGGGTTGAGATATACAGGCATGAGAATTTGGAGATTGATGGTGATAAGCTTACTATAACTATGGATGTATTCCCAAGGAAGCTAAATGCCAGTGGTGGACAGTTTATAACCAAGGGGTCGAATCAGTATGGCATTGTTCAGAGAGGGAATGACTCGCTTGAATTTTATATTTACACCAATACCAAACAGATTTTACGAACCGCCTTGCCCAGCAATTGGGAAAACAATTGGCACAAGCTGACAGCAATTTATGACGGACAAAAAATGTTGTTGTATATAAATGAAAACCTGCAGGCAAGTAAAGATGTTAGAGGAAACATCAAAAACTTCCCTTTTACAATAAGTCTGGGTCGTGACTCAGAAGTTGACGGAAGTCAAAATTCTGGGTATATGAGCGATGCAATGCTTGATAATGTAGGAGTATTTAATGAGGCTGTTTTGCCACATCAACTTAACCCTGAAAAAGCTGTTTTGTGGTTGGATTTTGAAAATGAAACCGATCATGGTACCTTTTTAAGCTATGGAGCAGGAGCACGAACATATGGGCACATTTCGGGAAACAGGGAAATTGAACCCGAAAACTGGGAGATGAAGAAAGTTGGTCAGCCCATTGCAGCAACCCTCCTTGATGCTGAATTGGGCATAGTGGAAATTTGGAATCGCAACTTCTTTACCAATGCATCTCAATATGATACAAAGTGGTACATGGAAGCTGATGGAGAGGTTATTCAAGAGGGTACTTTACCGCTTAACATTGATGCTATGACAAGGGAAGTTATGAAAGTTCCTTATACCAAACCTGAGCTTGAAGCTGGTAAAGAGTATCGGATAACAATTAGTTCATTTTTAAAGGATGATGAAATATGGGCAAAATCAGGTCACGAAGTAGCATGGAGCCAGTTTGTTCTTCCATGGAAAAAAGAGGCATTGGATGTTGAACCCACAAACCTACGCGCACATTTTACACAAACAGAGAATGAAATTATTGTAAAAGGTGACAATTTTGAATATATAATCGACAAGAATTTAGGCGCTTTATCTTCAATGATGGTTGATGGAAAGAAAATGCTTAAATCGCCATTTTTAATGAGTGTATGGCGTGCACCAATGGCCAATGATGTTGATGATTGGGGCTCGGGATCTGCCCGTTCGTCAAACTGGCAAGAGGGATATGGTAATTATGTGTCGACTGAATTTTACTCTGCTGGAATAGACCAACCTTCATATTTTCCGGCATATACAAAAGTGTTGGAAGTAGATGGGAAAGTATATTTAAACATTAGGCAAATAGTGCTGTTTACAGATAAACCAATTACTGTTAGACCAGTATGGGGTATTCAGTATAATGGTGTGGAAAATATCTTCAATTTCATCATTAGCGGAGATGGCGAAATTACGATTGAGCACACTGCCAAGTCGCAGGGAAGAACTTTACCTTTATATTATCCGAGATTTGGACTTTCGGTAACACTTGATCAGAATATGAATCATGTTAAGTGGTATGGACGTGGGCCACAAGAAAATTATCCGGGAAGAAATAGTGGGTATAAAGTTGGTGTTTATTCTTCTACAGTTGATGAGATGTTCGTACCATATATTAAGCCGGGAGATTATGGTTTGAGAACCGACAACCGTTGGGTGAGAATGGTTGATGAGCAAGGTAAAGGTCTTGAATTTAAAGTTAATGAGTTATTTAATTTCAATGCGTATCCTTTTAGTACCGAAAACTTAACTAAATCAATTTACACATATCAATTGCAAAAGCAAGATGGCATAACTTTTAACCTCGATTATGAAACTACAGGAGTTGGTGATTCTTCGGCTGGTGTTTTGAGGAGTTATTGGGTTTATCCGGGCATGTTTAAACGAACGATAAAAATAAAGCCATTATTTTGAATGGACTTTTAATTTAAAAATGCCTTCCTTCTCAATATACCCGTTGGTATGTTTTAGTAAGTATTGAATAATTGAAGAATAATTGCAGATTCATTTTTTCTTATATATTTCTTTGTTTGCAGAAAAAGAGCTATTTTTGTATAAGAATTTAGATTATCAGACAAATAAAAAATTATTACTATGGTAAGTTATAAAGAACTGGGTTTAGTAAACTCAAAAGAGTTATTTAAGAAAGCGATTGAAGGTGGTTATGCTATTCCAGCTTTCAACTTCAATAATATGGAGCAATTGCAAGCTATTGTTTCGGCATGTGTTGAAACAAAATCACCTGTTATTATGCAAGTTTCAAGTGGTGCACGCAAGTATGCAAATCAGACACTACTTCGTTATATGGCTCAGGGAGCGGTTGAGTATGCAAAAGAATTGGGTTATAACATTCCTATTGTTCTTCACCTTGACCATGGTGATAGCTTTGAGCTTTGCAAAGACTGTATTGAAAGTGGCTTCTCTTCGGTTATGATTGATGGTTCGCACCTTCCTTACGAAGAAAATATTGCTTTAACCAAAAAGGTTGTAGAATATGCTCATCAGCACGGTGTAACTGTTGAAGGTGAATTGGGTATTTTGGCAGGTATTGAAGATGATGTAGTTGCTGAGCACCACACATACACTGAGCCTGATGAGGTTGTAGACTTTGTTACTCGCACAGGTGTAGACTCATTGGCTATTTCAATTGGTACTTCTCACGGAGCATACAAATTTACTCCAGAACAGTGCACACGTGACGAAAACGGTGTATTAGTACCACCCCCATTACGTTTTGATATCTTGAAAGAAATTGAAAAACGTATTCCAGGATTCCCAATTGTATTGCACGGTTCTTCTTCAGTTCCACAGCAGTATGTTGATACTATCAACGAATTTGGTGGTAAACTAAAGGATTCTATTGGTATTCCAGAAAAATGGTTGCGTGAAGCGGCAACATCTGCAGTTTGTAAGGTTAATATCGACTCAGATGGTCGCTTGGCTATGACTGCCGCTATCCGTGAGGTAATGGCAAAAGACCCTGCAGAGTTTGACCCACGTAAATATTTAGGTCCTGCACGCGAAGAGCTTAAAAAGCTTTATATGCACAAAACTATTAATGTATTAGGAAGCGCGGGAAAAGCGTAGTTGTACTTAATAAAATATGTAACTACTGATAAGTTCTACTTGCAGTAGATAAAAAAAATAGCTGTTCTTTTATAGAGCAGCTATTTTTTATGGGTTTATGTGTGATAGTTAATTCTTATGGGAACTCCGTGCTACTACTTACTAATGCCTTTATTGCCCACAGTGTCGCACATTTCCTTTATTCTATTATTAAAATCATTCTTCTTAAGCAGTTTCTCTAAAGAAATATGCATTCTGTACCTCCAGTAGTTCTCGGGGTTTGCAGGCACGTTTATACGCTCTGCAGCTATATCTTCGTTACGTAAATTTTCATCAATAGACATCCAGTCTTGCCAGGGTAATATTACCCACATTCCAGATGAATGAAGATGATTTTCTATAATTTGTTTGCACAGCTCGGTTGAGCACTCCAATGGTGCTTTACCGGGTAATTGTAATACCTCGTTATAATATTGTTGCGTAATATCTCTGTTTTCGGTCCACCATAACCTAATTGGCGACATATCGTGCGTAGATGTTGTGCAAACCGATAGATAAGGCAAATGTTTTAGATCAGTAAACTTTGTATATGTGCTTTTGGGCATTCGTTCAATTTCGAGACTCAATATTTGCAACTCATCCATTACCGAAGGAACACAATCGGGCACCATACCAAGGTCCTCGCCACACACCATCATATCTGTTGAATTAATTAGAGGTGGTAGCTTTTTCATAGCCTGCTCGCGCCAGAAATAATTGTGACGTTGAAAATAAAACCTGTCATATAGCCTATTATAGGCATCTTTTACATCATCGTTGAGATATTTATATGAATATGTGAATTGTGCCGTAATTCGAGGATGGAAGCGATGTTGATCGTGAGGGTCTCTCACGAATAGCACTTCGTTACAAAGAGCATATAACCCTTCGCGAATCTTTATTGATCTCTCATCATCCCTTTGAGCGAAAAATGCTTTAATTTTTTGTTGAGTGTTACAGAATAAATTTAATTTAAACAACTGCCATCCTGCGACTTCTAGATATTCAGATATTACCTCTTGGGTATAGTCACCAAATATATCGGAAAGGAAACTTTCGTGAATAAATGGTTCTTCCATTCTTTGCTCGTCAAAAGGTATTCCGTCGTTATTAATTTCTTCGGCCCAATATGGTAAAGCGGGATTAAAGTAACCAAGCAGTCCGTGCACCGAATGAAGAGGTATCTCCCATATCCTAAAGAATCCAAGGATATGATCTATTCTGTAAGCATCGAAATAATCTGACATCTTTTGGAATCGGCTCTTCCACCATGTGTAGCCGTCCTCTTCCATTGCTTGCCAGTTGTATGTAGGGAAACCCCAGTTTTGACCAAAGTATGAGAAGTCGTCGGGCGGAGCACCTGTTTGTGTGTCCATATTAAACAGATGCGGCACCGTCCATGCATCTATACTATTTCGGTCTATGCCAATGGGGATATCACCTTTAAGCGAAATGCCTTTGCTTTGTGCGTATTCTTTAATTTCTGAAAACTGTTTATGTAGAAGGAATTGTACAAAACAGTAATAATCAACTTCATTTTTTGCAAAGGGTAGTTCACTAATCATTTGCGATAATGCCTCTTCATTGTAGGTTTTATAAATACCCCACTCCCTGAAATTTGCCGAGCCGTTTTTATCTCGCAGGTAACTATAACAGGCATAAGCAAAAAGCCAATATCTGTTTTTGTTGTGAAACTCTTTATACTCTTTTGAAAGCATCACCTTTTGACCATCTTGCAGGAATAAATCGTGACAGTAATCTTCTTTCAGTTTAAATACTTTTTCGTAATCTATCTCTTTTAGCTGATTGAACTTGTTGGCCTGCTTGAGGTAAGAGTTGAATTTCTTCTTATTCTTTAGAGGATATTGTTTGCACCCTAAATAGATTGGGTGAAGAGCATATATTGAGATGGCACTATATGGATATGAGTCGCGCCATGTTTTTGTTGTTGTAGTGTCGTTAACGGGCAGAAGTTGAATGAGATGCTGACCGGTTTGATGTGTCCAGTCTATCATTTTCCGTAGATCGGTAAATTCACCTATACCGAAGCTATCGTCAGTTTTTAAAGAAAACAGCGGTATGGATGTGCCAATGCCTTTAAATTTGAAATTGTTGTGATGAAATTGCAATGCCATTTCTATGAAAACAGTATCATCTTTATGCGCATTTTCGGCAATGAGAAACCTGTTGCCGCCATCTTCCCAAAATACTATATCGTTGGTTGCTTTATCTATAATTACAAATTTGTAATTGACCTTGGCTGGTAGCTTCTTTGCATTTAATATTATTTGCCATACACCATTTTCGGTGGGTGTAAGTTTGAGAGACTTAGCATTATCCCAGTTACCCAGCTCTTCGCAGTTGCCGCTTATACACAGCACTTGTTCTCTGCTCACATAGGGGCAAATGACATTAAGCAGTATCGACTGATTAAAATATTTAGGAGTTCGTGTAGTTTTGTTGTGACGAAAAACTGTATCTGTGAAAACAGATGAATAGAGATAATTATGAAAGGGTTTATTCTTCCAAAGGTCTTGAATAATAAACTGTTTCTTGCTTTTTACGATGTAAACTTTTCGGTGAGACCCCCACTCTCTTCGTATTACACTATTTCCTTGTTTGATGAAATAATAATAACTAATCTCTTCTGATTTTGTAATATTAATATCGGCAAACCATGTATTACCATTGTATTGGAGTAAAAGACCATCCGACTCATTAAAATTCCCTAGTTCGGGAGTAGATCCGCATATACAAACTTCTTGTCCCCACGCAGTATGATAGTCGAGTTGAAACGTTACCACAGCCATATAGATTCTCTTATTAGTTAATCATTCTTTCTATTACTACAAAACTAATATGTTTTGTATACTAACAGAGTGAATTTAAGTAACTTTTGAGCAGAATGATGGTGCAAACGATTGCGAGGAACAAATGGGTTTGCCTATACAAATAGTAATATTAAAAGCTGAGCACTTATTACCCTTAAAAACATTGTTAGCGGGTACACGGTTGCGTAGCTTACAGCAGGAATATCGTTACCCGCAGTGGTGTTAGCAAATGACAATGCCGGTGGATCGGTCATACTACCTGCAATCATTCCCATAAGTGTGAAGTAGTTTATTTTCATAACCTTTCGGCCTATTATGCCAATTGTCATAATGGGAACCAAAGTGATTATCACTCCATAACCAATCCACATATAACCACCATTTACTATTGTTTCAATAAAATTGGCACCGGCCTCAATACCCACACAAGCAAGGAATATGGCAATTCCAATTTCTCTAAGCATAAGATTTGCACTCATGGTGGTGTAGGTAACTAGTTTTAATTTAGGACCGAACTTGCTTAACAGAATAGCCACAATAAGTGGTCCACCTGCCAAACCAAGCTTCACAGGTTGTGGTATTCCGGGGAACATAAATGGGATACTACCTAAGAGTACACCCAGGGCAATACCTATAAATATTGAAATTAGATTGGGCTCTCTAAGTCGTTTTAAAGAGTTTCCTAAGAACTTTTCTACATTATCAATATTATCTTCTGAACCAACAACGGTTACCCTATCACCCAGTTGTAACTGCAAAGCAGGATCTGCAATAAGATCTACCCCTGCACGATTGACACGAGTGATGTTGACTCCAAAATTGTTTCTTAATTTGAGAGTGCCTAAAGAGCGACCGTTGATTTGGGCCTTAGTAATTGAAATTCTTCTAGATACAAGCATTGAATCGAGCTTGTTCCAATCGTCACGATTCATATCGATGCGGATGCCTAATAGTGCTTCTATAAAACCTATATTATTTAAATTAGAGACAATTAGCACCTTATCATTTTCGTATAGAGATGTATCTGTCTTTGGCACCTCCAGCGTATTGTTTGCAGAGTGAAGTACTCTTGAGATAACAAAATCCTTTTCTATTAGGTCTTTTACATCTCTAATGTTTTTACCAAAAATAGATGGGTTTTTAATTTGAAGAGAGAACATTTGCGCTTCGGCCTTCTTACTTTCATCGCTATCCTCAAGTGTTTCGATCTCCTTTGTTTGATCTATTCTGAATATCTGCTTGAGTAATACAAGAGTTATAATAATTCCAACAACCCCTAAAGGATAAGCAATAGCATATGCAGTTGCAATTGTAGGATCGGTGGTGCCTGTTATATCTGTAAACGTTTGCTGAGCAGCTCCAAGTCCGGGTGTATTAGTTACTGCTCCTGACAGAATACCAACCATTGTGGCCATTGGAGTGCCTGTTACAAGGTGTATTATATATGTGGTTATAACTCCAAGCAAAACCACACCTGCAGCTAGCAAGTTGAGAGTGATGCCCCCTTTACGGAAAGAAGCAAAGAAACTTGGGCCCACCTGCATACCAATTGAGTATATAAAAAGGATGAGACCAAACTCTTTCATGAAATGCAAAACGTTTGGATCTATTTGTAGACCTAAATGACCCAGAAAGATTCCGAAGAACAGGATCCATGTGATTCCAAGCGAGATACCAAATACCTTAATTTTACCTAACAGTAAGCCTGCCGAAATTACTATTGCAAGAACGAAAATTGCATGGGCAACACCAGAGCCGAAAACCAGTTGTACTAACCAATCCATTATATAATAACCTAATAAATGTAGTTTAAAAAACTTTGCAAAGGTAGCTCAAATTTTAGTAAAAAACACCTGCTTTATCAAATCAATATGTTTAGAAGTGTTACAAATGCCACTATTGTGGGTAATATAGGTTCTGTAATTGCTTTTTTTGTCTTACTTTTAGCAATCTAAAAATAATATTTATGAGAAAAATAATAGTCATAATATCACTTTTACTAATTATATCCTCTACCACATTATTTGGGCAGGATCAAAATGTGGAGGCGCTAATTAAAGAAGGAATAGAACTTCATGACGCCGGAGAATATGAAGAAGCAATTGATAGATATAATGAGGCATTAGAAATAGACTCAACGCACACGCTTGCTGTTTATGAGATTTCATTGTCGTATCTGGCATTAAAGGATTTTGAAAATGCAATACTATATAGTACTCAGATAATAGATTCACAAAACGAGCAACTTTCGTCTGGAGCTTATGCTGTGAAAAGTGAATCTCTTGCAGAGATGGATAGGGTTGATGATTCAATAGAACTATTATATGAAGGTTTGGAAAAAAATGGACCTAAATCGATTTTACATTTCAATTTAGCTCTCAACTTTTATAAAAAAGGTGATATTGATAAAACACTTGAACATATTAAAACAGCAATAGACCTTGATAAATCGCATGGCGGAGCATTCTTATTGTATGCCTATGTACTTAAAGACAAAGGATTGTGGGTGCAAAGTATATTATCATTTCAGATGTTTTTATTGCTTGAGCCTGACAGTAAGCGATCTAAAAATGCATTTACAGAGATGTTGCAAATTATGCAACTTAGAGAAGTGGCGGAACCTGTGGAGAGATCTTTTATACAACAACAACTTCTTAAAAACAAAAACGAAAATACGGTAAGTAAAGATAAACTTCCTCCTTTATCCATAGAAAACGGACTGAATAGAAATTTTGTATATCATGCAATAACATCCACAAAAGACTCCCTAAAATCGGCATCGGAGGAAGTTAATGATTTCATACAATTTAAAACAGTTAACATGGAAATAATGAAAATACTGGAAAGAGAGAGTAAAAATTATAATGAGGGGATATTCTGGACTTTTTATATACCGTTTTTCTCACACATTGCTCATTCCGATTATTATGATGTTTTTTGTCGATACATAAGCGTTTCGTACTATCCAGAATCATTTGAATGGTGGGAAAATAACCCCGAAGCAGCACTTAATTTTATAATGTGGTTTGAAAAAGGAGAAAACAACTGATAAAAGTTAAAAAAAACTTTTATCTTTGTTGTGAAACCCAATTATATAGAAATGATTGACGACGACCAGCTTCTTGAAGAATTAAAAAATCCGCTAACGGTACGGAATGCTTTTGCTAAACTTGTAAGTGAGTATAGCGAAAGGCTTTATTGGCAGATAAGGAAAATGGTGCTTTCTCACGACGACGCTAATGACATACTTCAGGATGTGTTTATAAAGGCTTGGACAAACATTGATAATTTCAGGGGTGACTCTAAGCTTTCTACATGGTTATACCGCATTGCTATAAATGAGAGTATTACTTTTATAAATAAGAAACGAAATCAGAGCAATATCTCAATTGATGAGGATGACTCATTCTTGATAAATACCCTTGAGAGTGATGACTACTTTGATGGTGATGAAGCACAATTACTTTTGCAAAAAGCAATACTTACACTTCCCGAAAAACAAAAGCTGGTATTTCAGATGAAGTATTTTGAGGATATGAAATATGATGATATATCGGATATACTTGGCACAT
This sequence comes from Fermentimonas sp., assembly GCA_015478775.1. Classification (GTDB taxonomy): domain Bacteria; phylum Bacteroidota; class Bacteroidia; order Bacteroidales; family Dysgonomonadaceae; genus Proteiniphilum. Next base: position 258,088 of record JADMKP010000010.1, on the reverse strand, counting down.
CGGTAGGAGCTTTAAAGGCTTCATACCATCATGCAGTAAAAAAAGTTGAGAAATTTTTAAGCGAACCTAATTAAACCTTTTATTTTTCATTAAGTCTATTCTACAGAACAGCCCAAAAAAGTATGTAATGAAAGCTAATTTTAACAAATTGCAAGATATAGATAGCAGTAAGACTCCATTTAAGGTGCCAAGTAATTATTTCGAGAATTTTAATGAAGAAATAATGAATCTTCTTCCCGAAAAAGAGTTTAAGGCGCCGGTTAAAGTTACTATTTGGGACAGAACAAAACCATGGGTATATATGGCTGCTATGTTTTTGGGGATGTATGTAACAATAAACTTTTTGGTAAACAAGAATGAGGCATCTGCTATACAGGAGCCGATTGTAGCAGAACAGTCAATCGATGGTGCAGCATCTACTGCCAACTACTGGTCTACAGTGCATATCACCGAAGATGAGTTTTATGAATACCTGGAAGATCAACTAATTGATGATGGTTTTTACGACTATATGTATGACCAATACTATTTTAACTAAAAAGAATAAGACATATATAATAAATATTTTATGATGAGAAGTAACATTATAATGTTGTTGTTCGCTTTTATGCTATCACTTAACTTCATCTCTATTCAAGCTCAGAATCAGAACAGAAGAATGAATATTGAGGAGTTTGAAAAAAGGAAAGTGGAATATATAAGGAAAGAAGCGGAACTTACAAATAGTGAAGCTGATAAATTTTTCCCATTAAATAACGAATTGACTAAAAAGAAGTTTGAGCTTCGCAAAATCCACAGGGATAGGGTTCAAAAAATAAAAGATAACAGCAATATATCAGAAGCAGAATACCGTAAACTTTTGGATGATGACGTGGAAGTGAAACTTAAAGAAGCTGCTTTGGATAAAGAATTTGCCAAAAAGTTTGAAGGTGTTTTAACCCCCGAGAAGTTGTATAAAGCACAACAGGCTGAGAGGGATTTCATGCAAAAAGAAATTTCGAACTTCAGGAGTGGCCAAAACAGTAACAGAGGTAAATAGAAAATATGAACAGGTTTTTTAGAATCCTCAAAGAGCCTTTACGGAAGTAAAAAATAATGTATTTAATAAACTATAAATCTCCCAGAAGCTAGTCTTTTGGGAGATTTATAGTTTGAGGTTGTTTCTATTGATAGATTATGAAAAAAAACTGCAGTAATTAAAGACACAGAAGTTGAGACCATTGGGTCTCTATTCACGAGTTGTGATGATTAACTCCTTTCCTTTTTTCAAGTCGTCATGTTTGATGAAATAACCGTCAACAAGCTTCCCATCGTAACTGATGCTTGAAAGTTTGCGACCTTCGCCCATTTTGGTTATGGTAAATGTGGTATCACCCATGGTAAATTCTACTTTATCAAAAATAGGTACTGTTACAATGTACTCTGGATCAGCTGGTGAGAATGAATAGAGACCCATGGCGTTCATTACATACCAAGCAGATAAACTTCCTTCATCATCCATTCCTGCATATGCCAAACCTTCTTTTCCCATCGCATAGTAATCATTCAAGATGATATCAATTTTCTCTTGAGCCTTCTCTGGTTTTCCAACAAAGTAATAGTAATATGAAATTCCTTGCGATGGTTGGTTTCCTACGCAGTACTGTCCAAACCAACCAGTCATATTATCTGCCTCATAACCACCGAAAGGTGTGCTAAACACATTATCTAATTTAGCTTCAAATGCATCTTTGCTCGGGAAGAGAGATACCAAACCATTTGGATCTTGAGGGGCAAAGAATGTTGACATCCAACCATTTGATTCGCGATACATATATACATAATAGGGAATGCCCGGATCGTAAGGAGTTACCCAAGAGCCATCTTCCCAGCGTGCACGAAGGAATTGTGTACTCTCGTCGAAGAGATTACGATAGTTCTTAGAGCGATTCATCAGCAACTCATAATTTTCATTATCGCCCAGTTCCTTTGCCAATAATGCAACGGCATAATCGCTATAGGCATACTCAATGGTTTTTTGAACAGATGCCTTAGCCTCATCCTCTTCGGTTTTTACAGTTGGGTTAGCTACACGATTCTCTGCAATCCATCCCTGTCTGCGATACTCATCACCATATTTTCGTCCGCCACGTTTGCCATCTACCCACGAACGAGTAGCATTGTTCAATGAGAACTGGTATGCTTTATTGATGTCGAAATCGCGAATACCTCGCATGTAACTACCTGTTACGAATGAAGTGCTGAAATCACCATGGAATCCGCTACTCAAAAATCCTGTATTCTCTGCTCTTTTGATGTCGCTACGGATTACATTAGCCACCAATTCAGGTTGTAACATCTGGAGAATCACCAATTTATTTGCATAGGTATCCCAATAGTTGTTGCTTGAATAGATGGTTTCATTCAATTCTACATCTACATCACTGCGTAAATTAGGATTTTGCATAACACGATACAATCCGCTATAGAACAGGCTCTTTTGCAATTCTGTGCCACCAGTAACTTTTATCTTTGATAGTGCTTCTTCCCATGTCTGATCTGCCAACTCTCTCACCTGATCGAATGTCTTACCTTGAATCTCCTTTCCCAAATTTAATTTTGCCTTATCGATGCTGGTGTATGAGAATCCGATCTGCAATTCAATAACCTTATCTCCATCAGCAAAATCGATTAAAGTAAATTGTTCGCGTGCATTTTCGACAGTGCGAGTGCCTGTTATATCCAGATTGGCAACAGCATAGAAATACATGCCATTCTGTGAACCTGTAAATGTTTTATCATCTACCTGCTCAAATGTCCATCTTGCATTACCTGGACGCACACTGTTTGTTCTGGAAAGATTCATCATAATGTGCTTATCCTTAGCCGACTTAAATGTGTGGCGATGGTGAGCACTGCGATAGTTTACCGTCAGTTCAGAAGTAATCTTATATCTGTCTAGGTAAACTTTATAATAGCCAGCCTGAGCCACCTCATTTTTATGGCTATATGTTGAAGCGTAGTTATCGGGATTAAATTTACCTGAAATGGGAAGTGTTGGGAAATGACCGTGACCCCAATGACCGTGACTTGTATGGAAGAATCCATAAATGGCTGGATCTTCATATTGATAACCGGTGCCTGATCCCCAACTTGTTACAGGTGAAGCTTGAACCATTCCATGAGGCATGGCTGCTCCGGGGTAGGTCTCTCCACCCCAAGCTCTTGTTTTACCTTGTGCGGGACGGCGACCTTGCTCTGTGAGGACAGTTCGATAAATTGGGTTTTCGCTCATTTCGTACCCCAAATCCTTCTTATCCCAAAGTGTTGTGGTACCAAACAGCGGATTCACATATTTTGTTACATCTCCCGCCGAAACTAAGCAGCAGTTTGCAGACCCAACTAACATTCCTGCTATCAAAGTTTTTAAAATAAATCTTTTCATCTCTAGTATTTATACAATTGTTAAAATATTCAATTAATTAATCTCTGGTGCAAAAGGTAGATTATTTGTACTCGAAGCATTTAGCTCCTTCGGTAAAAAATGCTTGTTGCATGAAATGTCTAGTAAAAGAATAGAGTCAAGTAAAATCTGGGTTAAATTAAATCTTTTCAAAAAAATAGTATATTTGCAAACGACGATTATAAAATATAAAAAATATAAGAGTTTGCTATTAAATGATTACTTCTACAAAAATAAACTAATAATAATCATAAACACATGAAAAAAACTATTTTTTTGTTGATTGCTCTGTTCTGTTTATCAGCTTCAGCCAAGAATGTACCAAAAGACTCCAAGACAAGTTTAGCAAAAACAGTGCTGCAACCCTATGTGGATAAAGGTCAGCTGGCCGGTGCAATTAGTGTATTCTACAAAGATGGCGTGCAGGAAACCTGCTACATAGGTTATGCCGATGTTTCAAAAAAGCGCCCAATAAAGATGGACAATGTATTTATGCAATGTTCACAAACAAAAGGATTTTGTGGAGTGACAATTGCCAAACTGGTAGAAGAGGGCCGTATTTCACTCGACGACCCTGTTTCAAAGTATCTTCCGGAGTTTGCTGAATTATGGGTGTTGGATGAATCAAATGATAGTGTGAAGACCTTTCATAAGGCAAAGAATGTCCTTACTATCCGCATGGTGCTCAATCACACTGGAGGCTTCCCATTCGAAATTAGTGCCAAGCAGCCCAACATCAGGGGTGGCGGATGGTCTGGAGGAGCTCCTCTTCGCCAAACAGCCTCCATCGCCGCCGCATCGCCCATCATGTTCGAGCCTGGTACCAGCGAGCTCTATTCTAACACCGGAATTGACATTGGTGCAGCTATTGTTGAGGTAGTTACAGGAATGAAGTGGGAAGAATATCTCAAGCAGGAGGTATTTGATCCATTGCGAATGAAGGCCACATGGTTCTGGCCCACCGACAAACAGCTAAAAAACAAGGTAGAACTATATTTAAACAAAGAGAATGCTCCAGCTGAGTGGTGTGAAGAAATGGAATGGCAGCAACGGCCTTATAACGACTCCCATGTATTTACTTCTGCAGGTGCAGGTCTCTGGACTACAGCCAATGACCAATTAAAGTTCTATAAGATGCTGATGAATCTTGGCTTGGGAGAGAATGGCGTACGCATCTTGAAAGAAGAAACAGTTAAGAATCTCCTCGCAGTCTCCACCCGTCCGAAGGGTCTGGGCGGCTATTCATTGGGATTATCAGCACCAGAACAAGACAGTGAAGACGCTTGGTTTGGTCATGGTGGTGCTTGGGGCACTAACTGTACTGTTAATTGGCACAAGAAACAGCTTAAGCTCTGGGTGGTCCAATCCGCCGGTGGTGAACAGCCATGGCTTGCCGAAATCGACAAAGCTGCAGAGAAGTTCTTCTCTCAGCCTTTAAGTAAATCTGGTGTTGATGCATATACTGGAAGGACGAAATAATTCATATTTGAAATATTATATGAATAAATATGTATTATTTGTAAGATAGGTAGTGGACTGTATGTAGACATTGGAAATCAAAAAACCCTACAATACGCTGATATTGTAGGGTTAGTCACACCTTTTTTGCCTATTGGCTTTTGATAAATTGTGGAGCTGGAGGGAGTCGAACCCTCGTCCAAACGAGGAAGCAATATGCTTTCTACATGCTTATCTTCATTTTATTTGTCGGGTAAGAGCGCGACTGAAGCCACCAAACTCAAACCTTATCTTTTTAATTTCGGAAAGGGGCCAAAGCCTCCCCTAACCTATCTCCGATTTATCTGCACCACCGTATCGGAACGCTTCGAAGCCACAGCTTCCGGGTGATGTCTTGTTCTGCCACCTAGTGGCTGAATTAAGCGATTAACCTACTATACTTCGGTTACGCAGCAAGAGCGTAATTATTATTGCCAGTTATGGTTTTGCTAATTGTGATTAAAGTGCAAACTAACAACGCACTGCATGCTTACAAACCTCTTCTACCCGCTGTCAAAACCAAACAGCCCCATTATTTTAAAGAACTAATGCAATTAATATAAACTTATTGCATCTATTAAGATGCAAAACTAGACAAAAGGTTTAATCTGACAAAATTAATCGTTTAAATAATAAATCTAATTTTATCTCCCTTCTACTTTTTTTATCTTATAATGAGATTGTAGGGTTATATTTTTTTTGATTACTTTTGTATAATGATGAATGAAACGATTGCAGAGGACAAAAATCAACTTTTTTATTACTCAATATATGCTGCACTTATACTTGGTGTGTATTGGGTTATAAAGTATTTAATAGTTATTTTAGGTAAAGATTTTGCCGTAACAGGCATACTTAGTAATATGCTAAGTATTGGTACACCAATTATTTTGTTGTATTTTCTTGTTAAATATAATCAGCGGCATGCCAATAATATAATGAGCTTTGGGCACGGTATTCAGTTTTCAATTTTGATGTTTTTCTTTGCCTCTATACTTGAAGCGGTTGTTGTTTTTATTCATGTAAATTGGATTGATCCTGTTTTTATTTCTAATTTTTATAAAAGTATAATTGTAATAGCTGAATCATTGAATTTGAATGAGGCTCTTACTGCTCAACTTGCCGATCAACCTTTGCCATCTTCGTTTACATACGTGTTCAATAATATAATTTTAGGAGATGTTTTTATTGGACTTATCCTTTCATTAATTATAGTTCCGCTTGCAAGGCGAATTAAGCCACAAAGAGAAATTTAATTTTATCTATAAAAAATGGATATATCTGTTGTAATACCATTGTATAATGAGGAGGAGTCGTTAAAAGAACTGCATGACAGAATTAGAAAAGTAATGCAGGATAACGATTATTCGTATGAGATAATATTTGTAGATGATGGAAGTACCGATAACTCGTGGGAGGTTATTACACAACTCCGGAGTGAGGCGGAACAGGTGAAAGCTATTAAGTTTAGACGAAATTATGGTAAGTCGCCGGCTTTACATTGTGCATTTGAAAAAGCTTTGGGAGAAGTGATAATTACAATGGATGCCGATTTACAAGATAGCCCTGAAGAGATTCCAGAGTTGTATGAGATGATTACAAATGATGGATATGATTTGGTGTCGGGATGGAAAAAGAAGAGATATGATAATAAGTTAACTAAAAATATTCCTTCAAAACTATTTAATGCCACTGCAAGAATGGTTTCGAGAATAAAATTGCACGATTTTAATTGCGGCTTAAAGGCATATTCGAAATCACTTGCAAAAAATATTGAGGTGTATAACGATATGCACAGATACATTCCGGTATTGGCAAAGAATGCTGGGTTTACAAAGATTGGAGAAAAGGTGGTACAGCACCAGGCTCGTAAGCATGGCAAGAGCAAATTTGGGTCGAGCAGGTTTTTTAATGGATATCTGGATCTCTTAACACTTTGGTTTTTGAACAAGTTTGGTAAAAAGCCTATGCATTTTTTTGGGCTTTTGGGAAGTGCTATGTTTTTTATGGGGTTTATAGCTATAATACTGGTTGGTGCTCTAAAACTGTACGATATGCATCACAATAATCCTTATCAGCTTATTACCGACTCGCCCTATTTTTATATTTCTCTTACAATGATGATTATGGGAACTATCCTTTTTCTTGCAGGCTTTTTGGGTGAATTAATTTCGAGAAATTCACCCGAGAGAAATCATTATAGAATTGAGAAGGAGCTTTATTAAAAGATTGAAGTTGTATATTTATAGAATGAGATACTGGTATACTTTTGGAATTCCGATTTACTAATGGAGTATTGATATAACAATGGAGTATTGATATACTATTTGTTTGATGGTGTACTTTTGGGTTAAAATAAACAGTTTATGTGAATAGTTTTAAACTATAAAAAATAAAAGCAATATTATGAGGTTTAATAACAGATTTGGTTTTATTGGAAAGAAGATTAATATCTTTATGTTGCTTTTCTCCCTTTCTATACTTTTTTCATGTAATACTGACGGAAAGAAGAAGGTGTATACCAATTACTTTCAGGAAAATGGAGAGATATTTACTACTTCATACAACATAAAATATGCTTATAGCAGATCTCTGAAGAATGAAATAACTGATGAGCTGAATAGATTTGACCTATCTCTAAATCCCTTTAAAAAGAACTCAATAATATCTAAGGTTAATAAGAATGAGCCTGTTGAGCTTGACTCATTTTTTATAACTGTGTTTAATAAGTCTGTTGAGGTTTCGGAAAACAGTAACGGTTATTTTGATATTACTACTTCGCCATTAATTAATGCTTGGGGATTTGGATTTCAAAATATGGATAGCGTTACGCCTGAATTAATTGATAGTCTAAGGCAATTTGTTGGGTATGAGAAAATAGCGATTAATGATGGCGGTGAGATTATAAAAAATGATTCTAGGGTTCAAATAAATACTTCTGCTATTGCTAAGGGCTACTCTTGCGATGTGGTTGCCAATCTTTTGGAGAGTTATGGTATTGAAAACTATATGATTGAGATTGGTGGTGAAGTAAGTGCTAAGGGTGTAAATGAAAAAGGGGTTTGCTGGCGTATTGGTGTAGACAAACCAAATGATGAGGCTATTTTTATTGAACATGAACTTCAAACTATTCTTTCACTGTGCGATAAGTCGTTGGCAACTTCAGGCAATTATCGTAATTTTTATGTAAAGGATGGAAAAAAATATGCTCATACCATTAATCCTAAAACAGGGTATCCATCCGAAACAGATATATTGGGTGCTACTGTTATTGCGGACAATTGTATTACAGCTGATGCTTACGCTACAGCCTTTGTTGCGATGGGGCTTGATAAGTCTATTAAAACGGCTGAAGGGTTAGTTGATGTGGAATACTATTTTATCTATGCTAATGAAGATGGTACTTTTGGCACTATTTATTCATCTGGTTTTGAACAGTTCTTTGCTAATTAATAAAGTGAAACATTATGTATGATATAGAAACTAAACATGGTTATATCTTCCAGATGTCTCTGAATGATGTGATGGAACAAACTATTTACTATAACATTTATGATACAGTATATGGCAGGATGTTGATTGCTTCTACGGAAATAGGTCTCTGTTTTGTAGCCCTCGGAGAAGAGACTTTTATGATTGATGAGCTTCGTAATGAATATGCGAAGGCTAAGTTAGTAAAAGAAAATAAAAGTATTCACCTCGACACAATTTTATTAATTGAGAATCCATTGGCTGATATAAATATTCCTTTTCATATTAAAGGAACTGATTTTCAAATGAAGGTATGGGAGGAACTTCTGAAGATACCAGCCGGGGGTAAGAGTAGCTATAAGATTATAGCCAAGAATATTGGTAGACCTAAGGCTGTAAGAGCCGTGGGTACTGCAGTGGGACAAAATCCGATATCGTGCCTAATCCCTTGTCACAGAGTGATTCGATCTGATAACACCCTTGGTGGTTATCACTGGGGTTTCGAGATAAAGAAAAAAATTCTAGAAAGAGAGTCTTTAAATTTTAATCAATAATTCAATTTAGGCTATCAATTATCTACATAACTATATAGATATCTGCATAATAAATTACTTTTTTTTGCATAAATATATTTTACCCATTCTATTAATAACAGAACAATAAGCTAAATGAGAAAAAACTATTTAAAAGCTGTTTTATTAAGTCTATTTTTAGTATTAATTACAGTAAATTCCATATCGGCTCAAAACAGTAAAACTGAATTGTACCCTACTGTGAAGTTTGATGGTACTCTAAAAAATAAATACGAGTATGCGATTGATAATGATTTATCTCGCTTTTCTGTTCGTAATTCGCGAGTGGGCGTAAGTGGCAATGTAAATCATTTTGCAGGATATCGTGCACAACTCGAGCTTAGCGACGAAGGAGATTTTAAGGTGTTGGATCTTAGTGGTATTATAAGACCGGCTAAAGGTCTTACATTTACATTTGGTCAGACAAGTATTCCACTTTTTAATTCATATGTGGTAAGTCCGTCTGATATGATGTTTGCCAACAGAACTTTTCTTGGTAAATATTTTTTAAGTACACGCGACTTGGGACTTAACGCAAAATATAAGTTTAATGCAGGTGTTGTGCCTACTAACCTTGAGTTTGGTGTTTATAACGGTAATGCTATAAACGATCCGGTGTGGAAGAGTAATTTATCGTATGGTGGTAGAGTTGAGCTTGGTAGTATGGATGGCTTGAGGTTTACTGCCAAATTCTATGATTATCCTAAATCAGATTCTTTGCACTTCTTGATTTATGGGGCTGATTTAAGATATGAGAAAAACAACTTCAAGATAGAGACTGAGGTGATGAAGAAAGAGAGCAGAACCGATTTTAATGGTGATTTGCTTTCTTATTATATTCAAACTGCTTATAAGATTCCTCTCAAATCAGAATATTTTGATTATTTATTGCCTGCAGTGAGATGGGATGCTATTGACGAAAGGTTTGATGTTAACGGATTTGATGTCAATAGATTGACTTTAGGGCTGGGCTTGAATCTTGCCGGGGAGAAATTTGATTCGATTATAAGATTGGATTATGAGTGGTATGCGGTAAATAATAGTATGTCGATTTTTAATGCAAATGATCAAATGGACTCGGATAAGATTACAGTTGAATTATTGCTAACTTTTTAATATCAATTTGAGGAAAAACATTTTTAAATTAAACTTATGAATATGAACAAAGTAGTTTTATTTCTAAGCATTATCTCTTTAGGGATAACCTCGTGCACAGTAGACAATTCACCAAAGTTGCTGTTTGATGGTGAGAATACAGATATGTGGCAAACAGCTGGTGAAGTAGTTGCGGATAATGGTGTTTTGCTGCTTAATGAAGGAGCTACTTTGACTCTGAAAAGTGGTGAGTATAGCGATTTTGAGCTTAAAGTAAAAGCCAGAACGATAGGTAGTGGAAAAGGTTATATCGCTTTTCATACTGATAGCCCGGATAAAGGATACAGGGTTGCACTTAATAACGACCTTGAGAGTCCGGAATGGTGGACCAAAACAGGTAGTTTGCTTTCAGTAAGAAATTTGACTAAATCTATAGTAAATACTAATGAGTGGTTTGATTTAAATATACGTGTGGAAGGAAAATCAATTACTGTTTTACTTAATGGCAGTGAGGTTGTTGAATATACAGAACCTGCATCACCATACCGAACAACTGAACATGCAACTAAACTACTCTCGAGCGGAAAGTTTGCAATTCAAAGCACTGAGGGTACAATAGAATTTGAATCTATAGAGGTTACACCTTTAAGCTCAACTGCAGATATCACTCAGCAGCAAGCGTTAGCGATAGACGAAACAACAGATCATATTATTAAACTGCATCAGGAGAATTTTCCTGTACTTGATTATCATGTTCACCTGAAAGGATTAACTGCAGAGGAAGCGGCTAAACAGGCTCGTAAACACGGAATTAACTATGCTCTTGCGCCTAATTGTGGTGTAGGGTTTCCTATAACAAACGATGAGGAGGTTTTGACATATATTGAAGAGATGAAAGGACAGCCTTTCATACAGGCTATGCAGGGTGAAGGACGCGAATGGCCTCAAACGTTTTCGGCAGAAATAAGAGAGAAATTTGATTATGTTTTTACTGATGCTTTGACATTTACAGATACTAAAGGCAGACGTACTCGTTTATGGATACCAGAAGAGGTGTTTATTGAGGATGAACAACAGTATATGGATCTTATTGTGCAAAAGATTGTGGATGTTATGCAGGAGCCAATGGATGTTTATGTGAATCCCAACTTCTTGCCGGAGGTTATGAACGATAGGTATGATGAATTTTGGACCGACGAAAGAATGGATAAGGTAATTAATGCATTGGTTGAAACTGATAAGGTGCTTGAAATTAATCACAGGTATGAAATTCCAAATAAAGCATTTATAATCAAAGCTAAAGATGCTGGACTAAAATTTACTTTCGGCACAAATAACGCTGATGGTGATTTTGGGAAAATGGAGTACTGCATAAAAATGAAAGAAGAATGCGGTTTATCTTCCGAGGATATGTATAAGCCAAATATGATAATGTGATTTGCCAATTAACTCCTCATATATATAATAATAACTATATTGAGATTATGTATAAGCTAAATATAATAATGTGATAGTAATTAAATTGGGATAATGAATAAAATAATATCCAAAGAGTACCTTTCGGAAAGAGTGGTCCGTTTTGAAGTGGAGGCTCCATTAATTGCAAGAAGCAGAAAAGCAGGCCACTTTGTAATTGTGAGAGTTGGTAAAAAAGGAGAAAGGGTGCCATATACTATTGCATCTGCAGATAAAAACAGAGGTACAATTACACTTGTTGTTCAGCGTGTTGGTAAATCTTCAGAAAAGCTGTGCCTACTTGAAGCGGGTGAATATATTACCGATATGGTGGGTCCACTTGGAAAGGCTACGCATATTGAGAACTTCGGCACTGTTATATGCGCCGGTGGTGGAGTTGGAGTTGCGCCAATGCTACCTATAATGGAGGCAATGAAAAATGCGGGTAATAGAGTCATTTCAGTTATTGCTGCTAGATCAAAAGAGCTGGTTATATTAGAGGAGCTGGTGCGTGAGTATTCTGATGAAGTTATTGTTATGACCGATGATGGATCGTATGGCGAAAAAGGTTTGATTACTGATGGTGTTGAGAAGGTTATACAACGTGAGAATGTGAATCTTTGCATTACAATTGGTCCTGCCGTTATGATGAAATTTGTATCGATGTTGACTAAGAAATATGAAGTGCCCACATTTGCTTCGTTAAATACAATAATGGTAGATGGCACTGGTATGTGTGGTGCTTGCAGGGTTACAGTGGGAGGTGAAACTAAATTTGTGTGTATAGACGGACCTGAGTTTGATGCGCATCAAGTTGATTTTGATGAGATGTTGATGCGGTTGAATGCTTATAAATGATTATCCGGTAAATTATATGAAAGAAGAATTAAAAATAGAAAGGTCTGCCCAGTGGCGTGAAGCTTTGCGTGGAAATATGAAGAATAAAGATCGAATTGCTATTCCGAGGGTAAAAATGCCGGAGGTTGATCCTAATATAAGAAATAAGAATTATGATGAGGTAAATCTAGGACTAACTGAGAAGTTGGCTGTGGATGAGTCGCACAGGTGCTTAGATTGCGTAGATCCTACTTGTATAAGTGGTTGCCCGGTTGAAATTAATATACCTAAATTCATAAAAAATATTGAGCGTGAAGAGTTTATAGAAGCTGCCAGAACTTTAAAAGAGACAAGTGCGTTGCCTGCTGTATGCGGAAGAGTTTGCCCTCAGGAAAGACAATGCGAGAATAGTTGTTTTTATACCATAAAACTAAAAAAAGACCCCGTTGCCATAGGTCATTTAGAGCGTTTTGCAGCCGATTACGAAAGAGAGAGTGGCAATATATCAATACCGGAAGTTAATCCTTCAAACGGCATAAAAATAGCTGTAGTGGGTTCGGGGCCAGCAGGATTAGCTTTTGCAGGAGATATGGCAAAGTTAGGATATGATATTACTGTTTTTGAAGCGTTGCACGAATTGGGAGGCGTACTAAGATACGGTATTCCCGAATTCAGACTTCCTAATGATATCGTTGATGTTGAAATTGATGTGTTAAGCAAGATGGGTGTGAAGTTTATTACTAATTGCATTATTGGTAAAACAATTTCTCAAGAGGATCTTTTGGAAGAAGGATTTAAAGGCATTTTTATTGGAAGTGGTGCTGGTTTGCCCAATTTTATGAATATACCAGGTGAAAATCTTATAGGCGTTATGTCTTGTAATGAATACCTAACGCGTGTAAACCTTATGGGTGCAGGAGATCCTGAAAGTGATACCCCAGTATATAAAGGTAAAAAGGTGGCTGTAATTGGTGGTGGTAACACTGCAATGGATGCTGTAAGAACAGCCAGAAGACTAGGTGCAGAAAGAGCTGTAATTGTTTATCGAAGGTCTGAGGCTGAAATGCCGGCCCGTTTAGAAGAGGTTAAACACGCTAAAGAAGAGGGAATTGAATTTTTTACGCTTCACAATCCTTTGCGTTATGAAGGTGATGATAGAGGAAGAGTTCAAAGAATGTTACTTCAACTGATGGAATTGGGTGAACCTGATCATTCTGGAAGAAGAAGACCAGTGGAAATTGAAGGTGCAACAAATTGGATGGAGGTTGACGAAGTAATTGTTAGCGTGGGAGTATCCCCTAACCCTCTTATACCTCAATCTTTTTCGGGCTTAGAAATAACGACTTGGGGCACTATAGTAGTAAATAATGATACGATGCAAACTGCTGACGACTGTATATTTGCAGGTGGCGATATTGTAAGAGGGGGTGCCACTGTAATTCTGGCTATGGGTGATGGCAGGAAAGCTGCAAAATCTATGAACGATCATTTAACATATAAAATAATCAATGAGGATTTTAGCTGATGCCCATATTCCTTATCTTAAAGGAGTTCTAGAACAGTTTGGTGAAGTAGAGTATTTGCCTGGTAATATGTTTACCAAAGAATCTATAAAAAATAAAGATGCACTGATAGTACGAACTGTAACTCATTTTGGAGAAGAGATTCTTAGTGGTAGTAATGTAAAAATTATTTGCTCGGCCACTATCGGCTATGATCATATAGACACAGAATATTGTGATGCAAATGGTGTTTGTTGGCGCACTGCTCCGGGGTGCAACGCCAATTCTGTAGAACAATATATAACTGCTTCGTTACTTTATCTGGCAGAGAGGTACAACTTCAATTTAACAGATAAAACAATTGGCATTGTTGGTGTTGGCAATGTTGGATCGAAAGTAGAAGTTGCTTGCCTTAAATTGGGCATGAGAGTGCTGTTAAACGACCCTCCAAGAGAAAATAGTGAAGGTTCTTCTCGTTTTGTTGATATTAAAACAATTAAAAGAGAGTGTGATTTTATTACTTTTCATACCCCTTTAACAAAAACAGGTGAATACAAAACACTTCATTTAGGCGATGATATATTCTTTGACGAGGTATTGCGGAAACCATTTATTATAAATGCTGCCAGGGGTGGCGTAACTAGTAATAAATCGCTTAAAAATGCTATTAAGAAGAGCAAAATCGCTGGTGCGGTACTTGATTGCTGGGAGAATGAACCGGAAATAGATAGAGAATTATTAGAAATGGTTGATATTGCAACTCCACATATTGCAGGTTATTCTGCCGACGGAAAATGGACTGCAACACGTATGAGTATTGAGAATTTAATTGAGTTTTTTAGTTTAAATGATAAACCTGACTATTTGAAAATCCCAAATCCACTTGAACCAATTATTGATCTGAAAGGAATTTTAGAGGAGAATCAATTATCTAATGCAGTGTGGCATACTTACGATCCGATAAAGGAGAGCGTATTGTTGAAATTAAGTCCTGAGAAGTTTTACTGGTTTAGATCTAACTATCCATTACGAAGGGAATATCACGCATATTCTATTGTAAATGCTACAAATTCTATAAGAGAAATATTAAAAAATTTAGGCTTTAATATATATAGTATTATTTAGATATGCTTATTTAGTTGAATACAATATTCCATAAATAATATAATAATGAGGAATAGTACAATTTATGTGTACTACTTCAATAAGCAATATGAATAAAAGACAAATTGGTATGTAATATTATATGGAGATAAAAGTCTAACTTCAGTAAATTATTTCAATAAACTAAATAGTTTAAATACAAGTTTTTATGAACCATACTAATATGGTGTAAAAGTTAATAATTGAGCATAAATGACTTAAATTATTAATGCAAATAAATAAATCTGCAAACTTTGTTTTTAAGCCAAAATGAGGTAAATTTGTACCAAGAATAAATCAATGACAACTACTACTATTAAGCGTAATAATTTTTAGAATTAATAAATAATATACACATCATGAAAAGAATTTCTCGTTTATTATCACTAGTACTTCTACTAGGTGTTGCACTATTTGCCACGTCATGTAGTAGTAAGTTAAAACCACTTTCGCAGAATAACTTTAATGTTACTCCATCACCACTCGAAACAGTGGGAAATCAGGTTCCAGTAACTATTAATGCTACATTTCCAGAGAAATGGTTTAATAAAAATGCAATTGTTACTATAACACCTGTATTGAAGTATGGCAATAACCAAGAACTTGCCGGTACACCTTATAGCTTTCAGGGTGACAACATTTCAGGTAACAGAACTGCTGTAAGCCAGAACAGAGGTGGTAACTTTACTTTAAACAGCACCTTCCCTTTTGAAGAAGCTATGCGTTCATCTGAACTTTATCTAAGATTTGATGGAAGAGTTAAAAACAAACGTTCTAACTTACCTGATTTAAAGGTAGCTGATGGTGTGATTGCCACTTCTGCTCTTGCAGATGTTGCAACTACAACTCCTTCTGTGGCTCCTGATGGATTCCAGAGAATTATTCAAGACAAACAGGAAGCTAATATTATGTTTGTTATACAACAAGCCAATCTTCGTCAGAGCGAACTAAACAAACAAGATATGGCTGCTTGGAAACAGCGTGTTGAAGAAGCATTTAAAGATCCCAAACAAAACGTAAATGTTGAAGTATCTGCATATGCATCGCCAGATGGTGGATTATCACTTAACGAAACACTTGCTGCTCAACGTGAACAAAACACTTCTAACTATTTAGAGGGTGAGTTGAACAAAAGAAATATCGATACTGATGTGTTTGCACATTATACAGCTCAGGACTGGGAAGGTTTCCGCCAACTAGTTTCTGCTTCAAGCTTGCAAGATAAAGATCTTATCTTAAGAGTTCTTGAAATGTATCCTGATTCTGAAACAAGAGAGAAAGAAATCAAAAACATTTCGTATGTATTTGATGATTTAGCTACTACAGTACTTCCTCAGCTTCGTCGTTCAAGAATTACTGCTAACATCGAAATTATTGGTAAGTCTGATGAAGAGATCATGACTGCTTGGACAAATAATCCTAAAGAATTGTCTGTTGATGAGCTACTATATGCTTCAACTTTAACTAACGATGAAAGTGTAAAAGAGAGTGTTTATCAGTATGTAACTGCTAACTTCACTAACGACTACAGAGGTTGGAACAACATTGGTACAATGTATTTCAAACAAGGTGACTATGCAAAAGCAGAACAAGCATTTAATCGTGCTGCTCAGGTAAACCCTAATGCTCCTGAAGTAAATATGAATAAAGCATTATTAGCTATTCATGAGAATGACTTAACCATCGCTAACGAGCTACTTGGAAGATCGGCTGGTGCTGACGGACTGGGTGAAGCTATGGGATTATTAAACTTATTGCAAGGAAATTATAATCAAGCTGTTGGTGCTTACGGTAACAGTTATACAAACAATGCAGCACTTGCTTCTATTTTAGTTTCTGACTACAATAAAGCAAAACAAACACTTGAATCTGTTGAAAAACCTGACGCTACTACAGCCTATCTGTTGGCTATAATTGCTTCTAGAACTAACAACTTCAACGATGTAATTTCTAACTTAAGAAACGCAATTGGTCGCGATAGAACAATTGCTGTTAAAGTTCTAAATGACCTAGAGTTTGCAAAATATCGCACTAACCAAGAGTTTATGTCTTTATTGAAATAATAATACATTGCTTAAAGTATAACCTGTAATTTAAATGCAGGTTTTGATAGAGAGTGGCCTGATTTAGGTCACTCTTTTTTTGAGACCTCTCCTTTAATTTTGAGACCTCTCCTTTAATTTTATTTTGTATTTATTTCAATAAATTACTATATAATTAAAATAATTGGTATATTTGGAGAGGTCAAGTGTATTTGAGTTCTCATCTAATTGAGAAATTTGTTTAACTAAAATATAATATAATGGGCACTAATTATCTACTTTTGCATTTTGTTGAAGATATAGGTGTATTTTTTATATTTACACAACCAATTATAGTTGCTTCGGTAGTTATTGCAATTATTCTATTTCTTAGCTTAAGGAAGAAGATGGACACAATTATTGCTATTTTGAAAAGATCAAATGTTGAGCAACCATATGTAACAAAAAATGTAAAAGAGCAAAACAATATCCCAATCAACTTTGATGATGAGATAAAAGAATTAAATAATTCTATAAACCTCTCGAACCACCAGAAAGAAATATTACTTTTTAATAGATTCGAAGGCTGGCTAGAAGAATACAAATATTTTCTTAAACCTAATTTTGATCTAAACTGGGCAGCACGTGAAATAGGCACAAACAGGAGCTATCTTTCTAAATCTATTAATTCGCAAGGTTTTGGATTTTCAGAATACATAAATAAACTTCGTATAAAAGAGGTGATTAAGATTTTTGAAGACGAAAATGATATTAGAAATAATTATTCATTACCAGAAATTGCTTCAATGGTTGGTTTTAATACAGTCTCTGTTTTTTATAACAGTTTTCATAAAGAGACAGGTATGACACCATCTCAATATAAAGACAACCTTAAACAAGGTAAATTTCATAGTGTAGATGAGATTTAAATTTGACAATATTAATATTGTAAGTATATAGATTTGTAAAAAAAGTAGGAAATAGTATAAAAACTATATACAAGAAGTAAAATACCTTATTTTTAAGCATAATAGATATTTTTATGACTAAAAAATAATTTATATTAGATCCGAAATTATAGAGGTAGTTTTTATCTGATAAAATAGAATTAGTATTATTAACCTATTATGGTGTCTATTTTTTGTAATAAGCAGTCTTCCTTATGTTAACTTGTCCATTTATGACAATTATAAATCTTTCATTTATTTCTTTAATTCTGACTATTGCTCTAATTATAGCCTTAATAAGTTTTATTATCGTTCTTAACCTAAATAAGAAGTCAACTCGAGAAAAGAATAATGTGGAAAATACTAATGACAATATCGAATCAAAAATCGCTATGCTTGTAACGAATCAGTTAGTAAATAAACTAAATGGATTATTTGAAATAAAATACATACCTATAGACGAAACAATTTACTATAAGAACTTTTCTTTATCAAATGACCAGAAATCTACAAGTTATCCAACAAATCAAGTCCCAACAAATAAAGAGGTAGAAAATGAATATGAAAACGAAACTGAGTCAATAAACAAAACAAATGTAGATAGTGAAACTAAGTCTATAAAAGATAAGTTTACAAGCGAGTCAAAAACTATACGCATAATTGATTCTGAATCTATTAATAATTTTAGAACCAGCATAGACCCAGACTTTCTTCACCGTGTCACATGTTTTATTTATAAAGAAATTGCCAATACAGATAATATGATAGAGGTTATCTCTTCTGAATTATGCATCAGCTCCTCTCAGCTTAATAGAAGAATAAAAATAATGACAGGAATGACTACCTCCCATTTTATTTATAAAACAAGATTAAATAAAGCCAAGAAACAGTTAACATTGACTCAAAAACCAATTGGAGAAATTGCAGCGGAATGTGGTTTTAATGATTTTGCGTATTTCTCTCGTTCTTTTAAAAAAGAGTTTAAAATGACACCTACCACTTTCCAACGCATATCGCATTAATTATTCTTAGCAGTTCTTATTTCACTAGGAGTTAAACCCGTTCTTTTCTTGCAGAAATTATTGAAGTGAGATATGTTCTTAAACTTCAATAGCGAACTAATTATTTCATAACTAGTGTTTGTGTGTTTCAACAAATGAATCATTTCTTCTTCCTTAATATTAAGCATCCACTGCTTTGGAGTTTCATTAAACTGCTTTACGAAGTGGCGATTAAAAGTCTTTGTACATGCATATCCACACTTTTTGGCAAGTTCTGGCAATGTATCTGAACTTCTAAAATGTTTCATTACAGACTCTTTAAACGCTGTTATATTAGGTTCATCAATTGTTACATTTATAATTAAACTCTTGTTCGCATCAGTGTTAATATTCATCTTCTTGCCATCCTTAAAACTAAGTGTGCAAGATTCTATATTCAAAAACACAGATGATTGAGCAGCTTCTTTCATATATTTTAATTTGATTAATTTACCCAGTCTAATCTTAGATTTGGATTTGATTTCAGATTATTTAAACTTATTTGTTGTCGGTAAGTTTCGTTTGAAAGTGTATATGTAAAGGTGATATTTGGATTGGCAATTGTGTAAGGAACTGTAAATGTATACTTGCCTGTTGGAGAAACTTGCATAGTAGAACCTGTAATTCCGGTTACAGAAATTGTTGCATTATTCGGTACATTTTTCCATCTATTACTCTCCCAAAATATGACCCAATATCTTTCATTATATTCAATAGTTCCT
This sequence comes from Fermentimonas sp., assembly GCA_015478775.1. Taxonomy (GTDB): domain Bacteria; phylum Bacteroidota; class Bacteroidia; order Bacteroidales; family Dysgonomonadaceae; genus Proteiniphilum. The sequence goes on along the minus strand of JADMKP010000010.1, from coordinate 238,344 downwards.
GTAATAATAAGTTCTGTTGGTGTGGTATCAGCTTCATAATTTATAGTACCATCGCTAAAATAATCTGCTTTTAAAATAACCGTCTCTGCATTACCAGATTTATTTGTTTTAAAATTTACTGTTTGTATTCCTTTCTGTGTAGCGCGATATATATAATGAATCTGACCACCTTCCACAACCATTTCTAATCCAGATGCTGCCGGATATAATCCCTGCGTATAAATTCTTATTGGAAGAGGGAACAGATCGTCAGGGAAATCGTCAGGGACATTAAACTTCAATGGCACATTCACGCTCTGACCATTAGAAATTAATCCTGGATTCTGATCATTAATTGTGATAGGGTCAAAAGAGAATGGAGTTCGTAAAACAACTCTAATTGTTCTTGCAAGATCTCCCTTGGAAACAACTATACGAGCATTACCAGGTTCCTCAGGAAGTTGACCAAGCCCTGTTGCAGTGATAATTCCGGTTGAAGAATCAAAATTAAGTGAACTCCCTACTGTTGAAGTATTACCAGATTGCAATGTAACTGCTACTCCGGTGTTATCAAATGACTCGTTGCTGATTTCAGGAAAATACTTAGCCCAAACACTAAATTGTTGATTTGGTTTGGTAAGAATTACTAATGTTTTTTCAACCTCTAGCTTACTAATTCCATCAGATATTATTGGATACTTTTCAATAATTGGGTCAAGTGCGGTATTATTGTGAGAAGCACCTGAAAGAGCATCTTCAAAACTGGTGTATCCTGCCCTTGTTACTGTTTTTATCTTTACAATATAATGATAGTTGCGTTCAATGTCATACCTGTTCTTATCAGCATCAATTAAGTCAATTTTGTAGTAGTATTGTTGACCACTGTAAGTTCCCTTTACAATGACAGTTGTAATATTTGTTGCATAAGCATTTTTACGTTCAAAAAGATACTTTTCATTTGTTGAAATTTCTGATACTTGTGCAGGAATTAAAGATATATCTAATGGTTCGGTTATAACACCTTCTTCAAAACCGTTTGTTGAACTAAATGGAGCTACTGATCCTTTAGTTGGCTTGTTGTGTATTGTAAACCCATTATATGTTAGCTCATCAGCTTCATTTACAACACTTATCTTTGCCTGATTACGTAGTAAGCTTACAGCCAATCCACTGAAGCTAGTTGAAGAAATACCATTCTCGAGTTCTATTCTAGTCCAAAATGTAGTATTAGAAGTGCTTAGTAATGCTACAACAGCCGCTTCACTCAAACCTGCTATATCGTTAAATACAGTCCAGTCGTAATTTGATATAAAGTGAACAATTCTACTATTGCTACTTGATGGAAGTTGTGCAGTAAAAGTTCCACCTATTTCTGTTTGGTTACTTAGAGCAGCTTGTCTTCTGGCAATGTAGTTCCCATTTTCATCAAAAACAAGCAGATACATATCATTTACACCACCATTGGCACGGGTAACAACAGTTTTAAACTCTGGAATTATAGTGTTAAAACTAACAGCTACTTCCTCGCCCTCCTGTATCGGTTGATCAGGAATTAAAATTACATCCTGCGAGCAGCCTGCAATGATAATCAAGCAAATTAATGATATGGCTTTTATAATTTTACTCATAGCTTTATTGTTTTTACACTGTTAATTTTTAATGTCTCTAATGCAGCGGACGTGAGCACTATTATAAGTTGCACCTGTATTATACGAGTCGGTATGATTCTTAGTAGGTACATCTATCCCCATCTCATATGCGCCATATACTGTATTTCCACTCCAATTTTGTGTTGGAAATAAACTCCAACTGCTCCAGTAATAGGCTCCTCTCATTACATATTTTGTCGGTGCTGTTTGTTGAATAACGTCAATGAAATGTATTTCTGCTGCAGTGGGCAAACGCCATCCGGTCTTTATCGTACCGCCTTCTGCAGTTTCGGTATAACCTTTGCATTGTTTTTGCCCATCAGCATAGTTTTTACGCTGTACGGCTCCAAATTGAGAAGCCATTTCAAATTTAGGTGATACCATTTTAGATACCTCTTCATTATTTAGTGTCTGCCCCTGTTCATCGATAGGTGGAAATCCCCAAATTATATCACCTGTTGGTGCTAAAGTAGTTACTGCATACATATATGGGTTATTATTCCCACTGGGCAATGATGTACGATAGCCTTCATCGGGTAGATTAGAAGCAATTCCTTTAGTAACAGTAAAATATGTTGACGGCAATTGACGTATAATTACACTCTCTGTGAGCGTTCCATTGGTTACATCAAATACAATGTCTTTTGGAATATAGTTCACTGGAATCGGACTATTGATTATGATTGTTCCCGCTGCAACACCTGCCTGCACGGTTACCGTGGGTTGTTGACTCGCTATAACATCTTCGGTAGTAGGCGATGAACTTCCAGCAGGCACATACGTATATGTCGCTTTTAAACTATTTGGCTCCAGTGTTACATTTGGAATTGAGGAGTTAAATGTAAGCGTGTAGCTATTTATATTTGGCATAGTCACTACACGTTCTGAAACTACCAGGTAGTGCGATCCTTTTATATCAACTAAAATCTCATGAGTTCCCCAATCTTTTATAATATAGTTTCCAGCAACTTCAACTGGCAATTCTTCTATACTACCAAGCATCTTAACTGTTACTGATACATCATACAGAAAATTACGTTGAAGCTTTTTCATGTATTGAGCATCCTCACCAGTTAGGTCTCTGGGTGAAATTGGCACTCTGTACTTGTAGGTCTTTGTTATTTCAGTTGCATCTTCTTTTAGTGGAATATATAATTCAAAATAGGTTTCGCGTGTATTATCACCATTCCAGTCGTTTTCGTAAGCATAGAAAGGTGTTTCTGTTGTATATGATGTGCTGGTATATTCTTTTGAGAGTTCTTTATAACCTGTTTCCTTCCAGTCTGTACTATTTGGAGAATATACTGCACCTTCATTCATCAATGAGGATTTATCTGTGAAATGCACCAATCTTGCACTTGCATTTCCTTCCTGTGTGAATCCGGGTATATTAACTCCAATCAGATTAAGTCTCATTTTAGCAGCTGCTCTTTTCAAACTTACAGTTCCCAGCTCAGGACTGTTTATATCTACTACTTTAGATATCATTCCATCCATCACAAACGATGTTTGAGGCGTGTTTCCCCCCGCTGTTTCAAAGCTTGTGGTCTGAAACACGATATCTTTTAATGTCTGCAAATTGTTGCCGCCTTCTATTATTGTAGATAGATTAGCAGTATTATTTGCAACTACATAAATGTAATACAACTTAACATTATCAAACAGAGCACGTTTGTCTGTAGCAATTGCAATTGTTGCTTGTTTGGTTGCATCATCGTATGCCGGACTAGTTACTCGCCACTTAAGAGTAGATCCTTCATAGAAGAAAATATCCAGAGAGTTTATTTTGTTTTCATTAAATGCCCCATCTGCATCACCATCTTCAGTAGTTAGAGCCCTTGTTGATAGCTTCCCAAAAGATACATCTATTGAAAAACTATCACTTTCATGCAAAGGAAACTGTTCCGCTTCATCTCTATCACAAGCTGTTGTTATTATTAATACAGCAGCAATGAGTGCAATATAAAATTGAATTGTTTTCTTCATAATTTAATCTCCTCTTTTACTAATTTGCTGGCTGACTGATAACCACTCTACTTCCTACACCAAATAAATCACTGCCACTTAAAAGTGGTAACTCTGCCCAATTACCACCATATTCAGCATTAATATAAAACTCTGTAGTACGCACTTCCATACCTGGTGCGTTTTTTACCTTTATAGTAATAACTACCTCTTCATCAGTTCTTCCTTGGGATGTACCAACTAACTCAAAGTTTGCAATATCAGTAAGGTTTGCTACCCACGAAGCATCAATTGGACTAGTGAGCTTGAAGGTAAACTCCACCTTTCCGCTACTATCAACTGTGTAGGTACGGTTTTCAAGAGTTGGAGTTGGACTTATTGTAAATTTCCTCTCAAATGATATTGACGATTGCAACATATCCCATGGTAAGACATTGGTTGTGAGAGTTAATCCATCAAACTCACCCATATCTATAATTGTTCCGTTTAGTTGATAATGATGATTTCGTTTTATTGAATAAAGAAGGCTAGAAGGATCTGTTTCGGATGAAGTTGGATCACCCGAAATTCCACTTCCGGGCAATGTTATATTCTCATTTATATAAACTCTATATTTTGTAGGAACACCGTTATAAAGAGCTTCAACTTCAAGCCGAGTGGCTTTATTTTTATCTCCATTAGTAAGATTTTCGTATAAGTAAATGCTTTCCTGTCCTTCAATTCCTAATGATGTAGAGCCTAAAACTAAAGGAGTGAGTAGATTATGATTCCATTCCCAATTGTCATCACCATTATTTAAAACTCCATTATCCCAAATAGTAGTTACTCCAGCATTATTTAATAATGAAACTTTGGTAATAGAAACATCAGCATCTGTGTCTTTTTTAAACTTCAAGCTAATCTTAGCTGCTACACGGGTTAACATCACACTTGTATTATTACTATTAGACCCCTCCTCTACACCAACTACCACACCAGGCGTGCTTCCTGTCATAATTAAAGGCGTGCTTAGTGGAGCTGAAATTATTTGTGCCATTAACCCTGCGAGCCCACTCTCTGAAGTTACAGATGCCAATTTAGTTGATAATTCAGATGTTTCGTTGGCCACCACATATATATTTTTTGTGCCTGTAATTACTTCCAAAATAAAAGGATTAACAAACTGAGTTTCACCTGAAACAAAAAGCTTATTGACCTCTAAAACATCTCCCGAAAACACAAATATGCGAGCCATAGTGATTGCTTCGTCACCAGTAAAAAGCTGATCACCCGCTGCTCTGGTATTCAAACCATCCGTAGCTAAGTTAACTATAATCAACCCTTTCTCTTCACACATTTCTAGTGCTTCATCATGGAAACATGACATTAGTACTGTTAAACATAACGTGATAATTGTTATGACTTGTCTGAAGTATGTATGTTTTTTATATTTCATAATCATCATCATTGTTTTAGTAGTTTACATACTGATATACAACATTCCATGGTGTAACTTCGCATACCACTGAAAGATTAGCTCTAAAATCGATAATAATATTCAATGTTCTTCCAACTATAGGTACGAATAAATGTCCTTCAGAATCGTGATCGATTGTGTATATTATTTTTCCATTGTAAAGAATATCAACATGAAAACCCTTGCCCCCTTCACAAGGAAAAGTGTAAAAGATAGGTGCCCATAAATTGCCAGTAACAGTAAAGGAAGATATGGGTGAATAATCAACTAATCTCCCACGTAGATGTCCATCTTGGTCATACGTATCCATAGACTCATGAAGCACAAAACTATATTCACCCTCTTGATTATTATTCCATTCTTTAAGATGCAATGCAGAAATTGTAACCCCACTTGTCATTCGGTTAATCTCTACTACATGTGGTTTACCACTCTCTATCCCTCCATATTCAACAGGAACTATTAAGTTACCACGAAAGAAATCACCGGGTGATACCGCAAAACCACCTTGAGTTTTTAACTTAACATATAAATCTAATAGATTATTCACACTCTCAATTCTTGAGTACTCTAAACTCTCATCAACATTGCCCCATGCCACAAAGAAGAGCGATTCATAACCGGGGTAATCAATTTCAATATTTATTGGTTGCCTTCCTTTTATTTGAGCCTCATTAATTGTGAACCCCTTAACCAATTCATTATTCTGATCAAACACAAATAGGATGGCATTCTTTACTTCACCCGACTCTGTAATATCGTTCTGATCAGCATCTAATGCTTTAATAGTAACCTGAAACGGACGGGGACAATCCGTTAGGTCATCTTTAAAACAACTGCTTAAAAGCCCTGTAACAAGTAAAGTAATTACAAGTAATAAGCTGAATTTGTTCTTGTTGTTCATCTTAATCTCTTTTTAGTTTTCTTTGTTCCGCGGAGGGGTATCACTCCCCTGCCGCGGTGATTTTTGTTGTATTAGCAATAGTGTGGTTGTTAGCTACTATTTACTTTCTTCAACTGTTGATTGTTAATTCATCATGGTGCAACAACTGGTGTTCCCCAAACAACATCTTGAGTAACAACAGTCCAAGGTTCAACACTTACATTTACATCAAGAAAAGCTTCTTCAACAGGATCAATTGTTGGATTACCAATACCGTATATGGTTAGGGAAATATTGTACTGGGTATTGCGTAAGATTTTACTATCAGCTACGTGTCCTGTATTATATGTATGGCCTAGTGCATTTACCCAAACAGGATAGTATGTGTATCCATTTACATCAGTATAAAGACCTACTGCAACTACAGCACTACCTCCCTTAGTTGGTTTACCTCTTAAAACTATCAACATCTGTTCTTTAGCATTAGTTGCTGTATTTTCTGTTACATAGAAATATGGTGCAGCTGTATTTACAATAGGCAATGAAAGACTAGGTGCTTTAAATTCTGCATTTACTGTTCCAACTGTATAACTTGTGTCTGAACTTGGCCAAGCCTCTCCATAAAGATAATCAGCATTCATTGCTAAAGGATCAACAAACAGTTTAGATGTTTTTGGTACGTTAAACATAGCTACTTCGATGTTAGTAAGTGCATCAAAAATAGCCACCTGATCAGTTGGAAGATTTGCACTCAATTTTGCAGATACAATTGCTACACGTGCATTAACACGAACAAGAGATACTGGAGTGTCAGAATGCTGTTTGGCAGCTTCTTTAAAGTTGGTAACTCCAGTTTTAAAACCATATTGGTTTTCACCAGTTACTAAAGTTACAGTCTTTCCTTCAGAAGTCATTGGTAAACCTTTATTAGTATCTACAGGTAAATCTTTTGTCAAAGCAATAAGCGTTGCTTCGTTAGTAATAGTATTACCGATGTCTGCATTAGCTACCACATAAAATGTTTTTGGACCAGCGTGAGTTGCAATTTCCAAAACTTGTGAGACAGTAGTTGCAGGAGCTACTGCAGTTGCACTTCCATAACCATCAGGCAAACCTCCAGAGAAAATGAACACCTCTAAAGTTTTGATAGCGCTTTCGGCAACAAGATCAGCAGATAAATCACCAGTCAACCTTACAGATGGTCCATTACTTGTAGGAACCACCATAACTGAAACCGTTGCTTCCGGTCCATCAATAACCTGGGGCACCTCTTCATTGTTACATGCCATCATACCAAATGCGATGGCGATTACTAATAGAATTCTTAAAATTTTCATGTTTAATTAATTTAGAAATGTGAATAAATTGTTTTTGTAATATCTCTTTATGTATGAAAAATTATTTGTCTTGTACGTATCTCTCTAACTGCTGCAAGTTGTGCAAAGCATCTTCATCTCCTTGCTCAATTGCTTTGTTAAAGTATTCTTCCGCTTGCTCGTCCATATCTTTTTGGGCATAGGCTACTCCAAGCATATTCCAAGCTGCAGGACTGTCCTTCATTTTCTCCAATCGCTCTAGAGCTGCATCAATATTATTGTTGTTTAGTTCTGTTACTGCCACATTTATGTTGGCTGTTTCACTTTCGGGAAATGTTTTGGCTGCCACTTCAAATACCTCTCTGTACTCTGCACTCTCGGCAGGGAATGTATTTGCCACATGAAACATTTCGTTAAGGCTAAGTAGTTTGGGCCTTGTTTTTATTACTTCGGCGGCTTCTTCCACATCAAACGGTCGCGAAACAAATGCTATGTTATAGTCGTTTCTGCGAAGTGGTGGGTATAGCTCATTTAAGATTCTGTTATAAGTAACTTCATTATCAAAAGCTCTAATACGTCCGTCTCGAGCATCAATATCTGATACTGAACTAATTATATCTATAATATCATTCTTGTTTGCTAAGTCTGATGATATAATAGCTTCACGCAGTCCGTTCCAGTCTTCTCCCTTCCACTCAACCTTAAACTGGTTTGAGTTGTATCCATATTTAGCTTCTATATGTTTTGCAAAGCTTTGGGCACGTCGTTGCGAAAGAAGCAAATTACTTTGTTGTGTTCCCTCGGGAGATGCGTAACCGGTTATTGTGAAGTTTGATATTGTGAGATCATTATCACCTTTTAGTTCCTGAATTATATCATCTACCTTAGCCAGCACGGCTGCATTGTTTTCATAACCGGGAAGCAGATCCCAACGGCCAACCACATAATTAAGATGTGCACTATAGGTTTCGCTACGCTCTTTTATCTCTTCTACCTCGGGTGTTATGTATGAGAATTGATACTCGGGCACAAATCTTTCAGTTAATATTCTATCAGTCACAATTATCTCAGGCTCATAATCTCTACAGTTGGCGCAACCAATTACTTCGGTGCTAATTAAAAGTTGCGCATCGCGCTGCCACTCTTCGTATGGCAATGAGGTTGTGTAGCTTACCAACTGGCTACTTTCGTTATTGCGTATCAGTGTGTTCTCATTAGCAATATCTATATTTGGTTTACCTTCATATGTAAATGGTCGTTGTAGTACTCTATTTCTCCGTTTTCCAATAATTGTTATTGCATCTAACTCTTTTTTATTTTCACTACTATTTGAAACTACAATCGGAGTTATAATCAGTAGCTCATTTTTATCTATGTTAAGGTTGTTGAGGTTAATATCAAGTGAGATATTTGTAACATCTGCATCTTTTACAATGTTAATATTTTCTAAAGTTAGCTGTGTGGAGTAGTAATCTTGTGCAGCTACTTCAAATGATGCCATTACTAAAGTTGCAACTGTTATAACTAGACTTATATATATGCTATTAGTTTTCATTTTCATCACTTTTTATTTAATCATAAATATTAATGACACAGCAGCTTTGGTTACTCCAAAGTAGTTTGTAGTAGCATCTTTTTCTAGCAGTTCGCCACATTTTACACAAGGAAACTTGTCGTAGTTTAAATGCACAAATCCCGCTCCAAGGTTAAATTCTAAGTTCCATTTGGGAGATAACATCCATTGATAACCATAACTAACTCCTCCGCCGGCACCCCACCCTTCGTATCTGTAATCTTTTAAATCTTTGAGTCTGCCAAGGGGTATATCTATTCCTCCTACATTATATGCACCTGCTAGTGCGTGCAATCCAAAAAAGTGACCATTAAAACTCTCGCATGTCCAATATCTTAGCTCGGGCTGAACAATCCAATGTTGTAATTTTTTATTATCTTTGTATTCAAATGGATTAACTCCTCCAGTAATATCCATTGTATACTTCCTGTTAAAAGCAAATTCTATCCCTATATTAGGTGTGGTAGTTGCCCAGTGTACCAGATTTGTTTTTATCCCAACACTTTGCGAAAAGGAGAAAGAATAAAAAGAAATCAGAATTAAAACTGAAAAGAAAAATCGTTTCATACTGTCTAATTTTTTGTGTAAAAATATGGACAGATTGAATTTCACGTTTGTCTTTAATCTGCAACAATTATAACAAATTCGACATTAACAATAGTTAAATTATGACAAAATCGACTTTTGATTATATGCAATATACTGTATATCAATAGTATAATTGGTCAAATTTTCTCTTTAAAATTGAAGGGTATTTTAATAGGTATTTTAACTAAAATCAAAGAGAAACTATTTTATTGTCGTTTTTTTTCAACATTATTCCAAAAAGAATATCATTAAATTGTCTCATTTTTAAATACAGGGATCTTTTTCATTTTTGTTGAATATAATTTTTCCCACAATCATTTATCTTTTCAATAAATCATACTCAGATTATTTGGTATATATCAAATAAGAACTAAATAGTACAAAGTCCGTACATCGCTCGGATCCTCCTCGAAAATTTCAATGAGAATCCAGAGAATGTCCAGACTATAATCAGTTTTGGCCTTGTTATCTTATCATTAAATAAGTATACTGTGAAGTGCCTTTTTTACTATCTTTGCACCTCTATTTTAAACTATTGACAGAATTATAATTTATGATGAATTTTGTAGAAGAACTTCGCTGGAGAGGCATGATACATGAGATTATGCCTGGAACAGAAGAGCAGTTACAGAAAGAAAGAACTTCGGGATACTTAGGAATTGACCCTACGGCCGACTCGTTACACATTGGACATCTGGTGGGTGTTATGATGCTAAAGCATTTTCAAAGGGCCGGACACACGCCTATAGCGCTTGTGGGTGGTGCCACTGGTATGATTGGCGATCCATCCATGAAGTCTTCCGAAAGAAACCTGTTGGATGAGGAAACACTACGCCATAATCAGGAAGCTATACAAAAGCAATTAGCTAAATTTCTAGATTTTGATAGTGATATTCCAAACAAGGCGTTGTTAGTTAATAACTACGACTGGATGAAGGGTTATAGCTTCCTTAATTTCATCAGAGATATTGGCAAGCACATTACTGTTAACTATATGATGTCGAAGGATTCTGTTAAGAAACGTCTAACTGGAGAATCTAAAGAAGGAATGTCATTTACTGAATTCTCATATCAACTCTTGCAAGGATACGATTTTCTACATCTTTATCGTGAAAATGGTTGTCGCATTCAATTGGGTGGTTCTGATCAATGGGGAAATATAACCACCGGAACTGAATTAATACGTAAAGTTGAAGGAGAGGATGCATTTGCATTGGTGTGCCCGCTTATTACAAAGGCTGACGGCGGTAAATTTGGAAAAACAGAAAGTGGTAATGTGTGGTTAGACAGACGTTACACCTCTCCATATAAATTTTATCAGTTCTGGCTTAATGTAAGTGATGCTGATGCTGATAAATATATAAAGATTTTTACATCTCTTGCTAAAGAAGAAATTGATGCTCTGGGAGCTGAACAAGCTGCTGCACCTCATTTACGTCCGTTGCAGAAACGACTAGCCAAGGAGTTAACAGTTATGGTTCATTCTCTGGAAGATTATGATATGGCTGTTGATGCTTCGGAGATTCTGTTTGGCAGATCAACTTCACAGGCATTACGTAATATAGATGAAGAAACATTCTTACAAGTATTTGAAGGAGTGCCGCAGTTCTCAATTTCTAAAGAAAAACTATCGTCTGGTATTAAAGCAGTAGATTTATTAACTGAAGATGCAGAAGTTTTTCCATCTAAAGGTGAATTTCGCAAGACTGTTAATTCGGGTGGAGTGACAATTAATAAAGAAAAACTAGAGCAGTTTGATGATGTAATTGATAGGAAACACTTAATAGGAGACAAATTTATTGTGGCTCAGCGAGGTAAGAAAAACTATTTCTTATTAATTGCTGAATAAGTATTTTTTAAACCAGTTTCAAATTTAGTTTATTTTTGTATTTATGGAAAAGAAGCTAAATTGAGAGTAAATAGATCACTTAAAATTTGGAACGTTAAAAAAAATATTATACTTTTGCACTTGCTTTTCACGAAGCAGTTAAGGATTGTCCCATGGTGTAACGGTAGCACATCTGATTTTGGTTCAGCCGGTTAAGGTTCGAATCCTTGTGGGACAACATATTGCACTTATAACCCTCTGTTTTACAGGGGGTTATTTTTTTTATAATCTCTGAAACAAATATTCTCTCGAATATTATTTCAAATGATGTGACACTTATTGCCTTTTAAAACAGTAGAATATATTATTAACACGGCAACTTTATAAAGTACCGCGTTAATTTATTTTCTTTATAACCAAATATCGTCTGGATATTTCACATCCTCTAGATAAAGAGCATGACCTGGCACAGAATCACCTGCTACCTGACGGTTTTTAGCTTGTATTATTCGGTGCATCCCACGTTCATCAAGGTTTCCCCTACCCGCTTCTAGTAATGTGCCTACTATTGCTCGCACCATATTACGTAGAAATCTATCGGCATTTATTGTAAACACATACATATCACCTTTTTGCTCCCAATTTGCAAATTCAATCTTGCAATTGTTTGTTTTAACATCGGTGTGCGATTTGCTAAAACTACTAAAATCCTCATACTCCAAAAGGATTTTACAAAGTGCATTCATTCTTTCAACATCTGGTACAAAATATACCCTGTGAGAAAGTTCTTGCAGAAAAGGATCTTTTTTAGTTGTTACATAATATTTATAACATCTCGAGACAGCACTGAAGCGTGCATGAGCATCAGGCTTCACCTGTTGTATATTGTGAATAGAAATGTCTTTTGGTAGATAGTTATTTAATTTATGAACTAGATTTTCAATTGAGAAAGAATCTCCTTCCCAATCAAAATGTGCAAACATTTTATGAGCATGCACCCCTGCATCTGTTCTTCCGGCACCTACAACTTCTACATTAGAACGAAGAATGGTTGATAGCGATTTTTGCAGTATTTGCTGTACGCTAATTCCATTTGGTTGTATTTGCCATCCAACATAGTTCTTTCCGTTGTATGAAAGTGTAATAAAGAAGCGAGATTTAACCATTTATTTCCCTTAGACGAAGTTTTGTTAGTACCTGTTTAGTATTAAGAGGAAAGTCTCCATCCATCATCCATGAATAATAGCTGGGCTCCTTTTTAAATACTTCTAAAACAGATTTACCTTTATGCTTGCCGAAGTTAAATACTTCTACACCATCTTCATTTACTATGATGCGACCAGCAAGATCTACATTGTTATTAAAACTGGAATATTCTCTAGATAGAAAATTTACATCATTCTCAAGATCAGAATATCTGTCGAGTTGAGATTTAAGGACCTCGTATGTAGCTATTACATCAGCTTCTGCCGAATGAGCATTATCGTGTTTCTTGTTACAATAGAATGCGTATGCTGCTTCTAAAGTACGTTGTTCTTTTCTATGGAAGATTATCTGAACATCAATAAACTTTCTCTTGCTGGTATCAAAGTCCACACCTGCTCTCAAGAATTCTTCTGTGAGTAAGGGTACATCAAATCGGCTCGAATTAAATCCTGCCATATCGCACCCTTCTAAAAAATCTGCAAAGGACTTTGCTACCTGTTTAAATGTGGGACAGTCTTTTACATCCTCATCGCTTATGCCATGAATTGCGGTAGACTCTGGTGGAATAGGCATTTCAGGATTTATCCTTCTGGTTCTTGTCTCTTCAGTGCCATTTGGATGAACTTTTAATATTGAAATTTCTACTATTCTGTCGCGCGTAATATTAATCCCGGTAGTCTCCAAATCAAAGAAAACTAGCGGGTTATTAAGATTTAAATCCATTTATTTTTTATTTAATCATTCAACATCATAGGCATCAGTAGTGTGAGCATATCTTCATTCTGCTCTTGCTCCACTGGAAGAATAAGTCCTGCTCTTGAAGGATCGGACAATTCAATTCTTACATCTGATGATGGAATATTATCTAAAATTTCAATTAAGAAAACTGCCTTGAATCCTATATTCATTACATTTCCTTCATATGTGCAGCTAATAGTTTCTTCGGCAGCAGTGAGGAAATCAATATCTTGAGCAGTAATAACAATTTTATCTTCCGACAGCTGTAGTTTTACAAGCCCTATTGATGGATTTGAGAAAACAGAAACCCTTTTGAGTGCGCTTAACAAAGTAATTCTGTCCAGAACTACACTATTACTATTGTTTTGAGGAATTACTGAATTGTAGTTTGGATACCTGCCTTCAACAAAACGACATACCATTTTGTAGTTATTCATTGATATGTAGGCATTGTTTTCGTCAAAATTGATATCAACATTTCCCTTCTCTCGGGGTAGAATAGATTTTAATAAGTTTGATGGTTTTTTTGGTAAAATAAATGACGAACGACCTTCACCTCTAGATTCTGTGGTGGTAACTCTCACGAGCTTATGTCCGTCTGATGCAACAAATGTTAGATTATCAGATGTAATATCAACGTAGATGCCATTCATAACCGGCCTAAGCTCATCGTCTGCAGTAGCAAACACTGTACGGTTTATTCCCGACAAAAGCATCTCAGAGTCTATAGAAAGGCTCATGGCAGAATCGGTCTTCAGAGGTTTTGGTTCAGGGTATTCATCGCCTTTTAAGCCAACAAAATTATACTTTCCATTTTGATAATATATAAACACCTCAAGTGTCTCATCATTAATATCAAAAGTTAGTGGTTGATCTGGAAGTTCGCGCAATGGGTCAAGTAGATTTTTTGCATTAATGGCTAAGCTGCCTTCACCTTCGGCACTGTTAACTTCAACCCATGTTTCTAATCTTGTTTCACTATCTGCGGCAGTAAGTGTAAGTTTCTCTCCTTTCAACTCTAACAAAAAGCAATCTAAAATAGGGAGTGTACTCTTTGAATTTATGACTCTATTGATTGCCTGTAAATGATTTAGCATCGAGGCACTTGATATTACAAATTTCATGATTATATGTTTTATTATTCCTTAGCAAATATATAAAATTATCTTGGAGCTTTAATTCTTTTAGTTGTTTATTTTTTCTTCAACCTACTTCTGGGATGATGTTCTATAATTTCTTGTCTCAAATAATTACGATCCAAATGTGTGTATATCTCTGTAGTGGTTATCTTCTCATGACCAAGCATTTCTTGAATTACTCTGATGTTGGCTCCCCTTTCTAATAGGTGAGTTGCAAAAGAGTGCCTGAATACGTGAGGACTAATATCTTTTTGGATACCAGCCATTTCGGCGTACAATTTAGCATAATAAAACACAGTTATTCTTGAAATAGCATTGCCTCTTTTACTTATAAAAAGAACATCTTCGCTTCCTTTTCGGATATTGATTTGTTTGCGATGATCAATCCAATTATTTATCTTCTGAATAGCAATATCAGAAATTGGAACTAGTCTTTGTTTATTACCCTTTCCTTCTACTCTTATGAAGCCTTCATCAAAATAAAGATTCTGAAAGCGAAGGTTTATAATCTCCGATACTCTTAATCCACAACTATATAATGTTTCAAAAATTGCATAATTGCGTGTTCCCTCATTTGTGGATACATCAATTACAGATAATATTTTATCAATCTCTTCTACTGAGAGAGTTATAGGAAGTTTTAGGCCTATTTTTGGGGCCTCAAGTAGTTCTGTGGGGTTATCCTCGCGATATTCATATAAGACCATAAAACCGAAAAATGACCTTAGTCCTGATATGATTCTTGCAAGAGATCGGGGAGAAATTTCTTTGTCGAATTGTTGAGCAAGCAACGTTTCGATATTCGACAATTCTATAGTTTTTAAAGATAGTTGCTCTTCTACTGCAAAATCCAATAGTTTTTGCAGATCATGCATATAAGCTTCTATACTATTTTTGGATAATCCTTTTTCAAGAAGCAAGTATCGTTTATAGCTACTTGTAATCTCAGTTATACTCATTAATTCTTGTTTCAATAATATCTTTAAGCACTTTTGCTTCTGCAATATATCTATCTAATTCAACTATTATATCACTTTCCTCTTCCTTTGAAAGCCGATTGCCTTTCTCTAATTGTTCTACTATGGTTATAACGTGATTATCTCCAATCATCTTAATTAGAGGCAATATTTTATGAGAAACTTTTTGCACTGTTACGTAATCGTTTTTTTCAAAGGTTTCCTCTAAAAGCTCATTGTTTATTGTTGTCTCATTAATAAAAGATTGCAATATTTCAGAAGATAGTACGGCATCATCTTTTACATAATCAATTAATGACTCTAATCCGCTAAAATGCTCTCTATTGTTTTCTTGAATAGTTCCACTTAAATTGACATACTTTTTTATCATTCCAAGCAAACCTTCAGAAGTAAATGGTTTAGGTAAAAAATCAGTAAACCCTTGCAGTTGAAGTTGATCTTTAGTTACATCTGATGCAGCTGAAAGTGCAATAATTGGTATGTTTTTTAAAAGATCTTTATCTTTTTCATAAATGTGTTTAATAAGCTCTATGCCAGTAGTTGCATGTAGATTAATATCTAAAAAAAGAATGTCGAATTTGTTGTACTTAAGAAGTGGAAAAATTTTCTCCGTATCACTTACACCCATACACTTCATTCCGTTTTTTGTTATCATATCTGTTACCATTTTAAGTTGAATGGGATCATCTTCAATAATAAAAACAGAGATACTTTTAAGATCCTGTGATTCAATTTTAATGTTATTGTTCAATACAATTGGAACACTATTTACACTTTTAAGAGGAATTTCTATAGTAAATTCGGAACCTACTCCCTTTTGTGAGGTTAAATATATTTTGCCATCCAGGTCGTTAACAAGTCTTTTTGTAATGGCTAAGCCTAACCCGCTTCCTTCTATACCAATTTCAAATTCTTGAGGCACTTGTTTAAACTCGTCGAATATCGATTCTTGTTCTTTTTTATCTATGCCAATGCCCGTATCTGAAATTGAAAAATAAAATATTTGGTTTAATTCTTTTACTGAAACCTTTATTTCTCCACTATGGGTATATTTAATTGCATTAGAGATAAGATTACTAACTATTTGCCTCAATACATAAGGATCACCCATATATATTTTATTAATAGGTAGTTTATTTTCTACGTAGTAATTAAGCCCTTTTTTCTCAGCTATTGGTCTAAAACTTGCCACAATTTCATTTATAGATAACTGTAAATCAAAATGGATGTCTTTGAATTCCCATTTCCCCTCTTGCAGTTTAGTGAAATCTAGCAAAGTTGTTACTAACTGCATAATATGATTTGCAGAGCTACTCATATTTTGCAGGTAGTCTATTCTTTTTTCTTTACTTAAACCTGTAGCAAAACCATCTTTTAATAATTCTATAAAGCCTAAAATTGAACCTAGTGGTGCTTTAATATCATGTGATATTGTGAGCATCAATTTTTGACGGGCAGTTAACAATTCAGATATCTGTTTGTTTGACTTTTTCAGTTCACGTCTGTAACGCTGACTCCTGTTTATATCAATAAGAAATAGAATAGCAAATATCAATACAATGATTATTGTAATTGCCGAAACAATAAACATAATCTTTTGAGAACTAAATATTGCATGTTCTTTTTCTTCTAAGATTTGAATAGATTTCTTAATTTCCTCATGCTCAATATCTTTTAACAATTCATTTATTCTTTCAGTTAGCTTTCTATTGGTGTTGCTCAAAATAATTTGTCTGTTTACCAATGAGGCCTGAAGTTTTAATTGCCTACTCATATCAAGTCTCTCAGAATATCTGACTTTATTTACTATAGTGTCGATAACCCTATTCTCTATAATTATTGTAGAATCGGGACTATCAACAAAAACATTCCGCAAGCGCGCAAAAAAGCCTTTTCTATCTTTTGATATTATAGTGGTATCACTCTTATTATCAAGTTGAGATTCAATACTACTGTGTGTTTCTCTAATTATTTGAGGTGCCTCTTTAATTGAATCGAGTAACAATATTACTTCTTTAAGATTGTCTCTTTTACTGTTAAATAATAGATTGATTGAGTCAAGTTTTACATTTCGAGAACTATCTTGAGACAGAATACCCAATTCATGAAGGTTATTTTGAATTACCGGAATAATTGAATCGTAGTATGTTAAATATTGAAGGGCACTTGATGGAGTTAGAAGGTTTTGCTCACTTTCAATTTCATAAAGCAATGTAAGGGTATTCCCTACAATAATCATTTCGGTTAAATCGTCACTTTTAACTTGTTTGTCTGAGTATTCAACCAAATTTCTGTAAAGAGCAAAAAGACCTGTTATTAAAACTATAACAACAAGAATATATCCGATAATAACAGTTAGCTTAACATTCGATGCTCGCTCTTTATCCATTTCTACATTGTTACACTATATAACTTTATTTTATTGTATAATGTTTTCCTATCAATATTTAGAATAGATGCAGCCATAGTTTTATTGCCCTTTGCTAGAGTAAGTGCTTGATAGATTTTCTCTTTCTCGTAATTTTCTTTTCTTAGACTATTAATATTAATCGTCTTTGTTTCTTCTCTTTCATATTTAATATTGCCAAATATATCTTCAACAATATCAATTGTAATATAATCTCCTTCGGTTAATAGAGCAGATTTTAATATTGTGTTTTTCAATTCCTGTATATTTCCCGGCCAGTTGTAAGAAATGAATTCTTTTTGCATTTCAGAATCAATACCCTTTAAATGTTTGTTTAATGCAAAGTTGGCAAAATTAAGAAAGTGTTTTGAGAAACTTAAAATTTGCTCACTTTTACCTTTTAAAGAAGGGAGAATAATTACTTTCTTTTGTAACACACTGTATAATTTTGGGATAAGAGTTTGTCGTAACTCCTCAAGGCTTTGTTGAGAACTTATTATTATTTGTGTGAAATTCTCATCTCTACTCTGTTTAGTTAGTACTGTAAGTAGTTCATTTTGAAGAAATATATTTAATTTATCAATATCGCGTATGTAAAAGAGTCCCCCTTTTGCTACTTTAATTTTTTCAATTAAAATCGATTCATAATCATTGCTATTATACTGCATTGTAATTAAATCTGAGGCATCAAGTATAACTAATGGTTTTGATCTGTGAATACCTTTTTCAAAAATAAATTTCACCGACGAATATTTGCCTGTGCCTCTATCGCCTATAATCAGCAAATGATCATTATTTTCGGCAATAAGATGAAGTTGTTCATGAAGTTGCTTATACTCATTTCCGGGTGGAATCAAAAAGTCATTTGGGTATTGATTATTTTTATTATTATTCTCCTGAATCTGGAATGCTTCTTTAATTTTACTAAAGAGTATTTCCGGATCAATTGGTTTTGTGATGTAATCCGTTGCACCAGACTTCATTGATTCAACAACAGACTCTATTTCGGCGTATCCTGTCATCATAATAACAATAATATCAGAATCATACTTTTTAGCCCAATTCAAAAAGCTGATACCATCCACATCAGGCATTCTTATATCACTTAAAATCAGATCGAATGGAAAGTCCTTCACCATTTGCTTTGCTTCTTGTGCACTAGATGTTGTTTCTACATTATAGTTGTTTTTCACCAACCATGATTTCAACATCAAACAAATGGTTAAATTATCATCTACTATTAAAATATTTTTTTTCATTTTAATTAAATCATGTTATCAGTAGGCGCAATACTTATCTATTGAACTTTATTCTCTTTATTTAATTCTCTTGGAATAGCTATAACAGCATAGAGCATTAAAAATGCGCCTATTATCATTACAAGCGGCCATTCGTTTCGATGCTTAAACATCAAATATGTAGATGCAATCATTAATAGACATGAGAAAAGCTGAAAATTGAAAAGTCGTTTACCTCTAATACTTTTGCCCGGATATGGATTTTTCATAGTTATCAGTGAAAATACAAGAACCGAAACCGACATTATCCAAGGTGCAATGACAGGTGAAAACATATATAAAATAGCTGAGAATAGTATCAGTATGCCTGATATCTGAAATAACTTGTCCTTCATATATTACCAAAATCTTTATCAACAAATATACAGAATCATTTTGCAATAATGAAGATTTCCTCGTTTTCTTTTTTCATAAAGAAATTCTCTCTTGCAAACTTTTCGAGGTCATCTCTGTTTGATTGCAGCTCATTCAACTTCTCTTTATCTACATCTATTTGCTGTTTGTATAATTCAATTTGAGTTTGAATGTCTTTAATCTGTGATTCTTGTTTCATCCTTTTTGGAATACTACTATCGCTGAAGAAGAACAGTATAACCAACAGCACAAATAAGACTATGATTTGAGTAGCTGTGAGCCCCAATATTCGTTTAGTACTTATCTTATAAACTTTTTCTTTCATTATTAATTACTGAGGGTTATTATGTAAGACAAAAATAGATTTTATTTTCTACTTTTGCCCACCAATTTAAGATAAATATTAAATTACAGCTATTCAGCTTAGGCTGATTAAACAAAAAAAAGTATCTTTACACAAAACTATATTTTATTTTATTGACAATTTAGTATAACATGAGAAAATTCATTATCATCGCTATAACGGCTCTATTTGCCAACAACATAGCGTTCCCCTGCACAAATTTACTAGTAGGAAAAAAAGCTTCAACTGATGGCTCAACACTAATTTCATATGCGGCCGATTCTTATGGACTGTTTGGAGAGTTATATCATTGGCCCGCAAAAAAATACAATGCGGGTGAAATGCTTAAAGTTTATGAATGGGATACCGGCAAATACCTGGGTGAAATAACACAAGTATCGCAAACGTTTAATGTTATAGGTAATATGAACGAACATCAGCTTGCCATAGCAGAAACCACCTTTGGAGGACGCTCTGAGCTAGCCGATTCAACCGGCATAATGGATTATGGCAGCTTGATTTATATTGCATTGCAACGAGCAAAGAATGCACGTGAAGCAATAAAGGTAATGACCGATTTAGTTAATGAGTATGGTTATTATAGTGGAGGAGAATCTTTTTCAATTGCAGACCCCAACGAAGTCTGGGTAATGGAAATGATTGGAAAAGGCGTTGGAAATAAAGGTGCTGTATGGGTAGCTGTTCGCATCCCCGACAATTGTGTATCGGCACATGCAAACCAGGCTCGTATTCAACAATTCCCTTTAAACGATTCTGAAAATGTCTTATATGCCCCAGATGTAATTTCATTTGCTCGTGAGAAAGGATACTACACAGGTAATGACGCCGACTTTAGTTTTGCCCAGGCATATGCACCGCTTGATTTTGGAGCAATGCGTTTTTGTGAAGCTCGCGTATGGTCGTTCTTCAACAAAGTAAACAAGGATATGGGCAAGTTTGTAACATATGCACAGGGCAAAACTACAGACCCTATGCCATTATATATTAAGGCCGACCGTAAGCTGAGTGCACAGGACATACAAAATCTCATGCGCGATCATTATGAAGGTACAGAGCTAGATTGGAGATTCGACGTAGGTGCTGGTCCTTTTAATTCTCCATACAGATGGTCACCTTTAACATATGAAGTTGATTCTGTTGAGTATTGCAACGAGAGACCAATAGCTACTCAGCAAACAGCTTTCTCATTTGTTGCTCAAATGCGATCGTGGTTACCTAATGAAATAGGCGGAATTCTTTGGTTTGGTATAGACGATGCGGCACAGACAGTTTATTTTCCATTTTACAGTGGACACAATGTAGTACCTCAAGAAATGGCCGTTGGCAATGGCGATTTGCACAACTTCTCGTGGACATCAGCTTTCTGGATTCACAATTGGGTATCTAATATGGTGTATACTCGTTACAGTGATATGAGCGAAGATATGAAAAAGGTTCAAACGAAACTCGAGAGCACATTTGCATCACAACAACCACAAATTGAAGAAAAAGCTTTAGCATTACATAAACAATCTAGCGAAGAAGCTATTAAGTTTCTTAACGATTATACAAACTCATTGGTAAAAGAAGGAATGGCCGAATGGAAAAGTCTAGGTGAATACTTAATGGTTAAATATGTTGATGGAGTAATTAAACCCGAAGTAAATGGAGAGTTTAAAAGAAATCAACATGGTCAACCGGCAAGTCCAATAAGACCTGGATATTCAAATGAATATTATCAGAAGATAATTGATCAGACTGGCGATAAATATAAAGTTATACCAGTTGAGTAATTTTATAATTAATGCAGAAGAGTAATTTAGAAACATAACACAGTAAACTATATGGAAGATGAAACTTTAATAGCACAAGTTACAAGCAAAGCTAACTCATGGCTTGAAGGTAATTATGATGCAACAACAAAGGACGAGGTTCAATTAATGCTCGATAACGAAGACAAGAAGGATCTTATTGATGCATTTTACAGGGACCTCGAATTTGGTACCGGTGGTTTAAGAGGTATCATGGGAGCAGGAAGCAATAGAATGAATATCTATACTGTAGGCACAGCAACTCAGGGACTTGCCAACTATCTCAAAAAAGAATTTGCAGGGTTAGATGAAATAAAAGTAGTAATTGGACATGACTGCAGAAATAATAGTAGAAAATTTGCAGAAATAGCTGCTGACATCTTCAGTGCAAATGGTATTAAAGTTTATCTTTTTGAAGAACTACGACCTACCCCTGAGGTTTCATATGCAATAAGAAAATTAGGTTGTCAGAGTGGAATTATGATTACAGCTTCACACAATCCCAAGGAGTACAATGGTTTTAAGGCTTACTGGAACGATGGAGCACAGGTGTTGGCACCTCATGATAGAAATATTATTGCTGAGGTAAACCGCATTAAAAATACCGATGAGATTAAATTTGATAGTAATAGTAAGCTTATCGAGTTTATCGGAAAAGATATGGATAAAGCGTTTATTGCGGAAGTAAAGAAACTTGTTCTTTCTCCCGAAGCAATTGAACGCAACAACGATATTAAAATTGTTTACACGCCCATTCATGGCACCGGGGGCAAGCTTATTCCGGATGCATTAAAAGCAGTTGGGTTCACCAATATTATTAATGTGCCCGAGCAAGATGTTATAAGTGGCGATTTCCCAACAGTAATTTCTCCTAATCCCGAAGAGCCAGCTGCTTTAAATCTTGCAATAAAAAGAGCGGTGGAAACAGATGCAGATATTGTAATGGCAACCGACCCCGACAGCGACCGTATTGGCACTGCTATTCGTGATAATGATGGCGAATTTATACTTGTAAATGGCAACCAAACATTCCTTCTTTGTCTCTATTATTTAATGACTCGTCGCCATGAACTAGGGCTTCTTACAGGAAAAGAGTTTGTAGTAAAGACTATTGTAACCACTGAATTGGCCAAGAAAATTGCAGATATCAAGGGCATCGAAATATATGATAGCTATACGGGCTTTAAATGGATTGCCGAGATAATTCGTAGAAACGAAGGAATAAAAAAATATATTGGTGGTGGTGAAGAGAGCTATGGTTTTCTTGCAGGTGATTTTGTTCGTGATAAAGATGCAGTATCTGCTTGTACCCTATTTGCAGAAATAGCAGCGTGGGCCAAAGATAATGGTAAATCGGTTTATCAGCTACTACAAGATATTTATCTTGAGTATGGATATTCTAAAGAGGTTGGCATATCATTAGTACGCAAAGGTAAAGAAGGAGCCGATGAGATTGAAGCAATGATGAAGAACTTCAGAACAAACCCACTAACATCATTAGGAGGCTCGCCAGTATCGCTGATTAAAGATTTTGGCAAACTAGAAGGTATTGATTTCGTAAGCAATGAGAATATTGTTCTCGAGATGCCTACAACTTCAAATGTAATTCAGTATTTTACTGAAGAAGGTACTAAACTTTCTATCCGGCCATCGGGAACTGAACCTAAAATTAAGTTTTATATTGAAGTTACCGGTTCGTCAAAAACATGTGAGGAATTGGCGCAGGCAGAATTAAAAGCATACGAAAAAATAGATTCCATCAGACAAGAACTGGGGATATAAAAAGAAGAAAAATAACGGATAATGAGACGAAAATTAACGATTGCATTAGTTGCGCATGATCATCGTAAGGCAGATATGGTAGAATGGGTTATATTTAACTCAGATTTCCTGTCAGAGCACCATCTTGTATGTACCGGCACCACTGGTAGTTTGGTTCGTGAGGCATTAGACAGAGAGGGTGTGAATCCCGAAATAACAGTAATGAACTCAGGGCCTATGGGTGGCGATGCTGAGATTGCCGCAAAAGTGGTAAGAAAAGAGATCGACTTAGCTGTATTCTTAATTGACGATCTTAATGCACAACCACACGAAGCTGATATAATGATGTTGCTTCGTCAATGTCGTGTACATAATATACCCATTGCATGCAATAGATATAGCGCCGATCTAATGATAACAAGTTCACTCTGGGACGACAATGTTTATGTTCCATCCCCTCCTCGCTATGAGAAGTTCGACAGAGAGAAATGGGATGCCGAGGCTAAATATAACAATAAGTTATAAGCCAAATAACACTTACTAACTTCGTTTTAAACAGAAAAGTTCAGCCCCTCAAATGCTTCTTAGCATATGAGGGGCTGATTTTTATTTTCAACCAGTTTCAACTTATTTATCTAACCAAGTTTAACTCATCTAAAAGATGCGATGCATTCATAACCTTATCTAACATGTAAATAGTATAAACAATATCAACGCTTATCATACGTTGCATTTCAGGTTCAAATAATATATCTCCACTCAACGATTCCCAGTTACCATCAAAAGCCAGACCAATTAGTTCTCCTTTAGAATTTATAACCGGACTGCCAGAATTACCTCCGGTAATATCATTTGTTGAAAGGAAATTAACCCTAAGCACACCATTTTCGTCGGCATACCCTCCAAAGTCGGCACTGCGGATTTCATCAAGAATGTAATCTTGCACATTAAATTCGGGATCCCCCGGCTTTTGTTTTTCCAAAATCCCATTAGAAGTAGTAAAATAATTATACCAAACACCATCACGAGGTTTATATCCCTTAACGGTTCCATAACTCATGCGTTGAGTAAAGTTGGCATCAGGATAAAATGTTTTATGAGAATCCATTTCAATCAATGCAGCCATAAATTCACGTTCACTACGTAATATTTTCTCATAATAAGGCATCATTAATCCCGATAATTCATATCCCATATCAGTACTAGATAACGCAAGCTCCATTGCCGGATCTTTTGTCAATATCTGAGTATCGGCAGATTGAAGAAGCAATAACAACTCTTCAAGTGAAGTAAATTGAGTGTTTTCAAATAACCAATCTGTATACTTTATATAATCACCATCAAATTCCTCATTTATCTTATTATAAATATCCGGATGGAACTCCTCAGGCACACGCTCTGCATAAAGAGATAATAATCTAGGTAACACTTTTTTATCGAGTTCAGGTTCATAGTTTTTATACGACTCTATAAGCCTCTCATTAATAAAAGCCTTTTTATCTTCTTCTGTTCCATCTGAATCAAATTGAAGAATTGTTTTGGCAAAACGGATAAGCTCAATTCCATTATTAAAAGTTTCTAAGAAATATGTGGTATACTTTGCCAAGTCATTAGACTGTGTATAAGCCTCTTCAAGTGTAGAGAGTGTATTACCATATTTTTCTTTAGCTGTACTGTTTTTCCTAATCCAATCATTTAAACGAGACTCAACTTTCTCTTTTTCTTTAATTACACCAAGATTAGATATTGCCTCATTCATACCCATCGAGTTCTTCCAATAGTTTGAACTACCTGCATACTTGTTGGCATATTTAATTCTGATGGTATCGTTTTGTGTCATAGCATCCCACCAGATTTCCTGTTTCACACCGCGAACTTCAACACGAGGAACGTTTTCCGATTCAACGCGCTGATTTATACCCCAAGACGATAAGTATCGTTGTGTACTTCCTGGATAACCAATAGTCATTGCATAATCGCCATCTCTTACTCCAGCCAACGAAACTGGTACAACATATTTAGGCTTATAGGGTACATTACTCTCGCTATAATTTGCAGGATTATTATCCTTATCGGCATAGACTCTAAAAACTGAGAAGTCACCCGTGTGACGAGGCCACATCCAGTTATCTGTATCTCCACCAAACTTACCTACCGATTGAGGGGGTGTAGCCGAAAGACGCACATCTCTAAACACATCATAAAGAACCACATAATATTTATTGCGCGAATAAAATGGTACCACTCTAGCACTAGTAAAAGGATCATACTCGTATTCTTGTATCAACTCATTTGATAAAGAATCGATAGCAAGCTCCATTTGAATCTCACTTAAAACAGGTGGTATATGCGGAAGAATCTTATCAGTTACATCCTCCATTGAGCGAGGAAACGCAATAGTTAGACCGTCGGCATACAACTCTTCTTCTATTTTCTTAGCAGCAAAACCATCCTTCAGGTAATCATGTTCAACCGCACTAAGCTTCTGAATAGCCCCAAAACCACAATGGTGATTAGTAAAGATTAAGCCCTTATCAGATACCGCAACACCCGTGCATCCACCACCAAAAATTACCACTGCATCTTTAAGAGAAGGATTATCCTCACTGTAAAGACTATTTATTGGAAATGTAAATCCCAACTCCTGCATTCTTGCAATACTCTCACTGTTTAACTCTTTCAAAAGCCACATCCCTTCATCGGCCTTTGCCATAAAAGACACATAAAATATTGCAAGTAATAAATAAAGTTTTCTCATTATAAATTATATCTTAAATAAATATTCTTGATTTTAAATTAAAATTCTTTGTAAAATCTTTAACTTTTATCTCCATACCTCCATACCTCTAATAACTATAACTTCCATAACTTCTATAACTCTCTAACTTCTGTTTAGCTAGTATCTACAAATCCTATCTAGCTAACACCCACCTATCTAGCTAACATCCACATCACTACCAAGTATTTACTTAATTAATTCACTCCTAACCAAAATACCTCCCAATTACAGGCCAATCTTTAAGCGGTAATTCTTTTCTAACAATTACCCATACATATAATAATATGCAAAAAGCACCTATAAATAGTCTCAGCCATAAACTAGAAATAAACAACATCGAAACAGTAGTTACACCAAAAAGAAGCATTGATATAGTGAAAAAAGAAGCAGCCGATTTTAAATTATATGGTATAGGATATTTCTTCTGACCCACCACATACGAAATAATCATCATTATTAGATTAGCAAAAAACGAAGCCCATGCACACGCCATGTAACTGTACTTAGGAATAAAAATAACATTTATTGCAATAGTTATAACAAAGCCGAAAGTCGACATATATGCACCCCACCTGGTTTGATCTGTAAGCTTATACCAAAGCGAGAGATTAAAATAAACACCAAAGAAAAGCTCACCCAGCAATACTATCGGAACAACTTTTAGTCCCACATGATACTCAGGCGGAATCATAAACTTAATAATATCTATAAAACCTGTAGTTGCCAAAAATATAAGCAACCCAAATATTATAAAGTACTTAGTAGCATCACTAAACGAACGCTTCTCGTCGACATCACCTCTACTTCTCGAAAATATATAAGGCTCAAAAGCATATCTAAATGCCTGTGTAAACATCACCATAATAATGGCAATCTTAAAGTTCTGTCCATATATACCCAACTCAGTAAATGCATTAGCCGTATCTGGATAAATCTTGGGGAAAAGAATCTTATCAACTGTCTGGTTAAGTATACCGGCAATTCCTAATATTAATATTGGGAAAGAGTATTTAAGCATCTTTTTTAGAAGCTGAGCATCAAATTGAAACTTAATCTTCAACTCCGGAGACACCAACAACAATTGAATAACAGAAGCAGCTAGATTAGAAATAAGAATGTAATCTACACCTCTGTTTAAATCAAACCATGCGAAACTGTTTGGGAATATAGTTTTAAGAAACGGGCATAACAGAAAAAAGAAAAGATTAAACAGTATGGTAAGTACAACATTTATAATTTTTATCAGTGCAAATCTTTTAGGTCTTTTCTTAAATCTTAAGTTGGCAAACGGTATAGTACCAATAACATCAACACACAATATAAGCACAAGCAGTAACAGATAATGAGGCTTAAAATCAATTCCCCCCAAAGCAAAAGCAAAAGGCTTAAGAAAAATAAAGGATATTACAAAAAAGAGTAATGTTGTGCTGGTAATAGATATAAACGAAGTAGAAAATACTTTAACTGGGTCATTGTCTTTATTGGCAAACCTAAAAAAGCCGGTCTCCATGCCATAGGTCAAGATTACCTGCAGCAGCGCCACCCATGCATAAAAATTTGTTAGAATACCTATATCCGAAATCCTTGGCAAAGCAAAAGCCCAGTAGAGCGACAGCAACCAGCTAAGTAGCTTTGGAAGAACACTGCCCATGCCATAAAAGAGAGTCTCCTTTGCCAAAGATTTCATTCCGCTTACCATATAATATCTGAATTTTTGATATATAGAAAATTGATTATCAAAAGTGAATACAAAAGTACCAAATTTTCCGCTAAGGTAACACCCCTAACAGCATCAATTATCTATCTTTAAGAAGAATGATTGTCAAAATATCAAAAAAAACCGTTTACTTTGTACATTGAAAATATATAACGATATTTTATTAACAATTTATTATATGCGTGTTCACTCGTGACATGTAAGATTAGGCTATGGCACAACAAGAAGAAGTATTCAAGAAATTAATATCACATAGTAAAGAATATGGGTTTGTATTCCAGTCTAGTGAAATATACGACGGATTAAGCGCCGTATATGACTACGGACAAATGGGAGTTGAGCTCAAGAATAACTTAAAAAAATATTGGTGGGACAGCATGGTGTTACTACATGAAAATATTGTGGGCATTGATTCTGCAATATTTATGCACCCCACCATTTGGAAGGCATCGGGTCATGTGGATGCTTTTAATGACCCACTTATTGATAATAAAGACAGTAAAAAGAGATATCGCGCAGATGTACTTATAGAAGATCACCTTGCAAAGCTAGACGACAAGATTGATAAAGAAGTGCAGAAAGCCGCAAAAAGGTTTGGCGAGACTTTTGATGAAAAGATGTATCGCGATACTAATCCTCGTGTGGTGGAGTATCAGAGTAACCGCGACGAGATACATGCTCGTTTTGCAAAAGCTTTAAATGATAATAATCTGGATGATTTAAGACAGGTTATTGTGGATTGTGAAATTGCGTGTCCGGTGAGCGGAACAAGAAACTGGACCGAAGTGCGTCAGTTTAACCTAATGTTCTCTACCGAGATGGGTGCCACTTCTGAAGGTGCAATGAAGGTCTACCTGCGTCCCGAATCGGCTCAAGGTATCTTTGTGAATTTCCTCAACGTTCAAAAAACCGGGAGGATGAAGATTCCTTTTGGAATTGCACAGATAGGAAAAGCATTCCGTAACGAGATAGTTGCACGTCAGTTTATTTTCCGTATGAGAGAGTTTGAGCAAATGGAGATGCAATTCTTTGTGCCACCGGGTGAAGAGCTTAAATGGTTTGAGCACTGGAAAAAGCTAAGAATGCAATGGCACCAGACATTAGGATTCGGTGCTGATAAATACCGATTCCACGATCACGATAAGCTTGCACATTACGCAAATGCAGCCACCGACATCGAGTATGAGATGCCATTTGGATTTAAAGAAGTTGAAGGGATTCACTCCAGAACAGACTTCGACTTAAGTCAGCACGAAAAGTTCTCAGGCAAGAAATTACAATATTTTGATCCCGAACTAAATAAATCTTACACACCTTATGTTGTTGAAACCTCAATTGGTGTAGACCGTATGTTCTTATCAATCCTGGCCGGTTCGTATTGCGAAGAGGAGCTCGATAATGGCGAAAAGCGTGTATTGCTAAAATTGCCACCTGCACTTGCACCGGTAAAACTTGCCATACTTCCTCTTGTTAAGAAAGACGGCCTCTCAGAGAAGGCTCGTGAGATTATGGATGATCTCAAATTCAACTTTGCATGTCAGTACGACGAAAAAGATAGTATAGGCAAACGTTATCGTCGTCACGACGCAATTGGAACTCCATTCTGCGCAACTATAGATCACCAGACACTAGAAGATAAAATGGTTACAATTAGACATCGAGACACCATGGAACAAGAAAGAGTAGCTATAAGCGATCTGCAACAAATAATTACAGAGAAGACAGAGATGAAAAGCTTATTGAAAAAACTATCAAAATAAAACCACAAAAATGAAAAAACAACTACTATTTGTTATTTCGCTATTATCAATCCTCCTTGTTTCTGCTTGCGATGATAAGACAGAAACTGTTGACGACCGCTGGAAGATTGAAAATGAAACTCAATTTAATATTATTGTCGATGATCCTGAATATAAAAAGTTAAACTCACTAGCAGGAAACGGCTTTATAATGTATAAGGTTCTTAAAACCGGTACGGGAGATAGATCTCCAGCTTTCAACGAGCAGGTAAAGGCTCTTCATTTCGGCTGGTATAAAAATATATGGACAAAACCCGACACGTTTACAGACGAGAAAGGAAACTTCATTACAAATAAAATCGATTTTGATAAGGCCAATAGAGATAGAGCACGCACGTTTTACGTAAACAATAATATTGAAGGTTTTAGAACTGCTCTACAATATATGAAAGAAGGTGATAGATGGGAGATATGGATACCCTGGAAGTTAGGCTTTGGAGCCTTGGGCGACGGCCCAATTAAAGGATACACCACTTTGGTATTCGAAATAGAACTTGAAAAAATAATAGAGTAGTTGTAGTTTAAATTCAAATGCTCAATTTCATTTAATAAATTAAACAATAGAATTTTCAAGCACTGTTGAATTTGTTTTTAGCTTAATAGAAACAGTTTACAAGCTCAGTAGAAACTGCTCAATTGCGCCTCTAACCTGAGCTCGAGTGCCGTTATACTTGTTTATCATAATTGAAAAGGCATATTTCTTATCCCCATCTATCAGATAACCGGCATGACATTGCACTCCACCAATACTACCACTTTTGGCTATAATTTTACTGTTATACTTAGTATTGGTCATAAAATTTCTAAGAGTACCATCTTGTCCCGCTTTGGGTAAGGAATCAATAAAGGCAGCTGAATAGCTGCTTTTATTGTACATATAGCTAAGCATATCGGTAAGTAACCTTGGACTAACGGCATTCTGAGGTGCCAAACCGCTACCATCATACATTGTAAGCGATGTTATATCAATACCCTTTCTTTTCCAATAATCCGTCACATAGTCAACCCCTGCCATAAGTGCATTATCATATATATCGGTCTTATATTGCCTTCCCACAGTTCTAATAAGGTGCTCTGCGTAGTGGTTGTTACTCTCAACATTTATCTCTCTAATTATCTCTTTTAATGGCCTCGATACTTGAGTAAATAACACCTGCCCCACTCTATACGAAGAGGTTTTACCTGTTGCTAATACACCCGATATGTAATCCTCGCGAGAAGTCTTTACATCGCTAATTTTAAAACCATTCCTCCTTAAGTTGTCTGCTAGCGTCTCGCCCAGAAGTAAACCGGGGTCGGGAATATCTCCTTTAATGCTAAATGACGATCTGCCCCCAGGTATGTCTCCTCTAACCGATCTGTCATACGAAAATGGTGCACCATAGATATAGCCATTATCCCTGCCACTATTATTTAGCTTCAATTCATTCCTAAACGTCAGTCCCTTAATTTCAGGGTCGGTTCTTAATATTTGGGCACCA
The DNA here is from genome assembly GCA_015478775.1 of Fermentimonas sp. Classification (GTDB taxonomy): domain Bacteria; phylum Bacteroidota; class Bacteroidia; order Bacteroidales; family Dysgonomonadaceae; genus Proteiniphilum. The sequence continues at coordinate 207,297 of JADMKP010000010.1, read as the reverse complement.
TCATTTTTATTTACAGTATTAAAAAACAACTTATAAGTATTATCAAAAACAGATATTCCATAAGCACCCGGAGCATAATAATTGCCCATATCAATCCATGTCCATTCTGGCGATACACCATCATATCCAAACAAATTATCTACTACATAAATTGAGTATTCTTTATCTTTCGCAAGCGACTTTTCCAGTAACTGCCTGCTGTCATTAAAGAATCTATCCTTGCTTTCCTTAAACACCTCGCTGCCCAGAGTTGGGTCGCCCGACCCAATAATAAGTATACGCGTGGGGTCATTAGCATCTAAAGCCACATCTGTTCTGTATCTAAAGTTATCGCCCAACGCCTCAATAGCCGTAGCGGTAGTAAAAAGTTTTAATACCGATGCAGGGGTAAGCGATTTCTCAGCATCATGCGAAACTACATTTTGCCCTGTTGATAAATCAACTACAGATATTCCAACAGAAGCATGTTTAAGTGCGGGGTTATTTATTATTTGCTGTACCGATGGTTGTGAGAATGCAACCACATTAGCAATTAAAAGAAGCGCTATTGTTTGGAGTGTTTTAAGCATATGTTGAAGTATTAAACAGTGTGAAGGGCAAATATAGCGATTATTGGAAAAACAACTCGTTCCTTTAGATGCGTTTTTCTTTTTCTATGATTTTCAATATTAATTCTTCGCTAATTTACGGTTCTGAACTCATTTGGCGTAACTCCCGTTCTTTGTTTAAATACTCTGGTAAAATGCTGTGGGTATTTAAATCCCAAACTATAGGCTATTTCACTTATAGATTTATCGACATCAAATAGTCTTTTCTTTGCTATATCAACTATCTTGGTTTGAATATATTCTTGCGCAGATACGCTAGTTTCTTTTTTTATTAAATCACCAAAATAGTTAGCAGATAAATTTAATTCTTCGGCAAACCATGATACTGAGGGTAAGCCATATTTTATTGGATTCTCTGAAATAAAATATCTATCTAGCAGACTCTCGAATCTTTCTAAAATTCCTTTGTTGCTGTTGTCTCTGGTTATGAATTGACGATCGTAAAAACGGGTGCAATAATTTAAGAACAGCTCTATATTAGATATTATCAATTGTTTACTGTGCTTGTCTATTGCATGATGCAATTCATATTCTATTTTTGAGAAACAATCTAGAATTACTTTTCTTTCATGCTCTGATAAATGCAAGGCTTCATTAACTGCGTAAGAGAAAAAGTGATAATCGTGCATTTTTCCTCCTAATGTAGTTCCAGCAATAAGGTCGGGATGAAATACCAAAGCAATACCCTGAGGTTGATAATAATCCTCACCATACTGCCCGATAACTTGTCCGGGTGCGAGAAATATTAATGTTCCCTCTTCGTAATCATAATTGCTTAACCCATATCGAAGATCACCACAATTAATTTTCTTAAAAAAAACTGTGTAGAATGAATATCGCAATCGTCGGAGCTGCCTGGGTTCTGCTTTATCTAGGTGAACTACCCCAACTAATGGATGTAGAGTTTCATTATTATTGAACTCGTTATACTCTTTTATACTGTTAAAATTTACTATTGAATCCATATTCTACTTTGCTTTATTGTAATCACAAATTTAGTAATTTAAATTGTTCTGATACAAGTTGTTTTAATCCAAAAGTGATTTTGGTAAGTAATAGGTAATTAGTATAATGAAGTATTGATTTTAATGCTCTAGATTTGTATTTGTGTAAAAGACTTAAATTATAAAGATCAATTGTATAATTGATAAAAGAAGATTCCTTTAAAGAAATAACTATATTTATAGAATTATGTATACTAATTTTAAATAACTAATAAAATGATCACCAACTTTTCTAGAAAGTGCTTAAATGCCACATTAATTTTCTTTGTAATTATGTTGACTGGTTGTAAACAAAACAACCACAGGTATGAAAATGATGGATTAATTGTTTTAAAAGAACAAGGCAGTTTTACCGTGGGGGGTAGTGTTATAACTTCGGAGGGAGAATTTAATCCTTATACCAGAACGCCTGAAGGTCAGACTTACCATGGCGACCATGCATATATTGTTTACCAAATTCCTGATGGGGCCCGCCAACTGCCACTTGTGTTCTGGCATGGCATTGGTCAGTTCTCTAAAACATGGGAATCTACTCCCGATGGGCGCGATGGCTTTCAAAATATTTTCTTAAAGAGAAAATTTGGTGTGTATCTGATTAACCAGCCCAGAAGAGCGGGTGCCGGACGCAGTACAGTTGAATCGACTATAACCCCGGTTACCGACGAACAAGAATGGTTTGGCACATTTAGATTAGGTATATGGCCAGATTTTTTTGAAGGCGTACAGTTTGATAAAAGTGAAGAAACGCTTAATCAATATTTCCGCCAAATGACTCCCAACTTAGGAAGCTTTGACACGGAAGTGATTGTCTCTGCTATCTCTGAACTTTTCGATAAAACAGGAAATGCTGTTTTGGTTTCGCATTCTCATTCAGGAGGTTTTGGATGGTTAACTGCTATTCGCAACAAAAACGTGAAGGCTATTGCTTCGTATGAACCGGGAAGTGGGTTTGTGTTTCCTGAAGGAGAGGTGCCCGAACCAATACCAAGTTCATCGGGTCCGTTAACAGCCAATGGTATTCCTATGGAAGACTTTATGAAACTCACTAAAATACCTATTATAATATATTATGGCGATTTCATTCCCTCTGAACCATCTGATAATCCGGGTGCCGATGGTTGGCGCTCTCGTCTTGAAATGGCAAGGTTGTGGAGAGATGTAGTTAATAATTATGGAGGAGATGTAACTCTTATTCATCTGCCTGAAATAGGAATTAAGGGTAATACTCATTTTCCTTTTTCGGATTTAAATAATATAGAAATTGCCGATCTACTCTCTGATTGGCTAGAAGATAAAGGTTTGGACAAATAAAAATAATAATTCAAGATGATGAGAAAGATGAGAAATAAGATTATAAATTATTTATTGACTGCTATGTTTGTATCAGTAAGTTTTGCGGCATCAGGTCAAGTTAAACCCTCAAATCCATTTGGATTGGTTTATGGTGATGCTATTACAGAAAATGTAAATGGTAAGGTAAATATTCATCCGGTTACATATAAACTGAATGGAATAGAAATTGCAGCTAATGTTTACACACCAGCCGGTTATAACCCTTCACAAAAATACCCTGCAATAGTGGTGGCTCATCCCAATGGTGGTGTAAAAGAACAAGTTGCAGGATTATATGCTCAGCATTTAGCTGAATTAGGGTATATTGCCATTGCTGCCGATGCATCGTTTCAGGGTGCAAGTGGTGGAGAGCCACGCAATGTTGATAAGCCTGCCAATCGAATAGAAGATATACGTGGTATGGCCGATTTTATCACTCATTTTGGAGGTGTGGATGCTGATAAACTTGGTTTGTTGGGTATTTGTGGTGGTGGTGGTTACTCATTAAAGGCTGCACAGACCGACAAGCGTTTTAAGGTTATAGCAACGCTTAGTATGTTTAATTCTGGTGAAGTAAGGCGTAATGGTTTTATGGACTCAGGCTTGTCAACCATACAAGAGCGACTACAACAAGCTACTGATGCTCGTGCTTTGGAAGTTGCCAGTGGAGCTGTTACTTATGCCTCTGATACGGAAACTACGGATGAGATGGCTGATGCAATGCCTTTTGATTTATATCGTGAAGGTCATTACTATTATCATAGAACTCATGCTCATCCTAATTCAACTTTTAGATACACCATGAGCAGCTTGCTTGATTTAATGGCATTTGACGCTGCAACTAATATGGATTTAATTAATCAACCCTTATTGATGATTGCCGGAAGTAAAGCAGATACTTACTATATGACCGAGAGGGCTTTTAATCTTGCTACCGACTCAGTTGAGAAAGAATTGTTTGTAATACCAGATGCTACTCATATTCAGACTTATCACATTCCTGAATATGTGAACATGGCGGTAAATAAGCTTGAAGAGTTTTATAAGATGCATCTATAATTATTAGCCAACATAAACCTAATATTATTCAAAGGAAAAAATGTAATTAATGAATAAGTAATAAAAAAATTATATGAAAACAACTATTATAGTATTTCTCCTAATTATTTTTAGTACTCACATTTCGTTTGCACAAAACGTAATAACAACAACAAACCTGTCTGAAGAAGACAAAGAAATAATTGAGCTTTCTAAAGATAAATGGCAATGGATGGCAGATAAAAACGTTGATGAATTATCAAAACTCTTTCATGATAAAGCCGAGTTTGTGCATATGGGAGGCAGTTGGAACACCGAAAGGGAACTCGATATTATAAAGAGTGGTGGCATATGGTATAAAAAAACTGATATTCACAATATATCTGTAAACATAATTGATAATACGGCTATTCTCTTAAACAGGATAGATTTACTGGCGGAGGTTGGTGGAAACGAAGTAACTAACCCTTTCATTGTTACAGAAGTATATATTAAGCAGGGTAATACCTGGAAATTAGGGTCTTTGTCGTTTACAAGAGTGATGACGCGCGAGAATAATTAATAACTACTACACCCAATTATTATGAAATCATTAGTGCTATTTCTTACTCTTGTAATAGGATGCAGTATCAGCTCTTATGCCGATGGAAATAATGTTTCTGAGAATCAGAGACCAACAATCCGTGTTGAGTCGGGTATCCTTGAAGGCACTACCGAAGAAGGGGTTGATATTTTCAAAGGAATACCCTATGCTGCACCTCCAGTAGGTGAATTTAGATGGAGACCGCCACAACCTGTAACGCCCTGGGTAGGTATTAAAAATGCGAGTGAATTTGGACCTAATTCTGCTCAAGCCGGTTGGGGTGCACCTGCTGGTACAATTGCAGAGGGATCATCTGAAGATTGTCTTTATCTAAACTTATGGCTTCCTTCGGGAGCTAAACCCGATGCCAAACTACCGGTAATGGTTTGGATACATGGAGGAGGTTTTGTTGGTGGAAGTGGTTCTGGTACTTCAGGTAGTCAAATTGCTAATCAAGGAGTTATTTTGATGACTTTTAATTACCGTCTTGGACGTTTAGGCCATTTTGCTTTCCCCGCACTTAGTGCAGAACATCCCGAAGAGCCCAAAGGCAGTTATGCTTACATGGATCAGATTGCAGCACTTGAATGGGTTAGAGATAATATTGCTTTTTTTGGAGGTGACCCTGATAACGTAACTATATTTGGCTTTTCGGCCGGTGGAGTTTCTGTTCATTCATTACTTACAATACCTGATGCAAAAGGACTATTTCACAAAGCTATAAATGAATCGGGAGGCGGTAGAGACGGGGTTCTTACAGGAAGGCCAATCAGTAAAGAAAATGCAGACCCTTTTTATACTGTATCAGCAGAAACTATTGGAATAAACTTTGCACGGAAACATGGTATTGAAGGAACAGATGCAGTTGCATTAGCCAAATTGCGTGCATTGACGGTGGAAGATATTGTAGACGGGGGACAAGAAACTAACGGAGAAGGAGGTCCTAGAACTTATGCTGGTCCAATACTTGATGGTATGCTTGTAGTTGAAACAGCCGAGAGTGCTTATATAGCCGGCCGACAAGTAAACGTACCCCTAATGATTGGAAGTTGCAGTGCAGAGATAGGTGGCAGTTTTGTAAATAACAGTAGTTCTAAAGAAGAGCTGTTTAATCTGTTCGGAGATTTAAAAAATGAAGCTGAGGCTGCTTTTGATCCAGATAGCAACAAAGAGTTTGAAGAAGTTATAACCATATTCAACACCGATTGGGTATGGGGAGAACCTGCAAGGAAAGTAGCCAGAACTTATATTTCTGAAAATAATCCTGTTTATATATATCATTTTGATTTTGTTCCTCCAGCAATGAGAGAGCGGGCAAGATTTGGTGCAGGACACGGATCTGAAGTTAACTATGTTTTCAATACGCTAAATTCACGCAGGGCAACAGAGGAAATTACAACAGAGGAAATTGAATTGGCGAAGATTATGAATGCTTATTGGACAAATTTCGCTAAGACTGGCAATCCGAATGGTGAGGACCTACCTGTATGGCCAATCTATAATACCCATAATGAAGACATTCTGGACATCGAACCAAGTGGAAAGCCTGTTGGTAAACCCGATCCTAGAAAAGCAAGGTTTGATGTGATTGATAAAGCTTCTCACATAAGAGAACAACTGCAATCACGTGGTATTTAACATAAGACAATAATAATATAAATCTTCTATTTTAGTTGCACTAAACAACTTTATTGGTTGAAATAAACATCAATTTTAGATGAATTAAACAACTATTTTGGTAGTGACAAATAACTAATTTGTTAAACTAAACAGCTGTTTTGATTTTAACTAAATAGAAAAATAATAATTCTATAATGAAAAGAGAAATAACAATTATGAAATGGTGTGGACTAATATTAATTTTTATGCTTTTATCAAAGCAGATGAACGCCCAAAATGAAACTAACTCTGCAAATAATCTAACAGAAAAACAACAAAGCCTTATTTCAATTGCTGCTTTAACTGCCAATGGTGATTTGCAGGAATTAAAACCATTTCTGAATAAAGGGTTGGATGCAGGATTAACTATTAATCAAATTAAAGAAGCCATAGTTCACTCATACGCATATTGTGGTTTTCCCAGAAGCATTCGTGGATTACAAACATTTATGGAAGTTCTGGAAATACGTAAAGCTAAAGGTATAAATGATTTTGAGGGTGCAGAGGCTTCTAATATTGACGATCAGCGAATTAAGTATGAGAGAGGTAAAGATATTTTAAGAGAGCTTACGGGAGCTCCACAAGATGAACCCAAAACTGGATATTCTGCATTTGCACCTATAATAGAGATATTTCTTAAAGAACATTTATTTGCTGATATCTTTGAACGTGATGTTTTATCCTATGTTGAGCGTGAATTAGTGACCATCTCTGTAATTAGCAGTATAGGAAAAGCTGAACCTATGCTTCGCTCGCATATGAATATTTGTTTGAATTTGGGAGTAACACCGCAGCAACTTCAACAATTTGTTATGGTTATAAAAGAGACTTTGGGTAATGATGAAGCTGAAGCCGCGCAGGGTGTATTAAATGAAGTGTTGTCTGTTAATAAAGAAAATCCACTGGCTGAGGCAAGTACTGAAGTTTTTTTAAAAGGTGATTTAATTACAAACAATAATTTCACCGGAAATGCCTGGTTAAATATGCTGATTACCGATAAAGAAAAATTTGATTTAACGGCTGGGCAGGTTGTATTTGAACCGAGAGCTAGAACCAACTGGCACTCTCACCCGGGTGGACAGATATTGTTATGCACAAAAGGTATAGGTTACTATCAGGAAAAGGGAAAGCCAATTCAACTGATTAAGGCAGGTGATGTTGTTGAAATACTTTCTGATGTAGTTCATTGGCATGGGGCTTCACATGACAGTGAATTTACACATATCGCAATTTCTACCCAACAAAGCATTGGAAATGTTGTGTGGATGGAACCGGTTACGGATGTAGAGTTTAATAGTTATAGGAAGTAAAGTAGTTAAAAGAAATAAAGCAGTTATTGATTAAAAAAAATCCCCAACCATAACTGGAAGGGGATTATTTATATATAAGATCTATATTTTACTATTTATAGCTCTATTTTACAAATTCAGCATTATTCAAATAATCGTAGCTCTCTCTAACACCTTCCATTGGTGTGCCAGTGTATCTTTCAACTTCTACAATCATGTATTTAGCACCCGATTCATCTACGTTATTATAGATATTCTCGAAATTAACTTTTCCGCTCTTACCTAACTCCATCTCATCTTTAATGTGAAGTAGTTCAAAACGTCCTGGATATCTATTGAAATATGATACCGGATCATGGCCACCTTCGCCTACCCAATAAACGTCCATTTGAAAGAATACTTTAGAAGGATCTGTATTTTCGATCATATAGTCATACATAATCTGACCTTCAATTTCTTCAAATTCAAATGAGTGATTGTGGTATCCAAACTTTAAACCTGCTGCATTACATTTTTCACCAATTTGATTGAAGTAATCGCAATACGCTTGCAGATCAACTAATGTTTTAGGAGTTGGTATCCATGCTACAACAAGATACTTCATTCCGGCGTCTTTATGAGCCTGTATAGCAGTGTCCCACCATGCCCAAGTTTCTTCCCAGTTTGTATCAGATGCAGGATCGGCAAGTGGTCTGCCAGCATGTGATGAAAGCACTTCCATGCCTACATCTTCTATAGATTTTTTGAACTCAGCTGGTGACAATCCATAAAATAAACCGTCGTTATAGCCTGCAGCTTCAACACCTGTATAGCCCATTTCTGCAGCTGCAGCAATGGTTCCGCTGTAATCGGCCTGAATATCATCGCGTAATGAGTAAAGTTGTAAATAAATTTCTTTATCCGATTTAGTTTCGGTTGTCTTTTTCTCTCCTTGATTGCATCCTATAAGTACGAACAGAGAGCTAATAAAAAATGTAGTAAATAAAACTGAATATTTTTTCATCTTCTTGTAAATTTATAAAGGGGTAAAACAAACGTTATGTATTACCCCTTTTTTATTAATCTAAAATTTTAATTCTGATATTACGATACCAAACATCATCTCCATGATCTTGTATTCCAATATAACCTTCTCTTTCAGATCCACCTACATTATTTAACAATTCAAATGCCAGAGGCCATTTATCTTTGCTGAATTTACTTGCTTGAAGCATATCTGTCCACTGTTGTGTCCATAAATGATATTCAACAACATTCTCATCGTTTTGTCCGTGAACAACTGTACCTTTATAAACCATAATCTTAGCTTTATTCCATTCACCAAAAGGATTTTGATTTTGAGGAACTGCAGGAATCATGTCATAAAGAGATGCAGACATTCTGTTGTTGTCTTTACCAAGCTTAGCATCTGGATGGTTTGCATTATCAAGCACCTGATATTCGGGAGATGAAATGTAAATTGGCTCAACTCTTTCATTACCTTCCTCATCAGTAGTAGAGACTTCTTGTGCAAGAAAGAAAATACCCGAGTTACCTCCTTTTGATACTTTCCAGTCTAATAAAAGCTCAAAGTTTTTAAATTTGTGTGTAAAGATAATGTCTCCACCGTCTCCATCTTGAGCTTCGCCACCACCAGAGCCATTAAATTTAATTGCTCCATCTTCAATTGTCCATTTACCAGGTACGTGGTCTTTTCCATATCCACGCCAGCCGGTAAAATCTTTACCATTAAAAATAACTATATAACCCTCGCTGTCTGTCTCAAATTGAGAAAGATCGATTTGAGTATTCTCAATTATTTTATATTGAGGACCTTCGGCAGTAGAGTCAGTACTTTCTGCTTCCTGCGTCTGTTGCTTTGCTCCACCACCACATGCTGCAAATGTCATAGCTGCCATTATTGTGAATGCATAAATAACTTTTTTCATAACTAATTTTAATTTATTATTTATAGTTAAGGCATTTCCGGCAATTTATATCCATTCTTATATGTATGCTTAATCATTTCATTTGCATACTGAATAGCATTTACCGGTTCTGTCCATGTCTTATCAAATGTTGGGTGACCATCAGTAATCTTAAAACCGTCTTCAATAATAGTTCTAACAGTTGCATCGGCAGGTATATTAGTGAATTCCATTTTTTCACCATCCCACTCCAGCTCTTGGTTCAAACCTTGTAATCTAACGGCAAGAACTCCCATAACAACCATTTCGTTGAAAGGACCGGCTTCTGAGAAAGGAGAAGCAGTTTCAACACGGTTTGCAGGAGTTTCTTTACATGCACGTACCCAATCCATTTCGTGTGAAAGAGTAACTTCACGCTGTGTTTTTGGAGAGTTTGGTACACGTCCTGATACTAACCAAGGGTTAACACCATAACAACCGCAAATAAGTGTATCTTTAGTTCCATAGAAAATGGCGCATCCACCCTGATCATTCAAATTCTTACCTGCTGGAACACCTTCAGGACGCATTGGAGCTAATCCGCCATCATACCAGAAAACTTCTACTTCGGGCATACCAACTTTAGGCATATTGTCTCTTGAAGGGAATGTGAATTTAACCATTTCGGCAGTTGGAGCACTATCGGTTAGAAGCATTGTAGAAGATGCTTCAACTTTTGATGGATATCCAAGATTTAGTCCTTTAAATACAGGATGTAAGATATGACAAGCCATATCACCTAGTGCACCTGTACCAAAATCCCACCATCCACGCCAGTTCCATGGGTGATATATTTCGTTAAACGGACGATGATTTGCAGGTCCTATGAAAAGATCCCAATCGAGTGTTTTCGGAACTCTATGTTTTTCTTTAGGAATCATTAGTCCTTGAGGCCAAATTGGGCGGTCGGTGAAAGTCTCAACTCTAGTTACTTCACCAATTTGTCCATCTGCAATCCAGTCTATTACCTGACGTACGCCGGCACCAGATGAACCTTGATTACCCATACTAGTAGCTACTTGATATTTATCTGCCAGCTTGGTTAGAAGACGAGATTCATAAACACTATGAGTAAGAGGTTTTTGAACAAATACATGCTTGCCCATTGTCATTGCATCGGCAGCAATAATAGCGTGAGTATGGTCTGAAGTTGCCACAACAACAGCATCGATGTCTTTACCCATTTCGGCATACATCTTTCTGTAGTCGTAGAATTTCTTTGCGTTAGGGTATTTTTCAAATACTCTCTGACTATATTTCCAGTCAACATCGCAAAGTGCAACTATATTCTCACTCTGAAGGTTATTTAGGTTTGAATTTCCCATGCCTCCTATGCCTACAGCCGCAATGTTAAGCATATCACTCGGGGCTTTGTACCCCATACTTTTTCCTAGTACCCTTGAAGGCACAATAGTTAGACCGGCAGCTGCAATAGCACCGGTTTCCAGAAATTTTCTTCTTGAAATGTTAGTTGACATAAGTACTTTTTTTAATTTGTGTTACTTTATCTTAATAATAGGTATGATTAATATGATCTATATTCTAATATAGTAATATTTCCAAAAATTGAGCTAAATACAATTGTAAAAGTAGGATAAAAATAATTGAAAATGAAATAAAATCCTACTAATAACTGTTATTGAATTTGAAAACTGATAATAACACTAAAAAAACCTTTAAAATGTACATAAATATGCAATATAATTGTCTAAAATAAACCCTTTGAGCAATGAATTTGATTTAATTAGTTTGTTTATTTTTATAAAACGTGTAACTTTATAAATTAAACACACAATACAAAATATAAATAAATTGATAATAGAATTATACAATGGCACAAAATAGTTTCTTAGCTTTAATTGAGCAGAGTATTCGCCTAAATTGGGAGCATCCTGCTTTAAGCGAAATACAAGGTAAAACACTTTATTACAAAGATTTTGCAAAGGAGATTGATAAACTTCACGAGTTTTTTAAGATTGAAGGAGTAAAAAAAGGTGATAAAATTGCACTGTGCGGTAAAAACTCTGCAAATTGGGCAATAACTTTTTTTGCAACACTTACTTATGGTGCCGTTTCGGTAAGTATTCTTAATGAATTTGATTCAAACAGTGTTCAATTTATTGTTGACCACTCCGATACAAAAGTTATGTTTGCCGACCAAAATATATGGAGCAGTTTAGATGAAACAAAACTACCAAAGCTAGATACAGTTTATTCTTTGGATGATTTTACATTAATAAAATCCTCTTCTGACGATCTCAAACAATTTGTAAATAATTCACCTCAATACTTCGCGAAGAAATACGAGAAGGGATTTTTTGTAAATGATGTTTCATACCGGGCAGATAAGCCCGAAGAGCTGGCAGTAATAAATTATACATCCGGAACCACAAGTAGCCCTAAAGGTGTAATGATTCCATATCGTAGCTTATGGTCGAATACAAAATACGCAAATGAAAATGTTCCTTTTGTAACTCCAGGCGACAATATACTTTGCATGCTTCCAATGGCTCATACATATGGTCTTGCATTTGAAATTTTAAATACTATAGGTCTTGGAGGCAATATTTGCTTTTTAGGAAAATCTCCTACCCCAAGAGTTTTGCAAGATGCCTTTAAAGAAACCAAACCTAAGCTTGTACTTGTGGTACCTCTTATACTAGAGAAAATTGTAACTAAGGTTGTTCTTCCAAAATTACAACAAGGCACTGCGGCACGACTAATTAAACTGCCATTTCTTAACAGAATTGTTTATAGCAAGGTTCGCAAATCAATGATTGAGTTTTTTGGTGGTAATCTTGTTGAAGTAGTAGTTGGTGGAGCAGCGCTTAATACTGAAGTAGAAAATTTTCTAACAAAAATAAAGTTCCCTTTCACCATTGGATATGGAATGACGGAGTGTGGACCGCTAATTTCTTATGTATATTGGAGCGAATACAGAAAACGATCATCGGGGCAGGTTGTAGACAGAATGCAAGCAAAGATAGACTCTGATGATGAGCAAAATATTGTTGGAGAGATTCTCGTTAAGGGCACCAATTTAATGCTTGGTTATTATAAGAATGAAGAGGCCACAAAAGATACTTTCACAGAGGATGGATGGTTAAAAACAGGGGATCTTGGTACAATTGATAGCGATAATTATATATATATAAAAGGAAGAAATAAAAATATGATTCTTGGTCCTTCTGGTCAAAATATATACCCCGAAGATATTGAGGAGAGATTAAATGGTTCGCATTATATTGAGGAATCGCTTGCCATTGGCGAGAATAATAAAATTGTTGCCCTTATCGTTCCTGATAAAGATACTCTCGAAAAAGAGGGAATAGAACAAGAAAAGTGGGAAGAGTTGTTTAATAAAGTCGTTGAAGACATTAATAAGACTCTGCCCACCTATAGCAAAATTGCTTCATTTAGAATGCAGGAGGAGTTTGAGAAAACTCCTAAACGCAGCATACGTCGTTTCAAATATCAAGAGTAATATTTAATTAATTGTGATCTCTTAATCAAATATTTATTACTTTAATTAATATTCATCCCAACTCTTAATATGAATATGTTCAGGCTCCAATGTGCAGAAGGCAGTGATAAATGCACTTGCCAGACGCGCATTGGTGATTAACGGAATATTATAATCTATTGCCCCGCGGCGAATAGTATAACCGTTGGTTAACTCCCTGCGAGTAACATCTTTTGGGATATTAATAATTAGATCGAAATGCTTGTCGGCTATCAAATTCTGAATATTATTTTCTCCATCCTCATCAGGCCAGTTAACATCAATTGCGGTAACACCATTATCTTGGAGGAATTTTTGAGTACCATGACTAGCATAAAGTTTATAACCCTTAGCTCCTAACAGTTTACAAGCCTCCAGCAGGTCCACCTTTGATTTCATTTCACCTGAGGATATCAATATTGCCTTTTCAGGAATTTTATATCCTACAGATAACATCGACTTAAGTATTGCTTCAGAAAAATCATCTCCTATACAACCTACCTCACCGGTAGACGACATATCCACACCTAGTACCGGGTCGGCATTCTGAAGTCTTGAGAATGAAAACTGAGATGCTTTAACCCCTATATACTCTAAATCGAAAACAGAGCTATCGGGCTTTACATACTCGGCCCCCAGCATTACGCGGGTAGCGGTTTCAATGAAGTTATGCTTTAGCACCTTAGAAACAAATGGGAACGACCGTGATGCGCGCAAATTACATTCTATAACTTTAATTTCGTTGTTCTTAGCAAGGTATTGAATATTAAAAGGACCACTTATCTTAAGTTCCTTAGCTATTTGCTTCGAAATTTTCTTCACCCTTCGCATGGTCTCAAAATATATTTTCTGTGCAGGAAACACTAGCGTAGCGTCACCTGAGTGAACTCCTGCAAATTCCACATGCTCTGAGATTGCATATTCAACCACTTCACCATCACGTGCAACAGCATCAAACTCAATCTCCTTAGCATTTTGCATAAAGCTGGATATTACAACCGGGAATTCTTTAGAAACATTTACTGCCATTTTCAGAAATGTCTCCATCTGCTCCCTGTCGTAACAAACATTCATTGCAGCACCCGATAAAACATAGGAGGGACGAATTAATAGTGGAAATCCAACCTCGTTTATAAATGCTTCTATCTCTTCAAAACTGCTTGCCTCTTTCCAACGTGGCTGATCTATGCCCAAATCGTCTAGCATGCCCGAGAATTTATGCCTGTTCTCTGCCCTATCAATAGATTCTGCCTGTGTACCTAATATTGGTACATTCTGACGATGTAACTTCATTGCCATATTGTTGGGTATCTGTCCGCCCACCGAAAGAATTACACCTTTAGGATTTTCTATGTCGATAACATCCAATACACGCTCAAAAGTTAGTTCATCAAAATAGAGGCGATCGCACATATCGTAGTCGGTAGAAACCGTTTCGGGGTTATAATTTATAATTACCGACTCATACCCTAAATCGCGCGCCGTTTGCACAGCGTTAACCGAGCACCAGTCGAATTCAACCGATGAACCAATACGATATGCGCCTGAGCCCAACACTATTACTGTTTCTCCATCCTTTTCTTTATGAGGTTTAAATGCATCATCTGATCCGTAAGTAAAATAAAGGTAGTTGGTCTTATCAGGATTTTCAGATGCAACAGTATAAATGCGACGAACCACTGGTGTTATATTCAAGCTCTTTCTATGCTCACGAACTCTTATTAACTCGTTTTCCATATTTCCAGCTGGCTCTTCAATAAATCGTGCAATTTGAAAATCAGAAAAACCTAATCGCTTTGCTTCCTTTAATATATCACTTGGTAGATCTTCAATTTTGTTGTATTCTGCAATAACTTTAGAGTAATTAAAAATATTTTCTAACCGGCACAAAAACCAAGGGTCAATTTTAGTGAGTTCTTCTATACGCTCTACACTATACCCCTTTTCAAAAGCATCGGCAATGGCAAAAATACGTAGGTCGGTTGGTTTGGAGAGTGACTCCTCAACATTGTCGAAGGTAATCTCTTTGTTCCCAACAAAGCCGTGCATGCCTTGCCCAATCATTCTTAGTCCTTTCTGAATGATTTCTTCAAATGACTTCCCAACAGACATTACTTCGCCTACCGATTTCATAGAAGAACCAATCTCGTGACTTACTCCGTAGAACTTATTTAGGTCCCATCTCGGAATCTTCACAATCATATAATCTAACTGAGGAGCTGTATAGGCTGAGTTGGGCGTACCCATATCGCCAATCTGATCTAGTGTATAACCTAATGCCAGTTTGGTTGCTACAAAAGCCAGTGGGTAACCCGAAGCTTTTGATGCAAGCGCCGAAGAGCGACTTAAACGTGCATTTATTTCAATAATACGGTAGTCGTTTGTCTCTGCATTAAATGCATATTGAATATTACACTCGCCAACAATACCAATATGTCTTACAACTCTGCGGGCAACTTCTTCAAGCAAATCTATCTGCTTTTTGCTGAGGGTGATGATTGGAGCTACTACAATACTCTCACCGGTATGAATGCCAAGAGGGTCGAAGTTCTCCATTGGCACAACCGTAAAGCAATGATCCTTGCTATCTCTTATTACTTCAAACTCAATTTCTTTCCATCCTTTCAGGCTCTCTTCAATTAAAATCTGACTGGAGAATGATAATGCACTTTTACATAATTCTTTAAACTCCTTTTCATTCTCGCAAATGCCCGAACCCTGACCACCAAGTGCGTAGGCCGACCTAACCATTATGGGGAAACCAATCTCATGTGCAGCTTTTAGTGCATCTTCCATGCTGTTAACTGCCAACGATTGTGGAGTTTTTGCATCAATCTCATCAAGTTTCTTTACAAACAGGTCGCGGTCTTCTGTTATCATAATAACATCAACCGAAGTGCCCAAAACCTTAACATCATATTTCTCAAGTACTCCACTCTGGTAAAGATCAGTGCCACAGTTGAGTGCTGTTTGCCCACCAAAAGCCAGCAGAATGCCATCAGGTTTTTCTTTCTGAATTACCTTCTCCACAAAATATGGTGTAATAGGCAAGAAATAAACCCTGTCTGCAACACCTTCAGAAGTTTGAATTGTTGCAATATTAGGATTTATAAGCACTGTTTCAATGCCCTCTTCGCGCATTGCTTTAAGAGCCTGAGAACCCGAATAGTCAAATTCTCCCGCCTGTCCAATTTTTAGGGCTCCAGAACCCAGTAAAAGCACTTTTTTAATTGATTGATCCATTTATTTATCTATATATTACCGTTTTGATTTTCTATTATAATTTACTAGTACTCAGCCCAATGCTTTATCTCAATATCATTCTGCGTTATTCTACAAAATGCCTTAATAAAAGCACTCGCTAATCTGGCATTGGTTATAAGAGGAATATTATAATCTATTGCACCCCTTCTAATTCTATATCCATTTGTAAGCTCCCTCTCGGTTAAGTTCTTGGGGATGTTAATGATAAGATCGAACTTCTTTTCAGAAATCATATCATTAACTCTTAAAGAAGCATCTAAATCGTCGGGCCATGCTACAAAGGTACTCTCAACTCCGTTCTCTTCCAAAAATTTTTGAGTTCCGCCTGTAGCAAAAATGTCAAATCCATTTTTCTTTAAAAGCCTGCAAGCATCCAGTAAATCTACTTTAGATTTGGTGCCTCCCGACGAAACCATTATATTCTTTTTTGGAATGCGATAACCCACCGACAACATTGAAGTTAGAAGTGCATCATCAAAATGCGCACCAATAGCCCCTACTTCTCCCGTCGAAGCCATGTCCACCCCAAGCACGGGGTCGGCTTTCTGCAATCTTGTAAATGAAAACTGCGGAGCCTTTATTCCTACATAATCCAAATCGAAGGCAGACTTCTCGGGTTTATCCACATCTATGTTAAGCATTACTTTAGTTGCCAGCTCTATAAAGTTAATTTTTAACACCTTAGAAACGAAGGGTTGCGATCTTGAAGCTCTCAGATTGCACTCAATTACCTTTATATCATTGTCTTTTGCAAGGAATTGAATATTAAACGGACCCGTTATATTCAACGCTTTGGCAATCTCCCTTGTTATCCGTTTTATTCTTCTAACAGTTTGAACATAAATCTTTTGTGCAGGAAATAAAATTGTTGCATCGCCCGAGTGCACCCCTGCAAACTCCACATGCTCTGAGATGGCATAAACAATAAGTTCTCCGTTTTGGGCAACCGCATCCATCTCTATTTCCTTGGCATCTTCTATAAATTCTGACACCACAACCGGGTATTTGCTCGAAACCTCAGTTGCCAGTGTTAGAAAGCGCTCCAGCTCACTATTATTTGAGCACACATTCATTGCTGCACCCGATAAAACGTATGATGGGCGTACCAATAGCGGAAAACCTACCTCTTCTACAAACTTATATATATCGTTGAGTGTGGTTAGCTCTTTCCATTTGGGCTGATCAATTTTCATCCTGTCGAGCATGGACGAAAACTTATGCCTATCTTCTGCATTATCAATATCTTTTGCCGATGTGCCCAATATATTAACACCTGCATTATCTAGTTTAATGGCTAGATTATTAGGTATTTGTCCTCCAACAGAAAGTATTACTCCATGCGGATTCTCAAGATCGATAATATCTAACACCCTCTCATGCGAAAGCTCATCGAAATAGAGCCTGTCGCACATATCATAATCTGTTGATACTGTTTCGGGATTATAATTTATCATTACAGCCCTGTAACCCTCCTTGCGAACTGTGTTTAAAGCGTTTACAGAGCACCAGTCGAACTCAACCGACGAGCCAATTCTGTATGCACCTGAGCCTATCACTATCACCGAATTGTGATCGCCCGTATATTCAACATCATTTTCTTCACCGTTATATGTAAGGTACAGATAGTTAGTATGTGCTGGATACTCCGCCGCAAGTGTGTCTATTTGCTTAACAACGGGTGTTATGCCGTTATCCTTTCTGTAATTGCGAATTGCAAGCGAACTGCTCTCATTGGCCTTATCTTTGTATAATGCACGGGCTATTTGAAAATCTGAGAAGCCCTGCTGCTTTGCTAATCTTAATAATGAATTGAAGCTTTTAGGATCCATTTCTTTATGATTAAACTTCTCTAGCAACTCAGCAGTGTCAACGATATTTCTGAGTTTATATAAAAACCAGCGGTCTATTCGTGTAAGATCGTGTATTTGGTCTACTGTATAGCCTTGTCTAAAAGCCTTACTTACCACAAATATTCGTTGGTCGGTTGGCTCTTTCAGTTCTTTATCTATATCATCAATCTTCAGCTCTTTATTTTCTACAAATCCGTGCATCCCAACGCCAATCATGCGCAGGCCTTTTTGAATTGCTTCTTCAAAAGTTCTACCTATCGACATAATCTCGCCCACGGACTTCATACTTGAACCAATTTGCTTTGATACACCGCTAAATTTACCCAAATCCCAGCGAGGAATCTTAACAACCACATAATCGAGCGCAGGTTCAAAAAATGCAGTGGTGGTTTTTGTTACAGAGTTTTTAAGATCAAACAACCCGAAACCCAATCCAAGCTTTGCTGCAACAAACGCCAAGGGGTAGCCAGTTGCTTTTGAAGCCAGTGCAGATGATCTGCTAAGCCTTGCATTTACTTCTATCACTCTATAATCTTCCGATTCGGGGTGTAGCGCATATTGCACATTGCACTCGCCTACAATACCAATATGCCTAACAATTTTAATTGCAAGTTCTCGCAACCTATGATATTCTGAGTTTGTAAGTGTTTGGGAAGGAGCCACAACAATACTCTCGCCTGTGTGAATACCAAGTGGATCGAGGTTTTCCATATTACAAACAGTAATGCAGTTGTCGTATTTATCACGCACAACCTCATACTCAACCTCTTTCCATCCTTTAAGTGATTTTTCAATTAATAGCTGACTAGAATAATTGAAAGCTTTTTCTGTTAGTTCTTTTAGTTCTGTATCATTATCGCAAAAGCCAGAACCCAAGCCTCCTAGGGCATATGCAGCTCTAACTATCACCGGATATCCAAGTTCTTTTGCTGCTTTTAATGCACCTTTAGTATCTGATACTGCAACACTACTTATTGTTTTAACATCAATCTGGTCAAGCTTCTTTACAAAAAGCTCCCTGTCCTCGGTATCCATTATAGCTCTAACGGGCGTACCAAGTACTTGTACATTGTATTTTTCTAAGATGCCTTGTTCATATAATTGAACTCCACAATTAAGAGCTGTTTGTCCGCCAAAAGCCAATAATATACCGTCGGGCTTCTCGCGTGCAATTACTTTTTCTACAAAATATGGTGTAACAGGCAAAAAATATATCTTATCTGCAACCCCTTCAGAGGTTTGCACTGTTGCTATATTAGGATTTATAAGTACTGTCTCCACGTTTTCTTCTCTCAACGCCTTAAGTGCTTGTGAACCTGAGTAGTCAAACTCTCCTGCTTCGCCAATTTTTAATGCACCTGAACCGAGAACTAGTACTTTCTTTATGTTTTTATCCATCATTCGCATCTTATTATTAAATAGTGAATCAGTTACAATTCATTGACTACTTGTTTTATATATTTTGAACCAAATAATAATTGTAAACTATTTGTTTAACTAATTGTAAATCATTTATTCTATAAATCATAAAACTGTTGTTTTATGTATTATGAGACTGTTGTTTAATAAAATAGTAAACCAATTATTAATTTGTTTTCATTTGTAACGAGGAAGCTTTACTCTTTTACTAATTTAGCAAACTCCTCAAAGAAAAAACGAGTATCAGTGGGTCCTCCTGCTGCCTCGGGGTGAAACTGAACCGAGTAAAAGGGTTTTGTTTTATGTTTTATTCCTTCATTTGTTGCATCGTTCATATTCACAAACCACGGTTCCCAGTCGCTTCCCAATTGAGTTTCATCTACAGCATATCCATGGTTTTGGGAGGTGATAAAACATTGGTTACTACCTACCCTGCGCACTGGTTGATTGTGGCTGCGATGTCCGTATCTTAATTTATATGTGGAAGCTCCGGCTGCTTTGGCCAAGAGCTGATTGCCCATACAAATTCCAAAAATGGGGCGATCTTTTTGCATTGCCTGACGTATGTTATCAACAGTTATACCACAATATTCAGGATTCCCAGGGCCATTTGATATCACTACCCCATCATATTCTATAGTGTTAAAATCATAATCCCAAGGTACTCTCACAACTTTTAATCCCTCTTTCACCAATTCACGGATAATATTGAGCTTTGTACCGCAATCTACTAGTACAACCTTTTTATCGCCGTTACCATATTCTACAACCTCATTGCAGCTAACCTCTGCCACAAGGTTGTAATTATCTGGATTATAAAAATCTACATTACTAGGTTCATTACCATGTTTATTACCGTTATCATCATGTAAATTATCGTGAAATTGATCATAAAGATTATCAACCTCACTACCATTTGAATCTAGGTCTATTACTATTTTACCCAATAACGACCCGTTCTCCCTGATAATCTTTGTTAGTTTACGTGTATCTATACCAAAAATCCCGGGTACATTTTCATCTTTTAGCCAGTTGCCCAAGCTCCCCACAGCATTCCAATGAGAATATTGTGGTGTATAGTCTTGTACAACCAACCCGGATGCATGTATGCGGTTGGATTCAAAAAAATCGGAAATTCCGTTTGTCTCGCTATTAGCAGGAACTCCGTAATTTCCGATTATTGGATATGTTAATAATAAAATTTGTCCTTTAAAGGAGGGGTCTGTTAAGCTTTCGGGATAACCTGCCATTGCAGTACTGAAAACAACCTCTCCCGATGATGGCCTTTCGGCTCCAAATGATTGTCCTTTAAAAACCATTCCGTTTTCTAAGATCAATCGCATCGGTAAAACTCTCTGCATAAGTGAGTGTAATATTAATTTGATTTGATACCCTATGATATTAGGACACAAAGATAGAAAAAATTAGTTTTTCTTACTAATCATCATAATAAATAAAATAATATTGCATTTTATACATCACAATATTTCGACTCAATACATCTTCTTCTCTCATCTTTTTAGTTCTGACTAATAAGATATAATAGGGCATTGATAATGATTTTTTTTGCTTAGAAATAAAAGGATAAAGTGTCATTAAATTATTTGACAACATCGATATAACCCCATCAGCTGTATCTGTGTCTTTAAATTCGTAATCAAGAATTTTTTGAAAGAACTTTTTGTAAACCACGATAAACTGTGTACACCAAAACCAATCAACCCAGTATCTGTTTTTTGCAATCGGCACTGCATATCCAAATCCTCCAACACCACCTGAGAGTATGTCAACACCCTGAATATCTTGAAATATAAACCTGACCACCCATGATCCCCAATCCGGGTGTCAATATAAGCAGTTCAAGCATACTTGACGGACGAAGCACTTCTATTTCTTTAGCTGTCACTTTTTTCGAAAACGAACTCGTTGCCCAATGTGTGGATCTGCCAAAAGGGGTAAAACTGCTCTCTGGTGCCTGCATATCTGTAACTTCTATTTTATCACCAGCACCTCCCTTAGGGGTGTTACCCTGAACAATAAAACGCGTACTATCTGGAAAGGAGGCAGGAGACTTGATATATCACTGAAGGTCTGAAGTTAAAAGCAGAGTAGAAAGAATATTAACTGAATTATCGTATGTTACAATCTCATTATCGGTAACTGAAACGGAGAAACTGTCACTTAGCGGCTGACCTGATGCATCACTTGCAGTTACGGTTACACCCACACGCTCTCTGAGACCAAAACTGCTATTGTTTGTCATAATCTCGATTGTTGTAACATCAAGCTCATTAATATTTAATACCAGTCTTTCACTAACCGGATTAAGCTCTTCATCCAAAAGCATTATATGCAATACTCCTCAGGGGAGATTATTGCCGGGGAGACCGACAATCGCACTTTCACTTTCCCACGGCTCGCTATAAATAATCTCGCCTCTGCAATGCAGTAGCAGGTATTGCTTTTCTGATATGATATAGCCCTTAGGCTTATTTATCGAAACCAGCATGTTATTGTTTCTCCAGTCTGCTCTGAATGATGGTTTCCCATCTTCAATTGCAGGAAGCTGAACTCTTTTCTCCAACCCTTCAGAATTACTGCAAACAGCATAAAGCGGCTCCATGCTGCTGATATTCATGGTAATGATACCCATGCCAAGATGAGTTGATCGGAATGTATTTAATGTATCACCCGATGCATTTACAACAACTCCAGAAATAGTTCTCACTCATGTTTGTCATGTATAAGGTATAAAACCTTAGCTGATAATTTCCTGATGGCAGATCTTCATTAAGAAGCATATACCCTGCAAACACGTTGTCCAGTTTCTTCACCTTCACACGGTTTGCAACTTCACCTGCAGGATTAATCAGCTCTGCGTAAACAAAGTTGCTCTTCGGATCAGAAATATGGGTTTGTGCATTTACTAAATATGCCCTGAACCAGATGGTTTCATTTATAAAGTAGTCAGATCTGTCCGTATGAGCATATATCTTTTCCTGAGGAAAAACATTGCTCTGTGTGTAGAAGTAACTCCTTATTGAGTCAGCAGATACAGTTTGTAAAAAAGCGCCTGAAGAGATAAGCAGGAAAGCAAGACAGATATTTATAAGGTTGATTATTTTCATTTTATAATTTTTATCTTTTATGAAAACAGCGAATTATGATACTTTCTATCTTTAAGTACAAATATAACCAGAATGTCTGCCAATGCATTTTTTAAACCAAGTGAATTCATATGTTGGCAAATTATAGTTTTCTTCTAATAAACTATAATTTTTCGAATATCGGTTCTCATTATCTTCTGATCATTCTCTTCGCAAACATTTACATTATCACCCTCTACAAATCCATTTTGGATGAGATATTCTATACCCCATCCAATTAGCCAAACCACCACCATATATAATTAATCATAGTATTAATCATATATTATCTCTATGGGAACTCTTTCATATTCTCTTTCTTTATTTGTCATGTATAAAACATCGTTGTTATAAAAACTCACTATAATTTCATTTGTCATTCTTTTAACAAAATTGTTAAAACCTTTTATATGGATTTTTTCATAAACAACTTTATCTTTTACTATGTCAGCATTTAAGTTTGAAATGCCAATAGCAACCCATTCAAATAACCCATCGTCGTCCGAACACTTTAAAATCAAACCCGGTAGTCCCCAGAATTTCCAAGGACCATCATTTACCGCAATATCTTTTGCAAACCATGCAGTATAATTCCTCCCGGAATAATTAATTTTAGCTTTCTGACATAAATATCCCATAATAGTATCAGTTTCTTCAATAATCTCCCATTCATGCATTTGATTAATCATCTGATCACATTGTATATTGTCAACATATGAATTATAAATAGATGAAACCAATAAGGCATTTCGGTTTTTATATATTTGAACCGGGTCACCTGGGTCATCTTCTTTATAATCGCTATTAATATTAATCACTTCAAGGATATCATTAATATTACTGTATTCATTATTTATCAGTTTAGCTTTGCGAGAGCGGGCAAATCTAGCTTTTCTGTCAATCTCTAATTTTTCTTTGTATAACGGATCTAAAAAGACAGATACATTCTTACCTATAGCCAGAAATAATGTGTCAGATCTTTTTTCTATTATAGATTCACTTTTTTGTGGGTATGTATAATTATAATATACCCCAATTTGACATGTATCAAGTACTTGGTGGTTTTCACTATTTATTGAGATGCCTCCAATTTTAATTCTTACTGTTTCCTCATCTGTTTGTGATAACACATTTAAAACACATAATGTGATAGTGAAAAGCAGTACTGCAACCTTTTTTATGATTGTATTCATATCTTATATGATTTATAGTGATTTAAAATAGTTCCCTGAAAAACCTTAAAGAGAGATTCAGGGAACTTTGTAAATAATGTCATTGTTAATCGCAATAAGCACCGCTTCCGTAATGCTTTTCACAATAGTCACTAGTACAGCTTATCAACGGACCGACGCATTCGCCTTGAATACAACACCACGAATAACCACTTCCTCCATAAATACGCTTCATTTCCTGTTCCTCTAATAAAATAGAGTTTTGCAGTTTAATTTTACTTAACTGTTTCATAATAAATAATTTTTTATTGCGACAAGGATTAAAATTATGTCTCATTTTCGCTAATGTCGCTTCGCTCCAAATTGACTATATAATTGATTGGCTAAACACACAATGAATATTAATTTTCATTAGAACTCAATATCTTTGTCCAAATAAACAAGATTACTCCCTACTAAAAATTTCAAACTCCTTATTAACAGTGATCTGATAGCAATTCCATCATTTTCTACTCTATCAAATAATTCAGACATCTTCTTTTCTAATTCTCTAAATGTGATAGCAACTCCTTCTTCATATAAAATTGATATTATATTAATGGAAACCATATGCAGGTTTAAAATCGCAAAGCTTATATGTTTCTCTTAATTTGATATAAATGCTCAGGGCTATGGCAGCATCCTTATTAAATTGACCAAGAGAATAATTTATTAATTAAACATTAGAAGGCTTAACAGATGGTGGAATATTATTATCACTAAAAATTTTAAAATCAATATCAGGATTAAAGGCACAGGACTTTAAGAAATAAGGAAAATACCACGGAAACTCTCCCAAATAAATAATAATAAAAACAATTTTATTTTTCATTTTAATTTATTTTTATAATATTTTAAATCTCACCCTTAGTAACAATTCTGCAGGTCTTAGGTTATACGAGGAATAATAGCTGCTGATATCGCTGTAGGAGTATGTTACAAATCGACTGGTATTGAAAATATTTGTCCAGTCGAGCATTAAATCAATCTTTTCCCATTTATACTTTATACCGGCATTTCCAAACAATGACGAGCGTGAATTAGATTCTATCAGATTATTATAATAATGATTGAACGTTAAATTGAAAATCAGTTTTTTTACCGGTAAAAAAGATATACTTAAATTCTGTGAGAAGTAATTTATTGAAGGTAAAACACCTGCCTTAATTTTGTTATTGCTGTGTTGGTATGTTGCACTGTATTGGGTGATTAGGTTTCGTCTAATGTCTGTTTTTATAGAGGGTGATACAGAAAAAGAATTAGATGTGAATTCTGAAATAATTCCTTGGTTCAGTGAAAGCGAATTGCTGCGGTTGTATCTGGCAGCAATTCTGACCTCCGAATTGATGGCATCCACACTCTGACCCAAAGTTAAATTCGCTCCATAGTATTGTGAGTTGTTTGGGTGACTTATACTTACAGTGTTGTTCAATATCCCACTATAACGGATATCGTACAACAGATTCTTCCATTGATTGGTATAAGATAAGCTTAGTGTCGTAAAAAGAGTGGTAAACGGGTTTCTGTGATTCAGATATACGTAAGCAGATGTTTGCCTATTTTTACTTAGTATGCCTTCGTTTTTATTGAGGCTGCGGTAGGTTGTCATTATATAACCAATGTAATCTTCAGTTATAGAACCTATATTATTGGAAAAAGATAAATTAGCGTCCAATTCGGTTCTGATAGTGAATCTATGTTGCAATGATATACTCGGACCGAATAACAAAAACATATTGTCCTTATTAGCATCGCGTACCCTATCCTGCCTGTCAAGATATAATATCTTCACAGGGATATTTGTATACAAACGGCTTTCCGAAGAGAATCGGTATGCCACCATTGTTGATAGTTCTGCACCTGTTTCGTTTCGTTTTATGTCATTTCTTAGACTGTCTGCAGATATAGGAATATCAGTTTGTCCCATCAAAATCTCGGAGTTCATGTTATACAGGTTAGCAAATGCTCCAAGCCGGTAGTCGGTTGCAAAGCGACCTTTCTCATTTCCACCAGATATATACATATCGGCTTTAAAATGATTGAACGAGACATTCTGACTCATTATCGTATCTCCGGGTGAAAAAACACTGAAATTATCATAAAGAATCGGTGATACTTGCAATACATGATCGTGTGTGTTAAATGATATTGTGGAGCCTACTCTAAAACGTTTGGTATTTTCTCGCTTTAGGTAATTGAATTTGTTTTCTGCTTTAAAGGAAGGTGTTTTTAGCCATTGGGAAACATTTTGTGCAGCAGCCACATCCCCAAACATGTCATTCCATTTAGAAGTTATATGGAATTTATTTTCAAGAAAACCAACGTCTGTATTTGATTCCAATGAAATATTACCGTCCAGTTCTCGTTTATTAAACCTCGAACTCAAATCTTCCGCTATATGAATGGGCTGTCCTTGATCTACAAATATATCTTGTTTGGCAAAACTGTTGCTTTTCTGATTATCGTACAGATAATTCAGATTACTGGTAAGTATGAAATCTTTTTTTAAAGTTCTCAAATCGTTAAGAGAAATCACGTGTGCATCATTGAATAAATAATGTTGCTCCTGTATAGAAGGCGGTGAGGGTGCCTGAACCGACATAAAGTTAATAGGGGTACTGAACATATCATAGAAAGAGGTAAGTTCCTTGGAAATATCTCTTCCGGTGTTGTCCCCTTTATAAACCAGCATATTCTGTTGTGTGCGGGTAAAGCGCATGCCTATCAGCTCGTTACTCAATAGTAATGGCGGTAGACCGGCTCCTGACTGAGCAGTAACAAAAAATGCCCCTAATGCCGATTGTTTTAACCTAAGGTTGATGGCAGCATTCTCAGGAACTTCCATATCTTTTAGTGCTTTTATAGGCTGATGATTCTCTAAAACTTGTACAGTTGCTACTTGCTGTGCATCGATATTATTGGTTGCTACTCCATATTTTCCCTGCAACAGATCGAGTCCCTCCACATAAAACTTACTAATTTCTTTGTTCTGGTATAAAATCTTACCTGAAGACAAAACCTGTACACCAGGCAGTTTTTTCAACACATCACCAATACTGCGGTCGGTTTCATCAATGAATGACAATACGGAATAATTTATAGTATCGCCCATCTGTCTGATTTTGGGAGCTTTTACAATAACTTCCTTCAATTCGGTTACCTTCTCATCAACGGCGAATTCTATAAAGCCTGGGTTATTGCTTTTTATTGTTTTCGACTGAGCTTCGATAGTCATTGCCCTTACATATATTGTTACCGAATCGGGCATATTATTCATTTTAAGTGTGAACCCTCCATCCTCACCTGTTATAGTATATGTAAGTATATTCGGAGAACCAGCCGGATGCAGCGTAACGTTGACAGAAGGTAAGGGATTATTGTTGTCTTTATTTATAACACGACCGCCTATCTCCTTTTGAGAAAAGGAAGAATAAATACATGTGCATAAAAGAAATATCACACAAAAAAACCTCATAAGCTATATCTTTTCAATAGGAATATATTCAATTCCATTTTTCCTATAAGAATAATTAAGCGACATTCCTTCACGATAAAATTCCGTAAAATTTTCTCGCATTCTCTTTTTAATAGTGCTATACTCCTCTTTTGTACATTTTAAGTATCTTGAATTTTCGTCGATTACAATTTCGGCATTCTCTAATTTTTCTAATCCAATTGCTTCAAATTGAAAAAGCTTTTCCGAGTCTTCAATCTTAAGAATCATGCCTGGTAAACCGTAAAATTTGTATGGACCTTCATTTATAGGAATATCCTGAGTAAACCATGCTGTATATATTCTTCCTCCAAAATCACAGTTAGCTTTTGTGCACAGATATCCCAAAACAGAAATTGTATCTTCCTTTATCTCCCATGGTATATGAATAGATTCTTCTTGATAAAAATATAACTCACTTGCACCAAAATTAGAATTATCAAAATCCATAACAGTGATAAAATTTTTTCCCCGGTCTTTATACAATTGAGCTGTTTCTCCTGATTCTGAAGGACTAAAATAGTTGTTCTCATTAATAGTTAACTCCGAGAATTCACTTTGTGAGGTAGACATAAACACCTGAGGGGGACCATTTTGTCTAACATAAGAAGAAAATGCATCACGTCTTTTTATATCATTCTGATCAAAATAGATTGAATAATTATCACCGGTAATCAGCAACATTGTATCTGTAATAAATGAAATATCTTTTTGTTTAATTACACCATATTTAAACTGATAAGTTACACGAAGTTGTGCATCATCTAGTTTTATTTTTTCTATTGCTTTTTGGTACTCTGTATCCTTTTGATACGATCCACCTATTTTTACAGGTATATCTTGGTTTACTTGAGCATTTATATTCCAAAACGAAATAATACACGCAATTGCTAAGGAACTAATTTTCTTAAATTTCATGATGATTTCTATTATATTAAATTAATATTAATTGGGAATTTTGTAAAAAAACTATCTTTATTATTTTTCCCTTTCTCAAACCATTCGTTAAATATTTGTTCTTTTTCCCCATTTCTTTGTTGATAAACTCCAATTAAATACTTGTTAGAAACATCCAATTCTTTATCGAACGATGAAAAAATGTATTGGACGCAGATGTCCTGTTTATTATAAATTAGATTATTAACTCTTTGATGCATTTTAGCACAAGGATTACAATGAGGATTTGTAAATATTGTTATCAACATATTAGAATTAGAGTTTCCCATTAATATCCCTGATGTATTTTTATTTACCTTGTAAAAAGGTTGTTTTTTTAATAATATATTAAATACGTCAATATCCGACTTTATACTGTTAATTTCAAACTGGATACTCTCAAGTTTTGAACTTCGTGAAATCACCGGGATAAGCATACTGATGGTTAAAATAACAACTGTATATATACCACCAGTTATCACTATCCCCCAGAAAGTTATAGAATAAAAATTAATAAGACCAAATACCAAACCAGAAATGAATATTCCCCATAGCAATAACAATACAATTAAGCACATAGGGCACCATTGTTTTGCCTTGAACTTCTGATACCAGATACTCCAGAAGGTATAGGGTAAGCAAAAGATATTTATAAAAAGCATGCAAGGAATTAATGACGGTAATAGTGAAAGAATAATTACGTTTGATATAAAATAGCCCAGACCGATCTCACTCCATCCTATAACGCCCATAAATTTGGCAGAATCAGAATCTAATATTTTGTTACAATCATTATATTTAAATAGCGAGCATATTTTATCTGCATAATCACTTTGTATATGTAGCTGTTTTAAAACCAATAAATAGCCTATATATACACCTGCAAAATTTATCAGAAGCAATAGTACTACCCCCATCTGTGCAAAACTTCTATAAGAGATAAAAGCAAAGGCAAATAAAAAAAGCAGAATAAACAGGATCGCGATTTTTCGTAAATTCTGAAATAATTCCTCTCTAAAATGAATTTCATAATCCGGTTCTTTCGAAGTTTTGTCTGTTTCTGCAATCAGGGTGTTTCCTGTCCACATTTCAAAAAACTTGCCCAGTGTGATTTTTATTTTTCTATTCCTTTCAATAAAAAGGATATTATCGTTTGAAATTTTTTCAACAACAGCAAAATCATTTCCGGTATGAACAATAAAAGGAGGGTCTAACGATCTGATATCATTCTTATCTGAAATTTTCACACCAACATTCTCAATACCGTAATCTGTAAGCATGGATGATAATCCGAACAAATTAAATTTATGTGGGTGTTCTGTAAAATACTGCCTTGAAAATGAATAGGTGTATTTCACTCCAGCTAATCTAAGAAATGTAGTTAAAATATTATCTCTCATGGTTAGAACTCATTAATAAATATATGTAAAAAGTTATATTTAAATTTTATCTTTTCGCAAAGATTGAGATTTTTTTTGAATGCGTTTCTAATAAAAGTCTAACAAATAACTAACAAATCTAACGATAATAGTAAAACAAGATAATTCATCAAAAAAGGATTCCCAAATAATATTCAAATTAATGGAAGTATACAATAACAAAGTTTATCAGCAAAGAAATTTATAGCCAATATTCTTCAATGTTTGAAGGGATACATTTTGATCATTTTCAAATATTTTTCTCAATTTGGATATCACATTATTCATTGAAGCTTCTGTCAGCTCATATTTTTTACACCAGACTTTTTCCGAAAGCTGCTCATAAGTAACCACTTCCTCTTTGTAGTCATACAACATATTTAAAACACCATATTCTAAAGGAGTCAATTGTTTTGTTAAACTAATAGAATTGCTTAGACTCTGTGTTGTTTTATTTAATGTAAAACTCCCTATTCTTACAATAGATGATTTTTTGTTAGTTATTGAAAATCTATCAATATAAGCTTTTAATTCTTTTATTTCAAAAGGCTTACGTAAATATCCCACGCCTCCTGTACTTATACCCTTTGTAACACTTTCTATATCTGTATGTGAAGAAATAAATAAAATCGGAAGTTGTGGATATTCTATCAGTAATTTAGAGGCTGCTATAATTCCATCTTCTTCCCCGATTTCCACATCCAAAATTACAATTGAAGGATTAAATGCTTTAACAATTCCTTCAATACCGATAAGTGTTGTTTGATAATGTATTTTGTATCGGTCAGTCTTTAAAGCTGTACAAACTACTTCCCCCATATCAACATCATCTTCAACAAGGATAATTTTTGTTATGATATTATCTTCCATAATGATTAATTTTAATATGACTTTAAAGTTATTGAGGTAGTACAATTGTAAAAGTGCTTCCTTTTCCGAAAACACTTTCAAGAAGTATTTTACCTGAATGAGCCTGTACAATCCTTTGCGAAAAAAATAACCCGATACCGTGACTATTTAGGGATGAGTCTTTGTGAGAACGGTAAAACTCATTGAATATTTTCTTTTGTTCATTTGCAAGTATTCCTTTCCCGTTATCAGCAATAGATAATGTCATTTGATTATTTTTAAAATTAATAGATATGTTTAACAGGACATCATTTTTTGCATATTTGATTGCATTGTCCAACAGATTACGTAAGCATGCTTCAAAATATATAGGATCAACTCTAATAAGTACATCATTGTCTGTTTGCATAACATGACTGATGTTTTTTGCACGGTAAACAACCTTCAGTTCTTTTAGTATATCCAGACAGTTTTGTGTTACATTAAATGTTTCCGGTTGGATATGTAATTTGTTTTTCTCATTTCTTAATGTAGATAAAAGAACTTCTATTTTTTTAGAAAGATGTTTTACTCGAATTTTAGCAATATTATATTTCTTTTTGTTGGGTTCATATGTTTCATTATCCTCAAATGAGTCAAGCATAGTGAATACATATGCAAGTGGTGATTTTAAATCATGCACAATACCTCTGACAACGGTTTTATGTATATCTATTTCAACCGACTTCCTTTTCAATTGTACCAGTTGATTAAGTAGAAGTATTGAAATCAAAATAACAGCTATAGCTGAAAGTGCTGAAACAGATCGCAAACGTTGAATATATATAGTAGGCTTGAATACTACTTGGGCGGTATATCTAAAAGTGCCAGTTTCACCTAACGGTATACTTACATTAACACTTTTATTGCTGGCATCCAGTATCATAGAATCTTTTTCGTCTATAAAAAGCTTACTCAATAGTGAATCATTTTTTTGTATGGACATTGTATAAGCTGCGATTTCGGCATAATGTGGAAATTCTCTTTGAAAAAGTGAGTCGATTGGTTCAAGTGAAATTTGGTTTTCCAACAAAAGGTCTTCTGCAAAAACTCCTACTAAGAAATTACCAAGATTTTTATCGGATGAATATTCTTTGGTGTCAAACGATCCTTTAATTATAGCTCCGGGTGGCAGCTTGGAAGCATCAAGAGGAATAAGTTCAAAATCTTGTTTATTAGCACTTCCTTTCTTACTTAACTCTTTAGATAGAGAAAAAGTTACAATATTCTGTAAAGTTTCCTCCAGTTCCATTTTAAAGCGTTGTTTGTCGCGCTCCATTAATTGTTTTACCCATACTACTTGTGATATTATCAGCATGAAAATGGCAGCTACAGAAACGAAAGTCAAAATGTTATTTTTCATAATTTAAGATTACCATTTATGAGCAAATATAAGTAAAAAGAAATAAAATAAAAACTGGAACGCAATATGATGACAAAATCCTTGTGTTAAATAAGACTAAATAATCTAGGCGGTTAGATTACTTAGAGATTTGTTAGATGCCTGTTAGACATACTTTTTAAAAAAACAATCATCTTTGATACTTTATAAACATTTAATCATTAATCAGCATGAAAAAAAAATCATTTATTATCTACAACAATTTTGCAAACGATTATCTAAATTCTGAATCTTTAGCTGCCATAAAAGGAGGAAAAGAAAGCACTGATCAAAGTTATGAGATTGTCATTATTGATGGCGTGCCTTATTTAGTAAGAAGAAATAGTGAAGGCCAAATAATCGAACAAAAACCTTTACAGTAGTTTATCAGTAAGGTTATACTTTTATAAGTTAACAGGTAAGGTATGATAATACAAATTTGTAACAGGATACCCTTATCGTCTATGTCGTCCTGATTTTTGTGGTTCTTCTTCAATTTAGTTGAAAAGGATTTTCTCCATAATCATTTTCCTTTTGAGCAGTTCCAGTCCAGCTCTTCCGTACATAACTCTTTTTACAACTTTGAGTTTGTTTACGAATCCTTCCGTTATACCATTTGTAACATTATATTTAATTGTGTTTTTAACAGCTTTAAAAATCCATCTTGATTCCAGTTATAAATGCTTTAAGCGTATTTGTTTTAGTCTTCCAAAACTTTCTCATCCACCTGATTAACGCATCAGGATCATTGCCTGTAATTAGTTCATAAAATGCAGTTGAGGCTTCATACATTTGGTTAAACCAAGTTAAACTCGAGAGCAATTCAATAAGCTGCTCATCTTCCGGGTTTTTCTTCTTGCTGAAAATAGTACGTGTTAGCATGGATGATAACAATTTTATGGGAACTAATTTTGATCTTGTTTCTACCTCCTTTATTATTGGCTTAAAGTCTTTGGGTCTGTATCCTTTATGACCATCGCTCAGATACTTGAAGTGTTCGTAAAACGGAGATCTACTTCCTTTAAAGCCCATTTGACACTGATAGCTCCTGTCGTATTACGGCTGTTTCGCATCTGCGGGTACGGCGACGATAACGAAATATCTCAGTACCAGGTTGCTCGGCAAAGGTCTTTTTAGAGCAATTGGCGTTTTTACAAAAGAACTTTCTTACCTACAAAGTCAACAAGACCTCCCTGTCTAAAATAGAAAGATCATTAACATCTCTTTGATAACGACTATGGACTTGCTTGCTTTTATAAACACAATATGGGCAAACACCCGAAGGAGCTGAGGATCTGCAATAAAAATGGAGTGTGTTACCAAGATGATCGACATTTTCTACATATAAGCCCGATGTGGTGTATAAATTAGATATATCAAAACTTTCGTGATACTTTATATCGGAAGATGACTCAGATATTGATTTTTTTGTTGTAATTTTATTACCATTAGGATATTCTGACATGATTTTTACTTTACGTTTGGCGATATAAA
Source organism: Fermentimonas sp. (assembly GCA_015478775.1). GTDB lineage: Bacteria > Bacteroidota > Bacteroidia > Bacteroidales > Dysgonomonadaceae > Proteiniphilum. Next base: position 173,836 of record JADMKP010000010.1, on the reverse strand, counting down.
GTTACTGAAAATCAGTCGAATATCCTATTTTTTTCTATTATTTTACTGATTGTCAGATATATAAGTGACAGTTGCTTCAGGTTTTAAATAATTAAAAATACTTAGATCTTCCAAATGCTTAACTTCAAAAAGAAAGATGGAGGTTTCAACTAAATTGAAGAAGAGCCACCTATTTCAGGACTAGACATACATTCTCCTTGCTTTGCTCGTACCTTGCTCGTACCTTGTCCTTATAAACTCCCTTAATATAAGGAGATGATACGGACTTTGTATGGGCTAATTTTGGATTAAGCTTGGGCTAAGCTTGAATTAAGTCTGAACAATTTACAAACTAAGCTGAGATTAGGCTGGGAGTAAGTTTTTACTTTGCAACAACTTACTATCAATAAGTATCTTGATACATACGACTTATTTGCAATTCTCAATTATTTTGCCTATATTACAGTGTTAGCATATACCATTGGAACTCACAACTCACAATTAAAATTACAATATATTTATGATGAATAAAATTGCACTAATAGGGAATTATCCCCCTCGTAAGTGTGGCATTGCTACATTTACTAAAGATTTGAATGATGGATTTAAAACAAATGGAATATCTACAGCGGTGGTGGCCATGAATGATGGTTTGAACCAATATAACTACCCGTCTGATGTTGTTTTTGAAATTGAACAAAATGATTTGGCGTCGTATATTAATGCGGCTGAGTTTTTGCACACTAATAAATTTGATGCTGTAATATTGCAACATGAATTTGGAATTTTTGGTGGACAGGATGGTAAACATATTATTCAATTACTAAAACGATTGCGTATGCCGGTTATTACAACTATGCATACTATTCTCGATAATCCTTCTGATAATCAGAGGCATGTAGTGAATGAACTTGCTCGCCTATCTAATAAAATTGTGAGTATTTCTGCAAAAGGGGTGGATCTACTTAGTGATGTTTATGGTGTGGTGGCTGAAAAATCTACTCATATTCATCATGGTGTTCATGAGATTGCAAATCAGGATGTTGAGGGGCTAAAGAAGAAGCTGGGGGTTGAGAATAAACAGGTGCTGCTTTCATTTGGACTGCTTTCTAAGAACAAGTCAATTGAGGTGGTAATTAATGCTTTAACCGAAGTGGTGAAGAAGCATCCCGACATAGTTTATATAATTGTTGGTGCAACTCATCCTCACGTAATTAAGCATGAAGGGGAGGATTATCGTCATTCGTTAATACGGTTGGTTAAAAAACTGGGGCTCGAGAAAAATGTGCTGTTTATTAATCGTTTTGTTAGTAACGACGAGCTGTTTAGCTATCTCAAGATGTGTGATATTTATGTAATTCCATATCTGGGAGAGAAGCAGATTTCATCTGGTACTCTCATATATACTATGGGTGCTGCAAAACCAATTATTTCTACTCCGTTTTGGTATGCAAAGGAGATGCTTGCAGATAATAGGGGTATGCTTTTCGATTTTAAAAATTCGGAACAGCTAAGTGGTAAGATTAATTTATTGCTTGATGATGAGGATCTTAGAAATAGCATAGCGCAAAATGCGTTTGATCTAGCTAAGGAGTGCTACTGGCCCGAAATTGGTATTAAATATAATGAATTAGCTGCTGAGCTTATTAATGATGAGGGTGTTTATAAAACCGAATATGAGCTTGCAGATGAGAGTGAGCTTAAGTTTGAGTATCCTCCAATTAAATTAAATCACCTGCAAACGATGACAGATAATACTGGCATGCTTCAACATGCAAGGTATAGTATCCCTGATAGATCGCATGGTTATTGTACTGATGATAATGCGCGTGCTTTGCTGTTAAGTGTTATGCTTCAGGATGATGTTCAGGATGTTGATGAGCTTAACAGGATTTCGAGTATTTATCTTTCTTATATAGACTTTGCATGGAACCCCGAAAAAGGGAGATTCAGAAACTTTATGAGCTATTCTAGAGATTGGCTTGATGAGGAGGGTACTGAAGATAGCAACGGTAGGGCGATATGGGCACTGGGCTATGCTGCTGCAAATTCAAATAGAAGCAATTTTTATCTTCATTCTAATAGTCTTTTCAGAATGAGTTTTCCGGTTGTAAAATCAATTTCTCATCCTCGTGCATTGGCTTATTCAATGTTGGGACTAACTTATTATGTTAAAACTCATGGCGATGCTGAGGTGATTGAATTGCTTAAAGAGAAGGCATATCAATTGTATGGTTTTTTTGCTAAAACAATTGATAATGAGTGGTTATGGCACGATGAGAAGGTTACGTATGGTAATAGCAGAATTCCGCAGGCTCTTATTTTTGCAGGTTGGTATTTAAAGGATGATAAATTGGCAGAGAGAGGGTTAAAGATTCTTAATTGGCTTATAGATAAGCAGTTTGCAAACGATATATTCTCGCCAGTTGGTAATGATGGATGGTTAACGCCTCAGCATAAAGCACAGTTCGACCAGCAACCGCTTGAAGCTAGTGGCATGGTTGATGCATGTTTACAAGCAGAGTCTTATACAAAAGATGAGAAATATAGCAGTTATGCACTGAAAGCATTTAATTGGTTTACGGGTGATAATGATACTGGCGAGGTGGTTTATGATTTCGCTACAGGGGGTAGTCGCGACGGACTAATGTCGGGTGGCGTGAACATGAATCAGGGTGCCGAATCTACTATCTCTTGGCTTATGTCGCTGTTTAATATTTCTCTTTATCTACGTGAAACCAAAAAAGTGTCTTTATGATTAATATAAATAAACTTCCAATTAGAATTCTTCCTTCATCAAGTCGCACCCTCGTGAGGCCTTTTGTGCCGGGTAGCGAGTCGCAGGTTGAGCATATTCTGTCTCGTATTTTCTCTACTCCAAAAAGTGATAGGGAAAGAATTGTTGATAATCTTCATAAGAGGCTAGAAATGCCTCATGATATATCTAAAAGAATGTTCTTGATACATTATGAGAATATGAAGCCGCGTATTCCTGCTGATATGGAGCTTAATGATATTGATAAACAGTTTATTGGAGCCTATTTTACTCAACAATATGCGTTGGAGTCGACTGCTCTTTTTAATCCTTCCATTGTGCCCCACCCTGTTCAGGATAAGGATGGGGTAACTCGTTTTATTTTTAGCCTTAGGGCAATTGGCGAGGGGCACATATCTTCTATAACATTTATGGAGGGTGAGATTGATAAGGATTTTAATATTACGGTGAAGGATAACTCGCCAATTATTTATGAACCCGAACGGAAAGATCATATTTACAATAAGAAAAGGATTGTAAAGAAGGCTAACGATTTGGAGTTCTTGTCTAAATTTAATGAACCATTGTTTGATTTATTGTCCGATGAGTTTACGTTTGACGATTTAAGCAGTGCTGCTAGCAGACTAATTAACAGCAATATCGACAATAATCATGAGGAGCTTATTAATTCTCTTGATAATATTAGGAAGCTGGCTTTATCTAATTTTACTCTCATATTTGATACTGACGATATCTCGGAGCGAGCACTTTATCCTGCTTCTCCATCACAGAGTAATGGGTTGGAGGATGCTAGGTTTGTGAAATTTACTAATGATGATGGAGAAATAACTTATTATGCCACCTTTACTGCATATGACGGTAAAAAGATAATGCCTGAAATGCTGGAGACTGTTGACTTCAAGGAGTTTAGTGTTTCTACTTTAAGTGGTTCGGGTGCTAAAAATAAGGGTATGGCGCTTTTTCCGCGTAAGGTGAATGGAAAATATATGATGCTTGGAAGACAGGATAACGAGTCTCTTTATATTATGCAGTCTGATGATATTCATTTTTGGTATGATTACAAACCTTTACTGCAACCTACATTCGATTGGGAGCTCACTCAAATAGGTAATGGCGGCTCTCCGATAGAGATTGATGAGGGTTGGCTTGTTATAACGCATGGCGTGGGGCCGGTTAGAACTTACTCACTGGGGGCGGTATTACTGGATAAGGAAAATCCTTATAAGGTGATTGGTAGATTAGAAAAGCCTTTGTTGTCTCCTGCTAAAAATGAAAGTTCGGGATATGTACCCAACGTTATTTATACTTGTGGGGGTATGGTTATTGACAGAACTCTGATTCTTCCTTACGCTATATCTGATGTGGTGACTAAGTTTGCTACTATTAGTGTAGACGAAATCATTAATTCTATGAAGAAGATTGGATAATTTTGCAAAGTAAATGAGATAGTTACATGTAGAAGATTAGATAATTAAAATAAAAAATATTATATGAAAATTGCAATGTTGGCTCCAATTGCCTGGAGAACTCCCCCTGTTCATTACGGACCGTGGGAGCTGGTTACATCATTATTGACAGAAGAGTTGATTAAGAATGGGGTTGATGTTACCCTATTCGCTACCGCGAACTCTATAACGAATGCTAAGTTAAAATCGGTTAGCCCAATGGGTTACGAAGAAAATCGCGATATTGACGCTAAGGTGATGGAGTGCCTGCATATCTCAGAATGCTTTGAACAGGCAGATGATTTTGATATCATTCATAATCAATTCGATTTTCTTCCGCTTACATATTCGGGATTAACTAAAACACCGGTTGTGACAACAACTCATGGGTTTTCTTCGTCACGTATTATGCCTGTTTATAAGAAGTATAACAGCAGCACACACTATGTTTCAATTAGTGATGCCGACCGTTCTCTGGAGTTAGATTATACTGCAACTGTTCATCATGGAATTGATCTGGCGCAATTTACTATTAATCCTGAGCCTTCTAAAGGGGATTATATTCTTTATTTTGGCAGAGTTCATCATGATAAAGGAACTAAGGAGGCAGTGAAAATTGCAAGGGCGTTAAATATGCGACTTATTATTGCTGGTATTATTCAGGATGATGGGTATTTTAATGATTATGTGAAGCCTTTTCTTAAGGAGGGTGAAGTTGAATATATTGGAAGTGTTGGTACCGAAAAACGTGACAATCTTTTAGGTAATGCAAAACTGTTGCTGCATCCTATTAATTTTAATGAGCCATTTGGGCTTTCTATTGTAGAGGCTATGGCTTGCGGAACTCCGGTTGTGGCTTTCAATAAAGGTAGTATGCCTGAACTGATATTAAATGGTGAAAATGGTTTTTTGGTTAATAACTCAAATGAAGCAATTGAAAGAATCAAAGAGATTGATAGCATCAGTCGCATGAATTGCCGAAAGGTTGTTGAAGAGAAATTCTCGAAAGAGAGTATGGCAAAAAAATACATAGATGTTTATGAGAAGATATTGGGTTGATTATGAAAAAAAATTGGGGTAATCAGGAGAAAACATCAAGCAGGTTTTGAGAAAACTTTGGGTTGATTATGAAGACAAGGCTAATCTTTTATTTTTGAGTAATTATTTTACATTTAGTCAAATTTCCTCTTACAATAAGCCAGATATTCTCGCTTAATAAAAAATTCTATTTATATTTGTGGTTAACATTATTTTATAAATTAACAGATTATGAAAAACTGGATTGTTGAATCTATTATTCTTGCAGCTGGGCTTATAGTTCTTGGCTTGTTATTAAATACAGGAATTAACAACTTCACAAGTCGCGACCGAGTAGTGACTGTAAAGGGTTTAGCCGAAATGGAGGTAGCTGCCGATAAGGTAATTTGGCCTTTGATGTATAAAGATATTGGCAATGACATGGAAACTTTATACACTAATATACAGAGCAAAAACAAAACGATTGTCGATTTCTTAAAGTCTAATGGTATATCATCTGAAGAGATTACTGTTGCTCCTCCTGAGATTATTGATATGGAGGCCGAGCGATATATTAATCAGGCTATTCAATATAGGTATAATGCAACGTCGGTTATAACTGTTACTTCTAATGATGTTGATAAGATTCGTAAGCTTATTTCTGAGCAGACAGAGTTGCTGAGGCAAGGTGTTGTCATAACCGGTGGTGATTACAGATTTAATACTTTGTATGAGTTTACTGGTTTGAATAATATTAAGCCCGCCATGATTGAAGACGCAACTAAAAATGCCAGAGAGGCGGCTGAGAAGTTTGCACTTGATTCGGGTAGTAAGTTGGGTAAGATAAGAAATGCTTCTCAGGGTCAGTTTTCAATTTCCGACCGCGATGCAAATACTCCATTTATCAAGAATGTAAGGGTAGTAACTACTGTTAATTATTATCTAAAGAATTAACTCTAAATATGTAAAGGATTAACCCTAAATATCTTAACGGTTAACTATAAATATGTAAAAGATTAACTATAAGCAACCTAAGGGTATACTATAAAGAAAAGCGTTTTCCTTCAGCAAGGAACTTATGATATTTGTGCTTATTAAAAATAAAATAAAAAGCACCTCGTTTTGAATTCACCTTGTCTTTATCCTCTAGTTTATCAAGTATCTCCATGGTAGTCAACTTTTTGCGAAAGTTACGCTTGTCAAGGGGCATTTGATAAATAGCCTCATACAAGTCTTGTAGTGCTGGCAATGTAAATTTATCATTGAAGAAATGAAAGGCAATTGGTTGAGTTGAAACTTTGTACTGTAGTAGCATAAGAGCATCCTTTACCATTTTGTTATGATCAAATACTAGTTGTGGGAGCTCTCTTAAGTTTATCCATCTTGCATCAAATTTCTTTGCTAATGAGGTGTTGAATTTCTCGACCTTCACTAGTGCGTAAAATGCTACTGAAACCACCCTGCCACCTGTATCGCGATTTACATCTCCGTATGCAGCAACCTGCTCCATGTATATATCTTTCTGCTGTGTGTATCGAAATAGTACTTTCTCTGCTGCTTCTGATATACTTTCATCTTTTTCCATAAATCCACCCATTAGCGACCATTCATCTTTTAAAGGTTTAACAGGACGTCGGGTTAAAAGTACATGTAATTCCTTATTTTGAAAGCCAAATATTATGCAATCTACAGAAATTAAAAACTGATCGGTATTTTGGTAATAAGTTGTATTCATAGTAATTCACTTAAAGGTAATAGACTTCCAAGAAAAAAAATAAAAGTCGGACGCCGATTAACCGATAGGCTACATCGGTATCCGACTTAAAGTATTTGTAAAATAAAATTAAAGCTTTCTAGCTCCGTCACTTATAACCACATCGTACACTTTGGGTTCGTGACCATATTTATCTTTAAATTGTTCTTTTGCATCAACAATAAAAGAGTCGTACAATTCGTCTTTTACAAGATTTATAGTGCAACCGCCGAAGCCGCCACCCATAACTCTTGATCCTGTAACACCGTGCTCACGTGCAACATTGTTTAGGAAATCTAACTCTTCGCAGCTTACTTCATAAAGCTTGCTCATTCCATGATGTGTTTCATACATTCTTTGCCCAACGGTTTCATAATCACCACGCTCTAGTGCTTCACTTACGTCTCTAACACGTTGAGTTTCTTCAATAACGTATTGAGCCCTTATATAGTCTTCTTCTGAAATTTCATTCTTAACTTCATCCAGCATCTGCATTGATGCATCACGAAGAAATTCTACTTCAGGATAACGTTTTGCTATGGTAGTTGCTGCAGTTTCACAAGACTCGCGACGTTTGTTGTATGCCGATGAAGCTAGTTCATGCTTTACTAATGTATCGAGTAATACTAGCTTATAGCCTTTAGGGTCGAATGGAAAATATTCATATTCCATTGATTTTGTATCTAAACGAATCAGATGCCCTTTTTTTCCGAAGATAGATGCAAACTGGTCCATAATACCACACTTCACTCCAACATAGTTGTGCTCTGTACTTTGTCCGATTCTGGCAAGCTCAAACTTATCGATACTTAAATTTAGCATTTCGTTTAACGCAAAAGCATAAGTACTTTCAAGTGCGGCTGAAGACGACATACCAGCACCGAGTGGAACATCTCCAGCAAAAGCTGTATCGAATGCTTTTATTGTTCCGCCTCTTTTTATAATCTCGCGGCATACACCAAAAATGTATTTTGCCCATCCTTCTTTAGGTAGATCTTCTTCGTTGAGACCAAACTCTGAACTTTCATCGAGGTCTATTGCATAAGCTCTGATTTTATCAGTTCCGTTAAAACGAATTGCTGCTATCATTCCCTTATCAATAGCTCCGGGGAAGACAAAGCTTCCATTATAATCTGTATGTTCTCCAATTAAGTTTACACGTCCCGGAGACGTGTAAACTTCTGGAGATTCATTACCATATTTTTCTTTAAATATCTTATTTACTTCTTCTTTTGTCATATCAATTTCTCAAAAAACAGTGAATAACGGTCAATACTAACTCAATTATCCTTCAACAGGAATTGTTTGAGGAGCTGTATCTAGTGGTATATCTTCATCATCTGAAACCGAAATACCTTTTGTTACATTTTTAGAACCTATTAAAGCGTAATAAAGTAAGTACGCAAGTCCAATTAAAGGAACTATAAATGAGAGCATATATGTAGATTGATCAGCTACCCAGTTTTGAATTAGAGGTATGATTCCTCCACCCACAACCATCATCATGAAGATTCCTGATGCTGCTTTTGTGTATTTACCCAAGCCTTCAACTGCAAGATTGAAGATACTGCCCCACATAATGGAAGTGCAAAATCCGCAGAGTACTAGCAATAATGCGCTTAATGGAACAACCGTCATTGCGAAAGAAGATCCGGTGAATACAGGCATAAGTGTAGTTACAGTTTTAGGAGATAAGATGGCACCTAAAATTAGAATCATGCCAAGAAGAGAAACTGTAGTAAGCATAGATCTACTTGATACTTTACCACCCACCATGCTACCAATGAAACGGCCAATGAGCATAAGGAACCAGTAGGTACCTGCCACAAATCCACCAATAGTAGCAGCGTTTGATGGATCTAATCCTGCTCCTTTATCGGTTATATTAGAAAGATAAAAGTTTAATGTTCCTGGTATACCTATTTCTACACCAACGTAAACAAAGATAGCGATGGTACCCAAAACGAAATGGCGAAAAGCCCAGGGGCTTCTTTCATATACTACATTCTTATTGCTTTTATGAGCGTCGGGATCACTTATTGGAATAAATAAGAGTATCATAAATGCAGCAGCAAAGACACCCATTGCGATAAATAAAACTGGATTAACATCAGTGATTGCAGTATTTACACTCACAGTTCCTATTAAAGCACCAACTAACATTGGAGTTAATGTACCGGCGAGTGAATTAAAAGTACCTCCTAGTTGAATTAATTGGTTACCTTTATTACCACCACCTCCAAGTAAGTTAAGCATTGGGTTAACCACTGTGTTTAACATACATACAGAAAAACCTGCAACAAATGCACCAAGTAAATAAATTACAAAGTTTAATGGCAATGTTAGTAAAGTGCTATTTGCATCTACAACACCCGAGAGGTATTGAGTAAAAACACCTACAAGCCCCACGGCAATAGCTACGAGAGCAGTCTTTTTGTAACCTATCTTTGTTAATAATTTACCTGCTGGAATCCCCATGAAGAGGTATGCAGCGAAATTCATCATGTTTCCAAGCATTCCAAGGAAATTGGAACCTTCAAATTTATTGCTCCAAATCACACCAATTGGTGCTGCAAGATTCGTTACAAAGGAGATCATAGCGAAAAGGAACATCATCGTGACGATAGCAACGATGTTTTTGTTTTGATTTTTAGTCATTTCTTATACTTTTATTAATGGTTTTATGTTTGAAAAAATATATCCCTTTTTATACCGAGAATTTATAGGTTGTTCTCGATTCATACAATTCTGAAGGACTGAGAATTATTGATGGATAGTTAGGCTTATTTATACTATCCGGGAAATGCTGTGTTTCGAAACAAACAGCTGATCTCTTGTGATATCTATTCCCCTTTTTTGCAGTAAAATTACCCGTCATCCAGTTTCCTGTATACAATTGCATACCTGGCTCGGTTGTAAATATTTCCATTTTAATATGTGATTTTGGAGAGAAACACATTGCTGCTCTGGAATATTCATTTTCACTACCTTTATTTAAAACATACGTATGATCGTAACCATTTCCAAAATTAAGTTGCTCAAAATCGTCGTTAATTCTTTCACCAATATTAGTAGGTTTCAAGAAATCCATAGGTGTATCTTTTACAGACTCAGCTTCTCCGTATGGAATTGCTGTTGAGTCAGTAGGTAGATACGTATCGGCGTTGATTGTTAATATATGATCTCCTATATAAGAATCTCCTTCTCCCGAAAGATTAAAATATGAGTGATTTGTTAAGTTTAGAATAGTCTTTTTGTCGGTACTTGCACGATAAATTATATCGAGTGAATTATCTTCGCTTAATTTATAGGTAACCCAAACAGATAAATTTCCGGGATAACCTTCTTCTCCATCTTTTGAAAGATAATATAACTCTAAGCTATTATCTGTTACGTTCATTATATCCCATACAACTGCATTGAATCCTTTTATACCTCCATGTAGAGAATTGGGACCGTTATTTATAGGTAATTTATATTCAACATCATCTAATGTAAAACGACCGTTAGCAATTCTGTTAGCTGTACGGCCGCAAAGTGCACCAAAATAGGGCTCTTCTGAAGTTAAATATTCATCTAATGATGGGTGACCTAAAACAATATCTCTGAAATCTCCATCTTTGTCGGGTACCATTAGTGATACAATTTTAGCCCCGTAATTTGTTACTGTTAATTCACTTCCAACTTTATTAGTTAGAATGTATAATCCGGTTTGCTTGCTTTCTACAGTTTTATCAAAAGCATCAACAAGCAAGCCGGACTTGCTATACATATTACTCATGTTATTTTCTTGGTTTATTGAAATTAAGATAAGGATGAAGATTGATCTCTTTTTAAATTGGTGTAAAATTAACACAGAAATTTTCTATCACCTAGAAAAATTACATGTTATAAAACATAAACCTCACTTTTTAACATTATCCAATTAAATCGATCAAATCAACTTTTCTGGTAACCAGTACCTTATCAATTTTATTTACGTCTATATCCACAATCTCAAAAGTTAGGTTGTTATAATTAAATTTATCACCAATGTTGGGTATTTTGTTTATGCTAGCAAATACGAAACCCGCAACAGTTGAATAATCTATTTTATCAAAATCAACCACAAATTCCTCATCAAATTGTGTTAAAATCTCTATTGGAGCATCTCCACTTACTAATGCTGAATTATCTTCGCGAATAAAGATAAGTGGTTCTGTTGACTCAATATCAGTTTCCTCAGGAACATTACCAACCAGATTTTCGAAAATATCGTGAATTGTAATTATACCTTCTAAACTTCCATACTCATCAACTACAACTGCCACAAATTTATAACTGTTCTTGAAGTTTTCGAGCACTTTTTGTGCACGAACCGTATTCGGCACAATAATAGGTTCAGAAATAAGCTCCTCAATTGCAAACTCCTCGTCATTATTTAAACGTATCAGAAAATCTCTCATCGAAATTATTCCTGCAAAATCATCAATCCTTTTTCTGCAAGCAAGAATTTTGCTATGCCTTGTTTTTAGTAGATCAGAAATAATCTCGTCTCTGCTTTTACTAATGTTTACCCACTCCACATCAGTTCGGTGGGTCATTAAATGCTTTGCGCGTTTATCTGAAAAATAGAATACTTGTTCGTGTATAATATTTTCTTCCACATCAATTATACCTTCATGTGATGCTGTTTTTAACATCGCTCTAAGCTCCATTTCCGATACCACATCATCTTTAGGTTTTAAGCCTATAAGTTTATTTATGAATCCGGTAGAGAATGATAAGAGTTTAACAAATGGATAAAATATGATGCTTACAATACGTATTGCAGGTGCTGCTTTAATTGCCATCTTTTCTGCATTATTAAGTGCAATAGTTTTAGGCACCAGCTCACCAATTACAATTGAAACATACGTAATAATAAATACTACAACAACCATAGATATAGCATCTGCAAAAGGAGCAGTAAAGGCAAATTGTTGGAAAAAAGGTATGAGATTGCCTGCAAATGCCTGTCCCCCATAAGCACCGTTTATAATACCAATTAATGTAATGCCTACTTGAACGGAAGAAAGGAAATTATCCGGATCTGCTTTTAACGACAATGCCATCATAGCACCTTTTTTGCCATTCTTACTTTCTGCTTCTAGTTTGTTTTTCTTTGCTGATACAATCGCAATTTCGGACAATGCGAAAAAACCATTTATAAGTATCAGCAGAAGAATGATGATAAAATCTACCCACATATTCTATATAATGTGTCTCTTTTAGGAGTTGTTACCACAAAGGTGAAGGATATACACCTTCATCTGAAAGTTCTTTAAGTTTAGCTACTACAGATGGCCTATCCTCAGCGTATGTTACACCAAACCATTTTGAAGGTGTATCAAGTACTTTTACAGTAACTTTACTACTAACTATAAGATCATTTACTAATAGTGGTATAAAAAACTCTGCTTTGATATTGTCTTGATTCTCTTTTAAGAAGTTGATGAAATACTCATCGGAATATTTGAAGTAATCTGGAGTAAAGCCCCACATATTCATTGAAACTGGTGTATTATCTTCAATAGAAATCCAGTTGTCATTATCTTCGTGGTAACTAACTTTGCCGTCTATTCGTTTTATTTGTGTACGTTCTACAACTCCTGTCAGGTTATCGTTTTGATCGGTTTCACATACACCACGAGCAACAGTGCCACTTTCAGACAATGTATTTCCAACTCTGTAGCCAATCATACAGTATTTATCTTCACTGTTGTTTAAGGAAGTCAGGTAATCTGCAAGTATCTTAAAGCTTTCACGACCATAAAAGTCATCGGCATTTATTACTGCGAAAGGCTCATTAATAACACTTTTGCCCATCATTACAGCATGATTGGTTCCCCAGGGCTTTACTCTTTCAGGATTTGGAGTGAATCCCTCCGGAAGTTTATCAGGTTCTTGAAATACCAATGCTACAGGTATTTTCTTTTCATACTTCTTTACAATTTTCTCGGTAAACTCCTCTTCAAAATCCTTGCGAATTACAAAAACAAGTTTACCAAAACCGGCGTTTACAGCATCGAATATAGAATAATCCATAATGGTTTCCTTATTCGGTCCTACTTCGTCTAATTGTTTAAGACCTCCGTAACGGCTTCCCATTCCTGCTGCTAGTACAAATAATGTAGGTTTCATTTAATAATTATTTTAAAGCATATTGATAACACAAATGTAATCTTTTTATATAAATGGAAGAAACGAATGGTATAAGAATTAAAGTAACTTTCATTGAAATTTATATCCTTATTTGTTAATTTTTTAAAGTTTTATAATTATTAAAAACAATTCTTCTTTATAACTGTTAAGTAATGAGTGTGTGTAAATCATGTTCATATATATATTTAAAATAAAAAAAATAAAGAGTCATGGAAAATGAAATAACTAGAAACACTCAAGACAAGACTATTGCAATAGTTGCTTATTTGACAGTTATTGGTTTAGTTGTCGCACTAGTTTTAAATAATGAAAAAAAAGATCTCTTTGCAAAGTATCACATCAGGCAATCTTTGGGATTAGTTTTAACAAGTATCGCTTTAAGCTTAATTAACGTTATCCCTGTACTGGGCTGGATAGTTAGTATGGTAGGTGCATTTGTATTACTTTTTATGTGGATAATGGGGCTTTTAAATGCAGTAAATGGCAGAGAGAAGCCTGTTCCAATTTTAGGAGAAAAGTATGAAGAATGGTTGAAATCAGTATAAATTCATACTTACATTTTTTAATTACAGTTTTATATAGATTATAATAATGAAAACTATTAAAATTATTCTTATTTGTTCTTTCATCTTTATATTCACTTCTACAGTGGAAGCTCAGTTTTTGAATAGACTAAAAAACAGGATAGTAGAGAAAACTGAAGATGTGATAATAAACAAAGCGGCCGATAAAGCAGCTGAGAGAACTTCTGAGGCCATGGATAAGATTCTTAATCCAAATCTTGATGGCTTGCTTAATATTGGTACCGGCAAAATGGTAGATGTAGCTGAACTTCCCGCCGAGTACAAGTTTAATTACCTTTATAGGATTAAAATGGCTACTGAAGGAGGTGATTTGGAAATGGATTATTTCTTTAATAAAGATGAGTCTTATTTCGGAGCCAGAAGCCAATTATCACCCGATATGATTATGGTTTTTGATGTTGATAAGAATCTATTTGTAATAAAAACAGGTGAAAGTATAATTGCACGGGAAATTGAATTAGATGCTAAATCAGACATGGGAGAAGAAGAAGATTTCTACAATGATTATACATTTAAAGAATTGCCTAACAAAGAGTTTCTAGGTATAAACTGCTCCGGCTATGAGATGGAAAATGATGAAAATAAGTTTGTCGTATATATTGCTCCCGATGCAGGTGTTGGATTTGGAAGTGCCAATGGTGGTAAAATTGTGAATATGCCAAAGGAGATGCAGGCCTTCAGTAAGAAACACGAAAAGGGACTAATGATGTATATGGAAATGGAAAATAAATTGGATGCTAAGAATAAAAAGTCTTTAACATCTATGGAATGTATTGAATTTGCAGAATTGGACTCTACTATTAAGATTAGATAAATTTAAATTGCTATTGATACTTACTAGATTAAGTAGGGAATTTTTCTATATTCAGAAGTTGGATTCAACTTTGGTACATGCCATTCTATATAAATAATCAATATTTTGAAACTCTTTGAGTTTACATTTCAAATGACTCCCATAAATTATCTTTGGGAACTGGTGCAGTCACCTCTATTTTTGTATTTGAAACAGGGTGCATAAAAGAAATTGCTCTTGAATGTAAACTTATGCTTCCATCTGAATTTGATCTTGTTGCACCATATTTGAGGTCTCCTTTGATGGGACAGCCAATTTTTGCAAGTTGTGTCCTAATTTGGTGATGTCTTCCAGTTTCAAGATTAACTTCGAGCAAGAAATAATTTTCAGATGTGCCTATTATCTTATAGTGCAACACAGCTTTCTTTGTGCCTTGCTTTTCCTTGTCGTATGCAGTAGATTTATTGTTTTTTTCACTCTTTATAAGCCAGTGAACTAAAGTGTCTTCGTGTTTGGGAGGATTGTTTTTAACAATAGCCCAGTATATCTTATCCACTTTATCATCCCTAAACATCTCATTAAGTCGTGATAGTGCTTTACTTGTTTTAGCAAAAACCACAACTCCTGTAGTTGGCCTGTCAAGTCGGTGAGTTACACCACAAAAAACGTTGCCGGGCTTGTTATATTTCTCCTTAAGATACTCTTTAACAATTTCCGACAACGGTTTGTCTCCCGTTTTATCGCCTTGAACGATTTCTCCGGAAGCTTTATTTACTATAATTATATGATTGTCCTCGTAAAGAACGGTCATATCAGGTGTTCATTCCTCCACAAACATTAATAACTTGTCCGCTTACATATGATGAAATATCGGATGCTAAGAAAAGTGCAACATTTGCAACATCATCGGGTGTACCTCCGCGACGCAGTGGTATTTGTTTTGCCCATTCATTTCTAACTTCCTCCGTGAGCTGACCAGTCATATCTGTTATAATGAAACCCGGTGCTATCGCATTTACTCTGATTCCACGTGAACCCAGTTCTTTTGCTGTTGATTTTGCAAGACCAATCATACCTGCTTTTGAAGCAGAGTAATTAGCCTGACCAGCATTACCAGAAACTCCAACAACAGAACTCATATTTATAATGCTGCCCGACTTCTGGCGCATCATTATGGGTGTAACGGCATGAATGAAGTTAAACGCAGATTTAAGATTCACATTAATAACAGCATCCCATTGTTGTTCACTCATTCTCATAATCAAACCATCTTTTGTAATGCCGGCATTATTAATAAGAATATCAATTCTACCAAAATCTTTTAATACTTCATCAACTACTTTGTGAGATTCATCAAAATCGGCAGCATTAGAAGCATAACCTTTACACTTAACTCCTAATGATGAAATCTCATGCTCTGTTGCCAAACCCACTTCATCAATATTTAAATCAGTAAATGCTACATTTGCCCCTTCAGAAGCAAATTTCATTGCAATTGCTTTACCGATACCACGTGCAGCACCGGTTACAAGTGCGGTTTTTCCCTCTAATAATTTCATATGAATTTTAATTATATATTTATTTTTAAAATCAAAATAAAAAGTTTCATAATATTAGCTAATATAAAACTCTTCATAATATAAGTTTTTATTTCGTATATAAACCTTTGAGAACTATGTTAGATATCAGCTCTCGGTCGGCCTTTCTGTTGTAGTCTAGCTTAATAACACCTCGTATGGCTGGAACTTCTAAACCTTTAAATGCATAGTGTAGTAATTCGGCAGTTTGTTTAATATTTGAAAGTTGAAAGATACCTTTCTCAAATCCTTCTCTAATAATTAACTCTAAATAATGGATTTCTTTTTTGTCGAATTCTTTTCTAACTGTTTCTACTTGCCAAATATCTCTAAAGAAATCAGCTTTAAGGGTGCCATTTCTGGTAACTACTTCTTTAATTGCGCTTAACCTGGTAAACGCTAGAAGAATTAGTTTATCATCTGCCATGATATCACGTTTAATTACAGCCTCCAGCTTCTTGTATAACCCATTCAGCTCTGACTCTATAACAGCTTTGTAGATATCATTTTTACTACTAAAATATGTGTACAAAGTGCGCCTACCCCGTTGTGAAGCTTTAGCAATATCATTCATAGTTGTATTTTCAACTCCTTGCTTTGCAAAAAGCTGTTGAGCTACATCTATTAATGTTGATCTAGTTTTTGAGATTGTTGTTGTCACTTTATCATGCACATTTTATTTATATATGTGCAAAAATAAAACAAAGTTTTAATATTACACAACCAATTCCGATAAAAATATCTAATAATCCAGTTCTATTTGTCCTGGCTTTTAAGTAAATCTGCAGCTTCGCACACTTCATTATACCACTCTTCACCAAATTTCCTTATAAGTGGTTCTTTTAAAAAGCGATATAAAGGTACACCATTTTTTCTGCCCAAATCAACAGCTGGTTCACAAATAGACCATCTGTTATAATTAACTGCAGTAAACTCAACATATTCTTTTAATCTGATTGGATAAAGATGACAAGAAATTGGTTTTTGAATTGATATTCGCCCTTCTCTGTATGCATTGTCAATAGCACATTTACATATACCATTTTCATCAAAAAAAGTAAAGACACATTCTTCACCTTTAATAATTGATGTAACAAGTTCTCCGTCATAGTCGGTATAAGCAATCCCTTGTTCATTAATCAACTCTTGGGCTTTTGGCGAAAGATCATCCCATATTTCAGGTAGTATTTCATTTATTTCTGTGTACTCTTCTTTTGTGATTGGTGCACCAGATTCACCGTCTATACAGCATTGTCCTTTGCACCTGCAGAGGTCACAAATAAATTCCTCTACAAATATTTCGTCAGATATTAATGTCTGTTGTATCTGTATCATAATTAATAATTTTTGATGCTCTTTTTATATACTACAAATAATAATATAGTTGTAAATAAACTTACAAGAGCAAGTAATATATATGTGTAACTTATTGTAATATTTTCAATCCTGTAATACCAGTCGGTGTCTCTCCAGAAGAAATTGATTATAATTACTGTAGCATTATTTAGAAAATGCAGAACAATAGGAATCCATAAGTTTCTTGTATATAAAAATAAGTATCCCAAAATAGCCCCAAGAAATAGTCGTGGAAAAAAACCATAAAACTGAAAATGTACAATACTAAAAATCAATGCAGTTAACCATACCGACAAATGTCCATTTTTGAATTTCTCTTGTATAAACTGCTGCAATGCGCCCCTAAAAAACAACTCTTCAGAAATTGCAGCAAGGCCCGATATAACAATTATATTAAGGATTAATGAACCTATTGTTCTTCCGGATAACAGTAATTTAGTAGTTTCAAGTGCCGCGTCTTCCATTTTGCGCATCACTTTTTCTACATCGTACAACCATTCTGGAAAAATAATACTTTCATTCCACACTGAGAGAAATGAAGCAAATATATAAGAGAAAATAAATATTAAAACTGAAAAGAGAATCTTTTTATTGATACTGCTTTCACTACGTATTTTTAAATACAGTAACGGATTGCTATTGGTCCATGCAACTATCAAAATTGCAGGTATGCCTATTGCAAAGATAGATTGTGTAATCGTATTCACGTAGAGTGAAACCAACACATTGTCGCTATCAAATATGGGAATTATTAAAAGTATTTTAGTTATAGCTCCTGCTATAAAAAGTCCAATTAATAGGAATATAAACAGATAAGCGATCTTAAAACCGGGAGAAGCATTGTTAAGCAATAAACGCATATTTCTTTGAACCAGAATGTTTTTTAAACAAAAATGAAATACAAAGATACTATCATCTTGTTATAAAAACGAAACTTTTTAAAGGAGACGCATTTTTTTTTGCATATTGAAAGAATAACACTAATTTTGCAATCTTATTAAAAAAACAGTTTCAATCGGTTGAATTTAACCGACTTTGAATAAAATCATCCATTTAAATGAAATCGACACTTAATAAAACCAACGAGGTAAATGGTACCATCGTTATTGAGCTTGAGAAAGCTGATTATCAAGAAAAAGTAGATAAGTCGTTAAATCAACTCCGCCAGAGAGCTGAAATACCTGGTTTCCGCAAAGGAAAAGTGCCCAAAAGCGTTATACAGAAGATGTATAGCAAATCAGTATTAATTGATGAAATTAATAAGATTATTACAGAAGAGCTGGGCAACTTCGTAAAAGAAAACAAACTTAAAATTCTTGGTGAACCTCTAGCCGACAAAACCCCAGAGAATCAAGTTGATCTTGACAAAGATGAAACATTTAAATTTCATTTCAATATCGGCCTTACTCCAAGTTTCGATTTAAATCTTGAAGATGTAGAGCAAGCATATTATAATGTTAAGCTTGAGGATGATTTGTTGGATAAACAAATTGATTCTTATAAGCAAAACTTTGGTACATATCTTAAGGTAGAAGAAGAAGGAGCTATTGAAACCGATCTTATAAAAGGCACTCTCACCGAAGTTGAGAATGGTGAAGACAAAGCTGAAGGCATTGTTGTTGAAAATGCAATTCTTATGCCTTCATACCTAAAAGATGAAACAATAAAAGATAGTTTTATTGGATCTAAAGTAGGTGAATCGGTTGTATTTAATCCTAAAACTGCATACGATAATAATGAGGCTGAAGTTGCTTCTTTATTACAGAAAACCAAAGAAGAGATTAAAGATATTAACCCCGACTTCCGCTTCGATATTAATGAAGTAACTCGTTATAAAGAAGCTGATTTAAACCAGGAGTTGTTTGATCGAGTAGTTGGTGAAGGCGTGGTAACATCTGAAGAGGAATTCAGGACTAAAGTACAAGAACAAATTTTAAAACAGTTTAAGCCTGGTGCAGATCATCTCTTTATTCATGAAATGAGAGATAAGATAGTTGAAAAGATGGCTAATGTTGAATTCCCCGAAGATTTCCTTAAAAGTTGGTTGCTCGAATCAAGTGAAGGAAAAAATGAAGAAGAAATAATTAAAGATTTTCCTCTAATTCTTGATGATTTAAAATTTCAAATATTTAAGCAGAAGATTGTTGAGGAGAATGAGATAAAAATAGAATTTAAGGATATTGAAGCCTTAGCAAATGAAGTTGCAAGAGCACAGTTTGCCCAATATGGCATGTCTAATTTACCCGACGATGTTCTTCAAAACTATTCGAAGAGCCTACTTGAAAAAGAGGAAACTATTCAAAATCTCTATGAAAAAGCTACAGAAGAAAAGGTTATTGAATGGTTAAAAAAGAATATCAATGTAACTGAGGAAACTGTTAGCTCTGAAGAGTTTAACAAAATAATGAGCGACCACTCTCATGATCATGGTGAAAACCATAATCATGATGAGCATGAGCAATATGACGACTTCGAAGATCTAGCTGAAGAGGCAGAAAGTTCTGAAGAGTAACACAATTATAAAGATGGAGCAACTCTGGCACTTTATTTGCATAAGTTCAACATATAAGTAATGTTGAACAACAAAATAAAAATTATGAACAACGAATTCAGAAAATACGCCGTTAAGCACTTAGGCATGAATGGTTCAAGACTTGATAGTTATATGAACCTCAAAAGTCAGGGAGGATATATTTCTCCAACAATTATAGAAGAGCGACAATTAAATGTTGCACAAATGGATGTATTCTCACGCCTAATGATGGATCGCATTATATTTCTTGGAACTCAAATTGATGACTACACTGCTAACGTAATGCAAGCTCAACTTTTGTATCTCGACTCTTCAGATCCTGGTAAAGATATTTCAATATATATAAACTCTCCCGGTGGATCAGTATATGCCGGTCTTGGTATATATGATACAATGCAATTCATCTCTAGTGATGTTTCTACTATTTGTACCGGAATTGCAGCTTCAATGGCAGCAGTTCTTTTAGTTGCAGGAGCAGAAAAAAAACGCTTCGCATTAACCCACTCACGTGTAATGATACACCAGCCAATGGGGGGGGTGCAGGGACAAGCTTCAGATATTGAAATTACTGCAAGAGAGATAGCAAAAATTAAACAAGAACTATACAGCATAATATCCAAACATTCTGGTAAACCTATCGAAGATGTGAGTAGGGATTCCGATCGCGACTTCTGGATGACAGCATCCGAAGCAAAAGAATATGGTATGGTAGATGATGTATTGGTTAGGAAATAAATATCTATGGCAAAAAAAGCGAACAGCAGCAATCATTGTAGTTTTTGTGGAAGAAGTGAGCAGGAGGTAAATCTGCTTATTTCAGGCATGACGGGTTACATATGTGATATGTGTACCGAACAAGCACATGAGATAGTAAATGACTCTGTAAAAAGTAATGGTAAATCTGATGCGGGCATCACCTTCTCTTCACTTCCCAAACCTGCTCAATTAAAAGAGTTTTTAGATCAATACATTATAAAACAGGATAGTGCAAAACGATTTCTATCGGTTGCAGTTTACAACCACTACAAGCGCATTTTACAAAAGAACGTAAAAGACGATGTAGAAATCGAGAAGTCTAATATTATAATGGTTGGTGCAACAGGCACAGGAAAGACATTACTTGCCAGAACAATTGCCAAGATGTTGCAAGTTCCTTTTACTATAGTTGATGCCACTGTATTAACAGAAGCGGGATATGTTGGTGAAGATATAGAAAGCATCTTAACCCGACTATTACAAGTTGCAGATTACGATGTAAACGCAGCTGAACGAGGCATTGTATTTATTGATGAAATAGATAAAATTGCAAGAAAAAGCGATAATCCCTCTATAACCCGAGATGTAAGTGGTGAGGGTGTTCAGCAAGGTCTGCTCAAACTTCTAGAAGGATCTATAGTTAATGTTCCACCTCAGGGAGGTCGCAAACACCCCGAACAAAGAATGGTAGCTGTAAATACAAAAAACATTCTTTTCATTTGTGGTGGAGCATTTGATGGTATCGAGAAAAAGATTGCTCAAAGGTTAAACACTCGGGTTGTGGGTTATGCTGCAAGTCAGCAGAACAAGGATATCGATAAAGAAAATATGCTCAAATACATAACTCCACTCGATTTGAAATCATTTGGACTTATCCCTGAAATTATCGGACGTCTCCCAATTCTTACATATCTTGAGCCTCTTGATAGGGAAGCTTTATTGCGAATACTAGTTGAGCCTAAAAACTCAATAATGAAGCAATATCAAAAGTTGTTTAGTATGGATGGTGTATCTCTTACATTTGATGAGGGCGCCTGCGAATATATTGTAGATAAAGCTATTGAATTTAAATTGGGTGCAAGAGGCCTCCGATCAATTGTTGAAGCTATTATGATTGACGCAATGTTTACATTGCCATCAGGTGAAAAGAAAAAGCTTCAAGTAACCCGTAGTTATGCAACAAATCAACTCGAAAACTCAGATTTGCATCATTTAAGAGTGGCATAAAAGTCTCCTTCACAGAATATTATATGGGAGAAAATTAACTCCCACGAAGATTTAAAGAAACGCATGGTTCAAACCTGCGTTTTTTTAATGGTAAAAAAAAGGATTTATTTGGCACATTTTAATTTTTAGTATATCTTAGGTGTGTAATGTCCCAAGAATTCTAATTGGAATCATATAATACCTCATTATAATATAAGGGACTTTCAAGTCATGTTTTTAAGCCAGAGTGATTAATTAAATGAAGAATAGAGATTTAATTTATAAGGGGTTAAAGGAGTATTTTGGATTCGACAAGTTCAAGGGTAATCAGGAAGCCATTATAGAGAGTGTACTATCAGAGAAAGACACATTTGTGTTAATGCCAACAGGCGGAGGCAAATCGTTGTGTTATCAACTTCCTGCATTATTAATGGAGGGCACTGCAATTATAATATCTCCTTTAATAGCACTTATGAAGAATCAGGTAGATGCAATGCGCAACTACAGCGAAACTGATGGTATAGCTCACTTTTTAAATTCATCCTTAAATAAAAATGAAATTGAAGAAGTAAAAAGAGAAATTGTATCCGGCAAAACTAAAATGTTATACGTTGCACCCGAGTCGCTCACTAAAATGGAGAATATCGAGTTTCTCCGTACAGTACCAATTTCATTTTATGCAGTAGACGAAGCTCACTGTATATCTGAATGGGGGCATGACTTCCGACCCGAATATAGGCGAATAAGACCAATTATTAGCGAAATATACCCCAGACCAATAATTGCTCTAACCGCAACGGCAACGCCAAAGGTACAACATGATATTAAAAAGAATTTAGGGATGGACGATTCTGTTCTATTCAAATCTTCTTTTAATAGATCCAATTTATATTACGAAGTTAGAAAAAAAACAGAACAAATTGATAGAGATATAATTAAGTTTATTCTTTCTCAGAAAGGCAAATCAGGAATTGTATATTGTCTTAGCAGAAAGAAAGTTGATGATTTTGCAGAGATATTACAAGCAAACAATATAAATGCCCTGCCATATCATGCAGGAATGGATGCATCAGCTCGCTCAACAAATCAAGATGCCTTTCTGATGGAGAAGGCAGATATAATTGTAGCTACTATTGCATTTGGAATGGGAATTGACAAACCCGACGTACGTTATGTAATCCATTATAATATTCCTAAAAGTCTTGAGGGATATTATCAAGAAACCGGAAGGGCCGGTAGAGACGGTGGTGAAGGAAAATGTATTGCTTATTATTCAAGAAAAGACCTTCAAAAGCTGGAGCGTTTTATGCAGGGCAAACCTGTATCTGAACAAGAAATAGGCAAACAACTATTATTAGAAACTGCTGCCTATGCAGAGACATCGGTATGCAGAAGAAAGGTATTGTTGCATTATTTCGGTGAAGACTACAATATACCAAACTGCGAACATTGTGATAATTGTTTAAATCCAAAAATAAAAGTGGAAGCAAAGGAATTACTAATTACTGTTTTAGAATCAGTTACTGTTCTTAAAGAAAAACAAAAAACCGATTATCTGATAGATTTCCTTATAGGAAAAGAGACATCAGATATTGAAAATTACGGGCATGACAAACTCGAGGAGTTTGGCTCAGGTAGCGATGAAGAAAAAAGCACCTGGGAATCGGTTATCCGTCAGGCATTACTCGGTAATTATCTTAAAAAAGATATCGAGAATTATGGAATCATCAAAATCACGAAGAAAGGAAAAGATTTTTTTAAAAATCCTGTTTCATTCCATATAGTAAAAGAAGACGATGATGAGGATGATTTATCAGATTTAGAAGCAGAAGATTCAGAAATATTAGCTTCTGGCGCAGGTAGTGGTGGAGCAGCCGATCCTGTTCTTTTTTCAATGATGAAAGATTTAAGGAAAAAGATTTCAAAGAAACTAGATGTTCCTCCTTATATTATTTTTCAACCATCATCACTCGAAGCAATGGCCACCTCATACCCAATTACCATGGAAGAGTTGCAAAACATTCCCGGGGTGGGCTCAGGTAAAGCCAAAAGATATGGACAAGAGTTCCTCAATCTTATTAAAATGCACGTTGAAGAAAATGATATAACTCGTCCCGAAGATCTTCGTGTAAAAACCGTACCAAACAAGTCAAAATTAAAAGTGTCTATCGTTCAGGCCATAGATCGTAAGGTTGCTTTAGATGACCTTGCAGAATCAAAAGGTATAGACTTTAGCGAGATGCTTTCAGAGGTTGAAGCCATTGTTTATTCAGGCACTAAAATAAGTATCGATTACTTCCTTACCGAAGTGATGTCACAAGACATTATTGATGATATTTATGCTTATTTTAAAGAAACAGAAAAAGATGATTTAGAAAAGGCTCAGGAAGAACTTCCCGAGTATGAAGAAACTGAAATACGCTTGGTACGTATCAAATTCTTCTCTGAGATGGCTAATTAATGTATGTTTTAAAATCAAACTATTTATATACCCACTTCGTTATAAACAGATACAGGCATTACAAGTATATTTATTAAATGAAATATTTACAAAATATAAATAATCCCGATGATTTAAAAAAACTGTCTCTAGCTCAGTTAGAAGAGGTTTGCTTAGATCTTAGGGAGTTTATCATAGAGCAACTATCTAACAACCCCGGCCATTTTGGTTCTAGCCTTGGCACGGTTGAGCTCACAGTTGCACTACATTATTTATTTAATACACCTCACGATCGCTTGGTTTGGGATGTTGGACACCAGGCTTATGGTCACAAAATTTTAACAGGCAGACGCGACAGCTTTCACACAAACCGAAAGCTTGGTGGTCTATCTGGTTTCACTAATCCCTCTGAAAGTGAATATGATACGTTTATTGCCGGACACGCATCCACTTCAATATCGGCAGCACTTGGAATGGCCGTAGCAGCATCGCTCAAAGATGAAAAACGCAATATAGTTGCAATTATTGGTGATGGTTCTATGACCGGAGGGCTTGCTTATGAAGGTCTTAATAATGTCTGTTCACAACCTAACAACCTGCTCATTATACTTAACGACAATAATATGTCAATTGATAATAATGTTGGAGGTATGCAGGATTACTTGGTTAAATTAAACACTTCATACAAATACAATAAGCTTCGCAATAAAGTATACCAAGGCTTTAAGAGGCGTGAACTTATTTCAGAGGAGAATAAAAATCTTGTTCTTCGTTTCAATAACAGCATAAAATCTCTGCTTACTAAAGAGCAAAATCTTTTTGAAGGTTTTAATCTCAGATATTTTGGTCCTGTTGATGGTCATGACCTGCCCGGACTTATCAGAGTTTTAAGAAATATAAAAGAGATGAAGGGACCCAGATTGCTTCATATTAAAACCGTAAAAGGTAAAGGTTATCTGCATGCAGAGAAATCTGCCACAATCTGGCATGCCCCGGGGCTATTTAACATCGAAACAGGTGAACGTATAGTAAAGAGCAAACCAAATCAACCACCTCTATATCAAGATGTTTTTGGTCACACCTTAGTTGAGATGGCCGAAAAAGATAAAAATATTATTGGAGTTACCCCTGCTATGCCCACAGGCTGTTCAATGATACATATGATGAAAAAATTTCCCGAAAGGTCATTCGACGTGGGAATTGCCGAAGCTCATGCAGTAACATTTTCAGCAGGTATGGCAAAAGAAGGATTAATACCTTTCTGTAATATTTATTCTTCTTTCATGCAAAGGGCATACGATCAAGTAATTCATGACGTTGCACTGCAAAAGCTAAAGGTTATAATGTGCTTAGATCGGTCTGGTTTGGTAGGTGCAGATGGCCCTACTCATCATGGCGTATTCGATCTTGCTTACATGCGACCAATCCCTAATCTTGTTATTTCCGCTCCATACAATGAACATGAACTCCGAAACCTGATGCACACAGCTGTATATGGCAATGATGGGCCATTTGTTATTCGCTATCCACGGGGACAGGGTGAACTATCTGATTGGAAAAACCAACCAACAATCTTACCAATTGGTAAAGGGCGAAAACTCAGAAGTGGTAATGATATTGCACTACTATCTTTAGGAACAATAGGAAATAGTGCTTCTAAAGCTATAGACAAGGCAGAAAAAATGGGTATTAGTATTGCTCATTACGATATGGTATTCTTAAAGCCTCTTGATGAGGATATGTTAGACGAAATTGCACAA
This sequence comes from Fermentimonas sp., assembly GCA_015478775.1. Taxonomy (GTDB): domain Bacteria; phylum Bacteroidota; class Bacteroidia; order Bacteroidales; family Dysgonomonadaceae; genus Proteiniphilum. The sequence continues at coordinate 147,678 of JADMKP010000010.1, read as the reverse complement.
CAGTTTAAAAATATAATTACCGTAGAAGAAGGTGTTGTAAAAGGTGGTTTTGGCAGCGCAGTGCTCGAATATCTGGGCGATAATCACCACAACAATATCAATATACTTCGTATTGGGATAAAAGATGAATTTATCACTCACGGCACAGTTAATGAACTTCAAGAAATTGCCCGAATAGATGAAAATAGCATATATGACGATATCATAAAGGTATATAATCAGTTAGCTAATACAGAGACTATAAAACTAGAACATAACCGTTGGAAGTAATTATACTTATCGATGAAAATATTAATTGGCGGTGCTGGCGCCGTTGGAACTCACCTAGCAAGACTACTCGGTCAGGAAAATCATGATATAACTTTAATGGATGGTGATAGAGACCGACTTTCCATCATTCACGACAACTCAGATATATTAACTTATATAGGAAATTGCACCTCTTTAAAAGACCTTACTGCGGCGGGTGTAGCAAATACCGATTTGTATATTGGAGTTACTCCCGAAGAATCAAAGAATATTACATCTTGTATGCTCGCATCTAATCTGGGCGCGAAAAAAACTCTTGCACGTGTAGATAACTATGAATATCTTCTACCTAAGAATCTTGAATTTTTTGAGAATTTAGGAATTCAGTCTATGATATATCCAGAGCTAATGGCTGCCCGAGAGATAGCTATGGCAATAAAAACACCTTGGACGCGCTTCTGGTGGGAGTTATGCAATGGAACTGTCATACTGGTTGGAGCAAAAATCAGAAGTAATGCACCGCTAGTAAACAAGTATCTTTATGAACTGGCCCAAGAGAACAAGGAGTTCCATCTTGTATCTATAAAAAGAGGAAAGGAAACAATTATTCCACAAGGAAAGGATCAGATTCTTGCAAATGATATCTTATACTTTACTACCCTCAGAAAGTATGTAAACTCACTGCCCGAGTTGTTAGGCAAAAAGTCTTTCGAAACAAAAAAATTAATGTTCATGGGAGGTAGTAGAATTGCTATGCGAACTATACAGCAGCTACCTCAAAATATTGATATAAAAATTATTGAACAAGACAGAGAAAGAGCTCAGATGCTAGTGGAGAAATGTCCTTCAAATGTAACAGTGTTTGTAGAAGATGGTCGCAATACTGAGTTTCTCTTGAGAGAAGGAATTGCCGAAACTGATGCTTTTCTAGCACTGACCGACAATTCAGAAGCTAATATTCTGGGATGTATGGTTGCTAAGCAGTATGGAGTTAAAAAGACTGTTGCGGAGATAGAGAATATCGACTATATATCAATGGCAGAGCAGCTGGATATTGGTACTGTAATAAACAAAAAACTTATCGCTGCAAGTGCTATTTATGAGTTGCTTCTAAAAGCCGATGCTTCTAATATAAAGAGCCTTACTTATGCCGATGCCAATGTAGGTGAGGTTATTGCCAAGCCAAAATCGAAGGTAACCAAAAAACCTATAAAAGATTTAAATCTCCCAGCACATATTACATTTGGTGCACTAATTCGCAATGGTGAACCCATGCTAGTTGATGGTAATACACAAATTGAAGCTAATGATAGAGTGGTAGTTTTCTTCCTTATCAGATCGTTAAAAAGCATCGAGAGTCTTTTTAATTAACGCCTTCTTATTAGTTATAGTTTATATTATTAAACATGAGAAGATTCAATTATCGATTCGTACTTGGTAGTGTAGGACTTGTTCTGACAATTGAAGCAATTTTCATGATATTATCGGCCTTCATTGGTCATTATTACAATGAAGACGCAGTAACAAGTATTTATATATCTGCTATAATTACATTTTTATCGGGACTGGCGTTTCTCCTTTTAGGAAGAAAAAAAAGTCATCAAGCAAATAATATCACCAAAAGAGAAGTTTATATTACTGTAACCATGGTGTGGTTGATGTTAGCACTTTTTGGCACCTTGCCCTACATCATTAGCGATGCTATTCCCTCTTTTGCCAATGCCTTTTTTGAGAGCATGTGTGGCTTCACAACCACTGGTAGCTCTACACTCATAAATGTCGAGGCATTTCCAAAATCACTGCATTTCTGGCGCAGTTTTACACAGTGGATTGGGGGTATCGGAATAATAATCTTTGTCATATCATTTATACCAGTATTTGGAGGCCTGTCTGGTCAGTTCTACGATGCCGAAGCAACAGGTATTGCAGAAGACACTTTTCGCCCTAGAATAAAAGAAGTGTCCAAAACAATGGCCTTAACATACGTGGCACTTACACTAACAGGCTTTTTGTTTCTTTGGGCAGGCCCTATGGACGCCTTTGAAGCAGCATGTCACTCATTCTCATCAATCTCCACCGGAGGATTCTCTACCAGACAGTTGAGTATAGCATCATTTAATTCTCCATATATAGAATATGTAATTACATTATTGATGTTCTTTGGAGGTACCAACTTCTTACTCATTTCTGCATTATTTGCAAAATTATCTACATCCATTTTTAAGAACGAAGAATTTCGTTGGTATGTTTCTCTTATTTTAGTGTTTACAGTAGTCATTTCTGTTGCATTATTAGCCACAGGACAAATGTCACACATTGAAGAAACATTCAGAACGGTGTTGTTTCAGGTGGTTGCAGCTATTACCACAACAGGGTTTGCCACAGATAATTTTCTTTCTTGGGGTCCATTTTACTGGATGCTGTTTCTTGTAATGATTCTTTTTTGCGGTTGCGAAGGTTCAACCTCAGGAGGTATGAAAATATCACGTCTAATAGTACTTTCAAAAAACTCACTCCTTGTATTCAAGCGCCAGGTTCATCCCAATGCACTATATATGGTAAAAATGAATAACAAAGTAATCTCAAACGATACAATTGCAAAAGTTATAGCCTTTGTTTTTTTATACCTTGTGCTTACCGTTTTTAGTGCAGCCATTTTAAGTCTAACAGGTATGACGTTTGACGAGTCTATAAGCGTTGCCCTCTCATCAATAAGCAACTACGGTTTTGGACTAGGATCTTACGGACCCGTAGGTACTTTTGAATCAACCACAATGTTTTCTAAATACTTCCTCAGCTTCTTAATGCTGGTTGGGCGTTTAGAAATCTTTACTTTACTATCCCTATTCGTTCCCGGTTTCTGGAAAAGATGATACTATTTTCTGGAAAAGATGATATTATTTCCTAGAGAGGATGATATTTATCTCTGTAAAAGATTATACTTTTTTTAAGTATAACTCCTTAAAGCCTAATGACTAATTCTTAAAGAATATATGATCATCAATTGCATCAATTGTAATTGGTTGGGATTTATCTACCCTGCCCGAAAGCAAATCCTTTGACAGCTGATTCAACACCTTTCTCTGAATCACACGTTTCACTGGTCTTGCACCAAACTCAGGGTCATATCCTACTTTAGAAATACTCTTTATTGCTTCATTACTATATTTTAAAATAATACCACTTTCAGAAAGAGAGCCAGCCACTTTATCAAGCTGAAGTTTCACAATGTGCGTTATCTCGCTCTCACTTAATGGCATAAACATAATAATATCATCAATACGATTAAGAAACTCCGGACGGATATTTCTCTTCAACATATCCATTACCAGATTTCTGGTATTATCTATAATTTCCTCTCTATTTAAAGGATTAATCTTCTCAAAATTCTCTCTAATCTCGTTAGACCCCATGTTAGAAGTCATAATGATAATTGTATTCTTAAAGTTCACCACCCTACCCTTATTATCCGTTAATCTGCCATCATCAAGCACCTGTAGCAAGATGTTAAACACATCAAGATGCGCCTTCTCAATCTCATCAAAAAGAACCACAGAATAAGGCTTTCTACGGATAGCTTCTGTAAGTTGTCCACCCTCATCATAACCCACATATCCAGGAGGCGCACCAATCAATCTGGTGGCACTAAACTTCTCCTGATACTCACTCATATCAATGCGAGTCATCATATCATCATCGTCAAACAAGTACTCAGCCAGCGCCTTTGCAAGTTCGGTTTTACCCACACCCGTTGTACCCAGGAATATAAAAGAACCAATTGGTCGCTTTGGGTCGCTCAACCCTGCCCTGCTCCTTCTCACAGCATCCGCAACCGCTTCAATTGCTTCATTCTGACCCACAACACGTTTATGAAGTTCTTTCTCGAGGTTCAACAACTTATCACGTTCGCTCTGCAGCATTTTATTAACGGGTATACCTGTCCACCTCGATACAACATCTGCAATATCCTCAGCATCAACCTCTTCTTTAATCATTGCGCGACTTCCTTGCCTAACGTGCAATTCAGTTTGTAAAGCTTCAATTTCGGTTTCCTTTTCTTTAATCTTACCATAACGCAATTCGGCAACCTTGCCGTAGTCTCCCTCACGCTCGGCCTTATCAGCCTCAAACTTAGCATCTTCAATATCAATCTTAGCCTGCTGAATCTTATTAATCAATTCTTTCTCAGATTGCCATTTAGCTTTATACTCAGTCTCCTCTGTTTTTAGCTCCTCTATTTGCTTATTCAGCAACTCAACCTTAGGTAGATCATTTTCACGCTTAATAGCCTCACGTTCAATCTCAAGCTGCTTTACTCTACGCATAATCTCATCAAGCTCCTCTGGCACAGAATCTACTTCCATCCTGAGCTTAGCGGCAGCCTCATCCATTAGGTCGATAGCTTTATCTGGCAAAAACCTATCAGTAATATATCTGCTCGAAAGTTGTACCGCAGCAATAATTGCCTCATCCTTAATTCTTACTTTATGATGATTCTCATACCGTTCTTTTAACCCTCTTAAAATTGAAATACTGTCTGTCTCTGTTGGCTCATCAACTATAACCGTTTGAAAACGACGCTCCAAGGCTTTATCTTTTTCAAAGTATTTCTGATACTCATCTAGAGTTGTAGCACCAATAGCACGCAATTCTCCACGTGCCAGGGCAGGCTTTAAGATATTGGCAGCATCCATTGCACCTTCTCCCTTACCCGCACCCACTAGAGTATGAATTTCATCAATAAACAGGATAATTTCACCATCAGATTTCGTAACCTCATTTACAACAGATTTTAAACGCTCCTCAAATTCACCCTTATACTTTGCACCGGCAATAAGCGCACCCATATCAAGCGAATAAACCTGCTTACTCTTAAGATTCTCGGGCACATCACCACGAATAATACGATATGCAAGTCCCTCAGCAATAGCAGTCTTCCCTGTACCAGGCTCACCAATTAAGATAGGGTTATTTTTTGTACGTCTGCTAAGTATCTGAAGCACTCGTCTGATTTCTTCGTCTCTACCAATAACTGGGTCTAGTTTACCATCTCTGGCTCTCTCAATAAGGTTCACAGCATATTTATTAAGCGCCTGATAAGTATCCTCGGCAGTCTGACTTGTTACCTTCTCACCTTTCCTTAGATCGTTAATAGCGGTCTGTAGGTGATCTAAAGATATGCCTGCATCCTTCATCATTCTCGATGCACTATTTTTCTCGTCTATGATACCAAGTAAAATATGCTCAATAGAAACAAACTGATCGCCCATCTTGCTAGCAAAATCGGCAGCCCTTTGAAAAACGGCGTTTGTTTCCCTGCTCAACATCGGTTCACCGCCAGAAACACGTGGCAACGATTCAATCTCTGCATCTACAACCCTTTCGAGGTTCTGACCATTAACTCCAAGTTTATTAAACAGGAAGTTGGTTACATTATCACCAACAATCATAATAGCCTTGAGAATATGTGTAACCTCAATCATCTGCTGATTGTTGCCTCTTGCAATCTCAATAGCTTTCTGCAATGCTTCCTGCGCTTTTATAGTAAAATTGTTGAAATTCATATGTTATATTTCTAATTATCTAGTTTATTTATTCTTGTATATCAATAATGTACACGCATATTATTAAAACAATGCGCGTAACAAATGGTTGCTAATAATTACAAATTCGCAACCATAAAAGGTCAAAATCTTTGCCAAATTAAAATCGCATGACTTTTTGTCATTAATTAGTGGAAATCAAGTATATTTAATGAAGTATGACGATTATTAGTAACTTTGTTGCTTTAATATAAATATGACCAAAGATAAGTTCTATACACTTCGCGAAGAGAGAGCCAACTATCTGAGCCACGGCCTGGGGCTGCTTTTTGGTATTATGGCAACAGGCATACTTGTTAACAATGCTATTTTAAACAATAACACATGGGCAATAATAGCTCACTCGTTATTCGGATTAGGAATAATTGTATGCATGGGATCATCCACGGTTTATCATTTTGTGCAGGAACCGTTGAAAAAAGCAAGGCTCCGTCATTTCGACCATGCCTCTATCTACATCCTAATTGCATCAAGCTACTCTCCCTTTACATTAATACTACTCCGGCCCGCAGAACCCGTGTGGGGGTGGTTGCTCTTCTCATTAGTATGGATAATAGCAATTATTGGTATAACCATCAGCTTTAAACCTCTTAAACGAAACAGTAATATTAAAACTGCCTCTTACGTGTTAATGGGACTAGTTGTACTTATAGCTTTTAAACCGTTAATTGAAGTTGCCAACGCTAAAAACTCAATTGAAGCCATCTACTGGATAGTTTTCGGTGGAGTTTTTTATATCGTTGGAGCTGTTATTTACGCAACAGCAAAAAGGGAATTTATCCATTCTGTATTTCATGTATTTGTACTGTTTGGATTAATAAGTCATATTTATGCAGCATGGTTAATTCCGTTATAAAACTAAAACGTCTCAATAATTTTACTGTGACTTTACTCATACATTACTCTAACATCGCTCATACCTTGCTCGGTTAATCCTCTATTATAACCAATGCAGGTAAGGATAATGTAGGATGTATGTAGATTCAAATTATCATTTAAGTAAGAGAGTCGTATTTTAAATATAGAATAAAAAAAAGACTATTCATTAGTTAAATATGAATCGTCATTTGATTATTTTAAACCTGTATTGGTTAATTGGGAACTAGTCCAAAACTAGATAATTAATCAGATACTAAGTCCTCATTATCTCTGAATATTAGGCAGCTCAAGTCCGTAACCCTTCTTTTTGTCCTCCGCTTTAAGCAAAAATGCAAATATAAGTGCCAGAACACCAAAACCTGCAAATATCATCATTGGTAATTTATAATCATATGTGTTTACGGTCATGCCATCTCTAATGGTTTGTCCGGTAACACAATACTTCTCAAGCACCCAACCAATAAGTAATGGAACCCCCATCAATCCCCAGTTTTGAACCCAAAAAATAAGAGAATAAGCAGTACCCAATCTCTTTTCAGGAATAATTTTAGGCACCGATGGCCACATTGCCGAAGGTACAAGAGAGAAGGCAATACCTAGCACCACTACCAATATCATGGCGGTAATCCAACTGTTTAATCCGGGGATAGAGAATAATCCGTGCACCAATATAAGTAATATCGACCCTATAATCATTATAGTTGCACCTTTACCCTTCTTATCATATATCCCTCCAAACAGCGGTGTTAGTAGAATGTTACCAAAGGGCAATAGCATAGGGATCATGCCGGCAACATTTTGATCTACACCAAACTTATTAACCATAAGGTCGGTTGCATACTTTAAGAAAGGGAATACGGCAGAGTAAAACAGTACACATAAAATGGCAATGTACCACCAACCCTTGTTATTCAAAATCTTACCAATATCAGATAATTTAAAGTCTTCTTCTTCATCAGCCTCATTTAACTCATTTGCTGTAGCTTCAGATTTATCCAGCTTTATATCCAACAAATTGTAAACAATAAATACAATAAGACCAATACAAAGTGCAATTAGAGCTACCAAAAGCGGACGAGAAACATCAATAATTCCGGTTGCGCGAGCAATTGGAACAGAAAACCCAAGTGCAATTGCAGTACCAATTCTTGCCATTGCCACCTGCATCCCCATTGCTGTAGCAAGCTCCTTGCCTTTAAACCACTTAACTATAATTTTTGAAACTGTGATACCAGCCACTTCAACACCTACGGCAAATATGGCAAAACCAATACAAGCCCAAAAAAGCTGAGCGTTTAGTCCAAGAATCACATCACTACTTAATGTAGTTGAAGCAACTGCCCAATATTTTATTGCAGTACCCACCACCATAAACACTGTGGCACCAAAGCCGGTAATTCTAATTCCAAGCTTATCGAGGATAATTCCACCAAAAATAAGCATAAACAAGAATACGTTAAACCAGCCGTACGAACTGGTGTAAGTGCCATAATCTGCACGAGACCATCCGAGCTGACTCTCTAGCATACCTGCTAGAGGCGACATAACATCCGATAAAAAATATCCGCACATCATTGTAAACGATACAATAAAAAGTGCGGTCCACCTTGCCGCTGCAGAATCTCTGAGCGATCTCTTAATTGTTGTTACCATCTATTTATATTTTTCTGTTTTATATTTTGCCTGTTTTTTTTAAACTTTCAAAGATAATATCAAATATGCAATTTAACTAACTAACTGATTGTAAATACAGGTGTTTTTTAACATAATGTCATAATTTAATATCTATTTCTTTCTCAATCATATCACATTTAGCAATTAGTTCTTTTGTAAAATCGGTGTCAACAATTTGAGATAGGTTGGCCCGTACATTAATAATAGCACCCTTTACGGCAGTGTTGCAAATCAATAAACTCACTTTGCTATCCGCGGCCAAACTACCTTTTATAATTTTTGTTATCTCCTTAATAAGACCAAAGAGCTTATAACACTTCTCTGCTACTTCCATTTGCACAAGTGTGGCAGGTTTTAAAGCATTCTCAATTTTCTTATTACGAATTTCAACCTCATCATTAGACTTTTTAGGTAGTTTATATGCGTTTAGCACAATTTGAAAAGACTCTGCATCTCTGCCAATATCATTCATAAGAAGTATTCTGAACCTCTCTAATTCAGTAGTAATTTCTCTAATTCGTTCATCTGCCGGGGCATATTTAACCTTACCAAATGTAAGTTTAGCAACCATCTCGGCAAGAGCCGCAGCAAGTGCAGCACACAAAGCCAAAGTACTACCACCTGCTGGCATCGCCTCATTAGAAGCTGTTTTTTCTATAAATTGTATTATTGATAAGTCGTACAGTTTCATTAGATTTTTACTTTATAATTTCTTTCTCCATTCTCTCAGTCCAAGTATTGCAAGAACCAGAAAAACCGTATACTGGATAGAGGTAAAATACAACCCTTGTGAAGCAAAAATTGGTATTGAAACAATATCTCCAATAATCCAAAAGATCCAGTTCTCTACCTTCTTTACTGCCATTAAAATGGTGGCAACTAAAAAGAAAGAGGTGTTAAACGAGTCAATCCATGGGAGATAAGAGTCTAAATATTCAGCATCCCCCTGATTTACCCATATAAGTATGAAGAATGCAGATATATAGATTAGAACAACTGAAACCCAGGATATTATATTTTGCTTTTTACTATTTCGGGTAATTTGTAGCTTCTCGTCATCATTGCCAGTTCGAGACCACATATACCAGCCAAAAATATTGGACACAAGGTAAATTATGTTGATTCCTGCATTTGCAAAAAGTTGCGAAACAAAACAGATGTAAACATATATCGATACGTTTGCAATACCGAAGGGAAAAACTAATATATTCTCTTTTCTGGCATACCAAACGCTTAAAATACCAAATACTACGGCAATAATTTCAATCCAATTCAAAATAGTTAAATTTTAGCAATGATAAAAGTTTAGTTTACTAACACCCTTTTTATTCCAAAAGTTTAGCTTCCAAAACCTGATTAATAGAGAAGTTTTCAATGCCCAGATAATAAGCAGCAGATTCTGCAAGGGCAGCCATGGGTATAAGTCCTATCACTTCCGACCCAATAATGCTAATTCCATAACGCTTTGCTTCTATACGCACCATTTCGTGCACACTATACAGAGAAGTTTTTGAATAATCGATTAAATTCAGAGACACCTGAGCCACATCACGCTCTTTTAGTTCAATGCCAATCGCTTTGCAATATCGCAATCCACCACTACTATGGCGCACTTTCTTTGCAATTGCCTTTGCAATTTCAATATTGTTTGTACTTAAGTTTATATTATAAGCAATCAGAGGCTTACGAGCTCCAATAGCTACAGCTCCAGCGGTTGGGTGAGGAAAAATTGGACCGTAATCTGCTCTCCATTCTGGAAGCTTCATTTTTTCAGTTAAACCTTCAAATTCACCCCTACGCACATCAGCCAGATTTTCTCTATGTTTTGCAGTTGCAGATGCTTCGTACAGGAAAACTGGAAGTTTAAATCTTTCGTAAACTTCCATAGCAACCTCCTTAGAAAGAGCTATTGCCTCTTTCATAGTAACATTTTTTATAGGGATAAATGGCACAACATCAACTGCACCCATGCGCGGATGTTCACCACTTTGCTTAGTGAGATCTATCAGTTCAACAGCCTTGCCAATAGCTTCAATCACTGCATTTTTCATAGCCTCTAGTTCACCCACAACAGTAATAACAGAGCGATTATGATCAACATCACCACTATAATCCAATAGCTTTACGCCCGTCTTTTCCCTAAAACAATCAGCAATTTTCTCTATTTTCAACCTGTCGCGCCCCTCACTAAAATTAGGAACACATTCAATAATTCTATTCATAAATAAATGCATTACAATTAAACATGTTCAATATTGATCATGAAATTTGAGTCAGACTCAATTATGACGCAATTTACTAATAAATTTGATTGTGAAGATTATCAATTTCTTTTTCTAAACAAGATTAGGATAAGAGCTAAGATATTAATTATTTCAAGTCGCCCCAACAACATATTAGCTGAAAGCAGATATTTAGCTGCATCGGGCAAATGTGAATAATTAGCAAGTGAACTTACACTGCCAAAACCCGGACCAACATTACCTAATGTAGCAATTGAAGCAGATAATGCAGTCATACCATCTATTCCAAATAAAGAAAGAAGAAGAGCAGTAATTGAAAAAGTAAGAATGTAAAGTATAATAAATATAGAAATTTGCTGCTCGACACTCTGTCCAACAATATGATTATTAATCCTAACGGCATAAACACCTTCGGGATGAAGTGTTTGTCTGATATGTTTTTTTAGTGTAGATAAATACAGATATATTCTATCGAACTTAATACCTCCTGTGGTTGAACCTACCATTCCACACTGAATTGAAAAATAAAGCAAAATAATGATAGTAAATAGTGGCCAACCGGCACTCTCAACTGTTGCCAAGCCAGTTGTGCTTGCCAAAGAGATAACCTGAAAAGAAGCATATCTGAAGGATTCCCAGAATCCATATAAATTCTCTTGATATAATTTAAGTGTGATTAGAACAATACCAATAAAAATCACTACCACATACATCCGTGTAGGTTGAGAAGATAAAATATTATGCTTTTTACCATTAATTGTGCTCCAAATTAAAAGAAAATGTATACTGCTTATCAACATAAATAACATTATAACCACTTCAATCCACACATTATCGTAAGCAGCTATACTAAGATTTTTAGTTGAAAAACCCGATGTGGCAACTGTTGAGAATGAATGACATATTGCGTCAAAAAGTGTCATTCCAAGAGATGAAAGTAAAATTGTTTCAACAGTTATTAAACTTATGTAAACAGTTGAAATTGCACGAATAAGATGTCTCGACCTTTCGGCAAAGCTTATTGTAGAGAGATTTGAGAGCTCTGCTCGATAAATGTATGACCTACTGCCTCTTTTTTCAGGAATTATAAGAAGCACAAATAAAATGATACCCAATCCGCCAATAAAAGACGTAGAAGAACGCCAGAAAAGTAAACCTTTAGGAAGAACCTCAATATCAGTAAGAATGCTTGCTCCCGTTGTAGTATAACCCGAGACACTTTCGAAAAGAGCATTTGCAAAAGAGAACTCTCCACCCCACAACAAAAACGGCAATAACCCTGAAAGACAAGTTGTAACCCATCCCAATACACTTATTGCTAAACCCTCATGGAATCTGATATCACCCACTTTCCCAATAAAAAAAGTGCAGCAAAATCCCATTGCCACACCAATTAGTGCGCTTATAAGAAGCGGATTAAAAGAATCTTCTCGGTAGGCTAAAGAAATCACTGCAGCAATTAGCATGAACAGTGAATTGAATAGTAAAATAACACCTAAATATTTAACAACCGCTTTTGTTCTTATCATAAATCAAGTGAAGAAAACAGAAAATTATAGTTCCGTTTCAAGCAACAGATTTTTAACATCAAGTGCTTTTGTGTACATATTAAGTGTACCATCCTGTTCAACGGGCCACTCAATTTTTGGTTTATCCCAATACAGCTCAACACCGTTTCCATCTGGATCGTTAAGATAAATCGCCTCAGACACACCATGATCACTAGCACCAGTTAATGGATAACCCGCTTCAAGCAAACGCTTAAGAATAAGTGCAAGATCCTTTCTGGTAGGATAAGCAATTGCAGTGTGGTACAACCCAACAGTATTTACCGGTGCATTTGGTAATCCTTGCGAATGCCAAGTATTAAGTCCTATGTGATGATGATACCCCCCTGCCGATAAGAATGCAGCCTGCTTACCATACATCATTGTTACCTCAAACCCCAATAGCTCGTGATAAAAAGAAAGTGCTCTATCCAGGTCCGAAACCTTTAGATGCACATGTCCAATACTAACCTTACTTGGAATACTATATTCGCTCATTTGTCTACTTTTTTAAGATTGTTATTAAATTTATTTTTGATAGATATATAACATTTGTGGAGGGTATTCGTTCAAAGCGCTTTATTTGACCCCTTATAACAATTCATATCAACCCTAATAATGCACATTGAACAAAAGATGATTCTATTGGTTTATCAAGCTCAATATATATTACAAAATGCAGAATATTAAGTTATCCATACTAGATTTATGTTACCTAACTGAGAATGATAAATCAGCAGGTGATGTATTACATAATTCAACCAAAACGGCACAACTGGCAGAGGAGCTTGGCTATACCCGTTATTGGTTTGCTGAACATCATAATTCCGGGTCTCTTATGAGTATGTTCCCCGAGATTATGATTGCACACGTGGCTTCAAAAACCGAGAGAATAAAAGTAGGTAGTGGTGGTGTAATGCTTCCAAACCACAGCTCTTTAAGCGTGGCAGAGCGGTTTTCTATGCTTGAGGCACTTCATCCAGGCAGAATAGACTTAGGTCTTGGCAGGGCGCCAGGAACCGATGGTAGGACAGCTTATGCAATACGCAGGTCGATTGAGATACTCAGAGAAGATACTTTTCCAGAACAGTTAGATGACCTTCTACATTATTTTGGTCATGATTTCCCGGTAAATCATCAGTTTGAGAATATTACAGCTAATCCCGACCCATCACTCACTCCCGATATTTATATGCTTGGTTCAAGTAGTGGAGGTGTAAAGTTTGCTTTGGATAAAGGACTTGGATTTGTATTTGCTGCACAAATTAATGCTGATATGGCTATTCCTGTTTTGAAATTCTACAGAGAAAATTTTAAGCCTTCAAAGTATTATAACGAACCTAAAAGCATGATGTCTATTAGTGTTTTTACTGCTGATACCGAAGAGGAAGCACAATATCTTGCAGAACCAACGCTTTTAATGTGGACTATGCTTGGCACTGGAAAAAGATTTATTAAATTTCCTACAATTGAGCAGGCTGCAAATTACACATATTCACTTCAGGAAATAGCAGTAAGAGAACAACAAATGAGTAAATTTGTAATTGGCACACCTACACAGGTAGCTGAGAAACTGCACGAATGGGTTAAGAAAACAGAGATTGACGAGGTTATTTTAGTTGATGGTTACCACGACATGCCTGCACGCCAAAAGGCTTACTCACTTCTTGCTAAAGAGTTTGGATTGTAAGTATTCACAAAAGCTAATCTTTTCTTTCTATTCAAATTTTTATTCATATTTTATCTCCATCAACTTTATGTCTGACAAAACAACTGCTGTTTTACCGGCATCTCCCATATTAAAAACTACCCTAGCTTGATTATCGGTATAAGCAGCATTAAAGATCAAGTTATATTCAGCCTCTTGTTTATTAATTGTGAAGGATTTACTTCCATAGTTGGTCCAGGGGTCCGAATTCTTTGATATACCAACTCCCAATTGCCTGTTCTCAATATCGGGTGTACTTGCTTTGAAGTTAAGACGGTAACTTTTATCTTTTTCAATCTTAATTCCTGTTTTAATAAACTGAATATGCCAATCGACGGTTCCGGGACTAGCCACTGTAATAGTTGCTTTGCTGCTAGCAACTTTAAATGATGCTTGTGCAGACGCATCATTATTAGATATTATCCAACCATCATTGCCATTAACGAAATTACTTTCATATACCAGAACATATTCTGGTGTAAAAGTTGCAGGCATTTCATCTTTAACCAGACCGTCAACTAATCTTTGATTATACAATTTGGTATTAGGATCATATATCCCGAATCCAGAGTTCCACTCCCAATAAGCCCAACTAAAACCTTGTTGTTCAAACCATCTGCTTAAAAAGCGTGTCCATCTTACACGTGAATCTATATCTGCGCTTGAAAAAGCACCAAACTCACCAACATGAATTGGGATATTCTTTTCCTTAGTAAGATTTAAAGCGAGTTTAAAATCGTCAACAACAGCTTGCCTCTCCAGCTCAGTATCATGCCATTGTGTTCCAACCCATGCCTCAGATCCTTCAGACCAACTTGCTCCTTGATGTGTAAATTCAAAAGGATTATAATAGTGCACCGTAATAATTATATTTTGATCGTTAGGAATTTCCAGTGATTTAAGTCCCTCTACACCACCCCACTCAGCTGTTCCAAGCACTACGCAACGCTCGGGGTTTGTTTTACGAATAACATTAAGAGTTTCCTTGGAGTATTCGTTCCACAAAGCAGGAGTAAGCTTATCATGCGGTTCATTCAATATTTCGAACAACAAGCTATCAGAGTAGTCTTTAAAATTTTCAGAAATCTGTTCCCATTGAGAAATAAACCTTTCCTTTTCACCAGACGGATTAGCAAACAATTTATCATGATGATGCATATTTATAATGACATGCAATTTATTCTTCAAAGCTTGATCTACAACGTTTTCAATGGTTTGCATGAAGTCATCCTTAATAGTGAAAGGAGCATTAGCCATACTTCTATCAGACCTTTCCCATTTAATTGGAACACGTATATGCTTAAAGCCTAAGTCGGCTATTCTCTTTAAATCATCTGCAATAAATGGAGATTGCCATGATGCATCCGCTTCATATGTATTGCCTAAATTCATCCCTCTTCCCAGCCGATTATTTATCTCGTTGGCATTAGCCCAATCTAA
Organism: Fermentimonas sp.; assembly: GCA_015478775.1. Lineage (GTDB taxonomy): Bacteria > Bacteroidota > Bacteroidia > Bacteroidales > Dysgonomonadaceae > Proteiniphilum. The sequence continues at coordinate 132,335 of JADMKP010000010.1, read as the reverse complement.
TTCCTTGCCCGGATCATTAGGTTCATTAGGCTCTTCGGGATCCTTCGGTTCAAGTGTCTCATTTACCTCGGGCACTTTTATTTCTACTTCCGGAATTTCGGGCTCACTAGCATTGCAGCTCAAAATAAGAGATGAAAACATCAATAATATAAACAACATTCTCTTTTTCATAATATTTGTTTTATATTGCAAGTATATACAATTTTAATGCAATAGCTTGGAATATCATTAAATAATGTTTGAAAATATTTCAATTTATATTTGTAAAAACTAATCAGTTAGGTATCTTTGTTTTTATAAATATTAAAAATTATGACATATCGTTTATTTCTTTTTATTGCACTTTCATTCTTATTATTGCAATGCACTCCCACACAAGGTGAAAACAAATCAGACCCTAAACCAGAGGTGAAAAATGTAATACTCCTCATTGGTGATGGTATGGGAGTAAGCCAGGTATACTCAGGCATTACAGCCAATAAGAGTCTTAATATGGAAAAGGCACAGTTTGTAGGTCTGTCAAAAACATACTCAGCAAATGATTATATTACCGACTCTGCAGCCGGTGGTACCGCCCTCGCTACAGGAACAAAAACAAATAACGGTGCAATTGGGGTTGATGAAAACGGCAATGCAGTTAAATCGATACTGGAGTATGCAGCCGAAAATGGTTTATCAACCGGTTTAGTTGCAAGTTGCGCTATTACTCATGCAACTCCTGCCTCTTTTGTTGCTCATCAACTTAAGCGCGGCATGCAAGAAGAGATTGCAGTAGATTTTGTAAACTCAGATATCACACTTTTTATTGGTGGTGGAAGAAAATATTTCGTTGATCGTGAGGACAAGCAAAATTTACTTCCACAACTTGAAGCAAAAGGATTTAAGGTAGCACTAGATATGGAGAGTGTTATGAACACAGAGAGCGGAAAGCTGGCAGCTCTGATTGCTGACGAGCATCCTGCTACTTATCCCGAAAGAGGTGAATTTCTTCCTGAAAGTGTGGGCAAGGCTCTGGAATTACTTAAAGATAACGAAAAAGGATTCTTCCTGATGGTTGAAGGTTCTCAAATCGATTGGGGCGGTCATGCAAATGAAGTAGAATATACTGTGAATGAAGTTATAGATTTTGATAGAGCTGTTAAGGTAGCGTTCGATTTTGCAGATCAAAACCCAGGTACGTTAGTGGTTGTTACAGCCGATCATGAGACGGGTGCAATGTCAATCACTGGTGGTGATTTATCAAAAGGTGAAGTCAATGTTTCTTGGGGTTCTAGTGGACATAGTGCTATAATGGTTCCTGTGTTTTCTTATGGTACTGCTGCTATTGAGTTTGCAGGTATCTACGAGAATACAGATATATTCAAAAAGATTTTAGAGCTTTATAATTTCTAAGCTAAATGAGATTCTTAATTACAATAACTCGATGAAATATTCCCTAAGGAAATCAGAACCTTAGGGAATATTTTTTGTGGTTTGTCTAATGATTAATTTACAAACTCATAAATTTTTTCAATAAGCTCTTCCTGAGAAATACCCGACTGCTCACTCATCATTTTAATCGTAGCAAGCGGAAGCACCACCTTAGCCATAGGACTGTTTAGCATTGAAAATTTTGAGTTATATGCAATCAAATTCTCTTTTAAATCGGGATACGTCTGAAGTAATGATTTCAACTTAGTATCACCGGTTATTTTAAGCTTCTTAGAACCAACTTTTTCTGAATTATCGTTAGTATCTTTAGAGTAAGTAGATTCGTTAGCATCTGTTTCTTTGTAAACATTTCCATTTCCATTCTTTCCCGAATGCTCTTCCCACGTAAGAAGCCTTTGTTCTCCTTCCATGGCACGAATATGAGTGCAGTCTTGCATCATCTCCATAACTCCTCTGAACTTGCCATTCTTATCTCTTATGGCAACATAAATGATGTAAATAAAAAGCCCCGGTTTGTTAATCCAGAACTCAGCTTTACTTTGCTCACCACTTCTAAATTTATCAATAATTTCTTCTACCAGATATAGACTTTTTGGAGGGTGGCAGTTACGCACTTCTCTACCAATAACACCTTTACTTCTGGGGAAAACTCTGTGCTTGGTATCGGTGTAGAATTTAACGATTTCGTTTTCATCTACAAATGATATATCAACGGGGAGATACTGATATAGAAGGTTAACTTGTTCTAGAGTGAGCTTACCTTCTGCAACATCAAGTACTTTCTCTTCTGTGTCTGCGCCGGATTCTATTTTATGACCATGTTTTGCGAGCAATGCAGCCAAGTCTGACATAAAATCACTGGATGTATTGTCTTCTGCAGTTGCTTTATCTCTAACGCTAGTATTATCAAGCTCCAACTCGGGCATATCAATCATAAAGAAACCTATTTCTCTGTCGCCCGACTTCAACTCTTCCATTTTTTCTTCTGAGATTAATTTCAATGAAGTAGGATATAAAATCATCTCTTCTTTTTCCATTAAGTCTCTTAAATCAACAGCAATCTCGGCATATAATTTCAAGAAGGCATCAAAATCAACAACTTCTTTCCTAAGTAATTCCCATGCATCGTTAATCTCATCTCTGATATAATCATCATAAACCCACATGGTGGTAGTTGGTCTGTCAAATCCTTCCCTTTCAAGTGCCGAGTAGAGTTGATTTTGCTTGCGACTAAAATGCACCTTGTACTGAACCATTTTCTCGAATATCTCAAACCATTGATTAAGAATAAATGGCTTTTTGGCGAGCTCATCTGCTTGGTTGAGCAACTCTTTCATCTTTTTGTTTTCGCGTTGATAGGCGTCGATTGTATGACCATATGGAAGGTGTAGTTCTTCGTTTACAAACAGCCCATCAAAAACATCCATCATAGTGCGTACATCTTCATTTTTGCACTCATCAGGGTCTTCATCCATTAGCAATTGCTCTGCTGCAGCATACTCCTCGGGAGTAATTGTGCCAACTTCTGCTTTCATGCGCTTCCTTGCCTCTTCAAGTTCCAATAAATTGTTATCATACAGTTGTTTTATTTCCAACATCCTTTTTAATTTCTCCTGATCGAGGCTTGCGAAAGTTACGTTTCTTCTATTATTTTCTTCCATATTATGCTGCGATTATTAATAAGTCTATCTTACAAAAATAGGCCATAAACAAAGTCTATACAATACCTATAAGTTGCTATATTCATTAGCCATTAACAATTTCACCTCCATTGGGATGCAGGCATTGTCCTGTTATATAACTAGAATCATCTGACGCAAGAAACAGAAAAGATGGAGCCACTTCATTGGGCTGTCCGGCTCTTTCCATAGGTGCATCACTACCAAACTTTGCAATTTTCTCATCATCAAATGTAGAGGCAATTAATGGTGTCCATATTGGGCCTGGAGCTACTGCATTTACCCTTATTTTCTTTTCAACTAAACTCTGCGCAAGGCTTCTTGTGAAGCTGATAATGGCACCTTTTGTTGCGGAATAGTCTATGAGCTTGGCACTTCCCCTATAGGCGGTAACCGAACTGGTATTTATTATTGAACCTCCCTCTTTCATGTGGGGAAGTGCATATTTTGTTACCCAAAAGTATGAGAAAACATTGTTACTGAATGTTCGCACTAATTGGTCTGTAGAAATATTTTCAAGTCCTTCTATTTCCCAATGTAATGCAATATTATTAACCAGAATATCTAACTTGGACAATTTGTCGATAGTTACTTGAACTGCTCTTTTACAATTGCTCTCTTTAGATAGATCGCCTTTAATTATATAGCACTTTCGCCCCATCTCTTTTATCTCTTTTTGCGTCTCTTTTGCGTCTTCAGATTCACTGAGATATGCAATAACGATATCTGCTCCGTTTTCTGCAAAAAGTAGTGCTGTGGCCTTACCTATTCCACTATCACCACCAGTTATAAGTGCTACTTTTCCTAATAGTTTATTTATCTGTGGTACAGGAGATGTGTCAGCTTCGGGATTTAACTTAGATTCTTTACCAGGACGGTTTTGTTCCTGCTTGGGACGTAGTTTTTTTTCATCACCTTGTTTTTGCATAATTACTTAATTTGTCCAACAGGTTGTTGGAAGTTTTATACTCAATTAAAATATAGATTAAGCTTCACTTTAAATATAGAATAAGCTTCACTTAATAATATAATAAGCTTAACTTTAAATATAGAGTAAGCTTAACTAAATAATAGAATAAGCTTAACTTTAAGTATAGAGTAAGCTTACTCAATTTTTAAACCTCTCTAAATTAATATGGTTCAAAATAAAGACGTCATTTTTAATCTTTTCTTAATTGTTAACTTCAGTATTAATTAGAGTATTACAGAACACTAAACATGTTTTTGGTGTTTAGGTGTTATATTCCTCATTAAATAATTTTCAACTAATTATATGAAACTAAAATCATACGAAGCATTCTGGTTATTGAAAAACGGACTTATGAATAGTTATCCTTCTTTGCAAGAAAATATTAAGTGCGATATAGCTGTTATAGGGGCAGGAATTACAGGAGCAATAATTAGTCACACTTTACATAAAGCGGGATATGATACAGTTGTAATTGATAAAAGGGATGTTGCAGCAGGCAGCTCATCGGCTACCACTTCTATGCTTCAATATGAAATTGATACTCCTATGATTGACTTAGCCGAAATGATTGGTGAAGAAGGGGCTGTGATTAGCTACAAAGCAGGTATAGAATCTCTGCAAATACTTGAAAATCTAATCAGAGAAGAGAATATTGATGGTGGTTTTGGCATTAAAAAATCTCTCAAGTTATCTCATTCTGAAGAGAATATTGAAAAACTGAAAGAGGAATATCATTTTCGTAAAAAGCATTTTTTTAATGTTGAATGGTTAACATCTGAAGAGATTAAAGAGAGATATAAAATAAATTCCTATGATGGAATATTATCGGCAGAAGGTGCTTCAATAGATGCTTTTATGTTTACACATGAACTCTTTTATAGGAATCATAAAAGAGGATTGCGAATTTATGATCATACTGAAATTAAGAAGATTACCTATGGCGATAATGTTGTAATTAGAACTAAAAACGGAAATAGGGTTGTGTGCAAAAAAATTGTATTTTGTAGCGGTTTTGAGACATTGAAAATGTTTAAAGAAAAATATGCCGATATCGTTACAACCTTTGCTACTGTAAGCGAACAAAACCCTGACATGAATGATGAATTAAAAGATTTGCTTATTTGGGAATCGGGCATGCCCTATATTTATATGCGCACCACCGACGATAATCGGCTGTTAGTTGGTGGAGAGGATATTCCTTTTAAATTTAATGGAATTAATGACAAATTAAAAAGAACTAAAGCTGATAAGCTGATAAAGAAAACCCATAACCTCATACCTGGATTTAATTTTATACAAGATTATAAGTGGGCTGGCGCATTTGGCCAAACCAAAGATGGTTTACCCTATATTGGAGAGCATCCCGATTATAAGAATGCAATATTCGTACTCGGCTTCGGAGGTAATGGCATCACCTTTTCTGTGCAGGGTATGAATCTGGTACTTAAAATATTAGCACGAGAGTACGATCCATTACTTTACTTATATCGGTTTAACAGATAATAAAGCAACGTCCTAAAAAAATCTAAGTCTAATCAGTCTAAGTAGTCTAATCCACTCTTATTAAAACTGGCGGTGGAAGTTTTAGAGTTTCATTTGATGTGGCTGTAGTATAGCGAGTTAATGCTTGAGTTTCCCTAACATCTCTTAGTTTGAATTCGTTGAATGTGAAAGTTTCACCTGCTAGATTTTTAATCTGTTTCACAATTAATTCTCTGCCGGCAGCATTTATATATGAAATATTATTGTTCATTAAACTAGAGGGTTCAGAGCGCCACACACCTTTTTCATATGTATATGCACCTTCATAAGCACCAACATACGAGAATGCGGGGTCCGCAATAATATGCTTCCACCAAACTTCATTTACATCGCTAGTTACATCAACATTTCGGAAGTAGCCCCACCCTTGCCACAATTTAAGCTCATCTATCTCAGCAGCGGAAATAGAGGTGTTTCTTTGAACATATTCATCTGCGAGTCTACCAAAACCATGTCCTCCTATCTCATGCTGAACTACTCCTCTAAAATCATTTGGATACGGTAAGTTTGTTGCTGGAACAATTGAAATTGACTTACCATCTGAGAAAGATAGGTTAGTGCCTGCAAATCTCGTACTATTTGTAATTACCGTCACAAGTGTTTCTGTTAGGGTTGAAATAAGTGGTGCTTTCAGGGCATATTCGAAACTTAATAGTTGGTCTACACTCATTCTTGTAGAGTTGGGAGAATCGTATTTAGAAGAGAATTTTGTGTTTTTTGTATTGATATGATCGCTAATTCCGCTCTCTTCTGAGAAAGCATATACAATATGAACATCAAAGTAATTCCTGTAAGTTCTAAATGGTTCAATATTAAAAAAATGCTCAATGGCCTCTAGCAACTTATTTTTGTATTTACCTTGTCTTACCTCTTCAAGAGTGTAGCCATCACCAACAAATACAAGGTCTATTCCATTTCCAACGGATGAACTCTGAATCGTTTCATGGTCTCCATCACTATATGAAAAGTTATACTGATTAATTAAAAGTGTATCGGCATACTCTCTATTATTGAGTTTGAATATCACACTTCCGGATCTGGAAAGAGTAGTGGCTTCAATTTGAGTTATAGAAACAGTAATAGAGGTTGAGTCCACAAGCATTCCAGTGCCGCTTGAGGGTGAAACAGATACCCATTGGGGATTAGAAACTACGCTCCAATTATTACTTGCCGAGAGTTTTATATTAAATGTTCCTCCAGTTACAGCAGACTCGATAACATCTTGAGAGAGCGACATCCAGCTTTCTCTTACTGTAATATTACTTGTGGCAGTTTTGCTACCATCTTCTGTAGTAACTGTTATATTTGCTTCTCCCTTTTTATGAGCCGTTAACAGGCCATTTTCATCTACAGTTACAACTGACTCATTGCTTGATGTCCATTTTACATTTTTATTAGTTGCACCAAAAGGAGACACCACAGCATTTAATTGCTCCGTATGACTTTCTACTATTGTTAGAAAACTTTTATCAATAGATACTTCTGTAACTTTAATATATGGATCGTCCCTTTCACAAGAATAAATTAAAGTAAGAAGATAAAATATTAGGACGGGAATCAATCTTGCTAATTTCATAATTTGCTTTGTTAGATAACCTATTTATTTATTGTAACATACAATTGTTTATTTAGGTTGTTGTTTTTCGATAAAATATAGTTGATTGAGAATAATTATGTAATTTAGTGCAATTATATTATGTTATTAAAAGACTAGTAATTTCACCAAGTATAAAGAATCTAATAAACCCAAAAGTAATGACAACTCTACAGAAGGATAAAATTAAAGGTCTTTTTTATGGCCAAGCAATTGGTGATGCACTAGGAGTGGGATCTGAATTTCTGAGCAAAAAGCAAGTAAATGTATTTTATCCTAATAAGCTCACCACCTACTCCCAAATAATTAGGGACTCATTCAGAAAGCAATGGAAAATTGGAGAATGGACCGATGATACGGATCAGTTTTTGTGTATTTGTGACTCTATTCTAAAAACAAAAAGTGTTGATGAGCATGCATTTGCGAAAGAGCTATATGCCTGGGCGCAAGAATCACCAGTAGATATTGGTATAACTGTTTATAGTGTAGTTTCACACCCTAACTTTTTAGAAAATCCTTATAAATGCGCCAAAGAGGTTTGGGAAGATTCGGGACGTGAAGCTGCTGCCAATGGAGCAATAATGCGCACGTCAATACTTGGTGCATATGAATTTTGGGATTACGAAAAAGTTATATCTAATACTAAGAAAATAGCAAAGGTTACCCATTGGGACCCCAGGTGTGTTGGCTCGAGTATAATTACTACACTGCTTATTGCTAAGCTTATAAACGAAAATAAAACACTATCATTAAGAGATATAATAGAAATAGGTGATAAATACGATAACCGTATGATCTATTACATAGAACTAGCGACACAAAACAAAATCAGCAACCTATACTTAGATGAAGAAGGTGTGATAGGCTATACTCTATTAGCACTATCTGCAGGATTATGGGCATATTTTCATGCAAAAGATTTTGAGTCGGGACTAATATCGGTAATTAACGAAGGTGGTGATGCTGACACTAATGCCTGCATTGCAGGTAGTATTTTGGGAGCTAAATTTGGATATAACTCAATTCCTACTCATCTTATTGATGGTTTAAAGAATAAAAAGCTGTTGGAGAAGAAATTAAACGACTTTATGAAGCTACTGTAAACCTATCTTTTAGAAAATTGCCCCGTATGAAAACATACGGGGCAAATATTTCAACACAATCTATTTACAATACTTACTAAACAGACTTTACCTCGGCAAAATCCGATGGTTTATAATATGCCATCTCGTCTACACTAGATTCTGAAACGAAGTTGTAGTTTCTGATAACTTCAATCTGACCATAATGTATATAAACTTGGGCACTTCTGCGAAATAGTTCCTGATTATGATTGGCATCTTGCAAAAGCAGATGACCTGAGATAATATGTGCAGCACACTCAACCAAGCGACGTGCATGGAAGTCAATATACTCCTCATTTTTTTGTGAAGTAACAATAGTTATCAACTGTTCGTACATCTGAGTCATTTCTGAAAGTTTGCGCTTGAGTGATTCAAGTTCGGGTACTACCGCCATTGCTTCATACTCTTTGATACGTTGCAAATATGTGCCGGTTGTTACGTGGCGTATAGCCGCTACTACCTGAAGTTGGGTGGTTCCCTCATAGATATTGGTAATACGGGCATCACGATATAGTCGCTCGCATTTATAATCTTTCATATACCCCGATCCACCATGTATTTGAATGGCATCGTATGCATTTTCGTTGGCATATTCGCTGCTCATTCCTTTACCAAGAGGTGTAAAAGCATCGGCAAGACGAGAGTAATATTTCATCTCGGTGCGTTCCTCAGGAGTAAGCTTTCTCAGAGTGCTGATGTCTTCAAGTGATTTATACATATCAACAAACCTGCTGGTTTCGTACAACAGAGTGCGAGAAGCATCTGTTTTAGCTCGCATATTTGCCAACATTTCATATACGGGAGGGAAGTTTATTATAGACTTTCCAAACTGACGACGTTCTAATGCATAGTTATATGCTTCGCGTGTGGCAGCTTCTGAGATACCTACAGATTGCGCCATGATTCCGAGGCGGGCACCATTCATTAAAGACATAACATAGCGGATAAGCCCTAAACGTCTGCTACCTACTAGTTCAGCTTTTGCATTTTTAAATGTTAGTTCGCATGTGGGTGCACCTTTAATACCCATCTTATTTTCGATACGACGAACATCTACGCCTCCACTTTTTTTGTCGTAAACAAACATCGAGAGTCCGCGTGCATCTTTTGTACCTTCTTCTGAGCGAGCAAGTACAAGATGGATATCGGCATCGCCATTGGTGATAAAGCGTTTAACACCGTTTAGATACCACTGCCCTTCTTTTTCATTATAACTTGCCTTTAGCATCACTGCCTGTAGGTCCGACCCCGCATCAGGCTCTGTAAGGTCCATCGACATGGTTTCGCCATTTACTACTCTAGTGATATATTTATCTTTCTGCTCTTCACTTCCAAATTCATATATCGTCTCTCCGCAATCTTGCAGCATCCATATGTTTTGAAAGCTAGCATCGGCTCTGCTCACGATATCGGCACTTATCATATATGGTACCATAGGAAAGTTGAGACCTCCGTATTTGCGACCAAAGCGCATTCCCATAAGTTCGGCTTTATTAAGTACATCAAGGTTCTCCTGTGTGTTTGGAGCATATGTTACTCTGCCATTTGCTACGGTGGGTCCGTTATGATCTACCTCTTCTGCATTGGGATCTATTACATCACCGCATATTTCGCCAACTACTTCAAGTACTTTATCGTAACTATCCATAGCATCTTCAAAATCTATAGGTGCATAATCATACTCTTCGCTTTGGGTGTAATTGTTTTCTCTGAGTTCCACAATTCGCTTCATTAATGGGTGATGAAGATAGTGATGGAATTGAGGTGTATCTGTATAAAAATTTGCCATTTCTTTGTATTTACTTTGTGTTACTTTTATAATACTTAATCATTTTTGGAATAACCCTCTCAACCTCTCCAGTAATTACATAATCTGAAATGGCATTAATAGGTGCATCTGGATCATTATTTATGGAAATAATTATAGAGCTGTCTTGCATTCCTGCAATATGCTGAATTTGCCCCGAGATTCCACAAGCAATATAAACTTTTGGACGAACGGTGACTCCCGTTTGTCCAATCTGACGATCGTGATCAACAAACCCTGCATCAACAGCAGCACGAGAGGCACCAACATCGGCTCCAAGTACATCGGCAAGCTGAAACAGAAGATCGAAATTCTCTTTTGAGCCAACACCGTAACCACCGGAAATTATTATTGGCGAATTTTTTATATTAACCTTAGATTTCTCAATATGTCTGTCGATTATATTAATTATAAAATCTTCATCTTTTACATAATCATTTACATCATACTCATTTACCTCTCCTTTATAATAAGGATCAATTACCTCTTTTTTCATCACACCTTCTCTCACTGTAGCCATTTGTGGACGATGATCGGGGTTGATGATAGCAGCTACTATATTTCCTCCAAAAGCAGGACGAATTTGATACAGTAGGTTTTTATAAACCTGTCCAGTTTTCTTTATTTCATGGTCTCCAATTTCTAATGAAGTGCAATCGGCAGTTAGTCCACTTCCCAAGGCCGAAGATACTCGTGGCCCTAAATCTCTACCAATAATTGTAGCTCCAAGAAGGCATATTTCGGGTTTCTCTTTCTTAAAAAGCTCTACCATTATTGAAGTGTGCGGTAATGTAGAATAAGGTGACAGACGCTCATCTTTAAATATATGAAGTACATCTACACCGTAAGGAAATACTTGCCTGTCTACACCATCTGTTGTAGCGCTAGCAGCTATTGCCTCCAATTTACATCCCAGCTGATTGGCAAGTGAGCGACCCTTGGTTAGTAGTTCAAGACTCACTTCTGCAACATTGCCATCTTCTATTTCTAAATATACAAATAAGTTATTCATCTTTTAATTTAAATAGGTATCAGTAAATTAATTTCTTAACCGATAGTATGGTTTTCAATCAGTTCCTTCATAAGAGCATCTATCTCGATATCACTATCTGAAATATGTTTGCTCTCTTTGGTCTGAAATACAACATTCTCTGTTCTCTTTACTTTAGTTGGTGAACCCGAGAGGCCACATTCAACTGGATCGGCGTCTACATCAGATACTCCCCATTCGGTAAGATTAAGGTAAGGTCTGCTACTGTAAATATCTATATAGTCAATATTTTCCATCTGACGCTCTGTAATAGTTTTTGCATGTTTGTATTTCAGCAATAGCTTTGCGTTGCGTGGTCGGCATGGACGTGCGGAACCATTTACAGTTATTAAAGCGGGCAGTGGAGCTTCTACAACCTCTACCCCATTTTCGAGACGACGTTTTACTCTTATTTTATCGTTACTAACCACCTCAATGTTTTCAGCATAGGTAATTTGAGGTATTCCTAACTTTTCTGCAACCTGTGGACCCACTTGAGCTGTGTCACCATCGATTGCCTGACGCCCTGATACTATTATATCAAAGTCTCCAATCTTTTTGATTGCCATTGATAAAGCATATGATGTTGCTAGTGTATCGGCTCCTGCAAAAGCCCTGTCTGTTAGAAGAACTCCATCATCTGCACCACGAAACATTCCTTCGCGTAATATTTCGGCAGCTCGTCCCGGTCCCATTGTAAGCATGGTTATATGAGATCCCGGATATTGTTCTTTTATACCCAGTGCCTGTTCAAGTGCATTAAGATCTTCAGGATTAAAGATTGCAGGAAGTGCTGCCCTGTTTACCGTTCCATCGGCTTTCATTGCATTTTTCCCAACGTTGCGTGTATCGGGAACCTGCTTAGCCAACACAATAATGTTAAATGCCATGTTTAAGTTTGTTTCTGTTATAAAATCTTGAAGTAAAGCACAAATATATCAAAAAACGTTTAAACTGAAGCTTGAAATGAAAACATTTAACGATACATAAATGTTAATTAATAGTGGCAACTAAATATAAATTTAAGATTATTATCAATTAATTTTTGGTGTAAATCGTTTACTGGGTATTATCTTTGTCCAAATAAATTACAAAACCTATGAATAAAACTTACCCTTTTATTATTGTTTTAACTTTTGCATTAATTCTGAGTAATTGTTCCGGAATTAAATATCTAACCGTAGAAACTCGTGAACCCGCTCAAGTAACTCTTCCTCATAATATTATGAGATTAGTAGTAGTGAATAATGTTGTTGAACAGCCTGCTGATATTGGTCATAATTTATCGAATATAGGCAGCGCAACTGCTAATAGAGTTGAGGCATCGTCAGATAGCATTGCTATTTTTTATACCGAGGCTTTGGCACAGTTTCTTAATGATGAGAATTATTTTCAAAGAGTTACTTTTTATAACGATCCGATTAGGAATGATAATGATTTTTTTCAAGAAAAGCTTATGGATCCTGAGAAAATGAACGAAATAAGAAAAGAGACTAGCGCTGATGCCATTATTTCACTTGATAGGTTGATTATTGAGACTATCAAAAAAGAACATTTCATGCAGCAGGGATATACTTATAGCGAACTTATCGGAAAGATTAATTCAACTATAAGAGTTTATCTACCCACAATGGAAGGCAAGATACCGCGTGTACAATTTACCGATAGTTTACACTGGGTTGGCTTTGATATTCAAGATGGTAGAGCTTACTCACAAGAAATGCTTCCATCACGTGAAGAGGCAATGAAGACTTTGGCAGTCACTGCAGCAGAGAAGATGACATATGTTTTTTCACCTCACTGGGAAAGACAAGACAGGTGGTATTATACATCTGCTTCGAAGCTTATGCGAGAAGGAGAAACATTTGTTAAAGGTGCAGAATGGTTGAAAGCAATTAATAAGTGGGAAGAGTACTATAATAATTCTTCTAACAGGAATAAAGTAAATAAAGCAAAAGCGGCAAGTAATATAGCACTGGCATATGAGATGTTGGGTGATATGGAAGAGGCATATAAATGGGCAAATGAGGCCAATAATCTTTTTGTTGAGTCAACGGCTCCTAATTCTTTGGAAAGAAGGAGATCATTATTGTATAAAAATGAAATTGAAAGGCGTAATAATACATTAAACAGCATAAATATGCAAGAATAAATGATATTAGAGCAAAAAACTGCTAAAACATTGACTATATTTAGAAATATATACTATCTTTGCATAAGATTCTTCAACAGTAAAATACACTCATACTACTGTTAATTATTTACAAATTCATTCAAAACTCAATTACTTCTCTGCACTTAAATATTTTGGAATAAATACCTCCATAAATATAGTAGAGTTTAATTCGAATATTTCAAATTACAATTACCATAAACGAATTTCAATATATCTAGATGGCTTATAATATTATTGAGCTTAACGAAAAGCTTACAACAGAATTGCGAGTCCTTGCCAAGGAGATGGGGATAAGACGCCCTGATGCATACAAGAAAGAAGAACTTATTTATAAAATTCTTGACGAACAAGCAATAGTTGAAACAAAAAAACTTACTTCGGATGGAGGTTCCAGGCAAAACAATAAAAAGAGAACTATTACTAAAAAGACCGAAAACAAAACACCTCAATCAAACCCTGTGCAGAATGAGAAGAAAGTTGCTGATGTGAAGCCACAGGAGATAAAAAATCAATCCGTAAAAAAACAGGAAGTTAAACCTGTTCAAGCAAAAGCACAAGAGGTGAAAGTTCAGGAGGTGAAAGTTCCTGAAGCAAAGGTAGTGGAAAAGAAAACTGAAGTTACAGAAAAAGCTGCAAATATTGAGCCATCGCCTAAGACAATGGAGAACCAACCTGCATCTGAAAATGCAAAAGAAAATAAACCTATTCAACTGGTATTCAGATCTTCTAAACAAAGAAAAGATGAGAAAAAAAATACTACTCCATCTGTAACATTGCCGCCAGTAGTAGCTGAAGACCCACAGGTTGATGTGGAAGAAAAAGCAAAAATTGCAGCCCCTATAACCGGAGAAAAAGTCTCTATTCTTGATTTGGTAACTCCTTCACCAATGCAGCAAAAACCACAGCCTCAACTTAACAAACAACAAGCTGTGGCTTCTGCTCAAAAACAAAAAGAAAAGGAGAAAGAAAAGGAAAAAGACCCTGTTTATGATTTTGATGGAATATTAGAAGCATCGGGTGTTCTTGAAATAATGTCGGATGGCTATGGATTTCTTAGATCTTCAGATTATAATTACATGTCGTCTCCAGATGACATATATGTATCGCAATCACAGATTAGACTGTTTGGACTTAAAACCGGTGACGTTGTAGAAGGACCTATTCGTCCTCCTAAAGAGGGAGAGAAATTCTTTCCTTTAGTTAAAGTAGATCGTTTAAATGGACGCAACCCTGATGCGGTAAGAGATCGTGTTCCGTTTGATCACCTCAAACCTCTATTCCCTGACGAAAAGTTTAACCTTACTAAAGGTCATAACGATAATCTCTCATGCAGAGTAGTAGACATGTTTACTCCTATTGGTAAAGGGCAACGTGGACTGATTGTAGCACAACCAAAAACTGGAAAGACGGTACTATTGAAAGATATAGCAAATGCAATAGCAGACAACCACCCCGAGGTGTATATGATAATACTTCTAATTGATGAAAGACCTGAAGAAGTAACGGATATGGAGAGAAGCGTTAATGCTGAGGTAATTGCTTCAACATTCGACGAGCCAGCAGATCATCACGTAAAGATAGCTGAAATTGTATTAAATAAAGCTCGCCGACTTGTAGAGTGTGGCCATGACGTAGTAATTTTACTTGACTCGATAACAAGACTTGCACGAGCCTACAATACTGTGCAGCCTGCTTCTGGAAAAGTACTATCGGGTGGTGTAGATGCCAATGCTTTGCATAAGCCAAAACGCTTTTTTGGTGCTGCACGTAATATTGAAAATGGTGGCTCTCTCACAATAATTGCTACAGCTCTTACTGATACTGGTTCAAAAATGGATGATGTTATTTTTGAAGAGTTTAAGGGCACAGGTAATATGGAGCTTCAACTTGATAGAAAACTTTCTAATAAGCGTATATTCCCTTCTGTAGATATAATTGC
This sequence comes from Fermentimonas sp., assembly GCA_015478775.1. Lineage (GTDB taxonomy): Bacteria > Bacteroidota > Bacteroidia > Bacteroidales > Dysgonomonadaceae > Proteiniphilum. The sequence continues at coordinate 117,043 of JADMKP010000010.1, read as the reverse complement.
TTCAAGTACTCGTCGCGACGACCTACTTCTTAATGCTGAAACATTGAATCGTATGTGGGTTTTGCGCAACTTCTTAAGTGATATGAATTCTGTGGAAGCTATGGAATTTTTATTGCAACGTTTGAGAAGGACCAAAAGTAATGAAGAGTTTCTGATTTCGATGAACGATTAGAAATATTCACATAGAACAAGATATAAAATAGTATAAGAAATGAGGGATTGATTCCCTCATTTTTTTATGTAAACCATGCTAATTATTGACTTTGAAAACATTTACATACCCTTCTAGTCATTTAAATACCTTGTGATCATTTATATATCAAAAAATGCCCCGTATGAAAACATACAGGGCAAAATATTATAAACTATTATCTTTTTAGAATCTATATCCTACAGAAAGATAAGCGTTTTGATTTTTCAGATCGGAGTTGTCAGAGTCTGCAATATTAACCAAGCCCATATCCCAACCTAAGTCAAGTAGCAATGGACCAAATTCAAAACCAACACCTAATCCGAGTCCGGCATCAAATCTTTTAAGAAAGCCATCATCGCCAAACACTTCGCTTTCGGTTTCGCCACCAACATCGCCAACTGAGCCACTCAACTTAGACTTACCTCCTACACCGTAGGCTGCGTAAGGACCTGCATGAAGCACTACTCTTGTTCCTGGCGATACATCAATCTTGTATGCATAGTGAACAGGCAATTGAAGATACATAGGATTAACAGTTACGTCTGCAGATGCTTCACCAACTGAACTACTATACTTTGCTCCCTTAGTTGTGAAAAATAGTCCTGTTTGTATAGCTGAATTGTAGGCAAAATCGTAATCGGCAGCAAGTCCAATATGAAAACCTATTTTAACGTTGTTATCATTAAGTTCATCTCCATAGAAGTTAGACATGTTTACTCCACCCTTTACCCCTAAATTCATCTGTGCACTTGCTACTGTCACCATTGCAAGCATTGCAACAACTAGCATAAATCTCATTTTTTTCATAATTAATCTTTTTAGTTAAGTTTGTTATCAGTTCTGAAGAGGTTTTATCTTCAAAACAGATATAAAACGCTCAGAGAGGTTTTTTGTTCGAGTTGCAGTTTAACGGAGTATAATTATGGGTCATAAAACAATGTAAGTCTAGAATTCAGAAGTATACTTAAGTGCAAAGACTTGAGAAACATACTATCCTACTTATAAATCAATTCAAACGGTGCTGAAGAGAACAACTCGTTTGCAACATTTTTAATTTGCTTAGCAGATATCGAATCAACTGTTGAAAAAACCTCTTCTAAATCTATGAATCGTTTGTGATGAAGATAGTTTTTGGCCATGCTAAGAGCATTATTTTCGTTAATTTCTGCAGAGATACCCAATTGCCCTTTCCATTGGCGTTTTGCTACTGTAAGTTGCATGGGCGTTAGCTCTTTATCCATTATACCCTTAATCTCTTTTTTGATCAATTTGAGACACTTGTCTCTGTTTTTGGGGTCGCAAGCAAAATATATAGAGTAAAAACCCGTATCGCTATAAAGAGAAATATTTGATTCGATATTATAGACCAGTCCGTTTTTCTCCCTTAGAGACCTACTTAATCTGCTATTGAGGCTGCCCCCTCCCAAAATGCTGTTTAGCAGATATACAGCATACCTGTCGGGATGAAACATATTATATTTATTCCAACCAAGCACCACATGTGTTTGTGTTGTGTTTTTCTCTAGTATACTGGTTACAGGTGTTTTTACTCTAGGGGTAACTCTATTTTTTGACTCAACCAGTTCTTGTTTAATATTAAAGTATTTCTCGGTTAATTTTAAAACTTTTGAAAATGGAGTTTTACCGAAAGAGAAAAAAACCATCTCAGAAGTTTGATATTGTCGTTTAACGAAAGAATTCACAATATCGCTATTGAAAGAGTTAAGCGTATGAGGTTCACCTAGAATATAATGACCTATATCGTGTCCGGAGAACATTAAATTCTCAAAATCATCATAAATAAGCTCTGATGGATTATCGTCATACGAATCAATTTCATCCAGTACAACCTCACGCTCTCTATCAATTTGATACTGTGGAAACTCTGAGTTGAAGATAATATCACTAAGCAACTCCACCGCACGAGGGAAATACTCTTTGAGGAATGTAGAGTAAAGAAAAGTTTCTTCTTTTGTAGTATACGCATTAAGGTCGCCCCCCACATTCTCCATACGATTGGATATATGATGCGCCCTACGCCTTTTAGTACCTTTAAAGAGCATATGTTCTACAAAATGAGCCATCCCCCACTCATGAGCATACTCGTCGCGTGAGCCCGTATTTATAGCTAAACCACAATATGATATTTCGGATGGAAACTGACGATGTATAATTCTTAGTCCATTTTCCAGTGTATGAGTATAAATATTCATCTTCTATTTTTTGATATTCAAATATTGTTTTCTCAGCTCCTGGGGAAATTTCTCTATTGAGTATCTGAGCATCGTTCGTGGCATCTGGTGCGCAAACTGGTCGAGAAAATATGTAAGCATCGTTTCATCCCTCTTGCCAACCTCGCGAAGCATCCACCCGCACGCTTTATGAATAAGATCATGTTTATGCGAAAGATACTTTTCTGATAAACTTAATATATCGTTAAAGTCGTTGTTACGGATGAATGTATAAGTTGCAACGATAGCTATACGCTGATCCCACAGAAGTTTACTATCGGCAAGCTCATAGATAAGAGAACGATCGTTTCTGTTTTTGAACCACTCACCAACTATTTTATGAGCAGATATATCAACAAGATCCCAATTGTTTATATAATTGGTGTGGGCTAGATAAAAATTAAGTATGTCGTATCTTTCTAATTCGTTTGCCTTAGAATATTTATTTGTGAGAATAACCAATGCGCACAATCGGCATTCATGAATCTCATCTTTTAGCAATTCAGAAACTTCTTCAAGTGCCAACTGTGTATACTTGCCAGCCACACTTCTGGTTTGGGGAACAGTACAGCCAATGAACTTATCGCCTTCGCCATATTGACCTTTTCCGGTTTTAAAGAAACCTAGTGAATGAACGGCTCTAACGGAATCTCCTAAATTCAAAAGTTGGTTTTTTATATTTACAGCATTCATAGCAACAACTATTTATGTGATAGCAATTTGTTAATATAAGCCATATAAATTAATTAACTCTTGAAACCGGATATGTGCCTTCGTAAAATCCTAATATATTATGGCACATCTCGATTGACATTTTAATTCTATCTTCTATTGTTTTAGTTCCTGCGTGAGGGGCGAGAAGTACATTATCGAGTTCGAGCAGCTCGGGTAAAATATGTGGTTCGTTCTCAAACACATCTAGAGCTGCTGCCCATATCTTGTTTTCTTTTAAAGAGTATGCTAAAGCCCTCTCATCAACCATATCACCTCTGGCAGTATTGATTAGTATAGCAGTTGTTTTCATCATATTTAGCTCTTTCTCACCAATCAATTTGTGAGTCTCGGGAGTGTAGGGTGCATTAAGAGAGATAAAGTCGGCATTCTTTAATAACTCTTCTTTCGAAACATATTTGGCGCCATATTCTTTCTCTATAGACTCTGCCAGTCGATTTCTGTTGTGATAAATTATATTCATACCCGAAGCAACAGCCCTGCGTGCCAAAGATTGTCCAATTCTACCCATACCTACAATACCTAAAGTTTTGCCATATACAGGTAATCCGCTGTCTCCGTATACACCCCAGCTGACACCTTGAGTAGTCCGTAGCTTACGATCGTAATAACCTATTCTGCGGGCAGCACCCAGTAACAATGCAAAAGCCAGTTCGGCAGTAGGCTCTCGTGTAGAATTAGGAATATTAGTTACCACTACTCCTTTTTTTGTTGCATATTCAACATCTATGTTATTATATCCTACTCCGTAATTCGAAATTAATTCGAGCTTTGTGCCTTTGTCGATAATATCTTTATCGGTATAAAAACTGAAATTTGGAATTAAGATCTCAAATTCGGGAATCAGATCCATAACTTCTTCTTTAGTGAAAATGGACTTCCCTACTGGTTGAGTTATTTCATATTTTTCTTTTAATTCTTCAAAGCCATCGGCTTTTAACTGATATGTTATTAATATTTTCTTCATATTATACTTTAAAAGGACACACCCGTGAGTCTGCAGATTAATGTGTTTATGATTTTAATTGAATTACTAGAATATTCAATCTTGTATTAAAGATATGCATTTTTGTATTAACAGGGAAGGAATTAGGATAGTTTATAAAACAAAAAAACGAGCCGTGTTGCTCGTTTTTTGCTCTTCCTCTTGGACTTGAACCAAGGACCCTCTGATTAACAGTCAGATGCTCTAACCAACTGAGCTAAGGAAGAATTTATGTTTTCTTGTTTCTCCAGGTTGTTTTGCTCTTCCTCTTGGACTTGAACCAAGGACCCTCTGATTAACAGTCAGATGC
>JADMKP010000010.1:0-112492 GCA_015478775.1 Fermentimonas sp. | reverse complement strand
TCTAACCAACTGAGCTAAGGAAGAATTTATATCATTACCTGAAAAAGTGATGCAAAAGTAGTACAATTTTCTGAAAGAACCAATACAAGCCGAAAAAAAATATATCAAAATATATAATTTACTTTTCGAACTTAAAGTAAGTTGATGATTTTCTGTATTACACCATCTTTAGGTTCTGATAAATTTATCCAATAAATGTTTTTATCTCTTCTAAACCAGCTTAGTTGCTTGCGTGCGTAATTGCGCGAATGTTGCTTTATTTTGTCTATTGCAAACTCTATAGAACACTTGCCATCAAAATAATTAAACAGCTCTTTATAGCCTACAGTATTTAGGGAATTTAGATGACGCATGGGATAAAAACCCCTTGCCTCCTCTTCTAAGCCATCTTTAATCATTTGATCTACTCTGAGGTTTATACGATTGTACAACTCATTACGGTCACGATTAAAACCAACCTTTACAATCTTAAATGGTCTTTCTTTTTTTATGCTTGTTCTAAGAGATGAATAGGGTTTCCCGGCCATTAGACAAATCTCTAATGCATGAATTACTCTTTTTGGATTTTTGAGATCGACTTCATCATAAAATTCCGGATCAAGCAATTTCAATTGACTGCGAATAGGATCGATTCCCTCTTTTTGGTAAAGTTCTTGCAAATCCCTTCTTAAATTATCATCTATGGTGGGTATATCATCAATACCCTTGCATACGGCATCGATATACATCATAGATCCACCTGTCATAACCACTGTGTTGTGCCGGGTATGAAGTTCTGCTAAGAGAAGCAGAACCTCATCTTCGAATTCACTTGCGCTGTAATAATCCTGGGGATTGAGCTTGCCTACAAAATAGTGTTTAACACGCTCTAGTTGATTTTTATTTGGGGCAGCAGTTCCTATTGTCATTCCATTATAAATCTGTCGGGAATCGGCAGATATAATTGAACAACCTAATTCTTCCGCTACTCTAATACTCCACTCAGTTTTTCCAACTCCGGTGGGCCCGAGAAGCACAAGTAACGTTTTCATTTTTTAATTAGAATCTTTCAAAGGTATCTAGTTCTGAAGATGGGTCTTCTAAATTATCCAACCCTTCAAAACCCTCTGCATCAAGTTCATCTATATCGAATCCTTCATCGCCATAAAACGACTCACCCAAATCGATAGAAACCGCAACTGGCTTAACTTCGTCTTGTTTGACTATTTGAGGAGGTGCTTCACCTACTGCTATTGAGCAAAATGGTTTTTTAAGATTCTTTCCTGGTATAATTTCCGATAACTCGATATAAAGTGCTCTATCAGTGAGATAATCAAACACAAACATCAACTTTTGTTTTTCATCTTCTAAAAAGTCGTTTAAAACACAATCTTCCATAACTAATGAGTCAACATCTGAATCGGTATCCATCTCTATCAAAGTTATTTCTTGTTTCTTGCGCCATTTATCATCGCTTAAGAAAAACGAGGCCATCTCTTTTTCGCTATAACCGATACTTTCTATAAGCGTGCTATATAAATCCAAAAATGTTGCATCGGCATCAATTTTAATCTCTCTTTTGAAGTCGTTTACTTCATCCGATAAAATTAGAAATTTGAAAATCATATTTATTTTGTTTTTCTTATTTATATATAAATTCCTAAACGTGTAGTTTGATAGTTCAAAGTTAGTAAAAAGTTTTAATTCAAAACAAACAGCTTGTTTATTTATGCGGTTATAAACTGTTGAACCTATCTATTGATTAATTGTTTTATATATAGAAATACAAAGTAATTATGAATAAATTTAAATATATGCCTATAGATTCTGATTACACAGAATTGTTGGAAAAGGAGATGGCAAAAGATAAATCGAGAGTGATATTTTTTTCTTACTCAGAAGAGCCTCAACTGGAAGAATCGAATGGCAAGATAACAAACATAGAAGATATAAAGGACGAGGGATCTTTTCTACTCTTTGATAATGGAGACAAGGTTCGGCTAGATCGCATAGTGGTCATTAATGGCATACCTGGTCCGGCTTATGACGAGTATGATGCCTATGCACTTGCACCATTGACTTGTAAGGCTGGATATGACGAACCTATGTGCAATTAATCTTAAATAAATTTTTATCTTTGCTGACATAATGATATATTTTTTTTGTAAATGGCTTTAAAACAGCAACAGGAACTTAAACAGTTACAAAGGCTTTCTCCTCTTCAGATGCAGGTTATAAAGCTTATTGAGCTGAATAATGTGGAAGTAGAAGAGCGTATAAAACAGGAGATAGAAGATAATCCTGCAATTGAAACGGCAGAAGCTGAGCAGAGCAGGGATGATAGTAACGAAGACTCAAGCACATCTGAAGAACTTTCGCAAGAGGATATTATTTTGGGTGACTATTTATCGGATGATGATGTGCCCGATTACAGACTGAGTTTTACTACGGGCAAGAATGAGCCCGATTTGGTTGAATTTAGTTATTTTGATGATAAATCGCTTCATGATTACCTGTTAGAGCAGATCGGTTTATTAGATTTAGACGTAAACAAACAGATTATTGCCGAGTATATTATAGGTAACATAGACGAAAACGGATATTTACAACGCGATTTATTATCGATATCTAATGATTTACTGTTTCAACAACAAATGGATGTTACTCCTCTTCAACTGGAGGATATGTTGTATGAGATACAAGATTTTGATCCAGCAGGTGTTGGGGCCAGAGATTTACAAGAGTGCTTGCTTATTCAGTTGAGACGACAGAAGCGTGGTTATGAAGCCGACCTGGCCATTAAAATTATTGAAGAATATTTTGAGGAGTTTACGAAAAAGCATTATGATAAGATTATCAGACAGATGGCTATTTCGCAGGATGAACTTAAAGATGTGATTGATGAGATTATTTCGTTAAATCCGAAACCGGGAAATACTATGGGTGGAAATATGCAAACCGCAATGAATAATATAACGCCTGATTTTATTGTGGATAACTATAATAATGTTATAACGATTCAACTTAACAATAGCAACATACCTAGTTTACAACTGAATCGCAATTTCTCTGAATTGATAAAAGGTTTTAGTGAAAATAAAACCAGTATGTCGGCAGACGATAAACAGACAATGTTGTTTATGAAGCAAAAAGTTGATTCTGCTAAATGGTTTATTGATGCCGTTAAACAGAGACAGAACACTCTGCAAAGGACTATGGAAGCAATTGTAAATATTCAATACGATTTTTTCATAACGGAAGATGAGACTATGCTCAAGCCAATGATTCTGAAAGATGTTGCCGAAAGAACCGGTTTTGATATCTCTACTATATCGCGTGTAAGCAACAGTAAGTATGTACAAACAAACACCGGAATATATCCCTTGAAGTACTTTTTTTCTGAAGCTATGCATACTTCCGATGGAGAAGATATTTCTTCTAGGGAAGTGAAGATGATATTAAAAGAAAGTATAGAGAATGAGAACTCTTTGAAACCATTGACAGACGACCTGTTAACTAAAATACTTAACGAAAAAGGTTATGTAATAGCACGAAGGACTGTTGCAAAATATAGAGAGCAATTAAACATTCCTGTAGCACGTTTGAGAAAAAAACTTTAACTTTGTCTAATGAAATCGATTTCACATGTAATATCCACAGTTTTCCAGCCGCTGTTGATGCCAACGTACGGAGTGATGCTTTTATTTATGTACACCTATTTTGGTGTAGCATACTCAAATAAATTTTGGCATATTGTAACTCCCATAATGCTTTTTTCATTTGCAATTCCTGGCATTCTAATTTATCTGCTGCTTCGAATAGGACTTATATCAGATTTATCGTTAAAAGTTAGAAAAGAGCGTTTTTACCCATATTTTATTACTCTTTTGTCATACAGTGCAATGGTGGTTTTCTACTACAAGGCGCAAATGCCCACTTGGTTTATAACTATGATGGCTGGCTCTATTGCTATAATGATAATAGCAATTTTAATAACTTTAGTCTGGAAAATTAGCGCACACATGTTTGGGGTTGGAGGACTTCTAGGTGGTGTTATGTCGGTATGTTATTATGTTGAGCATTCTAACCCTTACTGGCTATTTATTGGTCTATTTTTACTAGCCGGATCTGTTGGTACATCGAGGTTGATTCTCAAACGACATACACTCTCGCAGGTTATCGCAGGATTTCTTTTAGGATTTTCTGTTGCTTTTTTATTTGTGAAATTGGGCGTATAATAATCGCTCTTATATATCAAAAATAATTGTACATTTACAAAATATAAATCTTTATTAAAATTTGAATTACTATGAACTTTCCTGAAAATGTTAAGTATTCTACAGATCATGAATGGGTGAGAGTAGAAGGCAATGAGGCTTTTATAGGTATAACCGATTTTGCTCAAGAAGAATTGGGTGATATTGTATTCATTGATATTACAACTGAAGGAGAAACAGTTGAAAAAGGTGAAGTGTTTGGTAGTGTTGAAGCTGTAAAAACTGTTTCTGATTTAATGATGCCCGTTACAGGAGAAGTGCTTGAGGTTAATGAGGAACTTGAAGATGCTCCTGAACTAGTCAACAAAGAACCGTTTGAAGGTGGATGGATCATTAAAATAAGTATTCAAAATCCTGAAGAACTGGATGCATTAATGAGTGCTGCTGAGTATAAAGAATTTATTGGAAAATAAATTAAACATATGGATCCAATCGTAAGTATAATAATGGGAAGTACGTCCGATCTTCCCATTATGGAAAAAGCAGCTCAATTTTTAAATGAGATGGAAATTCCGTTTGAGATGAATGCTTTGTCTGCACATAGAACTCCAGAAGAGGTAGAGGTATTTGCAAAAGGTGCTGCTAAAAAAGGTATTAAGGTGATTATTGCAGCAGCCGGTATGGCAGCACATCTACCTGGTGTTATTGCTTCAATGACAACAATACCAGTGATTGGTGTTCCAATTAAATCTACACTTGATGGTATAGATGCACTACTTGCAATAGTTCAGATGCCTCCCGGCATTCCGGTGGCAACCGTAGGTATAAACGGAGCACTAAATGCTGCCATATTAGCACTACAAATAATTGCTTCCGGCGATGAGTCAGCACAAAATAAAATGGCTGAATATAAATCGGACCTGAAAAATAAAATCTCTAAAGCCAATGAAGAATTGGCACTTATAAAATATAAGTACAAAACAAACTGATTCTTTTCAAAATGAAAAAAGTAATTTTTATGCTTACAACCATATTTCTGTTTGCAGCCTGCAATGAAGGTAAAAAGACAGATAAAGAAACGATAGCAGACGATATCGATTATACTACATTTGAATATAAAGTAGATAGATTTGCCGATATTGAAATACTAAGATATCCGGTTTCGGGATTCAACAGCTTGTCGTTACAACAAAAAGAGCTTATTTATTATCTTTCACAAGCTGCCCTAGAGGGACGCGATATATTGTGGGACCAGCACAACAGGTACAACCTTACTATTAGAAGAGTATGTGAAGGTTTGTACGAGAATTATATGGGTGACAAATCTACTGACGATTGGAAGAATTTTGAGACTTATCTGAAACAGATTTGGATGGCTAATGGTATACATCATCACTATTCTGAGGATAAAATTATGCCTCAGTTCTCTCAAGAGTATTTTATTACTATTGTAAAGAGCGTAGATCCGGGAAGAATGCCTTTCAGGGATGGAATGGCTGCCGATGAAACACTTAACGAAATTATTCCTGTAATGTTTGACCCGGCTTTAATGCCCAAGAGAATGAGTCAGGCTCAAGGAAGTGATATCGTACAAACTTCAGCAGTAAATTTTTATGAAGGGGTAACACAAAAGGAAGTGGAGAACTTTTATAATTCTATGAAAGACTCTAATGATGAGACTCCTGTTTCGTATGGACTAAACAGCAAGGTTATTAAAGAAAATGGTGAAATTGTTGAGAAAGTATGGAAGTTGGGTGGCATGTATGATAAGGCTATTGATAGAATAATAGTTTGGCTTGAGAAAGCATCGGCTGTTGCTGAGAATGAACATCAAAAAGATATAATTGACACTCTTATTGAATTTTACAGAAGTGGTAGCCTTCAAACATTTGATGACTACTCTGTTAAATGGGTAAAAGATACCGACTCGCGTATAGATTTCATCAATGGCTTTATTGAAACATATACCGATCCGATGGGCCTGAAAGGAAGTTGGGAATCAATAGTTAACTTCAAAAGTATAGAAGCTTCTAAAAGAACAACTATTATAAGTGATAATGCACAGTGGTTCGAAGATAATTCACCTATTGATAATCGTTTCAAGAAAGAGGAAGTTAAAGGAGTATCGGCAAAAGTTATTACTGTTGCAATGCTTGGTGGTGACACCTACCCTGCTACTCCAATTGGTATAAATCTACCCAATGCAGATTGGATAAGACGAGACCATGGATCAAAGTCTGTTACTATTGACAATATAACTTTTGCTTACGATAGAGCATCTGAGGGTAATGGATTTAAAGAAGAGTTTATGTGGAGTGATAATGAAGTAAAATTATCTAAAAAATATGGAACTTTAACGGATAATCTTCACACCGACTTGCATGAGTGTTTGGGTCACGGATCGGGAAAATTGCTTCCTGGAATTAGTACAGATGTCTTACAAGCTTATGCTTCTCCTCTTGAAGAAACACGTGCCGATTTGTTTGCGCTATATTACCTTGCCGATCCAAAACTTGTTGAGCTTGGTCTTTTGCCCGATAATGACGCCTACAAAGCTGAGTACTATTCGTATATAATGAATGGTGCAATGACTCAGCTAACGCGCATACAACCTGGAAAAGATATTGAACAGGCTCATATGCGTAACCGTGCAACAATTTCTAATTGGATAATTGAAAAAGGAAAAGAAGATAATATTGTTACTTTCGAAAAAAGAGATGATAAAACTTACATAGTTATTAACGATTATGATAAAGTACGCTCTTTGTTTGGTGAACTTCTTTCGGAAGTACAACGAATAAAATCGGAAGGTGATTTTGAAGCTGGTAAAGCCTTAATTGAAACATATGGCGTAAAGGTGAATAAGGATATACATAATGAAGTATTGTCACGATATGAATCTCTTGATATAGCCCCATATAAAGGATTTGTGAATCCTGTTTATAAGCTGATAACCGACGATAACGGAAATGTTACAGATGTAACGGTTTCATATAACGAAAGTTATGTAAATCAACAAATGCGTTACTCTAAACAATACTCGGTTCTGCCACTTAAAAATTAGATTTCAACTACTCCTGCATTCAATTTCAATAATTGAAAATAATAATATCGAGGGTGTTTCACAATGTGAATTCACCCTCGTTTAGTAATTACCTAATAATAATATTGTTATTGTCTTATAATCGTCATATAATTATATGGTAAGTAACTATCTGTTAATCATTTTACTTATAATTAGAAATTAATATAAATGAACTACAACGAAACTCTTAATTATCTATATATTCAAATGCCAGAATATCAAAGAATTGGGCATGCTGCTTATAAAGAGGGACTTGAAAACAGCCTCGCTCTGGATAAAATTTTTAATCACCCACATCACCACTTCAAAACAATTCATGTTGGTGGTACTAACGGTAAGGGATCCACTTCTCATCTTTTAGCAGCCATATTGCAAGAATCGGGGTATCGGGTTGGATTGTATACTTCTCCTCACCTAATAGACTTTAGAGAGCGCATTCGCATTAATGGCGAGATGATTGATGAGCAATTTGTAATAGATTTTGTAAAGCAATATAAAGATAAGTTCGAGCCAATTATGCCTTCATTTTTTGAGCTCACAATGGAAATGTCGTTTCTATGGTTTTCAGAGCAGAAGATAGATGTTGCAATAGTGGAGGTGGGATTAGGTGGAAGGCTTGATAGCACTAATATTATTTCTCCTGATTTAAGTGTAATCACAAACATAGGTTTGGATCATATCAAGTATCTGGGTGATACACTTCCGAAGATTGCAGCAGAAAAGGCAGGTATAATAAAATCACACACACCTGTTGTAATTGGCGAAGCAGGCAGTATTGAAGTTGCACAAGTATTTATAGATAAAGCTAATTCCGTAGAGGCTCCTTTAGTATTTTCTGAATTATATATTAATAATTTTGTGGCTGAAAGAAATAGTAGTGGAATGCTTTTTAAAGCAGATGGATATAACGACTTAAAAGGAGAATTAAGAGGGCCCGCTCAGGAAAAAAATGCCAGAACGGTATTAACTTCAATTGAAGTTCTTAAAGAGATTGGCTATAATATACCAAAAGAGGCGGTATATAGTGGTTTTGTAAATGTAATATCGCTTACCGGTTTATTAGGAAGATGGCAAATTGTGCAGCAAGAACCCAAAATCATTTGTGATATTGCACACAATTCACACGGAATACAATATGTTGTAGATCAGTTGGCAAATGAGAGTTATAATAATTTGCATATTGTATTTGGGATGGCAAATGATAAAGATATTGATTCTGTATTGAAGATATTACCTAGAAATGCAGTCTATTATTTCACAAAAGCATCTACAGAACGTGCGTTAAATGAAGATATAATAAAAGAACAAGCTTTTGAATACCAATTGCTGGGCAGCTCTCACTCTAATGTTTCAAATGCCATAAAAGCTGCAATAAAAAACGCCGACAATGATGATCTTATCTTTATCGGCGGTAGCTCGTTTATAGTGGCAGATGCACTGGCTATATTTTTATGAGGATTTTAAAACCAATAAATGAATAATTAGCAGCTATTTTTATGATTGGTATATTACCAAACCATTACAACTCTAAAGTTATAGTTTTGTCTTGCATCCTGATCTTGAACACCATCTGAGGGTTCTATATAGAATGTAACTTCATTTCTTTGCTGGCTAAATTCAAAACTTATTGTTTCTGTGAAATCAACAAATTCATTTTGACCCACTTCTACCAAAAAACTTCTTATGTAAGGTAAAGGCACTTGCACCTCATTAACACCTTGTGAACCAATAAATACATACCCAATTACTGCACCATTTTCATATATAAACTCATCTATAAATCCTAATGGTCTAACTGCTTCCCATCTGTTAAGTTCAGAATTCCATGTCCACTGTGATGCATTTACTGTAAAGTTCTCGATATTCCATTCAGTTTCAATAATGTCATCGGTGCTGTCACTACAAGATGTGGCTATAAACAGGGTACTCAAAAATAATATTCCTGTAAAGAGTGATGTATATATTTTTCTTTTCATAATAATAAGTTTTTCAAATTTGAATGTTAAGTATATCACATAAAAAATCAACTTTCGTTTAAATTAAAACAATATTGTAATAGAATAGTTCTTCAAAAAAACTACCCACTAAAAAAAATATAATACTAAGGATATTAGAGTAATTATATTACCAAATTAATACAATTCTGAAATTATAATTTTGAGGTGCATCGGGATCTTGTGCCAAGTCTGAATCCTTAATAAAAAAGGCAACTGTACTGGGATTGCCTTGCTGAAAATCGGCACTAATTGTTTCAGTAAAAGTAACTGTATCAGGACCTTCCATAACAGAATAAGTATTGATATATGGCAAAAGCTTCTGAACTTCATCAACTCCTTGCTCACCAATAAAGACGTAGGAAATCATAGCACCATACTCATATATAAATTCAGTTAATTCACTCAAATTATAAAAAGCTTCCCACTGTGCCGAATTGTTATTCCACTCCCAATCATCAGCATTTACAGTTATGTTAACAATTTCCCACTGAGTAAACTCAAGGTTGTTATTGTTTGAGTTTATTGCATCGTCTATTAATCTTTTTATTTCTGCTTCATTTAAACCATTACCTTGACTTCTTAGTGCTTCCTCAATTAATCTTCTAGCTTCTGCTCTCGTGATATAATCATCTGAAGTAGAACAAGAATTACCCGCAAATAAAATTGCCGTTAACATTAAAGCAGTGATATAATACTGTATTCCAAATTTCTTTTTACTCATTTTTATCATTGATATTATTTTAAGTCGATATTAATTTCTTCTTATTTATAATTATGCGTTAACAAATATAACAATTATCTTTTCTTCCCAAACATATTCAACAAATCATCCATTACATCGCCATCGCTATCTTTATCTAAAATACCACTAATCATATCCATTACACCACCACCTGATCTACTATGCTGAGAACCGCCGATTAAATTGCTCAACAGTGTGTTTAAATCGCTCGCTCTTGCATTCGATTGCTGTTTCTCTTTACTTAGGTATGCCATTACAATTGGTGCCAAAGTTGAAAGAAGAGGTGAAATTTTGTCGTTATTTACACCAGTTTTCTTCGAAATATTTTGCTCTATAACTTCCCTTTTACTACCAAAAACATGTTCCAATATTCCATCTCCGTCTCTTTGCAGATTTTCATTATCTCCTTGAAACATAGCCGAAAGGTTATCAAGTAAAGATCCATCGTGTTTAGTTTCAATTGCTTTATTGAGACTCTCGGCTCCTTCCTTCGATTGAGAATTGCGAGTCATCCCTGCCAAAATGGTGGATAGTGAAGTTCTAACTGCACTTGATGCTTCATTAGTATTCATTCCTAATTTGCCTGCAGCATTTTTAACAATAGTTTGTCCTATCGAGCTGTTTAGTAATTCTGAAATATTCATGAGAAATGTTTTTATAAATGGTTGTTTAATAAAATAATGCTTTCCAAACTTATAAAATAAAACAATTTAAACCATTAATCGTTCATATTTTTAATTGTTTGTATATGAAAACCCCAAAGAAAATTGCGAAAAAAATTCCAATTCCAATTACTTTATAATAATAGCTTGTTGTCAGCAAAAAATAAGTTATTTTTGTCTTGTTGCTAATATGAATTAATAAAAATGGTTCATTTTAGTGGATACTTATAGCTTCGTGCAAAAAACAAATAATATGCAACAATATATCGATTTATTACAAAGAACTATTAATGAAGGTGTCAAAAAAGAAGATCGTACAGGCACTGGTACGATAAGTATCTTTGGACATCAGAGCAGATATAGACTTAACGAAGGATTTCCTGTTCTTACTACAAAAAAACTACACCTCAGGTCAATTATTCATGAACTTTTGTGGTTCCTGAATGGAGATACAAACATTAAATACCTTACAGACAACGGCGTCAATATATGGAATGAGTGGGCAGATGAAGAAGGAGACCTTGGTCATATTTATGGATATCAATGGCGCTCGTGGCCCGATTATAATGGAGGGCATATCGACCAGATTTCTCAAGTGGTTCAAACTATAAAAAACAATCCCGATTCACGTCGTATATTGGTTAGCTCGTGGAATGTGGCCGATCTTCCAAATATGAATCTTCCGCCCTGCCATGCTTTTTTTCAATTCTATGTATCAGATGGTAAATTAAGCTTACAACTTTATCAAAGGAGCGCTGATATATTTTTAGGTGTGCCATTTAATATTGCTTCTTATGCACTTTTACTAAAAATGATGGCTCAGGTTACAGGTTTACAAGAGGGAGATTTTGTACATACATTTGGCGACGCTCATATATATTTAAATCATCTGGAGCAGGTAGATCTGCAACTCTCGCGAACTCCACGTAGCTTACCCGAGATGAAAATAAATCCTGATGTTAAAGATATATTTAGCTTCAGGTATGAGGACTTCGAACTGATTAATTACAATCCGCATCCTCATATTAAGGGCGAGGTCTCAATTTAATAAGAATTAGATTCAGGAAAAGTTTGAGAGTTATTTGTGAGAAATTCGATAAACGAGTGAAGCTTTATTATTAAGTCTCCGTTTAATAATTAGATTCCGAAATGATAAAAGAGCAAAAGACAGAAGTTGCTATAATAGTGGTAGTTGACGAGAACAATGGTATTGGCAAGGATGGCGATTTACTTTGCCATCTTCCCAACGATTTAAAGCACTTTAAAAAACTTACCACCGGTCACACAATTATTATGGGTAGAAAAACATATGAATCTCTCCCGAATGGTGCTTTACCCAATAGAATAAACATTGTAATTACTTCAGATAATGCAAATAATTATCCCGGATGTATTGTTGTCCGATCTATTGATGAAGCATTTTTATTAATCAAAGACAAAGAGAAAGTTTTTATAATTGGAGGTGGAAAAATATACGATTCTACTCTTCATCTTACCAATAAATTGTACCTTACACGCATACATCATATATTTGAAGAGGCAGACACCTTTTTCCCAAAAATAGATTTTAATAATTGGGAATTAATTGTGGAGGAAAAACATAAAGCGGATGAGAAAAATCAGTTTGATTATTCATTTATAACCTTTATAAAGAAAGAATAAAGTCATGGGAACTTCAGACGAGAAACAATTTAAAATGAGTGAGCCTTTGATACATGTGGGTATTTTACAAAGGCAGCAGGTGATAGGTTTTTCTTTACTTTCTACTTATAAACTTCAAGGTAAAGATTTTCCTCCGGGAGAATATGAGGTGAGAATAAATGATGGTAATTTATTATTCAATGGAGAAGAATACACTGAGATAACATTTGAATCTGATCAGCTGCACAGCGATAGTTTTGAATTAAAAATGGTTACCATTGGTGTAGATTTCCACTGGGAGAGAAAAGAGAATCAAAGATTTCTGGGAGGATTGAAGTTTATTACAGTTGAAGATGGTGAAAACGGTGCAAGTGTAACTGCTATAAATGTGGTTTCAATTGAAGATTACCTTAAGAGTGTTATATCTTCTGAAATGAGTTCTACCAGTTCTGAAGAACTTCTAAAAGCTCATTCAATTATTTCTCGAAGCTGGCTTTTGGCACAGTTAACAAAAAACAAACTATTCAATAAACATGAAAACAATTATCAAACATCAATAGTAACGTCAAATGAAATAATCAGATGGTATGATCGAGAAGATCATGAGCATTTTGATGTTTGTGCAGACGACCATTGCCAGCGATATCAAGGTATAACCAAACAGTCTTCTGAACTTGTTAACAGTGTAATTAACGATACTTATGGCAAAATCCTTTCATACAGAGGTTCTATTTGCGATACCAGATATTATAAATGTTGTGGTGGAGTAATGGAGACTTTTGAGAATGTTTGGGAACCCATTGTACATCCATATTTGCAAGGAAAACCTGATAGTTTTAGTGGAGTCCCTTTTCCAGATCTAACAATAGAAGAAAACGCAGAAGAGTGGATTTCTAATTCCCCCGATGCATTTTGCAATACACAGGATAAAACTATTCTTAATCAAGTGCTAAATGATTATGATAGGGAAACATTCGATTTTTATAGATGGAGCATAACCTATAGTCAGAGCGAGCTATCTGAAATCATAAAAGATCGTTTGGGTATAGATTTTGGTAGTATTATTGATCTTATACCACTCGAAAGGGGTACTTCTGGACGAATTAAAAGGCTTAAAATCATGGGGACCGATAAAGTTATGGTAATTGGAAAAGAGCTCGAAATAAGACGAACTCTATCAAAATCTCATTTATACAGTTCTGCTTTTATTGTCGATGCTCAGGATGAAGACGATGAAGGTATACCTCAAAAATTTTTACTGAAGGGCGCCGGATGGGGCCACGGCGTTGGCTTGTGCCAGATAGGTGCAGCTTTAATGGCAGAAAAAGGTTATATGTATAACGAAATATTAAAACACTACTTTCCGGGCACATTAATAAAAACAGAGTATTAGACGTTAGTATAATTAGCATTAATATGAATGTATAGTTACAATAATATATGTTTACTTATAATTACCTGGCTTATAAATATATAATGTAAAAATTATATTTACAACTTAATTATGAAAAACAAGAATCAAAAAACCTTTCGTAATCCATGGACATGGGTGCCTACACTTTATTTTGCTGAAGGATTGCCATATATAGCTGTTATGACAATTTCGGTAATTATGTACAAAAGATTTGGGCTTTCAAATACCGAAATTGCACTTTACACTAGCTGGCTTTATCTGCCATGGGTCATTAAACCAATCTGGAGTCCGTTTGTAGATATATTAAAAACAAAGCGTTGGTGGATTATTTCAATGCAACTTCTCATTGGGGCAGGTTTGGCAGGGATTGCATTTACACTTCCTACCCCATTTTATCTTCAGGCAACGCTAGCTTTTTTCTGGCTAATGGCGTTTAGTTCAGCCACACACGATATCGCGGCAGATGGTTTTTATATGCTTGCACTTGACGAATCACAGCAATCTTTTTTTGTAGGCATTCGTAGTACATTTTATAGGCTTGCCTCAATAACCGGTCAGGGCTTTTTAATAATACTTGCAGGTTATTTCGAAAGAACAACTTCTAATATCCCATACTCTTGGAGTCTGACATTTTTTATAATGGCGGGACTTTTTCTCGCATTCTTTATATATCACCGTTTTGTGCTGCCTTACCCAATAAGCGACACCGGTAAAGCTGCTAATACCCCGAGCGAGGTAATAAAGGAATTTGGCAATACTTTTAAATCGTTTTTCAATAAGAAAGGGATAGTATTGGCATTAACTTTTATTCTTGTTTACAGACTTGCCGAAGCTATGCTGGTTAAACTTGCATATCCTTTCTTGCTCGATCCGCGTGAAATTGGAGGATTGGGTCTGCAAACACAGGATGCAGGAATTGCTTACGGTACCGTTGGTGTTGTTGCACTTACTATTGGTGGTATTATTGGTGGCATTCTGGCATCTCAAAAAGGATTAAAGTATTGGATATGGCCTATGGCTTTAGCTATAACTCTTCCGAATGCTGCATATCTCCTACTTTCTATATATCAGCCCGAAAGCTTCTTGTGGGTTAATATTGCCATTGCAGCAGAGCAGTTTGGATATGGATTTGGGTTTACTGCTTATATGCTGTTTATGATTTATTTCTCGCAGGGAGATCATAAAACTGCGCATTACTCAATTTGTACCGGATTTATGGCTCTTGGTATGATGCTTCCGGGAATGGCAGCCGGGTGGATTCAGGAGCAACTCGGATATCTAAATTTCTTTATTTTTATTATGATTGCAACCATTCCTACTTTATTAATTATTCCTTTTATAAAAATTGATAAAGACTTTGGAAGAGCTAAAAAGGAGAACAAATTAATTGAAGATAAATTAGGGGCAAAAACACAAAAATGATCAAATAGATAGGTTATTGCCGCATTGAGAAGAGCTCGAGAAAATGGAATCTTGACTGCTGCTATTTGTTGTAATCCTGATTCTGATGTAGCTAAGGAAGCAGAGATTAAAATTGAACCTATAGTAGGACCTGAATATGTAACTGGAAGCACACGGATGAAATCGGGTACCGCGCGGTTCGATAAAATTAGCCATTGACAATTATAGAAAATGAGAAATCGAGAAATAGACAAATTGACGAATAAATAAGAATGAAAACTGTTGATTATGATTACAAAAAACAAGTTGATTATACTAGTATTTTTATTAAGTATTACTTTAACTTCACACACACAAGAAATTAGTTATAAGACTGTTTACGACATTCCTTATTATGAAGACAGTATAATAAACAGCGATAAATATATAGAAGATCGATGCAAACTTGATATATATTATCCTGAAAACGATAAGGATTTTAAAACAATTGTATGGTTTCATGGTGGCGGTCTAACTGGTGGAAGCAAAGAATTACCCGAATACCTTAAAAATAAAGGGGTGTGCATTGTGGGAGTAAATTATCGTCTTTCGCCTCATATTGGAGCCCCTTCATACATTGAAGATGCGGCTGCTGCTGTTGCATGGGTATTTAAGAATATTGAAGATTTTGGAGGTGATAGTTCTAAAATTTTTGTATCGGGTCATTCGGCTGGAGGTTATCTAACTATGATGATAGGATTAGATAAAAGCTATCTGTTTAAACATGATATTGATGCTAATAAAATTGCTGGCTTGATTCCACTAAGCGGACAAACAATAACCCATTTTAATATTCGAGAAGAGATGGGTTTGAAAGATACACAACCGCTTGTTGATAAGTTTGCACCATTATTTCATGTTCGTAATGATGCACCACCCCTTTTACTTATTACAGGAGACAGGGAGCTTGAAATGCTTGGAAGATATGAAGAGAATGCTTATTTGGCTCGAATGATGAAAGTTGTAGGACATGAACATACACGTTTGCTGGAGCTTCAGGGTTACGACCATGGCATGACATATCCTGCTTTTCCACTTATCATAAATGAAATTAATCAGATTCTGCAAAAGTAGATTAGTTAATTTTCCATTTAAACCTAATAAAAAACATGTAGCAGCTTATTCAATCTTTAAAGTTAAAAAAGTAACATATTGTTAACAATTATATTAATACACTATAATATGCAAACGATATATAACAGATTTACTAAAACTTCATTATTTGGTTAACTTTGTTAGGGAAACATCTAATAAGTAAATGCAAACATAATGTATATAGAAAGAGTAACTGAAATAAACGATAAAATACTAGAGGCCTTTCAATATTTTATACCAGAATTAACTAACGAAAAAGATAGAGTTCCAACTACAGAAGATCTCGAAAGAGTGATAAGTTTTTCAAATAATCATCTTCTTATAGCAAAAGATGGAGATGTTATTCTAGGCACACTCACCTTGGTGTTTTACAAGGTTCCTTCAGGTATTAAAGCTTGGATTGAAGATGTAATTGTCAGTGACGAAGCACGTGGCAAAGGCGTTGCAACTGCACTAATATGGCATGCCATAAACATAGCACAAGAGAATCAGGCAGAAAAAGTAGACCTCTCTTCAAGTCCATGGAGAGAGGCCGCTAATAATCTATATCTTAAATTGGGATTCCAAAAAAGAGATTCCAATATGTATAGGCTCTTTATTTAGGGCAGTCGATATATTATACTATTAATATTCATACCGGCACCAACCGATGCCAAAACTATATTATTATTACTATTTAATTGATGTTCATCCAGCTCATTGCGCGTCAACAGGTCTAGAAGTGTTGGTACAGTTGCAACCGATGAGTTGCCCAGCCACGATATAGTCATTGGCATAATAGACTCAGGAACCTCTTTTATGCCATAAAGTTTAAATAATCTGTAAAGTATGGCATCATCCATTTTACCATTGGCCTGATGAATTAATACTTTATCTATATCTCTAATGTTCATATTCAATTTATCTAGTCCAGCCTTTATTGCTTTAGGAACATTTTCCAATGCATATTGATATAAGCGGCGACCGTTCATTTTAAGGTAGTGATCACCTTTTTTAGCTAGTTCTGGATTATAAGAGTTTCCCATCCGAAGCATATATGCGTAATCTAATGCATCACTTCTAGTATTATGTCCAAGTATACCAATCGGAGTATCGCTTTCTCTGGCTTCCATAACTGCGGCACCCGCACCATCTGCATATATCATACTATCACGGTCGTGCGGATCCGCTATACGTGATAAAACGTCGGCCCCAACAACAAGTATTTTCTTAGCATCTCCAGACCGTATATAATAATCGGCTTGAATTACCGCCTGAACCCAACCCGGACAACCAAACAATAAATCATATGCCACAGCACTGGGGTTGGCTATTCCTAGTTTATTTTTTAAACGCGCTGCCATAGAAGGCACTATATCAATAGCAATATTATCAACCTTTGTTTCACCAAAATTATGTGCAAAAATTATATAGTCTAGATCTTCTTTATCAATACCCGCAGCTTCAATAGCCCTTTGTGAAGCAATTAGTGCTAAATCGCTTGTAGATTCATTATCCTCAGCATATCTTCTCTCAGCTATAGTTGTAATCTCTTCAAACTTTTTCGTTATATCATCATTTAGAGTAGGCAATTTTTCTCCGGTAGAATCAAAAAACTCATAAGAATTAAAAAAATCATTCTTAATTTGTTTAGTCGGAACGTAACTGCCTGTACCTGTAAAAACACTATATATTTTATTCATTATATTTATGTTGATAATTATACAATCAATTTTTCATGTAAACAAAGGTAGGAAATATAATTCATAAAAATCACCTCTTCTTAGTCAATGTAATATAAACAAAGAATGATTAAAAAGGTTGCTAAAAGATAATAATATTATAATCTTAATCGTTAGAAAGATCTTCAAAAAGCTCAAGATCAAAATATGTTGCTGCTGCCGTTATATGATCAAATATATCAGAAACAATAGCTTCATACTCCACCCATACAGTTGTTGCAGTAAAAAAGTATAATTCTAAAGGCATACCTTTTTCATTTGGTTGCAATTGCCTCACAATTAGTAATAATTCTTTATGTACATTAGGATGACTCTTTAGATAATTATAAATATACTGTCTATATAGCCCTATATTAGTTAAATTGCGTCCATTAATCAAGAGCGATTTATCTATAGAGTGCTCTTTATTATAATTATCTATTTCTATAATTCTACTCTTCACATGGTCCGAAATATATTCAATCTTCTGTAAATTCTCAATTTCTTCAGGCTTCACAAACCTTATAGTGCCCTGTTTAATATGTACCGATCTTTTTAACCTTCTCCCCCCTATTTCTTGCATACCACGCCAGTTCTGAAACGAATCCGATACAAGCGCATATGGAGGTAATGTAGTGATTGTTTTATCAAAATTCCTAACTTTCACCGTGGTAAGAGTTATCTGTGTAACGTCTCCATCGGCACCATACTTTGGCATAGTAATCCAGTCCCCAATTCGCACCATATCATTTGCACTCACTTGCAAACTGGCTACAAACCCTAAAATGGAGTCTTTAAAAATAAGCATTGTTATGGCCGACCCTGCACCCAGTCCTGCAAGAACAACACCCGTTTCTTGTCCAGTTAATACCGAAAATAGAATAACAAATCCAAATATATAAAATATTATTTTAATAACTTGTACATAGCTATCCAGAGGTTTATCTTTCAAGCTAGGTTTCAATCTTAGTGTATCCGAAGCTGCATTTATAATTGACATTATAAGCCATATCAGATAAAAAATCAGATATATATCTGCCAGCTTATCCATAACAACCATCAGCCTGGGAAATTGATCAAAAACAATTGGAATGGAACCCTTAACTATGCTAAAGGGTATAATCATTGCCAAAAAGTGTGGGAAGCGTCTACGAGATAAATGGTGTAGTATTGGCATTCCTGTAATCTTTGACGATCTGTTTAAAACCATTTGCAAAATTCTTCGAGTAACAAACTGTACAATAAATACCACTAAAATCAATGCCACTGCTAGTAGCACCATGTTTATGTATTTTACCCAGTTATCGGCAATACCCATGTTGCTAAGGAAATTAAAGGACCATTCACTTATTGCACTTGTAGAGCGCGAAATTTGCTCTATATTTTCTTCATTCATATTGTTACAAGTTCATTAATTACAAATTATATGATTACTACAAATATACAAATTTTGATTTTAACTAAAAAATAAGCTACAACTATTCTTTTCTGTTTAGTACATCTGTTTAAAGTACTTGTTTGGTATTTCTGTTTAATGCACTTTTTTTTGCTCACTCGTTTCATTTTTTTTATGTAGATTTGTAATGATAAATATTTAATATTATAACAAGTCATAAATATGGGAAAAGTACTTATTATAGGTGCCGGAGGTGTAGGTACGGTGGTTGCCAATAAAGTTGCACAGAATAGCTCAGTATTCACTGATATAATGCTTGCCAGTCGCACAAAAAGTAAATGCGATGTAATTGCTACTGATGTAAAAAAACGCACCGGCATAACTATTAAAACAGCAAGAGTTGATGCAGACAATGTGCCCGAACTGGTAACACTTATGAATGAGTTTAAACCAGAAATAGTAATAAATGTGGCATTGCCATATCAAGATCTTACAATTATGGATGCCTGTCTAGAAGCAGGTGTCAATTATCTTGATACTGCTAACTATGAACCAAAAGACGAAGCTAAATTCGAATATAAATGGCAATGGGCATATAAAGAAAGATTTGAAAAGGCCGGACTAACAGCTATATTGGGTTGTGGATTTGATCCTGGTGTAACCAGTGTTTTTACTGCTCATGCAGCAAAACATCACTTCGACGAGATTCATTACCTGGATATTGTTGACTGTAATGCCGGAGATCACGGTAAAGCATTTGCCACAAACTTCAATCCCGAAATCAATATTCGTGAAGTTACTCAAAAAGGCAAATATTGGGAAAATGGAGAATGGATTGAAACAGAACCGCATGAAATTCATAAACCACTCACCTACCCCGAAATTGGACCAAAAGAATCGTATGTAATATATCACGAAGAGCTGGAGTCACTTGTAAAAAACTACCCTACCCTAAAACGTGCACGATTCTGGATGACATTCGGTCAGGAGTATCTTACTCACCTGAGAGTAATTCAAAATATTGGAATGGCTCGAATTGATGAAGTTGAATATAATGGTCAGAAAATTGTACCTATTCAATTCCTAAAAGCTGTACTTCCCGATCCGGGAGAACTTGGCGAAAACTATGTTGGTCAAACCTCCATTGGTTGTCGCATCAGAGGCATTAAAGATGGCAAAGAGAGCACATATTATATTTACAACAATTGCAGCCACGAAGAAGCATATAAAGAAACAGGTGCACAGGGTGTGAGTTACACGACAGGTGTTCCCGCAACAATTGGTGCCCTAATGTTTATGCAAGGTTTATGGAAAAAGCCGGGTGTATTTAATGTTGAGGAATTCAATCCCGATCCATTTATGGAGCAATTAAATAAGCAAGGACTTCCTTGGCATGAACTGTTCGATATCGACTTAGAATTGTAATAGTATTAGCTATATAACGAAATAATTTACATACATATTTCCCGCAAAGCAGTTAATCTTGCTTTGCGGGTTTTTTAAAATTATTTCAATTACATTTTGTTTATGAACAAATTTATATCTTTTTTTTATACTGATTTTAACATCAACTATAATTCATAAGCTTTAGATTATAAAATTAAAAAAAACCAGTTGTTAAATTAACATATAGAAACTAAGTTGATAAATATAATTGTCTTAAAAACAATATTTTCCGCTAAAAAAGTGTTTTTTTTGTGATATTTCTAATTTCTTTATTATATTTGTGCAATATTAATTAAGGTTTAAAAATGCATAGATATGAAAAAAATTGATTTCAATCTCCTTTCATTAGTCATATTATTATCATCTTTCCTAATAAGTTGTGAGGATGAAAGAGAAATTTTCGAAGAACCAAAGGATGAACCTGCTCTCGCATTAACTTCATTTAGCTTCAAAGATGAGAACAATAAGCTTTTATCAAAGGCTTATAATGCTGTAATTACTGATAAGCAAATAGAGGTGACTATTCCTTCCATTACAAAGAATCTAATAGCAACTTTTGTGACCAACGCTTCTAAAGTTACTGTAAACGGAATTGAGCAAACAAGTAACGTTACTATCAATGATTTCTCCAAACCCGTGACCTATACCTTGGTTTCTGAAAGTGGAAAAATAACCGAAACATACACATTAAAATTTAATTGGACTTCTCCCATTCCTCACATTAATATCGTTACAGAACAAAATGCTGATATTGTTTCAAAAGATGATTATATAAATGCTGATATAGAAATAACCGCAAATGGTTGGGGAGAAGATTTTACAGGGAAAACCCGCATTAGAGGTAGAGGAAATACAACATGGGTTTTACCTAAAAAACCTTATAGATTGAAATTAGATGAAGATGCGGTTATATTAGGACTAGCAGAAGAGAAAGATTGGGTATTATTAGCTAATATAATAGATCCCACACTGATGCTAAATGCAGTAGCATTTAAAATAGGTGATCTATTAGATTTAAAATATACAAATCATGCAATTCCCGTAGATTTAACATTAAATGGTAAATATGTCGGTAGCTACATGCTTACAGAGCAGGTTGAGAGGTCTTCAAGTAGAGTTGATATCCACAAAGAAAAAGGTGTTTTACTAGAAATAGATGGAAATTTCGATGAAGATTATCAGTTTCTTTCCAACAATTATGCATTGCCTATTATGATAAAAGACCCAGATTTAGATGATTTCAGCACTGAAGAGGCAGCAGTATTATTCGATAATATAAAAAGCGACTTCCATCAGCTCGAAGATGCAATAGCATCAGATCAATTTCCAAACAGCAATTATAAGAATTATATCGATATTCAATCGTTAGTTAAATTTCTTATTGTATTCGATTTAACTCATAACATGGAAATTAATCACCCCAAGAGCACATATATGCATAAAGATGAAACGGGTAAATATTTTATGGGCCCTATTTGGGATTTCGATTGGGCATTCGGTTATGAGGGAAATCGCATTCACTTTCAAAGTTTTAACACACCTTTATTCAAACTTATCACCCCAAACTCTAAGGGCTATTATTTCTTCACCAGAATTATGGAAGATCCCGAAGTAAAAGCATTATACAAAGAGATATGGCAAAAATTCAGTACCGAAAGTATGGAACCACTACTTGAGTATGTAGATTTCTACTCTGCACATCTTACCGAATCTCAAGCAAAAGATTATCAAGTATGGAGTGTTGTTCCCGATTTTCCAGGAACTTTAAATTATTCATTAAAAATAAACCAATTAAAAACTTGGTTAAACGGCAGAGCCACTTATATCGATAATTATGTGAACGATTTCTAATAAGGATTGTATAAAGTTTTTTTTACTTACATTTGTGATAGTAATATCAGGTAAATACCCCAAAGTAAAAATATATGCAACCCACTAGTTTAGTAAATATAGGAGATTATAGCCGGGATGATATTTTCAGAATCCTCCAAAGTGCTTTAAAGTTCAAACAAAACCCCAACCGCGATTTACTAAAGGGGCGTGTCTGTGCAACACTTTTCTTCGAGCCTTCTACTCGCACCCGCCTGAGCTTCGAAACTGCCGTAAATCGACTCAGAGGGCGCATAGTTGGCTTCTCAGACTCAGCAACCAGTAGTTCAGCCAAAGGCGAGTCTCTTAAAGACACAATTATGATGGTAGGCAATTATGCCGATATCATAATTATGAGGCATCACCTCGAGGGATCGGCACGATATGCATCTGAAATATCTCCTGTTCCGGTTATAAACGCCGGCGATGGATCTAACCAGCATCCTACACAAACGATGCTAGATCTGTTCACAATATACGAAACACAGGGAACACTTGAGAACCTTACAATTACTATTGTGGGCGACCTCAAGTATGGGCGTGCAGTTCATTCGCTCATACACGGATTGTCGCATTTTAATCCAACATTCAACTTTGTGGCTCCCGAAGAGCTTCACATTCCCGATAAATACAAAACATTCTGCGACAGCAAAAATATTCCGTATAAAGAGTTTACCAACTTCTCACCCGACTCAATCAATAGTGCCGATATTTTATACATGACAAGAGTTCAGAAAGAAAGGTTCACTGATCTAATGGAGTATGAAAAGGTGAAAAATGTATACGTATTGCATAACGATATGCTCAAAGATTCAAAAAATAATCTTAAGGTTCTTCACCCACTTCCAAGGGTAAAAGAAATAAATCAGGATGTTGATGACAATCCTAAAGCATATTATTTCGAGCAGGCAAAAAATGGCATGTACACGCGTCAGGCTATTATTTGCGATCTTATGGGTATAGAAACAGAATTATTATGAGAAAAGAATTACAAGTAGCTGCACTAGAAAATGGCACCGCAATAGATCATATTCCGCCAAATGCAGTATTTAAAGTTGTCTCTCTACTCAAACTGCAGAGTATAAACAACCGCATTACTATAGGCAACAATTTCAAGAGCAACAAAATGGGTCATAAAGGTATTATAAAGGTTGCCGATAAATTCTTTCGCGAAGATGAGCTCAACCGCATAGCATTAGTTGCCCCAAATGTAAACCTTAATATTATTAAGAACTTTGAAGTTGTAGAAAAGAAAAAGGTAGTACTTCCCGACGAAATCATCGAAATAATGAAATGCAATAATCCCAAATGCATTACAAACAACGAGCCAATGAAAACTCGTTTTCATGTAACTGATAAGGAGAAAGTGGAACTACAATGCCACTATTGCGAATTAAAAATAAGGAAAGAGGAAGTAGTTTTACTATAGCCCTCCTATTGTTTTAGTTATCATTCATATATTAATTATTATGCCTCTTAATTTACCCGATAAATTACCAGCTATAGAAATATTAAAGAAGGAGAGCATCTTTGTGATGGACGATCTAAGATCTGCCGCACAAGATATTCGCCCTCTCAAAATACTTATTTTAAACCTCATGCCGATTAAGATCACAACAGAGACAGATCTTGTTCGATTACTTTCAAACTCTCCTTTGCAGATAGAGATAGATTTCTTGGCACTCAGCACCCATACACCAAAAAATACACCAATCTCTCATTTAATGTCGTTCTACAAACAATTCTCTCAAATAGAGAATTCATATTACGATGGAATGATAATAACCGGTGCGCCCGTTGAGATGCTGCCATTTGAAGAGGTTACATATTGGGATGAGATAACGCAGATATGCAAATGGGCACGAACACATGTAACATCCACATTCTATATTTGTTGGGGCGCACAGGCAGCACTCTATCATTTCTATGGTGTAAATAAATATCCGTTAGACAAGAAGCTATTTGGAATCTTCAACCATAAAATAAACGACCCCTCATTTCCACTCTTCCGTGGTTTCGACGATGAATTTAATGCTCCTCACAGCCGGCACACAACAATACTTGCCGAAGAAATCAACCAACACCCCGAACTAACAATTCTTTCCGAATCTGATGAGGCAGGTGTTTATATAGTATCCTCACGAGGTGGAAGAGAGTTTTATGTTACCGGACACTCCGAATACTCTCCATACACCCTTCACAACGAATATCTCAGAGACATGGAAAAAGGAATGGACACTGTGGAGCCACCGGTAAACTATTATAGAAATAACGATGCCACGCAACCACCTTTAGTGAAGTGGCGCTCTCATGCAAATCTATTGTTTATAAATTGGCTCAATTACTTTGTATATCAATCAACTCCGTTTAATATTAATGAGATTGCAAAGTTGGGAGAATTGAAGATTTAATACGACAATCACAACTACCACGTCAGAAGTGTCATCTGCCTAGCAAATAGCAGGATACAAAAAGGAGCTGTTTTTTAACCACAGCTCCTCCTTTGTAAATAAGTAATCTATTGTTTAATTAGCTGACCCCTGATCTCTCCACCGGGATACTCCTCGGTATGTAAATTAACATACATCCTGCCTTCAAAAAGCTCATCAATCTGTTCTTGAGTCAACACTTCACTCTCTAGTGTTATTGGAGAGGAACTCATTACAAACGGAAATACAACACCTCCATTTTCTCCTACTGCGGCATTATGTATATGCCCTGCACTTGGAGTTATGCCGGTATAAGTGGTTACTGCAACAAATCTCTTTGTTGATTCATTATAAGTTAATGTAGTACTGCCTGTTGCAGTAGAAGGATTTGGCGGAACTTCGCTCGATCCTACCAGTGTAGCCTTGAAGATGGTTATATTATCATCGTTATTATTATCATCATTCTTATCGCATCTTGTAAATAATGCTGCTAAGACAACTGCTATAACTATCACCTTAATTAATTTACTCATAATTACAGTTTTAAAGATTAAGAAACTTAATAATCACTTACATGCTATCTAGCTTAAAACCATCATATTAGTATTTTAAGTGATTATAATTAAAACAAACCTATTCTCAAAATGATTGATTAAAGAAAATACTTTACGAAACTTTAAGGGTTAAATGGTTAAATAAAATACTCTTCAAATATTTATGTAATTCAATATAGGTGCCTCACAACGCATCTATTCAAAGTGTTTTATATATTTTTTTATGACATAAAATAACATTCAATTATTGCTCTTATGATGGATAGATTTAACCTCTCTATTTATTTCATATTAATCCGTCGAGGTGGCAGGTAAAACTAATTCTTCAATTACTTTCTTCAATATTTTATTAAACTCTTCAGGTTTTTCCAGCATTGGATAATGACCTGTCCCGGTAATTATTCTATAATCATAGTTCTTAAAATACTTACGATTATTTTCTATTTCAGTTGGTTGTGAATCTGAATTAATTGCTCTGACAGGAATATCCATGAGCTTTGCAATTTTTCTTATATCCATTTCATATAAAGGCTTAAGAGCTTTAATTGCCAGTTCTGCATCCTGTTGAAGAAACTCTTTTTGAAGTTGATTCTTTATAGTAATGGGTGTTTCATCAACAAAAAGATATAGAGGCAAAATATTTTCAACTGCCGACTTAAAATCTTTACGATAATGACTAAACATAAACTCTTCAGCTTGCTCCGGATCGAATGTATCATCCAGGTCTTTTAAAGTATCTACTAAAATGATAGCTTTCACTTTAGGCAAATCAACAGCCGCCTCAGTTACAAAAGCACCGGACATTGAATGACCAACAAGTATAACTTCCGACGCGTTAATTTGATTTATAACCGTTATTAAATCGTCTGAATACTGCTTGCTTGTCCAATTAAGCCTTGTCTTATCTGATTTTCCATGCCCACCCAAATCAATCTTAACAATCTTATACCTATCTTTCAAGAAAGCCTCTTGACTGTTCCACCAATTTGTGTTTCCGAGCCAACCATGCACAAAAACTATTGCAGTATTTCCTTTCCCTGTCTCTGTATAGTGAATATTTATGTTGTCTGTTGATGAAATATATTTTTCCATTGGATTATTCTTTTCTATATTTACTTAAACTAGTATGGTACAACAAGTTGTTATAGCTTAGTTACAACATTTTCAAATATGAAAATGTTCCTTTCTCCCTGTGATAAAAAAATTGCAATTGGAGCAGCATCATCAAAAATATTGTTAAAAACAATAAGATTGTTCACTTTTGATGTTACCAAAAATTGATTGCTTTCGTCATATTGCTGAACAATTTAAAAATCAACGTGATGAAAAAAATTCTTTTTACAATGCTATTAGTCGGGATGATAATCCCTATGAGCGCCCAAATTAAGGGTACAGTAACCGACACCTACAATAATCCAGTCAAGTATGCCAAAGTTGCTATCTACTCCCTACCCGACTCTGTGCAGATTGCCGGAACCACTGCCAATGAACGTGGTGAATTTACATTTCCCAATTACTACAGTGTGAATAAACTGATAAAGATATCCTATAATGGGTACAAGACTACAAAGTTCCGCGCATTGCCGGAACAGCATGTAAAACTAAGAGATGAGCTGACCATGCCGGATAATTTGACGTTAAACATACCTGGTAATTTGCCATTTGAAGAAAAGAATAATTCACTCGTATGCCATTAACCGATAGGTTAGCCGAATAACGAGCGATAAAATTGAAAATCCTAAATCCTGCACTTGCACTTAAACCCATTCCAAGAGCAACAGCACTAATAGTTTCGATACTCATATTTTAATATTTATACTTATGCAATGGACTAACACCAAATATAAATAATTAAAAATACTATTTTCTCATCTTTCTTTGATGAATCGGGAATAAAAATGAAATTCTGAATATTATCTCGCAACCGATTTTTATGCAACATACCCTGAACCAGTGTAAACATACTATCTATACCGTCCACGTCTTTTGCCAAACCTGCTATTCTTCGTCAAGCGTAGTAAAACTCATAAGGAGCAAAAAAAGAACCTGCTTTGTTGTTAACACCATCACTAATAATGCAAAAAGCATTGAATTTAAACAGTTCAGGTATGTCTTTTTTGTAGCGAGTGAGCAAGTAGGTTTTTAAGTCTTCTTCAATGAGTACTTCGCTTTCATCTGCACGCCCCAAACTACTACCCACAAAATGCGGATAGCCTTCATTTCCGCTTCTGTGAATTTCACCTTTTCAAACTCTTCAGTTTTTTAATATCTTCTTCTAATTCTTTCATGCTAGCTTCTTTCTCAATGGCCTTTTGTTGCTGTTTATTTTATGCGAGATTTTTCCTGCGTGGGTCAACAGCTCCCTGCCGTTCAATTGCAAAATGGTATCCAATCGTTCAATCCAATCTTTCATATACATTAGTATTTGCTGTTGCGCCATTGTCTCGGCAAATGCCAAATATTGCTCAACCAACAAGCCCAAAAGCTTCATTTCATCTTCATTCAAGTAATTTTTGGCAATGCTTACTTCTGCTTTTTTAATGGAAGCCACTTGTTTTTTGTCGTAAGAAAGCATTCCCATTAATGGCAAACTGGCATCCACACGCCTGTAAATAAGGCTTTAAACATCTTCATAATATTGAATTTTCGATTGTTATTAATTTTCCCAAATCTATATACTTTGTAGATTAATTCAACTCTTTTAACTACAAAGCAAAGCAATCATTTTGACATATCACGTCAAAATAAATTTAATTATCAAGTATTTAGTATTAGTTTAAATTGCCTGCTGCAGGTCACCAAACGGTACATGATGTTACCGACTGGCATTTATTTTAATTCATAATATGTACTTCTTCCACCGCTAGCTTCTTTTTGTAAAATACCCTTCTTCATTAAATCTTGAATATCTCGAAGTGCCGTATCTTGTGAACACTTATTAATTTTCGCCCACTTTGACGTTGTAAGCTTTCCGTCAAATCCATCAAGCAATCTGTTTATAATTTTGTATTGCCTATCATTGAGAATTGTGGTGGAATGCCATTTCCAAAATTCTGCTTTATGAAGTATTTTCGATAAAGTTTCTTCTGTGGAGTCAATAGCATTTATTAAACATTGCAAAAACCACAAAATCCATTCTGTAATATCTGAATTTCCTTTTTGTGTTTTTTCAAGTTTTTCATAATACTGTTTCCTTTCAACTCTAATTTGTGCAGACATACTGTAGAACCGCCTAACACTTTTGTCAGAACGTGCCAATGTCATATCTGTAATTGCTCTTGCAATTCGTCCGTTTCCGTCGTCGAATGGATGAATTGTCACAAACCATAAATGAGCAATAGCTGCCTTAAGAACCAAATCTATTTCATGCTCGTTTTCAAACCAGTCCAAGAATCTGTTCATTTCTGGTTCTATCCTGTCTGAACTTGGTGCTTGATAGTGAACCTTTTCTTTTCCCATAGGCCCCGATATAACTTGCATCGGACCAGTCGTATCTTTTCTCCAGTCTGCAACTGTGATTTTATAAAGATTGCTCCATCCTGATGGAAACAGTGCAGCATGCCAACCAAATATTCTCTCATTGCTCAAAGGCATATCATAATTTTGGGTAGCGTCAAACATCATTTCAACTATCCCGTCAATGTAACGTTCCGATTCCACAGCTCCAGCAATGTCAATTCCTAACCGACGTGCAATTGAAGAACGCACTTGTTCAATTTCTAAAATTTCACCTTCAATTTCCGATGACTTAATAACATCCAAAGTCAAGGTATTTAATACCGCTTCATTTTGTAAATCAAAACCTAGCGACTCCATTTTACCCAGAAGTCTACCTTGTTGATTTCTAGCCTCACCAAGTTTTATCATCACTTTCTTATCATCCCAAGTGAAGTCGGTCCAGTTATCCCTTTCGTGTATATATATTTTCATTCTACGCAAATTATGCGACAAATATACACTTTATTCTCTGCAAATAAAACATTCTCCGCAATATATGCTCCGAATAAAGCGCTTAATCTCCGCATTGTAGGTTTAAGGTGCCAAATCCTGTAATTCTTTACTTGTTAGTAAATTTTGAAATGCCAGTTGATTTGGAAATTCAACAACCAATAGAAAAACCGGCTGTATATATTAAATAATACCCCATATTCTAATCGAAAAGTATACCACTTACAACCATGAATGGATTCTATCCGTTCTTAACAAATGATAAGCATGTATACAAAACAAGAAATCATTATTGACAGCTTTCGACAGGGTAAGAGCCAGCACACCATTGCCCGCGATTTGCAGATTAATCGTAAGACTGTAAAAAAGTACATTTTAGAGCATGAAGCATTATTACAGTCTGTTTGCTCTAAAGAAGCCGCTCAGTCCATCGCTTTATCAGACAAGCCTGCTTATAATATGACTGTACCTCGCCAAAAAGTCAAGCTAACAACCGATGTACAAGAGATCATAGATGAGCAGCTTTTGAAAAACAAAGTGAAGCTGCAAGAGGGATTACGCAAGCAGATGATGAAGAAGAAAGACATCCATGAATAGCTCTTTCGACAGGGTTTTGATGTTAGCTACTCCACTGTTTGCAATTATATCAGGTTTAAAGAAAACAGTCAGACATCAAAAGAAGCATACATCCGTCAGGCATACCTTGCAGGTGATGTATGCGAGTTTGACTGGGGTGAGATAAAACTTCTGATAGGTGGTAAACGCACAAGTCTGCATCTTGCCGTTTTCACCTGTGCCTACAGCAACTGGCGGTATGCTTATGTCTATCACCGTCAGGACACCCTCTCTTTCATGGAAGCCCATACACGCTTCTTCCGTCAGATAGGTGGTGTACACCGAAAGATGGTTTATGATAACATGCGTGTGGCTATTGCAAAACGAGAAAGGTCACGTTGAGCGTAGCGTTGAGTACGTACGTCGCAAGGCCTTTGCACCCAAAGACAGCTTTGCCTCTGCAATCGAAGCACAGGAGTGGCTAGACTCTACTTTAAACAAGCTTAATGCTCTCAAGCAGCAGGGGACTGGCAAGAGTGCCGAGGAGCTTTTGGCTGAAGAAAAGAAAGTTCTGGCAAAACATCCATCATCGGTAATGATTTGCAGTGAACAGATTCAGTTAAGGGCAGATAAATATGCAACTGTAAGTTATCATGGCAATCGTTACTCGGTACCCGACAATCTCGTGGGGTTGTTTGTTGATGTTAGCGTCAGAAGCAGACAGATGCATATCTACTCTCAAAACAAACGAGTTGCCATTCATCATAGAAGTTACAAGTCTCATGACTGGGTTGTTGATATAGAGCATTACCTTGACACATTTAAGAAAAAGCCGGGAGCCCTTGTAGGGAGTCAGGCTCTGGCGGGCAACCATTACCTTCGGAATCTTTATTTTGATCTCTTCCAAAATGAATCACGAGAGTTTATCGAGCTTCTATCATACTGTCGTGATCATATGGTAAGTGAAGAAAAGCTTGAAGAGTCAGCTAAAGAACAGCTATCGTGGATTACAGAATTAATGCATCAATCAAACGACAATGGACAATATAAACAATCAAATAACAGAATATAGCAAGGCTCTCAGACTGCCTGTCTTCAGGCGTGATTACAAAGAACTTGCCCTCGAGGCTGCAAAAGACAGAATCGAGTATCTGCTTAAACTTATGGAGCGTGAATGGGAGGCTAAGTCTTATGGTAGGTTACAGGCATTCTGTTTAAAATTCTTACTTTGGCATTATCGAGGTTTACGTTTACCATAACGGAGGGTATTTGTGCCGAGAAGCTCCAGTTGCCTCCATCAAGGTAGAGATACCCACCGCGATAAGGATCATAAAATGTATGGTAGTCTGAGAAGTAAACGTAGTGGCTATTATTGTAACCGTGCGCTTTGGCCCATGCTGGTGGACCATGTTTATGAATTTTGCGGATGTACTTATTTTGCTCTTTATTCTGTTTTCTAATATATTTGGCTCTCTCTTTCTACGCTTTTTCTACCTGTTTCCAGTATTTCTTATTCGGTTGGCTACGCTGAGCTTGCGCTTCCACATTAATACCCATCATAAAAATCACAGCTATCATCAAATATATCATCTTCCTTTTCATAACTAATTTTTTAAACAGGTTCGTAAATTCTATTATTAGGACAGACTAAACAGCCAGAAGTTTAAAAGAATATCGGTTTTGTCTACCCGGGGTTCCCATCTCCTCAAAGTATGGATGATAATCCGACAGGATTAAAGAGTTGGTTGGCTTGTAAACAATTAGGAGAAATTTCCCTCTAATTTCCCCTAACTTCCCTTAATTTAGAATTATTCAATCTCTGGTGCAACGTACCGAAGATGCTATTCTCTTATGGGTTAATGATACTTCAAAGAATGTATATATTAATTATCTAGAGAAAAATATTATAAATAAGATAGCACCCAGCACAATTAAAATATATTTAAAGCTTATTTTATGAAGGGGTTTTGTTTCAACACTTTTGTTTTCTTCTATCACCTTATCAACTTTTAAACTGATATTACTATTTAATGAAGATGCATTTATTTTCTCTAATGAATCTACTTTTACAAGAGCTTCATGATCTTTGAACGATTTCTCAAGTGTAATTATATTTGTTGTAACTATCTCACTTAATACTGGGTGTTTGCCGCTCACCGAATCAATCTCAGCGCCTGTATCGTAGTATATCTCCTTCTGCCACGTCTTGCTCTCAAAATTAAAGCTATCCTCTATAAACCTATTTAAATGAGTCTTGAGAACAGACATTTGCCATTCTTTTATTTGTAGGCTATCTCTATATTCATAAAGCGCGATACTCCCCTGCTTTCTTACATGTTGCTCATTCATCAATTGTTTTGGCTTA
Source organism: Fermentimonas sp. (assembly GCA_015478775.1). Lineage (GTDB taxonomy): Bacteria > Bacteroidota > Bacteroidia > Bacteroidales > Dysgonomonadaceae > Proteiniphilum. Next base: position 79,958 of record JADMKP010000010.1, on the reverse strand, counting down.
CAACCTCCAAGTATCAATAAAGAGTTGGCAACTATCAAAACCAATATCAAACCACTATTTCTCAGTGCACTCAAAAACTTTCTGTAATATCCTTCAATCAGTTTTGCGCAGTCTAAACCATTAATTATCCTTCTGGCATTAAACGGATCTTCTCTATTGGCATTAAAATAATTCTCTAGAGAAACACCAGTGAAGTCTCCCCTATTCGACCTGCCACGGGTCATTCCTTCAATCATAATTCTTGCAGACACAAACGGATTCAAGGCCAGCTCGGGTTCATTTAAGAGCGGTATATTAAGCAACTTTTCCATCTTTTCATAATTCTCAAACCACGTTAGTTGAACATCACCACGACCAAAAAATAGCTTGTTGGGTTCAATGTATACTGCGCCACTATATTTACGCTTTTGTCCGTAAGGCTTGCCGGCTCCTTTGCCGATTTCTTCAATAGGTTGCATTGTTCTTGCTGTTTCGTGGAACGAGGTTGCCAGCATATAAGCTCGCCATCTGTCATCAGTAATATCATGTTTATCAAATGCTTTTAGTTTGTAATTTATTCCCTCCTTTTGTTTGTTGGTGAGGGTTCCTTTGAAGAGGGTGTTGTTTATTTCATTGAAGAACTTATATGTTTTCATCTTCTTTATGTTTTTATAGTTGATTCTTGACTTACGTTTGAAAAACAACTCTATTCTTTCGTTACGTTTTTCTTTTTCTATGATTTTAATATTATTTCTCGACTGCGATAATTCTTTGACCCACCAGCGTATAGATTATTTGAAATATAAATAACTCGCTGCGCTCAAACAGTTTATATTTCTTTACATAATCTCTACGGTTGGGTACCCCAAAGAATTATCTGAGGTCTTCGAAACAATATTAAAATCAATTGCCGAAAAAGAAAAACTAACCATAATACTATTAATCAATCAAACCATCAATCATAAACTACCTCTTCAGCATCCCAAGCGGTGGCTCTCTCAAATCACAAGCGGTGATAGAGCAGAAATGAAAATCACTCTCTTTGCGTCTCTCCAGTTCTCTCTCAACTTTCTTTTCCAACCCGGTAATACGGCGGTGATCTTCAATTCTATGCAGTTGCAGGAGTTCAAGATCCTTTATCAACCTGTCATTCAGCAGATCCTTCTCGCTCACCATCTTCAAAAGGCTTTCAGAGTTAGTTTCATTATACGAATTCATCCTTTCCATGTGGGCAACGGTTCTTTCCAACAATCCCATCATCTCGCTAGCTGCCGATGCATCCTCACGCTTTGCAGCAGCCTCTGATTGCACCGCTTCACTCTTCTTTATACGCTTGTTTTCTTTACGATTAAAAACATACGTTATCAATCCACCCAATGCACCACCACCTGCAACGGAGCTTATAGTGGCAAGCAACTCAAAATTTATATTCAGCAATTCCATCATCATATCAATTTAAAAAGAACCGCCCCCCTTTCAGGAAGCGGTTCAGGGAATTCAATCAATTAAGAAATATCAAATCACAAAAATCATTCGGTAATCTCAATATTACCCATGTATTTGCTGTTAGATAACTCTTTTCCATCCTCAGAAACAAAAGAAATATAACACTCAATTGTATCGCCCTCCCATAAAGCAGGAACTGAAATATATGATTCGCCTTGTGATCTCGTAACCGCATTGTCAATATACATCGACTCCCCTTTTGCAGGGTTAAACATCAACAATAACACAGAATCTTCATCAGTTGCATTTCCCGAAAGGTCTGTTTCCCAACCAAATGAAATTCCACCAAACTCGCCATCTAGAGTTGTATCGGTTGTAGAAAACAAACTTCCTCTCGAAACCAATATGTTTGGATAATCCAAATCGATATCGGCACCTTCACCTTTAACACCATACTGCACGTTGTAAGACAAAGCCGCATTCATTGCAGACTGCTTGCCGGCATAGTTTTTAAACCCAATCCTGATGAAAGGAGTCATGCTAGTTAAAAAACCCTGAACTATAGAAAACTTAGTTCTCTGTCTCACCTGACCTGCTGTTCTGGGGTTGCGCACAGTTGAAGGAAGACTTCTTATGTAGTCAATACCCTTCCAGCTTGCGCCAACCACGTTACCTACTTTACCACTGAATCCACCAAGAATTCCTTTTTTAATAATACCCATAATAAATAATTTTTAAAATGTTAAACATCGGACGTCGAATGGCCATTTTCCTAATCCGAGAGCGAAGTTCAGCATTATGGGAGGGGTAAAAAAATAACGGTTAATTTTTCGCGAATATGTATGGTATTGGTATGGTTTGTCGCCAATATGTATGAATTGGTAGTGATTGTCGCCAATATGTAGGGATTGGTAGGGAAAGTGTAGTGAAAGGTAGGGAATTTATCGGGAACTGTCCTTTCCAAAATATTGGATTCGAGAAGCGGATTAATATATTTGTTGATGACTTAGTCTCAACTTAGTGCCATCTTGGTGCTTAGTGCCAGCTTGTTCGATTGCCAAAAACTCATTCTTTTTAAATACAAAAAAGAGAACAAATATAAAGTCAAGTGAAAACAATGATCAACAACAATTTATTTGGAAATTATAACCTTTAAAAGTATGTTTACAAATCTAATAAATATAAATATATCTTTAAACTTCAATAAAAGATGAAATCACGAAAAGAGAAATTACATTTATTAGAACTACGTGTTTAAAAAGTACAATATTAATATTAAGCGTTTTATCGGTATTATTAATTTCTGCATGTAATAAATCCGAAGAAGTGGATAATATTGTTTTAGATGACGAAAACGTATACTATGTTAAATAAGTAATAACAGGCCGAGGCTCCTATGGTCGTTTTAGCAACTGGACTGCCACAACACCAACTGGGATGTACTCTAATAGAGGTAAACAGATTAGAGGATGGAGTCAAACTTTTGGTCCAGTAGAACAGGGTTTTAAATGTCAAGTAGAAATAGGAGACATTATTGGTGGTGTTCCCACTATAGAAATTCATGTTTCCAGAAATGAAGAACCCTTTGCATTAAAAGCAACTCGAACCAGTCAGTCAGCATCATATACCATAAATTAAGAAGGTTTTTTGACTAAATGCTTAAACCTAAAAACCTATTACCCTTTCCGAACTAGTAAACGTAAGTTAAGAAAGAATGTATATTAGCCCTCAAATAAACCGAGCAGTAAAAAATAAAAGTTATTTTTACAACTGCTATGGAAGAAAAGGATCTAGCTCTCATAATGTTTATTTTATTTTCATTTATCGGTGTAATGACTTTAATACTTATTATTAAAGCCATTAAGAAAACTCGAGAAAGAAAATTATTAAAGACTGTCACTAAATTACACAGAGGCACTAAATCTGAACGAAAACTTGTCTTAGAGCTTCTTAAACTGGGCATCCCGGCTGATGCTATATTTCATGATATATATTTAAGAAAAACAAACGGCGATTACACACAAATAGATTTGGTAGTATTAGTAGATACTACTGTAATAGTGTTTGAAGTAAAGGATTATAAAGGATGGATATTTGGAAGCGGCAATAACTATAAATGGACTCAAGTTTTAGCCTATGGTAATGAAAAATATCGATTCTATAACCCTGTAAAGCAAAATTACAACCACATTATAGCATTAAAGAACAGGTTTAAGCATTTAGGAAATATACCCTATCATTCAGTAATAATTTTTGATGGTGACTGTGTACTTAAAAGGGTTGATTACATACCTATAGGGACAACTGTAGCAAAAGTTTCACAACTTCCTTTTATAATGAATGAGATTTTATCATTAGAGAATTATATCAGCCACACAATACGAGATCAAATATCAATTGAATTAAAAGAAGCTGTGATGAATGGAGATAATAATGATATAATAACTTCACATATTGAAAGTATTAGAGAGATGCTTGGGAGTGATGATGTTTATTATAATTAAAACAAGATATATTTGTAAGCACCCGAGCAAATACCCCTTGATTTTCTCCTAGTTGCTTTTCGGCAATTAAAGATTCAAATAATTATTAGAGCATTATTAGAGTTTCTTTAGACTATTATTAGAGTTTTATTAGATTACTGTTGTTTCCAGTTGTTTGGCAAAAGGGCTCTTAAGTTATTTTCATTTCCCAGCTTCTGGTAGTATGGCATTTTCTCTATTATGTCTTTCAACCACTCTCTAGGGTTTACTCCTAATTCTTTGCATGATGCAAGCAATGAGCATATCACGGCTGTATTTTGAGCAGCTTCGTGGTTACCACAAAACATGAAGTTTTTCCTTGACAAAGCAATCGGCCTGAGGGCATTTTCTGCCAGATTATTATCTATTTTTAATCTGCCGTCTTTTAAATAACTCTTCATTCGTGGCCATAAAGAGTAGGAGTAACTTATAGCTTCACCCATGCGGTTTTTTGGTAGTACAGTAGGATATGTCTTCTCCATCCACTTTTCAAAAGACAGCATTATGGGGCGTGCAAGCTCATTTCTTTTTTTGTAGCGCTGCTCATACGACAGATTCTGTTCATCTGCCATTCTTTCTATTTGGTAAAGTTGCTGTATCTGCTTTAATGCATACTCTGCCAGTGATTTGTTCTCGTCCAATGCTATTTCATAGCGACGTCGTATATGTGCCATACAGGCAACAAGACAAACCTGATCGTTTTCTTTAAAAACATTATATGCTCCATAACCATCACTTTGAAGGTAACCATCATACGATTTTAATAAAGAGTAGGCTGTATCTCCCGATCTCGAACCATCATCATAATGGAAAAAGACCAGTTTCTTCATGACAGATCTTACCATCCACAGGTATTCCTTCTTTGCATAGTGGCTTTCCTTATTTATAACAGGTAAGGTGGTTTCATCAACCTGTATGTAGTCCGTGTTTAAAACTTCCTCCTTCAGGATCTTGTATAATGGAGTTAGCAACTCACATGTGGGTTTAAACCATCCACTAAGGGTGTTTGATGGTATCTTTACTCCCAAGTGATGAAACTGTTTTACCTGACGGTAAAAAGGCAGGTGATATTCATACTTTCCAAGCATAATTTCCGAAAGGAGGCTGGCTCCGGCAAGCCCTTTGTAGATGGGCAACAGAGGAAGCGGTGCTATAAGCACAGCAGGTGCTTCTTTGGTTGCAGGCGTGAGATTGTCTTTTAATCCATATTTTAGGACGTACGATCTCTTTTACATATAATTTACCCGGTTCAAACTCCAGTGTACGGGTACGTTCTTCTCCTATGCGTTTGTATTTGTCTTTATCAACATCTTCCGGCTCAATAACTACTTCTATAACGGGAAGTCCTTCAAGTAGCTTTCTGTTGGAACGGGGTCTTTTTTCTGGAAGATGTACTTTCTTCAATCTGCTTTTCTGCCTCAATACGCTCTGCCTCTATTTCCTCAAGATGTTTCTTTTCATCTTCTAATGTTTCAAACAGATTGAGCTGATTGGGATCAAGTCTGGATAGCTTTTCACTTTTACGTCCATAAAACTGACGGGTAAACCAAGCTATTTGTGATAGTAGCTTATCAATCTTTTGTTGCAGATCAGACATCTGTTCTGCCTGTTTAGCATTAGCCTCAGTTAGCTGACGGATTTGTTCCGATTGCGATTTTATTAAGAGTTCTAATGCTTGCGATTGGTCCATTGTTTGGGTTTGTATTGAGCTATAAAAATACTAAAAAACCGTGAACCAGACAAGCTTTCAGAACAATATTTTACACTTTTATTTAAGTTTCTTATTAGTGGTTTCTAAACGCTTTTAATCGCTTCAGCCTAGTGTTTGGATCATCCTGTATACCTTCAACCATCATTACTAAACTGGACCAGTTCATAGGGTAAGACCGGCTGTCTTTATCGTAAGCAGGCAAACGAAAGGTACCCTCTTCGAGCCTTTTCATATACAAAACTAAACCTCCGTCTTCTGCATGAAGTATTTTCATTGTAGTGCGTGTTCTGTTTATAAAAATAAAACAATCACCCATTCTAACATCATATCCCATTTGGTTCTGTACAACTCCACACAGAGAATTCATTCCTTTGCGCATGTCAGTTTTTCCTGGACAGAGAAAATAGCGCATTGTATCATTTAGACAAAACATGTGCAGAGCATATTTGAGCAAGTAATTTAATAGCGGCTTCAGTTTGTGTGCTACCAATAAAACTTACCTGGATACCACCGGGTAGCTTTATTTTTATTTCTCCTTTAATATTAACTGATGGAACAGTTTTAAGTGTAGGCTTATTTTCAGGTAGATTAAAACTGATGGGAGCCAGTTTATAAACTGCAGTTTCATGTGCATGATTGTTATATGGACGAGTCAGCCCAAACTTACTTTTCCAGTAATAAAAACTGGAAGCCGTGTAAGATTGATTTTCACAAAAATCTTTGACACTTAAACCGCTTTCTTGCTGGCGTTTTAATATAACCATAAATTCTTCTTTGCTTATTGGCGTCATATTTAATTATGTTTGCCGGCAAAGATCAAAACTTAAAATGTAAACTAAAACGGGGACTTTATCGGGTGCTTACAAGAATAAGACAGGATTAAAAGAAGGTGTGAAAGTTCGTTATGTCGGAATAAGCGATGAACAGGTAAAGTTTTGGAATGGCAGATATTCAGACCCACGCAAAATTTTGAATCTCGAGACTATTTATGAGATAGAAAGTGTGAATGTGGGTCGTTCATATACCCGCATTAAATTAGTTGGACATGAAGAAGAATTTAGCAGTGTTATATTTGAAAAAGCAATAATCGAGACACTTTAGGCTATAGTATTTAAATCGTACACGTTATTTTCGCTTACTGTCTATTGTATCTTTGTGTTTTGATATATAATTCACATTTTTATTTTGAAGGAATTAATATATTGAATGAGTAATAATTAAATAAAAACAAAAATGAACATTGTTGGATAAAACGGTTTGATATGTGCCAGTGATTTCGGTCTATGTGGGTTCTTCGTCAAATTTGGTGCAGGTTATCCTGAGTTGGAAAGCACTACCTTTCGTCTTAACAGTTCAAATCCAGCCCTGCCATACATCTCTCTTTTCTTGTTTTTTAATCTGTTTACGTGACCCTCTACAACTCCATTACTCCAAGGGTATTTAATGGCGTTTTTTACTGCTTCCAATAAATTTAGTTGCCTCATAAACTACCGGGGAGAAATCTAGTGGTACGGGTAATCTTTTCTTAGCCTGATCTTCCGGGAAATGCCTGTTGAACCACTGATAAAAGGATGTTTGATTACCTTTGAACCCCCGTTTCTTCAAAGACACAAATATAGTTCTTACATTTAACCCTTGATTGCAACACTCTTTAATCAGGTCCATAAAATCTCCATAATTATTATAATAGATGGTTGCTCGTGGCAACAACTCTTTCATTATGATCTCCAAGATTTTTTATAAGATGAAACCTGTCAGCTAACGTTTACGTGTATGGTGTCGTTTGGCGATTCGAAGTACAAACCTATCAAACCGTTACAAAGCTTATTAGATGTAACAGCCTTGAAATTAGCACTATCCGCCAAATGCACTATACACGATGTTAGCGGCTGGGCTTAGTTGCTCCCCAAATTCCTTATCAATTTTTGTTTGTTCTTTTAGGTCATTACAAATTTTATAAAAACCAATCTTAAATGGTATCTCTTTCTTGTCAATATTTAATATTTGGTCTGTCATCTCTAATGTTTTATCAAAATCAGATTCTTTTAACGGATAAATAATTCCACATTCTACTACATTGTATTTATTTAAGTGACTTGCGACATAAGTAATTAGTTGAAATTTATCTTCACGCTTTACTCCATTTAAGAAGTCAAAATTCTTATACTTCACATCGTAGACTCCAACATTATTATTTCCGTAATCAATAATAACATCTGGATAAATATTATTTTCATATATTCCATTAGGAATGGAAAACTCTTTCTTGTTTTTTGGAAAAAGAGTAAGTCTTTGTTTTAATACTTTCCTAATATGATGTTCAAATAATAACGAAATATCGAAAATAAATGCTGAAAGTTCAGATTTTGATTCTCCAACATTAGCAAATTCATCTCTGAGAATTTTTAATGACAAATCGAAAACTTGATTATACTTTTTAAAGTAAGGATTTATTACTTTCTTATTTTGTAAGGTTTTTAAATTTAAACTTCTGTTGTTTATTGAGTTGAAAGCATTCTTAATATTATAAATATCTGAAACGATTGGTTGATACTTTGATTTAAAAACCTTGTTCAAAGCCATATTTATAACAGTATTCAATTCGTTTTTATAACTATGCTCTTTAAATTCACAATCTGTTTTCCCATCAAAAAACTCCTTACGTAAAAATGAATTAATATTAATTGAACCTCTTATAGTGGTAATAATATCTCTTTTTTTCTGATACGTTTTGTAAATACCTAGAGAAAAGGCTTTTTTTAATTGTAGCTTCCAATAATAAATTAAAATCCATTCTCCTAAACCTAAGTTCTTGTTTATGGAACCAAGATTTTCAAGTTCTAAGAAACCACTTGTATTTGCAATCATATATTGCAAAAAATCATTTCCAAATCTACAATTGATATTGAAATTGTGATTTTTATATACAATTGAACCAACAATATTCCCAGTATGTATTATTAAGTCATTGAAACCATAACCACTTAATTCGAAAATTCGTTGTTCCTCATTTGCTTCAAACTCTTCATCAAATATTATTTGCGTCAGATTTAATTCCGAGACTTTTTTGCTCGCTATATTTCTATGCAATTCTTTCACAAAATTAACAATCCCAATTTTCCTTATTTCTTGATGGCTTGTTCTTTTTCGATAAGTATCACAATTAAAATCAACACTAAATTTTGTAATCTGGTTTAAATAATGACCTTTAAATGAATTATCCTTTATCTCAGAATCGAAAAAATCTTTAGCTCTCATAGTTGCTAAATTCCAAATTCTATTTTGAACTGATTTAATTTCTCTTGTGCTTTATTTTCATCACCTAAGCCACGTAAATATTCTTCTAACAAGGGCATTACATAGTCAGACCATAGAAATTTTTTAACTTCCGTAACAGAATCAAATCTATTTTGTATAGGTGTTATTTCTAATGCATATGAATGTCCAATTCTATAATCTTTACCCAATAATTCTTCACTTTCAATCCTGTTGTTTAATCTCTCAAATGCTATTGCCAAATCATTTTTCCAATTTGCACTAAGAATATTCCGCACGGTATTGAAATCAGGCTGAATTTCTTCCCACATAAAACGTCGTCTTAAAGCAAAATCAAAGCTATCAACCGAACGGTCAATGTTATTCATTGTGCCGATGATATATACATTTTGTGGAATAAAGAACCAATCTTCTGAATTATCCCAGAAATAAACACTATCATCTGATTCGTTATTAAGATACGAGTATTGAGTTTTTATTTTACCATTATAGCCACGATATTCTAGACTAAACATCAATTCGCCAAAAACTCTTGATAGTTCTGCTCTATTGATTTCATCAATTATGAAAAATGCAGGTTCAATAACTTCTTCAACTGTTATACCTTCTGGCATAATTGAATCTATCCCTAAAATTTGTTTTTGATTATCGTTTAATTCCGAGACTTTAATCAAACTAAACCTATAGTCTCTCTCTTTGAAACTATCGTTGTTTATGAAGTCAATATCTTTGTAAAGATTAATTTCTTTTTCTCCAGCTGTCTTGCAAAATTCTTTAAAAGTACCATTGAATAATTTTAATGATTTATCAGAACTTGGTCTGATTCCCTCAATAAAATCCTCATAGGAATAGGAAGGGTGAAATTGTACCGTCTTTACTTGATAATTATTTTTAGTTTTACTTTCAATTTTAATTCGATGCTGGTCAATAAATTGTTTTGCTATATTTTTTGCTTTAAATGTTTTTCCAGTTCCAGGCGCACCGTAATAAACAATAGCTTTTTTTAGATTAAGATTGTTTTCTAGCATATAAAACAACTCCCAAAAAAATATTTGTTTTTTGTTTAAATCAGCACAATCAACAAGGTGCATCAACTCTTGATGCCTTTGAACATTATTCCCATTTGTAGATATATTAAGCTTGTCTTTTAAAGCATTTAGTAAACGCCATAATTTATTTGGTGCATCAACAGCTGCAAAGTCAGCAGGGAACAATGCACGCAAAAGACGAATCTTAGCCGCTTCATAATTTTTCCCCTCTATAATAATATCAATTTTCGTGTCTGCTTGGGAAATATCTTTACACTGAAGTAACTCAATAAAATAATCTTTATTTATTTTTTCTTTAATGGCTGTTTTGTGAGGGTTATCTTCAGAATCCCAAATTACTCCTTGTCCAATGTTTCCAAGTCCATTATCTTGATAAAACAAAAACCTATCAAAAAAGTCACCAACAGTTTTTAGCTTGTTGTCTGATTTGTCAGAAATTATCTTATTTATTTCTTCATTAGATTTCCCCTTAATTTCGGTATCAGAGATAACAATATTTTTAATTTCAGATGCTATGTTTATCCAATATGTTAAACTTTTATACCATCCCCAATTTTCAACACCTAGATATTTATCGAAGTAGTCAAAGTATGCTTGTATTTTATTCATAATTATATTTTTTTTCTCTCAAAATTAAGACTCAACAACGCCAAATCGTGTCGCAGTGTTTTTTTACCTTGCCGCTAACGGTTTGCAGCTTGGCGAGGTTTTTTCTGTGTTGCGCCTGCGGCAGAAAAAATCTTGCCAAACTGCTTGTTGTAGGCTGGCCATCATTCAACGCTATATTTTCATTTTTACGATTCACTATGTTTTTTATTTTTTTTAGAGAGGGAGAAAACAATTTTTAATCGGTTAAGGAAGCAAGCTCTTTTGCAATTTTTGGTTTGAGCGTTGGCTTGTGCGAATTGCAAATGTGCTTGCTGGCGTTGGCTATTTGTTCTTTTTTAATGAGATTAGTAAACCGATTCCCACAATAACATCAATAATATTCCATAAAGTTCTACCTAAACTTATTTTTAAGAGAGGCTGAAATAAAATCGCCAATGCGATGTAAATAATCATTTCTGTTTGTTTATCTTCCTTATGTGCCTGTAATGCTAAGATTCCAAAACCGACTAATGCAAGAAATCTGACAAATTGATAAAATCCATAGGGCATATCAATTAAACATAGAAAGAATAATATCGCCAAAATTATTTTTATTGTTTTGCTTTCCATTTTTATTTCTTTTTCTTGTACAAAATATTTAAAATCAGGTTTCCTAATTTACGCTCAACTCCAACTTTTGAGGTAGGAATTCCTGTTTTACGAGCGAATTTTTGCTTTACGGAAGTTATACCTAAAGCTCTTTTCCAAGAAAAGGAAAATCCATACTTCTTTTTTGCCATTTCTTTATTTATTATATCTCGATTCCATTTTGCTTAACAGGAAGGTGCTTCTGCTTAAATTCTTCAATCTTTTTACGTGCAACTTCGTCTTGTGCTTTTGCAATTTCCGTTAATAAGCCCTTATGCAAATCATTTTCGATTTTGGTTCTTTCTTTGATTTGCTCTTGTTCGGCTAAATCTTCTATTTCTCTTAACCTTTGTTGTTGTTCTAAATATTTGGATGTCTTTTGTTCCAAGTCTTTTCTGATATCCTCCTCTTTTCGATAAATCGCCCAATCGTAGGCACCTACAGGAGTTGCTATTTTTGCAACAGTAGGTAATATTTCGATTGTGAAAAACAAAATGCGTATTAACCACAACAGAAAGAATATTGTTGCACCTTCAGGATCATATTGAGTTACCTTTTTAAATTTTTGAGGGGTCTGTGATACTTCAGAGTTTTCGAATTCGTTCAATTCATTGTTATTGGTGGAGGTTTCAATCGGTATAAGAACCTCCTTATATCTTTTAGCTGCATCCTCCAAAACCATAAAATTAAATACGAAACCATTTTGATTTTTAACCAATAAAGAATCAATCTGATTTCTTGCACCCATAATATTATCATCCGCTGTTCTTTCTTTATTACGATTTTTTGCTTTATCGTCTAAAAGTGCCTTTTCTTTTTCGGTTAAAGTCTCTCTCCAAGTCTTTATAAAATCATCTTTTTGTTTTTGTAAAGCATTTAAACTTGCTTGATCAAAGACATTAAAGTTCTGTGAAGCTATGGTTGCTTCATTTCGTCTTATCTCCCAAGTTCGATATTGACTTGAATTAGGATTTTTCTTATAGATGCTATCTCTTGAATCAAAATAAGTAGGAATTGCAGACCAAGCATTTTGTCGTGCTGTAATTGCAGAATTCATCTTGGTTCTTAATGCTTCCTTTTCAGCTATTTTATTGTTTAAATTTCTCTTTATTTGGTCAAATGCGGGATTGTTTTGTGGTTCAGTAAATTTACTTTCTTCTTGTACTTCTGTTAAGTCGCTATCAATTCTTTGTCCTCTATTTAAAATATCATCAATACCTTCAATTGTCTTTTGATTACCTTGAATGGTCAGGATTTTATTCTGAATAAATTCAGGCTTATGGACTTCTATGTTATCCTTAAATATTAATAGTTCTAAAGGAATTGAAATAACAAACGCTATTAAAAGTGCCAAAATGGCTCTTGTAATAAATGCCATCCAAAAGTTCTGCTTCTTTTTAGTCGGGTCTTTCTTTAATGTGACAACCATACTACGGTCTATACTAAATATTAAAGTTGCCCAAATAAGTCCAAATATAACGGCAGATGTCCAACTTTCTCCGAAAAAATAACCTGCGTAGCTCCCGGAACAAAAGGCTAAAAAAGAAGTCATAAAAATAGTGAACCCTATTCCTGCTTGTCTATTGTAATCAGTAGGGCAATCCTTTAATACGCTAATTTCTGCACCGGATAATAGCCAAAAGAAGTATTGTATCTTTGAGTATTTATATTTGTTAGTTGAATCTTTCTTCATAAATTTTTAAAATAGATTGATATACCGATTTTCTACCTCTTAATATTAGAAAATATGGTGCTATAGATATAAATAAAACCATTGTGAAAATGGCTAACGAGAACATCAAAATTATTGTTCCTTCCGATTCTGAAAACCAAGAAAGATAGAGACCGTATGGTTTTAGAGTGAATTGCTCCCAAAAACCCAAATTTATTTTCCCTTTTATTAGTAAAAGTTGATAAAGAGTTTGGCTCTCAAATAGAAATAGAATAAAAGGCAAAGAGATTATTATTGAAAAAATGAATTTTAATAAGCATATCAAAATTAGAGCAACCCAATTCAAATACCGATGAATGAATTTTAAAAGGAACTTTGACCAAAAATTGAAAATCAAAACATTAATTATTCCTAATGGAATACCAAAAATCAACCAATCAATTTTAAAAATCGAAGAAAAGGCTATTATAGAAAAAAACACAATAGTAAGTTGAAACGTGAATAAGGCACCAATACCTGCTATTTCATTATAAAGGATAGGGCAGTATTTCAGTGCAAATGCCTTATAACCTCCAATTTTCCAAAGCTTTTTTTGTAGTAAACTATATTCCATTTTTTCTATTAGTTTTAAAGATTTTAGAAATAGAACTTTTAAGACTAAATCCATTAATAGGCTTCATCGTTTTTTCAAAATCCAATTCTGATTTCGACAAAATGGAATCTGATATATTTTGAAAGTCTAAATTAAAAGTTGGTATTAATTCCTTGCTGTTAGGAATTATATTTTGAATACGAGGCATAGAGGGTAAAGCCTGAACTTCAATTTCAATCCTTTCTTGTGTAGTGAATAAATCATTGCTTGCTTTTAAAAATAGAATCGCATTCCGTTTTGGTTTTAGTTTTATACTTGTTTTCCCTGTTACATCTATATCAGGTTGAAAATTGCTTGTTAAGGTCAATTTGGTAGCATTTTCTACCTCCCAAGAAAGGGTAATGGGCAAGCTTTCGACAACAAAATCTAAATTAGATTGAAATGAATTTATTTTTACTCTTTTAAAGACTTCTACGGTTAACTCTTTTTCAATTGTTGTTTTGCCGTCTAATGCAGTGATAATGAGTTTAAATGTTGTGCTTTCTTTTAACAGTACTTTTTTCTCGTTTATAAAAGATAGAGTTTCTAATATTCCATTATAAGATAATTCTGCTTTTACTGCATTTTCTACACTCCAAATTAATGAAGTTTCTCTACCATATTCGATTTTTTGATGGTTTGTTTTAAACTCTGAAATTTTAGGAAGAGGAAGCACCTTTATTGATATTTCTTGCTCAATTTTTCCAAAAGTATTTTCTGCAATTAGTTTGTAAGTTGACGTTTTGGTTGGAGCAATCTCTATTTTATCATTTGACTTTACTGAACCTAAACTGCTTATTTTTGTGTTCGTTGAGTTGGTGATTTCCCATTCTAAACTTACTTTACTGCCTGAAAGTATTTTTGGCAGATTGAAAGAAAATTTCTGAATTTCAGGAGCTTTTTGAACAGATGAAAGTACTTTCTCCCATTCGTTATATGTTGTTCGCTTTATTGGATTTGAATATCCGTAATTGACAGTATTATATAGTTGTGTATAAATTTGTTTCGGCAACTTTTTTTCTAACCAATCCCTAACCTGTAAGTAAATATTTCGATTTCCTTGGTTAAAATAAGTTTCGGCTTCCTGAATTTCAGGCCATTTATACTTATTGAAATACTGTTTTGTAACTCTTGGACTTAGTTCGTTCAGGTAAAAAAGAGGATGTGTTGTTGTGAGTATATAATGAATACCAACAGCAACAGACCATAAATCAGATAAAAGATTAACTTTTACTTGTTGTAATCCGCCTGAACCTATTTGTTTTAGCTGTTCCCAGATTTCAGGGGCAACCCAATCATTTGGAGCACCCCAAACATTTGGTCTATCGTCGGGATTTTCTGTTATTGTACCACTATCAAAATCTATTATTGCACATTCATTTGTTTTGGTGTTTATGAATATCGCTTCGGGTTTTAAATCTGCGTGAATAAAAAAGATTTCTTGCAATAGCTTAAAGCCTGATGCAAGATGAAATGCTATAAGCATCTTTTTATCAATACTTATCTTTTGGTATGATTTGTATAGATTTGGTTTGTCTAAAATATCTATAAATTCTTCAAAACCTATCTTTTTTAAATTGGTTGAAGAAAATCCTCTATATTTTTTGCCATTTACACTTCCCTCAAAGCTAAACTGTGGGATTCCTTTTAATGCAGGATATTCATCAGTAATATTTTTCCCTTTGTTGATTTTTATTTGTTGATTTTTAGCTTCAATTTTTCTTTGGAGTTTCTGAACTGTATTAAAGTTATGGTCTTGTCTGTTTTGATTATCTTCCTTAAAAAGTTTAATAACTTGAGGAACAGAAAGTGATTTCCCATTTACCGACTTACAAATATAAACTTCTCCAAATGCCCCTTCTGCAATAGGTTTACTCTCGATTTCAATAGTTGTTACGTTTTGAAAATCGAGTAAAATATTTGTACTAAACGATGAATGTATTTGGATTGTTTTCAAATCGGATCTTCTTACGTCTTCTGTTGATAAATATTATTGAAAATGATACCGAAAGTTGTATCATCATCAACGAGCTTACTCTCATTGATTTCTTTCAGGTATTCATCTATACTGTCATTTATTGTTTGTTCTTCAAATTTGTTTTCGTTAATCAAGTTTTTAAGTCGATTAAATAACAATTCCATTTTTCTTTCTCCTGCAATCCAAATATTTCCTTCTCGGTCTTTTGCTATTGGATTATGGTCGTTACTATAAAGCCCATCAGTAGAAATAATTATTATATCCCCGAACAGTTCATTGTCTTTATTTATTTCGATGACACTTGGTAAAATTTGATTTTCTGTGGATTCAAGAGCAATAAATTTGTATAGAGCTTCTTTACCATTTTCCTCAACAGTATGTGGATTCAATACATTTATTGCGTTCCAAGGCAAATATCGTTGAGGACTAAAAGTGTGAAAGTTTCCTCTAATGTGCCACGCAGAGCCATTTCCAAGATACGCAACAATGTATTTGTCTTCAAGTTCAATAGCACAAATTAACGTTGTGCCATAAGCTTGGGTTTTATCTATTGTATCATCTTCAATATTGCTGAAATTTTCTTTTAGTTCGGAATGAACTTTCTTGAATAACTCTTTGAAATCTATCCCATTAAGGCTTTTGCAGTTTTCAAGATGTTTCTTTAATGATTTGACGCAAAACTCCGAACCTTCATCAGGTTTATAATGTGAACCAATTCCATCGCCTAAAACGATAGCCTTAAAATTTAGTTCGACATTTATAACAGTTTCAATAAAGTCCTCATTTTTTAATTTCGGGCTTATTGACTTGATTAGTAAATTTGAAATCATCGAATAATTAGTTTATTTTTCCAATACCTGAAGATTGACTGATAGAACGTTCAAAGAATTTTCTTAAAGTTTCCCCGTCATAAACAGTTGCATAGTAAGAAACAGGATTTGTAGCAACTGCTTGAAGCAAGTTTTTGGTGTCATTTGCCTCACTATCGCTATTCCCTATTTCAGCAAAGTATGCTGATGCAATTACAATTTGATTGTTTTGTTTTATGTTATCCGCAACAGCAATTGTTGTTTCTGGTTGAAAACACAAACCGTCAGACATCAAAAGAATTACGACACTATGTTTTACACCATCTGCCGGAGCATTTGCAAGAAAATCTTCCGCTATTTTTTTCGCTTCATTTAAAGCGTCAAAAATGTGTGTTCCTTTACCTTTTCCGTTTAAAGGATTAAAATCTTCACTAAAATAATCAAGGTCTTGGAATGCTGTTGGTTGCAATGTTACCGTAGAGGAAGTGTCAAACTTTATACAAGAAAAAGAAAAGTTGTTTTTGACTCTACTTGCATCAAATCGAGAGAACATTTCTTTTATTCCCATTTCTACTTCCTGGGCTTTTGTTAATTGTTGTCTTCCAGTTGCACTCATAGAGCCACTGCCATCTAATACTAAAATACCCAACTGATGAAAAGTTCTTGGCACTTCCGGTTTGTCAATAATTAATCCTGTTTCTTCCATATTTATTTAATTTTAAAATTTACTATTTTTTTCTTCTTTTCAATTATTCATTCTTATTCAGTGCGTTGGCAAAAAAATGGCTCTTTTGGTTTTTTCGTTTGGCTTGTGCGTTGGAAAAACCAAATGTGCCATTTGTGCGTTGGCAAAATTGTTTTCCTGAGCGTTGGCAAAAAAATAAAAATACATTTCTTTCGTAATCTTCATTTATTCTGTTCGTCTGGCTTGCCTACAACGTGTTATTTACGCAATGAATATACAACATTCGTATATACCCGATTTATAACATTCGTATATCCTTACGAAATCGGGGGTGTTTACGAAAGTTTTTTAAATATGTTTAATTATATCTTTATTTAGTCAACAAATTTAATTCTGTTAAAAAACCAAAGTTAACTAAAAATATAAATAGAATGAAATAAAAATCACCTTTAAAAGGGTTGTGTAAAACAAACTACATATTTATTTTTTAAACTACCCCTTCCCACTCGGCTTCAACTCATAAACTGTCGAATCAGCATCCACCTCCCAATCTTCAATTGAATTACCATTAGTGTGATCTTCTTCTTTCTCTTCTTTTACTTCTTTTACTTCTTTCTCCCCTTTTATTTCAAATTCTATTTCTCCTTCTACTTCATTGTTTAAAGTATCAATAGAAGATTCACAACCAGTAATAAATAATAGTGGATATAACGGTTTGATTTGTGCCAGTGATATCGGTCTATGTGTGCCAGTGTTTTCGGTTCAAACCGTGCCACTTTTCACGGTTCGATTTGTGCCACTTTGAAAAGATCAAGTTATCTTGTCCCCAAAAAAGGGATACGATATGGCAAATAAACTTGATCCAATGGATATAAAACAAATTTTAGTTTTGCTTAAAGACGGTTTTAGTAACCGCGGTATTGGTGCGATACTGGGTATATCTCGTAATACTGTTAATACTTACGTTAAGCAGTTTAACTCAAGTGGCTACAGTATTGGTGAGCTGTTAAACTTTGATGAGAGCCGATTAAACGAACTTTTTACCAGTAAAACCACCATTGATGTCTCACGTCATGATGATTTAATGCTCTATTTAGAGCATATCAATGCAGCTCGCAGTCATCCCGGTTTCACGTTTCAGTATCATTACAATGATTATGCTGCCAATGTAATCAATCCATACAGCTACACTCAGTTTATGGAACACTTTCATCGTAAATATATGAGGGTTAAAGGCTCCAAGCATATCGTGAAGCTATCGTGGGTGAATATCCTGATTTCACTCTCGATTATAGTAAGATTAAGATTGCAGAGGGCGATTTGCAATTGCCTACAAATATTATGTTTGAGTTGGATGATAAAAATAATTCTGTAACATTCTCGTGGGACGAGCAAAATGCAACCTCAAAAGGTACGGCAAAAGATAACGACCAGATTAATATTGTAGCTTTTAATGCTAAAGAAAACTTTGTTGATAGTTTTTCGGGGATTGCAGTTCGTTCAGACGGAAAAACATCTATATCCCTACCCCGTGTGTGGAATTTAGATGATATGCATATCTGGATTTACTTTTCTTCTTTTTCTTTGCAAAAGAATTCGGAGAGTTTGTATTGTTGTTAAAAACTATGATCATGAAAAGATTATAATCCCCAGGAATTAAATATTTTGTCTAATGACTATTTTATTCAATTAGCTGAAAGGATACGATTATATTAACTTCAAACACACCGGTTTATCAATCAATATATCCTGATTTGTATTGGTTAGCAATCCGGTATCTTGATTGATTTCGAAAACCTGAATTTTATTGTCGTCTCTGCCGGCCACAAGAAGGTATTTGCCGTTTGGTGTGATCACAAAATTGCGAGGGTGACGGGCTGTGGGTTGGTAGCCAACTTTTTCGAGTGTTCCATCGTCGGCGTTGATTGCAAATATGGCTATACCATCGGCTTGTAGTCGGTTTGATGAGTACAGAAATCGTCCATCGGGCGTAATGTGTATATCGGCACTGCCTCGTGCGCCCACGCTGTCGGCAACTACTGTTTGCTTATGCGAAATGTCGCCATTTGCGTAATCAAATAGTGCTACTTCGCCCGATAGCTCGCCTAATATATAGAGATATTTATCGTCATCGGGGTGAAAGGCAAAGTGCCTTGGACCGGTTCCGGGGGGCATATCAAATACTCTTAGGCTTCTTTCGTCTATGCTTGGTTGTCCTTCAAAGGGTGAGTTTGTGCTGCTTAAGCGGTATAACCTATCGCTGCCCAGGTCGGTGGCAAATAAGTAATCACCGGCGGATGTAAACATTACGCTGTGTAAATGCGGACTTTTTTGTCGGGTTGTGTCGGGGCCCGATCCTTGGAACGATAGTACGGATGTTGCTGGCGTGAGGCTGCCATCGGTATTAACCTGAAATGAGGAGATGCTTCCACCGCCATAATTGGCTGTGTATATGTTTTTGCCGCTCGGGTCGATTGTAATATAGCACGGACCAGAACTGAGTGTGGGTTGGAAGTTTATTGGTATTAATGTGCCACTTTTTTTATCGAATGAGAATGAATATACACCGCTGTTTTCATCTTCTCCAACGGCATAAACATAATCTTGAGATGGGCTTATAGCTAGGTATGAGGGGTTATTGGCCTCTACCATGCTTATGGAATCTGAACTGCCCGTTTCGGTATTGAAACGGTGAACATATACTCCCTTGCTACCTTCTTTTGATGTATATGTGCCAATGAGAAGAAATAATTCTCCGCTTTTTGCTTCGGTAAGTTGGGTTACATTGGTTGCTGCAACCTCTTCATTATCACCACCGTTGGCGTTATTATCACTATTATTGGTGCGATTTCCGGTACATGAGAGCATGAGTGAAGCGACTATACTTATCATTGCAATTTTGTTAAACATATTCATTCTATTTACGTAGTTATGATTACGAAAGTAGTAATTATTATAACAAGTAGTGTGGTTGTAAAAATAATTTAGAATAGATTATTCTTTAAAAGTTGCGAATAAAGCATAGTCTGATTACTTTTGCACAGTTTTATATATAATGATATTTAATAAACAAAATAAAATATGCTAACCAAAATATTATCTGTAACCGGTAAACCGGGTTTGTACAAATTAATTTCTACAAACAAAAATATGAATGTTGTTGAATCTCTTACTGATGGAAAACGTATTCCTGTATATATGCACGAAAAGGTTGTTGCTTTAAGTGATGTATCGATATACACCAACGAGGGTGATACTCCTTTAAGGGATGTTTTAAAAGCAATTAAAGAAAAAGAAAGCGGCAATAAGGTTTCTCTTGGGGCTAAATCATCTGGAAAAGATTATTTCAATTATCTTGAAGAGGTGCTCCCCAACTATAATAAAGAGAGTGTATATACTTCTGATGTAAAAAAAATAATATCATGGTATAATATTCTGATGGAGAACAATATCGACCTTGAAAAAGTGGTTGAAGAAGAGGAAACTGAGGGTGCAGAAGGAGAAGCTTTAGATGCTGAAGGAGAAGCTTTAGATTCTGAAGGAGAAACTTCTGAAAAGACTTCTGAAGATGTAACTACAGAAAATCAGGATAATACTATAGACGACCAAAATTAACATGGTTTGAAATTAAAAGATATTGGTACGCGTGCAGTGGCAGGCACTTTATATATCCTGTTTATCCTTTTAGGTGTACTTGGAGGCAGATTCTCATTTGTAGCAATATTCGGAACTATACTGGGTATTAGTCTGTTTGAGTTTTATAGAATGATGGAGAAGGATACTTCGCACGCTATAAGCAAGATCTTCAACATTGTAATGGGAGTGGTGATATTCTTCTCGGTATTTTTATATCTGGAGGAGATATCACTAATTGCACTGCCGATATCTGTGCTGCTTTATTTGCTGATTTTAATTTCCTCGGCAATATTTATTAAACGACAAGATATTTTGCATGGTATTATATATTCTGGATTTGGACAGATGTATGTAACTATGCCAATGAGTTTGCTATTGTTTATGTCGTATTTCTTCCCTGGCGAAATGGGTGGCGTGGGTTATCATTATGCGCCGGTACTGGCAATTTTTGTGTTTATTTGGGTTAACGACACCGCTGCTTACTTTTTTGGATCGCTCCTTGGCAAGAGAAAGCTCATGGAACATATCTCTCCTAAGAAAACTGTTGAAGGGTTTGTTGCAGGTATATTGTTTACGGTAATTGCTTCATTAGTATTTGCAAGATTTTATTCAGAGTATTCGGTTGTATTTTGGATTGGCTCGGCAGTTGTAATTGCAATTTTTGGAACCATGGGCGACCTGTTTGAATCTCTCATAAAACGCACTAGTTCGGTTAAAGACTCTGGCAATCTCATTCCGGGTCATGGGGGCATACTAGACAGAATTGATAGTTTATTGATAGCTATACCAGCTATCTACCTTTATTTTACCATTTATTCTTATTTCTGATTCTGTTGTTATATCCATTTTTTTTGTGTCGATATCTAATTTTTTTGCAACTCTGTTAAAACAAAATGTTAATTAGATTCGTTTTATTACTACCCTACTTTCTTTGTATAAGTGGTGGAGCTCAAAAACTAATAAAAATATGGAAAAAAGACACATCGGAACAAATGCAGGTATTATTTGGAACCTACTTTCTAACAAACAGAGTTGGACCGCAAAGAAATTGAGTGAAGAAACTGGCTTATCTAAGAAAGAAATATATACTGCTATAGGTTGGCTGGCTCGCGAAGATAAGATTGAAATAACTAAAACTGAAGATGGAAAAGATGATTTCTATCTGATAATAGAATATTACTTCTAAAGATAGAAATCACCAATTCTGTTTTTTACATTACGCCTTTTTCGCGTAAACGAAGTTGCCATTTCCAAGCAGAATCCATTGTTTCTTCAATGCTTTTTTCTGCTTTC
This sequence comes from Fermentimonas sp., assembly GCA_015478775.1. GTDB lineage: Bacteria > Bacteroidota > Bacteroidia > Bacteroidales > Dysgonomonadaceae > Proteiniphilum. The sequence continues at coordinate 58,035 of JADMKP010000010.1, read as the reverse complement.
CAACCGAGCACGTTATTTGCTTTATCGGGTTGTGCCCAAATCTTTTCTATATCTCCTTCTCGTCTGTCAACTATCTTGTAATTGAGAGAAGTGCCCGATACTTTTTCGAAAAGATTAATCAGTTCTAATACCGATACACCAATGCCGGTGCCAAGGTTAAATATCTCTACCTTATCGTTTGATTTATCATTAAGCATCCTTTCAATTGCTATAACATGCGCTTTAGCGAGGTCTACCACGTTAATAAAATCTCTGATGCAAGATCCGTCGGGAGTATCATAATCATCGCCAAAAACGCTTAATTGCTCTCTTATACCAAGTCCGGTTTGAGTAATATATGGCACCAAGTTTTGAGGCACTCCAAGTGGCAGCTCGCCAATCTCGGCCGAGGGGTGCGCGCCAATCGGGTTGAAATATCGGAGTATGATGCTCTTTACATCTGCACCCGAGTGAATGAAATCTTTAATTATCTCTTCGTTTATCTGCTTACTGTTTCCGTAGGGTGATGCAGCGGGCTTGATTGGTGCATTTTCATCGATAGGGTTACTGTCCGGTTCTCCATACACCGTGCATGAAGACGAGAATACAATTCCTTTTACATTATGCCGAGGCATTAACTCAAGAAGGTTAATTAGCGAAACCAGATTATTACGGTAGTATAATAGTGGTTTTTGTACCGACTCACCTACTGCCTTACTTGCAGCAAAATGAATGATACCAACAAATGCATGTTCACTAAAAAGGGGTGTTAGTGCATTCATATCTGTGCAATCTATATTAAAGAAGATGGGGCGTTTGCCGGTAATATTAACAATACCGTCTAATACTTCTTCGTTAGAATTTGACAGATTGTCTATTATAACAACCTCGTAGCCTGCTTGTTGCAACTCAACAACTGTGTGCGAACCAATATATCCGGTTCCACCAGTTACTAAAATCTTTTTACTCATATTTTTACTTCTTTTATTCGGTCTTTCGATAGAACTTCAAAATTACAAAAAATAAAGGTTATTTGTTACGACAAACCTTTTAGAACCAAGGTTACTCCTGTTGTTTAATTATTTTTATTATATTTGCTTGTCATGTTAAATGATGTGATTTAAAAGTAATGGAATATAGCGTAAATATTTATTATAATAAGGAAGATTTGCCGTATTTAGAGGATAGTAATTTCTTTCACTATTCATCTTCTTTCGATTGGTATAACAGTGCACCTACCTATAAACCTTTTATGCTGGTTGCTTTTAAAGAGAGGCAACCTGTGGCTGCAATGTTTGCAGTGATTGTTAGACGAAACAGGTATCTTCATGGATCGCTTTTTAAAAGGTGTTTTATTTCGCAGCAACCTTCATTTTTTGACAAAAGCATTTCTAAAATCGATCTGTTTCATCTGCTTATTTCGCGACTGGTTGATGAGGTTAAAAACAAAGTATTTTTGATTCGTTACGACTCACTGGGCAGTAGTATTTTTGGGTATAAGGGTTTTAGGGAGAATAGATTTTACTCTGTTAAGTGGATTAATGTGAAAAACTCGCTGCAACGTAAAAGAAAAATATGGGACCAGCTATCTAATTCTAGAAGAAATCAGGTAAATAAAGCAATTAAGAAGGGTGTGAAGATTGAGGAATTTACTTCTGAAGATAATTTACCTGAGATTTATAAGCTCATTGAGCTTACTAACAATAAAAAGATTACTCACAGATTTCCTCCTTACAAATATTTCGAAAACTTCTTTCATCACTATATATTAAATGGAAAGGGAAAGATAATTTTGTCACGTTATCAGAATAAAATTATTGGTGGTGCAGTTCTCGGATTTGAAGGTAATGAAACTGTATACTGCTTATATTACTGGGGAAAGAGCAAGAGGTATAAATTTCTTCATCCAACTATATTTACACTCTATTCTGCTATGCAGCTGGCAGAGAATAAGGGTTTTAAGTTTTTCGACTATATGGATGTGGGGTTCTTGAATAAGAATGCCGGTCGCTCAAGGTTTTTACTTCAGTTTGGTGGCAAGCAAACGGCCACTAGAAGATGGTATAGATATAATTTGAGTTTATTGAATTTCTTTGCGAACAAGATTTACGATTAAATAATAAGCCATACAAGAAAGACAATTTGTGTGCGATAGTTGTAAATAAATACTAATAAAAGTGCTAATTCGTAAGTTAAAACGAAATAAAGTATTAAATAATTTTAAATACACCACTTTTCATGTCATATTATTTGGAGGGTAAGCATAAACACTATATATTTGCATCGTGTTTTTCATGGTATTAGATTTAAGGTTAACAATGAAGATTGGTTGTCGTGAGACAACCATTCCTTTTTTATATAGGTCTCATCTCGGTAATATGCAAACTATTTATATTTCTCGCTAACTATTTATACTTTTCCCAAAGTGCTGAATAAATAATCTCTCTTGTTGTATCTATCAGTTCGGGAATATCATCCTCACAAATATTTTCTGTTGGTATTGGCTTGTGTATTACAAGTTCTAATTTACCCGGTTTAAGGTCTAATGTGCCCCTTTTAAGAACATCAAAAGGTCCGTTTATTGTAATGGGTACAATTGGCAACTTCTCTTCTGTAGCGATATAAAAAGCTCCTTTTTTAAATTGTCTCATCTTTCCGGTATGTGTGCGTGCTCCCTCAGGGAATATAACTATTGATACTCCATCTTTTACTTTTGATATTGCCTCTTTTAATGTAAATGCCCTGGTTGTTGCATTTGTGTTATTTACAAAAACATGCCCAGCCATTTTTGATGCATAACCAACTAATGGCAAGCTACGGAGACTATGCTTTTGCATCCATACAATATTATGATTCAGAAATCCGTAAGTAAGAAAAATATCGAATGCTCCCTGGTGATTTGCAACGAAGACATATGATCTGTTTTTATCGAGGTTTTCGTGTCCCCTAGTACTTATTTTGCATAATGATAGCCAACAAGTGAGTCGCGACCACCATTTGGCCGGGTAGTAACCCCATGTTTTACTTCCAAACAGTGGAGCCATAATCATTACAATTAAAGCTGTAACAATTGTTATTACAAGAAAGATTGGAACAAAAAATAACCACTGATATAATAGACGCAATATATTTTTCACAACTTCACCTCATTCAGGATAAACATTTGACAAATATAAATAAAATAGCGTTTATTTAGTGTCGAAAAGAGATTAAAGACAATTTTTATCTCAAATAATTTCCTCGTTTGTTGAATTTTGTGTTTATTTGTGTCACGAAATCAATTACAAAATATTATATTATACTCACATGAAAGAATTTGCAAAATACATCGGCGTATTGGTGATGCTTATTGGCGTTGCTGTTTTAATTGTACCATTTATGATGGGTGGTGGCGGAAATACCAATCTTATAATTGGAATGGCAATGGTTGTGAATGGAATGCTAGGGCACATTTTTGTTAACAACATGAAAAGAGGTGGTATTATAAGCAATGCTCTTTGGATAATAATTTTGTTTATAGTGCCTTATTTCATCTATTTCTTTGCGAAAAAAGCAGCTTATTCACCAGATGAGATTGAAGCATATAATTAAAATTTGATTAGCTGACTTTAATAAGCTAGTGAAAAAAAATCCCTGTGATTAAATTTAATCCCAGGGATTTTTTTATTATAACTGTTTCACCTTATTCACTTTACAGTTAAGTGTATTAGGGCGAGACGCTCTTAGTCTTTAGTCATTAATCTTTACTCCTTTCTTACTACATACAACTGAAAGCTCTCATATCGCTTTACAATAATTTCGTCGCCCTTTTCTATCATTCCGTATAAGGATACGGCATCATAAAATTCTCCATCTATATTAACTCGGCCAGAGGGGCGCAACACGGTTGCAGCAATTCCGGTTTTACCAATCAGTAAATCGGGCTGTAAAGAAACGGAGTAGTATCCTTCTTGATCGGCCAATAGGGCAACATTTCTAAGAAATCCTTTTTTGCCGATTCTACTGCTCAGGTATATTATTAAAATCATTCCCATGCCCATTCCTCCTAGTACTGTCATAAATGCCCTAAACACTTCTCTAGCTGGGAGTCCTTCGAAATTGAAATTGACATTGCCTACGAGTGCCAAAACGAGCGAGATGAATATGAAAACTATTCCCGCAATGCCCGTGAACCCAAAACCGGGTACTACAAATATCTCGAAGACTATAAAGATGAGCCCCAGCACAAACAACAGAACCTCCCAATTCTGGGCATAGCCAGTAAGGTAAAGGGGCGTAAAATAGAGTATTGCGGCTGTTATTGCAGCTGCTGTTGGGAAGCCTACACCGGGCGATTGAAGCTCGAAGTATATACCTCCGAGAATAAACATAATCAAAAATGCCTGAAGCACACCATTGGTAAGTATGCCTTTTATCTTATCATAAAATGTGGGATTGTAGGCTTCCAAATCGTAATCGTTATACCCTAAATGAGACACAATTACCTCGTGCACACTTTCAGCTATACCATCGCAATAACCCAATTCTACGGCTTGACTAGCAGTGAGGGTTAATATCTGTGTGGAATCGGCATAACCTGGCACCACTACCCTCTCGTCTACCATTGCTTCGGCAATTTTAGGATCGCGTCGCCATTTGCTTATCGAATCGCCATTTTCAAAAGTTGTAATTTTACCATGGCTTTCGGCAGTTGCCCGCATTATACCTCTCATATACGATTGGTATTTATCGGGGGCTGCTGCCCCACTACCACCATCAACAACCGTGGCTGCACCTATTGAGGCACTTGTTCGCATAAAAATAGAATCGCATGCAATTGAAATAAGAGCACCTGCAGATGCTGCGTTTACATCAATAAAAACATAAACGGGGAGCTTGCTATTAAGTATGGCTGTGCGCATTGAGTCGGCCTCCAACACCCCACCACCATAGGTATTCATATGCAATAAAACCATGTCGGCATCGCGCTCTTGTGCTTCGTGCAATCCGTTTTGAAGATAAATCCAGGTATTGCTACCTATATTTTCTTTTATATTTATTAGGTAGATTGAAGGTTTGGTTTCTTGTGCAGATATTGCTTGTGATATAATATAGAACAAGATTATAAGCAGTAAATATATCTTTTTCATTCTTAACTAGTTTAATAAAAACAAAGATAACATCTTTTTTATATCGTTGAAAAAATTGAGTTATTTTATGTAAATTTGCAGTAATAATAAGAATAGAATATTTATGCGAAAAATTGTTTTATCTGTTTTAATATCAATGCTTTTTCTTCAGGCTAATGCTTTTGAAGATGCACGAATGTTGCGTTTCCCTGATATAAACGGGAGCCTTATCACTTTTGTTTATGCGGGTGATATATGGAGTGTGAATAATGGTGGAGGCGAGGCCAAAAGGTTAACCTCACATCGGGGTTTAGAGCTGTTTCCTAAAATTTCGCCTGATGGTAAATGGATAGCGTTTTCTGCAGAGTATTCGGGAAACAGGCAAATTTGGGTAATGCCTTCTGAGGGGGGTGCTGCCAGACAGCTTACATATTACAATTCGGAAGGAATGATGCCTCCGCGTGGTGGTTATGATAATGTGGTTTTAGATTGGACCCCCGATAGTAAAAGCATTTTATTTAGGGCAAACAGAACTTCCTTTGGTGAAAGAAATGGGAAATATTTTACTGTTAGTTTAGATGGTGGAATGGAACAGCCGCTTCCAATTGTAAATGGTGGTTTTGCAACCTTCTCACCTGATGGATCTGAAATTTGCTTTACTCCTGTTGACAGGGAATTTAGAACATGGAAAAGATATAAAGGTGGTAGAGCTACCGAATTGTGGAGATATAACTTAGATGAAAACAGTGCAGAGCAAATGACACATTGGGCGGGTACGGATCAATGGCCTACATGGTATGGAAACAATATTTATTATGCTTCGGACCGTGATACCAGACTAAACATCTGGAGTTATAATACAACTACTGGTGAGGATGTGCAAGTTACTTCGCATACCGATTTTGATGTTATGTGGCCTTCGGGGAGTAACGGAAAACTGGTATACGAGAACGGTGGATTTCTGTATGTACTGAATTTACAGAGCGGGGTAACTGAAAAGGTTTCGGTTTCGATAAAATATGATAACCCAAACTTACAATCGAGCTTTAAAAATGTAAAAGATTTTGTGGGCAGTTATTCTCTTTCGCCAACTGGTAAGAGAGCGTTAATTGAAGCCAGAGGTGATATATTTAGTGTTCCTGCAGAGAATGGTGAGATAGTGAACCTAACTAACACGCAAGGAGTTAGAGAAATATCGCCAATTTGGTCGCCTAACGGTAAGCAGATTGCCTACTACTCAGATGAAACAGGTGAGTATGAACTTTACCTTATAGATAATAAAAAGGGAGCAGAGCCGCGTAAGTTAACAAGTGGTTCTAAAGCTTGGAAAAATCAAGCTGTGTGGTCGCCACAAAATACCCATCTTTTATTCAGCGACAGGTCGATGACACTTTGGTTGGTTGATGCTGCTAACGGTGGCCAGGTGGCTGTTGATAAAGCCTCGGCAGAAGAGATTAGTGATTACACCTTTTCGTATGATGGAGGATGGATAGCGTACAGTAAATCGTCGCCCAACTATCAGTCGGCTCTTTGGCTATATAACATATCAACCGGTCATAAACATCAAATCACTGATGCTGCATTTTCGGATAGTGACCCTGTATTTAGCAGAGATGGAAAGTTTTTGTTCTTCTTGTCTAATAGAGATTTCAACTTGGAATTTAGTAGCTTCGAGTTTGATTATCTGTATAATAATGCTACACGTGTGTATGCAATTCCGTTGAAAGACGATGGTTCGAGTTTATCACCAAATAAGATTGATGTAGAGCCTTATGGTGATGATATGGCAGAAGGATCGAAAGACGCGAATGAGTCTAATGGATCGAAAGAGAGTACTTCTAAATCAAAAGATGAAAAGATTACTATCGATTTGGATGGAATTCAAAATAGAATAGAGGTTTTAACGATGCCTAATGGTAATTACAATATTCACGGTACTGTGGAAGAGGGATTGCTTTATTCTTCGGGCAACAAAACAATGAGATACAATATAAAAGAAGAAAAGAGTGAAGATATTTTAGATGGTGTGGGCTTTGTAACGCCTTCTGCTGATGGCAAATCACTTATATATCGTAGAAATGGTGATTTTATGATTGCTAAAAATCAGCCTGGACAAAAAGCTGGTGACGGAAAGATTGATCTGACAAACCTTGTTATGAAAATTGATCCTAAGTTGGAGTGGAACCAAATTTATGAAGATGCATTCAGAATTTTTAGGGACTATTTTTATGTGGATAATATTCACGGGGTGGATTGGGCTGGCATAAAAGAAACTTATGGTGCTATGCTACCTTATGTGCCTAGCAGGTATGATTTGGACTACATACTTAATGAGGTGATAAGCGAAACAAATACTGGTCACGCGTATGTTGACTGGGGAGATATTGGTAGCGTGGATAGAATAAATGGTGGTTTGCTTGGTGCTGAGCTGATGGCTGATTTGAAGGCCAACAGATATAAGATTACAAAGATTTACCAGGGTGAGAATTGGAATGAGAGCAGACGTTCACCTCTTACCGAAAGTGGGGTTGATGTGAAAGAGGGTGATTATATAATCAAGATAAATGGTGAGGATGTAACTGTTGATAAGAACCCGTATGAGCTACTTGAAAATATGGGTGGAAGGTATGTTGAGTTAACGGTCAACAGTTCTTCGTCTGAATCGGGCGCTCATTCATACCAGGTTAAAACCATTACTAGTGAGCATGAGTTGAGATATCTGGATTGGGTAAATGAAAGACGTAATTTGGTTGATAAATTATCGGATGGTAAGATTGGATATATTCACGTTCCGAACACTGCTGTTGAAGGTAACAGAGAACTTTTTAAAGGTATGTTGGCTTACAACCATAAAGATGCTTTGATTATTGACGACAGATATAATGGGGGTGGATTTATACCCGACAGGATGATTGACTTGGTAAACCGACGAACGCTGGTATACTGGCATAGAAATGGTATTGAGCAGCCTATGAAATCGCCAGGTTTGGCACACGACGGGCCAAAGGCTATGCTTATAAATGGTTATTCTTCTTCGGGAGGTGACGCATTTCCTTATTTCTTTAGTAAAACGGGTGAAGGCAAACTAATTGGTACTCGCACATGGGGAGGATTGGTTGGTATTTCGGGAAATGCCAGATTGGTTGACGGTGGTTATATATCTGTGCCAATGTTTGGTATTTATGATGAGAATGGTGAGTGGATAATTGAAGGAATAGGTGTGTATCCAGACATTGAAGTTGTGGATAGACCAGAGGAACTTGCCAAAGGTAACGACCCATCAATTGAGAAGGCTGTAGAGGTTTTGCTTGAAGAGTTGAGAGTTACACCTCGTAAAAAAGTGACTTCTCCTACTCCTCCGAATAGATCTAAATGGATAGAACGTGAAATAAAATAAACAAAACTGATATTGTTGTTGTTTTATATGAACTAAATATGAAGTTTAATTAATAAATATCGACATGTATCATTTAAAAATCACCGCTTTAATAGCAGTTTTATTTCTATTTTCTTCTGCTTCATGTGACGAGCGCAAAACGAATAACGAAGAGGAACTACCTGCTGAGATGTTGCCTCCGGTTGAGACACAGGACCCTAACACCAGTTACCAGCCTGCTTTTGACGGGCAGACTAGGATTGCGGGTGTAAAGACTGAAACGCCTTATTCTGTAACTACGTTAACTTCAGAATTGGATAGTCCGTGGGCAGTGGTGGAACTACCTGATGGCAGATTTGCCATTACTGAAAAAGGTGGTACCATGCGTATTGTAACTAAAGAAGGCGAAGTTAGTGAGGCAATAACCGGCTTCCCGGAAGTTGACGACAGAAATCAGGGTGGCTTGCTGGATGTGGCTCCTGCACCTGATTTTGAAACTAGTAGAATGTTGTTTTTCTCTTTTGCAGAACGTACTTCTCAAGGTTCATTAACCGCTGTTGGTAAAGGCAGATTATCTGATGATGAATCGGTAATTGAGAATTTCACAACCATTTATCGTGCAATTCCTTATTTTGATAATAGTATGCACTTTGGAAGTAGATTGGTGTTTAACGAGGCGGGGAATATTTTTGTAACCACCGGTGAACGCTCGAGCATTGAGACTCGTTATAATGCACAGAAACTTGAAACTGCTCACGGTAAGGTTTTGCATATTACACCTGATGGAAAGCCAGTGGATGGCAATCCGTTAATTAATACGCCTGGTGCATTGCCTGAGATTTATAGTTATGGACATCGCAATCCGCAAGGGCTGGACATTCATCCTACAACCGGAGATATATGGATTAGCGAGATGGGACCACGTGGTGGTGATGAGATAAATCTTATTGAACCAGGAAAAGATTATGGTTGGCCAACAATTACATATGGTATCGAATATAACGGAAATACAATTGGAGATGGCATTACACAGCATGAAGATATGGAGCAACCGGTTTATTACTGGGACCCGGTACTTTCGCCAGGTGGGATGACTTTCTATAGTTCTAACGTAATTCCGGAATGGGAAAATAATCTATTTATTGGCGGTCTAAGTAGTAAACATATTGCTCGTTTAGTTTTTAGAGACAACAAGGTGGTAGGTGAAGAACGGCTGCTGGTTGATCAGAATGAACGAATAAGAGATGTTGAAGAAGGTAGTGATGGTGCTCTTTATGCTGTTACCGACTCTGGAAAACTATTTCGAATTGCTAAATCGAATTAGAAATTTAATAAAATTATAAATGCAACTAAAGTCAAGACCTATAAATGTTGAACATTGTGGTTTAAAACTTTAGTTGCATTCAATATAAACACAAAACTGAGATAATTATTTATGCTTGTGGTTCTCCTATATAATAATTTATCATCCAGTATATTCCGAATTTATCCCTGAAGCTTCCAAAGTAGTCGCCCCAAAACATTTCCTCCATAGGCATCTCGACTTCGCCGCCTGCAGAGAGTTCCTGAAATAATCTATCTGCTTCTTCTCTACTTGTGGGCGTGAGACTTATATAATTGTTGTTTCCATGCTTGAACATAGATTTCATAGAAGAGGAAACATCTGAGCCCATGAGGACATCATTGCCCAGGGGTAAGCTTACATGCATTACAAGATTTTTATCTTCTTCGGGAAATTCATAATTTTCCATTTCTGACATTCTGGAGAAATAAGAAAATTCTACTCCGAATACTTTTTTATAATAGTTAAATGCTTCTTCGCAGTTACCATCGAAATTGAGATAGGGATTTAATTTTATCATAATCTTTAATTGTTTGAGATTTTAAGAAATTCAATTAATTAGCTGCATCCATCTCTGCAGCTTCTTTTATTTGTGTGAGCCATTTATTAATTGCATTTTCTAAAGTATTTTGCATATATCCTCTAAATAAACGCATTAAAAACCCTTCCATACTTTCTTCTATTAACACAGTTGTATATCCATTTTCTGCGGTGATTTTGAAGTTATGTATTGCAAATGCGCCAAAGGTTCTACCACTCCACCCTATCTCATGGAGAGGTGTTACGGTGTGAAGTGTTGACATTATCTTAGTGCCCATGCTATTCCAATTGAAAGTTGTACCTGCTTTAAGTTCTCCGTTAATTTTTGCAAATTGAATATCTGAATTCCACTTATTCCAATTATTAATATCGGAGAGGATTTGCCAAACCTTTTCTGGAGAGGCTTCTATCTGAATACTTTCTTTTGCTTTAACCGGAGCATTTTCATTTATTGGAGTCATTTTAGAATTTACTTTTATATTGGAATGATGAGAATTAGTCCATATTCATTTATGTGAATTCGACTATAATACTTAAATTAAACATTGGAAAAAGAAGATTGTTTTTGAGAAGTGTGTTAAAGAAATCATTGAAAAACTTAAAATTGAGAATGAGATTATATAAAGAATAATTTCATTCTAAACTAACGAGGCATGGATTGCCTCTTTTACAGTGGGATATAAAAATTTGTATCCTGAATCTATGACTTTTTGTGAGGATACCTGGATTCCTTCTAGTATCATACCAGAAGCTTCTCCCATAATTAATTTTAAAAGAAATGATGGAATTCCTGGTATTATATAAGGTCGATTTAACTCTTTTGCAAGGGTATGCATGAATTCTTTATTGGTTGATAAGTGGGGTGCAACTGCATTATATACGCCACTCATAGAGCTGTCTTCTATGGACTTGATATATAAATTGCATAGATCATCGATATGAATCCAGCTCATATACTGTTTACCATCTCCCATTGGAGCCCCCAGGCCAAAACGTGTGGGTAATATCATTTTTTTAAAGGCTTCGCTTTCTTTTGATATTACAAAGGATGTTCGTAGGGCTACTACGCGTACCTTCAGTTCTTCATTAAACTGAAATGCAGCAGACTCCCATTTTTTGCATGTACGACTTAAAAAATCATTTCTAGCTGGTGGACTTTCTTCGGTGTAGATGTTATCATCTGTATGCATTCCATAGTATCCAACGGCTGAGGCAGAAATAAATGCTTCGGGTTGTATATTTAAAGATTTATATGTTTGGAGAAGTAGTTTTGTTGTGAGGATGCGACTTTCGACAATCTCTTGCTTTTTGGCCTTTGTCCAGCTACCATCTCCCAAATTTGAGCCAGCAAGATGTACTACGATATTTGCTTGCTTTAAGGCCTCTGTATCAATCTCTCCTTTGCGATAGTCCCAACTATAACGGGGTATCTCTGCTTTAATATTTCTTTTGCGACTAAGCCAAATCACCGAATAGCCCTTTGCTTTAAGCATTTCTGTGAGCCTGACACCAATCATGCCAGAGCCTCCGGTGATTAGGATAGTCTTCATATTTATTTATCTTCTGCTTCCACTCATAGCTATCATTACATAATAAAGGAGTGTTGCCAGTGAACTTAAAGCTGCTACTACATAGGTGTATCCTGCCCATCTTAGTGCATCCTCAGCCTGTGTATGATTACTTACATCGGTGATGCCTGCGCTGCTTAGCCATCTGAGAGCGCGATTGGTGGCATTTTTCTCTACCGGTAATGTAATAAAACTAAACAGGGTTGTTAGTGCAAACATACCGATACCAATCCATAGTAGGCCTGGGAACGACTGTAACATAAGTATTCCTGCCAATATAACCCACATTACCCATTTTGAGGTGGAAGATACTATTGGCACTAGTGCTGAGCGCATTTTTAATGGTCCGTATCCTTTTGCATGTTGAAGTGCGTGACCGGTTTCGTGAGCTGCTACTGCTGCTGCTGCAACGCTATAAGAACCATATACAGGCTCGCTTAGATTAATAGTTTTTTTTAGAGGATTATAGTGATCTGTAAGCTGCCCTCTGGTTGAGATTACCTGAACATCGTATATACCGTTTTCTTGCAGCATTTTCTCAGCTACCTCTTTACCGGTCATACCGTTGCGTAATGGTATTCTTGAATACTTCTTAAATTTGCTTTGAAGACGTGCTTGAACAAGCCATCCTACAATAGCTATTGCAATAAATAAAATCCAAATTGTTGCCATAAATAAAATTATCTGTTATAATTTAACGCAATCACTCATTTAAAAGTTCAAAAAAGCACTTAGTTGTTATCTAATAATTGTTTGAGCTCTATCGGGTCCTACTGAAACAATTGAAATTGGTACTCCAAGCTCTTCTTCGAGGAATGTGATATAATTATTAAATTCTTCTGGGAATTCATTTTCAGATCTCATTGCGGTCATGTCTGTTTTCCATCCTGGAATCTCGATATAATTGGGTATAATGTTTTCTGATATATCATAAGGGAGGTCCTCAGTTTCTACACCATCGACAGTATAAGACACACATACTTTTATTGTATCAAAACTATCGAGCACATCGCTTTTCATCATTACCAGGTTGTTTACCCCATTTAACATGATTGTATAGCGCAATGCAACTAAGTCTATCCATCCACAACGACGGGGTCTTCCGGTAACTGATCCGTACTCATTGCCATTGTCGCGTAATTTTTGGCCATCATTATCGAATAGTTCAGTTGGGAAAGGTCCGCTACCCACCCTTGTGCAGTATGCTTTGAAGATACCGTAGACGTCACCAATTTGCTGAGGTGCAATTCCAAGCCCTGTGCATGCACCGGCGCAAATTGTATTTGAAGAAGTTACAAATGGATAAGATCCGAAATCGATATCCAGTAATGAACCTTGTGCACCTTCTGCCAAAACTGAACCGCCATTTGAAATATGTTTATTGATATAATACTCGCTATCGATAACTTCGTATTGCTTCATTTTCTCGACACCCGCGAACCACTCTTTCTCAAGAGCTTCTAAATCATACTGGATGCTATATTTGTTGAGTATATTTTTATGACGATCTACAGCTTTTTGGTACTTCTCTTCGAAATTATGAAACAAGTCGCCTACCCTTAACCCGTGGCGACTAATTTTATCGGTGTATGTAGGTCCTATCCCTCTACCTGTAGTACCAATTTTTTCTTCGCCCATAGCTGTTTCTGAGGCTGCATCAAGAAGCCTGTGCGTGGGTAATATAAGGTGAGCCTTTTTAGATATACAGAGGCGGTTGGTAAGGATATGGCCGGTTTCCTCGAGTTTTTCGACCTCCTGTTTAAACAGTGCAGGATCTATGACTACTCCATTTCCTATTATATTCATTTTTCCCTCTTGGAAAATACCTGAAGGAATAGATTTTAAAACATATTTCTGTCCTTCAAACTCTAATGTATGACCTGCATTTGGTCCGCCCTGAAAACGAGCTACAATTTCATAGTTTGGTGTAAGCACATCAACTACTTTTCCTTTTCCTTCGTCTCCCCACTGGAGTCCTAAAATCACATCAACTTTCATTTGATAAACTATTATATTATTTATTTTTTGATTTTTCTTTTTTATTCTGACGCTCTATTCTCATTAACTCCATCCTTTTTGCATGGCTACATTTACTACAAATTCCATAGATATACATACTATAATAATTGATAGTAAATTTTCTTATTTTTTTAAGCTGAGTTGTAGTAAGCAGTTCATCATTTTTCATTTCACGCACATCTCCACACATCGTACAAATTATGTGATTGTGGTTTTCATTACCATATGATCTTTCATATTTGGAAATATTTGCACCAAACTGATGCTTTATTACTAATCTGCAATCTAATAAAAGCTCCATCGTGTTATAAAGAGTTGCTCTGCTAACGGGAAAATCATTGTCCGTCATAAAATTAAAGAGATCTTCTATATCGAAATGACCTTTGAAAGCATATATATGATCGAGTATAGCGAACCGTTCGGGAGTCTTTCGATGCTTATGAAGGGTAAGATACTCAGTAAACTCTTCTTTAACTTGTTCTCTTAATTTGAAATTAGCTTCCATAATTACAAAATTATTCTATTTTTCTGATTTTAAATAGATTTACTTGTCATTTATTATTTCATTCACCTAACTATTACTTTAGCAGGAATTTAGTTAATTAATTTTTATTATTTGACAGTTTCGGAATGATAAAAGAAAGCAGGACTACTAACATCGCTTTCGTTATGATATGAGTCTGATACTGTTATATAATAGAAATAGGCCAAATCGTTGTTTACTGCATAATAACTATAATATGGTTCTTTTAATCCGGTTGCTATAATATAATGAGCGTTATCTTTACTGAAATCGTCCGTTTCACTGCGATAGACATTATATGTTATCCTACTGTCTTTATTATTACTATCCCACCTTAACTCAAATAACCCATCTTCATTTCTTTCGGCACTTATACTGTGCGGTTTGTCGGGGATACTGTCGGACAACCACGCCATTGGAGGCAATTTGGCTGGATGCTGATAATATTTTATCAGGCTATTTAAAACTCCTTTAGTATTTGAAAGCACATTTTCTGCTCTGAAATAGGCTTGTCCATGTGTATTATTTTCTCTGGAGTAATCGATTTGGTCGGTTATGTCTTTAAGCAACCATTTTAATTCTATCATTTGATAAGCACCGAGCCCGGGCACTAATATTCTATTATTACTATTAACCATCCAATCATCGAGATATGGGTAAAAAAGTTCATCTTTATAATACATCATGGGGTAAAGAGCGTCGTGAATGCCCAATTCCATCCATTTACCTGCATCTTGAAATACGGTCTCATGTGCAGTCCATCCCCTACCTCTTTCGTTAAGTGTGCGATATCTACCTAGAGGGGCACTACTTACCTGAACCCAAGGTTTTATCTCTTTTACTGTTTTATATAATTTGCCTACAAACCTAGTTATATTGTCTCTTCTCCAATCGCTTTTGGATTTACCTTTGCCATGTGTTCTATATAAGCCATCATCTGGAAACTGACCCCTATTATCGGGATATCTGATATAGTCCATATGTATGCCGTCAACATCATATTTAGTAACAATTTCTTTGACAATGGTAAGCAAATAATCATCTGTGCGTGGATTACCCGGATCGAGAAACCACTCTCCTTTAAACTTTTTAGTGATTGTTGGATCTTTCTTTGTTATTGATTTTGAGCCTAAACTTCTTACATGTTTATCTGCTCCCAAAGGATAGGTAACCAGCCAAGCATGACACTCTAACCCACGCTTATGAGACTCTTCTATTGCAAAGGTAAGAGGATCGAACCTATCATTGCCATAACCACTAGAGACTATAATTGAAGAAAGCGGCTCTATGTCTGAGATATAGAAAACTTCACCCCGAGCTCTTACTTGAAACAGAACTGTATTGAAGTTATGTTTTTTGAGACTGTCTAAAATTGTAATTAACTCTCTTTTCTGAAATTCCTGACTAGATCTGTTGCGGGGCCAATCTAATCCGTAGTTAGTTGTTAACCAAACTGCTCTGATCTCTGTAGCTGGAGGTTCATTTGAAAAGGCACTTATAAAACTACAAAACAACAGTATGAGCAAAATAGATATTTTGTTCATTAATATTTTTATATAATTGATATAAACTTCTGAATAATTTCTATGTACAAACTTACATAAAAAAACTGATTTTATTTGTTCAATTAAATTTGTACGATTTAAATTATATGCAAATATGTTTAAAACATAGCTAAAGATTTTTTTGTATTTTTGCTTCTGAAATAAAACTAGTATATTTAATCTGAATTCTATTAGAATATGGAAAGATTATGAATAAAAGGTGGCTTGCCGCATACGTAAAAATGCATCATGAAAAAAAGGTTAGAGATCATCTTACCTCTTTAAATATAGACAATTTTCTACCAGTGCAAACAGAAATTAGACAATGGAGTGATAGGAAGAAAAAGGTTGAAAGGGTGCTTATACCTATGATGATATTTGTTAATGTTGATACTGAAGAGCAACAAAGAGTTATTAGATTACCTTCAATTATAAGATATCTTGTTTTAAGGGGTGAGCATCAACCCTCTGAGATACCTGCTTTTCAAATGAACAGCTTTAAGTTTATGCTAGACAAAACAGATAATCAGGTTGACTTTAGCTCCAACAATCTTCAACCTGGTGAGAAAGTAAGAGTTATAAAAGGCTCCCTCACAGGATTAGAAGGCGAAATGGTTAATATTGATGGAAAATACAAGATTGCGATTAGAATTGAACAGTTGGGTTGTGCTGTGGTTGAATTAAATGCATCGTCGGTTGAGAAAATTAATTCATAATAATTCGCATATCTTTTCTAACCAATATAAATCGGTTTCATCGAATGAATTAAGCTGGTTGCTATCTACGTCAAGAACTGCAACTACGGTATTTTTGTGTTTTACAGGAACTACAATCTCTGAACGGGATTGAGAACTACAAGCTATATGTCCTGGAAATTTATCTACATCGGGCACAATAATTGTTTTAGCTTGCTTCCAGGCACTTCCACAAACACCTCTACCTAAAACTATTGAAGTACATGCAATTGGTCCTTGAAAAGGACCTAACACCAGTCGCTCACCAACAACTCTATAAAACCCAACCCAAAAGAAGCCTAATGCCTCCTTTAGTGCAGAAGCTATATTTGCCATATTAGCTATTTGGTCAGTCTCGCTAATTAATAATGCTTCTAATTGTGGATAAAGTGACCTGTAAACTTCTTCTTTTGAAACATCTGTTGGTATATAAAGATCTTCTGCCATTTTTAGATATTTAGTTATATTTAATGCAAAAAGTTGCGTTCCCATAATGAGGCAACGCAACTTTTATTTTCAATATTTATTAGTTAATCTAATTTAGAATTAGTTAGATTGTTCTTTTGCCTCTTCAATCATTTTTGCGTTAGGCAAAATATAAACTTCTACTCTACGATTTTCTGATCTACCTGCAACTGTACTGTTATCGGCAACTGGTTGTTTTGATCCGAAACCTTCATATGACATACGTAGACCTGAAACTCCTTTTGAGCTTAAATAGTTATAAACAGACTCGGCACGGCGTTCTGAAAGTGGGTTATTTATAGCATCACTTCCTGAGCTATCTGTATGACCATAAATCTCTACATCTGTGTCGGGGTTGTTTTGAAGTGAAGTAGCAAACTTATCTAATGAAGAACGTGAAGCAGTGTTTAAAGTACTAGAATTAGTAGCAAAGAGAATACCTGATTCAAATGTAACCTTTATAGCTTCTCCTTCGTTTACTTTTTCTACTTGCGCTCCTTCAATCTGTTCAAGCTCGGCAGCCTGCTTATCCATTCTATTACCAATAATTGCTCCGGCTGCACCTCCTAGGATTGCACCGATACCTGCACCTACAGCAGCTCCTCTTCCTCCGCCTGCAATTGCTCCGACACCAGCTCCTACGGCTGCACCCGATCCGGCACCTAAAGCTCCACCTTTAACTGTACGGTTGGCACCGCAACTTGAAAAAATAAGTGATATGGCCAACACCGCTATCGCTAATAATTTAGAAAATTGTTTCATAGTTAATTTTAATTTAATGAATAATACTTATAAAATTTTGGTTATAAAATACTTTATAATAGTTTTGTTTTAATCGAACAAGTTAAGTGTATCGCAATAAGCTAATTCCCCTGCTACAATTGCCTCAATTTGTTCGTCGGTATAATCTCTAATAGCGTCCTCACGTGCATTCTCGAAGATGTACTCAAGCAATTCTTCTTCATCAATTTCGATTTCTGAATCATCACTTTCATCGAGGAATCCCTTTTCTTCATAGAATTCATAAACCAAATCGACGATATAGTTAATATCGTCATCTGTGAATTCGTCTTGCATTTCTTCTGGAAGATATTGCTGTATAAACTTCAGGGAATCATCTTCGTCGTACTCTAGTACTTTCTTTTCATCGCTCATAACAAAACAATTTTTAGATGTATATTCATAAAACAATTAATCAAATATTATGTTCACAAACAGATCTCAAACGGTTATACTATTATCTTTTCGAGTTCTTCTTTGCTTGCTCACGTGCTTGCTTTTCTTGTAGTTTTTGCGCTTCCTCTAATCGTGCCATAAAACCTGATTTCTTTTTTCTAGGTTTTTTCTTGTTAGCTTCAAGCTGAATTAATATCTTATCTTCATCAATCACTTTCTTCATTATCGTTGTAATAATGATAGTAATTAGTGTTGAAAGGAAATAATAGTAGTTGAGTCCTGAAGGGTATGAATTTAGGAAGAAAAACATGAAAACACTCATAATTACAGGCATACTTTTCATTCCAGGCATTGTTTGCTGTCCGGTATCCATTGATGCCATATTATATTTAGCATATATAACATTAGTTACTGTCATTAGTAGACAGAAGATGCTTATATGGTTTCCAATAAATTTTGTAATCAGAGGAATATTTCCACTCCATTGTATCACTGAATCGAAAGTAGAAAGGTCATC
The DNA here is from genome assembly GCA_015478775.1 of Fermentimonas sp. Taxonomy (GTDB): domain Bacteria; phylum Bacteroidota; class Bacteroidia; order Bacteroidales; family Dysgonomonadaceae; genus Proteiniphilum. Next base: position 39,144 of record JADMKP010000010.1, on the reverse strand, counting down.
GGCCCATAAAAAACTCTGTTGACGTAATTCTATAGCAGATGGGAAAAAGAAAAACAGAGCTAATAAGACAGGCATTTGTATAACCATTGGTAAACAGCCACTCATTGGACTTACCCCTGCCTTATTATATAGTTCCATGGTAGCCTGCTGCCTCTTCATCATCATATCTTGTTCTTTTCCAGGGAACTTTTTCTCTATATCCTGAATCTGAGGGCGCAATACGCGCATCTTGGCAGATGACATGTATGACTTATAGGTTAATGGAGATATTATGATTTTTACCATAAGAGTTAAAATCAATATTATTAACCCCATACTCCAATTTAAGGTGAGGAAGAAGTTGAAAATTGGAATTACAAACCACTTATTCACCCAACTTAACCATTTATAGCCGAGGTGAACAATTTCTTCGAGCTCTAGCTTATCTGACCTATTGCTAACGCCTTCATCATATGCTTTTAAAGTGTTGTAATGCACAGGGCCGAAATAATATTTAAATCCTGCACTTATTAGATCACCTTCGGGACTTACCTCAACTGGTGACCAAACTTCTGCTTTATAATCTTTGATATAATCTGCATCAGATAAAATCTCTGATGTTAATAAAGTATTGTTGAATGGTTTTTCACCAATTATTACTACAGAGAAATATTGATCTTTGAAAGCAATCCACTTAATTGGATCTGAAAGTTCTTTCTTGTCATTCTTTGATTCACTAAGTCTATTTACATCTTGTTTATCATACTTATAATGAATGCGTGAATAGCGATTTTCAAAAGCTCTGCCTTTTTCTTGCTGTCTTATTTTTTGTTCCCAGTTTAGTCTGAAATTAGTAAGACTTTCGGGATGTAGCCCATTTCTCATTCCCACTACCCTGATATCAAAATCCATCATATATTCATTTTCGGGTAATGTGTAAACAAAATCTATATATTGATCAGCAGATTGCTGAAGCCTCATTATTATAGAATTGTCATTAGCACTTCTTATGGGAGTGAAATACTCTTCTTCAGTTGATAATCTCACGCTATTTCTATTGAATAGCTCTAAATTAAAACGTGCTTCTTTTTGATTCTCAAACAGAAAAAGACTATCGCCTAAATAATGCAAATACTCTTTTAATTGTGCAGACTGGATGCTGCCACCTTTGGTATTTAATACGAGACGTACCTTATCGTTCTCTAAAACAATTAATTCTTCGGCATGCGTAGAAGGTATCACTGTATTTAGTGAATCTGTATTTTCACCTTTCTGCGTACTTCCTGCACTAAAGAAATTTGAAATATTATCTCCCTGCTCTATTTGAGCTATGCTTGAGGTATCGCTTGTTATTTCGCCTTTATCTAAAACTTCGGTATGCTGGGTTTCAGCAAGAGAAATTGAGTCACGCAAACGCTGTTGTTCTGCAATCTGTTCTTGACTTGGTCTGTTGTAAATAGTGAATCCTATGATTATTGCTGTAATCAATAGTAATCCAATAACTGTATTTTTATCCATTAAATAATTGGGATTATTTATTTCTTAATTCTTTTGTGATTGCTGCTTCTGCCATAAAACTCATAAATAGAGGATTAGGCGAAATAACTGTACTACTGTACTCTGGATGAAATTGAGTACCTAAATACCATCTTAATTCTGGCACTTCTATTACTTCAACTAAATCTGAGTCGGGGTTAAAACCAGTACATTTCATTCCAGCAGCCTCAAGTTGTTCCTTATACTGATTATTAAATTCGTAACGGTGACGATGACGTTCTTTGATTTTTGTTTTACCATATGCTTTAAACGCAAGAGATCCTTTCTTGAGATTACAATCATATGATCCTAATCGCATTGATGCTCCCATATTTGTAATATTCTTTTGCTCTTCCATTAAATCTATCACCTTATGCACTGCCATGGTATCCATTTCAGTGGAGTTTGCATCTTCTAAATGCAATACTGATCTGGCATATTCAATAACCATGCATTGCATGCCAAGACAGATTCCAAAAGTTGGTATATCATTTTCTCTGGCATATTTTAATGCTTCGAACTTTCCTTCAATACCTCTCTGTCCGAATCCGGGAGCAACAATAATACCATCTGCTTTGCCTAATAGCTCAGCGACATTATCTGAATTAATTTTATCTGATTGATAAAGATCTAGTTCGAGTTTTCTATTATTATAAATAGCAGCTTGTGATAATGATTCGGTTATTGACTTGTATGCATCGGGTAATTCGGCATATTTACCAACAAGTTTTATATTTACTGCCTTTTTAGCATCTTTGCGTTTTTGCAAGAATGCATTCCAAGCTTCCATATTTGGATCTTCGTCATAGGGTAAGTTTAGTTTCCTAAGTAAAATCTCGTCCATTCCTTGGCGTTGCATCATGATTGGCACTTCGTAAATTGTAGTAACATCTACTGATTGCATTACAGCTCCATGCTCAACATTGCAGAATAGTGCAACCTTATCAAGAATTTCTTTATTAAGCTTGCGTTCTGTTCTTAATACCAACATATCAGGCTGTATACCTAGCGATTGTAGTTCTTTTACTGAATGCTGAGTAGGTTTTGTTTTGACCTCTCCTGCAGCGGCAATATACGGCACATAAGTTAAATGTATACAAAAGCAGTTTTTACCAAGTTCCCAGCGAAGTTGACGAACAGCTTCCAGATAAGGAGTTGACTCAATATCACCTACTGTTCCACCAATCTCTGAAATTACAAAATCGAACTTACTTTTTACCCCTAATGATTTAATATTCCTTTTAATCTCATCGGTTATATGTGGAATAACCTGAACTGTTTTACCGAGATAATCTCCACGACGCTCTTTTAGAATAACATTCTGATATATTCTACCGGTGGTTATATTATTCTCTTTAGTTGTTTGAATATTAAGAAATCTCTCATAATGTCCTAAATCAAGGTCTGCCTCATGTCCATCAACTGTAACAAAACACTCTCCATGTTCATATGGATTTAATGTTCCCGGATCTACATTTATGTATGGGTCAAATTTTTGAATGGTAACTTTATACCCTCTTGCTTGAAGTAACTTTCCTAATGACGACGCTATTATTCCTTTACCTAATGAAGAAACAACGCCACCAGTAACAAAAATATATTTTGTATCAGCCACGATTGTGAAGTTTTTTATTGATTTTTTTGAAGTTGCAAAGGTACATATTTTTTAGAACATTGAGTAATAAAATATGTCAATCCGTAGATCATATGAGAATTTACATCGAAATAAGTTCCATGTTTTCACAACGCATAATTTTTCCTGGGAACGCCTGAACTATAGAGTAATTGTGAGTTGACATTATAACAGCAGTACCTCTTTTAGATATTTCCTGCAATAATGAAACGATTTGACTTCCTGTTTCAGGATCTAGGTTTCCGGTTGGTTCATCGGCAAGAATTAACGCTGGAGAATTTAGGAGGGCTCGTGCAATTACAATGCGTTGTTGCTCACCACCTGAAAGCTCGTGTGGCATTTTGTAAGTTTTATTTTGCATATCTACTTGTAATAAAACTTCGTTTATACGATCTTTTATCTCACGTTTATTCTTCCAGCCAGTAGCTCGTAGGACAAATTCTAAATTCTTCTCTACTGTGCGATCGATAAGAAGTTGGAAATCTTGAAATACAATTCCAATTTTTCGGCGTAAAAAAGGGACTAGTTTACTTTTAATAGAAGCTAATTCGTAGTCGAACACCCTTGCACTTCCCGATTCTATTGGTAATTCGGCATACATACTTTTCATTAGTGTACTTTTACCTGTACCTACTTTGCCTATAATATAAAGAAAATCGCCTCTATTTACTGCAAGATTAACATTACGAAGTATTATATTTTCCTCTCTGTTGAGCTGTACATTTGAATAATTAACTATCTGTTCCTGAATCATTTTATAGAAAGTATTTATTTACAAAAAAATAGTTTTATAATTATCGCTTTATCTTAAAAACAATTATTGCTATTATAGTAGCAATTAAAGATCCTGCAATATCCGCTATCCAATCTCCCCATTCTGCACTCCTTGTTGAAAAGAAGTACTTCTGGAGTAATTCAATTAAACCTCCATAAAAAACAGGAACAATTAAACCCCAAAAGATCCACCTGCCCCGTGATGGGGTTTTATTATGCATTCGATAATAGTCATACATTATTACTATCGATAATAAAAAGAACATACCAAAATGAGCAAATTTATCCCATTGTAAGCCTTCGGGCATCCCTGGTATGTTATCTGATGAAATTAAACAAGTAAGTATGAAAATTAGAAGACCTAAAATTAGTGGTAATATAGAATAACGTAGCAAACTGTTCATAATGAAGTTAGATAAAATCTTTGAATGATGACAAAGATAGTATCATTTATAAACATATAACAAATCGGGAACTTAGTTTTTAGTAAATAATTAGTTCCTTTGCTAAAATTAAAATTGAATCAAACAAATCAATCAATAAAAAATATGAGATATTTTATTCTTTCACTATTTATAGCATTTACTTCAATACATATAGTGGCGCAAGAACCTTCTAAAGAACAAAACCAACGCTATTTCGACATAAATAAAAATATCGATATATTTAATTCAGTACTAAGAGAACTGGATATGTTTTATGTAGATAGTGTAGAGATTAACAACCTTGTACAAAGAACAATTGAGAGCATGCTTACTCGTCTTGATCCTTATACTGAATATTACTCTGAAGAGAATATAGGTGATCTTCAATTCCTTACAACAGGAGAATATGCGGGTGTTGGAGCAATTATATCCTATAAAGATGGAGGCGTAATAATAAATGAACCATACGAAGGCTTACCTGCCGATAAAGCGGGATTAAAAGCAGGTGACAGAATACTGAAAATTGATGAAGAAGATGTGAGAAGTGCCAATGTAAAAGAAGTGAGCAATATGCTAAAAGGCACACCCGGAACAACTTTGCAATTATTAATTAAAAGACCGGGTGAGGAAAAAGAGAGAGTAGTTTCTGTTGTAAGAGAAAAAATTGAAATGGATCCGATTACTTTTTCAGAAATTGTGAAAGATGATATCGGTTACTTACATTTTGGGAGCTTTACATCTAATAGCTCAAAAAGAGTAGAAGAAACAGTAAAGGAACTTAAAGAAAATGGCGCCAAGTCTTTGATAATGGATTTAAGAGGTAATGGAGGTGGCATCCTTGATGAAGCTGTTAATATTGTGAATCTTTTTGTTCCCAAAGGTATAGAAATTGTATCTACCAAAGGTAAAATGACACAATGGGACAGATCTTATTTCACACGCGAACAGCCGCTTGATGAACTTATACCAATTGTTGTTTTGATAGATACAGGATCTGCATCCGCCTCAGAGATTGTTGCGGGATCATTACAAGACCTAGACAGAGCTGTAATTGTAGGCAATAGATCTTTTGGCAAAGGTTTGGTACAAACACCCCGAAACCTTCCCTATGGTGGAAATATCAAAATTACTACTTCAAAATACTATATCCCTAGTGGAAGAGGAATTCAAGCACTCGACTACTCACATCGTAATCCTGATGGAAGCGTAGCACGAGTGCCAGATTCCCTTACAAATTTATATTACACTAAAAACGGTCGTGAAGTTCGTGATGGAGGAGGTATAACTCCTGATATTTCGCTAACCCACGAGCAAGGGGGTACCATAGCATATTACCTAATGGCTGAAAATATTATATTTGATTATGTAACCGAGTGGGTAGTGAATAATGATAAAATAGCTCTACCTGAACAGTTTATACTTTCTAATGAAGATTATCAAGAGTTTGTAAATTTCGTAAAATCAAAGGATTTTGAGTACGATAAAATGAGCGAGCAATCATTGAATCAATTAAAGAGTATTATGGAATTTGAAGGCTACATGAATGTGGCCTCTGAAGAATTTACTGCACTTGAAAAAAAATTACAACCAGACCTCGACAGGGATTTAGATCTGTTTAAAAGTATGATTAAGAGTATGATTGAAACTGAAATAGTTCAAAGATATTATTATAAAAAGGGTGTTCTCAAACATCAATTAGCTAATGATATTGTTTTTGATAAAGCTATTGAGGTTCTGAAATCACCAGAAGATTATAATAGATTATTATTACCCCAAAAAGATATTGAACTTTCAAGTAAATAAAACATAATAATTACTGAACACTAAATAATTTGACGTTGTTATGAGTATAAACTTTACAAATTATTTACAACTATGTTTCCTATTGAATTTATTATACGCCTATTAGCCGCCTCTTTAGCTGGAGGTGCTTTAGGAATAGAACGTGAATCGAGTAATAAAAGTGCAGGTTTACGTACCAATATGATTGTCTCAGTAGGTGCATCTATTTATGTAATGATTTCTGCAAGTCTCTTAGAAGGAAACAACACGGGTGACCCTGGCAGGGTTATGGGTCAAATTATTACAGGTATTGGCTTTTTGGGTGCAGGTGTAATTTTGCATCAAGGATCAAATGTTAAAGGCCTCACAACAGCTGCTACGATCTGGTGTAGCGCTGCTTTGGGATGTCTTGCTGGTTTTGGTATGTATTGGGAACTTGTTGCTTCTACTTTACTTATAATTATTATAAATTCAGTTTTAAGAAAAGCGGACTTCTGGTTTGCGAAGAAAAAGAAAAAAGAATAATCTAACTTACAATAGTTTTGCAACTATTATCCCGGTACAGGTTTTTTGTAAATTGCAGTATTCACTTACAGTTGACGAATCTATAATGACTTTATTTTTCGCGGAAGAAGCATGAATAAATGTTAGTTTTCCATCTTTTTGATAGGCAAAGCCAGTGTGAGTTACATCTAATCCATTTATTGAAGTTGCAAATGCAATAATTGACATATGAGGAATTCTAGAGTTTATATCGAATATCTTTGATTTTGGAATATACGACATGCCACCTCTCTCATTAATTTCTTTTTCGATATCTATAATCCCGCTTAAATTATTATCATTAAATTTAAGTTGACTATATGCATTTCTGTGTGTAGACATAAAGTTTAATTGCTTCTCTTCTGTTATACCACCTATTAACATTGTAAAATTCTTCAACACACCACTCTTTTCATTATCATACAACCAGTCGCTAAAATAATGAAGTCGTGAACTATAGCCCGCTAGTTTCCCTTCTCTATAACGTATAGCTTCTAGCTTCTTAATAAAGTTTTCGAAGCTGTGATCTTCCGAACGTACTGTTTGAGTTAAAGCTACAACAGTTTCTATATAGGTTGTACAATCAAATTCCCTTAAATTAACAACAACACTCTCCTCCCCTTCATTTTCAAGTGTATGAGCTACATATGGTTTAGTGAGAAAGAAAGATGCTGTTTTTTCTAAAAGTTCATCTAACTCTAGTATTTGTGTGATAGGCGAAATATATGAAATATATTGATTATAAATTTGCTTATCCTCATCTGTATAAATTAGATTCTCATTTGTATAATATACACTTGGCTGTGCAGAAGACATAACGGTAATAAAAAAAGATGATATAAATACAAATATATTCTTCATAGTTTAAAAATTACCATCAAGACTAATATTACCATACATCCTTAATATTAATATATTGCTCAGAAACACTTCACTCTTCAATATAAAGTCATTTATATGTTTTAGAAATAAGAAAATGATCTAAAATAGTCATAGCAGCCATAGATTCAACAATTGGAACCGCTCTTGGCAAAACACACGGGTCGTGTCTCCCCCTTGCTTTTATTATAGTATCTTTTCCTGTGATATCCACTGTTTTTTGTTCTCTAAGAATAGTTGAGACCGGCTTAAAAGCTACACGGAAATATATATCTTGTCCATTTGAAATACCTGCCTGAATACCTCCAGAATTATTAGTACGAGTTTTAATAGTTCCATTGTCATCATAAAAACTATCATTCACCTCCGAACCTCGCTTAGATACATCAAACCCCATACCGTATTCAAAGCCTTTAACTGCATTAATTCCAAGCATAGATGCACCCAAGTCAGCATGAAGTTTACCGAATACAGGTTCACCTAATCCAACTGGTACTCCTTTAATTACAGCAGTTATAACACCTCCAATAGTATCTCCCTCTGAACGAACTTCCTGAATAAGTTTAATCATAAATTGTGCAATCTCAGGATCGGGACACCTCACTATGTTTTCTTCAATTCGATCAAGATTATACATTCTATAATCATTCTCTAATGCAATATGTCCAACCTGAGACGTGTAGGCTTTTATATCTATGTCAAACTGCTTTAGATATAGTTTTGCGATTGCACCGCCAACAATTCTGGATATAGTTTCCCTGGCAGAAGAGCGACCACCTCCACGATAATCTCTAATACCATATTTTTGTTGATAAGTATAATCGGCATGTGAAGGACGGTACGAATCTATTATATTACTATAGTCAGATGATTGTTGATTTTCATTTTTAACTATAAAGCCTATTGGTGCTCCGGTGCTTTTACCTTCATATATACCTGACAAAAGCTCTACCGTATCTGATTCCTTACGAGGAGTTGTAACACGTGACTGACCAGGTCTACGGCGATTGAGTTCTGACTGTATAAAATCAATGTCTAATAGCAATCCTGGAGGACAACCATCTACTATTCCACCAACTGCTGTACCGTGCGATTCGCCAAAAGAAGTTAGCCTGTATAGTTTACCAAATGTGTTCATAAATTCCTTTAAAGATTTTCAAAAGGTTTATTAACAATTACAGCCTCCTGAGCCGCAACCACCACCATTTTTACTTCCGCAGCCACAGCCCTCTTCACTTGAACCACAGCCTCCTGAACCGCAACCATCTTCGTGTGATCCACAACCACCTGAGCCGCAACCACAGCCACCGCCTGAGAACAATGCGGCAATCTCTTCGGGAGTAGACTCTCTTACTTCTAATACCTTTCCAGAGAAATACATATTTTCACCAGCCAATGGATGATTAAAATCCATTGTAACATAATCATCTCCAATGGAAACCACCGAGCCCATTAAACGACTTCCAGATGAATCCATCATCGGCACAACATTTCCTTCAAAAAGCATATTTGTGTCTATTTTACCATCAATCTCGAAAACATTTTTGGGAAGTTCTAAAATCTGAGCATCGTCATACACTCCATAAGCTTCGTCTGGTGTAAGATGAAAATTAAATTCATCACCTGATTCTTTCCCTTCAAGTTGTTTTTCGAATGCATCAAGCATACTATTTGTACCAAATATAAACTCCATTGGCTGCTCTAATGTAGCCTGTTCCATTAATTCTTTTTCATCATCATCACCTACATTTAGATCATAAGCAAGAATTACATATTTATTTTGTGAAATCTTCATTTTAAATTCCTTAAATTATTTGACATTTATTTGTGGGCAAAATAACCCTTGAATGTAACACCTGAGTTTTGACAAAGTTTATTGATTACATGCATTTTTGAGATTGTTCAAAGCTTTTTCTAATATACTCTTTGAAGTACCTACATTTAGACGCATGAAGCCCTCACCACCAGGGCCAAATATAGAGCCATCATTAAGAGCTAATCCTGCTTTATCTACGAACAATTTAACTAGCTCATGTTGAGATAAATTTAATGACCTGCAATCAAGCCAAATTAAAAAAGATGCCTCTGGCAAAATTGCTTTAATTTCTGATATATTGGCTTTTAGATAACTATCTACAAAATCCACATTACTTTGTATATATTTCAACATTTCATCCAGCCAATCGTCACACTCATTATATGCTGACACGGTAGCAGTATATGCAAAAAGATTACCTTCATCTAAGCCTCTCTTTTTTACAAAACCCTGATATTTATCTCTAATTTCTTTGTTTGAAATAACCGCATAAGAACTTACAATACCGGCAATATTAAAAGTCTTACTGGGTGCCATTAGCGTAATTGAATTATTTTCTGCCTCCGCTGATACTGTCGCAAATGGTGTATGAATAAATCCCGGTAATGCCATATCAGAATGGATTTCATCAGATACTACCAAGATTTCATTTTCAAAACAAATCTGTGATAATACCTTAAGTTCTTCAACCGACCAAACTCTTCCACCCGGATTATGAGGATTACAAAATATTAGCATTTTGCAATTTTTCTCTGATACAATTTTTCTCAAGCCATCAAAATCGATCCGGTATTGACCATTTTCTAATATAAGCGGATTGTTTACCACGTTTCTATTTAGGGATTTGGTCATAATTCTGAAAGGATGATAAACAGGCGGTTGTATAATTATATTATCTCCTATTTCTGTAAATTCTTCTATTGCAATACTAAACCCCTTTACTACACCAGGTACATAATTAATATCTTCCTTACTAATTATCCAATTATAGCGCCTATTAAGCCAATTAATAATTGAATTAAAATACACTTCTGATTGAACCGTATAACCGAATACACCATGCTCTACTCTCTTCATTAGCGCACGGGTAATTGGTGGTGGCGATTTAAAGTCCATATCTGCTACCCAAAGAGGGATAATATCTTCACGACCAAATAATGGTTTCAAATTCTCTATTTTTGAGCAATCGCTGTTTGACCTATCAATTACTTCGTCAAAATTATAATTCATTCGATTAATTTTATGTTTTATTTTAGTGTAACTATTATATTATTGATCAACATATAATGTGTAAACTTCCAATCTATTTATAAAAAACACTTTCAAACAATTGATTATTTCGCGCCTTTTTATAACCAAAATTTAAAGACTCAAAAGCAAGACCAATTAAAAACTGGTGAGAGCTTATTTTTGTGACAAGCTTATTCACATCACTACTGTAGTAATCCCACATATATCCGGTTCTAACAGTTAAATTATTTATCGGAATATCTATCGTGAAGTAATTACGTAATGACATTTGATTGTGTAATGAGCCTAAATGTATTGTACCTTTATCATTACCCAAGGTGAATATCTCATAATAGGAGTGTCCGTATTCTGGTGAAAAAAATATTCCAACAAATGGAGACGATACTTGCCATCTAAAAGTTAGATTCTTCCAATTATATACAGCCATTGCAGAAAGATTTAAATTTGCATACGTTTTAAGGGAACCAGGATTATTGCTATTTCTTATATTATATATACCACCGAGTGTAATTTCGGGGCCACCCCCACCATATAATCTTAAATTAGAGTTATTTAGACTATGGTTTAATATCGGTACATATCCGTTTAAATTATAATATAAACTGCCCCAATATTCGGAAGAAGAAGATGTGGGATTTTTTGTAACACCTGTTTGAAGTCTAAACTGATTCTGTAGTAATAAAACACCATTAAAAAGATCCGATCCTTTGAATCTATCATGAATTAAAGATATTGCTATTCCGTCGTATGTGAGTGGAGAAAGGTAGCTATCAAACAAATATGACTTACCAATTCCTATTAGTGTAGATTGGTTTACCGATCTTATTCTATCGGTATAAATTCTTTCTTGTGAAAACATTGCATTTATAGAATTTATCAATATAAACACAAATACCAATACTTTTTTCATCTGGAATAGTATTAATTGACTAATCGAACAATTTCATCTGACCAATAATTTCATCTCTCAAATCAGAATCAGAAATACCTTCTTCTCCGTTCTCTTCTTCAATTTCAACTTTTGTTGATTGATCTACTTCTAACTCTTCAGGAAACCTTATAGGTTCAAGCTCTTCAATAGTTTCAACTTCAAAATTAGAAATTCTTTTACCTTTTGCTTTATATCCTTTTACTGCAATAAAATCATCAACATCAATCTCCACTGGATCTCTAAAATAATCATTGCCTCCAAAGATAGCTTTCATTCTTGGAAATACTACATCTGACAATACAAAGAGTTTTGAATCGGGGTTCTCTCCAATGAAATTAAGAGGTTTATCAGAAGCTTCAAAAGTAAAGCGCTTTAAATATGCATACTTTTGATCTGCATCATAAAGAGCAGCAGTCCAAATCTTGTTTAAATCGAACTTCTCAATTAAAAGTAAATTTGTTGGAAAATGATTAGATAAATCGAAATTACATATATGATAGTCACCACTCTTAGTAACCACCAATATCTTGTCATCACCTTGAAATTCACCTAGGAATTTACCTCCACCATCATAGTTAAGTCTAAAAACATCGGGATCGTACCAGACCTTTCTTCCACCTAATGTTGATAAGCCCTTTTGTTTTAACTGAATTCGATGAATCTCGGCTTTAGTTAAAATATTACCCATTGCACCTCTTCCTTTAATATCGATTTCGCTAAAATCTTTTTCAAATTGAAGGATTCTTAGTCTTGGTTTAGGCTTTAATACTACTTTAATTGTTTCTGCTTCACCGTTAGGATTCGCACTAAAATAAGCAATTCTTGAACCAGGCTTACCTTTGGTCAAGTCATATTCCTTATCTCGTGTTACACCTATTACTGCAAATCGTTTGATATAATGTGGAGATGTTCTTCCATCTCTATAAATAACATTATATATAGTCCTTTTATCATTTCTCTTAAAAACATTGGCGTAAAGAATTCCTTTTCCAACAAATTCTTTCTCGCTAACTTTTACAATTTTATATTTTCCATCTTTAAAGAAAACAATAATATCATCAAGCACTGAGCAGTTGCACACAAATTCATCCTTCTTCAGCCCTGTACCAATAAATCCTTCTTCTCTGTTTATATAAAGCTTTTCATTAGCAACCGCTACTTTAGCCGCTTCAATATTCTCGAAGCTTCTTATTTCTGTGGCTCTGGGATAATTTTTACCATACTTATCTTTAAGCATTAGATACCATGAGATAGTGTAATCAACAAGATTGTTCAAATGATGATTAATTTCATCTATCTCTTTAAGGAGTCTGGCTACAAGTTCTTCAGATTTATCAACATTAAATCTAAGAATTCTAGCCATTTTTATTTCCATCAATTTAAGAATATCATCGCGATTAATTTCACGAATTAAATTGGCTTTATATGGCTCAATTCTCATATCAATATGAGATACAGCAACATCCATATTTTTGGCATTCTCAAACTCCTTATCCTTGTATATACGCTCTTCAATAAATATTTTTTCAAGAGATGCAAATAAATGAGCTTCTTGCTTTTCTCCTTTTTCAATTTCAAGCTCCAAACGGAGCATTTCTTTTGTTCTTTCAACCGATGCTTTTAGTACATCACTTACAGTTAAGAAATGAGGTTTTTCTTCATCAATAACACAGCAGTTGGGTGAAATGCTTATTTCACAATCAGTAAAAGCATAAAGTGCATCAATAGTCTTATCTGACGAAACACCCGGGGCAAGTTGAACATGAATTTCAACATTCTGTGCTGTTATATCGTCAACTCTTCTGATTTTAATTTTTCCTTTTTCATTGGCTTTAAGGATCGAATCTACAACACTTGATGTGGTCCTTCCAAAAGGAACATCCTTTATAATTAGTGTTTTATTATCTAATTTAGTGATTGTAGAACGTACTTTAACTGAACCGCCCCTTTCTCCATCGTTATATTTTTCGACATCAATATATCCACCAGTTTGGAAATCGGGATATATTTTAAAATACTTTCCTTCTAAATGGGCAATAGATGCATCACAGAGATCATTAAAATTATGAGGTAATATCTTTGAAGATAACCCAACAGCAATCCCTTCTGCCCCTTGAGCCAGGAGTAATGGAAACTTTGCAGGGAGTGTGATTGGCTCTTTGTTTCTACCATCATAAGATGGCTTCCATTCAGTAGTTTTTGGATTAAACAGTACTTCGAGAGCAAATTTTGTAAGTCGAGCTTCAATATATCTGGGAGCAGCAGCACTATCTCCGGTTAAAATATTTCCCCAGTTACCCTGGCAGTCAACTAGTAGATCTTTTTGCCCCAACTGTACCAGTGCATCACCAATAGATGCATCACCATGGGGGTGGAATTGCATTGTGTTTCCAATAATATTTGCCACCTTATTGTATCTGCCATCATCCATACGTTTCATGGAATGCATAATTCTGCGCTGTACTGGTTTCAGACCATCGGAAATATGAGGAACTGCACGCTCTAATATAACGTATGAGGCATAGTCAAGAAACCATGTCTGATACATTTTAGATAAATTGAGCGTGGTATCTTCTCCAAGTTTTATCGGTACTCTAGATACAGAACCTACCCCAGAAGAAAAACTAGTTTCCTGTTCGTCTTCCTGAAGATTTTCTTTTTTATTTTCTAATTCGTCGTCGTTTTTCTGCTTAGATGACATATATATGTTTAATAAACCGAAGCCTCACCACCTAAACTAAATGGCAGTGTGCAACGTTATAAAGAATAAAATATATTACTTTTAATAATTATGATTAATAATCATTCAGTCAGTGTAATTATAAGCTAATAATATCGCTCAAAGATATGCAAAATGGGGCAAAACTCAAAATAGTTTTCTTTTAAGGATTGATATTTGTAATATTATTTATTTTTGCAAAATTCATATTTAACAACTAAAACAATATATTCAACTATGAAAAAATGGAGTTATCTTTTATTAGTAATTTTCTTAACATCGTGTGGTAGCGTGCCTTTTACAGGAAGGAGACAACTACAGCTTGTGTCTAATGACGAAGTCATAGCATTAAGCTTACAACAATATCAAGAATTTATGCGTGGCGCACCTTTGGAAAGAGGTACAGAAGATGCCAAAATGGTAGCACGTGTAGGAAGTCGAATTGCTAAAGCTGTAGAAACTTTTTATAAAAGCAACGGTTATGAATCTGCGCTAGCAAATTATGCATGGGAATTCAATCTTGTAGCAGATAAAAGTGTGAATGCTTTTGCAATGCCAGGAGGTAAAGTAGTTGTTTACTCTGGATTACTTCCTGTAACACAAACAGAAGAGGCACTTGCAGTGGTGATAGGACACGAAATAGCGCATGTGATAGCCCAACATTCAAACGAAAGAATTAGCCAACAGGTGGCATTACAATATGGCGGTGCTATTGCGGGAGGTTTGCTTGGCAATTCTGAGATTGCACAACAAATTGGGGGCACCGTTTTCGGACTGGGAGCTCAATATGGCGTTATGATGCCATATGCTCGTAAACAAGAGTTAGAATCTGACGAAATTGGAGTAATTATAATGGCAATTGCCGGTTATGATCCTCGTGTTGCTATTCCATTTTGGCAAAGGATGGCACAGGCATCATCTAGTTCACAAGTACCTGAAGTTTTAAGTACACACCCTGCAGATTCTAGAAGGATAGATAGATTAAATGCAATTATGCCCACTGCTTTACAATATTACAAAGGTTCGGGCGTGCAAAATACAACAACCGAACCTATTAAAACTAAAGCCAAAGTTCCAGTGGAAAATAAAGATGTAAGGACTTCAGAAGAGTGGTCCTTTTAAAAACTATAGTGATAAGTATCTAACTTAGCCCCTTAATCGGTTTAAAGATTGAACTAACGCCTCGTCAGCACCTATTTTCCTAATCGCAAGAATAGTGAGAATAATGCTGATGACGGGCATTATTATTCCAAAACCCACTTTACTAAGCTCTAAACTCTGTACAGGATAAATTTTATACATTATAAAACCGAAATACAGATAAAAGCCAATCATTAAAACAATATTAAAAATTGATAATCGAATTTGCAAAAGTCTGTTTTTATAAAGAAATATGGTAATCAGTGCCAAAATTGAGCTGAGTAAACCAATGGCGAACAAACCCCATGTAGAATCGGTTAGTTCGGTATTTAAGTATATTCCCATTGCTTCAAATACAACCACTTCGGTATTGAAGTAGAATGTGGCTAATGGCACTGCAACTGAAATCAACATAGCTGCTGCAGCCAGAATCAAATATACGGATTGTATTCGTTGTAACATAAATTAAAATAGATCTTTTTCTTTGGCAGGATTACGATAATAAACTTCCCCTTCTTTCCATTCTTCAACTGCAATAAGTGCAGGTTTAGGAAGTTTTTCATAGAAACGAGATATTTCAATCTGCTCGTGGTTTTCAAAAACCTCCTCTAAATTATCACTATATGAAGCAAATTCCTGAAGTTTAGAATCAAGGTCCTGTTTCATATCTATACTAATTTGGTTAGCTCTTTTACCAATCACTCTTACCATTTCATATACATTTCCAACTGGCTCCGATAATTTCATTACATCACGTGTTTCGGTGTTTGAACTTGCAGCAATTTTTCTATAATCCATTTTATTTATATATGTTAGTTGTTTTCTTAAGTTGTTGGCAACTCTTCAATTTTTGTTAGTGCCTCTTTATAATACTTCTCAGCTTCCGATAGAAATTTACCTTTTGGGAAGGTATTTGTGTAATTAAAATATTCATCTACTACCATACGGTATCTCTCCGGTTGCGTGTTCAATGTACTTCTTTGTGCAAACTCATATCGTGCACGTAATATAGTTATTTGATATTCTTCCATATGAATTGAATATGGATAACTCTTCATTGCTTCACGTGCAGTAGTTACAGCCGCCTCATAATTGTTTCCCTTATAATTACCAAGATTTAGATAGAGTTGTGCTGCAAGTAAATCTTTATATGCTAGTTTCTCCTGCAATTCAAACATATAGCTTTGGGCTTGTTCAGCACGCTCTGTTTGTGGATATCTCTCCATATACTTTTGGAACTCAGCTATTGCAGTATATGTTTTCGATTGGTCAAGTTTAGGATCTGGAGAATCAAGATACATTCCGTATGCAGAATAAAATAGTGAAGGTTCTGCATATTCACCTCTCTGATATGTATTGTAATATGTAGTAAATACCTCTGTAGCTGAAATATAATCTCTCGAATTATAATGGCTCTGTGCTAAAAGGTAAAGAGACTCTTCGGCCTCTGCGGTACCCTTCATAAATGGCACTAACTCCTCAAGTAGTGTAATACTCCTACTGTATTTGCCCTCTTCGAAGTATTTTTTTGCGTAGCTATACTTCAAATCTCTGTCGGTACTTTTTAGAATTTTGTTGTATTCGCCACAAGAGCCTAATACCAGAGCTAACAATAAAAAAAAGATTATATTTTTTCTCATCTCGATACAAGTCGGTTTAAGAGCGCAAATTTACATAAACTTTCTCATTTATAGGTATTGAAACCTCTTTTTATTCTATTTTAGTATTCTTTGAAACAAATTCCAATACACTATCTACGTAGTTGCGATTGTTTGATAGCTTAGGAACTTTATTCTGACCACCTATTTTATCTTTTTGCTTCATCCATCCATAAAACGAACCTTTTTCAAGCATCTTAACAATTGGCAGATCTAGAGAAAGGTTATATGAACGCTTTGCTTCGTAGTCTGAATTATGTCGTTTCAAGCTTTCATCAAGTGCTTGTATAAATTTATTTAAATCGTTGGGAACTGCATCAAACTCAATTAACCATTCATGTGCCCCATTGTGGTTTTCACTAAAATAAACCGGAGCAGCCGTGTATTCAGTAACTTTGGCGCCTGTTTCAATACAAGCCTCTTCAATTGCTTTATCTGCATTTTCTACAATAAGTTCCTCTCCAAATGCATTGATAAATTGCTTTGTTCTTCCTGTCAATTTAAAAAGATATGGATCCGTGGAGGTAAACATTACCGTATCCCCTAACTTATAGCGCCAAAGACCGCCACTGGTAGTTATTATAACAGCATACTGTTTTCCTGTTTCTACTCCTTCTAAAGGAATGGCTTTTGGTAGTTCTTTGTTCCACTCTTCTACAGGTAAAAACTCATAATAAACCTCATTATCGAGCAATAACAACAAGTCTTTTGAATCAGGAGAAAATTGCACTCCAAAAAATCCTTCCGACGCATTATATGTTTCCCAATATCTCATTTTGTCTAAACGTATGATTTTTTCATACTGCTCACTAAAAGGAGTAAAACTTACTCCTCCATGAAAAAAGACTTCTATCTGAGGCCAAATTTCCGGAATAGTTTTGCCGGTATCCTCAACAATCTTTTTTAGAAGAACTAACATCCACGATGGTACTCCTAGCAAAGCACGTATATCTGTCTTTATAGCATAATCAGTAAGATTTTGCAACTTCTCTTCCCAATCAGACATTAAAGCTATCTCCTCAGGTGTTCTTCTTTTCTTAATTGCTCTTGGAAGATTCTTCATTAGAATTGCAGAAATATCTCCTGTAAAAATATCTCCACCTATTTGGTTAATTTGCTGACTTCCTCCCATAACCAATGTTTTACCTAAAACAAAAGATGTATCTGGATGGTGCACTGCATATGTTCCAAGCATATGATACCCCCCACGATAATTGACATTATTAAGCGACTCTTTCGTTACCGGAATATATTTACTCTTGTCCTCTGTTGTTCCTGAAGACATTGCAAACCACTTTATTGGTGTATCCCAAAGCACGTTTTTCTTTTTCCTAATAATAATGTCATCGAGATAAGGCCGAAGTTCTTCATATGATATTACCGGTACCCTAGAGGCAAAATCATTTTCATTTTGAATATTTTCAAAATTCATTTTATTGCCATAGAGTGTATTTCGCCCATGTTCAATAAGATACTGTAGAGTTCTGTGCTGTGTCCCAAGTGGATCTGCTACAAATTTCTCCACTGGTTTATAATATGAATTTAATATTGATCGAGCAATTTTCCGAATCATTGTTTCCGTGTCAAATGTTGCGCAAAGATAAATAGTAGTTTGTTAAATAAAAAATCATTTTAACCAATACGGCTTATTTTACGAAGTCGTTCCTCATCAATTATTTTTATTTTTCTACCATCAACGGCAATAATTCTCTCATTCACAAAATTTGACAAGGTTCTTATAGCGTTTGAAGTTGTCATATTTGAGAGGCTTGCCAAATCTTCACGTGCAAGGTAAATATTTATTGTAGCATCATCTTCTTCAAGCCCATAAGTTTCTCTCAAAACAATTAGTGACTCAGCTAATCTCCCACGCACATGTTTTTGAGTCAGGTTTACAACTCTCTGATCGGCAATACCTAGATCCAAAGATAACTGTTGGATGAAAAACATAGATAAATCCCCATTGCCACGAATTAATTTCTCAATCAAAGTCATAGGTATAAAACAAACTGTACATGCTTCAAAAGCAGATGCTGCTGTAACATAAGACTCTCTTGCAAAATAGGCCCTATATCCAAAATACATTACTGGTCTAATTATCCTTATAATTTGGCTTCTTCCTCCCACTCCACTTTTGTAAATCTTTACTTTACCTTCAAAAAGACACATAAGATCTTTAGGAACCTCGTCTTCAATATATATTAATTCATTTTTCTTAAATTGCATAACTCGAGCATTCTCGCGCAAATGGCTTCGCTCGATATCCGTTAACATCCTCCAAACCTCAGGTAACGAAGATGATAAATCTAATGGTTCTTTATTATATTCAGACATGGGTGCTATAGAACTATGTTCTAAAACACAAATATAATAATTATCCGAAAAATAAAAAAATAATCGAGTCGCAATACCTAATTTTTTCTTCTCTTTCAAAATAAATCGTAAATTTGCAATCATATGAGTAGGTTGCAATCTTTAACATCCATATTCTGTCTATTAATCATCATGAACTGCTACTCATCGGAATCTGAGCTTCCTACAGATACGATATTGATGAGAGTTATGAGTTCTGCTGAAAAATACAATGACCTGGTCGAACACTATTCTGCCGAGGTTTACACGCGATCATATGTCGAAACTGTTAAAAAGAATATCCTGTATAAATATACACATCTCATACCACAGTTTGTACTACATGACCCGCATAGCGACGAAGCATTAATTGAGACAATTAGTAATTTCAGGTTCGAATATCCAAACAATTATGTACATGACATTCAGCATGTAATAGGAACAATTACAAAACAGAAAGATATCGATTTAATTCCTTTTAAGTTACTCAACATAAATATTTATGGTGAGACAACTAACGATGAAAGTTTATTCATGCCTATACGCTTTAGTACATCAAAGTACTATAGTTATGAACTTTACCAAACATTTACAGAAAACAACAAAACATATTACAATATTCACTATCTGCCTATATATGAAAACCCAAAGCTAATAAAAGGTTCTTTTATTGTTGAGAGAGGAACTTGGAGGGTGATTTTTTTCCGTGGAGAAGGTGTAGATATATTTTCAGACTTTTCTTTTGAAGTGAGTATGGGAGATGAATGGATAACCAACTATCTTCCTGTTAATTTCACAATTTATCAAACAACTTCCTACCTGGGCAATGTACTTGCTGGTAGACATCTGGCGAAAATAAAGTACAAAGATATTAAGCTGCGCCAATCTCAAGAGAAGGAAAGTTCTCTTAACACAAGCGACTTCTATAAAGTGCGTTTAGACTCAGTTCCTGTAAAGAGTGACTCTTCCTTTTGGAATTCTTATAGGCCTATACCACTTCAAGATAAAGAATATGATGTAATCAAAAATTTTAGAGCGAAGCAACTAGAGAGACAACAAGTAAAAAAAGGAGATACACTTAACGGGTCAGATGTTGCATTACAAATGGCTCAGAGAATGGCACTGAGTTCTAGGTATAAATATAAGTCAACCAATATTGGATATTCAGGCCTTCTCAATCCGCTTATGCTTGGTTATACCTCTAGAGATGGTGTTACATACCGACAAAAATTATCGTTTAATATCGACTTAAGCCGTAATAGGACTATAAATATAAATGCATTCGCAGGTTATATGTTTAGAAGTAAAGAATTAATCACAGATCTTACAACTACTTTCAACTATGAGCCTATGCATTTGGGTAGCCTATCATTATCAATAGGGAATGGCAACCCTTCATACAGCTCACTATTTGTTGATCAGATTCAAGATAGTTTGAAAAATAAAGGACTTTCATTTGAAGACATTTCTCCTCATTTTTATGAAGACTATTATTTAAAGATTTTCAATACAATAGAGATTGCAAACGGGTTTTTATTCCAGACTGGTATCGACTACCATATAAGAAAAGGAGAAAGCAACAATATAAAATTGCGAAGTACAGACGATAGCTTGTTGCCAATAGAAGATATGTTTGGTATACGACGATCGTTTGCGCCATATGTTAGGTTAAGCTGGACTCCTAGACAATATTACCGTTATGAAGGGCGTCAAAAGATATATGTACGTTCTAAGTTTCCCACATTCAAAGTTGAACTTTCGAGAAGTTTTCAAGACGTATTAGGAAGTACTTCAGAGTATAATCGTGTTGAACTTGATATAAGCCAAAATATACCCATGGGTCTCATGCACACGCTCCACTATCATTTAGGGGCGGGTAAATTTATTAATCAAAAAACAGAATACTTTGCCGATTTTGTCTATTTCTCCCGAAATAACTTCCCCGAAAATTGGAATGATAAGCTAGGTGGCGGATTTAATCTTCTCGAGAGAAATTTGTATAATGCTACAGATTTATATATTCAATCTCATTTTATGTTCGAAACTCCCTTTCTAATTATTAAAAACATTCCATTCATTTCTGATTTTGCCGACAAAGAACGAATCTACTTAAGTCAACTTTACACCCCTTATATTAAATCTTACACAGAAATAGGATATGGAATTGGAAATAGATTCTTTAATGCAGGAATTTTTAGTTCATTTTATAAAACAAATTTTAGAAGAATAGGTGTAAGAGCATCATTTGAATTTTGATGCTTAAGACAATAGATGTTATCTTTGTAAAAAAAATACATATGATATGTTTTCCAAATGCGAAAATCAATTTAGGACTTAATATCGTTTCGCGGCGCAACGATGGGTTTCACAATCTGGAAACTATTTTTTATCCTATCAATATAAAAGATGGATTAGAAATAATAAATTCAGACTCACAAGAGGAATACCAATTCTTCCAAACGGGCATTAAAATAGATGGAGACCCCTCAAAAAACATAGTCATAAAAGCATTTGATTTAGTTAAAAATCACTCCAATATAAATATACCAAATATCGACATTTATCTCCTCAAGAAGATACCGACGGGTGCTGGTTTGGGTGGAGGATCTTCTGATGCGGCATTTATACTTAAATTGCTAAACGAAACTTATAATCTGGGTATACCTATTAATGAGCTTGCAGAGTTAGCACTTCAAATAGGGGCCGATTGTCCCTTTTTTCTATATAATAAACCTGCTTTCGCATCTGGTATCGGAAGTCAGTTAAAACCAATTAATCTTGATTTAAGTGACATGTACTTCCTTATTGTAAAGCCCGATGTTTTTATATCCACAAAAGAAGCCTATTCAATGGTAACAACAAAAGCGCCTATTTTATCTCTCCAAGATATTGTCAGCAGACCACTTTACGAATGGAAAGAGCTTATGAAAAATGATTTTGAAGACCCAATTTTCAAAAAATATCCCCAAATTTGTAAAATCAAACAACAACTGTATGAACTAGGTGCCACTTATGCATCAATGAGTGGTTCAGGATCGTCTTTATACGGAATATTTTATGAGAAGCCAGACTTTCAAAAATTATTCAACAATCATTTTACTTGGCTCTCTTCTCCCAATTAAATTAATTGAATAGATAAAACATAAAAAATATAATAAAAGAAAACTTTTAGAATGAATAATAAAATAATTTGCACTGTAGCAACTTTTATAATTGTTGCCAGCCTCTCGGCTCAGAGAGGTTTTATGCCACATAAATTATACATATTTGAACCTATATCTGTGCAAAAACCAGTTTTACTGGATAGTACCAATCTCAATCAAATTAAGTTTACAGAAGATCTAATGCTTTCCTACTCTGTATCATTTCCTGTGCAAGAAAGATTTAAAACAGAACTTACCCCCGACAGCTCTGGCTTTTTCTTTCTTCCAAAAACCAAGAATGGAAATGAATTGCAGCTTATTTCGTTTTATCTGAATGGCGATGGATATGGAAAAGGTAAATTGATAGTTACTTCGCCCAATCCACTAGAGTTATGGATAGACGATGTTAAAAGGGCAACTAAAACCCAAGTTAACGATAGTCTTCAACAATCGGGCTCAGTAGATGCAGGATTAAATGGGTTTACCAATAACTCTAGAGTGATAATCAAAATATTAACTTCATCCGAAAACAAAACTACTCCGGCTGTTAAAGTTGAAGTGAGACCCGAAGAGTCTGATTCTTTACTGAATTACACTTTTAATAACAGTGCCAACAGACGTATAAATATAAAAGATATAATGGAGGGCAAACGTGTAAGTAACTCAACTATATCACCTAGTGGTCGTTTCATTTTACTAAGTTTAAGAGAAACATTGGCTGGAGGTAATAACAATAATTTCACTGAAATATACGATACTATACAAAAACGAACAATCCTCTCCGAAACTTCCAATAGAAATCAGATTCAATGGATGCCCAAATCAGATATTTTATTCTATGTTGATGATAGTAACGGCGATAGATCTATAATATCTTTAGATCCACTAACAAATGAAACAGTAATTTTGGCAAAGGGCCTTCCAAAAGAGAGCTTTTATATGGCTCCTGATGAAAAATCTGTTTTCTTTTCATCTAAAGAAACTATATCTGCAACTAGCCCTGCCGGGTTAAAACGTTTGGTTGGTATAGATGATAGACAGTCTAATTATCGCGATCGTTATTTTCTTTATCGCCACTCATTTGATACAGGGCTAACTCAACAACTTACGTTTGGTAAGAATACTGCATCTCTTAACGATGTTACCCAAGATGTAAAACAACTGCTTTTTACTACTTCTGAAGAAGATTTAACTGATCGTCCATTTCGCAAAAACTCATTATTTCTGCTCAATCTAGAAACAATGAGAGTGGATACTATTTGGAAGGATCAAACCTATATCTATTCTGCTCAATTCTCACCCGATAATAAAAAGTTATTATTACATGGTGCACCAGAGGCTTTTAATGGAATTGGACTTAATATAAGTACTAACCAAATTGCTAATAGCTACGACACTCAATCGTTTATTATGGATATTGAGACTAAAAGCGTAGACCCTGTAACTAAGAATTTTAATCCTACCATTAGTGCTCAAGAATGGTATTCCAAGGATAACTTTATTTATTATAGAGTTGAGGAGGGTGACAGAGCAAATATGTATCGATATTCTTACAAAACAAAGAAGTTCGAAAAATTACCTCTTAAAGAAGATGTTATTCGTTCTTTCAATATTGCAAATAATGCATTATGGGCCACATACACTGGGTTAAGTGTATCAAATTCTAGTAGAAGTTACCTGTTAAATTTAAAAACTTTAGAATCCACTCTAATCTCAGACCCTTATGCCGAAAGATTGAGTCAATTAAATCTTGGTGAGGTTAAAGACTGGAATTTCACAAGTTCTTTTGGAGATGTCATTGAAGGTAGATTTTATTTGCCACCTGGTTTCGATGAGAATAAAAAATACCCACTTATAGTATATTATTATGGTGGAACTAGTCCCACCACCCGCATTTTTGAGAGCACCTATCCTCTTCATGTTTATGCTGCTCAAGACTATGTGGTTTACACGCTACAACCGAGTGGTACAACTGGCTACGGACAAGAATTCTCTGCTCGCCACGTAAATGCGTGGGGCGATCAAACTGCTGAAGAAATAATTGAAGGCACAGAAAAATTTGTTGAGGCACATTCATTTGTTGATGGAACAAAAATTGGAAATATTGGAGCATCGTACGGTGGTTTTATGACACAGTACCTCATAACCAAAACAGATATGTTTTCTGCCTCCGTATCACACGCTGGAATTAGCAATATAACTAGCTATTGGGGTGAAGGCTATTGGGGTTACACATATAGTGCCGGAGCAAGTGCAGGCAGCTATCCGTGGAATAATCCTGAGCTATATGTTAAACAGAGTCCACTTTTTCATGCCGATAAAATAAACACACCACTATTACTTCTTCATGGATCTGCAGACACAAACGTACCAATTGGAGAAAGTATTCAAATGTATACTGCTCTTAAGTTGTTAAACAAACCAGTTGAATTCATAGAAGTAATGGGAGAGAATCATGCAATTTACGATTATGACAAGAGGATTGCATGGAATAATGCAATATATGCATGGTTTGCCAAATGGCTTAAAGATGATTCAAGATGGTGGGATTCAATGTATAGTAATGAGTAAAAAAGTCATTTGTATATGGAAAACTTAAGTAAAAAGGTGGAGGCTTTGGCGCGATCTACTGGCGAATACCTTAAAAATGAACAGGCCAAGCTCAATAAAAAAGATATTGAAATTAAAGGGGCCAGAGATTATGTAACTTATATTGATAAGGAAGCTGAAAGAATACTTGTAAAAGGACTAAAAGAGTTGTTTCCTGCTGCAGGTTTTCTTACCGAAGAAGAGACAGTTTATTATGAAGAAACGGAATATACTTGGATAATTGATCCCTTAGATGGTACAACTAATTATATTCATGGAGATGCAACTTATGCTGTAAGCATAGCTCTCAGACACAATCAGGAGATTGTGTTAGGGGTGGTTTATGACCCAATTATAAATCAAATGTATAGTGCAACTGCCCCCGGTAATGCTAAACTAAATAATAAGATATTAGAAGTTAGTACTCATAACACCATTAAAAATGCATACTTAGGATGTGGTATTCCCTATATTTTAGATACAAAAGGAGAGTTGGTATTACAAAATGCAATGAAACATTTTAAAAGTTGCAGCTTTCGAATTAAAGGAGCAGCTGCCATTGAACTTTGTTATGTTGCAGCAGGAATTACCGATGCATATTTTCATTCAGGTCTGTCGGCATGGGATGTTGCTGCAGGAACTTTTATTTTGAAATGTGCGGGAGGTAAGAATACCGATTTTTCAGGTGGCAACAATTATATTTTCGGACGAGAGTTGGTTGCTTCTAATGGATTTATTCATAACGAAATTATGAAACTTATAATTGAAGTAACTTAAATGGATAATCAAATTATCTTAATTGCTTTTTTACTTACACTATTTGCCGGACTATCCACCGGTATAGGTGGTCTTATTGCTTTAATTGCCAAACGAACAAATACAAACTTTCTTAGCTTCGCTCTCGGGTTATCGGCAGGAGTAATGATATACGTATCATTTATGGAGATGTTGCCTCTGTCAAATGACTCATTAACTCAGGTATTTGGAGAGAAACAAGGAATGCTCTATTTAATTCTTTCATTTTTTGGTGGAATAGCTTCTATTGCACTAATCGACTTTCTAATTCCCAAACAGTCCAACCCACACGAATTACAGGGTGTGGAAGATATGAGAGTTGTTAAATATAAAAGTCTAAAGCAAACGGGTATTGTAACTGCAATAACAATTGCAATCCATAACTTTCCCGAAGGTATAGCAACATTTATGTCGGCTCTAACTTCACTAGAGGTTGCACTTCCAATAACTGCTGCCATTGCTATACACAATATACCCGAGGGCATTGCAGTTTCAGTGCCCATTTACCATGCAACAGGCAGTAAGAAAAAAGCATTCTGGTTTTCACTTCTTTCGGGTCTTGCAGAACCTCTGGGCGCACTAATTGCCTATTTTTTCTTAATGCCATTCTGGAGTTCAACTCTTAATGCTGTTGTCTTGGCAGCTGTTGCCGGTGTAATGGTTTTTATTTCATTAGATGAGCTTTTACCCAGTGCCGAAAAGTATGGCAAACATCACCTTTCAATAATCGGACTAGTTATTGGAATGGGTATAATGGCAATGAGTCTTTACTTGTTCATTTAAGAAAATAGAGTATTTTTGTAAATATATTATTAAACTAATTCAAACACTTTAACAGTGATGAAAACAGATTTAAAACAAATAGGTGAACGTGTTAAGGGGCTACGAGATGCACTTGACTACACACCAGAAGAAATGGCTAAAAAGCTAGAGGTGGAAGTTGAAGAATATTTACAGTTTGAGGAGGGCGATATGGATATCTCAGTCTCTTTCCTGCAACGTATCGAAAGAGAGTTTGGTGTAGATATATCTACAATTATGTTTGGCACCGAGCCTCGTATGAATTCATACTTCATCACTCGAAACGAAAAGGCTGTAACAGTAGAAAGGGTGTCAGCTTATAAATATCAATCTCTAACATCTGGCTTTTCAAATAATGTAGCAGAGATATTTATTGTTACGGTAGAGCCAAAACCAGTTGAAACCGATTTTTATAAGAATATACATGCTGGACAAGAGTTTAATATGATTCTTGAGGGTAGCATGATGATTAACATTAATGATAAAAACCTAATACTCGGTAAGGGTGATAGCATATACTTCGACTCGTCTCTTCCGCACGGCATGAAAGCACTTAACGATAAGCCGGTAAAATTTCTTGCTGTAATATTATATCCATAGGTTATTATGATTGAGAATTATTTAAAAAAGACTGATTTCAGTTCTCACAAAGATTTTATTGAAAATTACGAGATTATTGTACCCCAAAATTTCAATTTCGCTTACGATATTGTCGATGAGTGGGCAAAAATCGATCCAGATAAGCGTGCGCTTTGCTGGACCAACGACACTGGTGAAAATATAGATCTTACTTTTGCTCAGCTCAAGGAGTTGTCAAATAAAACAGCATCATTTCTCCTTTCTTTAAATATAAAAAAGGGTGATATGGTGATGCTTATTCTTAAACGAAGCATCGAGTTTTGGCAAACTATTATCGCATTGCATAAAATTGGTGCAGTTGCAATTCCCGCGACTCATCTTTTAACTGATAAAGATATTATATATCGCAATAATGCTGCTGGTGTTAAAGCAATAATTGCAACAGAAGACCAAAGTCTTATCGAGCATGTGAATCATGCAATGAGCAGTTCACCAACCGTTCAGCAACGCATTGTAATTGGAGTGAACAGTCGAGATGGTTGGGCAGACTTTCATTCGGGAGTCAATAATGCCACTCCATTTATTAAACCCGATGTGGTAAATAGTAATGATGATATAATGATTCTTTACTTCACATCAGGCACCACTGGTCAGCCCAAAATGGTAATACACGATTTCACATACCCCTTGGGTCATATTACTACAGCCAAATATTGGCACAATCTACATGAAAATAGTGTACATCTAACAGTGGCCGATACTGGTTGGGCGAAAGCAGTATGGGGAAAGCTATATGGGCAGTGGATAGTTGGTGCTTGCGTTTTCGTTTACGATTTTGAAGGCAGATTCATCCCCGACGATATGCTCAATGTTATTTCTAAGTATAAGGTGACATCATTCTGTGCACCACCCACAATTTTCAGGTTTCTTATTCGCGAAGATTTAAGCAAGTACGATTTATCGTCACTTGAGTATTGTACAACTGCCGGTGAGGCTCTAAACCCCTCAGTTTTTCAAGCATTCTATGAAAAGACCGGTATAAAGATGATGGAGGCTTTTGGTCAAACCGAAACCGCTCCCACAATCGTTACATTCCCTTGGATAAAGCCAAAGCCAGGTGCTATGGGTGTTCCAAACCCATTGTATGATATGGATCTTCTTACACACGATGGCAGATCTGCTGAGGATGGTGAACAGGGAGAAATTGTTTTTTATACAGATAAGAAGCTCCCACTTTCGCTTTTCAAGGGTTATTATAAAGATGAAGAGCTTACAAAACAGGTATATTCCGATAACATCTACCGCACTGGCGATATGGCTTGGCGCGATGAAGATGGGTATTACTGGTTTGTAGGAAGAACCGATGATGTAATAAAAAGCTCGGGTTACCGAATAGGGCCCTTCGAGGTCGAGAGTGCAGTAATGACTCACCCTGCTGTGGTTGAGTGTGCAATTACTGGTGTTCCAGACGAGATTAGAGGGCAGTTAATTAAGGCAACAATAGTTCTGGCTCAAGAATACAAAACTCAAGCGGGAGAAGAGCTGGTAAAAGAAATTCAGGATCATGTAAAAAATGTTACAGCTCCATATAAATATCCTCGTGTAATTGAGTTTGTAGATGAGCTTCCTAAAACTATAAGCGGAAAGATAAGAAGGGTTGAGATCAGACAAAAGAATAATTGATTTATTATAAAAGGTTGCCAATATGTTTTACAGTTCAAAATTACATTCATTTTGAACTGTATCATGTTTTACTTGTTTATCCCTTTAATTAAACAAAGAGTATAAAAGCAATAAATAAATATTTTATGAAAAAAGCATATGTATTTCCTGGTCAGGGAGCCCAGTTTGTGGGAATGGGCAAAGAGTTGTATGAAACTACACCATTAGCAAAGGAATTATTCGAGAAAGCAAATAAGATTCTCGGGTTCAGAATAACCGATTTAATGTTTGAAGGTACTGATGAGGATCTAAAGCAAACAAAGGTTACACAACCTGCTATATTTCTTCACTCAGTAATTCTAGCTAAAACTTTGGGAGAGGAGTTTAAACCCGATATGACATCAGGTCACTCTTTGGGTGAGTTCTCGGCATTGGTTGCTGCTGGTGCCTTATCGTTCGAAGATGGATTAAAACTTGTTTATGCACGTGCCTTGGCAATGCAAAAAGCTTGTGAAATCGAACCATCTACTATGGCTGCAATTATTGCACTTCCTGATGAGAAGGTTGAGGAGATATGTAATTCTATTGATGACGTAGTTGTACCCGCAAATTATAATTGCCCGGGACAGATTGTTATTTCAGGATCTATAACAGGGATAGACAAAGCTTGCGAATTAATGAAGGAGGCCGGTGCTAAAAGAGCTCTACCACTAAAAGTAGGTGGTGCATTTCACTCTCCTCTTATGGAACCGGCAAGAGTGGAACTATCGGATGCAATTGAATCAACTAAATTCTCTACACCTGTATGTCCTGTTTATCAGAATGTATCAACAACCGGTGAAACAGATCCCGAAACAATCAAAGCAAACCTTATTGCACAGCTCACTTCTCCGGTTAAATGGACACAATCTGTACAGAATATGATTGCAGACGGTGCAACCGATTTTGTGGAACTCGGACCGGGTAAAGTGCTTCAGGGATTAATTTTGAAAATAGACAAAACTGTTTCAGTTTCAGGAGATCAGTAGTAATCAAACAAATATTTAAACTTTGTTACTAAGGTATTTGTTAAAATTGAAATTAGAAAATACATTTGTACTATTAACCATCTTTATTACATTCAAAAGATTATGAAAAAAATCAGTTTACTTATTGTTATATTTACTGCATTAGTTCTAAATATTAATGCACAAGAAGAGTTTTTTAAGGCACCTGACTATTCTCAGATCGAGGGTAATGTAAAGGAGCAAACCTCATCATATTATTATCCAAATTTACTCAAAAAGTATTTAGAAGGTAATTCAAATATGACCCTTGAGGAGGGAAGACACCTTTACTATGGTTATGTGTTTCAAACAAACTATGTGCCTACCGATACATCTTCATTTAACAATAAACTAGCTATAACACTATCCAGAGGCACGTTTACTCCAAGTGATTATGCCGAAATATTGGAGTATTCAAATGCACTCTTACTTCAAGATCCTTTTAACTTAAGGGCTCTTAATGCTAAATTACTGGTACTTGCTCAGCAAAACAATACAGATGAGTATAAGAAAGTGGCTCAACAAAGAAGTGTTGTTCAAAATGCCATCGTAAGTACAGGTGATGGAATGACCGAAAAAACTGCATTTTATGTTATAAAAGTTGCTCACGAATATGATATTCTTCCATTTCTAGGATATACTTATGGTGGAGAGGATAAAATTCTAAGAGGCAACAAAATTAATTATCTAAGTCTTGGACAAAATCGTTTTGGCATTGATAGGGTTTACTTCAATATCACTCCTGTAATTAAATATGTAAATGCCCGCGGGGGAGGTATAATGTAATATTATTCGATATTTATATATTAATGCCCGTCGCAATATAAATTGAACGGGCTTTTTTTATTATTAAGTTTTTCAAAACCATTTTCTCCTTTTAAAGTACCATAGCATACATGCTGCGGTTAATATCATCACAACCCAGACTATAAAATAAGCGTGTGGCATATGGAGTTCGGGCATATTGTCAAAATTCATACCATACACACCAACTATAAAGGTTAACGGGATAAATACCACCGAAAAGACTGTCAGTAGTGCCATAATATCGTTTAACTTGGTGCTCATAGAAGAATGATATATATTCAATTCATCATATAAAACTTCATGGTAATAATCCAGTAGTTCTACTGCCTGATTAATGTTATCATGGAGTTCCTTAAAATGCTTGTAGTTTTTTTCAGTTATAAAATCACTATCCATTTTCACTATGCTCGAAACCATCTCTCTGGCAGGTTTAATATAACGTCCCAGATCACTAAGCTGCCGTTTAAACATATTAATAACTTTAAGGGTTTCCCTGTCAGGATTAAGTTCAAGTTTATTATCCTCATCTTCAATTTCTTCACCAAGCACACCCAAAATAAAAATGTAATTATCAATCACCACGTCTAGCAGGGCAAATGCAAGGTAATCGGCTCCCATAGTAATTAATCTCTTATTATGTTTCTTAATCCGCTCTTTTATGGGATTAAACAGACTACTAGGTTCTTCCTGAAAAGTAATCAGCCAATTGTTCATCAATACAATACTCAGATTATCTATTGATACCTGATGCAATGCACCGTCAAATTGCAACATTTTAATTGAAATAAAAAGTCCATTGTCAAACTCTTCAGTCTGTGGGCGAGTGCCAGGCTCCATCACATCCGACAAAATGTCTGACGGTATTTGCATACTATCTGCAAGCTCACCCATCAGTTTTTCGTTGTGCAAACCATCTATATTTAGCCAAATTAGCTTGTCTTTATAAGACTTTAACTCTTCAACAGAACTAATTTTTGTTTCCTGTATATCTTCGGCACAGATATCATAAACGGTCATCTGCACCTCCTGCGATCGATACTGCCCTCTAAATTTCAGCTCATACGGCGACAGTCCAATATCTTCCTGACGTTTTAATGGAGTTTGCTGCATAATTAAGTAATTACCATATATAAATTAAAAAAAGATAATGATAATGCAAGGTACAATTTTTTTGTAACCAAAATAAAAATGATGTAGTCATATTTTCGAATAAATTAAAATTAATATGATGACTCTAAAAATTCTTTCTTCTCTAATTTTATGTGGTATATTATTTCCACTTAATGCACAAATTAAAGGTGTTGTTTCTGACTTAGACAGTAACCCTATTGAATTTGCTAACGTAGCAGTGTATTCTCTACCCGACTCTACTATAATTGCCGGAACAACTACTGACAAAACCGGCTCTTTTTTTTTGAATGCAGATAATATTGACAATAAGCTTCTAAGAGTTTCTTTTATTGGTTATGAAACTCAAACTTTACCTGCAAAGTCTGAACAGGATATAGTCCTTAATTATGATAGTACTATGCTAGGCGAAGTGGTTGTAAATGGTGATATACCTCGTATTAGGCTACGTAATGATGCTGTGGTTGCTACGGTTGAAAATACTGTACTTAGTAAAGCCGGCACTGCTAACGATGTGCTAAAACGTTTGCCTGCTATAACAGGTGATGATGGCGATTTCTCAATTTTCGGAAAAGGTAAAGCCAAAATATATATCAATAATAGAGAATTACGCGACCCTTCTGAGCTTGATATGATAGCCTCTTCCGATATCAGTGAGGTGGAGATAGTTCATAATCCGGGTGCCGGATACGATGCTTCTGTAAAAGCTATTATACGAATCCACACAGTTCGTAAAGTGGGCGATGGGTTTAGTTTTGATGTAAGGTCAACTTCTTTAATTAATAAGCATACCGATCTAAGGAAACAGCTCAATCTTAATTATCGATATAAAGGTTGGGATCTATTTGCAACAGTCAAATACGAAAAGTATGACTACATTCAAAATAGTACTTTAACACAAACCGCTTATGTGGATACTTTATGGATACAAGCAAATAAACTTGATGTAGAAGGTGTTGAAAATCCTCTCACAACAATTGCAGGTATTAACTATGAGATAAATCCTAATCATTATGTTGGTTTGAAACACACTATGTCACTTTCACCCGGTAAAGACGAGCAATCTGTTATCACAGCAAGTGATGTATTTGCAAATAACGTTTTCTATGATAAATGGGTTAGTAATAGCAATCAAAATAGTAATAACAAACCCCAAAATAGATTAAATGTTTATTATAATGGTACTTTTGGAAAACTGAAAGTTGATTTTAATAGTGATTTCTATGGGGGTAAATTTTTATCAGAAACTAATATTAACGAGAGCAGCGAGGAGTTTGATGATAGGGTTATAAACTCTTCTAATGAAATTGAGAATAAACTATTTGCAACAAGGTTAATATTATCTTATCCATTTTTAGGTGGTCAGTTATCGGCTGGTAATGAATACACGAACACTAAAAGAATCGATATCTACTCAACCGACATGGTTTCTATTCCTTCAACTAACACATCTTTTAAAGACGAAAACAAAAGCTTCTTTGCCGAGTTCTCCAGATCAACTTCTATTGGGAAGATTGGAGCAGGTTTAAGATATGAAGATGTTACGTCTGACTATTACAACGATGATGAATTAAATGAAGAACAAAGCAGAAAGTATGCACGTTGGTTTCCTAATTTCTCATATTCAAACTCAGTTGGAAATGTACAGTTACAAATTAGCTATAACGTAAAAACAGTTCGCCCTTCATACTGGCAACTTGGAAGCAACATGTTATATGGCAATAGGTTTACTTTGCAAACAGGTAACCCATTTCTTAAACCAACTATAATTAACGATGCATCGTTCATGAGTTCATGGAAGTTCCTGCAGCTAATGATTAGCTATAAGATAGAAAAAGATGCTATAATACAATGGGCAGATCAACATCCAGAAAATCCTGCCATAGCAATCTTATCTACTAAAAACATAGATAAAA
The DNA here is from genome assembly GCA_015478775.1 of Fermentimonas sp. Classification (GTDB taxonomy): domain Bacteria; phylum Bacteroidota; class Bacteroidia; order Bacteroidales; family Dysgonomonadaceae; genus Proteiniphilum. The sequence continues at coordinate 5,260 of JADMKP010000010.1, read as the reverse complement.
TACCAAACCTATCTGCTTTCCTTACAGCTTCACCAAAATTAGGTATCTGGTCGCCCATGGCAAGTGTAGGATTCATAAAGCAATGGTTAACAATTACAAGTAATAGCCAAGATATAAAACTAAACGAGCCAATGATTATTGCTTCTCTAAACAATTCATTTTCGTTACCAAAAGGATTTCTAGTAACACTCGATGCCAATTATAGAGGAAAAGGCTCTACACAAAATGTAGATCTCAAAGACAATCAGTTTGTGCTAAATGTTGGCGTTACAAAATCTTTCCTTAATGATAAACTAACAGTAATTATAAAGGGGCAAGACATATTTCAAGGAAACCGAAATGATGTCACAGTATACAACAACAAACTGCACCTTTCACAAACTGCAAAATGGGATACCCGCGAACTGGAATTCACTGTAAGATACAAATTCAACACCAATGGCAGTAGATACAAGGGAACAGGTGCCGGAGAGAGTGAATTTAACAGGTTATAGAACATTGGAATACAAAAAAACCACATCATTCTAATTGAGTGATGTGGTAATTTTTGGTAGTGATTCGCCTGGGGCTCGAACCCAGGACCCCATCCTTAAAAGGGATGTGCTCTACCTGCTGAGCTAGCGAATCGACCTGATGCTTTCTTTCAAAAGCGAGTGCAAAGATAAAATCTTTATTTTAATCTTGCAACCTTTTTAGTGTTTAAATTGGTTTTAATTTAACTTAAAATACTTACTCTTCTGAGTCCAAAGATGATATATACAAAAAAATCATCCTTCTAATATTATTTAATACCTATAATGTTCAGGTTTGAATGGTCCATTCAATTTCACCCCAATATAATCTGCTTGTTTTTGTGTTAAAGTAGTTAGTTTTACCCCTATTTGCTCCAAATGTAATCTTGCAACTTCTTCATCCAGTTCTTTTGGTAGCCTATAAACACCTACCTCATAATCTTTTTGCCAAAGATCTATCTGTGCTAAGGTTTGATTAGCAAAAGAGTTACTCATCACAAACGAAGGATGACCGGTAGCACAACCTAAATTCACTAAACGACCCTCTGCTAATAGGTATATCGAATTTCCTGTTGGGAAAGTGTATTTATCAACTTGAGGTTTAATATTAAGATGTTCGATACCTGGAAAGTTAACGAGAGCGTCCACCTGTATTTCATTATCGAAGTGACCAATATTACAAACTATCGATTGATCTTTCATATTACTTAAATGATCGATAGTTATTACATCTTTATTACCTGTAGTAGTAACATAAATATTGCCTTCTTTAACAGCTTCTTCCATCGTCGTAACCTCAAACCCTTCCATTGCTGCCTGAAGTGCGCAAATTGGATCAATCTCCGTAATAAGCACTCTTGCTCCATAAGAGCGCATAGAGTGCGCACAACCCTTGCCAACGTCGCCATAACCCAATACAACTACTACCTTGCCTGCTATCATCACGTCAGTGGCACGCTTAATACCATCGGCAAGAGACTCACGACAACCATATAAATTATCGAATTTAGATTTAGTTACAGAGTCATTAACATTTATTGCCGGTACTAGCAATTCGCCTTTCTCCATCATCTGATATAATCGGTGAACACCTGTTGTAGTCTCTTCAGAGATCCCTTTCATTTCAGATACAGTTCTGTGCCAACGTTGATTATCTTCTTTTAAAATACGTTTTAAAGTATCTAAAACAACCTGCTCCTCATGATTAGAACCTTTTCTATCAATTGTAGAAGCATCATTCTCAGCATAATATCCCAAATGTATTAAAAGTGATGCATCACCTCCATCATCAACTATCAAATTAGGACCCTTACCATCTGGAAAACGTAAGGCCATATCCGTACACCACCAATATTCTTCAAGTGTTTCACCTTTCCACGCGTAAACAGGTACACCGGCAGCAGCAATTGCAGCGGCAGCATGGTCTTGTGTAGAGAAAATGTTACAGCTTGCCCATCTAACATCAGCTCCAAGCTCAACTAATGTTTCAATTAGAACAGCAGTTTGAATAGTCATATGCAAGGATCCCATAATACGAGCTCCTTTTAATGGCTTCTCACTAGCATGTTTTTTACGTATAGCCATTAAACCAGGCATTTCATGTTCTGCAATATCTATTTCTTTTCTTCCGAAATCGGCAAGTGATATATCTGCAACTTTATAATTAAGTTCAGTTGAATAATTCAAGTTCATAATGAGCAATATTTGATTTATTTATTTTTAAGCTTGCAAAGTTACTAAATTTATAGAAAGTTTCTAACTTTGAAAAACATAAAGAGTCTGAAACTGTATAATTTATAATGTAATATTGAGCTTTCAGACTCAATTATTCGAACAAAAAATAAAGAATGAAACATATGAAAAAGATATATTCAATATTTATACTTACATCTCTTTTTTTCAATATGTGTGCACAGAATAATCAAAAAGAAAATCAGACAACAATTAATCACGCGGTAACTATGAAATTTAATGAATTAACTCCCGAAGAAGAAAGAATTATAATTCACAAAGGCACCGAAGTACCATATACTGGTGAGTATGTAAATAATTATGAAGCCGGAACATATGTATGTAAACGATGTAATACACCATTATACAATTCCGAATCAAAATTCGATGGACATTGTGGTTGGCCATCATTCGATGATGAAATAGAAGGAGCAGTTAAGCGAGTACGAGATGCAGACGGTAGACGAACCGAAATTCTTTGTAACACTTGCGGAGCTCATTTGGGGCATGTTTTCTTAGGAGAAGGTTTTACCGATAAACAAACACGCCACTGTGTAAATTCAATTTCAATGAATTTTATACCGGCAGAACAAGAACAAAAAGATGTAACGGCTTATTTTGCTTCGGGATGCTTTTGGGGAACAGAATACTTTTTCATGAAAGCACCTGGTGTAAAAGAAACCAATGTTGGTTTTATGGGGGGACATATTGAAAATCCTACTTATGAACAAGTCTGTCAAAAAAATACAGGACATCTCGAAACAACCGAAGTAGTATATGATTCTGGTGTTACAAGTTATGAAGAGATGGTTAAACTCTTCTTTGAAACTCACGATTTTACTCAGACAAATGGACAGGGTCCTGATATCGGGCCTCAATATTTATCGTGTATATTTTATTCAAACGCTACTGAAAAAACTATTGCCGAAAGATATATTAATGATCTTACCAAAAGAGGGTATCGAGTGGCTACAATGTTAAAACCAGCCTCGGTATTTTGGGTTGCTGAAAACTATCATCAACAATACTATCAAGCCATAGGTGGTACTCCATATTGTCATAAATACACAAAAATATTCTAATATTATTATTACGTAATGAGGTGGTTTATAAACTTTTTAGAAAGTTTATTTGTTTAAACAGTATCGTAAATAATACGATATTTAAAACAGTTGTTTTAATAATAAACAAAATTACTTAACTAAAAAATGAAAATTATGAAACTATCTAATTCATTACCGATGATTACATTGATATTCCTCTTTGGAGTTTTCGCAATATCATGTAACAATGTTAGTGATGCTGACATCCAAACAAATGCTCAAGAAGTTATTGCAACGAACCCCGAACTAACAGGAGTTCAAGTCTCAGTTCAAAATCGTGTAGCCACACTTACTGGAGTTGTACAAGATGAAGCGATAAAAACTTATGCAGAAAATCAAGTTGCAGAAGTTAATCACGTTACAACCGTTATTAATGAAATTCAAGTAGTACCACCTGCACCTGATTACTCTGCATTAGACACCTCTATAAACTCAGGGCTACAAGACGCTTTGAAAGATCACAATACAGTTACAGCAACAGTTCAAAATGGAGTTGTAACACTTGAAGGTGAAATTAATGAAAGAGACCTTCCTACTTTAATGGAAAAAATAAATGCATTACAACCCGAACAAGTAGTTAATAATATCACAGTTAAATAAAATTCTACTATGACATTAAATATTAAATATAAAGAATTGATTGATCTGGCTAATAGTAATAACCTTTCCGTTAACGATAATGGGAAGGTACTTAAAATAGATGGTACTGTTAACTCACCTACTATTAAAGATAACTTGTGGCAAATTTATCAGAAAATTGATCCTAATTTCAAGAGTAATGATGTTTTACTTAATGTGAAAAGTAAAGTTACAGATGGTGGGAAAGTTAAAGTAGTCACAAATGAAAGTCGACTAAATATACGCCAAGGTCCAGGCACTGACCAACCTATCGTTGGAAAAGCCGAAAAAGGGGCTATAATTACTTTAATTAGCAAAACTAACGATCAGTGGTGGCTGGTTAGAGACAATGATGGCGAGGAAGGTTATTGTTATTCACATTATCTCGAGCCCGTTAATTGAGATCATAAATTAGATAAATCAATTCATTAGAATTATATTAATTAGGGAGATGGACATATTGTTCTCTTCCTAATTTTTTTTCATAAGTAGATCATTATAATTTATAAAAAATAACTAGTATAACAATTATTTCTATAGTTATCCAGCACTTATTTAGCTCACTTATATTCGCAAACTAACATTCGACTATTAGTTGATTACAAATTGAAACGTGAATTTAAATATATAGTTATTGTAACAGGTGATGTTATATTACTATTAGCCTTGTACTCCAGCTTAATCGTAGAAGAATCTCTAGTAGCTATTTCATCAATAATAAATTGCAAAAAAGAAAGTTGTGGCAATTCCTGATATTTTTTATTCATATTAATATCTTGAAGAGTAATATTCTTTTTAGAATCTCTATTCATAGATAATTTTACATTTGTTAGTTCTACATCTTCTGTAATACCTTTTACCTCGATAAAAGAACTTGTTTGTATTAAACCAGATTCAATATACTTTTTGTAATCTTTTAGTGCAGCAAAATCATCTATTGTAAATGTTACAATTTGAGAAGTTTCGCTTCCGGCAGCTGCAATTATAGTAAATGATTTTTCCGCAGTTGCATTAATGCTAACAGGTAAATCATCTGGTTTATCACTACTGCAACTGTAAGAAATCAAGGATAATAATAGTACTGATGATAAAATAAAGATTTTTTTCATAACTGTGGTTTAAAATGTAATATATAAATTATACTATACAAATATATCTATATTAATCAATAAATGAATTACATAATGTTGAAATGCTACTTTTTTGTTGAAAAAATCAACAAAAAAAATCCCGATTGAAATTAAATCCAACCGGGACATTTTATAAAGAACGGCGGCTACCTACTCTCCCACAAAA
>JADMKP010000009.1 GCA_015478775.1 Fermentimonas sp. | reverse complement strand
GGCTTGATATGCTTAAACTAAGATTGAGTTATGGTGTTGTTGGAAACTGGGCTATACCCGCATATCGTACATTAGGACTCTCTAACAGCTATGAGTATCTTTTTGACGGTAAACTTTTGCCGTCGACCCAGATATAAATTACTACCAAGGTGCAACCTGGTACAGAACAAAGCTAAAGATTAATAACCCTTACAGAGAAGGTCGCACTATACTGCACTTTGAAGGTGTAGGACAAAAAGCCGAGGTATATGTTTATCTTACAAAAGTGGGTTCTCATATTGGTGGTTATCATGAATGGGAAGTTGATATAACTGATGCTGTAAATAGCTTTATAGCATCTGAAGAAGCTGAAGCTTACGAAGGAAGTATACCTGTTGTAATTAGAGTAGATAATACCCGGGATACCGAAATGATGCCATCAGACCTGTCGGATTTTAATTTGTATGGGGGGGGTATTTATCGTTATGTAAATTTGGTTTATACCCCAACCGTAGCATTCAACTCATTGCAAACTTATGCTTCGGTTGACAAAAACGGGGAAAAAGGCAAACTATCTATTAAGGCCGATTTCAAAAATTACACTCTCACTGGTGAAGAAGCAATTACAGATGCAGAAGTAAATGTAAAGGTTTACAACCCTGATGGAGAAGTTATCAGCCGTGAAAATATCACGATTAATAATATAAGTGGTAAAGTAAAAGAATTACTTAATATAACAATAAACAAGCCTGAACTATGGTCGACACAGAATCCACACCTATATTTATGTGAAGTTACTCTTACAACGGATGCAGGAGAAATGGTAAGTAGAGAGAAGTTTGGATTTAGACATTTTGAGTTTATTAAAAATGGCCCTTTTCATCTAAATGGAGATCGTATATTACTAAAAGGTACTCACCGTCATGAAGATCATGCAGGTGTTGGTCCCGCTATGACCGAAGAGATGATAATAAAGGAAATAGAAATGATGAAGGAGATGGGTGTTAATTTCATCAGACTGGGTCATTATCAACAATCTCGAATTGTGCTTGAGCAATGTGATAGACTTGGCATTCTCGTGTGGGAAGAAATTCCATGGTGTAGGGGTGGACTTGGAGGTGAAGTATATAAAGAACAAGGCAGAAGGATGCTCACAAATATGATTACTCAGCATCGCAACCACCCATCTATTATTTTATGGGGATTAGGAAATGAAAATGATTGACCCGGTGACTTTACTTATTTCGAAAAGGATATGATTCGTGAATATATGAGTGAGCTGCATAATCTTTCTCATAAACTTGATTATACAAGGTTAACTGCTATAAGAAGATGCGACTTCTGTAAAGATATTGTGGATGTTTATTCTCCTTCAATTTGGGCTGGATGGTACAGAGGAATATATACCGATTACAAGAGTGTATCGTATCATGAAATGCAGCAAGTAGATCATTTCTTGCATGTTGAGTGGGGTGGCGATAACCATGCGGGGCGTAATGCAGAAGATCCGTATATTAATTTGGATAAGATTGAGAGCAGAGAAAAACAGGCTGATGAAAGATCGGGAGATGCTTCTCTTTACGGAGATACTGCCCGGGCTTCAAGAGATGGCGACTGGAGTGAATCGTATATAGTAGATCTTATCGATTGGCACCTTAAAGAGCAGGAGACAATGCCATGGCTAACTGGTGCTGCATATTGGCCTTTTAAAGACTTTTCAACTCCCGTACGTCCTATAAACCCGGTGCCTTACATGAATCAGAAGGGCGTTGTTGAGCGTGATTTCACTAAAAAAGAGGCATTTTATGTCTTTCAATCATATTGGACTGATAATCCTATGGTTCGTATTTATGGTCATAATTGGCCTATTAGATGGGGTGAAGAAGGAGAGATTAAAACTCTAAAAATTTATTCAAATTGCAACGAAGCCGAACTTTTTCTTAACGGAGTAAGTCTTGGCAAAAGGATTAGAGATAGTCAAGATTTCCCTGCTGCAGGACTTAGATGGGACACACCTTTTAAAAATGGAGAGAATAATGTTAAGGTAATAGCTCAAAAAGATGGAGCAACTGTTACAGATGAAATTAGCTTCTATTACGAAACGCGTAAGTTTGGTGAAGAGGCGAACATCAAATTAAAAATTACAGAAGAAACTTCGGAATATGCTTGGCTTGAGGCTGAATTCACCGACAAAAACGGTGTCAGATGTCTTACTTCATCCAAAGTACTAAACTTTAACTCTATTGGTGATGGACATTTGGTAGTAAACATGGGTACTTCAGATGCATCTAAGAAAGTGCAAGCGTACAATGGCAGAGCATTAATAAAATTGATAAAAGCTGGTAAAAAAAATATAGTAACTGCCTCAGCAGATGGCTTAGAAACTGCATTTATTGAAATAAAATAGTACTTTCATTCTCTTAATTTTAGTTTGCAAGCGCAAATTGTGTAAAACCAATTTTGCGCTTGTTTTTTTAAGATAGTACTGCTATAAATTACTCTTCCAAATAAAAATACATTATTATAAGGTATAATACAGACTAAACTAAAGCCTAACAAAGTTCTAACCAACTCTTAATAAATATGAGGTATATTAGGAGTTGGTTAGGAGTTGGTAGGGAGTTGCTTAGGAGTGTCTAATGCCTATCTTTGGATAATGGTTGGCGATCACAAACCACTATATGGGACTTTCACCACCAAGTTAAGTGCTATGCACGGCGCACATAAAAAAAACGATTAAGAGATTTACTCCTAATCGTTTTTCTTACAGATTAATTATTTTGACAATTAAATTGTCTTTTTCTAAAGACTGAAAAGTCTTTTTAAATGTCTGTCATAAATGTTTTCTTCTACACACGAGCCAACGACATCGGCATGCTTAGTCAATAAATCGGTATATTCATTACCCATCTTTGCGGCTACTGCATAAGCAACATGAATGAGTTGACGGAAGTTTGGATTATAATCGGGGTGACCTGGAATATGACGTAGTGTATTAGCATACTTCTCACCAGACCAACCGTTCACCTCCTCAATTGATGGAAGTTGGGCAGGATCGATATCTATCACATCGGCATATGGTGCGCAAAGTTCATCACGTCTAGTGTATGAATTCTCATATATTTTCTTTGCTAGGCTAAGTGCATCACCACCCGCCACAGCTAGTCCAATTACCTCTTCAAGCCATGTAGTGCCGGCAGTTTTAACATGCAATCCCTTATCATGCTTTGCTATTACCTTAGCCATTATTGGGTAGATTGAAAATTTATCACTTCCTGAGTGAACACTGAGTTTAAGATCGTGAGGTAATCCAAATTCTTTCACAGCATACTCTATAACAAGTACATCCTCCTCAAACTCTTTGGCAAACTGGTCGAGATTGCCCACATAATCTACGCCCTTATTAAATCTGCCGGTAAATTTTGGAGCAATAGTCTGTACCGGTACACCTTTATCTGCCAACATCTTTAAGATAAAGAGCATTTCCAGAGGTGTTTGGGGTGATTCAACCTCATCCATTGAAACCTCAGTTATAAAATTGGCTTCACCCTTCTCTTTTTTGAGATATGCATAAATCTCAGATGCCTGTTGGGTAGCGGCTAAAAACTTATCGGCTACTTCATGCAGTAGTTCATCGGTAATATTTAATGGAAATTCAATTCCCGGAATCTGTAGTTGACCCATATATTTTTTGCATGATGCAACGAATGCCTCAACATCTTCTTTTTTACTTTCCTTACCTATGAAAGAGGCAACGTCTAGTGTAAAGAAGTCTGACATTTCAACATATTTTGACACAGTATCCAAATTAATATGATCAGCATCTACAAAATATGCTCCTTTATAATTAAGTGCTTTAACTGCCTCATCTGCTTCATAACGCGTATCAGCGGGAACAGTACCAACATAAATATGCTCTCTGTTTGATTTGTTCCATACTGGAGTGATTTCTAATCCTTTCTCATTAGCTTTCATTATTGCACTAAGCTGTGCTTTTCCCTGGAGAGTGAAACGATCGCCCACTCCAATACTATACTTCCCTAGTTTCATTATATATATATTTAAAAATTAAAAAAATTCTTTGCATTGTGATATGAAATATCCTCAACCATTTTTCCAAGAAAGCCCATTTCAGACGCTGGGAGTAGTCCCTTTTCAATATCATCCCCAATGAGATTACAGAGAATACGACGGAAATACTCATGTCGTGGATAAGAAAGAAAGCTGCGTGAGTCGGTTAGCATTCCCACAAACCTACTCAATAGACCAAGATTAGACAAAGAGTTTAACTGTGCTTCCATTCCTGTTTTTTGATCTAAAAACCACCAGCCAGAACCAAACTGTATTTTCCCGGCTACCGACCCATCCTGAAAGTTGCCAATCATGGTAGCTATAAGGTCATTATCTTTGGGATTGAGGTTGTATATTATTGTTTTAGCCAACTTATCATCTTTGTCAAGCTGATCAAAGAAGCGACTCATTGCTTTGGCAGTATTGAAATCACCAATTGAGTCGAACCCTGTATCAGGTCCTAGTTTATTAAACAAACGAGTATTATTATTACGAATTGCGCCATAATGAAACTGCTGCGTCCACCTTTTTTCCCAATCCATAATAGCACCCTCGTAAAGCATGGCCGATTTAAACTTCAAAACCTCATCCTTCAAGAGATCTGACCCTCCATAAACTTTATTGAAAATATCATCAATTTCTGTTTGAGTATACGTTTCTGCATAAAACTCTTCAATTCCGTGATCAGAAAGCTTACATCCAACGGTTGCAAAGTAGTCGTGACGATTACGAAGTGCTTCAATTAGGTCACTAAACTTACTAATGGTAACTCCTGATGCTTCAGACAATTTCTCAATATACTTGCGGTATTCTAGTGGGTTTTCTACTGCCATAGCCTTATCGGGGCGCCATGTGGGTAGTACTTTAATATCAAAACCCTCTTCCTTTAACGAGATGTGATGTTCAAGACTATCGGCAGGGTCATCGGTTGTACAAACAACACGTACATCAAACTTTTTCATTAATCCACGTGCCGAAAACTCGGGTGTGCGAAGCATCTCTGTGCATACTTCATAAATTTCTTTAGCTGACTCGGGATTAAGAATCTTATCTACACCAAATGCTCTTTTCAACTCTAGGTGAGTCCAGTGATACAAAGGGTTACGCATAGTAAATGGTACGGTCTCTGTCCACTTCACATATTTTTCCCAGTCTGAAACATCAATTCCTGTACAATATTTCTCCTCTATCCCATTGGTTCGCATAGCCCTCCATTTATAATGATCACCTTCGAGCCATATCTGCCCTAGGTTGTCAAAAGAATGATCTCTTGCTATGTACTCGGGATTTAAGTGGCAATGGTAGTCGATAATAGGCTGTGATTCTGAATGTCCATGATACAGCTCTTTGGCGGCATCTGACTGTAAAAGGAAATCTTCATGAATAAAACTTTTCATAGTATATATATTTTAATATTTCTGTAATTTATATTCGCTTGGTGTTATATTATACTTCTTCTTGAAACATTTACTAAAGTATTTGGCATCATTAATGCCAACCATAAATGCAACCTCTTTTACAGTATAATCACCTTTTTCTAATATTTCAGCTGCATGCTGTAAAGAGATGTCCCGAACATATTCTATGGGTGCTAAACCAGTTAATCCTTTAAGCTTTTTAAAGAATACAGATCTACTCATACCAACTTCATTAGCAATATCCTCGATTACAAAATCTTTGTTACCCAAATGATTTCCAATGAAGCTATTTACAGTTTGAATAAATTCAAGATCTTTACTATTTGCAACTATTTCTTTATTCTCACTAATACCTAATGCACGTGTGTTTGATGAAATATTTGCTTTGTTTCTAAAGTATTTCTGCAGTTCAATTCTTCGGAGCAAAAGATTTTTGACTCTCGCCTTAAAGTATGTAACGCTAAATGGTTTTGTGATGTATTCATCTGCACCATATTCAAATCCTTCGAGCTTACTATCGAGAGTTGTCTTTGCTGTAAGTAGGAGAAAAAGAATATGACTGGTTTTGATATTCTTTCTGATATTTCCTAGAAACTCAAGTCCATCAACTTCGGGCATCATTATATCACTAACAATGAAATCGGGAATAATTTCAATTGCCTTTTCATAACCCTCTCTTCCATCGGCCGCTTCATAAACCTCATAATCACTCTCGAGAATAGAGCCTATAAATTGGCGTAAATCATCATCATCCTCTACAATAAGTACAGAGGGGTTGCTATTTATCTTTTCGTGCTGTATATCCTCATGTTCATCAATTACAAATATTTCAGGTACCGACTCTTGTTCACCCAATACAATAGAAGACTCATCCAATGCGACATCAGAATCGAAATGGAGTGAACCTTTTTTAAATTTAATCCTGAAAGTACTTCCTCTGTTTTCTTCGCTTTCCACTTCAATTTCGGCCTTATGCCTATCGGCTATCTCTTTTACAATTGATAGTCCGATACCTGTACTAGGCTTACTTTTATCTTCATTAAACGATTGGAATCTCTTAAAGAGCCTTCCCTGTTTATCTTTTGAAATACCAATTCCACTATCCTTTACTTCTAGAATTATAAAATCGTTTTTATTATAAAGAGAAAGATTTATTGAATCACCCCGGGTTGTATATTTGAATGCATTAGAAAGTAAATTTATGATTACTTTTTCAATTGCTTCGGCATCTAACCAAAGCCACTCACTACCAACATTATTATTAAAACTATAATCAATTTCTTTTAACTCTGCTACCTTTATGTAATTTGTGAAAATATTCTCTGCAAATGCAGCTATATCAATTTTGTTAACTTTTAAAGGCGCTTGCTCCATCTTTTGAAAATCGAGAATCTGATTAACCATATTAAGCAATCGGTTTGTGTTTTTTGACACAAGCTTAAGCTGATTTCTTACAGATTCTGAAGTGTCTTTGCTATGAAGCAGATTTTCGATTGGTGCAACAATCATGGTTAAAGGAGTTCGTAATTCATGAGAAATATTGGTAAAAAAACGGGTTTTTATTTCCGACTCCTGTTTTTCAAGAATTATTTTATTACGTAATCTGTAGAATATATATAATATCTTAAATACTATGTATATAACAAGCAAAAGTATAAATACATAGATAAGATATGCCCACCAAGTGGCCCAAAAAGGAGGTAGAATTTCGATAACCAGATTACGTTCATTATCTGCCCATACACCATCACTATTTGTAGACTTTACCTTAAAAGTATATTTACCTTTAGAGAGGTTTGTGTAAGTGGCTGTTCTTTGGTTGCCTGTAAAGATCCATTCTTTGTCAAATCCTTCTAGCTTATAAGCATATAGTATAATGTCTGGATCGGTGTAATCTAGTGCAGCAAATTCAATACTGATAAAATTCTGGTTATGTTTTAGTGTAAGCTCTTCGATAAGATTTATGTTTTTCTTCATCAAACCATTTGGTTCTATTTGTACTACACGGTTAAAAAGTTTAAACTCAACCAATGCCAGATTTGGTTGGAATCTATTGTTTTTTATACTTATAGGATCAAACATAATCATACCATGCGAATAGCCAAAAATCAATCTACCATCATTTAAACCATATCTGGAGTTTTCAGAGAAATTACTTCTTCTCATCAGTCGTTTAATCTCACTAAAGTTGCTGAAAGTCTCATTTTCTATATTAAACTTTGTGAGACCACCTTCGCTACTAATCCATAAATTACCATTCTGATCTTCCTGTATTGAGAGTATAATGTCCGACGGCAACCCATGTGTGGTATTAAAAGTTTCAAAAGCTAAAGGTAAACCCTTTTCATCTGTTTCTGTTATTTTACTTATTCCCCCACCGAATGTACCAATATAGGTCTCTCCTGAACTAGTAGTACAAATATCCATAATATCGTTTGCACCAATTGAGTAATTATTTGAATTACTACCGGTATAGACATTAAATTCTATCTCTTGGGGAGTACTAAAGTTGGAGCAAAACATAATAAATCCAAGAGTAGTGCCAACTGTAATATTTTTATGTTCATCTTCGGAAATAATTCGCACCTGATCGCCCTTTGTTATAGGGTAGTTTTTTAACTCGTTACGATGATTGATGAATTTTTCTTCTAAATTGTTATTCATTAATAGGTTTATACCACCACCAAACGTACCAATCCAGATATTCTTATTACAATCTTCAAAAATAGAATATACACTATTATCGCTTAGAGAGTAGATATCAAATGGGTCGTGTTTATATTGGCGAATATTAAAACCTTCTTGTCCCAGTCTTCGGGTAAGCTTATATGCGCCCTCACCTTTTGTACCCAGCCATATATTCTTCTGCGAATCTTCTGTAATTGAATAAACAACACCTTCAATTGAAACCCCTTTCTCAATATCACCATTTTTATTAAGAATATGTATTTCACCGTCTTTTGTTGCCACCCAGATTAATCCTTCTGAGTCCTCAAAAATTGGTCGCACATCATTGTTTATAGTGGAGTTGACATTTTTATTAAGCGCAATTGAAAGAAATTGAGAATCATCATAAAAAATCACTTTCTCGAGCCCGTGTGAGCGAGTACACATCCAAAGATTGCCCTGCTTGTCTGAATATGCAGCATGCAACATATTAGAAAACATCCAATTGGTTGAGAAAGGTTCATTATAAAAAGGTATAAGGCTATCGCCATCTTTATCATAAATAGAAAATCCCCCACCTCTGGGATGTACCCACAGTCGATTATCTATATCCTCAAATATAAAAAAATTAGGAGGAAATACGGTAGATTCTTTACTCTCTATATATGGAGCGAAATGTTTATACTCCTCAGTATAAGGGTTGAACTTACAAACTCCCAGCAGATCTGTTTCGAACCATATATTTTTTGACCTATCAATATATACATCAAAAATTTCATTAAATCTCATTTCAGGCAAAGTACTTGTGTTAAAACTCTCCATACTCCCGTCATGAGTATTATATATTACAAAACCATCATACTTAGAAACAATTAAAATTCTCTCCGAAGAAATTTCTTTAATGGATATAATATCAGAATTCAGTTCTGTTTGTAGTTTGTTAAATAGATCTCTATCTCTGTAATATATCCATATAACACCGTTTTCAGAGGCAAACCAAAGCTCGTTATTAAACTCCAATATATTAAAAAATGGTGTTTCGCTTTTTAAACCCGATTTTGAATTGGGATGAAAATAGAAAGAAGATTCATTGCTATCAGCACTTACATATGTAAGTCCTCCTGCAGTTAGAATCCAAGAATTATATTGATTATCCTCATAAACATTATGAACAAAATTATGTGTAAGATTATGCTCCGAAGTATTGTAATAGATTGAATTAAACAGAGAATCTGCTACAACAATACACCCATCTTGCTCAGACAAAACCCATACCTTACCACTTACTTTTGGAATAATTTGTGAGGTATCGAAAAGAGTCTCATTTAATACATCTAAATCATTAATAGCTAATAAAGATTCTGTCTCGATATTAAACCTGAATGCCTGTTTATCATAAGTTAAAGCCCATATGTTTTTGTATTTGTCTTCAAAGATATTATCAATTCTGCTGCTTCTGGATTCAACTATTTTACCTGTTGGTAAATGAAAAGTAGTAAATGTATATCCATCGAACTTACTTAATCCATTCCATGTGCTAAACCACATAAAATCATCGCTGCCCTGCAAAATATCAGTAATAGTATGCTGTGGCAATCCATCTTCGGCCCCAAAATGCTCAAAATAAGCTTTGGGCTGAGCCGATAGTATTCCAATTCTAATAATTGAAACAATCAGAAGAGAGATAAAATATTGTGTCAGTAAGAGTTTATTCATTTACTAGAAGCCTCTAAAATTAAGACTGTTTTGCAGTTAATCACTTATTACAAATATATGATTTTTTTAAGGTTAGGAAAATTATAACACTGTTAAAAAACAATTACTCTACCATCTAAAACCAATTTGTAATATGTTATTTATAAGAATTTGGCTATTATTGCATTAATACCCTACTAATACAAACAGGGTAAACATATTGATTCTACTATGAAGCATAAATTCAGTTTTATAATTTTATTATTACTTTTTGTTTTTAATGTAAAATCATTTGGGATTACAGAATCTGTTCCACCAGATACTAGTTATACGGTCTATAGTTCTTATATTAAGGAATTAAAACGTTTCCCGTTTATTAAGACAGTTGACACAACAGTTACACAAGACATTAAATGTTTTGAGAAAATTGCATATAAAAAGATAGCATTTACAAGCTATGGTGATAGAGATCTTAAGTTATCGGTATATAGACCTGATAACGAACTGGTATACCCAGCTGTTTTAATGATACATGGAGGTGGTTGGAACTCTGGTTCGCCCGATATGCAAAAAGCTTTAGCTATAAATCTTGCAAAACAAGGATTTGCAACATTCACAATTGAATACAGATTGATACCTGAAGCACTATTTCCCGCGGCAGAAGAAGATTTAAACGATGCTGTTGAGTGGGTATATAATAATGGCGACAGATTTAAAATAAATAGAAATTCCATAGCTGTATCGGGCTGTTCAGCGGGGGGGCAACTCGCAGCGCTTATTGGCACTAAAAATAGTAATAATAGAATTAAAGCAATAATAAACATTGATGGTATATCAACATTTATTGACAATGAAACCATAGAAAGAGCTCAAAAGGCACGTGATACTGGAGCAAAGATGCCTGTTGATGCACAGTGGCTAAATGG
Organism: Fermentimonas sp.; assembly: GCA_015478775.1. GTDB lineage: Bacteria > Bacteroidota > Bacteroidia > Bacteroidales > Dysgonomonadaceae > Proteiniphilum. The sequence continues at coordinate 85,402 of JADMKP010000009.1, read as the reverse complement.
AACCTATAGTGAAAATCCAAAACACTGGATTGAGGCATCTGCATTAAGTTGGATTAATGATAACTCTGCTCCTATTTGTTTTATAAATAGCTCTATAGATCGTTTTCACAATGGCAGGGATGCACACATTGGGGTGTTGAAAGATATTGGTATATATTCTGAGGCACACACTTTTGAAGATACACCTCATACATTTTGGCTTTTTCATCCTTGGCATATATCAACCGTGAATTATGCAGCCAACTTCTTGAGAAAGATTTTTGATGAGCCAGCTGATTTTGTGAATAAAGAGTATGATTTTGTCGTTGCTAAAGATGGAAGTGGTGATTTCACATCGGTTCAGGATGCGATTAATGCAATTCCGGATTTTCGCAAACAGCCCTCTACAATCTTTATTAGAAATGGTTATTATCGTGAAAAAGTTATTATACCCGAAACCAAACATTCACTAACTCTTATAGGTGAGAACAAATATAAAACTATTTTATCCTTCAATAATTTCGCTTCAAAAGTAAGTAGGCTCGGAGACGAAATAGGAACATCCGGCTCTGCAAGTATATATGTTTGCCCAGACAATTTTATTGCTGAAAATATAACTTTTGAAAATGCCGCAGGACCAATAGGACAGGCAGTTGCAATAATTGTAAGAAGCAACAACTCTTCTTTTTTCAATTGTCGCTTTTTAGGTTTTCAAGATACTCTTTATACTCATAAAGCAGGAAGTAAACAATATTACAAAAATTGTTATATCGAAGGAACAGTTGACTTCATCTTTGGCTCATCTATAGCATATTTTGATGAATGTGAGATTTTCTGCAAACAGAATGGATATATCACAGCGGCCTCTACCCCTGAAGAACAAGCATATGGTTATATTTTTAAGCATTGCAAAATAGAAGGTGATAATAAAGACTCATTCTATCTCGGTCGGCCTTGGAGAGCATATGCTCATGTTGTTTTTCTGGAATGTGAAATGAGCAATGTTATAAGAAAAGAGGGATGGAATAATTGGGGCAATGTATTGAATGAATTAACTTCTTTTTACGGTGAGTATGCAAATAAAGGAGAGGGTGCTGAAATATCGAGAAGAGTAGCATGGGTGAATCAGTTAGATGATGAAAGCATAAAAAAATACTCTATTATAAATGTTTTGGGAGAGGAATTTGTAGCTAATCACATACAACACAGTATAAAATAAACAAAAGTAAAATAATTTAAACAATTATATACCCCTTAAAAACCAAATAGTCTACACTCTTTATACAAAAGTACCCTATTATTGCATAATTATAATTCGTAAACTAAACAGTTTTATCTAATAACAATTGATATCACACATCTAATTAACTTAAATAAACATGATGAATATGAATGATTCGAAAATGAGAATGAAATTAACAATGGGATTACTATTGTTTACGCTTTTTTGTTCTTTTTCTATTACAGCTCAAGAAAGGACTATTAGCGGGACAGTAAGTGATAATTATGGGGAACCGATTATCGGTGCAAACGTAATGGTTACAGGAACCAATATGGGTTCTGCAACAAATATAGATGGTTATTACACTCTTTTGGTACCAAGGAATGCAACTTCACTTCAAGTTAGTTATATTGGCATGAAAGATATTGTTGTTACTATAGATGGAAACATAGTAAATATTGTTATGGAAGAAGACGTATCCAGCCTTGATGAAGTAGTAGTAATTGGATATGGTACTCAAAGAAGACGTGATCTCACGGGATCGGTTGCTTCAGTTGGTGGCGATGCTATTGCTGCAGTTCCGGTTGCGTCGGCAGCTGAAGCAATAACAGGAAAAATGGCCGGTGTTCAGGTAATAACAACTGAGGGCTCGCCTGATGCAGAAATGAGAATACGTGTTCGTGGAGGTGGCTCTATTACTCAGAGCAACGATCCTCTTTATATTGTAGATGGTTTTCCTGTAAACACTATCTCCGATATTCCACCAACAGATATCGAATCTATAGACGTTTTAAAAGATGCGTCTTCAACCGCTATTTATGGATCTCGTGGTGCCAACGGAGTTGTCATTATTACAACTAAATCGGGACAGGCAGGTAAGGTTAGACTTAGCTATAATGCTTATTATGGAGTAAGAAAAATTGCTAAAACTTTAGATGTGTTGTCGCCATATGATTATGTCAACTGGCAATATGAATTAGCTGCTCTTAGAGGTAGTGATGCAATAAAGAACTATAACTCTTTTTATGGTAATTATGAGGATATGGATCTTTATAGAAATGTTCCGTACAACGACTGGCAGGATTTGACATTTGGAAGAACCGGAAGTACTGTAAACCATAGCATTAGTTTAAATGGAGGTTCGGATAAAATTACATATGCTTTTAATTATTCGCATCTATCTAACAAAGCAATTATGGAGGATTCTGACTACAAACGTAACAGTATGAGTCTTAAATTGAATAATAAAGCAACTGACCGAATCACACTAGACTTTTCGGTTCGTTACTCAGATACTCAGATTGATGGTGGTGGTGCACAAGACGTTTCTAGTACTTTAGACTCAGATAAGAGATTAAAATACTCTGTTATTTATACACCTATTCCATTAAAAAATCTTGATGCATCGGCAGGTAGTGCAGATGACGACTTAGGGAACTTATACAATCCTATTGAAGCAATATATGACAATGCTCGTGAAAAAGAACAAAAGAGATTAAATCTTGCGGGTAGCGCCAATTGGGAGTTAGTAGACAATCTGAATTTAAGATCTGAAATTGGCTATAACCGCAATAGCGATAGCGACCAGCGTTTCTGGGGGTTGACAACGTATTATGTAAAAAATTACCCTTCAGTTGATAATCAAGGGATGCCTGCAATTAGACTTGTTAATAGAGAAAGAAATACAATGAGAAGTACTAATACTCTGAATTGGGATTTGAAAAAGTACTTGAATGAGAATCATAGCCTCAACTTAATGGCAGGTCATGAATATATTGTAACAGAGGGCAAAACTCTTACTGATGAGGTACATGGATTTCCTCAATCTTTTACGGCAGAAGATGCATGGAAACTTTCTTCTCAGGGATCACCTTATACAATTGATAACTATTACAACGAAGACGATAAATTGCTATCTTACTTTGGTAGAGCAAACTATGACTATATTGGGAAATACATTCTTAGTGCTACATTCCGTGCAGATGCATCGTCGAAGTTTAGTAAAGAAAATAGATGGGGGTATTTTCCATCAGCGGCAGCAGCATGGCGTATTTCTTCTGAACCTTTTATGGAAAACGCAGAGTCGTGGCTAGACGACTTAAAATTACGTTTTAGTTTTGGTACGGCAGGTAATAACAATATTCCTACAGGACAGCTTGTTCAAATGTTTGAATCGAGAGCAACTTCTTGGATAAATGGATTCGACAACTATTGGGCTCCTTCTAAAACTATGGCTAACCCAGATTTGAAATGGGAAACTACAGTTACACGTAATCTTGGTTTGGATTTCACTTTAATAAACGGAAGATTGAGTGGTTCTTTTGAAGTGTATAAAAATAGCACAAAAGACCTGTTAATTGAATTCCCTGTTGCCGGTACTGGTTATGACACTCAGTACAGAAATATGGGTGAAAACCAGAATAAGGGACTTGAAGCTACTATTAATTGGTATGCTATTAACAAAAAAGATTTCACTCTTGCTTTGAGCGGTAACATAGGATTTAATAAAACTGAAATTCAGAGCTTGGGTATAATGAATGACTTTGGATATGAAACATACTGGGCCTCATCTGAAATTGGATATGACTACTGGATAGCTAAAGGTGGTGCTGTCGGTCAAATGATAGGTTATCGATCAGATGGTAGATATGAAGTATCAGATTTCTCTGGTTACGACGAATCTTCAAGTAAATGGATTTTAAACGAAAGTGTGGCAAATGCTTCTGGTGTTATTGGTGATATAAGACCGGGAACTATGAAATTAAAGGATTTAGATGGCAACGGAGTTGTTGATAATGATGATCGTGAAATTATAGGTGATGCCAACCCATCACATACTGGCGGATTCACAATCAACAGTACATTTTATGGTTTCGATCTATCTGCTGCATTTAACTGGAGTGTAGGAAATGACATATACAATGCTAATAAAATAGAGTTCTCACATACGGGAAAATATCAGTACAGAAATATGATTTCATCTATGGAGCCTGGTAAGAGATGGACAAACCTTCGCGAGGATGGAACAATAAGTAATGATCCTGGTGAATTGACTTCAATGAACGCAAATACCACAATGTGGTCACCAATGACTCCGCGAATGATTTTTAGTGATTGGGCCGTTGAAGATGGAAGTTACCTTCGCTTAAACACACTAACACTTGGTTATACATTGCCTAGAAATTTAGTTTCTAAAGCAAAAATCGAGAGCTTGAGATTTTATGTTACGGGATATAATGTATTCCTATGGACGGACTACTCGGGATATGATCCAGAAGTATCAACAGTAAGAAGAACAAATCTATCGCCGGGAGTTGATTATTCAGCTTACCCAAAAAGCCGTCAGATAGTATTTGGAGTAAATTTAAATTTTTAACTTTAAAAGAAAAATAAGATGAAACATCTAATAAATATATTTTTAATTGTAGTATCAGTTGGTATACTATTTACATCTTGCGACTTAGATGCACCCTCTCAATCGGCTGCTGAAGGCTCGGTTGTACTCTCAGTTGAAGCTCTTGCAGAAGGTGCTGTTATGGGAATACATCAGTCTTTTGGAGAAACCAATTCATACCGGGGTAGATTTTTACCATATTATGGAATCAATAGTGATGTGGAGTGGATTAATGGAATCAACCCTAGTCAACTAAACGATGCTGGTAAGTATGAGATATCAACATATGCCACTACTCCCGGAAACACTCAAATGAATACTGATAACAATGCATGGGCTAAATTTTATGAAGGTATTGAACGTGCAAATAAAGCAATTGAAGGGTTGCGTGCGTATGGAAATATTGAAGACAATCCTCAAATGGCACAACTTTTAGGTGAAGCCCTAACATTGAGAGCTGTCATATATCTTGATTTAGTAAAAGCTTGGGGTGATGTGCCTGCGAGGTTTGAGCCTATCACTACAGAGACTCTTTATCTCCCCAAATCAGATCGTGATTTAATTTATAAACAATTACTTAACGATTTGGAAGAGGCTGAAGATTTAGTTGCATGGCCAAACGAAACAGGGATAACTTCATCTACGGAGCGTGTAAATAAAGCATTTGTAAAAGGTATGATGGCTCGCATAGCTCTTTATGCATCGGGATATTCTCAAAGAGCAGATGGTGTTAGACGCAGCAATGATCCTGATTTGAGTGTAGAGAAAATGTATACTCTGGCTAAAGAGAAAAGTTTGGAAATTATAAATTCAGGTTCAAACACTTTAGGATCTTTTGAACAAAACTTCAAATTACTTTGTAAAGATGATGTAAAAGCAGGGAAAGAATCCATTTGGGAAATACCATTTTCTGCAGGACGTGGTCGCGTATTGTTTACACTTGGCGTACAGCATAGAGCTATTGACCAATATACAGGTCAGAATCGTGGTGGAACTAATGGTCCGTTACCTTACCTTTTTTACGATTATGACGTGGATGATGTTAGAAGAGATATAACCTGTGTACCTTATGAATGGTCGAACTCAAACCCAAGTAGACAGCAACTAAGAAATATTGGAAACTGGAGTTTTGGAAAACTTCGTTACGAATGGATGGATAGGTATGTTACATCTACAAATGATGATGGTATAAATTGGCAATACATGAGATTAGCAGACATTTACCTTATGGCTGCCGAAGCTATAAATGAACTTGAAGGACCTTCTGCTGCTGCTGCATATTTGAGGCCTATTCTGGATAGAGCTCTTCCATCAGCAAAAGTAAATACTTATATGGCAAGTGTTACAACTAGTAAGGATACTTTCTTCAACGCAATTGTTGATCAGCGTGCACTAGAATTTGCCGGTGAAAGTCTTCGCAAGGCAGATCTAATCCGTTGGAATCTTCTAAAGACAAAGCTGGATGAGGCAAAAGTGAAAATGACACAATTAATAAATAGAGAAGGACCTTATGCCAATCTTCCTGAGAAGCTATATCATAAAATTGCTGATGATAATGAAACCCTTATAATTTATGGACTTAACCATGGTGATACTGACGAAATTGGAGAAAGCCTGAATTATGAAAGTAGTACAGTTTGGTTTAATCCCGATCGTTTATCTCAAGATTTGATAAATTCACTTTATCAAAACAATCCGGATGAGAACCAATTCTGGCCAATATGGCAAACATTTATTGACAGTAGTAACGGTAAATTAACAAACTAATAATATGAAAATGACAAGCAGACTATATATACCCATATTTGCTCTATTGATAGCATCTCTCTTCAATTATAGTTGCTCTGATGATAGAGCCGAAGAGTTAACATCAATAGAATATGAAAGACTTTTTTCTCCTATTGATATTAGCGTATTGGTGATTAACAGGGTAGATGCACGAATCGACTGGGCGCCAAACATTGAGGTTGAGTCTTATACGCTAGAGGTATTTCAAGATGATGATATGACATTTGCAGGAACACCGGTTAGAGTTATAGAAGGTGTTAAGGCATCTGATATACCTTATGATATTAAGGAACTAGATGGTGAGACTCGTTACTCTGTAAGAATAAAGGCCGTTACCCCTGGAGCAACGGACTCTAAATGGGAAGGAGTTACATTTATGACTGCGCAAGAAGATATATCACAACCTTTTGGAAGTGAAGATATTGGTCCAACGCAAGCAACACTTCGTTGGATACCTGGAAGAGTAATTACACAAATCAAATTAGAACCTGGTAATATAACCCATACAGTTTCAAGTGACGAAATTACAGCAGGTGCTGCAACGGTTTCGGGACTCACAGGCTCTACAAGCTATAGTGCCTTACTTCTAAATGGAACTAAGGTTAGAGCTACAATTAACTTTGAAACTCTACTCGATCTAGGTGGTGCTATAGAGGTAACTCCAGAGGATGATTTTAATGCTATGCTTGCTTCTGCTGAAAATGGTGATGCATTTGCCCTACATCCTGGAAAATATGGTAACGGTGGAAAGGTTACAGTTAACAAAAACATCGAAATTAGAGGTGTTTTCCCAAGTGACAGACCGGTAATTAGTGGATATATATCAATTGAAGATGGTGCTTCTCTACTGCTTAAAGATATAATACTAGATGGAGCTGATCAAGCACTAGTCGAAATTGATAATCATGCAATTATATTCAACACAGCAGGTGTTACTTATGGAGATCTTATTGTTGAAGGTAGTATTATTAGGAATGTAAACAAGGGACTATTTTACTTAAATGTTGCTTCTCTTGTTGAGACAATTACATTTAACAATAATATTATTCATGATGTAATGAGTAGTGGAAGTGACTTCATGGACTCGAGATCGGGTGCATTTAATAACTTAAATTTCACCAACAATACTGTATATAACTGTGTTCCTGATAGAGATTTCCTTCGTTATGACGATAAATCGGGAGATTTCCCAACCGCTACTTCTATTATAAATATTGATCATAACACGATACATGGTGTAATTAATGGATCTACTTCCAGAAGACTATTTTATGTAAGGTTTGTAGGAAATAAGATTTCATTTACTAATAATATTGTATCTGACTTGACTGGTATTTTTACAAATCAAGCAAATACAGATACGAATCCAACATTGGGAGGGAACAATTTCTTTAATGCTCCTAACCTATTCTCTGATTCGGGAGCTTCATCAAGATTTTTTGATGATTCGGCAACTAAAGATGATCCGGGTTTTGTAAATTCATCAGCAGGTGATTTTACAGTTACAAATATAATTGTGAATGCCAAAGGAACGGGTGATCCTCGCTGGTTACAATAATTCTTAGAGCCTAATCCGTTTAAATGAGTGCTCTTTGGGTACTTATTTAAACGGATTCTATCTAACAATTTAATAAACTTTTTAATTGAAACAGATGAAAAAATATTTGTTATTACTGACTTTTGCTTTTTTAGTTTTGTCATGTACCAACAATTCAACAAATAGCAATGCTTATAAATATGAATATTTATATGAGGATTTGCCATTTGATATGCCACGGGTACAAAGGCCCACATTTCCAAATAGAAGAGTAAATTTACTCGATTATGACGGAAATCCTGATGGCATAACACTTAACACAACAGCTTTCTCTGATGCTATGAGCGACTTATCTGCAAAAGGTGGGGGAACTCTAATTGTACCTAAAGGGATTTGGTTTACAGGACCCATTGTCTTTGAATCGAATATAAATATGAATCTCGAAAAAGGTGCTTTGATATTATTCTCACCAGATAAAAGCCTTTATCCTTTGGTAGAAACAATCTTTGAAGGACTCGAAACGTTGCGATGTCAATCACCTATTTCAGGACGCAATATAGAAAACATTGCTATTACAGGTGAAGGCTCCATAAATGGATCTGGTGAATCATGGCGACCTTTGAAAAAGTCTAAGGTATCTGACAGCCACTGGAAAAGTGTGGTAGCATCGGGTGGAGTGGTAAAAGATGATAATTACTGGTTTCCTTCTGAAGGATCTTTGAAAGGGCATGATATGAGCGATATGAATGTACCACGATATGACATCAGCGATGATGAGTGGCTTGAAATTAAAGACTTTCTTCGCCCAGTGATGGTTAGTTTTATTGAATGTAAAAACGTTCTATTGGAAGGAGTCCTTTTTGAAAATTCTCCTGCCTGGAATATTCACCCATTAATGTGTGAAAACGTTATTCTTGATGGTGTTTTTGTTCGTAACCCCGGATATTCTCAAAATGGAGATGGATTAGATCTTGAGTCTTGTTTAAACAGTATTATTGTTAATTCAATGTTTGATGTTGGGGATGATGGAATCTGCATAAAATCAGGAAAAGATGAAGAAGGCAGGTTACGTGGAATACCAACAGAGAATGTAATTGTTGAGAATTGCAAAGTATTTCAAGGTCACGGCGGATTCGTTGTGGGAAGCGAAATGTCGGGAGGAGTAAAAAATATCTCAGTAAAGAATTGTCAGTTTCTAGGTACAGATGTGGGTCTTCGATTTAAGAGTACTCGTGGTCGTGGTGGTGTTGTTGACAACATTTACATATCAGACATATACATGTTCAATATAGCAACAGATTCCTTCTTGTTTGACCTGTTTTATGGAGGGAAATCTGCCTCTGAATCACTTGAAGATGGTGATACAACACCTACAGGTGGGATGCCCTTTCCTGTAAATGAAGAGACCCCGGTTTTTAAAAACATATATGTAAAAAATCTGGTGTCCAGAAATGCACGTCGAGCAATGCTTTTTAACGGTCTGCCAGAAATGAATATTGAAAATATTAATCTGGAAAATGCTTACATAACATCACGATACGGTGCAGAATTTTCTGAGTCTAAAGACATCAATTTAAAAAATGTTACCATCATCCCAGAGGTTGGTCCTGCATATCTTTTCAATAATGTAAAGAATTTTAATGCAGAGAATCTTAATTTTGAAGTTAGTAATGATACGGAAGTTGCAAAAATTAGTGGAGCTAACACTTCTGAGTTACATCTTAGTGGGATACCTAAAAATAAGGTGAATGTGGCAAATGATGTAAATATAGATGAAATTGATTTTAATTAAATAATTAGTAAGTTTACCATCAATATGAAAAAAGTATATTTAGTCTTCTTACTCGTAATTCCTTTTCTTTATCAATGTAAGGAGAATAGTCAGAAAAAAAATTACACTGAACCCTATTACATAAGGATGGCTGACTCTGAAATGAAAAGAAACCCTGAGAGTTGGATGGTAGATTTTATGGACAAAATTAAGTGGAATTACACACATGGACTTGAAATGCAGGCATTCACAAAGGTGTATGAGAAAACAGGCAACAACAAGTATTTTGATTATGCCCTGAGTTATGCTGATACAATGGTTAATAATGATGGTACAATTAAAACTTATAATATTGAACGCTATAATATTGATCATATCAATCCAGGGAAATTCCTTTTCACTGTCTACGAGAAGTCGCAAAACCCAAAATACTTAAAAGCGCTTCAGCTTTTAAGGAGTCAGATGGATACTCACCCACGTATTTCTAATGGCGGCTTCTGGCATAAGAATATATATCCTCATCAGGTATGGCTTGATGGACTATATATGGCATGCCCATTTCTGGCAGAATACGGAAAGACTTTTAATGAACCTCAACTGTTTGATGAAGTTGCATTGCAACTTATTACTGCATACGAAGATTTAATTGATGAAGAGACAGGACTTCTCTATCATGCATGGGATGAAAGTCGTGAACAACGATGGGCAGACCCCATAACTGGTAAGTCCCCAAACTTTTGGTCAAGAAGTATTGGTTGGTATATGATGGCATTGGTGGATGTTTTAGAGTTTATGCCATTAGATCATCCGCAGAGAGGTGAAATCATTGAAATTCTGAACAATTTATCTGCCTCTGTTGACAAATATCGTGATTCCCAATCAGGAATGTGGTACCAGTTGACCAACTTGCAGGAAAGAGAAGGCAACTATCTTGAATCTTCCGGATCGATAATGTTTATTTATACATGGGTAAAAGGGGCACAAAATGGCTATCTACCTAAAGAGTATTTGAAAAAAGGTGAGACTGCTTTCGATCAGTTTGTAAAACGTTTTATAAGAGAGAACAACGATGGATCAATATCTGTAACTGATGTATGCTCAGTAGCTGGATTAGGTGGAGATAAGATTTATCGAGATGGAAGTTTCGAATACTATATATCTGAACCTATTAGAGATGATGACCCTAAAGCAATTGGTCCTTTTATTATGACCAGTATTTTGTTGGATAGATAGTAAAACAACTTATTATGGCAAGAAGACATATTACAATTATCTTGATAGTAACAATGCTTCTATCGAAAGCAACTGTTGCTTCAGAAGTCTCTTTAGTATCACAAATACCAGCTTTCCCAGGAGCCGAAGGTGCAGGAATGTATACGACAGGTGGAAGAGGGGGGAAAGTAATATATATTACCTCACTTGAAGATAACAATGAACCAGGTACATTACGTTGGGCAATTAGACAAAAAGGTGCCAGAACAATCCTGTTTAAAGTCTCTGGCCAGATACGACTGAAGAGTCCTTTAAAAATTAATAATGGCGACCTCACAATTGCAGGACAATCGGCTCCCGGTGATGGTATATGCATAAGTGATTACGAAACAAGTATTAGTGCAAATAATGTAATTATTCGCTTTATTCGTTTTAGACTTGGAGATAAAAACAAACAGGCTGCGGATGCTCTTTCGGGCTATAGAAATGAGAATATAATCATTGATCATTGTAGTATGAGCTGGGGAGTAGATGAGTTATCTTCTTTTTATGACAATAAGAACTTCACAATGCAATGGTGTTTTATTGCAGAAAGTTTGGCTAACTCAATACACCCCAAGGGAAAACATGGTTATGGAGGCATATGGGGTGGTCAGAATGCTTCATTTCACCATAATTTAATTGCTCATAATGATAGTCGAAATCCTCGTTTTTGCGGTAGTAGGTATTCTAATGAACCAGACTTAGAAAAGGTGGATTTTAGGAACAACGTTATTTATAACTGGGGAGCAAACAATATTTATGCAGGTGAAGGAGGCAGTTATAACATTGTTGGTAATTATTTTAAACCTGGACCCGCTTCCGGCAGTGCATCCAAGAGAAGAATATTAAACCCCGATGCAGATGATGGTAAAAATAACCAACCTGCAGGTGTATACGGACATTTTTATATCGATGATAACTTTATGTATAACAATGCAGAAATCAGCAATGATAACAAAAGTGGTATAGATATGGGAAGCACCTTCGAAAAATATGCTCCAAATGTTAAATTGAAGGATATTCTTTCTGATAAGGAATTCCAATTATTACAAGTTACAACAGACTCTGTGGATAAAGCTTTTAAATACGTTCTTAGTTATGGAGGAGCTTCATTGGCAAGAGATATGCACGATATTCGTTACGTTAAAGATGTTATTGATGGCTCTTATACTTTTGAAGGCTCTTCTGGTAGCACAAACGGACTGATTGACAGTCAAGAAGATGTTGGTGGATGGCCGGTATATAAAGTATATAATGAATATTCTGATAGTGATAAAGATGGTATCCCTGATGGTTGGCTCGATAAAAACTATCCTGGCAAGAGTGCAAATGATTTGAATTCTGATGGATACACTTATCAGGAGGTATATCTCAACAGTTTGGTTAATCATCTTATCCCTAACACAAACAAAGATACTTCAGAAAAAGAAACAACATCAATTAGTTCAAAATCTATAAAAAAAATAGTTGTTGCTAAAAATGGAGATGGTGATTTTAAATCTGTACAGGAAGCAATTAACTCTGTTAGAGCATTCGATCCTGATTATTCGTATGCAATATTTGTAAAAGAAGGAATATACTACGAAAAAATTGTAATACATGACTATTTGAGTGATCTGAGAATTGTTGGAGAAGACGTACATAAAACTATTATTTCTAATAATGATCACGCATTAATCAATAATATGGGCACTTTCCAAACTTACACAATGCAAGTAAGAGGTAATGATATTACAATTGAAAATATAACAATTGAGAACAATGCACCTATGGTGGCCCAAGCAGTTGCGTTGCATACTGAAGGAAACCAATTAATTTTTAAAAACTGTAGGTTCTTAGGAAATCAAGATACTATTTACACAGGTGGAGTATATTCGAAATTATATTTTAAAGATTGTTATATTGAAGGGACAACAGATTTCATCTTTGGTCCATCAACAGCATGGTTTGAAAACTGTGCTATTCTGTGTAAGAAAAACTCATATATAACAGCCTCCAGTACCCCAAAAGATGTAGAGTATGGTTATATATTCAACAATTGTAATGTAACCGTATCAGATGAAGTAACCTCTGTTTACCTTGGAAGACCATGGCGCCCATATGCTATGACTTTATTAATGAATACAGTTCTTCCTGAGGAAATTAACCCACTTGGATGGAATAATTGGAATAATATAGAAAACGAAAAGACAGCAAGGTACTCAGAATATAATAATAAGGGGAAGGGAAGTAATAGTTCAAAACGTGTTAACTGGAGTAGACAACTAACTTCTGAAGAAGCTTTAGATTTTACTTTGGAAGAGGTAATGGGATGTTTTTATTCAAAGATCAATAATCAACTTTAAAATAATTACGATATGAATAACAACGTAAACTCAATTTCTAGAAGGAAATTTTTAGCAGTATCGGGTGCCATTGCAGGTACTTCTATGATAAACCCTAAGTCAAATATTTTAGCAGCAAATACTGAAGGAATTAAACAAAATACTAAAAGGGCTAAAGTAGCTATAGTTGGACTTGGCGTAAGAGGAATAGGAATGTGGGGAGGAGATATTGTTAGAGAGTACTCCGATTATGTAGAATACGTGGGACTTTGTGATCACAACCCGGGAAGATTACAAACTGGTAAGGAAATGATTGTTATAGACTGCCCTACTTATACCGATTTTGAACTGATGATGCGCGAAACGAAACCAGACGTGCTAATTGTCACCACAGATGATGATACACATGACTATTTTATATCAAAAGGAATGGATATGGGTGCAAATATTATTTGTGAAAAACCAATGGCCATTGATGAAAAGAAAATACAAACTATAATAGATGCTGAAAAGAGAACAGGCAAAGAATGTATAGTAACTTTCAATTATCGCTATTCGCCTCATAGAGCAAAAATGTGGGAGATACTTCGTTCGGGAGAAATAGGAGAACTAACATCTGTAGATTTTCATTGGTATCTTGACACTTCACATGGTGCAGATTATTTTAGAAGATGGCACAGACTTGTTGAAAAGGGAGGTTCTTTATGGGTGCATAAAGCGAGCCACCATTTTGATCTATTGAATTGGTGGATTGAAAGTGACCCGGAAAGTATATATGCATTGGGGTCATTGGACTTTTATGGAAAAAACGGACCATTTAGAGCAGTAAATTGCAGAAATTGCCCACATACTGATAAGTGCGACTTTTTTTGGGATATCACTAAAAATCAGAGATTAACCAAACTTTATGTTGAGAATGAAAAGTACGACGGATATCATCGCGATGGCTGTGTTTTCAGAAATGATGTGAACATATACGATAAAATGGCTGCCACAATAAAGTATATGAACGGAGTTCAGGTATCCTATTCTTTAACAGCGTATTCACCTTACGAAGGTTATAGAATTGCATTTAATGGCACTAAAGGTCGCATGGATGCATGGATCCAAGAATCTAACCAAACTTCTGATGTTAACTATGATGAGATAGTTGTATCCAAGAATTTTGGTAAGCGAGAATACATACAGATTCCACAAGGTAGCGGACATGGTGGTGGAGATAAACTTCTTAAAGATCATGTATTTATTCCTAATATTCCCGACCCATTAAAACAAGCATCTGGGGTGAGAGATGGAGCATTGGCATGTCTTATTGGAATTGCTGCCAGAAAAAGTATTGAAACAAAAAAGCCTGTATTGATTAAAGATCTTACCACCATTAAACCTCAGGTAAAAAAGTTGTAGTTATTGATGATAATAAAAGATCCTCTTAAGTTTATTGTTTTGCTGTTGCTGGTTATTACCATAGCTTGTAACAGTGAAGAGGATTTACCTGAATCAAAGCCCCCTTCAACAAATAAACCAGAAGAAGACACTAAACATCAGTATCCATCACCTTTAACAGAAGCAGCTCTTGCATTTCCAGGTGCTTATGGTGGTGGAATGTATACTACAGGCGGACGAGGCGGTAAAGTAATTAAGGTTACGAATCTTGAAGACAATAGCCTGCCTGGTTCACTAAGATATGCAATTAATCAAACAGGGCCCCGTATAATAGTTTTTGAAGTCAGTGGTACTATTAAATTGAGTAATGATCTGATTATAGGTAAAGGCGATCTTACAATTGCAGGCCAATCGGCTCCGGGTGACGGAATTACACTTGCAGATTATCCGGTTGAGATAAAAGCCGACAATGTAATAATCAGATATATGCGTTTCAGAATGGGAGATAAGAAAGTAACCACTGATAAAGATGCATTATCTGCACGAAACAGAAAAAACATTATTATTGATCACTGTTCTATGAGCTGGTCTACAGATGAATGTGCATCATTTTATGATAATGAAAATTTCACATTGCAATGGTCTGTTATTTCCGAAAGTTTACGTTATTCAGTTCACCTTAAAGGTGCTCATGGTTATGGTGGTATATGGGGAGGGGCAAAAGCATCATTTCTATATAATCTATTAATTCATCATGATAGCAGAAATCCAAGGTTTAATGGTAGCAGATATTCAAACCAATCAAATAAAGAAATGGTTGATTTCAGGAATAATGTAATTTACAATTGGGGTTCTAATAATGCTTATGGTGCAGAAGGAGGCAGTTACAATATTGTAAACAATTACTATAAACCGGGTCCAGCTTCAAGTAATAGAAGTCGTTTAATTCAACCCTATGCAGACGACGGAACCAATAGTCAACCCAAGGGAGTTTATGGCAGAATATACATAAGTGGAAATTTTATTACTGGAAACAGCAATGTATCAAGTAACAACTTATTAGGAGTGAATATACACAATTCATTTTCTGATAGAGCACCAGGTGTTACTCTAAATGATATTATATCAAACTCTGAGTTTAGTACTGCAGAAGCAAAAACTTTCACAGCATTTGAGGCATATGAAAATGTTCTTGAAGGAGCTGGGAGCAATTTTCATCGAGATGATATAGACAAACGTTTGATAGAGGAGGTTAAAACAGGCACCGCTCAGTTTAAAGGATTAAGTCCCTTAAATAACAATCAGTTTAAAATGGGAATAATTGATAGTCAGGATGATCTTAAATCTACAGATGCACTTTCCGATTGGAGTGCGTGGCCTTATTTAGAATCTCTAACTACTCTGCTTGACACCGATGGTGACGGAATGCCTGATGAATGGGAGATTGCTAAAAAGCTAGATCACAACACCCCCGATTCAAACGGCAACCATTTAAGTACTGCATATGACAATATAGAAGTATACCTAAATGAGCTTGTTAATCATATATTATAAAAATCTATTTTAAATTGAATGATTAAATAAATTATAATTCTATGAAGTGAATTTTACAGATTTTCAAATAAATTCTTTTTTTATTTGTATGGTTAAGAATAATTCGTAATTTTGTGCACGTACACATTGCACCTCTTTTTAAATAACAACAAACGCTTTTTGTAGAGCAATAATAAAATATAAATCAATATGAAAACAAATTATCAATTACGTTATGCTGCCCATCCGGGAGATGCCAAATCTTATGATACTGAAAGATTAAGAAATGATTTTTTAATACAAAAGGTATTTGCCTCGGATGAAGTAAATATGGTGTATTCCATGTATGACCGATTGGTTGTAGGAGGTGCAATGCCTGTTAATGAGTCGCTTCAACTTGAAGCAATTGATCCATTAAAACAGCCCATCTTCCTTCGTAATCGTGAGATAGGTATTTTTAATGTTGGTGGAAAAGGAAGTGTTAAAGTTGGAGATAGCACTTTTGAACTTGATTACAAGGAAGCTTTATACCTAGGCTCTGGCGACAGAGAAGTTTATTTTGAAAGTAACGACTCAATTAATCCTGCCAAATTTTATTTCAATTCTGCTACCGCACATCGCAATTATCCAGATAAAAAAGTTACAAAAGCAGATGCGGAAGTTGCAGAGATGGGATCTCTCGAATCTTCCAACCACAGGAATATCAACAAGATGATTGTTAATCAGGTATTACCAACATGTCAACTCCAAATGGGTATGACTGAACTGGCGCCCGGTAGTGTATGGAATACTATGCCTGCTCATACCCATTCTCGCAGAATGGAAGCCTACTTCTATTTTGAAGTTCCGGAAGATCAGGCTGTGTGTCACTTTATGGGTGAGCCACAAGAAACACGTCATATATGGATGAAGGGCGATCAGGCAGTATTATCTCCCGAATGGTCTATACATGCTGGTGCTGCTACTACAAATTATACATTCATTTGGGGAATGGCAGGAGAGAATCTCGACTATGGAGACCAGGATTTTTCTAAAATCACAGATCTTAAATAAAAAACATAACAAAAAGTCATATATAAATAACAATATGAAAAACTTTTCACTTGAAGGCAAAATAGCTTTAATAACAGGTGCAGCTCATGGAATAGGATTCTCAATGGCTGTTGCACTTTCAAAAGCAGGTGCTAAGATTGCATTTAATAGTTCAAATGAAACCTCCATGCAGAAAGGTTTGGAAGAATACTCTAAACTAGGAATTAATGCTAGAGGTTTTGTTTGCGATGTAAGAGATGAGAAAGCTGTCACTGATATGATAGCAACTATAAATACAGAGATTGGAGAGATTGATATCCTAGTAAATAATGCCGGAATAATTAAACGTATACCCGCAATTGAAATGGAAGTAGAGGAGTTTCGTGAGGTTATAGATGTAGATCTGATAGCTCCATTTATTTTATCTAAAGCTGTTGCTCCTTCAATGATTAAAAGAGGTAGCGGCAAAATAATAAATATTTGCTCGCTAATGAGTGAATTGGGCAGAGAGACTGTTTCTGCATATGCTGCTGCAAAAGGTGGATTAAAAATGCTTACAAGAACTCTTGCATCTGAATGGGGTAAATTCAATATTCAAGTTAATGGTATTGGTCCAGGCTACATAGCTACATCGCAAACTGCCCCTTTGAGAGAGAAGCAAGCAGATGGTAGTCCACATCCTTTCGATTCTTTTATTATCTCTAAAACACCAGCAGAGAGGTGGGGAAAACCAGAAGACCTAGCGGGACCGGCAGTTTTTTTGGCATCTAATGCTTCGGATTTTGTAAATGGACATGTTCTATATGTAGATGGAGGAATTCTTGCTTATATAGGTAAACAACCTTAGAATAATTTAATCATCATAAATGAAAACAATATTACTGATTTCACTTGTATTATTTTTCTCAGGCTGTGCTTCATCAAAAGTTGAGATGGTTGTTACAGTTCATAATCCCAGCACATTTAATAGGAATTATGAAATAGCTGAGGTTGAATGGAAAGAGATTCAGCAAAAGCTTAATCTCAAATCTGGTGAAGATATAATTATTACTAATAGCAGTAAAGAACAAGTTCCTTTCCAGATAGTATTAAATGGCGAGAATAATGGAGATAAATTAATATTCCTAACATCTGTTGATGCTGGAAAAGAAGAATCTTACACTATTTTAAAAGGAAAGCCAGAGACTTTTCAACCTCTTGTTTATGGTAGGTTTGTTCCCGAAAGGAAAGATGATTTCACATGGGAAAATAATCGCTCTGCATTCAGGGTTTACGGACCTGCTTTAAAGGCTACCGGTGAAATTAGTAATGGTATGGATTATTGGTCCAAAAAAACAGAAGAACTTATTATTGATAAATGGTATGAGAACGACCTTGCTAAAGTAGCTTCATACCACGCAGATTATGGAGAGGGTCTTGATTTCTACAAAGTTGGCAGAACACTTGGACTAGGTATGACAGCACCTTTAGACAATGACACTCTTTGTCTTGGACATAATTTTGTGACTGCAGAAATTATTGATAATGGACCACTTAGATTTACTGTTAAGTTTACTTACGATCCCTATTTGGCCGGTAATCAAGAAACAATAGAGACACGTATAATATCACTCGATGCTTATTCTTTTTTCAACAAGATTACAAATGTTTTTGAGGCTGATACTACTCTTCTAACTGTGGCAACGGGAATAGTTATGCCCGTAGATAATCCTGAAATAATAGCAGAAACAACCACTTTTGGTGATAACGTAGGAATTATTGCATATGAAACGCCCGAAGATAAACAAAATGGGACTATTTTTACCGCTGCAATTCATCCACAAGGTTTTAGAGAAATAAAAGTATCTAACGGTCATTTCATAGGTATAAATAATTATCAACCCGGCCAACAATATACATACTACGTAGGTGGAGGATGGAGTAAAGCCGGATTCGAGAATTTCAACAGTTGGCAAGAGTTTGTGATACTTCAAAAAAATAAAATTGATAATCCTTTAATAGTTAAGGTTAATTAGAATGCAAAAAGTCGTAACATTTGGTGAGATAATGCTTCGTCTTGCCACACCCGGATATAAAAGATTTATACAATCACAAAATCTCACTTCAACCTTCGGAGGGGGTGAAGCTAATGTAGCCGTATCACTTTCAAACTACGGAATACCTGTTGAATTTGTAACACGCTTACCCAAAAATGATATTGCCGAATGGTGTATCTCCGATCTCAGGAAATACAATGTGGGCACAACAGAAATTCTGCGTGGAGGTGAACGAGTTGGAATTTATTTTCTCGAAACAGGTGCTGTTGCACGTCCATCTAAAGTCGTTTATGATAGGTCGCACTCATCAATTGCAGATGTACAAAAAGGGATGTTCAATTGGCGGGAGATACTGAAAGATGCTACCTGGTTTCATTGGACTGGAATTACGCCTGCTCTATCACAAGGTGCCGCAGATGTATGTCTAGAAGCAATTAAAACTGCAAATGAAATGGGTGTAACAGTCTCGTGCGATCTTAATTATCGTAAGAACCTTTGGAACTATGGTAAATCTGCTGGAGAAATAATGCCCAAACTTGTTGAAGGTTGCGATGTTATTTTGGGCAATGAAGAAGATGCCGAGAAAGTGTTTGGTATAAAACCCGACGGCTTTCAGGTAGAGCATACGGGTGGAGATGTTGATGCCACCGAATTCGAATCGGTGTGCAAACAAATGATGCAGAAGTTCCCTCGTGCAAAAAAAGTTATCATAACACTACGAGGCTCAATTAATGCAAACCATAATACATGGGGAGGTTGTTTATACTCAGATAAGCTTTATCAATCTAAACGATATGATATTACTCATATTGTAGATCGTGTAGGTGGAGGAGACTCATTTATGGGTGGCCTCATTTATGGATTACTCAATTATAAGGGTGACGACCAGCAAGCACTCGATTTTGCGGTTGCAGCTTCATGCTTAAAGCATACTGTTTATGGTGATTTCAATTTAGTTACAGTATCAGAAGTAGAAACATTAATGAAAGGTGATGGATCCGGAAGGGTTGTCAGATAAAATATTGAAATATGGCAAAGTTTTCAAGATTAAAAGTGTATCAGACAATGGAGGAGAACGGTATAATACCCGTTTTCTATCATTCAGATATAGATGTTGCAAAGCAAGTTGTAAAAGCTTGCTATGAAGGAGGAATAAGAGCATTTGAATTCACCAACAGAGGAGATTTCGCACATGAGGTATTTGCCGATTTAGTAAAATGGGCAGACAAAGAATGTCCCGAACTAATACTTGGAATTGGATCTATAGTAGACCCAGCAACAGCCTCTCTGTATATTCAATTGGGTGCTAATTTTATAGTAGGTCCATTATTAAATCCTGAAATATTCAAAATATGCAACCGCAGGCTAATTGCATACTCTCCAGGCTGTGCTACCACATCAGAAATAGGCTTAGCACAAGAGTTGGGAGCAGAAATTGTGAAAGTATTTCCTGGCGGCAATGTGGGAGGTCCATCATTTGTAAAGAATATAAAAGGACCTATGCCTTGGTCCAAAATCATGGTTACAGGTGGTGTTGAACCCACTAAACATAGTCTCACAGAATGGTTCAAAGCAGGAGTAACATGTGTAGGAATTGGATCTAATCTTTTCCCAAATGAAGTGATTAAAAGGGGAGATTGGCACAAAATATCCGAACTATGCAAAGAGAGTCTATCAATAGTAAAACAAATTAGAGAGTGAAAAACATAATATAGAAAATCAAACATAAATTAAATCATGAGTAATCTACAACAAGAAAAAGCAAAAATGACCAATCAACGTTGGACAATATGTCTGATGTTATTTCTGGCTACTACAGTTAACTATCTGGATAGACAAGTTTTGTCGCTTACGTGGTCCGACTTTATAGCACCTGAATTTCATTGGACAAATAGTGACTATGGTATGATAGCGGGATTGTTCTCGCTCTTTTATGCAGTATCAATGCTATTTGCAGGAAAATTTGTTGATCGTTTAGACACTAAAAAAGGGTATTTATGGGCTATTGGAGTTTGGTCTGTAGGCGCTGTAATACATGCATTTTGCGGTTTGGTCACAGCTGGTATTGTTGCAGATGAATGGACAATGAGTTTTGCAGGTGCACGCGAAGCTATTGGAACAGTAGGAGATGTATCAATGGTAGTGTCTGTAAGTGTTACATTATTTATTTTTGCCCGACTCGTGCTTGCTATTGGAGAAGCAGGTAACTTCCCTGCTGCTATAAAAGCAACAGCAGAATATTTCCCCAAAAAAGACAGAGCATACGCTACAAGTTTATTTAATGCGGGTGCCCAGATTGGTGCCTTAATTGCTCCATTAACAATTCCATTTATTGCAAGAGCCTGGGGATGGGAAATGGCATTTATTATTATTGGTGCACTAGGGTTTTTATGGATGGGATTCTGGGTATTTCTTTATGATAAACCTGAAAAAAGCAAAAGAGTAAATGCTGCAGAATTAGCTTATATTAATCAAGATGAGATAACAGACGCTGCTTTAATTAATGCACCTATAAAAGAAAATGCTAAAGCTGGCCGTAAAGTAACATTTAAACAGGCGTTCAGACACAAACAAACATGGTCTTTTGCAGTTGGCAAATTCCTTACTGATGGTGTATGGTGGTTTCTTCTTTTCTGGATTCCTGCCTACTTGAAGTCTGTTTATGATTTAGATTCTACTGAAAGTGCCCCACATGTATTCCTTGTATATGCTATCTCAATGATATCCGTTTTTGCAGCAGGTTACTTCCCTGCATACTTTATGAAGAAGAAAAAAATGGACCCCTACCAGGGTAGAATGAGAGCTATGCTTATGTTTGCTATGTTCCCAGTGTTAATACTATTTGCACAACCTTTAGGTACTATTTCAGTGTGGCTCCCCGTAATTATTATTGGTATTGCAGCAGCTGCACACCAGTCGTGGTCGGCAAATATATTTACAACTGTTAGCGACATGTTCCCCAAGTACGCAGTAGGTACTATCACAGGTATTGGTGGAATGGCAGGCGGAATTGGATCTTATTTTATAAACCAGGGATCGGGTCTTCTTTTTGATTTTTCGGCCAACAATAATCTTAAATTTATGGGATTTGAAGGAATTGAATCGGGTTATTTTATCATCTTCTGTGTATGCGCATTTGCATATCTTATAGGATGGTTAATAATGAAGTCACTTGTACCTCATTACCAAGTTATAACAGAAATGTAGCTATAAGTCTGTTAAGTATTGATATAAATTTTAAGAGAGAGATGATTAAATTAAACTTTATCATCTCTCTCTTTTTTGCCAGATAAATTCAATAAAAAAAGGGACCGCCAATTAAGCCAATCCCCTCTAATTATTTAAGTGGTCCCAACTGGGCTTGAACCAGTGACTCCCTGATTATGAGTCAGGTGCTCTAACCAACTGAGCTATGGGACCTAGAACAATGCTTTTTCAAGAACAAACAATATATATTTATTCCGTTCAAAAGCGGGTGCAATATTACTACTTTTTCGTTAAAACACCAAATTTTAGGCAACAATTATTATTTGAAAAAATTATTGTATCCGGTTGTATCAACGTATATTTGTGGAAATTAAAACAATCAATATAAAACCCTTGTCAATATGTTTAAGAAATTAGTTGCTATAGAACCCGTAAGCTTAATTCCTTCTGCAGAAGATAATTTAATTTCATTTGCGGAAGATGTAATAATGTACTTTGATATTCCTGAAGATGATGAGGAGATAGCCCACAGAATTGATGATGCCGATGCCGTATTACTTAGTTATACGTCTCAACTCACCAAAAAGGCAATGGAACAATGCCCGAATTTAAAATATATAGGAATGTGTAATTCGCTATATACCCCAGAGAGTGCAAATGTTGATATAAATTACGCAAATAGCAGAGGGATAACCGTAACCGGGATAAGAGATTATGGTGATGAAGGTGTAGTTGAATATGTTATTAGCGAATTGGTACGCTGCCTGCATGGCTTTGATCAAGAGCCCTGGGATGGAGTGGCCAGAGAGATTACCGGATTAAAAGCAGGTATTGTAGGACTAGGAAAGTCTGGTGGAATGATAGCCGATGCTTTACATTTTTTTGGTGCTGATATAAGTTATTTTGCCAGAAGTGAAAAAGAAGAAGCTAAAGCAAAGGGATATCGTTTTCGTCCTTTAGATGAACTGCTCACCGAGAACGAAGTAATATGCTGCTGCCTTAATAGAAATACTGTATTAATTCACAAAGAACATTTCGAGAAAATGGGAGTCAATAAAATATTGTTTAACACCGGGCTCTCACCTGCATGGGACGAAGAACCATTTTTAAAATGGCTTGAAGGCAACAATCTTTGTTATTGCGATACCGTTGGTGCATTAGGTGGAGAACATCTTCTTAGTCATCCTAAAGTAAAATGCATGCAAGTTTCCACAGGGAGAACACGTCAGGCGTTTGAACGACTGAGCGAGAAAGTGTTGAATAATTTATCAGAGTATACGGGTATTACAATTTAAGCTTCACTAAAGTTAGACTATTTCTCGCTATGGCATAATCCAAACAAAATTGTCTTCTGCTCATTTAGTTTACCGAAATAGTTGACTAACTTTAGGCAGTTTTTAAGCCCTTTCATTGCCATATCAATCTTTTACTTCACTATTATTTAAGTCTGATTTTGCTCTTACCAACTTCTTTTGTAAACGAGGATTAACCGAGCAAGGTAAGAGCAAGGTACGAGTGAAATTACAAGATGGTGCGAGAAAAAGAGAAACTAAAAAACGATAGGAGAAACAATATTTTGTAAAGTACTAACAACAGACCAAGCAGCTATGGCAGGAGTTGCACTAAAAACATCAACCACTGCGTGAACCTCATCGTTTGTAATTTCTACACGCTGCCTGTCTCCTGTAAAGCTGGGAGTGGATTCCATTGTTACTTGCAACTTTTCGGGTCCTACAGTTGCCAGTGAAGCTGCAACAGCTACATTTAATCCAGTGGGAAAAGTATTAATAGCCTCTCTTGCAGTTCCAGAAAAAACTGTTTGGTTCTCTTTCTCCATATTACTGTTATAGTGATATGAACCTCTGAGTGCTCTAACACCTTTTTCATTAAAAAAACTTGCGGTGGCATTTCCCATTAATGTTGCTGTTCTTAACACATCAAAACCCCCTGTGGCACCCGAAGCTATGTAAACTTTACTGCCATTTGTATTAGCAGCACTTTTTATTTCTTCTAAGAAATTATTATCAGCTAAAGCACCAATTGATAAAGTTACAATAGAGGTGCCATTTTCGAGCGTTTTAACAGCCAGCTCTTTCATTGCTGCAGGGTTTGCTGCTTCCACCAATATATCGGGTTTAAGATCAAGCAACTCATTTAAAGATGTTGCAGCAAGGCATTCTCTTCCACCGCTTTTTATTTTGTCAGAAAGACGTGTGGCTTTTGAATTAGTTCGTGAATAAACACCCACTATATCATAAAGAGGTAATAACCCGTTTAAATAGGCATCTGCTATTATATTTGCAAGATAACCGCAACCTACAATTACTAATTTTTTCATATACTGCAAATATACAAAATATTCATGTTATGAAGGCTCTACCCAATCGCCATGATCTTTTATAAGCTGAATCAAACGCTCTACAGCTTCTGCTTGGGGAATATTTTTTTCTACAAGTAGTTTCTTTCTGTATAGAGAAATTTTGCCATGCTCGGCACCAACATAGCCATAGTCGGCATCAGCCATCTCACCCACTCCATTTACAATACAACCCATTACACCAATCTTAAGATGTTTTAAATGCGAAAAATGCTTTTGAATAAGGGCAACAGTAGTTTGTAGATCAAAAAGGGTTCTGCCGCATCCGGGGCATGATATAAATTCTGTTTTACTAGTTCTGGCTCTTGCAGCCTGCAATAGACCAAATGAATATGCATCCATATCATTTATATCTATTTTACCTTCGTTGCTCATCATAATTCCGTTACCGAATCCATCCAATAGAAGAGTGCCAAAATCTACGCCACCTTTAATTTGAATATCTTCAGCTTCATCTTCATTGTAGTTTTGATGCAAAACTACTGGTATATCACACTCTTCGATTAGCAATTTATGAAAAAACGCTCTTTGCTCACCCACTCTATTTAGATGATTTGTGGTAAGAATTACCACTACACCACTACACTCTTTTAAAAAGGAAATTATCTTATCATTGAGATCGGGATATGATAGTTTTAAGAACTTGGCTCTTGCATTGCAGTTTTTAATTTCTTCAATTGAGTTGATAGTAAACATTGGAAAATTATCTACTTTGTCTTCCCAGTTTTCAAAATCGACAATAGATTTCATTCCTTTATTGAAGTTCTCCGGAACTCTTTCTCCCACATATATGTAATCGGGGATAAAATGAGGATTAATGGACATATCACTTATCCTGCTTCTATCAGAAATTACTACAGGCAAATGTTCGCCACCTATATTCCATACAGGCTTTGTTTCGCGCTTATCCATTGCAAAAGGAGAAAAGCCAGGAAAATGTTCGGCGTTAATAACTTCATGTCCTTCGAGTTTAGCAACATACTCAACCAGCTTTTTTGCAACCGGCACTTCGGCTTCTGGATCTTCACTTAAAGAAACGCGAATAGTATCTCCCATTCCATCAATTAAAAGTGCACCAATACCAACCGCAGACTTCATTCTTCCATCATCTCCGTTGCCTGCTTCTGTTACACCCAAGTGAAGAGGAAAATGAATATTTTCTTTGTCCATTGTATAAACAAGTAGCCTAACTGCCTTTGTCATAAGCAATGTATTGGAAGCCTTCATTGAAATAACTATATCGTTGAAGTTCTCATCAATTGCAATGCGCAGAAACTCCATGCAAGACTCAACCATTCCGGCTGGCGTATCGCCGTAGCGAGTCATTATTCTATCTGAAAGAGAACCGTGATTCACACCAATTCTGACAGCAGTTCCATGCTCTTTGCAAATTTGTAGGAAGGGGACAACCTTCTCTCTTATTTTTTGCAGCTCTAAAGCATACTCCTCATCATTATATTCTACCTCGGCAAATGTTTTCTGCTTGTCAACATAGTTACCTGGGTTTATCCTTACTTTTTCGGCAATTGTAGCAGCCACATGAGCCGCGCGTGGATTAAAATGAATATCAGCCGACAGCGGAGTGTTATAGCCTTTATCTCGAAGTTGCTGATGTATCTCTCTAAGATTATTAGCTTCGCGAACACCTTGAGTTGTTAACCGAATAAGATCTGCACCCGATTCAATAATTCTCTCACACTGAGCAACACTAGCTTCGGTATCCAATGTATTTGTATTTGTCATTGTTTGAATAACAACAGGATAGCTTCCACCCATGTAAACATTACCCACAGGTACATTTATTGTGGGGCGACGCTTATAATTAAAATAATTCATACAATTGCTTTCTTTCTTTTATTTACGCAAAGGTAATATTTCTATCCAATATCCATCGGGGTCATTTATAAAATAGAGTCCCATATCATGGTTTTCGTAACAAACACAACCCATCTCCTTATGATATGCCCTTATTTCGTCATAATCGCCTTCAACCCTTAAGCACATATGCTGCTCGTTATCACCCATGTTATAAGTTCTATCCCAGTCTCTTAACCAAGTAAGCTCTAGAGTAAAACCTGTTATACCATCTCCCATAAATACCAGTATAAAAGATCCATCTGACGCTTCCTTCCTGCGCACCTCCTTAAGTCCTAGTGATTCTTCATAAAATTTAATACTTTTCTGAAGACTGAAAACGTTGATATTATAATGATCGAATCTTGCTTTTATTTCCATTTTTTTATTTTTTATTTATTGATAATATTATAGTTCACTAAAGTTAGACTATTTCTCGTTATGGCATAATACAAGCAAGCTTGTTTTCTGCTCATTTAACTTAACGAAATAGTTCACTAAAGTTAGACTATTTCTCGGTATGGCATAATATACATAATTTTTGAATTATTAATATGCTGATATAATAAGTACTATTGCATTAATTTCAAAGTTTGAAAGATTGCCCTCTATTGGTTATCGGCAAATAAGTGCATCCACTTTCGGCTGCTATTGCTTCAAATTGATTTACCTTGTCATAGTTTTCACCAAAATGCATAGGTACGAGATACTCTGTTTGGATACGCGATATAAACTGTTCGGCTCCACGTATGAAGTCTTTACCTAGGCGAGGGTCGATCGGAAACATTGCAAGGTATAAATTATCAGACCTTTCAGAAATCAGCTCCAATTCACATAAAAAATTATTCTCGTAAGTGAGAGCCTCTTCAGCGCTGACCTCATCTCTCCAGTGCCAGTTATTTAAATCGCCGGCATGAAAAAATAGTTGATCATTATATCCAATTAGAAAGGAACAACCTATATCTGTGGACCCAAATGCTTTTACTTTTATTCTATGATCTTTAAAATAATCTTCTTTCTTGAGGTATACGGCAGCATCTACATCGGCACAATTACTCTGTAGTAACTCGAATGAAAAAATATAGCGAATATTTGTTTTATTTTTCCTCCAAGAAAGAATATCCTGATTAAAATGATCGGAATGAGAATGAGAGCAGAATACGTAAAGGTCCTCCTCTTTATTGAGTAAATAATCTGTTATCCAATACGTACCATCTTCTCGAAGAGAATCTTCGTAAAAGTCGAATAGGACCGAAAACTCATCAAACTCAATTAAATAACAACTATGATATATATATGTGACTGTCATAACTAAAATTACACCTACTTTATAAACAATTATAGGAGCAAAAGTTCAAAATGTTTCATTTAAAAATCTCTAAATCATTTAATCAGAAAGCAATTATCAGGTTTCATTATTTGAAGTTTAAATTGTGGCTATCAACTAATTTTCCAAATAAAACATTGAGATTATAAAATATTATATTTTCTTTGCATATTACTCATCTATTGAAGTAGTAAAATTACAAAATGTAAAAAACTAAGCAATTACATGTTTCATTTATAAATAGTAAAATCATGAAGAAATATTTAGCTGAATTAATCGGAACAATGGTACTGGTATTAATGGGATGTGGTGCAGCTGTATTTGCAGGTGCCGAACAGCCTTTCTTGTCTGTTGGAACACTAGGTGTAGCGTTTGCATTTGGATTGTCGGTAGTTGCAATGGCATATGCAATAGGTAGTGTATCGGGATGTCATATAAATCCTGCAATTACATTAGGAGCTTTCCTTTCGGGCAGAATGAGTGGGAAAGATGCTGGAATGTATATGGTCTTTCAGGTTATTGGAGCTATTATAGGATCTTCGATACTTTGGTTTCTTGCAAAAGACTCAGGATCAACAACCACTTTAACAGGTGCAAATGGTTTTGCAGAAGGACAAATGTCGGTGGCTTTTGTAGCAGAGACAGTTTTCACATTTATATTTGTATTAGTGGTACTCGGGGTAACAGCTAAAAACGGACTCAATAAATTTGCGGGGCTGGCAATTGGTTTAGCTCTAGTTTTAGTCCACATTGTTTGTATACCTATTACTGGAACATCTGTGAATCCTGCACGTAGCATTGGACCTGCAATTTTTGAAGGGGGTGCTGCTCTTTCTCAACTTTGGTTATTTATTGTTGCTCCATTTCTAGGTGCGGCAATAGCAGCCTTTGTTTGGAAAGGAATTACAGTTGAGAATGAAAAATAAATTGTTATTGAGAACTTAATTTAATGTTAAACGTTTAGTTATTGCACATTTTTTGTACATTTGCGCAGTTTTATACATTTACCCTGTTTTATATAGGTAAATATAATCACAGATAATATTGAAAATTATGAGTTACAATTTATTAAAAGGTAAAAGAGGAATTATATTCGGAGCATTAAACGATAAGTCTATCGCATGGAAGGTAGCTGAAAGAGCAGTAGAAGAAGGTGCTATTATTACACTTTCAAACACTCCTGTTGCAGTTCGTATGGGAGACACCGAGGTGTTGGGCAAAAAGCTAAATGCTGAAATTCTTCCTGCTGATGCAACAAATGTTGAAGATCTAGAAATGGTTTTCACAAAATCTATGGAAATTCTTGGAGGTAAAATAGATTTTGTTCTTCACTCAATTGGCATGTCGCCTAACGTTAGAAAGAAAAGAACTTATGATGATCTTGACTATGATATGCTTCACAAAACTTTAGATATATCAGCTATTTCATTTCACAAAATGTTGCAAGTTGCTCGCAAACTAGATGCAATTGAAACAAGTGGCTCTGTACTAGCTCTTACTTACGTGGCTGCACAACGAGTGTTTTATGGATACAACGACATGTCTGATGCCAAAGCATTATTAGAGTCGATCACACGTAGTTTTGGTTATATTTACGGACGCGACAAAGGTGTGCGTGTAAATACTATATCTCAGTCGCCCACAATGACAACTGCGGGCAGTGGCGTTAAGGGAATGATGGAACTTTTGGACTTCTCAGAGCGTATGGCGCCAATTGGTAATGCCGATGCGGACGATGCAGCCGACTATTGTGTTGTAATGTTTTCAGATCTTACTCGTAAGGTTACTATGCAAAATCTTTACAATGATGGAGGATTCTCGAGTATGGGAATGAGCCTGAAGGCCATGAAGCAATATACAAAAGAAGATGATGAAAGTAAACTCACTGATTAGTTTATTAGAAAGATAGATTTTATCGAATGGTTTTATAAAAATAGCTTCTATCTCATGATGGAAGTTATTTTTTTATATATTTGTAGGATATGTTGTTGAGATTGTATGATGAGAATCCAAATCCACGTGAGATAGAGAAGATAGTAACTATACTTCGTGATGGAGGTACGGTAATTTATCCTACCGACACCCTTTATGCAATTGGTTGTGACGCACTTAATGTGCGTGCCGTAGAAAAGATTTGTGATTTAAAGGGTATAGATCCTCAAAAGAGCAATCTTTCTATCATCTGTAACGACCTAAGTATTATAAGTGAGTATGCCAAGGTAAGTAATCCCACGTTTAAATTAATGAAAAGAAATCTGCCCGGTCCTTTCACATTTATACTGGCAACAACATCATCGCTTCCTAAAATTTATAAGAAGAAAAAAACTGTAGGCATTCGTGTACCCGACAATAACATCATTCGTGAAATTGTAGCTCAGCTTGGTAACCCTGTTTTAAGTACCAGTATTAAAGATCAAGATGATGAGCTAGAATACACCACAAACCCCGAACTAATATATGAAAAATGGAGTGATTTTGCCGATGTAGTTGTTGATGGCGGAATAGGTGGCATAGAGCCTTCCACCGTAGTAGACTGCACTTCAGTGGATCCGATAATCATTAGACAAGGTAAAGGAGTGTTAAATTTCTGATAATTAATATCAATCAATTAAATTATTTAATACTTTCACAGTCTTAGTATTTAGAACTGAGACCTTTTTTATTTCACTTAAACTGTTCAAACGAATACTCAATCATATGAAAAAAATATTATTCACTCTCTTTACAATTTCACTTTTACTTACTCTGCCCACATCCTGTCAGAAAGACGAGCCCATTTTAAAAGATAAAGGGAACTTAATTTCTGCAACATATCACGCTACTTACAAAACTTTTACTTTAACATATAGCAATGGACAAACAGAGACTGTAAATGCGGTGATTGATAATAACACTACACCACCTACAGCTTCTGCAAAATTGGATGATGGAACAGAGATTTATGTAAAAGATTCATCTCAATCGGGCAAAGCTACTATTGGAGAGATGCCTGACCAAGACTTAAACTTAGTTACACAATTTGTTTATGACGGTATGTCGTTGTTTTATCTATGGTCAAATGAAGTAATCAGCAAAAAGCCTACTACTAGTGACACTGATCCTGAGGAGTACTTCTATAAAATATTAAATAGCACCGACACTGAGCATGGTTGGTCTTGGATAACCGATGATGTAGAATCATTAATGGCTGGCTTTGAGGGTGAATCGACGGATGCTTTTGGATTTCAACCTCAAGCTCTTTATTACGAAAGCAACAGTGATAGAATCGTTGGTTTTGTAAGATATGTATACCCAAACACCCCTGCAGATAAGGCTGGAATTAAAAGGGGAGATGTAATTACTCATGCCAATGGCAATTTACTTACAGTCAACAACTATAGTATCATGTATGGTGCAAATAGTAAGACTATATTTACAGTATTAGATCAAAATTGGGAAAACCCCCGCGATGTGGAGATGACTCCTACCAAAATTAACACAGACCCTGTATTATATTCTAAAGTATATGAGGGTGAAGGCTTTAACGGTCGTAAAGTAGGCTACCTATTTTACACTAACTTTTATGAGAACTATAACGAAAGTCTATTCCGCACTTTTTCTGAATTCAAAAGCTCAGGTATTACAGATTTAGTATTAGATCTTAGATACAACCCAGGTGGAGGAATTTCAGCAGCTACATATTTAGCATCTCTTATAGCTCCTGTAACAGAAGTTCAGAAAAAGAGCGTATTTACAATTATGAGCTACAACAATTATGTAAATGAAGCTTATGATGAGAATAAGTGGGATAGAAAAGATTATTTGGGAGATTATAATACAACTAAATACTCTAACCCAATAACAGCAAACGTTAACAATGGAGATTTAAAGGTCTATATTATAACCACAGGTAGTTCTGCATCTGCTTCGGAACTTCTTACATTTTGCTTGAAGCCTTATATGTCTGTTGATCAAATTGGTGATAAAACAAGTGGTAAGTATACAGCTTCTTGGACTATACATGCTTATAATAGTTACAACGGAAGGGTGCAAGCAGTTTACAGAGAAAATAGCTTGTCGGATATTGAAAAAAATAGACTTAAGAACTGGGGAATGCAACCTATTGTAGGTAGGTATACTGATAAAAATAATAAAGACTTTATTGCAACTAACGGATTAATTCCCAACCATCCTGTTGCAGAAACAAATGAAAATGAGCGCAATATATCTAAATGGAAACCTATTGGAGATACAGATGACTACCTGTTTGCTAAAGCAATATCATTAATTACAGGCAAGCCTTACACAGTTTCTCAAACAAGAAGTGCATTAGATATTCAATTTGAAGATGCTGAGCTATACTCAACAATGGAATCAATATACAGAGAAGGTGTTATAATCGATAATCCTAAATTATTGCCTCCGTTAGTTAAGGAGTAAATTAACGAAGCCACAATTGGTTATCTTCATTTAAAAGATTATTCTCTATAGAGTGATATTTAATATATTGATCTCTTGGTAATAATTCCTGCAGTTTGTTCTCACGAGCAGACTGCAATTTTTTTATCCTTTTGCTAGTATTACACAGAAAACAAGTTTCTGCTTTTTGTACATCCAACAGATATTTTAGCTCCAGTTCTTTTAATTCCAATGCAATTTCGTTATCAAACCCAATTGACTTCTGCATAGATTCAACTTTCTGTTCTACACTTTTACGCAGAACTTCCGCAATTATTCCTTTTTCTTGTGCGTTAGATGTTGCTACAGCAACAAATAATATTCCTAAGATGAGTATAATTTTTTTCATAGTTCTTTAAATTTGACTTTAGACCGGAAGTTCAGTTAAAATTTGATTGTTTGTGATATAATCTTCAAATTTGACGGGGATTTCATTCAATATACCAAAGAGCTCATTTAAGGTGTTAGCCCGAAGCATAGCTATTCTTGTGGGTTTAAAATCGGGTATCCCTTTAAACAAGGGTGTAGCTGCAAGATGACGTCTCATATGTAATATACCTCTCATCTCATCTAATCTATCAACACTTCCCTGTACTTGCTGCTTCAATATATCTAGATACCACATAAAGGGACTTATATGCATATTCTCGCCTGTATTTAGGTAATGCTTTATCTCTTCGAATATCCATGGTGCACCAATACTACCGCGACCAATCATAATTGCATCAACACCAGTTTCATCAAATCTCTGCTTAGTAATCTCAGGACTGGTAACATCTCCATTTCCAATTATTGGTATATGCATGCGAGGATTGTTCTTAACGTCGTGGATTAGCGACCAGTCGGCATCTCCTTTATACATCTGAGAACGGGTGCGACCATGAATAGTAAGTGCTGCTATTCCGCAATCTTGCAGTTTTTCTGCAAGTGAAACAATAATTTTTGAATCATCATCCCAACCAAGACGTGTTTTTACTGTAACAGGCTTATTTACAGCTTTAACTACCTTCTCAGTAATATCAAGCATAAGATCTGGTGTTTTCATACAACCAGACCCTGCCCCTTTTCCTGCAATTTTTCTGACAGGGCAACCAAAGTTTATATCTATAATATCGGGATTAGCATCTTCACAAATTTTCGCTGCCTCTACCATTGTTTCCGGATCACTACCATATATTTGTATGCCCAGTGGTCGCTCTTCTTCACTAAAATGTATCTTCCTTTTAGTTTTTTTTATTTCCCTTATTAAAGCATCGCTAGAAATAAACTCAGTATATACCATATCAGCCCCAAACTGCCTGCATAGCAGTCTAAATCCTACATCGGTAACATCTTCCATCGGGGCCAAAAAAACTGGCCTTTCAGGGAATTCAAGATTGGCTATTTTCATATAATGCGATTACTTTGCTTTAAAATTTATTTGATCGGTTATCAGACATAATGTGATTGAGTAAGTTTAACTCAATTTTTCTTTCCACTCTTTCTCGTTGAAGCCTACTAAGACAAAATCATGTCCCACAACAATAGGTCGTTTTACCACCATGCCATTTGATGATAATATATCGAGCAGCTCATCTTTGGAAGCAGTTTTGACTTTCTCTTTAAGATTCTGTTCTCTATAAATCATACCTGAGGTATTGAAAAACCTGTTGATAGGTAATCCGCTCTTTTCGATCCAGTTGGCAAGCTCCTCTTTCTGAGGATTATCTTCAACTATGTGCCTTGAAGTTACATCAATTTCATTTGCTTCTAGCCATTTGGCAGCTTTCCTGCAGGTTCCGCATTTTGGATATTGTACAAAAAGTGGTTTCATAATTATATATGCTTAGTAGTTATTATCAAGACTGCAATGAACAATTAAAAAGTTGAGCCTACAGACTCTAGGAGTTAAGACTTATACTAAAGTATATCATTGCAATTAATAAGGATTTATTAGCTATGATTTATTTTACGTTGCAAAGATAATCAATGAGTTGTTAAGAATAAAATAAAGGAGGAATCTGTTTAAAAGCAGATTACCCCCTTTAATCTAAATAACACCTATACTTATTTTGCGATTACTCTAGTTGAAAGTATAACGTAATCCGATTCCGAAACGTGGTGCTACAAATTCAGTATAGCTGTCGACTATAAAGAAGCGAGGACGCCAATCGAAACTGAATGCAAAGGGAGCGCTAGGCACTTTGTACTCCAATCCTAATGCGCCAATTAAGTTAAATGCAGTGGAACTGTTGCCGAATGCAATAGCTGGGCCTGCTCCAACATACCAACCTAATCCGGCAACTTCGGCAAAATTCATATTATAATTATAAAGTGCCTGCAAATATGTTGCACCACTGCCAAAAAGTACTGCACCTTCTCCTGCATGGTTGGGTGTAAAGAAATACTTCACATGTGGTCCAACCAGTGTAGATCCATCACCAACATCAATTAACAGCCCTCCTCCAAATCGGTAGTTTGCTGATGGCTCAATAGTTTGAGCTGAAACCTTAGCTATACTAAAGCACAACAAGGTTATGCATACAACCTTAATTAAATTCTTCACTTTTCTCATAAATTTTTAATTTAGTTAAACATTGAGTTTCTCAGATGTATAACGCACATAGTGTTTAATCTGTTCTATGCAATATGAAAAAAGCTAAAAACTAATAAATATATTGTTCATTCTTAGTGGTGAAACATTTGAAATAGCATCGTCAGAACGAAGTGTGATATTATGAATATTATTTTTCTTAATTGCAAAAGGAGGTAGCTTAATACTGTATTTCTGCCATTCTTCAAGTGGTGTGATACTATATTTAATCTCTGTATCGAAACCATTATAGTACTTAATAATTAGTTGATTAACTCCTTTTCTAAGTGGAAGTAAAACTATTTCTTCCTGATCTTTTATTCGCTCGGGTGAGAAGTGAGCAGTTATATATTTTCCATTAAGTAATAT
Source organism: Fermentimonas sp. (assembly GCA_015478775.1). Taxonomy (GTDB): domain Bacteria; phylum Bacteroidota; class Bacteroidia; order Bacteroidales; family Dysgonomonadaceae; genus Proteiniphilum. The sequence continues at coordinate 50,006 of JADMKP010000009.1, read as the reverse complement.
ATATATTGCATTACCACCCCTTATCTTCACAGCTGCCGTTTGATTTTGTGTTGACTCTATTTCCTGAAGAAAAATAATGCTTTGTCTTTCTATTATAGGTTCATTGTATACCTTACCAAATTGAAAGTCATTTACATGATTCCATTTTGAGTCTGTTGCTTCTAAATTGACAATAGTGACCCCTTCCTCCTCTACAAATCCAAATACTCCTCTACCTGTCTTACGGTACGTATTACCCCATTTGGCTGAGTCTTTTGCTATTCTAACAGTCTCTTTTTTAGTTGGCTCCAGTAAAACTGAATGGGCAATATCATCTATTTGAAGTTTAACATTACGACCAATTTCACTTTCTGTGAAGGAGATTTTAGGAACAATTGACCGTTTTGCAGTATTTATAGCCCAATTATAACCAATCAAGCTTTTATAACCAGCATAATAGTTGAGACTTGAATGTCCGTAAAGTGGCATTGCGTTACTTGAATTTAACACCTTATTAGTAACAATGGTTTCTGGTTGAATGCTATATCCATTATCAAAACTTATCTTCACTACCGGAACTAGAACTTCTGAAGAAATATCTGAAATATTAATTTCCAAAGCTTCTCTGTTTTGGGTAAAGGGTATATTTTCACCTCTAGACAACAGGCTTACACTGTTTATATTTCCTGTAAATCCTTCAATCTTTATCTTGTTTGATTCAGGTTTATTAGTAATAAAAGCATACATAGCATTACTTGTAGAGGTTATATCTCCCCATTTTGCAGAAGAGTAGAAAGGGTTTGCCTTTGTACCATATATTGCTTCACTATTTTGCTGAACCCATTTACCTATCTCTTTCAGCACTTTTTCCTCATATTCTACTACTGATCCATCGCCGCGGGGACCAATATTGAGTAAAAAATTACCTCCCCTACTTATAACTTTTATAAGGCTAGAGATTTTCTCTTCAACCTTGGAATTAATATCTCCTCGCTCCTGCCATGATCTGTAACCCCATGTCTCATCAAACATTGAAGCTGCTGTTTGCCAGGGCATGCCCATTTTATATTCTGGATACTCATTATCTGCCATTACAGCAAAATCCACATAATCGTTTCCTAATCTGCCACTAATCATACAGTTTGGCTGCAACCTATTCACAAGATCATATAAGCCTTTGCTTTGTGTAGGTGTAAGAGAACCCATATCAAACCATATTTCTGAAATTTCTCCATAATTCGTCATAATCTCCTCAATCTGCTTCAGATTAAATTGGTAATGTTCATCTGTTAAAGGATCAGCATTATGACTTGAAATTGGATACCCATGAGGATAATGCCAGTCGATAAGTGAATAATATACTCCAAAGTCTATACCTCCTCTTTTGCAAGCCTCCGCAAGTTCCTTCATCAGATCTTTGCCAAAGGGTGTTGCATCGACAATATTAAAATTGGTATATTTAGAATGATACATGCAAAATCCATCGTGATGCTTAGAGGTAAAAATGATGGATTTCATACCGGCATTTTTAGCCAATGCAACAATCTCATCTGGATTCCAGTTCGATGGGTTAAAATTATTGGCAATGTTACCATACCAATCACTAAATATTCCTGCAAAAGATTGTATTTGCTCACTGTATCCGCGTTTTACGGGCTCACCTTCATATACACCTCCATAAACTGAATATAAACCAAAGTGGATAAACATAGAGTACTTCTGGTCTATCCAATTTTGTGAAGGCTTTTGTTGAGCAAAAATTATTGTGGAAATTAAAAGAAATGAAATGACTGTTTTAAGTCGCATAATTATATGATTTGCTATTTTGCAACCAAAAATACAATTATTTAAACGCCTGTGCAACCTCGTCTATCATAATATTTATTGAAGTAATGCCCCCACCAACAAGGTACCACATTTCGGGACTTAAGTAGAAAATATTACTATTTTTTGCTGCATTTGTCTGCTGAACAAGCTTATTTTCTACCTCTGCTTTGTCTAGAACCGCCTTTTCCACAACCATACTCCTATCAACAATGAAAAGTATATCGGGATTAGCTTTTTGCACGAATTCACTAGATACAGGGTTTCCGTGGCGATGAGCTTCTAGTCCCTCAACCGCTTCATGTACCCCCAGTACATCGAATACCATACCAAAACGCGAACCGCTTCCATAGGCACTAAATCTACCTCGGTTGTGTAACAGAATAAGTGCTTTTGCCTCTGAAGCTGATGTAATTTCTCTTACTTCATCAATTCTTTTATTAACGCTTTCAAGTGCACTTTCCACTTCATCTTGTTTATCATAAAGAAGTGCAAGATCGTTAAGGTTCTTCTCAAATGCTGCCATGTAGTCATCGGCGTCTGTGATTTGCGGATATAAAACCGGCGCTATTGCCGACAACTGATCGTAGAAGTCCACAATCCTTCCTCCCATTATAATCAGGTCGGGGCTAGCTTCATTTATCTTTTCAAGATTAACCTCGGTTATGCTGCCAACATCCACAATTGACGGGTCATCTCCATATTTACGTAGATGTGATGGCAGGTTTGATTTAGGAATTGCAACTGGCTTTATGCCAAGATAATCAAGATTTTCTAATGTGGAATAGTCGAGCACAACAACCCTTTGTGGATTTTTCAACACATTTATAGTTCCTAAGCTATGTGTTAAAGTTACTGTTTCACCATTAGATGAACCTCCTTTTTGCTGATTCATATTGCATCCTGCTAATAGCAGTGATATGATTACTGATAAAATTATTAATAGTTTATTCATTTGAATAATTGAATTTAGTTGTTAAAAATCATATTGAATTTGACTTGGCTCTTTTTATTAAAACAAGTAAAACCAGAACTACTCTGTATTTACTCTAGTTACTCAAATCTAAAATACCAGTTGAATGACAATCAAGAACTTTAATTAAAATAATTGCAGATTCTTTTTTTATCAATCTCACAAATTGTGATTCTGAGTCCGAATACATCTTTAAGCACTTTTTCATTTATGATATTCGCAGTCTCATCATGATATACTATTTTGCCACCTTTAAGTGCTACAATATAATCTGAATAATGAGAAGCGAAATTGATATCATGTAAAACAATTATTATTGTCTTTCCCCACTCATCGGCTAGTCGGCGCAACGTTTTCATTGTCTGAACCGAATGCTTCATATCCAGGTTATTTAAGGGCTCATCTAGCAAAACATACTCGGTATCTTGAGCCACAACCATGGCCATATATGCTCTTTGTTTTTGACCTCCGCTTAATTCATCAATATATGAATTTTCTATATCCTTTAAATCCATAAACTGAATAGCTCTGTCAACCATTTTATAATCGCTATCTGTAAGCTTGTCTTGAGAATAGGGGAAACGTCCAAATGAAACCAACTCCTTTACAGTAAGTTTTAATCTTATATGATTAGACTGTTTAAGAATTGAGATTCTTTGAGCCAACATTTTATTTTTATACTCCGTCACATTTTTTTCATCAACCATTACAATACCACCATCTTGTGACAATAACCTGCTGATAATTGATAAGAGAGTACTCTTTCCGGCGCCATTACTGCCAATAAGAGAAGTGATTTTTCCTTTGTGAAACTGCATGCCAACATTATCGAGCACCACATTGTTTCCGTATTGTTTTGTAATATCTTTAACTTCAATCATAGCTTCTTAACCTTAAGTAGTAAATAGATAAAATATAAACCTCCTACCATATTAATAATTGCACTAAGTGGTGTAGAGAGATTTAGGATTCGTTCCATAATGAATTGTCCTGCAAGTAAAGCTATTGCAGAAACAATGCAACATGCAGCTATAATTATGGTATGCTTATGAGTTTTAAACAACTCATAGGTGAGATTTGTTACCAATAGCCCTAGAAAGGTAATTGGCCCCACTAAAGCTGTTGATATAGACACAAGTATTGCAATTATAACTAAAAATAGCTTCACCAAGCCGTTGTAGCTCAATCCTAGATTTATTGCCTGCTCTCTTCCCAGTGCCATTACATCCAGGTATTTTGTCATCCTGAAACCAAAAAAGAGAATTACAACAAGTATTACTGATGAGGGCCATAGCAAATCAGTATTTATCTTATTGAATGTCGCAAACATCTTGCCTTGTACTATAAAGAAATCGTTTGGATCTATCAAAAGCTGCATAAAAGAACTTAGACTTGAAAATAGGGTTCCTAGTATGATTCCAACTAAAAGAAGCAGATATATATTATCTTTTCCCTTCTTGTATATCATAAAGTAAAGGAGTAATCCAAATCCAATCATCCCTATTACAGAGACAAGGAAATTATCTATACTACTTAATACTTTATAGGTTTCATCTCCATACATATATACAATAAGAGTCTGTATAAGAAGGTAAAGAGATTCAAACCCCATTATTGAGGGAGTTAATATTCTGTTGTTTGTTAATGTTTGAAATGCAACCGATGAATATGCAACACTTGCTGCAACTATTAATATTGCAATTACTTTTTTGGAACGTAATTGTAGTGCAAATTCCCAATTATTACCTAGTCTATAAAACAGAAAGATCGCAGCCATACTCAGTAAGAGTACAACTGATATTAATATATTCCTTCTTATACTTATCGATTTTTCCATAGTAATAATAATAGAAAAATAATTGCACCTATAATACTTACTGTCACACCTATAGGTATTTCGTACGGATAAATAACTACTCGCCCAACTATATCGCAAATCAATAGAAATATAGCTCCTGATAGTGCTACAAGAGGTAATGTCTTTTTAAGATTATCACCAAAAATCATGCTTACAACGTTGGGGACAATAAGTCCAAGAAACGGTATAGCTCCAGCAGTTATTACAACTGCACTAACTGTTAATGAAACGCAGAAGAGACCAATATTAATAATAGCATTATAATTGAGACCCAGGTTTTTGGAGAAGTCCTCTCCCATACCTATTACTGTGAACTTGTTAGCATATAAGTATGTAATAAATATTGCTGGCAATGTAAGATATATCAGCTCATAACGCCCCTGAAGGATACTTGAAAAATCACCCATCATCCATGCGTTTGTATCTTGAACGATATTTAGCTGAACAGCAAAGAAGGTAGAAACAGAACCTATTATTCCACCAAACATAAGTCCCACAAGTGGTACGAAAATTACATTTCTATGTTTTATTTTCCTTACAATAGTTAGAAATAATATACTGGCAAGAAAGGTAAAAGCAAAAGCTGATATCATCTTAACCGTGGTTCCGCCCATGGGTGAGAAGATAATAAATATAAGAAGTCCCATTTTAGCCGCCTCAAGTGTACCTGCAGTGGTGGGGGAAACAAATTTGTTTTGCGTCATCTGCTGCATTATAACACCAGACACACTCATTCCAACACCAGCTAATATTAAAGCTGCAGTACGCGGAATTCGGCTTATTGAAATTAACTCTATTTTTTCAATATTCCAATTTAAGATATCTGCAAACGTTATATCTGCAACACCAACAAACAGAGATACAGAAGCCAGAACAAGTAATATTATAATTAGAACAAGAGCTCTCAATTTTACTACTTTTTTAATTCAGCAAACTTATTAAAACACAAAGGCCGGCAAATTGTTTTACCGGTCTCGAAGTTCGCTATTTGACAGTTTAATTTTAAGTAGCAAAGATAAATATTAGCAACATGCAATTCTATACCCTAAACTTATTACTAACACACGTTTTGTTTGTAAAAAAGTAACTATAAATGGGTATTAATCCTTTCCACAGCCTCTACTGTCTTTTCGTAACTATTAAATGCAGTAAGCCTGAAAAAACCCTCCCCGTTAGACCCAAAACCTACTCCGGGTGTACCAACAATATGACATTTTTCAAGTAATTGATCAAAAAACGACCATGAATCATTCTCATCTGGACATTTAAGCCATATATAAGGTGCATTCTCACCCCCATATACAGTCCATCCTTTTTTGATTAATCCATTTCTAATAACATCAGCATTATTCATATAGTACGAAATAAAATCTCCAACCTCCTTCTGCCCTTCAATGGAATATACAGCTTCTGCCGCACGTTGAACAATGTATGGAGCGCCATTAAATTTTGTAGCCTGTCTCCTTCCCCACAACATATTTAGACTTTGTTTCTCTCCGTTCGAAGACATTGTTTTTAATGCTTTTGGAACAACCGTGTAACTACATCTTAATCCTGTAAACCCTGCATTTTTAGAAAAAGAACGAAACTCTATGGCACAATTTTCTGCATTTTCTATTTCAAATATACTTTTTGGTATTTCATCATCCTTTATATATGCTTCGTAAGCAGCATCAAATAGAATAAGGCTATTGTTGTATAATGCCCAATCTACCCATTGCTTCAGTTTAATTCTGTTCATAACTGTACCTGTTGGATTATTAGGATAGCAGAGATAAACTACATCTATTGATTTTACAGGTATATCCGGAAGAAAGCCATTCTCTTCATTACACTCCAGTAGCATTAAATTATTGGAATTACCCAATCGCATAATTGTTGTATCGAGATATACAGGATAAACCGGATTTGTTATTGCAATGGTGTTACTATCACCTAATATATCACATATATTTCCGGTATCACTTTTAGATCCATCACTAATAAAAATCTCATCGGCATCTATTTTAACACCTCTTTTTTGAAAATCAGTCGTGGCTATTTTTTCACGGAGGAATTTATACCCCTGTTCAGGACCGTAACCTCTAAAAGTTTCTTTTCTACTCATCTCATCCACCGATTTATGCATTGAATCGATAACAGATGGCGAAAGCGGCTGTGTTACGTCACCTATCCCTAATCTAATGATATCAGCATTGGGGTTGGATAGAGCAAACTCGTCTACTTTCTTTGATATGGTACTGAAAAGATAACTACGACTCAGATGAAGATAGTTTTCATTAATTTTAAACATATATCTAATGCTACTATTTTTATAACTCTCCCTTAAAAACAAAATGTGCATCACCGGTTAAATAAACTCTGTCGGCATTTTTATCCCATTCAACTTCAAGGGTACCACCTTTCAGCTTCACAGAGGCTTTAGATTTGCATCTTCCTGTTACAGCCCCAGCAACAACTGCGGCACAAGCACCACTTCCACAAGCCAATGTTTCGCCACTCCCACGCTCCCACACTCTTACATTCAATTGTTTGGAATTAACTACCTCTACAAACTCCACATTGGTTCTTTCAGGAAAATGTTCTAGATGTTCTATTTTGGAACCAATCTTTTTAATATCCAAGTTGCTAATATCATTCATAAATATCACAGCATGAGGATTTCCCATAGAAACAAATGTAATGCGATATTTATGCTCTTCAAGTTGTACCGGGTAATCAATCATTCTGTTTAATGATAATTGAAAAAACTCACTAATCCCTTTTGTTTCAGAATTGAGAATTGCTCTGCCCATATTTACTTTAATCTGCTCTATCTTGTTGCTATGCTTATTTACTTTTAAAGATAAATGCTTTATGCCAGATCTGGTTTCTAATTCTATTTCGGTCTTATTGGAAAGCCCTCTTTCGTAAACATATTTACCAACACACCTGGCTGCGTTACCGCACATCATTCCTTCACTGCCATCTGCATTAAACATGTGCATAAAGAAATCGCCTTTATCTGAAGGTCCTATCAGAACAAGTCCATCGCTACCTATACCAAAGTTACGATTACTAAGCTGGCGCGATAATGCTGCAAAATTATCTACCTTTTCTTCAAATAGATTCACATATATATAATCATTGCCTGCAGCTTGCATTTTATCAAATTTCATAACTAATGTAATTGTATAAAAAAACACTTGCGTCATTCTCATAGAATCAGGGCAAGTGTTTAAGATTTATGTATAAACGCATCATCATATTGGACAAATGCTTTTATTTCCGCAAATTTACATCTTTTTGTTTTCTTTTTTGCAATAATATATCAAATAGTTTTAATTTATTTATATTTTACCCATTTCATCATCTCTTTGAAACTTGGTTTTTTACCATACATTAAAATCCCTACTCTGTATATTTTAGCTGCAAAAATTGAAATCACAATAAATGTACCATACAACAGAACAAGTGACAGGAGTATTTCCCAAAATGGAATTCCAAATGGAATTCTAACCATCATAACAATTGGAGACGTAAATGGAATTAGAGATGTCCAGAATGCAAGCGGCCCATCGGGGTTACTAACACTATAAAAACCTGCAAAGAAGGCAAAAAAGATAACAAGAGTTACTGGAGTCATAAATTGGGTAGTATCTTCCTCGCTGTCGACTGCTGAAGCAAACATTGCAAAAATTGAGGCATATAATACATACCCTCCAATAAAAAAGAGAACAAAGTATAAAATCACTTCTAGCCAATTTATACTCATAACCATGGACATTATTCCTTCGATGTTAAAATCACCCATTCCCGGAGACATTGCTACAGCCTGATCGGGAGAAGAAATAAATAAAGAAACTCCAGTCATCAAAACCGTGGTCATTACTATCCATACTGCCAGTTGTGTAAGACCAACTAAACCAATTCCAATTATTTTACCTACCAGGAGGTTTACCGGCTTTACTGAGGAGACCATAACTTCTACAACACGACTTTTCTTCTCTTCAAGAACAGCCTGCATAACCATATTACCATACATCAAAATAAACATATATATAAGAACGGTAAACATCATTCCAATTATTGAAGCAATTTCGGTAGAAGATTCCTTAACGCTACCATCGTCACTCATTCTTAATGTTCTAAGTGATACTTTACTGCCATCTTCGATGATATTTCTTACTTTGATGATGGCTTCATTGTCCATCGTCCCGGAAACCGTTAGCTCATCAAGTCTTTGTTCAGTAATCTTATCATTTAATGTTCTTTGAATCAAATTCTGCAGATCAAGCGGAGTCTGTTTTTCTGAAGTTATGGCAACTGCATTTGAATTTTTACTTAAATCATCTGTAATTTGAAGAATAGCAAATAGATCTTTTCCCACTCTCAACTCCGATTCATGTTTATCGGCATCACCTATAATTTGAAATTGATATAGGTCTGTAGATTTCAATAGAGGTGCATAAATACCTGTATTATCAATAATAGCTACATTTTTTACACTCCCGTCGTTTAGCGTCGATAGCCACAAAGGAAATACAGACAATGCAACCATTAAAAATGGCATCAGAATTGTGAGTATTATAAATGATTTCTTTCTTACCCTTGTAAGATACTCTCTCTGTATAACTAAATTTAAACTATTCATGTTACTTAATTTGTTACAGTTTTAATAAAGACATCATTCATTGTAGGAAGCTCTTCATCGTAACTCACCACATCATATTTATCAAAAATTAATTGCGCCAGTTCATTATTACTAATTCCCTCAAGCTTCTTAATTCTTAGGTCGATATATTCATGATACAACTCTTTTGAAAGCAATTCAAAAGAAGGATGATAAAAATCAAAATCACTCCCAATTATCCTGAATCGAAATATATTAGGTCTATTATCTTTTCTGATATTATAAACGTTACCTTTCAATACAACCTCAGACTTATGTATCAAGGCAATATTATCACATAGTTCTTCAACAGAGCCCATATTGTGAGTAGAAAGAATTATTGTTTTTCCTTCATCCTTCAAACGCAGCATCTCATTTTTTACAATTTCAGTATTCACAGGATCAAAACCACTAAAAGGCTCATCAAATATAAGTAGATCAGGGTTATGAATTACCGTAGAGATAAACTGAACCTTTTGTTGCATCCCTTTCGACAGTTCCTCTACTTTACGGTTATACCAATCCATTATATTAAATCTTTTAAACCACACCATTAATTGATGATGAGCTTCCTTTTTTGACATACCGCGCAGTTGTGCCATGTACATTGCTTGCTCGCCTACCTTCATTTTACGGTACAACCCTCTTTCCTCTGGCAAATACCCAATGTTATATATATCTTCTTTTTTATAAGGCCTCCCATCAATAATAACATTACCACTATCTGGTGCAGTTATTCTGGTAATTATTCTGATAAGTGTGGTCTTACCTGCACCATTAGGGCCAAGTAGTCCAAAAACCGTACCACGTGGCACTTCTATGCTCACTCTGTTTAACGCCAAATGGTTTGCATACTGCTTAACTACATTTTGTGTTTCTAAATACATAATTTAATATTTTAGTACTATTCTTTCACCAAGTTCCTTTGCAAGTACTCTTTTTATATCTTGAAGTTGTTTCAATTGTGTAATTAATTCGGGATACCTGTCATGATCGCTGATTTTAATTTCTTCTTTTACCTCATCTATCTTTTGCATTACATAAGCATTCTTTAGCTCTGTTGTTGCACGTGGCACGAAGTTACTCAAGTGGTTTTGTTCAAGCAAACGCGAACTTTTATCTCCTACTTTTTCTCCTAAAATTTTAGAATGTATATTACTCAATTGATATCTGTCGCTGAGCAAATCAGAAGCAAGCTTACTCACCTTGTTACTCGGGTAGTTAAGAAAAAAATTACCAGAGTTGAAATCCTTATCACCAATGTGCTCAACTGCTTTCTCAAACATTAACCTATAAATATCATTCGAAAAGGTAATGTTATCACGATCAAGATCAAATTGAACAAACTCAGTAACGCCAGGACCCTCCTCTATTAATACCTGCTCCTCTATAACAGTTTTTCCTGCTTTTCGTTTTTGAGTTTCAAACTTCTGATAAATGGGAAAATTACCATACCTAACAATATATCTGATAATTTCACGTTCAAATCTATCAAACGGAGTAATAACCGTCTTAGTACTTATCGCAGTATCAGATTTTAAGTCATTATTTGCTTTTGGCAAGATACTGTTACCAACAGATAATCTATTCTCTTCTCTATGCTTTTGTTCTTTTTTCTTATCCCACTCTCTTGCTCTTATTTTATTAATCTCCGAAATAAGAACCTTTTCAGGCATTTTTAACGATTGCGAGCATTCTTGTACATACACAGAACGAGTTATAGCATCGGGAATAATTGCAATACTATTTACTATATTAGAAATCATTCCCGATCTCTTAATTGGGTCGTCACCAACCTCTTCAATCAGCAAATCTGTTTTAAAGCGAATGAAATCAGTTTCGTTTTCCGATATATATCTATGAAAACTTTCAGCATTTTGTTTTCTGGCGAATGAATCAGGGTCCTCACCTTCTGGAAGAAGCACCACTTTTACGTTCATCCCATCCTCCAATAACAAATCTATTCCCCTCAGGGCAGCGTTAATACCTGCTGTATCGCCATCATAAAGAACAGTAATATTTTCTGTAAATCTATGAATCATACGTATCTGCCCATGCGTTAGTGCAGTACCAGAAGAAGCAACAACATTTTCAATCCCTGACTGATGCATAGAGAGAACATCCGTGTAGCCCTCTACCAGAAAACATTTATCTTGTTTAACTATTGCACTCTTGGCAAAGAAAATACCATACAATTCTTTACTTTTTGAGTAGATATCGCTCTCTGGGGAGTTTACATATTTACCAACATTTTCAACCTTCTTAAGTATTCTACCCCCAAAAGCCACTACCTTACCAGAAATTGAATGAACAGGAAATATCACCCTACCTCTAAATCGATCTGTTAATGGTCGGTTTTGCTCACCTCCAAACGATAAGCCTGTTTTCAGTAAAAAATCTATATTATATCCAGCTTTTTGCGCTTCAACAGAAAAAGCACTACGCTCCTCTAAGCTATAGCCCAGTTGAAACTTCTTAATTATATCCTCTCTAATTCCCCGTTCTTTAAAATAAGTAAGTCCAACAGATCTACCTTCGGGGTGAGAATGCAACGTTTTTACAAAATAGTTACAAGCATATTCATTAAGAATAAGCATACTCTCCCTGTCGCTCTGTTGCTGTTTTTCTTCGTTAGTCAGTTCTTTTTCAACAATCTCAATATTGTATTTACGAGCAAGATACTTCAATGCCTCATAATACGACATTTGCTCATGCTTCATCACAAAGTGAATAGGAGAACCTCCTTCACCACAAGAAAAACATTTACAAATATTCTTAGCCGGAGAAACATAAAAGGAAGGGCTTCTATCGTCATGAAAAGGACATAACCCCACCATATTCACACCTCTTCGTCGAAGTGTAACAAAATCAGACACCACTTCTGCAATCTGTGCGGCATCTTGAATACGTCCAATTGTAATATGATCAATCATTTCAGAAGCACGAAATTACTTATTTATATTGTTAAAAAAGAGATTATAGGAAATATATTCTTACATTTGTAAAGGACAAGTTTAATTCAAATACTATAATAAATTCTAATATGAGCACAGTTGATTGGTCGAAACTATCATTCGGCTACATAAAAACCGATTACAACATTAGGAGTCATTATCGAGATGGTAAATGGAGTGAACCGGAAGCTGAAACCTCGGAGTATATCAATCTTCATATGGCAGCTACAACCCTACATTATGGGCAGGAAGTTTTTGAAGGCTTAAAAGCATTCAGGGGTAAAGATGGTAAGGTTCGTATTTTTAGAATGCACGAAAATGCATTACGCTTACAATCATCTTGCAGAGGCATTAAAATGGCCGAACTACCTGTTGAAATGTTTGAAAAGATGGTTCTTCAAGCGGTCAAGAAAAACGAACATTTTGTACCGCCTTACGAAAGTGGTGCTTCTTTATATATTCGTCCACTTATGATTGGCACAAGCGCTCAAGTTGGTGTAAAACCATCAGTTGAGTATACATTCATTATTTTTGTGACCCCTGTTGGTCCTTATTTCAAAGCAGGATTTAAGCCAACACCAATGGTAATTCTTAGAGAATACGATCGTGCTGCACCCCTCGGAACCGGCACCTACAAAGTTGGTGGCAACTACGCTGCAAGTCTTGTTGCAGGTGAAAAAGCACACGAAATGGGCTATTCTGCTGTTCTATATTTGGATGCAAAAGAAAAGAAATATATAGATGAGTGTGGTCCTGCTAATTTTTTCGCTATTAAAGACAATACATACATAACACCAAAATCTACCTCTATCCTTCCCTCAATTACCAACAAAAGTTTGATGCAACTGGCAGAAGATATGGGTTTAAAGGTTGAAAGGCGACCAATTCCAGAAGAAGAGCTTGAAACTTTTGAAGAGGCCGGAGCATGTGGAACAGCTGCTGTAATTAGCCCTATTTTAAGAATTGATGATATAAGTGAAAACAAGTCTTACGTCTTTAGTAAAGATGGAGAGCCAGGACCGATTAGTCTTAAACTTTATAATCAACTACGTGCTATACAATATGGTGACGAGTCTGATAAATATGGTTGGGTAACAATTGTAGAGTAGCGCTGAGATTAATCATTTAAGCTATTCCACTTTTTATAAGGATGAATGGAGAGGAACGAATTGTAATATCTAACGTTACCTGTAACTTCCTCTCCTAGCCATTCTGGCTTTTCAAACTGCTCATCTTCGCTTTCAAGCTCAACTTCAGCAATTAATAAACCTTCATTTTCTCCATAAAACTCATCCACTTCAAATACATGATTGCCAGCCTTAACTAAATACCGTTTCTTATCAATTAATCCCTCTTCACAGAGTTTCAGCATCTCTTCTGCATCATTTACCGGTATCTCGTACTCCCATTCATTTCGTTTTATTGTACCTGCAGCAATCGAACTCTTAACAGTGATATAAGCTTTTTCTCCTTTCACACGTACACGAACAACGCTCACACCCGAAAGTGAAAGATAACCCTGTTTAATAGGGTAAGCTTTAAAAGACTTTGACTTATAGTCACCACTAACCAGAAATTTTCTCTCTATTTCGAATCCCATGCTTTTTAATTTATAGTATCCAGTATGACAAATGTAATATTAAATTAGAGAGAAATACTTGAAGTTTAGCCTATTTACATAAAATGATATTTCTACATAATGTTTTCCTATCTACAATAAGATGACCTAACTACTATATAGAAGAAAAAAACTATGCTTTTAAGTCTCCGTAATCACTACGAAAAAATAAAAACATAGTTAAGATTTTGGTTGGATTTCATAAAAATCAATGTGCGTAATTTTCTTCTTTTATTAATGAATCCATTGCAAAGATAACAATCATGTAAAATTGGTAGAATTTAAATATGCAAATATAAATACATTGAGTATTTTATCCACACAACCTTAACTTGAATTTTAACAGCTGTTATTAAAGTTGAAGTTTAAAATATAGGAACATTAAATAAAAAAATTATCTTTGCTTATTAATTTACTGCTGTATATAATAAGAATTAACTTCAATATTATAAAACTATTTCAATGAGAAGAGTTCTTTCAAGCCTACTTTTAGGCGTTGCTGCAACATCATTAAGTTCACAACAAAAACCTAACGTTGTATTTATTGTAACAGATGATCTAGGATATGGCGATTTGAGTTCCTATGGTCAAGAAAAATTTCAAACACCCAACATAGATCAACTTGCCTTAAATGGCACAAGGTTCACAAGAAGTTATTCAGGCACAACAGTTAGTGCGCCTTCTCGAGCAAGCCTATTAACCGGTTTACATACAGGCCATACACCAATTAGGGGGAATATGGAAGTTCAACCTGAAGGCCAAAAACCACTTCCTGCCAATATCTACACCATTTTCACTCTCTTCAAGGATGCCGGATATACAACCGGAGCATTTGGCAAGTGGGGATTAGGCCACCCAGGATCTTCTGGAGACCCTGTCAATCAAAACATTGATCAGTTTTATGGATATAACTGCCAAAGAATGGCTCACAATTATTACCCAAGTCACCTTTGGCACAATAACACAAAAGTGGAGTTATCTGAAAACGACGATGGCGGCTTTGGAGCATACTCACAAGCTTTAATTCAAGAAAAAGCCCTGCAGTTTATTGAAGAGCAAAATGATAATCCCTTTTTCCTATTTATACCAATGGTGCTCCCACATGCCGAGCTAGTAGTACCCGAAGATAGCATTATCTTAAACCTTAGAGGAAAATTTCCTGAAACCCCATATATGGGCACCGACTCCGGTCCCAATTTCCGTAAAGGTGGGTACATGTCGCAAGATTATCCTCGAGCAACCCATGCTGCTATGGTAAAGAGAATTGACGTTTATGTTGCTCAGATATTAGACAAATTAAATGAGTATGACCTGCTTGACAACACCCTAATTATATTTACAAGTGATAACGGTCCCCATAGAGAAGGAGGTGGCGATCCCGACTTCTTCAATAGCAATGGCATCTATAGAGGCTACAAACGCGATCTGTACGAAGGTGGCATTCGTGTACCCACAATAATTTCATGGCAGGGAAAAGTTGCTGAAGGCAAAGAGAGCAATTTTCCATTCGCTTTCTGGGACTACCTTCCCACTTTTGCCGATATACTTCAAACTGAAATTAAAGGAGAAACAGATGGTATAAGTATTCTACCTACCATACTGGGAGAAGGCATACAGCACGAAAGAGACTTTTTCTATTTCGAGTTTCAGGAGATGGGTGGCAGGCAAGCGGTTATAAAAGGAAATTGGAAACTTCTGCATCTTGATATTCGAAATGGAGGAACATATGAACTTTACAATATTGCTTCTGATCCTTCAGAAAATCATAATATCATAGATCAGTTTCCAGATATTTCTGAGGAGTTAAAAACTATAATGAAAGAAGCAAGAACTGAAGATCCCGACTGGCCTCTTTTTTGATCAAATAAATAACAATGAAAAGAAAAAGGAATTAATAAAGAATTATAATTGAAATAGATAAAATGGTTAAGAGAACAATACAACTACTAACTTTTGTCTTTGTAGCATTTACTATAAACGCTCAAAACATATGGGAAGACACCAATATTACGCAGGTGAATGCCGAAAAAGCTCATTCTTCTTATATCCCATTCAACAAACCCGCTTGGGAAAACAACAGCCTCGAAAACTCTAAACAAGTTATAATGCTTAATGGAGTATGGAAATTTCTATACTTCGAAAATCCAGGATTAGTCCCAAAAGGTATATCAAAAGAAAGCATTAATAGTAATTGGGACAATATCAATGTTCCTTCCAACTGGCAGTTACAAAATGATGGTAAATACGACCCCCCGTATTTTACAAATACAAAATATCCATTTGAGCCCAATCCCCCATTTGTACCCAAAGATTATAATCCAACAGGAGTATACAAGAAATCTTTTTCTATTCCCGACAATTGGAATGGTAATCAAGTCTATATTCACTTTGCAGGTGTGCAATCGTCAATGACCTTATGGATAAACGGAGAAGAGGTTGGATATCATGAAGATGGAATGCTTCCTTCTGAATTCAACATCACCCAATATATCAAAAAAGGAGAGAATGAAATAACAGTAAAAGTTCTTAACTGGTCAAAAGGTAGCTACTTAGAAGATCAGGACTATTGGCGATTAAGTGGTATTTATAGAGATGTTTACTTATTTACGACACCAAATGTTAGGATGCGTGACTTCACAGTATACTCAGAATTAGTAAATGATTATACCGATGCAGTTTTAAATATTGAAGTGGATGTTGAAAATATTAATGTAGGAGCAAAAGAAAGCTATATAGTACAAACTACATTAAAAGATTACTCAGGCAAAACTATCACTACAACTAAAAGCTCCCCATTTAAAATCAACAAATCTTCAGAGCAAAAGATTAACCTATCAGCCAAGATTAATAACCCTTTAAAATGGACAGCAGAAACCCCAACCCTTTATAAGTTAGGAATTGAATTACAGAAAGCAAATGGTGAAACAATACAGTCGTTCGTAATCAACACAGGATTCAGAAAAGTAGAAGTAAAAGACGGATTGTTTCTTGTGAACGGCAAGCCCATTAAAATTAAAGGTGTAAACAGGCATGACTTCAATATGTATAACGGTCGCACCGTCACTCGCGAAGACATGATTGCCGATATTGTATTAATGAAGCAATACAATATAAATGCAGTTCGCACTAGTCACTACCCCAACAATACCGAGTTTTACTCACTCTGCGACGAGTATGGGCTTTATGTTATGGACGAAGCCAATGTAGAGAGCCATGGCCTGTGGGAAAAAGGTTATTATATTGGGGAAAAGGAAGAATGGAAAAAGATGATTGTTGAGCGAAATGTTAATATGGTGCTCAGAGATAAAAATCATCCTTCAATAGTGTTCTGGTCCATGGGTAACGAATCGGGCTGGGGCGTAAATTTTGATCATGCATATGCGGCTATGAAAGAAGCAGACCCTGAACAACGTCCAGTTCATTACGAATCAAAGAACCCGGCCTATGCACACTCCCTAAATCGTTACGATATAATATCTGATATGTACTCTTCAATTAAGCACCTGGAGGATTATTACAACTGGGACTCAGAGCGCCCAATCATTATCTGCGAATATGCTCACACCATGGGTAACAGTCTTGGCAACTTTCGTAAATATTGGAATTTGTATAACGAGTATGATCGGTTCCAGGGTGGTTTCACATGGGATTGGATGGATCAGGCCTTACGTTCAAAAGACGAAAATGGCAGAGAATTCTGGAATATCATTAACCATAGCGATGGATCAAATACAAACGATGGATTAATAAATCCTGACCATACGCCTCAACCCGAAATGGAGGAGCTTAAAAAAGTGTATCAGTATTATAATGTAAAAAATATTGATATCAATACCGGAATCATTTCAATATCCAACGAGAACTATTTTGTTAATGCAAATGATGTTTATATACAATGGGAGATAATTGAAAATGGAACTATTATTGAATCAGGAAGAGTTGATACACTAAACATCAATCCACTTGAGAGCCAACTTATGGAAATTAAGTTTGATAGATCAGCAATTATCTCCGGTAATGAGTACTTCATGAACTTCAGCTTCCATTTAAAAGAAAATAAGCTCTGGGCCGATGCAGGATTTATTGTTGCAAGAGAGCAAATAGATTTTGGCTTAAGTAGTTATATAAAAGAGAGAATAGATATCAATTCTCTACCAAAACTGGAGGTTTCAGAAAAAAATAATCTCATACAACTCTCAAGTGACAGCTTCTCAGCCGAGTTTGACAAAAATAAAGGAGGATTAAGCAAACTAGTTTATAACAATGAAGATGTTATTTCAGAAGCATTGCTTCCATATCTTTGGAGAGTTCCCACAGACAATGACGAAGGAGGAGGTATACGAAGCTATGCAGATCGTTGGAGACAAGCCGGTCTTGATAAAAACGATATCCAACCAATTAGCATTACATATAACCACATTAATGATGGTCAGGTAATTGTGAATGTAAAAAACACTATTAAAACCGATCCAGAAATTATAATTTATGAAGCACATTTTACAGTTAATGGAAATGGCAAAATATCCGTAGAGAATTGGTTTAATATCCCCGATGGAATTCCACCATTAGCTAGAGTGGGACTTAGAACTGCCCTTCCCTCGAATTATGATGAAGTGGAATGGTATGGCAGAGGGCCACACGAATCGTATGACGACCGTAAAGAGTCGGCTTTCGTAGGGATCTATTACGGAAAAGTAGAAGACCAACATTTCATGCACGTTATGCCGCAAGAGAATGGCAATAAAACCGATGTAAGATGGGTAAAAGCAATTTCAGATAATAAAGCAGTTGTTTTCAGCGGTATGCCATTGATTAATTTCAATATTCAGAACTACTCAACCAAAGCGTTGAGCGATTCAAAGCCATCGGGAGCTATCCCATCCGACAACCCAATACGAGGTGATAAAACATGGCTGCATATCGACTTCAAACAATCGGGTATGGGTGGCGACAACAGCTGGCAACCAAGAACGCATAGAGAGTTCTTACTCGATAATAAAGAATATTACTATTCATTTACTATTGAGAATTCTCTAAATATGTAAAGCAGTTACCTCTAAAAGTATAAAATGTCTCCAACATCAGTTTGTTTGAGACATTTTGCATTTCATCCCATATACTTTAAAACCTCATACACCAAAAAAGCAGGCCAAACCAAAGCTTTTATAAAACCAATGACGCCCATCCAAAAGCTGGTAGCACCGGAAATATAAAATATTGCTGCTCCTATAACCCCTAAAACATAAACTGCATCACTTGACGAACCGTTTGATCTGTTTCCCATATTTTATAATTATTACTTCTTTTCTTTTGTCGATTTATTTGAATCTTTACCTTTCGAAGTCTTTTTAGGTACTTTATATCCTTTTTGCTCAGCTTCAGAAATTCCAATTGCTACTGCTTGATCTCTGTCTGTTACCTTCTCCCCGGCAGATGTTTTAAGATCTCCCTCTTTAAACTCTTTCATAACTTCGCTAATCTTATCTTGCGCCTTTTTTGAATATTTTGCCATATTATAATTGTTTTTAAAAACACATTGTGATTACAGTCTGATATTCCTGCATTAATAACTTTTTGTCTATTATATTTGTTTAAAGATTATCAATAAATAATCAAATGAGAACAATTACAACAATATTTATAATCATAATTTCAATACAATTATCAATGGCATTTACAGAAAGAGAATTAGAAATAATTCGCAATGGAGATACAGATACTACCTTTCGCGTACTTCTTATAACAGATGCGATTGACTCGTTTACACTTAGGATGCAGTCTTCAGATATTAATCAAGACTCAATCACGAATGATGAAGACTTGCAGCTTTTAATTAAGCGATTAATTCTGACAATGAACGAAGCCGGTGGAGTTGGAATTGCTGCACCTCAGGTGGGAGTACTCAAGAATATATTTCTATTCGTAAGATTCGATAACCCAGAATATCCTGTTCAAGTTGCTATAAACCCCAGAATAGTTAATCACCCCAACGAAACTATCTGTTTTGAAGGAGATGGCTGTCTCTCAATCCCAAATATAAGTACAAACTCTATTAGATTTCCGTGGGTAGAAGTAGAGTATTGGGACGAAAACGGAAACTTTCATAAGGAAAAGCTAATGGGCTATAGTCGAGAAGATGATTTCACTTCAATCATCTTTCAGCATGAGTTTGATCATTTAAACGGAATACTCTTTACCGACAAAATATGTACTCCTTCAGAAGACTCAGAAATTGAAGATTAAATACTAAATATTGAGCTAGCAACCTATTCCATTAATTGAAGAACTAAACAACTTCAAGAATAAATCACTATTTTTGTAGTAATGAATAATTACAATACTTATATTTTTGATTTCGATTACACGCTAGCAGACTCTTCTAAAGGAATTGTTCTCTGTTTTAAACATGTCCTTAAAGAACACGGATTTACAAATGTAAGCGATGATGAGATAAAGCTAACAATTGGAATGACGTTAGAAAACTCCTTTAATGCACTCACAGGAGTATCTGATAAAGAGAAACTCTCTATTTACGTTAAGGAGTATGTGAAAAAGGCAGATACATGTATGACCGATAACACAATATTGTTTCCCGAGACTGCCGAAGTGCTTAAATCTTTAAAAGATAGTGGTAATAAGATTGGTATTGTATCCACCAAATTTCGTTATCGCATTAAAGAGGTACTGGAAAGAGAATTTGATGACGACCTTATCGATGTTGTAGTTGGAGGTGAAGATGTAATTACTCATAAACCATCACCAGAGGGTTTACTCTTTGCGATAAAGCAATTAAATTCCGATAAAAACAATTGTCTTTATATTGGTGACAGCACCATAGATGCCGCAGCAGCTAAAGCTGCCGGTGTAGATTTCTACGGAGTCTTAAACGGGGCAACTACCAGAGAAGAGTTGGAAAAATACCCACATATTATTATTGCTCAAGACCTTACAGATCTATTGATAATAAAAAAGCAATCAATTGAAATAACAACATAATAATACCTCCCCAAATTTTAATACAAGAGTTAAAAAAGATAGTTAGTATAAGTGGAACTCTAAACTGATAAAGTAATATATATTTAAAATCTATGTGGAAAGATTTGATTTTAGTTGGAGCAGGAGGAGCCTTTGGTAGCATGCTTAGATTCATTACCTCTCGTATAGTATCCCTCTTTGTAGAAGGAGAGTGGCTGTTTTTTGGAACCCTCGTTGCTAATATAAGAGGATGCCTTTTAATTGGAATATTCTCAGGTTGGATATTCGCACACCATCCCGAAAGCCAATCATTCCGCTTACTAATGATTGTAGGTTTCTGTGGAGGTTACACCACATTTTCGGCCTTTGCATTTGAGAATATGCGGTTGATAGAAATGAATCAATGGGGCCTATTTGTCCTCTACACTACATCGAGCATTATTTTGGGACTATTATCTGTATGGGGAGGAATAAAAATTGTGCAAGCTTTATCTTTATAATTGTCCAAGCACCAATTGATTTACAACTCAGACTCTAACGAAAACATCACTTCAAAATCCTCAACTGTAAGATTTAGTTCTTTGCGATTAACTGGCTCTTTCCCCGAAGCTTTCCTCTCTTTATGTCTATCAATATGCCCTTGCTGATGCTCTTTACTGCCTTGCCATGTAATCATCGAGTCCTTATCTTTCCAATAAATCACCACCTTAATTAAATCAAATTCTTCATCTTCAGAGTTAAGCAAAACATCTCTGCGAATAAAACCTTCCGATCTAACAACAGCAGATTTATGATTTAAATCTTCTAAAACTGCATCTGTAAGATTTTTTGCAACCTTCATATTACGTGTAACTACATACATATTATTATAAAATTTAAATGATTAAACAAGTTCTAAAATTACTACATAACAGTATAACAAGCAATACCAATAAATGATGATAGATTAACTAAATCTATTAGAAACATAATTAAGAGTTATATGTTTCATAATTAATAAAACTAACAATATGTGCTTCACTGTATCATTTGAAGGAAAAGCAATAAATGCTGTAAAAGAACATCTAAAGACTTACCCAGAGCTAAAGATGCAAGGAGAATTTAATCAATTATATTATTTGGTTTCCGGATTCTCACATCCCAAGCTACCAGTGTTTAAGTATAAATCTGTAGAAATTTCAGAATGGGGCTTAATCCCTTCTTTCGCTTCAGATGAAGAGAATGCAGAAGAACTAGCTAACATGACCCTCAATGCCAGGAGCGACACAATACACCAGAAACCTTCATTCAAAAATTCAATAAATAAGTATAGATGCATACTCCCACTCGATGGTTTCTACGAATGGCAACACAATGGAAAAACTAAACAACCCTATTATATTTACCCTTCAGATGAAACCGTCTTTTATATGGGATGTATTTTCAACACTTGGATTAATAAACAAACTGGAGAACTACGTGATACATTCTCCATCATCACCACTGATGCTAATCCCCTTATGGCAGAGATTCACAATACAAAAAGACGAATGCCACTCATTATACCCAAAAGCTCTATTGAGGCATGGGTAGACCCCACAACTGATATCGCTTTAGTGAACCAAATGATGAAACCCTACTCCACTGAATTGATGAAAGCACACACAATTAGTACCGATGCAGGAAATTCAAGGAAAAATAGAAATATACCAGAGATTAAAAATAGGGTTGATGTAATCGAAACGCTATTCTAAATTTTAAATGTTTTACTAATACGTAAGAGAATAATTAATAATGCAATTTTTTGTTTTACACACCAAACAAAAAAATTATGTTTCTGTTTTATCGACAAAACAGAGTGTCTTATTATATATTAATCATTCACCAAACTCTTTGCCCCTATTATCTTCAACCCGGGAATCAACAACTATCCCATCTTCTATTTTAATATAGACATGCTCTTCGTAAGTCGATTCATAACCCATATGTACATAATTGAGCAATTCTCCTTTTTGAATGGTTATTTCTCCAGAATACCATTTTGCAAATACTTTTTCCTGCTCAGGGAATAGATTTTCCATCGACATTATCTTTTCTCCTACTTCATCGGTATAGCAAGGAAATACATCAATTAGATAAAGCTTATTATCAGTAATATCCCAATCTGAAAGATACCCATTACAAGAACCATTTATATATCCTTCAACTTTTATATCATTCTCTTCTAGGTATGGTTTTAGAGGATCTGATGCAAGAGAGTATTCATGCCCTTCAATTAAGATATTGTTTGTAAGCTGTGCTGTCATAATGATCTGTAATATGATTTGTCAAAGATATTTAAGGTTTTTGACAAATCATGTCTTTTTTTATATAATATACGCATTATTCTAATATAATTTTTTAAATTTGCTAAAAAACACGTAAGATGTTGATTACTGATACTTTCAAACGCGATCTGTCTAATTTACCAACTGCATATTTTGCATTGGTTATGGCAACAGGCATAGTATCCATTGCTTCATTCTACTTTAATTTCAATCTTATCGCTAAACTTCTTTTTTATTTTAATGTTATAGCTTATCTCTTTCTATGTATCCTCTATGCATTAAGAATTATTTTATTTCCCTCAAATTTCCTTTCCGATGTAAAAGACCATGCTAAAAGTCCCGGATTACTAACTTTTGTTGCAGGTAGTTGCGTCTTGGGTAGTCAGTTCGTAATTATCGCCGGTAATCATACTTTAGCTACGGTACTCTTCTACATTGGTTTTACTGCTTGGTTGATACTAATTTACACTGTTTTTACGGTATTTACTGTCAAAGATAATAAACCTCCAATAAACAAAGCCATCAGCGGTGTGTGGTTGTTAATAATTGTATCAACACAGTCTATTTCAGTGCTTGGTAGTCAAATCAGTAGTTATATTCCATTCTCACAGAATATCGTATTGTTTTTTACATTGGCTATGTTCCTTTGTGGGTGTATGTTTTATATTATTATTATTACACTTATAGTTTATAGAATGTCTTTTTTCGAGATGCGTGCAGAGGAGTTTGCACCGGCTTATTGGATTAATATGGGTGCTGTTGCCATCTCCACTTTAGCAGGTTCTAATTTAATATTAAACGCAAATAAGTGGTCGTTTATTCAAGAAATACTCCCCTTCCTAAAAGGTTTTACTCTCTTTTTCTGGGCCATTGGCACTTGGTGGATACCCCTTATTATTATTTTAGGTATATGGAGACATCTTTACAAACAATTTCCTTTGAAATATCATCCTCAATACTGGGGAATGATATTCCCTTTAGGAATGTATACCGCTTGCACAGTAAAACTTTCTCAAGCTCTCCAACTCCCATTTTTGATGACAATTCCTTCACTTTTTATATTTATAGCATTAGCAGCATGGCTGGTAGCAGTTATCAGTATGTTTTACTCGATAGGTAAAGACTACCTATTAACTAAATAAGTCTTAATGTTTTGTAAATACCTGGATTCCTGTATGTTCATTTGTTTTTATATTATATATTTATAAAATATTTCTAAAATACTTTCAGTTATTGTTATACCCTTGTAAGCGTTAAGCCTACACTTATTCTAACCTAACACGCTTTTATTATGAGTCTACTTAATAAACTTATCTATTTTAGTAGAAACGCTACTGTCAGTGCCGACAAACACATAGTCACAACCGATACTCCACGTGACTGGGAGCGCTTTTACCGTAATCGATGGCAGTTCGACAAGGTTGTGAATTCAACGCATGGCGTGAATTGCACCGGATCTTGCTCGTGGAAGATATTTGTAAAGAATGGATTGGTTACATGGGAATTACAGAATACCAATTACCCTGAAACAAGACCTGATCTTCCCAATCATGAGCCAAGAGGTTGTCCGCGTGGTGCAAGTTACTCTTGGTATCTTTATAGTGCCAACCGGGTTAAATATCCTATGATACGTGGTGTACTAGCATTAGCATATAGAAAAGCCAAACAGATCCATAAAGATCCGGTGGTTGCATGGGAAAGTATTATGAAGGATGCTGAAACTCGCAAAGAGTATGTTAGTCAAAGAGGATTGGGTGGTCTCATTCGTCTTGATTGGGATGAAGCACAAGAAATAATTGCTGCAGCCAATATCTATACTATCAAAAAATATGGACCCGACCGTCTCGCAGGATTTACTCCCATTCCGGCTATGTCAATGGTGAGCTATTCTTCAGGCACTAGATATCTGAGTCTGTTGGGGGGAACAGTGCTAAGTTTTTATGATTTTTATTGCGATCTTCCACCCTCTTCGCCTCAAACATGGGGTGAGCAAACTGATGTTCCGGAAAGTGCCGACTGGTACAACTCTTCTTTTCTAATGGTATGGGGATCTAATATTCCTGTTACCCGAACACCTGATGCTCCTTTTTATACCCAGGTTAGGTATAAAGGCACCAAAACAATCAATATATCGCCGGACTTTAGTGAAGCTTCTAAATTTGCCGACTTATGGATTAAACCAAAACAAGGTACTGATGCGGCTTTAGGATTAGCTATGGGACATGTGATATTAAAGGAGTTTTACATGAATAAAAAGACTCCTTATTTTGAGAGTTATGTGAAACAATATTCCGACCTCCCATTTTTGGTGAGAGTTGATAAAAAAGATGGTAAGTTTCAAGCTGGAAGAATAATTAGAGCCAGCGACATGAAAGCTAAATATGCCAATGTGGAGAATGCCGATTGGAAACCGCTTCTAGTTGATGAGAAAAGCAGAGAGATGGTGATTCCAAATGGTACAATTGGCTCACGGTGGGATAAGAGTCAGAAGTGGAATTTAGAAATGGTTGATGTTTTAACCGGCAAAGAGATATCGCCTCAACTTTCGTTTGCTAATGATTTTGATGATATTGTAGAGGTTGCTTTCCCCAATTTTGGTGATACTTCTCAGGAAGAGATATTATACCGAAAAATACCGGTGCGGAAATCATCTGAAGGAGAATACTTTTATTGTACTGTATTTGATTTAACCGTTGCCAATTATGGCTTGGCTTTAGGATTACCGGGTGAAGCTCCTTCTCCAGAATATTCAGATGATGCTCTTTATACGCCCGCTTGGCAGGAAAAAATTACTGGTGTTCCCGCCCAGCAGATCATTTCAACAGCTAGACAATTTGCTGAGAATGCTGAAAAAACCGAAGGCCGATCAATGATTATTATTGGTTGCGGTGTAAATCAATGGTTTCATACCGACATGATCTATCGAAGTGCCATTAATATGTTGGTTTTCTGTGGTTGCGTAGGCAAGTCGGGTGGAGGCTGGTCACATTATGTGGGTCAAGAGAAACTGCGACCGCAAACCGGCTGGACGCCTCTAGCTTTTGCACTTGATTGGCACCGTCCGCCCCGACATATGAATGCTACTTCTTATTTTTATATGCACACCAATCAATGGCGTTACGAAAAAGTTGGGGTAGATGAACTTATCTCTCCTTTAGCGGATAAAGAAAAGTGGGAAAAGTTGTCTATTATTGATTGCAATGTTAAAGCAGAACGAATGGGATGGCTGCCTTCTAGCCCACAGTTAAGCGACAACCCTATTAAATTAAGTAAACAAGCTGATGATCAAGGTAAAGATGTTAAAAGCTTTATTACACAAAAATTAAAAAGCAACGAGCTTTCCATAGCTTCTGAAGATCCTGATAATCCAAAGAATTTCCCAAGAAACATGTTTATATGGCGATCAAACCTTCTGGCATCTAGTGCCAAGGGCATGGAGTACTTTATGAAGCATTTGTTGGGAGCACAAAACAGTGTGCTTGGCGAAGATTTAAAATCAATAGGGCATCAACTACCTCAAGAGGTTAAATGGCATGATAAAGCTCCGGAGGGTAAGCTCGACCTCCTTGTTACGCTCGATTTCAGAATGTCTACATCTGCTCTTCATTCTGACATAGTACTGCCTGCTGCTACATGGTATGAGAAGAATGATTTGAGTACAACAGATTTGCATCCGTTTATTCATCCTTTCTCCAATGCTATAGATCCGGTTTGGGAGGCACGCACTGATTGGGATATTTTTAAAGGTCTGGCAAAAAAGGTTTCTGATCTTTCTCCCGGACATCTCGGTAAGGAAAAAGATATTGTAATGCTGCCTATGCAACACGATTCACCAATGGAACTTTCAGAAACTGTTTATGCCAAAGACTGGAAAGATGAAGACATAGAGCTTAAACCTGGTAAGAATATGCCAGATATCATTGAGGTGATTCGTGATTATCCTGATACTTACAAGAGGTTCACTACTCTTGGTCCATTAATGGAAAAACTGGGCAACGGAGGAAAAGGAATCAGTTGGGATACAAAAGATGAGGTGAAGTTACTTAAAGAGCTGAATATTTCTTCGAATGGGTATAAGTCAAATGGAAGTGCGCTTATCGAGACCGATATTCATGCCGCCGAAATGATTCTAACTCTTGCACCTGAAACCAACGGCAAAGTAGCTGTAAAAGCCTGGGAAGCATTAGAAAAAATCACAGGTCGCAAGCATCGCCATCTAGCATCGGTGCGTGAAGATGAACAGATTAGGTTTAAAGATTTGCTTCAGCAACCTCGCAAAATTATTACCTCTCCTACCTGGAGCGGTGTTGAATCTCATGAAGTTTCATATAATGCAGGATATACAAATGTTCATGAACTTATTCCATGGCGAACTCTCACAGGGCGCCAGTCGCTTTACCAAGACCACCCATGGATGATTGATTTTGGTGAAAGCTTAGTTTGCTACAAGCCTCCAATAGACACAAAATCGTTGAAGGGGATGATTGACAAGTTAGAAGGAGATGATAAATACATGATCCTGAATATGATGACTCCTCACAACAAATGGACAATTCACTCCACCTGGTCGGATAACCTGATAATGCTAACCCTCGGGCGTGGTGGTCCGGTGGCATGGATGAGCGAGGACGATGCAAAAAAAATAGATCTTGTTGATAACGATTGGGTTGAGGTGTTTAACGAAAATGGTGCTACTGTAGTACGAATAGTTGTTTCGCAGAGAATACCCAATGGAGTTTTAATAATGTATCATAATCAAGAACGTACTGTGAATATGCCTGTTAGCCAGGTTACCGGAAACCGTGGTGGTGTACACAACTCTGTATCCCGACTATGTCTTAAACCAACTCATATGATTGGTGGATACGCTCAATTAAGTTATGGTATAAATTATTATGGTACTATCGGTGCCAACCGCGATGAGTTTATCATTATACGTAAACTCAACAAAGTTGAATGGATGGATCAGCCCATAGAAGAATCTTATAAATCTTAAACACTATGCAAATACGTGCACAAATAGCAATGGTGATGAACCTCGATAAGTGTATCGGATGCCATACATGTTCGGTTACTTGTAAAAACGTGTGGACCTCACGCAAGGGTGTTGAATATGTGTGGTTCAATAATGTAGAGACAAAGCCGGGTATTGGTTACCCCGATGAGTGGGAGAATCAGGATAGATGGAAAGGTGGCTGGAAACTCGACAAAGAACGCCTCACACCATTGATGGGCAGCAAACCAGGTATTATTAAAAACATTTTTGCCAGTCCCACTATGCCCACGATAGATGATTACTACGAACCTTTTACATTTAATTATTCTATTTTACATTCAGGGTCTAAGTTTAAAACTCCTCCCACTGCACGTCCCCACTCTATTTTAACCGGGAAAGTGATGGACAAAATTGAAAAGACACCAAACTGGGAAGATGATTTAGGTGGTGAGTTTGAAAAAAGAAGTAAAGAGACAAACTTCAAAAATGTTCCAAAAGATATCTATGGTGAATTCAAAAACTCTTTTATCATGTATCTACCCCGCATTTGCGAACATTGTCTCAACCCTACTTGCGTAGCTGTGTGTCCGTCAGGAGCAATTTACAAACGCGAAGAGGATGGAATAGTTCTTATAGATCAAGATAAGTGTAGAGGATGGCGTCAATGCATAAGTGGTTGCCCATATAAGAAGGTTTACTTCAACTGGGAGACAAAAAAATCTGAGAAATGCACTTTCTGTTATCCACGTATAGAGGTAGGTGAATCAACACTTTGCAGCGAATCGTGCGTTGGTAGAATACGATATATCGGAATGATGCTTTATGATGCCGACAAAATTAAAGAAGCGGCAATAACTCCCGATGAGAAAGATCTTTATGGGGAGCACCTTAATCTGTTTTTAGATCCTCGCGATCCCGAAATAATAGCAGAAGCACGTGTGCAGGGGATACCTGAGAATGTATTAAAGTCAGCCGCCGCCTCACCTATTTACAAAATGGCTATCGACTGGAAGGTTGCATTTCCTCTGCATCCCGAATACCGCACATTGCCTATGGTGTGGTATGTACCGCCACTTTCTCCTATTCAGTCGGCTGCAAATAGTGGAGACATTGGTATGAATGGCATTTTACCCGATGTGGATGATATGCGCATTTCTCATCAATATTTGGCTAATTTGTTTACAGCGGGTGACGAAAAACCGGTGAAAGATGCTCTTAAACGGATGCTTGCGATGCGAGCATACATGCGAAGCAAAACAGTTGACAAGGAAGAGAATCTTGCAGTTTTGGAAGGAACCGGCCTCACTCCCGAAGAGGTGGAAAAGATGTATCATCTTATGGCTATTGCTAATTACAAAGATCGTTTTGTGATACCTACCAGCCACAGAGAAGAGGTAAAGAATGTTTATTTGAATCAATCTAGTTGCGGATTTCCGGAAGGAGACTGCACTGATAATGAAAAATTAAAAAACCTGTTTGGAGGAATCTGATTATGATAAAAACATATAAAGTTCTATCTCTTTTACTCTCTTATCCCAAAAATGAGCTGCAAGAGTTTTTACCTCAAGTGGAAAATATATTAAGAGAGGATTCTTTGTTGCAAGAAGATAAAATAAGTGGGCTAATTGAATTCTGTAATAGGTTTAGCGAATATGATCTAATTAATTGGCAGGAAGAGTATGTGCAACTATTTGATTATTCCAGAAGCGTTTCGTTGCATATTTTTGAACATATTAAGGGTGATTCGAGAGATCGCGGGCAAGCCATGGTTAATCTAATGGAGTTTTACAAAGCAAGTGGTATGCAGCTTACAACTAAAGAGTTACCAGATTATATTCCTGCATTCTTAGAATTTCTTTCTACACTTACCCCCGAAAAGGCAGATGAACTGCTTGGAGAAACTGTGCATGTTTTGGATAGAATTAATGAGGCATTAAACGAAAGTGGAAACATGTACAGCTCAATCTTTCAGGCTATTATTTCATTATCTTCAAAAACACCGGATAAAGCTATTACAAGGGAGATGATTAAAAATGAGAAGCCATTGGACTTGGATGCTGAATATGAAGAAGAACCTGTAACTTTTGGAGGAGGGGCATGTAATGCCAACATGTAAATCAATTTGAACTTCTAAATATTAAAATCACCTAACATGGATAACTATATTAACAATTTCTTATTTACATATTTTCCATATATTGCGCTGGCAGTATTCTTCTTTGGGGTAATTACGCGACTGGTATGGATGAACAAAACAATTCAGGCAGAGTCATCACAATTTCTTGCCGATAAAAAAGTTAAATTAGCTAGCAATTTATTTCATGTGGGAATAATTTTTGTGTTTTTTGGGCATCTCACACTATTCATTCCAGAGTGGCTCTATCATATGGTAATGACTACGGAAACTAAAAGGGTAATAGCTTTATCTATGGGTTCAATTTTTGGAATAATGGCAGTTATAGGTTTAATTATTCTGGTAATCAGACGCTTCACCGCACCTCGAATTAAATACAACAGTGGCTTTAATGACTATCTTATAATTGTACTGTTGTTAGTAGAAGCTGTGATTGGACTTACTGCGGCGGCTAAAACAGCAGTAGAGCCAATAGGCACTTATGCTGCACTAAGCGAGTGGTCGCAGGCTATTGTAACGTTTCAGCCAAATGCAGGACTTATATTAGCTAATCATCCTTTGCAGTATAAACTTCATATAGTTTTAGGGCTTTTTATTTTCATGATATTCCCTTATACAAAACTAATGCATATGCTGGTATTTCCATATGTTTATTTTTTCAGATCGGGCTATCAGCTTGTAAGATCATCATCTATCAGTCGCACCAGGTGAAGATGCCAACTGTTTACATAGCGCAAACTAGCTACAATAGAGCGTGCCGGATGAATTATAAACTGGCGCGCTGTTGTAAAACTACTTATCACCATGGGTAGTATTCCAAATGCATGATTAACCGAAAGATAAAGCTGCCTGAAACCTGAACGGAAAAACAGTCGCTGCATTAGTGGTGCTCGCAACTCTGTGCTTAGGGCAGCAAATCCTGTAACTACAACTAGAGCGCGAAGAATCATTATAACCCCATATGACAATGCTATAAGGCGACCTTCTAGTCCGGTTTCCACTGTCTTACTAAAGAAGAATGCTAAAATTAGTATTATAACAAGTTGCATCCAGAAAATCCATTTCTTCAATTGACGCAATGCATGATGATAGCGCCAAAAAACAAAAACGAACCAAGGAATAGTTATTATTAGTGCAGGAATTAATGTTAGATTATTCAGCCCAAATAGTAGTAAAGGTATAAGTACAACTAGCATAATTAAAAACCTAGTGGAATAAGAGATCTCTTCAGACGGTTTATCCCAAATATCATTTTTAGATTCAGATGAAAATGAAATCTCTCTAAGCTGTTCAAATTTTGCTTTTTGCCCAAGTTTGTATCCAAGCAATGCAGCCAATGCTCCAAATAAAGCGTAAATAACAAATAGCATTAGAACTGCCCTCATAGGTTGCGTATGAAGAAATTCAAAATTCCTAGTTGCAAAATTAAACATCTCTTCATATATCAAAAATATATCCCAACCATAAAGTAAATACAATCGCACAACCTTATGCAATAGAATACCCACCATTGTAAGCATTCCTGCACTTATATATCCAAAGATATTCCTACCAGAAACTCGAATAGCAAACTCCATAATAAAACCTTCTATGGCAATTGCTATCATTGGCCCCAAAATAACAGAACTGGGAGAAATAGATTTCATTAATGCAGTTATCAAACCTGCACGCCATATAATTCCAAATTTGGGCCAGATCTGAAAAAAGCCTATAACTAGTACTATAGAAATAAGCGTAAGGAATGTTCCTGAAAAAGGTATTTTGAGGTTATGTAAAAAGCTACCCGCAATAATCTCAACACCAGCCCACAAACCAGCTAATACAGATGCTTTGATCCATTTATCGCTAACTTTTCTTACTTGTTGTTCCATAGCTCTTGGGCTATTTTTAAAGTACTTATAGTATTTACATTGATAAAATCATACTCATTATAAATCGGATGTTCTTTAGAGATATTTATATATCCAACAGTCACTAAATAGAGTAAGCTTTTCATCTTAAGTTGATTTGATTCAATTTGCTGTTTTAATATCGATAGGATATCCTTATGATATACAGCACACAACATTTGTGGTTGTCCAGTACAATCAACAGGAACGGTGATTAATGCACCGTTTTCTTTTGCTTCTGAAACAATATATTTTAATAGAGATACAGATACCAACGGAATATCACACGAAACAATTAAATTTAAATTAGTAGTTGAAGTTTTCAAAATGGAATATATTCCGCCCATAGGACCATATTGAGGAAACTCATCAGGTATTTGTAGCCAAGGGATATCGGGATAAGAAATGGAGCCGCTGCTAACTATAATATTGGGTGTAACTTCACACAGTTTTTCAATCATTATATTGAGCATCGTTTCGCCATTAATCTCAGCACTGGCTTTATTAAATCCCATACGGCTACTTTTTCCTCCGGCAAGGATTACTCCTGTTATTATAGAGTCTCTTATTGTTGCAGTGTTGGTAGTATCCATTCCTTTATTTTTTCAAATGCTTTGTTAGGATCATCAAAATCATCAGAATCTAAAATGATAGAAGCCTCAATATTCCACTTTTTAATGACTTGCTCGAGATGCTTTGTGTTAACTGTAAAAATTAGAGGAATATCAGACTCCACCAATCTAGTAAAACAATTACACCAAATATTACCCTGCAATTCATAACCACCAATTTCGTCTATAACAGCAATATTTGGAGGTTGCTCCAATATTTCTTCTATCCAACTAAGTCCTTTTTCTACTCCCTCTTCAAAAATATAAAAATGGTAAGGTCGTTTTTCATAACCCCCCACCCTTTGTAAAATTAAAGCCTCTTCGTTGGTAGCTTCATTTTTTATCAAATATGAGTCGGTCTCAAATTCATGAATAGCTACAAAACCTTTCACTACTACCCCATCATTCCTTAAAAGCGATAAGACCTCTAATAGAAAGGTAGATTTCCCACTTCCTTTATCACCCGATATTATAATTATTGTTTTCAACAGTAAAAATATATGATTCAAAAATAGAGTAAATATTTTGTATGACAAAGGAATAATATAGTAAATAATAAAACACACCAAACTATAGACAATTCATTTTAGACCACTTAGATAACTAATATATAGGCTGGACCAAGTCCTGATTAACACTGTACCATCTCTGTATTATCTCTGTATCAACACTGATAAATTACATAGTTAATCAAGACTTAGTTAGGTGCATATTGGTCTTTTGACTTTTGCTTTTATCAACAATAATTGTTAAGTTTACGATTATTATAAATAATGATAGCATGGGAAATATAGATTTATCTAAAATGGGATTATCAGGTAAGATGGGTCCCATTGTGGCATATGTAGTAAATGGAAAGCAAAGATTCAGGACTTTCACAGAACCTCGAAATCCTAAAACACCTAAACAAACCGCACATCGTTCCAGATTTGGGTTTGTTAGTAAAATGGTTTCTCCTCTGTATGCACAAATTAAATTAGGGTATAAAAATGATAATCTTGTTTATGGTACTGTATGCGGGAAAGTGAATAGAGAGGCTGTTATAAGTAAATACTCTGACTTAAAGATTGATTACAGCAAGATACAAATTGCTGAGGGTAAACTTCAACCATTATCTACGATGACGCTACAGATTGACGAAATAACCAATACTGTAACTTTTAATTGGGATTATGAAACTGACTCTAAGGTTAAATTTGCCAAAGCAAATGATAGAGTAAATATTGTATGCTTTAATGAAGCTCTGCCGAAAGAAATATTTAGAAAGTCTCCCAATAACAGAGTTGATGGTAAAGCAATAGTTGAGCTTCCAAAACATTGGAATGCTTCGGAAGCTCATTTTTGGTTATATGTATCCTCTTGGGATACGATGCTTAACTCAGATAGTGTTTATCTTACCTATTCCAGAATCTGATTTGTTTAATTGCTTCAACAATATCTTCGGGAGTGCCGTTGTATACAACTCCATTATCGGAGGTAAAATCATCACCAACAACTCCTTTGATATATTTAGCAGCAAGTTCGTTACCGGCTAGTGGTTTGTAATGACGGTATGTATCTCTGACAAATTCTTTAAACCGAACATCGGAAGTCATTGTATCAATCATTTCTTGTGTTCCGTTAGCAACTATTGTAGCATCAAACAAAACACAAGAGGTGGTGAGAACAGTGTCATCTACATTTACTTCATCACCATTCATATCGGTTACCGTACCAAAGTGCTGGGCAACCACTCTAACAAATGCTCCTTCACCAAGCAGAGTTTTTTTGAGTACTTCAACCTCTTTACCATCAACACCATCGTTGCACAAAATTGCAATTCTTCGGGTTCTGATATTGTCTTTCCTTTGATTCTTCAGAATACTTAATGCTGGTGATTCTTGAAGAGTTGGCTTAACGAATATTGTTTCGTACTCTTCGGGAGAGGCATCTGGACTATGTTGCATATTTTCAGGGATCCCCTCAGGAATTTGTAGTCCCAAAATATCTGCTACATATCTTGCAAGGTCTTTATTAACGATGCGAATCATCTTTAAGATATTGCGTCTTATCTCTATCCTTTTTACTTTGCCTAGCTCAAAACTAAATGCATCGCCAATATGACGTTTTTCTACTTCGGTTTGGCTATTATAAAATAATATTGCCTGAGAGTAGTGATCTAGAAAACTTTTACTCCTGGCTCTTACTTTATGTGCATCAATTCGTTCGTGGTGACTAACAAACCCACCCTCCTTTTTTGACGATTGTAGTGGGTAATTATCGCTAATTGTATTGGGATGATAATTTGTTTCATCAACATCAATTGTCATTCTATGAAAGCCATCACGTTGATTATTTACGACCGGAACAATTGGGCGGTTAATTGGAATTTCGTGAAAGTTTGGCCCTCCTAATCGTAATAATTGTGTATCGGTGTAAGAAAACAGGCGACCTTGTAGTAGTGGATCATTAGTGAAATCAATACCAGGAACTATGTGACCTGGATGAAAAGCTACTTGCTCAGTCTCTGCAAAGAAGTTATCTGGGTTGCGGTTTAGAGTCATGCGACCCACGATAGTAACCGGCACTAACTCCTCTGGAACAATCTTTGTGGGATCGAGAAGATCGAAATCGAACTTAAACTCATCCTCTTCGGGTATAAGCTGAACACCAAGGTCCCACTCCGGAAATTCACCTGCTTGAATAGAATCCCATAGCTCTCTTCTATGAAAATCACTATCCATCCCTGAAATCTTTTGTGCCTCGTCCCAAACTACAGAACTCATTCCTAAAACGGGCTTCCAATGAAATTTAACAAATGTGGATTCATCTTTGTCGTTGATAAACCTAAAAGTATGTGTTCCAAAACCCTCTATCATGCGTAAACTGCGAGGTATAGCCCTATCGCTCATCAGCCACGTTACCATATGAAATGTTTCTGGAGAGGTAGAAACAAAGTCCCAAAAAGTATCGTGTGCAGATGCGGCTTGGGGTATTTCGTTACGGGGTTCAGGTTTAACTGCATGAACAAAGTCGGGAAATTTTATAGCATCATGTATAAAAAAAGGAGCCATATTATTACCTACCAAATCATAGATTCCTTCTTCGGTATAAAACTTAACGGCAAAACCTCTTACATCGCGAGGTAAATCGGTGGAGCCGCGACTACCCTGCACTGTTGAGAACCTTGCAAATACAGGTGTTTCTTTACCTTTTTCTGATAGAAACCCGGCTTTTGTAAATTGAGGTATGGGATTGGTTACCTTAAACACACCATGTGCACCTGATCCCCTTGCATGCACTATTCGCTCTGGGATACGCTCATGATCGAAGTGAGTAATCTTCTCACGCATGATAAAATCTTCAAGCAGTGATGGGCCTCTCTCTCCTGCTTTTAGAGTATTGCTATCATCATTAATTTTTAGCCCTTGGTTGGTTGTTAATCGTCTATTGTAACCACCACCTTTATTTACAGCCAGGTCTTTTTGTTTATCACTATCGGGAGTAGAGGGGCGTGTTTCACGAGAAACCTTTTTATCTGCTTCGCTCATCTCTACAGGATCGGGATCCTTTAAATCAAGCTTTGATACTTTTGCCGGCTCTTTTCCCTTTCCGGGTATTGTTGGACGACGTGGTTCAACGTCATCATTATAGTTTAATTCATCATTTTTCATAGAAAGTTCTTGTTTAATGTAAATAAATAAATGGGAGCAGAATTACTCTACTCCCATAAAAAATGTTTACTTTTTCTTGTCAGAATCAGATTTATTTGTAGCTCCACCTTTGTTACCCGACTTATTGTCGGATCCGGACTTCTTATTATCATCGGCTTTTTTTGTAGAAGAGCCCGATTTCGAGTCCTTGCCTGCGCTTTTCTTTGAGTCCATAATTTATTTCTTTAAGTGATCTGAAACGTTCAGATACTATCCTTATAACTATGGTTATATTTCTATTGTTCAAGTATTAAGAACTGAGTTATAATTATTTAACCAAATAGATCGTTCTGAATCTTTACATTTATAAATCTTAAATATGATATTAGTTGTAGCCCTAAAAAACTCAAGTGGTAACATAATTAATTATTTGTAATCGGTTTGCCTTCTTTTTTTATTTCAACAACTTTGGTTGCAACTGCATATTCATCGGGATATATTTTGCTGCCCATTTCGTTTGCCCATGCTTGTGTAAACTCGGCACCTACAAAAACTATTATTGCTGAATAATATATCCAGGTTAGGAAAATTGCCAGGAATGCAGCAACTCCGTATACACTGCCTACGTTTGATAAACCAAAATAGACTGATATTCCCCACTGACCAACGAGAAAGAGAACAGTGGTTACAATTGCACCAACTAATACGTCTTTAGTCTTAATTTTAGCATCGGGTAGTACCTTGAAAATTAGAACAAATATGAAAGTGGTAACTCCGATATTGAATATCGTTCCAATTATCTTAACAAACACAAGAGCAACATCTTGGAAATCTGCCATTATCCTGTCGGTGAAGTTGGTTATGAAGTTTGTGATAGTAAATGTTACCAATAACAGGAATGCTAATACCAATATTATAGAAAAAGACAGCAACCTATTTTTAAGAAATTTGAGCCACCCTTTTTTGGGAACTGGCTTGATATGCCAAATGACATTGAGCGAGCTTTGCAAAACTGCAAATATTGTGGTTGCTCCAAACAAGGTAACACCAAGACTTATTATTGCTGTAAGGTTGGTAAACTCAGTAGAGACTGATTCTTGCAATATTGGTTGAAGCTGCTCAACTGCCTCAGGACCAAGAACTGCTTGTAACTCGTTGAAAAGACGAACATCAAGTTCAAATTGAAAAATAGATCCAATAATTGCTATAATTGAGAATAGTGGTATGATAGAAAATAAGGTGGCAAAGGCCAATGATCCGCTTACTCTTACAACTCTGTCTTCACCAATTCCCTGAATTGTTTTTTTTATGATTTTTATAAGGACAGGAAACGATAATTTCTTTTTTTCTTTTTGCTCCATAGTACTTATTTTATGTTTTACATTTTATCTTTTATGAGATTAGTGAGATACACTTGCTTTCTTTGTTAGTTTTATTAATCTTTCAAAAATTCCAAAAAGGGATTTTTAATCTTATATTTATATGAAATGAAAACAGATTAAAGTTTAATAATGTTTTGCTTGTACCTGTTTTATAACACACCGCCATGAGATATCTTATAAAAACCACTTAAATAGACTATTCTAACATTTACAATTATAAGTAAAAAATAATGTTGTATAATTTGCAAATAAAAATAATGTTCGTACATTTGCGAACATTAAGAAATTATGGAAAAAGTAAATGATAGTATAAGTCTAGCTGATCAGGAGACGGTGGCAAGGTTTGCAAAAGCTTTGAGTCACCCTACCCGCATTGAGATTCTTGTATTTCTTTCATCTCAGGATAGCTGCTTCTTTGGTGATATTCATGACGTACTCCCTATAGCGAAGTCCACCGTATCGCAGCATCTTAAAGAGTTGAAAGATGCAGGTCTTATAAAAGGAGAAATTGAAACACCCAAAGTAAGGTATTGTATTCACAAGCAGAACTGGGAAATTGCCCGAAAATTATTCTATAATCTATTTGATGTTTTTGATGGAGATGGTTTGGTGTGCTGAATAAAATATATTTTTTTGCCAATAACGTTCGTTATTCGGCGAACAATAAACAGAATATAAATTAATTAAAGAAAAGAGAATTATTATGAAAAAAATGATGATTTATGACCCGGCAATGTGTTGTTCAACTGGTGTATGTGGTCCGTCTGTTGATAAAAATTTACTTAGAGTGGCAACTACAGTAAACAATTTAATTAAAAAAGGAGTGAAGATTGAAAGGCATAATCTGTCTGATAATCCCCAGGCATACATTGACAACGTAGAGGTGAATAAATTGCTAAATGACAAAGGTGTTGAAGTTTTACCAATTACAATTGTGGATGGATATGTTAAAAAAACAGGTGAATACCCTACTGACGAAGAATTTGTGAGTTTTCTTGAGATTCCACAAGAATATATCATTTCGAATAAGACAGAAAAAATTGAAGTAGTTAATAATGATAATTCAAGTTGCTGTTAAGAGTAATAGTGTACAAAATGATTTTAAAAAAAGTAAATAGTTAAAGGGAAAAAAATCATGTATAAAGATTTTAATATAAAAGATATTGAACTAACAAAATACCTTTTTTTCACAGGAAAAGGTGGTGTAGGTAAAACATCATTAGCCAGCAGTATTGCAGTTAATCTGGCTGACAGTGGTAAGAATATAATGCTTGTGAGCACCGACCCGGCCTCTAATCTTCAAGATGTATTTGAAACTGAATTGAATAATAAGGGAGTAAAAATAAAAGAGATTCCAAATCTTACAGTTGCAAACTTTGAACCGGAGGCTTCAGCAGCTGAATATAAAGAAAGTGTTGTTGCGCCTTTCAGAGGTAAATTGCCAGATGTTGTTATTGAAAACATGGAAGAGCAATTGTCAGGTTCTTGTACAGTTGAAATTGCATCTTTTAATGAGTTTACAAATTTTATTGCGGATGATGAGATTGCAGAAAAATATGATCATATTATTTTTGACACAGCACCTACAGGACATACCTTGAGAATGCTTCAACTTCCATCAGCATGGACAGATTTCATAAGCAAGAGTACTCATGGTGCATCTTGCTTAGGTCAGTTATCAGGCTTAGATGATAAGAAAGAAATATATAAAAAAGCTGTGGACAATCTGGCTGACGGTAAACAAACTAGATTGATTTTAGTGTCCAGACCTCAGACTTCTGCCTTAGCGGAAGCCGATAGAACATCTTCTGAGCTACAGGAATTGGGTATTAATAATCAAATACAGATAATAAATGGTGTATTAAAGGAGCATGATGATGAATTATCAACACTAATATTCAATAAACAGGACGAGGTGATGAGAAATATGCCGGAAGGGCTTAAAAGTCTTGAAACCTATATATTGGCTTTAAAACCATTCAACGTTACTGGAATAAATAAACTAAGAGCATTCTTAAATGGGGCAGAAGAAAAAATTGGTGCTTCGTTAAACAAGGAGACTCAAAACACAACCGGCTTAGATATTAAAAATACTGCAACTTTGGAGAAAGTTGTAGATGATCTGTATAACTCAGATAAAAAAGTGATATTCACCATGGGAAAGGGTGGCGTTGGAAAGACAACTATTGCTGCAACCATTGCACTTGCATTGGCAGAAAAAGGAAAGAAAGTTCATCTGACAACAACCGACCCCGCAGCACATTTGAAATATGTAATTGATGAAAGTCAGGGAATAACAATGAGCTTTATTGATGAAGAAAAAGAGTTAGAAAAGTATAAGAAAGAAGTAATAGCAAAAGCAAAAGAATCAAATGCATCTCAAGACGATATCGACTATATAGAAGAAGATTTAAGAAGTCCGTGTACACAGGAAATCGCTGTATTCAGAGCATTTGCAGAAATAGTTGACAGATCTGAAGATGAAATAGTTGTGATAGATACTGCACCAACAGGACATACAGTTCTATTACTGGAATCTACAGAAAGCTATAACAAGGAAATTATGCGTACAAAAGGTGAAACACCAGATTCTGTTAAGAAATTACTCCCGAAACTTAAAGATAATAAATTCACTGAAGTACTGATTATATCATTGGCAGAAGCAACTCCATTTTATGAGGCTATGAGACTCCAGGAAGATTTAAACAGAGCCGGTATATTCAGTAAATGGTGGATCATCAATTCAAGTTTTTATGCTACAGATTCTACCAACAACATTTTAAAAGCTAAAGCAGAAAATGAAACTCAATGGATTAAAGAGATAAGTGAGACATCCGGGGGGAATATAGCATTAATAAAATGGGTTCCGGAAGAATTGAAAGGACAAGGTCTAAAAAATCTTTTAAAGTAAAATAATAAATTCTGACATCCGTAATTTATTTGGAGGTAAGATTGATTTAAATTAATTGAAATAAAAATATGGAAAATAATAAAAGTACATCCGGTATCAGCTTTTTCAATAAATATTTATCAGTTTGGGTGATATTGTGTATGGCTGCAGGTATTTTGATAGGAAGGTATTTTGCTGTAATACCGGAGTTTTTAAGCAGGTTTGAGTATGCGAATATTTCTATTCCTACTGCAATACTTATCTGGGTTATGATTTATCCCATGATGATGAAAGTAGATTTTCAGAGCATTAAATATGTAGGTAAAAATCCTAAAGGGTTATACTTAACATGGGTTGTAAATTGGTTGATTAAGCCTTTTACGATGTATGCAATAGCCTCATTTTTTCTGTTTATAGTTTTCAAAAACTTTATAACTCCTGAACTTGCAACTGAATATCTGGCAGGGGCAGTTTTATTGGGAGCGGCACCTTGTACGGCAATGGTATTTGTGTGGAGTACTTTAACAAAAGGTAATCCGGCTTATACAGTTGTTCAGGTGGCAACCAATAATTTAATCATCTTAGTAGCATTTATACCAATTGTTAAGTTATTGCTGGGTGTGAGCAATGTAACTGTTCCATGGGATACGCTGATAATGTCAGTCGTTCTTTTTGTTGTAATTCCACTAGCAGGAGGTATTTTAACCAGAATAAGAGTTATTAAGAGAAAAGGATTAGAGTATTTTGAAAACAATTTTTTACCTAAGTTTGATGGTGCAACAACTGCAGGGTTATTATTGATGCTGGTGCTTCTTTTCTCTTTCCAGGGAGAAACAATTTTGAATAATCCATTACATATTTTGCTTATTGCGATACCACTTACTATTCAGACATTCTTTATTTTCTTTATTGCATATGGGGCAGCAAGATTAATGAAATTACCCTTCAATATTGCAGCACCAGCAGGTATGATTGGAGCATCAAATTTCTTTGAACTGGCTGTAGCAGTAGCAATTGCTC
The DNA here is from genome assembly GCA_015478775.1 of Fermentimonas sp. Classification (GTDB taxonomy): domain Bacteria; phylum Bacteroidota; class Bacteroidia; order Bacteroidales; family Dysgonomonadaceae; genus Proteiniphilum. The sequence goes on along the minus strand of JADMKP010000009.1, from coordinate 8,314 downwards.
TGTTTGGGATGAACTCCCCCGCTGCATTAGCCACAACTGTAGGTGTACTAACAGAGGTGCCGTTAATGCTGTTTTTAGTATATATAGCAAATAAAACAAGTCATTGGTTTCCAAAGCCAGCCTTTTCAGTTGAGTCGAATCAAATATCTAAATCAAAATTCATACCCAAACCTCAACGGTAAAAGCAAAAAAAGAAAAATCACAATTATTATTTATTTATAAATCATATTGAGTATTATAAAATTATGAAAACAAAAATATTAATTCTTTGTACAGGTAATAGTTGCCGCAGTCAGATGGCGCACGGATTCCTACAGTCGTTTGATGCTGAATTGGATGTTCATTCTGCCGGTACTGAGGCAAGCGGAAGACTGAATCCTAAAGCGGTGGAAGTAATGAAAGAAGCGGGTGTGGATATTTCACATCACACGTCAGACAATGTGGATAAATACCTTGGCGAGGAGTGGGACTATGTTATTACAGTGTGTGGGGGCGCTAATGAGGCCTGCCCTGCATTTATTGGTAAAGTTAAACATCGCTTGCACATTGGTTTTGATGACCCGTCTGATGCAACAGGAACTCCGGAGTTTATACATTCGGAATATATTCTTGTAAGGGATGAGATAAAAAATGGGTTTTATGATTTTTATGTGAAGCACTTTAGTTGATTTTTGTAATAAAGCCAAAATCACTTTCTTTGCAGCAATTTGATTGTTTTAGGTTAAACTTTTTAGGTGTCTTCTTATGGAATATTCTATTCCCAAGTTATTGGGATCGTCAAAACCTGTGAATTACAAGACTGAAATTTTATCAGGACTAACAGTTGCTTTAGCTTTAGTACCTGAAGCAATAGCTTTTGCAATGATTGCTGGTTTCTCTCCACTTACAGGATTATACGCTGCGTTTGTTATGGGGTTTGTTACTTCAATTCTTGGAGGTCGACCTGCTATGATTTCTGGTGCTACAGGTGCAATTGCTGTTATTTTTGTTGGTCTCATTACTCAGTTGCGTAGTGAAATGCTGGGTATAGGTAATGAACAAATTATGCAATTTGTTTTTGCAACAGTTATTTTAGCAGGAGTGTTACAGATTTTGGCAGGAGTGCTCAAACTTGGTAAATTTATACGATTAGTCCCCCACCCTGTTATGTATGGTTTTGTTAACGGTCTGGCTATAATCATATTTATGGCTCAGTTTCCAAATTTTACATCAATAATTGAAGGCAACCCTTCATTGACAGAGTTTTTTTCCGGAACGGGCGTTACTGATAGTGCACTACTAAACAGTGGCTTTAGTGAACTGACTACAATGGTAGGTCTTGTAGTAGCAACCATGCTGATTATATGGCTATTTCCTAAGATATCTAAAGCGATACCATCTTCATTAGTTGCAATTATTTTAGTTTCGGCTATTGTTGTTCTTTTTGGGATACATACTACAGCTGTTGCCGATACATTGGCGCCGGGAGAGACAATTAAAGGCAGCTTTCCTCCATTAACAATTCCAGCTATTGAATTTAACTGGCAGACATTAACACTAATTTTTCCGTATGCAGCAATTGTGGCGGGTGTGGGGCTTATTGAAAGTCTTTTAACTCTAAACCTTATTGATGAAGTTACTGAAACGCGTGGTAATGGAAACAGAGAATGTATAGCACAAGGCACAGCAAATATTGCTTCAGGATTCTTATCTGGTATGGGTGGATGTGCTATGATTGGACAAAGTTTAATTAATACCTCTTCGGGAGCACGAACCAGGTTATCGGGCATCTTTGCTTCTGTTATGCTGCTTGTTTTTATTATGTTTGGCTCAAGCGTAATCGAGAAACTGCCAATGGCAGCATTAGTAGGAGTAATGTTTATGGTGGCAATAGGAACTTTTGAGTGGGCAAGCCTGAAAACATTCAGAAAGATGCCTGTATCAGATGTTTTAGTTATGGTTATTGTAACCATCATAACGGCTGTTACGCATAACTTGGCTGTTGCCGTTCTGATAGGTATAATTATCTCAGCTCTTGTTTTCTCATGGGAAAATGCTAAACGAATACGTGCCCGTAAATCAATAGATGAAAATGGTGCGAAGCATTATGAAATTTATGGGCCACTATTTTTTGGATCCATTAAAGCTTTTTCCGAAAAGTTTAACCCTACTGAAGATCCAAATGAGGTAGTTATCGACTTCAGGGAGAGCCGAATAGTGGATATGTCAGCAATTGAAGCAGTTAACGGCATTACCAAGAGATACCGTAAATATGGAAAAACAGTGTACCTCAGGTATCTTAGTGATGACTGCAAGATACTACTAAATAATGCAGATGCAATTATTGAAGTAAATGTTATGGATGATCCAAGTTATAAGGTGGTTACCAACAAAGCTAAATCACTTGTAAGATAATAAAACCAAAATAATTTTGAAATTTATTTACCTAAGTATAAATTTCAAAAAATTAGTTCGTATATTTACGAACTGAAACAAATTAAATAATTTATGTTATAATTTCATGGTAAAGAAAGAATTCTCAGAAGAACAGATTAAGCTTTCACGTATTGCAAAGGCTCTGGGACATCCAGTCAGGATTGCTATTATGCAGATGTTAGCCGATCAAACCTGCTGTTATCACGGTGATATGTCGGAGGTAATCCCGGTGGCCAAGAGCACGCTATCTCAACACCTTAACGAGTTGAAAGAAGCGGGATTGATACAGGGAGAATTTACTCCTCCCACTGTAAAGTATTGTATTAACAAAGATAAATGGGAGATTATAAGTGAACTGCTGGTATCTTTTATAGATCAGATAGCACCGTAAAAAGCTATTGTTAATTTATTATTCTTCTGAAATAAACTGAAAAATGAATTGATTCGAAACACAAACGAAATACTTTTCTTTTAACAATTAAAAATTTAAGACGTATGAAACAATTTCTTATAATGCTTATCACTGCGTTTATTGTAACTGCTTGCGGAAACGGAAACGAGAAAAAAACAGATGCACCGCATGCTTCTTCCGAGATTTCAGGAAACAGTTCTGTGAAAACCTTAGTTGTGAATGATGACCCCAATTCAGTATATGTCTTTTATTTCCATGGCAAACAACGGTGCAAGACCTGTATTGCAGTCCAGGATGTTGCTCAAGAAGCGGTGAAGCAGATGTATGGTGATAATCAAAATGTACATTTTATGGAAATTAAGACCGATGAAGCAGGCAACAAAGAACTTGTAGAAAAGTATGGCGTGACATGGAATGCGCTGATCGTTGCAAAGGGTGACAACCATATAGACATGACACAAAACGCTTTTGCCAATCCACAGGGAGTGAAAGAGTTGCTAAAGAGTGAAATAGATAAGAGGCTCTGATAGTAACAGACAACTTTTAATTCCCTGGTTGCAAAGACCGGGGATAATAGACAAGAAATTGAAGTAAACTATGATGAATTTTCTGCAGAGCCTCACTGATGGCTCCAGCTGGCCACTGCTCACTGCGTTCCTGCTGGGACTGATGACAGCCATCAGCCCTTGTCCGCTGGCAACGAATATTACTGCCACAGCCTATCTGAGCAAAGATATCAGCATTAAAAATCGTGTTTTGTTTAATGGTCTTTTTTATACACTGGGAAGAATGGTTACCTATACAACACTCGGTATGCTATTCTTCTTCGGAGCAAATCAGTTTAAGATTGCCGGCCTTATGCAGAGCATCGGTGGCATATGGCTTGGAGTAGCTTTGCTGTTGATCGGCATCTTCATGCTCGACATCATCCACTTGAATCTGCCAGGGGTAGGAAAATTGACTGAGAAGTTCAGTAATAAGGAAGGAAAAAAAACATATTGGGATGCTTTTCTACTGGGATTGCTGTTCGCACTGGCATTCTGTCCCTACAGTGGGATGCTATATTTTGGAGGATTGATCCCGATGACGATTGCTTCCACGTCAGGACTCTTGCTACCACCAATTTTCGCAATAGCCACAGGCCTTCCTGTGATCATTATCGCCTGGCTGCTGGCTTATAGTGTAAGTAACATCGGAAAATTCTACAACCGTATGAATAGTTTCCAGAAGTGGTTCAAACGTGTAGTTGCAGCAGTATTTATCATTGTGGGTATTTATTATATCCTAATAAACTTCTGATGAAAATGAAACGAGCATGTAAATCATTTCGAGCATGTAAATCAGTTATAGACAAGGACATGATGATAGCGAATTCCGTCTGATCATAATGTTAAAATAAAAATATAAACAAAACAAATATAACATCAACAAATTACAAAATCAAAAAGGAAGTAAAATTATGGAAGTATTGGTATTGGGCCCCGGTTGCAAAAAATGTGTATTGACTTACGATGCTATCAAAAAAGTGGTAGAGCAAACCGGAGCTGAAGCGACAATCCGCAAGGTGGAAGACATTATGGAAATCATGAAGTATAACGTGATGTCGACACCAGCTGTGGTGGTAGATGGTGAAGTAAAATTGAAAGGCCATGTACCTTCAGAAGCAGAAATAAAAAAAATATTAGGAGTATAGATATCTGGTAAACTGATATTTAGCAACTCACATCACTGATGTGGGAAGGAGTTGCATTGTTAATAAAATAGAAAATGGAAACAAAAAAAGAATTAAAATATCTGGGGTGGATGGTGCTTATTTTTGGGTTGATCTTTTTTCTGCCTATTGGCAGTGAGCGCTTTATGACCGCCATCTATGCCACACTCGATCTCTCTAAATGGTATGCACAGGAGCATGTGATCCTTTGTTTGCTCCCGGCTTTCTTTATTGCCGGGGTTATCGCCGTGTTTATAAGTCAGGGATCGGTGATCCGGTACTTTGGAGCGAACGCAAATAAGTGGCTTTCATATACAGTGGCATCTGTTTCAGGAGCCATCCTGGCAGTCTGTTCATGTACCATACTCCCTCTTTTTACAAGTATATACAAGAGAGGAGCAGGATTAGGACCGGCTGTTGCGTTCTTGTATTCAGGTCCGGCCATAAGTATTCTATCCATAATTCTTACCTGGAGTATTCTTGGCACGGAGATAGGTGTTGCCCGCATGGTGGGGGCCATACTCTTCTCGGTCATCATCGGACTGGTGATGGCTTTTATCTTCCGCAAGGAGGAGAAAGTAAAACAGGAGGAACAGATGAACTTCGAAGCACCGCCGGCAAAACGGCCAATAACACATACCATGTTCCACTTTTTTACGTTAGTGCTGATACTGGTAGCTGCCAACTGGGGTGCACCCGCATCGGGAGATACATCGAGCGTTTGGTTTTATATCTACAACTACAAATGGTACATCACCGGCTTTTTGGCGTTGATGCTTGCCTGGTCACTTATAAAAATATTAAAAATCAAGTGGCAATGGGTAATGATGGGTGTAGTTGCTACAGTGTTATCGGCACTTCTGGCTAACCAGTTTATTCCCAATCCAAAGCTGGCACCTATGGTGCCCATGATAGTGGGAATAGCTGCTCTTTCTGTGGTGACCCTCTTTGATAAGAACGATGAAGAGAACAAGGAGTGGACCTTATCATCTTGGGGTTTTGCTAAGCAGATTATGCCTTTACTGGCAATCGGTGTTGTGACCGCAGGCTTTCTGCTTGGATCTACACACGATAATGTGGCTATCCCAGGTGTAATACCCAACGAGTGGATTGAGTGGGCAGTAGGTGGAAACTCTCTTTTCTCCAACTTCTTTGCCAGCTTCACTGGGGCTTTCATGTATTTCGCCACACTTACTGAAGTACCCATAGTACAAGGTCTCCTTGCCAGCGGCATGGGAAAAGGACCTGCATTGGCACTGTTACTTGCCGGCCCCTCGCTTTCACTTCCCAATATGCTGGTGATCCGCGGAGTGATGGGAACGAAAAAGACAGCGGTGTATGTGTCTTTAGTGGTAATTATGGCTACCTTCACCGGGCTAATCTACGGTTCATTCTTTTAAGTTATTTCTGATTGAAAATGCATGATCTTCAATGTGAAGTGAATATCTATGCTAAGTAGTTCGGTGCCGGGTATTCTCTTTTTAACGGTTGTGAAGAAGTTGTTAGCTAATATTAAGAATGAAAAGATGAAAGGAAAAAAATAAAAATTGAAGTGGCAAGGAAAATGTGAAATATGTAACTTATTCTCATAATTATGTAACAGTTATTTATGTAATAAATGTCATCTTTAATGATTTGTAGTCATAAAAATATAAACAATGATGACACCACTTTACATCGGATCTTTACAAATCAAGCTCCCTATCATTCAGGGGGGGATGGGAGTAGGAATATCACTTTCAGGATTAGCTTCTGCCGTTGCCAATGAAGGTGGTATTGGAGTAATCTCATGTGCCGGCTTAGGTCTTCTTTATCGACGGAAACCAGCTGACTTTCTCAAAGACTGTATATGGGGCTTGAAGGAAGAATTACGAAAAGCACGTGAAAAGAGCAATGGATTAATAGGCATCAATATAATGTCTGCTATCACAAATTTCTCTGATATGGTACGCACAGCAATTCATGAGAAAGTTGATTTCCTTTTTGTAGGCGCAGGACTTCCTCTCGACTTACCATCGTATCTAACTCCGGGGAGCAACACAAAGTTAGTTCCCATTGTTTCGTCGTCACGCGCTGCAAAAATTATTTGTGAAAAGTGGCAGAATAACTATAATTATTTGCCGGATGCAATAGTGGTGGAAGGCCCAAAAGCCGGAGGTCATCTAGGTTTTAAGAAGGAGCAAATTGAAGATGATAACTTCAAGTTGGAAAATATAGTTACAGAGGTTGTTCAAATAACGGAACATTATAAAAACAATAAACTTATACCGATTATTGCTGCCGGTGGCATTTATTCAGGCCATGATATACATCGGTTTATTAATCTGGGGGCATCAGGTGTACAAATGGGAACTATATTTGTGACTTCTGAGGAATGTGATGCTCCTTACGCATTTAAAAAAACATATATCGACTCGAAACAAGAAGACATCCTAATAATACAAAGTCCTGTTGGGATGCCCGGGAGAGCGATACGTAATGAATATATAAACAAAATTGAGTCAGGTACGGAAAAACCCGTTAGTTGTCCCTATCACTGTATAAAAACATGCAATTATCAGAAAAGTCCTTATTGCATAATGAGGGCGCTATATAATGCTTCTAGAGGAAACATGAAAAGGGGGTATGCATTTGCCGGAAGCAATGCTTATTTAGCAAAGAAAATATCGACAGTGAGAGAAATAATTGCTACATTGAAGGCCGAATATGATGATATATATTAAACATATGGTAAGTCATCGATGCAAAATGGCAGTAGTGCAAGAGTTGAGAAAACTAGGGCTCCGGTACAATACTGTTGATTTAGGGATAGTTGACTTACAGGATGATTTAACAAAAGAACAAAGAAATGCATTAAAGCAGGCTTTATTTAGTACCGAATTAGAACTTATAGAGGATAAAAAGGATATCGTGGTAGAACAAATAAGGAATGCGGTCGTTGAAGTGATTCATGATTTGGAAAATAAAATAGAAGTCCCATTCTCAACCTTCCTTAGTAATAAATTAAAGCTAAATTACACATACCTATCCAATTTGTTTAAAAAGTCGGAGGGTATTACAATTGCTCAATTTATTATCAAGAATAAAATTGAACGTGTTAAAGAGCTTATTCAATACAATGAACTATCTTTTTCTGAAATCGCCTTCGAATTGCATTACAGTAGTATCGCACACCTGTCTAATCAATTCAAGAAAATAACAGGTTACACGTTGACTTTTTACAAAACACATGGACTAAAAAGGGAAATCAATATCGAAAACTTATAACTACCTTCTATCTGCCAGCTACTTCATTTTCAAATCATCCAACCCCTTTCTGCTCTTATCTACTCGTTTATTAGCTTTATCAGCACGTTTTTCTTTCAAGTTCTTTTGAGGGGCTTTTTTTACCTCCCGACCTTTTTCACTACTATCTTTTAACATAACCTATAAATTAATAATTTCTAAAACAAAGATGGATAATAATTTGCCTAATTATGTTACATAAAAAACTAAATCAATTGCATTCTTTACAGATTAACAAGTCGATAAATTTATATACCTTTACTCCATGAATATCAAATTTCATCAAAACTTAAATATTAAATTCAACGTTCTTGTGTAAATGAAGAAATTAATAGCAATTCCCCTATCCGCAATATATTATCTGTTTTTTGGATGTATACTGGTTGTCTTCCATATTATTCAATGGAGCTGTTTTAATCTGTTTGGTTACGAAGCTCATAAGAAAAGCGCTGATGGTTTATTGTTATTTCTTGTACTTAACACTTATATGC
>JADMKP010000008.1 GCA_015478775.1 Fermentimonas sp. | reverse complement strand
GTTTGCTTCCAGATAGTGTTCCTTCCAAAAGCGGGTGCAAAGATAGAGGTTATTTTTGAACTACCAAAATTTTTGAAGAAAATATTTCAAATATTTTTTTTTGCGGTAATCCTAAATCAATAAATAAAATTATTTGTAACCTAATTCAATCATTAACTCTTTAATGAACCTCATTTCTCGTGGAAAAGGAATGCAAAGATAGATGTTTTTTCTAATACGCTCCAAACATTTCTGCTAATATTTTTGTAAATAATTTGATCTCAACTGCGCACTCACCGGCTTAAACAGTACAATATGTTAATTTACAATTGATTGTCAACTAGAAATTAATAAACAGAAATATGCGAGCTCGTTGTAATTATTGGAGTAACTGCAAAATTCAAATAATCCTCACCCCTTTTTACTTCAATATTAATCGAAATTGGAGTATTCCAATCTATATACTGATTAAAATTGAAAAGATATGAGAATGCAGCTTTATACCTTTTATTAGATATAGCCTCAGAAACTTTATGATAATTAGAAACATCCCAAAACATACATTCCTTAAAACCATTCGAGTCGGTGTACTTCGTATTCTGATCTCTAAAATTAAGAGTTTCTGCAATAAAACGTCTATAACCTTCAGTAAGAGATTGAGATGAAGAATGATCGAAGCTATGTCCCTGAATATTTACTACTACATCTCCGGGCTTAATTCCTGCAATAGCTGCCGGCGAACCATCCGCAACAGATAATACTGTTTTCAGATCATTCATATCATATCCTATACCTGTATAGTTATATTTAAGGTATTTCACCTGATAAGTTCCAAAAGATCTGTTTCCGGCATATGGAAACTTCAGCAACATCAATGGAAGATTCATCTCTAAGTAATCACTCAGGCTATTATATGAACTTAATCTTTCACTTACTTCACTCTCCCACATTAACGTCATCTCTCCCGCATCCATAAATCGCCTGTCAAAAAAACGATAGCCAAACTTAAGCTCATATATAATGTCATCCACTCTAACAGCTTCAGATGGATTATAAACCGAAACTTTTACAGTTCTATGATTCCTTGTGTCAAATCTCCAAACAGGTTGATAACTACCATAAGTTGCGGAGTTAGGTTTATACAAGGGGTTATTCTGCAAGCTGTAGTAGGTCTGAATTATAAAATCCGGATCATCAGGACGATATTCTAAACCTTTTTCGGTTAATACACGTATAAAGACAGCATTAATACGCTCATCCAATTCTCTGGTACTCTCACCAGATGGAGAAAATCCAAATGTTCTGTAGTTATGAAATAAAGCATTTTCATTTGTTGTTGTCTTCACTGGCATTAAGAAACGTCTGTTCTGTACATCTTCCAAACTGTAAAAAGCAAAAACAGGAGCTAGTTGCGATTCCAAAATAGCATTGCTTTGTCTGCAATCCTTACTAAATGTAATTTCCTTAAATGAATGATCAAAATTTCTAATTGCAAGAGTAACCTCATAGTCATTAAGATTAAACCACGACATAACTGTTTGATATGATTTCTGATATGTTCCATTTGTATTTACAGACAGTATAATATCGTTTAATTTTAACCCTGCCATCTCAGCGGGTGAACCTGGAGTAATATCCACAACAACAGGTTCTTTATACCCCCAGCTTCTGTCCTGGCTAATTTCAAACATAAAACCAGGAAGACAAGTCACAGACGAATTCTGAGCATTAAGGCCTACTGTAAAAAATAAAAATACTAAGGATAAAACATTTAGTGTTTGTTTCATTGCAATATATGTCTATAATTGTAACGTTGATAAAAAAATATTATCACATCATTAAAGTGATAACATTGCAAAGATATATTATTTTATCAAATCATTCCGTACTATTTCTTATCTTTGTCTTATTGAATTACAATTCAGTAACCGATAAATCAGTTATTGACAATGCTTGAAATTATAAAAAACGATCCTTGGCTAGCGCCATACTCCAGAGCGATTAATGGTCGCCACAATTATTATCAGAAACGTTTAAGTCATCTCACTAAAGGAGGTAAAATCACTTTATCAGATTTTGCTAATGGCCACAATTATTTTGGTCTCAATAAAACACCCGAGGGATGGGTTTTACGTGAATGGGCACCAAACGCCACAGAAATTCACCTCATAGGCACATTCAACAACTGGCAAAAGCTCGATGAGTACAAGTTAACAAAAGCAGAAGGAGGAGTTTGGGAAATCAACCTCTCTAGTGATAAGATTAAACATGGCGACCTCTATAAATTATACGTAAGTTGGCATGGTGGATCGGGTGAGAGAATACCTGCATGGTGCAAACGAGTTGTGCAAGACAACAACACATATATATTCAGTGCTCAGGTGTGGGAACCTGAAACAAAGTACACATTTAGACATAACAACTTCATACCAAGCACATCCCCTCTTCTCATCTACGAAACGCATGTGGGCATGTCTACATCTGATGAAAAGGTGGGTACCTACAACGAATTCAGAGAAAATATTCTTCCGCGTATAAAAGAAAATGGTTATAATGCCATTCAAATTATGGCAATCCAAGAACATCCATATTACGGATCCTTTGGATATCATGTTTCAAGTTATTTTGCACCTTCCTCCCGAAACGGCACACCCGATGAACTTCGTGAACTTATAGATGCAGCTCATGACATGGGCATAGCAGTTATAATGGATATTGTTCATTCTCACTCTGTCAAAAACGAAAAAGAAGGAATTGGAAGTATAGATGGATCTTACGATCTGTATTTCCATAGCAATCCAGCCAAAAGATATCACACAGCTTGGGACTCACTCTGTTTTGACTATAGTAAAGATGAAGTACTCCATTTCCTACTTTCCAATTGCAAATATTGGCTAGAGGAATTTAAATTCGATGGCTTCAGATTCGATGGCGTCACATCAATGATATATTATAATCACGGCCTCGAAGAGTCGTTTAGTGATTATAGCGATTATTATAATGAGAGGCAAGATGGCGACGCAATATGTTATTTAACACTCGCCAATCAACTAATACATGAGATAAACCCCCATGCAATCACAATCGCCGAAGAGGTTAGTGGAATGCCCGGATTAGCTGTAAAACCAGAATTGGGAGGATATGGCTTTGATTACCGAATGGCAATGAATATTCCCGACTTCTGGATTAAAACTATAAAAGAGAAAAGAGATGAAGACTGGAGTCCCGGATCCATTTGGTGGGAAATAACCAACCGTCGCTCCGATGAAAAGACCATTTCATATGCTGAGAGTCACGATCAAGCTCTTGTGGGAGATAAAACAATAATCTTTCGCCTTATAGACTCAGACATGTACTGGCATATGTCTAAGCTAACCGAAAGCACACATAGGGTTGAGCGCGGTATAGCACTTCATAAAATGATTAGATTAGTTACAGCATCAACAATAAATGGAGGCTATCTCAACTTCATGGGAAATGAATTTGGTCACCCCGAATGGATCGATTTCCCTCGAGAAGGAAATGACTGGTCATATAAGTACGCTCGTCGCCAATGGAATTTAGCCGATGATCAAAATCTTAAGTACCACTATATGGGCGATTTCGATAAAGCAATGATATCACTCATCAACTCGTTTCACAATTTCCAAGATTCTAAAATAATAAAAATATGCGATAGAAATGACGACAGCATCTTATCTTATATGAGAGAAGATATGCTATTTGTCTTTAATTTTCACCCTTCCAATTCATATAGTAATTATGGACTATTAGTTCCACAAGATGAATATAAAATAATACTTGACACCGATGACAAGAAATTTGGAGGATTCGACTCAAATGACAAATCGGTGCATCACTTTACGCATTTCGATCCTCTTTATGCAAAAGAAGATAAGGGATGGCTTAAATTATATCTACCCGCTAGAACAGCAATCGTATTAAAAAGAAATAACAGCAAAAAATAAATTATGACAATCAATAGCAATTTATACCCTTTAAAATTCAAACCAATACTAAAATCAATTATTTGGGGAGGATCAGACATAACTAGTTTCAAAAATATCGAACCCATACAAGATGGCATTGGCGAGAGTTGGGAAATTTCGGGAGTAGAAGGTGATATCTCAATAATCGAAAACGGTCATTTGGCAGGCACCTCACTTAAATCTCTTCTATCAGAATCACGAGAGAAGTTAGTTGGAGCAGAAGTTTACCATAAATTTGGAAATAAATTCCCACTCCTTATTAAGTTTATAGATGCTCAAGACGACCTTTCAATTCAAGTTCATCCCGACGATAAACTAGCAGGAGAAAGACACAATTCTTTTGGAAAAACCGAAATGTGGTATGTTGTAAAAGCAGCACCCGGAGCCTTTTTATATACAGGTTTCGAAAAAGATATCAGCCCCCATGAATACGAGAAAAGCATCGAAGACAACAGTTTTACTGACAGTCTTAAAAAGCATACAGTAAAAGAGGGCGACGTGTTTTTCCTACCAGCCGGTCGGGTTCACGCCATCGGAGCAGGTTGCTTTATTGCTGAGATTCAACAAACATCAAATATTACATATCGTATATATGATTATAATCGTAAAGACGCTCAAGGTAATTCTCGCGAACTTCATACAGAGCTTGCCAAAGATGCAATCGACTTTAAGCTATACGACACATATCAAACAGAATACAATAAAGAGCTTAATAAACCAGTAGAATTGGTTACTTGTCCATATTTCACTACCAACCTATTAGAACTCAATGAATTTACAAAACGCGATTATTCTAAAAAAGACTCTTTCGTTATATATATGTGTCTTGAAGGAAGTCTAAACCTAGTTGATAATAAAGGGAACTCTTTATTTATTGAGCGTGGCGAATCCTTGCTCATTCCAGCCGAAACAAATTATATAGAGATTTCACCCAATAACCATTGTAAACTACTAGAGGTGTTTGCTGGATAATGAGGGGAATAATATTAGTAAATTTAGGAACTCCCGCGAGCAACGAAAAAGAAGATGTAAAAAATTTTATTGCTGAAATGCTTTCAGATCCGCTGCTGACTGATAAATCCAGATGGCTATCAAAACTTCTTGCTACAAGGATAATAGCACCACAAGCAGCAGCCCGCTCATCAGCAAAATATAAACTAATCTGGCGTAATGAAGAACCTGTCATTTCACCTATAATTTATAATATGACCAAGCTTGCAGAAGCTATTGAGTCCAAAAAAGGTGTGCCAGTCTCAATTGCTATGAGATATGGTATGCCCGATATTAGGAGTGCTTTTAAAGAGCTTAGTCAGAAATGCCCACTCTTACATGAAGTTATAATCTTTCCGCTCTATCCCCACTTTGCACAGTCAACTACCCAAACAACAATCAAAGAGATAGGAGAAGTTTTCTATAGACATCATCATTCTTTCAGATTAAAAATTACACAACCATATTTTAATCATCCCGAGTATATCAACGCTTTGGCAGAAAGCGCAAAGCCTTATATTAATGATATAGATAAACTGATATTTGTGTACCATAGTTTACCAAAAAGACAACAGGAAACACCATGGAAAAAGGGAAAAGAGTTCGACTACGTATATCAAATTAAAGAAACAAACCGATTAATATGCGATAAACTCAACATAAAACCTAACGATGCATTACTGTTCTTTAGCTCTCAAAGAGATGATAATTGGTTAAAACCTTTTCTAGATCAAAGTATTGGCAAGTTACCCGAACTTGGCTGGAAAAAAGTTGCCATAATGTCTCCAGGATTTCCTTCAGACAATATGGAGACACTATTTGATATAGATATAGAAGCACGCAAACTGTTTATGGATGCTGGTGGTGAAAAGTTCAGTTTTATTCCCTCACTTAATTATAACGAAGAATGGGTGGATGCAATATGTAATATTATTGAAAAAATGTAAGTTGCATTTACAAATCCCTTTTAAATATAGTACTCCATCAAATCTATTAAACCAGCCTGCAAAGCATATCTTGTTGCCTCATTAACACTATTAACACCAAGCTTGCTATATATATTTCGGCGATGAGTATTCACGGTATGGAAACTCAGGTTCTTTTCCACAGCTATTTGCTTAGTTGTTTTACCAAGTGCAATTTCATGTAGTATATTTTTCTCTGATGCAGTAAGATTTATAACCACTTTGTCGATCTCTATGTCACTCCTCATCACAGACTCAGCATACTCACACCAATAAACATCACCTTCTTTTACGGAAATCAAAGCATCTGTAATATTTTTTTTTGAGGAATTCTTTAGTACCACACTAATTGAATCGTCGGTCAATAGTAGTTGTCTCAAAAAATGTTCACCAGGCTCTTCTGAAAAAAGCAGCCATATAGATTTTCTTGCACCACTCTTAATATTCAACATATGGGCAAGAGATGAAAAATCAAACAGTGAGTAATCGGTTATAACAATTGACTTAGGGATCTTGCGTAGTTCATCTAATAAACCAATGTAACTACTCACTTCGGTCAATCTATAATCAGTTTCTATTTCCTTGATATAAGAAATTAATCCTGCTCGTGTTATATCCCTGTTATCTGCAATTATGTAATTTCTCACCTAGCAAATTTTAACTATTTAAACTATTACTACAAATTTAGTCATTTTTCGAGACCGACCCGCTTAAAATACCACAAATGTGCTATTTCAAAACCGATAAAAGCCCTCTATCTTTGTTTTCATAATATTTAAAAATCAAATTTATGACAAAAATTGCTGAAAATCTCACAGAATTAATAGGAAATACCCCACTTGTAAAACTAAATCAATTTGCTAAATCCGAAAGAGCAAAAGCAAATATCATTGCTAAATTAGAAAGCTTTAATCCGCTTGGCAGCGTAAAAGACCGAATTGCACTTTCAATGGTTGAAGATGCCGAAAAGAGTGGCCAACTAAAACCCGGTTCAGTAATAATTGAGCCTACAAGTGGTAATACAGGAATTGGTCTTTCATTCGTGGGTACAATAAAAAAGTATCGAGTAATACTTACCATGCCTGAGACTATGAGCCTCGAGAGAAGAAACTTACTTAAAGCACTGGGTGCAGAACTAGTATTAACACCTGGACCTGAAGGTATGAAGGGAGCTATTGCAAAAGCAAAGGAGCTTCAATCTGAAATAGAAAATGCGGTAATACTTCAACAATTTGAAAACCAAGCTAACCCTAAAATACACTATTCAACTACAGGTGAAGAAGTTTGGCGTGATACAGATGGCAAAGTTGATATTTTTGTTAGCGGTGTAGGTACCGGTGGTACTGTTAGTGGTGCTGGCAAACGTTTAAAAGAATTTAACCGTAACATACAAATTGTAGCAGTAGAACCTACAGATTCACCAGTATTATCAGGTGGAAGTCCCGGACCTCACAAGATTCAGGGCATTGGAGCAGGTTTTATTCCTGGCACATACAATGCTTCAGTTGTAGATCGAGTATATAAAGTGAACAACGACGATGCCATTCTAACGAGCCGCAAGTTAGCTTCTACCGAAGGTCTATTAGTAGGTATATCATCAGGAGCAGCAGTATATGCAGCATTACAATTGGCACTTGAACCTGAAAATGAAGGTAAAAATATTGTTGTGATACTTCCTGATACAGGTGAACGTTATCTGTCTACAGTTCTTTACGCTTTCGAGGAATATCCTTTACAACTTTCAAAAGTTGAAGATTAATAATAAATTAATATACTTACAAATGAACAAAGGTTTTAATAGCATGTATGGTATGATGGTTATTTATATAACAACAATGAAAAGGTGTTGTAGTAAAAAACATAATCAGCCTACAAACATGCATACTTGAATTAGAACTTGAGTATCATAAAATAGAGCGGCTGATTTTAAAATCAGTCGCTTTTTTATTAATTAGTCCAATTTCGTTTAACAAATAAATAAACAGCTTAATCACATGAAGTTAATTTTTGTATTCTTAATTCAACTAATAATACTTGGTGCATATGCACAAAGTGAACAAACCGCAGTTATTACAGGAAAAGTTACCGATCAGTATAATGAGCCACTATCAGGAGTTACAATTGTCAATAGTGACAGCGGTACAGTTTCAGACATAGATGGTAATTTCCGTATAAGTACAGCTATAGGTACCACACTCAAATTTTCTTATATAGGATTTGAAGATCTAATTTATTCTGTAGAAGAATCTGCAACGGTCAATATCAAACTTATTGAGGCAACCACAACTTTAAATGAAGTTGTAATTACTTCTTTGAACATTCCACGAGAAAGAAAAGCATTAGGTTATGCAGTGCAGGATGTTTCTTCAGAAGCCTTTCAAACAAGACCAACGAATCCAATGAGTGCTCTTTCCGGAAAAATTGCTGGACTTCAGGTAATCTCAGGTGGAAGTAATTTGGGTGGTTCTTCAAGAATCACATTAAGAGGAATCAACTCCATAACTGGCAATAATCAACCACTTTATGTAATTGATGGGGTACCGCTTGACAATAGTGAACTTAATAGTTCATCTACAATAAACGGTAGTGCAGGAAAAGATATGGGAAGCACAATTCAAGATATTAATCCCGATGATATTGCAAGTGTCAATGTATTAAAAGGACCATCAGCAGCAGCGCTTTACGGTTCACGGGCATCAAATGGTGTTATTCTTATCACAACAAAAACCGGAAAAGGTGGAGATGGTAAGATCAATATTGAAATAAATACAGGTTTGGAGCTAGAAAATGTTGTCAGACTTCCCGAGCGTCAAAAACTTTATGGTGGTGGATATAATACTTCATTCAGCACTGCTCAAATCAACGGTACAACGTATAATATTGTAGATTATGCTGGTGATGAAAACTGGGGACCCAAACTCGACGGTACGCCTGTACTCCATTGGTATAATCTCGATCCTGAATATCCCGAGGATTATCTAAATCCACAACCATGGGTATATCCCGAAAATGATGTTCATTATTTCTTTAATACAGGTTTAGCAAATACCAATAATATATCGTTATCTAAATCAAATGAAAACTCTGCTTTCAGAGTGTCATTCACAAATAAAAATGTAACAGGCACTGTTCCAAATTCATCATTAGGAAAAAACAGTTTAAGTATTTCAGGGAATGTAACGGGCGATCTGCTTTCATTTTTTGCAAGCGCTAATTACATTAAAACTTCAACAACTGGGCGTCCTTGGACTGGCGCTTCCAACAGAAATATTATCTTAGAGGCTTATCAGTGGGGTCATGTACAGGTTGATTATAAAAAACTTAGTGAATATAAAAGACCCGATGGCACTCCCAGAGCATGGAATCGCACAGGATATCAGAACACCGTTGCGGATGAGAAAACAAAATATATCGACAATCCTTACTGGTCGGCCTACGAAAGTTATCTCGAGGAAGACAGAAACAGACTCTATGGCAATTTTGGTATCGTATTAACCCCCACTCCATGGCTATCCGTTACTGGACGTTTAAATTCCGATATATATGATTACGATTTTCAAGATAGAATAGCTTATAACTCACGTTCGCAATCTTCTTATCAGGAATATAATCAGAAGTATGAAGAGTTTAATTACGAATTACTAGCCACAGTCAACAAAAGTTGGAATAACCATTCCTTTGTTGCCAATGCAGGTACCAACTTCCTCCAAAGAAACAGAAGGATAAGTGATATTTCAACTTCAGGAGGTCTTATAATACCAAATTATTACAGTCTCAATAATGCAACATCAACAATTATAAACCCTTCAACCGGAATATATAAAAAACAGCTCTCATCGGTTTACGGTAGCGTATCTTACGGCTGGCGCAGTACTGTTTACTTAGATGGTACATTCCGAAACGACTGGTCTTCAACGCTCCCCGTAGAGCACAATTCTTACTTTTACCCTTCTATAACTTCATCCTTTATTCTTAGCGAATTGCCAACTTTACGCAACCAGAACTGGCTTTCTTTTGCTAAGTTTCGTTTAGGATGGGCTCAGGTGGGAAATGATACAGATCCATATCAACTTTATAAAGTTTATCAAGCGGTTAATTCATTTAATGGCCGAAGTGCATATACTTTACCCAATCAATTAAATAATATAAATCTGAAGCCCGAGATTACTTCTTCACTTGAAACAGGATTGCAATTAAACTTTTTCCGTGATCTAATTAATCTCGATTTCACTTATTACAACAATACCAGCCGCAACCAGATAATTTCACTACCTACTTCAGATGCATTTGGATACTCTTCTAAATTAATCAATGCTGGTGAAATAAATAACAGAGGTTTTGAAGTAATATTAGGTATAAATCCGGTGAGAAGTCACAACTGGGACTGGAATACAACTATCAACTTCTCAAAAAACAACAACAAAATAATTAAACTTTCTGATGCTGTAAACAAGCTAAATCTAAGTACTACACTTGTTACTCTAACAGCACAAGAAGGTAAAAGTTACGGTCAGATAGAAGGATACGACTTTGTATATGCTCCCGATGGACAAAAAGTAGTAGATGAAAACGGACTATATATGCGAACACAGCAAATTGTGCCACTTGGCAGTGTGTTACCCGACTTTCTTTGGAGTTTCCAAAATGGTTTGCGATATAAGAATCTGAGATTTAATTTTCTTGTCGACTCGCGCGTAGGTGGTAATTTCTTTTCACAAACCTATGCAGTAGCAATGTATTCAGGTACCCTTCCCGAAACAGCAGCTAATGGAATTCGCGAAAATGGAGTAGTTTCTGATGGAGTTACAGCCAATGTCACATTCAATGCCGACGGTTCATATGATGTTACAGATGTAGCACCAAACACTCAAAGCGTATCAGCACAGGCATGGTCTAGAAATCATAGAAACGGACCAACAACATTCAGTATTTTCGATGCAACATTTATTAAATTGAGGGAGTTATCACTGGGTTATGATTTCAAATTCTCTGAATACAGTCCCGTAAAAAGTATCGGAGCATCAATTTACGCTCGTAACCTCTTTTACATATATAGAGAAAGCAAAACAATTGATCCTGAGTTAACCAATAGTAGTGGTAACGTACAAGGAATTGAAGGAGGAAATATGCCTACACCCTTAACCTATGGTATCAATTTGAGTTTTAGATTTTAACAATTGACGAACAATTTAATTTTGAACAAGTTATGAAATTATTTAATATATCACTATACTTTTATTTAAGAGTATTATCACTGCCCCTAGTCCTCCTTTTATCATCATGTATTGATGAAAATCTCAATATAGATCCAAACAGACCATCTGCAGTACAGACTACCTCTTTGTTTGTTACAGCTCAAAAACAGCTTGTCGACAATGTTAAGAGTGAATCCGCATCACTTCGAAGCACTGCTTTATTCACACAACAAATCAGTCAGGTTACCTACACCAGTGAGTCACGTTATGACATACCATTCAGTTATTCCGAAGTTATTTGGAACGGTCTCTATAAATCCCTAAATAACCTTCAGGAAATAATAATCCTCAACAGCGATGCTGATACAAAAGACCTGGTAACAGCAGATGGAGCTGGTCGTAACCCAACTCAGATAGCAATAAGCCGTATATTAAAATCGTATGCTTTTTATGCGCTAACCGATATTTTTGGAAATGTTCCTTATCATTCATATGGTAATGATGACCCCGAATTTCAAGCTCTCCAGCAAGAAACAGACAACCTTACACCAGGTTACACTTCACAGGAAAAGATATATTCAGATATTCTGAATGAGCTCAAACAGGCAGGAGACACCCTTCTTAAATATCAAACAGAAACAACTTTTGGTTCATCAGATATTATCTATGCAGGTAAAAATCTTAGTTGGGCTAAATTTGCTAATTCACTCCGATTACGATTTGCTACCAGATTGAAGGATAAAAATCCCGACCTTTACGCTACTCATTTCTCAGATGCATTAGCAAAAGGTGTATTCACAAGTAATGCGGATAATGCAATATTCAAATACTCAGCTTCTTCACCAAACGAAGCACCATATTATCGTGCTACAGTTACTGCAAACAGACGAGACTTTGCAATTTCAAAACCATTCATAGAATTGTTGAAGGGAGAAAACACACAATTGGCTGTTGCCGATCCCCGACTCAACAAATATGCAGCAGTTAACAGTAATGGTCAATATGTGGGATTACCATACGGACTAACAGAATCAGAAGCTGGCACATTTCCTGCAACTTCAGTTAGTCTGCCAGGGGCAATATATAGTGCACCCGATTTTGGTGAAGTGCTAATGGAATATTCCGAAGTTGCTTTTCTTCAATCTGAATATAATGGATGGAGTCAAACCGAATATATAAACGGTGTAAGAGCATCACTCGAAAAATGGGGCGTATCAACCACCGATGCCAATACTTATATAGCATCACTACCTGCCGCCAACCAAAGAAATGTACTTAATCAGAAATATATCGCACTCTTTACTCAGTTTCTCGAAGGTTGGAGTGAATATCGTAGAACTGGCTTTCCCAATTTCCTTATAAAAACAGGAGATGTTATATATTCTGGTCCCGTAAATGGTGGACAAGCAACCTATACTTTCAACCCACTATTTGGTGATGGTGGCATTCCATCACGTTTTTACTACCCGGTAAAAGAGCAGTCGGTAAACCTCCAAAGCTATCAAGAAGCAGTTGGTAAACAAGGAAATGATGTAATTGAAACCAAATTATGGGTGTTTAAATAAAAACTTGTAATTTTACAGCCATATATATGCTGAATAATAAAAAATTAATCAATCAAAATAAATATGAAATACAATTCATTATTCATACTCACAGCACTAATTATAGTGATATCCTCATGCACCCAACAAAGCAATACAAATAAACTACAATCAGGAACCTGGTTGGGCGAGCTTGAGGTTGCTGAAAACAAAAAGGTGCCCTTTCTATTTGAAGTTAGTAGCACCACCAACGATTCTTCAACCGTTACACTCATAAACGGAGAAGAAAGATTCGATCTAGAAGGGGTTACACTTAATAATGACACGGTAATTATTCCTATTGTAGCATACGATGCTGTAATTATAGGCACTGTATCAGATAATCAAATAGATGGCAAGTTCATAAAAAACTATATCGAAGATGATGAGGGCGTACCTTTTAGAGCAACATACGGAATTAACAACAGATTCGAACCCTCATCAAATTCCACTTCACAACAAATAGATGGTAAATGGGATGTTGTTTTCGTAGGTGAACAAGGAGATACAACACATAACGTTGGCATTTTCAAAACAGACAACAATATAATAACCGGCTCAATACTAACTCTATCTGGCGATTTACGCTATCTCGAAGGAGCTTATACTGAGAAAGGAGTTCAACTTTCGGCATTCGGTGGATTGAGTCCTTATTATTTTGAATTTAATTTCACGGGTGAAAACAGTTTCGAAGGAACATTTTATACAACAAGAGGAACTACACGCATCATTGGCACAAAAAATGAAAATGCAGCACTAGCTGACGCCTATTCTCTAGCTGGACTAAAGGAGGGGTATGAAACTTTAAGCTTTGAATTACCCGATCTGAATGGAAATATTGTCTCGTTAAAAGATGAAAAGTATCAAGGCAAAGTGGTTATCGTATCAATTCTAGGAAGCTGGTGTCCCAACTGTTTAGACGAAATGGCATTTCTTGCACCATGGTATGAAGAAAATAAGGACCGTGGAGTTGAAGTTATCGGCATCGCTTTTGAGAGGAAAAATGATTTCGAATATGGCAAAAAAGCACTTACTCAGCTTAAAGAACGATACAACACAGGATATCCTTTATTATTTGGAGGTGCCGTAGGCAGAGAAAATGTTGCAGGTGCATTGCCCGAACTAGAGAATTTCTCAAGTTACCCCACAACTATATATATTGACAAACAGGGTAAGGTAAATAAAATACATACCGGTTTTAATGGTCCCGCAACCGGATTATTCTATGAAGATTTTAAAAAGGATTTCAATCAACTTATCAACACTCTACTGGAAGAATAAAGTATAAAACAACTTATTATAGTAAGGCTTCTTTAATATCATTATACAAAGCATCCACACTCTCAAGTCCAACCGACAAACGGAGTGTGGTTTCTTTTATCCCCATCAGAGCTTTTTGCTCAAGAGTATAAGTGCCATATATTGTACTGGCAGGATGAATAATAAGACTTATATTATCAAAAAGATTAGTAGCCCTTTTAATCAGGTTTAGTTTTCTCATAAAACCATAACACCTCTCTTTAGACTCCAGATCAAAAGTAAGCATAGCACCTGGAAATTCCCCAAACTGCTTTTTGCTGACTTCATAAAATGGATTATTAAGTAATCCGGTATAATTTACCGAAACCACACCACTAAGATTCTGTAACAACTTAGCCAACTCCAAGCAATTTTTTGAAACCCTCTCATATCTGATATTCAAAGTTTCAAGTCCCAGCGACTGCATATAAGCAACCTCTGGCGTCATATAAGCACCCAGGTTTCTATGAATTTCCTTTCTAAGTTTAAAATGAAATGCCGATTGAGATAAACTAGTATACTGTTTAAGTTTATATGAATGCTCCCAATTGAAATTACCATAATCAATTATCAAGCCACCCAAACTGGTGCCTCCACCCGAAATATACTTTGTGCTTGATATTAAATCAATGTCTACACCCAAATCTGCAGCATTAAATGCTGAGAATGAAACTATTGTAGTATCAGCCACTAAAGGAACATTCTTATCGTGCGCCACCCTACTTAATACTTTTAAATCGGAAACCTCCATTTGCGGATTAGTAATAACCTCAACAAACAGAGCACATGTATTCTCGTCTATATTAGATGATACTTCTTCCGGATTAGTTAAATCACAGAATCTGATTTCAACTCCAAAAGAAGTAAGAGTATTAACAAAAAAAGAATAGGTATTTCCAAATAGGTAACGCGATGCAATTATATTACTACCGCTCCATGCCAAAGTAAAAAAAGCATTACTAATAGCAGCCATACCCGAGTTTAAAGCCGTTACACCAAAAGCATTGGTAACAGCTTTAACCCTTTCTTCAAAATATTGTACCGTGGGATTAGTTACTCTTGAGTAAGTATGCTTCTGTGTAATTCCACAAAAGGCATTCTCCATTTCTTCAGCTGTTTCAAATTCATATGCCAAAGCATGGTAAACAGGAATTGAGAGCGAACCATAAACATCTTTCTTGGGAAAACCGACACCTAACAATCTATCTTCAAATTCTTTTGAATTCATCCTTTGCTATATTTCTTATGATAATTCTATCTACAAAGATAATAAGCATACTTCAAACAAACTCAATTATTCATCGATATAATAACAGTGTCTAACAATCAACGCTTAAGAATCCAAGCATCATTATGTTTTGGAAATTTATTATGAACCTCTTTTAAATAAGCTTCAGCCTCTTTTTCAACATTAAAAGATGCACTATAAACATCAAATCGATCGGGACGTTCCAACCAGTTTGCAGCATTAAATCCCTCCTCTTTAAGAGTTGCTATTAATTTAGAGGCCGATTTGTCACCCTTAAAAACCCCCATTATAATGTAATAAGTAGACTGATCAATATCTGCAACCGACATTTCCACACTAGGAATCTCAGTTTCGTTGGCAGCAATTAAACTTTCAGATTCCACATCCAATAAATCATTCGCTTCAACATTAGTCTGTGAAGGCTTAGTATTTATAACAGATTGTTTAGGTCTAAACCATTTGGTTTCATAAGAAATATTTGCCGTTTGTCTTTCAATTGCAGTATCGCTAACAGGTAAAACAAACATAAATAAAATAATTGCCGCAGCAGCAGCAGCAGTAAAGCCAATCTTTTTATACGCCCAACCCCTACTCGTCTCAGTAACGGTTATAGGTATAGTTTTATCAACAGTGGCAAGCTCCTGAATTTTAATAGCCCCAAGTCCAAAAAACTCAGGCCTTACAAAAGAACCAGGAGTATATGTAAATCTATTATCATCAGTTAGAGCAAAAGAACCCAACTTATCCAGGTCTAAACAACTTTTATCACGCAGAATCTGCTTTAGCTCAACTACCTCATTCTGAATCCTCCACATAGCTCTTTCAAACGAAAGATCATACGTTTTCATATAAGATTGAGCAAGCAGCCCATCATTATGAATCAAATCGCGGTTAAAAACCAATTCACACGATGGAGGATTAAGCAAATTACTATCATCCCTGTTAGACTGAATTGCATTAATTACAAAACCACCCAAATCAGGAACAATCACACAATTGTGCTCATGAAGTAAAAATTCTATGTGATATATAAGTCGGTTCATAACTACAAAGATAAAAAAATTCCTTAAATAACAACCCGAAAAAACTATTTTTTAACCTTCTCTGGATTTCGAATGGCAAAATCCTTCCAATCTCTGTATTTTGTGTCACCCGTTGAGATATCCGATTGATAAAAGTGGCATAAGGCAGCGGCTAACCCATCAGTTGCATCCAGCTCAACCAACATATTCTCATCAGGAATATGTAATGTCTTCTGAAGCATGTACGCCACCTGTTCCTTTGCTGCCCTCCCATTTCCGGTAATCGACATTTTAATTTTCAAGGGAGCATATTCAAAAATAGGTATATCACGTGAAATTGCAGCAGCCATTGCCACACCCTGTGCACGCCCCAGCTTTAGCATACTCTGCACATTCTTACCAAAAAACGGAGCCTCAATAGCCAGTTCATCAGGTAAAAACTCCTCAATTAACCCTATAATTCTAGAATATATTTTTGCCAATTTGATATAATGATCGCCATACTTATTCAGCTTCATCACACCCATAGCCATCATCGAAGGCTTGTTATCCAATACCCTCAGAATACCATAACCCATCACCTGAGTTCCAGGGTCGATACCCATTATTATTCTTTCTTTCTGCATCTAATAATCTATAGTCTGCATAAGAGTAGAAAAGCCAATCATCTTCTCTTTAAATCTCTCCATTAACGGATTAAACACATATTTACTCTCATCTGCATTCCACTTCTCCATCACAACAATATCAGCAACCTGAAACTCCATTGCAAAAGATATACCCTCATCCTCATCTTTGCCAAAAATCCTTGATAACCTTGGATAAGTCAGCAAACCACTTTTGGTAGACATAGGTATAAATACCTGCAGCATATATTCTATGAAATCATCCTGTATAACCTCATCCACATGAAAAGTGGTATTGAATACAATCATAACAACTGTTTTATTTTTCTTTACTGTTTCTAATTGCAAATATAAACAAATTATCTATCTTTGCACCACCAAAAACAATGGGGGATTAGCTCAGCTGGCTAGAGCGTTTGACTGGCAGTCAAAAGGTCATCGGTTCGACTCCGATATTCTCCACTCTAATAATCAAGCACTTACAGGACTCATTCCAGTAGGTGCTTTTTTTTATCCTACTATTTAAATCTTTCCCACTAAATCATAGTTAATACCAGCATTGGCAGTAGCAGATACTTTAACATGTATGCGTTAAAAATGGTAATGAAAGGAGTGCTAACTATATAAGAACGCCTGACTCATAAAATCTTGTTCCACTTTTGGTATTTTAT
This sequence comes from Fermentimonas sp., assembly GCA_015478775.1. Lineage (GTDB taxonomy): Bacteria > Bacteroidota > Bacteroidia > Bacteroidales > Dysgonomonadaceae > Proteiniphilum. The sequence goes on along the minus strand of JADMKP010000008.1, from coordinate 634,259 downwards.
ACTTGGTGGCAAAAATTCTCCAGTCACACACAACTTTTTTTATATTGTTGATAATCTTTTCTGCTTCATTACCTGATAATCTAAAAAAAGGAGCTACACTTAATGCAAGTGAGAAATCCTGAGAATTATCATTCTCAGATATATTCAGCTTTAATCCACCTCTATAATGATTCGGATTTATATCATAGACAGGAGACAAATCCCAGCCATCTTTAGCTAGTATAAACCCATGATTCCTAAGATGGTCATCTGTATTACTAATAGCAATCGAAAATACAATTCTCTTAAACAACTCCCTCAAATCAGCATCTACATTAGCACCATTAAGTATTATAAACTCAGCAATTTCAAGATAGCTTACACCATCAGCAGCACTTGCTCCATCAGAATAGCCAAGCATAGTCATGGCTGAAGAGAAATGAAGTCTTTCGTTATTAATCCTATCAAATCTTTTAGTCAGATATGTGTGATGCTTATTGTTTAATCTTTTTACCATTGCTACAGCTGTATTAACACCACTCTTTTGTGCCATCTCATTAGCTACCATTTCCCAAGCTCCCGAATCAATAAGATCATCTTTACTAGGAAATTTTGCTATCCATAATTCACCATTCACATCTTGCACACTTGCTTTAGGTCTGGCGCCACCCAAAGATGAACCTGGAGCCATCAGCAGGTTAATCCATTTTAGCAAGTCGGGGTTATCCTGTTCTAAATTCTTCTCCAATTCCATACTTGCATACTCCAGATCCCTAATAGTAGACCATGGTGGTGCTGAATAATCCTTATTATTATCTAAAAATTCTCCTTCAGGATCCAGCTTGAACCTTAAAGCACCCATCCGGTGCAAATCATAAACACCTAATAAAAAATCTGATTCATAAAGATTCTTGGGTTTCCTGTTATCTTTCCTTGCTAAAATAGACTCCCTCCTTCTCATTAAAACCCTACCCCATCTGTCGGGCGATGAGTCTAAAAACAACCCGAAATTAGATCTATCATCTCTCATATATTGAGGACCAGAATAAAATCCCAAATCCGGATCCAAGATACTTCTTTGCTTTGAGTCCAGCCACAAATCAGAATATTCAAAAGAAAAAACTTCTTTCCCTCTTATAATATCAGATAACAAAACACCCATAAGAACCGGTTTGCCCAATTCCACCCAATCGGTATATACAAATATTTCCTTATGCTTCATATCTTTTATTTCTTAGGTGCTCTCTTTCCCGTTTTCAAACCAATATCCTGCAATTTCCTACCCAATACATCATCCTTTGCAAGTAACAGTAAATCCTTTTCTAATCCCAGAACAAACATAACCTGTGCATACATACCCATTGATGTACCTGGGGTTCCTTTTTCTATCTGCCACAGAGTAGAACGAGAAATACCTGCACGTTCAGCAACCTGCTCAGCTGTAAGCTCTCTTCTTAAGCGTGCAAGTTTAATATTATCTCCCATCTCTTCAAGTATTGATGATAATCTTGGTAATAAAGTCACTTTCTCTCTTTTCATAATGTTTAATATTGCGTACAAATATAGTATTTATGTTTGTAATATCAAGCATTAGGTTAATAAAGCATCAAATATTTTAACCTAGCAACTCCATATTATACACATTTGCATTATATTTGCTAAATTAAAGATACATAATAAAAAACAGTGTTATGAAAAAGACTTTTTGCTATCTATTTACGGTGCTAACTTTAGCATCCTGTTCTGTGATGATTCCTCTCCAAACCAACTTAAGTGTTCAAACAATGTTGCTTGCAGAGAATAGAAATATCAGAGCAACTTATGCATTAGAGTCACATATACAAGATGGATATATAGATTATATATCTGTACAAAAAAATGGACGTGAATCTATAGATAACAAATCTAATAAATATGCTACAGAAACGGCTTTTTTTAAAGTATGGAATTCCTTTTTTTCTAATAAGTTTAATCCCTACTCAAACAATCAGATGGATGTTCATATAACTCTTATAGATTTATATTTGAAACAACAAGCAATTACCTCTATTGGGTATACCATATTTTTATTGAATAATTCTCTGCATATTTTCCTTAACACATTTTTTTTAATTAAGTCATAGAGAGGCTGTAAAAAGTGAAATAGAAAAATAAACTGAAGTAGAGCTAGAGATAGAAAACATTTCAAATGCCTCTCCTCAAGACTTAATAGATAGCGGTTTTTCTACAATTGAGACTGAAGAAAAAACTGTTTATGAGGTTAAAGAGGTGGACAATGATTTTTATGAGAGTGAATAACTCTCAAAAAATCTATTTATTCCTTTTCCGCTGTTTTATTTGCTCTTCAAGCTGTTTTATCTCTAATTCTTCTAAGGAATTAGCTTCAAGTGCTTCATTCTTCTTGCGTAGTTTGTCAAATTCTTTATAAACTGCAGCTACTTTATTCTCCATCTGTTTATTAGAAATTGCGCCCTTGCTTTTAAGTACTTCTTTATTTTGAAAGCTCAGTAACAAATCTACATTTCGACGCCAAAAATCCAATGTTAAATCTTTTCGATCTTTCACATGCAATTCGGCAGAATCAAGGAACAGCACAGTAAGTCTATTCAATGTATCTATTTCATCTTCCGAAAGGTAATTCTTAGCAACATAAATATCTTGTTTACGCACTACTGAACCTTTCCATGCTGTTAGTGACATATTAGGTTTTGAGGCATCGGCACGGCTTACAATAATCTCTGCTGCCGTCTTGTTGATTACAGCATAAAGCAGCTTGTTTTGTATTTCGGCAAAAAACATTTGTGTAGCTTTATCCGTTTTGTCATAATCACTACTCAATGCAAGCAGGTCACGAACTTTCTGGTAAAAACGTTTTTCGCTAGCTCGAATATCTCGAATGCGCTTAAGTAACTCATCGAAGTAATCGGGCCTTCCATCAGGATTCTTTAAACGTTCGTCATCAATAACAAATCCTTTTATCATATACTCTTTCAGATTGCGATTGGCCCATATTCTGAATTGAGTGCCTCGATTGCTTCTCGCCCTAAAACCTATTGCTAAAATCATATCCAAAGAATAGAACTTTACATTGTATTTTTTCCCATCTCCGGCAGTTGTAAAGAAATTCTTTACTACTGAATCTTGATCTAACTCTTTATCATCAAATATATTAGTTATATGTTGTCCAATATTTTGTTTTGAGGTGTCAAAAAGTTCTGATATCTGTTTTTGATTCATCCAAACATTACCATCTTTGGCATACAGAACAACACTAGTCTTACCGTCGTCGGTATTATATATTATTATTTCACCTTTATTCATAGTAACATCTATTTAGATTTAATATTGTTTTTATTCAGGAAGTTTTCACTTCTGATAATATCATTTTCCCAAATGTCAATTGATAAGTTTGGATAATGAGAATAATTTTTCATTGTCAAGCAGTTACATTTAATTGAAAAATTATTTAGTTTATTGAACTCTGCCTCGGATATTGTTGTGTCAAATAGCGTTAGAAAGAGAAATTGATTAAACAATAATCAAATAAATACAAGTTTCCTTTAAATTAAAATTTATGCAAAGATAATAAAAAAAGCCAATGAGACATTGACCAAACTTCCTTATAATTAAAAAAACAGCATTCTTTCATTATACTAAAAGATATCTTTCATCTGTATTAAAATAAATTTAAAATCTCAACTACGTTTGACTGCCAGTCAAAAGGTCATCGATTCTAACCCAAGTATTCATTACACAAAAAAACAAACCCTCACAAACAATCTTTTTGCAAGGGCTTTCTCATATATTTACAATCAAATTCTACTCCCTCCTCATCATATTCATCAACCCCCCTCCATTCTCCACATCAGTAAAACCCATCTGACTTAGCACTTGTTGTGCATAAGCCGAGCGGGCACCTGAGGCGCAGTATAGGGTGATTTTACGATCTTTGCTACCTAGCTCATCTATTCTTTTTTCTAATTCATCTAACGAAATGTTGATGGCGTTGGGGTATGCTCCACCTCTAAATTCCATGGGGGTGCGTACGTCAACCACAAGTGGTGTATTAACATTTGCTGGTATTGATGTCTCTTTTTTCTTGTCTGTAAAAGCTTCCTCTTTGCTCTCACCCACCTTTTTCTTTTCTAACTCTGGCAGTGTAATCTGAAGATTTTGGAAACCTATGGAATAAGCTTGGCGTTGCACAGAGATAAATCCACCTGAGATATTGTGAACATTGTCCACTCCCATACTCTTTAGCATGCGCAGGGCTTGGTGACCTTTTTTACCTGTTTCATCATAAACCAAAACACATGAGTCTTTGGGAATTGACTTTAGGTCGCTAAGCAACATTTCGAGTGGTACATTGTATGCACCGCTAATATTTCCTTTTTCAAACGCAAACATATCGCGTACATCAAATACAATGGGGTTATTGTCCTCAACCCATTTGTCGAGCTCACTAACGGTAATGGAAGAACTGAACCCACTTTTTTTATTCTCGGCAGTAAAAGCTGCCATGTTCATAGCGTCGTTTGCCGTACCCAGTGGAGGGGAATATGCAAAATCGATATCGGCTAAATCATGAATTGTAAGGTTGCCAGCAATGGCCGATGCTATTACATCAAGGCGACGGTCGGCTCCTTTATATCCGGCAGTTTGTCCTCCCAATACTTCACCAGTTTCGGTGTTATAAACCAGCATAACTGACACATTTTCTGCTCCTGGATAATATGCAGTGTGATGCTCTTTGTGTATCACCACAGCATCTGAAGGAATGCCAAGTGCGCGAGCTTGTTTAAGAGAAAGTCCCGTTATACCTGCAACTGATTCAAATACTCGTAATATGGATGTCCCCATCGCACCTTTGTAAGCATGCTTGCCTCCCAACATATTCTCGGCAGCAATTCTTCCCTGACGGTTGGCTGGTCCTGCAAGCGGAATTCTAACCCTCTTGCCCGACACCCGATTCTCAACTTCTATCATATCTCCTGCAGCATAAATATGCTCATCTGAAGTCTGCAAATATTCATTTACAAGCAGTCCACCCGATTCACCTATTTCAAGCTCTGCCTCTTTTGCAAGCTGCAATGTGGGGCGAACACCAATTGACATCAACACCATTTCTGCATTTATGGTAGTGCCATCATTTAGTTTTACCGATTTTGATGAAATACCTGTAACACCTTTACCAGTATGAATATTTACACCATATGAAAGCATTTCTTGCTCAATATATCCTGCAGTTTCTGCATCCATCACCGACATAACGTGCGGCATCATTTCAACCAGATGTACATTTAGTCCACGCTGTACCAATACTTCAACCATCTCAAGGCCTATAAACCCTCCGCCAATTACTACTGCATTATTGGGAGATTTCTCTTCAATATATTGATGAATATTATCCATATCGTTGAGTGTCCACAAAGTAAAAACATGGTCCAGATTTGCTCCATCAATATTCGGCTTAATGGGACGACCACCTTGTGCCAACAGCAATTTATCATATTTGTGATGGTTGATTTCTCCGGTTATTACATTCAGCGTAGTAATAGTTTTCTCTTGTCTGTTAATACCGGTAACACGTGTATTCACATTCACATCTACCTGATATTGCTCTTTGAAGCTTTCGGGACTTTGTAGAATCAGTTTAGAGCGACTTTTTATGTCTCCACCGATATAGTACGGAAGTCCACAATTTGCAAATGAGATATCGGGACCAGCTTCAAATATCGTTATTTTAGCATCGGATGAAAGTCGACGTGCTTTTGCTGCTGCAGTTGCTCCTGCTGCTACACCGCCTACAATAATTATCTTTTCCATTTAGATGTTTTTTAGTGTTGTTTGTTAGATACACAGTAAATCAGATGCAAAATTACAATAATACATGAATATATGTTCATGTATTGTATTGAAAGAATTAATCAGTTATAGATTCAGGTTATTTTAAATATCATATCCCAAACATTAATTATTTATAGATGCAATTTTTATTACTACACTAGTTCTATAATTGTTAACTAAAGGATTAAAACCCACATTCATCAAAAACTCGCCCGAATAAACTCTTTCATGATCGATAGACGAATTTTGGCTGTCATATAGATTGATTTCAGTTAGTCTGTAATTTTTATCTTTATCCAATCCCTGTAGTTTTATCGGACGCAGGGAAGTCTCGGACAGATACCTCCAATTTGTAAGGTAGTTAAACATAACTCCCTCGGTCTTATCTTTATTCACATACATTAGAGAAGCCATATCATTTTGGTATGGATCTAAAAGACGATACATATCACCATGCCATATAATCTGCTTGAAATCATCATAATTCTTAATTGTTTGCTTAGCAAATTTCATATCAGTGTCACTCAACTCATTGGCACGAATATCAAAACCAAGCTTACCCATAGATGCTACATCAATTTTGAATTTAAGAGATTTATCTATACTCCAGTTTGTAACATGGTTTGCGGTTGCAATTGAAGGATAATAATATGAGTAGTTCCATTGCATAAACACACGCTCAAGCGGATCAGTGTTGTCGCTCATCCAAAACTCAGTGAAATATTTCAATAGATTATAATCAGATCTGCCTCCACCACCCGAACATAGCATCATATGTATAGATGGATATTTTGCGCGTATCCTCTTTAGCACCTTTTCCAAACCTTTGGAATACTCCACATACATGTGCGATTGTGGTATATTTTGTGACTCAAGATATTTAGAATGTGCATTAAAAATAGGAGAATTACAATCCCATTTCATAAAAGCCAATGTTGGATTCTCCACCAAAAGACCATCCACAATGCCAAAAACAAAATCTTGCACCTCTGGATTGCTTAAATCAAGCACTAATTGATTCCTGAAATAAATCTCGGGTCTATCATCTTGCTTTATTACCCAATCAGGATTATTTTCATATAGTTCGCTTTCGGGATTTACCATCTCTGGCTCTATCCATATTCCAAACTTAACACCCTCTTTTTCAGCTTCACGCACTAGAAATGGAATGCCGTCGGGGAGTTTATCTTTATTCACTTTCCAATCTCCTAACCCTGCCGAATCATCATTTCGGGGATATTTATTTGCGAACCAACCATCATCAAGCAAAAATAAATCTACTCCAAGTTCTCTTGCACCACTAAAAAGGCTCACCAACTTATCCTGATCGAAATCAAAGTATGTAGCCTCCCAATTATTGAGCAGGGTCAAACGACTACCCTGACCATCCATAAGCACATGGCTTCGCAGCCAGTTTTGCAAATTGCGGCTTCCTTTTCCATTACCCTCAAAAGACATCGTATAAATAAAACGTGGCGTTTCAAAAGGAGTATTCGGTTTTAGATGATATGCAGATTGATATGGATTAATCCCAGCAACAATATGCATGTTTTTAAAAACATCCGTTTCGAACTGCATGGCAAAATTTCCATTCCAAGCTATTTGTCCCAACATCACAGTACCTGTTGTTTCAGTTGATTTGCCATCTAGCGATAGCATAAAGTTTGGTGAAGTTAGCAAATTGGCTCTGGTACCCAAACGTGTCTCAATAGTGTGCATTCCCTGACGCAAATGTGTTTCCACTGGACGCATCTCTTTAGCCCAAGCACCATTGTAGCTCGTTAAATAATAATCTTTGTTATTTAGATAAAGATTTGCAGAAGCATATTTATTTAGCAACACCTCACCATTTTCTATATGCCTAATCACACTCCATTGTTCTACAACATCGTGATTACTCCAAACCTTATAGTTTAGTTCAACATAGAATGGATAAACGGCATCTTTAAGTGTAACCGTTGTTAATATTGATCCATCATCCATTTTAGAACTGGTATGACTATTATACAATAGATCCAACGAATTATTACCATCAACATGAACCACTGCAATTGCCGGTTCAACAAAATTATTGTTAATACCCGCAACGGAGAATGCGCTATTATTGGAATCAGCACCTTCGGAATCAAAATTAAAAACCTCTTCTACTCTCGCATACTCGGTTAAATTAGTTAGTGATTTACCAAAGTATACAATCTTTAAACGATTGTTCTCATCTGTTTGCAGTACAGTTGCTAAGTTTTCTGTTATTATGGGAATAGTAACATTCTGACTCTTGGCAATTACAACGGAAATTAATAAAAATAAAATGGTTGAGAGTAATTTGTTTTTTTTCATGTTTTTTTGATTTGGAATTTTAAAATATAATATTTAGAAGACATCAAACTAAATATTCATTTAGCCAAATCAAATATACTAACTTTTTTTAATAACAATTGTTCCGTATATATTTCTTACTAATATCTTGAAAGTACTTTAGCCGTACTTCGTTCGGATCTTCCTCGAAAATTTCGAGGAGGATCCGAACGAGGTACGAACTAGGTAAGGACAAAGTACGAACTTTGTCCAAACAGTTACACCAGGTTAATAAGGTTTTTACAAATAAATTTTGTGAGAATATTACTTCTTCAGAAATTCAGTTTTCAAGAAAATAGTCTGACCATCTACTTTTGCCTGCACATGTGTTGGGTCTTCGTCCGATAATCTTATTCCTCTAGCACGAGTGCCTCTTTTAACTACCATTGAAGATCCTTTTACTTTTAAATCCTTTATAACAGTTACATCATCACCATCAAAGAGCTCATTGCCGTTGCTATCAATTACTTTATCGGAGTTTGCTGCAGAATCGGAATCTTCTTGAGTCCACTCATGAAAACATTCAGTACAATGAAAAAGTGAACCATCGAAATAAGTTACCGCGCTATTACATTTAATGCAGTTTGGTGTTTGCGACATTTTAAATTATGTTTTATGTTAATAATGCAAAGATACTGCTCTAAAGTCGGTATTCAAAATTAAGGTGTTAACAGCATAAGTAATCAGTGGTAATTTGATTAATATGACTAATTTTGTGATTATATACATTCTGGAATTAAACATTTACTAATTATGCATGATTTAAATCTATTCAACCAAAGAAGTTTTTTTAAATTAAATAGCCTTACTCTTTTAATAATATTATTACTTTCGATATCTGCTTGTAATGATTCTGAGGATAAATCGGGAGAAGCAACAATTGATTATTTCGCATTTCAACCCGAGATGAACAGTGGGTTAGATGAAGCCGTAATTGGTAAAATTACTGATAACAATATCAGTTTGTCCGTCCCATACAATGTAATACTCAACCAGTTGGTTGCAACTTTTAATTATGTGGGAGTGAAAGTTGAAGTAAAAAACACAGAACAAATTAGTGGTGTAACGGCTAATGATTATAGTAACCCAGTTATATTTACAGTAATTGCGGCTAATGGTGAATTTACCCAATATACAGTAACAGTAACGAAAAATAAGCCCAGAATTCCACAAGTTTATATCAATACCGAAGGGAATTTTGAGTTTAAAAATGAAGATAAAGAGAATTACGTAAACTCCACCATTCGCATTGAAGATCTTGATAATTACTATACTACTGATACCGAATTTAAATCTGAGGGAGAGATAAAAGGTCGTGGTAATTCTACATGGTGGGGAGTGGCAAAAAAGCCATATCGCATAAGACTTGAAAAGAAAAACTCGCTTCTGGGAATGAGTAACGACCGAAATTGGGCGCTACTTGCAAATCATTTTGACAAAACATTATTGAGAAACATAGCAGCATTTGAGATATCACGTATTGCTGAAATGAGATGGACGCCCCTATCGGTGAGTGTAGATTACTATATGAATGGAACTTATCGTGGTGTTTATACGCTTACCGAGCATGTTAGGGTTTCGGATGAGCGATTGAATCTAAATCTTGTATCTTCTGATGATAATTCGGGAGAAGCACTTACTGGAGATTATTTTCTTGAGCTGGATTTCCATTACGATGAGTCTTATAAATTCAAAACGAATATAAAGGAGTTACCCATAATGTTTAAAGATCCTGATGAGCCTACCCCAAATCAGTTTGATTATGTACAAAACTATTTCAACACTACAGAAGAGGTATTATATTCTGAGAGTTTTACAGAGCCTGTAGAAGGATATAGAAAATATATTGATGTGGAGTCATTTATTAACTACTATATCATTCATGAAGTTTCTAAAAACGTAGATGGCAACTTTCGCGGGAGCTGTCATATGGCACTTCGTAAAAATGGAAAAATTGAACTTCCTATGGTTTGGGATTTTGATCTTGCCTTTGGAAATGCAGATTACATAATTGAGGAACAAGGGGCTACTTCTTCAGACTGGGATGGCTGGTATATCAAAACTCAATCGCCATGGTTTGATCAATTATTTAAAGATCCAACTTTTGTTGCAGAGCTTAAAGCACGATGGAACGAGTTGAAGCCTCAATTGCTTACTGTACCTGATTTTATAAGATCGCATGCAGATGAATTAAATGAAGCACAAGCACGAAACTACAGTCCCAAGCCACAAGGTGCAGGTTGGAGCATTACCAATAAAGAGTGGAATACAAGCATAATAAGAGGCTCTTACGATAATGAAGTTAACTATCTAGTGAGTTTTGTTGAGAAAAGAATTCAGTGGTTAGATGTAAATATAAATAATTTATAAATATCGTAAACAGATAAAATTTAATTTTTAAACCTAATAAATTTATAAAATGAAAAGAATTTCTTTTTTAGCTCTTACATTTTTTATGTGTAATATTATGTTCGCACAACAAGCATTATGGGGTGGCGAGGCAATTGTATCACCCGAAATTCATAAAGACAACACTGTAACATTCAGACTTAGGGCGCCAAAAGCAATTAAGGTTGAAGTTACAGGCGATTTTCTGGCTCCTCAGAAGATGGAAACGGAATATGGTACATTTGACGCTCCGGGAACAGCATCATTGAAAGAAGGACAAAATGGTGTTTGGGAATATACTACTCCCCAACCGTTAGCCTCAGAATTATATAGTTATACATTTTTGGTAGACGGACAACGTATCAACGACCCTGCAAATGTTGCTATGATTCGCGATGTATCTTCTACTACCAATGTTTTTATAATTCCTGGCAACCCAGGCGATTTGTATAGTGTAAAAGATGTAGCTCACGGCACTGTTTCCCGTCGCTGGTATGATAGCCCAACATTAAAAGAGCAGCGTCGTATCTCTATTTACACACCTCCGGGTTACGAAAATGGTAAAGGAACATATCCTGTATTTTACTTACTTCATGGTTCGGGTGGTGATGAAGAAGCCTGGATTGCCTTGGGACGCACAGCTCAGATATTAGATAACCTGATTGCACAGGGCAAAGCGAAACCTATGATTGTTGTTATGCCAAATGGACATACACAGAATTCTGCGGCACCAGGTGAATCTAGTCGCCATTACACACCAGCTATGGGTGGCGGACCACGTGAAGCAGTTGCAAGTATGGAAGATAGCTTTGGCGATATAATCAAATTTGTTGAAAGCAACTATAGAGTAAAGAAAGATAAAGCAAATCGTGCAATTGCCGGACTCTCAATGGGTGGAATGCATTCAGCAGCTATCTCGGCACAGTATCCTAATACATTCGACTATATTGGTGTTTTCTCTGCTCCTCCAATTGCCAGTATGATGTCACGCAATGATGCTGAAAGAGCCAAATATGCAGAAGAGTTTGTAAAGAAACTGGAAGTTCAACAGAAGAATGGTTTCAAATTATACTGGATTGCTTGTGGCGATACCGATTTCCTTTATCAGGGAGTAATTGACAGTATGAAGAAAATGGATGAAATTGGCTTTAAATACACCTACAGAGAAAGTGGCGAAGGTCATATATGGAAAAACTGGAGAATATATTTAACAGAGTTTGCTCCGATGTTATTTAAATAATCGGTTATTCAGATATTACAATCTGCAACTTAAGTACTAATTATAAAGGTGGAAGGCAAATGAGCTTTCCACCTTTTTTTATTAATTCCTTTCATTTCTTTTACTTACTCCTTTTTCATTAATTACTTTCAGCCTATTTATTTCATTCTTACATATATGAATAAAATGTTTACTATTTTTATAGCATAAAAAACGGTATATTTTTTTGTATGAAACAAAAAGCCCTACAAATATTTCTGGCAGGAGTAAATAGTGTTTTACCCAAAAAGCTTGTTCGCACCAAACTATTAAGCGAAAGCGATATTATTAATAAAGCTGATAAAATCTACGTCTTTGCAATTGGTAAAGCTGCATATCTTATGGCTAAAGAGGCTGAAGAAATATTAGGCAACAAAATTACAGACGGTTTGGTTGTAACTAAATATGAACATGGAGGAAAGTTAAAACAATTAAGAGTAATAGAAGCAGGTCACCCTACACAGGATGAAAAGGGAGTACATGCAACCCATAAGATTCTTAAAATTGCAAAGTGCGCTAATGAAAATGATCTTGTATTATGCCTGATTTCAGGAGGTGCCTCCGCATTATTAGCAGATTATCCCGAAGGTTCTACTTTAAATGATTTAAAAATAGCAAACGACCAGTTAATTAATTGTGGTGCAACCATCTCAGAAATTAATTGTGTGAGAAAACATCTGTCTGCAGTTAAAGGTGGACAATTGGCAAAAGCAATATTCCCGGCAACAACTGTTAGTTTAATATTATCAGATGTAATTGGCGACCTGTTAGATGTTATTGCTTCTGGCATAACAGCACCAGATAACACTACATTTAATGATGCATTGGAGGTTATAAAAAAATATAATCTTACAGATTCCTTCCCGTCAATATTAATTAATCATTTGAATAATGGACAGTTAGGATTAATTGCTGAAACCCCTAAATCTGATAATCACATTTTTAGAAAGGTACATAATCATTTAATAGGAAATAATAAAATTGCTTTGATAGGGGCAGCTGAAAAAGCTGCGGAACTTGAATTTGATGTGCAAATTGTAACCGACAGTTTGGACGGAGATTACACTGAGGTTGCTCAATTCATACTCGAGAAAATTGATTCAAATATACAAATTAAAACATTCAATAATCCTGCTAAGACATCAAACACTCCTGCCAAGACATCAAACACTTCATCTAAAACATCAAACATTCAAACCACTATTATCAAATCACATTGCTTACTTTTTGGAGGTGAGCCAACCGTTAAAGTCACAGGCACGGGTAAAGGAGGTAGAAATCAGCATTTAGCATTATATCTAGCAACAAAAATTAGTGGCAGGCACAATATCACTATCCTATGTGCAGGTACTGATGGAACTGATGGAACCACAGACGCTGCAGGAGCAGTAGTTGATGGATATACAATAAATGATGCTATAAATGACGGCATTGACCCAAATGGGTATTTATCTAATTTCGATTCATACCATTTTTTCAAGCAATTGGGAAGTAATATCACAATTGGTAATAGTGGTACAAATGTAATGGATATGATAGTTGTATTGATTGGGTAGTAATATAGTTATTAAAATTAGACGAGATTTACACGATAGTATCAAAGTTTTGCAAGAAATTTCCTTAGCGGTACATCATAAAACTTTAAAATAATCCAAGCTAAAATTATATTTCCAAACAACAGAACAATTGCCATTGGCCATACCTCGGCAAAAGTCAACTCATTTTTCCATACCCATGAATAGAAGAGATACATAAACGGGTAGTGCACCATATATAGCGGATATGATATATCACCTAGAAATTTACATACCTTAGTAGAGAATTTATTATTGATTGTGCCCGATGCACCTATATAAACCAGAATGGGGAAAATTATTATTGTACAAACTGCATCGTACAAACCATTAATCCATAACTGATTACTATTTCCAACAAAGGGCATTGAGAGGAGGAAAACTATAACAATACTGCTAATTAAAAATGCACCTTTAATCCTTTTAGGTTTAAAAACGCGTGACATCAATAGTCCTGCCGAAAATGCATAAAGCAATCGGAGTAGTCCACCAATAAAATTGTTATCTGCAAGAGTCCACCCTACTCCTAAATGACCATATCCTGAAAAGTTGCCTACAGCAAATATGGCCAATCCTATTCCTGATAATACAACTACAATCTTAAGTGCTTTTGTGGATAAGCGACGAAGGAAAAGAGCATAAAAAATGTTTCCAATGTATTCAAAGAAGAGCGACCAGCTGGGTCCGTTTAGCGGGAACATCTCACCGTTACCTCGCACCTCAACGCCACTGCCTGGCATTGCTGGAATGAGAAAAATGTGAAGAACAAAAGCAATTGCTATCATTATAATAGGGGCTTTTGTACCATCCCACGTTTCTCCACCTTGAATCAGGAAAGTAATCAAACCCAATAATGCACCCATGATCACCATTGGCTGCAAGCGAATCAATCTTCTGCGGAAAAAATTGTTCACACTCATCTTTCCCCATCGATCGTCATATGCATAACCAATTACGAAACCCGAGAGTACAAAGAAAAAATCGACAGCCAGATAACCGTGATTAAATTTTTGATCCATTGAACTTGTAGCAAATGCCTCAAAAATGTGATAAAAGATTACCATAATAGCTGCCACACCTCGCAATCCATTTAGAATTTGATAATGTGGTTTAGAGTCTTTAAAAGAAACAGAAGATAAATTAGACATAAATAAATTAGCTTGTAGTCAGAAGATTTTTTAATGTGCAAAAGTAAGCATTAAATAATAAAAGCCCGTTTATTGACAATAAGCAAATTTACTAGCTAACATATTTAAAAGAGATTAATTATCATTAATAACTTTTCTTGTATTATCTTTGTTAAATTAAACATATTTAAAATAATTTATCATGAAAAGAGCATTTATATTGTTATACTCGTGAGCTTGACTTGCCTGATAATTTTATTGTTGAGTTTGACATTATTCCCGACGAGGATTATCGGTATGGTATTCAGTTTACCCTCTATAACGATTGGGAGGATAATAGTAAAGAGTTGAATGACGAATTATTTCCAGGTTTGGGAGGCCTTCACTTGGCTCTTGAATATGACAGATGGGAAAGCAGGGGATATAAAGATGGTGAGGATTGGATAGATGGTGTGGCTACAAAAAATCCTGTAATAAAGGAACAACTAAACCATGTAATTTTATGGATACAAAAACGAAGAGTGAGAGTATACCATCAGGATGAGAAAGTTTTGGATATGCCTACAAACATCTATACAGGCGTGAAGTTAAACCGAATGCGTTTTTCGGGATGGGACAGATCTAGTTTTCCTCTGATATCTAACATAAAAATAACAACAGCCTCACCCGATATGCGTAGTAAACTGATTACAGAAGGCAAGCTTACTACATATGGAATAACTTTTGATGTGAACAAAGCAGTTGTGAAGTCAGAGTCGTTTGGCACCTTAAAGAGTATTGCAGATGTTCTTAAAGAGAATGAAACAGTTAAAGTGAAAATTATTGGTCACACCGATAGTGATGGAGATGATGCTAAAAACCTAGAGCTGTCTAATCTTAGAGCTGAATCTGTGAAAAATGAACTGATTAAAAACTTTGGTATAGATGCTTCACGTATGGAAACAGAAGGTGCTGGAGAAACAAAACCTGTTGCACCTAATGATACTCCGGCAAATAAATCAATGAACCGACGAGTGGAGTTTATAAAAATTAATTGACCAACTGTGGAGATAGTTTAATTTACATATAATTAAAAAACATCATAATTATGAAAACATTAAATATTAGATATTATATTGTACTCACATTAATGGTTTTATATGTTGCAAAAGCAAATAGTCAGAGCTACGATTACCTTCGCATTTTAAGAAGCTTCCCACCTTTACCCGAAAATACGTTAACAGCATCTAAAAAGGAAGTTGAGAGCTTTAAAGAGAAACTGAGTGTAATTAATTCTATGTTATGGGATTTAGAAGATGCACAGAAAGAAGAGATACGAATAGCAGAAAGCAAGCCCTACCCTTTTGGTCCTAATGACTTTGATAAAATTGATGCTGCTCAAAAAGAAATTGATTTATTGCTAGATCAAATAGCAAAAGTAATGGAGCCACACATTGAGAAAAGTGTTGAATTAAGCTCACGATATAGGGAGATTGAAGATTCACTTTTTATACTTAATCAGTCTCTCTTTACAAAATTAGAGAGTTCAAACAATAAAGATCAAATCTATAAGCAACTTCATAAAAACAGAATGAATTCATATAAGAAACAGGATCTAGAAAATAGAGAAAACATCCAATTTTTAATAAGTGAATGTGAAAAGCTTGACCCTGTTATAAACAAACTCGATTATTTTACTATTGATGGACACAGAGTATCTTATAACAAGACAGGACTCCAGATACTGCAACAGATATACAAATCAATGGAGGGAGTATTTTATTTCAATGCTGGAAACGGAGAAGAAATGGATCCATATGATTCGCTACAAATAATGCAACAAATGTTTAAAGATAAATAATAGTTTATCAATTTATTTTTTCATAAATACAAGATTGAATATTTTTAAACTATATTTACCGATTAATTAAGGAACTTTTTATATAACGCTTCATCCTCTAGAATGGATGTGTTTGATTGCAGTTAATATAAAACATAATAAGCTTAATAACAAAGTATTATGAATATTAAAGTAAACAGCACAGCAAATTACAGATTTACTATAATTATTCCCGCATACAATGAAGCAGATAACATATTCATACTAGAGAAAAGCTTGCAAAAATTTTTGCCAAGGTCTATTTTAACCACTTGCGTTCTTTTTGTTGACGATGGTTCAAAAGACAATAGTTTGATTAAAATTCAAGAGATATGCATACGAAACCCTGCTTTTTTTTATCTGCATCTTGAAAAGAATTCTGGGCTTAGTGCAGCCCTTAAAGCCGGTATAGACTATACCTTCTCTGAATATGTTGGATATATGGATGCCGATTTACAGACCAATCCTGATGATTTTAATTTGCTATTGCATGATATTTCAGATTATGAAATGGTAACAGGCATAAGGGCAAACCGTAAAGATTCGTTTTTCAAAAAACTACAATCTATAATAGCAAATGGATTTAGGCGTATGATGACGCATGATGGAATATCTGACACCGGTTGCCCTCTAAAAATAATACATACCGATTTTGCCAAACGTATCCCTTTCTTTAATGGTATGCACAGATTTCTAGCGGCACTAATTTTATTACAAAACGGCAAAGTAAAGCAGATACCTGTACGTCATTATCCGCGAATGGCAGGAACATCAAAATATAACCTATGGAATAGGCTGTACGGACCGTTTATTGATTGCTTTGCTTACCGCTGGATGAAAAAAAGATATATAAATTATTATGTGAGTGCCTTTAATGTAGATTAAAAATGCAAGAAAGTAACAGTTGGGTATTTGCCATTGGTTTCTTGGCACAACTTTTTTTCTCCGCACGTATACTATATCAGTGGATTGTTTCCGAAAAAGCAGGAAAAGTTTTAGCTCCGATTGCATTCTGGGTAATGAGTATTTTAGGTTCATACTTGTTATTTATATATGGTGTTTTGCGTAACGATTTTGCAATTATACTAGGCCAACTCATCTCTTATTACATATATCTCTGGAACTTAAATATTCAGAACCATTGGCAAAGATTAAATGCTGTAATAAAATCTATTCTTATTATCACGCCTGTTGTTGCTTTAGTTATAATGCTTCGTGATCTGCCGCATTTCACCCATACATTTTTTAACAACGCTAATGTACCATTATGGCTCTTAATTTTTGGATCAATGGGACAAATAGTATTTGCACTACGATTTATATATCAGTTCTTTTATTCGGCTGCTCATAAACAATCTGTTCTTCCTTTAGGGTTCTGGATTATTAGCCTGGTTGGTTCTTCTATAATTATTACATATGCAATTTTCCGACTCGATCCGGTATTGATTCTCGGACAGTCCTTTGGGTTTATAGCATACATCCGTAATATTATGATAGACTATAACAACAAGAAATGCAGTGTGTATGAAAAATAAATACATCTATTTAATTTGGTTTATTGCTTTGTTGCCCATCATGATCTTGCGCGATTTTACACCGAATAACGAATTACGTTATTTGAGTATTGTAGATGAAGCAATTAGTAACGGTAATATTTTCACATTCACCAATCAGGGTGAGATTTACGCAGACAAGCCTCCACTACATTTTTGGCTTATGATGTTAGGAAAACTTTTACTAGGAGAACACAGAATGTGGTATTACTCATTGTTGTCATTTATACCATCAATAATAATTGTTATAACAATGACTAGATGGGTGCGAACAGAATACAATATTAACGAGCCCACAGCCATACTTATGCTAATTACTACTGTATTATTTACAGGTGTAACTCTAGTGGTGCGTATGGACATGCTTATGAATATGTTCATTGTATTATCCTTATACACTTTCTATAAAATGTATGTGGGAAAGAGTAATAAACTAGATCAATGGCTATTTCCTGTTTATCTGTTTTTAGCACTTTTTTCTAAAGGTCCATTGGGCTTGTTAATTCCTTTAATATCTACAACTCTATTTTTACTTTATAATAAAAGAATGAATGAATTTATGAAGTATTGGGGATGGAAGACCTTAATGGTTATTGTCATATGCTGTATTATATGGTTTGGCGGTGCATATTTTGAAGGGGGAAGAGAATATATCAATAACTTACTCTTTCACCAAACCGTGGGTAGAGGAATTGATTCTTTTCATCACAAAGAACCTTTTTATTACTACGCAATCAGCATTTGGTATTCACTTGCACCTTGGTCGTTCTTGGCAATAGGACTATTTATTGCCTCTATATTGAAAAAAAAAATTACTAATACATTGGAAGAATTTTTCAGCGTTATTATTATATCATCTTTTGTAATGCTTTCTCTAATCAGCTCTAAATTGGCAATATACTCACTGCCTATTATACCGTTCCTCATTTTTCTAACAATTATTATTTTTGATAAATTCGACATACAAAATAGGTGGATTAAACTATCCATAGCCTTACCTGCAGTTATTTTTGTTTTTGCGTTACCTACCATTTTGTATATAAGCAAATTAGAAGAGATGCAGTATCTAAATAATTGGATAATTTATAGTGGCGCAGGAGTGATAACTATTACAGGACTTCTGGTTTTTTATTTATTATACCAAAGAAGAGATATTTATCAGGCAATAAACACCATGGTGCTTGGTTTTTTAATGGCAATATTTATTATAGGTTGGTCTATGCCACATTTAAACGATCAACTGGGGTGGGCAAGTATGTGCGAAAAGGCAAAAATGATATCTAAAGAACACATGATTGATGATTACTTAGTATATAAAATATCTCGTGCTGAAAATATGGATGTTTATTTAGGAAAAGATATAATAGAAGTTTCTAGAGAAGATATTCTGAAGGAGCAAACTGAAAAAAGGTTACTCATGCTACGGCTTAAAGATATTAGAAACGATTTACAACTTAGTGCAGTTTTATCTAATAAAGAAATGTTTTTGATTGGAAAACATGCAATTGTAATTTTATAAAAATAACGAAGGATGAAAATACTGGTTACAGGTGCTGCAGGCTTTATTGGTTATCATGTTATAAAGGGATTACTAAATCAGAAACATTTGGTTGTTGGCATTGATAATATTAATTCTTATTATGATGAACAATTAAAATATGCACGTCTGGAAGATACTGGCATAAAAAAAAGCAAAATTAAACCGAATGAGTATGTTCAAAGTAATATCTTTAATTCATATCAATTTATAAAAATGGATTTGAATGAAAGAGAAAAATTGCAATCTCTATTCGAAAGAGAAAAATTCACTCATATCGTTCACCTTGCAGCACAGGCGGGAGTAAGATATTCAATACAAAACCCTTATGCTTACATCGATTCAAATATTTTAGGCTTTATAAATATACTTGAATCATGTAGAAACCACCCGGTAGAACATCTTGTATATGCCAGTTCAAGTAGTGTTTACGGAAATAATGATAGTATTCCGTCTAAAGAAACAGATATAACAGATACACCGTCTTGTTTGTATGCAGCTACAAAAAAAGCAAATGAATTGATGGCATACTCATATGCAAATCTATATAAGATTGCAGCAACTGGAATTCGTTTTTTTACTGTTTATGGTCCATGGGGGCGTCCGGATATGGCCCCATCTCTGTTTATGTCGGCAATTCTCAAAAACGAGCCTATTCATCTATTCAATCATGGCCATTTAGAACGTGATTTCACCTATATTGATGATATTGTTGAGGGAGTTCTAAAAGTAGTACCGTCTCCTCCCAAGCAGGAAATACCACATAATATTTACAATATGGGTTGTTCATCTCCGGTTAAACTAAATACATTACTTAATACTATTGAAAATGTTACAGGAAAAAAAGCAATTGTGATTCTGGAAGAGATGCAACCCGGAGATGTTATTTCTACTTATGCAGATACTACACGTTTTAAAAGAGATTTTAATTTTCAACCCTCAATCTCTATTCAAACTGGAATCAGAAAATTCTTTCAATGGTACATGGAGTTCTATGAAACCCACTAATACTTCTAAATTTTGACCAACTGCTTGCACTTACACTATATATTGTTTAGAACTCAGTTATCATAAGACTAGATCATTTGTTCTATCTGGTAAATATTTTAATAAAATATTTTTTTGATATTTACATTTTACTTACTTTTGCAACCGCAAAGCCTTTTTGTCTTATGGTGTAATGGTAGCACAACAGATTCTGGGCCTGTTTGTCTAGGTTCGAGTCCTAGTAAGACAACTAATCTTTAATAGCCTCCTGCTCATCGGGGGGTTTCTTTTTTAGTCTGGATATTTATAATACTCTCTTTCTCTTCTTCTGTAGTTTTCTCTAGATGTTTCTCAGAATTATTTGAGTCATCTTCAGGAAATAGACACACTATTAGGTTCTCATGAGGATTGCTGGCAATATGCTCATAAGGAGTGTATCCATTTTTTTTAAATAATACAACTCCACCTTTTTTTACTGTTACTGAAAATTTACCTTCTCTGTCTGAGATAGTCACATCATTGGTTGTTTCTGCTTCTACTGCAACATCAGAAATTCTTTCACCTTGGCAAGTTACATAACCTGAAATAGTGATAATGGAATTGTCGGCAGTTAATGATAAAGCAAAAAACAACATCAAAAGGGTAATCCCTATAGGAGCCCCTATTTGTACTGATAGGTATGTTTTGTTTTTCATCATAATTTAAGCTTTTAATGTTTTAGATTATAACACAATAAGCACATTACAAATATAACAAAAATTCTAACAGTTAGCATCTTTAGATATTATTTAACATATGTTTTTACGGCTTAAACCATTTAGCTAGCTATTGGGTAGTAAACCAGAATAAAAATACTCTGTTTACTACCCTGATTATATTTACTTTTTTCTAGTAATAACTATAACTCCATTCTTAGCTTCTTCACCATACTGTTCAACAGCACTATAATCCTTTAAAACGGATATATGGTCAATATCGGATGTGTTAATAGTGTTGACATCAAAACCTTGGGGCATCTTCTCACCATCTACAATTATCAAAATATCTTCATCAATTTTGAATTCTTTAGGTGCATCTTTTGAATTAATAACTATCACTCCATCTTCGCCCTCTTTACCATACATTGTTACTCCAGATTCTCCTTTTAAAACTGAAATTGATGATATATTATCTGGTTTTATTTTACTAAATTCTTCGTTTGAGATTTTCACTCCATTGAAAATATAAAGTGGTTGTTTTTCTCCATCAACACCTCTCAGTTGTATTCTACTCTCACCGTCCTTTACAATTGTAGTTATTCCCTTAATCTCACCTTTTGTTTCAGTTTTTATCTGGGGGTCGGTTTTAACTGTAGTTGTATCATTGATATGACCTACAATTTCAATTTTTTGTGGAGGATCGCTAGCAACTACTTTTGCATTTAATTTTGGTGCAGACAGTGCTGTTATAGCAAGAAAGAGTACCGGTAATGCAAATGCGTAATTCCATTTCATACGTTTGCTTGTCTTTGTTTTATTCATCATTGTAATTCTTTTGTGCAAGTTGCACTGACGGAAATTGTTTGCTAATGCAAACTTATGCTCGCCAACACTTTTGCGGATTAATAAATATTGATATTGTTTTGCATCAATGCCATTATACAAGATTTGTTCATCTGCCATATACTCGTGAATTGCTTGAATTTCACGTTTTAGCAACCACGAAAAAGGGTTGAACCAAAAGATAGTGGTAAACAAATTTAATAAAGCCATATCCATTGAATGATTCATTTGGACATGGGCCTTTTCATGAGAAAGGATTGTTTGGAAGTTGTCTTGGCTATAATCTTTACGAGAAACTACTATATAGCCCCACCAGCTGAATGGTGAAATGTTTTTATCTGTAATACAAAGTATGGCACAATTGGATATAAATTGTTTTTCAGAACTTGCAATTATTTTTCTGATCTGATTTATCCCTATCATGTATCGGATAACTGTGAACAGCATGCCAGCAACAAACAAAATTAAGAGAAACTGAATCCATGGGAAGGTAGCTTGTTGCTCGAAATAACCAACTTGCTCTATGATTTGTAATTTTGAGAAGTCGAGCAAATTAGCTTCAGACTCTGGTAAATTTATATTAAACAATAAATTAAAACTAAACACTGGAATTATTGACGATATCACTACAATCAAAATCAATAAAACCCTGTTCGTTTTGTGAAAGGTATTTCTACTGAAAAACAGTTTGTAGAATCCATAAAAAACAGCCATTACAATGGATGCACGAAGCAGGTAGAATAGTAACGATTCCATAGTTTAAATTTTAGAGGATTTACTTTCTGTTGCCCCTGAGTTGCCTGTGGCTCCGGAGTTTCCTGAACTTTCAACCTCTTCTAAAAGTTTTCGGACTTCTTCAACCGATATGTTTTCATCTTTTATAAGAGATGATACAACACTTAGATAAGAGTTATCGAAATATTTCTTTACAACGCTCTTTAAATTTCCTTTGCGATATTCCTCTTCATTTATAATTGCGAAGTATCTGTAAGTGGTGCCAAATACATCATGCGACAGGTAACCTTTTTCTTCAAGCGACCGTACATATGTGGAGAGGGTGTTGAAATGTGGCTTGGGTTCGGGGTACATTTCAACTAATTGTTTCACAAAAAGTGGTCCATGTTCCCAGAAATATAGCATTACTTCTTCTTCTTTTACTGTTAATTCTTTAATTATGTGCATATTAAATCACTTTATTTGTTCTATAAATCTACACTGAATACAAATATAACTATAATATTTAGTTTACCAACTATATTACATAGTTTTCAAACTATTTTTTTTAGTTTAGTGTCTAAAATCTTTGTAAGTATATTGATAGGTTCTGACTTTTTTCTTAACACTTGTCCTTAAAAAAGAAATTTGATTAACTTTGCCTGGATTTTCTGTAATAAATGATTATTTACAAAACATATAACACTATAAAAATTCGAAATTTAATGAGACAGATTTTATTTATTTTAATCGCATTTATGACATTAATTGCATGTAATGAATCTCAAAAGAATGGCGAAAAGGGAAGTATATTTATGACGGAGTTTGATACTCCTTTTGGTACTCCCCCATTTGACCAGATTACTTTTGAGGATTATAAGCCCGCATTTTTAGCCGGGATGGAACAACAAACTGAAGAGATTGAAGCTATTATCAGTAATGAAGAGGAGCCTACTTTTGAAAATACTATAGTTGCACTTGACAACAGTGGAAGAACTCTTTCACGTGTATCGCGTGTATTTTATGGATTACGCAGCTCTAACACAAATGATGAGATAAAAGCATTGGCAGAAGAATTATCGCCACTGCTTTCTGAGCATAGCGATAACATTAATTTGAATGAGGAGCTGTTTAATAGAATTAAGGCAGTTCATGAAAATTCGGCAAATCTAGATCTTACTACTGAACAGTATAGATTACTGGATGAAATATATAAGGGCTTTGTTCGTTCGGGAATTATGCTTAGTGAAACTGATAAAACAAGGCTTCGTGAGATAAACAAAGAGTTGTCAAAGCTTTCTCTTAGTTTTGGAAATAACATGCTTAATGAAACTAATGGTTATAAGCTTGTAATTGATAATGAAGAGGATTTGGCTGGTTTGCCCGAAGGTGCAATATCTAATGCTGCTAGTGCTGCTACAGCTGCTGACGAAGATGGCAAATGGGTGTTTGGTTTACAGAAACCAAGCTGGCTGCCATTTTTGCAGTATGCTGATAATCGCGACTTGAGAGAAAAGCTTTATAAAGCTATGTATAACAGAGGCGATAATGATAATGAGAACGATAACAAGGATGTTATTAATGGTATCGTAAATCTTCGCATAGAGAAGGCTAACTTACTTGGTTTTGATTCGCATGCTCATTTTATTCTTGATGAGAATATGGCTAAGAATCCGGAGAATGTATATGAATTGCTTAACGAGTTGTGGGCATATGCACTTCCACAGGCTAAGGCTGAGGCTGCAGAGCTGCAAAAGTTGATTGATGCTGAGGGTGGTGATTTTAAACTTGCATCGTGGGACTGGTGGTATTATACAGAAAAACTTCGTGAGCAGAAATATAGTTTAAGTGAAGAAGAAACTAAGCCTTACTTTAAAATGGAAAACGTACGTGAAGGGGTTTTTGAAGTGGCTAACAGATTGTATGGTTTAACTTTTAAGAAGCTTGACAATGTTTCTATTTATCATCCTGAAGTTGAAGTATATGAGGTGCTTGATGAGGATGGATCGCATCTTTCTATGTTTTATACCGATTATTTTCCTCGCGAAAGTAAAAATGCAGGTGCATGGATGAGCAGCTTCCGCGGACAGCAGGTTATTGATGGTGAAAACATCAGACCTATTATATATAACGTAGGTAACTTCACTAGTCCTACACAAGATACTCCTTCTCTGTTGACACTTGATGAAGTGGAGACTCTTTTTCATGAGTTTGGCCACGCATTACATGGCATGCTTTCTAATGTAACTTATTCAGGTGTTTCGGGTACTAGTGTATCGAGAGACTTTGTTGAACTTCCTTCTCAAATTCTTGAGCATTGGGCTTTTCATCCTGAGGTAATTAAGCTTTATGCTAAGCATTATCAAACTGGCGAAGTGATTCCTGATGAGTTGATTGAGAAAATAAATAGGGCTGCAAACTTCAATATGGGTTTCAATACAACTGAGATTGTGGCTGCTGCTTTGCTAGATATGAACTATCATACACTTACACAGAAAACCGACTTGGATGTGCGTGAGTTTGAAAGAAGTGCAATGGAAAAGATTGGTCTTATTGATGAAATCATCCCACGTTATAGAAGCACGTACTTTTCACATATATTCAGTGGTGGTTACTCTGCTGGTTATTATGCTTATTTATGGGCTGAAGTGTTAGACGCTGATGCTTTTCAGGCATTTGAAGAAAAGGGCGTTTTTGATAAAGAGACTGCTAAGCTTTTCCGTGAGAATGTTTTATCGAAAGGAAACTCTGATGATCCGATGACTCTTTATAGAAAATTCCGTGGAGCAGACCCAGATCCTAAGTACTTGCTACAAAACAGAGGTTTTATTGATTGATTCATTAATGTTTAAAGTAGCTAATAGCATAAATGCTACTTGTATATATCATCGGATTATTAAAATAAAAATAATCCGGTGATATTGTTCTTAAAAAGATAAAAAAAACGTATATTTGCACGCTCAAATCAATAAGGCACGAAGTATGCCTTTATTTTTTAAATAGACACTGAGTTAACAATCTGCTAAATAAACAATTATAATAATAAAGTAATATTGAAATGCAAAACAAAGGATTCATTAGAGTTTTCAGTATTATCCTAACTGCTATTTGTTTGTTTTACCTATCATTTACGTTTATAGGTAGACAACAAAACAAGAAGGCGGATATATACGCAAATGGAGACTTAGCCCTTAAGAATCAGTATCTTGATTCACTATCTACCGAGAAGGTGTTTTTAAACTACACACTTAAACAGGTACGCGAGAGAGAAATAGGCCTTGGCTTAGACCTTAAAGGTGGCATGAACGTTGTGCTTGAAATTGAAGCAGCACAGGTACTTGCGTCACTTGCCAACACCGATGATCCTCAATTTAATCAAGCACTTAGAGAAACTGTACAACAGAATCGTCGTGGTAGCTCGTCTGACTTTATTTCTCTTTTTCAACAGAATTACGAGAATATAAACCCTGACGGAAATCTCGCAAACATTTACAGTATAACTATGAGCGATAGGGTTAGCCCTACGTCTACTAACGCACAAGTAGTTAATGTATTGCGCCAGGAACTTGCAAGTGTAGCCGACAACTCATTTAATGTTTTGGCAACACGTATTGACCGTTTTGGGGTGGTTGCTCCAAACATTCAAAAGCTTGATCGTGCAGAGCGTATATTGGTGGAACTTCCAGGTATTACAGAACCTGAACGTGTTCGCAACTTGCTTCAGGGAAGTGCTAACTTAGAGTTTTGGAAGACATATAATGTTAACGAACTTGGAGTTTATTTTAATGAATTAAATTCAAGATCTTCTGATTACGCTGCAGCTATGCGTACTAATCAAACTGATATTGCTGTAACAGAAACTGATTCTGTTTCTGAAATTGCTGTTGATTTGGTGCCAGCGGTTATAGATGAGTATGGAGAAGAGAAAAAGATAGTTATTGACAGAAGCTTTGTTGAGTATTTCAATGAGCCATATTTTGCAATGGGTGGAGTTGCAGGCGCTATAGTTGGTACTGCATCTAAACTTGATACTGCAGCTGTTAACTTCTTACTTACAAGATATAAAGATATTTTTCCGGCAGACGCTCGTTTCAAATGGGGTTTCAAAGCTGTTGACCAACGTGATACTTATTTTGAGCTTTATGCTCTTAGAGGCGATGGAAGTAGTCGTGGCCCAGCCTTAACAGGTGATGCTGTTATCAATGCTCGTGCAGACCAAGGTCAGCAGGGTTCGGCTTGGGAAGTGAGTATGACAATGAATTCATCTGGAGCCAGCAGATGGGCTACTATAACTGGTGCAGAGGTTGGAAAATCTATTGCTATCTTACTTGATGGTTATGTATATTCTGCTCCTAGAGTAAATGACCGTATTGAAGGCGGACGCTCTTCAATTACAGGTAATTTCTCACCTCAAGAGGCGCAGGACCTTGAGAACGTTCTTAAGTCGGGCAAGATGCAGGCTGGCGTGCGTATCGTACAAGAAGACGTAGTTGGCCCTTCACTTGGACAAGAGGCTATTAAGGATGGATTTATTTCGTTTGTTATAGCTCTAATAGTTCTGTTTATCTTCACTTGTGTTCTTTATGGTTTTATACCTGGAATGGTGATAAACGGCGCACTTTTAATCAACCTCTTTTTTACTCTGGGTATACTTGCTGCATTTCAGGCGGTGTTAACATTACCGGGTATTGCGGGTATGATTCTTTCTATTGCAATGGCAGTTGATGCTAACGTTCTTATTAATGAGCGTATTAAGGAAGAGCTGGCAGCGGGCAAATCATTGCGACGCGCTATAGAAGATGGATACAAGAATGCATTTTCTGCCATTTTTGATGCTAACCTTACTAGTATTATTGTTGGTGTTATATTAGCTTTCTTTGGAATTGGGGCTATTAGGGGTTTTGCTATAACATTAATTATAGGTATTGCTGCTTCGTTCCTTACAGCTGTATATTTAACTCGTTTGTTTTACGAATCAGTTTTATCTAAAGGTAAATTGCAGAATCTTACATTCACATCTAATATTACAAAAGGATTTGCAACTGAATTCCATTATAATTTTATTAAGAATAGCAAAAAGGTAAACATTGCAATTGCTGCATTCGTTGTGGTAAGCATTATATCTCTATTTACCCTTGGATTGAGCTCTGGGATTGATTTTACAGGTGGACGTAACTATATTGTTAAGTTTGATCAACCTGTAAGAGTAAACGAAGTTCAAGATGCTCTTGTTCCATATTTTGACGAATCGGTTCGTGTTATTACTATTGGCAGTAGCGAACAGGTTAGAATCTCTACAAACTATATGATTGAAGAGGAAGGGGAGAATATAGAAAGAGAACTGCGTGATCTTCTAGGTGAAGGACTTGCGCCATATATGACTCCTGGTATGAGTATTGATGATCATATTATGAGTTCTCAGAAAGTGGGACCAAGTATTGCTGAAGACTCGATAAGAAATTCTTTCATAGCATTAATTCTAGCGTTAATTTGTATGGGATTATATATTCTTTTACGTTTCCGCAACTGGGCTTACTCAGCAGGTACTGTTGTTTCACTAGCTATAGACACATTTGCAGTAGTTGGTATTTACTCTCTTCTATGGAAGATTATGCCTTTCTCAATGGAGCTGGATCAAACATTTGTAGCTGCAATTCTTACCGTAGTGGGTTATTCTATTAACGATAAGGTGGTAGTATTTGACCGTGTTCGAGAATATAAACAACTATACCCAAAACGTGGTTTACTTGATTTATTTAACGATTCATTAAATGCTACACTTGCACGTACCATAAATACAGGTTTAAGTACAATCTTAGTAATTCTCTGTATTCTATTGTTTGGTGGTGATGCAGTTAGAAGCTTTGTATTCGCAATGTTAATTGGTGTGGTAGTAGGAACAGTTACCAGCTTATTTGTTGGAGCTCCTGTAGCATACAAAATATTAAACAGAAGTGAGGGAAAAGTGAAAGCATAATTTACGAATATTCTTATCTATAATATTTCGGGCAGCACTTTGTGTTGCCCGTTTTATGTTATAATTGCGAGATAAGGGCATAACTTATTATAATTATTTTTTATTATCTTTGTGCTAGGTGGAGCAGAAGTCACCGTTTAATTAATATATATATTCTATGTCGGAATTAGTAGGGCGAATATCACAAATTATAGGTCCTGTTGTGGATGTGCACTTTGAGTTAGATAAATCTCATGAGACAAAACTACCTTCAATTAAAGATGCACTTATAATTCAAAGAAAGGATGGACAGGAAGTGTTTCTTGAAGTTCAGCAGCACATAGGAGAAAATATAGTTCGTACTGTTGCAATGGAAAGCACCGATGGTCTTAGCCGGGGACTTGTTGTGAAAGCTATGGGACGACCAATTAGTGTTCCCATTGGTGATCAGATAAAGGGAAGACTGCTTAATGTTGTGGGACGACCAATTGATGGACTTAGTAAGTTAACCAGAGAGAATCAATACCCTATTCATAGAGAAGCTCCCAAATTTGAGGACCTTACCACATCGGAAGAAATTTTGCACACGGGTATAAAGGTTATTGATCTTCTTCAACCGTATCTTAAGGGTGGTAAGATTGGACTTTTTGGTGGTGCCGGTGTTGGTAAGACTGTTATTATTATGGAGCTAATCAATAATATAGCTAAAGGACATAAAGGTTACTCAGTTTTTGCTGGCGTTGGTGAACGCACACGTGAAGGAAACGACTTGCTTAGGGAGATGATCGAATCGGGTGTTATAAAGTATGGCAAAGAGTTTAAAGATGGAATGAACAAGGGTAAGTGGGATCTGAGCAAGATCGATTATGAGAAACTAAAAGAATCTCAGACAACACTTGTATTCGGTCAGATGAACGAACCACCAGGTGCTCGCGCATCTGTTGCACTAACTGGACTTGCTGTTGCTGAATCATTCCGGGATGCCGGTGGGGAAGGTAGCGACACTCTTTTGTTTATCGATAATATATTTCGTTTCGTACAGGCTGGATCTGAGGTTTCGGCTCTTCTGGGTCGTATGCCTTCTGCAGTAGGTTATCAACCAACACTGGCATCAGAAATGGGTACTCTACAAGAAAGAATTACATCTACAAAATATGGGTCTATTACTTCTGTTCAGGCTGTTTATGTGCCAGCAGATGACCTTACCGACCCGGCTCCTGCTACAACTTTCAGTTATCTTGATGCGTCGACAGTGTTGAGTAGAAAGATAGCTTCTCTTGGGATATATCCTGCTGTTGATCCTCTAGAGTCATCTTCACGTATTTTAGATCCGTCAATTGTGGGTGAGGAGCATTATAATGTTGCAATGAATGTAAAACAGATATTGCAACGCTACAAAGAGCTGCAGGATATCATTTCTATATTAGGGATGGAAGAGCTTTCTGATGAAGATCGCACAACAGTAAATCGTGCCAGAAAAGTGCAACGCTTCTTGTCTCAACCATTTTTTATGGCCGAACAATACACAGGGCAACCTGGTGCTATGGTTGCTATAGAAGACACTGTGAAAGGATTTAAAATGATTCTGGATGGTGATATGGATAAGTATCCGGAAGTGGCTTTTATGAATGTGGGCACAATTGAAGAGGTAATTGAAAAAGGAAATATATTATTAGAAAAGAGTAAGAAGTAAACCTTGCAAGCAAACTTCGCACATAAGGATATAAAAATATAATAATGGTATGAAGCTGGAAATTATAAGTCCCGAAAAGACATATTTTAGAGGTGAAATAGAGTGGATAACTCTACCAGGTGCCATGGGACCATTCCAGATATTAAACAATCACGCACCAATAATTTCATCTCTTACTCGTGGTCAGATAATTTTCTCGGCCGACGGACATGTTAAGGATATGGAAATTAACGATGGTTTTGTAGAGGTAAATAATAACAATATAATTGTCTGCATAGATTCAATACATAAATAATGGATAGACTAGCGAAATATTTGTATTTATTTCATACTATAATCATGATTGTTATAGGTGTAGGGGGTTGGCTTGTAGTTCATCATATATTCCCACAAATGAAATTTAATGGATATGCAATTGTGCCCACCTTTTTTTATTTAATGGGTTTAATTTTTATTTGGCGTTTTAAAATTGCTCCATTTCATAATTCTGGACACATAGTAAATATTTATATGTTGCTAAAAATGATAAAAACATTTGCATCTTTTATCGTAATAGCAATATACTGGCTAATTCACACCACATACATAAAAAACTTTGCAATTGTATTTGCTATATATTATATATTAAGTATAATATGGGAGACACTTATGTATTTGAGAATGGAGAAATATATGAAGAGGGAGTTTGAACAAAACAGACATCCGGAGGAAAGGGAACATATAGTCGAATGAGAGATATATTTAATAAATTGTGGCTGTTGGTTATAATGGTTTATGCTACATCTATCAATATAGGTGCGGCTAATTCGGTTATAGATCAAACAGCGCCTGTAGAAGCTATTGTTGAGGAAGAGCTAAATGTGAAAGAGCTTATTCTTGGACACTTGGCCGATTCTTATGAGTGGCACGTTTGGAGTGATGGGGAGAGGCATATTGCTGTATCTCTTCCAATTATTATACATAGCAAGAACTCTGGGTGGCATTTTTTCTCCTCCTCAAAGTTTAATCATGGTAGTAATAGTTATAATGGCTTTCAGATTGCCACTGAAGGAAAATATAACGGTAAGATTGTAGAATTTGATAGTTCGGGTAATGAGATAAGACCTCTGGACCTTTCAATGACAAAGAATGCTGCTGCCTTAATTATCAACTCTCTTATATTAATAGTTATTATATTAGCTGTTGCCCGTGTGATGAAGCGAGATCCTTTGAAGTCTAATAAGGGATTTGCAGGACTGATGGAGATGGTTATATTAATGATTGAGGATGAAGTTATAAAAACAACGGTGGGAAAAGATTATAAACGTTACTCCCCTTATTTGCTTACGGTTTTCTTCTTTATTTTTATAAACAACCTAATTGGATTGATTCCTTTCTTCCCTGGGGGAGCCAATATTACGGGCAATATAGCTGTTACATTGGTATTAGCAATTGGAACATTTTTAGTTGTTAATCTTACAGGATCAAAAGCATATTATAAAGAAATATTTTGGCCCGATGTGCCAACATGGCTAAAGGTTCCATTTCCACTAATGCCCATAATTGAGGTTGTGGGGATGTTTACAAAACCTTTTGCATTAATGATTCGTTTGTTTGCAAACATTATGGCAGGTCATGCAATTGTATTGGGATTGACATGTCTTGTTTTTATTACCGTAAGCTTAGGATCGGCAATAAATAGCTCTATGACAGTCTTATCTGTTGTTTTTAGTGTGTTTATTAATTTTGTTGAACTGCTAGTTGCATTTATACAAGCATATGTGTTTACGCTACTTTCAGCTGTATTTGTCGGTCTTGCCAGACATGATCACTCTGATGACAATAAAAAGGTTGCTAAAAATAGTGTTACCTAAAATGATTTAATTTAAAAAATGCTTATAAATACAATTAGAGGCAAATGTTTTTGGAGAAAATTTTAGCAAGCGTTTGAGGAAAACTACATTAATAAGAATAATTAGAAGAATAATTAGAAGAATATATTAAAGATAAATTTAACAAATAAAAATTATGGAATTATTATCAGTGTTATTGGAAGTGTCAGGTAGTGTAGGCACAATTGGTCCTGCAATTGGAATAGCTATAGCTGTTATAGGGGCTGCGTTTGGCATAAGTCAAATAGGTAAAGCAGCAGTTGAAGGTATTGCTCGTCAGCCCGAAGCAGGTGGGGATATTCGTACCACAATGATTATCTCGGCGGCTCTTATTGAAGGTGTTGCACTGTTTGCAATTGTAGTTTGTGGATTTATTCTTTAAAAATTATATAATATGTCGTTATTGACTCCCGAACCCGGGCTACTCTTATGGATGACGATATCATTTGGAATCGTTGTTTTAATTCTGGTTAAATATGGTTTTCCCACAATATTAGAATCAGTTAATCAACGTAATAATTACATAGAGGAATCACTGAAATCGGCAAGAGAAGCTAAAGAAGAGCTTGCTAAAGTAAAAGAGACTAGTGAATTAATTTTGGCAGATGCTCGTAAAGAGCAAAAAGTTATTCTTAAAGAAGCATCAAGGCTTAGTGAGCAAATTATGAATGAAGCAAGAGAGAATGCTGTTATGGAATCTGATAGGATTTTAGCTAAAGCAAGAACTCAAATTAATGCTGAAAAGGAAGAAGCTTTAAAATCGATAAGAAGCGAAGTAACAAAGCTTTCTGTTGCTCTTACTGAGAAGATACTGCGTGAGAAACTTAGTAGTGAGAAAGAACAGAAAGGAATGATTGATCGTTTGTTGGATGAGATTGAAATTTCGAAATCGTAATAAAGATGGATAGAGGACTAATTTCAACACGTTACGCCAGATCTTTGCTGGACTATGCAATTTCGTTAGATCAGCAGGGTGAAGTGTACGAAAGAATGAAGACTATATCGGAAGTTTTTTGGGAAGTGCCTGAGCTACGTGTTGCTCTAACAAATACGTCTATAAGACTAGAAGAAAGATTGAAAATTTTTAATACTGCTACAGGTGACAATCTGCCTAGTTCTCTAAAAAAGATGGCAGATATGATCTTTCTAAACGAGAGGGAGGATTTAATCCAATATATTGCTTTACGATATATTGAGCTCTATAGAGATAGGTTTAAGATTCTGCATGGAAAAATTATTACTGCAGTGCAATTTAATAAAGAGGAAATTAATAGCTTTCAAAAGCGTATACAGAAGTTTGTTGGAGAGAATTTAGAGCTCGATCCGATAGTAGATCCCGATATAATAGGTGGATTTGTACTTCATCTTGATGATTATCGCTGGGATGCCAGTGTCTCTGGAGAGTTAACTCGTATAAAGAGTCATTTTAAAAAAATTGAAGCTGTAAGTGCTTCACAAAATATATAAGCGTAATTAATACAGATCATGGCTAACAATACAATAAAAGTAAGCGAAGTTTCAGAGTTGCTCAGAATGCAACTAGAAGGCATTGATACCGACGTAAAGTTTGATGAAACTGGCACTGTAATAAGTGTAAGTGATGGTGTTGTTAGGATATTCGGACTTCGTAATGCAGAATCTAATGAACTATTAGAATTCGATAATGGTATGCAAGCCATTGTTATGAATCTGGAAGAGGATAATGTGGGTGCAATTCTTCTAGGTTCTTCTAATGAAATTAAAGAGGGTTTCATTGTTAAGCGCACAGGGCGAGTTGCCAATATTTTTGTTGGGGAGGGTATGCTAGGTAGAGTTATAACTCCAACTGGAGAGCCAATTGACGGCAAAGGACCTATTAAGGGTGATCTTGTAGAAATGCCGCTTGAAAGAAGAGCTCCAGGCGTTATATATCGTGAACCTGTGGATACTCCACTACAGACAGGATTAAAGTCGATTGACGCTATGATTCCTATAGGTAGAGGACAGCGTGAACTTATAATTGGGGATAGACAAACTGGCAAGACAAGTATTGCAATTGATACCATTCTTAATCAGAGAAAAAGTTTTGAGGCTGGTGATCCAGTTTATTGTATATATGTAGCAATAGGACAAAAAGGATCTTCTGTTGCAACAATTGTAAAGACGCTTGAAGATCATGGAGCAATGGACTACACCATAATTATATCTGCAAGTGGGTCAGACCCTGCAGCTATGCGATATATTGCACCATTTGCTGGTGCTGCTATTGGCGAGTATTTTCGTGATACAGGCAGGCATGCACTTGTGGTGTATGATGATTTATCGAAACAAGCTGTTGCTTATCGTGAGGTTTCATTAATACTTCGACGTCCATCTGGTAGGGAAGCTTATCCAGGTGACATTTTTTATCTCCACTCTCGCTTATTGGAAAGAGCAGCCAATATCATTTCACAAGAAGAGGTGGCGGTTCAAATGAATGACCTGCCCGAAAGTCTTGCAACAAGAGTAAAAGGTGGCGGTTCGCTTACAGCACTTCCCATTATCGAAACTCAAGATGGTGACGTTTCTTCGTATATTCCAACAAATGTTATCTCAATTACTGATGGTCAGATATTTCTTGAGGCCGACCTGTATAACAAGGGAATTCGCCCCGCCATTAACGTTGGTATCTCTGTATCACGTGTTGGTGGTAATGCACAGATAAAAGCTATGAAAAAGGTTGCCGGTTCTCTTAAAATTGATCAGGCACAGTATCAGGAATTGGCTGCATTTACCAAATTTGGTGGTGATATGGATGCGGTTACTGCCATGACAATTGATAAGGGACAGAAGAATGAACAATTGCTTGTACAACCTGTGCACAGCCCTATGAGCGTGGAGCATCAGATTGCGGTATTGTATTGTGGAACTCATGGTCTGTTAAAAGATATTCCATTATCGAGAGTATTGGAATTTGAAAAAGAATTTCTGTATACTATAAATCTTTCTCATAAGGAGGATGTGCTTAAACCTTTGAAGGAGGGTGTTATGAATGATGAGATAGGCAAAATAATAGAAACTGTTGCCGCCGATGTTGTAAAATCTATGCAGGAGTAATTAAATGGCACAACTTAAAGATATAAAGACCAGACTTCAATCCGTAAGATCTACTCAAAAGATTACTACGGCCATGATGATGGTTTCATCTGCCAAGTTGCAGAAAGCTCAGAAAACATTAAATAATTTATCACCTTACGAGAGTAAATTAAGTGAAATACTTGATTTGCTTTTAAGTAAGGAGGATAATTTCACTACACCTTTTACAGAACAAAGAGAAGTAAAAAGAGTAGCAATTCTGGCTATTGCTTCAAACACTGGTTTAGCGGGTAGATTTAATCATAACATTATTAATGAGTTAAAATCAGTTGTCGACTCTTACAGCTCTTTAGGTGAAAAAAATATTTTAATTTATCCTATAGGTCTTAAGGTTTCTAAGGCGGTTGATAAAATGGGTCTTCAAACAGAGGAAGGTGATTTTTCTCATATAATTTCTAAGCCTGCATACAGCGACATTAAAGTTTTGGCAGAAGAATTAATGGAAATGTTTCTACAAAAAGATATCGATAAAGTAGAGCTGATATACCATCATTTTAAAAGTAAAGGATCACTTATTGTAAAACGTGATCAGTTTTTACCTTTAGAACTTAATATAAGTGTAAACGATAATGAAAGATATAATAATGACGATGTTGTAAACGATTATATAATTGAACCCGACAGAATCACACTTATTGAAGATTTACTACCTAAGGTATTAAAGGTAAAACTTTTTACTTCTTTTATAGACTCTTCAACTTCTGAACATGCTGCTAGGATGATAGCTATGCAAATTGCTAATGACAATGCTGATAATCTTATTGATGAACTTAAGAGAGAATACAACAAACTACGTCAGGAGTCTATTACAAACGAGCTACTTGATATTGTAGGGGGTTCATTTGGACGTAGTTAGTCGCTGTTAGTTTTAAAAAGCAAGTCTTACAATTAGTATGTGCATCTTATCAGATGTATTTTAATTCAATTAAGCTTGCTTCTAAAATCAGTTCTTATCTATTGTGAATGTAGAGTAAAATCAAAAGTAATTGTATATTAAACCATTTCTGATTGTATCTTACCTATATAATCAACAAGCTCTTCCCTACCCTGCTTTTTCTCAGAAGATGTAATAAAAATAGGAGGAAGTTCGTCCCAAATCTCCTTCAATTTATCATGATAGGCTTCAACATTTGTTTGCAGTCGAAGCGCACTAAGTTTATCTGTTTTTGTAAATACAATCGAAAAAGGCACCTCATTTTCTCCCAACCACTCCATAAATTCAAGATCTATTAGTTGAGGTTCATGACGCACATCAATTAGAACAAACAGATTTACCAACTCTGCTCTTTCTAAGATATAATCCTCTATAATTACTCTTAGTTTCTCCCTACCCTCTTTGCTTCTGCGAGCAAAGCCATATCCAGGCAAATCGACAAGATACCATTGATCGTTAATGATGAAATGATTTATAAGAGTTGTCTTTCCTGGTTTAGAGGAAGTCATGGCTAGCCCTTTCTTATTTGTAATCATATTTATCAATGAAGACTTGCCTACGTTTGAGCGACCAATGAAAGCGTATTCAGGCTTACCATCTTGAGGACATAGTCTGTAATCGCTATTACTAATTACGAATTCGGCGCTTTTTATAATCATTTTATATGTTTAAAATTAAGTTCCTAAATTAAGCGGTAAAGTTACTTTGTTTTATTTAAGAAAATTCTTTTTTCCTGTAGAAATTATCCAAAGCCCAATACCGGTAATTAACCCGTTAATTAATAGAAGCTCGTATCCTACTTGGTAATTATAAATTTGTTTCATAGCAATCTCAATAATAAAACAAAGAATTGGTGCAGCAATGGCCACATATGGAACATATAAATCTCGAGGCTTCACTTTTGAA
Organism: Fermentimonas sp.; assembly: GCA_015478775.1. GTDB lineage: Bacteria > Bacteroidota > Bacteroidia > Bacteroidales > Dysgonomonadaceae > Proteiniphilum. Next base: position 597,067 of record JADMKP010000008.1, on the reverse strand, counting down.
TAAAGACCAAAACAATACAAACCAAGCAGTGGTCCGTAAGTGTAAGATGCTAGTTTATAAATTGCAGTAATTATACTATCAGAACCAATAGCTTCTATTACAAGTATTATTAAAACAAATATAATACTTATACCAATATGTACTATTCCGCGAGTCTTTACATCTTTTTTCTCCTGCTCTTTGCTCTTAGATAATGCTTTCATATCTAATATATCGATACAAAACGATGTGGTTAAAGCTGTTAGTGCCGAATCTGCACTTGAGAAAGCGGCGGCAACTATTCCAACAATAAAAATACCCAATACTCCAGAACCAAGATACTCACTGGCGATTACGGGTAAAATATTATCAGAGATTTCAGGTAAGACAATACCGTTTTGTTCGGCAAAAATGATAAGCAATACCCCAAGAGAAAGAAATAGAAAATTGATTGGAGCAAAAGCTAATCCGTATGATACCACATTTTTCTGAGCATCCTTTAAAGTTCTAATAGTAAGATTTTTCTGCATCTGATCCTGATCCAAACCGGTCATCACAATGGTAATAAACATACCACTAAAAAACTGTTTAAAGAAATTCTGTGTACTGCCCCAGTCGTCAAAAACAAATATTCTTGAATGCGGGCTGTTTCCAATTGCTGCTATAGTATCTCCTATATTAAAATTAAGCCTCGTAGATACTTGCCACACGATTAGCACGAGTGCTGTTAAAAAAAGAATAGTCTGCAACCAGTCAGTCCATATAATTGTTTTAATACCACTTTTGTGACTATACAGCCATATTACCAAAATGATGCCTATAACTGTAATTACAAATGGAATACCCCATGCATCAAACACCAGAGTTTGTAAAATAAATGCAACAAGATAAAGCCTGGCTGCAGCACCCACTATCTTAGAAAGAAGAAAAAACCACGCGCCTGTTTTATATGAATTTCTCCCGAAACGTTGCTCCAGATATCCATATATTGTTGTAAGGTTTAATCGATAATAAAGAGGTAGCAACACATACGCAATAACCAAGTAGCCAAAGAAAAAGCCAAATACCATCTGCATGTATGTCATATCAAGATTTCTGACCATGCCGGTTACAGAAACAAAGGTTACTCCCGAAATTGAAGTACCTATCATCGCAACAGCCACTACATACCATTTAGATGATTTATTGGCTCTAAAGAAAGTATCGTTTCCCGACCCTTTCCTACTAGTGAGATAGGATATAAGCATCAGTACTCCAAAGTATGCGGCAATAATAATAAGGATAAAAGAGGATTGCATTAGAATATATTATAATGTTATTTTTCCGAAGCAAAAGTAATCAACTAGAGTTTAAGGGACAAATTAAAAGGATTAAAAACAAAAATGTGTTATATTTGTTGAAACTGAGAGTTATTATTGATGTAAATAATAAGTTAAACATGAATTACAAATATGCCAAAAGATAAAGTTTGCCTTATCATCAATCCTATTTCTGGTACTGAATCTAAAAAATATATCCCCGAAGAGGTAGCTGCAGCAATAGATCAGAAGAAATATGATCTATTGATAAGAGTAACAGGCTACCCAAACCATGCCTCTGAAATTGCACGTCATGCTGTAGAGAATAAATTCAAATTTGTAATTACCGCCGGAGGTGATGGAACGGTAAATGAAGTTGCCCGAGAGCTAATAAACAGTGACACTGTACTTGGTATCCTACCTTATGGCTCAGGCAATGGTCTTGCTCGTGAACTTGGGATCCCTCTTGATTCAGAAAAAGCTATTAATATTATACTTAATGCGCATACACGCACCATTGATTATGGAGTGGCAAATGATCATATATTTTTCTGTACCTGTGGTTTTGGGTTCGATGCTTTTGTTAGCGACAGATTTGCTGATGAGAAAAAAAGAGGACCGCTTGGTTATGTACGAAATGTATTAGAGAGTGTGGTAGATTTCAGAGCAGAGGAATATGAGTTGACTTACGACGATGGCGCTCTCACTGAGAAAGCTTTTATACTAACTTGTGCCAATGCTTCGCAATATGGCAACGAAGCCTATATAGCCCCGGGAGCATGTATGGATGATGGGATGATGAATGTTTCTGTCTTAAAACCCCTAAACGCCATGGAGATGCCTCAAACTACAATTCAACTGTTTACTAAGAATATTGACAAAAATAGTAAAATGACATCATTGCTCACTCGCAAATTGCATATTAAGCGCTCTAAACCAGGCGTAATGCATGTTGATGGGGAGCCTTTTTATACTGATGCTGAAATAAATGTAAAAATAGTACACAAAGGCTTAAAAGTTTTCGTTCCCTCATCTGCAGACCTCATAGAGAGAAAGAGAAAAGAGAACGATAACATATTTAGTGCACTGACCAGATGGTTTAATTAATCAACCTTTTCATTCAAATTAGCCATTCTTTTTCATCCAAATTAGGCATTCTTTTTCATTCAGATTAGGCATCCTTTTTCATCCAGATTATGCATCCTTTTTCATTCAGATTATGCATCCTTTTTCATCCAAATTAGGTATTCTTTTTCATTCAGATTAGGCATCCTTTTTCATTCAAATTAGGCATCCTTTTTCATCCATATTGTAAGTTGCAGTTGCCTGCTTTCTGTTACTCTTGATGATTTTTTCATTAAACGAGTAACTTCACGAGGCTCAGCAATTAGATTAAACTCTTGCTCAAGCACTTTTTTTATACCATCAAGAGATGTAACTGGTTCGCCATCCTCTTTAAAACCTCCGGGCCATTTATCACGAGGAGTTTTATTTATATCCCAATCATAATCAGAGGCAATTATAAGATACCCATAATCATTTAAGCGTTGCGCTATTTGCGATAAAAATAGTGTCGGATCACTTAACTCTTCAAGCAAAGCAGGCAATATAATTAAATCATAACCTGTGAAGTTTGGCCTAAGATTCATTGCATCAGCTTGCATAAATGCAATTCTGTCCTTAAATTCAGATAGACCATACTCCTCAAGAACAATATCGTGATAAAATACTAATTCACCTTCATCCTTCATCGTATACCTCACATAACCCTGCTCCTGCAGTTGAATAGGGATACGTATCATGCGAGCGGTGAAATCTAGAGCAGTAACATCCTTAAAATGTTTTGCAAGCTCAAAAGCAAGCCTGCCCGTGTCGGCATTCAAGTCTAAAACCCTGGCATCGCTATTATCAATTAATATATTTTGTGCCAATAAAGCCAACTGCTTAGCCAAGCTCATACCATCAGAAGCACCCGATTCTCCCCAGTTTTCCTCGCATGACAGTGTTACCTCCACATCGGTTTCATACTCGGCATGTTGAATCTTTAAAGGAGCATCAGATTCAATATAACGAAATCCTGCATGCTGATAAAAATGCCTGCGAAACGCATAGCGAGAATGAATTGTAGCCTCGTTGCCAGTTGAAATCCATGAACCACCTTTTATCAGATTATGCTTTCCATCAAAAGTAGGAGTAGCAAAATCGTCGTACATAGGGTGAACTTTAAACCCGGGGTAACCAGTTATGGGAGTCTCTGTCCATTGCCATACATTACCAATGATATCGAAGAAAGAACCCTGTTCAAACATATCAACGGGACAAGGAGAAGTAAAATACTCTAAATTAATATTGCCTGGAGCCTTTTCCCAATCGGTTACCTCAATCAAACCTGCTCTGTTATGAAGAGTATACCATTCGGCCTCAGTGGGAAGTCGATAATTCTTTCCACTTTTAATACTCTTCCAATTACAAAATGCTTTCGCCTCAAGATAATTAACTTCAACAGGCCAATTCCATGGCATATCAATTTCTTCTGCAATTAATCGTAAACGATACCCATCCTCATTATTTCTCCAAAAAAGAGGCATCTTGGCCTGTTTAAAATTCCTCCAACTCCACCCCTCTTCGGTCCATAATTGCTCTCTGTTATACCCATTATCCTCAATAAACTCCAGATACTCTTTGTTTGAAGTTAGGTATTTAGCTGCGGCAAAGTCACATACCTCTTCCTCATAATTGCCATACTCATTATCCCAACCATAAAGATGATAACCGTTCTGCTTACCCAATTTAATTGTTCCACCACTCACCGGAATCATCTCATTGGTAGGGGCATCACCAACTGAATGACATCTTTCTCCAAACACATTTGGTATCACATCTTCCAATGGAAGTTGACGAATAAGCACCGACGACGTTTCAAGATGAATTTTCTCATGTTCAATACCCATCATAACAATCCAAAAAGGATTATCCCAATCTATTGGAAGTTCTAATGGAGTATTATCAATAACATCTAAAATCACAGCCTTAGCCTTATCTCTATATTCCCGTACTTCAGATACGGGGGGCCAGTTGTAATTATTATTATCCAAATCATCCCAGCTCATTTCATCCACACCAATTGCAAAAATTGATTCAAAGCTGGAGTTAATACGCTTATCAATTAATTTAGCCAGATACAACTTATTAATAAAAAATACAGCAGTGTGCCCAAGGTAAAAGAGCAATATATGTCTTAAAGGATCGCCTCGTTTATAAAATATATCATCTGATTTCAATTGAGTATAAAGAAGCTCATCTAAAGTCCAGGTTTTAAGAAAATAATCACGTATCTCATCTTTTTTCTTGTTAACAGAACCTGTATGTAAATCGATTGTTTTTGCAAGTAAATGTTTCATTATAAGCAGTATGTTGTATATTTTAATTTGTATGTTAATTCTAAATTGTAATTATCAGTTAAATAGCCGGCAATCAGCATTCAATATTTGGATAATAGTTGTCAAATAACAGTCATCAGTTTCAATCCTCAGCTATCAGTTTTTTGTATAAATATATCTTATCCATTTTAAACTCCTCACCATTAGTTCTCAATTTTGTTTGAGTTATACTAGCAATCGGTTCGAAATTAAGTTTATTGTATAAAGATAGAGCTGGAATATTTTTATCCCAAACCCTTATAACTGCATTATAGTAGTTACCATGAAAATTGTTAAATAAAAGACCAATCATTTTCTCTGCTATACCTTTTCCCCTAAAATCCAGATCTACTACTACCTCATTAATGTACAAAGTTTTTTCAACTATAAAATCTTTAGTATCATTAAAGGGAAATTCGTTATGCGCAGATAAAGAAGAAGCTATTAATACCCCTATAATACGTTCACCACATAAGGCTAATATTCCTCCACCTACATTAATTAAATCATCAAGTGTAATTACAACAGAATTTCTCTCTAAGCGCTGAGCATATTCACCAGTTGTAAACGCCTGAAAATAAAGTTCAATTATTTGATCTCTGTATACCAGGTAACTTAATTTGTTAAGTTCGATAAAATTTATTTCCCTCACCACATATTTACCACATTAAATATCTAAATTAGCAGTTATCATTATTGAACAATTAATGGATACCTATGTTCAAACAATAATAATATAACAACTATGAACAACTTTATATTTCAAAACCCAACGAAACTTGTTTTTGGAAAAGGACAAATTAATCTACTTTCTGAACTGATACCTGATGATGCTAATCTAATGATTACTTTTGGTGGTGGCAGTGTTACTAAAAATGGTGTATACAACCAGGTTATAGATGCGCTAAAGGGACGTAATTACATAGAGTTCTGGGGAATAGAACCCAACCCGCATGTAGAGACAATTCGAAAAGCTGTTAAACAGGGAAAAGATAATAATATCGATTTTCTTTTAGCTGTTGGCGGAGGATCTGTTTTGGATGGAACAAAACTAATAGCAGCCGGAATTGCTTCAGAAGAAGACTCATGGGATATTGTTTTAAAAGGACACGCCGATAAACAGATTCATTATGCATCAGTATTGACACTCCCCGCAACGGGCTCCGAGATGAATACTGCAGCAGTAATTACAAGAAGTGAAACTCAAGAAAAATTCGGATTTGGTGGCTTTTACCCACAGTTCTCAATTCTCGATCCAGAAGTTACCTATTCGCTTCCTCCACATCAAATTGCGTGCGGACTAGCCGATACGTTCACACATGTTTTAGAGCAATATCTAACTACTCCAAATCAGTCTAAAATTATGGATAGATGGGCAGAAGGTGTACTCCAAACAGTTAAGGAGATTGCTCCAGACATAATATCTGGCAATAGAAATTACGAACTTATGGCTGAGTTTATGCTCTCTGCTACACTTGCACTTAATGATTTCATTAGAATGGGCGTAACCCAAGACTGGTCTACTCATATGATTGGGCATGAACTCACTGCAATTCATGGATTAACTCACGCTCATACTCTTGCCATTGTAATGCCATCTACAATGCGTGTATTAAAGCATCAAAAACATGGTAAGCTTCTCCAATTTGGTGAAAGGGTTTTTGATATAACAGAAGGCTCAGAACAAGAAAGAATAGATAAAACTATTGAAGCCACAGAAGAGTTTTATCGTTCACTAGGTTTAACAACACGACTATCAGAAGAGGGTATCGGAAATGAAACAATCGAAAAGATAGTAAAACGATTTAACGAAAGAAATGCATCATATGGCGAGAATAGTAATGTAACAGGAGCAGTTGCCAGAGAAATTTTAGTTAGCTCTTTATAGGAAGCATATAAATTTATAAGGGCACCTAAAATGAATACTTGATATTATAAAAAAGACATTTGTAAACTCTTTAATGATTATTAGTAGATAGTTTTCACTGTTTTCGAAACTATACTTTATCTAAATGCTTTTTTTTTGTATGTTTGTATTTCAAATTATCATTATGAGCACAATACTACTTAGCATAGGGTCAAATACATTCGCAAAAACCAACATAGATAAAGCAAAAAGAATGCTTTTATATCTTTTTCCAAATATTGTATATAGCGACCCAATATTATCTGAACCTGAGGACGATAACTTTAAGTATCTTTTCAGAAATATATTAGCATGTTGTACAACAGACATGAATCTTGATGAGCTTGTAAGCAAAATCAAGCTAACCGAAAGAGCTGTTGGTAGAACGCCCAAAGACAAGTATCAGGGAAAGGTTATAATTGATATAGATATTCTTAAGTATGGAGATGAGGTGATTCGTCCTCAAGACATAGAAAAAGAATATATACAGCAGCTATTAGCTATCTTTGAAATACCCGATTTTATTGAAGAAGAGGTTGAAGAGACAGTTGAAACTGAGGAAGTAATTGAAACAAAAGAGACCGTAGAAACAGAAAAGAATATTGAAACAAAAGAATCTGTAGAAACAGACAAGAGTATTAAAACAGAATCCCCAGAGAATATTGAAACAGAAGGGTTAATTAAAACCGAACCTTATGAAGATACTCTTTCTGAAGACACTGAAAATTCTAAGGTTTCTGAAGACACTGAAGAATCTTAAGATTCAATCGATAACAACACAGAACATCCAACTGAGGACAAACTAAATAGCCAAACTCAAGAATATTATTTAGCTCAACCTTGTAATAGACTTCACACCTTTAACTGCTTTTAGTTTCTTTATAAGCTGTTCAAGCATAGAGGTATTTGCTAATATAACTGCAATATTCCCCTGAAACAATCCATCATTTGAATCGATGGATATTGACCTCATATTCACCCCTTCTTCCTTCGAAATAATTGACATCAGATTAGCAACAATGTTAATCTGATCATTTCCAATCACTCTTAAAACAATTGTATAGCTTGAAGAGCCAATAGTGCCCGACCAGCGAGCTCTGAGTATTCTGTAACCAAATCGCGAAAACAAATCGTGAGCATTTGGGCAACTTGCACGATGTATTTTTATTCCCTGAGTAGATACAAAACCAAAAATATCATCTCCATAAATTGGATTACAACACTTAGCAAGCTTATAATCAACTCCGGTGAGGTTTTGATCAATTATAAGCTCATCGCTGCTAACCACCTCATTCTCGGGTGTCTTTAATGTAAACTCCTCAGCACTAATTGAGGCATATGCTTCCTTAAGCTCCTGCTCTTTGCTCCCCATCTCCAGATAGCGATCTATCACCCAGTTAACATCATTCTTTCCATTCGCGATATCCGCAAAGAAGTCGGTAACCGTTTTATATCTCAACTTTTTAATCAACTGCATCAGAAGTGAATCATCGAGCTCAATCTTACGGTTCTTCATCCTTCTCGAAAGCGTCTCCTTGGCAATATCAACCTGCTTGCTCGCCTCCTCCTTTAATAGCTGGCGAATCTTTGTGCGTGCCTTTGAAGTTACAACACTATTAAGCCAATCTTGCTTGGGCGTCTGATGCGATGAGGTGTTAATCTCAACCTGATCTCCACTCTTTAGCCTGTGTTTAATAGGAACATTCTTTCCATTTACCCTCCCCGATATGCATGTTGAACCCAGCTTGGAGTGAATTGAAAATGCAAAGTCCAAAACTGTAGCATTCTTAGGCAGCTTAAACAAATCGCCCTTTGGAGTAAATACAAATATCTCCTCCTCATACAAATCAAGCTTAAAATCGTTTAACTTCTGGCTCAGGTTGGTCTCTTTGCTATCTATAGATTCTCTGAGCGACTGCAACCAACCATCAAGTGTCGACTCTTCCTTCACTCCTTTATATTTCCAATGTGCTGCTAACCCACGCTCAGCTATCGCATCCATACGCTTTGTGCGAATCTGCACTTCCACCCAGCGTGAACCTGCACCCATTACGGTTATGTGAAGCGACTCATACCCATTGCTTTTGGGTATAGAAAGCCAATCTTTTAATCTCTTTGGATTGGGTTGATACATATCGGTAATAATTGAGTATACCTGCCAGCACTGTGCTTTTTCATCTGCCTCTGGTGCATCAAGTATAACTCTAATAGCAAAAAGATCGTATATATTCTCAAACTCTATTTTCTGTTTCTTAAGCTTATTATATATTGAGAATATCGATTTAGTTCTGCCTTTTATCTCATAATTTAAACCCGTACTTTTCAATCTTTCCTTCAAAGGCTCAATAAACTCACTTATATATCTATCGCGCGAACGCTTCGTTTCGTTTAGCTTTCTTGCAATAAAATCGTAAGTCTCCCTATCGGTATATTTAAGCGATAAATCTTCAAGCTCAGATTTAACAGCATAAAGACCTAGTCGGTGTGCCAACGGAGCATATAAATAAGTAGACTCCACAGAAAGATTAAGCCTCTCATTTACGGTAGTCGATTTAGCTTCCCGCAACAATCTCAGATGCTGCGCAATCATTATAAAAACTACACGTATATCTTCAGCAATCGATAAAAGAAGCTTTATATAGTTTTCAGATTCAACGGCCGACTTCTTATCACTAAACTCACGTATTTTTATTAGTCCCCTTAATATAATTGCAGTCTCTTCACCAAAAGTATTATTGCATTTATCAAGTGTATAAAAACCATTAGATACAGGGTGCAAAAGCAATATAGCTAATACTGCCGACTGCTTCAAGCTCACTTCTTCAACGGCGATAATGGCTGTTTTGATGTCAGACCATATCTCTTCTTCCATTTCATTAAGTGTGCTCTCATCATACGAAAGCAAAAACTGCTTTAGTATATTCTTTATTAAGAACAAAGTTTTAATATCCCATTTTTCTCTTAAAAATGAGTATATCTTTTTATAATGCAGTAAAAACTCCTCTTTTCTTATTTTAATATCGTCGTGCATAACCTACAATAATTACTGTCTGTGTGCTATAAAACATTGCAAACTTACTTTTTTTCTATGTAAAAAGAGTTTAAATAAAACTATTTAATTCTCTCGATGTGGTTATCTTTGCAATTAAAGTAAAAAAAACATTACAGGTATGAACAGACTTATTTCTATAGTTTTTTGTATGATGCCCCTATTTATAATGGCTCAGTATAATGAGATTGTTTCATTAAATGAAGGATGGCAATTCTCACAAGTAAATGATAGTGTGTGGTATGACGCACAAGTACCAAGCTCTGTACAAGCAGATCTTATCAGGCATGGTGTCCTCCCCGACCCGTTTTATGGAACAAATGAAAAAGATATTCAATGGGTTGAAGATAAAGATTGGGATTACAGAAAAACATTTGTAGTTAATGCCAACCAGCTTAATCATGATGATGCATACATCTTTTTTGAAGGTTTAGATACACATGCCGATGTATTTTTAAATGGAGCAAAGATACTACAAACAGAAAACATGTTTATAGGACATAAAGTTCCTGTAAAAAACATACTAAAAGAGGGTGAGAACAATTTGTATATAAGATTTTACTCTCCAATTAAACGTATGATGCCCGCCAGAGAAACATTTGGATATGAGTATCCAGCTGGCAACGACCATAGAGACGAAAAGCTAAGCGTTTATAACCGCAAAGCTCCTTATCATTTTGGATGGGACTGGGGAATTCGTATTGTGCAAATGGGGATATGGAAACCAGTAACGCTCAACTTCTATGATAAAGCAAGAATTGATGATTACTACGTAAAGCAATCATCGGTAACAAGCCAAAAGGCCGATATAGAGAATGTAATTGAAGTATATTCACTTAACGAAACTAATGCTACTATTGCTTTTGGCTACTCTCTTAACACAAACAACAGCACTTCTCAATCAAAAGAAGATCTAAAGCAACTCATATCTTCAAGCAAGGAAGTTAAACTTAAAAAAGGACACAACGTCTTTTCACTTCATTCATTAATAGAAAATCCTCAATTGTGGATGCCTGTAAACTGGGGCGATCAGCATCTATATGATTTTTATGCAATGGTAGTTATTGATGACGAGATAGCGGCTGTTAAAGACGTAAGAACCGGCTTACGCACCATTCGTCACATTGCCCAAGAGGACGAACATGGCAAGTCGTATTACTTTGAAGTAAACGGAACTCCAATTTTTGCTAAAGGTACTAACTACATACCGGGTGAAATCTTTACTCATAAACAAGACTCTGCATTTTACGAAACTTTTTTTAATAATGTCTCGGGTGCCAACATGAATATGGTGCGCGTATGGGGAGGTGGAATATATGAGAATGAAGAGTTCTATCGCCAGGCCGATGAGAGAGGTATACTTGTTTGGCAAGACTTTATTTTTGGTTGTACTGCTTATCCCTCCGACAACTTCTTTCTCGATAATGTAAAGCAAGAGGCTGTATATAACATTAAAAGACTCAGAAATCATGCATCTCTTGCCTATTGGTGTGGTAATAACGAGGTGTATGAAGGACTTAATTACTGGGGATGGAGAAAAGATGTAACTGATGAGATCATGGACCAATGGTTTAAAGGTTATGATAAAACATTCAGGGAGTTATTACCCTCGCTGGTAGAAGAATATGATGGCACACGCAGTTATGTACACGGATCACCCGATTTGGCTAACTGGGGGCGCCCCGACTTGTTTAACACTGGTGATGTTCACGATTGGGGTTTATGGTATGGCGAACTTCCATTTGAGGCATTGGCAGATAGGTTGCCACGTTTTGCAAGTGAGTTTGGATTTCAATCTTTTCCAGAAATGAAGACTATTCGCACATTTGCAGAACCCAGCCAATGGAGTCTTGAAAGTGAAGTTATGAAAGTGCACCAAAAAGCTTCTACCGGAAACTCACTTATAAAGAAGTATATGGATATGTATTATCACGAACCAAATAACTTCATAGACTTTGTTTACCTGGGGCTGGTCATGCAAGGAAACGGCATGGAAGAGTCTGTTGAAGCTATGCGCAGAGGCAGACCCTATTGTATGGGCGCACTATACTGGCAAATAAATGATAGTTGGCCGGTGGTATCTTGGTCGAGTATCGACTACTACAACAACTGGAAAGCTCAGCATTACAGAATGAGAGATGTTTTTGCTCCTCTTGCTCTTGGTGTTGAAGCAAAGGATGGCAAGCTCAACTATTATACTATGTCCGACTATCTTCAAGATACTAACAATTTAACGCTTACTGTTAGGGCAATAGACTTCTCAACTGGTTTAAAGAAAGAATATACTCAGACTGTTAATGCTAAAGCCAATGACAGCAAGATTGTAAAAACATATAACATGTCTGATTTTGTAAGTGAAAGCGAAAAAGCACACACTATGATAAATGCCTACCTTACAGATAGCAGGGGCAACATAATCTCTCAAAAGGACTATTTCTTTTACTGGCCCAATAAGCTTGAGCTTCCCGAAACGGATATTAAAACCAGTGTAAAATATGCCGATGGTGAATATAAAGTTACATTAAAGAGCAGTAAGCTTGCCAAAGATGTCTTTATTGAAATACCCATTTTAGGAGCCCAATACAGCGATAATTTTATTGATCTGCTGCCTAATGAAGAAGTTACAATAAGTATAACGTCGCCACAACTCAAAAAAACTGATAAAACACCTATTACTGTTAAGCACGTAAGGGAAACGTACACTAAATGACAGATACAAGAAAAAGCCAATCAATACTGCTCATTGTAGCCATCACCTCTTTTATTGGCACCTTCCTGGTGTCGGCAGTAAATATTGCTTTACCCTCAATTGAGCACGACTTTTCGCTATCGGCTTTACAATTAAGTTGGATTATAACCTCGTTCATACTTGGCACAGCGCTTTTTATGCTTCCTGCCGGTGTATGGGGCGATAACAGCGACAATAGTAAGCTCTTTAAGCTCGGGCTCATAATATTTACTCTGGCATCGGCAATCTGCTTTATTGCACCAAACGGCACTTGGCTCATAGTAGCCCGCTTTCTTCAAGGAGTTGGAGCAGCCTTCTCGGGCACCACCGGGCAGGCCATACTTGTTTCTTCATTCCCGCCCCAACAAAGAGGTCGTGTTTTGGGCATATCAGTCTCTGCTGTGTATGCAGGACTAGCTTTGGGGCCATTGCTAGGTGGCATTATAACTCAACAATTTGGTTGGCGTTTTCTTTTTATTATTGCAGCTGTACTCGGTACATTCAATATAGTAATTTCAATGCTATATCTAAAAAGCGAGAAGAAGATTGATAGGGTTGCTAAAAAAACCGACAAGCTTGGCACTGTCATATTTATGACTGGCCTCACCACTTTGGTTTACGGCTCATCACAAATACCATCTGCCACAGGATGGGCTCTAATGGCAATATCACTAATGCTTTTGTTTCTATTTTGGAAGATCGAAAGCAGAGCAGAGAATCCATTATTAAACACATCATTATTCACAAAAAACAGACTATTCACCTACTCCAACCTATCGGCACTAATCAATTATACAGCCACCTTTGCCATCGTATTTTTTCTAAGCCTCTATCTACAAAAGATTCAAAATCTAACTCCCCGCCAGGCAGGTGCTGTAATTATTGCACAACCAATAATGATGGCAATTTTCTCTCCAATAGTGGGGAGGCTCTCAGACAGAATACAACCACGCTATTTTGCAACCATAGGCATGGCTATGTGCACAACGGGGCTTGCAATGCTTGCTTTTCTATCGCACGATACCTCAATAGCATATATAGTGGGAGTACTTATATGGGTGGGACTAGGATTTGCCCTGTTCTCGTCGCCCAACATGAACACCATAATGAGTTCGGTAGAGCGTAAACAATACGGTCAGGCATCCGGACTTGCATCCTCAATGCGAGTATTCGGACAGATCATAAGCATGAGCATCATAACCCTCCTAATTTCAATAAACTTTGGCAGTCAATCTGTAGAAGCAGTGCCCGATATACTATTTCTAAAAGCTTTAAAATGGGGATTTATTATTTTTGCAATAATCGGAATCCCAGGAATATTCTTCTCTTTCTTTAGGGGGGATGTAGAGAAGAAGTGAATTACAAATCCGAATATTTGTAACCCGTGTCGCAAAGAATAGTTGCGATGTATTTAATGCTCGAATTTTTCTCAAGAAATTTAATAGTAGCAGCAATATTTGCACCCGAAGAATAACCTACATACAATCCTTGCTCTTCACTTAACCTAACTGTCATCTCGCGAACCTCATCATCAGAAACAGTTATAATCTCATCCGCTAAACCATCCTCCCAATGCGGCGGCACAAATCCATACCCAGTACCCTGAATGATATGTTTAGCCGATTTTACTTTACCAGTTTTTAAAATTGCTGTATTCTCTGGTTCCACGGCAATACATTTTATAGCAGGATTTTGTTCTCTCAAAAACTTAGATGTACCCATAAAAGTTCCACCACTCCCCACTATCGAAACAAAAGCTTCAACCTCTGGCAAGTCTTCCCAAATCTCGGGTCCAGTAGTATTATAATGTGCAGTTAAACATGATGGGCTATTAAATTGATCGGCATAAAAAGCATTTATCTCTTTTGCATATTCGCGAGCAACATCACCGGCATGTTTAATATCGTCACCCGTCACCATACCCATAGTACCGTTTACTTGCTTTGTGAGAATAATTTCCGCCCCAAGTGCTTTCAAAGCTTTACGCCTTTCAATACTGTTTCCTTCAGACATAACTGCATAAAATGGATTTCCAAACTGCTTACACACAACAGCCATTCCGGCACCCATATTACCGCTTGTCATCTCTACAACCGGTTGCCCCTTTTTCAAATCACCTCTTTCATAAGCATCTTTAACCAGCTGATATGCTGCCCTATCTTTTACACTTCCTCCTGGTTGAAGGTAATCTGCCTTAGCATATATTACTTTATCTGCAACAATTTTATCCAAAACCAGCAGAGGTGTATTATTTATGAGTTCTAAAGTTCCTTTTTTAATCATTTTATTGTTTATTGAATTTAAATAGCAGTAAAGTTGAAATAACTGAATTAATTAACTATTATTTTCAGTAATGACAATCTGTTTATTCAAATATATTATTATTGTGCAAATATACCCAAAAGCTTCTATTTCTTAATGTTATTATCATAAAAACTTATCCAAATGGAAGTGGTTCTATTGGTTTGCAATGATAACCGGCAGGATATATTGTATGGGGCACTACATATCCCAAACTCCCATAACTTATAGCTGCTTCAAATCCCTCGGGTAGGTTATCCATAATTACTTTATGCAGCTTGTTAAAGGGCACAACTCTTTCTTCTGGCAGGTTTGTAAGTATTTCATTTACTGATTTTCCATTTGCTTTCATTTTATGAGTTTTATTGAGTTAATTTTTTGATTCCCAAAGCAACGGTCAATAGATATAACGTATTTGTGAGCGAATCGGTTATTTACAAAGACAAGAACTCATAATTCTTAAAACGAGGCTAAACAAGATTCACTGAAGTAAAACTGTACTTTGCTCGTCTTTCGCTCGGATCCTCATGGAAAAATTCATGGTGAATCCGAGTAAAGTTAGTCTCATTAACTTTAATTTCATCTTCAATATATATCCCTTACAAATGAACTGTGATATTTTGCATTTTAAATACATAAACATCATTTTCGTATTTTACAATAGGTGTATCTATACATAATACATTTAGAATGTAATACATGAAAAATTATTATCTTTGCACCTTCAAATAATTACATCAATTTTTCAAAATAATATAATGGCAAAGGTATTGAAGGAGCTTACTCCTAGAAGCGAAGATTTCTCGCAATGGTATCAAGATTTGGTTATTAAGGCAGATATGGCTGAGAACTCGGCCGTTAGAGGTTGCATGGTTATAAAGCCTTATGGGTATGCCATTTGGGAAAAAATGCAGCGTCAGCTAGACGATATGTTTAAAGAAACTGGTCATATGAATGCATATTTCCCGCTTTTTATTCCAAAATCTTATCTTAGCAAAGAAGCAGAGCATGTGGAAGGTTTTGCCAAAGAGTGCGCTGTGGTAACTCACTACAGGCTGAAAAATGATCCTAATGGAGGTGGTGTAATTGTTGACCCTGCTGCTAAGCTAGAAGAGGAGCTGGTGGTGCGCCCCACTTCTGAAACAATTATTTGGAGTACTTATAAGAATTGGATTCAATCGTATCGCGACCTACCACTGCTTATTAATCAATGGGCCAATGTGGTGCGCTGGGAGATGCGTACAAGGTTGTTTTTGAGAACTACTGAGTTTCTTTGGCAGGAGGGGCACACTGCTCACGCAACTAAAGAAGAGGCTATTGAAGAGACGGAGCAGATGATTAATGTGTACTCTGATTTTGCCGAACAGTATATGGCAATGCCTGTTATTAAAGGTTTTAAGTCTGCGTCTGAAAGATTTGCCGGAGCCATAGACACATATACAATTGAGGCACTTATGCAGGATGGGAAAGCTTTGCAATCTGGTACTTCACATTTCCTGGGACAGAATTTTGCCAAAGCCTTTGATGTACAATTTTCTGATCAGAACGGGCAAAGGGAATATGTTTGGGCTACATCATGGGGTGTTTCTACTCGCTTGATTGGTGCGCTTATTATGACTCACTCTGATGATAACGGATTGGTGCTGCCTCCTAAGTTGGCTCCATATCAGGTTGTTATTGTGCCTATATATAAAAATAAAGAGCAACTTGATCTGATAAATGAGAAGGTTGCTGATATTACTAAAAAGCTTAAAGCTCTGGGTGTGAGTGTTAAGTATGACAAATCGGACAACAAGAAGCCGGGTTGGAAATTTGCTGAGTATGAACTGAAAGGTGTGCCGGTGAGGCTGGCTATTGGTGCTCGCGATTTGGAGAGCAACACCATTGAGGTGGCCAGGCGTGATACTTTAACTAAAGAGACTGTTTCTACCGATGGCATAGAAGAGTATATAAAGAATCTTTTGGATGAGATTCAGGATAATATCTATAAGAAAGCGTTCGATTTTAGAGCTTCTCAAACCAGAGAGGTTGATAGTTATGACGATTTTAAGGTTGAGATTGAAAAAGGTGGTTTCCTGCTTTGCCACTGGGACGGAACGCCTGAGACAGAAGAGCAGATTAAGAATGATACCAAAGCAACAATTCGCTGTATCCCGCTAGATGGTGATAAGACGCCAGGTGTGTGCATGGTATCGGGCAAACCATCGACACAAAGAGTTGTTTTTGCTCGCTCTTATTAATTAATAGGGCAAAATAATGGCATCTGCAAAGGATTGGATTTCGGCATTTAGGTTACGAACTCTTTTTTTGGCGGTATCTACCGTAATATTGGGTAGCGGACTGGCTTTGTATAAAGGTGGTATGGATTTAACCGTACTTACCTTTGCCATGATCCTGGCAATTGCCATTCAGATTTTGGCTAATTTGGCTAATGACCTGGGCGATTTTCAAAAAGGAACTGATATAACGGGCAAGAGGGTTGGTCCTACCCGAGCCCTGCAGGGTGGATTGATTACTGCATCACAAATGAAGGGGGCCATTTCAGTTTTTATTGTTGCTTGTGTTATTTCTGGCTCTGTATTGGTATATAAGATTTCTCCTTTTGTAAGCATAATAGCTTGGATCTCTCTTCTGTTTATTGGTTTATTATGCATTCTTGCAGCTCTGTTTTATACCATGGGCAAGAATGCATATGGTTATAGAGGTTGGGGAGATTTGTTTGCTTTTATATTCTTCGGACCGGTTCCTGTAATTGGTACATACTTTCTTCATACGCACATAATCGATTTTATTCCTGTGCTCCCAGCTATTTCAATAGGATTGATAAGCACCATGATTTTGAATGTAAACAATATGCGTGATATTGAGAATGATAGGAAGTCGGGCAAGAAAACTGTTGCGGTTAAACTGGGATTAACCAGGGCTAAAATTTATCACGCTACTTTAACTTTTCTCTCGTTTTTCTGTCTTCTTTCCTTTAGCTATTTATTTGCTTCGCAACATTGGTTCAATTACATCTATCTCATCTTCTTTCTTATTCTTTTTAAGGTTCTTAGAGATATCAGATTTAAAACCGGGCATGAGCTGGACCCATATCTTAAAATCACTTCGTTGGCGGGGTTGCTAATTGCTCTTTCGTTTGTGGTTTGTATTAATTTATAGAATAAGGTTTGTTTGTGAAAACGCAACCATACATCACAAACAAACCTTAAATTATAGATAGTTCAATTATTAACATAATAAATCATATAGCAACCTGTTTTAAAATATTTGTTTAACTTTGTTTTCACTAAAAATCTAAAACAAACAAATATGTACGATAACAGCCGTCGTGCTTTTATAGCCATAAACGATGAGAAAGAAGTTTGCCTGATACCTAAAATGGCAAACCGTCATGGACTTATTACAGGTGCAACAGGTACCGGAAAAACTGTTACTCTTCAAACTCTTTCTGAATCATTTAGTGATATGGGTGTGCCCGTATTTGCTGCTGATATGAAAGGTGATTTGTCGGGGGTAGCAAAAATTGGTGGTAATAAAGAGAGCGTAAATAAGCGTGTTGATGGTTATAATCTAAAAGATAAGGGGTTTGAGTACAAAGCATTTCCGGTAAGGTTTTGGGATGTGTTTGGCGAGCAGGGACATCCGGTGCGTACTACTGTTTCGTCTATGGGACCGCTTTTGCTTGAGCGTTTACTTAATCTAAACGAAACTCAAGGGGCTATTTTAACTATGGCTTTTAAAATTGCCGATGATAATGATCTTCTCCTTATTGATTTGAAGGACTTGCAAAAGATGCTTCAGTTTATTGGGGATAACAGGAAAGATTTTACTACTAAATATGGAAATATCTCACCTGTAAGTATTGGTGCTATTCAGCGTGGGTTGATGAGGATTGAGAGCGAGGGTGCTGATAGGTTTTTTGGTGAGCCTAATCTTGAGATTACAGATTTTATTCAGACTGAAGAGGGCAAAGGGGTAATAAATATTCTTGCTGCCGATAAGTTAATGAACTCGCCAAGGGTGTATACAACTTTCTTGTTGTGGTTGCTTGACGATTTGTATGAAACGCTGCCTGAGGTTGGTGATTTGGACAAGCCAAAGCTGGTGTTTTTCTTTGATGAGGCTCATTTGCTTTTTAATGATATGCCAAGATCGTTGCTTGAAAAGGTGGAGCAGATTGTACGATTGATTAGATCTAAAGGAGTAGGCATTTATTTTTGTACTCAAAATCCTGCAGATATACCTGAGAGTATTCTGGGGCAACTAGGCAACCGTGTTCAGCATGCTTTGAGGGCTTATACTCCAAACGACCAGAAGGCTGTGCGGGTGGCTGCAAATACTTTCAGAGCTAATCCTAAGTTTAATACCGAAGATGCAATTACTCAATTGAATACCGGTGAGGCACTTGTTTCTTTTCTGGATGAGAAAGGTGCTCCACAAATGGTTGAGAGAGCTAATATACTTCCGCCACAGGGACAGATAGGGCCTATTACTCTTGGCGAAAGGGATCAGGCATTGCGTAGTTCGCTGCTATATGGTGTTTATGAAGATCTGATTGACAGGGAGTCGGCATACGAAATATTGTCGCATAAAGAGAATCTTCTTGAGGAAGAGAGGCGATTGGCTGCCGAGGAAAGAGAAAGGGTGCGTCTTCAAAAAGAGGCCGAAAAGGCTGCCCGAGAAGAAGATAGGAATAGACGTGCTGCGGCAAGGAAAAAGAAAGAGGAGCAGGGTATCTTTGGCGATTTACTTGATCAGGTGGGCAGGAGTGCAAAGAGGCAAATTGGTAATGAGCTGGGCAGAACTATAACTCGTGGTATTTTTGGCGGACTGTTTGGCAAGAGGTAATCTATTGATTGACACACTATGTATAAAACATTATTTTGGCACTATTGGCTGCAAACTGTTCGTGCGCCCGGGTATTATAAGAATCTGATAGTAAATATTTTTGTTGGGTTAATGGCCCTTTACTTTCTTGCGATATTGGTAATGTTGGGGTTGTTTTTACCTAACCTACTCATGGAAATAGCGCCTCAGAAAAATCCTACTGATATTGTTATGGGCGGTATTATTTATGCTGTTATTGCAATACTGATGATGCGCTACATTATGCAGCCACTGAGCAAGATAAACCTAGAGAGTTATCAAGTGCTGCCTGTTAAAAGAGATACGCTTGTAAACTATCTTTTACTGAAACCTTTGCTTAATCCTTTGAATTACATAGCACTTTGTTTTGTAATTCCTTTTGCAATTAAAGAAATTTATCCAACACTGGGGGCATTAAGCTTCTTCCGTTTCATTTTTATCGTGGTCTTTCTTATATGGTTTAATACCTTGATGGCACCGCTGCTGAAACGAAAGTTTAATAATATCCTGGTTGGTGTGGTCTTGCTGCTAATAATAGGAGGTGCTGTGTTTGCACTTGAATATTATAAGATATTATCTCTGTTTGAAGTATCGCAAAGTGTTTTTGGTTTTCTGATTACTACACCCCTGGTTTGGGTTTCTGTAATATCGTTAAGCCTGCTTGCTTTTTTCTTAAACAAGTTATTTTTTGCTCGCAACTACTACACCGAGTCGTTTGAACGAATTAGTAAAAGGAGAGGTGCTGAATCGCAGAAATTCACTTTTATTGAGCGATATGGCAAGATAGGTGAAATTATCTCTCTTGAGATAAAACTGGTGCTTAGGCACAAACGGACAAAGAGTACTCTTTACACTGCAATTTTCTTTCTGTTTTATGGACTCATATTCTATCCTAACCCAACGTATGCCGATAAGTCTGCATGGCTACTTTTTGTGGCTGTCTTTGTAACTGGTACGGGTATGTTGATGTTTGGGCAATGGATTATCAACTGGGACGGGTCGCACTTCGATTTTCTAATGTCCCGCAATATTGATACAAGCACATATATAAGGGCAAATTACACTTTGATGCTGGCTCTATGTATAGTATCTTTTATTCTTACAACTCCTTATTTTTTGTTTGGAAAAAATGTCATTATACATCACCTGGTGGCTTTTGTATATAATGTAGGCGTAAATATCTACGTGTATATTTTTGCGGCAACACTTAATACTAAACGGTTAGAACTCTCAAGAGGTTCTTCTATGAATATGCAGGGGGTGAGTTATAAGAATTTTTTGGTTATGATTCCTCTATTAGTAATTCCAATTGGGTTGATCCAACTGTTTGCAATATTTTCTGCCACCTATATAGCGTTAATTATCATAACATTGTTAGGATTATCGGGTATAGTGTTTCGTGAACCGTTGTTGAGAGTAATTGAAAAGCAGTTCTTACGAAGGAAGTATGCATTATGTGATGGATTTCGAAAAAAAGAGTGAGCATTGAAGAAAGAATAAGCATAAAAGAAATTATAAGCATGCAACGCTTTCTTAAATACCTAATCAAATAAATAAAAAAAAATATGGTTCAACAGCAGCAAGGGATTATTGCAGTGAGTAATTTAAAGAAGTTGTATGGCGGCGTTACGGTGCTTAATATTCCATCTTTGAGGATACCACAGGGTGAAAGTTTTGGCTTGGTGGGTAATAATGGTGCGGGCAAGACCACTTTGTTTAGGTTGATACTCGACCTGATTGAGGCTTCAACGGGAGAGGTGCTTATTGATGGGAAAACGGTGGCTAAGCGCGATGAGTGGAAAGCGAAGGTGGGGTCGTTTCTCGACGAGGGTTTTTTGATTGACTTCCTCACTCCTGAAGAGTATTTTGCTTTTACTGCCAAGGTATATAATAAATCGGAGGGTGATATTGCCACTTTTCTTGAGTCGATGAAGGATTTCTTTAACGGGGAAATACTGGGGTCGGGAAAGTTAATTCGCGACTTATCTAAAGGGAACCAGAAGAAAACCGGGATTGCTGCTGCGCTTATTAGCGATCCGCAAATACTTATTTTAGATGAGCCTTTTACTGCACTGGACCCTACTTCGCAAATAAGATTAAAGAAGATGCTTAATGAGCTAAAAACTATTAGAAACATGACTATGCTTATTTCTAGCCACGACCTTAATCATGTTACTGAGGTGTGCGACCGTATTGTGGTGCTGGAGAGGGGATTGGTGGTAAATGATATCCTCACCAGTGAGAATACACTCAAAGAATTGGAGTCTTATTTTGCGGTTTAAGTTTGAGATTTTAAAACTTTGGTATTGTTTAAACTTATTGATATTTTAAACTTATTGATATTTTAAACTTCGGCACATTTAAACTTCTGCATATTTAAACTTCTGCATATTTTAAACTTCTGCACATTATTCATTTGTACAAATTGTGTATCTATTGTCTCGGCTTTTAGAAAAGTTGTATATTTGCCCTTCGTGATAAAAAACAAATAGATAAAGCGATAAAATAAATACAACTTAACGATACATAAAGTGGAAGAAGTAAAGGAACAAAAGAAAATCAGCAACGTTGCCGACTGGTTTATACGTCTCATAAAAGGTGCTCTGGTAGGTATTGGATTTATACTACCTGGTCTTTCGGGAGGGGTGCTAGCAGTAATTTTTGGTTTATACGATAGAATTATAAAGTTTCTTGCCAACTTACGTGAGAACTTTGTAAAAAATATAGTTTATTTCATTCCTGTTGCCATTGGTGCTGTAATTGGTATTGTGCTTTTTGCAGTTGTTGTGGAGAAAGCATTTGGCAAATATGCTGCTCAGTTTGTATGCTTGTTTGTGGGTTTTGTGGCAGGCACGTTTCCTTCGCTATATAAAACTGCTGGTAAGGAGGGAAGAAAATCATCTGATATATGGGTGCTGATATTGTCTACCGTAGCCATTTTTACTCTTATGGTTGTGGGTGGAAAGGAACTTACTGAGGTTACTCCTAATATATTTATTTGGCTGGCATCGGGGTTGTTAATGGGGCTTGGTTTAATTATTCCGGGTATGAGTCCTTCAAACTTCCTTATATATTTTGGGCTTTACGATAAGATGGCAATTGGGATTAAAGATTTTGATTTTGGTGTTATTATTCCTCTAATCGTTGGTTTTATTATTTGTGTTATCCTTTTTGCTAAAATAGCTGCATGGATGTTTAGAAAGTACTATTCGGGTATGTATCATTTTATACTTGGAATGGTTATTGGTTCATCTCTAGCTATATTCCCTACTGTTGTGTTCCCAGCTTTTACTCCCGAGGGGTTAGATGCTGCCGGTTTGGGATTTGGCGCATCACTGCTGTTTAGTTTAGTTTTATTTATTGTAGGAGCAATAGCTTCGTACCTGTTTAGTAAGGTTGAAGAGAGGTTTCCGAGGGAAGAGTTACTTTAATCTTATTGAGACATATTTAATTCTCTGAAGGTATATTTACCCTTTGGGGGGAATATTTACTCTTCTTGGGTACCCTTATCCTCTTCTTGGGTACCCTTATTACTCTTCGGGCATTTTTATTCTTGGGTTGCGATCTTTTAGCTCGGCTATTAGTGCATCGATTTCAGACTCTTTTACTCTAAGTATTTCAAAGCCACGTATTAAATCTATTTGAAGTTGATTTCTTTTGAGCTTCTTCATACCTATAATATCACCAATGGCAATTTTTTTCTTTCTGGTAAATAATTTAACTATAAATCTAACTTCTATAAAATTAAGCTCGGTGATTACATACTCTTTAATTGATGTTGATAGAGAGAATATTAATGCAAACACAATGTAGAGTATATTTGTCCAGACTCTATGAGAGTTTATGAGACCATCTATTACAAATACAAGAAGTATAATAATAAATATGCCCCAAAATATATTGGCTGGACCATTATTTGCTTTATACTTTTTTTCGTCCACCTTAGTTATTATTTTAATATATCCTTGTTTTTTACTCTTCAAAGATACTAATTTCTATTGAAATACTGTTAATTAAGATAAAATGTTGCATAATATACTAATGACTATATTTTATCGATGAATCTATTATATTTAACTTCAAAAGCGCAATAAACATATCACAAATATATTTGTTTTATAAATTGTATACAGAGTATCAGAGTTATGTATTTTTTTATCATTAAACTATTGGCTAAATTTCGTCGTCTTAATATCAGACATTTTCTATTTATTCATTCATAAAAAATTAGAAGTATGAAAAAGTTTACACTTTTGGCTATAATTGGCCTACTAACATTGAGCTTCTCATTGTCTGCACAAAACAATGATACGAGAAGAAGCTGGACAGCCAAAGATAGGGCTGAAAATATGACTAAAGAACTAAAACTTTCTGCAGAAGAGTCTACAAAGCTTAAGGCCTTATTTGAAAAGAATGAAGCGGAACGAGCTAAGCAGATTGAGGCAAACAGAGCAATGCGAGAAGAATTACAAACGGACAGAGAGGCTCGCAGAAAAGAGATGCAGGATATGAGGGCTAAATCAATGGTAGAAAATGATGCTCAAATTGAAGCTATTATTGGAAAAGAAAAAATGGAAGTTTGGAAAGAAAAACGTACAAAAAGGCAGGATAGCATTCGTGATTTAAACCGCAGTGGAAGAAGAGCACCAATAAACAATAGATAAGGATTTAATTGATTTTTTGATTGTTGAGCGATTGCTAATCTAGGTAGTCGCTCTTTTTTTTGGTTTAGGCTAGTAGTGTTTTTTAGAAAACTATGGGTGTTTTATTTAGAAGATTATGGGTGTTTTATTTACAAGATCTGGAGTGTTTTATTAAGAAAACTAGTAGTATTTTTCAATTAAGTTTTTAAACTCGTGGGTTTCCTTAAATCGGGTGAGCCAACTATTAACACTATCTAAAAGTATGGGAGAATCTATTCTTACAGCCCACGACTCAATTTGAGTGAAGCTAATATCGGTTTCAATATCTATTTCGGGCAGTTCTTCCGAAAGTTGTAAGGCCACTTTTTCGTCGCACACAGTATATTCAATTTCGCCCGAGGCAACCATCATTACTAGTTGCTCTGCCTCGTAGGTTGTATTTTGTACTACAAATATGGTGTCTCCAATTTCGTGCGAAAGATTATTGAGTCTGAATATTGAAGGTGAACCTTCGGAAACGTGAATAGTTTTTTTGGCAAGCTCAAGGTGTTGCCTTAATGGTTCTATGCTATCATTATATTGAGTCTTACGCTGCACTAATACAAGTTTATTTAATATTAATGGCTCTGTAAAGCTGAAGCTGCCTTTAAGTTCACTATTAACAGGAATACTTCGTGCAACTATATCATACTTACCTTCTTGTAAGCCATTTAGGTTGTCTTGAAGATTATTCTCAAGAAATATGTTTATGTGTATTCCCCACTCTTCCTTTAGTGCATTTATCAGTTCATACTGAAAGCCTTGAACGGTATCACCCGAAATGAAGTGTCCTATTGCATTATAATCTGTTACCACGTTCATTTCGCCTCGTTCTATTATCTCGTTATAATCGTTTATCTCTCTGATATTTGTTTTTCTTGTAAGGGAGTTTCTAAGCATAATCATAGTTATTACAACTATAATTAGCAATATGACATAGATAGAAAGTCGCTTTTTTGAAATCATTGAGATCTATAAGTCTTATTTAGTTGGTTGATAAATCCTATTTTAGTAGTTCAAATATCAATTAAGAAGGTTGATAGAGAGGCCTAGCTTCAATCCAAAAGGGTTTACAGGATAGCCTGGTATAGAGAAATACTCTTGTGGTTTAATTACTTTAGATGCAACGTTATAAAACATAATGAAAAAGCGTGTTTGTTTTAAATGCATATTAAGATATACAGTTGATATGGGATAATCGCCCATTTCTCTCTCACGCTGGTTATAGAACTGGAGTAAAGCGGGTTCGTATCCC
The DNA here is from genome assembly GCA_015478775.1 of Fermentimonas sp. Taxonomy (GTDB): domain Bacteria; phylum Bacteroidota; class Bacteroidia; order Bacteroidales; family Dysgonomonadaceae; genus Proteiniphilum. The sequence continues at coordinate 571,581 of JADMKP010000008.1, read as the reverse complement.
TGTACAAAATATTTGGTATGGTAATGAGCATCTACACCAAACTGCATTGTAAGCTCATTTACAATTTTTGCTTTCAAATACATATTGGAGTATACGCTCAACTCAGGAAGTGGGATTGCCATTTGATTACTGGATTTTTGATAAACAACTTGATTATCCCAATGGAAAACTCCCAAACTTATGTTCTGCTCTACTCGCGCAGTAAGCACCTGAATATTATCGCTCTCTTGTGCTATATTTCTGTCTGCACCAATATATATATAGTTCTGCAGATTCTCTACACCGGCACTTATTAAAGTGTTGGTAAACGGTATTAATAGCTTGCCACCTAAATAAACCCTTCGGATATCTCCAAAGTCGTTATTCCAATTGAAATATTTTGATTGATAATTATTTTGTAGATATTTAGGCCTTAAGTTCTTTATATAAGCCTCGGCAGAGAGAGATGTGCGCCTTCCGGCAATATCAAAACCTGTTTCTATATTACCAATTGCCCTAAACTCTCCTAGGTTCACACCAAGCACACCTATGTCGGCATGAACATTAAACAGCAGATTTTCTCCTTGTTGTTTACTTAATACCCCGCCAAGAGTTACGGCACTTTCTTTGTGCGTTTTAAAAGTGAGATCTTCTAAGTCGCGCATAGTGTAATCTCTTAAGTCGTACTCTAAGAAGCCTGTTAGACCAAATTTAACCCAATCTTTAAAGCCTTCTCGTAGACTTAGTGAAACAGTATTTTTAAAAGAGCTATACTTAATACTATCGTCAACTGCTGTGCTATAAAAGCTGTTTGGATAAAACTGATCTATTCTTTGCATCTGCAATCCATTTACATTAACAAATGCTGTATCGTGCGACAAGAACCTGCGATATTGCTGGGTATATTGAGAGGAGAATCCTATGCTAGCAATTGGTATAAAGTCGCCCCTGCCTTGGTGAAGCGAGTCGGTTGGTGTATCAATATATCCTAGATTATATCTTCCCGAAAGGAAGAATCTGTTGTTCCTAACTGTATTCCAGGTATCTGTGAATTTAACAGGGATGTCTCTGGATGTGAAACTTTGTTGTATGGCCTCGGGATCGGTAATAAATGTTTCGTCCGTAATTCCTCCATTTTCGAAATTACTAATCTTGCCTATATTCATAAAAGCATGACCCTCCAACCTATCGCTGATATAATTGCCGAAAAGCGAAAAGTTGTTGTGCTTAACAGCTTGTGAACTGTAAAAACCCTTTGAACTTAATAGATCTACGTCGATTCCAACATTTAGACTTTCGCCAAAGTTAGATGTTAATAATGCACCAAACCTCTCTTCTCTCATCTGCTTATTGCCGCTTCTCTGATAATCTAGTCGGGTGTATGGTATACGTGTGTTAATAAAACGCTGATTCTCGAGAGTTTTAAGATAATATGAGTAAGGTTCATTAAATATAAAATGATCTAATTCAGATCGATCGAAGAATATTTTTGAGAAAGCAGGTGATCCCAATGGTGCAAGAAATCCCATTGCAACCGATTGCCCGTCGGGAAGCGTGGTGTGCTGATAATTATAGAGCAAAGTATCGGGAGTTGTGGTAAACCTTTCACCTGTACGCTGGCTTATGGTCCATGTTGTCATTTGAGCCAATTCCTTAAGAGAATCTGCTTCTGCACCATGATCATGTATAAGATGATTGAGTTGCAGACTTTGCTCTCCTTCTGTTTGAGGCCGAAATAATGAATCGGGATTGGTTGATATCTGTGATGAATCGGGCATGATAATACGAGCCTGAGGAAAGGCAAATACTATATAGATTGCCCACGTAAACAGAGATATAAATAGTTTTTCTTTCATCGGTTGCAAACTTACATAAAAAAACGTGAAGCTCGGATAACGTACTCATTTTTTCTGTTCATTTTAGGGAAATTTTAAATACAAGCAAGCTTGTCTTCTACTCATTTTGCTTGACGAAATAGTTCACTGAATCCTCAAAATATGATTCAAAATAAAACTTATGAATTATGAGTTGTTTTAAATAATTCTATTATCTTTGCGATATAAAAATAGTAAAAATGAAAGCAAACAGGTTCCATCATCATCATTTTCATACTTGCATTCAGGCGAGTTGAGATAGATATGTGCAATCCTGTAGGAAAATATTTATACACCCGTCTGAATCAAATCAGTCGGGTTTTTTGTTTTTATACAAACTTAATGAAGCTAAATTATATATACATAGCGAATCAAAATATACATTTAATGAAGCTGAATTATATATACTTAGAGAATCAAATTATATATTCTTAGAGAAACGAAAGATGGAAAAGATAAAAATTGCAATTCAAAAGAGCGGTCGCTTAAGTGAAAAGTCGATTGACCTCCTCACAGAGTGCGGTATACGTATTTCAAACGGTACTCGAAAGCTAAAAACTGAAGCGGGCAACTTCCCTATGGAGATACTTTTTTTACGCGATGATGATATACCGCAATATGTTGAGCAAGGGGTAGCTGATATTGGCATCCTTGGTCAAAACGAGGTATGGGAGAAAGATAAGAATGTAGATATTGTTGAGGAACTGGGTTTTAGTAATTGTCGCCTTTCGCTTGCAATTCCTAAGGATGAGGCATATAATGATCTTAAGTTCTTTGAGAACAGACGTATTGCAACTAGTTATCCTAAGATTTTAGATAAGTTTTTCACCCAAAAAGGTATCAAAGTATCTATTGAAGAATTGGGGGGCAGTGTGGAAATAGCAACAGGAATTGGACTTGCTGATGCAATATTTGACATTGTAAGTACAGGCAGTACGCTTATTATGAATGGCTTAAAAGAGGTTGAAACGGTTGTAAAGAGTCAGGCCGTATTAATAAGCAACAAAAACCTATCGGAAAGCAAAAAACAATTACTTGATGAGTTGCTCTTTAGAATTAAAGCTTATAAAAACGGGCTGGGCAAAAAGTATGTTTTGTTAAATGCTCCAAATGAGGTCATCCCTGATATAATTAAACTGTTGCCCGGCATGCGCTCTCCTAGCATACTTCCTTTAGCAGATAAGGGCTGGAGCAGTGTGCACTCTGTTATTAATGACGATGATTTTTGGGAGATTATAGATGAGTTGAAACGTATGGGTGCTGAAGGTATTCTTGTAATACCTATTGAAAAAATGATTCTTTAGGAGAGAATAAAACTAATTGATGCGAAGAATAGGGTGAAGTGAATAATTGAACTATTTCGTTAAGATAAATGAGCAGAAGACAAGTTTACTTGAATTATGCCATAGCGAGAAATAGTCTAAGTTTAGTGAACTATTTAGTTAAGATAAATATGAAAACAATATCGAATCCCTCCAGATCTAAATGGGAAAAGCTGGCAACTAGACCAATGATTAAGCAACAAAAGCTTATGAAAACGGTTGAGAAAATATTTTATGATATCCATAGAAAAGGAGATAAAGCGGTGCTAAATTACAGCCGGGCATTTGATTTCCCCAATCAAGACTCTTTTATTGTTAGTGAAGAGACAATTGAGAAGTCGACAGAGTTAATTTCAGAAAGATTAAAACAGGCTATTGATGTTGCCGGCAAAAACATTGAAACGTTTCATAAATCGCAACAGGAAGATATAAGGAAAGTTGAAACAGCCCCCGGTGTTGTTTGCTGGCGTGATGTGCGTGCTATAGAGCGTGTTGGAATTTATATTCCGGGTGGTTCTGCCCCACTCTTCTCAACTGTGCTAATGCTTGCAATACCTGCAAAGATAGCAGGATGCAAAGAGATTGTTTTGTGTACTCCACCCAACAATGAGGGCAATATTGATCCTGCAATTCTTTATACAGCTAAGTATGCTGGTATTACAAAAATATTTGCACTGGGGGGTATTCAGGCAATTGGGGCAATGACTTTTGGAACTGATTCGATTCCTAAAGTTGATAAGATATTCGGCCCCGGTAATCAGTATGTTATGGCGGCAAAACGATCGGCGCAATATTATGGTGTAGCAATAGATATGCCTGCCGGTCCCAGCGAAGTGCTGGTAATTGCAGATGAAACATGTATTCCTACTTTTGTTGCAGCCGATTTACTATCGCAGGCCGAGCATGGTCCTGATAGTCAGGTTATACTTTTATCAACATCTAAGAAAGTTATTAAAGCAGTTAACAAAGAAATTGATATCCAACTTGCTGCTTTACCCCGTCAGGATATTGCTGCACAGGCATTAAAAAACAGTAGATCTTTGTTATTTAGAGAAGTAAATGAGTGTGTTGAATTCAGCAACCTTTATGCACCAGAGCACCTCATACTTGCTGTAGACAATCCAGCATTGGTGAGTAGGGATGTTACAAGTGCGGGATCTGTATTTCTTGGAAACTGGAGCTGCGAGAGTGCAGGAGACTATGCTAGCGGACCAAACCATACTCTGCCTACAAGCGGATTTGCAAAGAGTTATAGTGGTGTCTCACTTGATAGTTTTGTGAAGAAGATTACTTTTCAGCAACTTAATGAACAGGGAATTTTATCTATAGGCGGAGCAGTTGAAGCTATGGCGGAGGCAGAGCAATTATATGCACATAAAAATGCAATGACTCTTAGAGTAGGTGCTGTTACAGGTAAACAATTACAGCAATTAGACTTAATAGATGAAGATGAAGAATTTTGAATTGAAATCGATGGTTCGACCCAATATTTGGGAATTGAAACCTTACTCTAGCGCACGTGATGAGTTTACAGGTGATGAGGGTATCTTTTTAGACGCAAACGAGAATCCTTTTGGTGAAAGAAATAGATATCCCGATCCTCATCAAAGAGAATTAAAAAAAGCGTTATCTAACAGAAATAATATTCCTGTTGACAATATATTCATCGGCAATGGAAGCGATGAGGTTATAGATATAGTGTTTAGGGTATTTTGTGAGCCATTGGAAGATAGTGTAATTATTTGTCCACCAACTTATGGCATGTATGAGGTTTCTGCTAACATCAATAATGTAAATATAATAAGAATTCCGCTTAATGATGAGTTTGAACTAAACACTGAACTTATTCTTTCTGAATCGGCAAAATGTATTTTTATATGCTCTCCAAATAATCCAACTGGCAATAATTTAAAGAATATTGAAAAGATACTCGATCAGTTTAACGGCATTGTGATGGTTGATGAGGCATATATCGATTTTAGCGATTCTAAGGGGTTTGTAGATGCTATCAATAGGTATCCGAACCTTATAGTGATGCAAACTTTTAGCAAGGCTTGGGCGCTGGCAAAGGCTCGTGTTGGAGTTGCGTACTCTAATAAAGATATCATTGCTTTAATGGATAAAACCAAACCTCCTTATAATGTAAGTGGTTTTAATCAACAAGAGGCAATAAATGCGCTTTCAGATTCTGATAAGTTTAAAGAAAGAGTTGATTTAATTCTTGAGCAACGTAATTTACTTGTGAAGGAGCTTACTAAACTTCCTTTTGTGAAGCATATTTATCCTTCAGATGCTAATTTCCTTTTAGTGAAAATGAGTGATGCAGATGCTATTTACAAGTATCTGGTATCGAATAAAGTAATTGTAAGGAATAGAGCTACTGTGGTTCCGGGGTGCATAAGAATAACTGTTGGTTCTCCCGAAGAGAATGCACAATTGATTGAGGTTCTCCGAAATTACAAAGATTAAAAGCAGGTGGCTGTATTGGGATTTTGATAATATTAATCAAAATTACGAACTGCACATATAGCTTAAACAAGAGTTTTACAAAATTATTAACATATAATGAAAAAGGTACTTTTTATAGATCGCGATGGTACGCTTATAGTTGAGCCTGAAGATGAGCAGATTGACAGCTTAGAGAAGCTTGAGTTTTATCCGGGTGTGTTTCAATATCTCTCGCGGATTGCTAATGAACTTGAGTATGAGTTGGTGATGGTTTCAAATCAGGATGGCTTGGGAACTTCTTCTTTCCCTGAAGACACTTTTCATCCTGCTCATAATAAGATTATAAAAGCTTTCCAAAATGAGGGTGTAGTTTTTAGTGAGATATTAATAGATAAATCTTTTCCACAGGATAATTTGCCAACTCGCAAACCTGGCACAGCATTGCTTACACATTATCTAAAAGGTGATTATAATATAACAGAATCTTTTGTAATTGGCGACAGACTAACCGATGCTCAACTAGCTGATAATCTTGGCTGTAAATCAATTATATTAAGTAATAATTTAGAGACAAATGCAACGTTAACAACTACTAGCTGGGGTGATATATATCGTTTTCTGAAGTCAGAACCACGTAGAGCTAAAGTAATTAGAAACACTTCAGAAACTCAAATTGAGGTTGAAGTTAATTTAGATGGTACAGGCAAAAGTGATATTTCAACAGGTTTAGGTTTCTTTGATCATATGCTTGAGCAGATTTCAAAACACGGTAATATCGATCTTACAATTGAGGTTGCAGGTGATTTGCACATTGATGAGCACCACACAATTGAAGATGTAGGCATTACTCTAGGTGAAGCATTCTTAATGGCGTTGGGTAAGAAAAAAGGGATAGAACGATATGGTTTTATTTTGCCAATGGATGATTCAATTGCTCAGGTTGCATTAGATTTTGGTGGTCGCCCTTGGTTGGTTTGGAATGTGGATTTTAAACGTGAGTTTATAGGTGATATGCCTACAGACATGTTTATGCATTTTTTCAAATCTTTTACCGATAACGCAAAGTGTAATCTTAACATTAAGGCCGATGGTGACAATGAACATCATAAAATAGAGTCTGTGTTCAAAGCTTTTGCAAGAGCAGTTAAAATGGCCGTTAAACGAGGTGAAGAAGGGGGTATTCCGAGCACAAAGGGCACTTTTTAATTTCAGAAGATGGTAAAAAATATCATAACACTAAAGCAGTAAATATGATTGCAATTATAGATTATAATGCAGGTAATATCACTTCAGTCAAAAATGCACTCGATCGTTTAGGTTATGAATCAATTCTTACGAATAGATATAATGAAATAATGAGTGCCGACAAGGTTATATTTCCAGGAGTGGGAAATGCATCTTCTGCAATTAAATATTTAATAGATAAAGGTTTAGACAAAATTATTAAATCTCTTGTTCAACCAACATTAGGTATTTGCTTGGGATTACAACTTTTGTGTCAGCACTCAGAAGAAGGTGATGTAGAGTGCCTGGGAATTTTTAATACTGATGTGAAATTATTTCCACCCAACGATATTGTTCCTCATATGGGATGGAACAATATATCAGAATTATCATCTCCGCTTTTTCACGGCATTAATGAAAATGATTCTTTTTACTTTATCCATAGTTATTTTGCCGGTGTTTGCAAGCACACTATAGCTCAATGTAATTACATTTCACCATTTAGTGCAGCGATATGTAGAGACAACTTTTATGCTACTCAATTTCATCCCGAAAAGTCGGGTGATGTTGGAGATAAAATATTAAAAAACTTTCTTGAACTTTGAATTTGAATATGAGAATAATTCCTGCTATTGATATAATTGATGGAAAATGTGTGAGACTAACCAAAGGAGATTACAACACACAAAAGATTTACAATGAGAATCCTCTTGAAGTTGCAAAAGAATTTGAAGCTAGTGGCATTAAATACCTCCATTTAGTTGATTTAGATGGTGCAAAATCAAACAATATTGTGAATTACGAAGTACTTAATGAGATTGCTTCTAAAACAGAACTTATTATAGATTTTGGTGGTGGCATTAAATCTGATAAAGATATTAAGATAGCATTTGAGAACGGTGCCTCACAGGTAACAGGTGGAAGTGTTGCTGTACATAACAGGACTCTTTTTCTCGATTGGCTCACAAAGTATGGCAATGAAAAAATAATATTGGGTGCCGATAGCAATGACCGTATGATTGCAACACATGGATGGCAAAAGCAATCGGATATGGATGTTATCAATTTTATAAAAGAGTATGAAAAAGAAGGCATCTCATATGTTATTTGTACCGACATTTCAAAGGATGGAATGTTGCAAGGCGCTTCTACTGAATTATATAAAGAGATTCTTTTTAAAACTAATATAAAGCTCATTGCCAGTGGTGGTGTAACTTCTATTGAAGATGTAAAGCTAGTTAAGCAGATTGGCTGTGAAGGAGCAATTATAGGTAAAGCTATTTATGAAGGTAGAATAAGTTTAAAAGAGTTAGAACGGTTTATTCTAAATAGTGGTAGTTAAGTTTTGATTGAATTATATCATATCGAGAAATAATCTAACTTTAGTGAGCTACCTAAATAAACCCCATGAATAAAAGAAGTGATTGTAACAAATAACATTACGAGAAATAACCTAACTTTACTCTCGATAAGATTTAATATAATGTATGTGCTTACGGAACTCTAAATTAAGATTGAAATTAAAATGCTAAAAAAAAGAATAATTCCCTGCCTCGACATAAAAGATGGCAGAACAGTTAAAGGTATAAATTTCATTGGATTACGTGATGCGGGCGATCCTGTGGAACTGGCCAAACAGTATGTCAATGAAGGAGCCGATGAGTTGGTTTTCTTGGACATAACTGCAACTGTTGAGAATCGTAAGACCTTAACTGAATTAGTAGAACATATAGCGAAAGAGATTAATATTCCATTTACTGTTGGCGGGGGAATTAAATCAGTAGAAGATGCGCGTGCAATTATAAAAGCGGGTGCTGATAAGATCAGTATCAACTCTTCTGCAGTGGAACGTCCTCAACTTATTTCAGAAATAGCAGAGCAATTTGGCAGCCAGTGTGTAGTACTCGCTATTGACACCAAACTTGAAGAGAATGGTGATTGGATTGTTTATACTCACGGAGGTAGAACGTCAACGCATCTCAATACAGTGGAATGGGCAATTAAAGTAGAGCAGCTTGGTGCAGGTGAGATTTTGTTAACTTCCATGAATAACGATGGAATGAAATCAGGTTTTGCAATTGATATAACTGATCAAGTATCAAAAGCACTAAACATACCTGTAATTGCATCTGGTGGAGCTGGAAAAATGAATCATTTTGCAGAAGTTTTCACCAAAACAAAAGCAAGTGCTGCCCTGGGGGCATCAGTTTTCCATTTTGGAGAGATAACTATTCCTGCCTTAAAAGATTTTTTAAAAGAACAAAATATTGCAATAAGATGAATTTAGATTTCGAAAAAACAGACGGATTAATACCGGCAATAATTCAACATGCCAATACAATGCAGGTACTCATGCTCGGATACATGAATAAAGAAGCAATTAATAAAACTATAACTGAGGGGAAGGTAACCTTTTTTAGTCGTACAAAAAACAGACTATGGACAAAAGGAGAAGAGTCCGGAAACTATCTACTTGTGGCTGAGATATTGCAAGATTGTGACAACGACACGATATTGATAAAAGCATTTCCGCAAGGTCCAACCTGTCACACCGGCTCTACATCTTGCTTTAATGAAGAGACACCTAAAGGCTTTTTATATAAACTAGAAAACATAATAGAGCAACGAATAGCTGATAATGATGAGACATCGTATACAGCAAAACTTTTTGCCAGAGGTGTAAATAAAGTAGCACAAAAGGTGGGAGAAGAAGCTGTTGAGTTGGTTATTGAATCTAAAGATAATAACGTCGACTTATTTAAAAATGAAGCTGCCGATCTTCTTTATCACTTTTTGATTTTACTTAAAACTAAAAATCAGAAGTTAGAAGATATAGAAGAAATTTTAAAGGGACGACACAAATAACTAATTCACGTCTTAAATAAATAAAGGGTGATTCCACAATGTGAAATCACCCTTTAAATTAATAGAATATTTTCTATGGTTCAAGCCTCTGCTGCTACTTCTGCAAATGGTTGTACCGATACGTATGATTGGTTATTTCTTTTCTTACGGAATACCACTACACCATCTGTTAGTGCGAATAATGTGTGATCTTTTCCAACACCTACATTTTCTCCAGCACGGTGAGGTGTTCCACGTTGACGAACTATAATATTACCAGCTCTCACTGATTCACCACCATACATTTTAACGCCCAATCGTTTACTATGCGATTCACGGCCGTTCTTCGAGCTTCCAACTCCTTTTTTATGTGCCATTTTCTTCTAATTTTTACTGATTAAGCAATAATTTCTTTAACTCTTACTTCTGAAAATTGTTGACGGTGACCGTTTAATTTTCTGTGTCCTTTTCTTCTTTTCTTCTTGAAGATTAACACTTTGTCACCTTTTAGATGAGAAAGAATTTCAATTACTACTTTTGCTCCTTCAATAACAGGAGTACCAACTGTTATGGCACCTTCATTGTCTATTAGCATTACTTTCTCAAATTCCACTTCACTACCTTGATCGGCATTTATTCTGTGGACGAATAATCTTTGGTCTTGTTTAACTTTAAACTGTTGACCTTGAATATCTACAATTACGTACATATATATAGAATAACTTGACGTTACTTACCTGAGGCGAGGCGCGATATGCGACTTCTTAAAGAGCCTTTTGGCTAAATGAGGTGCAAAATTAGACAATAAATATGTAAATCGCAAATGATTAGGTTCTAATTATTTAAATTATGAATCTAATTTTATATAGCACTGTCCTATATTATCAATAATATCCGAAGCAATAAAAGAACGTGGATGAATGATTTGAGAAGTGATATCGGCTGTCATTCCATGTATAAAAGTCCCTACCCTTGCAGCATCTATAGCGTTATACCCCTGTGCAAGCAAACTTGTAATCATTCCTGTAAGTACATCTCCACTTCCTGCTGTAGCAAGTGCAGGTGTACCAGAACTGTTCACATATATGTTTTGAGAATCAATTATAAGTGAATAAGCACCTTTAATAATTATTATTAAATCTAACCTCTGTGCTAATTCTACTGTTTTCTTAATCTTATCAAAATCATCATTCCAATTACCAATAAGTCTCATTAGCTCTTTAGGGTGAGGAGTTAAAATTGTTTTAGGTGGTAAAAGTAACAACCAATCTTGATGTTTAGATAAAATATTTAATCCATCAGCATCAATTACCATTGGTCCCTTATAATTCTTTACAAACTTATAAAATGCAGTTATTGTTTCTTCGTACAGCCCCATTCCAATTCCAACACCTATAGCATCAGGTGATATGTCAAAACTAATTTCACATATATGCTCATTGCATTTATCTTCTATTACCATTGCTTCAGGAAAATGAGACTGAATAACATTCACCCCACATTTTGGAACATAGGCAGTTACCAGTCCACATCCCATTTTCAAAGCTGCTTTAGATGCCAGGGAAACTGAGCCAATTTTACCGATACTACCACCAATAATTAAAGAATGCCCCTGAGTTCCTTTGTGAGCAAATTTAACTAATGGTTTTAAAGAAGCTTTTATATCTTTCTTTTCTGTGTAGAATGAATTTGATTCAATCTCATAGATAGTCTGCTCGTTTAATCCAATATCAAGTACTGTTACATTACCAGCATACAAATAGTTTTCAGGAAGATATAAAGCAAGCTTAGGTATTTGAAAAGAGATAGTTTCATTAGCAATAACTGCAAAATCAGTCTTTTTATTTAAAAATAAACCACTGGGTACATCAATACTTATTATACATTTATGAGCATTAGAATAGCCAGAATGAGCTTTAGAATAACCAGAATGAGCATTAGAATAGCCAGAATGAGCTTTAGAATAACCCATGTGAGCTTCAGAAAAACCCGTATGAGCTTTAGAATTACCCGTATGTGCTTTAGAATTACCCGTATGAGCCTCAGAATAATCCAACTCAGAATAACTTGTATGATCTTTAGAAAAATCTGAATGACCTTCATTTATCACTTTAATAACATCCGCAGCTATCCCGCTTACTTCTCTTGATAGGCCTATGCCAAAAATTCCATCAATAACAATGTCATATTTTTCTAAAGAAGGAATATCAATTTTATCCTGTATCTTTTTATAGTGTATTTTTTCCGCCTTAATTCTTCGTAGGTTATGCGCACAATCATCTGAGTAACTGTCTTTATACTCAACAATTAATACTTCAACATTATACCCCAGTTTATGCAATATACGTGCAATAACAAGACCATCGCCCCCGTTATTACCTACACCAGAAAAGATTACTATTTGAGAATGTTTGTTTGTGTATTTCTTGGTAAACCAATCGCAAAATGCTGTGGCTGCCCTTTTCATCAGTTCAAGAGAAGAAATACCTTCTCTTTTGATAGTCTCGGCATCAACAATACGAATTTGATCTGAGGAAAGAATTTTCATGTAGAATAATAAAGTGCGCAGAATGAGACTCGAACTCACACACCGTTACCGGCACTACCCCCTCAAAGTAGCGTGTATACCAATTTCACCACCTGCGCATATTGTGCCTGGAACAGGGGTCGAACCTGCACGTTGTTGCCAACACTAGTCCCTGAAACTAGCGCGTCTGCCAATTTCGCCATCCGGGCAAGTTCCTGTTCAATTATCAGCAAGTCGCATCTTGCCGGGCCTTTCAATATCTTTTGCAAATCATCTCTTGATTAGCGGTTGCAAAGATAATTTTTTTTTCAGACCCATCCAATAATTATTTATTTTTCTTTAAAAAAAGAAAGCCATCCTTCACAGACAGCCTCCTTTACACACAATGAAAGTTATAGTAGAATTAATGAAATTTATTTACAATATATCGTTATTTTTTTCAGTTTCAGGTAATGAAGCAGGCACATAGGGTGTATATGAACTAGTGTAACCTCTTATCCTTTTTCTTGCAACAGAGGGTGGTTCATTATTTCTGTATTCTCTTAATGCATCGCTCACCTCAACCGACTTACCTGCAGGAACAGTAATCTCAACAGTTACACTCTGATCGCGAAAACCTTGCGATACTGGTACAAGCAAAAACTCAGGCAATAATAAAATAGAGTCGTTTTGTTTAATATTATAACTAAACTCTTTAATATCATTTTTGGCTTCTCGCAACGTTTTACCACTAGTAGCAAATATTAGTCTCACATTAAACACTGTATCAACACTCTGACTGATATGCATATTTACATTTCTGAATAGTAATGAGTCGCCATCTATATTTGTAAAAGGAAGTTCATCAATCTCATTATTAAAACCAATTCCTAATTTAAATTCAGCATAATCCTCTTTGTATGGCTCCATTTCAACAAATAGCTTATTTGATGTAGGGGCAATTATTGGAATATTTATTTCGCTTGAACTATCAACATTGAATTTGTCTGCCACCTTTACAGTAAGAATTATAGATAAAACAACACCAACAAGCCATAACGTGGTGGCAACAGCTCCTATTACAGGGCGTGATTTAGTCTTCATCACACGCCTCACAATCCAAGTTACAATAGCTATAACAGGTACTAATATAAGCAGTATTAACGAAATCATAAGTAGAGTAGATTCGTAACCCTGATCAATTAGTAATGATTTAAGCGGTATAAATTGCGCTCCTGCAAAGATTAAACCTGCAAAAACAGCTAGCATAGCTAAACCAATAATCCCTACTAAAGAGAAAAACGCTACTTTTATAAACACTACAAGCAAGTTAAAGCAACCCGATCTCTCTGATTTATAAGATGCTCTTTCGTTTATTGGCTCAGAATAAGGAGGTTCGGGAGGCATTTTATCAGAATCAACAATTGAAGAATCTGAAAGAGGAGAATCTGCAAGAGGAGAAGAGTCTGCAAGAGGAGAAGAGTCTACAATATGAGTTTTATCTTTAGCATTTAAGTTGCTGTTGTAATTTGATGTATTATCATCCGCTCTATTTTTTGTATTCGCTAAATTATCATTTACCCTATCGCGAATAGACCTGATATACTCTTCCTCACCCATCATTTCAAGCTTCTGCTTAACGCTCTTAGCTTCTGGTATTATAGCCATTAACACAAAATAGAGTAATATTACCCCACCATTCAAATTCCAGTTAAAACCACTATTACCAAAGAAATGAGTTAAGGGGAAAAAAGATAAAATACCAAAAACATTAACGAATAGAGGCAGAAGGAAAATTAATCTTGGAATCCAGCTATCTATCTTAAAATATGCAGCAATACCTCCACACACACCACCTATATATCGGTCAGTGGGGTTTCTATATAGTTTCTTTGTTACATTAGTCTCAAGTTGTTTTTCCTTCAGCACTATCCAAAGTATAATATAAACCCAAAAAAGAAATCCAAAGAAAATTAGAAATATCAACCTCAACCAAACCGGATCAGTTTTAAAATAATGGGCTAAACCACTACAAACCCCTCCAAGAATTTTATCCTTTGAATTTCTATAAAGCGTTTTTGTTTCCTTTTGCTGTTCATAAGATGAATTTTCAAATGAGTATTCATTTCCAGTATTTTCAAAAGAGTCAGACTCTTTCTTTTCACTTTCGACATAGTCCGTATCAAAATCTTCTGGTCTGCCAATATTATTTATAATTGATTCAACATCCTCGTCGGTTATACAATTGATACCTAACTTAAGTCGATTTCCGAATAATTCCGCAATACGGTTTTCAATATCATTCACAATTTCATCACCTCCCTCTTCACGCGAGAAGTATTTTTTAAGACTAACAATATATTTATTCAATATCTCGTAAGCAGTCTCTTCAATTGCAATTACCTGTCCCTGAAAATTAATATTGATTACTTTTTTCATTGTTTATGTTATTTGGAATTATCAGAATTAATCAAAAAGTTCACTCCTGTGGCCAATTCATCCCATGTAGTTGCAAGGAGCTCATAAAAATCCCTCCCCTTATCTGTAAGTTTAAAATACTTGCGAGGAGGTCCCGATGTGCTTTCAACCCATTGATAATTAAGCACACCCGCATTTTTTAATCGATTAAGAAGTGGATAAAGAGTTCCTTCCAGAAGAGTTAAACCGGCACTTCTCATTTCTTCAATAATATCGCCGGGATATGCTTCACCTCTTTTAATTATGGAAAGAATACAATATTCCAGTACCCCTTTTCGCATTTGGCTCTGTGTATTCTCTATATTCATTTTATTTTTATTATTTCAAAAAACAGTTATAATAATATCACGATACAAATATACATTAAGCATGGTATTATGCAATGCAAAGTACCATACAAAGCGTTGTATTTATCATTATTTAACCACTTTAGATACATGAGACTACATGGTTTTAATTAGTTAACATTTAGCTATATTGATTATACCATTTTAAAATGTTCATAAAAAATACTTACAGTCATAATCATAATTTTTATGTAAGTTTGTAATAGTAAAAATCAACAAATGTCGTTAAAAGGAAAACATATCGTTTTAGGTATTACCGGCAGTATAGCAGCATATAAATCGGCTATACTAACCCGTCTTTTAATAAAAAAAGGTGCCGAACTGCAAATAGTAATAACTGCCGCAGGAAAGGAATTTATAACGCCAGTTACACTCTCGGCACTATCGGGAAGACCAGTAATAAGTGAATTCTTTGCCACCGGAGATGGCACATGGCACAGTCACGTAGACCTTGGTCTTTGGGCAGATCTAATGCTTATAGCGCCAGCAACAGCATCAACACTTGGCAAGATGGTAAGCGGCATAGCAGACAATATGCTTATTACAACTTACCTATCAATGAAAGCTCCCGTATTTGTTGCCCCTGCAATGGATTTGGATATGTTTAAACATGTAACCACACAACGCAATATTATACAATTGAAAAGTGATGGAGTAATGATTATCGATCCTGGAGTAGGCGAGCTGGCAAGTCACCTCGAAGGTAAAGGACGCATGGAAGAACCAGAGAATATTGTAAAAATACTTGAAGATTACTTTAAAGCAGAACAGGGTAAAACAAACAGGGAACAAGATCAAACCGCAACGGAGCATAATCAATCTACCAACTCTTTAATAGAACAAGACCTCCTTAAAAAAAAAGTACTGATTACGGCCGGTCCCACCTATGAAAAGATTGATCCTGTAAGGTTTATAGGAAACTACTCTTCAGGAAAGATGGGCTTTGCCATTGCCGAAGAGTGTGCAAAACGAGGGGCAGAAGTTATACTAGTAACAGGTCCTACAGCATTAAGCACAACAAATCCAAACATAAAAAGGATTGATGTGGAATCTGCAAAAGAAATGCACAATGCATCAATAAATGTTTTCCCCCAAATGGATATTGCAATATTGTCAGCTGCTGTTGCTGATTATAGACCAAACCAACAGGAGGACACCAAGATCAAACATAATGATAATGAGGATATAACAATCAAATTAACTCCCAACCCCGATATTGCTGCTGCTTTAGGCAAAATAAAAAAAGACAATCAAATAATAGTTGGCTTTGCTCTTGAAACTAACAACGAAGAAAACAATGCACTAAAGAAGATTGAAAAGAAAAACTTCAACTTTATTGTACTTAATAGTCTAAAAGATGCCGGTGCGGGGTTTGGTGTAGATACAAATAAAGTAACTATAATTTCTAAAGATGGCGATAAAATCACATTCAATTTAAAGTCGAAGTCAGAGGTAGCCAAAGATATTATTAACACCACATTATTCAATAAAACCATTAAAGCCGATATAAAGAATCCCAACAAATTGGGATAGACAAAAGCAATCAACAGAAAAAACCACATAATAATGAAACTACTGAAACTGCCACTACTGCTTATAACACTATATATATCTTCCACCTTAACATCATTTACCCAAACTTATATAAATCCTGTCACCTTCCCCCCAGCACTTAGCGGAGGTTTTGGTGAACTCAGGAGCAATCATTTTCACTCAGGCATAGATTTTAAAACCCAGCAGGCAGTAAATAAACCAATAGTATCAATAGAAGATGGTTACGTTTCCAGAATAAGTGTCGCACCCGGGGGTTACGGACTTGCACTCTATGTCACACACCCTTCCACCGGTCACACCAGTGTATACGCACACCTCAACAGCTTCTCAAAAGAAATAGCCAATTGGGTTAAAGAGAAGCAGTATGAGCAAGAGAGATTCAACGTAAATCTCTTTCCGGGCGAAGGCACACTTCCTGTTAAGCGTGGACAACAAATAGCGCTAAGCGGCAATACCGGCAGCTCTGGTGGGCCACATCTACATTTCGAAATCCGAGATACTAGGAGTGAGCATCCACTCGATGCACTAGAATTTTTATCGTCAATTAGCGATACTCAAAAACCCGACTTAAGGGGTATTGCATTTTATCCAAAATTGGGCAAAGGTGTTATAAATGACAGTAATAACCCCACAAGAATAAATATAAGTAAAGATGGCAACGGCAATCCACTTGGACTTGGCAGAACCATAAATGCATGGGGAAGAATAGGTGTTGGAGTGAAAGCATACGACCGCATGAATGGTCAGAGTAACATATATGGAGTTAAGCACATACGTCTCTTTATAGATGAACTACAAGTGTTTAGCAGCACCATCAATAGATATCCCTTCGATAAAACACGAATGCTAAATTCTTTTGTCGATTTTGAGGACTGGAAACTACGTCGCTCCTTTTACATGAAATCTTTTATAGAACCAGGTAACACCCTACCCTTTTATACGTCCATAAATAATGGATATATCGATATTAATGAAGAAAAGATATATAACTTAAGGTATGAGCTTGAAGATCACTATGGCAACACGCTAAAATATAACTTTAAAATAAATGGTGTAAAGCAAACAATTCCCACCCCAGCAGAATGCGACAACTTCATGACGTGGAACCTTAACAACTCATTTATAGATAGGGGGTTCACTCTTTCTATACCAAGTGGCAACTTTTATTCCAACTACTGCTTCCAGTATGATAAATCGCATAACAGCAAATACTTCTCCGATGTACATCAAATAAATAATAGTCCCATTCCACTCCACAATAGTGCCAACGTTTGGATTAAACTAAATACCGATACTTTGCAAAACAGGCAAAACTATGGAGTTGTAAGAATCAACAGCAATGGTTCTGAAAGTTGGGTAGGAGGAGAATACAACCAAGGTGGACTGTCACTTTCTATAAGAGAGCTGGGCGATAAATATGCTGTTACTGCCGATAAAGATGCTCCCTCAATAACACCACTTACTCCGGAAAATTGGGTAAGTCAGAAAAGAATTCGAATTAGGTTAAGTGATAATATGAGCGGAATTTCATCATTCAGAGGAGAGATAAACGGTAAGTTTATACTGTTTACACACGACTCAAAATCAACAATTTATACATATCAATTTGATGATGAACGACTAACCAAAGGTGAAAAACAAACACTCATTTTCACCGCCACAGATGGTGCAGGCAACAGCAGCAGGTATAGTTATACTTTTAATTATTAACTATAAAATTCTCACAAACAATAGACCAGATTAAAGTTGGTTATAAAAACATCAAATATTTTTAGTTGTTTGTAAGCCCCAAAGTCTCTTTCACAAGAGCAATCTCCCTTTCACTTCCGGTGTGCTTACCCTCCACATCAGATAGCTTCACGCACTCTTGCCACTCCTCTTTGGCTGTCATCTTACACCTAAAGAGCTTCATCACAATATTCATACTCCTGATATTATAACCAACATCATTTGTTAAGTTAGTGCCAATACCAAAAGTTGAACCAATACGATCTCCACAATATTCCTTAATCTGTATTACTTTATCAACATTAAGACTATCAGAAAACACAAGATATTTAAGCTTAGAGTCCACCCTGAGTTCCTCATATCTTTTTATAACCTTATCAACAAACACAAGCGGATCGCCACTATCATGCCTTAAACTGGTGAACAACGACGCATGCTTCTTACTGAAATTACGAAGGAAAACATCAGTTGTATAGGTGTCAGTAAGCACCGTTCCCAAATCGCCATCATAAACATTTATCCAGTCCTCCATCGACATATAATTGGCCATCTTATAACCATAAATAGATCCATGAAACTGCACCCACTCATGCGGATGTGTACCCGAAACCTTCAAATTATGCTTGTATGCCATATACACATTACTAGTGCCATAAAGACTCTCTCCGGCATGCTTCTTCAACAGTTCGGTTACCTTATCCTCCACATCAAAGCTAAACCTCCTTCTCATACCAAAAAGAGAAAAAGTAATACCATGCTCTTTCATCTTCACAGCTTTCTCTATTGCAGCATTCTCCATATACTCGTTATCCGGATGCTTCCCGGTTATTCTGAAATACAATTCAGAAACAGTTGCCAGAATGGGAGTTTCCCAAAGTGTTATCCTGTAAAGCAAGCCACTTGCTTTTATATGTAACTTTCCGTCATTCATACTTATCTCAAGCTCAGACGGATCAAACTTATAGCCTTTCAAAAAATCGATGTATGTAGGAGGCAGATAAGGCATATTCAATCTCACAAATTTCTCCTCGTCAAAAGTAAGTGACAAATCCGACATCCTGTTTAATTCCTCCTTAAGCAGCTTGTCAAATCCTTCCGGATAATTTTCATTACTCCTATCAACAAACTCAAACTCCCCATATGCTCTGGGGAACAGCTTAGAGTAAGCATAACTTGTGGTAAATTTATAAAGATCTGTATCGAGAATACTTTTTATTATTGGCATAATCATTACTTTTAATTATCGTAAAGATAATATCTTAAATCAAAAAGCGCCACATTTCTGCAGCGCTCATTTATAAATTAAATCAAAATCAATTAAATTGCCTCCTCAATATTCCACACAAAGGCACGTAAACCAAGGTTGGGCGAATCATTATCAAGATCTTTCAGGTACTTCAATAAGAGTGGTACCCTGTCATCTTCAACCATTGTAAGGATTGCATTGTTTACCGATGGCCAGGCATGCGAACCGTAGTGAGGGAAACCGGTTTTACTCCCTTTTCCGTGTACTTCTTTCCACGAGGTAAATCCACGTATGTTTAATGAGCTCAAATTATCAATAATCTCATCGTAGTGTGCCTGGTCAATTAATATCATTACTGCTTTCATAAATCTTTTTTTCTTAGTTATCACTTTTAGTTTGCATTTACCACAACCACTTCGCGGTGTTTCTTACGTTTGCGACGCACACCATAACCCGCCATCATAGAGTAAAGTGCAGGTATAAGTACAAGTGTAATAATTGTTGAGAATGTCATACCACCAATAATAGCTAAACCAAGTGCACGCCACATCTCTGACCCTTGACCTGTGCCAATTGCAAGCGGAATCATACCTAAAATGGTTGTAAGAGTGGTCATTAATACCGGTCTCAATCTCGAGCGTCCACCATCCACAACGGCGGTTATAATCGATAATCCTCTCTCACGGTTAAGGTTGATATAGTCGATAAGCACAATAGCATTTTTCACAACCATACCCACAAGCATAATCAGTCCCACGTAACCCATAAGACCAAGCGGTTCACCCACTAAAGCCAGTAACAACAAACCACCTATAAACGCAAACGGAATAGTAAGAATAATCATAAAAGGATAAGTAAGCGATTCAAACTGTGATGCCAATACAATATATACCAATATAGATACAATTAATAGCAACAATGCCAATTCGCCAAATGCTTCTTGCTGATCTTTAAGCGTACCGGCAACTTCAATTTGAACACCTGATGGTACTTCTGTTCGTGCAAGAATAGCATCCACATCTTCTACCACTTCACTTAAAGCTCTTCCGTAAATAGTTCCGGTAACACTAACTATTCGTTCACGATCTTGCCTGTCAATCTGAGGTAATGAAGAAGTTTCTACAACTGTTCCAAGGTCTCTCACCCTTACACCCGCTCCGGTTGGGGCATAAATAAGGATATTTTCAATATCCTCTATCGATTCACGATACTGCTCATCAAAACGTACACGAATATTATATTCCTCACCATCTTCACGATAGCGCGACATTACAAGACCGTTAATCCTGTTTCTTACAGCATTTGCGGCTGAAGCCATATTTAATCCGTTTAAAGAAAGCTTCTCCCTATCAAACTGAATCTGGTACTCCATCCTGTAGTCCTTACGAGAAACCACTATATCTCTCAAACCATCAACCTCGGCCAGCTTGCCACTTAACTCGGCAGCAATAAGATCTGTTGCAGCTAGGTCGTATCCATATATTTCAACAGTTACGTTGTTTCCTGACGCGATTCCCATATCACCACCTCCGGGCTGCACCTGAAATCTTTGGAGCTCTGGCATCGCAGCAAGATCGGTACGTATCTCATCAGAAATATCAAAAATAGATTTGGTCCTATTCTCTGCTTCAGTAAGACGCATCGTGTAAGTCATAATGTTTGGAGCATTATCCTGCATGGCTGCCCATGTATCATCGTCACTTGCAGTACCAACAGAAAATGAAATAATATCAATCTCCGGATACTTATCCTTAATACCCTGAGCAATTTCATGTCCCACTTCTCTTGCAACCTCCATGCGTGTCCCAGTTGGCATCTCAACCGTAAGTGCTATACTGTTGTTGTCCGACTCAGGCATAAACCCTGTTTTAAGGGTAAATACACTAATAATTACGCTAATTATAAAAACTATAACCACAGCAAAGAATGTAGTTCTTCTTTTCCTTGCAACCCAATTAACAAGACGTCCATAATTTCTGTCGAGTCTATCAAGTAATGGAAGAATTCTCTTGTTATACCATTTATCGAATTTATTTGCCTTAGTTTCTTTGCTTGAGCGCATCATATGTGCACTCATCATTGGTGTAAGTGTAAGAGATATAATCAAAGAAAGAGAGATGATGATAGTTACCATCCATCCAAGCTGTTTAAACATAACTCCTGCAAAACCACCTACCATAGTCATAGGCAAGAACACAGCAATAATGGTTAGGGTTGAAGCAATTACCGATAATGAAACCTCTTCTGTACCATAAACAGCAGCCTGTTTGGGCTTACTACCGCGTTCGATATGAGTGGTAATATTTTCTAGTACCACAATAGCATCATCCACCACCATACCAATGGTAATTGAGAGTGCCGAAAGCGATATAATATTTATGGAATTACCCGTTATATAGAGGTAAATAAATGAACCAATCAGAGAGATAGGTATCGAAACCATAATAATAATGGTTGCACGCCACCTTCCAAGGAAAAACAGTACTATAATACCCACAATTATCAATGCCAGCAATATTGTTTCCAGCAAGCTGTTAATTGATGTTTTGATATAGTCTGCAGTATCCATTACTTTCTCAATTTGGATATCTGGCGGAAGTGTTTTTTGTAATATCGGCAGCTGTGCCATTACAGCGTCGGCAATGGCAACGGTGTTTGCACCCGACTGCTTCTGAACTATAATACTCGCACTTCGTCGGCCATTTGTATAGTTTTCCTGTATACGAGATTCTAATGTATCACTAACAATTGCCACATCTCTCAAGTATACGGGGCGTCCCATACTATTACCAACAACAATATTATTGAGATCGCTGCTATTTTTAAACTCACCTTCCAAACGCAACATGTATGTTTGTGAACCAATATCGAAGTTACCAGCAGGCACGTTCACGTTCTCCGCAGCAACAACCTGTGCAATCTGCTCAAGCGACATATTATATGCCTCAAGCCTTGCAGGTACAACATTAATCTGAATCTCACGCTTAGGGGCACCTCCTACAGAAACAGTACCAACACCCGAAATACGATTCAGGGGGTTAGCTACCTGCTCATCAAGGATTTTATACAATGCATCCGAGCTCTCTTCCGCGGTGGCTGATAGCACCACTACCGGTATCATGTCTGAGCTGAACTTCAGAATAATAGGGTCTTCGGTGCCATCGGGCAAGAACCCTGATATCAGCGATACCTTATCCCGCACATCATTCATTACATCGTTCATATCGGTGCCGAAGTCAAACTCAAGCATAATCATAGACAACCCGTCTCTCGACTGTGATGTTATCTCCTTAAGCTTCTCTGTAGTATTAAGAACATCCTCTAGCGGACGGGTTACGTTTGCTTCCACATCCTGCGCTCCTGCACCCGAGTAGGTGGTCATAACCGACACAATATTCATGTCGATATTAGGATAGAGGTCAATTGGCAGCTGCCTGTAAAAAAGTAGCCCAATTAAAACAACACCAATAAATATTAATGATGTTCCCACGGGGTTTTTAACCGCGGTTTCATATATCTTCATATAACTATTATATTTATATCCTTATTATTTTTAGATAACATACATTAATTAATCACTTCAACCTCAGCACCATCAATAAGGTTGCTGTTTCCATGAATAATTACTTTATCTCCCGCGTTCAAACCCGTTAGGATTTCATACTTATCACCTATTCTTGCACCCAATTGCACAAGAGTATATACTGCTTTACCGTTTTCTTCTACAAAAACATACCTGTCGTTTGATCCCACTTGCTTTAAAACTGCCCTGTCACTTAAGAGTGGGCGTTCGTTTGAACCAAAGTTCATTCTGGCACGTGCATACATACCAGGTCTTATCTTCTGATTGCCATTTGGCACGGCAACCTCAACAGTAAATGTGTGCGATACAGGGTCGATAGTTGGATAGACAAGTGAAATCTTACCTTCAAAAATCTCATCTCCAAGTGCGTCTGCCTGTACTTCCACAGGCATTCCAACTTTTACCTCACTGTAATATCTCTCCGATACGTTTAGCATCACCTTTACAGGGTTCATACTTTCAATTGTTAGAATAGGAAGCTGCATAGCAACATCGCCCGGATCATAATTACGAGCAGTAACTACTCCGCTAAGAGGACTCACCAATCGGGTATTCTCACCTAAATTACCCATTGCAGTTTCAGCAACATCAAGTTGAGTTTTTGCCTGATCTAACTGTTGTTTTGAGATACCACCCACCTCATAAAGTTCTTGATATCTTTCAAAATCTCTTCTCAGAGTAGCCACTTGTGTTTCCTGTTGAGAATATGTTGCAGCATCCATTGCTACTAAAGTTTGACCTTTCTTTACATATGCACCCACATCAACATATATCTCGCGTATACGCCCTCCCATTGCAGGAGCAATATTATTTACCTTGTCAGCTTCTACAGTAGCCGTAAATGTGGAAATCTGATCCACAGGCACCAGCCTAACTTCTTCCACGCGCACCCTCGTTTTTTCTGGAACTTCACTATCTGTGCTCTCGTTTTGGCCCGCTCCTCCACATGACAATAGCACGGCAGTTGAAAGTAAAGGAATAAACTTTAATAAGTTAAAGATTTTCATACAATTATTTTGTTTTATTTCTGTTTTCAATTTCTATTTATCTAAAGTATCTACTGTATCTATCTCATAGCCCATCACTCTTTCCAGATCAGCTTTTGCCGACAGATAGTCGTATATGGCATTCCTGTTTTGCAGCTCTGCATTTAAAACAGCCAGTGCCGCCGCATTAACATCAACAATAGTACCCATACCAGTTTCATATCTCTTCAAGGTTATTTCATGACCCTTGCGTGCTAGCTCTATTGAAGATTGAGTAGAAACCACCTGTTCTATATTTTTATTTATAAGATCGTAATTATTCTTGATAGATAGTTTAAGTCCACGCTCCACCTCTTTGCGCTGCTCGTTAAGTTGATATATCTGAATTTGCGATTGCTTTACATTATGATAACGCTGTCCACCACTAAATATCGGAATCTGAAGCGTAACACCCAACATGGAGTATGGATCCCATTTGTAGTGACTAAATCTGAAATCGTTGTTCTGACTCATATATGTCCAGTTAAACGAAGTTACAAGCGATGGTGCATACTGCAGCTTTTGCATCTCCAAAGCGTTTTGCGCTTGCTCTCTTTGCAAATCAAACTGCTTAAGATCGCTGTTGTGCGATAATGTTGTATCAGCCGGAACCAAGTTGTCAAACATTGTTGCCTCATAATCATCAAGCGAACCCAATACTTTTAATGGCACAAAACCATCAATTCCCATATACATGTTTAACTGCATCTCTGCAATCTTCATCATATTTTCTGCCTGAATCATATTGGGGATAAGACTTTTGAGCCTAACATCTGCAGTAATTACATCATACTCAGCAACTACACCCTGATTAAAGCGATTACGAATGTTATCCAGATTTATAGAATCTGTTTCGTATGTTAATCTCAAAACATTGTAACTATCCTTTGCCAGTAATAGGCTATAGTATGCTTTCTTTACTTGGTTTATAAGATCTATTCTTGAAGCACGTGCTTGCTCCATTGCAATATGAATGTCCACATCGCTCATCTGAACATTTTTCCAAAGTGAAGGTACAACAATTGGAAGACTTACATTTAGTCCGGCCGACCAAACATTAAATCGTCCCATCTGAATTCCTTCTCCCGAACTCTCAGAGTCGCCTCCCATAGAAAACATATCTCCCACAACCTTCATAATCTGCAGCTCCTCGGGAGTATATTGGGTAGGGTCAATTTCACCACCACCAAAACCCAAGCCTTCATCAAAGTAAACTGTCTGTCGTTTAATTGCTCTTTGGTACTGTCCCAAGATATCCATTTGTGGAAGAAGTGCACCATAAGCCGATTTCTTTGCATACTGCTTTTTCTCAATCTCCATATCGGCCACTTTCACCGTTGGGTTTTCACTAAGTGCAATATTAAGCGCAGTGGTTAAATCGATTTCTAAACTATCAGTTTGTTGAGCCTCAACTGTAGTAAACCCAGTAAAACTGAGTACCACTGTGAGCAACAAGCTGAGTAATTTTTGATTCATAATTATTTGTTTCATATTTTATTAAATTGTTCTTTCTATACTTTATTAAAACACCAATTCATCTATACAACAAATCAGTTTAAATTCTTTTTGCTCATTATGTGTGCATCTATAATCTTTATACCCTTCTCGGTAGATATCCCTCTCACAAAATTTATCATCATTGTGTAAAACAGATCAGAGAACGAAAAAGGAGGCTTTTCCAAATATGAAGCACGTATATAAGTATATGTACTCTGCTCTACTAAAAATGCAGTAACCTCAACATTTAAGTCGTCACGAATATACCCCTGCCCTATACCTGTCAATAAAAACTCCCGCAGAAACACATTGTTCTTTTCAATGTTTTCCTGCATTAACTTTACTATTTTGGGATAGTACTTATAAATATCCTGTAGAAATTTGGCATTACTTACAGGCATTTTCCTTTGAATTTCAATTACATTGATAAACACCTCAACAACATTTAACCCCTCTTCTAAAAACTCTTCAAAAATTCTGTTTCGCTCATCACCGAGCTTCAAAATTAAAGATCGAAGTATATCCTCCTTATCTTTAAAAATTTCATAAATAGTTCTTTTAGACATCCCTAACGACGAAGCAAGTTCATCCATTGATATATTTTTTATACCATATTGAAAAAATAATTCCCCAGCTTTATCTACGATTCTGTCTTTAATTTCCATATAAACAATCTTAAAAAACGATACAAAGATAATACAGAAAACTTATAAACTCAAAACAGTTTTCTAGGTTTTAACATACTTTACATTAAGAATTTGTTACATTGATTTTGTCTATTCAGAGATTTAAAACTTCTCTTAGCATTTTGTAGCCTGTAGTACTGGCTTTTATCTGATGCCCATTCTTTAGCATAAGCATTTGGCTATTTTTTTCAAACAACTCGATACGTGCAATTTTCTCTACATTTACGATGTATGATCTGTGTATTCTAACAAATTTCTGAGGGTGAAGGTTTGCTTCGAAGTACTTCATTGTTTCTTCTTTTATGTATTTGCCATTTTCTGTATTCAGCTGAACATAATCACCATCTGATTGAATATAAACTATATCTGGTATTAGTATTACATGTATTTTCTGACCAGTTTTAAGTGCAATTCTTTCTAGATAGCCATTCTCTTTTTCATTACTTTCTTCTACTGCAACCGCATTTGGCTTATCTGTCTTTTCCGTCTCCAGTTCTGCTTCATTACCATATTCTATATTAAGCTTTACAGTCCTATAATTTATAATAAGCAATTCAATCAAATACAACAACGAGCCAATAAGTGCAGTAACAGGTAGTAACTTTATTATTTCATCTCTGGCCTCAATGCCAAATAATATTACTGACGATGAGTATGTTACCAACACCCACACAGATACGGATATTATTGCAAGAGCAAGAGAGTTAATTAGTCTTTGTCTAAAATCGAGCTTAACATAATTGGTAAAAGGTATTATTTTCTCGAGCACCACTGCAAACACTATTAGGAAAACAGTATCTATAAAGTTCTTGAGTAGAAGCAAGCTGAACGAAAAACTCACTAAATATTTAAAAGCAAAAGTTAGTAGCAGTGCAAATAGTACTAGCAATACTACTATTGTAAACCACTTTAATGGCATACTAAATGCAGTATTTGGGTATATTAGCTTCATCCTCAAAACTTTCAATTATGATATTTCGCACCCTCCAAATATAAGAGTTCCCTGCAGAATCAATCTTCCTGAATGATTGGTTTCATTAAATCTTCTACGGTCTTCTGTACCACCCAAAATTGCTTGTAATCTATTATCAATTAGCCAACCTTCGGGAACATATAGTTGCACACCCCCAAATATTGCGCTTATATCAAGATATGTATCGCCTTCGGGAAGCGTTGTTTTTCTTAAATCAAGAACTACACCTCCAAAAGTGGCACTTATATTTCCGCCATTAAACACAGGGTCTAGAAATATACTTTCTGATCCACCAAATAAGACATTCTTCTGCACCATGCCTTCACTATTGACTACTGTGCTGCTCATATTTCTTTTATGTCCGAAAGCAAAACCTCCTCTTCCCGAACCAATTTGTAGCACAATTATCAATCCAATGATTATTAACAATACAGGCCAAAAGGTATGAGCGAAGTTTGGATTGATACCTGTAAAGATTTCCGGAAATGCTCCGGCTAACCGAGGCAACAGAAAGAAAGCTCCAATTACCATCATAATAAGTCCTTGCGTATAGTCCCTTTTTGCCAAACTTATTATTGATAATACAATAAATACCATAGGCCATGAAATTATCACCCATTTAAGAGCAGAATTTATCCATCCAAAGTTGAATGACAAAAATATCATACCAAACAAAATAAGTAATATACCAATTGTTGTTCCTTGTTTTTTAGGAAAACTAGCAGAAGAGCGATGATCGCTATATCGAGAAGATTTTCGTGAAGAAGAATTTGAATTTGTTTCCATAACATTTTAATTTTTAAATGTTCACAAATATAAACACAAAAGGTACGAAATCACAAGTATAAATCGACGAACGTTATTGATTTATACGACGAAAGGGGATGCTTTCTCTGTAAAACTACGCATTAATTCTTCTTTATTTATTTTTTGTCTTTGCCTTACCTATTTTTTTTTCTTAATTTATCTATCTCACATCAGTACTTTTAACGTACTTCGCTCGGATCCTCCTCGAAAATCTCCATGAGGATCAAGACCTGGTAAGGCCAAAGTGCGAGTAATATATGACAGAAGAGTGAACACATTACAGATAGTTATAGGACTAAAATTATAATCTGTCGCATTTATTTTATAATTTTGTGCAAATTAATATTATTACTACACAATAACAATCAATATGACAAATAATAAACTACGTGAAGATGCTCTAAAATATCATTCTCAGGGTCGCCCTGGAAAAATTGAGGTTATACCTACCAAACCATACAGTTCGCAACGCGATCTTTCATTAGCTTATTCACCCGGTGTGGCAGAGCCATGCCTCGAGATAGAGAAGAACCCTGCAGCAGCATACGATTATACATCTAAAGGAAATCTTGTTGCTGTTATTTCAAATGGCACGGCGGTTTTGGGTTTGGGCGATATAGGCGCATTGGCGGGTAAGCCTGTTATGGAAGGTAAAGGTTTGCTGTTTAAGATTTTTGCGGGTATTGATGTTTTCGATATTGAGGTAGACGAAAAAGATACAGAGAAGTTCATTCAAGTGGTTAAAGCTATTGCTCCAACTTTTGGAGGTATTAACCTTGAAGATATTAAGGCTCCCGAATGTTTTGAGATTGAAGAGAGACTAAAGAATGAGCTCGATATCCCAATTATGCACGATGACCAGCATGGCACGGCTATTATATCGGCATGTGGACTGTTGAATGCTCTTGAAATAAACGGTAAGAAGATTGAGGATATTCGCATTGTAGTAAATGGTGCGGGTGCGGCTGCCAACTCATGCACAAAGCTATATATTGCACTGGGTGCTAAGCTTGAAAATATTGTAATGGTTGATTCAAAAGGGGTAATTAATAAAAAAAGAACCGATATCAACGATCGCAAAAAACCATTTGCTACCGATAGAGATATAACAACTCTTGAGGAGGCTATGAAAGATTCTGATATGTTCTTGGGCCTGTCTGTAGCAGATGTACTTTCACCTGAGATGCTTCTATCAATGAGCGATAATCCTATCGTTTTTGCATTGGCAAATCCTAACCCTGAGATTAGTTACGAGAAGGCAATGGCAACTAGAGATGATATAATATTTGCTACCGGTCGTTCAGATTATCCCAACCAGATAAATAATGTTCTAGGTTTCCCATATATATTTAGAGGTGCGCTAGATGTGCAAGCCACAACTATTAATGAGGAAATGAAGATAGCAACTGTTTACGCACTGGCCGATCTTACAAAGAAGGCTGTGCCCGAGGTTGTTAATGCTGCATATAGTATAAAGAAACTTCAGTTTGGCAAGGATTATATCATTCCTAAACCGTTGGATCCAAGGCTTCTTACTCATGTGGCACCTGCTGTTGCAAAGGCAGCTATGGAGTCGGGGGTTGCACGTAAGCAAATTACCAATTGGGAAGAGTATCAGAATAAGCTTCGTGAGCTTATGGGGCTTGATAATAAAATGATTCGCAGGTTGTATGAGATGGCGAGAGAGAAACCCAAAAGAGTTGTGTTTTCAGAAACCAACCATCTTAATATGCTAAAAGCTGCTGAAACTGCATATGCCGAAGGTATTTGTCATCCAATTTTGCTCGGCAACGAGGAAAAGATTGCTAATGTTGCAAAGGATAATCAGATTAGCCTTGAAGGTATGGAGATTATTAATCTACGACACGACCGTGAAGAGGATCGTCGCATACGCTTTGCAAAAAAACTAGCCGAAAAGAGAGCTCGCGATGGTATGACCTACCATGAAGCAATAGAAAAAATGTTTGAGCGCAACTATTTTGGAATGATGATGGTTGAGACCGGCGAGGCTGATGCTATGATTTCAGGGGTATTCAGCAAGTATGTTGAGACCATTGAAATTGCCAAAGAGATAATTGGTATACGCGAGGGCTTTAATCACATAGCAGCCATGCATATTGTGAATACAAAGAAGGGGGTATTGTTTCTTGCCGATACACTTTTCAACAGACATCCTGATAGTGAAACATTAATAGATGTGGCACGTTTGGCAAATGCAACGGTTAAGTTTTTTAATTACGAACCGGTTATGGCTATGCTTTCTTACTCAAACTTTGGTGCAGATAAAGTGGGCAGTCCCGCCAGTGTGCACGAGGTGGTTGAGACTCTACACGCTAAATATCCCGATATGTTAGTTGATGGTGAAATGCAGGTTAACTATGCCTTAAACAGAGAGTTAAGAGATAAGAAATATCCATTTACAAGGTTACGCGACAGAGAGGTTAACACTCTTATATTCCCAAATTTAAGCTCAGCTAACTCTTCATACAAGCTCCTTAGAGAGATTGGAATGGATGATATAATTGGACCCATTCAGATGGGTTTAAACAAACCTGTGCATATTTTAGATGTTGATACTTCGACAAGAGATATTGTAAATATGGTAGCTCTTGCTGTAATTGATGCAATTGTTGAAGAAAACATAAAGGACAATAAGCTTTCGAGAATTGTATAGATTAATAAAAGGGAATAATTTATAAGTTGAAGTCGGCAACTATTATCATAAAAGTTTTTATCTTCATGTTTTAAAGATAAAACGCATATTAAACATTACAAATACAAAGGAAATGGCAAATAGTAAAAAGTTTATCCTACCGGAGTCCGAAATTCCAACACAATGGTATAACATTATGGCTGAGATGGAATCAAAACCACAGCCAATGATTAATCCCGAAACGAGAGAACCGCTAAAAGCAGAAGATCTGTATCCGCTGTTCTCCGAAGAGTTGTCGCGACAAGAAGTAAACCATACTGACGTTTGGATAGATATTCCGGAAGAGGTAAGAGATAAATATAAGATCTACCGTCCTACTCCATTGGTGCGTGCCACCGAATTGGAGAAAGCGCTGGATACACCCGCTCATATCTATTTTAAGAATGAAAGTGTAAGCCCGGTTGGTTCACACAAACTAAACTCGGCCCTTCCTCAGGCATATTATAACAAAAAAGAGGGTATAACAAATATCACCACAGAAACAGGTGCCGGACAATGGGGTACGGCGCTTTCGTTTGCTGCCAGGGCATTTGGACTAGAACTTGCTGTTTACATGGTGAAGATTAGCTATGAGCAAAAGCCTTATAGAAGATCGTTAATGCAAACATGGGGTGCACAGGTAATTGCTTCGCCTAGCATGTCTACTAAAGCAGGACGAAAGATACTAACAGACAACCCCACATATCAGGGTAGTCTTGGAACAGCTATTTCTGAGGCTATTGAGTTGGCTATGCAAACTCCAAATTGCAAATATACATTAGGTAGTGTATTAAATCATGTATCACTTCACCAGTCGATTATTGGATTGGAAGCCGAAAAGCAAATGGAGATGGCAGGAGAATACCCCGATGTTGTAATTGGTTGCTTTGGTGGTGGATCTAACTTCTCGGGAATCACATTTCCATTCCTCCGTCATAGCATGAAAGGCGAAAGAAACACAAGGTTTATTGCGGCAGAACCAGCTTCATGCCCAAAACTAACTCGTGGTAAGTTTAAATACGACTTTGGAGATGAAACCGGCTACACGCCATTAATTCCGATGTTTACATTGGGACATAAATTTTCGCCTGCCAATATTCATGCAGGAGGATTACGTTACCATGGCGCCGGAAGCATCGTAAGCCAACTACTTAAAGATGGATTTATTGAAGCAGAATCTTTTAAGCAACTCGATACTTTTGAGGCGGGTGTGCTATTTGCACGTACAGAGGGAATAGTGCCTGCACCCGAATCTAATCATGCAATTGCTGCAGCTATCAAGGAGGCATTGAAAGCAAAAGAAGAGGGCAAGAAAAAAGTAATTCTCTTTAATTTATCCGGACATGGTTTGGTAGATATGAGCGCATATGACCAATATATGGCTGGTGATCTCACTAATCACGAGGTATCAGATAGTGATATAAGTAAGTTTCTAGGAGAGTAATTTTTTATTTCTAAATACTGTTTTCGGTCAAAAAATAACATAAATAATTTGGATATATAATATTATCCTCCTATCTTTGAAATATAAAATGATAGAGTTACTGCCGCATTGGTCGATTGGGAAACTCATCAATTACATTTTCGAACCGAGTAAAGTTCTTGTATTCGATGGCGGGCCGCATCCTTCGGGAATCCGATTTATCGGAACAGCGGATTACAAAGAAAGCAAGACACTCAAATCCTGTCAAAAGGAGTTTCGACTTATTCTGCCGATGCGGCTTCATATAAAAAGCAGATTTGCAACAGATTATATCAGTTTGCAGTCTGCTTTTCCTTTTATATACTAATTGAGTATGAGCCTGTTGAAACAATATTGGGAATTATTTTTGGTATTTTTTAAAATTGGAGCCTTCACATTTGGTGGAGGGTATGCCATGATTCCATTAATACGTAATGAGGTAGTTAACAGAAAGTTATGGCTAAACGATGATGAGTTTATGGATATGTTGGCTCTGGCACAATCTGCTCCCGGTCCTATTTCATTAAACACTGCCTTATTTGTTGGCAACAAGCAATTAGGATTTAAAGGGAGTCTTTTCTGCGGTTTAGGAATAATATTGCCTTCATTTATAATCATACTTATAATTGCTGTTCTATTTACTCAATTTAAGGATAACCCAGTTATAGAATCAATATTTAAAGGCGTAAGACCAGCAGTAGTAGCACTTATTGCCGCTCCGCTACTTGGATTAAGTAAATCTGCAGGAGTGAATTTAAAAAATATCTGGATACCCATAGTAGTGGCACTAGCAGTGTGGCTGCTTAAAATTTCGCCGGTATATATTATATTGTTTGCTATCTTATCGGGAATACTATATTATCTATTTATAAAATTAAAAATGAAACGATAAATGGAGTTGTTTGAACTATATACTTCACTTTTTCTAACATTCTTAAAAATAGGCCTGTTTGGATTTGGAGGTGGCTATGCTATGCTGCCCCTTATTCAGAGAGAAGTTGTGGATATACATGGTTGGATATCGGTGAGTGACTTCACCGATATTGTTGCTATTTCGCAGACCACCCCGGGCCCAATTGCGTTTAACTCTGCCACATACATTGGATATACCTCTGTTACTGAAATGGGCTTTTCAACCAGTCAGGGAATACTAGGCTCGGCAATATGCACCATAGCAGTAAGCATACCTTCATTAATAATAATGACAATTATTTGTGCTTTCTTTTTTAAACTTAATGGCAACCCATGGATGCGGTCGTCATTATCAGTATTGAAGCCGGCAATAATTGGATTAATCGCTGCTGCAGCATTGATGCTAATGAACAATTACAATTTTATTGATTATAAAAGCTGGATTATTTTTGTTGTAGTTATGGTAGCTTCAATTAGAAAGATGGATCCAATTTTACTAATTGTTTTGTCGGGTTTGGCGGGACTAATACTTTACCCGCCTGTCTGATTGAACCTGAATTATCACTAACTTCTGAAAATATACTATAATGCTTTTTGATAAGCAAAGCGCTCTGCCCCATCAAGAAGATAAATGATACCGCAATATTTAAAGTCGAGTTTAGAAAGAATATTTTGCATTGGCTTATTATCACGATGTGTATCTACACGAATATTAGATAATTGAGTGAACGACCATTTAATGCAAGCCTCACCAACCCCTTTTTCTATACCTGACGAGGCAATACGGTGAATTGTGCCATACTCATCTGCATTGAGCCACTCACCATCATATATTTTTGTGTACGTTGGATCTTCGCCAATTATAAAGGAGAAAACACCTATTATCTTACCATTGTTATTCTCTACAACAAAGCTGTGACCGGCATCAATATCCGCCTCAATGAGTTTTTGCGATGGATATCCATTGACCCACTGGTTTATGTTACCCGTGTTATGCATAAACTCACGCGCGGTTGCATATATCTCCATAACAAGTGGGAGATCGGAATATGAAGTCAATCGAATATTTGTTGTCACGCTGTATAAGACTTTATATTACATAATATGAGACTTTTCAACATAGAGTATAAGTACAACAAACTATATTACATCACATTTAAGTATTAGATGCTTTTTTGGTTGTTGTGGTCTTCTTGGCTGCTTTTGTAGTCTTTGCTTTAGTGGTAGTTGACTTCTTAGCTGCAGCTGCCCCTGTCTTCTTTGTGGCAGCAGTGGTCTTCTTGGCCTTCCCTTTTTTATCCTTACCACCCTCGGCAATTATCTTCTTACAATCGTCGATAGTAAGCTCTTTAGGATCGGTACCTTTAGGGATTTTAAAATTCTCTTTCCCGAATTTTATATAAGGGCCAAATCTGCCATTGAGCACCTGAAGTTCGGGCTCATCATCAAAGATTTGTATAATTTTCTCAGCATCTTTCTTCTCCTTGTCTTCGATAAGCTCAATGGCCTCACCTAATTGTATTTCTAGAGGATCTACATCTTTTGGAAGAGATACAAACTTGCTGTTGTGGCGTATATAGGGACCAAAACGTCCTATTCCTATAATAACATCTTTTTCTCTGAACACGCCAATATTTCTGGGTAGTTCAAACAACTTAAGTGTTTCTTCGAGAGTTATTGTTTCAATTGATTGTGATTTTTGAAGAGACGCAAATATAGGTTTTTCCTCTTCTTCGGGTGTACCAATTTGTGCCATGGCACCGTAGCGCCCAATTTTAACTGAAATTTGTCTTCCCGATTTAGGATCAACTCCCAAAACTCTTTCACCCGCCTTATGCTCCATTCGCATATTGGCAGTTTCTTCAACAATAGGATGAAAAACCTTATAGAAATTGGCAATCGACTCATTCCACTTGGTCTTTCCTTCGGCAATTTTATCGAAGTCCTCTTCTACTTTTGCGGTAAAATTATAATTTATAACTGTTGGGAAATACTCAACTAGGAAATCGTTAACAACAATGCCAATATCAGTTGGTATAAGTTTATTTTTATCAGCTCCTGTTATCTCTTTTTTATCAGCGTCTTTTATTGCCCCTTTTTTAAGCTTCAAGACATTGTAAATTCTCTCAACACCCTCTATACTGCTCTTCTCTGCATAGCCTCTATTAATTATTGTAGATATTGTGGGAGCGTAAGTGGATGGGCGACCGATACCTAGTTCTTCCAT
The DNA here is from genome assembly GCA_015478775.1 of Fermentimonas sp. GTDB lineage: Bacteria > Bacteroidota > Bacteroidia > Bacteroidales > Dysgonomonadaceae > Proteiniphilum. Next base: position 536,167 of record JADMKP010000008.1, on the reverse strand, counting down.
CTTTCTTACCAGAGCAGCCTCGGTGTAACGTGCCGGACGTTGCGTGAAGCGCTGTGTGGCTGTGGTTTCGAGCATTTCGAGCATTTCGCCCTCTTTCATTGGAGGCAAAATACCTTCTTCGTTCTCACCATGCTCATCATCGTTACCTTCGAGATAAACCCTAAGAAAACCATCGAATTTAATAACCTCACCTGTGGCAACAAACTTGCCTTCTGAACCCGATATTGAGATATTTGCAGTTGTACGCTCTAATTCTGCGTCTGCCATTTGAGAAGCAATTGTTCTTTTCCATATTAACTCATAAAGCTTCTTCTCTTGAGCAGTACCTTGTACTTCATGCTCGCTGATGAAAGTTGGACGAATTGCTTCGTGTGCCTCTTGTGCACCTTTGGACTTTGTTGTGTATTGACGAACTTTATGATATTTTTCGCCATACTGATCTAGAATCTCAGTTTTTGCAGTGCCGATTGCCAGACCCGATAAGTTGACAGAGTCTGTACGCATGTAAGTTATCTTACCCGATTCATACAATCTTTGAGCAACCATCATTGTTTGCCCAACAGAGAAGCCAAGCTTACGAGATGCCTCTTGCTGTAATGTAGATGTTGTAAAAGGAGCAGCTGGTGTTTTCTTGCCAGGACGAGTAGTAATATCTTCAATTTTAAAAACCGACGACTTCAAACTCTCGAGAAGCGCAAGAGCCTCCTCTTTTGTTTTTAATCGTTTATTATATTCAGCCTTAATCTCATATATATGTCCATCCTCAACTTTTGTAAAAATGGCAACAATACGATAAGCCGCTTCGGCAGTAAAATTCTGAATGTCACGTTCGCGCTCAACAATAAGGCGAACTGCAACAGACTGTACACGACCAGCCGAAAGAGCAGGTTTAATTTTTCTCCATAATACCGGTGATAGCTCAAAACCAACAATACGGTCGAGTATCCTTCTCGCTTGCTGTGCATCTACAAGGTTTTGGTCTATCTTTCTAGGGTTTTTCACCGCATCTTGAATGGCATTCTTAGTAATCTCATGAAAAACTATCCTTTTTGTGTTCTCCTCTTTTAAATCCAATGTTTCGAACAAGTGCCAGGCAATTGCTTCCCCTTCACGGTCCTCATCCGATGCAATCCAAACTACATCTGCTTTTTTTGAAGCTGCTTTAAGTTCAGAAACAACCTTCTTCTTATCAGTTGGGACTTCATATATTGGTTCAAAATTATTTTCTACATCTATGCTAAAATCCTTTTTCTTAAGATCTCGTATATGCCCGTAACTAGACATTACTTGAAAATCTTTTCCAAGAAATTTTTCAATTGTTTTAGCTTTAGCGGGGGACTCAACGATTACCAGGTTTTTTTCCATCAAGACAATTTTACTACTTTAAATATAAGGGATAGGTTTACCCATTTTGGGTGCAAAAGTAGTGATTTTGTGGAAGGAAGTACAATTTTTTCATAAATTCCTTGATTATTAAGTTATTTTACAGGATGACAGACTGTTTTATTCTTCTATTTCAACTCCATAAATAGAGGTTAGCATATCGGTGAGTTGAGTTGTAAGTGAGCGACGAACCACAAGTTCCATTCGGCAGGATTCTCTGAAATCTTGAGTCCATTTAACAGTCTCAAACTGTTTGAGTATGCGCATTACATCGTTGAGCAGCACATACTCGAAATGAATTTTGATGGTATCGTCTATAGTTTTTTCAATGACTTCTGTGTTTGCAATTGCCAATGCTGCAGCCTCCTTATAAGCTCTGATTAAACCACCTGTACCTAATAAAGTGCCACCAAAATAACGAATAACAATAATTAATACATTTGTTAGCTCAGACGAGTTGATTTGACCTAAGATGGGTTTTCCGGCTGTTCCCGACGGTTCACCATCGTCATTAACCCTAAACTCCTCTCTTTCGTGTCCTAACATATAAGCCCAACACACATGTCGTGCATCGTAATACTTCTTTTTAAATTCTTCAAGAATCTCTTTAGTATCCTCTACACTGCTAATGGGAAAAATAAAAGATAAGAACTTGCTCTTTTTCTCATTAATATACCCCTCGCCGGGTTTAGTTATGGTTTTATATATGTCTTCCAATTCTGCTTAATTATATCTCTATCAAAATTACAATATTACATACTGATAAACAAAAAAAACAGCGACACTTTATATTTAAAGCATCGCTGTTTTTTTATTAATTTATTTGCTGTAGTTAGACTATTCTACCTATATCAAGATGCAAATAAGATTTCCTTTTCTCTTCTAGCTCAACAAAATAGTTCAATAATATCAGCACTTAGAAGCACCGCAGTTGCGACACTTAAGGCAACCCTCCTCGTAAACAAGAGTTTCGTGACCACAAACTGGGCACTTTTGTCCCTTAGCCTCAGTTTCGTTTGGAAGATATCTTTTAAGTGCTCTCTCAACACCATTCTTCCAGGTGTTTATAGTTTCATTGTCAAGCTCGAGACCCGACACCAACTTAATTACCTGATCTATGGGCATGCCGTATCTTAATACACCCGAAATAAGTTTGGCGTAATTCCAAAACTCGGGATTAAACTTTCCATCCAAGCCTTCTATAGTTACTTTATAACCACGTCGGTTTTGAAACTGGAAGTCGTAATGTTTAGTTCCATCATTATCATAAGCCTTAATAATTGTGCCCGAAGTCACACTCTTTGGTATCACTAAACCGTCATCTTCATCGTTGATACCGGTAAATATTTCGTAGGGACGACCATTTAGCAATCCAATAAAGGCAATCCATTTCTCCTTGTTATTTTGAAATTTTATTACATCGGCATCCAGCTCAATTGGACGAGATGTTACAACCAGAGGCATTTCAAAACAGTCTTTATCTGCAGCATTTTTAGATTTACTTTCTGCGGACTCGCCATTAGAGATAAGTACACCTGCTCGAGACCCGTCTCGATATACCGTACAACCTTTACAGCCGCTTTTCCAGGCCTCCATATACAATTCGCCCACCAAGTCTTCAGAAACATCGTTGGGAAGGTTAATTGTGACGCTAATTGAGTGATCTACCCATTTTTGAACGCGTCCTTGCATTCTTACCTTTTGCAGCCAATCAACATCGTTTGATGTTGCTTTATAATATGGTGATTTAGCAACTAGCTCATCTATTTCTGCATTGCTATATTTTTGAGTTGTAGAGTACCCTTTTGCTTCCATCCAGGTAACAAACTTATGGTGGAATACGGTATACTCTTCCCAAGAATCGCCATTTTCATCAATAAAGTCAACTTTTACATCCCTGTCGTTAGGATTAACCTTACGCCTGCGAGTGTACACTGGAAGGAAAACCGGCTCTATACCTGAAGTAGTCTGTGACATGAGGCTGGTAGTGCCTGTGGGTGCAATTGTTAGACATGCAATATTTCTTCTTCCATACTTAACCATATCCTCATACATTTGAGGATCAGCATCTTTTAGTCGATTTACAAATGGATTATTCTTCTCGCGCTCAGCATCAAATATCTCAAATGCTCCACGTTCTTCGGCCATTTTTACTGATGCTCTGTAGGCATTTATTGCTACTTCGCGATGCACCTTTTCTGAGAAATCGTTGCCCTCGTCTGTACCATAACGAATACCTAAAGCAGCAAGCATATCACCTTCGGCAGTAATGCCCACACCGGTACGTCGACCTTGTAAAGTCTTACGCTGTATCTTTTTCCATAGATTGCGTTCGGTAAACTTCACCTCTTCTGATTCGGGATCGGCATCAATTTTCTCCAATATCTTATCTATCTTCTCAGATTCGAGGTCAACAATATCATCCATTATGCGTTGAGCCAATTGCACATGTTTAGAGAACAACTCAAAATCGAAATAAGCATTGTCCTGAAATGGATTTACAACGTAAGAATATAAATTTACAGCCAGTAATCTACAGCTATCGTACGTACAAAGTGGTATTTCGCCGCAAGGATTAGTTGAGATTGTCTTAAAACCAAGATCGGCATAACAATCGGGAACAGATTCATTTATTATTGTATCCCAAAACAGGACACCCGGTTCGGCCGATCTCCATGCATTATGCACAATTTTCTTCCAAAGAATTTGAGCATCAATTTCTTTTTGGAATTTAGGGTTATCAGAATCAATTGGGAACTTTTGCACATATTTACCTCCAGATGATGCAGCTTTCATAAAATCATCGTCGATTCTTACAGAAATATTAGCACCTGTAACCTTACCCTGCTCCATTTTGGCATCAATAAAATCCTCGGAATCGGGATGATTAACAGATACACTTAGCATAAGAGCACCACGCCTGCCATCTTGAGCAACCTCGCGGGTAGAATTGGAATAACGCTCCATGAATGGAACCAGCCCTGTGGATGTAAGTGCGGAGTTTTTAACCGGAGATCCCTTTGGACGGATATGAGAAAGGTCGTGTCCAACACCACCTCTACGTTTCATCAGTTGCACCTGTTCCTCATCGATACGGATGATTGCGCCGTAAGAATCGGCATCGCCCTCCATTCCGATTACGAAACAGTTGGATAATGAAGCAACTTGATAATTATTTCCTATTCCTGTCATTGGACTTCCCTGGGGAATAATATATGTGAACCGGTCGAACAGATTAAAAAGCTCTTGCTCGCTAAGCGGATTTGCATATTTCTTCTCAATTCTTGCAACTTCTTTTGCTAATCTCCAGTGCATGTCTTCAGGCGATTTTTCATATATTAGCCCTTGACTATCTTTCAGTGCATATTTGCTCACCCACACCTTGGCCGCGAGCTCATCTCCTTTGAAATACTCTAATGAAGATTGGTATGCTTCATCGAAAGTATAAGTCTTTTTTTTCATTTTACTATTTCTTATTTTGGCTGATTAAATATTTTACGCTTTGCAAGTTTACATAAACTTGACAATAACTCAAAATATTTGCAACTTTAGTTATCAACATATTTGTGAAATTTTCTAAATTATTTTTTATCAGCCTCTTTCACAGTCTATTAATAAATTAAATATGATGAAATGTTTTCCTTTTAGCAAAACTACGCTGATTTATAGATAGATAAATAAACAACCTTATTAAAGAAAAAATTCTCTAAAAGTGAAGAAAAAAACCACTCATGTGTGCTAAAACACTGAGTGGTTTATATTTTACAATAGAAAATTTGGTGATTATCTAATCTTAATTGAAGTTCTTAACTATGCCCATAAAGAGAATAGATCCGGTGGAGTTTTCTTGAATCACATAAATAAATGGTTTGTTTGCATTGAAAACAACCTTTTGTGGTTGTGAAGGCATAGAGGTGATAACCATACCCACTGTTGTAACCGCAGCTGCTTCGGTGCCAACTTCATCCACAGATATGTATGTATCTTGTTTTACAAAATCAATTTTTGCAGGAATGTCAGACATGCCCGAAAAGTTGGCATTATTAGTAAAAGCCAATCCCATACCCATATTTGTAAGCAAGTTATTTAGTTTTTTGCTGTATTCGGTTTTAAACTTTGGAATATATAATTCAACCTCATGTTCTTGTAGACCAGATTTAAGTTTCGTCCAATAGCCCGAATTGCTTAAAGTACCTGCTATATCCAATAAGTTCTTTTCTTCTTTAGGAAGCAATACCAACATACTGAAAGCACCATTACCATAAGGCAACTCCACAAGTTGAAGATTTTCATCGTATTTGTAATTAAACTTATCAGTCTGGCTCATCATATCAACATTCACAGTTGATCCATCCTCAAGTATAAAAGGTTTTTTGTGAGTATTATTTTTATTGAATTCAGAAATCCATATACCTTTAAAATAAATTGCATTTAAAAGATACATAAGATCTTCTGGTTTAGTGGTTTCTATAACTTTTTTTATCAAACCATTTGTATTATCTGAGGCCCAACTATTAATAAGATCTGCTGTTTTACTATCACTAAAATTAACCGAGTGTATAGTGGAGTTGAAAAACTCTCTGTTTTTTTTAACAAACTCATCTTTTATTACAACGTTTTGATTTGTCCAAATAGAATTTGCAATTGATAATTGTGTAGAAGGGTCTGTGGCAAGCAAAGCCTCTCTCAACTTTTTATAATAATTATTTATCTCATCACTTGTGTAGCCATTTAAATTTAATGTTTCTTGCATAGCACTTTTTGTTTCACCTTCGGCACCGTTCATAGTCATTGCAAGAGCCATACTGAGACTCAATGGTGAAATCATAAAACTTTTATCTTCATCGGCTGACTCCTCGGCATAAACATTTGCGAGAAATTTGAAGGCAAAACTCTGATCAGAACTCACCATCTCTTTTTCGGATGAGCGTAAGTCTATATTTATTGGTTCAGGCAAATTATTTAAATCAATGTCGTTGTGTTTACCCTCACATGATACGGACATCATCCCTAATGTGGTAATTATTAATGCAAAAGATAGAATATTGGATTTAAGAATCATAATTATTTTTATTTAGATTGATCAATTATATACAGATAACATATATAAGATGATTTTGTAGAAAGATTGTTGCATTACTACTGTTAAATATACTAAACTAAATTGTTGCCAACAGCCATGAAACTTGAATTGAAAGCCTATTACGAGCTATTTTAAGTTAAGAGGTATAAAAACAGTTTTTACACAAAATTATTGCTTAATTTTGTAATATGATACAGTAAACTAGAGTAATGTATCTATGTTTTAATTAATTTTTATCTCAATAAACGGATCACAGAATGAGAAAATGGAGAATTGAAGATTCAGAAGAACTTTACAACATCAATGGTTGGGGAAATGGTTATTTCTCGATTAATGAAAAAGGTCATGTACAAGTAACCCCCTATAAACAATTGGGAGGTAGCGTTGACTTGAGCGATTTGATGCGCGAACTTTATCTAAAAGATGTATCGTCGCCTGTATTAATTCGTTTTCCCGAGATTCTGGATAATCGTATTGATAAAATTTCTCAAAGTTTTGCTAAAGCGTCAAAAGAATATGACTATAAAGCAAACAATCATATAGTTTACCCTATTAAGGTAAACCAGATGCGACAGGTTGTGGAAGAGATTGTATCTAGTGGCAAAAGGTATAACATAGGACTTGAAGCCGGTTCTAAGCCTGAACTACATGCTGTACTTGCTATCAATACCGACAATGAATCTTTTATAATCTGTAATGGTTATAAAGATGAAAGTTATATTGAACTTGCTCTTTTATCGCAAAAGATGGGTAAGAAAGTTTTTATAGTTGTTGAAAAACTAAACGAACTTGTTCTAACAATAGAGATTGCTAAGCGCTTGAAAGTGAAGCCAAATATAGGAATTAGAGTAAAATTGGCTAGTTCGGGCAGTGGCAAATGGGAAGAATCGGGAGGTGATGGCAGTAAGTTTGGCCTTAACTCGAGTGAACTTCTGGAAGCTCTTGAAATTCTTAAAGAGCATGACATGAGCGAAAGCTTCCAGTTGATACATTTTCATATTGGAAGTCAGATTACCAAGATTCGTCGCATAAAAACAGCATTGCGTGAGGCAGCACAGTTTTATGTGCAACTGCATGCAATGGGATTTAAAATTGAATTTGTTGATATTGGTGGTGGATTAGGTGTTGATTATGACGGAACACGCTCGTCGTTTACTGAAAACAGCATCAATTATTCTATACAAGAATATGTAAATGACTCTGTTTTTACTTTTGTTGATGCTGCCGATAAGAATGAAATACCACATCCTAATATAATTACTGAGTCGGGTAGAGCATTAACGGCACACCACTCGGTACTGATATTTGAGGTACTGGAAACTACTACCCTACCCGAATGGCCTGACGAATTGGATATTCAAGAAGAGGATCATGAACTTGTAAAAGAGCTTTATAAAATATGGGATTCGCTTACACAACCCCGTATGTTGGAGGCATGGCATGACGCTCAACAGATTAGAGATGAGTCGCTTGACCTATTCAGCTTGGGGATGCTTGATTTGAAATCTAGAGCACAGGTAGAGCAACTCTATTTTTCAATTGCACGTGAAATTAATAGTACAAGTGCCCGCGCAAAACACGTACCAGAGGAACTGCGTCAGCTATCTAAACTCTTACCAGATAAATATTTTTGTAATTTTTCTCTGTTTCAATCGCTACCCGACTCATGGTCTATTGACCAGGTGTTTCCAATTATACCTATTAATCGCTTAGACGAAAAACCAGACAGAACTGCAACTATTCAGGATATTACGTGTGACTCTGATGGTAAAATATCAAACTTTGCTTCTCAAGATGGATTTCACTCTTCTTATCTTCCCGTGCATTCACTGAAAAAAAATGAGCCTTATTATATTGGGGTTTTCCTAGTAGGTGCTTATCAGGAAATTCTTGGTGCTTTGCATAACCTGTTTGGTGACACAAATGTGGTACATATCTTTACTGATGAGAATGGTTACAAGATTGATCAGATTATTGATGGAGAATCGGTTGCAGAGGTTTTGGAATATGCACAATACAACTCAAAGAAATTGGTTAGGGCAGTGGAAACATGGGTAATGAGTTCTGTTAAACAAGGTAAGATTTCTGTTGAGGAAGGAAAAGAATTTCTATCGAACTATCGCTCTGGACTTTACGGATATACTTATTTGGAATAATTAGTAAACAAAACATAGTCTGATGAGCAAATTACGAGTATTAACTATTTGTACGGCTGTGCTATTACTCACATCCTGCATAAGTAAAAAAGAAGAGGTGACTGTATTAAAACAATTTGATTTTCAAGCCCCCCCGGTGGCAGAAGTGAAGCCTGATACCTTTAATAATTTTGGACAACAGCGTATTGATAATTATTACTGGCTTAAAGACAAGAAGAATGAAAAAGTTATTGAATACCTGAAAGCAGAAAATGCATATACCGAGGCTGTAATGGAATCTACAAAAGAGCTTCAGACAACTATATATGATGAGATTTTAAGTAGGATTAAAGAGGACGACGAGAGCTATCCATTGTTTAGGAATGGGTATTGGTATTATAGCAGAACCGAGAAGGGAAAGCAATATCGCACCTACTGCCGTCGTAAAGACACCATGGACGCCAAGGAAGAAGTAATCTTTGATGTTAATAAAATGGCAGAAGGATTAAACGCTTTTATTTTTGGTGGATATTCTGTTAGTCCCGATAATAGTAAAGTTGCTTATTTCTTCAATGAAACTGGCTCTTATGCTGAGTACGTGATGAAAATAAAGGATATTAACATTGGAGAAGAGATTGGATTTACCGTAATTGGCGCTTCGTCTGCTACATGGGCAAATGATAACGAAACTATTTTTTATTCTCTTATTGATCAAACTCTGCGTCCTTATCAAATACACCGCAGGAAGCTTGATGAACCTGAAAGTACAGTTGTTTATGAAGAGAAAGATCCTAAATTTAACACATATGTATCGGGAAGTAAAACCAAAGAGTATATATTTATTGGAAGTGCTAGCTCAACAACCTCCGAAGAGCGTTTTATTTCGGCTGACAAGCCTAATGATACCTTCAAGGTATTTATGCCTAGAACACAAGACATTGAGTATTTTGTATATCCACATAAGGATAAATTTTTTGTACGTTATAAGGACAAAGAAAATCTTAATGGAAAAATATTTGAAGCTCCATTAAGTGGTTATGATGATATGTCTGAATGGAAAGAGTTTGTTACTCATAACGAGAATATAAGAATTGAGGGAATAGACGTTCTTAATGATTATGTGCTTCTGGAATTAAGAAGAAACGGGTTGAGCGAGATAGTTGCCAAGCCTATTTCGGGTGGTATGGATAAAACAATTGATTTTCCGGAACCCATTTACAGTGCCACTCTTAGTGGAAATCCGGAGTATGATTCTAACACATTTAGATATTCATATACATCATTGAACAGACCTACCACTTTATATGAGTATGATATTACTACTGAAACAATTGTGAAACTTAAGGAACAGGAAGTGCCTTCGGGATTTAATCCTGAGGACTACACAGTTGAGCGTATTTGGGCTACCGCTAAAGATGGAGTAGAAGTGCCGATGGCTTTGGTTTACAAAAAAGGCTTGAAAAAAGATGGTACTAACCCAGCTCTTATATATTCATATGGAAGTTACGGTATGAGTTCTGACGTGTATTTTAGTGCAAGCATTTATAGTCTTATAGATAGAGGATTTGTGTATGCTATTGCTCAAATTAGGGGAGGCAGCGACCTAGGCGAACAGTGGTATGAGGATGGTAAACTTCTGAATAAAAAGAATAGTTTCACCGATTTTATATCGTGTAGTGAAAAACTTATTAATGATGGTTACACTTCTTCAAATAAGCTTGCAGCAATGGGCGGAAGTGCTGGTGGATTATTGATGGGAGCTGTGGTAAATAGTAGACCCGACTTGTATCAAACTATTGTCTCTCAAGTACCTTTTGTTGATGTGATTAATACTATGCTTGATGATTCACTCCCACTCACTACTGGTGAGTATGAAGAATGGGGAAATCCGAACGTTGAGGAATATTACAATTATATACTTTCATACTCGCCATATGATAATATTAATGCTCAGGACTACCCTAATATATTGGTAACTGGTGGTATTAACGACTCGCAGGTATTATTTCATGAACCTGCAAAGTATGTTGCTAAGTTACGCTCGCTGAAGAGTGATGATAATATCTTGCTGATGAAGATGAATATGGAGTCAGGTCATGGTGGTGCAACCGGCAGATATGAGGGGATAAAGGATACAGCATTTGAATTTTCATTTATTTTGAATCGTGTGGGTATAGATAAATAAAAGGTCAGACACTTAATTAAAACATGCAATAATGAAAAAGTTAGAACTCCATTGGAGGATTCTTATTGGCATGGGTGCCGGAATACTGTTCGGTTTCCTTATGAGCTACTTAAGTTGGGGAAAGGATTTTGTTTTAGATTGGATTGCTCCTTTTGGAACAATCTTTATCCGATTGCTAAGGTTAATTGCAATTCCTCTTATATTAGTATCGCTTGTAAAAGGAGTTTCTGATTTAAAAGATATATCTACTTTCAAAAGTATTGGGGTTCGCACAATTTCTATTTTCATATTAACAACATGCGTGTCAATTGTTGTGGGATTGTTATTGGTTAACACCTTTAAACCGGGTGAAGGTTTATCGCCTGAAACAATTGATGAGTTAACCAAAACATATGCAAGCGATGGAGGAATTACATCAAGTCTTTATATTGCAGAGCATCAGAAAGAAAGTGGTCCATTAGACTTTTTAATTGAGATGGTTCCGGATAATATCTTTAGTGCAATGAGCAACAACAGCTTAATGCTTCAGGTTATCTTTTTCTCTATTCTTTTTGGAATTAGCATGCTTATGATAGATCCAGAGAAAGTGAAGCCGCTTTCGAAGCTATTTGATGCGATGAATGATGTAATCTTGAAAATGGTGAATATTATAATGTTAATTGCACCTATTGCTGTTTTTGCATTACTCTCTCAAATTATTGTAAGCTCTGAAGACATACAGATACTGCAAAAGTTGCTGAACTATGGATTTACAGTTTTGACAGGCTTTCTGATTTTGATAGGTGTATATCTAATTATATTATTTGTTTTTACGGGCAGGAAACCCGGCTGGTTTTTGAAAGGAATTGCTCCGGCTCAACTACTGGCGTTTTCAACCAGTTCAAGTGCTGCTGCACTTCCGGTAACGATTGAAAGAGCAACAAAGCACTTGGGCGTGGATAATGAAGTAGCTAGTTTTGTACTTCCTGTGGGTGCAACAATTAATATGGATGGAACTAGCTTATATCAGGCAGTTGCTGCTGTTTTTATAGCTCAGGCATTGCATATACCCTTAGATTTTTCAGATCAAATAATTATAATACTGACTGCACTTTTGGCCTCAATAGGTTCTGCCGCAGTTCCCGGAGCCGGAATGATTATGTTGGTTATTGTGTTGGAATCGATTGGTATCCCAGCTGATAAGATGGCAATTGGTCTCGCATTGATATTCGCCATAGATAGACCCCTTGATATGTGCAGAACTGTTGTGAACATTACTGGTGACTCAATGGTTTCAGTATTAATAGCAAGCTCTGTGAATAAGATGCATGATCCGGATAAAGAGGGTTCATGATTCAGCTATAGAGTAAATATGAATTAAGTAATGAGAATATGTGACTTGGGTAATTGAGGATTTATGATCGGGATAAAGAGAATATATGATCCTGTAAATGAGTATAATGGTTACAGAATTCTTGTAGATCGCATTTGGCCACGTGGTGTCTCGAAGGATATTGCTAAATTGGATTTATGGATGAAAGAGATTGCTCCTTCTGATGCTTTGAGAAAATGGTTTCAACACGATCCGGCAAAATGGGATGAATTTAAAATAAGATACCATGATGAGTTATTAGAGAAAAAAGACCTAATTGCGGAATTGAAGAGAATTGAAAGGGAAAACAAAAATGTTACTTTACTCTATTCTGCAAAAGATAAAGAACACAACCAAGCAGTAGCACTTTTAGAGATTTTAGAAGAGTATTGAATATAGGCTTTTCAATGTTAGATTGTGTCTCATTATCGTATTAAACATGTTACTAAAGTTAGACTATTTCTAGCTATGCCATAACAAAAACAAAAAAGGCTTTGTGAATGTTATAATCTTCACTATGATTATAAAGAGGAGGGTTACTAGTTCTCTTATAGAGTTGATTGATTGAATGAATATAAAAATATATATCATTATTTTATATGCCTTTTTTGGAGTGCTTAGTTCCTTTGCACAAGGTATAAATAAAGAAGAGAAAGATACTGCAATATACCTGAATGAGGTGATTGTTAACGCATATCAAATAAATACCAGGCAACATCAGGTACCCGGAGCAATTTCAGTATTATCAGGAGAAGAGATTAGAACTACAGATGGAAATAATTTTTCACATACACTTAATTCTATACCGGGAGTATTTATGCATAGCGGCACCTATGCTACAAGTAGAATAATTATTAGAGGTGTAGGCAGTCGTACTCCATACAATACAAATAGAATAAAGTCATATCTGAACGATATACCAATTACTTCATCAGATGGTATTTCAACTCCTGAAGACATTGATTTGATGGGTATTGGAAGAATGGAAGTGATTAAAGGACCTGCTTCCGCTCTGTATGGGTCGGGACTTGGTGGGAATATCAATCTTTATACCCCTAACATTAGAGGGAATGATGCTGAAGCTCTTATTCAATATGGCAGTTTTAACACCATTAAAGCTGCAGCTGGAGCCAATTACAATAAAGGAGATTTTAATATTTGGGGTAATCTGTCTCATATACATTCCGACGGTTATCGTGATAACAGTAGGTATAAACGAACTTCACTTCTTTCTTCTGGGATGTGGCAAAAGGAGCGTTTTTCTATAGAGTATACTCTAATGCTTATAGATTTGAATGCACAAATTCCAAGTTCGGTAGGTAAAACTATATATGATACAAACCCTCGGGCTGCAGCTACTAATTGGAATGAGGTAGAGGGGTATAAAGAGTATCAAAGAGCCATTGCAGGTGTTACTTTAACAAATAGAATAACTTCATATTGGAACAATAAATTTACAGTATTTGGCAGATGGGCAGACAGCTACGAACGAAGACCTTTCAATAATTTAGATGATGGCACTTCTGGAGGAGGATTAAGAAATAGATTATCATATCATAGCTCACATTGGGATGCATTGGTTGGTTTTGAATGGGTAAATGATGCATATCATTGGCAAATGAATCTTAATGATGTGTTGATAAATAAAAACAGGGAGACAAGAAATAATTATAATCTTTTTGGAATGGTTTACATGCGACCTACACCTAAATGGAATATTTCGATTGGGGGTGCAGTTAACAGAGTTAATTACAATCTAACAGATTTATATACTGAAAATGGAGATCAAAGCGGAAAGCGTAATTTCCCTGCAATCTTCTCTCCAAGATTTGGTGTAAATTATGCTCCTTCGAGTTTATTTGCTTTTTATGGTTCTGTAGGACATGGTTTTTCTATGCCCTCGCCTGAAGAGACACTGCTACCTGAAGGTGACATAAATAATGATTTAGAACCGGAGCAGGGGATTCAATATGAAGCAGGAACAAGAGTTAACCTCTTTAGCAATACTACACAGATAGAATTGTCGGTTTATAAAATTGAATTGACAAATCTTTTAGTAACCAAACGCCTTACAGAAGATATATTTACCGGAATTAATGCTGGAAAAACTAAACATTGGGGTATTGAATTTATGCTTAAACAAAATATCTTCAAATTACCTTCATTTCCCGGCAGTGTGGATTTGAACGTAAACTATACATGGTCGAGTAATAAATTTATTGATTTTATTGATAATGAGCAGGTTTTTAATGGTAACAAATTGCCTGGAATTCCAAGTAATATTGCACATATATTTATTAAGTGGCAACCTTTAAAAAGGCTAAGTATAGATTCCCAGTTACAATTTGCAGGAAAACAGTATATAGATGATGCAAATGAAAATATAAATGACAGCTATCTAATATCAAATATGAGAGCAGCTTACCGTATACCTAATACAAAATTTGGTTATTTTGAACTGTTTGCAGGGATAATAAATATAAGTAATACTCACTATTCGCCTATGCTTACAGTTAACGCAGTAGCATTTGGAAATGCAGAACCAAGATATTACTACCCTGGCTTACCTAGACACTATTATGGAGGCGTTAAGTTCAATATAAATACTCAATAGCCTTAAAATATGATCTTTATATATATAGTAATAAGTAAATTAATTAAACGGCTATTGTATCAATCATTTTATCTAGATTAAGGCTTCGAGCAGAAGCATCAAATATTTTTCTATACTCACCTTTTAATCTGTAAAGTTCTTCGTGAGAACCAGTTTCAACAAGCTCTCCTTCTTTTAAAACATGAATAAGATCTGCATCTACAATTTGTGAAAGTGAATGAGAAATAATTACTACTGTACGATTTTCTTTTATAGCATCGAGACTTAGTTTAATATGCTCTGTAGCGATGGCATCCAGACTTGCAGTTGGTTCATCAAGGAAAATAATGGGTGGGTCTTTCAAAAACAGTCTCGCAATTGCAATACGTTGTTGCTGACCTCCACTTAAATTTGAAGCATTTGTATTATACTCTTCAGGAAGAGACAATACCTGATCATGAAGATATGCTTTTTTGGAAGCTGCAACTACCGCCTCAAATGTAGCATTGCTTTTACCATAGCTAATATTATCAAATATTGTACCATCGAAAATATGATTATTCTGTAATACTAGTCCAATATTATTTCGCAAAGAACCATTTTCGTATTCCTCAAGATTTATACCATCAAGATAAATTATTCCATTATCGGGTTTATAAAATTTTGAGAGCAGATTGATAAGTGTACTTTTCCCTGCTCCACTTAGACCCACAATTGCTGTAGTCTTGCCATTTCTTATTTCTAGATTGATATTATTTAAAGCCTGTTTTCCGTTTGGATACGTAAAATTGAGATCTTTTATCTCGAAAGCACCATTTACTTTTTCGGCTTTGAGATTTCCACCAATCTCTATAGCATCTTCGTTGTCTAATACTTCAAAAAATCCATCAGCATAAATAAGTGCATCACTAATCTGGTCGTAAATTCTATGCAACTGCCCAATGGGTGCAGATACATTTCTGAATAGCATAATATGCATCATTATGGCGCCTATACCCATCTGACCATTAAGAACTAGAAAAACAGTAAGAATTATTATTAGAACGATACCAATCTGCTGAATAAAACTTTTGAGGCTTTCGTATACATAACTTGTTTTTCTAGTCTGAAGCTGATTATTGAGCATCTCCATTTGTACCTCATATTGCTTATCTCCTTCATGTTTCTCCTTTACAAAACTTTTTATTACAGTTATAGAATCAATGATATTAATGAGTCCGTGATTCTTTCTTTCGCGCTGATCTCTTAGATCTGTTCTCCAACCTTTTAAGCGCCTTGCCTGTTTTTGACTCACAAAGAAATAAGCAGGCACAATAATTGTTGCCAATAATCCTACATATAGGTTGGCATTATACATTATTACTAATGCAATAATTGCGGTAGAAAACAGAGGTAATATATCCAGAAAGAAGTTCTGAACTAATCGTATTAGACTTTCTATACCTCTATTGATACGCGTTTGGAGCAATCCTGTTTTATTATTTGGTTCTGCATAAAAAGACATTTTATATTGTAAAAGCCTCTCTACTGCGGCTTGAGACAGGTCACTTCCTACTTTGATTCGAATCTTCTCTCCGAAATACTTTTGACCAAACTGAATTCCTATATTTAAGAGCTCGTTTGCAAGCATAATTAATGTTATGATAAGCAATAACTGCATACCATTTTCAAATGGATCGGGCTGTTTCAGTAATTCTTCTACACGAGTTACTGTTTCATTTACCAATAAAGGATTTACCTGAGCAGCAAATGAACCTATCAAGGTAAGAAAAAGTGTACTGCCAATCATTCCTTTGTATGGTTTTACATAAGGAATAAGATTTCGGAAAAGCGCTTTAAAAGACTGATTATTTAACTCTTTGTTTCTCATCTTGATTTGGACTTCAAATATTTAATAGAGTTTAATTGAAGTATGTCAAACATTGCCTCATAATCATCAAGTGATCCAACAAGCTTTGAGCACAAAACCATCATTTCTCATTTAAATGTTTATTTGCATTTCTGCAATATTCATCATCTAGTTGAAATGATGTGCTTTTAGAATTTTAATAAAACAATTAGATTAAAATATATTTAAAATTTTGATCCTTAAATTGAATCTAATATCTATTAAAAAATCATCATTCAAATAAAATTGGAATGAAAAATAATAATATGTAAATGATAAAATCAGAAACTTCAGGGTGACTAAAATATCCAAAGTATAAGTTTTAACATCGATTTAAGAATATATTGTTAACTTTGAGGTCAATTATTTTTCATTTTCACATAAATATGGAACTAAAACTCAAGAACAAAGTTTTAACAACTTTATCTGATTTACTTCATCAAAACCGAGCTGGTATTATTGAAGCCAACGGTATAGATATTAAGGCTTTTCCAGATATGGACAAATCAATGAAAGATCGCCTTAAAGTAGATTATTCTAAGATAGATGGAATGATTAATTCTCTTAATGAGGTGGCACATCAAGCCGATCCAGAAGGCAAAGTGCTTTATAATCATATCAGAGAAGATGGTTTACATGTTATTAATAAAACGGTTCCTTTTGGCACCATACTTATTATATATGAATCGCGTCCCGATGTTACTATTGAGGCTGCTGCAACTGCGTTTAAAGCAGGTAATAGGATATTGCTAAAGGGGGGAAAGGAGTCATCAAATACAAATTTACTTCTAACAAAATTGTGGCATGAAGCCTTAAATATATGTGGAGAAGATCAATCATTTGTGGAATACCTTATTCTTTCTCATTCTCAGACACAGCAGCTAATTAAGGAAAACACTAGAAGTATCGACCTAATTATTCCAAGAGGAGGAGAAGCACTTATCAATTTTGTTCTTCAAAACTCATCTGTTCCGGTTATTGTAAGCGGCAGAGGAAATAACTTTCTGTATATTGATGATGATGCTGATTTTGATATGGCCATTAAGCTAATTATTAACGGTAAAAAACGTATAAGCGTGTGCAACGCTATCGATAAAGTGCTAATTAACAAAAGATTGGGAAATATTAAAGACAAAATCAATAACCTAGTTGTTAGTTTAAAAGAAAAAGGAATTGATGTATGGGGAAGCCGTGAAATAGTGGAGATTTGTAATGAAATAAAAGTTGAGAATGATGTAAATACACTATGCGAAGAATATCTTGCTCCAAAATTATATCTAACAATTGTTGAAGAAATGGACAAAGCTATTGGAATGATAAACAAATATTCGGGAGGTCATACAGCTGTAATTGTAACCAATAGTAAAACCAAGGCAAATACATTTATGAATCATGTAGATTGTGCTGCAGTATATCATAATGCCTCATCACGATTCACAGACGGAGGCCAGTATGGTGTAGGTGCAGAGATTGCTATAAGTACTCAAAAATTGCACTTCCGTGGTCCTCTGGGTGCTCAAGAGCTTGTTACTAATAAATGGTTTGTATACGGCCAAGGGCAAGTCCGAAATTAACAACTTTAATATTTATACCGAAATTTAACTTGTGCATAATAAAACAACAACTTGGGTAAACATCTTAATGAAGAAAAAACTAATAATTAAAATAGGAACCTCCACCCTTACTGCGGGTACTAACAGAATTTCATTTGCAGTTATCGAGAGTTTGGCCAGACAAATTGTGTTTTTGAAAAAAGAGTATGATATAGTAATAGTATCATCTGGAGCAATTGCCACTGCGCGACAGTTTGTTGAAATTAATGGATCTATTAAAACAGTAGATTCTAAACAGGCATTGGCTGCCATCGGACAAACAAAACTAATGGAAATATATGATGTAATATTTGGTACGTTTGGACTAAATATTGCTCAGATTCTACTTACATATCGTGACTTTGAGAACACCACAGCTATTGAGAATACACGTAATACAATCAACAGGCTTTGGGAATTAAACTATATTCCTGTAGTAAACGAAAATGATACAGTTTCCTTTGAAGAAATTGTATTAGGAGATAATGATAAGTTGTCGGCTTTGGTTGCAACTATTTTAGAAGCTAATTTATTAGTATTGGTTTCTGATATTGATGGCATTTTTAATAAAAACCCCCATCTTCACGATGATGCAATACTTATTAATGAAGTAGATGATCTTAATTCCATTCAAAGTTATATTGAAGAAAGACAATCTATTTTAGGAACAGGTGGCATGTCTTCAAAAATTCATGCTGCTGAAATTTGCATGAAAAATAATGTGGAGATGTGGATAGTAAATGGTCAGCGTCAAAATTACATTATTAACGCATTGGATGGGATGATTGCGTTTACAAGGTTTAAAAAATAGGAATTGATAAAGGTTGAATTAAATATGAAACATGGGTTTATAGGTTTTGGTAATTTAGCAAAAGCAATCTATTTGGGGCTTAAGAATGAGGTTGATATCGAGTTTTTTTATTATGCAAGATCTAAAAAAGATGTGGATATTAAGTTCTGCTCTACACTTGAACAACTGGTATTGAACGCTGACATTATATGGTTAACTGTTAAACCACAAGACCTATCAACTGTACTTGAAGATCTTAAGAAATTAGACATAAGCGGAAAAACTATTTTGACTCCTGTTGCTGGCAGAAGTATTGATTTTATTGAGAAGCACTTAGGCAAGGATCAATTGATAATACGTATTATGCCCAATCTTGCAATGGCTTACAAATCATCTGTTACAGCATTCTATTCCAATCATCCCGAAAATGAAAAGGGAGAGGATGTTTATAACTTATTAGGGAAATTGGGTAAAGTTGTTAAGCTTGAAGAAAGTGCTTTTGATCTTTTCACATCTGTATTTGGAAGTGGTCCTGCTTTTATACTCGCTTTCATTCAAATATTTAAAAATAAACTGAAGGAGTTTAATTTACCAGGTACTCTTCCCGATGAGTTATTACTTGAGCTTACAAGAGGAACTACACTTTATTTTATGGAGAACCAAAAGGATTATAGCATAGAAGAGCTTATTAATAATATTACCAGTAAGGGAGGAACTACTCAAGCTGGATTAGAATATTTCCGTAGCCATGAGATTGGTAAACATTTTGAAGAAGTTTTAAATGCTGCCAGAAACAGGTCGGAAGAGTTAAGCAAGAACGGTAGTTAGCTTATAGTTTTAATTATTATTCTTCTCTTCTTTAGCCTTGAAAGCTATTGCATAATATCTTATTTGCTTAATTACCGACAATAACCCGTTTGAACGGGTGGGTGATAGATGATCTGTTAAACCTATTTCCTTCATAAATTTAAGATCGGTATCAATGATTTCATTTGGTGTGCGATTGCTGAAAATTCTAAGTACTAAAGCAAGCAAACCTTTGACTATAATGGCATCGCTTTCAGCTTGAAAGTGTAATTTTCCGTCCCTATAATCGGTCTGTAACCAAACACGACTCTGACATCCTTCAATAACATTCTCGCGTATTTTATATTTATCATCTAATTTTGTTAATGAATTTCCATACTCAATGATGAGTGAATATTTATCCATCCAATCATCAAAAATACTGAACTCGTCAATTATTTCTTGCTGTATATCGTTTATTGTTTGCATTATTATTTGTATCACTTAAATTTTATTACCCTTACTATCCATACATGGATTTCAATCTACTTGCTCATTGTAGATTACCTCCAATACTGTTTGTCCAACAGCTTTAAGAGTATTTTTATCTATATTACGCATATCGTCTTTCTGGGTATGCCAATATGCTGCGAAACCAGTACTAGTATCTGATTTCAAATTAATTATATTGGCACTTGGTGCTCTATGATTCTGGTTAACCTGCACATGGTCGTCTGTTATATACCCTCCCCTGTTGGGAACAAAGTAATTTCCATATCCCATTTTCAATGCAGTACTCCATATTTTGTCTACAAGATTAGAAGCATATTGCAATGAGTAACCTTCTTTCATGAAAGTTGCATTAGCTCCACCTACCATATCTAGAAGAATACCGAAATCTGCTTTATAATTTTCTACATGAGGATGTTCTGACCAATATTGAGAACCAACACACCACCAGTTGCCCTGAACCCATTCGGTAGAATACGAGGGTTGACCCCAATCTTCTAAATCAAAAAAGATTATATCGATACCCAAATCTATGGGGTGTAAATTTATCTGTCTTGCCACTTCTAATAAGGTTCCTACACCACTAGCTCCGTCATCTGCACCAGCTACAGGAAGATTGCGGGTAGCAGGATCTGACTCTTCGTCAGAAAAAGGTCTGGAATCCCAATGTGCGAATAGTAAAATTCTCTTATGAGCATCGGGATTATATATTCCAATAATATTTCTTATTTCAATATTCTGACCATCGTAATGTGTTATATTGGCTCTCTGCTGAATTACCGAAGCTCCAAATTCATTAAGCTTTGAAACCAAGTAATCTCCACACTCTTTATGTGCCATAGTACCTGGAACACGTGACCCAAATTCAACTTGTCTCTCTACAAATTTATAAGCGCTATCTGCATTGAAGCTAGGAGATTTAATTACATAAGATTCGGTCAAAACAATCTCCTTTTTAGATTGACAGGAGTTGCATGACATTGTAAAAAATATCCCTGTAATAATAATTACTATAAGTGATAACAGCCTCAATTTTTTCATTCTAGTTTTATCTATTTATTTTTTTGGTATGAGTAATCCGATATACCAATATTCTTATAAGTTTCTTTAAGCGCATCTTCATCATCCGATATCACAAGTAGTTTATCGCCGGCGTGAAGTTCGGTCAAACCAGTAGGGACGAAATAAATAGCTCCTCTCTTAACCATAACTACCAAAGTCTTGTCCGGTAGAGGCATCTCTATAAGATTTTTACCATAATTAAGAGTGTCTTCTGAAATATGAATCTCGGTCATTGCTGATTTAATTTCTTCTGCGAACTCAAAATCAAAATCTTCAAACTCCTTATAACTTGGTGGCTTTTCAGCAAGACCTAACCATCTGGCAATCATAGGAAGTGAAGTACCTTGAACAAGAAGAGAGACTATTGTTATCACAAATACCATATTAAACACCCATCTTGCATGTGGAATATCTCCTGCAGCTAGAGGAATAATTGCAAAAATTATTGGAACCGCACCTCTTAAACCTACCCATGATACATATAGCTTATCTTTTATTTTAATCTTTCTAAAAGGAATAAGAGTGAAAAACACCACTATAGGACGTCCAATGAAAATTAAAAATGCAGAGACTATTAAAGCAGGGATAAAAACAGAAATTAGCTCACTTGGATTAACTAATAAACCTAGAGTTAAAAATAGAAGGATTTGACTCATCCATGCAAAACCATCCATAAAATTCATTGATGAACGTTTATGGGAAAATTTTGAATTTCCGATAACAAGTCCAGCTATATAAACAGCAAGATATCCATTACCCTGAAGATAGTAAGTTGCAGAATATATAAAAATCCCCATTGTAAGTAGAAGAATAGGATAAAGCGAAGTATTTCCCATTCTAATACGATTAATTATCTTTACCGCAAGTTTGCCAAGCAGGTAACCTGCTACAGCACCAACCAAAAGTTGCACAACAACCATTATTGCCACCATACCATAATCAGGGTTACCACCAGAACGTATGATCTGCATAAACATGATTGTTAGCATATAAGCCATTGGGTCGTTACTACCACTCTCAAGCTCGAGTAAGGGACGAAGATTATTCTTTAAGATCAGACCTTTAGAACGTAAAATACCAAATACAGAAGCAGAGTCGGTTGATGAAAAAGTAGATGCAAGTAACATTGCTGTAACAAGTCCTATTCCCATTGATGGAAAAAGCATACCAGATAACCAATAAATAAATAAACCGGTTACTAATGCAGTTAAAAGAACGCCTATTGTTGCTAGTACAACGCCAGGCCATACAATGGGTTTAATTTCATTATATTTTGTATCTAAACCTCCTGAGAAAAGTATCATGATTAAACAGACCGAACCTATAGCTTGTGCTACTTGCACATTCTCAAAATTAAGTCCAAAACCATCTGAACCAAATACCATCCCTACTACCAGGAATAATAAAAGTACGGGAACTCCATATCTTGTTCCTGCTTTCCCGACCAACATACTTATAAAGAATAAAATTGACCCTAGAAGTAGTAATAACTCCATATTAATTTGCATCTTTTTCTATAAATTTACTTGTTGTTTAAATGATATCTTATCTTTTTGGATTAGTAATTCAGCATCTTCTCCCATTATAAGCGGGAAATTTAACTTTACATGTCCTACAGGAAAATCAAAACCTATGGGGATATTATATTCTTTGGTTGCATTTAATATAGACTCCTTTAAAGAGAAATACATCTTCTCATCCTCTTCATAATCGGTAAATTTGCCTAGTATTAATCCATTTATCCTTTTAAATACTCCCGCCAGTTTAAGTTGATATATCATTCGATCTACCTTATAAGGGGCTTCACCAATCTCCTCTAAAAAGAGTATTCCATTATTAGGTATTTTTAAGAATGGGGTACCAATAATTCCACAGAGGACAGATAAATTGCCTCCAAAAAGCTTTCCAATTGCACGTCCCTGACAATTAAAAGTGAAGTTTTCTGCTACTGGTATTTCATAATCAACTGATTGTCCGGATAATAAACTTTTAGTATATCTTACTGACAAATCATTAACACCTTCATCCGAAAAATGTTTAGCCATAGGAGCATGTAAAGATGCAATTCCATGAACCTGAAGTGCACAATGGATTGCCGTAATATCACTATATCCAATAACCCATTTTGGATTTCTTCTTATTCCTTTGAAGTCTAATTTTTCAAGTAAATGAACTGCACCATATCCACCTCTGGAACAAATAATAAGTTTGATTGTAGGATCATCAAAAGCTTCCTGAAGATCTTGCAATCTTTCTTCCACAGTTCCACTAAAACGTCCACTTTTACCAAGAGCATATTTACTGATCTTTGGCCTTAAACCCCACTCCTTAAGAATTGCAGCGGTGTTATGTACCAGATAATCATCAATATTTCCCGAAGGAGAAAGTATTATAGCATTATCGTTGAATTGTAAGGGGTCAGGAAGCCTCATTATTTACTATAATAATAAATTTAATTAAGCATCAATTTTCGCATATCGTGCATTTTCTTCTATGAATTCGCGTCTAGGAGCAACTTCTTCGCCCATAAGCATAGTAAAGATAATGTCTGCATCAGCTGCATTTTCAATTGTAACTTGCTTAAGAGTACGATTGACAGGATCCATAGTAGTAGTCCAAAGTTGTTCAGCATTCATCTCTCCAAGACCTTTATATCGCTGTATGGATATAGCCTTTTCGTTACCATCAGCATATTTTTCTATAAATTCTCTTCGTTGACGCTCATCATAGCAGTACTCTTCTATTTTACCTTTTTTACATAAATATAAAGGAGGAGTAGCAATATAAATATATCCTTTCTCTATAAGAGGACGCATATACCTGAAAAAGAAAGTCAAGATTAATGTATCTATATGACTTCCGTCGACATCCGCGTCGGTCATCAATATAATCTTATGATATCTCAATTTTTTAACATTCAATTCTTTCGAATCTTCTTCAGTACCTATAGTAACACCTAAAGCGGTATAAATATTCTTTATCTCGTCGCTTTCTAATACTTTATGAGGCATAGCCTTCTCTACGTTCAATATCTTTCCGCGTAATGGCAGGATTGCTTGAAACATTCTATCTCTACCCTGTTTAGCGGTACCACCTGCAGAGTCTCCCTCCACTAGAAATATTTCACTCAATAATGGATCTTTACTTGAACAATCGGCTAGTTTTCCCGGTAACCCCGCTCCCGAGAGAGGCGACTTGCGTTGAACCATCTCACGTGCCCTTCGTGCTGCCTGACGAGCTGTAGCAGCAAGGATTACTTTATCTACGATAATTCTTGCCTCTTTAGGATGCTCTTCAAGGTAATTTCGTAGAGCCTCACCAGTTGCTTGATCAACCGCACCAATTACTTCGCTATTACCAAGTTTTGTTTTCGTCTGACCTTCAAACTGAGGCTCTGCTACTTTTACAGAAAGAACGGCAGTAATACCTTCTCTAAAGTCGTCGCCACTTATTTCAACCTTAACTTTATCAAGTAGTTTAGAATCTTCTGCATATTTTTTAAGTGTTCGAGAAAGACCTCTCCTGAATCCAGTTAAATGTGTCCCACCTTCAACAGTATTAATATTATTGACGTACGAAAAGATGTTTTCGTTATAAGTGTCATTATACGATAACGCTATTTCAATTGGAATACCATTCTTCTCCGTAACTATATGGATAGGATCATAAATAATTGATTCTTTATTTTTATCAATATATCTAACAAATTCTTCCAGCCCTGTTTCAGAATGATAACGTTCTGTTTTAAATGTGCCATCCTCTTTTAGTGTTCTTTTGTCGGTTAAAGAAAGAGTAATACCAGCATTCAAGAAAGCAAGCTCTCGCAATCTTGTAGAGAGGATATCGTATCTGTATTCAGTAACAGTAAAAACAGTATCATCAGGCTTAAAAGTAACAATAGTACCTGTCTTGTCTGTTTCTCCTACAATACTGACATCACTGTAAGGCTTTCCTTTAGAATACTCCTGTACAAAGACTTTACCTTTGCGATGTATCTCAGCTTTCAAATAGATAGAGAGTGCGTTTACAACTGAAACCCCTACCCCATGAAGTCCGCCAGAAACCTTATATGTGCCTTTATCAAATTTACCACCTGCATGAAGCACTGTCAGCACTACTTCCAGTGCAGACTTCTTTTCTTTCTCGTGAAAGTCTGTAGGAATACCCCTACCATTGTCCGTTACAGTTACTGAGTTGTCCTCATTAATAATTACATTTATTTCATCGCAGTATCCAGCTAACGCTTCGTCTATTGAATTATCTACAACTTCATTTACTAAGTGATGTAAGCCTTTTTCGCTTGTATCCCCAATATACATTGAAGGACGCTTACGTACGGCTTCAAGCCCTTCTAAAACCTGAATATTTTGAGCCGAATAATCTACACCTGATAATATTTTCTCTTCTTCTGACATGCTTTATAATTTATTTAAACTATCTGAAAGTTAGTCTGTTTATATCTTATTAAAATTGAATCTATAACTGAGCAAATTTACAAAAAATCCACCTCTTTTGCAACGTTTTTAGGTTTTTTCAGAATGCATTTTATTTATATTTTTATAATAGTTTTCATTTTTCATAATACCAATAAATCAAACAGATGAAACCAAAAAAAAGACCGAACATTTCTGTCCGGTCCATTTTTATAATTTTCAAATTTATAATCAGTTCAAAGCATTTAAATGAGATGCCAGTTTTGACTTTAAATTATTAGCTTTGTTTTGATGAATTACATTCTTCTTTGCTAGTTTGTCCAACATTGAACAAACCTCAGGATACATTTTCTGAGCTTCCTCTTTTGTTTCAATTGAGCGGAATTCGCGTACTTTATTTCTGGTTGTACGTGAAACATATCTGTTTGTTAAACGCAAAGTTTTTGCTTGTCTTATTCTTTTAACTGCTGATTTGTGATTTGCCATCTTAGTTGACTTTATTTCCTTTTTTATTAGTAGCCCATAGGAGAGTCGAACTCCTCTTTCAAGAATGAAAATCTTGCGTCCTAACCGATAGACGAATGGGCCTTATGCAAGGCGTGAACCCTTATGTTAAAATGATGCAATGCTCAAATTGCGGGTGCAAATATAGAGCCTTTTTTTATAACTGCAAAACTTTTCTAATTTATTTCTTATTTTTTTTCACAAAGGGATGTATTTTCTTATTTAATTAATGAAAATGTTTTTTTCTACTCTATATAATTGGTACTTTTAATTATTTTATCTAATTTTGCACCCCGTAAATATAGGTAATCCAAAGAAAATAAACAATTATATATATAGTCAAATGAAAAGAACATTCCAGCCGTCAAACAGAAAAAGAAAAAACAAACACGGTTTCCGTTCAAGAATGGCAACAAAGAACGGTAGAAAAGTACTTGCTACACGTCGCGCAAAAGGCAGAGCAAGATTAACTGTATCCGACGAATATTAATTATTTGTGATACAATAACACTACTAAAAGAATATCTCGTGTCATTTATAATTGATGCGAAGAAAAAACAGGAATTCGGTATACCGTGTTCCTGTTTTTTATTAGTGCTTCCACTACTCCCATTTTTTTACTACTTTTGTTGTACTATTTACTTCAAGTAACTACTAACGCCTACATTATGAGCAAAAAACAAGCTAAAAAGCCAATTCTTGGTAATAGCATCCTAAAGAATCTCACAATGATTTTTATCACTGGAGGATTACTAGTTATACTCACACTAGTGTTTCTACATATATATACCCGACATGGTCAGAATATAGTTGTACCCAAATTGGAGGGATTACAAATAAATGAAGCAAACACAATATTAAACGCTAAAGGACTACATATTGAAATTGTAGACTCAATTTATAATCGCGATGCAGTTCCTGGAGCAATTTTGGATCAAACTCCAAAATCGAATAACAAAGTAAAAGAAGGTCGTTCAATATATGTTACTGTCTATTCAAAAAACCCACAACAAATAGTTGTTCCTGGACTTGTAGACTACTCAACAAGACAAGCTCTGGCATTATTAAATTCGCTTGGATTCACTCAGATTTCAATAGAAGAGGTGCCATCTGAATATTCAGGTTTAGTTTTGGCAGTTGAATATCGTGGCAGACCACTTGCTCCTGATGAAAAAATACCTGCCGAATCTCCACTCCATTTAAAAGTTAGCAATAGTCAGCTCACTGACTCACTAGGAGTTGATAGCGAAATAATTATCACACCAGATCAGCTTGAAAATGGAACTACTAACCAATCTAGTGATAGGGGACAATTTGACGATTCATTTTTCTAAATAATCCTTTGTGATAGAAGAAGATAATAATAATGAAGATTTTCTGTCTGAAGATGATATTGAAATCATTGAAGTATCAGACAATCCAGATCTGATGTATGAGCACTACAGATATGTGGCCGACAAAGGACAGGGTCCATTACGAGTTGATAAATTCTTAACTTCACGTATTGAAGGCACTTCCCGCAACAGGCTGCAACAAGCTGCAGAGGCTAATTGCATTCTAGTAAACGGGAATCCTGTTAAATCAAATTATAAAGTAAGACCACTAGACATAGTTACACTTGTTCTAAAATGGCCCAGACGCGAATTAGAAATAATTCCAGAAAACATTCCTCTTAATATAGTATATGAGGATGACGACCTGATGGTAATAAATAAATCACCCGGAATGGTTGTTCATCCTGGTCACGGAAACTACACCGGTACCTTGGTAAATGCTATTGCATATTATCTTAACTTTGACAATATAAAGGATCTGGAAGACCCCAGACTGGGACTCGTTCACAGAATAGACAAAGACACTTCGGGGCTACTTTTGGTGGCAAAAACCCCTGATGCAAAAACTAATCTCTCAAGACAATTTTTCAGAAAAGAGACTAAACGTTTATACAACGCACTGGTTTGGGGAAACCCCGAAAGTGATAGTGGTACAATTGAGGGAAACATTGGACGCGACCCAAAAAATCGTATGCTTATGAAAGTATTTCCTGAAGGAGAACAAGGCAAAACAGCTATTACACATTATAGAGTATTAGAGCGATTTGGTTATGTAACTTTAATAGAGTGCAAACTCGATACAGGTCGCACTCACCAAATTAGAGTGCATATGAAACATATCGGTCACACCATTTTCAACGACGAAAGATACGGAGGTAATGAGATCCTTCGCGGAACTCGTTTTACGAAATACAATCAGTTTGTAAGCAACTGCTTCGATATTTGTCCCCGACAAGCTCTGCATGCAAAATCATTAGGATTTATACATCCACGCACCTCCGAAGAGATATATATCGATAGTGAAATTCCCGACGACATGAGTAAGGTTATAGAAAAATGGAGAAATTATACAGCTTCAAGAGATCAGTTTCAGTAAATACACTAATTAGGAAAATCAATAATGAAAAAGAATATAGCAATTGTGTGGGGAGGCTATTCTGCTGAAAAAATTGTTTCAGAAAAAAGTGCATCCGGAATATACTCATTCATAGATAAGGAAAAATACAACGTATACAAGGTTGTTATAAATCGTGATTCATGGGAGGTAGAATACGAAGACAGTAAAGTGGCAATTGATAAAAATGATTT
Organism: Fermentimonas sp.; assembly: GCA_015478775.1. GTDB lineage: Bacteria > Bacteroidota > Bacteroidia > Bacteroidales > Dysgonomonadaceae > Proteiniphilum. Next base: position 507,230 of record JADMKP010000008.1, on the reverse strand, counting down.
TAGCTTTGTAATAGAAGGCAATAAAATAAAGTTTGATTTAGCTTATATCACAATTCATGGCACTCCCGGTGAAGATGGAGTGCTTCAAGGATATTTTGATATGCTCAACTTCCCCTACTCCAACAGCGGTGTGCTATCTTCGGCACTTACATTTAATAAATACACATGCAATAATTACCTCAAAAACTTTGGTATTAGTGTTGCTGACTCCATATTACTTAGAGCTGGAGATATTATTGACGTTAATGAAATTATAAACAGACTGGGACTTCCTGTATTTGTTAAACCTAATGTTGGTGGATCGAGTTTTGCAACTACAAAGGTAAAAGAGATGTCCACGTTAAGGGGCGCTATCGATGAATCTTTTAATGATTCTACCGAGGTAATTGTAGAGAGTTATATCAAAGGAATTGAGGTTACCTGCGGTTGTTTTGAAACAAAAAATGGATTCACCGTACTTCCACTGACTGAAGTTGTAAGTAAAAACGAGTTTTTTGATTATGGTGCCAAATATCTTGGGGAAGTAGAAGAAATAACACCGGCACGTATCGATGTTGATATTACAGCTCAAATTCAAAATGATACAAAGAGAATTTATAAACTTACAGGTGCAAAAGGAATTGTTAGAGCAGATTATATAATAATGAATGGCAAACCTATTTTTTTAGAAGTTAATACTACACCCGGAATGACAACAACCAGCTTTATACCTCAACAAGTAAAAGCTGCGGGTTTAAACATGACAGACGTATTAACAGATATTATTGAGACCGAATACTCCAAATTAAATCCAAACCTTTATGAGTACTAATAACGATATTTTCAGCGACATCAGACCATATCTCGATAGTGAAGTGCACGAAGTTATTACACAGTTGCTCGCAGATAACAATTTCAGAAAGGTTGTTGAACCAATTGTAAAACCTCATACGTGGGAGCAGTTCTCAGCTCTTTTAATGCAATGTAAAACTAAATATGATTTCCAAAAAAATGTAGTATATCCCATAATGAAACGTCTTATAGAAAAGACAACTACTGAAATGAACGGTAGCAATTGGGAGTATATTGATAAAAGTAAAGCGCGACTTTTCATTTCCAACCATCGTGATATTGTGCTGGATGCTGCTTTCTTTAATATTCTACTTTTTGGTAATGACTCGGATACAACTGAGATAGCTATAGGCGACAATTTATTGGTCTATCCCTGGATAGAGAAGCTGGTAAGAATAAATAAAAGTTTTATAGTTAAACGAAGCGTTTCAGTAAGACAAATGCTTGAGGTATCGGGACAATTATCAAACTATATAAACGACACAATTAATAATCGGAACCAATCTATTTGGCTTGCACAGCGCGAAGGAAGAGCGAAAGACTCGAATGATAAAACACAAATCAGTCTTTTAAAGATGTTGGTGTTAAACAACAGAGCAAATCCTATTGATGCGTTGAAACAACTAAACATTACACCGCTTTCTATTTCATATGAATATGACCCATGTGATTTTCTAAAAGCTAAAGAGTTTCAACTTAAACGCGATAATTCTGATTATAAAAAAAGTCAGGCCGATGATCTCGAAAACATGTACACTGGAATAGTAGAGTTTAAAGGGAGGGTTAACTTTAATTTAGGTAAACCCATTAATTCTCAATTAATAGAATTGCCATCTGAAATAGGAAAATCTGAAATACTTCCTGCAATAGCTAATATTATAGATAAAGAAATTTATCTTAATTACACATTTTACCCAATCAATTATGTTGCATATGACTTAATGACTGGGTCAAATAATTTTAATTCTAAATATAATTATGAGGATAAATCTAAGTTTGAGCAATATTTAAATACTCAAATCGCAAAAATAGATATACCAAATAAGGATTTTGACTTTTTGAGAATGAAAATTATAGAGATGTATGGCAACACGGTTAAAAGTTATCTAAACATAAAAGAATCATAACCCAACTTTTACGAACAAGGCAAATAGAATAAATGAGCGATTGGAAAGATGAGGAATTCAAGAATTGGTGTATGCCAAAATGTAAGCAAAATTTTAATAACCCTTCTTCTATTTACACTTATTGGCTGTGATAAAGAGTTTGAACGGTTAGATAATTATCTTGTAGATTTTGCTACCGTCTTAAAACAGGGCAATAATTTTTTATTCCAACTCGACGATGGCAAAGTGCTAACACCCCAGGGAAGCTACAATTTAAATTCCGATACGGGTGAGAGAGTAATACTAAATTGGGTTCCGTCAAATGATAATATTGTAAAAATAAATAGAGCAACTCCCATATTTACCGGGAAAATTCAAAATGAAGGGTATCCAAACCAATACAAAAACCACCCTGTTAAAATTCAAAGTGTTTGGGTAAGTGGCATTTATCTTAATATGATATTTGAAATTGAATATCGCTCAGTACCACACAGTATTGCAATATTACGTGATATGGAATCACAAACTGTAGATCTCTACTTTGCACATACAACTAATAATGATCCAAGAGGATACCCGCAAATTATGTATGCTTCATTTTTGTTAAGCAGCATACTCGATACAATTAATACTACTGAGAAGCCTTTCAATTTTTATATAAATACAAACAACGGATTACGTAGCTATCAATTTACATCGAAATAATTTATCGGCGTGAAGTTAAATTATTCCACACTTGTCAATGGCGGTATTGGATCTTCATCAATTTTAAAATCAATTGGCAAGAGACATTTCACATTCACCTTTTCACCCTTATTTTCACCCGGCTTCCACTTTGGCATTAGTCCCAGCACCCTTATAGCCTCATCATCAAGATCCTGAGAAATTCCATTTACCACCTCAATATTTGATATTGAACCGTCGTTGCCCACAATAAAAGAACATAGAATTCTACCTTCAAGACCCTGTTGAAGCGCCTCACGAGGATAACGAATGTTATGAGCAATGAATTTACTCAATCCACTCTCACCATATTCATACTCGGGCATCTTATCCACAATGGTAAGTATTTCATAATTCTCTAAGATAGTCACATCTGTCTTGGCATATGCTCTTGCGGTAGCAGAACTAGATGTTTTAGAGGTATATTGTGTTTGTGCATTCTTATTTAATTTGAAATACATTGGCACATAAGTTTCCGATCTCACAATCTCTCCTTTATGTCGTGCAGGACGCCATGCTGGCATATTCTTTAAAATACGCAAAGCCTCCTCATTTAATAATGGGTCGGCTTTGTGAATTATATTAAAGTTCGAAAGTGAACCGTCTTTCTCCACAACAAAAGTGTAAACAACTAATCCTTGAGCATTGCTCTCCACAGCGTCTGCAGGGTAACTCAATGTATTAGCAATAAAACGATGCATCTCACCTGTTCCACCCACATATATGGGCATGATATCCGGTTCTTCAATAATTCTATCGCTCGATGAGACTGATGAATTCTGAGCGACTGCTGAAAATGTATATAATAGTGCAAAGCAAGCTGAAAAGATTGCAGTTTTTAGGGGTTGAAATTTACGTAAACTCATGTGGATTATTTCTCTGAACTTAGTTTGTTATAATTGTATCTGAACTACAAATATACATAAATTTCTGCTTCTCGCATACCCCTAATTACACTTTTTACTATCTTTTTAGATTACACCTCTTATCTTATCGTCAAATGCAGAAAGTGCTGCCTTAGCCCCTTCTCCCATTGAAATAATAATTTGTTTAAACGGAACTGTGGTAACATCTCCGGCGGCATAAATACCAGGTACATTTGTTCTAGCGTGATTATCTATCTCTATCTCACCATATTTAGTAACATTTACCAGATCTTTAAATAAATAACTGTTAGGAGCAAGTCCAATTTGAATGAAAACACCATTCACATCAACAACCTTCTCCTCTTCAGTTTTTCTATTTTTCAATTTCAAAGCTGTAACTTTTTCTCCATTGCCAATTACTTCAGTGGTCTGAGAACTCAAAACAACCTCCACATTATTATGAGTAGCTAATTTTTCCTGCAGCACCCTGTCTGCCTTCAACTCATCCAGAAACTCAACTACAGTCACCTTAGAACAAATACCGGCCAGATCTATTGCTGCTTCAATACCAGAATTACCACCACCAATTACTGCTACATGCTTGCCCTTATAAAATGGACCATCACAATGAACACAAAATGCAACTCCCTTTCCGATATGATCAGATTCACCAGGCACGTTCAGTTTTTTCCAGTTAGCACCTGTGGCTATAACCAAAGAACGGGTTACAAATTTCTCTCCACCTTTAGCATATACAATTTTGTCTAAGCCATCTAGTTCTACTTTTTCAACAATCCTGTGCTCAAGAATTGATATAGGATAATCTTCAAGATGTTTTCTAAGGTTTCTGGTTAATTCTTCACCTGTAGTTGTGGGCACCGAGATTAAATTTTCAATTCCCTGTGTCTCTTTCACCTGGCCACCTACATTTTCTGCTATAACAGCCACACTCATCCCTTTACGCGCAGAATAAATGGCAGCCGAAGCACCGGCAGGACCACCACCTATAACTATCATATCATATAACTTTGGCTCATTTTCTTGTACTAATCCCTCAGTTCCATACTTCTCCTCTAACTTGGTCAATAGAGCCCCTAGTTCACCTCTACCCACGTGAATTAATTCACCATCTGCATAAACTGCAGGTACTGCCTGAATTCTCAATGATTTTGCCTCTTCTGGATATATTGAACCATCCACCATTTCATGTGAAATATTTGGATTTAATATTGCTATAAGATTAAGAGACTGTACAACTTCAGGGCAGTTGGTACACGTAAGAGATACGTAAGTAGTTAGTTTAATGTCACCTTTTAACGACTTAATTCTGCTTTTTATAAACTCATCTGGTTGATTTTTACCTTTCCCATCACTATTTAAAACTGCCAATAATAGCGATGTAAATTCGTGACCATTAGGTATGCCACGAAAAGTAATTCCTGTAGGCTCTCCATTTTTAAGTAAAGAAAAAGCAATTGAATCTCCGTCATTCAATCTAAGTGTGAGTTTTGAAGAACATGAAACAACGTCTTCCAGCATTTCCACTAGCTCGTTGTAGCTTTCATGATCTTTAGAAGCATTTACTTCAAAAATATATTCTGATTCAAGACCGGAAAAAACTGCTGTAACCTGGTCTTTTAATGTTTTATCAAGCATGTGTTTGTTGTTTATTTAAAATAATTGTGCCAATTAATTTGAACCTCCTAAAAAAGAAAATTAAAAAACCCTCTGAACAAATTTATTGGCTAACCAAAGCGCTTGAACAGAGGGAATATTTTTAGGGATATTATTAGATTAAACCTACAAGGTCTATGCTAGGCTTAAGAGTTTCTTTTCCTTTTTCCCAGTTAGCCGGACAAACTTCATCATCGTGTTGTGCTACAAACTGAGCTGCTTCTATTTTTCTAACTAATTCGGTTGCGTTACGGCCAATGGGTCCGTCATTAACTTCAACAATTTTTACTATACCTTCTGGGTTTGCAACAAAGGTTCCTCTATATGCCATATAATCCTCTTCGTTTAGTACTCCAAATGCGCGACTTAATGTTCCTGTATGATCGGCAAGCATTGGATACTGCACTTTCTTAATACTTTCAGAGGTATCATGCCATGCTTTGTGTGTAAAGTGTGAATCGGTACTAACCGAATAAACCTCTACGCCTATTGATTTTAAATAATCATATTTTTCTGCTATGTCAACTAATTCGGTAGGACATACAAATGTAAAATCGGCAGGATAAAAGAAAAATACCGACCATTTACCTAGGACATCCTGATCGTTTACGGTTTTAAATTTACCTTCATGAAATGCTTGAACACTAAACTCTGGAATTCTTGAATTAATAATTGGTTTCATATATTAAAGTTTTAATTGTTATTATTACACCACAAAGATACAATAGTTTTTACCTATCACGAAACAATCAAGGATATATTATATCTATATCACTATATCTCCATTCCGAGCTTATCTTGACTGCAAAATACTACTTCAAGAATTATTTTTATAAATTATTTTAGATAATTACTATGATATACAATATTCTTGCGGGAAAAACGTATCTTTGCACCCTAATAAAAAGATTGTTTCATGCAGAATATCCGTAATATAGCCATAATTGCTCACGTCGATCATGGTAAAACCACACTTGTAGATAAAATGTTACTTGCCGGTCACCTCTTTAGAGATAACCAGCAATCGGGTGAACTTATACTCGATAATAACGACCTGGAGCGCGAGCGCGGTATTACTATCCTATCCAAAAATGTATCTATTAAATATGGAGATACAAAAATTAATATTATTGACACCCCTGGACACGCCGATTTTGGCGGTGAAGTAGAGCGTGTTCTTAATATGGCCGATGGCTGCCTTTTAGTTGTAGATGCCTTTGAAGGTCCTATGCCTCAAACAAGGTTTGTGCTACAAAAAGCTTTGGAGATTGGGTTAAAACCTATATTGGTAATTAATAAGGTTGATAAACCAAACTGCCGACCCGAAGAGGTTCAAGAAGAGGTATTCGACCTAATGTTTAGCCTCGAGGCAACAGAAGAACAACTCAATTTCCCAACCATCTACGGATCCGCAAAACAAGGCTGGATGTCTGATGATTGGAAAAACCAAACAGATAATATTATCCCTCTACTGGATGCTATCACAGAATATATACCTGCACCAGAAATGCTGGAAGGTACTCCTCAAATGTTAATCACATCTCTCGATTACTCAAACTATGTGGGTCGTATTGCAGTGGGTCGTGTTCACAGAGGAAAAATACAAAACGGCAAAGATTATTCTCTTTGCAAAAGAGACGGATCAATAAAGAAAATTCGTATAAAAGAACTTAATGTTTTTGAAGGATTAGGTCGTTTAAAAACAGAAGAAGTTTTATCTGGAGACATATGTGCTTTAGTTGGAATTGAAGGATTTGAAATTGGCGATACTATCACAGATATAGAGAAACCAGAACCTTTAGATCCCATTGCCATAGATGAGCCTACTATGTCTATGCTGTTTACTATCAACAACTCTCCATTTTTTGGTCAAGATGGCAAATTTGTTACATCACGTCATATTTATGAGCGTTTAATGCTCGAACTCGATAAAAACCTTGCACTTCGTGTAGTTGAAACCGATAGTTCGGATTCATGGATCGTGTATGGTCGTGGTGTACTTCATATTTCTGTACTAATTGAAACAATGCGTCGTGAAGGTTACGAACTTCAGGTAGGTCAGCCTCAGGTAATCATCAAAGATGTTAATGGTGAAAAACATGAACCTATAGAGCAGCTTACAGTTAATCTACCTGAAGAATCTGCAAGTAAAATTATAGATATCGTTACCCGTAGAAAAGGTGAAATGATCTCCATGGAGAGCAAAGGAGACAGAATGCATATTGAGTTTATTATACCTTCACGTGGAATTATTGGATTAAACAATATTGTTCTTACTCTTTCTGCTGGTGAGGCAATTATGGCACACAGATTTCTTGAGTTCCAAGCATGGAAAGGTGAAATCGAAAAACGTCAAAATGGTTCAATTATTGCCGGAGAATCCGGAAATGCTTTCGCATATTCATTAGACAAACTACAAGACAGAGGACATTTTTTTATACATCCTCAAACTGATGTATACTCAGGTCAAGTGGTAGGCGAAAGTAATAAAGAAGGAGATCTGGTTGTTAATGTTACCAAGCCAAAGAAACTATCAAACGTGCGTGCATCGGGAACCGATGATAAGGCTCAGCTAGCACCACCAATTATATTTAGTCTTGAAGAAGCATTAGAATACATAAAGAACGATGAGTATGTTGAAGTAACACCTAAACATATGCGAATCAGAAAGATTCTTCTGGAAGAAAACGATCGTAAGAGAGCTAAAAAGAGTTAGCTCTCTTTTTTTATTTCTTAATAAGATTAATAAACTCCTCTCGAGTTCTTTGTTCTTTAAAAATACCTGTAAAGTCTGATGTTGTAGTTGTAGAGTTTTGCTTCTCTACACCTCTCATCTGCATACACATATGCTGTGCTTCAATAACTACCATCACCCCCATAGGATTGAGAGTATTTTGGATACAATCTTTAATTTGAGTGGTAAGTCGTTCCTGAACTTGCAATCTTCTTGCAAAAACATCTACAACACGTGCAATCTTACTCAATCCGGTTACATATCCATCCGGAATATATGCCACATGGGCTTTACCAAAAAAGGGTAATAGATGATGTTCGCACATCGAGAAAAAATCTATATCTTTTACAATTACCATTTGACGATAATTCTCTTTAAACAAAGCAGAACGAAGCATCTCTGCAGGATCCTGACGATAACCTTTAGTTAGAAACTGCATAGCTTTTGAAACGCGATCGGGAGTTTTAATTAATCCTTCGCGTTGATCATCCTCTCCAAGTAACGAGAGGATTTCTCTCATATGATCTGATATAAGAGATCTGTTTTTTTCTAATTCTTCAGATGACATTTTTATAATAGTCTGTTTAGTTAACAGGAATCTTCACCTCATCAACAACAATATACATCTCCTTGCCAAAAGAAGGAAAGCTTTGTCTTAGTTGTTGCAACGCAGCTTCTGCTTCAGCTCTGCTCCGAAAATTTCCCACCCTTAAGCGCCAAAAAGGAGTTTCAAAAAGAACAACAGTTTCATGATCAGGATACTGATTGGTAATAAGTGATTGCTTTCTGTTGGCTTCATCTCTCGATGTCCTCTGGTCGTTACCCGAGAATGCTTGTATCTTAAAACCTCTCATCTTGTAATACTGAACAGAACCTTCTGCATCGCTATATATTGTTCTTGGAGGACCCATTGGGCGACCAAGTATTTGCTTGATGCTCTCATCTTCGTAAACGGTTACATTACCCTTACCGGGGTCGTTAGAATTGAGCTCTTTCAGAATCTCATTCTTCTGTCTTGAAGTCTGCGCATTTGTCCCAAAAGTGAGGGATAAAAATAGAATTAGATATATTACTTTGCTGTGATAATTTCTCATACAATAAATTACTTTGTGAGAATAATAAATTCTACCACAGATTCATCAAGATTCTGTGGTAGAATGATATAAAATTAGAATGCCTCAATAACCGGCATAAATTTGTCTACACTAAGTGAAGCACCTCCAATTAGTCCTCCATCAACATCCGGATTTGAGAATAATTCTATTGCATTATCTGCATTTGCACTACCGCCATATAGTATAGAAGTATTATCGGCAACCTCATTACCATATTTTTCAACAAGTGTTTTACGAATAAAAGCATGCATTTCTTGCGCCTGATCAGATGAAGCAGTTTTACCAGTACCAATTGCCCAAACAGGTTCGTATGCCAGTACTATCTTTCCAAAATCTTCTGCCGAAAGTTCAAACAGAGAGTCTACAATTTGTGATTTTACAACATCAAAGTGTTTTTCAGATTCTCTTTCTTCCAATACTTCACCAATACAAAAAATTGGAGTTAATCCGTTTGCAAGAGCTAATCCAACTTTTTCTTTCAAAATTTCCGCTGTTTCGTGGTAATAAGCTCTGCGCTCGCTATGTCCTAAAATAACATATTTAGCCCCTGTTGAGGCTACCATTTCGGCAGAAACTTCTCCTGTGTAAGCACCCGAAGCTTTATTAGCACAGTTCTGAGCAGCAACACCAACTAGATTACTGTCTACATTATTTGCAACAGCTGCAAGATGAATAAATGGAGTTCCAATTACTACATCGCAATTAATTGTTTTGCCTTTTAACGCTTCATTCAATTCTTTTGCAAGTTCAACACCTTCCTGCAGGTTTTTATTCATTTTCCAGTTTCCTGCTACAATATTCTTTCTCATATTATATATTTATTAATTCTAAAATTTACCTATCAATCTTTTTCAACAATAACAAAGGTACAAAAAAGAGAAGTGCAATAAGGAATAGTTTCACCACTTTATCTCTTTTAGGATTCTTTATTAGCAAAATTTCAGAAGTTGGTTCCGGCACCTTGCTATCATCCCATTTATTAATAACGTTACCTTCTTTTATTAAAATAAGTCCGGGGTTAGACCTGGTCATTGTTTTAAGAGCTCTCTCATCTGCATGACTAAACTGAAACCCGGTTTCATGAATTCCTTCCCATTCACCTACAGTAGACTCAGATGAAGCAGTGAGCAAATAAAATGGATATCCATTATCCATAGCAAATCTATTCACTTTTTTAAATTTATCCAGATGCCTCACATTCATCTCATCAAGAGAATATGAAACCATCAAAAAAGTGTAACTAGTATCAGAAAGCACAAAATCTGTTATATCACCTCCTACATTCCACGAACCATCATTTTCATTAAAATATATTGATCCAAGGGCAAAATCTTCAATGGCCGGCTTTTCACCCTCTTGTACCAGCCTGGTCTCCATATCAATAAATGTCCAGGTTGAATCATTCCATGGGTAGTTGTCTTCAGTAAAGACCTTTTCAACACCATCTTTGCTATATATAAATACAGTCTCCATAACGTCTGCTTTCTCAGGATCTATATACATTTGCTCTGGTATATTTGCCCCTTTCTTGTATGGTCTGAAATCGATTACAGGCAGATTATAAACATTGTGGAGTGCGAATAATAGTCCAAATAAAACCACAAATAATGATGCAAAAGGAGCTATTCGTTTAGAAAACACTGGTTTTATGAGTTCCCATTTAACAACCAAGAGTATAGCACCTGCAACAATAATAAGGTTTTTATAAAATGTTTGCCAGTTACTTATAACCAATGCATCACCAAAACAACCACAATCTTCCACCGGATTTGTTAATGCAACCCAAAAAGTAAATGGGGTAAAGAAAAGCATCATTATCGCAATAAGTATTGTTACAGGCTTTCTGTATAACCCTAACAGAAGCAATGCACCCAGCACAAATTCTGCTACAACAAGAAAAATAGCCATAGGAAGTGCAAACTGGTACAGGTCTACAAGATTCATGTTAACCAAATAATCTTGAATCTTATATGTAAAACCTAATGGATCAATAGCTTTTACAAAGCCAGAGAAAAGAAATGTTACTCCCACAATTACACGTGAGAGGTCAACAAGGATATTCTCTATCTTAAATTTTTGTTTCATTTAATTAGCTTCCGAGAAATGCAGTTTGATTAATCCAAAAAGTGCATAATTTATCATATCCATGTAGTTTGCATCTATTCCCTCAGATGCAATTGTTATACCTTCATTTTCCTCAATCTCTTTAGTACGATATATTTTTGTAAGTATCAGGTCGGTATATGAACTAATTCTCATGCTTCTCCATGCCTCATCGTAATCGTGATTTTTGGCATTCATAAGTTCAATAGTCATATACAAATATTTATCGTACATCTCAATCGCTTTCTCAACGTTAACATCTACCAAGTCGGCATAGCCTAACTCGAGCTGCATCAGCCCAATTAAACCATAGTTTACTATACCGATAAATTCAGAAAAAATACCTTCATCAACCATTCTCTCTTTTTTTGTTTCTAGCGTACGTATACGTTTAGCTTTAATAAAGATCTGATCTGTTACTGATGTAGGACGGAGTATGCGCCACGATGCGCCATAGTCTTGTAGCTTATCTGCAAAAACTTTTCTGCAAATAGCCGTTACTTCTTCAAATTGCTTCTCGGTAATGTCCATTTGGTATATATATCCTGTTTTTAACGTAAAACAACCTAACAAAGATAAACAAAAAAAGGTACAAGCTTGCTATCTTGTACCCTTTTTAAGTTATTGTAGTAGTTTCAAATTATTATGAAACACGAATGCTTTTACCCACTCTCAAAACTGATCGAGAATTTATATTGTTTAAATTACACAGAGTGTTTACACTTTTGCCATACTTCTTAGAGATTGCACCCAGCGTATCGCCTTTTTGTATCCTGTGATATTTAACTTCACCCGACACAAATTTATTTGTTGATTCTGTATTACTTACTCTTACTGAAGCACTTGACTTATCGGGAGAACTGGATGCTACTATTGCTCTACTGCTGTTATTTGTTTTCCTATAGCTCGAGTTAGTAACTAAATACTCTTCTTGGTGAACGGTTTTACTTGGAAAATCTATAATAAAGTTAGGATTTATGGGCTTACCCAAAAACCGGGTTTCAAAATGAAGATGAGAGCCAAATGAGCGACCAGTATTACCAGCCAGTCCTATTGGTTTGCCTGACTCCACAAAATCATTCTCTTCAACCAAAAACTTAGAGAGATGCCCATAAACTGTTTCCAGTCCGTTCAAATGTCTTACAACCAAATAATATCCATACCCGTTACCCTCATAGCGCTTAACCCTTACCTTACCATCAAATGCTGCATAAATAGTGTCGCCAGTTTGAGCTTTAATATCAATTCCATAATGATAACGACGACTTCCTCTTCTTCCGAAGTTAGATGTCATTCTGCCATCTACAGGCATTGTAAAGTTATCAAGATCTACTATAAATGAATCGGGAGCGCTCTTAAGGCTTCCGTACATGTTTACATATCTGTTTTCCCACATTCCTCCGTAGACATCATCTGCGGGTATGTCATCAGGATTAAAGAACTCTCTTTCCGCTTCCGCCTCCTCTAAAACAGACAGGTCGAGCTTTAGCTTCAGACCATCTGCAAAAAGGTTTCCAGATTGTTCACTCAAAATCGAGCTGTGTACTTGCTTATAAAGAACCTCAGCTCGTTTATTTTCCGGAGTCTCCTGTACTTGTTGAGAAAAAGAGTTTAAAGTGACAAACATAAGTGTCGCTGGTATTAAAACTCTTGCTCCTGCAATTAAATTACTTATCTCCATTGATACCTTTCTGATTTATATCAAAATACATTAGTGTTTGTTATTACAATTAATATTCATCGCCTGCATAAATGCTTTTGATGTTTAATTGCGAATAATTAAAGATTTCGTCTGTTTCAAAAAATCGCTTCAGCTCTATCTCAGCTGTCTCACTCGAATCTGATGTGTGCACTATATTCTCTTGAACACTTATACTAAAATCGCCTCTTATAGTGCCTGGTGTCGCTTCTCTACCGTTTGTTACCCCGGTAATTTTTCTTACAACATTAACTGCATCAACCCCCTTTAGTGCCATAACAATTACTGGACTAGCCTGCATCGAGTCTTTAATTCGACCAAAATATGGCTTGTCTACTAAATGGGAGTAATGTACATGAAGCTGATTTTCTGTAAGATTCAACATTTTCATCCCAACAATTTGGAGGCCTTTCTTCTCAAACCTAGAAATAACTTCTCCTAGTATTCCACGCTGAACAGCTGATGGTTTTAGAATTGCTAATGTTACCTGCATCAATTAGAATATTGTACTTAATGACTTTTTTAAGATTACAGATTTTTTTCCTTAATCAGTTTCAAAGTAAACTTTTTATTACTTGAACTCCAAATTATCTACATCATATTTTTGTTGAAGTTTATTAAAAAATGATATCATTTTGCCATAACAAACAGTGTTTCTGCTACTTAGCTGATTTTATGTTATAGAGCATATAATGCTCATTTTATGATCCTTACATTTCATTTAAATCCAAATTAACACAACACATTTACGTTTTAGACAATTTATGAGGTATAAACAGTCCGCACATAGTCTGCATTAACCTCTTATCATCTATATACTTTAGTTATATCATCCTTATATTAATATAAAGAGACCATAAGGTAAACATAAGGGAACTATAAGGGAACTCTGAGTGAGGAACTGGGCAGATATGAAAAATGACTCTTATTTGATGGAATTTCAGCTGTTTTCTTTATCTTTGCCGCACATTTAAGACTAAATCGGTATGATTCAGGCATATGCCATGAATTAAAATTAATAAAAATGATGTCTAAACATAAGCTAATCAATAACATCTCAGGTTGGATTGTATTTACAATTTCAGCTATGGTTTATTTACTAACTATTGAATCCACAGCAAGTTTTTGGGACTGTGGCGAATTTATAACTTCAGCATATAAACTAGAAGTTGGACATCCACCCGGTGCACCTTTTTTCATGTTGGTTGGCAATTTCTTTACTCAGTTTGCCGGAGATACTTCTCAGGTAGCAATGATGGTAAACATAATGTCTGCACTTATGAGTGCATTAACAATTCTATTTCTGTTCTGGACAATTACACATCTTACAAGTAAATTAATTATTACAGATAAAAGTAATACTCCTTCTTTAGCAAAAACAATTGTAATTATTGCAAGTGGTGCTGTTGGCGCCTTAGTATATACTTTTTCTGATACATTCTGGTTTTCTGCAGTTGAGGGTGAGGTTTATGCATTTTCATCGATGCTTACTGCATTGGTTTTTTGGCTCATACTTAAATGGGAAGATAATGCACATAAAGTTCACTCCGATAAATGGCTGGTATTAATTGCCTACGTAATGGGTCTCTCCATTGGAGTTCACTTACTTAACCTCCTGTGCATTCCTGCAATTGTGCTTGTCTATTATTTCAAAAATAATGAAAATGCAACATGGAAGGGAGCAATTAAATCACTATTGATATCTTTTGGTTTAATCATTATACTTATGTGGGGTGTCATACCAGGATTTACAAAAATGGGTGGATGGTTTGAACTTCTTTTTGTAAATAGTTTTGGACTTTCGTTTAATTCAGGACTCTTCTTCTATCTATTTATATTAGTAGCTACCATTGCATGGGGTTTATTCGAAACAATATCTGCTAAAGGTAAGCCTAGTAGAGCAAAAGCAGCGCTCTTTGTTACACTTGCCCTAACAGGTGTACTCTTTATAGGGGGAAGCCCTTGGCTCTGGGTTATCTTATTTGCCATTGGTGCATATTTCGTGTTCAGGAGCAAGAGGATAAGTATGAGGTTTATAAATCTTTCTATATCATGCTTAATGGTAATTCTTATTGGCTTCTCTGCTTACGCAATTATCCCTATTAGATCTTCAGCAAACCCTCCTCTCGATTTAAACTCTCCAATTGATATCTTCTCATTGGGTAGCTACCTCAACCGCGAACAGTATGGTGAAACTCCGCTTATTCACGGAACAACTTATGCGTCGCAAATAGAAAGAAATGCGAATGGTACGGCCATAAGTGATGGTGAAAGGGTAGCCTATAAAAGGATTTTGAAAACATCACCTGAACAGAAAGATAGATATGAAAAGACAACTTCACCCAGATATAAATATTCCAATACTATGCTCCTACCAAGGATGCATTCAAATCCTAACAATCCATCTTTCAGAAATCATATTATTGGATATGAACGCTGGGGTGGTGTAACAGATCCAAACAGCAAACCTACCCTATGGCAAAACATGAAATATATGTTTGGCTACCAGTTCAATTATATGTATTGGCGTTACTTTCTGTGGAACTTCTCGGGTCGTCAGAACGACATGCAGGGAGATGGCGGAATGACAAAGGGTAATTGGATTACCGGCATCTCATTTATTGATGAGTATGTGCTGGGTCTTGGACCGCAAAAAGATATTGCCCCGGATATTATTGATAATAAAGGGCGTAATAAATATTTTATGCTTCCACTTATACTAGGTATAATTGGAATTCTTTATCAACTTCGACTTGAAGAAAGGGGTAAGAAGAGCTTTGTTGTTGTGTTTATGCTATTCTTCATGACAGGGCTGGCAATTATTCTATATCTCAACCAAACCTTTATGGAGCCACGAGAGAGGGACTATGCATATGCAGGTTCTTTCTATGCTTTCTCTATATGGGTGGGAATGGGAGTAGCGGGAATAAGTCTTTTCTTAAAACAATATATCCAAAACAATAAGGTGGCCTCGGCCATAGCTGCTGTGGCATGCCTGATAGTACCTGTGCAAATGGCTTCTCAAAACTGGGATGATCATGATCGCTCTGGTAGAACTCTTGCGCGTGACACGGGTATGAACTACCTAAGTAGTGTTGGAGAGAATGGTATACTTTTTACAAATGGCGACAATGATACTTATCCTCTTTGGTATGTGCAGGAGACTGAAGGTTACCGCACCGATGTGAGGGTTACAAATCTTAGCTTCTTGCAAACTGAATGGTATCTTGATCAGTTATTGCGCCCAGCATATGAGTCGGAACCACTTCCAATTAAATGGAGCAGGGAAAGATATTCTAGCGATGCCGGTGCTGCAGCATTTGTAATTACCAAACAAGAGATTGAAAAAGCTTTACAACAAAGCGAGATATTGCCAGTTTCTTATGGTAACTATTACGATAGAAGCGCTTTCAGGGATACTATTTCATTGAAACAGACAATGGAAAATTTGCGTACCGGAGAAAATGCTCAACCTCAAAATCCGTTCTCTACTGGTACAACTCAGGTTATACCCGGTAGTTTGCTTTCTCTGGATGTTAATATCGACAAAGTTAATTGGGAGGCATTGGGAGCTGAACCAACTGATAAAATGCTTATAAGACTTGATGGCAAACAGGCTGTTTACCGACAAGAAATTATGATGCTGGAGTTGCTATCAAATTTAAATGATGACAATTGGGAGCGTCCAATTCATTTTGCAACAACAATCACTCCTTCATTATATATGAACTTACAGGATACCAACTTCTCACTAAACGGACTCACATATCAGGTAGTGCCGGGAAGCCCTCTCAATAACGGAGTAAACTTAGATGTGGCCTACGAAACAATGGTTAATAAATTTAGATGGGGTGGACTGGAGAATAATCCTAACATATATATGGATGAAACCAGCAGACGCATGCTATCCACATATAGGTTATACTTTACACAACTTATTGAAGCTCTCATTGATGCCGGTGATTTAGAAAGAGCCAATACGGCACTGGATAAGGTTACCTCAATGATATCCGATTCTGTTGTACCATATGGAACTGACGGGCTGATTTACGCAAGGTCTTATTTTCAAACTGGTGAGACTGAAAAGGGTAAGGAACTGGTTTCAACTATCCACAATAGAGTAAATGCAAATATGAACTGGTTTAAGAGATTAAAACCGCAAGATATAGCTAACTCATTGTCGGATATCATTTATAATAATGTGAGCCCGCTACTACTTATCAAAAGCATATATCAAATGTATGATTTTGATAATTACTTAGTGATGACTGATGAACTGTTGCAACTCGCACAATCGTTTTATATGATTGGAGTTCCATATGTTGGAGACACTATATTGAAGGATGTCACAGACAGCTCCGTTAGAGGATATTACACCGCTCCAGAACATGACACTGTATTAAAGTCTAATGAATATGATATTATGCAGGAAGCTATGGGTATAATGAAACAGTTTAATCCAAGACTATTGGAACAATATGGTGTATCATCTCAATAATAATTAATTATAAATTCACAAAATAGTTAAGAGAAAGGCAGTGTACTGTAGTGATACTATGCGATCTAGCTCTCATTTAAAAAAGCATTGAACAACCGAGCATGCTAATTGAACAACCACCCATACTATATAGGGCATTATTTCCAAATGCTATTTGGCGCATACCTGTGCCAAACAAAAAGACGGTCTATCTCACTTTTGATGATGGACCAATACCTGAGGTTACACCATGGGTGCTTGATGTACTTGATAAATATAGCATAAAAGCTACTTTCTTTTGTGTAGGAGATAATGTTCGTAAATATGGCCATATTTATGAAGATTTACTTAATCGGGGGCATGCCGTTGGCAATCACACATTTCATCATCTTCAGGGCTGGCAAAACAAGCCGTTGACATTTCTAAATAATACGCATCAGGCGAAGGAGTTGATTCACTCAAATCTTTTCAGACCTCCACATGGTCATATGATATTTCCGCAACCTGCACTATTAAAAAAGAAAGGTTATAAAATTATTATGTGGGACGTTGTAACCCGCGACTATAGCAGATATATGAATCCTCAGCAGGTGCTTGAGAATGTAAAAAGATATACCCGCGATGGGTCAATTATTGTATTTCACGACTCACTTAAGGCTGAGGTTAATATGAAATATGCCCTGCCCAAAGCCATTGAGTGGCTAATTGAGCAGGGCTATACTTTTGAATTAGTGAAGTAGTAAAAGCGTTAAGTTAAGCTAACCTATTCTTAGTTTTTAGAGTTTTAAATTATAAATCTTAGAGTTTTAAATTTTAAAATTTAGAGTTATAAGTTAAATTTTTAATGGCAACCCTTTGTCAGAGAAAATACCCTCGGCTACTGCAAGCTGCTCAGAAGAAAGAGCTTTGGTATCCTTAAGTGCATATTCCATTCCCATCTCCTCATATTTTGAAACTCCCATTATATGATATGGAAGCAATTCAACCTTCTTTATTATACTAAACTGTGTAAGATAATGGGCCAATTTCTCAAGCTGCTCTTTATCATCGGTAAGATCTGGCACAACAACATGTCTTATCCATGTATCCTTACCAATCTCTTGCAAATGATTTAAAAAGGCAAGCGGTTTATCAATTTTTGCTTTTGTAAGATGTTTATGAAGCTCGGGTTCTATTGCTTTAATATCAAGCAATACCAAATCAACATACTCAAGCATTTCAAATGCAGAAGTGCTGGTAATTGACCCTGATGTATCAAGTGCAGTATGGATACCCTCTTCACGGCATAGCTTAAAAAACTCTTTAAGAAAAGCGGACTGCAACAGGGGTTCTCCACCTGTTACAGTTACACCTCCGTTTAAGATGAATCTTTTGTATTTTAACACCTCTTCTAAAAGCTCTTGAGCAGTCATCAAATAAGCTGGCTCAACATTCACATCCCAAGTATCGGGGTTGTGACAGTAGAGGCAACGAAGTGGGCAGCCTTGCATAAAAATAACAAAGCGAATGCCCGGTCCGTCAACAGTACCAAAACTTTCTAAAGAGTGGATCCTACCTTTTATCACAGCGTCTTGTTAATTGTTCTTGAAATAACATCTAGTTGCTGCTCTTTAGTCAACTTAACAAAGTTAACCGCGTATCCCGAAACTCTGATTGTGAGCTGTGGATATCTCTCAGGGTGATTCATCGCGTCTATCAAAAGCTCCGAGTCGAATACGTTTACATTTAAGTGTTGTCCACCGTCGGGAGTGAAATAACCATCTAATAAACCAGTAAGGTTATTCACTCTTATATCAGTTTCCTTTCCAAGTGTTCCAGGAGAGATAGCAAATGTATATGATATACCATCCTTAGCGTGCTGAAAGGGTAGTTTTGCGACAGATGCAAGTGCAGCAACCGCGCCTTTCTTATCGCGACCATTCATTGGGTTAGCACCAGGTGCAAAAGGCGTTCCTGCCTGACGTCCATCGGGCGTAGTACCGGTTTTTTTACCGTAAACCACATTTGATGTAATTGTAA
Source organism: Fermentimonas sp. (assembly GCA_015478775.1). Taxonomy (GTDB): domain Bacteria; phylum Bacteroidota; class Bacteroidia; order Bacteroidales; family Dysgonomonadaceae; genus Proteiniphilum. Next base: position 487,883 of record JADMKP010000008.1, on the reverse strand, counting down.
GAAGTGATTGAGTTGGTTTTGCACCACGGTATGTTTCATGCATACGCAGATACTCCATAAACCTTTCAGTTACTTTAACAGCAATTAAATCTGTGCGATCGTCATTATTTCCAAATGGCACATATTCACCTTCACGCTCAAAATCAACTGCCAATCCTCTCTCATCACGTATAACCTTAACCTTTGCATCGCGAATAGCTGCAAGCGAGTCGGCCACAATTGAGATACCTGCAATTCCCGTTGCACGAATTCTCTCAACATCACCATCATGCAATGACATCTGGTAAGCTTCATATGCATACTTATCGTGCATATAATGAATAATCTTTAGTGCATTAACATATACTTTTGCTAACCACTTCATCATTGTTTCAAACTTATCCACTACCTCATCGTAATCGAGATACTCACTTGTGATTGCCTCAAACTTAGGTGATATCTGAGCTCCCGAGATTTCGTCTCTACCACCATTAATGGCATACAAGAGAGCTTTTGCAAGGTTTGCTCTTGCACCAAACAATTGCATTTGTTTTCCAATTTTCATTGGAGAAACACAACAAGCAATACCATAATCGTCGCCATAATCGGGACGCATTAAATCATCATTTTCATACTGAATAGCAGATGTATCTATAGATACCTTGGCACAGAACTTCTTCCATGTTTCAGGAGAGTCTTTAGACCATAGAACCGTAAGGTTTGGCTCGGGAGATGGTCCAAGATTATATAATGTATGCAAATAACGGAATGAAGTGCGTGTTACCAGGGTCCTTCCATCCAATCCCTGTCCACCTAATGATTCGGTTACCCAAACAGGGTCTCCAGAGAACAGATCGTTATAATCAGGTGTACGAAGAAAGCGCACTATTCTCAATTTAATAATAAACTGATCAATTAGTTCTTGTGCCTCATCTTCGGTAAGCACACCAGCTTTAATATCACGCTGTATGTATATATCTAAAAATGTTGAAGTGCGACCAAGTGACATTGCTGCTCCATCTTGATCTTTTACTGCTGCCAGATAAGCAAAATAAAGAAATTGAACTGCTTCATGTGCATTTTGCGCTGGTCGAGTTACATCAAAACCATAACCCGCACACATTTTTTCAAAATCGCTGTAAGCTTTAATTTGCTCAGATACTTCTTCGCGACAACGTATGGTATCTTCTGTAAGTTCTTGAATATCTAATCTCTCGAAGTATCTTTTTCTTTCTTTTTTAAGGGCTTCTGTACCATATAATGGAACTCTGCGATAATCACCAATAATTCTACCTCTTCCGTAGGCATCTGGTAATCCAGTAATAATACCTGAACGGCGAGCAGCAATCATTTCTTTGTTATATGCTGAGAAAACCCCTTCGTTGTGTGTCTTTCTGTAACGGGTAAATATTTCTTTAGTTACGGGATTCAGTTCATATCCATAAGCGTTAAGGCTATTTTCAACCATCCGGATTCCGCCATTTGGAAATATACCTCTTTTAAGAGGTGCATCTGTTTGAACACCCACAATAACTTCATTATCCTTGTCGATATAGCCGGGACCGTAAGCATCTATGCGTTGAGGAATTTTTGTCTCTGTGTCATAAACTCCTTTTTCACGCTCTACCTTGAACATTTCAGACAATTTGTCCCAAACTTTTAATGTCTTTTCAGTAGGTTCAACTAAGAAACTATCGTCTCCAACATACGGAGTATAGTTAAATTGAATAAACTCTCTTACATTGATTTCTCTTTTCCACACCTCACCCTTGAAATGTTCCCATGCCTTTTCTTGCTGTTCAATCATAATGAAATTAATAACCTAAAATTGTTAAACATAGGGATATATAACATTCAGACCTAAAAGCCCCTCTTGTAATTAATAACCCAAAATTCTTTATGTGTGCAAAGATAATAATTATTACCCATATAATTGGTCTATATAAAGTGTATAAATTACAGTTGCACTATAGGCAAATTATATATATACTTAATTTTTATTAATTTTTAAAACTTTCTAGTATTATGTATTGCATAGTACATTGGAATGGCATATATTTGCGTCATAAACCAATTTAATGATGATACAAATCCGACAATTACATAAATCCTATCATACCGAAGCTCTCTCACTACATGTATTAAAAGGACTCAATCTTGATATTGAAACCGGTGAATATGTTTCTATTATGGGTGCTTCGGGTTCTGGCAAATCTACCCTTTTAAACATTCTGGGAATTCTTGACACTTATGATGAGGGCAAATATCACCTAAATGGCACAGTCATCAAAGATTTGAATGAAAAAACAGCTGCTAAGTACAGGAATGAGTACATAGGATTTGTATTTCAGTCGTTTAACCTTATCAACTTTAAAAATGCCCTCGAAAATGTTGCCCTTCCTCTTTACTACAAAAAAGTGAGTCGCAAAAAAAGAAATATAATTGCGATGGAGCATCTTGATAAAATGGGATTGAAAGATTGGGCTCATCATATGCCTAATGAGCTTTCGGGTGGGCAAAAGCAACGTGTGGCTATAGCGCGTGCAATGATTTCTAATCCTAAGATTATTCTTGCAGATGAACCTACCGGAGCTCTCGATAGTTCAACCACAGTTGAAGTAATGAACGTGCTCACTAATCTCAACAAAGAGGGTATAACAACAATTATTGTAACTCACGAAATGTCTGTAGCAGAAGCTACTAACCGCATCATTCATCTTAAAGACGGGATGATAGAATACGAGAATCATAAGAATGATGGTGTTTTTACACAAAAATCTATCAATCAAACAATACCAACAAACAGTCTGATATTATGATGGATTTGTTGCAAGAGATTTTTACAACTCTAAAAAAGAATAAGTTGCGAACTACGCTTACAGGACTTTCTGTTTCGTGGGGCATATTTATACTTATTGTCTTGTTGGGAGCTGGAAATGGCCTCAAAAATGGGGTAATGGAAAACTTCAGTTCTAGGGCAATTAATAGAATCAATTTATGGTCTGGCACAACCTCCATGCCTTATAAAGGACTAAAAACGGAGCGATATTTGCAATTCACCAACAGTGAGCTAGATCTTATTAGAGAAGAGGTGGAGGAGAGTAGATTAATAACAGCGCGCACAAACACTACACAAAATATATTTTATGGTGAAGAATATGGATCATACCAGATAAGAGGGGTTATGCCCAACTACTTTAATATTGAGAAACTGGAAATGAAACAGAATGAAGGGCGCTTTATCAATCAACTCGACATGAATTCCAGAAATAAGGTGATAGTATTAGACAAAAAAATCGCCGAACTCTTATTCAAAAATGAGTCGCCACTAGGTAAAAATGTTAAGGTGGGGCAACTTATGTTTAAAGTAGTGGGGATAAATTCGAAGCGTGAAGAATGGGGTGGATCTAATGCTTATATTCCTTTTACAACATCTCAGCTGATATTCAACCCGGGAAAGAAATTCAATCAGATAACATTTACTGTTGATAATCTTACCACAGAAGCAGAAAACGATAGATTCAATGAATCGATTCGTGAAATTATGGGCCGCAGATTGAATTTTGATCCTAAAGATACTCAAGCTATTTGGCTTAACAACAATCAGGCCGATTATGTAGAAACAATGAAGATATTTGGTGGCATAACAATGCTGGTTACTATAATTGGAATATTGACTCTCATAGCAGGTATCGTAGGAGTAAGTAATATTATGCTTGTATCGGTTAAAGAGAGAACACGTGAGATTGGCATCAGAAAAGCAATTGGTGCCCCACCCTCTTCAATTCTTAAAACAATTATTTTGGAGTCGATTATAATAACCACAATATTTGGATATTTGGGTTTGGTTATGGGAATTGGACTTACAGAGATAGTCAACTTCGTTATGGAGCAAGCCGCAAATGGGCAGGTTGTTTCAGAAGAGCCTCAAATGTCGGTTTTCAAAAATCCAACTGTAGAAATGGGTTATGCCTTCTTCGCTACTTTGATATTAATTATATCGGGTGTCTTGGCAGGTTATTTACCCGCAAGAAATGCAGTTAAGGTGCAGCCAATAGAGGCAATGCGACAAGAATAATTTATTAGTAAATCTACAATTCATCAATATGTTTGATATAGATAGGTGGCAGGAAATATGGGTAACTATAACTCACAACAAATCAAGGAGCGCACTAACCGCTTTTGGAGTGTTTTGGGGAATGCTCATGCTTGTTTTAATGGTGGGTGCAGGCAATGCGCTCTCGGAAGGAATATCTTCTCAAATTCAAGGTTTTGCAACCAACTCGGCATTTTTTGCTGCTAATAACACTACTGTAGCCTATAAAGGTTTTGGAAAAGGACGTAGCTGGAATATGATTAATAGCGATATCCCTATAATAAGAGAGCGTGTAAAAGAGTTGCAATATATATCACCCGTACTTTTTGGTGGTGGAGGTACAGATAATAATGTTGTTCGTGCCGAGCGAAGTGGCGCATACCAGGTTAAAGGATGTTACCCAGAATATGATCTTATAGAAAAAAGTAAGATGCTATATGGCAGATATGTAAATGAAATTGATATAGCAGAAAAAAGAAAAGTATGTGTTATTGGTGAAAGAATATATGAGGTACTTTTTCAGAAAGGAGAAGATCCAACGGGAAGTCAAATACGTGTAAATGGTATTTATTTTCAAGTCATTGGCGTAGCACGTAGCACTTCTGGTGTGAGCATTGGAGGACAAACTGCAGAAACTGTTGTACTCCCATTTTCTACTATGCAGCAGGCTTTTAATCAGGGCAATATTATCCATTTTTTAGCAGCCACTGCAAAACCTGGAATAGCTGTTAAGGTTATACAAGATCAAATAGAGGATATATTAAAACAGCAACATCAAATTTCTCCCGACGATAAAGATGCTCTATTCTCAATGAATATTGAGGAGCAGTTTAAGATGTTTAACAACCTCGGAATAGGTATTGCTGCACTTATATGGATTGTTGGATTGGGTACTCTTTTGGCGGGTGCAATTGGTGTAAGCAATATAATGCTGGTTACAGTTCGCGAGCGTACTAAAGAGATAGGTATAAGAAGAGCACTGGGAGCTACACCTCGCAATATAATTGGTCAGATTTTAACCGAAAGTATAGTTCTTACAATGCTTGCTGGTGTAACTGGAATAATTGTTGGTGTTGGATTGCTTAGAGCGGTGGGTATTGTGCTAAGTCAGAGCGATCAGTTCTTCAAAGACCCCCAAATATCATTTACCATGGCTGTATCTTCACTTATTATATTAATAATTATTGGTACAATGGCAGGATACGCTCCCGCTCAAAGAGCAATGATGATAAAGCCCGTTGAAGCAATTGGAGAGGAGTAGTATATAATTAAGTAGATAAAATAAAATTCTGGAACAAGTATATCTGTGAATCAGTAAAAACATAAATTAAAGTATGAAACGAATTTTGAGAATAATTGGACTTGCATTATTGGGATTATTAGTGATTTCCACATTTGTGTTTCTTTGGCAGAAATCGAAGCCCAAAACTGTGTTGTATACAATTGTAGCTCCCGAAATGGGAGATATAGAAAAAAGCACTGTTGCAACTGGCAAGGTTGAGCCACGCAATGAGATTTTAATTAAACCACAGATGTCTGGAATTATATCAAAAGTTCATAAAGAAGCCGGTGATATAGTTAGTGCAGGCGATATTATTGCTACCATACAGGTTGTTCCGGATATGGTAAACCTCAGCAGTGCTGAGTCGCGTGTGGAGAGGGCACAAATTGCTGCAAATCAAAGCAAGAGTAATTACGAAAGGGATAAGAAGCTTTATGAAAAATCGGTTATCTCTCTTGAAGAGTTTGACAAGGTGAATCTGCAATATAAAAACGATCAGGAAGAGTTGCGTGCCGCTACTGACAACCTTAGCCTTGTACGCACTGGTATTACACAGAGTTCGGCAACAACTAGTAATACATTGGTTAGATCAACAGTTGACGGAACCATTTTAGATATTCCTGTAAAGGTGGGGAACTCTGTAATTCAATCCAATAATTTCAATGATGGCACTACAGTGGCATCGGTGGCCGACCTGAGCGATATGCTTTTTATTGGTAAAATTGATGAAACTGAGGTTGGCAAGCTCATATCAGGTATGCCTATTGATATAACTATTGGTGCAATACAAGACCGAACTATTCCTGCAACACTTGAGTATATCTCTCCAAAGGGTGTTGAGGAGAGTGGAGCGATATTGTTTGAGATGAAAGCGGCACTCTCAATTCCCAACGACTTATTTATTAGGGCTGGGTATAGTGCCAATGCAAATATTAAACTCGATCAGCGTGATAAGGTGCTTACAATTCCAGAAAGTTCGCTAGAGTTTAGTGGTGACTCATCATTCGTTTATCTAGTTAAAAGTGAAGACCCTCAGGTGTTTGAACGTCATATTGTTACTATTGGCCTTTCTGATGGAATTAATATTGAAGTTACTGATGGTTTAAACGAGAATGACAAGATAAGAGGGGCTGAGATAATAGAGGAGAAATAGAATTTAAAGAGAAAACATTATGAAGTTTAAAAATATAATTATATTCCTGTTTTTTGCCGGAACAACAATATCTTCAGCAACTGCACAAAAGCAATACACGCTACTGGAATGCATAGATATTGCTCTGGAAAACAACCGAAATATAAAACAGCAGGAAGTAAATCGTCAGCAGAGAGAATTGGCATATAGTCAGGCACGGGCCGATTTACTCCCCAACTTGAATGCCAATGCAGGGCAAAACTTTGTATTTGGCCGTTCCATAGGTATTGATAATGTTTATGATAACATCAATTCCAAACAGACAAACTTTGGCATAAGTACGGATGTAACCATATTTGACGGCTTAAGAATGAAGTATAATATCGATGCACGTAAGGCAGATATGTACGCCTCTGAAGCAGACCTTGAAAAGATGCAAGACGACATTATAATGAGTGTATCAACGGCATTTCTTCAAGCTCTATTAAATAAAGAATTACTTAGAATATCAGAGAATCAGCTCGAATCAACAGATGCCGATCATCAACGAAGGCTTTCACTTGTTGAGAGTGGAAGGTTGGCAGAAGGCGAACTGTTTGAAGTTGAAGCTCAATTGGCTCGCGAAGAGTTGAATCGGGTTCAAGCAGAGAATAATCTTAAGTTGGCACTTTTAGATCTTGCACAGATAATGGAGTTGGAAACTTTCTACAATTTTGATATTGTTGCCCCTTCTGCCGAGACGTTAATTAATGAGACTGCACTACTTCCATCTGAAGTAGTATATGAAAGTGCACTTGCAAACAGACCTCAAATAAGAAGTATGCAATACCGCCTAGAAAGTAGCGAGTATGAAGTATTGATGGCTCGTGCACAGTACTTCCCCACCCTTTCATTTGGTGCTAATATGGGTACAAATTATTATAATATGAGTGGTCGACCCAATGATTCCTTCAGCACACAAATTAAAAATAATATGAGCAACTCGCTTGGTTTTAATCTGCGAATTCCAATATTCAACAGGTTCCAGATAAGAAATAATGTTAGTAGCGCAAGACTTGCAATTATTAATACTCAGCTGGAATTAGACAAAACAAAACTGGAACTACGCAAACAGATTGAGCAGGCATATTATAATGCAATTGCATCTGAAAGCAGATGGAAAGCTGCACAAAAATCGGTAGAAGCAAGCAATGAAGCATATAGGTTTACAGAGGCGAAACACGAAAGTGGTCGTTCAAACTCTTATGAGTTATTTCTTGCAAAAAACAATCAGACACAAGCTCTTGGCGAAGAGGCGCAGGCTAAATATGAGTATGCTTTTAGATTAAAAATTCTTGAGCTTCTTAAAGATTAGTCTTTCTACATTTTATAGAATAGCATTAAACCCTAGTGAATTACGAAACAGTGTTTTATTAAATTTCTTAACCCAATATTAAAAAAAATATAGTTATTAGAATTTTTCACTGAAATTTTTGTAACCTAACAGAGAGGTGATAAGTCATATTAATGATATTAATTTTTGAAAAATTATTTAATGTTCGTTTTCCAATTGAATAGCTTATGACTCTAACAATTTAGAATAATTAATTAAACCAATATGATGAAAAAAATAAATATTTTAGTTCTAGTTACACTGCTAATATCAATTAGTAGCATTTCATGCGCACAAACGCGTCTGTCAAAAGATGAATTTGAAGTTTCAAACTTCACGGCAATAAAATCTTCAGTAGTAGCTAATATTGAAGTTAGACAAGCATCACAAACAAGTGTAACAGCAGAAGGTGCGGAAGCATTACTTGATATGCTTGAGGTAAAAATGGATAATGAGACTTTGGTACTTGAAATGGAAGACCGATTAATGAAGAGAATTAGAAACAGCTCTAATAAACTAACAATTTATGTTACAACACCAAACTTAATGCATATCGACTCTGAAGGTGTTGGCAATATAGTAATTAAAGGAAATTTTGATACACCTGAGCTAATAATAAATTCTGAGGGTGTGGGAAATATAAGCGCCGAATACCTCAATGCAGGCAGAGTAAAGATTGATTCTGAAGGTGTAGGAAACATCTCAATTGAAGGCCAGGCAGATCGGTTAGAAATTAGTTCAGAGGGAGTAGGAAACATAAATACTCGAAAACTAATAACTCCAAATGCAATAGTAACATCTGAAGGTGTAGGAAATGTTAGTTGCTATGCATCTGAATATCTCAAAATAGACTCCGAAGGTATAGGAAATGTCACTTACTATGGTAAGCCAAAAGAAACTAATTTGAATAAAGATGGTATAGGAAAAATAAAAACAGGTGATTAAACTTGTCTATTTAGATAGATTACATTTGTGTGTGTTTTGTAACGAAAAGCCGGGAACCTTTGAAAGTCCCGGCTTCTTATTTATGAATATGAATTGAACATAATCACATAATCATCTTAATATCCCTCAACCATGATAACACCCTATGAGGCCATTCATTTACTGTATGACCGGTATTTCGTGCACCATAACCATGACCACCGGAAGGATAAAGATGCATTGTAGCAGGCACTTTTGCTTCTTTAAGTGCGTAATAGTAAAAAATACTACTATCGATATGGCTATTATCGTCTTGTGTTTGTATTAAAATAGTGGGAGGTGTATTTTCATCGACCTTCAACTCGGGAGAAATAGAAAAATTATCTGCTGAAAGATATGCGGGATATATCAATACTGCGAAATCGGGACGTAAACTTACATCATCATGAGCATCTATTCTTGGATATGTGCGATTAGTGTAGTTTGTACTGGCCACAGCCGACAAGTGTGCTCCTGCAGAAAAGCCTAATACTCCAATTTTATCAGGATTTATATTCCACTCCTTAGAATGTGAGCGTGTATAAGCAATTGCCCTTTGCACATCTTGAAGGGGCGCCGCATGCTTATCCAGTCCTTCACGACGTGGCACACGATATTTCACAAGGACACAATTTATTCCGTAACTGTTGAAACGTTTACATATTTCAGTCCCTTCCAGATTATAAGCCAGAATATTATACCCGCCACCCGGATTCACAATAATGGTTACACCCGTGTTAGTATCGGCATTAGCCGGATAGAATGTTAATGTAGGCTCACTTACATTAGCAACGCGCATAACCGGGCACCCAGCTACCTTATTTCCTGTAGCATCATCAACCTGTTTAAGTTGCACAGTCTCACCCGGAGCACCGTTGGGGAACAGCAATATTTCATTTTCCTGCGATAATAAACTCATAGTTGAGACAAAGAATAATAGTGAAAATAGTGTCATATATGTCCTTCTTTTTTTTATTAAGTATTTTCTTTCTGCATTAAACAAAACCATATTTAAAATTAAGGATGATTAGTTTACTAACTTTTTATAATAAGATTTAAGACCAACAGCCCCGTAAATAAAGCTATCGCAAAACTTAATAGTGTACCAATTAGTATATATTCTGTTAGTTTTCTATTCTTCGACTCTTTTAAATCTCCAAAACGAAATACTGATTTAGCAGCAACTAAAAACCCAATCCCTTCCCAATGACCTGTTATGACAAAAATAAAAACAAGCATACGTTCCAACATTCCGATATACTTACCCGCATTAATCAATGAATCTTCATTGCTTTCATTTAATGTTTTTGTCCAGTTATGCATCAGTTCTTTTATTAATATCCCCGATACAACAGTTATAAATACTATGGAAGTTGCATAAACCCAAATGTTTGTATTTTCAACCCATGAATCAAAATGTAATTCGGGTTTAAAGAAAATAACCCACAGAACAAAAATGCTTATAATATGCAGCCCTTGATCTATCAAGAACCAGTTTGATCTGTTTTTTTCTTTTTGAGCAAACAGTTTTATAGAATCAATAACTACATGTGATGTCATTAACAGTAACGCTAATAGCCAAGAGTTTAAATCCCATAATATCAACAAAACTAATGCTCCATGAATCAAACCATGTAAATAAAGCTTCAGAGACTTTGCTTTATGAATTTCTTTTTCTTTCACCCACTTTTTGGGTTGAAGAATAAAATCTCCAATAAAATGCGCTAATATGAGCTTGATAATTAAAATCATTTGAGGAGAGTGTTAATCTTTTTCCGAAACATATCATCAACTTCCAAAATCTCATTTGCATAAGCTCTATTCCATCTGCCGCTTACTGAGTTTTGCTTTATACCCAAGCACTTACCAATCTCTTCTTGTGTTATGTTTGGATTCTTTAGAATAATCTCCATTAACTCAGCTGATGAAACAGTCCATTTATTCATAAACGTGCCAGCTAACTTTAAATAAAGATTCATCTCCTCATCAAAATCACGCCATTGAGTTTTTATACCAAGTGTAATGTTTTCTTTATCTAACAAGTCGAATTTCTCACCTGAATATATAAAAGCCTGTCCATTACTTTCAGATATAGATTCACCCGAATATGTTTTCTCCCCTATCCCGATGGCCATGCGCACATCGAGAGGTTCAACCTTTTTAATTAGTGCCTTAATTTGAAGAGCCTTTTCTAGCCCATCAATAGGATTCTTCACTTCCACTTGAAAAAAGTCGCCCCTCTCCAATTCCCAATCTTTAGATCTTTTACCCCAAGTGCTGAAAAGACTTTTGAGTGGCACCAACCATTTATCTTGGTTCACCACTTTCCTTGAATCTATAATATCACCTGTTATAACTGCTACCATTGTGCGAATATCGTTTAAAATAACGATAAATCAAAATATCGTGCAAATAAACGATAATTTAGGCGAGAATATTGCTCATTCTCTATTTATATTAGAATTAGCCTATAGAATATGGATGTTGCATCCGGCGACTCAAATAAACAACTTAAATATCAGAATAAAGGTAGATTATTCTCAATCTTCGATTTTCTCAATAAAGCTTCTAAGAAATAATAATCGGCATATACTAGAGGTACATCTATTTCAGAATTCAATGATTTGCCCCCTGTGCTGTGTAATAATAGAAAACCTGCATCTGATTGTAAAGTGGCACGATAATGATTGGTTAAGTTTTTTAATATAGTATCTGCCCACTCTTTATACTGAGCGGACTTTTCCCCTCCATATAAACTCAATTCATATAATGCAGACGCTGTAATAGTTGCCGCAGACACATCGCGCGGTTCATTAGGAATCTCTGGTGCATCAAAATCCCAATAAGGAATTAAATCTTCAGGCAAATTTGGGTGTGTAAAGATAAAATTTACAATATTTCTTGCATGAGTAAGAAAATCTTCATCCTTTGTTTCACGGTAAGTCATGGTATACCCATATAAAGCCCACGCTTCACCTCGAGTCCATGAAGATTCATCGGCAAAGCCCTGATGCGTTGTCTTGTTACGCACTTCTCCAGTAATGGTATCATAATCTACTACATGCCAGGTACCATAATCTTCTCTGAAGTGATTTTTCATAGTTGTATTAGCGTGGTTTACGGCAATATCATAAAAGCTGGTATCTCCACTTTCTTTAGAAGCCCAGAAAAGCAACTCAAGGTTCATCATATTATCAATGATTACCGGGCAGTCCCATTTTTGGCCATTGTGATCCCAAGAACGAATTATTCCAGCATTGGGTTTATATCTCGAAGCTAGTGAGCGTGCAGCATCCATATTGATTTCTTTGTATTCTGGTTTGTCTGACAGACGCATACCGTGACCAAAACTGTCAAAAATCATAAAACCAAGGTCGTGAGTACCTTTATTTAGTTTCTGACTCTCAAGTGGTGAGGTGAATCTAACAGCCAACTCCTCCCATTTAGGATCTTTGGTGTATTCATACATATACCACAACTCTCCGGCAAAGAAGCCACTTGTCCAGTCTCTTGCAGGAACCATTATTAAAGATCCGTCATTAGACATTGTTCTTGGACTAACCAGAGGACTGGCTGCTTTTTTTAGTGAATCTCTCGTGTCTTTATTTACTGTTTCTTCTGTCAACAACACAGCATATTCTAGCTGTTGTGCTGCAAATTCAAAGTTTTCAGCAACGATATCCCTTGGCTTCTCATTTTTACACGAGGTCCACAAAAAAAGTGCTGTAAACACCAATAGTGAAATTACAGTTTTTGTTTTCATACTCTATAATTCTTATTTTTTAATGATTTTATTTTGATTACTTATAGTAAGAATAAAGCTGTCCGATGTTCTTTTGATTAAAAAACAGTCGGCCAGCCTTAAATATAAAATAGGATTAATAACCTATTGGAGCAGCACCACTTTCAGTTGGCCATCCTGGATTTTGATAGATGGGCGATGTAGATGGAGTCTGACCATCTTCTGCTGTATCCAGAAAATGTTCTAATGCAATAGGATCCAGATAGTGCGCTTCTGTGAAGAACAAACCATCATAGAAATTATTGTTGGTAACAACCACCTGAAATGGTCTCATGTAAGTACTTAGATTGGGAGATGACATTGTATTTTTAGTTGCATCGGCCTGATCGGCAAGCAATACACCTGCTCCAAATCTTTCGTTCATCGGGCCCCACACTTTAGATCCTTCAATTTGAAAACCATTAAGCTGATCCATTGCTCTCCAGCGAATTAGATCTGAATAACGGAATCCTTCATTCATTAATTCAGTACGTCGTTCACGACGGATATTGTAAAGAGTAGGGTCAATCAGCGTACCTGCTGAATATGCACCCCAATCGTTCTTTCCCTCGATACTCATATCAGTTGCAGCGATAGTTTTGTTGTAATCAGGATCAACTCCCGCCCGAGTACGAATTGCTCTCCAGTATTGATCTGCTTTATTATCGATGCTTCCATTTTTCATGTAAGATGCTTCCATATATATCAAATAAGCTTCAACAGCACGAAAGATAACAGCAGCAGTAACATCTTTTTCCAATACCTGGTTATTATAATCATGAGAAAAAGCTTTCCCCAACATATAACCAGTGGAGGTAGACCACTTAACATCGGTACTATAAACTACAGGAGCATTAGGAAAATACTCCAATGTATTTGTGTTTATAAATGCTTTTACTTCATTGGGTGCTTTCATAAAGAGTCTCCAGCGCCAATCACGATTTATCTTGGTATCTTCAATGAAATCATCACCTGCATAACCGCTACTTGGAGCGTAAATAGGTAGTCCATTAGCCATTAATTGGTTCTGTTCCATCTGATGTGTGAAACCACTTTGTGCACCATGATAATTTCTATGATTATATGAGTGAGTGCTCAAGCCATCCACATAACCACGATACATAAGCACCTCGGCGTATTTGGAGGGATCAACCGTTGCAAACATATCGTAGTAGGGGTTGAGTGGCTGTGCAGTTGATTCACGAATGACTTGGTTGTTCTCTACTAAAGGAATTGTTGATGCCACTTGGTCTGCAGCAGCCATGGCTTGAGTTAAAAAGAATTCTATCTCGCTCTCAATACTTCCGCTAGGGAACTGATAAGAAGGATCTCCTGCCCATCCGTTACCTTTTGGTACTAATGCCGTACCTGCATGATATTTCAACCAGGAAGCTTCAAAAAGAGCAACTCGCGCCTTCAACAATAATGCTACATTTTTTGTTATTCTTTGTTTCGTAACACTATTATTTAATAGGTTGATAGCTTTATCCAAATCACTAATAATGAAGCGTGCAACCTCGTTGCGTGGTTGGCGTACAGAAGCTGCCACCAATTCTTCTTTAATATCAGGTAAAGTTTGTGTAATAATAGGGAAATCTCCTAGTTTACGCAGTCTGAAAAAGTACTCATGCGCCCTAAGGAAATATCCTTCACCAACATAATGAGAAACCATTGTTGGATTACCTTTCAGCTCTCCAGCCTCAAGTCGGGGAGCAACAGTTTGCAAATAGTAATTCAATGCATATATATTGCTGAAGTTCCAGTTACCTCCTGTCGTACCTGTGCGCCATAATCCTGGTTTAAAACGATCGTTTGTAGATCTAGTGATTGCGTTGTCTGTTGCATCATCATCCCGATAAAATGATTCACTTCCTCCTCCAAGATGGCTAGGTATCATGCCACCTGCAGTAGAACTATTCTGATTCCAGCTTCCATACTCTGCATAATATCTAAGTGTATAAGCTGCTAGCTGATCTTCTGATAATAGATAACTCTCAGGAGAAATAGATGATGGAGGAGCAATTTCTAGGAAATCGTTACACCCCGACATCGATATTATTAACAAGCATAAAAGAAATGCTTTGATTGAATGGGTATATTTTATTTTTTTCATTGTATTCACTTTTTAAAAACCAACACTTAAACCAAACGATAAGGTTTTGGATAACGGATAAACCGTACCCCCCTGTCTTCCAACACCTGCCGTTTCAGGATCCATCATTTTGGCCATTTTCGTTAATGTTAAAAGGTTTTCACCCGATACGAAAAGGCGTACATTCTGCAATTTCATTCTATTAGCAATATCCTGCGGAATAGTATAGCCTATCATCATATTTTTTAATCTCATATAAGATGCATCTTGCATATATTTGCTCTGAATATTCTGATTCTTGCCACTAAATAATGGACGAGGATAATAAGAGTCTAGGTTTTGTCCGAAAGGATGATTCTCATCAGCTCTAAAATAGTCGAGATGATCCTTGAAGGCTGTAGACCACCATTGTCCACCGCTATTAACACCCCAGAACACCATTCCGGTTGGATAAAAATCGCGCTTCAATACCCCCTGCCAGAACATTGAGAAATCAAAACCCTTCCATGACATATCAAGATGAATTCCGGTAAGATAGCGAGCTTGATTATTACCAAGCAACTTTTTATCTCCCATATTATCTAGCGAATTATTACCCTCGTTGATTTTTTTGTCACCATTTAAATCGGCATACATGATATCACCTGCTGTCCAGTTAGAACCCAATGCACTCTGTCCACCTTCAGGCAATGAAGCAAGGTAATCCTGCATCTCTTGGTCTGTCTTAGCTATGCCAATAGTTTCATATCCATAGATATTCCCAATAAGCTCTCCTTCAATATATGAACCGAGGTTATTAGTAGGATTAGCATAACGATCTATACGAGTTCTAGAATCTGCAAGATTGAATTTTATACCATAATTAAAGTCGCTTATCTGATCTCTCCATCCCATTTCCAATTCCCAACCGAAAGTTGTCAAGTCGGTATTGTTAGTTGCCGGCACACCTGTTCCAAGAATTAGAGGAAGCTTTACAGCCTGTCCTACCATATCTCTTGTTTCACGTGTAAAGTAATCAAAAGATCCAGTCAATCTAGAGTTTAAGGCAGCAAAATCAACTCCAAGGTTTGTATTAAATACCTTTTCCCATGTTAAAGTTGATGACACTAAACCTGGAACTGTAGCTGTATTCATTCTGGCTCCATTTATCAACCAGCGGCTGTTGGTAGACCCTGTGGACATTGTCATATAGGTTGGATACCAATTTGAAGTATTCTGATTTGCAAGAGCACCATATGACGCTCTAACTTTAAGCATTTGAATCTGGTCAGTTAAGCCACTGAAGAAATCTTCGTGTGCGATATTCCATCCCACAGAAACTGAAGGTGTATAAACCCAACGTTGATCGGCGCGATAACGCGATGATCCGTCGTAACGAAGATTTGCCTCCAGCAGATATTTTCCCATATAATCATAATTTAAACGACCAAAGAAGCCCGCTGTAGCCCAATTCTGATAGTTCCCACCAATCTCAGGAGCTGAATTGGTAGTAAGATCGAGTATTGGTTGGTCGGGATTAATCAGATCCTTTCTTTGTGCCTGCATCTGCCTCTGTTTAAGTTGTTCTGCTTGAAATCCCCCTAACAGAGTAAAATTATGGTCATTTAGATTGAACTGATAATTAGAGTATATATTAGGATTCAGGAAAGTAGATCTGTAAGAAAACTCATGAACCTGATTTTGAGTGCTACCAGTAGTTGGGGGCACATATGTATTTTCAGGATTGTCTGCGAAGTGAGAATAAGTTATCTGCTGATCCCAATGAGTCCAGTCATTGTCTGTTCTGTAATTCATTTCACCAATAATATTCCAATTCTTCAGTGGCGTAAAAGTCAATTTAAACTGCTGATACATCACATCATTTTGTTCCTTATGACGCCCTCCGTTTTGCATTGCCTCAATATAATTATTGTCAGACATGTTATAACCATTCGGATCGTTTATAGAACGTGTTGGACGTGCACGACGCAAAATATTATCATAAAAACTATCATTCCATGCAGATGGCCTTCCAAATTCGGTACGAGCATATCTGTTTGAATAATCTGCTTTAAGATAATCTGTAAGTTGTGCTGAAATCTTTGCAGTGATATTGTAGCGGTTAAATTCATCAGTACCATAACGCATGAAACCTTCCTGATCAAGCATGTTGCCTGACACATAATAAGTCCATTTTTCATCACCACCGCTTATACTTACATTGTGTTCCTGCGAAGGAGACCAATCTCTGTAGTATTCTTTTAACCAGTCGTGATTTCCACTAGACCAGTCATAGTTCCATTTTGCACCATTCCTTCCGGTACCATCTTTGCTCCACATCACGTCATTGGGATCAAGCTTGCCATCGTAATAATCTTTCACCTTTTGCATGTATGAAATATCAGGATACCAGTGGTTGTTTGAACCATTGAAGTTTGCATCATCAAAGTAATTCACAAACTCCCACGAATCCATCATCTTTGGCATATGAACAGGTGTATTGAATCTGAAACTGTTATTGTAATTTATAACAGGACGACCCTTTTGTCCTGATTTTGTGGTAATAAGGATAACACCAAAAGGAGCCCTTGAACCGTAAATTGATGAAGCTGCAGCATCTTTTAATACCGATACAGACTCGATATCCTGAGGGTTTACTGTGCTGATATCGCCTTCCATACCATCAATTAGTATAAGAGGACTACCACTTGTATAGTTATTGGCACTCACTGTACCAGTTCCACGCACATTAATTGATTGAGTTGCATTAAGTTCGCCTCCATTTCCTCGGTTAGTAATATTAAGACCCGGAACCACTCCTTGCAGAGCTGCCACAGCGCTCTGGACAGGTCGGGCTTCAAAATCCTTTGCCGTTGCTACACCAATAGCACCCGTAAGATTAACTTTTTTCTGCACACCAAACCCAACTACCACAACTTCTTGCAGTAGCTCGGAGTCTTCCAGCAGAACAATATCGAGTACTGTTCTTCCGTTCAACTCAACTATTTGTGAATTCATCCCCACATAGGAAACGATAAGCTTAGCATCGGCAGGAACATTGGCTAGCATAAAATTACCATCTATGTCAGTCACGGTACCAATGGTTGTACCCTGCGCTTGAACGGTTACTCCAATAAGTGGTTCAGTATTTTGATCTGTAACTGAGCCTCTCACGGTAACGTTTTGAGCCATAATAGATAGAGAAAAGGTCCATAACATTACGAACACTATTACTCTTGATAGATTTAAAATTTTCCCTTTCATCTCATTTTCACATTGTTTAGATTAATATTTAGAATTATATTGACGCTTATTTGGTTTATTTATAATTTGTATTGTTGCTATTAGTTAAACTATGAAATTGTGTACGAACACATAAATATGTACGACAAATTTATTTTAATAAGGAATAACTTTGTATCAACATAATAAAGTTAGTTGAGCATAAAACAATCAAAAAAACTTATAATTTTAAGAAAAGTAAAATTAATATAATGATATAAATTCAAATATAGATTCAATAACTAAATGCAAAGATATGTTTTTTATAAAATAAAACATTAGAAACTTGAAAAATGTGCTAATAATATTTCAAATATATTAGAAGAATTGCCTGAAAGAGATTTTATAAAAATACAGCACCACAAAGACCTAAAATTTCAACACCTTTGATAATTCCAATGGACCCGATATCTGTACAGAAGAAAACCGACAGTTGTTGATAATATGGTGTTTATAATATTACTATTTGCCTTTATTCTTTACATATTTCTCAAGCCACTGATCTTGTTCCCAAAGTAGGTGCAACACATTTTCACGAGCTACATAACCATGACTCTCCATTGGTAGTATCACCAAACGTGCAGGTGCTCCAAAACTTTTTAATGCCTGAAAATAGCGTTCGCTTTGCATGGTGTGTGTGCCCGAATTATTGTCGGCCTCACCATGAATAAGCAATAAGGGAGTTTTCATATTGTGGGCATGCATGAAGGGCGACATACTGTCATAAACATCGGGGACATCCCAGTAGTTTCGTTCTTCTGCTTGAAATCCAAAGGGAGTTAGCGTGCGATTGTAAGCACCGCTACGAGCAATCCCAGCGGCAAATAAACTAGAGTGTGAAAGCAGGTTAGCCGTCATAAATGCCCCGTAAGAATGACCACCAACAGCCACCCGGTCACGGTCTATATAACCCAATGCATCCACAGCATCTATAGCAGCTTTAGCATTAGATATAAGTTGCTCCACGAACGTATCATTCGGCTGTTCGTCACCTACTCCAACTATTGGGAATGAGGCCTCATCCAACACAGCATATCCACGTGTTACCCAATAAATAGGATTTCCGTATGAAAGGTATGTGAAAGCATTGGGGTTGCTAATACTTTGCCCAGCACTACCCCGGTCTTTATATTCCCTAGGGTAAGCCCACATAATCATTGGTAGTTTCTCTTTCTTTTCTTTAACGTAACCCACGGGCAGATAAAGAGTACCGGTGAGCTCAACTCCATCAGCTCTTTTATAATTAATAACCTCTTTATGCACCCCTTCAATGCTTTTGAACGGATTCTCAAAAGAAGTAAGTGGAATATTGGCAATTCTTTTCCTCAGGTTTCGTATATAATAATTAGGAAACTCCTTAGCCGACTCAATCCGGGTAATGAGTGTCCCTTGTTTACTATCAATAAATGATACCATTTGTTCCAAGCGGTCGGTGTCACTGGACTGATATATCCTTTTTTTCTCCAAAGTTCTAAGATCTAATTCATCAATAAAGGGAAACTGTCCGTCGGGGGTATATCCGTCTCCAAAAAGATAGGTGGTATGTCCATCAATCAATAAAGTAAATTGCTCCTGTTTATTTTTACTAGTCTGGAATATCCCGGGATGATTATAAAGATCCTGATAATTTCTGTCAGACAATACACGTGGAGGCTGGTTATTATCAGAGGGGTTAATCAGATAAGTTTTTGTGTTACGTGTGTTCCACCATCTATCGTGCACAATTGCATAGGTATCGTTCCCCCAGTTTATACCCGATAGTCGATGCGTCATTTTTATTAACGATGTGGGAGTACCTGTAAAGGGAGCCTCAACCTGAAACAACTCGTCGCGATACTCGGCTTCAACCGCCGGATCTCCCTTGTCTAGCGCTTCAACCCATGCCAAAGTAGATGGTTTATCAGACCTCCAGTGAATAGACCTTTTACCTTCATAGGTGGCCATGAATCCCACTGGTAGATTATCTAATAACGGTTGTCTGCTGAAATTAATTATTAAATCGCCATTGGCAGTAAAAATATCTGTCTCTTTGGGAAAACTATTGAAAGGTACTATATACGAAAAAGGCTTAGAAAGCGTTGTAACCATTACGTAGCTACCATCTGGTGAAAACTCATAATCAATGTACATTCCAGCTTCTTTCCATAAAGTAGCAGAACCATCTAAACTCACCACGTACAATTCTGAAGTCATCAATATTTCGAAGTTATTCTCGTCAATCGGATTCTTCAGAAGGTCTTGGTAAGTGCGATTTTGTGATACCTGACCATCACTCATCGATACCACCGGACCTGTAGGAATTGCTTTATCACTTTCAATCAATGAGGCACGATTTGAAGGAATCATCCTAGCTAACATACCCTTACCATTTGGAAGCCAACTATACGGGAATCCAGAATTGGCATTCAATATCGCATTTGTTACACGCCTGGCTTCTAGAGTGCCCAAGTCGGCCATCCATAGCTCTACACCCTCATCAGCAATATTAACGAAGGCAATCATCGACTCGTCGGGTGAAAATGAAACATAAGTAATGCGCGCCTCGGTTGGCAAACCCGTTACCTGTTTTATCTCGGTATCGTTAATTCTTTTATATCTAATATCTTTATAGTAGGTAATAGTGCTCGATATATTAGTTAAAGGGTTGATACGCAAACCTCCCAACCTTATTTCGGGCTGATTAAGATCGTGCAATGTTTTAAAGGAGTTTAGATAATAAAACAACATCTGCTCACCTTTGCTGTCGATACGCACAATGGGAGCTCTCTCTATATCCACCAATTCCAAGATATCAATTGGTGGTGTTTGATACATAATATTATCCTGTGATTGCAGCAATGTCGTTGTCATGAAAAACAAGATAGTGAAAAAACAAATGTCCTTCATCATAAGGTTTCAATATTAATGGGAAATAGATATATTAGTGCAAGGTAACTATTTTTATAATTCACTCCAACTTAGGTTTTCAAACAAACTGAAACCAATCGCTATCTTCTTGATAATCTTCAATAACAGTTGATTTGTTGTTATAAGAAAAACCAGCCATAAACTTCGATATATCTTCCATTAAAATTTTGGTAGCACCTACTATCAAATCTTTTCGATATCCTTTCTGAGCAAGATCCAGTACTTGATTAAGAGATATAATGCGCCCAATCACCTTTCCCATAAAAATTGTTTTACGTTGAGACATAACCATATCTATATTGAACGACATCAGATCTTTTAAATAATCTGCAGCCTTGTCTGACAGTTTGTATCCTTTAAGAAATTGATATACATTATTCACTTTGGCACGTTTCATTAATTTCATTAAACCTTCTGTAATTTGGGCATACAGAATATCATTGGATCCCTCAAAAATCTGAAAAGGGCGACTATCAACTATGGCACGACCTACAATATGATTCTGCTTATAAGACTTGGCTCCTATCAACTGCATAGCAGACTGCGCAGCCTCTTGCATAAAGTCGGTTATAACACTTTTTACTGCGTTTGCTTCGATACCATGTGGAGCCATATCTTTAAGGACACTCAACTTTTCGCTACTATTCACACACATAGCCGTACATACTGTATACCAAGCCTGTAGTTGTGATAATCTATGTTGTACCTGATCATAGCTAAGTAAGCTTCGACCACCAACAAAGCGTCGACTACAATGCTCCATGGCCTCATCAAGCATTCGTTTAATAAAACCCATACCCATTCCCGGAAACTGCATTCTGCTGCTATGCAACAGGTCAAGCATCATTTTAATGCCGGTGGAATGAGGTTGCAACTTGTGTGCGGCAGGCACTTCCACATCAATTCTATTTCTACCATAAGGAATGGAGTATAATCCCAGTGTCTTGAATATTTCTTCAACCACAATTCTTTGCCCCGGGGCATTATTATCTACTAAAAAGAAATCAATATCTCTCTCTAAATCACCACTGTCGGTTTGTTTCCGTGCTGTCATTAACCAGAAATCTGCCCAGCCGGTTAATCCAGCCCAATGTTTAGTTCCTTTCAAATGATATGTACTCTCTTTTTTTAAGTAGGCAGTTTGCATACTCAATGCATCACTTCCAAAGGCTGGCTCTGTAATCATAAGTCCACCCATGGCTTGTTCTTCTAAGAACTTTTTAAAAACAGGAGCTTTCACCTCTTCCAATCCATACTTAGCAAAAGGTTGCAAGAAAAGAGCAGAGTTGATTCCGAAAGTCAAACACAGCGGCAATGATTCATAGGAAGCAGTAGACAGCAGTTGAAGAATTTCATGCGGTTTTGCGCCAAGTCCACCAAACTCTTCCTTAATACATATCGAGAGTGGATTAACTGACATTATCTCTTGTAGCACGAAAGGTGGCAATCCCCGTTCTGTCTCCAACTGATCTATTTTGGCATTATCGTGAAAAACAAGTTTCATTTTAGCTTTCAAATCATTAATCACTTCTGCAAAAGATTTCTCATTGCCTTTGGCATATGGTTGAGTATAGGGTATATCGGATAGAGTAAAAGTCATAAGTAATTCAATTATTCATTAAATATTGCTAGTAAAAACCCGCCATATTTGTTAAACAACATTCTACTACAAAATGTTGAGATGTATAAATAGATTGTTTTAATTATTCCAATCAGGGGTTTTTTCCTTAAGTATATGCTTAACAAAGAAGTCTCGCCGCTTTCTTTCACCATATTTACCTCCATCAGTATGACCTGCTCCGGGTAGCATTACAAATTCGAATTCTTTATTGTGATTAATAAGCTCATCTACTACTTGTAAAGTACTAGAAGGATCTACATTGTTATCCAATTCTCCTAATATCAACATCAATTGACCTTCCAAGAGATGTGCATTAACCACATTTGATGATTCTGCATAATGCTTGCCAACCGGATATCCCATCCATTGCTCATTCCACCACATCTTATCCATTCGGTTATCGTGACACCCTGACGACGCTACTGCCACCTTATAGAACTGGGGGTAAAAGAGAAGAGCACCCATTGCATTTTGTCCTCCGGCAGAAGTTCCGTAAATACCAACATTAGTAATATCCATTTCAGGGTATTTCTCTGCTGCAGATTTTATCCATTTGATCCGATCAGGAAAACCGGCATCTTTAAGGTTTTGCCAGCAAACATCATGAAATGCTTTTGAGCGATTTGCAGTTCCCATACCGTCAATCATAACAGTAATAAAACCCAATTCAGACAGTTCACTGCTACGATGAATCATTGAGAAAGATTTTGGAACATGTGAATCGTGTGGTCCAGCATATATATATTCAATAACCGGATATTTCTTTTTTGGGTCGAAATTTGCGGGTCTAATAATTACACCCCAAATATCTGTTATTCCATCTCTGCCCTTAGCAGTAAACACTTCCGGCACACTCCAACCAGTTGCAACTGCCTCTGATATATCAGGCTGATTTACCGGCCTGTATATTACTGTTCCATCTGCCACAAAACGTACAACGATGGAAGGCTCCTTATCAACGCGTGAGTATGAATCGACCATATATTTATAATCTGAACTAAAAGTTACGGAATGATTGGCGTTTTCTTGTGTAAGAGCAATTAATTCTCCGTTATCTAAAGAAACCTTATAGAATTTCTCCAAATATGGATCCTCACCTTTATTCATTCCGCATGCTTTAATTAATACCGTTCTAGTCGCCTCATCAACACGAATCACCTCTTTAACAACCCATTCCCCACGTGTTATTTGTTTTTTCACTTTTCCTGAAGGCACATCATAAAGATATAAGTGACTCCAGCCATCTCTCTCTGATAACCAAAGCAGCTCCTCCCCATTTTTTAACCAGTTAGTAGAAATCTTATTATAATATATAAAAGTATCTGCTCTTTCATCCACAATTGGATATAGTTTGCCTTTAATATCTCCTGAATAAACCACATACTGCTGATGTCCGCGACGATTAAAATGGAAAGTAAAGTATTCACTATTCTCATTCCAATTAATTCTGCCTAAACTATACTGCTGTTCCACATTAGGAACTTCAAAGGTTACTTGCTTATCTTCATCCGGAATAAAAAGTACGGGATAACGAATCGGGAGAGCATCACCTGGTTTTGGATAATCATACGAAAAAATCTTTGGTTGATGCTGATCTTTCGGAGATGAAGATACTAACTGCAACTTTCTGTCACCTCCTGGTCGGTATTTACAGCTGACAATCTTTCGGGAATCGGGAGACCAATAAATATCCGAAGAGTAATACTCATAATCGGAACCGTCATTACTCAATTTCTTAACCTCTTCCGTTGTCAGATCTATTACCCAAATATTTCCTTCAGATATATAAGCCTCCTTTTTTCCATCAGGTGATTTTACTTTTCTATTTGCATTCTCTCTTTGAAATGACCCCCAATATCTATTTTGCTCATTTCTAACAGGTTCTCGTGAAATGGAATACTCCTTTAATGCAATGGTATAATCAAATTCTTCAATACGAAATTTAAGTGTATCAATAGACTGATTAAAAACAAGAGATCTAAAAGGAAGATTGTAAGGCTTTATTTCCTTCAAATCTTCAAAATTTGTCAAAAGCAAAGCAACTCTTTGTTGATCAAAAGCAGAACGGGTTTCTTTACCTGTTGCATCAATTATCAGGAATTCCATTCCTCGTGGTGTCTGTGTTAAATACCAAAATAAATCTGTTTTTTCAATAGAATCTATTGATGATATTCCATTATAGTATTTTGTTGAATATCGTTCTCTAAATGAATTGGCGCGATTGTAAAGACTGTCTATTATTTCAGCCGATATGCACAACGGTACGAACAATAAAACAACAGGGAGTATAAATCGATTAAATTTCATTTTATTAAATAATTATCAATTTCAGTTTTAATTAATTGCTGATCTTAGTCTATCAGTAGCATTTTTTATCATATCATGTGTGCCACTTCCATCATTTACATAAGAGACAACCATCTTCCCATATTCAATAGCATCAATAAGATTTTGATTTTCTTCAGCTGAAATTACCCTATCTGCTTGTCTTAATAGTGTGGAAAGTGGATAAAGATCTTCCGGTTCAGGTAAATTACCCGGCCTCATACTATTAATAGCTGAACTGAGAGCAGAAGCTGCTAAGTTTGTCTCATTCTGATTATACTTTTTATCACTATTCTGATAAACAGATTGTGCCTCACGAAGATTAAAAAGAAGGCGTCTAAAACCGTGCGGCGCCCATGGAGAATGCTCTGGCACCTTTACAGTAAGTGCATTCCAAGCATCTTGATTTTGTTTCCTCTCCAAAGCAAGAGTAATCACTTCATTAAGTTTACCCTTTTCAATATTATGCGCAAATACCAGATCGTTAAGTGCTTTATGTAGATTAATAATTTGTTTGTCCACATGCAATTGAGATTCTGTAGTTTCATAAATCTCTTTGGCAGATACAATTGCCATATGAAGTGCAAGATATTTATCCCAAGTATAGTCAGCTGAATCTTTCAACTCCGCTTTTGATATTAAAGACGATAGCTGAGACTTATCGAGTCGTACCGACTGCAAATCGTTCACATTTTGATTTATTAATGCTATCTGATCTGTAATCTCTCTTTGAGTAGCTTTATCTGATCTAACCAGTTTTTTGGCTTTCGCAATAGACTTTTTTAGTTTGTTAAAAGACGATCTTGAATAGTTCTTAGAATTAAAAATAGAGACTTCATCCAACTTATAATTAAGCATATCTTTAAATTCTGCAATCATATCGTCTACAATATTTATCCTGAAGTAATGTGTAGAATTCTCCTCTCTGATATAGTCGGGTTCGAGTATTTTTTCTCCAATACTCATTGTGTAGATATTGCCGTTAGTACCATAAGAGCCTCCACTGGGCCCATTCATTACAATTGATTCTAAATAAGAATCTATAGATAGAGTTGCATCCTCCCAGTTATTAACACCAGTAGCAGTCATGGCTAGTGGACCATACATTATTGTACCTGCCCACATAGGTTCATGTTGATTATTTGGCTGATTTTGCCCTGCAGTCGAGGTCTCCATTTTGTCTGGACCCCAATCAATATGCTTAGTAAATGGCATTATAATTTCAATAACATCGCCTTCAGACCATACACGTTGTGGAATAGTTGCATATGAACTAGGAGTGTATTTATCAGAAATAGCAGAACCATTTAACAGTATTTCAAAACCTTCTGTAGCCCAATATGGAACTCTTAGCTTCATTTCAAAACTTCCGCTTCCCTCAGTTACTTTAATAGTTGAGTTCTCGGCTGGCCAGAGGCAATCCTGCTCAATAGTGATCCCTTTTTTATCCCAATTCATAGTTGTTGGCATATAAAGAGCTACCCAAAGCGTATTATCAGAAATAAAATAAGCTGCATCTTGATATTTAACATGATTCTCAGAACCAGTTCCACCACAACATGTAGAGTGAGGAGTATTGTTGCCCCATGGTTTCGAAGCATTTAATCCAACTGCATATTGATAAGTAGTCATATATTTTGTAGGATGCAATGAACCAACTAGTTGATTGAATAATAGTCGCTCATAATAATCCATATACTTCGCATCATCCGGATTAAAACAATTTAAATCTCTGGTAAGTTTTGCCAAATTGTATGCGCAACAAGTCTCATTTAAAGTAGGTGCAGGATTAGTAGCCATACTTAGTATTTGAGTATAGGGCTGTCTGAACATTTCGCCATTACCCACACCACCTGTGGCGTATCGATAACGACCCTGAATCAGTTGCCAGAAATTCTCTGAAAGATTAAAGTAGTATGGATCATTGTTGCCTCTAAAGCTTCGAAGTGCACTAATTATCTTAGGAATATGCTGATTAGCATGTCGAGTGCGAACATCATCAATATTAATGGATAATGGATCATAAAAAGCAGGACTATCAAAATAGGTAGAAGCCTCTAACAATTTTGCTTTCTCAATAGTATCGTTCGTCATTTCGGCAAGACGTGCAAGTGACTCGCCCGTTCCTCCATCCTCTCCTGCTATATACATATTCCACATCTCGTACCTATTACCAGGCTTTGTTCTACGCTCCTCCTGAGTTCCTTCAGATTTTAAATAAGTACGGTAATGTAATCGATTCCAAATCCATAGCCCCATATCTTTTGCAATAAGCAGAGCCTTGTCGGCTACTTCCCGATCATCAATATAAAGAGCAATATCAATTAGCCCCGCAAGTTGTTTGTGAATAGAGTAATAAGGAGCCCACACCCAGTTTTCATTATTATAGGCGCGATACATTTCAATAAGAGCTGCATGGTGTGCCGGAATTGCATTGAGATAACCATATCCATATTTATTCCACTCTGTTTTATGAATATCAAAATCGTTCCAGCTGCCTTTCATTTCAATTAATTCATCCTCAGGTGCAAAATCACGAGCTTCCCAATATCTCCCCAACTCTTCATTCCATACAAATGTTCTTTCTTGGCATTCTCTTAATTCATTTACCATGCGAGTCATATTATTACGCAATTGATCTTTCTGCTCGGTATCAGTTGCACTCGCAAAAGCTTGAGCCAAAGCAGACATATAATGACCCGATCCGTGACCTTTTAATTTAGTAGTTGGAGAATCCCAACCTTCTGAAACTGTATAACCCTCTGTACTTAAACCATAAGTGTCTCTATAATTGTAAAGTTGCTGTGACACATCCCAGCTTATAATTTCCCGTATTGCCAGATTCCTATTTGAAGTAAGCCTACTATCTCCAGTAATTGAGACTTTATTTAATGGCACTGCTTCTGCAATTGGAATATTTGAAGGTACATTATGACCTACTTTAATTACGTTAATCTCTGCCGAAAGAGGATAACCGTCGACTTTACTGTTATCACCAATTATAAAGCCTTCAATTTTGTATATACTGCCAACTGGATATTTGCTAGAATCTGCTTGTTCTTCTTCTACATTTCGTGCCGCATTAGACCATTTAACTTGTCTCCACTCCGACTTACTGTCAGAATAAGTCACCCAAACTTGATAGGGCAGCCTGGGAACAGTTCCTTCAGGAGAATTCAAAGAAACCTTTTCGACCTTTACAATTCTTTTAGAATCATTCTGAGCAATATTCTGTGAAATAATTAAACTTGACGATTTCATTTGAATCGGACTTAGAAACAAAATAAGCAGTAGCAGATTGACAGTATATTTCGATATTTTCATAGTAAATTAACTTCTTTATCTAACATAATATAATTCAATTAATGGCATACAGAAAATAAAACAATTTTATTTTGAAAACTAAATATTTTCAATCTTAAATCTAACCACAGACTTTACCCCCTTTTTTGATTTGATTTCATAATATCTCCTTTCATTTTTAATCAATCCTTTATCTGTCGAAATCTTTTTCCCTTCAGGAACTGTTATGTCAAATAGAAAATCACCTTCATATTCTAAGACAACTTCTTTTGAAGCAGTATTGTAATCAACCCGTACTATCTTTCCAGACACTGATTCTATTTTCAAAGCTTCAGGTGTAATGAAAACCCTGTTTTTCCCCGCAGTGGTTATCTCGGTACTTATCCAATCGCCCATTTGTGTTAAGTTACCACTAAAGGCAATCCATCCAAATTCGAGGTGATTATAGATATATGTTGAAGAGTTTACAGCATACCCATAGAATCCACTTCCATAGTCGCATGTATAACCATCTATATCAAGTGTTGAAGGATAAGAATGGAAAGCAGCCGGAGCAAATCCTTCTTGAGTTATATTGGCCAATGGTCCCATAGAACCGGCATGCCCTACACGCAAAAGATAAAAATCATCAAGATTATTTTTATAAGCATCCAGCACTGGTATTGCATTTAACCCTGACCCATAATGATGTAACTGTCTCTCTATTCTTGCAAGCTTACCACCATATACAAAGTCCCAATACCTACGCGCACTGCCATTATAACCCCAATGAGGCACCGTTGGCATGTAAGCAAGAATCGCATTTAGAGTAACATCTGCTTTATCGTCATATCCAAAATATGATGTCCACATATAAACTTCTTCTTGTCCTGTAGAATCCCAAGGCATCTCACTTCCAAATGGATATTCTAATGAATTCCAATGATCGGCTCGTTTTTTCATTTCAGATTCTAGGTTAGATGCCATTTCTAAAAATCCTTCACGTTGTAAATCCAAAAGGATGTAGAGGAATACCGACCCTTCCATTTGTCCGAACTGAGCATAATATGGCGCAAAACTCATCATTGCAATTGATGTGTGGTAAGCATTTTCTAGACTGAGCCTCCAATCTATGTCATTATATCCTCGGTTTCTTCCCAGATGATACATTACCCAATGAGCAGCTGCCACGTGTGGATAGTTGTAAGATCTCCCCAGATCCTCTGCATTTTCTATAGACCAAGCTTCCCATCCTCTAAATTGAATTGAATCTGAATATGTACTCTCGGGCATTAGCTCAGGCTCATAGTAAAAGAGACTCTTCCGAACTCCATATTTTGTGGAGTCTGAATCATGCTGAATACCCCCTTTAAGAGTTTCATTCATGAACCTTTTCAACATATTTACTTCACTTTTATCAGGTTGAATCAACTGCTTCATGATTGCTGCAAGCCAGCTACCGGCACCTGCTTCATCACTAAGACCAACAAACCAAGAACGACGCTCCTGAGTTAGTATTTCTTTTTTATCATAGTCGTAATTCATAACCGAAGGCGATCGTCCAAAAGGGTCATTATCATTTTCGTACCACTGCTCAGTTGTAAGAAAATTACCCAAATCTTTTACAACTTGCTCTTGTGATTTAATCACCTTATAATTGATAGTTTGCAATGACTGATCTTCATAAACTATAGATAATCTAGCTCTGCCCCACCTGTTTCCTATAACTTCAAACTCCAACCACCCATTGGCCGTTTCGCCTTTATGTTTAATTTTCAATGCTTCTTCCGGATGTATAGTTATCTCAGAAACTTTATGCGGATATTTTATAAAAAGACTGCTTTTCTCATTTAAGGGGATGATATAACCTGGAAGACTAATAGCTACTGGTTTTTGCTCCTCAATCAACTTATTTTCAATCTCACGAATTGAAGGCGCCATTACAAACTTTAAAGAAAAGTCCTTCACCTCGCTAGGTGCAAGGATTGTAGAAGTGGGTTCATTCCATTGCTCCACTCCCATCCAATCCATTTCTGCATTAGCTTTGCTATGAATTAACCACTCATGAAATCCTTCAAAAACTACACCTTTAGGAGTTGGATCATCATTTAGAGGATTGTATGCCTCGAAACCTGCATTTTGATGTGGAAGTACCAACAGACTACCTCCTTTACCATGCAGACGATTTACTTGTAGGTATCCTGCATCCTGACCGATATATGGGTCGAAAAACACATTGTCATGATGAGCCTCATCAAGACTTTTCCCTTCTAGTATATTGTTGAATATCATAGGAATACCTAGCGATCCAATTTCCACTTTTTGTGTAGAGTTGTTTGTAATCTGAAAACGTAAAACCAAATCACCATCAATTGTCTCCCAGAACCTTTTAATAGTGACCGGAATACAGTCGGCTAGTGTTGCTGTAAGATCTGCTGCTGCAAGTATATTTTCTTTTACGGGCAATTTTTCTATCGGCTTACGTTGCTCTGCAGTTGAATAACGTTTCCATTCGTTCTCCCCCTCTTTTTTTAATATAATGTTTAAATCACCCAAGTGATATAAACCATCTTTGTCTCTTTGCATGATACGATCAGCCGGTGTATAGTCAAATGTTGTATCAGATAAAGGCGAGAGATTTTTCACGGTTTGAGAAGCATTCACTAATGAAATTTTAAAGGAATTAGTTGTGAATTTAGATTCACCTTTATCCAATTGCAGTGTTGTTGGTCTCTCGGCAATTCTCTCCCAAACTGATTGTGAATATGTTTGAAAAACAAAGAATACTAATAAAAGTAAAGCTATAATTTTGTTTTGACTCATTTCTAATTTATTATATTTTATCTTCCATTTCTTCAGCCGACAATTTGTCTGTATTTCAGTTTCATTTTTTTGATTTCCACACCAACTAAAAAGCAAGATTAAACACAAAATCACAGACATTTTTCATGATATTTTCTTTTATATTAATAAGTTGAAATTTTTAAAAATTAGAGTACTTTGCAAAATAAAGTAAAATAAAGGGTAATTGAAACATTCTTCCAATAATATGAAAATATTCTCTAAATAATAAAACAAACCACTATATTAAATGTCTGTACCAACGCTACCCCAAAATCGCCACATCCCCCAACCAAGTCCTGATCCTCCTCGAAAATTTCGTTGAGAATCAAGACTTGGTTGGGACTTTGTTAGCAATTGATACTGACAAATAACTATTGTTTTGTGCAGAAAAAATCACTCTTTTTATTTACAATGCTCAAATTTATTAAATCCTCCGTATCTTTGTAGTTCAATTAAAGTAAGATAGATGGAACAGAAAAAATATTTTCTCGGAATGACGCAAGCCGAAATTAATGAATGCGTTACAGAACTTAATCTACCTAAGTTTACAGCTAAGCAAATTGCCGACTGGGTGTACATGAAGCGTGTGAAGAGTATTGAAGAAATGACCAATATTTCGCTTAAAAACAGGGAGATTATTTCTGAGAAATACGATGTTGGAAGAACAGAGCCGTTGGATGTTAAAACTTCGGTTGATGGTACGCGCAAGATGTTGTTTAGAACGGCAACTGGTAAGTTTATAGAAACAGTTACCATCCCCGAAGATGAAAGGCTTACAATTTGTGTGTCGTCGCAAGTGGGGTGTAAGATGAATTGCGACTTCTGCATGACGGGCAAGATGGGCTTTGTGGATAACCTTTCTGCAAATGAGATTCTAAATCAGGTATACTCTGTACCCGATTCAGAAAAAATCACCAATTTGGTGTTTATGGGTATGGGAGAGCCGCTCGACAACTATAAGCAAGTGAGTAAGGCGTCTGATTTATTAATGGCTGAATATGGTTTGGCCTGGAGTCCTAAAAGGATTACGCTTTCTACTATTGGATTAACTTCAAACCTGCGTCGTTTCTTGGAGGATAGCAAATGTCATCTGGCTATTAGCTTGCATAATCCTATCCCGGAACAGCGACTGGAGATTATGCCTATCGAAAAATCGGCTCCCATTACTTCTGTTATAGATTTGCTTAGGGACCACGACTGGAGTCATCAACGTAGACTGTCTTTTGAATATATTATGTTTGATGGGGTTAATGATTCGCTACTCTATGCAAGGGAACTAACTAAGTTACTAGCGGGGTTAGATTGCAGGATTAACCTGATTCGTTTTCACGTAATTCCTATGAGTAAACTTAAGCCCTCTACTGATGAAAATATGATTAAGTTTCGCGATTTCCTT
Source organism: Fermentimonas sp. (assembly GCA_015478775.1). Taxonomy (GTDB): domain Bacteria; phylum Bacteroidota; class Bacteroidia; order Bacteroidales; family Dysgonomonadaceae; genus Proteiniphilum. The sequence continues at coordinate 455,550 of JADMKP010000008.1, read as the reverse complement.
ACCGCCAAAGGGTTTATAAGTACTATTAGAGCATCTAGGGGAGAGGATATATTTGCAGCTTGCGGAATGCTTACTACTGCAAAAGTTAATGAGAAGAGCTAGTAAATTCATTTTTTATAGTATATTTGCTAAATTAAGTAGTGGTGTAATTTAATTACAAAAAATATAGTCATGAAACAGTTTGCAGGTCTTTTAACAATTTTGGCAACAGTAATATTATTTACATCGTGCGATAGTGCTGGTGGATTTATGTCTGCATCAGGTGCAAATAATGAAATTCTTGTAATCATGGACGATCACTCTTGGCAGGGAGAAGCTGGAAGAGCACTGTTTGAGGTACTTAACTCAAACGTGAAGGGACTTCCTCAACCTGAGCCAAACTTCAGAATTATTCAAATTACACCAGAGAATTTTAGCAGCACGATCAAAATGGCACGAAATATTATTATTCCTGATATATCGCCAATGTACAGTCAGCCCAAATTTGCTGCAGATATAGACAAATATGCCAGAGGGCAAGTAATTATGAATATAAATGCTTCCGACAGTACTGCATTTGCTAACTATGTAACTGAAAATAGTGCTACTATTCTCGACTATTTTATTACAAAAGAACTAGAACGAAATGGTAAATGGCTGATGAGTGAAATTAAAAGCCCATCGGCAAGAGCACAACAGATGTTTGGAATTAACATACACATACCAAAGGGGATAGTAAATTTTGAGGAGTTCACAAACTTCCTATGGGGAACTAATAACGCTGGAAGAGGTCGACAGGATTTGGTTATATATCAGTTTCCATACGACTCAGAACGCGTATTTGAAAAAGAGTCATTATTAAGTGTACGCAATCAATATTTAGGTAAATATATTACCGGTTCATTTAACTCGAATATGACCACCTCCACAGAATATACACCTGATTATAGAACAATGGAAGTTAATGGTATATTTCGTGCCGAGTTGCGCGGATTGTGGGAAATGACTAACGATATGATGGGCGGTCCGTTTGTGATGCAGGCATTTGTTAACGAAAACACCGGTATGGTGGTGGTGGTAGAAGCATATGTTTATGCACCCGAAATGAATAAGCGCAACCTGATGAGAAACCTGGAAGCATCATTTTACACAATTAGCATGCCTGAGCCTGAAGATGTTTTTGTAGGGAGTAAATAAAGCCATACACATAGAAAATATAAAATTATATACATGTCAGAATTAATAAGAGTAGGCATTACACATGGAGATGTTAATGGCATAAGTTACGAAATACTATTAAAGACTTTTGTCGATACACGCCTCCTGGAGTTGTTTATACCAATAATATACGGATCTTCAAAATCCGCCTCCTATCATCGTAAAGTACTAAATAATGACACGGTTAATTTCAATATCATTTCTCATGCTGATGAAGCAAGAGAAGGAAAGGTGAATTTGGTAAACTGTGTTAAAGAAGAAACCAGAATTGAAATTGGCAAAGCAACTGCCGATGCAGGAGAAGCAGCCTATATTGCACTTGATTGTGCAACTAAAGATTTAAAGGAAAATAAAATTGATCTATTGGTTACACTTCCAATAAATAAAGATACAATACAGAGCGATAACTTTAAATTTCCCGGACATACAGAGTTTTTGGAAGAGCGTTTTTCTGAAAATGGAGAGAAGGCATTGATGATAATGGCAACAGAGACATTGAAGGTGGCACTAGTAACTACACACGTTCCACTTAAAGATGTTTCTTCGATGTTATCCAAGGAGCTTATTGCTGAGAAACTTAGAACACTTAATCAAACGCTTAAGCGCGACTTCAGCATAGATGCACCACGCATTGCGGTACTAGGTTTAAACCCTCATGCCGGTGAGAATGGCTTGCTTGGAACAGAAGAGAATGAGATTATTGCTCCTGTTGTAAGAGAAGCTCAGGATGAGTGGATATTGTGTGCAGGACCTTTTGCAGCCGACGGTTTCTTTGGAAGTGGTCGCCTTAAGGAATTTGATGCAATATTGGCTATGTATCACGATCAGGGACTAATTCCGTTTAAAACCATGGCAATGGAAATGGGGGTTAATGTAACCGGCGGTTTGTCAATTGTGCGCACTTCGCCCGACCATGGCACTGCTTATAATATAGCCGGTAAGAATGAGGCTTCGGAAGAGTCGTTTCGTCAGGCCATTTATATGGCAATAGATATATTTAGAAATAGATTTAATTACGACGAAGCACGTAAGAACCCACTCAAGAAGATGTTCTTTGATAGAAGCAGGGAGGATGAGACTCTTGATTTGACTGCTGAAGAATAGGATATAATTTTTAGGACGTTACATAACGATACAAAAAAAAGAGACTTGGGCTTATTATACCTTTGTCTCTTTTTACTTTATAGGTGACTATTATTTTTAGGTGATTACCACCCATATATTTATATTATCCCTTAATTACTGAAATAATTAAATTTCTAATAAAGTGTGCAATTTAATTATTTTCGGGGCGAAGTTTTCGTACAACGGCACCCGTTTGCCACATTTCGCTTTCACGAAGTGCTTTTAACTCCTCCTCAAGCTTTTCGCGATAATCGGGTTGCGAGTTGCTATCGATAGAACGCTGAGCTTCATTGCCATTTGCAACTTCCTTATAAAGCTTTTCGAAAACTGGCTTTGTTGCATCATGAAATGGTCCCATCCAATCTAATGCACCACGCTGTGCGGTTGTTGAGCAGTTGGCATACATCCAATCCATTCCGTTTTGTGCAAACAAAGGCATAAGCGATTGTGTAAGCTCTTCAACAGTTTCGTTGAATGCTTCTGAAGGTGAATGTCCGTTCTCACGAAGAACTTCATACTGCGCTAACATCAATCCTTGAATAGCACCCATAAGTGAGCCACGCTCGCCTGTAAGATCTGAGAATACTTCACGCTTAAAGTCTGTTTCGAACAAATAGCCCGAGCCTACTCCTATCCCCAATGAAACCGCTCTCTCGAATGCTCTTCCTGTTGCATCTTGAAAGATGGCGTAACTTGAGTTTAAGCCACGACCTTCGAGAAACATTGTGCGAAGACTTGTGCCCGAACCTTTTGGTGCAACCAAAATAACGTCTACATCGGCTGGAGGAATAATACCTGTGCGCTCTTTGTAGGTTATTCCAAATCCGTGAGAGAAATATAGAGCTTTGCCAGGTGTAAGATGTTTTTTTACAGTATCCCACAATTGTATCTGTGCTGCATCGGAAAGCAGGTACTGAATTATAGTGCCACGTTCGCAAGCTTCTTCAATTTCAAAGAGTGTTTCACCTGGCACCCATCCGTCGGCAACCGCCTTATCCCATGTCTTACTATCTTTGCGTTGTCCAACGATAACGTTAAAGCCATTATCACGAAGGTTTAATGATTGCCCAGGACCTTGCACTCCGTACCCTATCACAGCAATTATCTCATCCTTCATCACCTCCTGAGCTTTACTCAACGGAAACTCTTCGCGGGTTACAACATTTTCTTCTACACCGCCAAAATTCATTTTTGCCATATTTTTTAAGCTTTTATCCTCTCACTTTCCCTAATAAAAGGTCGAATGACAAGGTTTAATTATAAATTTATAAACTTCTATTTAATTCTTGATATTATTAATATTTAGAATGCCGATTGTACACCTTCAACCTCTAGTTTAGCTAACATGTCGCTAAGTCGCTCTACCTTAGACTTAGTAATTGCAATTCTGCCTGATCGAACAAACTGTAGTACACCAATTTTATCGGCCAGCTCCTCAAATAAGCCCTGAGTTTCGGCATAATGACCAGCTTTTAGAAATACAATGCAATCGCTTGTAATCTCAAGTACACGTACGTTATACTTTCTGATCAAATACTCAACTGTACCATGCTCCATAACCTTTTCTGTGGAGAGTTTATAAAGTGCAAGTTCCTGAAAAACAAGATCATCGTCGGTATTGTAATATGCCTTTAGTATATCTACCCGTTTATCTATTTGCCTGGTAAGCTTTTTCATCACTTCCTCGTCGTTTGAGAATGTGGTAATAGTAAACTTGTGAATACCTGTTATAGCGGATGGTGACACTGAGAGTGTTTCTATATTTAACTGCCTGCGAGTGAATATTGTACTGATTTGATTAAGTACGCCCACCGTATTCTCAGAGAATATTGTGATAGTATATAATGTTTTATTATCGTTCATATCTACTGATTTATTAAATGAAAATCCTAAACTTTTAAACTCTATTACAACGTATGACCATTGCCTAGAAGTATATTTGTAACACATCCACCCGAGGGTACCATAGGATAAACCATCCCTTTTGTCTCAACAACCACCTCAAGAAGAAATGCTCCTTTATGATTTAACATCTCACTGATAGCATCATCAAGATCTTCGCGATGTGAAACTTTACGTCCCTTAATATTATAAGCATCTGCAACCTTTACGAAATCGGGGTTCTTAAGATGAGTTTCGGAGTAACGTTCTTTAAAGAAAAGTTCTTGCCACTGTCGCACCATACCCAGATAGTTGTTATTAAGTAGTATTATTTTAACATCAAGGTCATACTCCATAATTGTGCCATACTCCTGCATTGTCATTTGCAAACCACCATCGCCTACAAAGATACATACGGTTCTGTCGGGAGCACCATACTTAGCACCAATACCGGCGGGTAGACCAAAGCCCATAGTTCCTAATCCACCTGATGTTACCATACTACGTGACTGTGTAAATTTGAAATAACGGGTGCTCATCATCTGATGCTGACCAACATCGGTTACACATATAGCCTTGTTATGGGTTGCCTCGGTTACTTTGTTAATCACTTCGCCCATCTTTATTTCTCCCACTTGAGGATAAAGTTCACTATCTATAACACAATCGTATTCTTTTTCTACATAAGGATTGAATTTTTCTATCCATTCACCGCGAGTCATATTTTGAAGTTGCTGTGTAACCAAAGGAAGAGTCTCCTTTGCATCACCGATAACCTTAACGGTAGTTTTTACGTTCTTATCAATCTCAGCAGGATCGATATCAAAATGAATTACTTTTGCTTGTTTGGCATATGTCTTTAAGTCGCCCGTTACCCTATCGTCAAAACGCATACCAATTGCAATTAATACATCACACTCGTTTGTCATCATATTAGGTGCAACATTACCATGCATACCCAACATACCGAAGTTGAGTGGATGATTGCTTGGCATGGCAGACAGTCCTAGTATTGTTGAACCAAACGGAATATTAGATTTTTCGAGAAATTGCTTGAGCTCCTCCTCGGCACTGCCAAGAACTACACCCTGTCCCACCAATGCAAAGGGTTTTTTTGCATTATTGATAATTTCTGCAGCCTCTGCAATTTTATCATACTCTACTTTGGGACTTGGTTGATAACTGCGAAGGAAATCGGTTTTGCTATAGGAGTACTCACAACTATTAATCTGAGCATCTTTGGCAATATCGAGCAGTACGGGGCCAGGGCGACCGCTTGAAGCTATATAAAAAGCTCTTGACACCGCCCATGAGATATCCTCAACACGTCTTATTTGATATGCCCATTTCGTGATTGGCAAAGTTACGCCTATAACATCCGCTTCCTGAAATGCATCTGAGCCTAGCAGCCCGGAGGCTACCTGACCGGATATAACTACCATGGGAGTACTATCCATCATTGCATCGGTGATTCCGGTAACCGTATTTGTTGCACCAGGACCAGAAGTAACTAATGCCACTCCTACTTTATCTGAAACTCTTGCATAGCCCTGAGCAGCATGAACTGCACCCTGCTCGTGTCGCACCAAGATGTGTCTGATCTTATCTTTATGGTCATATAGTGCATCGAATACCGGCATAATTGCACCTCCGGGATAGCCAAACATTGTATTAACACCTTCGGCAAGCAAAGAACGAATTAGTATTTCGCTACCTTGCATTATTTCTTTACCACCCTCTGAATTATTTCCAGAAGAAGTAGTTGTTGCTTGAGTTTGAATATCTTTGTTCATAATTAAACTCTTTAGTTGTGAATATTAAATTATCCTTATAGCTCCCTTATCGGCCGAACTCACAAAGTGAGAATAGACCTGTAACGCCTGAGAAATTTTTCTATCGCGCAAAGGCTTAAACGCATTCACGCCTTTTGCCTCCTCCTCAGTTCTTCTATTTTTTAGTTCCTCATCGCTAATTTTTATATTGATAGTGCGATTTGGAATATCAATTTCAATTGTATCACCATCTATAACAAGTGCAATATTGCCACCCGCAGCAGCTTCAGGAGAGATGTGACCAATAGACAAACCAGATGTGCCCCCAGAGAACCTGCCATCGGTAATAAGTGCACACTTCTCGCCAAGGTGTTTTGCCTTGATATATGATGTGGGATAAAGCATCTCTTGCATACCGGGCCCACCTTTTGGTCCTTCGTACTGAATAACCACAACATCACCTGCAATCACCTCATTCTTAAGAATTGCAATGCAAGCATCATCTTGTGAGTGAAACACTTTGGCATTTCCGGTAAATTTCCATATACTTTCATCTACACCGGCAGTTTTTACTACACAACCATTATGAGCAATATTGCCCTTTAGGATTGCTAAGCCGCCATCTTTGGTATAAGCATGCTCAACGCTCCTGATGCAACCATTTTGCCTGTCGCTGTCTAGTTCTTTATAACGTGCATTTTGCGACCCCATTACCAGATTACGTTTATTGCCTGGTGCCGAGGAATAAATATCTAGCGCCTCATCATCCGGCACCTCTTTTGTAATATCATATTTATCTATAGCTTCGGCAAGTGTAAGTCCATCGGCTCTGTAAACCGAAGTATCGAGCAAGCCTGCATTGGCAAGCTCTTTTAATATACCCATTATTCCACCTGCACGATTAACATCCTGAATGTGATAATCTTTTGAATTAGGTGCAACTTTACAAACGCAAGGAACGAGACGGGAAAGTGCATCTATATCATCGAGATTAAAATCTATCTCACCCTCATGAGCAATTGCCAATGTATGAAGAATGGTATTTGTTGAACCACCCATAGCAATATCAAGAGTAATGGCATTTAAAAACGCCTGACGAGTTGCAATATTACGAGGAAGTACGGTTTCATCGCCTTCGAAATAATATTTCTCGGCATTTTTCACAATCTGTTTTGCAGCTCTGACAAACAGCTCTTTTCTATTTAAGTGAGTAGCCAAAATAGTGCCATTACCCGGAAGTGCAAGACCAATTGCTTCATTTAAGCAGTTCATTGAATTTGCAGTAAACATGCCAGAGCATGATCCGCAGGTAGGACATGCCGAAACCTCAAGCTGAGATACACGCTCGTCGGACACAGAATCATCGGCAGATTCAATCATAGCATTTATTAAATCTACCTGCTCATCTCCAATCTTACCCGCTTCCATGGGTCCCCCCGAAACAAAGATGGCAGGGATATTTAATCGCATCGCAGCCATTAGCATTCCGGGTGTTATCTTATCGCAATTGCTAATGCAGATTAGTGCGTCTGCTTTATGAGCATTTACCATATACTCTATAGAATCTGCAATTAGATCGCGAGAGGGCAATGAGTATAACATACCATCGTGACCCATGGCAATTCCATCATCAACAGCAATTGTATTAAATTCGGCAGCAAAACAACCGAGCTTCTCAATCTCTTTTTTCACCATCTGACCTATATCGTGAAGGTGAACATGACCCGGCACAAACTGAGTAAATGAGTTGGCTATAGCAATAATGGGCTTACCCATTTGCTCTTTGGTCATGCCATTGGCATGCCACAAAGCTCTGGCACCTGCCATTCGCCTTCCTTGAGTGCTGGTTGCACTTCGTAAATTGCCTATTTTATTAGTAATTTTATTCATTTATAGTTTAACTTACTACATATTATAATAAAGACGTCTTCTATTTTTTTGCATGAATTTTAAACAAATGCATTTGGAGTCAATATTATATGTTTTTAATATAATTGGTAATCCACTCACCTACTTCGCTCAACTTGTATATTTTTCCTCCATCGGCAATATCTTCCGTTACAACACCTTCTTCGAGACTGGCATTTACAGCTTCTCGTATAAGTGCTCCTTCTTTTGCTAGATTGAATGCATACTCAAACATTAGAGCTACCGAAAGAATCATTGCAACAGGATTAGCAATATCTTTGCCGGCTGCTTGTGGATATGAACCGTGAATTGGTTCGAAAAGAGATGTATGAATTCCCATTGAAGCGGAAGGGAGCAAGCCCATTGAGCCAGTAATTACTGATGCTTCATCTGTAAGAATATCTCCAAATAGGTTTTCTGTAACCATCACATCAAAACTTTTTGGCCATTGAATTATGCGCATTGCTGCATTGTCTACAAAAAGATAATCGGTTTCGATATCAGGATACTGTGGAGCAATTTCTTGTGCTATCTGTCTCCAAAGTCGTGAAGTTGCAATTACGTTTGCTTTATCTACAACGGTTAACTTTTTTCGGCGCTGTCCGGCAAATTTATATGCAAGATGTAAGACGCGTTCAATTTCTTCTCGTGTATATACAGATGTATCATATGCTGTATTACCATCTTCGCTACGACCTTGAGGGCTACCAAAATAAATGCCTCCGGTGAGCTCTCTTATACATACAAAATCGGCACCTTCAACTAAATCGGCACGTAGTGGTGATTTATGAAGAAGTGAAGGGAATGTCATTACGGGGCGGATATTTCCATAGAGACCCAGTTGTTTACGCATACGAAGTAAACCTTGCTCGGGACGAACCTTAGCGTTGGGGTCGTTATCATATTTAGGATCGCCAATTGCTCCAAAGAGTATTGCATCACTCTGCATACATAGCTCGTGAGTTTGTGCAGGATATGGATCGCCCGTGGCATCAATTGCATTAGCACCAACAATAGCTTCTTTGTAATTGAACTCGTGCCCAAATTTGCTGCATATTGCCTCTGTAACTTTTAATGCCTGCTTCATGATCTCGGGACCAATACCGTCTCCGGGTAATACCGCTATATTCAATTTCATTAGTTTAATATATTTTTTTATTTGTTGTCTAAAATATGTTTTGTTTTTATTTCAGACTTATTTGTTTTGATTTTCTGTACTTTGAATAGTAAAATGAGAGTGATGTTAAATCATAACGCTTGAACTACTATGGAAGTGGCAAATAATTCATATTGGGGATATTCCCACTCTCGAGCATATTAAGCATCTTCATTGTAGCACTAATAGCAGCCACTGTTTGGTCGATACTAAGCGCTCTGGTTTTAAATATTTTCTCTTCAAACTTCCATGTAATAATTGTTTGCACATATGCATTTGTTTTACCACCGGGCGGTATTACAACCTCATAATCTATAAGCTCGGGCACCGGCTTAGATAACTGTCTATATATCTTAAACATCGCTTTAGAAAATGCATGATACTGACCATCTCCTGCAGCGGTTTCTTGATAAACTTTGCCTTTGATTGATATCTTTAAGGTTGCGGTTGGTCTCAACCCATCGGTGAGAGACAACGAATAATTGAGCATTTTAATATCTTTGTAATCGTTGCCATTCTTTAAAACATCTGATACAATGTATGGCAGCTCGTCAATGCTTACTAACTCTTTCTTATCACCAAGCTCGATGATTCGAGCAGTTACTTTTTTTGTAGCCTCATCATTAAGCTCAATTCCTAACGTCTCTAGATTTTTTATGATGTTTGAGCGCCCTGCATTTTTGCCTAATGCGTACTCTCTGTAACGCCCGAAACGCTCAGGCATGAGATTGTTGTAATATAGATTTTTTTTCTTATCGCCATCAGCATGAATACCTGCCACCTGTGTAAATACATTATCACCGATTACGGGTTTATTATTTGGGATACGCACTCCTGAGTAGCTCTCTACCACCTTACTTACGCTATAAAGCTTTGTCTCATCCATATTGGTTGTATAGCCTAAATGATCGTGTATGAGCGCTGCAACACTTGTTAAAGGTGCATTACCAGCTCTCTCGCCGAGTCCGTTTACCGTAACATGAACCCCTTTGACTCCTGCTTTTATTGCCTCGTATACATTTGCAACAGCAAGATCATAATCGTTATGAGCATGAAAATCAAAATGGAGATAGGGGTAACGCTCAATCATTTCAGCACAGAACTTACCGGCTTCATCGGGATTTAATATCCCAAGAGTGTCGGGCAACATAAACCTTGTAATAGGTTCATCTTTTAGCCCATCCACCATTTGAAATACATAATCCTTAGAATCGCGCATTCCATTTGACCAATCCTCTAAATAGAGGTTGACTGAAAGACCCATCTCTATGGCTTTGTTGACGCATCGTTTAACATCACCAAGGTGCTCTTCTGTAGTCTTCTTAAGCTGATATTTGCAATGCTTTTTTGAACCTTTGCAAAGTAGATTCACCACTTTACACCCAGCTTTAAATATCCATTCTAATGATGTGGTTCCATCTACAAAACCAAGCACTTCGAGTTTATCAATATGACCATTCTTTTTGGCCCATTGAGCCATTTTTTGAACCGACTTAAACTCGCCTTCGGATACTCGCGCTGAGGCGATCTCTACCCTGTCTACTTTAAGTTCATCAAGCAAAAGCCTTACTATGCTCAGCTTTTCCTGCGCTGCGAATGAAACACCGGATGTTTGTTCACCATCGCGAAGGGTGGTATCCATTATCTCTATTTTTCTCATATTTCCCAAAATGTTTTAGGCGATGGGTTATGACCTAGCCATTTACCTTATTTATATGCAAATGGTCGCTGTTGCTCAAATTGCAATATCTTATCCATGTTAGACATCAGAAAATCGATATCATCAAGACCTTTTAGAAGGCACTCCTTTTTATAGGAATTTATCTCGAATGATTCAGACTCTCCGGTTGAGTTGTTGGTTATTATCTGATTTTCAAGATTTACAGTAACCGTTGCATTGGCATCGTTATCAGAAGATGCAAACAGTTGACTGAGAAATTCATCAGATACTACCACTGGAAGTATGCCGTTGTTTAGTGCATTGTTTTGAAATATATCGGCAAAGAAGCTAGAAACAACAACCTTAAATCCATAGCCTCCAATTGCCCAAGCGGCGTGCTCGCGACTACTTCCACTTCCGAAGTTCTTTCCTGCTACTAAAACTTCTCCTTTATATGTTGGATTATTTAGTACGAAATCGCTTTTAGGGCTTCCATCCTTTTCATATCGCCAGTCGGCAAAAAGATTGTCGCCAAATCCTTCTCTTGTTGTGGCTTTAAGGAAGCGTGCGGGTATTATTTGATCTGTATCCACATTCTCAATTGGAAGCGGAACATATGTTGATGTTATTGTTGTAAATTTATCCATTTTAATATAATTATTAAGGTTGAGTGATTTTACCGTTGACTGCTGCAGCTGCAGCAACTAACGGGCTTGCCAATATTGTTCTTGCACCGGGGCCTTGACGACCTTCGAAGTTACGGTTGGATGTAGAAACTACATATTTGCCAGCAGGAACCTTATCATCATTCATTGCAAGACAGGCAGAACAACCAGGCTGGCGTATTTCAAATCCAGCTTCTTCTAGTATCGTGTCAAGACCTTCTTCTTTTATCTGCTTGCGAACTTTCCAGCTACCAGGCACAAGCCATGCGATAACATTATCTGCTTTCTTTTTACCTTTTACATAGTCGGTAAACAGTCTGAAATCCTCTATTCTACCGTTTGTACAACTTCCGAGGAAAACATAGTCGATTTCTTTACCTTCGAGCTTTTGACCAGGGGTGAAGCCCATATAACGGAGCGACTTCTGGAATGAGATCTTACCAGCAGCATCTATTTCGTCGAGTTGTGGTATTGAGCCAAAGATTGGCATTCCCATACCAGGATTGGTTCCGTATGTTATCATAGGGGGTATTTTGGTAGCATCATATGTTACCTCTTTATCAAACTTGGCACCCTCATCAGTGTGAAGAGTTTTCCAGTATGCTACAGCTTCTTCCCATTTTTCACCTTTGGGAGCGAATTCACGTCCTTGTATGTAATTAATTGTGGTTTCATCGGGAGCTATTAAACCTCCACGTGCACCCATCTCAATACTTAGGTTACAAAGTGTCATGCGCTCTTCCATTGTAAGATTGCGCACTGCCTCACCTGCATACTCAACAAAATATCCGGTGGCACCACCTGTTGAAAGCTGCGAAATCATATAAAGTGCCATATCTTTTGAGCCTACATTTTCGCTCAGCTTACCTTCAAAATTAATGCGCATTGTCTTTGGTCGGGTTTGCAAGATGCACTGTGTTGCAAGCACCATCTCAACCTCGCTTGTGCCAATACCAAAAGCAATTGCACCAAATGCACCGTGCGTAGAGGTGTGACTATCGCCACAAACAATTGTCATGCCCGGTTGGGTGTACCCATTTTCGGGACCGATGACGTGCACTATACCATTTTTCGGGTTTCCTAAACCATAGTATGTGAGACCGAACTCCTTTGAGTTTCTGGACAGTGTCTCTACTTGAAAACGTGAAATATTATCGCGAATGGGACTCTCTTGTCCTAAAGTTGGAATATTATGGTCGGCTGTAAGTGTAGTCAGCTCAGGGCGGAAAACCTTTAATCCTCTCTTGCGAAGGCCGTCGAATGCTTGTGGACTCGTTACCTCGTGGCAAAGATGCCTGTCGATATAAAGTTGTGTGGGACCATCAGTTATGGTTGTAACTGAATGTGCATCCCATATCTTGTCAAAAAGAGTCTTCATATAATTATATTTAGTAAAAATTGATTTATTATTTGCTGTTGCTTTTTAAATTATCTGTTAGTTATCTACGAACTTGTTTACTGCATCTATGTAAGCCTCTACAGACGCTGCTACTATATCGGTATTTGCAGAAAAACCGTAGTAATGATTACCGTTATATTCAACTTGCATATGTACTTTACCAATATCGTCGCTGCCATGATCAATTGCCTGAATCAGGAATTCTTGAATCTTCATCTCACGGCGTATGATATTTTTTACTGCTCTAATAGCAGCGTCTACGGGGCCATTGCCTGTTGCCGTTGCCTCGAAATGTTCGCCAGCAATATTAAGACCAATACTTGCAACATCTCTAACACCTATGCCACATACCACCTGTAGGAAGTCTATTGTTATTCGATTTAACCTACCTTCTTTACCCACAAGTATAAGGATATCGTCGTCATTTATGCTCTTCTTTTGATCGGCAAGTTCGAGGAATTTCTGATAAACTTTATCAAGTTCAAATGAATCTAGCTTCACCCCTAATCGCTCTAAATGATTATTTAATGCAGCCCGTCCGCTTCTGGCTGTTAACACTATTGCATTATCATCTATACCTACATCTTTGGGGTCGATAATTTCGTACGTTTCAACATTTTTAAGAACACCATCTTGATGTATTCCAGACGAATGAGCAAATGCGTTTCTTCCAACAATTGCCTTATTGGGCTGCACCGGCATGTTCATTAAGCTGGAAACCATGCGACTGGTTGAATATATATGTTGTGTATTAATATTTGTATCAAAACCTCTATCTTTGTGACTTTTTAGTGCCATTACAACTTCTTCGAGTGATGTATTTCCTGCACGTTCACCTATACCGTTAATGGTAACTTCAACCTGACGTGCTCCATTAATTACACCTGATATTGTGTTGGCTGTTGCCATACCTAAATCTTGATGGCAGTGGGTTGCAAGTATAGTACCTTTTAGATTTACGTTATTTGCTAGATAATTAATCTTTGCGCCATAATCGTCGGGGAAACAATAACCTGTTGTATCGGGGATATTAATCACTGTTGCCCCGGCATTTACTACTGCTTGTACCACTTGGGCAAGATATTCGTTATCTGTTCTTCCTGCATCCTCGGCATAAAACTCAACATCATCTACAAAATTACGTGCATATGTTACAGCTTTAACTGCTCGTTCAATAATTTGTTCACGAGTGGAGTTGAATTTATGCCTAATATGAAAATCGGAAGTGCCAATTCCGGTGTGAATACGTTTACGTTTGGCGTATTTAAGCGCTTCGGCTGCCACTTCAATATCTTTTTCAACAGCTCTTGTCAGTGCGCATATTACTGGCCATGTAACCGCTTTGGAAATTTCTATTATCGAATTAAAGTCACCGGGACTAGATATCGGAAACCCGGCTTCTATAATATCTACTCCCAGCAATTCGAGTGCTTGAGCTATCTGAATTTTTTCAATTGTGTTTAATTGACATCCCGGCACCTGCTCGCCATCTCTAAGCGTTGTATCAAATACGTAAATCCGTTCCATTGTAATATTTTTATACTCTATTTTTATATATAAAAAAACCTTCCCCACTTGGTGAGAAAGGTTATCGCTATTTTTGTTTTTAGATTCTTCTAATTTGATATGCCAGTCTCACCCTCTATTGTTTTGTAGAAGTAGAATAGAAATGACTAGAATATCTATATTGTGATTCATAACACTAAAGCAATTCTTGTTCGTTGATTGCAAAGTAAAAGTAAAAAACATTACTAACAAAATATTTCAATATATTTCTTTCCTTTTTATTACGATTTATCATTACTTCTGCTCATTTTTGTATGAATTGTTACAGAAATGCTAACTTCAGTACTTTAAAATTGAAAAAAAGAAATTTATAAAAGTACAATGTCTGTTTAATAAGTTAGAAAACAGTTTTAATGGCATATTGTTTATAATTTTGGAATAAATATTATTTTCTTAATTCAAACTGATGATATATAAATGTAGTGAAATTGAATCTATGATGAATAGAGCTGGAGTAGAAAGAGTTCCATTTCTTTTTGGTTTAGATTTTGAAATGGAAGAGGGGTTTTTTATAGAAAACCCAATGCTTCATGATGAGATTCTCTTTGAAGTTGAAGGTATTGGAAATTACAACTCTAATCAATCTTTTCCGGAGGATACTGATGTTAATAAACAGAATAATAATTTACTTTTCAGACAATCTGAGGTCGATAAACAAAGCTACAATTCATTTTCCGAAGAATCTGTTGTTAATTATTACGATAAGAATTATAAGTTTGACATATTTCCTGAAGAATATTTACAGTATAAAAAACGATTTGATATTGTTATGGAGGGATTAAGGAGAGGTGATTCATTTCTTACTAACCTTACTATTAAAACACCTATTAAAACTACAATGTCTTTAAAGGATATATTTGTCAGTAGTACATCTTCATACAAACTTTACGTACCTAATAAATTTGTTTGCTTCTCACCTGAATGTTTTGTTAAGATTTACGATGGGAAGATATCGACCTACCCAATGAAGGGTACTATTGAAGCAGATATTAAAGATGCTGTACAAATGATATTGAATGATGAAAAAGAGAAAGCTGAGCATAATACTATTGTTGATCTGCTACGCAATGATCTCTCGAGAGTATCAAAAAATGTAATTGTGAAAAAATTCAGGTACATAGATAAAATAAAAAATAACCGCAAAAACCTACTTCATCTAAGCTCTGAGATTGAGGGCGATCTTGGTGATGCATATTTGGATGAGATTGGTACTATCATATTTAAATTACTGCCTGCTGGTTCTGTTTCGGGAGCACCTAAGAATGCAACACTAGATATTATACGCAATGCGGAACAACAAGCAAGAGGTTATTATACAGGAGTTGCGGGTTATTTTGATGGTAATTCGCTTAATTCGTTTGTATTAATTAGGTATATTGGAAAGGAGAACGGCAAATTTTACTTTAGAAGTGGAGGTGGGATTACTGCAATGAGCAATGCCGAAAAGGAGTATCAAGAGATGCTACAAAAGGTATATCTACCATTTTAAATATTTAATTGCAACTTAACAATATGAAATATGTTTTTAGAAACAATATGCATACTAAAGGGTAAAATTCAGAATATTGATAATCATAAAAGAAGAATGCAAGAGACAGCATCTTATTTTAGGTTTATTGCACCTGAATTACCAAATATTGAGGGTCTATTGACTGATGGATTGCGCGACTCGAAAGTTAAATGCAGAGTATGTTACCATTATGATATATTATCGGTAGAATTTGAAAAGTATATTCCAAGAAGTATTAAATCGCTCAAATTAATAAAGACCTTTCCCGATTACTCTTTTAAATTTTCAAATCGTAAGGTAATGGATGATTTACAAAAATTTAGGGATGGATGTGACGATGTATTAATTTTACGCAATGGCTTAATTACAGATACATCTTATAGTAATGTGGTATTTAGGAAAGATAATGAATTTTTTACTCCTAACTTCCCGTTGCTGAATGGCACTAAAAGGCAAAAACTTCTTGCAAACAAGGTAATAAAAGAAAAAGAAATTAGTGTAGATACTTTTAAACAATATGATCGTGTATGGCTGATTAATGCCCTATTGGATATTGAAGACCATATTTCACTGCCGGTAGAGCAGATTTTTGAGTAGAAGCTTAGTGTTGTTAACGACCAACATTACGACATAAAAAACATCCTTCCATATGACAGAAAGGATGTTTTTTTATTTTATGCTAGTGGTTAATGTATTAACCGAAGTCGTCAAACATAATCATTTCTGGAGGAACTCCAAGACTATCAAGCATACGTTGAGCTGCATTAGCCATAGGGCCAGGTCCACACATGTAGTACTCAATATCTTCGGGAGAGTCATGATCTTTTAAATAAGTATCATGAATTACCTGGTGAACGAATCCTGGAGTATATTTCACACCTGCCTCATCAGCTTTAGGATCTGGCTTGTCGAGTGCCAAGTGGAATGAGAAATTAGGGAACCTTCTCTCAAGCTCATAGAAGTCCTCGAGATAGAATGCTTCAATTAATGCTCTCGCACCATAGAAGTATGACATTTTTCTGTCTGAAATCTCAAGTGTTTTAGTTAAGTGCATTATCTGAGAGCGTAATGGAGCCATACCAGCACCACCACCAATCCAAAGCATCTCGCGTTTACTGTCTAATATAGGATGGAATTCACCAAAGGGGCCTGATATCATTACTTTATCGCCTGGCTTCAAGTTGAATATATAAGATGATACGATACCAGGATTAACATTCATCCAAGTATTTTTTGCCCTATCGAACGGAGGAGTTGCTACACGTACGTTTAGTGTAATAATATTCCCCTCTGCAGGGAAGTTCGCCATGGAGTAGGCACGAGATGTATCTTCTTCATTCTTACAAACAAGATCCCACATTTGAAATTTATCCCATTCTGACCTGTATTTCTCATCTATATCAAAGTCTTTAAACTTAATGGCTTCAAATTTGGGAACTCTAATTTGACTGTATGATCCAGGTTTGAAATCGATTGTTTCGCTTTCTGGCAGTTTCACTACAAACTCTTTGATAAATGAAGCAACATTTTTATTTGAAATCACCTCACACTCCCACTCTTTAATACCAAATATTTCATCTGGTACAACAACCTTCATATCTTCCTTTACTTTCACCTGACAACTCAATCTCCAATAGTTAAGTTGTTCCTTGCGAGTGAAGTGTCCTTTTTCAGTCGGTAGTATTTCACCACCACCTTCAGGAACTCTACAGCGACACTCTCCACAAGTTCCTTTTCCACCGCAAGCTGATGATAGATATATATCATTTACTTGCAAAGTATTCAGTAAAGTACCTCCTTGTGCAACCTCAAGTTCTTTATCTTTATCGTCGTTGATATTAATCTTAACATTACCTGATGGTAGTAATTTATCTTTAGCTACTAAAATTACAATTACAAGAATCAGTATAATTATTAAAAACACAATGACACTTGCCCATATTGTTAACCCACCCGCATTTAATAGTACGTTCATACCTGTATATACTTTTTTTTTGTGTTAAATGTTGATTCCTGAGAAACTCATAAAACCTAATGCCATCAATGCTGTGACAACAAATGTGATACCAAGACCTTTAAGAGGTTTAGGGACATTAGAGTATTCTAGTTTCTCTCTGATAGCAGCCATACCAACTATTGCAAGAATCCAACCAATACCAGATCCAAAGCCATAAGCTGTAGCCATTCCTATATTAGCAAATTCGCGTTGCTGCATAAATAATGATCCCCCGAGGATAGCACAGTTTACTGCAATAAGAGGTAAGAAAATTCCTAATGATGAATATAGGGTAGGACTAAATCGCTCAATCACCATCTCCACAAGTTGAACCATTGCAGCAATAATAGCTATAAAGATAAGAAGGCTAAACACGCTTAAATCTACATTTGCAAATTGAGGACCAATCCAAGAAAGAGCTCCTGTTTTCAACACTTGGTTCTCCAGTAAATAGTTCACAGGAAGTGTAATAACAAGTACTAAAGTAACTGCTATACCTAAACCTAGTGCTGTTTTGACGTTTCTCGATACTGCCAAGAATGAACACATTCCGAGGAAGTATGCGAAAATCATATTATCGACAAATATCGATCTTACAATTAGACTAATTGCATCCATATATATATATGTTTATTTACTGTTAATTAATTGGTTTCTTCTTGCAGATCCCTATTCTTAGATCTATGTATCCAAATAATACATGCAACTATCAGTATAGCCATAGGGGCAAGCATCATGAGCCCGTTATTTTCATAGCCTGCATCGTAGAAGGATTGAGGAATAACTTGATAACCCATTAGTTCACCAGAGCCTAATAATTCTCTAAAAAACCCAGTGACTATAAGAATCCATCCATATCCTAAACCATTGCCGATACCATCAAGAAATGATGGCCATGGGCCGTTTCCAAGAGCAAATGCTTCTAGACGTCCCATAAGAATACAGTTTGTTACAATCAATCCTACGAAAACTGATAATTGTTTGTTTACATCGTATGCATATGCCTTCAAAATCTCACTTACGATAGTTACTAAAGAAGCAACAACAACAAGTTGAACTATTATTCTAATTCGATTAGGAATAGATTTCCTTAACGATGAAATTATTACGTTGCTAAAAGCAGTAACTAATGTAACTGCAATTGCCATAACTAATGATGGTTCAAGCTTAGAAGTAACTGCTAATGCTGAACAAATACCAAGTACCTGCACAAGCACCGGGTTATTTTTATTAAGCGGACCTAATAATACCGCTTTTGTTTTACCAGATAATAATGCCATATCTTAACTATTCAATTTCATCAAAAAACTTTCATACTTTCTTACACTGTTGAGCAGCATTTTGTCAACGCCCTGACTAGTGATTGTACCTCCTGAGATTCCATCTATATAGTCGCGGCGAGAGTCTGAATGACCTGGCTTTACTACAGCAATAGAACGGAATGTACCTTCTTTGATTAATTCTTTTCCTTCAAACTGAAGGCCAAAAGATCTTTCAGCTATTTCAGCTCCAAGTCCCGGAGTCTCACCAGCATGACCAAAGTCGGCACCATAAATTGTGCTTCCATCCTCTTCTACTGCAAGGTAACCCCAAATGCTGCCCCATAAACCTGTTCCACTCATAGGAAGGATATATACCTTTTTACCCTCAATAGAAACTTCGTAAACAGGAAGTCCCTGAGCAGTAGTATCGCTCAACTCAGTAGAAAAAGCTGGATCTTCGGGAGTTTTACCATCTGTCCCATTAATCTTTTCTCCACTATTTGTGATAAGATAAGCATCTGTAATTAGCTCATTGTATGCACTCTGTGCTTCATCCACATTAGCCTCAATATTGAGTGTACGTAGCAGTTGCTGCATCTTATCGATATTTTCATTAGCGATTTGTTTATCAAGTAGTGACTGGTGTGTAAAAGACAGTCCCAGTGCCACAAGGATAACCATTACAACTGAATATATAATTGTATAAGTATTACTTTCTCTGTTCATATATCTACTTATTTATTATTGTTAGTTGTTGTGGGAGCAACAGCACGTTTTAAACGACGTTTAATGTTTGCGTCCACCACGTAGAAATCAATTAGAGGTGCAAATGCGTTCATAAACAAAATTGCAAGCATCATACCTTCGGGGTAACCCGGGTTGAAGACTCTAATTGTTACTGCCATTAAACCTATTAGGAATCCATATATCCACTTACCTTTCTCTGTTCTTGCAGCAGTTACAGGGTCGGTTGCCATAAATACGGCACCAAATGCAAATCCACCAAGAATTAAATGATACAATGGAGGCATCTCCATTATAGCGTTTTGTGCAAATATATTTATTAACAATACTGTAAATATTCCTCCTAGAAACACCGAAAGCATAGTTTTCCAGCTTCCTACACCTGTAACAATAAGAATTATAGCTCCAATTAATATTGCAAATGTAGATACTTCACCAATAGAACCTGGAATAAATCCAAAGAACATATCGCTTATCGAAAGAGTTTGACCTGTAATTCCGGTAAATGTTACTTCGCTGAAGTTAGATGCTTCAGCAACACCCATCTGCCCAAGGGGTGTTGCACCTGAGTAACCATCAATCACTTGGCCTGCACCCATTCCAAAAGTCTCACCGGTGCGAACCCATACCTGATCTCCAGACATTTTAGATGGGTAAGAAAAGAATAGGAATGCACGTGCTACTAAAGCCACATTAAACACATTATAGCCAGTTCCGCCAAATACCTCCTTTGCAAAAATAACTGCAAAAGCTGTTGCTACGGCAATCATCCATAATGGAGTATCGATTGGTAAAATCATTGGAATCAATATTCCCGAAACCAGGAATCCTTCTGCAACTTCCTCTTTCCTTGCTTGTGCTATGGCAAACTCAATACCGAGCCCCACAACATAAGATACAATTAATTGTGGCAGAATAGCAAGTAAACCAAATAATAGATTGGTTAATATACTTACTTCTTGACCAATAGCCATATAGTGTTGAAGACCTACGTTATACATACCAACTAATAGTGCTGGTAGTAGTGCAATTACCACGATAATCATCGTACGTTTAGAGTCTCGAGCATCATGAATATGCACACCTGATCGCGAAGTTGTATTAGGTACAAATAGGAATGTCTCAAAAGCATCGTATGTTGAATAGAGCCAATGAAACTTTCCCCCCTCTTCGAAATTAGGTTTTATCTTATCAAGATAATTTCTTAACGCTTTCAAAGTTATATTATTTAAATGTTATTATTTATTCTGATGTAATCACACAAATTACTCCATTTCCTTGCGAAGTAAATCTAACCCGGTTCTAATGATACGTTGTATCTCGAGTTTAGAAGTATCCACAAATTCACAGAGAGCAAAATCTTCCGGAGCTACTTCATATATACCAAGCTGTTCCATTTTATCAATATTGAAAGCAATAGTTGCTTTTATTAGCTGCTCTGGAAAGATATCCATTGGAAACACCTTATCATATTCGTTAGAAACAATAATTGCTCTTGGTCCACCTAATAAACGAGCATCTAAACGATACTTCTTATTGTGAGTCAGATAAGTAGCACCTGCGCTGTATCTTTTTGCAGACAATGAGGCCCATCCTACCAACTCATGCACATCATCACCTTCTGGAATAACTGTAATTTGTGAATCGTATGCTCGCAAAACACCGTTTTTATTAATCTTTCTTCCTGTTAGCGGGTTTCCACTAATATATCTAATAGAAATACCTTCGGTTACATTATTATTGAATAATGAACTAACCTCAGTGCCTATAATCATATTATAGAAGCCAGTTTGCTTTACCTCAGATCCGGTGAGAGCAATTGTACGCGTTAAGTCTACTATACCTTTATTAAACAAACGCCCAATAAGTATAACATCCAGTGCGTTAAGTGTCCAAACCACTTCTCCTCTATTGACAGGTTTAATGTGATTAATTTGAACGCCAACGTTTCCTGCAGGATGAGGACCTTCGAACTCCGTTATAACTACATTTTTTGCTCCTCTAAGTGTCTCACTCTTGGTTTTTGGACTTATCGAAAGATATACTTTACCTGTGGTGAGTTTAGCAAGTGCGTCGAATCCTGTTTGAAGATCTTTATCTTGACCTTTTAAAATAAAGTCATAAGATGGAGCAAGTGGCGCTGTGTCGAAACCGGTTACAAAAATATCTCTTGCCTGTTTTTTAGGATTAGCTACCACATCATAAGGACGCTGATGGATTAGAAACCACATACCCGCCTTAAGAAGTGAGTTTTTAATATCATCTGATGATAGCGATGACACATTTTTTATTCCATAGTCCACATATTCTATTGTACTGTCGGCCTTAATTTCAAAATTAAGTATTCGCCTTTTTTCTCCACGTTCAATTGCAGTAACAACACCACTAACGGGTGAAGCAAAAAGAACTTCTTCGTGATCCTTTGCATAGAATAGCGCTTCTCCGGCTTTCACCCTATCGTTAACCTTAACAAGTGGTTTGGGTGTAATGCCATGAAAATCATTGGGACAAATTCTCACAAATTCACTTGTTATATCGCCTCTTAAAACTTCTTCTGAAGCTCCAATTAACGGTATCTGCAAGCCCTTCTTTATTTTTATCAGATTTGCCATATAGTTTTTTTATAATTTACCTAGTTGTAGTTTTCTTACTCAACCAACCAATTATATATCAACAGAATATTGATGAACTGTGAATAATTCTTGGTTATATTACCATTTGATGGCGCAAATATACATTATTTATAAGTCAAATAAGAGGAAATTAATTTAAAATAGTGAAATAATTCTTTAATCTAATTTTCTGTAATTCCCGCAATTTCTGGATCAATCATAATTCTTCCACAGTACTCACAGACAATGATTTTTTTTCTTAATTTGATATCCATCTGTTTTTGTGGTGGAATTTTATTGAAACATCCACCACATGCCCCGCGCTGAATAGGCACCACACCTAATCCATTACGTGCATTTTTGCGAATACGTTTAAACGCTGTAAGCAGACGTGGCTCAATAGTAGTTTCTGTTTTCTTGGCTTTTTCTCTTATCTTTTCTTCTTTTGCTTTTGTTTCTGAAACGATGTCATCAAGCTCCTTTTTCTTATGCTCTAAATCGTTAGATTTATCTTTTAATATTGAATTGGCTTCGTCCTTCTGCACTTTGACATCTGCAATTTGCTCACCAAACTCACGGATACGCTTTTCAGAAAGAGCAATTTCAAGAGTTTCAAACTCTACCTCTTTAGATAGGTGGTCAAACTCTTTACTGTTTCTTACATTATCGAGCTGTTTATTATACTTCTCAATTTTAGCTTTACTGGTTTCAATTTTAGCTTTTTGTAATTTAGTATCTTCCTCAAGTTGTTTAACTTCTAGCTCAAAATTATTAATTCTAGTACCAAGGCCAGCTATTTCATCATCAAGGTCGGCAACCTCAAGCGGTAACTCTCCTCTAAGAATTTTAATCCTATCAATTTCTGACAAGTACGATTGTAATTTATAGAGTGAATCTAATTTATCCTCTACAGATGCTTCTTGTTCGGTTTTTTGCTTTTTTGTAGCCATCTTTATATGTTTTATAATAGTTTGTATTTAATAAAAAATGCAGTAATTATAACGACTTAAATTAAAATCGAAATATTACCACATTTCACTGTAATGGAGGGAACCAGTCTAACCGCCATTTTTACAGATACTTTACCGGATTCGAATCGAAAGCGGATTTATGCAATGCAAAGGTAGGAAATTTTTCTGAAATGATTTCAAAAAAGATTTCTTTTGTACATACTTCTGATTCATAATGACCTACCACAGCTAGTAATATTTTATCTTCTACATCATAAAAATCGTTATATTTTGCTTCACCTGTAATAAATGCATCTGCACCATAAGATATAGCTTTGGGAAATAAAAATGCTCCCGATCCTCCACATATAGCTACGTCGAGAATCTCTTTTCCTTGTATCTTAGAATGACTTATATTACTTAAATTAAATACATCTTTAAGCATATATAAAAAATCTTGTTCTGGCATTGGTTCAGGCAAAACACCTACTACTCCACTACCATGGGTCCCCCACTCGTTAGCAATTGGATAAAGATCAAAGACAGGTTCTTCGTAAGGATGCACAGCCAGTAAGGCACGCAAAACTTCTTCTTTTTTCATAATGGGAACTACAGTTTCTATTCTAACCTCTTTCTCATAATGAAGCTCATTCTTTTCACCTACATACGGATTAGTTTCTTTACCAGCTCTAAATGTACCTTCACCCAATATATTATAACTACAACTGTCATAGTTTCCGATATGTCCTGCACCGGCATTAAAGATAGCATTTCTAACGCTCTCTGCATGCTGTATAGGCACGGTAGTTATAAACTTTAATAAAGAATTTTCTCTAGGCTGAAGAATTTTCACATTCTCTAACTCAAGCATCTGTGCCAACTTATAATTGACTCCTCCTAGTGCATTGTCTAAATTAGTGTGGGCTGAGTAAATAACTATATCGTTTTTTATTGCTTGCATTATGCACCGCTCAATGTAGGTTTTACCTGTTAGCGACTTAAATGGCTTAAATGCAATTGGATGGTGAGATATTATAAGGTTACAACCTAAGGAAATAGCTTCTTCTATTACATTCTCTGTAATATCAATTGCCAATAAAGTGCCAGTGGCTTCTCTGTTTACATCCCCAACTTGAACTCCGCTATTGTCGTAATGTTCTTGAAGTGAAAGTGGAGCAAGTTGTTCAATGGTCTGAATTATCTCTTTTATACGCATATCAGTTAATTTGGTTAAGGTCCTAAAGATTTTCTCTCACAAATATAACTTAATTTCTAGACAAATGCTCACTTCTAAGTTAATATAGTTGCAGATGAATTGACTTATCAAACAATATTAGTTTTAAATAATAAAATAATAATAAGATATAATTAGAAGAATTACGGATTGATTTTAAAAACTATACTTATGATTAATCACTGTCTTTTATAATTAAACGTAGCGAATTATTCTTAGTTACATAGTTCCATGCCCAGTTAATAAATACCACAAGTTTATTGCGCACACTCAAAATGAGCATCAGGTGTAGAAACATCCATACGAACCAGGCAAGGTTACCTTTAAACTTAATAAACGGAAGGTCCACAACCGCTTTGTTACGTCCTATGGTGGCCATTGTCCCTAGATTTTTATACTCATATTGTATCAATTCCTTCATACTTACTTCAGGATTGCTGGCTGAATCTAGTTTATGTATGTTACGTGCTAAATTCTTTCCCTGTCCAATAGCAACATTTGCTAACTGTGGATGACCTTTTGGATATTTATCTGTTTCCATATAAGCTACATCACCAATTGCGAATACATTACTGAAACCTTCTACCCTATTTATTCTATCTACTCTAATCCTTCCATTAGGCAAAACAAATTCCTCGGGAATTCCTTCAATTGTGTTACCAACAACTCCTGCCGACCAGAT
This sequence comes from Fermentimonas sp., assembly GCA_015478775.1. Classification (GTDB taxonomy): domain Bacteria; phylum Bacteroidota; class Bacteroidia; order Bacteroidales; family Dysgonomonadaceae; genus Proteiniphilum. The sequence goes on along the minus strand of JADMKP010000008.1, from coordinate 430,231 downwards.
AACGTTCTTCGATAAGATTAATTCACCACTATTAAGTGTAACAACTTTACCATCATAATCCTTTACAAAGGTACTTGTCTTAACAATTACACCCATTTTTTGTAATTGCTGTTGAGAGTATTTCTGTGCATAAGAACTCATATTTGATAATGTATTTTTTCCTCCTTCTAGGAGATATACATTAACTTTAGCTTTTTCAATATTCGGATAGTCCTTGGGAAGTATTTCTTTTGTCATTTCGGCAAAAGCACCTGCCAATTCTACACCGGTTGCTCCACCTCCAACAATTACAATATTGTAAAGTCCTTCTTTATTCTCAGCATACAGAAGTTTCTCGAAATTATGAAGGATCTCGTTCCTAACGTTGATAGATTGGTAGGTTGATTTAAGTCCCATTGCATTTTCTTCAACTTTACTATTCCCATAGTAATTGGTGCTTGTTCCAGTAGATATAACTAAATAATCATAATTAAACTTACCTATTGTGGTGTTGATGAAATTTTGCTCTTTGTTGACCGACAAAACAGAAGCCAGGCGTATACGTACATCTCTTCGTTTTTGAAATATCTTCCTAATTGGAAAAGATACAGTTGATGGCTCTATTTGCGATGCGGCAACCTGATAAAAAAGTGGTGGAAATTGATGATGATTTACTTTGTCCACTATTATAATATCGAACTGATTTTTTTTTAAATGATTTACAAATTGAAGACCTCCGAAGCCACAACCTGCAACAATAATCCTTTTTTTCATTTTAATTTTTGATAAATAACCTATTACCTATGCATATATAAACAATTGTTATCAATAAATGTTGGACAATAATTTCTGAATATTATAAATGGATAAATCTGGTTGGAATATCGAAAGTTGTAAAAAGCAAAAAGCGCTACGAATCACTCGCGGCGCTTTCTTTAATGTTTAACATTTTAAAAATCACAGCTTCACTGCAGTTACAGCATCGACTGAGGTTTTAGGTCTCCGTCGTAATGACGTTGCACCCACAGTGTTTATTATAGAGATAGAGATAAAGCTTTTTTATAATAGCTCGATTCTGTCTCTTTGTTTTATTCTTCTACCATAGCTTCTGTGTCTTCCACCTCTGGTGTCTCTTCAACTTTCACTTCTGCTTGTATATCGGCGTCCTTTACTTCAGCTGGTTCATTAACCTCCTTGGTCTCTTTTACTTTTGCCTCGTCTTTTGCTTTTGGGGCCTCCTTTTTCGAAGATTCTTTTTTGTTAGCTTTAGTATCAGCAGTTTCAGCACTTGCAACAGAAGCACCACCTCTACGTGAGCGGCGTGTTTTTGCTTTTTTAGTTGTGCTTTCACTTAGCATATTTTCGTTAAAGTCTACAAGTTCAATGAAGCACATTGAAGCATTGTCACCCAAACGATTTCCTGTTTTGATTATACGAGTATATCCACCTGGACGATCTCCAACTTTTTGGGATATCGTTTGAAATAGCTCGGTTACTGCATATTTATTTTGAAGTTTACTAAAAGCATTACGTCTTGCATTTGTAGTATCCTCTTTACTTACAGTTATAATGGGTTCCACAAATTTTCTTAATTCTTTTGCTTTTGGAACAGTGGTGAATATGCGTTTGTGCATAATGAGCGATGTTGCCATGTTAGACAGCATTGCACCACGATGAGCACTTTTACGTCCTAAATGATTGTTTCTTTTTCTATGTCTCATTGTAGTAACTAATCTTTATCTAATTTGAATTTTGATATGTCCATACCAAAAGTAAGATTCAAACTGTCAAGTAATTCTTCTAGCTCAGTCAGCGATTTCTTACCAAAGTTACGGAATTTAAGTAGATCATTCTTATTGTGTTGAACTAGCTGTCCTAGGTTTTCCACATCTGCTGCCTTTAAGCAATTGAGTGCTCTAACGGAGAGGTTAAGGTCAGATAGCTTCCTCTTCAGAAGTTGACGCATATGAAGCACCTCTTCATCGAATTCTTCAATACCTTCAGCATCTGAAGTCTCCAGCATAATCTTATTATCATCTGAAAACAGTATAAAATGTTGAATAAGTATCTTCGCAGCCTCTTTCAATGCCTCTTTTGGCGCAATTGAACCATCAGAAATAATTTCAATCAGCAATTTTTCGTAGTCTGTTTTTTGTTCAATACGATAATCTTCTACTTCGAATTTCACATTACGTATTGGTGTAAAAATTGAGTCGATTGCCAATACTTGAACATCTTCACTTACGAATGTTGCACGATTTTCATCAGCCGAAACATATCCTCTTCCTTTATTAATAGTAAGTTCGAGACGTAAATCGGCTTTTTTATTCATCCTGCAAATTTCCAGTTCGGGATTTAAAACTTCGAAACCGGTAAGCAGTTTTCCAATATCTCCGGCTTTAAACACTTCCGTTCCCGAAATAGCGATGCTCACCTTTTCTGTTTCAAACTCTTCAACTATCTTCTTAAATCTTACTTTTTTAAGATTAAGAATGATACCTGTTACATCTTCTATGACGCCTGGTATGGTAGCAAATTCATGCTCTGCACCATCGATTTTTACCGAAGTAATCGCAAATCCCTCCAGTGAAGAAAGTAGAATACGGCGTAAGGCGTTGCCTATTGTAATGCCATATCCCGGTTCTAGTGGACGGAATTCAAACTTACCAGAGAACGTATCCTCCTGCAGCATGATTACCTTATCGGGTTTTTGGAATGCTAATATTGCCATGAAATTAATGTTTAGAATATAATTCTACGATGAGTTGTTCTTTAATACTTTCTGGAATGTCAGATCTTTCTGGCACGTGCAGCACAGTACCGCTCATATTACCATTGTTCCATTCCAACCAGGGATATTTGCTGTGATTAAAACCTGATAAAGAATTAACAACCACCTCTAATGATTTTGATTTTTCTCTAACTCCTATAACATCTCCTGCTTTAACAGTATAAGAAGGTATGTTTACTACCTTACCATTTAAAACAATATGACGGTGAGTTACAAGCTGACGAGCTGCTGCTCTTGTTGGAGCAATTCCTAAACGGAAAACCATATTATCTAAACGTTGTTCTAATAATTGCAATAGAACCTCGCCTGTAATACCACGGCTGCGTGAAGCTTTTTCAAAAATACGACGGAATTGTTTCTCAAGAACGCCGTAAGTATATTTTGCTCTTTGTTTTTCACGTAATTGAATACCATACTCTGAGGTTTTTCTTCTACGTGAGTTTCCATGTTGTCCGGGTGGGTAATTTTTTTTAGAAAGTACTTTATCGGGACCGAAAATGGGTTCGCCAAATCTACGGGCGATTTTTGATTTTGGACCAGTATATCTTGCCATTTTTACAAACTTATATTATCTTTTAATTAAACTTTTCTGGCTTTCGGAGGACGGCAACCGTTATGAGGTAGTGGTGTCACATCTACAATCTCAGTAACTTCGATACCTGATCCGTGAATTGTTCTGATTGCAGATTCACGACCGTTTCCGGGACCTTTTACGTATGCTTTCACCTTTCTCAGGCCTAAATCATATGCTACTTTAGAGCAATCTGATGCAACCATTTGTGCTGCATAGGGGGTGTTTTTTTTGGAACTTCTGAATCCCATTTTTCCTGCCGATGACCAACTTATAACTTCGCCATCTTCGTTAGTCAACGAAACAATAATGTTGTTGAATGATGAAGAAATGTGAGCCTGTCCGACCGCTGAAACTTTTACATTTCTTTTTTTTGCTGCAACTGTTCTTTTTGCCATGTTCCTTATTTATTATTTAGTAGCTTTTTTCTTGTTAGCAACGGTTTTCTTTCTTCCCTTGCGTGTACGAGCATTATTTTTTGTACTCTGTCCACGTACAGGTAAACCTATACGATGACGTATGCCACGATAACAACCAATGTCCATTAATCGCTTAATGTTCGTTTGAACTTCAGATCGTAAATCTCCTTCCACCTTAAAATCTGTGGATATGATTTCACGTATTCGGGCTGCCTGATCGTCAGTCCAGTCTTTCACTTTGATATTTCTATCAACCTCTGCTTTTGTTAAAATGGTGTTAGCTGCACTACTTCCGATTCCATAAATATATGTAAGGGCAACTTCACCCCTCTTATTCTGCGGCAGATCGACACCAACAATTCTTATAGCCATATATAATTTAATTATTTGATTACAATGATATACTATTTATCCCTGACGTTGTTTAAACTTGGGATTCTTTTTATTTATAATATATAACCGGCCCTTTCTCCTTACTATTTTGCAATCGGCCGAACGTTTCTTTAAAGAAGCTCTTACTTTCATATCTTATAATTTTATTTTTCGTTACTTGTTTTTCTCCTGAAATTTCAGGTCCTCTGTTTTATACTGTTTCTCTATTGTCAGAACTGAATAATTAGTCTACTGACAACTAATTTACTTATATCTGAACGAAATCCTACCCTTAGAAAGATCGTAGGGCGAAATTTCAACCCTCACTCTGTCACCGGGCAAAATACGAATATAATGCATACGCATCTTTCCCGAAATATGAGCGGTGATCTCATGCCCATTTTCTAATTCAACACGAAACATAGCATTTGATAATGCCTCAATAATTGTTCCGTCCTGTTCAATTGATGATTGTTTAGCCATGAATCTCTGCTTTATTGTTTAATTAATTTGTCTCATTTATAAATTCAAATGTTGAGAGTATATCAGCTTTACCGTTGCGAATAGCTACTGTGTGTTCGAAATGAGCAGATGGTTTGCGATCTTTAGTACGCACTGTCCATCCATCGTTTTCAAATACTACTTTCTTGCCACCCATATTAATCATCGGTTCAATTGCTATGCACATACCATTTTTAATGATAGGGCCTGTACCCCTTTTACCGTAATTAGGAACTTCGGGGGCTTCGTGCATCTGGCGACCAATTCCATGGCCTACCAGTTCCCGAACAACTGAATATCCTCTTTTTTCACAATACTCTTGTATTGTTGAACCTATATCTCCAATTCTCCCATTCTCCTTTGCATTCTCAATCCCTTTATAGAGTGATTCTTTCGTAGTCTGCAAAAGTGCTTTCACTTCTGCACATACCTCACCTACACAAAAAGTGTAAGCCGAATCACCACAAAATCCACGGAGCTGAGTACCACAATCTATTGAAACAACATCACCATCTTTAAGAGGAGTGTTATTTGGAATACCATGTACCACGTTTTCGTTTACTGAAGTACATAATGAATTTGGGAAACCACCATATCCTAGAAAAGTGGGAACAGCGCCATGATCTCTGATAAATTCTTCCGCAATTTTGTCAAGCTGCAACGTTGTAACCCCCGGTTTAATGTAATTAGACAACTCTCCAAGTGTCTTCCCCACTAATCGGTTCGCTTCACGCATAAACTCAATTTCTTCGTCGGTTTTCAGTATAATCATTTTGCTATCCATATAATCTGACATTAATAAACTGCAGCTGATCCAGTTCTACCTTTAATCTTTGCTCCTGATTTAAGGAAGCCGTCATAATGACGCATCAATAAATGACTTTCAATTTGTTGCAAAGTATCAAGAACTACACCAACAAGAATTAATAGTGATGTTCCCCCAAAGAATTGAGCAAACATAGAATTAATTCCCATAAGCCCTGCAAAAGCAGGTAGTATAGCTACTATAGCAAGGAAGCAAGAGCCAGGTAGTGTAATTCTCGACATAACTGTGTCGATATACTCTGCCGTTTTCTTACCTGGTTTCACACCCGGAATAAATCCGTTATTACGTTTCAAATCTTCTGCCATTTGTACTGGGTTAACAGTAATAGCTGTATAGAACCATGTGAATGCTATAATCAACAAAGCAAATATCAAGTTATACCAGAAACTGCCAGGGTTCATAAGTGCTGCAAAAAAGCCGCCTCCTTCGCTCACAGAAAACTGTGCGAGGGTTAGCGGAATAAACATTAATGCTTGTGCAAAAATGATAGGCATCACATTAGCCGCGTTAACCTTTAGAGGAATATATTGTCTTACCCCACCATACTGTTTATTTCCAACAATGCGTTTTGCATACTGAACAGGAACTCTTCTTACACCCTGAACAAGCATGATAGCAGCAGCTGTTACAGCTACAAGAAATAACAACTCTAGAAGTAATAAAACAAGACCACCAGGTGCATTCACCAAACGATCGAATTCAGCTACCAAAGAGTGTGGAAGACGTGCAATAATACCAATTAAAATAACAAACGAAATTCCGTTTCCAATTCCTTTATCGGTAATACGCTCACCAAGCCATAGTACAAACATACTTCCACCGGCAAGAATTATTGTTGAAGGCAATACCCAATCCCAGAAACCCCCTGGAATAGCTGCACCAACAGCACCATATAAATATGCAGGACCCTGAATTAGAAGAATTGCTACAGTAAGATAACGTGTGTACTGATTAATTTTAGTACGTCCGCTCTCACCTTCACGTTGCATCTTCTGAAAAGAAGGAACAGCTATACCCAACAACTGCATTACGATTGATGCAGAGATATAAGGCATAATTCCTAGTGCAAAAATTGATGCATTAGAAAATGCACCACCTGAGAACATATCCAATAGGCTTAATAAACCTGTGCTAGCATTCTGTTGTAATGAAACTAGTGCTTCTGGGTTAATCCCTGGTAATACAACAAATGACCCAAACCGATATATGGCAATAAATCCAATAGTTATCAGAAGTCTTTGTCTAAGATCTTCTATCTTCCAAATGTTTTTTACTGTTTGTACAAATCCCATTTTCTTAGAGTTTTACTGCAGTTCCACCAACATTGGTAATTGCCTGTTCAGCTGACTTAGAGAATGCGTTTGCCTCAACTTCAAGTTTGGCAGTTAATGTACCTCTACCTAATATTTTAACTAAATGTTTACCGGTAACAAGACCTGCATCCATCAACACCTTCCGGTCTATTTTGGTGAGCTTATTAGCATCAGCCAACTCCTGAAGTGTTTCGATATTGATAGCTTTGTATTCAATTCTATTAAGAGGTTTGAATCCGAATTTCGGAACCCTGCGCTGTAATGGCATCTGTCCACCTTCGAAACCAACTTTTTTTGAATATCCTGATCTTGATTTTTGACCTTTATGTCCTTTTGTTGAAGTACCACCTTTGCCAGAGCCTTCACCACGTCCGATTCTGGTTGATGATTTAGTAGCACCCGCAGCCGGTTTTAAATTCGATAAATCCATTTTATATATCTTTTTAACCGTTTATATATCTTAATCTATTACAGTTACCAAATGGTGAACCTTATTAATAAGTCCTCTTATAGAAGGAGTATCGTCATGTTCAACCACTCTGTTCATTTTGGTTAGTCCTAGAGCATCTAACGTTCTTTTTTGATCTATAGGAGCACCAATTCTGCTTTTTGTCTGTTTAACTTTAATCTTAGCCATTTCAGTTTCCTTTTTATCCGTTAAATACTTTGTCTACACTTATGCCTCTATTTTGGGCAACAGTAAGAGGATCTCTCATTTCTGTTAATGCCAGAATTGTTGCCTTAACAAGGTTGTGAGGATTAGAAGAACCCTTACTCTTTGCAAGAACGTCCGTTACACCCACACTCTCAAGTACAGCACGCATTGCACCACCTGCTTTAACTCCTGTTCCAGTAACTGCTGGTTTAAGAAATACCTCAGCACCGCTAAAGCGTGAAATTTGCTGATGTGGTATAGTTCCTTTATGTACAGGTACTTTAATAAGATTCTTCTTGGCTGCTTCAACACCTTTTGCAATTGCTGTTGCAACCTCACCTGCTTTACCTAGTCCCCAGCCTACTATGCCATCTTCGTCACCTACCACTACCATAGCAGCAAATGTGAACGTACGTCCTCCCTTTGTAACTTTGGTGGTACGATTAATAGCCACTAAACGGTCTTTTAATTCGATGTCGTTTGTTGTTGTTACTTTATTACTTACTCTAGCCATAATCGTTAAAATTTAAGTCCTCCTTTACGAGCGGCATCAGCCAGTTCTTTAATTCTTCCATGATACAGATAACCGTTTCTGTCAAAAGCAACTTTTTCTACACCAGCTTCTTTTGCACTTTGAGCAATAAGTTCACCAACTTTTGCAGCTATCTCTATTTTAGGAAGTTTATCTTCAATCTTTAGTGATGATGCTGAAGCTAAAGTTTTACCGCTTAAGTCATCAATTACCTGAGCATATATCTGTTTATTACTTCTATAAACGGTAAGACGCGGAGTTTCCGGTGTGCCACTAATTTTACCGCGAACACGAGTCTTTATTTTTAATCTTCTTTCGTTTTTTGTTATCATTGCGATTTCAGTTTACGTAAAATTATTTAGATGCCGTTTTACCGGATTTACGACGTACATCTTCTCCTACAAAGCGTACACCCTTTCCTTTATAAGGTTCAGGTTTACGGAATGAGCGAATTTTTGCACATACTTGTCCCAGTAATTGTTTGTCACAAGACTCAAGCAAAATAAGTGGGTTCTTGTTTCTTTCCATCTTAGTTTCTATTTTTATCTCATCAGGTAACTGAAGAAATATATTATGTGAAAAACCAAGTGATAACTCTAAAATTTGGCCTACGTTAGATACACGATAACCAACCCCAACAAGTTCCAGTTCTTTACGAAAACCTTCCGAAACGCCAATAACCATATTATTTAATAGTGAGCGGTATAGTCCGTGCATTGAGCGACTTTCTTTCGATTCGTTTGCTCTTCCAATGACAATTTCGTCACCATTTATTTCTACATTTACATTTTCACGAAGTTGCTGTTTCAACTCTCCCTTAGGTCCTTTTACTGTAACCACTTGATTTTCTCCTAGTGTAACTGTTACACCTGCAGGGAATGTAATGGGCAATTTTCCTATTCTTGACATACTTTCTTCTCCTTCAAATTAATAAACGAAACATAATACTTCACCACCCACTTTTTTCTCGCGAGCCTCTTTATCAGTCATTACTCCGTTTGAAGTAGAAAGAATGGCAATTCCTAACCCGTTAAGTACGCGAGGCAATTCTTTATGCCCTACATACTGACGTAAACCAGGAGATGAAATGCGCTCTAATTTCTTGATCGCGTTAACTTTGTTAATTGGATCATATTTCAAAGCAACCATAATAGTACCTTGAGGACCATTGTCTACAAACTTATAATTAAGTATGTATCCTTTTTCAAAAAGAATCTTAGTGATATCTTTTTTTAGATTCGATGCGGGTATCTCTACCACACGATGTTTCGCCTGGATAGCATTGCGTAACCGCGTCAAATAATCTGCTATTGGATCTGTCATATTTTAATAGTTTAAATTGATCCCGACTACCGGGACAATATTTATAATTCTCTTACCAGCTCGCTTTTTTTACCCCAGGAATTAAACCTTGTGATGCCATTTCTCTAAACTGGATACGAGATAGGCCAAATTGGCGCATATATCCTTTAGGTCTTCCTGTTATTTTACAACGATTGTGTAAACGTACAGGAGAGGCATTTTTTGGAATAGATTGGAGTGCTTCATAATTACCTTCTGCAAGATACTTTGCTCTTTTCTCTGCATAACGGGCAACCATTTTAGCTCTCTTCACCTCGCGGGCTTTCATTGATTCTTTTGCCATTATTTATTGATTTTGTTTTGTTCTAAATGGTAATCCAAACGCTTTTAAAAGAGCATAACCCTCTTCGTCAGTATGAGCATTTGTTACAAAAGTAATATTCATTCCTTGAATTCTTGCCACATTTTCGATATTTATCTCAGGAAAGATAATCTGTTCTTCAATTCCAAGAGTATAGTTACCCCCACCGTCAAATTTAGAAGCAATCCCTTTGAAGTCACGTATACGTGGTAGTGATACGCGAACTAATCTTTCTAGGAATTCATACATTTTATCGTTACGCAATGTAACTCTAGCACCAATTGGCATTTTTTTACGTAGCTTGAAATTCGAAATATCCTTTTTTGAAATTGTCGCTACTGCTTTTTGTCCAGTTATAGCTGTAAGTTCGTTTATCGCTGTTTCAATGATTTTTTTATCAGCAACTGCAGCACCTAAACCCTGATTTATAACAATCTTCTCTAGGCGTGGTACCTGCATTACAGATGTATAGTTGAATTCTTTCATCAAAGCGGGAACAATACGCTCATTGTAGTCCTTTTTCAGACTTACTTCGTATGTTATTGTAGTTTCACTCATTTCATTTCCTCCCCGGATCTTTTTGCGTAACGAACGTTTTTGCCTTTACTATCTAATTTTCTACCAACGCGAGTGGGCTTTCCTGTTTTAGGATCCACTGGGTTTAAGTTAGAAAGATGCACTGAAGCTTCTTTCTTTTCAATACCTCCATTAGGATTTTGAGCGCTTGGTTTTGCATGTTTCGATACAACGTTTACGCCTTCCACAATAGCTCTGTTCTTGTTAATTAGAACCTCAAGTACGCGGCCGGTCTTTCCTTTGTCTTCTCCGGAATTAACGTAAACCGTATCACCTTTCTTTATATGTAATTTTGTCATTGCCTGTGATTGATTAATAGATTATAATACTTCAGGAGCTAATGATACAATCTTCATGTTCGTGTTTCTGAGTTCACGAGCAACGGGTCCAAAGATACGGCTTCCTCTGATTTCACCTGCACTATTTAGTAATACGCAAGCATTATCATCAAATCGTATATAAGAACCGTCGTTACGACGAATCTCTTTTTTAGTGCGAACTATAATTGCTTTTGATACGGCACCTTTTTTTATATCACTCGCAGGGATTGTGCTCTTAATTGAAACAACTATGATATCCCCTACCGACGCATAACGTCTTCCTGTACCTCCCAATACACTGATACAGAGAACCTCCCTTGCACCGCTATTGTCAGTCACTTTTAATCTGGATTCTTTTTGTATCATATTACTTAGCTCTTTCTAATATTTCAACCACTCTCCATCTCTTTGTTTTACTCAAAGGACGTGTTTCCATTATACGAACTGTATCACCAATGTTACAGTTGTTGCTCTCATCATGGGCGTGAAATTTCTTCGTTCTGTTAACGAACTTCCCATACATAGGGTGTTTTTCTTTCCATTTTACAGCAACTGTTACAGACTTATCCATTTTATTGCTGAAAATGACCCCGACTTTTTCTTTTCTTAAATTTCTCGTTTCCATTCTCTATTTTATTGATCTTGTTTCAATTCTCTGGCACGCAGCTCTGTCTTTATACGGGCAATATCTCTGCGTTTTTCCTTTATTAGGCCTGAATTATCGAGTGGTGTAATTGTATGATTAATTTGCAACTGATTAAGTTCAATAATCTCTGCATCCAATCTCTCAATCAGATCTTTTTCTGGAAGCTCTCTTATATCTTCTTGCTTTTTCATCTCTGTTTACGATTTTTTGTCATAATCATAATCTCTTCTTACCACAAATTTGGTTGTAACCGGAAGTTTTTGGGCAGCTAAACGCAATGCCTCTTGTGCAATTTCAAACGAAACGCCTTCAATCTCAAAAATTATTCTTCCTGGGGTTATTGGAGCTACAAATCCTTCTGGATTACCCTTACCTTTACCCATACGTACTTCTGCTGGTTTTTTTGTAATAGGCTTATCTGGGAAAATACGTACCCAAACTTGTCCCTGACGTTGCATATAACGTGTTACAGCAATACGGGCAGCTTCAATTTGATTTCCAGTAATCCACTTAGATTGTAATGATTTTATACCAAAAGAACCGAATGCCAGCTCGTTTCCACGTCCGGCATTGCCTTTCATGCGACCTTTTTGCTGTCTTCTAAATTTTGTTTTCTTAGGTTGTAACATCTCTATATCCTATTAAGCTTTTTTAATATTTCTTCTGCCTCCGCCGCCACCGCCGCGTTTGCCACCACGTCCTGGTCCGGCATCCTGACGATTGCCTCTGCGACCACCACCACCTTGTGTACGATTGTCTTTTGATGTTGAGAATGAAGGAGCAAGATCCTTCTTTCCGAAAATCTCACCACGGCAGATCCAAACTTTTACTCCAATTAAACCTACTTTGGTAAGTGCCTCACCAAGTGCATAATCGATGTCAGCACGGAAAGTGTGGAGAGGAGTTCTACCCTCTTTATACATTTCTGAACGTGCCATCTCTGCACCGTTTAATCTTCCTGAAACCTGAATTTTGATACCTTCAGCACCCATTCTCATAGTTGAAGCAATAGCCATCTTAACAGCTCTACGGTAAGCAATTTTACCTTCAATTTGTTTAGCAACGTTGTTTGCTACAATAACAGCATCCAACTCGGGCTTTTTGATTTCGTAAATGTTTATTTGAATGTCTTTATCGGTAATCTTCATCAGCTCTTCCTTGAGCTTGTCTACCTCTTGTCCACCTTTTCCAATAATTATACCTGGGCGGGCAGTACAGATAGTAATTGTCACCAATTTCAATGTTCTCTCGATGACAATGCGCGATACACTTGCATTAGAAAGACGGGCATTCAGATAGGTTCTGATTTTGTTATCTTCCAACAAAATATCGCCATAGTCATTTCCTCCATACCAGTTAGAGTCCCATCCTTTGACGATTCCCAAACGATTTGCTATCGGATTTACTTTTTGTCCCATCTTGCTTAATTTTGTTCTTTAACTTCTTTGTTAATAGTATCAACCACGATAGTTACATGGTTAGAACGTTTACGGATTCTGTGTCCACGTCCTTGCGGTGCAGTACGTAATCTTTTTAAAGTTGTACCTTCGTCCACAGATATTGTCTTAATATATAATTCGCCAGTCTCTGCCTTGCGATCGTTCTTTTGCTCCCAGTTAGAAATAGCTGACATAAGCAATTTCTCCACTTTAGCTGATGCTTCTTTGTTGGAAAACTTTAATACACCTAATGCTTTAAAGGCTTCCATACCACGTACCATATCTGCAACATATCGCATTTTACGCGGCGAAGACGGAACATTTCTCAACACGGCTAAAGAGACCTCTTTACGGGCTTCTTTTCTTTTTTCGGCTGATATTCTTTTTCTAGCACTCATCTCTTTTTCTGTTTATCTTTATTTCTTTCTGTTGCCTGCGTGACCGCGGAACGTACGTGTTACAGCGAATTCTCCTAACTTGTGACCCACCATATTTTCAGTTACATATACAGGTATAAATTTATTACCATTATGAACTGCAATAGTATGTCCAACAAAATCGGGTGATATCATAGAGGCGCGGGCCCATGTTTTAACAACAGTTTTCTTACCGCTATCATTCATGGCGTGAACCTTTTTTTCTAAATTCAGGTTGATATATGGACCTTTTTTTAATGATCTGCTCATAGTTTTATTCTATTTAATCAGTTACTTTTTCTTCCTCTTTTCAACTATATACTTAGAGGAGTGCTTTTTACGAGCTCTTGTTTTCAAGCCCTTAGAGTATAAGCCAGTGGCTGATCTTGGGTGACCACCTGAAGCACGTCCTTCTCCACCACCCATCGGGTGATCTACTGGGTTCTTCACAACCCCGCGAGTATTAGGACGGCGACCCAGCCAACGTGAACGACCGGCTTTTCCTGATTGTTCTAGAGCATGGTCCGAATTACCAACACTACCTATCGTAGCCTTACATGCAGAAAGAATCTTACGTACTTCTCCGGAAGGCATTTTAATAATAGCATATTTCTCCTCACGAGAAACAAGCTGTGCAAATGTTCCGGCAGAGCGTGCCATTTTTGCACCTTGTCCTGGACGTAGCTCAATGTTATGAACAATTGTACCAATTGGAATTACCGACAAAGGCAATGCATTTCCTACTTCAGGGGCAGCTTTGTCCCCAGACATCACTGTGGTTCCTACCTTTAGACCGTTTGGAGCTAAAATATAAGTTTTAACACCATCAGCATAATAAAGAAGTGCAATCCTTGCCGAGCGGTTTGGATCGTACTCTATACTTTTAACAACGGCTGGTATACCATCTTTTGTTCTCTTAAAATCGATAAATCTATAACGTCTCTTGTGTCCGCCACCAACATTTTTTACGGTCATTTTACCGCGATTGTTGCGACCACCTGTAACGCCTTTACCAACAACAAGAGATTTCTCCGGTACACTTGCAGTGATATTTTCAAATGAACCGATAATCTTGTGTCTTTGCCCCGGTGTAGTGGGCTTTAATTTACGTATTGCCATTTTCTATTAAATATTGCTAAATAAATCGATTGTTTCACCTTTTTTCAAGGTTACAATTGCTTTTTTATATGATGCAGTACGACCTTTTACAGCTCCCGATTTAGAAAATCGGCTTCTTTCTTTACCATCATATTTCATAGTGTTTACACTTTCAACATGTACGTTGTATAGCGTTTCAACAGCTTTCTTGATTTCCACCTTATTAGCAGAAGGAACTACGATGAATCCGTAACGATTTTCAAACTTTTCGGTTATCGCAGTTTGCTTTTCAGTGAATATTGGTTTTACTATTACACTCATATTGTTTCTCCTTGCACTTTAAAGTGGTTGTCAATTGCGGCCACAGAAGACTCAGTAATCACTAGACTTGTACAGTCCATGATTTTGTAAGTATTTATATCCGAAGCTGTTACTATATTAACTTTTGCTAAATTTCGAGCCGACAAATATACATTTTTATTTTGACCTGGCAAAACGAAAAGTAGCTTTTTATCAGTGAGTTGCAGTTTTTTTGTAAGCTCCACCAAACTCTTAGTTTTAGGTGTTTCAAAATCAAAATCCTCTACTACTACTATAGCACTATTTTTAGCTTTTAAAGAAAGTGCCGACTTACGAGCCAATACTTTAGTTTTCTTATTAATCTTAAAGCCATAGTCTCTTGGTTTAGGACCAAAAGCACGACCTCCACCTACCAATAGGGGTGATTTAATATCACCACGACGAGCACCGCCACCGCCTTTCTGACGAATCAATTTGCGTGTACTACCGGTAATTTCATTTCTCTCTTTTGTTTTATGTGTACCCTGACGTTGGTTAGCCAGATATAGCTTCACATCTAACCAGATAACATGCTCATTAGGTTCAATCCCGAAAATGGAATCATCGAGTGTCACCTTTTTGTCTGTCACCTCTCCTTTGATATTATATACTGCTAATTCCATTTTATTTCTCAATTATTACGATTGAACCATTGCATCCGGGGATAGAACCTTTTACAAGTAACAAGTTGTGTTCCGGAATAATTTTTATTATCTGTAGGTTCTGAACAGTTACACGCTCATTACCCATTTGTCCACCCATTCTAGTTCCTTTAAAAACTTTAGCGGGATATGAAGCCGCACCAATCGAACCTGGCGAACGCAATCTATTGTGCTGTCCGTGTGTGGTTTGGCCAACTCCTGAGAATCCATGACGTTTTACAACGCCCTGAAAACCTTTACCCTTTGATGTTCCTATTACATCAACATACAATTCATTTTCGAAGATGTCAACACTAATTTCAGATCCAGCTTTATACTGGTCTCCAAAACCTTTGAACTCGGCCAAGTGTCTCTTGGGAGTGGTTCCGGCTTTTTTAAAGTGACCCTTTTCAGCATTAGGTGTATGTTTGTCTTTTTTGTCAACAAACCCCACCTGAATTGCGTCATAACCGTCATTGTCAACGGTTTTAACCTGAGTAACCACACAAGGACCTGCTTCGATAACAGTGCATGGAATGTTTTTTCCCTCGGCACTGAAAACGGATGTCATTCCGATTTTTTTTCCTAATAATCCTGGCATTTCTCTGTTGTTTATAAATTATAATTGTGTCTATAAATTAGACTTTAATCTCAACTTCAACTCCACTTGGAAGTTCAAGCTTCATCAACGCATCGACAGTTTTAGCTGTTGAACTATAAATGTCAATAAGACGTTTAAAAGAAGCCAGTTCAAACTGTTCGCGAGACTTCTTATTCACGAAAGTAGAACGGTTTACTGTAAAGATTCTTTTGTGTGTTGGCAATGGAATTGGACCGCTTACCACAGCACCCGTAGCTTTTACGGTTTTCACGATTTTCTCAGCCGATTTATCAACCAGGCTATAATCGTATGATTTCAGTTTAATTCTGATTTTTTGGCTCATATATATATTATGTTATTTGATCAAATCAACACGGCCATTCACTTCTTCCAATACCTGTTTTGCAATAGAAGCAGACACCTCTGAAAAATGCGAGAACACCATTGTAGATGTAGCACGTCCTGAAGTAATAGTACGCAATGAAGTTACATAACCAAACATCTCCGATAATGGAGTTTTAGCTTTAACTACACGAGCACCTGAACGGTTAGACTCCATTCCTTCAACTTGTCCGCGTCTCTTGTTTAGGTCAGAAATTACATCTCCCATACTTTCTTCGGGTGTAACCACTTCAACCTTCATTATAGGCTCAAGTAAAATTGGACCTGCTTTTTCCACAGCGCTCTTATAAGCCTGCATAGCACAAATCTCAAAAGACAACTGGTCGGAGTCAACTGCGTGGAACGAACCATCAATAAGTGTTACTTTCAGTTTATCCATGGAATATCCTGCAAGAACACCATTTTTCATGGCACGCTGGAAACCTTTTTGTACTGAGGGAATATATTCTTTAGGAATATTTCCACCTTTTACCTCATCAATAAATTGCAAATCTCCCTCAAAATCAGCGTCAGTTGGTTCAATGCGAACTATGATATCAGCAAATTTACCACGACCACCCGATTGTTTCTTATAAGTTTCACGAAGCTCAACAGATTTTGTGATAGCCTCTTTATAAGTTACCTGTGGACGACCTTGATTTGCCTCTACCTTAAACTCACGTTTCAATCGGTCGATAATAATTTCAAGATGAAGTTCACCCATACCCGAGATAACAGTTTGTCCTGTATCCTCGTCAGTTTTTACTGTAAATGTTGGATCCTCTTCCGAAAGCTTAGCCAATCCGTTAGATAATCTATCCAAGTCTTTTTGAGTTTTTGGCTCCACTGCTATTCCGATAACAGGATCCGGGAAGTCAATAGCTTCTAAAATAATAGGATGTTTTTCGTCACAAAGAGTATCTCCTGTACGAATATCTTTAAAACCTACCCCAGCACCAATATCACCAGTTCCAATAAAATCTTTGGGGTTCTGTTTGTTAGAGTGCATCTGGAATAGACGTGAAATACGTTCTTTTTTTCCTGAACGTGGATTATATACATAAGATCCTGCTTCTAATTCACCCGAATATACACGGAAGAAACATAAGCGACCAACAAATGGGTCTGTAGCAATCTTAAATGCAAGTGCACTAAGTGGTTCATTAGGATCTGCATGACGTACTAGTTCTATAGAGCTATCGTCAGGATCTGTGCCTGTAATAGATTCAGTATCTATTGGGCTAGGAAGATATGCACAAACTGCATCTAAAAGAGTTTGCACACCCTTATTCTTAAATGAAGAACCACAAATGATAGGGTTAAACTCCATTGAAAGGGTAGCTTTTCTTATTGCTGCTTTTATTTCATCAACAGTTATAGTTGATGGATCATCAAAATATTTCTGCATCAAAATGTCATCATGCTCGGCAACTGCCTCAAGCAATTTTTCGCGCCACTCTTCTGCTTCCTCCAAAACATCTGCTGGAATTTCAACAATATCATAGTCGGCTCCCATAGCTTCATCGTGCCACAAATATGCCTTCATTGTCACTAGGTCTACAACACCCTTGAAGCTCTCTTCAGCACCAATTGGCACTTGAATTGGACAAGCATTAGAACCTAGCATTTCTCTAATCTGGCGTACCACATCAAAGAAATTGGCACCAGAACGGTCCATTTTATTTACGTAACCTAAACGTGGCACTTTATATTTATCAGCCTGACGCCATACGGTTTCAGACTGTGGTTCAACACCTCCAACTGCACAAAATGCTGCAACTGCACCATCAAGTACACGAAGCGAACGCTCAACTTCAACTGTAAAGTCAACGTGCCCCGGAGTGTCAATTAAATTAATCTTATATGTTTGATCGTTATACTTCCAGCTTGTAGTGGTAGCTGCTGAAGTAATAGTAATACCTCTTTCCTGCTCCTGCGCCATCCAGTCCATGGTTGCTGCGCCGTCGTGCACTTCACCAATCTTATGAGTCAAACCTGTATAAAACAGGATACGCTCAGAAGTGGTTGTTTTGCCGGCATCAATATGAGCCATGATACCTATATTGCGAGTTAAATTTAAAACTTCTTTTGAACCCTTAGCCATCTTTTTTACCTTCTTGCTATGTTAAAATCTGAAATGAGCAAATGCACGGTTAGCCTCTGCCATTCTATGAATATCTTCTTTACGTTTAAATGCGCCACCCTGACTGTTATAAGCGTCAACTATTTCACCTGCCAATTTATCTGACATGGTTTTACCTCCTCTTTTGCGTGCATAAAGAATTAGGTTTTTCATTGAAACTGACTCTTTTCTGTCTGGTCTAATTTCTGTAGGAACTTGAAAAGTAGCACCCCCTACACGGCGTGATTTAACCTCCACTTGAGGAGTAATATTATCGAGTGCAGCTTTCCATATCTCGAGAGCCGACTTCTCGTCGTTGGCCAATTTCGCCTTAACTGTGTTCAATGCAGAATAAAAAATATCGTACGATATGCTTTTCTTTCCGTCGTACATAAGGTGGTTAACGAATTTTGTCACCCTTATATCACCATAAACAGGATCCGGGAGGATCTGTCTCTTTTTTGGTTTACTTTTTCTCATTGTTGTATAATTTTGTGTTGTTTGGTTGCCTTTTATTAGCCTTCAACAAATTCCACTGAATTCATTTACTCAACCCCCATAAAGTAGCCTTCCCAAATATTTCAACAGTAATTTTTTAATTCTTAATTATTATATCGCCTAATTATTTTTTCTTACCTGGAGCAGCTTTTGCACCTGGAGCAACTTTTGCACCTGGCTTAGGCCTTTTAGTTCCATATTTAGAGCGTCTTTGAGTACGACCAGCTACACCGGCTGTATCCAATGCACCTCTTACAATATGATAACGAACACCGGGAAGATCTTTTACACGTCCCCCGCGCACTAACACAATTGAGTGCTCTTGCAGGTTGTGCCCTTCTCCCGGAATATAAGCATTCACCTCTTTTGAGTTAGTCAATCTAACACGTGCCACCTTTCTCATCGCTGAGTTTGGTTTCTTAGGGGTGGTAGTATATACTCTCACACAAACACCACGGCGCTGTGGACTTGAGTCCAGAGCCCTGGATTTGCTCTTTTCTTTCAGGGTAGTACGTCCTGTTCTTACTAATTGTTGAATTGTAGGCATTTTCTACTTTCTTTTGGTAATTTTTATTTTATGTATTACTTTCTCTTAATGCATTTCTTCCCACAATAGGCTTTAATAACGCCCTGATTATCATGAGATAACCGTATACTTAGGGTGAAAAACGGCACAAAATTACAAATAATCAGCCAGATACGCAAGCATTTGCAATTGTTTTTACAAAAAATATGAAGAAACTTTTCAACAGCTATAGTTCTAACTTTATTTCTTTTTATACTGTTGAACTAAAAGAAGTGTATTTTTCAGATATTCAAATTCCAGCTCAAAACATTCAGAAAAGATTTCCAATCCCATATTATCTTCAATCTGGGCAGTTGTCCATAGTTTTCCTCCTTGCAAGTTTAGACTGTTAAACATAACATCATCATCTATCTCTGCAACATAAAATAATATTAAACGCTTCGTAATTTCGTTCTCAAAAGTATATTTAAGTAAAAATCTAACAGGTATATTTTCATTTCCACATTCTTTGCCAATACTTTCTCTTACAGATTTATCAAGTTCACCTTTAAACTCCATGTATTCTTCAAATGGATGGTCGAGTTTTCCAGGGTTAAGCACTCTACTCATACCGCGCTCTTTCAAATAAATAGCACCTTTGTTCATCAATGCAACCCTAACAACCGGATGCATAAATTTATTCTTCATATCTTTCGTAACCGACTTTGCCACTCTTCCTGTAACCTCCCCTGTTTCGGTAATTACCGGAAGCCAGTCTTCGTTAAAAAGTTTTTTAGTAAGAATATGCAAACGTGTAGATTCAAACACTATAATAGATAGCAGTATAAGTTGAAACAACACTTTTATAAACATAGCACTAACCATTGACTCAACAGTGCCCACAGAAACCAGATATATCATAAAAAGAAATAGATGCAGGGTTAGACCATATTGAGCTTGAAATGCTACCCTAATAGATTCTTCCATATGTGTTTCAGCACTACCACTTGTATCTTTGGCAGTAATTAGCAACAAACGACCTTTCGACAATCTCAAAAGTGTCAGAATCATCGCAAAGACAACCTCCACTACAACAAACTTATTCATTCGTGGAAGTTCACTAAATGAGGTAAACGACAATAAAAGAGCAATCAAAAATGTAACAAACGAAGCATCATAAACCAATCTGTTATTCCTTTTTACTACTATCAATCCCAAAACCGAAAGAGCAAAAGCAATTAAGATGGCAACTATAGAGTCGACATAACCGATTAGGAACGAATATATTAAAAATGGAATAAGACCGAATGACGGATTCTTAATCAACCTATCTATAAATGAAATTTTTGTCATATACTGCCATTAGGCATTAATTTTGACTTAATAACAATAAAAGGTCCTTTTTGTTTACTATGGTTATCTACAGGTTTTCTTTAAAATAATTTATTACCTTCTCATAAAGGTATTCCCTTACAGATGTTCCAACAATAGAGTGATTTTTATCTGGGAAGAAAAACATATCAAAATGTTTACCTTCGTTTATAAGAGCACGCGCATATTCCATTGAGTTTTGTAAATGCACATTATCATCTGCGGTGCCATGAATAATTAACAAATTCCCTTGCAAATTACCTGCCAGTGCAACAGGCGATCCCTTATCATATCCCTCAATATTTTGTTGCGGAGTACGCATAAATCGTTCGGTATAAACAGTGTCATAAAAGCGCCAGTCGGTTACAGGCGCAATAGCAACACCCGCTTTAATTTCACCATTACCCCTGCTCATACTCATCAAAACATTATAACCACCATAGCTCCATCCCCAAATACCAATTCTTTTGGCATCAACATAAGGCAATGAAGCAAGGTAACTAGCAGCTGCAATCTGGTCGTCCGATTCCTGTATACCTAAATTAAGATAAGTACCCTTTCTAAATTCAGCCCCCCTTGCACCTGTGCCCCTACCATCAACAGCAGCCACCAAAATATCTTCATTAAGCAATGCAAAATACCAATCAACACTATACCTATCTAGTACCTCTTGCGAGTTCGGGCCACTATATTGCACCATCACAACAGCATATTTTTTTGAGGGATTAAAGCTAGCCGGTTTCAAAATCCAACCATTCAAATCTGTTATCCCATCTGCAGCTTTCACTTTAATTGATTCGCGTTTAGGCATCTGTGCGGCATTAAAAGCATCCTTCACTGCACGATTATCTTCCAGCACCCTCACCTGCTTGCCATCACCACTGTGAAGTGTAATTTGTGTTGGTGTGTTGTAATCAGACCATTGATTAACATAAAATTTACCATTACTGCTAAATGTTGCATTGTTATGTCCCACTTGTTGCGAAAGCTTTTGAGGTACTGGTTTTGCAATATTCACCTTGTAGATATTTCGCTGCATAGGCTGCTCATCAGCAGCTTGGTAATAAACCGTTTGCAACTGCTCGTCCACAGAAAGCAACTTCGTCACATCCCAGCTGCCCGATGTCAATTGCTTCTGCAAAGTTCCTGTTATTCCATAAATATAAATGTGACTATAGCCATCTCTCTCAGATAAATAAGTGAATTTATCATTCATGAAATATATCGATTTCAACAGTTCTGAGTCGATAAAATATTTATTTTCTTCCCTAAGAATCAATCTTGCAACAGTAGATCTGGGGTTAGCAAAATACATATCAAACCTATTCTGATTCCTGTTGAGTGTCATCACAGCAAGTTGCGACTCATCCTTTGTAAACTTTATTCTCGGAATATATCCATCTACATCTAGTGGCACCTCCATTTTGCGTGTTACTCTACTCTCTATATCGAAAATTCTACATTCCACAGTAGAGTTTTTTCTTCCTGCTTTGGGATATTTAAACTCATAATATCCCGGGTACATTTTCTCTTCATATGTTTGAAAACTAAACTTCTCAACCTCGCTCTCATCGGTGCGTACAAAAGCCAACACTCTATTATCAGGCGAGAACTCCATTAATCTAGTCACACCAAACTCTTCCTCATATACCCAATCTGTTGCACCATTTATAATTTTATTGGCCTCACCATCATTAGTAACTTGAGACTCAGTATCAAAGTCGAATTTTGTAAGCCATATATTTCCATCAATCACATACGCCAATAACTTGCTATCATCAGAGAAAACCGGAACCATCTGCTTCGATGATTGTTCCGACAATTTCCTTGTCATATTACGTCTTACATCATGATAATAATATGTTGCCTTAAACGAGTGCCTGTAAATCTGCTCCTTATCTCTATAAACAAGTACTCTGTTCTCATCGTCGCTAACTAAAAACCCCTCGAAAGTATCAAAAGTACAATTGCGGGCAGTTCTTGTGTTAAATAGCGTATCCACTGGTTCACCATTGCTATACGAATATTTAATCACTGCAGTGCCAGGCACATCAGCTTTGTAATAATGCATACCGTCGGCCGATGAAACTATTGCCGATACACCCTTAGCCCTAAATTTTCCTCCTACAATATCATGTAGGTTATATTGCTGAGCCGCTAGAATTGAAACACACATTACTGTCAGCACCAAAAACATTATCTTTCTCATTGTCCTTACCTTATCATGTTTAAGCCACAAATATAAGAAATCTACATCTAAATAGGTAACAAAAGTTATTTACAATACTGAAATTATGTGTACCTAACTCTTTTTTTTGTATTTTCGGCGTTTGTTTAAATCCGTATATCCTAAATAAAGAATAGCTAATGCAACTGCATCATGCAAAAGTAGACAAATAATATAAATAGAAAATCATAACATATTAATCAAAATTAGATGGAAACAAAAGAGCAAGAGAAGAAGGTAACTGAACTACCACAAAATGCTTATCGAGAGCTGGCTCCTGGCGAAGAATACAAACCGGTTCTCCCGCCAAACAAACCCGCAACCGAGGTAACAGGTTATTCAATCTTTATGGGACTGTTAATGGCTGTTATATTCTCAGCTGCTGCCGCCTATTCTGGACTAAAAATCGGACAGGTATTCGAGGCTGCCATACCTATTTCAATCATTGCTGTGGGTGCATCTGCTGCTTTCAAAAGAAAAAATGCATTAGGACAAAACGTAATCATTCAATCAATAGGTGCATCTTCAGGAGTTATAGTTGCCGGTGCAGTATTTACAATACCCGGATTATATATACTTCAAGC
Source organism: Fermentimonas sp. (assembly GCA_015478775.1). Lineage (GTDB taxonomy): Bacteria > Bacteroidota > Bacteroidia > Bacteroidales > Dysgonomonadaceae > Proteiniphilum. The sequence goes on along the minus strand of JADMKP010000008.1, from coordinate 406,845 downwards.
AAAATACCCCGAAATCCAGGTCGATTTCTGGCAAATATTCTTCTCATCTCTTTTAGGGGGTTTCTTAGGAATATTATTTCTCATCCCTTTCCGCAAATATTTTGTTAAAGATATGCATGGCAAACTTCCATTCCCAGAAGCTACAGCCACAACAGAAATACTGATGACCGGTGAGAAAGGTGGAAATAAAGCACAACTACTTATTACTAGTGGTATCATTGGAGGTCTTTTTGATTTTTGTTTTTCATCATTCCGCTTGTGGAGTGAAGTTATAACCACCAAAATCATTCCTGCAGGGGCAATGATGGCCGACAGGTTCAAGATGGTATTTAAGTTCAACGTAAGTGCACTTATATTCAGTTTCGGATATCTGGTAGGATTACGATATGCTGTTATTATTGCCATGGGTTCACTCCTTTCGTGGTTGGTTTTAGTGCCTATGGTAAACGAAATTGGCGTACTAGGTGCTGCCGTAGGTGGTGGCATCAACCCTTTTCAAGCAATGAGTGCCGAGCTAATCTTTGCAGATTATGTACGCCCCATCGGCATAGGTGCAATTGCCATGGCAGGTATAATAGGAATTATCAAGTCATCTAGTGTAATCGGCACAGCATTTAAGTTGGCGGTAGGCAAAAAAATAAAAACAGAAGGCAATCAGGAAGATGGTAAACGTACCGATCGCGACCTAAAGATGTCATTCGTAATGCTATTTCTCTTTCTCACTCTAATTGCAGTTTTCATATTCCTAATCATAGGCGTTAAAATCACATTGGTGCAGGCTCTGGTAGCCCTCCTAACCATAACCATAATCTCGTTCCTTTTCACCACAGTTGCTGCAAATGCAATAGCAATTGTTGGATCAAACCCCGTATCAGGTATGACGTTAATGACACTCATTCTCACATCGGTAGTACTCGTTGCAGTTGGTCTCGATGGTTGGCAAGGAATGGTAAGCGGACTCATCATCGGTGGTGTCGTATGTACAGCGTTATCTATGGCGGGAGGGTTTGTCACCGACCTTAAAATTGGATATTGGATTGGCTCTACTCCAGCAAAACAGGAGTCATATAAATTCCTCGGTACACTTGTATCAGCAGCAACTGTTGGCGCCGTTATTTTTATCCTCAATGAGGCTTATGGTTTTGTTCCATCTCCCGATCATCCCAATCCAATGGTTGCACCTCAGGCAAATGCCATGGCAGCTATTATAGAGCCTCTTATGGCAGGCTCAGGTGTAAGTTGGATGTTATTGGGAATTGGTGCTATTATTGCAGTTCTAATCAACTGGCTGGGCATATCCCCACTAGCATTTGCACTGGGCATGTTCATTCCAATTCAACTTAACACTCCACTTATTGTAGGAGGTCTTCTAAATCATTTCATCAATAAAAAAGGCAAAGACATAAAGCTTAAAAATGCTCGTCACCAACGTGCAATACTCATCTCCTCGGGCTTCATTGCCGGTGCAGCTTTGTTTGGTGTAATTGGTGCATTAATAATATTCTTAACTGGCAATAGCTATGCAATGGATATGGGTGTTTGGTCAGATCCCGATGGTGTAGGTGCTCAAGTTACAGCTCTCGTTGCTTTCATTGGTCTTATAGCTTACTTTATCTGGGAAACAAAAAGAGCAAAAATTGATGATTAATCAATTACAACTAATCAGGAGTAAAACAACTAATCGAAAGTATAACAACTAATCGAAAGTACAACTACTAATCGAAAGTACAACTACTAATCGAAAGTACAACTACTAATTAAAGGCGTTTAACAGTAAAACAATTTATGAGAAAATCAATAATACTGCTCGCCGTATCACTCTCACTGCTTGCTTGTGCAAACAAAGTAAGCAGTGATATTGATGCTGGTGGCGACTTCACACAATATGTCAATCCTTTCATTGGCACCGCCTTCACCGGTCACACATTCCCTGGGGCTACTTATCCTTTGGGGTTTATGCAACCCGGACCCGAAACCGGTAATTACTCATGGGATTACTGTTCAGGTTATTTTTACGATGATGACAGAATAAACGGGTTCTCACAAAACAGACTCAATGGCACTGGCATTGTCGATCTTGGCGATCTGCTAATTCAACCCTTCTCAGGAGATATTCGAGAAGATCTAAGCAGCGGATTCAATAAAAGCAGTGAAAAGGCAACTCCCGGATACTATGGTGTAGAGCTAACCGATAATGATGTTAAGGTTGAAGTCACAACTTCTCCACATGTTGCGTTTCATCGCTATACGTACAATTCCCAAAAAGAAGCAAATGTGCTTGCCGATTTCCAAAGTGGATTAGTTTGGAGCAAAGACCGTGCTGCAATACATGTACTCGACAATGAGGTTAACTTCGAAAGCGACAGAATCATAACTGGTTATACCACACGCACAGAATGGGTTCGTCGCACCTACTATTTCGTAATCGAATTCGATAAACCAATTCTTTCTAAGGATATGCTCGAACAACGCGACCCTCGCGAAAAGGCACCACGCTACATACTTAATTTTGATATGAATGGCGAGAACGTACTCAATATGAAGGTAGCCATGTCCACCACAAGCATAGAGGGCGCAAAGGCCAACCTCGCTGCTGAAGTTACACACTGGGATTTTGACAAAGTATATACCAATGCCAAAAACGAGTGGAACAAATACCTCTCACGAGTACAAGTTGAAGGTAGCCAAAACGATAAAGTCAATTTCTACACCTCCCTCTATCATCTCTATATACAACCAAACAACATTGCCGATGTAGATGGCAGTTATGTTGGGCCCAATAGAGAAGTCGCAAAATCACCAACCGGAAAATACTACTCCACACTATCGCAGTGGGACACCTTCCGTGCGGCCTTCCCGATGTATACCATCCTCAGTCCCGAAATTATCGACGACCTCGTAAACAACATGCTCGAATTTAGCGAGCAACAGGGCCACCTGCCCATTTGGGCATTAATGGCACAAGAAACCTACACTATGGTAGGAAATCACTCCGTTCCTATGGTTGTAGATGCCTACCTAAAAGGGTTCAACGGCTTCGATGCAGAGCGTGCTTACAACGAAATTAAGAAGTCGCTCACACAAGGGACACACAAGAATGCAGGGTGGGAGCTCTATGATAAACTGGGATATTACCCATACGACATTGCAAAAGTTGAATCAGTATCACGTACACTCGAAGCAGGATACGACGATTACGCTGCTGCACTAATGGCACAGAAGTTAGGCAAAACCGATGATTATAAGTTCTTCATCAATAGATCTAACTTCTATAAAAACCATTTCGACAGTGAAACAATGAGCATGAGACCAAAAGATTCAAAAGGAGATTGGTTGACACCGTTCGACCCATATCAGCTTGCCCATGCCGATTCACACATAGGTGGTCATTACACCGAAGGCAATGCACTTCAATACACATGGCATGTAATGCATGATATACCAGGGTTAATTCAACATATGGGAGGTAAAGAACAGGCAGGCAAAGCACTCGACTATCTATTCACCACAGAGCAGGAGTCAACCGGTCAACTATCAGACGTTACCGGACTCATCGGTCAGTATGCTCATGGCAATGAACCTAGTCACCACATAGCATATTTATATATGCACCTCGATAGGCCACATGATACGCAGCGACTAATCAGACAAATTTGCAAAGATTTCTATCAAAACAAGCCAGATGGACTAATCGGAAACGACGATTGCGGTCAGATGTCTGCTTGGTATCTATTCTCTTCAATGGGTTTCTATCCAGTAAATACAGTAGATGGCCAGTACATATTTGGTGCACCACAACTTTCAAAAGCTACAATCAATCTAGGTAATGGCAACTCGTTTATAATGGAGGCAATTAACCTATCTGAAGAGAATATGTATATCGAAAAAATAGAGCTCAATGGAGAGCCCTATAAAGAAAACTTTATCACACATTCCGATATAATGAATGGTGGCAAACTCACATTTTATATGAGCAATCACTAATTATGATTGTGACCCTCTGCATCATAAGAAATAAAAATCTCTTTAGATGCAAATGATTCCTGCCCTGCCTCATCGGTACAATACACTATAAAATGGTAATGCCCCTCCTTCAGGGGCATTTCTTTTTGTTCCCCATCAATGGTTCTGGTTACACTGGCAGGAATTTTCATATGATGATGTTTAACGCTCACTTTTGTCTTACCCGAAATGGGCTCTTCACCCAAAGCTATAAAATCGCTCTCCAGCCAAGTCCTACTAAACTCCACCGAATCAGATGCAGCACGGGTTGTTGCAGAAAGAGCTTCTCCATGTCCGTGCCCATCAAAAGCACCATGAATATTCACCTTATACGATGATAGAGCTGCATTATCGCTCATCTCCACCTCAAAATGAATATCACTACCCGGTATTACCAACTCATCTTCTGAGGGCAAAATTACCTTTACTACAGGTCTCTCATTATCCAGGTTTTCGCTATCACACGAAACTAAACCCAACACAGCTTTCAACACAATAGCTGTAATTAATACCGATTTTTTCATATTTTAATTTAATACATTTAGATTATTACAGAGCTTCAAAACGGAATTTTAACAATCAACTGAATATTCCTGCCCGGTTCAGGAGCATTAAGCTTTTTATAAAAACTCAGATGATTCATAAACGATGTGTTAAAAATATTATCTACCTGTAGTAAAGTAATAAACATCTTACCCCTGATATGCCAATGCACATATGCCGAGATATTCCAAAGTGCTGCACCAGGAGTAGCTGCCTCATTACGTGCAACCGAAGTCTGATCCATCACCAGCCTATTTTCAAGCTTTATTTCATAGTTTGATATTAAACTTTTCATACTGTTTCCAGAATATGTAATATCTGTTGTCACCACTGTAGGGGGCGTAAATGGCAAAGCATAATTATCAGTAATATTTCTATTAAAAACATACTCAACATCCATATTCACACTCCACATGCTGTTAATCTTGTAGCCCATCATTAGCTCACCTCCAGCCACCAAAGCCTCCGCCTCGTTGTAACGGTAAATCTGCCCAGCGTGGGGTAGAACCGACCAACCACCTGTGGGTTCCAAATATATATAGTTCTCAAACCAACTCACAAACGGATTCAATCTCACATTAAATACTCCATTTTCATATAGATAATCAATATTCAGCTGATAACCTCTCTCAGAACTCAACTCTTTATTCCCCTGCTCATGCCTAAATGCTCCATGATGAAGACCGTTACTGCTCAACTCATTAGCCCCAGGATATCTAAAACTCCTACCCACATTAAACTTTAAAGAATGAATAGTAGAAGGACGATATTCAAACCCAACCGAACCCGATAAATCACCAAATACCCTATCTAAGTTGGCCGCTCTCATCGCGTAAAACTCCACATTCTCTTGCGTATATCCCTGCAACATCAAAAATTCTGCCAATAAAGGGTCGTAAAACTCACTAACATTAAGCCTACCCATATCATATCTCAATCCTCCGGTAAGCACAAACTTATCGTTGAGTTTCACACTATTAATCCAAAACAAACCGCCTGAAAGCCGCTCAAAGTCGGGCAATAAAAATGAGTATCCACCCACCCGGTTGTGCTGATATTCGATAGAACCACCAAATGTTTTACTCCAACGCTTACCCTCACCCTTAACATACCTGGCACTACCTGATAAAGTGTTAAGACCGAATTGCAGCTCCACGTTCGGTTTCTGTACAGGAGCATCCTGATTTCCGTAGTGAGTATGAAATGCCGACAATTCCTCTCGCTTGTTCTGCTGATATCCAACATCTAACATTATCTTATCATTATCTGTAAGCTTTAATTCGCTATTCCAAATCAGTTTAAAATGATTAGATATTGCAAAAGGCATCTCAATATTTCTAAAGCTATCATCATGTGCAACCCTATCTAACGATGGAATACCATGTGCGCCGGGGTAAAAACCATTCTTACTATAAATATCAGATAAATGAAACCAACTGCTTAAGTTGTCCTTACTGTAATTTACCGATAATGCCAGGTTAGCCTCCCTTCCAGCTGTATTCTTCATCCTGCCGTTATGCACAGGCAAGCGCCAAGTAAGATATTCAATAGTATCGGCAGGCACCCTGTAATCGCTATAACTCTGAACCGTAGCACGACCACGCACAAACATGTTGCCTCTCTTAACACTAGCTGCAACCGAAGCACCAATCAAATCGTTGTTACTCTTAGCAATAATTGTTGCATCACCCCAAAACATATCTTCAAATGGAATTACAGGAGGAATAATTTCAATTACCCCACCAATAGCATCGGAGCCGTAAAATAGTGACATCGGACCTTTATGAACGCGCACACCATCCACATCATACTGATCAATCTCTAGTCCATGATCAGCACCCCACTGCTGGTTTTGTTGCACCACACCCTTGTCAACCACCGCCACGCGGTTAAACCCAAAACCTCTAATCATTGGCTTCGAGAAACCCGCACCAATATCCATCGACGAAATACCGGCAATAGACGACAGAGTCTGTATAAAATTAGCAGCGCTGTTCTTCAAAAGATAATTCTTGCTTATCTCTGTTACAGGTAGCGACGAAGCAGCCCCATTAAAGTCATCCCTCCTTGCAACTACCGTCACCTCCTGCAGCAATATAGGCGATGGTTGCAAAAGATGCTCAAAAGTATCGCGTTGCAAATTTCTTTCATTTTCAGGATCATGCACAAACCCACCAATAGAAATGTCCTGCGAAAAAGCATACAGTAGTCCCACTGTCAAGAACAGCATTGTAAAAGATAACCTCATCCCTTCAATCTATTCTTTATTGCAACTTGCGCACACCCCCTCAATCACCACAAAAACTTCGTTTTGCACAAAATCTTCCGGCAGCTCAACATCAAATTTAGTCTTCCCCTCAAGGCAAATAACATCATCACACCCATTACAATGAAAGTGCGAGTGCAAATCACCTATCACATGATGATGCTTATTCAATGCATACTTCACTAAATTGTCGTTAAGCACAATCTTATGAATAATATCACTCTCTTCAAGCGTAATTAAAGTTCTGTAAAACGTAACCCTATCAAACAAGTCGGTAAACTTACCTTTAATCTCATTCTCCGATAAAGCCATTTCGCTTTCCAACAACCGGCTCACAATAAACTTGCGACACCCTGTGCCCTTTAAACCATACTTATGTAATATTTTCTCCGCTGTAATCATAAAACAATCCTATTAATGCAACAATGTTGCAAATATAACAACGTTACAATTACCAAAAGCAGAAATTGCAATATTTAACTATAAAAACCAAATTGTAAAAAAAATATCATAAGTTTGCGATAGAATAAACAAATATATGGAACACAGTCATAAAAAGACACCCGTAACACTCTATTTCATTGGCCTGGCACTTACAATTGCAGCACTGTTTGTGAGTGAAAATAATATAGTATTAAAAAATATACTATTTACACTTGCAACAATTGCTGCCGGTTACCATGTAATTATTCTTGAAGGAGTTGGAGAAACTATTGTGCATACTAGACTAAAAAGAAGATTCACTCCCAACTCACATATATTAATGGGTTTAGCAGCAATTGGAGCTTCTGTAATAGGTAATTTTTGGGAAGCAACACTACTAATTCTTATATTCTCAGGCGCTCAATTTCTAGAACATTATGCCGAGGGAAGAAGTAGAAGAGAGATAACCAAACTGCTGCAAATGAGCCCAACTACCGCCCGCCTCATTATGCCCAACAGCAATACTCAGTTAGTAGAAGTAAAAGATTTAAAAGTAGGCGATCATCTTCAGGTACTTAATGGCGATCAGGTACCAATAGATGGAGTAATCCTGTCGGGCACCACCTCCATCGATGAATCGTCAATTAGCGGCGAAAGCATACCTCGAGAGAAGTACAAAGGCGATCAAGTATTTGGAAGCACTATAAATGGTAGTGGCACTTTTATAATGGAAGTAACGAAAGAAAATAAAGACACACTATTTTCCAAAATATTGCAACTTGTAGATCAAAATCAGAACAACCAAACTAAGGCAGCAAGCATTATTCAAAAGCTAGAGCCTAAATATGTAAACTTTGTATTGATATCAATCCCTCTTATAGTTATAGGTGCAGTTATTTTTTTCAATTATACATGGATGCATAGTATTTACAGAGGACTGGTGCTATTAGTTGCAACTTCCCCATGCGCCATTGCAGCTGCTACTGTTTCAGTAACATTATCAGCAACTTCAAACCTTGCACGGCACGGAGTGCTTTCAAAAGGTAGCACTTATCTTTCGCAACTTGCAGATATAAAGGCTATAGCATTTGATAAAACCGGAACACTTACCCAAGGAAAACCAGAAGTAACAAATGACTTTTTCTCAGATACTATAAAAGAAGAATATATAATCGATATAATTGTAGCTCTCGAAAAAGAATCTAATCACCCCCTTGCAGATGCTATACTCCAAAAGTTTACGCCTAATAACATACTAGATATCAGCACAACCAACCATATCGGAAAAGGACTAGAAGGCAATTACGATAATAAAAACTATCGTATTGGTAAACCTACCGCTTTTGAGAAAGTGTCAGACGAATACACCAATCTAAACTACAAATGGTCGACTAACGGAAACACAGTTGTATATGTCTCAGAAGACGAAAATGTAATCGGAGTCATAGCATTAATGGATACACCAAGAGAAGAAGCCAAAGCAACCATCAACTACTTCCAAAAACTTGGAATCCACACCACCCTAATTACCGGCGACTCAGAAATAACAGGCCAATCAGTTGCCCGTGACCTAGGAATTGACGAAGCCATCACAAATGTAATGCCCCATGACAAGTCCAACATAATAAGCAGCCAAAAACAAAAATATGGAATCACCGCAATGGTAGGCGATGGAGTAAATGACGCCCCCGCACTTGTCAATGCCGATGTAGGCATAGCAATGGGCGATGGCACCGATGTTGCAGTAGAAGTATCAGACTTGGCATTAATTCACAATGATATATCAAAACTAGTCCATGCACATAAAACCTCTACAAAAATGAAGCGGGTAATCTGGCAAAACATCTTCATTTCAATGGGGGTAGTTGCCTTTCTAGTTACCGCAACCTTTACAAACCTCACCGATATCACTACCAGCGTAATATTTCATGAAGGAAGCACGCTTGTTGTAATACTTAATGGGCTCAGGCTTTTACGCTAAGTTTCACAGCATCCAGCATATCTTTCGCAAGAGTATAAGTAGACATAGTCTTCATAGACTTCAACAGCCCCAACCTATTAAAGAAGTTAATTACCTTAACTCCCATCTTTTCCATTTTCCTACTACTCCCCTTTCGTATTAACGAAGGCGGTTTAAAGATCAATAATTTGGGGAACCCTAGCTTATTCACATCCTCATCTAGCTTACCCTTCATACGAGAATAAAATATCTTAGATTTTGAAGATGCATTCATAGCAGAAACCAGCACATAGCACCCCACTCCATTCTCACGGGCAGCCTTAGCAAACTGATACTGATATTCATAGTCCACTTTCCACTGAGCCTCCTTGCTACCTGCATCTTTTAAAGTAGTACCCAAACAAGAAAATAAAACATCACCATCCACAAGATGTTTCCACTCCTCATACTTCTCAAAATCTATAATATGAACATTAATCTTTGAATGCTCCATGCCCGGATCTCTTCTCACAAAAATATCCACACTCTCAACCTCACTATCATCAAGTAATAGCTGCAAGAGATCACTTCCGGTGGCACCTGTGGCGCCTATTAATAATGCTTTCATGAAAAGATCTTATTATTCATTTATCAATTCCCTAATCTGTCTCACAAATTTCTTTGATGCATAATTAGCAATCCCAATATGATGATATCTTACCATTCCATTCTTATCTAAAACAACAGTAGTGGGCAATGTACCGGAATATACTTCTGCGGGAACATTACCTCTGGACTGATACATCGGAACAGTAAAGCCCTCTTTATCAAGGTATGCTTTTCCAGCAATTGTGTCGATGTCCTCGTTGATGGTAAGAAAGATGAAATCAGGGTTGTCATTAAACTGAGTATAAAGTTTTTCGATTGAAGGAAATTCTGCTCTGCAAGGTGGACACCATGATGCCCAAAAATTAATAAATACCACTTTGCCTCTTAAGGATGAAGTATTTTGAAGGTTCCCTCCCTCGTCAACAAAATCAAAATCTACTTTTGCCAAGTTCGCCATATTAGCATCCTTATTATCTATACTAGGATTAAAAAGTCCAGTTGCCACTAATTGTCGCAACACAAATGATTTTGCATCGGGGCTAAAAAACAATACCCCCACGATAATAACCAACACTATAGTGAAGGCATTCTTTTTAATAAACTTCCATTTATTATCCTGCATATTTCCTGCTTTTAATCTGTTGGTTGTCATCTTAGGATATCAATATTATTCTACTTAATTCAAATATACAGTTTCTTTTGATTGTAATACATCAAACATTGGATAAAACGGTTTGATTTATACCAGCACTTTCGATCTATAAGGGTTCTTTGTCAATTTTGATGCAGACAATCCTGAATTGGAAAGAAGCACTTTTCGTCTTGGCCTAATCGGTCAAAAAGTATAGTTGAATGTTGATTTTAATTACGATATTCCCATGGTGGTATAGGATTATTTGCATCCCACATACCCCTCCTGTCCCTGCGTGCTTCTTTTTCTAATTCATCATAAAGTTCAGAATTATCATATTTTTTTGAATGCCACGCTAAACCCGATCTTAGCATTTCAGCACCAACATCATTATATTCAGCAGTTCTCACATATACTATAGGTCTGCCGTACCCATCCCTTTTCTTTTGCACTTTTATACCAACACTTTTTCCAAAAATTAATTCAGATAATTTATCTTTTGACTTTGTAGTATAATCTTGTTTTCTTTCTGGTGCATCTATGCCATGTATGCGATAACGAATTTCAATTCCATCTTGAGTGACAGCATCAAATGTATCTCCATCAACTACCTTTACTACAGTAATATAATAATCAACATCAGACTTTGAATTCTTTTTTTCAATTCTATAGTAAGTGTCAGATGGTGCAGCGTTAGGACCCGATTTTCTTGTACAGGAAATTAAGAAAATACAGGATAATAATATAAGTAAAAAATTATTTTTCATTCTGATAGATATTTCTTTACAACATTTATATTTATTGCAAAATTGAGGTTAGCACTTGATTCGTCTATACCTGCAGTTGTAATTCCTATTGCCTCTCCATAATTATTTAAAAGAGCACCACCACTACTACCATGATCAATTGGAGCACTAATTTGAATAATATCAGAACCTCTTATCTGCGAAATCTCACCTGACGAAAAAGTATTTTCTAAACCTAATGGACTACCTATTGCATATACTTTTTCACCTACTCTTGGCGTAGAGGTAGAAATTGGTATAAAAGGAAATATTTCACCATCAGAGTCTATACTAAATATTATTATATCTTTTTCTTTATCATATGCTATTACATCCTTAAGATTATATTCGTTACCATTTGAAAATACTAACAACTCAAATCCCATTCCTGTACCTTCAAAAACATGATAATTACTAACTGCAATTCCCTTACTCTTCACTACAAACCCTGAACCTTGAAAAACATTAACACCATCATAAGTGTAAACCATGAAAACAGCTTTGTTATATTTTTCAAAAATCTCGCTCCCTGTCAAAGGATTCTTCGTAACTTTAGGCCCAGGTTGGGCTGTTGCAGATTTGGTTTTTGTGTTTTGATTTCTACGTACTACATAGTTTTGATTTTCGGAATTAGAGTTTCCTTGAACTTGATTGCCATCATTTACCATTCGCCCCGATTTTCTTCCGCAAGAAGTGGCTAATAATAAAAAAATCAGTACAAAATAAATGACCTGTCTCATGATTGACAATATTGTTAACTACTTACTTTTTCTACAATACCAGGTTTTGGAATTATATGAATTAGAAATCTCTGATTATCAGTCTCAATATGTTCACGCATAAAATCAGTTCCACTAGATCTTCCATCCCCACTTCCTGAAATTAAAACTTCACATTTATCTCCGAAGTGAATATTTTGATCATCCCAAAATTTTTTTAAGGAAAGTGCTCTTTCGTAACTTAATTCATAATTCCTATCCCAGTTATCTTTAGACGCCTGCCCCTCTATTATAAGTAAATATTGAATGTCATACTCTTTATACTCTTCGGTATTTTGCTTTATAAATGTTTGTATTGTCTTTCCTGCAGCTGCTAGTTTTTGTTGAGTGGTATAACCAATATTGCTTATATCAGAGCTTCCAGTTTCAAAATTTACTTTAATCTTTACAACATGCTTTTTGAATTCTGGCTTATACTCAAAATAAACAGAGTCAATATTATCGGTCGATTTCTCAATTTCCTCTAGGATTTTTAACTGGTTTGCTGTAGAAATAGCTATTGTACTAATTTGCACAACTCTTGAGCTCAATAGGGCCAATACTAATACAAAGAGTACCAACATGATAAAAAACAAGTTAGACATCAAGTCTGAATAACTTGCCCAAAAAGAGGGTTGTTTTTTTACCTTCATTAAAACTGAGTCATATTATTGATATTATGAACGTTATCAAAGTAATTAAATTCGGCAATACTAAAATTGAAACTGCTGCGACACCAGATACTTTAACCCATAAAGGTATTTTTATTCTGTGAGGTGTTGTTTTAACTATTTGCCCCTCATAAGTAGGAGTTATATTTATAGAAGTAACAAGTTCATCTAGCTTATTATTTTGTTCTCGTGTAGCTTTCGCTAGATCACTTAGTAAATTTTTAATTGAAGATAAACTTTGGATTTCTTCAACAACCTTTTCCAACTGTTCATTTCGTGATCGCAATGACTTCTCTTCTTCCTCAACAACTTTATTTATTGCATTTTGTCCTTCCTCCACTGTAATCTTTAATCCCGCACTAACTATTTTTACAGCTTCATTGAATGCTTTATGCTGGTCATCAATTAAATCTCTATATCCATCAGTTTGAGTTCTAGTATTGTCTTTTAGCCTATTAATCTGTTCGTCAGAACTATTTATTAAGGCCTCAACACTATCAGATAACTTTTCATTAGCTTTCGCAACAGACGCACTAACAGCACTATCCCATTTCTCCATTCTGGATCTTTCCTCTTTGAAGTAAAATCCCATATCCTCTATGGCTTTTGTTCTGACATCCTGTTCATCTAATTTCTTGTTGAGTTCATTAATTCCATTAATATATCCATTTACATTGTCAAGATAAGCAGCAAACTGACCAATTTCTTGTGTACTATTCTTTAATTTGTCGTACACCTGAATATTTAAGGAAGCAATCTCATAAATATTTAATTTGTTTAACTTCTCAATAAGTTCGACTTGCGACTTAGTGGTTTCTCCTACGATAGATAATGTTTCTTTTAGATCATCTGTATTTTTGGAAAAAGTATTATTGAAGTCAATTAAATTTCTAGTAACTCTTTCAAATACCATAGTTGTATCAGTAGAAAGTTGGGGTAACAACTCAGCCTGAATCCAACTAAGGAAATCATTTTTTCTCCTCTCTATTTCAACTTTATCTCTTTTCTGTAAACTTGAAGCCCAAATATTAAGAAAAATCCCGAGAATACTAGTTATCATTGCAACTCCTACACCCGACAATAATCCGCTGATACCATTAGCACTGCCTTCTTTCACCCCATCAATATTGTTCCCAGTGCTACCTATATTAAGTAAATCTTGTATACTGCCTGAATTCATTAAAAAAACCACACCTAGTAGTATCCCTATCATTGTACCCATTAATCCAAGATATATCGGAATAGGTATTTGAGTATTTATTTCTTCTTCTTTTGAATCGCAGTTTCTGTCTACTATATCTTTTAAAATATGAAAATCGCTTACACTACCCTGATTATTGAACAGATAACTGTTGATAGATATTACTATTGATTCAAGTATATTGTTTTTATGTGTGGTCTTAACTCCAATTATATTATTTGTGCTTTCATCTTTAACCACACTAAAACTGTTACTTCCTATTAGTTTTGGAAAAATATTACGATATATTTTTAGTCCTAATAAAGTTGATTCGAAAACACCTATCTGAAAAATAAATATAATAATTATAATTGAAATCGAAATTATTGTTTGGTAAGTTTCCATATTTTATTCCACTTTAATTTTTGCTTTCTTTGATACCTTCCAATAGCCTTCATTCAATTCGACCTGACCAGGTTCAATATTGATAATCTTTTTTGCCCTTGTTGGATCTCCTTCATAATCACACACATTGTCAAATATTGCACTAAAGTTACCTAATGCACCTTCCTGATTTCCGCAGAATTCAAAAAAACCAATATTTCCATTTTTTTCTAGTCTATAAAAGGTTTCGTGATCTTCAGTATCTACTTCTCTTTTGAATTTATCACCTGTTTTACCTTTTAAGTATTTTATTTTGTTTGGTGTAAAGCTTTTATCTTCAGATTCGTTTTCCTCTTTTGGTATGCTGTTTTGATTGACTTCTGTTTCGCATGTTGATAATTTCGTACTTTCTTGAATTTTTGAAAAATTATTTTCGAGATTTTCAACTTTTTTGTATAAGCCCCTTATTGTACTATAAGATTCATCTGATCTAACCTCCAACCTTCTAACCTTTCTTTTTATATCTAATTCAAAATCAATATTAGAACTTCTCGAACTTTTACTACGATGTTTATATGTCTTCCTTTTTATAAGAAAACTTAGTACATATAAAATAAAAGCAATGATTATTAGTAACGTAAGGATAGCGTTGTTCCTTTTTATTCTTATTAAATCATTATTTATCTCATAAACTTGCATTTTAATTGTCTGTACTTGTTCGACCATTTGAACATCTTCTCCCTCATTTTCTGTAGTCTGTTCTGTTTTTTGAACATTATTGTTTGAATTATCATTGCTCCTTTTATATATAATCACTACTGATGATATTAACAATATTATAATTGCAAGTAATAAAAAAGTTATTGTTTTTTTCTTCATCGGTATCAGTTTTTTGTTTTTTGTTGAAAAATCGCATTTGTAAGTGCATTCAGTACCCCATTTAGCGGATAAAAGAAGAAGCTCTCCTCAATTTTATCGTCTTTAGACACCTCTTCAAGTTTTTTATCTATCCCTTTTTTCGTAAAAGTTTCCAAATCTCTATAACACACTTTCTTTGCTATTTCTAATGACTTACTTGAAACATTCAGCTTATTTTTGAATGAAAACTCACTGTTCAAACTAAAAGTGAAATCAAAAAACTTTATAACCTCATTCACTACACTCTCTATATAGTTTTCATCATTTAGTACAGACTCGTATGTTTGATCTCTTTTTATAAAAGACTTCATATCATATCCTTTTAAAACCACTTTAAGGTTTTCTATTTCTTCATAATCATGTTTTGTGTTACTAATAATACCCCCCTTACATGTGGCTTCTTTTGGATTTTTAATATTGTGAATAATATCAAGACCGTCTGAATGATATTGTTCTCTAAAAACCTTTTCGATAATTAATTTCGTAAACTGTTCTAGAGTTTTAATTTCTGGGGTTAATATTTGAAGAATCAGAGATCCTTTTCCACTAAATGATAAATGTCTGGGCATTTTTAAACCTTTAGATTTTAAAATATGAGCAAAGTGATAAATAAGAGCAACATAGAAAATAAGGAAAACAATTGAGTAATCTTCATCTTTTTGCAACATGTCATTAAAATCTAAAAGATTTTGCAGGTTTTTATCCTTTACATCTTTATTATCTTTTAGAGAAAAGAAAAAAGATGCCATATCACTTTTATCTTTTTTGTTAATAAGATCCGTATATACATTATTCAACGCATCAAGGCTATTGGACTCCAACCTCTCTTTAATGTTTTCCATATACTGTTCTACAATCCCGTTTCTGGAAAGACCATCTATAGAATATCCATTACCGAATATTGAATTTGCTGCAAATCTAAATGATGTAATAGACTCTATTTTACCATTATATGAAATTGCTATATCTGAAGTACCACCACCAATATCTATGTTTACTATGTTGTTTACTGAATTACTTTCTTTATAGTACTTATATGGCGCAATCGATTCAGTAATCTCAACTAGATTCTCTTCAACTTTATCTCCAAAGAACTTCATATAAGACTCTCTCCATACTCTTTTATATAAGTTATACCTACTTTCAGCCATACTTGTTGGGTAAAACCATATTATTTTGGTGGCAGAAATATCACCATTATTTAAAGCAACTTTATTTCTGATTAAGATGAAAATTGACTCAATGTATTTTCTTATAAGAACATCATTATTCTCTTCAATAGACCACTTAAGATTTGTTTTTATATAATTATACTTATACCCAACTCTTTTTTCATATGGTAATGCAAGACTTGCATGTGCTAAAGGGTAAACTGCATGTTTATAATTGGCATTTTTGGAAACAGACAAAGCTGTTCTTGTAGGAAAATTAAATTGCTTATCAACACCTATATGTTCAGGAATTAAGTCATAATCAAAAATATACTTATGTATATCGTCAATATCATCAAATAGAAACTCAATCTGCTTATCAGCCTCTGTAATATCAAAGACTCTAGAAGGAGAGTCATTAATACTATATTCTATATGGGTGTTGGTTGTACCAAAATCTATTGCAAAAGCAAACCTGTCATTTCCAGTTTGATTTCTTAATTGTGGTATTATAATTCCCCTACACATATTACTTGAGACTTCGATAGTGTCAAACAATTCATTTTCAATTATACGAGTTTCGCTTTTTGGAATATTCATAATGTCCACATTCCTCACTACATTCTCTACTTCACCAATATGTTCGTTGTTTTTATAAAATGCTAAATCGTACGTTTTTGTATCACCTACAGTTGAAATCAAACTTACACGATAGTTAGCAAACTCTGGTTTTATAAAATCAACTGCTGGAATTAAGCCTAAAGTAAAATCCCATTTAACAACTGCACCATCATTATTAGTTTCGTCAACATTAGGCTTGTAATTTTCTATATAAGTTCTTTTATACTCAATATAATTTTTCTTAGTAGGGATTCGTAACTCAACAGCAACGGAATCAGCTCTAATTTTAAGTTCAATCATTTTCTTACCGTCTGGTAGTACTCCCGTAAGATCCTCATTATAAAAATACTTAAAGAACTTTTTTTTAATTGGCAATAAATAGCTTTTACCCTCACGCTTATCAAGATTTCCATCAAAAAAAGCAGCTCGGTTTATATTTCCTGGCAATTCAATGATTGTATCTTCCAAAAAATCACTAATTGTTAAGAAAGGGTATTTCATACCATCGTTAGGGAGTTGTCTATCCTCTAAAGGCTTGTCTGATTTAACTGGAGCTTTATATTCACTTTTCCAAATATTATTTGGAGTATAAACATACTCTTCATTTAATGTACCTATTGGAAGAACAAGAGGCGTTAATTCAGTAATTTTCTTTTTGCTTTTAATTGCAAAATCACTATCAATTGCTTTACTGATTGGATTGTTTTTTTCTAAACTATATCCAACTACCTCTACATTATGACCCGCCCCAGAAACAGTTAAGGGTAAAAAAACATTAGTAGTGTTATCCCTCATTTTCCGGATTTTCTCCTTTTCATTCCAGTTTAATTTTTCATAACTCAAGTCCAAATACTCATTAACCTCGGGGAATAACTGTGAAAATTTGCCGTCAAATTTTGACTGTAGGTAAAACCAGTATTTCTGATATTCAAAATTTCTTTTGTATAGAGGTGTGAATTTTCCATCAAAAGCAGAATGACTACCTAATGAAAACTTGCTACTTATATAACTTAAGTCATTTGCAGGAGAAAAGAATAACGAGGCCGGTGAAGTACCACCTATTATATTAGAAAATGCTTTACCATATTTATAATTTAAGATGTATATGCATTTCAACTTATCGAAATTGAACGATTCTGCATCTTGATTAAGATAAATCTCATAAGTTTTACCAAGAAGTTTATGGCCCTCATTATTTGATATAGCTAATTCTTTTATATCCCTACCTTTGTCCCATACAATTATCTCAACTAAATTCTTAAATTTATCAATATCAAAAAATATTTGCCCCACATCTAAGCTGTCTGAAACCATCTTATGATAAATAGTATTACCCTCTAAGCTGGGGGATTCAACTACTACTTTAAATGCGCTTTTCACAAGGTCCATTCTTGCAAATGGAGAAGGTATGGATGTAATCTCTCTTGATGGCGACTGCCCATTAGGATCCACTATTTGATCAATTACTTGATTGCTATATTTTGCAGAATTTCCCCAATCGTTAATCGTATTGTCACCTTGTTTATGTAATCTTAGTACTTTTGCCATGGCAATTAAATTTATAAACTGAATTTTTTATTAACTAGCATACTCGTAGCACGATAGAACAGCTCTATAAAACATGTTTCTTTTGGCGCATCTTTTTTTACATCTCGTTGAATTTCATTTAGATAAAAGTCAAAGAGATCATAATTAGAAGCAAGACTCATCACCTTATCGGGTTTCAAACCCTTAACCAAAGAAAACAAATCTTTCCTTTTTTCTTCTAAATAAAATGGCGAGAAACCCCTTCTATTTGAAGACATCTCATTCAACCAAGAAATGTAATCGTCACAAAACCCAGTTAAATCATAATTGTAAAAATTAGATTTAAAAAAACTGTTGTCTAATTTATGGTCTCTTGCCCATGTTGTGTTTCTTGAAAGTTTAATCTGTTCTTTTAAATATTTTGAAAAAAGAGTGAACTGTAGTAGTTCTTTTTTAATCAAACCTTGAGTTTGATTACCTAAGTTACCAAATATGATATTCTCAGTTTCGTTTTTAATACCAAATTCCTTATAAATACAATTATCAGGCACACCGTTTTGTGTAATTAAATTTTCTGGTGAAATACTTACAAAGTCAATAATTGCTAAAGCTGATGCCATCTCTATAAAATGAGCATCATTTTTTTGAGTCGTTCCACCCTCAGAGTTTTCATACTGTTTAGATATATCATCAGAAATATAATATAGTGCGTTGGCCCCTTTTATATTTTTATCATAATATAAAAGAGCTGCTTTTGTTTTAGAAATAAATGTTGAAGAGTCAATTTGACTGCGTTTGCTTTTATCATTATTATCTGGTTTCACATCAAAATAAGGAAGGACAGTAATAGCACCAATGGGTGCATTCTTTATGATTCCAGCACCCGCCAATTTATCTGATATTGAACGAAGGTTCTTAAGAAGAAGTGGAAAACCGCTTGCTCCAGTTCCACCAAAAATTGAGCTTATAATAAAGATTCTATCTCCTTGATCAAATGATGCAATAATATTTTCGAACTCTTTAGTATTAGTTATTTGATTAAGCACAACACTACCGATATTAGGATTTCCTTTGAAACCTACATTCATATCTGACTCAAGATTCTGTTCAGAGAAAAGTAAATTAGCAAAGGCATAGTTAGCGTCACTCTTTCCTCTACTATCTTTCATAAGTTCTAGACCTATATACTCTTTAAACCTCTTGTCTTGAGTTTCTTTTAAAGGTATTATCATATTTGGCAAAATGCCATCATTAATATCAGTATTGAAAAACTTGTTCTCTTTAGATGATTCAAATTTAATCTTTGATCTAATTCCTTTGTATCGTTTTATTAGCTCTATAGTACGAGTTAAATCTGCAGATGCAAAATCAGGATCAATAATAACAGGTACAATTTCCAATGTGTTTTTCATTTCAACACCAGCTCCTAAAAGCATAATCAACGACTTGAGAACACGAGAACCAGTGCCTCCGATTCCAAATATATATAATTTACTCATACTACTATGTCTAATTAATTAATTTATTTATATGGGTGAATATTTGGCATGTTTGCTCCACCATTTTAATGCAAAAGAAAAAATCACTAACAGAATAATTGACACAAGCAGGTTTACAAAACCAAACATCAAACAGTTGATTGAAGCAATTTGTGTACTAATGACATCACCATTTTGATCCAGTTGGTGAACTAAGCAGCTACCAATTTTCCCATTTAGTAAATCATTATTCGTCCAAGCATACCCAATAGAGAAATTAATTAGACCTACCACAGCCATTACTATCAACCAACTTCCCCATCCAGTAAAGCGAGGATGTCTAATTGCATAATAATAAATCAATGTAAAAATAAGTGTAATCACTATTGCTATAACACCTATGATATTGAATAAATTTTGATTGGTATATGCGTTTGTTGCACAATCATATCCCCAAAGATAGTTGGCCAGGTTAACGCCAAATAAATTTTCTAAAACACAATAAATGTTTCCCATTACTAGCTTTATTAGTTGTTAATATTAATTTCAATTTTTGTATAAAATTCTGATGCTTTTTTATATGGTTCATGAATGCCTTCAATTAAATATTTTAATCCGTATGTTTTGTCTATGGCATCATCGTTAAATAAATTATCTCCCGAGCTGTCATTCTTCCTATCGACCCACTCAGGGATTTTATTAGATAGTCCAATTGAAAGTACTTTTGATTGCGGAACAACTGTGTTCCATTTTAAAGAATGAGTGAAGCCTTGTAATGCCGAAGGTTTTATCGATTCAATTTGATAGTTATTGTCTATAAAATAATTATCTATATCGGTTAAATATAAATCATCCAACATTATATTCTGAAAGTTAACATTTACTACACATGATATTTTATCTGTCCTTTTATCTTTCCTTGCTTTAATTATACTTTTTTGAGGGTCCTTCTTATCTAGTACAAAATTACCAGATCCTACTTGAACAGCATAGTTTACAGGTACCTCCTTTGTAATTAAATACTTATTTTCTATATGTTTTAAAACTAAGTCATCTTGAAGTAAAGTTTCAAATGGAATTTGCTCTAAATACTCCTTATTCCCAAAGAAAATAATATAGAAAGGACGGTTTTCATTGATAGAAGACTTAGCATCAATTTTATTAAAATAAGTGCCATTAAATGCAGTACTTAGTTGATGAATTATTACGGATAAATCACTATTATTAACTTTGTTAGTAAACAAAGACATAATTTCAGTTTTTTGATCCTCTAAGTATTGACTCGCATCAACTTTTGATCCTGGAGAGAATATCATATCAGAAATCAGCATAGATATAGTGTCATTGTTAGTTCTAATTAGAACTTGTTTTAAGAGATCTGAAATATCAGTTGAAGCTCTACTTCCTCCCATCATCCTAAAAGATGAAGGAGTTAGATTTTTGCTCGAAAATAATGTAATATCACTTCCAACAGGAACTAAATTACTATTAATATAATGCAAATTAATGGAATCATTAACCCAACCTGAATTGTCTATATGATTTAGATATCTATATATAATACTAGCGAAATCAGAACCTCCATTTACATATCCATCCATACTGCCAGAGTTCTCTAAGTAGACATTTAAGACAGGTTTTGTATGTTCAAATTGCACAGATGAATCTTCTATTGGAGAAGCAAGAAGTGAATTGGGATTCCAATTATTATTACGGCCCGATTTACCATTACAGCTAACAATTGTTACAGAAAGGACAATCAATGGTATGGATATTAAATATATTAACTTTCTCATTTAAAACTATAATATAAATGTTTCTATGATATATTGGTAAAATTAATTATACAAATATATTTCTTTTATTTAATTAAAAAAATATTCACATAGAATAAATTAATAATTACTATATATTTATAATTACTTCAAATATCAGAAAACTAGTTTTAAACAGCATTTTACTCTAGCTCTTTATTATTTTATTTTATTTCTTTACGAAAAACACACTCATCCCCCCAACTTCTCCCCTACTTCAGCAGGACCAAGTCCTGATCATCCTCATTTATAAACGAGCAAGATACGGACCAGGTACGATGCAGGCATGAAGATGCTGCGGCTCATGTCTAGTGTTGGTTCGGAGAAAATTAGGGTCTGATATAGTGATTTCTCAGAATTGAGATGAATTGCCTAGCTAATTATTGATAGAATTAATGGCATTAAGACTGTTTTTATAATCATAGCTGTAAGCTAGATGAGCAATGGTTTATGTATATCTATAATATTATTCAAAAGTGAGGCCGAAGGGCAATCTGCATGCTTTATTGACATTAAAGCGTTAAATTTGTAGTATATATAAGTAATACAGCATACTAGTGCATAGGTTTGTGCAATAATAGCACATAGAGCTTATACTATTGCTAAAAATAAAACTAAAACAAAGAACAATATGAAAATAGAAATATGGAGCGATGTGATGTGTCCGTTTTGTTATATAGGCAAAAGAAATTTTGAGAAGGCACTAGAGCAGTTTACCGATAAAGATAAGTTGCAGGTGGTATGGAAGAGTTATCAACTAGACCCCTCAATTCCTGAGGTGCAGAAAAATAATTACACCGATTATCTGGCTAGAACCAAGGGTATGGGCAAACCTCAAGTGGAGGGTATGCTTGCAAACGTAACCAATAATGCAAAAAGTGCAGGTCTTGATTATGATTTCGACAAGGCAGTGATGGTAAACTCACTTAAAGCACACAGGGTAATACAGTTTGCCAAAACAAGAGGATTGGGCGATGAAGCTGAAGAGCGTTTCTTTAAGGCTTTTTTTACTAATGGTGAGAATATAGCCGATAACGCAACGCTAATTAAGATTGGTAATGATATTGGATTATCAGAAGAGAATGTGAATACAGCGCTTTCAGACGATAAGTATCTTGAGAGGGTGCAACAAGATATTCAAGAAGCACGCACAATAGGTGTTCAGGGCGTACCATTTTTTGTCTTCGATAGAAAGTACGCTGTATCGGGTGCTCAACCTAAACAAGCATTCCTACAAACCCTTGAGAAGTCGTTTGCAGAGTGGAGAGAAGCTAACCCAGAAATTAAGATAGAAATTACCAAAGGACAGAGTTGCTCAATCGATGGGGTTTGTGATTAAGGCTTCTTCAATTGCCTTTACAAATACCGGCAAATCTTCAGGCACCCTTGATGTAATGAGGTTGTCATCTATAACCAACTCCTCATCTTTGTAAATAGCACCTGCTTTTTTAAGCTCATTCTTTATTTTACTTACACCGGTGGTTATAACACCTAAAAGTACTCCGGTGGCAGCTAAGACTTGCGGGCCGTGGCAAATTGCTGCCACGGTCTTGCCGGTCATGAAGAAATCTCTTGTAAAGTTCACCGATCCTTCATGCTCTTTCAAAGCAGCGGGTGCTTTCCCTCCGGGGATAAACAAAGCATCAAAGTCATCAATATTAACCTCTCCCACTTCGTTCTCAATTATCATCTCAAAGTCACTGTTATAAGCTTTAATTCTGCCTTTATTGGGACCAATCACTGTTATATCAACACATTTGTTCACAAGATATCCAATGGGTACAATAACCTCCATATCCTGAAATCCATCCGTTGTTAAAACGGCCAAATGTGGTCTGTTAGATAATGTATTATAGTTCAATTTCATTATAAATGATCTTTTAAAAATTCAACATTAAATTAATTCAGATTAAATTAAGATGTTAACGCAGCTGTTTGGCAACTTTCACTACTTTGAATTTGAATAAATATAAACTCATTAATACAACAAGCAGTATCCAGAATATCGATACTCCCAAAGTGGGGTAAAGCAATATTACCAAAACACTGCAAAAGAGCTGCATAAAAAAGTAAATAGACGAAACTAGTCTGTGATCAACTCTTATCTCATTGCCTAATAGCTGAGACATGTGAAGCTTTTCGGGACCAAAAAATGCTTTTCTCTGATATATTTTCTGAACTGTAGTAAGTGCTTCATCCACCAAATATACAAGTACAAACGATAGCCATACAATTGATCCACTCTCTATTATAAGCATCATCAAAAGAAAGCTCACCCAAAAGCCAATAGTCATACTTCCAACACTACCCGCTGTTGTTGCTGCATCCCTCCTGAGATTAAATACAAGAAGAATAAACGCCGCAATAATAGGAAACAAAAGGTGATAAATATGAATAAACGACTCAATATACTGGTTCACATACACCATTGGGAGCAGTGCTGCCAATGTATAAAGTCCTGTCATCCCGTTCACATCATCCATTGGCCTAAATGAGTACATAACTCCAATAAAAAAGATATATGCAAACAGCAGATTCCACCAGGTGATTACCACAAACAGTTCTGCTATATAAAATGCAATGCTAACAGCTACAATGTGAAACAATAACTGGGTCCATAAAGACACTCGTTTTACATCGTCAAACATACTAATTGCTGCAACAATAGTAATTGCTATAAAAAACCATGTGTTAAATTCGTTGGGAATAAAAATGAGAAGTAATAGTGAGGCAATCCAAAATACAACCCCACCTCCCCTTACAGTAATAAAATCGCGTTCATCACTCGTAGCCTCACTCCAGTATGGTACTATAAGAGAATCCCTTCTAGAGGCAAGTCGCAAATACAACAGTTCAAAAGCCAGTAGTAAAATAATAACAATAAAATAGATCATACCTATCCATTTTAAATAACACCTTAATTATCTAATTATACAACAGCATAATACCAGCTATTGTTCAATTCCACCAGTATGTAAGTTTAAGCACAAGAGCCCTGTTGCGCACCTCACGGGTATTGGCAAAATAGTTGTCGGTATAAACAATAAAAAGATCAGATACAGGCTTATATCTCCATTGAAATCTTATGTTTACGTTAGCATTATTAAGCTGCTCGTTATATTGTACATAAGTTGTGAGATATACCTTTGGAGAAAAAGTAATATCCAGCTTTGGTCCGATGAGCCAGAACTGCTGATGCTCAAACGGCGAAGGTAGTCTGAGGTTAGTATAAATTGCATTCAAAGAAAGGTTTATAAATGGCTGATACCTGTAAACCATATTAGCCTGTACAACATCCACATCGCCACTATAAAAACCACCTTTCGCGTACATAAGGCTGCCATTTAAGGGGTGGCGCGGACTAGTTGTAAGTTCTGTATACCACTGTTTATATCTGTATGTGGTACCTGCACTTAAGTAGTTGTCACTCGCATGAGTTGGATCAAAATCTTCCATCAGCCTCACATAAATATCGCTCATACCGGTAGACAGAGAAGTTTTATCCTTAAATTCAACATTATATCCTAGCTCTAATACATGATCCAGCCTATCAAAACCCATAGAATAATAACCCTCCATATCAATGAACGGACCGTGAGATACAACCATCTTATTCGGAATAAAAGAGTATCTTATCTCCGGATTCAGTAAAATATAATTCCTGCGCCTCACATAACCCGTTTCGGCATGGAAGTTTTCACCAACCGATGTTTGATTAAACTCAATATCAATCTTCTTCTTGCTGAAGTTAACATGAGCACCCTGTGCAAACTGCTTATCTGGGTTGCCCGGCTGAAACGAACGATGATAGAAAAACTTCCCTGTCCAAACATTATTACTACTGGCCATATTATAATCCATAGCAGCCACACGGTTAAAATTATCGCTTCCCGAATATTCTTTGTTTACAAACATAAAACTGAGGTTAGAACGAGCAAACAACTTCTGCTGCATAGATAATACAGTATAATTTCTTACAGGCATAACAGATGTCTCGTCGGTAGTCATATTCATCACCCCCAATCTGAAGTCGTTGCCAATCTTACCCGTAAACCGTGCACCCCCCAACACAGGAGCATCTAAACCAATACGTCGTGAGAAAAACGGACGCACCTCACGCTCGCCATACTCGGCAAAAAGATCTTGGTTCTCCAAAAAGAATTGCCTCTTCTCCGGAAAAAACAATTCAAACCTATCCACATTCATCTGTTGCTGATCAACTTCCACCTGTGCAAAGTCGGGGTTAATAGTTAAATCGAGGTTAGTAGAAGTCGAAAAACCAATCTTTGCATCCACACCCACATTCTTGCGATAGCCCGCACTCTCGCCCGCTTCAAAATCTCTGTGGTAGCCACCAGATATATAAGGAATAAGAGATAGATTAATACCCGGCTTGGGCAATACCTCATCAAATATCAATACACCCGTATAAGCAGGAGAAGCGTGAGGAAACTGACGAGGTACGGGGGCCCAGGCCGACTTCTCAGTAGTTCTCAAATCAAGCCTCCCAAAGTTGGCATACCACACTTTACTGCCCTCGGGGTATCTTACCGACTTAAAAGGCACTTTAATCTCAGCCACCAACATTCCATCCTGTTGGTTAACCTCAACCTCCATCTTACTATCCCAGTTGAGGTTTGTTTGTTGTCCAGATATAACACCATCCCACAGTGCACCCACTGCAGAAAAGCCAAATGTATATGCATTTGTTTGATCTCTGAAAGTATCAAAAACAGAAAGAAAATTATCGTTATTATTAAAGCTGAAGTCGCGCCTAAACGATTCTGCCACCATTTTACCGGGTATAGTGTCATGAAACACCACCGCAATAAACATAGCTTTGTTGTTGTAAGTAATCATCACTTCCGATGCCTGCTCGGGATAGCCGCTATCCACAGGCGTTACCAACCTGAAGTTTTTAGCCTTATCTGCAATTTGCCAATCCTGCTCATCCAAAATACCATCAAGCAAGATATCATCGCCCTTCATCTTCTTTGCCACATATACAAAGTTCTTGTTTTGTATGTTAATGCCAACAGTATCAGGCAATATCGCATTCCCTTGTGCAACCTGAGCTGCCAAGCCACCCCCACAAATAAGAAATATGAGCGCAACAACAATATTTTTCATGATTGAGAAAATAATACTTTAAAAAACCAATTATTAATTCTAAATATAAAAATAGAAATAAAAATGCAAAAGGTCTTAAAGGAGAAATATTATTTCCTTAAATGGGTTAATCAGCTCCTCTTTTTAAGAAACAGATACCAATAAACCATTCCCACCAGCACTGCGCCACCAATCAAGTTACCAATAGTAGCAGGTATCAGGTTATTGATAATAAAACTACTCCAGGTGAAATCCGCACCCACATATATTGCTGCCGGCATAAAAAACATATTAGCAATAGAATGCTCATATCCAAGTGTAACAAACAACATAACCGGAATCCATATACCAATGCACTTACCAATAATATCCTTACCCGCGTACCCCATATACATACCAAGACATACAAGCCAGTTGGCACCAATACCCTTCCATAGCACAGTCATAAAATCCTGATTCATCTTCAGCTCCGTGTAATTTAGAAGGTAAGCCCTCCAAGGATCAGAATCAAGCAGTCCTACATTAGCAGATAAAACAAAGGCAATAAACTGAGCACCTATAAAGTTAAACAAATACGATATAACCAGCACCAAAGCCACTTTCGATAGCGGCAACTCTCTCCTCATCAAAGGGAAAGTAAATGAGGCGCAATTACTCGTAAACAGGTCGGCCCCCGTTATAGAAACCATAATTAGCCCCACCGGAAACAGTGCACCCGCCACAAACTTCACAATACCAGGGTTAACCGCAGCTACACCAGGCATACCACCTGCAACCATTACAGTGAGCAAACCTCCAATAGCAATAAATGTACCACCAAGAATTGCCATTAATGCAAATTCCCAAAACGGACGCTTACATTTATCAAGAGCCGCCAATCTAAAATCATTAGCAGTTTGGGCAGGACTATTATAATTCATATTTATCTTTGCAGTTGGTTTATACCGAAAATCTTGAAAGACTACGGCTTTTGTCTGTTTTAAAACAAACCGCAAAGATAATACTAAATTAACAAATCACAATACAGATTATCTTCTGATTACCAATCCATCCACGAAGCAACTTTCTCTTCAGAATAGGGATGGATCTCAACAATAGTATTAGCAGTTTTATCACCCATCAAGAATTTATCAATAAAAGCCTCCACTTCAGGCCTTTGCACATCTGGAAGCATACAGTGACCATGATCTGCTACAATTGAGAATCCAAATCGGTCTTCAATCCCAAATGTTTCCCATACACGTTTTGCAGCTTTAGAAGAGATGAAACCCGACTCTTCGGCTAACCACTCAAAATCGGGATTGCCAAGTACCAGCAATGCACGTGGTGCCACCATAGCCATCAGCTCATGGTGATCGTAAGGCAGCTTATTCACATCATCAGAAAACTGAGACAATTTCTCCATAAACCATACAAAATTGGTTCTGCCAAGGGTCTCCACCTCACCCAATGTCTCAGACACACGCCACGCTGCAGCACCACCACCACCCGATTCTTGTGCAATGGTCAGAGCAATTCTCTCATCAAACGCAGCAGCAAAAAGCGCCATCTTACCAGCAAAAGAGCAACCCGTAATAGCTAGCCGTTGCAAATCCACAGGCAGTTTATCGGCCACAAGTTCAAGACCATCAATCAAACGGCTCACCCCCCACGACCAAGCACTATACGCACCCATATGTACCAAATCGGAATAAAGACGGTTAATCGGCTCCTCTCCTCTTTTCTGTTGCCAAGCCATCACCTGAGCAAAATTGAAAGTTACTTGTGCAATATCGCGAGAGGAAAAGAGTTCAGCCGGTAAGCTGCCAGAACCTCTGCCTATACCTATCACTGCAGGAAAGGGGCCCTCTCCTTCAGGTATAATCACATGAGATTTGAGTATCAATTGTTCACCATTAACATTTATCCATACAGTGAGAGTGTCATCACTGAAGTCGGCAGTAATAGAGTCCGGTCGTGCTGGCTTCTCACCAATCTCATAATGTTGAATCTCAGCACCAATTTCCATCCTTCTGCGACTCCAGTCCTCGAAAAGGGTTGAACGCCCACTCCCGTCTGACCATGCAAAGGGATCGGGAAGTTTTTCGATTACAGGCAGTTCTTTCAAAGAGGGCAGACAAACTTCAAAAGGGGTGACCGAGCTTTCGGTATTATAGACCAGTGGTATCTCTCGAGCTGACACTTGAAGATTCATAGAGAAAACAGTCAGCATTGTCATTGCAAAAGTTCTTAAGACTTTCCTTTTCATCTTATTTATTTTTTTAAATCTGATTTCCGGTTGATTAGTAATAACCTTATACTTCAGGGTTGCATCCAGTCTGCTCGATTGGCAAAATCATCCTGTACTACTCTTCTCCATTTCGACACCGTAATAGATCCGTCAGGGTGATCACACCAGTGATTATTCTTGAGATCCGGTTGTGTAAACCGGCCTCCCCAGCTTTCCTGATTTAGCTTTTCCGGGCAATTAAGACCTAATTCCTTTTTTACAGAGGTAGAACACGAACACATCAATGCAATAGCAAAAATCATGAAAAATGATTTTAATGTTAATTGAATTAATGTAATACTTATTCTTCTCATTCAATTTTCCACTTTATATTTAATAGGTAAGGTATTTAATAATATTATTTAATACAAAATTACAATATTTTTAATAACAACGATATCTCATTTGGTGTTTCAGCTTCGGGCAGTTCAACAACTAACCCCTCAGCATTTCTGTTGAATTTAATCTCACTATCACTTCCAACTAGCGACACAGAACTGATTTCACCCTCCATTAACTCTTCTTGATTTCACTGGTCGGCCTTCCACTCATTAATAACATCCTTAAAACCAAACTCAGATGGATGCCCATAATTCTCTACATGCCAATTATATGCACGACTCCCTTCAATATACATTTCGCGAGCGTACCAATCGCCCTGGCCAGGTTGACATTGCGGTCCCCAGTGCGACCAAATCCCAAACTTAACATCCCTAAACCACTCAGGCGCTTCACCATATTGGGCAAGCGACTCCCATGTAGGTTCATATGTTTCCTCTCATCATCTGCTCATGCTTTTCATTGCATGAAGACAGCAATAATGTAAAAAATAATACTGCAATAATGTTGAATTTCATCTTATTAGTAATTTTTTATTTGTCTGCTGAGCAGTTCATTTATAAACAATTATACACAATTGATCTGCTCATTAAATCTTTAAAACCTAACCGTAACCTTCTTCCCCTTAAAATCAACCACTTTATTGGTTTTCCCAACAAGCACAATGTTGAATTTCCTTTCTAACAACATACCTGGAAATTCACCCTTGCGGTCACTTATTGTAAGAACATTTTTCGCATCGTTCCACGTAAATGTGATAGTAGAATAAATACCTTTTTCGTAATTATAGTTATCGTTTTCATCTTCATAAAGAGTAAACTCACCATCAGCACCCTCATAAACTCTAAGCTCCAGGTTGTCCCAGTTCTTTTCTGTTGCATACTGCACTTTTGGTCCAATAGGCAAAATACTACCCGCTTTAATGTATAAAGGAATCAGATCGATGCTAGTCTCACGTGTAATTTCCTGTCCACCCTCAAAAGTTTCATTCGTCCAAAAGTCATACCACTCAGCACCAGCAGGAAGATATAATTCAGTAGACTTATTTACAGTAAAGTCAACCTCCGAACCTTTATTAGATTCAGTGCCATCATTTCCATCACCATCATTACGCAGCCAACCCTCATCGATAGTAGACTTCACAATCTTCTCATTAGTATATTGTGCCTCCACCACTGGAGCAACTAGAATCGACTTGCCAAACATATACTGGTACTTTATATCCCATACATTCTTATCATGAGCAAAATCCATAACAAGAGCACGCATGAAACTAGACTGGTTATTAGTCACGTCCCACGAAGTAGAATAAATATAAGGTAAAAGAGAATAACGCAAATGAATAGCACTCTCAATAGCATCATAAATCGGCTCACCCTTTACACCGAAGTTATAAATTTCCCTCGATAAGTCCGTACCGTGTGAACGCATCATCGGGTTAAAAGCTCCAAACTGCATCCAGCGAACATATAACTCCTGAAACAATGGGTTTTTAGAAGCAGTGCCGTCGTTCCACGACTTATTATACTCACCGGCAAAGAAACCACCAATATCACTATTCCAATGCGGAATACCAGTCATAGAAAAATTCAAACCAGCAGGAATCTGATTGCGGAAGTTCTCCCAAGTAGTAAATACGTCGCCCGACCACACATTGGCACCATATCGCTGCTGACCAGCAAACCCCGAACGAGTAAGAATAAACACCCTCTTATCAGAACTAACCGCACGCTGATTGTCGTACACCCCACCAACAGTTACCAGTGGATACGCATTCCTCACCTTTCTAAAAGAACCTAATGCCGTTTTATTATCCATATCCTCAGGCTTAAAGCTCAAGTGATCAGGCTCAGTAGAGTCCATCCACCAACCATCGATACCCAACTTAAACAAGCCCTCATTCATATACTTCCAATAAATATCTCTAGCTTGCGGATTAAAAGCGTCATACACACGCACACCCGACGGGTAATCCATATTAGGAGGCCAAGCGGTAAGTCCCGACTCCGGCCACGTATTAAAACTATAAAGTGCACCAATCTTCTCCAATTCACGATATTGCTTTGTAGCAGGGCCAAACGACGACCAAATAGAAATGATCATATGCGCATTCAAATCATGAATCTCGTTCACCATTGCCTGCGGATTTGGGAATTCGTCGTTAAGAAATTCCATTGCATTCCACAAATAATTGCTACCCCAATACTGCCAGTCCTGTATCACACCATCAAGCGGTACACCCAGTTCGCGATATTTCTTTACCACACCAACAGTTTCCTGCTGACTCTTATAACGCTCCTTACTTTGCCAAAATCCATACGTCCATAAAGGGAACATAGGTACCTCGCCGGTCAGATTGCGCATCTCTGCAATCACACCATCGGCATCACCACCATACATAAAGTAGTAATCTATACAATCGCCCACATCAGATCTAAAAGAAGTCTCACCCGGCACATCCTTAAAATTAGTAGGCGAATAATTATCCCAGAAAAGACCATAACCCTTTACCGACTGAAAGAAAGTAACAAAATCCCATGTGTTGTTCTGTACCATGTGTACCTCTTGGTTGCGCTGCGACATCTTACCATTCTGCAGAACACCCAGACCATAAATCGATTCGTCCTGCTCAAGTACAAAAGACTGATTCACACTATATGTTTTTACACCAGCATCATCAAAATCAGTAAAAGTAGCACCACCCTCCTTCTCATTCAAAAGGATTTCACCTTTAGTGTTCTTGAAAGAAACCTTACCACTTTTCAGATTCAATACCACCTGCACACTTTTATTACTTAACAAGAGCTCATCACCCAACTCTTTAGTCGTAAAACTCACCTTTTCAGGAGACTTAATAACCGACAAACTCTCTTTCTCTACACTCTCACCCACAGGCGTTTTCACCACCCTAACAATAGACGGTCCATAAAACTGAACCTCAATATCCATCGAGTTAATTTGAGCACTAGCCCCATAATCTGTCTTCTTATACGATTGAGCAAAGCCTGACGTGTACAACAATATCAGACTAAGAGCAACAATAATTTTCTTCATAAAATTTAGTATTTATTATAATATAACTTATCTATTAAATTTCCACCAGTCGAAGTTAAACAAGTCCTTATCACCCTTAAAAACAAAATACACATCATGCACGCCATTCACATCATCAACTGGCGCAGAAAAAGACTTCCAGTAACCAGCCTCACGGGAAGAATCAACATTAATAGTGGCAATAACAGGACCATCTAATCTATCAACACGCACCTCAATCTTTCCACCATAAATAGGCGAAACATTAGCCTCAACAGTTTTAGCACCACTGCCAAAATCAACACCCCTCACTAAAATATAATCACCGTTATTAATAGAAGTCACAAACAAATGATCATCAATCTTAGTGCCACGGTCCCAGTCAAAGTCGCCCGTCCACTCAGTCTCAAAATGAGTCTTCACACCCTCACTCCAAGCCATTGTTTCGGCCTCCACACGATTAAATGGATTAAGAGTGCCAACTTGAGCAGGACCCTCAACCGACCAATACGCACGATTCTGAATAGTCCCATCCGCATTAAACACCATCTCATCCATATCAACCGAGCGCCTCTCATAAAACTTGTCCGTAATCTGTTTCAGCAAATCATAACTATGTCCAAAACAATACCACTTTCCCTTAAATTCAATAATACCCGGGTGATTACCGCGCGTCTTCTCAGAAGCATCCACAATCATACCCTTATACTCCCAAGCACCTGTAGGCTTAGTGCTCATAGCGTAACCAATACCCTCGGGGCAACAAGTAGACGCATATGCCATATAATACATACCATCATGCTTCCACACCCAAGGCCCCTCTTGGTATTTTGCGGGAGTAGTAGCATCCTGCATAATTTCGCCCGAGTAAGAAATCATATCCTCGTTAAGCTTTACCCAATACACCTTAGGATTACCCCAGTACATATACGCCTGGCCATCATCATCAATCATTATTGTTGGGTCGATATCATGGTTGCTATTCTTAATCAAAGCCTTTCCCAGCGGATCTTTAAAAGGACCATAAGGAGTGTCCGCCACCAAAACACCAATACCCACACCACCCGGCATGGGGCAATACAGATAAAACTTACCATTCCGCTCAATACACTGCACCGCCCAAGCACCATTATCATACGGCACCCAGTCAAAATCCTTTAACGACGCCACCGCACCGTACTCTGTCCAGTTTACCATATCGGTAGAATAATACAAGAGCCAGTCGAGCATCTTAAAACCCATCGCATCATCCTCATCGTGCGAAGTATATAAAAACACCGTATCGTTATACACCAATGGCGCAGGATCCGCCGTATATTTTGTTGAGATAATTGGCAAAGTCATAGGTTTCTGTGCAACACCAAGAAGAGCAATTGCCATAAAGATATTAATTATCAGTACTTTTTTCATTTTAAATATGATTATTGTGATCATTTTTTCGGTTATATACTAACCCCTTCAACAGTTAGGCCGATTGGTTTTATACTGCCATCTTTATCGAAGTAGAGGTATTCAACGCATGAAGTCGAAGCGGAATCGCCATTGAGATGCTGAACCTGTTCAAAGCGCCAGTGAGCGAGCACTTCGCTTTGGGAATAAGTGTTATTGCTAAATAAAAGTAAACAACTATCAAAAGAAATAACAATTCAATGCTATAATTTTGGTATAATTTATCCATAGTAAAGTTCTTTATATTTTTTAATTACTATTTTAATTTCCAGAAATCGAAGTTAAACAACTCACCCTCACCACCTGTGAACACAAAATAAACATCATGCACACCAGTAGTCTTCTTCACACTACTTTTCACGGTTGCCCATTTCTGCCAACCACCCGTATTCTTCACATCAACCGTGCCAATTAGCTCACCGTTCAGATTATCAAGTCTAATCTCAATCTTGCCCCCATTAGAAGCCGAAGCAACACCCGCTTCAATACTTTTGGCACCTTTCCCAAAATCGACACTGCGCACCTTCAGATAATCACCGTTCTCTATATTAGCAACATAAACACCACCATCCTTAGTATTACCAGCAGTTTTCAAACCTTCGCTCCATGCGATGGTCTCGGCTTCCACCTTTTGATAAGGATTAAGGTTGGCAACACTTTTGGTCACGCCCTCTTTAGTAGGGGTGATTAGCGGAATGCTGCCATCGGCATTATAGGTAAACTGCTCAACACTAACCGAGCGCTTAAAGCCTTGCTTAGACAAAGCCTGATCGTGATAAAAGATATATGAATTTCCCTTAAAATCTATTGTACCAGCATGATTCGTAAAAGCTAAATGATCGGCCCTTTCCATAATATGCCCTCTGTACGTCCATGGCCCTACAGGAGAAGGCGCAGTAGAATAAGCAATATATTCAGGAATACCCTCAGCAGCATAAACCATATAATAGAGGTCGTTACGCTTATAAAACCAAGGTCCCTCAGTATAAGTAGTACCAGCCTGCCCATCGCGGCTCTCTTTATAACCAAAAGCCTCGGCAGTCATTTCTACAGTAACAACACCATCCTGCCCAATGCTACGGTCGTACGATATCATATCCTGGTTTAACTTCACATACCACAAACCTGGGTTACCCCAATACAAATACGCTTGCCCGTCATCATCAATTGCCACTGTGGGGTCGATATCTTGCCATATATGATCACTATCAATCAAACGCTTACCAATTGGATCAGAAAACGGGCCAGTAGGGGAATCGGCAACCAACACCGAAATTCCCTCACCATGAATAGGCACATATAAGTAGAACTTACCATCACGCTCAATAGCTTGCGGCGCCCATGCTCCGTTTGTTTTATCCATCCAATCAAAATCCTTTAATGACGCCACCATCCCATGGTCGGTCCAATTCACCATATCCTTCGACGAGTAACAGCGCCAGTCGTACATAGTAAAAAAGTTATTAACCGTCGTATCCTCGTCGTGCGACGAATACATATAAACAGTACCATCATAAACCATTGGCGCCGGATCAGCAGTAAAATAAGTTTGTACAATTGGATTTTGGGCATTAATAGTTAATGCAGTAAGCACTACTGCACCCAATATTAGAGTTTTTAAACATGTGTTCTTAAATTTGCTCATTGTAAGAGGTTTTATTCTTTTATTATTAATAGTATTTTTAATTCTGTTTTAGCAAACGGATAAAGTAAACTGCACCCGCCGTATTACCGGGAAGGGACTGAAACTTAACCCTTATTTTCTCTTTCCCTTCAACCATCCTGCTGGGAATCTCATACTCCACTTCATGAAATGTAGATTGGTTCCATCGACCAGTATTATCTTCGGTCAACAATTTCTCATCATCTATATAAATATCAAACTTTCTGCCTCCATATTCAGCCCCCCAATAACGAACCATAAGTCTGACGTTGGCTTCAGAATCGGTCTTCATTTCATAGCTAAAGAACCCATCTTTGTTTGCTTCACGATAAAACTGGTTATGATTATTACCCGAAACAGAAAACTCATTTTCCATAGCATGATCAGTTTCAGGCTGCTGCTCACCCGTTGCAACAAAATCGATTGTACGTTTCTCAATAGCAATCTTTTCGTTTTCAATTGCCGTAAGCGAATCTTTATACGACTTTAACCCACTATTTGTGAGCGCCAGCCAATAAATCATATACCTTGCATCATGAATATTGGCAAAAGGCTCTAAAGTAACATCCATCCTGTTCTCCATATCCACTTTCAACTTAAAATGCAAAGGCTCATTCTCAATAGGAACCAACTTCTCTGCAATACGCTGTATGTCATCCTCTACCAAAATAGGAGCCTGATCAACCGGCAACAACCTACCACCAGGATATTGAGCCCATCTACCATCATCAGCAAGCAGCCCTCTCAAATCCTCTTTGCCCGTGTTCGCACCAAGCAAAATAGGACCATGTAAAAATGCAATATAATTACTCACATTAGGCAACTGCTCCACCCTATTGGTCATTGGCAACACCACCTCAACAACATCACCCTTTTTCCATTTCCTGTCGATAGAGATATACGAAGAAGGAAGAGCTGAATGCTTAACCTCTTTCTTGTTAACAAACACCTTTAGCGCCCCCTCCTTCACCCATTCGGGATAACGCAACATAAGAGGGAACCTTGCAGAACCTTTAGTAACAGTCAGCTTTGTACTTTCCTCATAAGGAAATTTAGTTTCTTGTTTAATTCTAATCTTTTTATCCTTCCAATTAAGCTCACTAGCAATAAAAAGGTTCAAAAACAGAGAATCGCCCGAGTGGGTGTAGATAAACTGATTATATTTACTATGATTCTCCATACCCGTGCCCACACAGCACCACATAGCATTATTTGGAGTAGAATAAACACGGTAATGACGAGGTCGTGCAGTAGTAAAATAAACATACCCGCCATGCTCAGGATGCTGAGTAGAAAGGATGTGATTAAAAAGAGTTCTTTCGTAATAATCTGCATAGTATGCCGATGGTTGCATTCTATACAAATCCTCAGTTAGTTTCAACATATTATACGAATTACAAGTCTCCGGTCCATCAACATCATTAATATAATCGCCACTCGATTCAATGCTTGGGAAATGTTCTCGGCGACTATTCCCTCCAAAAGCCAGGGTGCGATTATTCACAATGGTCTCCCACGAAAAGCGTGCTGCATTTTCATAATCCTTGTCATTACTAAGTTCAGCTATCCTAGCAAATCCTATAAACTTAGGAATTTGAGTGTTCGCATGCCAATTGTCGAGGTTATCAATCCCTTTTGACAAGGGGTCAAGAAATATATTATGTGAATACCTCTTAGCCGCCTCAAGATATTTTTCGTCTCCACTAATCTGATAAGCATCCGCAAATACCTCATTCATGCCCCCGTGCTCCATATTAAGCATCGTTTGCATCTTCTCATCGCTAAAACCAGAAGTAATATCAATACCCCAATCACAGAACTGCAAAAACAACTCCTTACCAAGCTCATTGTCGCAATAAAGCCAAGCATCACGTAAACCAGCATACATCTTATGCAAGTTGTAGAAAGGAGCCCATGACGATTGATAAATACCTAAATCGCCCTTCTTAAATGTCGACCATAATGCATCGCTATTTGGGAACCCACCTATATAGCCTCTTCCCCATTCTGCGCTATTTACCGCATTTCCATCAAAACACTCCTTAAGCTCAGATAACATATAATCCATACGTTCTTTGCAGATTTCTTCTCCCGTTGCAGCATAATTAATTGCCATTGCAGAAAGATAATGACCCGCCACATGACCATCCAGACCATCCCAATTTGGATAGCTTTCGGCCTTCTTCGGCAAACCCGCCACTTTACGATATGGAGCTAAAAGACGATCCACATCATATTGCAGAAGCACCTCAAGATTCAAATCGCGAGCACGCTTAAACGGTCCATCAAGAAGCGTTACATCAGAAATAGGGAACTCGTTGTTATACAATTTCTCCTGTGCCTTTATATAAGTATAGCAGATAAACAGTGCTACAAACAACCCGATAGTTTTTACATTCATTCTTTTCATTTTTTTTTAATTCTGTCTTTCAATAATATCTAGAAACCGTAATCTAAGTGCAGATATTGTAACAAGTACAAGTACAAGTTTAGTTAATTTATTTGTAAAAAGCCCTGTTTTGATAAACTATCTTTCACTTTATTTGCAAATATTATTCCACCTCAACAACTTCGCTCGATGTATATATAAGGTGGCCTAAACTACTTGTTCCTTCTATGATTATTCCGTAATTAGATGAGGAGTCAGCAGAATAGAAAGTTAAATTAGCCACTCCAAGGCTATCTGTATTGCTCCATTTGCAGCCCTAGCACCAAAAATAGGCATTACTGATGTGGCTGGCGATAGGGTCGGCAGATATTCATTATGGAATGGCAGCACTAAGTGAAGGAAATTATAATTATATATATGCACAAGTAGATATAAGAAATGATTTTGATCCGATCACAGAAGTGCATCTTGCACGCACTGCAATTGGCAACCCATATGAGAATTGGCAATATTATAATGGTAACGGGTGGAGTGCAAACTCGCAAGATGCAGTAAAGCTAGAGGGTCTGTCAACTGTACCTGTTTCGTCGCAATTCAATGTATTTAAGTTGCGAGACAAATATGTATTGCTTACACAGAAAAAGACATTCAATTCCGGAGAGATATATACTTTTAAACATGATACTTGTAAGCTATAACGTGAATACGCAAGTATTTGCACAGCAATTTAGCGATGTTAGTACCTATCGACCTAGATTCTTCTGGATAGATATTGATAAAATATTAAATTAAAAACGAGGTAAATAAAAAAAATAACCCCCAACACAATCGTTGGGGGTTATACATAACATAAAAACAGATGTAGTATAATCTACTCTATAACATCCAATTCAATAACACCCAAATCAACAACCTCACCAACTTTCACCACAATATCATCAATCGCTTCATCCACATATGAGGTAGACTCATCAGCAACAACAGTCAAGTCCCACATCGCAGGAGCCAAACCGGCGAATAGGAAGAAACCATCATCCTCTGGGATAGATATCAGCGTGTCACCATCATTCACTATCTGAACGTATGCAACACCCACAGTATCCACTCTGGCAGGCAAAACAACACCCTTAATCGAACCACCAAAAGCTTCAGCATAAGTACGAATTACAGGCTTCAACCCGTATGAACCGTTACCTCTTGCCACAACTGAGCGCGCCGCATCAAAGTCCATCACAAAACTATAAGCCACCCCCGGCAGCAATGTCTGGTGCAGATTCAGCTTAATACCACTCTGCTGTGCCGACGGCGTATCCAAATCATACTCCACACCATCAACCACCACACTATTATTCTCACCAAGCATCAATCTAATTTGAGAAATGTCACCTGCAGGAATATCACCACCCGCAAGTAAAACAGTATTCCCATTACGCAAGTCAAGCAAATTATAAACACCCGGGTTATTGATATTCAAATCAATCCAGTCGCCATCAGCGTCACCACCGGCAACACCCACACTAACGCCACGAATATCAACATTCACCTCATCATAATTCAAAGCAGGAGCATCAGTCAGTTTAATCTGAATAGATGCCTTTTTCTCATTCACATCATCATTGATATCACAGCCCACAGCACCCCACAGCATCGCCAACGATGCCAGTGCCAGTAAGCCGGTCTTAAAAATTCTTCTTTTCATAACTGTTTGGTTTTAATTAAAAATAGTTTGTTCATTTCAATAACACTACAACTATAACAACCCTATACAAACAAAATGTTTACCTCTCACAGTTAAAGATATAGAAGAAGGTTTAATATTAATAACATTTCTTACGAAATTACCAATCCATCCACAAAGCAACTTTCTCATTAGAATAGGGATGTGGTGCCACCATAGCCATCAATTGAAAGTTATCAACACAACTGCGGTTAATAATCTGAAGCAATTTCTTATCATGTTATTTAGTATTTGAATAATTATTCAGTTATAAGTGTAATACTGCTCTCTTTCAATCCTTGTGATTCGGCTTTAATTGTAATTTCACCTGGATTACCTCTATTTCCTCGCACTATAACCAGGCATCGACCACTGAAAGTATCCCTTGAAGTGGAATGAAAAGGAGTCATGTCGGTAGCATTGCCATTATCAGTTGCCACAATCTCTCCCAATCCTTCAATTGTGAAATTAACGGGAAGTACGGCATCGGGTACAACGCGACCCTCACTATCAATTACCTTAACTGTGACGAATGATAGGTCATCTCCATTAGCTGCAATTATACTCCTATCTGCTTCCATCTGCAAAGAGAATGGCTCTCCGGTTGTGAAGACAACCTCCTCTGCCCATTTATCTCCATCTTTATAGGCAATAGCTTTTAGTTCTCCAGGTTCATAAAGTATATCGTCCCATCGGATACGATATTCTAAATCACCTTTCTTCTTGCGACCCATAGAACGCCCGTTTAGAAATAGCTCAGCCTCATCACCAGTGGTGAAAAGGTGAACGGGAGTAACTTGTCCTACTCTATCAGGCCAATTCCAGTGAGGCAAAATGTGAACCATCGGGAAGTTGGGTCTCCAACGCGCCTGATAAAGATAGAAACGGTCCTTTTTAAACCCTGCCAGATCTATAATACCACAATAGGAACTTCGTGCCGAATAATAGGGAGTAGGCTCTCCTAAGTGATCCCATCCCGTCCATACAAAACCGCCAGCAACAAAAGGATGTAAATCTTGCATCCTAAATACTTTATCTGGAGCCGACCCAAAGTCTACCGCATATAACTCATAACTACTTACCTGTGCCATATTAGAATCTCCGCCCCTACCATCGCGAGTGATGGAGCTGCTAGCATCGGTTACCGGGAAGAGATAAATACCTCTACTACTAAAAGAAGATGCAATTTCGCTACCGAAGATAACTTTATCGGGAAAGGCAGCGTGGAAATAATCATATTGCGGTTCAGTACGAATCCTGTCTGTACCTTTAAATTCTGGCTCCTGACGAATACCCTCACCTTGATAATTGAGACCGATAACATCGGCAACTCTGGCAAAAGGCATATTCGGCTTTGCATAGTTCATAGAAAGAGTGGTAGGACGTGTGGGATCCTCCTCTTTTACAATTCTATTTAAACGTTCAGCCATAGCCGCCCCCTCTTCGCCCGTGTACTGTTCACCTACCTCATTACCATAACTCCACATGATTATAGAAGGATGATTTCTGTCGCGGCGCACAAAAGAACGAGTATCAGCCTCCTCCCACTCGGGGAATATTAGGTGGAAGTCGTGCGGAGTCTTTTTCCTCTCCCACGAGTCGTATATCTCATTAACCACCATAAAACCCATTCGGTCGGTTAACTCCAGCAGTTCAGGAGCAGGAGGATTATGTGCCATACGAATAGCATTACACCCCATCTCCTGCAAAAGTTCAAGTTGTCGCTCTGCAGCACCTCGGTTAAACGCAGCCCCAAGAGCACCCAAATCATGATGTTGGTTTACACCCTTAAGTTCAATTAACTCACCATTTACCAAAACACCCTCATTAGGGTTAAACTGAAGGTCCCTAATACCGAAATTAGTTTCGTAACGATCCACTACCCTATTGTTTTGTTTTAATGTAGTTACCGCCTGATATAGATTAGGAATTTGAGTAGGTTTTGGTCCCCATAATTTCGGATTATTAATCTCAGTTGTAAGTTTAGTTTTACCTCTTTCGCCAGGATCTAGAGAAATTACCGAATCAGGAAAACGGTTGATACTTTTCTCCCCTTTAACTCCCAAGCTATCCAACTCAAATATTTCTGTTTCTATTGTTACCTCTACTACCGATTTGGAATCATTATTTACACTTATTTCAAGGTCTACCATTGCTGATGCCGAAGAGACCTCACTTGTTGTTATATACGTACCCCATTGACCGATGTGTATGGGGTGTGTTTTGATAAGCCAAACATTTCTGTAGATTCCTGCACCCGGATACCAGCGTGAAGAGTAGTTAGGGTTGTCGATGCGGATGGCCAGCTGGTTGTCTTCCCCAAAGATAATATATGGAGTAATATCCAGTTGCCACGAGTTGTAGCCATAGGGCCAACCGCCCACTAGAGTACCGTTGAGCCAGACCATGGCATACGACATGGCACCCTCCACTTCTAAAAAGATTGACTTACCAACATCATCTGAAGTAATATTCAGCTTTTTCCGATACCAGGCTATTCCTTGAACAGGAAGACGCCCCATTCCACCACCTACTTCAGGATTATCACCTTCGTAAAACGGACCATCTATTGCCCAGTCGTGCGGTAAAGTTACACTCTCCCAATCAGAGTCATTGAAATCTAGTTGAAGAAATGGAAAATCTTTTCCAGGTGCTTCGCTATTGGGACGGATATAATGCTTTTGGGGATCTTTTATAAAAGCATTTGCTGTGGGTAGCACCCATGGTTTTAGTACCTCTGCTGAATCACTAGCTTTAATAGCCTCTGTTGGTTTAGCATCTGCAACCAAATATTCACTATCATCTTCAATTACAGGCCGTATGTCATAATTCAGATCATCGGCCTCTTCTGACATATCATATCGATAAAAAGTCCAATTTTCGTTTAGAGAGATTTTCTCACGCTGAGCCAATTCTTTTTTTGCAGAGGTAGAACACGACAACATAAACAGATTAGCAAAAATCATTATAAGTAAATATAATGCTATTTGAATTTTGATGCTACATTTATTTTTCATATCAAATCACGATCTAGAAACCTGAAACCCCTTATTAGAAAGTTGCATTTCAACAAAGCGGGCCTTGTTATTTGGCGGGTTATCGCTCAGCACCTTTCTGATACGGAGGGCAGCATCGGGGTCTTTGGCAACCATGTATAAATAACCACCACCCCCTGCACCAGGCAACTTATAACCCAGTGTATAATCCTTTATCAGATCGATAATAGCGGCCACTTCAGGAGGATTGGTACCTATATCCAGACCTTTATTCTGGTGCCATGTTTTCAGTATCAGTTTTCCGAACCTATCAAAATCACCTCGCTGTATGCACTCAGCCATATCAATGGCATGCGCTTTCATATCATTAAGAATAGAAAGATGCTTGCCCGAGTTTAGGAACATCGACTTCACAATCTCACCCAATATATTTTTAGCCACACGCGTAATACCCGTGTAATACAACAAGTGACAAGAAGAATAAACAGCGTCTGTAAAAATTGTCTGGGGCAACCAACTCACTTTAGGAGTCTGCACAAAACCACTATCCGATTCAAGCAACTTCACACCATGCATAAAACCCCCATAC
Source organism: Fermentimonas sp. (assembly GCA_015478775.1). Taxonomy (GTDB): domain Bacteria; phylum Bacteroidota; class Bacteroidia; order Bacteroidales; family Dysgonomonadaceae; genus Proteiniphilum. The sequence goes on along the minus strand of JADMKP010000008.1, from coordinate 363,592 downwards.
TGATCCTGCCAGCCACCACCACTAGTTAGCAACTGCTCCAACACCAACGTATTAGTACAAATATCCTGCTTACTCCACTCCAAACCACAAAACTCGTTTAAAGCACCCAACACCGTAGAAGCCAAAATAGAACTAGTACCCAGTCCCGACCCCGCCGGAATAGCCGAAAGCAACGTAATCTCAATACCCGATCCAAACGCCCTCAACTGCTCCTCAAGCGAGTCAAACCTTTCGGCAGCAAACTCAGCAATAAAACCACAAAGCGCCAAAGCAGCCTTAGGAATAGAAAAGGGCGATTGCAATAACCTAAAATCACCCAGCTCCTCATAAGAGCGCACCACCTCCGTGGCACCCATATCAATAGAGCGCAACACGATATTAAAATCGGCACACGGCTTAGCATACACCTGCAATGGTGGCTGTCCGTTAAGTTCAATAGCCATATTCACAACCGAGCCACCCGAGTAAAGCGAAAAAGGCGGAGTATCGGTCCACCCCCCCGCCAAATCAATCCTCACCGGGCTCCTGCCCCACACAATCTGATCGGGCAAAGCAGCCAACCGAGGCATCCTCTTATGCTCACTAACAGCACTAATCAAGCCATTTCTCAAAAGAGCAAACGACTCCATCTCTTCAGACTTAGAGTTCACCATATCACCCTTCAAGCCCAAAAGACGAGAGCGCAACATCCTATTATGAATCCTATGCATAACATCAGCATCATCAGTTAAAGTAGATGGCACAGGCAACCCCAAATCAATATAATCATTGGCCACATCACTCAAATCGAGCTGATAAAAAACACTCTTCCCAAAATTCTTCTCCAGCATAGAATAATTGCTGCGTCTCAACCCTTTACGCTGCTCATACAACCTAGATAAAGAAGCAACATCCATCAACTCATCGGCCGAGAACCGCTGAGCATTCATCCAAATCTCTCTACCCTCATTCGATAAAGAATCGCCACCAATCATCCAAAGTAAAACCTTCTCTATATCATCATTAGACTCAAGATATGGAAACAGCGCATCCTTTTGAAGATCACCCTTAAACGCATCATCAATACCATACGTGCGAACCACAAAACCTCTATCACCCACAGGCACCATATCAATGCACACACCTTTGGGCACATCAATTTGCCAATCATTTGGGGGAACCCCAGTAATAACATTATCTGTAGACACAGACCAGCCCTTGCCAACAACAGAATTCTCAATCCAAATATTCCTGTTGCCCTCATCAAAAGCAATGTCCACCACCGCATTCTGCGTAAAAATTGCAGGATTAGGCTTAATCTTACGATGCATAATCAACCTCTGATCATACACCCTGTTTTGCAAAGCTAAAGAAGAAGAAATCATCTCGCGACTAGTACCAAAATGATAAAACTCACCACCATTAAGCGGAAGAATCTTCACCTTCAAACCATTAATATCACCATCACTAATCAACGGAGAGTCGCCCAATGCCAGTCCAAACTCACTATAAAGATCATAAAACCTCAAGCCTTCACCATCACCATACGAGCGCTCTCGCAAAAGGGCCACGGCACGATCGCTCAATAACCATAAACCAATATCCATCAAGAAGAAGTGCGAATCAGACAAGCCCTCCAGCTCACCCAGCGACGGCTTCTGCAACATAAAGTCCAGCACCTCGGGGCTCTCCCTCTTAGCAGCAAACACACCATGACGAGTTGCCAGCGAAGCATCCACCCACAAACCATAGCACACCACATCCGCCTCCGATATCACCTGCAAAGGCTTGTCGGTATGAATATAAACATCACCACTCACCACCAACGTGCGCATAGATTCAGGCGCCAACCTCATAATCTTCTTATACAACGGCAGCTGCAAACTCAACAAATCCTGCGACAACCTCTGCCCCCTGGCCCATCTAAACACCGGCACAGGCAAACCAATCTTTCCCGTCACAGCATACGCAGGCAAACGGCGGCTCTGCCCACCCGCATGAATCAATATCCTTTTCTCAGACGATAGCCACTCCATAAAATTAGTGCCCGACGCCTCCTCCCTAAAACACTCCTCCAGCAACCATGTAGTACCACTACCCGATCCCAACCTCATATCACGAGGGTCGGACGTACAAAACCAATCTTCACTATTACGATTATTAAGCTTGTAATAATCCTTTACAGCATTGGGAGGTAAGGAAAGTAGTTTACGCATAAATTATTGTATAAATCTGTTTTAAGTAAAACCTATGAAGTATAGCAAAAGTAACTCATTTTAAGGAAGAGGTGAAATTATAAGCTTAAAAAAAACCTCACAAGTGTAGCAAGTTATATTTAAAATATCTTACATTTGCGAAACTATAACTGACTAGTAAGCAATATGTTCTTAAAAATGAAAAACAAATATCATGAAAAAGAAATGCGCGTGGAACTTAATGGTATTATTCCTTCTGATGGGAAGTCTCTCTTTAAATGGATGTAGCAAAGATAACGTAGACAATGAAGATGATGATAATCTTGGAGCCTCAAGGCCAAACTACAATATGTTAAGCGACCTATCGCAACCCCGTACCACTATAAGTGGGACCTTGTGGGAAAGCCACTCACTATTTGGATACACCATGAAAATTGAGTTCGATAGCAAAGAGTGCACCTATACTTATCAGAAGAGTGAAACAGACAACACCCTCGCTAAATATACATACAGCTTCAAATATCCCACCATTACACTTACTTCAACTAATGATGATAACGAGGTAATCACCGGAACAATAACTAGCTATGCATTTAAAGCCGACGATATAATGTTTAAGAATGCGAAAAATGAGACAGTTTGGATGCAGATGATACGAAAAAAATAACCCCCAACACATCGTCGGGGGTTAAACAGGTCGTCTTAGAAGACCTTAATATTTCATGAATCGCAAACTACTTCGCAAGCCCTTTAATCACCTCAATCACTCTTAAAACATCATCATCAGAGAGCGAAGAACCCGATGGCAAGCACAACCCCTTGTCGAATAAAGCCTCGCTTGTGCCATCCCCATAGAAAGGCGTACCTTCAAATACAGGTTGCATATGCATAGGCTTCCATAACGGACGAGACTCAATATCCTCAGCCTCCATCTTAAGACGAATATCCTCGCGAGAGAAGCCCGCAATAGCAGGATCAACCACAATGCAAGTAAGCCAGTGATTAGAGTTAAAATCGGAAGAAGGATTATCAAAAACCGAAATACCAGCAATACCCTCAAGCTCCTTCTTATACAACTGATGAATAGCCCTTCGGCGATCCACATGATTGTCGAGCACCATCATCTGGCCACGACCAATACCTGCACAAATATTACTCATCCTATAGTTATACCCAATATGCGAATGCTGATAGTGCGGAGCATCATCACGCGCCTGAGTAGCATAAAACATCGTACGCATAGCCTCCTCCTCAGTAGAGCACACTAGCGCACCCCCACCCGAAGTAGTAATCATCTTATTACCGTTAAACGACAAACAAGCAAACTCACCAAAAGAACCGCACCTCTTACCCTTGTACTCCGACCCCAGTGCCTCTGCTGCATCCTCCAACACAGGAATCTCAAACTCATTGGCAATAGCCATAATATCATCCATCTTAGCCGGCATACCATAAAGGTGCACCGGAATAACAGCCTTAGGCTTCTTACCCGTCTTAGCAATCCTATCCACAATAGCCTCCCGAAGATGCACAGGCGACATATTCCAACTGTCAGACTCACTATCAATAAACACCGGAGAAGCGCCCAAATACTTTATAGGATTGGCCGAAGCCGCAAAAGTAAAACTCTGGCAAATCACCTCATCCCCAGGCCCCACACCCAGCTGGATCAATGCAAGGTGAATAGCCGCAGTACCCGAGCTCAGCGCCACCACATGCACATCATCATTGAGATAACCCCTCAAATCCTGCTCAAACCCATTCACGTTGGGACCAAGCGGCACCACCCAATTAGTATCAAACGCCTCTTGTATAAACTTCTGCTCATGCCCACCCATGTGAGCAAGCGACAGCCATATTCTTTTATTCATTATTTGATGATTTCTTATCTGTGAAACTATGAAGATGCAAATTTACAAAATTAAACAGCTAATTCTTAAATTATCATTCGAATAATAGTAACTGATGAACGATTACTCTTTAAAATGAAGAGAATTGTTAGCTATAGCTCAATTAGGCGACTATCTGAGCTACGTGTTACTAGAGTGTATACACTTCAATTATAAATATAATTGAAATAAATTATTAATAGTTAAGAAATAAGGTTGATAGAAATAGCCCAATTAGAGGGCGATGTGGGTTAACAACAAGAGAATAATTCAAACTACGATGGTTAATATTTGCCATAATCAGATATATGACCAACAGGACAATCCGATGGACGTGTTTCATTCCAAAATCTAATTAAGATTTTTCTATTTTTTATAAACCATCTATCAATTCTCTTATAATATTTCTTTTGTGTGAAAATCCCCTTAAGTCGACTGCCTGTTATAATATCAAAGGAGCAATCTTCATTATCAATGATCACGTGAAAATGAGGTGGGGGATGTTCTTTATGTCTAATTTCTATTTTAATATTGTTATCAACTCGATCAACCTCCTTCGCCGCTCCAATAATTGGATATACAATCTGTATCGGAATGCCATATATTATGGCTTTTATTAAAATTACTAAGTTAGATATAAGAAGGAAAGGCAGTTGAAATAATACCATTACAAAGATAAAAGGTATTGTTATAATCATAACACAAACACGTTTATATCCCTTTACTTCAATATCACCACTATTTAATAAGTTAATATCGACCACCTCTTCGTCTTCTTCTTCAGCAAGAAGTAATCTTAGAGAATCTAAAAGATATTCGAGTTTTATTCTAGATTTACGTGTCATTATGAGAAAGCAAACTTCTATATCCTCTTATAATTTCACTCTAATAGTTATACTTATTTCTTTTTACTTAGATAATCTCCATTGATATTAGTTATCTTACTTTTTTTAATTGCTCCAAACTTTTGTTTATGAACTCTGCCATTTTTAGCAAATAGTTTAAAGACACCTGCTATTATACCAGATAATACTGCAATGATTATTGGAGTTACCCAAATATGGTTTTCATAAATAAATTCAATTATAGTCATAATGCGACAGGATTAGATATACTCGTAAAGGAGAGAGCTTTTCCATTAGTATATTTACTAATTATCTTACTTCCAATGTAACTGCCCAAAACATTTAAACTCACAGTATTCAATTCCGAAGAGTTTAATAAATCAAAGACGTATTTCCAATTCATATTTATATTACAAAGATACTCTCTCACTTCGCTGTTGCTTAATGGAGGTACTGTTGCCTTCAGTTTCTCTATTAAAGGAATTAAATATTCTTGTCTTCTTTTAATCAATCGCTTGTAAAACAAATTTGTGTTAACATCACAAAACCTCCACCATTTTTTTTCTTTGTCAATTAAACAAAACATACAAGTTCCCATATCGTTAACTTGATGCATAATTTCAGGATGGTCATTTCTAAAATTATTAAATATTTCAATACTGCCCTTTTGTCTGAAATATAAATCGTATTGCTTTAGTAAATGATTCTCATAACTGTCTATATGATAAATTCCTGTTATTTGTTGAGTACAATTGGCTTGCTTAATATATTCAATATCAATATTATTTATATTACATGAATTATTAATAATCGGTGAAATTTGCATAAAGAAGCTTTCTAGCATAAACGAGATTGCGGGTATTGCTACCTGATTTCTTAGGTTCAACAACGCAATCAGACTTGAAGTGGAACTATTCAAATTTGGTATGAGTTTAATTGCATCATTTAAGATTGCTTTTTCAGTACCTACATTATCAATTTTAAGTCTATCTATCAGTATATCAACAATCAGGTCCTTAACATCATCATTTTCATTTGTAATATATCCAACAAGGGTATCATGTAAAAAAACTTGAATTGATGGGCTCTTAAATTTTTCTGTTAATTGTGTTAATTGTTCTTTTACTAATCTTTCAAAGACATTCAACATGAGATTATTGATTTCTATTTTTGCCTGAATAATTGCCTCACCAGAATATCTTAAAAAATCATCTCGTAAGATTTCAAAAAATATATTCTTGACATTATTAAACACTTCCCCATCAATCGAAACATCTCCATTAATAATGATTGCATTGGAATTAACAATATCTCCAAATTTTAGTGTTCTTTTATCTCTCATAACCGATTATTGTAAGCCTAAGCAAATACCCTTTGATTTTCTCCTAATCGCTTTTGGCCATTAGGTCCTCAGATATTTATTAGAGTTTCTTTAGACTATTTTTAGAGTTTTATTAAACTCCTATTGTTTTCAGTTGTTTGGCAAGAGGGCCCTAGTCTTACAATGAACTTGTCTAATTCAACACGTATTTGTCTTAGATCATAAAAGGTAGAACTAATGAGTAATCTTGGCTTTGCCATGATATTGATTTATATTTTCACCACACACCCTCCCCATGAGTATCCCACACCGAAGCCAGCTAATAGGATACTCCCTTTGAGGGCCTTTTCTTTTAATTTCTCTGATAGTACAATAGGAATAGTGTTAGAAACAGTGTTGCCTACTTCACTCATATACATATGGAAAATATCAGGTTTAATCTTAAGCTTCTTGCGAAGAAAATTAATCATGAATTTATTAGCCTGATGAAATACATAACCATCTACATCCTCCCGTGTGAGTCCATTTTTCAACAATGTATCCTCTATCAACGGTGGTACGGCATCGATTGTAAAGTTGAATATCTCCGAACCATTCATAAAAAGATGATCCGAAGAGAGCGGATTTCCGTTTTCTTCAAACTGCAAATCATTGAATTGCTCTCTGAAGCGCATTCCACCCGATTTAACCATTAAATTCTCAGCACCCTTACCGTCTGTACCAAGACTGAAGTTACCAATCTCAGCAAAACCTTCTTTCGAAATTAAAGTTGCAGAACCTGCATCACCAAAGATTGTACGATTACCCTTATCTTTCTGATGCATAAATTTCGAATAAGTCTCACCTGTTAGCAGTAAAACATTATTTGCAATACCACCAAATATCAAACCCTTTGCCAACGAAAGACCATAAACGTAACCCGAGCAACCTAAATTAAAATCCAATGCTCCACACGATGTTGGCAAACCCAACCTATCCTGAATCACACAAGCAGATGTTGGTAAGAAGTAATCTGGGCTCTGAGTACAAAACAGAACAAAATCTATCGAACTCTTGTCTATTTCAGAATTATCTTCAAATAACTTCTCAGCAGCCTTTACTGCCAAATCAGCCGATGTCTCATTCTCTTCCACAACAAATCTCTTGTTGATACCAACCTTGTTTGCAATCTTGTCAACACTCCATTCAGGAAACTCACCAACCAACTCCTCATTAGTCAGTTGTTTATCAGGTAATGCGTATGATATTGCCTTAATAAAAGCCTTCATTAAAATCATATTAAAGTATAACCACCATCAATTAAGATATTTGAACCCGTTGTCCATGTACTGGCATCAGACAATAAATATATTACTGCATATGCAACCTCTTCAGGCTTCCCGTAACGCCCAAGTGGGTAACGCTTCATATCTTCATTCAACTGATCCTGAGTAATAGTCGAATCAGAAAAAATATCTGTATCTATCATACCAGGATTAACAGAATTCACCCTAATACCTCTTGGTGCTAAATCTAGAGCTACACCCTTTACAAGTCCATTTACTGCACCTTTAGAAGACGAGTAGATGGAAGATGCCACAGCAGAACAATACACACCAGAAACAGATGAAATAAAAACAATAGACCCGTTTTTAGGAATCTTCTTAGACTTCACCAGAAGACGAGTTAATTCGGTAGGTGCGAAAAAGTTTACATTCATCACCTCCTCAAAACTTTCACGTGTAGCAAAAGCAAAAGGGGCTACTTTTGTTAAACCGGCACAATTAACTAATCCATCTAAAACAGGCAATCTTTTGTGAAGAGCAATCAAGTCATCCTTACTTGATAAGTCGGCTAAAACAAATTCATGATTATCACCTTTTAGATTAGACAAAGTTTCTTTAAGCCGTTCTTCGTTCCTACCGCTAATTATTACTTTAGCCCCCATTTTAGAACACTCAATAGCAATAGCTTTACCAATACCCGAAGAGGCACCAGTTACGAAGATTGTTTTACTTTCTAAAGAAAAAGGATTAATCATGATTACTTTCTGCTCTTTACTAGGTTAAATAAATCTTCAACTGTCTCAGTATTCTTTATATCATCACCCGTTACTTTAACAGAATACTCTTCATCACACATAGCTATGACTGTTAATGCGGTTAATGAACTCCATTCATCCAATTCTTTGAAAATAGTATTTGTTGTTATTTCTGAAGCATCAGTATCATCAAACTGATTTGCAAAATTGTCTACAAATTCTTCTATCTGCATTTTATATATATTTTTTATTAATATTTTATTATTGAAGCGGGATTGCCCACATAAGTCATCCCATCTTTTGTCTTCCTTAAGACTAAACTACTTGCACCTATTATCGTATCATTACCAATTTTAATTTGCTGCAAAACCGTTGAATTTACACCAAAGAAATTTCTATTTCCTATTATAACTTCACCAGAAATTTTCACATCCGGCATAAAAGAATTGTAATTACAAATAGATGCATCATGACCAACGGTTACAGCCCAGTTGAATATATTGAAATCACCAATATTCACGTTACAACTAATAATACAACCAAATGTGATTATATTTCCTACACCTAATTGTATATTAGCCTCATCAATAAAAATAACATCTGGTGCAATTATATTTGGATAGTAAATTTTTGATGAAGTAATATTACTAACAATCTTTTCCACTATCTTGGGAGATGCAATAGCAATCGCAATTGCTAAATCTTCGGGGTATTCATTAACTTCATTAATACCACCCAATACTTCACCATACTCATTTTTAGTTCCTTTAGCTTTACCATCATCAAAGAAACCTACTAGCTCCCATACAGGTGACTTCTCATTTATTTTATTAATCAAACAGGCAATCTCTCTACCAAAACCACCTGCACCATAAATAGCAATTTTTTTCATATATCATTCCCTCTAAACGCCTCCATAGTAGAACTCGTATCCGAGCTAATCCCTTCACGTTTGAAAACCTTCATAATGGTTCGTACAAGAATCTTAACATCCAAAGATAACGAAATATTATCCACGTACCACACGTCGTACTCAAATTTCTGTGTCCAGCTGATAGCGTTACGCCCGTTCACCTGAGCCCAACCGGTAATACCAGGTCTAACCTCATGCCTACGCCTCTGCGCATCGTTGTATAAAGGCAGATACTGCACCAATAAAGGCCTAGGCCCAATAAGCGACATATCCCCCTTAATCACGTTTAAAAGCTGCGGTATCTCATCCAGAGAAGTAGAGCGAACAAACCTGCCAACCTTAGTCAACCGCTGAGCATCCGGAAGCAGATTACCCGAAGCATCCCGCTCGTCCGTCATCGTTTTAAACTTAATCACCTTAAAAATCCTTTCATCTTTACCTGGGCGTTCCTGAAAGAACAAAGCACCAGCACCTTTATTCACAATTGTAAGCCATATCAATAAAATGATGAATATCGGACTAATAACTATAAATCCGATAAGTGAAAGTATGAAATCGAAAATACGTTTGATATATCTTTTATAAATCATAATTGATTGACTATACCCCCTCCAAAAACCTCACAAATTTATCAGCCAACTCATCTCTTGAGAATTGTTTTTCTGCAAGTATTCGAGAGTTAGCACCCATAGCACTGCGTTTCTCAGGATTATCAGCCAATTCGATTAAGGCGTCTGCAAAGGCTGCGGCATTATCGGGTGAAACTACCATACCACAATTGTTTTCATTTATCATGTCGCTAAGCCAACCGGGGTAATTATTAACAACAGGAAGACCTGAAGCTATATAATCAAAAAACTTGTTAGGCGATGTGCCGTAATAAAATGCCGGTACATTTTTCAGAACCATCAAACCAATATCTGCTGAAGCAACAATCCTGTTTAAGTCTGTTTTAGGTACAGGGTCAAAGAATAGGCAATTATCCAAACCTTCCTTCATTGCTCTCTTCACCAAATCAGGCTTAACCCTACCATCACCAATAAAGGCAATCTTAATGTCATTGCGACCACGTTGTTTCAAAATAGATGCCATATCAAGCACGGCTTCAAGACCATTTGCAATACCATGAGCACCAGTAAATACTGCAACTGTATCTGCTGGCAACACACCTTCCAATTTTAGATCCTCTCTCTTACCCGGTTTAAAAATATCAAGATCGCATCCATTGGGCACCAACTCAACTTCTTTATCTGGTACTATTCGCTTAATTCCTTCACAAATACCCGGTGACAAACCTATACAGCCATCTGCTTTTTTGTAACTCAATTTCTCTAAGACTCCCATTCCCCACAACAGGAAAGGATTCTTCATGCCTAATGCTTTAGGCAATTCAGGCCAAAGATCACGTACTTCAAAAACGAACTTACGTTTTTTACGAGAAAACCATTTCATCCATATTCCAGGAATACCTGCTGTTAAAGGAGTTGATGTTGCAAAAAGCAGGTCGTACTCCTCTTTCATAGCTACCTGAATCCCTTTCCATGCAAACTTTACAAAAATCAACGCACGTTTAGCAATTCCATCATTATTAGAATATGGAATATTGATTTGAATTACATCTATCCCATCAATATCTCCTCTATAAACACCTTTAATATCAGTAGAAGGAAGATTCAATTTGGCCGTCTCGCCACATACAAGTGTTACTTTGTGACCACAGTCAATTAATTTTCTGGCAAACTCATACGATCTTGTACCTCCACCAATTGAAGGAGTAGTAAAATGTTGATGAAAATATAATACCTTCATTTTTTTATATTAATTGTTGTTTCAATTATTGTGTTATTAGTAATTAATTCAGTCTGTTCGGTATTCTCTTTTACACCATAATACAAAGAACTCCATCCTTCTTTAACAGATTTGTCTGCATCTTTTGAAATTATCTCAAATGTTTCAGTCCCTACCGGGCTATGCCATAACTGACGCATATTTAGTCCTTCCGGCTTATTTAAAATCTCATCTTTAACATACCACTCAGGTATTCCTTTAGTTTTTACAATCTTCCTGTTGTGAACAATATCCTTTTCCAAGTATGTAAAACAACTAACAGAACCGTCAAAAACAAATTCAGTTTCTGTTTCAGTTATGGATACACCAATCGCTTGCGACCAGTTAAGCCAAATAAAACGAGGACCCTTAAGCATTTGATCAAGCTCACCTAACATAACCGTATTATGAGACTCAGTACCTCCAAAATATTTCACCGTATCTTCATCCGTATTATATTTGTAAGAACCACCATCAATCAAAACATTCTCACCCTTATACCAAATATCAATATGCAAATTATCTGCATGTGTCGGACGATTTTTATATCGACCACACTTGATAAAATTAAAGTATCCTGCTCACGTATTAAATAATACCCCCCAAACGGGAACTTCATAACCCCCATCTTGTTCACTATAGGGGGAAACCTATTAATTATAAAGCTTTCATAAGCTCTCATCCATTTAGCCTCTTCCGTTACTTCATCTTCATTATAAAGCGACTCACCTGTAAGAAGTTGATGTAAAGCATTCAGTTGTGGTCTAAAATCCCTATAATCCGTATCAGATAAAGGAAAAAACCAAGCACCATCATTAGGTCCATAATTAGGAAGATGTCCAGTCTCATTCTGCGCACATTGATAAAGGAAATTCAAGCTCTTATAAGCTTTCTCATGAACCTTCTCAGAAAATGGCTCACCATTATATTCAGCAACAGAAATCCCTAAAGAAAGCAATTGAACAACAACCCTATGATAATTCATAGAAAATTGCAAAAAAGTACCATCATAATATATTTGATAGTCAATCTCCTCCTCAAACCATCTCCTTCCATCCTGTGCCCATCTTTCAGTCTCAGGAATAAAAGGAAAAAGCATATTGCTTAAAGTAAGAAAAAGTGTCTCAGTAATGGCATGATTATTTCTTACAGCAATTCTCGAGAAATCAATATGATGATACACATGGTGCAGCGACCAGTAAATAACATTCTGAATCTTACTCCAAAGCTCCTCAGTTAGAATTTCCGAGTCTCTATAAAAATGCAAAGCAAAGCACCAGTTAAAAATACGCAGTGAAGTCTCCTGACTACACCGCCAATTTGGCCCCCTATTAATAGGATTTGCATCAATCCAACTCTCAATCTCAGAAAAAACAAAACCGGAATGATCCTCATCATTATGAAAATCGTTCCGGATTAATGTCAATAACCATGAGAAGCGCAACTTCTCCCAAACAAATTTTATATCACCTGTAGAAGAAGAGAAGTCGGGTATTTCCGACCAATGTTTGCTTGTATCATACCGATAACCATTATCAGGATTGGTTACCCAATCATAATCCTTACCTAGAATCTTCCACTCGCTATTAAAAAACTGCAACTCACCATTAATTAGTCTTTCAGCATTCTGTTTTAGTCCACTATTCGGATGTTTCTCAAAACTAATACTCTCTCTGGGTGATATAACAAAAGCAGGAGTATTATCTCTAAACTCAGCTAAAGAAATAAAATTCTTTAAAGGAGGATTAGCTGGGTGTCTTTTCTTTAGTACCCCTATCCTCTTTTCCAATTCATGACGAACGCGATACAATGTGTATCGCATTCCCATGTTCTTAATAATATGAACTGCCTGTTTAAACATCAGTATATTTCACTACCTCTCCCCCACAAACTCTATAATCCTCTCACAAGCCTGTCCATCGCCATATGGGTTATTTGCATGCGACATAGTATTATAATACTCCTGGTCGTCTAACAAGCGTGAGGTTTCAGAAACAATCAGATCATAATCAGTGCCAACAAGCTTCACTGTGCCGGCATCTACTGCTTCGGGGCGCTCTGTTGTGTCGCGCATAACCAAAACTGGTTTACCTAAGCCGGGAGCTTCTTCCTGTATACCGCCACTATCGGTTAATACCAATGTACTCTGATTCATAAGATACACAAATGGCAGGTACTCCAATGGTTCAATAAAGTAGATATTGGAACCTGAAGACTCTTCAATATTCTTTGAAACTGCAGTTTCACCAAAAATCTCTTTAATGGGCTTACGCACATTTGGGTTTAGGTGCATAGGATAAACAAAATCCACATCAGGATATTTCTCTGTGAGGGTTTTTATGGCATTGCACATATTGATGAAACCATCACCAAAATTCTCTCTTCTGTGACCAGTGATAAGTACCAATTTACGTTTGTTAGGTAGTGGCGACATATAATCTTCAACCATCACACCCGGTAAGCCACTTTCTAAAAGTGTCTCTTTTATTTCCGACTGCAGACTCTTGTCGCTTTTAATCTTATCTAAAACTAAATAGAGAGCATCAATAACAGTGTTACCAGTTACGGTTATTGTAGATTCATCAATTCCCTCCTTCAACAAATTCTCTTTACTAAGAGCAGTAGGTGCCAGATTATATACCGAAATTCTACTTGTAATCTGTCTGTTCATCTCCTCAGGCCACGGACTGTATATATTGTGAGTGCGCAATCCCGCTTCTATATGTGCTACAGGAATCTGCTGATAAAATGCAGCCAGTGCGGCAGCCATCGATGTAGAAGTATCACCATGCACAAACACAACATCAGGCTTAGCCTCTTTGTAAACATCCCTTAAACCTGTAATCACTCGAGCAGTAACATCATATAAATCCTGCCCCTGCTTCATAATGTTAAGATCATAATCAGGCTTAATATCAAAAAGGTGCAACACCTGATCAAGCATCTCGCGGTGCTGACCCGTTACACACACAATTGTTTCAAACCTATCTGTATGTTTCTGAAACGCCTTTACCAGAGGTGCCACTTTAATAGCTTCGGGGCGTGTACCGAAAACCAGCATCACTCGTTTTTTTTGTTCCATTTATTTTTAAATAAAGATCAATATTTCAGATCTGTTTGTTTCTCTAATCGAGAATCGAAATTATATTAATTGAAAAGATAATAATAAAGTCAGAAGAACTAAGAAAACCTAAGTTAAAACTTATCTCTTAAAAACCCCTGCAAAATCAAGAATCACCTTATCATCTCTCCAGGGCAACTCTTTAAACTGATTATGTGCAACAAGCATAGCAATAATATCAGCCTTCTCATAAGCCTCTCTGTAATCGGTCAGTTTAAAAACCTTATGATTCTCAATATTAGGCTCAACAATAAGGAAATCAGCATTATTATGCCCCTGCATCACCTTAGTAGCAATATACTTAGCGGGCGACTCACGCAAATCGTCGATATTAGGCTTAAAAGCAAGTCCCATAAGCGCAACCACCGGCTCCCTACCATGCTCCAACTCAAAACTCTTCATAGCATCTTGTGTCTTCTCAGAACACCAAAATGCCTTATAATTATTCAGTTCACGAGCCTTACCAATAATCTGACTCTCCATTGGGAATGCCGAAGTAATAAAATATGGATCCACCGCAATACAGTGACCACCCACACCACTACCCGGTTGAAGAATATTCACCCTCGGATGCTTGTTAGCCAGTTCAATCAGCTCCCACACATTAATACCCGCCTTATCACAAATTATCGACAACTCGTTAGCAAAAGCAATCTGCACATCGCGCGATGAATTCTCTGTAAGCTTACACATCTCTGCCGTACGAGCATTAGTCTTGTGCGAAACACCCTTCACAAACTTGCTATAAAACTCAATAGCCTTATCGGTTGACTCCAGATTAATACCACCAATCACCCTATCATTATTCACCAACTCATGAATAATATTACCCGGAAGAACCCTCTCAGGACAATAGGCAATATATATCTTATCTTTAAGTTCAGGACGCTCACTAAAAATCAGCTCCGCCATCTGCTCAGTAGTACCAACCGGCGAAGTAGACTCAATAATAAACAGATCCCCTTCCTTTAAGAAAGGCAAAACATTACGAGTAGCCGCCTCCACATACGAAATATCCGGCTCATGATCACCCGTAAAAGGCGTTGGCACCACAATCAGGTAAACATCACTCACCTCCGGCACCATTTGTGCCTTCAGCCAACTGTTGTTAACCACCTTAGCAGCCAAATCGGCCAACCCCGGCTCCACAATGTGTATCTTACCCTTGTTGATAGTTTCAACAACATGAGGATTCACATCCACCCCCACTACCTCAATACCATTATCTGCAGCAACAATTGCTGTGGGGAGACCAATGTACCCCAGTCCTATGAAACATGCTTTCATATTATATGTTTATCTTTTGATTGACCTTTTTACTGATTTGTAAATATAAACGTACTTTTTTGCAATTTTACTCCAATCATGATTTTCTATTAATCTATCGGTAGGAATTGCATATTCATTATAATTATTCACTAAAGAAAGTAATTTCTTTTTGATTTCTACAACATCATTAGAGATAATCTTTTCTCCTATTTTTTCATCATAAAAACCATCAATACCTTCATCATGAGTATAAAGTATGGGCAATCCTTGTAGCATAGCTTCTACATATACTAAACCAAATGTCTCGTAACTCGAAGGCATTGTAAAAATATCTGCTTTTTTGTAATATTCCTTTAGAGTATTCTTATCTCTCACCTGTCCATGATAAGTCATTATATCCTTGTTCTCATTGACAATCTTCAACACTTTCTGATGATCTTTACCACCACCTCCTACCAAATCCAAATGAACATTTAAAGATTCGTGGTTTAGTTCCTTAATAGCATGCTGTAATAAATCAACATTCTTACCTTTTGTGAATCTACCTACGTACAAGCATTTAATTTTATCAGAGTTAATATTTTTCCTTGAATGGGCTGTATTATCAATCCAGAATTTATCTACTCCATTAGGAATAATCATAAGCTTATCCAGAATATTACTCTTAATTGATTGTAAAGATTTCTCCTTTAAAATTCTGTCCTTATAAGAAGCAGAAATTAAAATAATGTTTTGAGCATTTTTCAAAATATTCCTTCCAAATGCTCTCTCATGAATCAAATACTTTTGAAAAACATTTAAATCCGTATTTCTTATTGTTATAATATAGGGAATATTGTATTTTTTGTGAAGTAAATAAGCTACACCACCATCGCTGTACCACGTGTGTGCATGGTTTATAGAAATCTCAGAAAAATCAAATTTTGATTCTATATCTTTGAGTATTTTCTTAATTTTTCTCCTGTATAATATCCTATCCAGATGACAATTTAAAATATGAGAATATACTATTCTCGACTCTATAGTTTCAAATTCTATAGAATTACTTCCGATTTTAATTTGTTCTTTAAGAGGTGTATAAATAATTTGTTTTAAGTTTAAATTATCCAACTCTGAAATTAAATTCATATACACTTTTGAACCAGCATAATCATTGCTGATATGAAGAACTCTTTCCATTTACTTAATATTTGTATTATGTAACTAATTCTAATATTTCTGACATAGTATCTGGTAAAAGCTGTTCAATCTTTCATGATTTAATCGAAAAGTAGCATTGTTTCCAAAATACCAATATTTATTTAACATCAAATTTCTCACCTAATATTTCTATAGCCTTATTGGTGTAAGAATGCATAATACCTCCCCAGGGGGAGAAGGTCAGTTCACTGAAGTAAACTTTATCTTTATATTCATACAAATCTACTCTTACAAATTCAAAATCTTTGGATAAAGTCTTAGCAATGGAAATCATGTCAGATAATTGCGAAGGCTTTTCGGGTAATTTTTCAGGCATGAATTCTTTTTTTGTATAAGGTAGGTGATTCCAATTCATATCAAATGTACTATATCTGACTTTTGTTTCTCTTTCTGTTGCAACAAAAATATCATATGGATTCCCATTTATACAAGTGAACTTATAGTCGGTTGGCCATGAATCCGAACCTGTGTCAATAAGCTCCTCACAAAAAACCTTTGGCTTAATTGCATTGTAATGTAATTCATATAAATATTTTTTTTCTAACTGATTATTTAATTTTATTATCGCTTCATTGAGATTAAAAGTAGCTTTATCTTTACATATTACATGGTTACCACTACCATTATTTGTTTTTAATATAAACTTATTAGGTAAAAGGCTCAAATTTATATCTTTTGGATCTTCCCAATTTCCATAATGTTCTAATAATATTCTATCCAGTCCTTTATTTTGTACGTAGTTGCGTACTTCTACTTTATCAGTATAATAAGCATATTTCTCAAAATCGGGTGACAGAATTGAAGCAATTAATCTTTCGCTTAAATCAGAAGGATTCTTTAAGTTTGGCAGTTTTTTTCTTTTACGAAAATACCGCAGTTTATATGCATTCTTTTTTCCTAAAATTTTTACACTAATTGTGGATAATTTTTTTTTGTAATTTGATTTCATTTTGATATTTATTTTTTTGAAATATGTAATTTAAAAACAAGTAAAAATAAACGGCGGCTCCTGGCTTGGTTAATAAACCATCTCCTACAGTAATTGATGGTAAAATAAATGCAAAGAAAAAAATTAATAATAAATTTCTATGGAAAACATTATTAATTTTTCTTATTATAAAGAAGGATATTATAATTAATACACTTAGGATTACTCCTGAAAGTATACCAAAATTTAAAGCAAGTTGTAGAATCCCATTATGAGGTGAAACTATTTCATCTCTTCCCATATTCATATCATTAGAGATTGCATAAAACTCGTTACCTAGCCCGTATCCTAAAATGGGTTTTTCAAGTATCAAACTTATACTTGAATTCCAAATTAAATCTCTTGATGAAAGTAATGTTATATCGTTAGATGTAAGTAATGTGATTGTTCTACTATTAATATCGTAATAATCAAGTTGCTTAGTAAGATAAAGAAGAAATGAATCTGTATTAATAAAAATAAAGATTGCAAATACTGTTATTGCAACTAAAAAAGTTTTTTTTATTTTATTTTTATTAATAAAAATAACAAAGAAAGAAAAAATAATTATCCACAAAAGAGGTCCCCTCGCGCCATATATTAATATTTCTAGAATCTCAAATAATGAAAGAAATAATAAATATTTTTTTTTAGTTCTTACAAACTCTGTTATATGAATTAGTGTTGGTAATAGTAAAGTATATGAAAAGAACATGTTGTAATTTTTGATTTCCTCTGAATTACCAACAAATATTTGTATAAATACTATAAAAACTATAGCGGATATAAAATATGAAGATTTGAGTAGAATTTTATATAATATTTCTTTATTGTTTATTGAAAAGACTAAAACCCCAAGTGGAATATACCAAAGGAAAGTTGGTATCAATGATTTGTTTATTAATGGTTTCAATGGAAAACTATATATATCTGCAAAAATAAAACTTATCACATACAATAATGTGAAAATAAATAGTGAAGAAAACAATATAATTTTCGAATTTCTTTTTAAAACAATTCTGATGCCTAATAAAATAAAAAACAATATAACAGCACCAATCATTATACTCAAAAAAGAAGATTGAGATTCATTTATTTTGAATATGTGCTTAAGACTACCATTTAGAGCTATCAGAACAAAATATATAACTATATATATACTTAATCTTAAATCGTTTTTAAGATTAGGATTTTTATTTTCTATTTTATTTATAAAGTACATTAATCGAATTGATTCAGAGATTTTTTAAAAAGATAAGATTCACATTCTTCTATTGTATAAATATTTTTTACTACTATATTGTTTGACTTTATATTATACTTCTTCAAAAGATTGGATGCAAATATCCTTGCACGCACCAACATAATTTTTGAATAATAGAAAAATATAGGGATAATATTTTTGTAATTAATAAATTGTTTTAGAGATTTCAATAAAACTGGATCAAATGACAAAATTGATCCATATAAATATGCATAATTGAAATGTTTAATTTCATTTTCTTTATTCAAAGCTCTGAGAGCTTTAATAGCAGTTTCAGCATATATTGTTTGACCTGTCCAATATTTAGGTATAAACCTCTCCCAATACTTTTCAGTAGAAGTTGGGAGCCATGGAACCTCATTAATCTTTGATATATGATTGTGTGCGGTACCTAAACCCCCTGCACTTTTTGGACTATGTCCTGCAATTACAATTGGAACATCAAATATTACATGTTTTTTTACATAAAAACTAAGTGCTATAGAACTTGCCATATCTGGACTAGGTCCTGGAAAGAAAGTATTTGTTGTTTCATAAACCTGGTCAAGTATACGTCTTCTTATAATTCCATAATATACTCTTGGTAAATTATGTAATGTCGTAGCACCCTTATTTAAAACAGTTTTACGTATTTTATCAAAATTAAAAATATATTTGATAGTTTTAGTAGGTTTTTTTAATTGCAATTGTGATGAAAAATCAAATTTGTATCCTTTTACAGATGGCCATTTATATACGACAACTTGTGGTCGGAATGAATCAATATTATTTTCATCCATCCATTCTACATAATTTATTATGTTTCGACTTAGACCATCATCATCTCCAATACCAATAACAAATTTACCCGAGGAATTTAATATTCCCAAATCAAAATTTTCACCAACAGAAATATTTTCTTCACAATGAGAATATTTCATAAATGAATACGAATTTTCATTTATGAAATTCAATATCTCTTTATTATCCTTAGTATTATCTTGTATAACTAGTTCAATTTTATTAGTATCGAAATTATCAATTAACTCAATAAGATGTTTTAAATATTTATACCTGTTTTTTGTAGGTACTACAATGCTTAAAAGTGGTTTGTTATTCATATTTTTCTATTAAAAAAATAATTAATATTCATTTTTCATTAAATAATCCAATACCAAAGTCTAATGACTCATATCTATTTTTTGTTAACATTGATTTATAAATCAGTTGCTATATCGACATCTGTGAATGTTTCATTAGTACTAATCCATTATTATGTACATCGATATCTAAAACTTCATCTATTATACTTATTATTTAACATTTTCACAAAATCCATATTTAAATGCTTTTTTAAAATATACAAAGAAAACAAACATGATGAAACAAATAATAATACTCCAATTGAATATCTGAAAAAAAGATTATCAATTTCAGATATAAAAATAGCTGAAATTGTGAATAATAAAACAACTAATGCTATCTTTATAAACAACTTGTTAAATCTAATCTTATATAACTTATTAACCGTAATTGTCATTATTAATAAGTGAATAACTCCTAATAGCATTAATGTAAACCCCATTCCTATTAATCCAAAATATTTATATAGGACAATGCTTAAAAGGACTTGAATAACCCTGTAGATAACAGAGATAATTGTAAAGACTTTTATATTGAATTTGGCAACTAAAATCATATCTACTTGATTTGATACAATAGTTATCAATGTTCCAAAAATTCCAATTTTCACAAAATCAACAATAGGCAGAAATTCGCTTGAATATAATATGGTCACAAAAAAAGGCAAAAGGAATAAGAATAGAACAATTATGGGACCTGTCAAAATCAAACTTACTAAAGATTGTTTGTTTAATTCGGACTGTAGTTTAACATTATCTTTATTAACAGCTGCTATTCTAGGATAATAATCAGTAGACAAGGCAGTAATAATCACACCAAAATAACCAGTCATAATTGCAGTACCTGCATTGTAGAAACCAACATCAGCTAACCCAGTTTCCCGTCTAATATAACTCGAAATAACTAAGGCTGAGAAAGACGCTAGAAAAGATGAAAACATTAACGCTGAACCCATTTTAACCATTAGAGATGATTCACTATAAACCTCTCTCCAAGTTAATTTAATGCGATCGTACTTTATTCTTCTAACAAAATAATTAGAGAAAAATAAAGCGGAGAAAGCAGTAATTATTAAGGAGGGTACAATACCACCTTTACCAAAGAAATAATAAAATGGCACAGCAGTAATTAAACCAACTAGAGAACCTATCATACTTGCTTTTGCTAAAGCTCTCAATTGCCTCATACCTTTCAATATAGATAATTGCCCTTCAGAAAGAATATTTAAACCAACAACTATGGAAATCCAAACAAAAGCAATTGTATAATGATTGTTGCCAAAAGACCATTTACTTAAAAAGGGAGACAAAACTAATGTTATTAATATCCCCAATAAAGAAGTAATAATTATAACTTTATTGGTTAAAGATATAATTCTTGAAAGCTTTTTGTCATCTTTACATGCATTAGCTTCTGAAATATCACGAACGGCACTTTGAGAAACTCCCAATCCTGCACCAGTTTTCAACATCCCAATAGCAGAATTAAACAGCCCAATTATACCCATTCCTTCAGCACCAAGAAATAAAGCAACAGCTTTATTAGTCCCTACTTTAACAAGAATATTAAAAACTTGTACAAATCCGAAAAGGAAAGTTGTCTTGAATATATTTTTATATCCTTTTTCTTCTGTCATTTTAAAAAGGTCTGCTATTATAAATTATCGAGTTATATTCTCCTTTAAAATTATATAACATAGAAGTAATATTAGAATCATCAAATGAAAGAGTAATTTTATTCTTATCAACTAACCTCCAATTATTCATTAGATAAAAACTCGCAAGCTCAGATTTACAAAATAATAATCCTAATTTTTGATTGTCTACAATAAATTTATTTGTAAGTTTCATCAATTCTTTTCCATATCCTTTTGCCTTTTCAATTGCACAAACATTTCCTACTCCGAATGCTTTGTAGGAAACTTTATCAATAATAAGATCAATTGAAATAAGATTTAAATATGCTACCGATTTGTTTCTCATAAACAGAAGCAAGTGCAGATCGTTATTCTTTAAGTTATTATTTATCCACTCTAATTGATTCTCATATGAATAGTCCCATGGTACAGATTTTACAGAGATTATCTCGTTAAGTATTTCTGATTCTAATTCGGAATGTGATATAATTTTTAAATCAAACATAATTATATAGGTTAAAACCACCAACCACATGGCAGTGCGACAAACTTTGAATAAAACTCTTCAACTCCAAGTAGTACTTTTTGATTTCCGAAAACAGAGTAATTATTGTTCGGTAAATGCACACCAGAAGCATAAAAACCCTTTTCTCTGAAATGTTTAATTGTTTTAATCTTATTATCAGATAACAATCCAAACACCCAGTAATTTGGTTTTTGAAATGACTTCCCAAGAACTTTTAATTCTGAATACTCTTTATCTTCTAATTTTACTTTCCATTTTTGAGCATTATCTATATGAATTCGTAATAACTCTTCAATATGCTCTAATTGAATGCATCCTATATAGCTATTAACATCACTTAAAGTTGCACCAAATCCTGGTTCTACAATATCACTTTCTTTTGAAATTTCTCCTAGTTGATCACGAAATGTACTTCTTTCAATTCCAAAATCTCTTACTTTTTTCGCCTTTTCATGAAGCGATTTATCTTTAAAAACAACAGCTCCACCATCAATAGTATTTGGAATTCTTACAGCTTGAAAAGAAAACACTGTTGCATCTGAACCAGCATTTCCAATTTTGCGACCTTTATATTCGGTACCAAAAGCTTCTATCGCATCATCAACAACATAAATACCTTTTTGTCGTCCTATTTCATTTATTTCATCTATATATCCAGGATATCCACAATAATGATTATGAAATATCGCTTTTGTTTTAGAGGTTATTTTTTCTTTTACGCTTTTAGGACATAGCGTACCTATCTCTGGATCTATATCAGCCCATATAACATTAATTCCCATAGAAGCAAAAGGCTGATTTGATGCAAGGCAACTCATAGGAGAAGCTATGACATCGTCTCCCGCTTTTATTCCAAGTGTTGCTATTGTAACCAACATAGCTGAATTAAATGAGTTAACTACTGCTATGTGAGTATTACCAATATAATTAGACAACATTTCCTCAAACTTCCTCCCCCATTTGCCATAAGCAAGTGCACCAGAATATAAAATTTCATTTAATTCGGGTAGCTCTTTTGGCATATAAGGTTTATATAAAGGTATCATAGTTACCAACCTTTTTTTATTAAACTAATCATTTTATCTAAGTCTTCTTTAGTAACCCACCATCCGCATGGGATATGTACCATTTTACTATAGAATGAATCTAGATTTGGCAAAGTAGTAGGAAAATCGTTTAAGAAGGTATGTTTATCATTTCTTTTGTGAAGTTCTGTAGCAGTTATACTGTTTGCTGTCATCATATCTATAAAACCTTTTCTATTGTCTACTTTTAAAGTATAAAGCCAATAGGAAGGTTCACTATTTGGATAATACTTGATAAGCTCTACACCTTCGATTCCTTTTAAGTTTTCATCTAAATACTTTCCGTTGTCGATATACTTTTGAATCAATGACTCAATATTTTCCAACTGTACAATGCCAATCATAGCATTCACATTGTTCATATGATATTTGTATCCTTGTATCTGTATATTGTTTTCAAGCCTTGTCTTTGACTTATCAAGACCAAACCATCTTATAGTTTTCCCCTTTTCGTATAATTCTTTATCCTGTATTTGTAATGCCCCACCATCAATAGTTGTTAGATGCTTGATTGCTTGAAAAGAATAAACTGTGAAAGGAAAATGATTGCCTGTTTTCTTGCCATTGGTCTTAGCACCTAAAGCATGAGCTGCATCTTCTATAACAGGTATATTATATTTTTTTGAGATTGCTTGTATCCTAAGTACATCTACTGGTATCCCAGCATAATCAACAACTATGATGGCTTTTGTTTTAGAATTTATATTTTCCTCTATGGAATTAGGACAAATGTTTCCAGTGTCAGGGTCTATATCCGCCCATCTCACCTTTGCACCTACCATTTTTATTGCAACATTTGTAGGCTCAGCAGTTAAAGGTGTGCTG
Organism: Fermentimonas sp.; assembly: GCA_015478775.1. Taxonomy (GTDB): domain Bacteria; phylum Bacteroidota; class Bacteroidia; order Bacteroidales; family Dysgonomonadaceae; genus Proteiniphilum. Next base: position 339,588 of record JADMKP010000008.1, on the reverse strand, counting down.
ATTACTTCATCACCTTCTTTTACTCCGGCTAATATTAAGGCAATATGTAAAGCAGCTGTACCTGAATTTAAAGATAATGTATAACCACTGCCGATATATTTTTCAAATTCTCTTTCAAACTCTTCTACAATTTCACCTTGTGCAACATATCCACTATATAATACTTCCTCTAACCGAGGCATTAATATTTCTCGAGGGGGGATACTTGTTTTGATTAATGGTAACATAAATTTATTTTTTATATGACACTAACTCTTCTTGAACGTAATCAAGAGTTAGCAATAATTCTTTTAATTCTTCTACATTTAATCTCTTAGTAGTATCTGAATTATACTCAGCATCTAATAATTTAGGTCCTTCTTTCTGAATGTACTTTGTGTAATTCAAATCTCTATAGTCTGCAGGAATTCTATAAAACCCTCCCATATCTTCTGCTTTTGACATTTCCTCTTTAGAACATAATGTTTCATACATCTTCTCAGCATGTCTTTCCCCAATAACAACTATTTCATTATCTGCATTAAATAATTCTTTCAATGCAATAGCCAGAGTTTGAATGGTTGCAGCTGGTGCTTTCTGAACAAATATATCTCCAGGGTGTCCATTTTGAAAAGCATACATAACCAACTCAACCGAATTATCTAAAGTCATCATGAATCGAGTCATATTCGGATTGGTTATAGTAAGTGGTTTGCCTTCTTTAATTTGACTTATAAATAATGGAATAATTGAACCACGAGAACACATAACGTTACCATAACGAGTAGCAGTATAAACGCCATGCTCGCGTGTTACTCGAGAATCTCGAGCTTTGGCTACGCAAAGTTTCTCCATCATTGCTTTAGAAATGCCCATTACATTGATTGGATAAACAGCTTTGTCAGTACTAAGAACGACTAACTTTTTCACTTTGTTAATAGCTGCAGCCTCTAACACATTTTCAGAACCTAAAATATTTGTTTGAACAGCTTGCATAGGATAAAACTCACATGAAGGCACTTGTTTTAATGCAGCTGCACTAAAAACAAAATCAACTCCATCCATTGCCCTATTAATACTTTTAAAATCGCGAACATCACCAATAATGAAATTTAATTTATCATTTTTGTATCGAATTCGCATGTCTTCTTGTTTTTTCTCATCACGACTAAAAATTCTTATCTCTTTTAAGTCTGAATCCAAAAAACCATTTAATACAGCATTACCAAAAGACCCTGTTCCTCCAGTAATTAATAACGTTTTATTTTTCAACATAATATTAATTTAATTGATAGGTGACAGTTGACAATTGATAGTTTCCATTATCAACTGTCCACTATCAACTATTTTTTCTTGCTTGTTTTTACTATTGCTATTAGCATTTTCAACACTTCCACACAATCAGCATGTATTGAATTAAAACTGCTTTCATCTATATATTCACTGTCTTTTAATAGCATGAGCCAATATACTGTTTCATTAGCTTCTTTTAATGCAATATTCATTTTATGAATGAAATCGGGTCTAGATTGTGCATGTTCAGCCTCTTTTATCAATGCACCAATAGCAGTGCCACTTCTAAGAATCTGTTTTGACAAGACATACTCTTTCTTCTCTCCTATCAGAAACTTATAGAGCTTTATAATCCTCAATGCAAAAGCATAAGACTTCGGTGCTACCCTATTATCATCTTTTCTATCCATACAATAACCATTCAACTATCAACTGTCAACTATCAATTGTCAACTAATTAAAGTTTCGCATCAACCACATTACTATCCAACACCCCCTTCACATCATACACCACACTCACATCTTTCTTCAATGCATCAAGATTCATATCAAGAAATTCATTGTGAGCAACACCAAGGACGACTGCGTCAAATAAGTGATCAGTGATCAGTGATGAGTGATCAGAGGGGGGAGCGTTGTTTAATTCACCATTCTGCACATCATTGATGTTGTTCAGTGGTTTTATTCCGTATTCGTGATACACTTCTTCAGGATTTGCCCAAGGGTCATACACACATACATTTACACCATACTCCTCCAAGGCACGAATAACATCCACAATTTTAGTGTTGCGCACATCGGGGCAGTTCTCTTTGAAAGTGATGCCCAGCATCAACACGTGTGAGTTGTTTACATTGATTCCTTTCTGAATCATTGTTTTTACCACTTGCGAGGCTACATGCCCAGCCATGCTATCGTTCAATGTTTAATATCTTGGCCAGCTTCGGTCACTTTGATGCAGGGCGCAATATGCAAATAGCTATCTTCATCTATGTAAATAGGATATCTACCCGAAATATTCAAAAGATAGAAACCTTTATTCTGAAATACAACATAAGCGTATTCTTTGCAATACGCCTATTCTTCTGCGATGATGTAGATGGAGATGTAGTTTCTTCCAATTATTTAAAAATCAATATATAGAGTGAACTCTATAATTTATAGACATTCTCCCCACCCTCTTTAATCATATTCCTCAAATCAACAATCAACTTAGCGTGTTGTTGAATGAAAGCAATATCAAATGCGGAGTGGTTAGTGGTGAGTACAACAACATCGGCAGAGCTTAGAGTTTCTGCTGAAAGTTCCATAGAGTTGAAGCTGCGTCCGTGTGGGGTTCTTACTTTATCAATGTGTGGGTCGTGGTACTGCACTTCGCCACCTTTGTGTTTCACTGTATCCATAATTTCTAGTGCGGGCGATTCTCTTTCGTCGTTAATATTAGGCTTATAAGCTACTCCCAAAAAGAGAATCTTGCTTCCATTTACTGCTTTTTTGTGTCGATTGAGTGCTGTTGATATCTTTATATACATATAATGTGGCATACGCATATTAATGTGTCCTGCAGCATGTATCATAGAAAGGTCGAAGTCGTATTTCTTGGCGATATGCTCAAGATAGAAAGGATCCAATGGTATACAGTGACCTCCAATTCCTGGACCCGGATAGAATGCTTGAAACCCAAATGGTTTTGTTTTAGCTGCATCTATAACCTCCCAAATGTTTATACCCATCTTTCCAGATAACAGAGCAAGCTCATTTATAAGACTGATATTAACCAATCGGTAAGTGTTCTCTAATATCTTTACCATCTCGGCAACACGTGGCGAACTCACTGGGTGAAGTGTATCAATAGCTTTTGAATAGATCTTCACCCCTATTTCTAGTCCTTCTTCAGAAATTGCACCAATAATCTTAGGTGTATTTTTTGTGTGGAAGTTTACATTACCTGGGTCCACTCTCTCGGGCGAATATGCAAGCCAAAAATCCTCACCCTCTTTCAATCCTGATTCATTTTCGATGATGGGAAGCATTAAATCCTCTGTTGTGGTTGGGTAAGTGGTACTCTCTAAGCAGATGAATGTACCTGGTTTCATATGTTGGCCTATCTCGGTGCAAGCACTTTCGATATAGCTCATATCTGGCTTACGAAACTTATCTAGTGGAGTAGGCACACATATTAATACAGCATCACACTCTTTTATTCTTGTAAAATCTGTAGTTGCAGTTAAAGTTAAAGTATCTATAACAACCTCTCTTAGAACTGCATCTCTGATATCACCAATATAATTCTCACCACGGTTAATCATTTCAACCTTCTGTGAGTTCTTATCAAATCCAATTACATGCACACCAGCTTCGGCAAAACCTACTGCTAGGGGGAGACCTACATAACCAAGGCCTATTATTCCTATCACTTCGTTACCTTGGTTTACTTTATTAATAATATCTTCTTTAACTTTCATAGGTGATATATTAGTTATTCTTTCACGTCCGGATACACTTCGTGACTACCTGTCCCATCTTTCAAATGGAGGTAATCCTTCAAAAGCACATAAATCATCTCGTCCTTAAACCAACAAGTGGTTATTTAGTTCAATCTATACAAACAAATGTAGTGCGATTAAAGATCCGCACTACAACTAACTTTGAGTAAATTTGCAACTATTTGTCTTATATAAAATAACAAGTCGGCTGTACTTTTAATTCAATGTGCAAAAATACTCAAAATATCGTATAAAGGGAATTATATTCCTTCTAATTAATTTAATAGGGATTTCTTTCCACAGAGTAGTAATATTTACCAATTGGCTATTAATCATCAAAATAAAATGATATTTATATACACATGTTAGCTTTTATGACACTCCATGTCAATAATAAGTTATTGTTAAGAAAGTAATAAGTTATCACTTTAAATCGATGGTTTTTCTACAATCAGGATAATTTGTGCACCCAAGGAAATTGCCAAATTTCCCTCTCCTCTTTGTCATAAAGCCGCTATTACAATGGGGACAAACTATGTTATCGAACAAAATATCAATGTTGTTATAGGTCCGATTGCAAGCGGGATAATGCGAACATCCCAGAAACTGATTTCCATTCAACTGATTTTTCCTAAGCACAAGTTTCCCTGTTTTACAATAAGTGCAATTTACAGTATTGAGTGAACCGTTGTTGGAAGTTATTATATAACCATTTTCGTTAATCAACTCTTCGGCAAATGAAGAAGCCTCAGGCGGAATCAATAACACTACCTCATTTTTGGTTCTCGTTAGTGCCACATAAAACAACCTGCGCTCTTCTGCATACCTATACCCTTCGCTATCATTAAGCAAATGAGATAATATAGGGTCGTCGGTCATTTTGTTGGGAAAACCAAGTATATCATTTCTAAGATTCAATATAATAACATTATCAGCCTCTGTCCCTTTAGATTTATGTATAGTCAAGTAACTAATATCAACATCTTCAAAACCTTTAACTACTAGCTTACCCGTTCTTTCGATGTATTTCACTCTACTCACTTGGGTAAGTTTTATCAATTCGTTAATATCAAAGCTGTGGCGACCTAAAACTAAAATCGACTTATTGATCCTGACTGATTTCTTATCTCTTTAATTAAATTGAACCGGGCAAATGAAATATCCTGATATTCATCTATAATTATATACTGATATTTATAATCAGGTTTATTCATTTTCACAATATAAGCAGCTCTGTTTATCATGTCGTTGAAATCAATCTCATTACGTTGTTCTAAAACAGTGTTATATTTCTCTATTATTGGAATTACAAACTGCAAGAACATACTTTGTCTTTCAAACAAGAACTCGTTTATAAGTTTAGAATTGCTAGAAAAAAGACTGATTAAAGAGTCGTTGTTCAATTGTCTCGATTTGCTAAGGTTGATAAAACTTTCGATTAGTTTAAAGAGCTCCTTCCCAAAATTTTTGTCATAATTAGACACTTTAGAGTATATACTCTTAAAATCTCTTGGTTTAAAAACAACATCCTCATCCTCCAGAATTTGCCTTAACTTCTGGAGCAACACCTTATCTCTGTTATAGTATGAATAAGTTTCTAATAATTTGGTATTGTTTGCATTGTGGGTCTCTCTTTTCAACTTCATCTCTTCGATGTATTTCTGTTCATAAAAAGGAGTAAGCCATTTCGCCCTATTATGCTCATCTACACCAAAATGTTCTAAATAGATATTATATTCGGTTAAGTAAAAGTCGGGACGATAAACAGATGGACCAAATGGATAGGTTTTCTCATATTCATATTCAACTCCATTGAGATATAAAAAATTGGCAATCATAAGCTCCTCAACACTTTTTACTTTTTCGCCCTTCATTGTGTCGAGATTAGCTTTTGCCACAATATTCAAAGGTTCGCATTTCGACTTTAATGTTTGCATGTCGATACCTTTTTCCAGGTCTAGCTTTTCTCCCAACGAGCCTAAATTCTCATCCTTTTCAGGAATATTCATGTAGCAAGCAATATATTCTATATAAGACTGCAGCGCAGTTGGGTTATTGAATATATCTTTCTTCAGATATTCCTCTATTACTAATTTTAAAGTATTATCATTTGTAAGTACCGGAATATATTGATGATGCTTCTTGATTATATCGTAACCAAGCTTATGAAATGTAGTTGCTTTTGTACCAAGCTCAATGTTTTGCAACCTTTCATTCAACTCCTCTACGGTTTTCTTAGTAAACGACAGAAGTAATATATTCTTAGGGTCTACACCTTTCTGCTCAATTAAATATTTAACCTTACCAAGTATAGTAAGCGTTTTACCCGAACCAGCACCTGCTAGTATTAAATTTGAGTATTCGTCTGTAATTAGTGCAGTACGCTGTTGGTCGTCAAGCATCTTGCACTCTACATTATCAAAATACTCTTTTAGCTTAATTTTTTGCGCCTTTACGTAGTTTTGGTTATATCGAGCAATATAGGCATCAAAATCATGGAAAACCTCATTGAACCTCCCAACAATAGGCTCTTTCTTATAATAATTAGTTTTGTTTCTGAAGAATTTACCAATATCCGAAAATTCAGCTTTAATTATGTCACGCTCCACCCAGGTTACATAATCGCTAAATGAATTTACCAATTCGAAAAATATAGCTATCCGCCCTAAGCTTTGCAAGTAAAGAGCATTAGTATACCTCTTCTTTCCTTCTAACTGTTTATATACTACAACAAATATTAGAACAGTTACGAGAGCGATTATCAGAAATAATATTGTATTCACAACCTACCATTTAAATTAGTTGCACCAAGCTTAAAATATGTGATTAAGAATACAAAATAAAGTGATTATGTTGAGATTGCAAATATCACCTCATATCTTCACAAAAACCCTCATCCTATACATCAAATTCAAAATCAAAAAAAGTATCATGAAATTGGCAAGGGTAAGTATAGCTCCGTAATAATCGCCCACGTATCTTTCTAATCCCCATAACAGCGAGTTGGCACGATCTATTCTTTCTGCAAAATTGCCATCTGCTGTAAAGTCGCCCGCGAATGTGAGCAAAGCCCAATAGCTTATCAATAGTAAGAGTGTTATAATAATTTGCCAACGCTTAGAAATATGAAGTAACATCATTGCAGCAATGAGATAACTGAATATATTTTTTTCTTGATTGGTGCCTATTATCTGTATTATCACATGTATATATCAAAGAGTCTGAGTTTTTTATAAAAAAATCTTTGATAATACTTATAATAGTAGCTGCAACTCTTATGTCGTGTGTTTTTCTGCCTCCCTCTTTCTCTTTCTCGAAACTAAATGAATAAGCTTTTGATGTTTCAAAATAATTTATTTCAATAAAATATATACATTAAGTTCATCCTTGGAATAATCATATGGGAGCGGAAAATTTAACTTTTCGCTCATCTATAACTTTATTTAAATTACCTCCTTCTCTTATACATTTATTAATTGCTCGCTTGTCTTCTATTGATTTAAGGAAGAAACTACGAGCAACCTGTCTCTTATCTTCTTCTATTTTATATTTCATAATCACAAGCTTTAATACATTTATACTATCTTATCTTCAGTACGTAAAGTTAACAACAAAATATTATACTACCAAGATAATCTCTTATATGAAATTGCACTTTATATCTTTACTAATGGAGTAAATTTTGTTGTTCTTGGAATTTGCAGGTGATTTGGAAGTATTGTATTTTTATCAGTAAGGTTTAACATTTTCTTTCTTTTCTGATAAAGATCTAAGGGAAAACATTCCTCATATCTTTACAAACACTCTCAATTTATAGCTCAAATTCAGTATTAGAAATAGAATCATGAAATTGGCAAAGGTTTAAAAAATGGGAAACTGCTTATAAAACTTAAGTAACGTACTCACCAAGGCCATTAAGCATACCTTTGTCGCTCATCGCTTCCAAGGCATCGATACATTTTTGAAGATAATGGGTAAAAGGCATTTCCATACGTGTTTCTATGATCGATTTATTCACAGGAGTTTTATTATTCATAAAGAACCAGCAATCGAAAATATCTCTGTTGGATATAGATGAACGATCGAGCACGGCACATAGTTTGTGAGCAAACATGTCGGGGGCAACCATTACCTGCATATTAACTCCAAGCAGGTTTTTTATCTCATATTTGTCATCATAATTCCTATTAGAAATCTCTACTTTGAGCTTGCGTTCTCTCATACCATAATCGAGCACACAAATAATTCCATAAAATTTCTTAGCCTCATCATGAATAGATCCATGTTTAAGAATGATTTTACGAACTTTCTCATATACCATATCCTCTTTGCTACTATTAAGTAGATTGAAGTCTAAATCGACCGAGAACCTAGGAAGGTCATAAAAGAACGTTAATGCGGTACCACCTTTAAAACCTATGTTTGTTAATATCAACCATTTTCAAGAATTTTAAATACTCGTTTTTCTAATGCTGCCGATTGATAAACCGGAAGAATCTGTGAGATTAGAAGCTTGTTGAGTGGGTTAAGATTATCGAAATAATAATCTTTATAGAGATACAATACGTCCAGAGATGCTCTTTCTGGTGTAGCTATATTAATATTATCCTTACGAATAATACCTATTATATTTATTATTATATCCTCTTTGATTCTGCGATAACTGAAAGTATTGCCATCAACCTCTACCTCCCGGCTAAGATAACTCACACTTGTATAGCGCGAATCATACTGAAAAACAACTCCAGCCTGTTGTAATACATACTCTAAAGAGATATAAGATGGAGTGTAAAGGAGGTTGGCAAACTCAAGGGGATTATAACCTGGCTTGGCATTCTACTCCTTTCATTCGTGAACCAATAACACTAATTTTTGATGTTATCAGTTCACAAAGATAGAGCTTATCAATAGTAAAAGTGTTATTATAATTTGCCAACGTTTAGAAATATGGAGTATCATCATTGCAGCAATGAGATAACCCACCGCAATTGCCTGCAATGTGTTTGTATAAACACGAATCTCCATCAGATTGAGGCTAAGAACTAGTATTTAAAGCGAGAAACATGTTCTTTTATGGTATCTGAGTAATCTTTTTTATAATCATCTGACAAAAAAGAAATTACATTTAGTAAATCGTATGCAGGTGAAAAAAGCCATTTATCATTATTAAGAATCATTTGAACACCCGGCACTGTTACCGATCGCGCCACTACTTCTTTTGCCAAACTATACATATCTTTCATTTCATATGGCAACAAAGGTTACTTCTTTTCATTCCCATAAAAATTAGCCTCCCCACCATCAATTGCGATAACCTGACCATTGAGGTAACCATTATCATCACTCAGCAAGAAACTTACTACACTAGCAACTTCTGCTGGAGTTCCCAATCGTTTGACGGGATTACGGCTTGCATATTCTTTTTCGGCCGCTTCGGGGTTATCTGGATTCACTTGTCTGAAGGCCTCTTCCACCATGGGTGTCATAATGGCGCCGGGTGCAATGGCGTTGGTTAATATGCCATCCGAACCGTATTCAAGCGCCGCCTGTTTGGTTAATCCAGCCACGGCATGTTTGGTGGCTACATAGGCCGCTTGATTCAACACTCCTCTTAATCCGCCTACCGACGATACATTAACAATTTTTCCTCCTCCATTTTTGATCATTACCGGTATTATGTATTTCATTCCGTAAAATACGCCAAGGAGATTAATATCGATTACTTTTTTGAATATATTTGTGTCATATTCTATCAGCGGGGTTTGCTTTCCTTCGATACCGGCATTGTTGTAAAACCCATCTATGGTGCCAAATTCCTTTACGGTTTGATCTACGTAATTTTTTACAGCCGCCTCATCTGATACATCGGCTACAATAGCCAAAACCTTTATTCCGGAATACTTTTGTAATAATTGTTGCTCGGCTTCTTTCAGTGTTTCTTCATTATAATCTATCAATGATAAGTTTGCTCCCTGCGATGCTAGATTCTCTGCTGCTGCATATCCTAAGCCTGCTGCTGCTCCGGTGATAACTATTGTTTTTCCTTCGAACTTTTTCATTTGCTTGTGATTTTTAAATGTGTGATATGGTTATAACGGTGAAGGAGAGGGAATTGTTTCTATGATCAACTTATTCTATCCACATACCCACTCCCCGAATTATCCTCTCCATATTTAGAGCTCAGATACAACCAGAAATGCAACTTCTCGGAATTTATTGTTTGTGACTCACCATCTCTTTTCAAGAAATTATAAATATCAATATTAACTTCCCCATCACCTCTTTTAGCCGCGTTATACTTTACAAACACTTCATTTGTGCTTTCATCTAAACATATAATATTTACTTTGTCGTCTGACCGATTTAGTGCTGGTTGCCCCTTAGTTTGAGGATTCCACGTGATTATCAATGAATTATTTTGTATAGAAGCCTCAATTTTTGAAGGTAGTTTTAACTTACCCTCTGTGAGCTGAATTTTGCTGTAATTGAAACGAAAGTTGGGATATTCACTCTCAATTGCCTCTCTTAATGCATTTGAAATGACAGCTCTGTATGCACCACGCTTTTGATTGTATCCATCTTTGATAATCTTGCTAAATGGTGAGATGCTGCTGCTCACAAGTGTAAACTTCATTCGATATGCAAGCTGCTTTGGAGATTTTGGGTCTTTTGGTATTACGTGTTTTCGTAAAACTTCCGTTCCATACTTGGTTGTATATACTACAACTGGTCCTATTTTGCCTGAACGGCTTAGTTTATTTAAATCAATTTCTTCCATGATATCAATATTTTATAATAAGCACAATATAGTAAAAATTATGAGAACTGCCATGCTTTTAAGTGACGAGATGGGCTGGACTTTGGCTGGATTCTCATTGAAATTTTCGAGGAGGATCCGAGCGAAGGACGGAGAATGTATGATTTTGAAGCCATATGAACCATATGAAGCATATGAAGCATATTTTCTAAACTTTCTATTTTTTTTTACAGTGAATTTAAAAAGTATCAATAGTTAATTAAAGAGAGCTTAGCGTAGTATTTTAAACTATTTATTGTTTATTTTACATTTGTTGGATGAATAAGGTGAATGAAGTGAACGAGAAATCAAACAATAATTTTTTTAATATATAATTTGAATAATATAACATACTATTATAAGGGAGCAACTGGTTACAATTAACATTTGAGGTGAAGAAAAAGTGAAGTCTGTGCACTAAAATACACCAATTTTATTGATATTTTTACCTAGGTCTATTTTGAAACATTGCAGACATAAGGGTTATAGAGCATCGGTGAAGTTTGTGAAGTTTGTGAAGAATATAATCAAAACTTTTTAATTTAATTATATAGCTAATTTTTATTAACAATAATGTATTAATATTTATTTTTACATCTATAAAAACCTATATTGTTCACGTAATTCACATAATCAACCTCAATTCATGATTCACAAAAATTACTTTTTTCTGGTTTAAAAAAATAAGTTTGAATAACAAACTTCACAAACTTCACAAACTTCACTAAAACATCTAATTTTTGATAATCTAAAAAAGAAGTTTGCTAAATATCGTTCATTTCATTCATGAACTAATAAATTATATCAGTAGTTGTCTCTTACACAACGTACGGAAGTACCTACTCTCTTATGTACAACGGTTGTGTAAACAGATGCGCGTAAATAGCTCATCTCACGGCCATGTGCATATGAGGTATCACCAAAGGTTGGATAGTGGCAACTACTCAAAAAGCATTCTAAAACTCCGGCTTCATTTTACATACATTCATAAATGATATGGCATATGGTAAGCCCAATGAGTTTTGGTACTCTATGCAAAAACTATCATAAATGTTTTTTGCGATTCCTTTTTTCCCTCATTATATAATATTTTACATTTATAAAATAAAGCTGGCTCGTTAAGATAGTCGAATTGAAAAAGAATATCGCATATCTTATATTTCATCGTATTACTTAATGAAGACCATTGGGGGAAGCAAAATCGGGGTTCAGAATTATTAAAATTAAAAAAGATTCCCTCGATCACTTATTTGTTCCACTGTATAATTAATATAATGGAGGAATGGAAATACTCCCATCAACTCTCAACCTTCGTCTTCATCACAAAATCCCTCGGCAGCATTCCAAATTGATTATAGAAGCATTTGGAAAAGTATGAGGGACTGTTGAATCCTACCAGATATGCAATTTCACTGATTTGATATTCGTTGCCACTAAGTAGTTCGGCTGCTCTTTTGAGGCGGATGAGCTGTATATAGTCGTTGGGCGTCATGCCGGAGATGGATTTTATTTTCTTGTGAAGGCTTGAGCGACTTATAGCCATTTCGTTTGCCAGGGTTTCTATAATGTTGCCCGACTCCGACAGGTTGTTCATAATTATTTTATTGATATTGGTTAGAAACTCAATATCGTATGTGTTGTGTGCAATGCTTTGTGGCGGTATAAACGGTGATGTGGTGAATACCTCTTTTAGCTGGTTGCGGTTTTTTATGATGCTTGCAACTTGTGCTTTTAGAAACTCTAGAGAGAAGGGTTTCTCGATAAAAACATCGGCACCGTAATCGAGTCCTTCGGTTTTTGAGCGTATATCGGTTTGTGCAGTAAGCAAAATGATGGGTATGTGGCAGAACATGGTCATCGACCTGATTGCCTTGCATAGCTCCACGCCATCCATCTCGGGCATTAATATATCGGTGATGATTACGTCTATAATGGTGTTTTCTTCTAAACGGGCTAGTGCCTCGTTGCCGTTTTTGGCGGTGAGTACATTGTAGAGACGCGCGAAATTATTCTTCAGGAAGTTGAGCATCTCTAAATTATCTTCTACTATAAGTAGTGTATTCACAAACTCCTTTTTGTCGTCCTGATCTTGATAATCAAATTCTTCTGAGAGGATTATGTCTTCATCCAGTAGATCGTCGGTGAGCGAGGATAGGTTGGGCGACGATTTTACGTATGGTATTGTGACCGTGAATATTGTATAATTGGGTTCGCTATATACCTTAATTTTTCCGGTGTGATTCTCGACAAGTGATTTTACGAGTGCCAGCCCGATGCCACTACCCTCTTTGCGAAAGATGTCTTTATCTTCGTTGACCTGAAAGAAGGGCTGAAATATGCTTTCCCAATACTTCTCGGGAATATGACTGCCATCGTTAATTACTTCCAGAGATATATTTTTATCGGTACGAGTTAATTGCACTTTAATTTTTGATACGGCATACTTTAATGCATTAGAAAGGAGGTTGCTGAGAATTTTATTGATTGCTTCTGAGTCGACACTACAAATTAGGGGTTCCTCGGGCAGAGACTCCTCATAATCGATGGATTTGAGACGACAAGCGGCTTTAAATCGGTAAGATACACGCTGAACTATTTCTCTTAAATCGTGAGGTTTGAAGTTGAAGACGATGGTGTTTTGCTCTATTTTTCTGAAGTCGAGTAGTTGATCGGCCAGCGTATGCAATCTTTCTACGTTGCGATCCATCACCTGAAGATTTTCGCTTGTTTCTTCATTGGCGGTGCTAGTTTGTATGATACTTTCGAGCGGTGCCTTAATTAAACTAAGCGGTGTACGTATCTCATGAATGATATTGGTGAAAAACTGTATCTGTCGCTTATAGAGTTCTTTATCTTTCTCTATTTGATAGTGAGTCATTTTGTCTTCGAGCTTCTTACCCTCTTTTTTGCGAGATAGATATATTGTGAAGTATATAAGCAATAATAGAAAAGCTATATATAGAATTATCATAAAGTTGCGCTGCCATATCACCTTTTTAACGGTAAGCGGAAGTGAAATCCATTCCGATTCGTCGGCCCACACCCCATCGCTGTTTGCGGCTTTTAGATGAAAACGGTATTTTCCGGGTGGCAGGTTGATATATGAAGCTGAGCGGTTTGTTGTTGTGTGCAACCATTCTTCTTCATGACCCTCAAGGTAGTACGTGTAACTATTATGCGCGGGAAATTTATAGCTCAATGCTACAAAATTGAAGTTTATGGAGGGGTTATATGGACCGATGGTGATAGGCTTTGTGTAGTCGTATTCGGTTAGATTCTCGTAATTCCTCACACCTGTTAACATTAAACGAGGTGGCACTTTGAGGGTTGTGAGCAAACTAGTGTTGATGGTTACATATCCGCCCGTATAACCAAAATATAGCAATCCGTCTCCATCTATATACGAGCTGTTATATGTATAGTAGTTTCCCTTCATGCCAATGCTCTCTTCGAGAACCTGAATTTTACCATTTTCGATATCGATTTTGTTGATGGAATTACTCTTGCTTATCCATAAATTACCTTGTTCATCACCAACTATTGAGCAGATGATTCCCGTTGAAATTGATATTTGATCGGAAATAGGTTCAAATGTTTGTGTTTGATAATTGAAGCGACACATCCCGGCGCCCTCGGTTCCTATGAATAGACGCTGTTGCTTGTCGCCGTACAAACATATAAGACGGTCGCTGGGCAGTGATCCTTTTTCGTGATTATGACGATATGAAACCCATGTGTCAGTGGCAGGGTTATAACAATAAAGTCCTTGCTGGTAAGTGGCAACCCATATTAGTCCCAAATGATCTTCTATGATACTATGCACGCGGGTATTACGAATTTCGGGAACATTGGTAAATACATTATTAACAGGATCGTATATATCGAGACCCATTATTGTACCAACGTAAATTGTTTTGTCTGATGCCTGAAATATGGAATAAACAGAATTATGAGAAAGTGTTGTGAAGTTGCCTTCGGTACGACTAAAATGTTGAGTTCTGCCATTATCTCCAATCTTTATCATGCCATTGGAATATGTTCCCACCCATAAAGCATTGTCGAAATATGAGAGACTGCGGATGTTATGATAGGGCATAAGATTATCAAACTCTACATAATCACCAGTTAGCTTATCGTATCTTGTTAATCCTCCCAGTACGTCACGGGCACTGATCCATATCTTGTTTTTATCGTTTTGATCTGTAACAAAAGCAGAAACCACCCTTCCCTGCGTATCGGGGATAGTGTGCTGAATGATTGCTTTGTATCCGGGACTCAAATATTGTACTCCGTCGTAATATGTACCTGCCCAAATACCACCTTCTCTATCGTGTATGAGTGAAAAGATGGACTGAATATTGGCTTGTTTTTCGAATTTGTGAGAGATGGTATTAAATGAGTAGAGTCCTTTTTCTGTACCCAATGCCAACTCATTTGATGAGTACATTGTAATGGAATTAATTTCGTAGAGGAGATCGCTGCCATCATTGATTTGATACTCACTCCATTTGTGAGTTTTGAAATCATATCTTACAATTCCCTTTATAAATGTGCCAATCCACATGCAATCATTTATAGCATCATAAAAAAAAGAACGGGTGTCATAATCGGAGTTTACAACTCCTTCATTATTAATAGCTGAAAACAGGAAGCTGTTTGTCTGCCTGTTGTATCTGTACACACCCCCTTCAAATGATGCAACCCATATACTTCCATAATTATCTGTGGCAATGCTCCAGTGGAATTTGCCGGTTGGATAAAATTTTAAATCGCCATTGGAAAGGTTGTAGCGGTAGAAGCCCTTATCAATTTCAGATATCCAAAGATCATCATGAATTTTGGTGATAGCGTTGACAGTACCGTTGATGATTGTTCCATCGGGAGTGGAGACATTGAATCTGGTGAACTCCCCATTTGGTATATCGCATATATATAATCCTTCGTCTGTGCCTACCCAAAGTTCTTCGCCGGGAGTGACTTCATACAGGGCCCTAATAAAACTATTTCCTAATGAATGTGAATCGGATGGGTCGTATTTATAAACAGTATTATCATATCCGTTATAACAATTTAAACCTTCTTTTGTGCCAAACCACATTACACCGCGACTGTCCTGCAACATAACCCAAACTGAATTATGAGACAGGCTTTCGTTTACTCCCGACATGGAGGAAAGCATAAACAGAGATAGTATAGAAGCGAGGAAATAATTCATGTTACACATATTTGGCTATGCAACAAAAATAGTATAATTAGCCAAGAAGGATATAGAAAGAACACGCAAAGAAATGAAAATATATGACAAAATTATTTTTTTCCAATATATTTTCATTTTTATAAAGGATATTATCATTATCGCATTAACTTATTTTTTTACTTTGTGTAATTCTCAAGTGAACTAATATCAAAAACAATGTAAAATTATGAGAGTGAAATTACGCAGACTTTTTGTTGGTTGCCTCCTAATATCAGTGTTTACCACGGGTGCTTTGGCGCAGGCTACTATTACAGTGAGAGGGGTGGTGTCGGATGCTAACGAACCGCTGGCAGGTGTTTCTATTATTGAAAAGGGTACTTTTAACGGTACGTCCACCGATATTGATGGACAGTTTAGCCTTACAGTTAGTGAAAACTCAGTACTTGAATTTTCGTTTATTGGGTTTAACACTCAACTTGTTAATGTTGAAGGTAACAGAACTCAATATAATGTCACGCTTGTGGAAGATGATGTATGGCTAAATGAACTGGTGGTTGTGGGATATGGTGTACAGCAAAAGAAACTGGTTACCGGCGCCACCATTCAGGTGAAGGGTGATGATATTGAGAAATTAAATACCACCAGTGTGCTGGGTGCACTGCAAAGCCAGAGCCCGGGTGTGTACATTACGCAAAGCTCGGGACAGGTGGGTGAGAATTACAGAATTAACATTCGAGGGTTGGGTACCACATCAAGCAACAGTCCCTTGTACGTTATTGACGGTGTTCCGGGTGGCTCTATTAATGCTCTTAACCCTAGTGATATTGAATCGATAGATATTTTGAAGGATGCGGCTTCTGCAGCTATATATGGTGCTCGTGCCGCCAATGGTGTGTTGCTGGTTACCACAAAACAGGGTAAAGCAGGAAAGACACAGGTTTCGTACGATGGTTATTATGGTGTGCAAAACGCTATAACAAATGGTGTGCGTCCGGCAAATGCCAAAGAGTATATGACTATGGTTAATGCGGCATTTCTAACGCAGGACCCCACGGGTGGTTTATTGTATGACTGGACTAAGGAACTGCCAGCAGACTTGTTAACCGCCATTAATAATGGTTCATGGAACGGCACAAACTGGCTGGAGGAATCGACCGTAAAAAATGCTCCCGTTTCTAATCATTCTATTAATCTTACGGGTGGATCGGATTACTCGAAGTTTGCAATGGGTTTTTCATATTTAAAGCAGGTGGGAACTATTGGTTTTCCTGCAACTCCTAAGTACAACAGGTATACAGCTCGTATAAATTCTCAGCATTCTTTATGGAAAAAGGATGGCAGAGATATTGTAAAGTTTGGTGAGAATGTGGTTTATTCTAACTACGACAGAAAGGGTGTGCAGATTGGCAGGATGTATAGCAACAACGTGCGCAACTTGTTGAAGATGACCCCACTGCTACCGGCATATAATGCTAATGGCGATTATTATATTTACAAGGATATGCAGGAGAATGGATGGATGTTTGATCAGTCGATAAACAACCCGCTTGCACAACTTGATTATACCCGTAACAACAGAAATTCTATTTCGCGATTGTTGCAGTCAAATGCTTATCTTGAGATTGCACCGCTTGCCAACCTTACATTCAGGAGTAGCGTGGGTTATCAGTTTTCTCAGAACTCATCGCGCAGCTATGTAGCGGAATATATACTATCTTCTAAAACAGCCAATCCGACGGACGACATTAGCCAGTCGCAATCGTGGAGCTCACAGTGGACACTTGAGAATACGGTGAACTACGATTTTAATTTGGCTGCTCATAACTTCAATGCACTTGTTGGACAGTCTGTTGAGAAATGGGGATTTGGTGAAGATTTATCGGCGAAGAACTCATATGCGTTATTCCCCGGATCGTTTGATCATGCTTATATTGACAATACGCAGGGACTTGACACTACTAACTCTGAAATGGGTGGTGGACCGAACTCCGACGGCAGTTTGGCTTCATTCTTTGGTCGCATTAATTATAATTATGGTGAGAAATATTTGGCTTCGCTTATTATGCGTGCAGATGGTTCATCTAACTTTGCCAGAGGAAACAGATGGGGTTATTTTCCTTCTGTTTCTGCTGGATGGATTGTTACTTCGGAAGAGTGGATGAGGGGCAATGATAACTGGCTGGACTTTTTGAAGTTGCGTGGTAGCTGGGGACAAAACGGTAATGCTAACATTGATAATTTTCAGTACCTGGCAACTATCGCTTTTAATACTAATGCTTATTATTTTAATGATAAGGCCACTCCTTCTACTGGAGGTTATCCCGATTTGCTTGCAAACAAAGATGTAACCTGGGAGACTTCGGAGCAGTTGGACTTAGGTTTTGATGCTCGCTTTTTGAAATCGAAGTTGGGAGTTAATTTCGACTGGTATACTAAGACTACTAAAGACTGGCTGGTGGTGGCGCCAACATTGCTAATTTATGGTGCAGGTGCGCCGTTTATTAATGGTGGTGACGTGCAGAATAAGGGTGTGGAACTTGCTCTTACCTGGAATGATAAAATTGGCAATGATTTTACTTACGGGGCTTCGCTTAACATGGCTCACAACGCCAATGAGGTGATTAGACTTGCCAATAGTGAAGGTATTATTCATGGTCCGGAAGCGGTTATTGCTGAAAACACTACTGAATCGTTCCGCGTTGAGGTGGGTTACCCAATGGGTTATTTCTGGGGTTATAAGACGCTTGGGGTGTTTCAGAATCAGGGTGAGATTGACAGTTGGCTGGGCGATGGTAATGCTGTGCGACAGGATACACCAAAGCCGGGTGATTTGATTTTCTCTGATACTAATGGTGATGGTGAGATTAATGCGGAAGATAAAACGATGATTGGCAATCCGCACCCCGATTTTACAGGTAGTTTTAACCTCAATGTGGCATATAAGGGTTTTGATTTATCGCTTACTGCTTATGGTGCTTTTGGTATGCAGATTTTGAGATCTTACAGATCGTTTTCTGATACACCCAACGATAATTATACCAATAAGGATGTAACTCGTTACTGGGATGGTGAGGGATCGACCAACAAATACCCTGCTTTTGCATATGGCAAGAACGTGAATCATATTGATATTTCGGATATATATCTGGAGGATGCCGATTATGTGAAGATGTCTAACATCACCCTTGGTTATGATTTTAAGAAGGGTTTCAGAAATTTGCCTGTATCACGATTAAGGCTTTATGTGACAGCACAGAACTTATTTACTATCTCGGGCTATTCGGGGATGGATCCGGAGATTGGCTTTAGTGCCGATACCAACTGGGCATCGGGAATTGACAACGGCTACTATCCTAGCTCACGCACACTTATGGTTGGTATGAATCTTACATTTTAATTAGGAGGAACAGATAATGAGAAATATATATATACAAATAATAGCAGCGACACTATTACTATTAGCTTTTGCCGGCTGTGAGAGTTTTCTGGATACTGAAAGTTTCACAAAGAAGAATACTTCTAATTTCCCAACTACGCAAGATGAAGCGGAACAGATGATTACGGGTATATACATGGCAATGAATGATTTGATAACTGACCCAGAGGAGCATCCTTTTATGGTTTTTGATATTGCAAGTGACGACCGATTGGGAGGGGGAAGCACCAGTAATGTTGGTGCACAATCGTTGGACCGCCTTCTTAATAGCAAAATAAGTGCTTTTGAGAACTTGTGGCAAACTCGCTACGCTGGTATTTTTAGAGCTAACAATGCTCTTGAGACTCTTGATAACATTGAGGTGTGGAACGACGATAAGGTGAAACAGAGATTGCTTGCCGAGACTCATTTTTTGAGGGCTTATTTTTATCTGGATCTGATTCAGGTATTTGGACAGGTGCCGCTAAAATTGTCTACTACGCCTGAAAATATTCCTAAAAACAGTGCCGATGAGGTGTATGCTCAGATTGGGTATGACCTGGAGCAGGCAATTTCATTGTTTCCTTCGGATCCATTTCCGCAGTATGGCAACGGCCATGCATCGAAATGGGCGGCTGAGGCTCTTATGGCTCGTGCATTTTTGTTTTACACAGGGTTTTATAATAAAACATCTTTGCCAATTGCAGGTGGGGGTGAAATAACCAAACAGCAAGTGATATCGTATCTTGAGGACTGTATTGCCAACAGCGGGCACTCTTTGGTTAGCGACCAGCGTAATTTGTGGCCATATACGAATATATATACTGGTAAGGATTATGAGTATGTTAGTGATAATGGCCTGGTGTGGGAAGGAGATAACAGCAAGGAGACGCTTTTTGCAATGAAGTTTGCAAACTCGGGCGTGAATGGTTATTTCAATAGAATTATTGAGTATTATAATATGCGTTTGACAAGTGCTACTAGCTTTCCGTTTGCTGCGCAGGGTTACTCTAACGGTCCGGTGAATACTAATTTGTGGAACGATTGGGCTGAGGATCCTGATTATGCAGGTGATTATCGTAGGGTTGGTTCCATTTTAAATGAGGGGGATGAGATTCCTAATTATGCAGGTGATAAGACTAAAGAGGTGGAGAAAACTCGCTTATGGGCTAAGAAATATTTGGGAGTGAGTGCTTATGAGGGATCGAACATGATTCAGACTTTTGGATATTTTTATGGTGGACCAAACAATCGCCAGGGTGGATTGAATAATGATTTGATTCTTATTCGTCTTGCCGATGTTTACCTGATGCACTCTGAGCTATCGCAAACTAATACTTATTTGAACAGGGTTAGAGAGCGTGCCGACCTTCCGCCAGTTGCTTATTCTTTGGAAGCGATTAAGAAAGAGCGCAGGTATGAACTTTGTTTTGAGGCTTTGCGCTGGAACGACCTCCGCAGATGGGGCGATGTGCAGAAGATTGTTGAGAACCAACAGGGATTGAATATCACAAACAGAGGCGTTGCATCGAAATATACATTTGGATCTTTTGATTACATGCAAAGATATAGTGCTACGGGTGGCGGCTTCTGGAAGATTCCCGATTCGCAAATCACCCTCTCCGAAGGGGTATTAGAGCAAAATGCTGGTTGGGATGATACTTATACATTTAAGAGTTTACCCTATTATTCGAATTGAGATTAAGGTTTATATTAATGTTAAGGATGAAATAAATTTAAAGGTAAGTTTAAGGTTATTAATTGTTGTTCTAATTCTTAGAAATTTTGCTCAGACGTCCGGAGAAATCCGGGCGTTTTGTTTTTGGTAATACTTAAATCGTAAATGCTTGAATTAGTTACATTTTAATTAAGTTTTTCTATAATGTTTGTATTCATAAATTAACCCCTTAAATTTGCAGTACTCAAAATTGAATTTTCAAAACAAATGAATCAAATAAAAATAGACAAACAGTCGTTTCGTTATTTGTATGATTTGTATTTTAATGATCTATGCAAGTCTCTTAACTACTACACCTCTGATGTGGAATTGATTGAGGATATTGTGCAGGATGTGTTTGTGAGCTTATGGGAAAATAGAGATAGCGTGAGTATATCGCACATAAAAACATATCTTTTTACTGCTGCAAGAAACAAAATGTTTAACCTTTTTAGAAATAGCAAGAAGTTTGAAACTCTTTTAGAGGAGCATCATAACAACTTGAGCATATCTGACGATAATGAAAACTCATTTAATGAAGAGTTATACTTACTGACTAATGAGGCTATTGAGTCATTGCCTGAAAAGTGCAAAGAGGTATTTAAGATGAGTAAAGTGGAAAACAATACTTATAGGCAGATTGCTAATACTAAAAATATTTCGGTGAAGACAGTGGAAAACCAAATGGGCATTGCCTATAAAAAAATAAGAGAGTATGTTTCTAAAAACAGTGCTCTAACCACTTTAATATCGGTACTATTTATTTCTAAATAAAATTTCTTTCTAAATTATTTATTTTTTTTAGGGGTATTTCTTTTTCTTGTGTCTAAAAGGATATAAGGATAAAGTTATTATATGACAATATGGAAATACCGTACGAATTAATTGATAAAGTGCTAAATGAAACTGCTTCTGAATCTGAAAAAGAAAAGGTGGAATTGTGGCGAAACTTATCGGCGGAAAATGAATTTGTCTATAATTCACTAAAGAACGAAAAACATTTTACTGAAATAGAAAGTACAAAATTTATTATACCGAACAAAGAAAAGGTATGGAATGAGATTGCTCAGAGGATATCTTTTAATAAACCGGCTGTAACTTATTCTCTAAAGCAGTTTATAGCTGTTGCGGCAATAGTGGCAGTGGTATTTTTAACTGCAGGATATGCCTTATCTGCATTTGTTTTTAATAACGACGGACTTTCTGATACCTATACAACTATTTTAGCTCCTGAAGGGCAGAAATCTAAAGCTATATTGCCTGATGGTACCGAGGTATGGCTAAATGCTGGTGCCTCTATCTCCTACTCTAACTTGTTTGCAGTTGATAACAGAGATATATCTATGACTGGTGAGGTTTATTTTGATGTAACTGAAAACCGTGAGATGCCTTTTATCCTGAATATTGAGGATGAGGTTTTGCTTACTGTTCTTGGCACTTCGTTTAATGTGAAAAGTGATATGGATGCAATTGAAGTGGCCCTTAATAATGGTAGCGTGCAACTTAAAGACAGGAGAAATAATGCCAGTCTTGCAGTTTTAAGCAATATGGAGATGGCAATTATTGAAAAGAGAAATGGTGCACTCTATTGCAGTGTGGATAAGATTACAAATTACAACTATGATATTTGGTTGCTTGATGAACTTAAATTTGAGAATGCGACTTTTGATGAAATTATATTGAAACTCGAAAAACGATATGGGATGACAATTGACTATACCAACATTGATAGCGATAGACGATATTGGATGACTATCAAAAATGAATCGCTTGAAGAGATGTTGAATATAATGAGTAAAATAGTTCCTATATCTTATACTGTTGATGAAAAGCATGTTAAAATTAATGGAATACAATAATAGAAGAGATAAAAAATAATAGAAAAGAGAGATAATTAAAAAACAAACTTTAAACTTTAAATGAATTTAATATGAATTTGAAAAAAATGCTGTTTAATGTGCTATTCAGCCTGTCACTATCGTTATGTGTGGTGACTGCAAATGCACAGAATAATTCGGCAATACAACTGAACTTAAACAATGTGACTCTATCTGAGGCTATTAAGTCTATTGAGTTGCAGTCTGACTACCGTTTTGTATTCGACAATTCGGTGCCATTGCAACAAAGAGTTACTTTGCAGAGTAATGAAGAAAATATTGCAACTCTGCTAACAAGTCTTTTTAGCGATAAGAATATTAGCTATGAGATCTCGGGTAATCAGGTTGTATTGAAGAGAGAGGTGCAACAAGCTGCTCCGAGGCGCAATATAGAGGGAAATATTGCTGATGCTGCCGGTGAACCGGTAATTGGGGCTACCGTGATGGTGAAGGGTGATGCAACTAAGGGCACAGTTACAGACTACGATGGTAATTACTCTCTTATTGATGTACCACAAGATGCTGTAATCTCAATTTCTTATGTGGGATACAGACCGTTGGAACTATCAGCTAAAAGTACGCAACTTGCAAATATTGTTTTGCAGGAAGACACTGAGATGCTTGATGAAGTTGTGGTGGTGGGGTATGGTGTGCAAAGAAGAAGAGATGTTACAACAGCTATTGCAAGTTTAAGAAGCAGCGATTTGCAAGACAAACCAGTTACTTCTCTTGCAGAAGCAATGGTTGGTAGAATGCCAGGTGTACAAGTCTCTCAGAATTCGGGAGAACCAGGTTCGAACCTACAAATTAAAGTACGTGGTACCGGTACTATAACTGCCGGAACAAGTCCGCTATATGTGGTTGATGGCGTGCCGTTAGCTAAAGAAGATTTGAATTCTTTTAATATGAATGATGTAGAATCTATAGAAGTTCTAAAAGATGCTTCATCCTCTGCTATTTATGGATCGAGGGGTTCTAACGGGGTAGTTTTAATTACAACCAAGAAAGGTAGTGAAGGTAAAGCAAAAGTTACTTACAACGGTTATTTTGGAGCACAGAATGTTTCAAAAAAAATAGATATGCTTAATGCGTACGAATACTCGGAGCTGGTTCGCGATTCAAGAAATAATTCCTATTCAGATAGAATGGAATCAATTAATAATCGCAGAATTGCCAATAACCAAAGTCCCTTGGCTTATAGTGCTAATGATGATAATGTAATTAGATTACAAAACACAAATAACGACTACAATACGGTAATGCCGGTAGAAATATATCCTTATCTGAATGGAGAAAAAGGACTTACTGATACTGATTGGCAAGATGAAATATTTAGAACTGCAGGAATACAAAATCACACTTTATCGGTTTCGGGCGGATCTGATAATATTAAATATTATACGTCTTTGGATTATCTCACTCAAGAAGGTGTTGTATTAGGTAGTGATTTTGAAAGATATAGTGCTCGATTTAACCTTGATGTTACAGAGGGTATATTTAAGTTTGGCTTGGGATTAAATCCTTCTTATATAGTTGATAATGCTGTAAATGCAAACGGTGCTTACAATGCATCTGGAGGTGGAATTATATCATCTGCCCTGCACAGTGCTCCTATTTTTCCGGTTTATAATGCAGATGGCTCATTTAATTTCGACCAGAATGCTTGGAGCCCTAATGCAATAACTACGGTAAACGGGGTTGAAAGAAGAGGGAATTCTCAAACACAGGTTTGGAACCCGGTTGCGCTGGCTCTTTTACCAACGGATATTAGAAAAGCAACGCGGATTTTTGGTAATGTTTTTGGGGAAGCTCAGTTCTTACCTAGCTTATCATATAAAGTAAACTTTGGTGTAGACTTTTCAAGTGATGCACGACAAACATTTCGCCCTTCTACTTTACCAGTTTCGAATACTGCAGGAAATCCTGAATCGGAAGCTGAAGCTACTTCTCGATCATCGCAAAGGTATAATTGGCTTTTGGAGCAAACTTTGAATTATGCAAAAAACAGCAATGGGCACGATATCTCTGCCCTAGGAGGTTGGACAATGCAATTTCAGAGAGATGATGACAATTATATGTTTGCAAATGGATTTATATCTAATTCTATTAAAACATTAAATGCTGGAACTGTAACACGTGGTAACTCGGGTGCATCAGAATGGGCACTACTTTCTGCTCTTGCTCGTGTGCAATACAGCTATTTAGGAAAGTATATGGCTACTGCAGCAATTAGAGCCGATGGTGCATCGCGTTTTGGCAGTGACAATAGATGGGGTACTTTTCCTTCTGCATCTGTAGGTTGGAGATTATCAGAAGAAGATTTTATGAGTGAAATGACTTTTATTGATGATTTGAAACTTCGTGCTAGTTACGGATTAACAGGAAACTTCAGAATTCCAAATTATGGTGCTCAGGGTGAAATTAGTTATTACAGCTACGTATTGGGTGGTTCTACTCCATCGGTTATAACTGGTGCAGCTCCAAGCAGTATGCCAAACCCTGAATTAAAATGGGAAAAGACAGCACAGGTTAACATAGGTTTTGATGCTTCTCTTTTCAATAATTTTCTGACATTAGGTTTAGATGTATATGACAGTAATACTTATGATCTACTATTAAATGTTCCTATTCCACGTACAACAGGTTATGCTACACGACTTGAGAATATTGGGAAAGTAAATAATAAGGGTATTGAATTTAATTTTGGAACCAACTATACAAGAAGAGATTTTACTTGGGGAACATACTTCAACATCTCGCGTAATATTAATAAAGTAAAAGAGTTGGGTCCGGGCAACGCACCTATAATTCAGTCGGGATCTGTTGGTAATGCCTACTTTATAACCCAAGTTGGTGATCCAATTGGATCATACTATCTGCCAGTAGTAGAAGGGGTATTTATGAATCAAGCTGAAGTTGATGCTTCATTACACCATCAAGATTCTCCAGCCAACTATGGTTTTCAGGATAGCAAACCTGGTGACTTTAAGTTTAAAGATGTAAATGGTGATGGTATTTTAGATATTTCAGATACAGACCGTGCAGTTGTTGGAAACTATGCTCCGGATTTCACATATGGTTTCGGAACATCTTTAGGTTGGAAAGATCTCGACTTTAATATGGCTTTTCAAGGCGTTTATGGTAATGAGATACTAAATCTTTCGAGACGATATTTTTACAATCATGAAGGAAATATGAACAACTATAAAGGTGCGCTTAATAGATGGGTTTCGGAATCTGAACCGGGAAGTGGAATGAATGTACGCGCAAATAGAGTAAGTAAAGGACAAAACGGTACAACATCTACATGGCATATAGAGGATGGTTCATACTTGAGAATTAAAAATATAACATTGGGATACACTCTGCCTAAAAGTTTGATGAGTAGACTTTATGTTGAAAATCTTCGTATTTATACCTCCGTTCAAAATCCTTTTACGTTTACTAAATATAACGGTTATAATCCTGAGGTTTCTAACCGGTCATCTGCAACTACAAGTGGCGAAGACTATGGTATGTATCCTTTGGCAAGAACTGTTACTTTAGGTTTAAATATTCAATTTTAATTCTAGACAATTATGAAAAAAATAATATTAATAAGTTTATCAATCATACTACTATATAGTTGCGAAGATTTCTTAGATTTAAAACCTATTGATTTTCCAACTGAGGAAACATTTTATAAAGATATTGAAGGATTGGAAGGTGGTATTATTGGTGCGTATGACGAAATGCAATCGGGCAACCAGTACAACGGAACTTTTATGACTCTTATGGAAATTAGGGGTGATAATGTTGCTAACGAAAACTCGGGCGCCAGTGGTGGTATTCACTATCAGATTGAAGTGTTTACTGAAACTCCTGCAAACACTAATTTTCAGAATGCGTGGCAGTCTCTTTACAAAGTTGTTTATAGAACGAATTTGATTTTGCAAAATGTAGATAACGTTCAAATGTCTGAGACACAAAAAAACAACATTGTTGGACAAGCATCATTTTTAAGAGGTTTGGCATATTTTAATTTAGTTCGTTTATGGGGAAATGTGCCTTTAATAACTGAAGTACAAACAGTGGATGAAGCGCGAGAAAACTTTAGAGAGGATAAAAGTAAGATATATGAACAAATTATTATTGATTTAACAAATGCAAAGAAACTGCCTACTTCATGGCCTGATTCTGAAAGAGGGCGAGCTACTTCTTATGCGGCACAAGCTCTTTTGGCTAAGGTATATTTATATCAAAAATCATTCGATAATGCAATATCCGAGCTAAGTCCTTTGGTGGATGCAATAGAATTGGGTCAAACTATAGGTCTTGTTCCTACTCCTGAAACATTTCCGGATAATTTAAAAACTAGTAAGGATATTTTGTTTGCAGTTCAATACTTGAAAGGTGGTGTTGGAGAGTCTGTTCATCAGAACAACAGATACAGAAACAACGATAATGGCAATGTTATCACGTTGGAACAATCACAATTTGAAAGCGACAGTGACAACAGAAAAGCAATGTTGCGCCCCACAGGAAGTGGTCAGCGCCCAGGGAAATTTAATGCTCCTGCCACTAATAATGAGACCAGTAGCGACTTCCCCATAATGCGTTGTGCTGAAGTTATGTTAATGTATGCCGAAGCGTTGAATGAGCAGAGTAGTACTGTAAGCGCTGATGCTTTGGATGCGCTTAATGCTGTAAGAATGAATGCTGGATTGCCTGCGAAAACCATTAGCGACTATACAACAAAAGATGATTTCAGAAAAGCTGTTTACCAAGAACGTAGATTAGAGCTTGCTTTGGAAGCCGACCGCTGGTTTGATATTGTGAGAACGGGGCAGTTTGCTAGTATATTTAGTGGTATTGAACCATACAGACAGCTTTACCCTGTGCCAATGACTGAAATTGAAAATGTGAATAATAAAGAAGGTTGGCAAAACGAAGGGTATAGTATTGGTCAGTAGCTAGAAATATATTTGTATGATAATGATAAGAACAATAATTATATTTTTTTCGCTTGTACTGTTAGGTTGCACTCAAACTGAGAGCGAGAAAGTGTTTTCACTTCATGAGTTTCCGCAAGACAAGGTGATGGTGGTGGCTCATAGGGGCAACTGGAGAGAGGCGCCTGAGAATTCGGTTTGGGCAATTAGAAAGGCTATTGAGGCAGGGGCTGATATGGCTGAAATTGATATTGCACTGACACGAGATAGTGTATTGATTTTAATGCACGATAGGACTATCGATCGCACAACTACTGGTAAAGGTATGCCAAGTGATTATACGCTTGCCGAGATTAAGGAGTTGTATTTGCGTGATGGTGCCGGACATGCTACACAGATGCGAGTGCCTACGTTGGAAGAGATTTTGTTAGAATCGAAAGGGAAAATATTTCTTAACTTAGATAAAGGATTTGACTATATTGGTTTGGTATATCCGATGCTTGAAAAGTATGATATGCTGAATGAAGTGCTTTTTAAGGGTAATTCTGAGTATAAGACTTTCAATAACAACTACGGCCATATAAAAGATGAAATAGTGTATATGCCTATTGTAAGGTTGGAGAGAGGTGAAGGATGGGATCTTATTAATGATTTCATAGAAAACTACAGTCCTTATGGTTTTGAATTTACAGTGGGCGAAAACGAAGATAGTCTTATAGACTTTAAGCCATTGAGGGATAAAGGAATTCGTATTTGGGTAAATTCTTTGTGGTATAATCATAATGCGGGTAATCACGACGATGTTTCACTTGAAAACCCTAATGTTTATGAGTGGTATATAAACAATAATGTAAATATTATTCAAACTGACAGGATTAAAGAGTTGACAAGCTTTTTGGAGAAAGAGGGTTACAAAAATTAGATTGGGACTGTTGAATAATTTTCATATAAAATGTTGTAAAACATACTGGAAATGATACATCAAATTTGATATATCAAGAATAATTATATAGTTGTGTAATATAGAATTATTACACCCTTTATTGGGATAGATAAAGGTCGGCCGCCCAATTGTAGGGCGGTCATTTTTTATATGAAAAACTTGACTCAAGCTATAGTGTATTCGCAGAATCTGTATTATCTGAACAGATAGAACTTGAAAATGGATATATACTAGAAAGACCTGAAAGTTGGAAATAGACAATTAAGGGAAATTCCCCTCTAATTTCCCCTAACTTCCCTTAATCTTGAATTGCAATTGATAGAATTAAAACTTTATCTTTGAAATTCTTAATTGATAAATCAAATGATATGAAACCGACATGATTAAAATAATCATTAAACAACCGAAGGGAATGATTATTTTAGTCATAAAAGGTTCCATATACCAACAAGAAAAAATAAATTAATCATATGAAAATATATAGTATACTTTTTGCGTTTATAACTCTTTTTAGCTTGCAATTGGTTAATGCTCAAGTAAGAATAGGTATTGATGGTTTGTCGCATGATCATGTGCATGGTCTTTTGAATAATCATAAAACCAGGACTGATATTGTAATTGTGGGTATTGCAGAGCCTAACAAGAAGAGGGCGCAGGAGCTGTCTGGCAGGTATGGCTTTGACATGGAATTGGTGTATGATGATTTGCAGAGTATGATTGAGGAAACTGAGCCGCAGGGGGTGGTTGCTTTTAACTCTATTTATGATCATTTGAAAACGGTTGAGGTATGTGCCCCAAAAGGTATTCATGTGATGGTGGAGAAGCCGTTGGCGGTGAGTGTTGAGCATGCCGAGAGGATGGATAGATTGGCAAGGGAGAATAATATTCATCTGCTGACTAATTTCGAGACTACCTGGTACCCCACTCTATATAAGGCTTTTGATATGGCTGTTGCGAATAATGTTATTGGCGACATCAACAAGGTGTGGATTAATGATGGCCATAAGGGTCCGGTTGAGATTGGCTGCTCACCTGAGTTTATCGAATGGCTCACCGATCCTGTTTTGAATGGTGGTGGTGCTGTAACTGATTTTGGTTGTTATGGTGCTAATATAATGACATGGATTATGCAAAACGAAGTGCCTGAGACGATTACTGCAGTTCTTCAGACTATAAAGCCGGATGTTTATCCTGAGGTGGATGATCAGGCTACAATTATTCTTACTTACCCTAATGCACAGGCGGTTATTCAGGCTTCGTGGAACTGGCCGGTGGACAGGAAGGATCTTACAATTTATGGCAAGGAGGGTTATGTTGATGCACCTAATCAGCATGATTTGGAGTATAGACTAACTCGCAACTCTCCTAAGGAAGTGATGAGAGTGACTGATATTCCTCTTGAAACGAATGAGCCTTTTAACTATTTTGCAAAGGTAATTAAAGGGGATATTGTTGTTAATGAGACCGACCTATCTTCTCTTGAAAATAATATTATTGTTGTTAAGATATTGGATGCGGCAAAGAGGAGTGCTGCTGAAGGTAGGGCGATTGAATTAAAATAAGCAAGTTAAATAAGTCTGTATACTTTAATTGATTTTCTGGTGAAAGGACTTTATAGAAACATGAGATATCTATTAATTATCATATTATTTTTTGAGTTTACAACATCAATTTTTGCCTCTCCGAAAATAGATTCGCTGTTGCATGAGTTGGATAAAACAATTGCGGATAGTGAGCTTTATGAAAATGAGAAAAAGAACAGGATTGCAAGTATTAAGGCGGAGTTGCAGCTTGAGAACATAGGTAGTAAAGAAAGTTTTGGCATATATGAGATGCTGCATAAAGAGTATGAATTTTACATGAGCGACTCGGCAAGATTCTATATTGATAGATGTATTGATATTGCGCAACAAAATGTTGATGAGGTGCGGCTTGCCAATGCTTTTATTAAGAAGGCCAACTTGTTTGCTACGGCTGGGTTGTATCCTGAAGCTATTGAGTTGCTTAAATCTGTGAATATTTCGCATTTAACTCATCAAGACTCTGCGCGTTATTATCTTGCTTTAGAGCATACTTATTTATATCACGCTGAGTATGTGCGCGGCGATGACATGTTGGGGAAATATCTGGAGTTGAGGAATTTATATAGGGATTCGGCTCTGATGATATTGCCTGAAAATGAGTATCTGTACACAATTACCAAAACATCGCAATTGATTGAAGAGGGTTTGTTTGATGAGGCGGAAGTATTACTGCTCTCTTATTTGCCTAAAGTTGAGAATGGTACAAGAGATTACTCGGTGTTGACTTCTATTCTTGCTTTTCTTTATGAGTGCATGGGTGATGGCGAGATGAGGATGGAATATCTTATTAGAAGTGCCATCTCGGATATTAAGGCGGTGGTGAAAGAGAACAATTCGTTGCGTACGCTGGCAGAGTTATTGTATGAGGAGGGGCAGATTGCACGTGCCCATTTGTATGTGAAGACTAGCATGGAGGATGCTAATTTTTATAACGCAAGGCTTCGCAACTTGCAGGCTTCCAGAATGCTACCAATTATTAACAGTGCTTATCAGCTTGAAAAGGAGACTCAACAAAAGAAGCTGCAACAGTTGTTGATTATTATTAGTGTGCTTACACTGTTTTTACTTGCATCAGTAATATATGCAATTGCTCAGGTGAGAAAACTTGCAAAGTCGAAGAAGGAGATTATGAAGATTAACAATGAGTTGCATCTCTTAAACAATGAGCTTAAACGTGCCAACCGTGAGCAGCAGCTCAGCAATAACTTGCTGTATGAGGCTAATTCTATTAAGGAGGAGTATATTGGCAGGTTTCTGGGGCTTTGCTCTACTTATATTGATAAACAGGAGGCTTATAGAAGGATGCTAAACAAAAAAGCTACATCGGGAAAGATGGATGAGTTGTATAAGACGCTGAAATCTACTAGGTTGGTTGAGGAAGAGCTGAATGAGTTTTATAGGAATTTCGACAGTTCATTCCTCAAGATTTTCCCTCATTTTGTGGAGGAGTTTAATGCTTTATTACCGGAGGATGAACAGATTACTCTTAAGCAGGATGAGCATTTAACTACAAAATTGCGTATTTATGCGCTTATAAGAATTGGGATAAATGATAGTGCAGAGATTGCAAGTCTTCTGCGTTATTCCATCACCACTATTTATACTTATAGATCTAAATTAAAAAAGTCGTCGTTACACAATGAGGATTTTGAACATAAGATTATGGAGATTGGCGCCTTTCGTTCTTAATATATGGTTTAGTTTTTAAGGCCTCTTCATTACTATATACCACTAATCTTCAACTATTTACCTTTTTAACTTTTTAGATTTTTTTAGACCTTCAAATTTGATGGTCCTTTTTTTATTATATTTGTCATTATCCCTGATATGTGAATACATGAAAAACGGGTAGGTGAAGTGGTGAATATTTAAATGATAAAAATCTAATTTATAATTTGTAAAATCTAATAATGTATGGAAGTTAAGAATAAACATTTGCTTAGACAACTCCTGTTTAGTATTCTTTTGTTGACGACTGTGTTAATACCAACGCATGCAATAGCTCAACAACAAGGTACTATTAAGGGTACGGTTGTAGATAGAGACGGCCTTTCTATAATTGGCGCCAATATTTTGGTTAAGGGTACTTCACAGGGTACGGTTACGGATATTGATGGCAATTATACTCTTTCTAACGTAGATAATCCTTCTACATTGGTTGTTTCTTATATAGGATATATTGATCAGGAGATTTTGTATAACGGACAAAGCAGTATTAATGTTACGCTGCTGGAAGATGTGCAGAGCTTAGATGAAGTGGTGGTTGTGGGCTATGGCTCGCTAAGCCGAAGGGAGCTTTCGAGCTCGATAGTGCAAGTGGATAGAAGTGATTTTCAACCTGGTGCAGTGGGTAATCCGATGGAATT
Organism: Fermentimonas sp.; assembly: GCA_015478775.1. Classification (GTDB taxonomy): domain Bacteria; phylum Bacteroidota; class Bacteroidia; order Bacteroidales; family Dysgonomonadaceae; genus Proteiniphilum. The sequence goes on along the minus strand of JADMKP010000008.1, from coordinate 307,005 downwards.
GCTTACGGGTAAGGTGGCGGGACTGAATGTGAATAATACGGCTTCGGCTGATCCTAACTCGGGGTCGTCGTTGCAAATTCGCGGGGCTACTTCTATATCGGCCTCAAATGATCCGCTTATAGTTATTGATGGGGTAACGGGTGGTAATATCCGCAACTTGTCTCCGCAGGATATTGAGTCGATGACAGTGTTGAAAGATGCTGCTTCTGCTGCCATATATGGTACGCGAGGCGCAAATGGTGTGATTTTGATTACTACCAAAAAAGGTGGTGGTGAGCCGGGAAAAGCTCAGGTAACGTATGACAGCTGGTTTGGTGTGAACTTGGCCAAAAGCCCCAGAACGGTACTTACTCCTGATGAGTTTAGAAGATCGAGACGTGGCACAGACTATGGTTACAACACGGTGTGGTATGATATGTTGTTGAGAGATTTTTCATACGACAATAATCAATATTTATCGATAAACGGCACCACACAGAGTGGACACTATGGCGCCTCTTTTAATTATAAAAATGCTACGGGTATTGATATAAAATCTGAAAGGGAGGAGTATGCTGGTCGCTTTGTTTTGGAGCAAAGGATGCTTAACAACCGTCTTCAGCTTAATGGCTCGCTTAACGCACGACGTGTGAATGAGGTGTGGGGCAACACGGGTATGTTTGATACTGCGCTTAATATGAACCCTACTATGCCGGTTTATAATGAGGATGGCACTTATTATCAGCCTACTTCGCCCACCGGGGCACGAAACCCTGTGGCTGAGGTGAGGGATATTGATAATAATGGACAGCGTGTTTATGTATTGGGTACGGCAGAGGCTAAGTTGAACCTTATTCAGCAGGATAATCAGCTTCTTAATACGTCGCTGGCTTATTCTTTGCATTACGACGATTTAAAACAGCAATATTATACGCCTTCTACTTCGGGTGAGTCTTACTGGGGTGGTTATAAGGGAAGGGCTAATGTGCAATATCAGAAATGGTATACAAATAGACTTGAGTGGTTGTTTAATTACTCATTAGACTTGGATGATCATAGCATTAAGGCTGTGGCGGGGTACTCGTATGAGGAGTCGCATTGGGAGCGTTTGCAAGGTGGCAACAGCGATTTTGTGTTTGATAATATAAAATGGCACGACCTAGGTAGTGGTAGTTTCTTAACCGACGGTAAGGCTAGCATGGGCACTGGTGCATCGCTTTCTAAACTGATTGGAGTTTTTGGAAGAGTAAATTACAACTGGAGGAACTTGCTTATGGCTTCGGCTTCGCTTAGGCATGAGGGTTCTACTAAGTTTGGAAAGGATCATCAGTGGGGTTCATTTCCGTCGGCTTCTGTGGCGTGGGAACTTGCTAATATGCCTTTTATGGAGGATGTGGCTGGTACGGTTCAGAGCCTTAAGCCAAGGGTATCGTTTGGTGTGACGGGGAGATCGGACTTCGGTGCATATCAGTCGCTTGCCACCTACAGCACTCGCGCTCAATATTTTATTGACGGAGAATGGGTTAATGGTTATGCTCCATCGAGCAACGCTAATCCGCTACTTGGATGGGAGAAGAGTGTGAGCACAAATATTGGATTTGATTTTGCATTGTGGAACCGTGTAAGGGGTTCTGTTGACTACTTCGACAGGCAGTCTAAAGACTTGCTATACAACTATACTGCGCCTCAGCCACCGTTTGTATATCCTAATATTTTGGTTAACGTGGGTACTACTCAAAACAGGGGTGTGGAGGTTGCTTTGGATGGTGATATTTTTAAGAATACACCGGTGAGATGGAATAGTGGTATTAATTATTCTTATGGTACTACTACTTTGAAGCAGCTTTCTAATGATATTTATGAGGCATCGTATTTAGAGCTTTATATGAAGCCGGGTGTGGGTACGAGTGAGTACTTCTTTCGTGTGCAGGAGGGTGGCAAAATTGGCCAGTTCTTCGGGTATGAATATGCAGGTGTAGAGGATGGCAGGATGATGGTGTATGATGATGAAAACAATGTAATTCCTGTTGGTGACGCTACTCCTGAGTATAAGAGATACATTGGCAATGGTACTCCAACCTCATATCTTTCGTGGAATAACTCTATTCAGTATAAAAACTTTGATCTGAACCTTTCTTTTACGGGTGCTTTTGGGTTTGATATATTTAATATGGGTACTTATGGAATGGGACTGAAAGGGGCTGGTACGGATAACGTGTATCGCACTGCTTATACCGATCATGATGATATGAGTACTGGTGGTGGGGTAATTTCTTCTTTCTTTTTGGAGAAGGGCGATTATCTGAAACTGGATAATATGACGCTGGGATACAATTTATCTCCCAGGTCTAACGATTATATTAGAAATGCACGGTTCTTTTTATCTGCTAAGAACTTGTTTACTTTAACGGGCTACTCGGGCAACGACCCGTCTATTGTGAGAGTTAACGGCATTGAACCCGGTGTGGATAGCAACAGTGCATACCCTACGGCTACACAGGTGAGTGTGGGTGTAACGCTTAATTTTAGATAAACTGAAAGACATGAAAGCAAATAAATCAACAAGGAAAATTATGAAACCAATCACATATTATTGGATGTCACTCGCAATTATTGGCGTGATGATGACATCGTGCTTTGATTTGGATGAGCAGGTGTTTGACCGTGTGGATGCGGGTATTTATTATCAGGATGAGAGCAGCGTGAAGAGTGCTGTGGCATCGATTTATGGTACGGGGGCTTTGAGCTATATTGAATATTTTTGGTACTTGCAGGAATTCTCTGCCGATCAGGTGTCGTGGCGTACATGGAACGGTGGTTTGTGGGGATGGGACGAGGCTGAGAAGTTTGTGCTATCGAGCCATACATGGACACCGGAGTCGAAGATTATTCGTCAGACATGGGAAACGGCTTGGACAACTATTGGGTTGTGCAATACATTGATTGCCGATTTGGAGAGCCTGGACCCCGTATCGCTGAACATGAGTGATGAGAAGTTAAGAACATATATTGCTGAGGTGCGCACTTTGCGGGCTTGGGCTTATTATAATATTTATGAGGTTTGGGGTGGTGCTTTGCCATTGAATATATCGGCTGGATCGGAGATTCCGGGTAGTGCTTCTACTGACTTTGACGAGGGATCGCGCATCATCTTTGATTTTCTTGTAACTGAACTTGATGAGAGTGTGGGAGATCTTACAAAGAACTCGGTAAATCGTATGAACCAGGCGGTTAATAGGATTATTAAAGCGCGCTTATTGCTTAATGCTGAGGTTTTTATTAATGAGGCGAGGTATGATGAGTGTGCTGTGATTAGCCAGGAGATACTAGACAACAAGTATGGTGATTATGCTATTGCGGATGATTATCGTTCTATATTTTCTATGGGCAATGTGAACTCTCCGGAAGTGATTATGGCTTTTGCTTTTGAGGTGGGACAGCTAAATGGTGGTTGGATGCGTAATATGCCTTTCTTGCCATATAATATTTGGGATTACTTTGGTGGTACATATAATCAGAGTCCATGGAACTGCGTTATCCTTACGCCTTCGTTTGACAACTCGGGCAGTGTTTTACCTAACGGTGGTACGAGCAACCCTGTTTCGTTTCTGGAGGCACCTTATAATGATAAACTGGGCGCGATTTACGAGAGATATGATGATAGGGATATAAGGAAACAAAATTATAAATATGATGCTGTTTCGGGAAATTACAGTGGTATGTTCTTGAAGGGTGAGATTAAAGCCAACTATGGTACTGGTACTGCTTTGAAGGCGGATGCCGACCGTGATGGACAGGATATTGTGTATGTTGATCAGGTGGGTACTTTCTTGGGTAAAGGTCGTGAGCTTGAAACGGTGATGTCGCCTCGCTGGGGTGAGACTACATCGGGTGTGAGGCTGGTGAAATATCCTATTTATCCTTCTTCTGCTGGTATCGATTTTCAGGATATTGATGAAGTGGAGTTTAGACTTGCGGAGGTTGTGTTTATGCTTGCTGAGAGCAAGATGAGAGCGGGTGATGCTAATGGTGCTAAGGAACTGGTGAACAGCGTGAAGAGACGTTATTTCTCTGCAGCCGACTGGACAGTGGTGAAGGATGAGCCAGGACCTGGATTTGATGCTTTTGATTTAGATTGGATGTTGGGCCAGTGGGGAACAGAATTCTTATCTGAGGGTCGCCGTCGCCGTACAGACCTGCGTCGTTTTGATAAGTTTACTCAGGGACAGTGGTGGTTCTTTGGTCGTGCAACTGAAGATGGTAGTCTTTTGCCTGCTCAACGCGACCGCAAGTATGAGTGGTTTCCTTTACCTGCTTCGGCTCTTATGGTGAACCCTGGATTGGAGCAGAATCCTAATTATTAACTAATAATAGATCTACATAATGAAAAAAATATATTACCTGCTGTTATTGCTGCCTCTTTTTATAGCATTTACAGGGTGCAGTGATTTGGAAGAAATCGTTTTTGATCATGAGAAGCAAGAGTTTTCTACGCGTGAGAACGCAATTTTGTTGGAGTTTATTATGCCAACGGGAAGCCTTGTGGATGATGAGTATTATATAATTGGCGACTTTAATGGTGGTGAGGAAGAGGCTTTTGAGAATCCTGAATGGATGTTGGAGAAAGCGGCTGAGAGTAACCTAAAGTGGGGTATTTACCTTATGCCAAGTTCTTTTAAAGATGGAAAGTCGTTGACCGATGGATTTTACTTGAAAGCTAAGAGGCAAGGTGGCGAGCGCTCGGTTAAAAATGAACCTGTTGTGCATACTCTTGATGTGCAAGTAGGTAGCTTTACCAATGTATGGGTTGATAGATGGGAATCGTACTTTGGTGAGGTTGTAAAAGATAGTTATAGTATCTACGTAAATAATCAGACTGGCTGGGATGAACTTTCATTGTATGCATGGGGCGATATTGAGGGTATTACACCTGGATGGCCGGGACTTCTGCCAACTGGTACTGAGGTTATTAATGGTGTTACTTACTCTGTATTTGATATGGGTAAGGATAATAAGGATGTAACGATGAACCTTATCTTTAATAATAATAACAACGGCAAGCAGTTTGACGCCATGCAAGGGTTTACGCTTAACCGCGATGTTTATCTGCTTGTTACAGAAGGCAGTTTTGAAGAGGTGGATCCAAATGTGATTCCTTATGCAGGTTTTACTGTGTATGTGGATGACCAAACTGGATGGGATGAGTTGGCTATATATACATGGGGTGATGCGGAACTGGCTGGATGGCCGGGAATACAGCCCACGGGAACCAAGGAGATAAATGGTGTTGTTTATACCTACTTTGAGATGGGTGAAGATGTTAATGGCGCTAGTCTGAATCTTATCTTTAATAATAATGGTAATAATTCTCAACTGGCCGATGTGCCTGTTGTGCTTGAAAGGGATTTTTATTTTCAGATTACTACTGATGGGGCAACGGAGGTTAATCCGGATGGTGAACCTGTTGAAGATGAGGGGTTCAAGGTATTTTTTGAAGATAATAGTGGATGGGATGCAATTGCTCTATATTATTGGGGCGATGATGTTGCAGATCCAGGTTGGCCAGGCTTTAGTCCTGCAGGAACAGAGGTGGTTGACGGTGTAACTTACTCATATTTTGAGCTGCCCGCTGAATTAAACGGTAAGAGTATTAACACTATATTTAACAATAATGGTGCGGGCATACAAATTGATGGTCCCTATATTCTGATTGATAAGGATTATTTCTTTACTGTAACTGCCGAAGGAGCAACAGCGATAGAGTAAAGATAAATCTGTGAATAAAAAAATAAGAAATATGGCAAATAACATAAAAAAATACTTTTTAAAATTATTACTCCTATTTATCGTTGCTTCTACTCCAACGTTTGCGGGATGCAGCACTAATGAACTTCCGGAACCTTTACCACCAGTGGTGGATGAAATAGGTAACGAGTGGGTTATATACGAAGTTTATCCTGGCCTCTATGAGCATCAGAATGCTTTTAATGCTATTTCGAATCGTTTGGATGAGATTGCAGAGCTGGGAGTGAATGTTATATGGCTTATGCCTATTTACGAGCAGGGAGTGGAGAAAGCGATTGGATCGCCCTACTCTATTAAGGATTATAAGAAGGTGAATGAGGATTATGGTACGCTTGAGGATCTTAAGTCTCTTGTGTCTAAAGCTAAAGCGAAGGATATGATGGTGATTCTTGATTGGGTGGCAAATCATACTTCGTGGGATAATGCATGGATTGATAATAAAGATTGGTACACACAAGATGCTAATGGTAATATTATTTCGCCAGCTGGATTCAATTGGGCGGATGTGGCTGATTTGAATTTCTCTAACGCTGCTATGCGTGATGCAATGATTGATGCAATGAAGTATTGGGTTACCGAAGTGGGTGTTAATGGATATAGGTGCGATTATGCTGAGGGTGTGCCGAGTGATTTTTGGAAGGAAGCAATTAGTGAACTTAAAGAGATAAGGAAGGATGATTTGTTGATGCTTGCTGAGGGGGGTAAAGCGGAATTGCTGTCTTATGGTTTTGATTTTTTGTATGGCTGGGATTTTGCGTATAAACTTAAGGATTTGTATGCGGGTAAAATTGGCACCAGTGCTTTATATGAAACTCACAGAAAAGAATATGAAGGTTTAAAAGAGGGGCAGCAAAGAATGCGATATAGTACTAATCACGATATGAGCTCGGATGAGTCGCCCATACAATCTTTTAAGGGTGAGAGAGGTGCTATGTCGGCCTTTGTGATTTCTGTTTCGATGGGTGGATCGCCAATGATATACAGCTCGCAAGAGATAGGGTACAACAGACCGTTATCTTTTTTCGGGCGAAATGTTCTCGACTGGAACAGCAATCCGTCATATACCGCAGAGTATAAAAACGTTATGAGCATTTATACTTCGTCGGATGCGATGAAGAAAGGTGCAATTAGAACATACAACACTCCTGATGTAGTGAGCATATTGCGCACAAGCAAGAATGAAGAGGTGCTGATAATGGTAAACACAAAAAATGAAACTAGGGAGGTGAAGACTCCCATTGAATTTGCTAAAGGAAATGCAGTGAATCTGTTGGATGAAAAGACCGAGACATTGCCATCTGTTATCACGCTTGCGCCTTATGAATATAGCATTTGGAGAGTAAAATAAAATTCATTTTCAACTGCTTTTTTAATGTTAAATTTAGAAGAGCAATTTATTCGTTCTTCTTACAATGAAACAAGCCCAAACACTTAATTAATAGTGTTTGGGCTTGTAGCTTTATATGACTTGTTAATGATTAATCTTCAAATCCGGGGTTCTGAACTAAATTGGTATTACGACGAATTTCGTCTTGATGGATTGGTGCGAAGTACATCTTATCTAACCATTTACGATTTTCTCTACTTGAAAGGTCATTTACATAGTAATAGTAATTGTAGATATCTTCGTTGTGGATATATGGCTTCATAGATGTTTGTCCGGGTTTTAGGATTCCCTCTACAATGATTCCTGTGAGTGGTTTGTTTCCGGTTTCGGGTCCCATCATCCAGCGACGTACATCGAAATAGCGATGTTGCTCGTATGCAAACTCGGCACGACGTTGTTGGCGTACAAATTCACGCATATCGGCCTGGTTAAACTGTTTACCTCGTACGGCAAGTGTAGTTTGAGTATCGGGTAAATCGATACGACCACGCAAAATATCTAACCAATTTGCTGCTTCTTCAAGTTCGTTAAGTTCTATACACGCTTCGGCTGCAATGAGGTACATTTCGGCTAAACGCATATACACATGAGGTACGGTTTGACGAAAATACTGAGCGTCGATTGATGTATCTATCAATTTCTTTTCGTAGTAGCCAGTCCAAGATCCATTCCAATCTTCAATTGGTCCTTGACGGGTATCAACTCCCCACATTGAGCGACGTACAACTCCATCGCGGTACTCTATTTCGACATCACCATCGGTTACTTCATATTTACCTGCTTGTAAACGACCAAGTGGTGTTGGGTCTAAGGTTGCTGCATCAGACGGACGTGGACGCCCCCAGGTGTTGCCATCGGTTGCTACTGTTGCGTAGAAGCGGGGTTCGCGACCGTTATATGGGTTTCCTTGCTGGAATTCACCAGGGATTGTCATTCCTTCTGGCATGGTACCATCTTCGAATTCGAATGCCATCACTAAATCTTGAGTAGGAGTGGTTCCTGCCCAGTTGTGATATCCGTTTGGTCCGTGCCATAACCCCATGCGGTTTTCGGCTCCAATGGATGTGTGGTAGTTACGAACAAACATTTGCTCGCTGTTTTGAACATCTGTCATGATGGCTTTGAACTTTTCGGCTCTATCGGTATTGATACCACCTGTACAGTCGATTAACGCAAAAGGACCATCTTCTATTATTGAAACAGCGGCATCTCTGGCTGCACGATATGTTGCCATGCGATCGCCATCGAACTGATTTACTGCAAGAGTATTGACGGTTCTGTCGGCGTAAAGAGGACTAGCCACATGGAGTAAAATACGTGCTTTTAATCCGGTTGCTACATACTTTGTTACGCGCCCCCACTCTGATGATCCTACTGTTTCGGGTAGAAATTGCTCTGCTTTTTCTAAGTCGCTTACAATAAACTCCAAGCACTCGCGCATGGTGTTACGTGGTTTTTTCATTTCCTCTATCTGATCGAGCGAGAAGTCTTCTGTAATTATTGGTACACCGCCATATCCACGCACAAGTTCGTGATACATATGTGCACGCATATAGTAGGCTTCGCCCTTCATACGTTCGAGATTGAATCCAACTTTGGGAGGTACTTCATCGATGTTGTTGATTATGATATTGGCATAACGTATTCCTCTGTAACGCAACTCCCACTTGAATGGGTTGTTGTTATCGTTATACCACTGTAGGTTGCTTCCAGATATGGAAACTGCTTCAACAATATCTTTTTGTCCGTAATTGTGAGTAAAATAAGCATCGTCTGTGAGTCCATCTAGCGAGTGTTCCCTTGCTCCGGGATGTATATTATTATACAAGTCGTTTACAAAAGCCTGAGTTAGTGCCGCATCGGTAAAGACCATATCCTCTGTGTATGAAGTAGATGGCACTATATCCATAAAATCGGAACAAGAGTAGAGCCCTATCGTTAACGTTAAAACGATTATTGCTGTTAGTTGTTTTATATTTTTCATAATTGCTTTATTTTAGAATGTTACAGAAACACCTAGGTTCCATATACGGCGTTGTGGGTAATCGCGACCGGTGCTATTGGCTTCAGGGTCTTGTACTTTTACGTTATCGAAAGTAATTATATTAGACCCATTTACATAGAGACGAAGTTCTTGGATACCTATGTTATGAATACCGGGGTAGTTAAAGGTGTATCCTAATTCAAGATTCTTTAAACGGAGGTAATCTGTTTTAAACTGATAATAGGTATTCTTTTGATCGGTGCCCTCTTTTGCCCAATATTCATTCTCGCGGTTATATGCACGAGGATGCTCTACATTTGGGTTTTCTTCGGTCCATCTGTTATCATACATAAACTTATAGTAATTACCTGCTTCGCCGGCTCTTTCGCGCCAGATATAGGTAATACCGCCTGTAGCCCCCTGAAGAAGTGCTCTAACATCGAAGTTATTCCAGTTAAGTCCCAATGTGGTACCAAATACAAATTGAGGCTCTGAGTTCTTGTTGGAGCGAACACGGTCGTTGGCATTAATTACACCATCTTTATTTGTATCGATAAACTTGATATCACCTGTGCGAGCGTTTGGCCAATGTGGATAGCTATCGAGCTCTTCTTGTGTATTGAATACACCGTCGGCGATATACCACAACTCGGTATTTACAGGATATCCGGTTCGTACTTGATACTCGGGGATACCAGGAGTTTCGTCCCAGAATAGTAGTTTATTCTTTGCATATGTCATGTTGAAAGTAACATCATAATTTACTTTACCTGCCCTATCGGCCCAAGATACCAGTCCTTCGATGCCTCTATTTGACATCTCACCAATATTTTCTCTAGGAAGTGTGATACCTGACATTTGAGGTAAGGATGCATTTCTATAGATAAGCATATTGGTTCGTTTTTGATAGAAGAGATCGGACTCGACACTTAACCTGTTGTCGAGGAATTTAAACTCGAAGCCAAGGTCGTATGTTGTTCCCACCTCCCATGTGATATTTGGGTTGGGTGTGCGAGTTGGGTAGAGAGTTTTTTGGAAAGATGAACCAAAAAGATACTCGGTACCAAAACCATAAGTGTTTAAGTACTGAATGCTTCTGTCGAGGTTTCCGTCAGTATTTACCAGATAATCGTTACCAGTTTGGGAAACAGAACCACGTAGTTTAAAGTAGTTGATGAAATCGAGGTTGTCTTGCCAGAATGGTTCTTCTGAAGCACGCCATGCAGCTGAAACACCGGGGAAGAATCCGTAGCGTTTGTCACTTGGGAAACGGTATGATCCGTCATAGCGAAATACAAACTCAACAAGATATTTTTCGAGGTAGTTATAACTTGCTCTTCCAAAGTAGTTGATACGGCTTTCTTTCCAAGAGTAGCCTTCTGTTTCCATATCGGTTACAGATCCGTTGTTAATTTCGTCTAGTGCATCAGAAATAAAATATTTACGAGTTGCTCTTACCATGCGCCATTCGTTTTGCTGAGCTTCTATACCGGCAGTTACACCAACGTTGTGGTTACCAAAAGATCGATCATAGGATGCAACTAAGTTGGTCATCCAGTCGTTCTGCTCCTCTCTTCTCTCTTCCAACTGGGGTTGTGAAACACCTTTTAAAGCAGGTGTGAGTGTGTGCTCAGGATTACCATCCCATGTATAGAGTGTGAAAGGCGTTTCGAAACGACGTCTATTATTAAAATATTGGTCGTACGATGCAGTTCCAATAAGTGCAAGACCTTCTACACCAGGAACTTTAAATGTTGCTCTGAGTGTGTTTTGTATATAATAAGTTTTGTAGATATCCTCACCTGTTGCGGGGGTGGCTCTAACTACTGGGTTATCGCCGTACTCGATATCTGGACCCGGTTCTCCACTAGGCCAATAGGCTGGCAAGATGGGTTTACTGCGTACCATGGCACTAAATATATCTCCTGCACCACGAGCTGGATAATTGGTTACCTGCATACGATTTACGTTGCCGTATGATATATCGAATGCTTCGCTTATCTTCATATCTAGATTTATACGTGCGCTGTATTGGTCGTAGCGGTTTGCCGAATTCTTATAGATTCCGTCTTCGCCATTTGCAGCTAAGCTTACAAAGAATTTATAGCGATCGCTACCTCCAGTTAGGCTTATATCGTGACGATACATTGGAGAGTAATCTTTGATGGTTTCTTTATACCAGTTGGTATTTGGGTGTCCCCATGGATCTGACCCATCTTGATATTGCCTTAAATCATCGTCGGAATAACGAGGATCGCGACCCGAATATTTATCTATTTCATTTACCATTGTTGCATATTCAAATGCATTGGCAAGCTCAGGTATACGTGTTGGTTGCGAGAATCCCATGCTTCCTGAATAGGTAATGGTGGGTTTGCCTTCTTTACCTCGCTTGGTGGTGATGAGGATAACTCCGTTTGCTCCACGCGAGCCGTAGATGGCTGCTGCAGCGTCTTTAAGCACAGACATTGACTCAATTTCGTTTGGATTGATACGATTTAGTCCTCCTGCACGTCCGGGCACCCCGTCAATAACTATAAGGGGTTCTTTATAACCGAGTGAGTTGGTACCACGTATGCGAATGGTTGTGCCTCCTCCACCAGGTTCATCGGAGCGTTGAAAGCCGATTACTCCGGGCATACGACCTACAATGGCATTTGAGAGGTTTGTTGTTGGAGAGACTTTTAGGTCATCGCCGGAAACACTGGCAACAGATCCTGTTACAGTTACCTTCCTTTGAGTGCCGTATCCCACTACAACTAATTCATCCATAAGTTGAGTATCTTCTATCAGCGTTTGGTTAATAACCGTTTGTGTTCCCACAATTGTTTCGCTGGAGTTGTACCCAATATATGAGAATACTATGATGGAGTTGTCACCAGGTACTTCAAGGGTGTATGCTCCATCGATATCGGTAACAGTACCGATTGTAGTTTCTTTTACTATGACATTGGCACCGATTATAGGTATTCCGTTTATGTCGCTTACGGTTCCCTTTACCACCTTTTGTGCTGATAATGAGATTGTACACAATGCAAATAACAAGAACATCAACACTCGTGATGTATGTTGTTTCGGTTTTGTTTTCATTTTGTTTTCATTTAATGTTTCATACATGATTTAGTACTTTTATGAGTTTTAGTGGTCTTAAGATTTTAATTTGTACTTTTAATTAGTGTTTTTGATTAGTGCTTTTAATTTGTACTTTTAATTTGTGCTTTTGATTTGTGCTTTTTTTATGTTTATTTTTCTGATATATAATGTGTCTTTTTCATTTATAACGTTTATTTATTAATAAGTGTATAGAATTATATTAATAAGTGTATAGAATTAACAGCCTTTCATTGTGCTTATCTTGTAACCTCCAATCTCACCTTAGTTAAACTACTGTTAATTAAGATTTTTCAAACAACCATAGGGGAGTTTACAAATTTTTACTTGAGTAACGAAAAGAACTTTTCATGCACAAAGATAATATTTTTTAATAAATTATAAATATATAAATATAAAATATGGAAAAACTATTTGTATAGGAAAAGTTGATGAGTAAGAAGTTGAGATAAAAAAAGTGGGTCGATATAGATCGACCCACTTGGATATTAAGCATATGTATTGAATGCTACATATAAATATGTATTATTCTTCGGCGAGTAACTCATAATCTGATTCGGCTACACCACCAGGAACACCCAAAAACGTTATGAGTCTACAACATATTTTTACTCTACTACCTAATAAATGCTCGTTTTCTCTCAAGTTAAGTTCTTTTTTTGTTGTTGGACTTGTGTCAACCAATTGAATAGGTAACAAAAATTTCTCATCATTTTCTAAAAGATTGTTTGCTATCACTACATTCAACAAGGCATTTTTATGAGAAAAATCGTTTGAATTTAAACTAATTCCTGTTTCTTTTTTTACTGCATAACCAACTATATAACCTGTCACCCAAGCAATTTCTCCTCGTGCAGCAATTGCTTGATGTATGGTATATGGGTTTTCTTGCGTACCATCTCCCAAAGCTTCTGTATCAGGATTTTCGTCTTCAGAGTCTATTGGGTCTTCTGTAATATCTTTTGGAACAGGTTTGAGATTGTGTACGGTTTCATCTCTATCATATTCCCAACCGTCTATTGTGGAGCCACTATTAATTAATTCAACGTCATGATAGGTTAAATTGAGCTCATAGCATCTAGCAACTTGTGAAGTAAGCTCATAATCGTCGGGCGTCCAAGAATATTCGTCGCCATTTGCAAGTTTAATATTAATATCTAAATCGCTTAACTCCTGGCCGGGCAATAACGTTGCTTTTGTGATGATTTCGTTTTTGGTTGTATCGTTTTCTATTATAGGGGTAATTGCATTTTTTTCTTGACCGACCGATATTGTTCCATCAACCAAACTTAGGATGGCATTTGTGTTTGCATTTTCGATTGTAATTGTTGCATCTTGTAAATTGATTCCTTCTTCAGATGAAATATGAATTACAATTGAAGATAGTACACGTTGGAATTTGAATTCAACATCAGAATTCGCCGAAGTATGTCCTGTTGAAATTGCATACATTATATTGATATCTGTACGCGCCTCTTGGAATGTAATATCGATGGGAAATGTAAATCCAGTAACGTTAGGTGTATATGGATAATAGGCAAAAAAATCTAATGCTTGGTCGTTTACCGGTAATATTATTTTGTTGTCTGCAGCTGAGAAGGTGGCTATTTCTCCTGAAACGGCATTTATGTATTTTATATTACTATAGTCGTTATATATAGACTCTTCATTTACTTCTTGTTGTGAATTTATGGCATATATTCCAATTGCATCTTGTTCGTGCCAAGTGGTGCCCACCACTCTTGTTTTTGCGAACTCTAAAATAAAACTTTTTATTGTACTTGTGAATATAGCTACATTTTGATTTTCATTAGACTCACTGTTTAATTCTTTCTTTTCGCATGATATTAAGCTTAAAACGATTAATGAAATTAAGAACGATAATTTAATTTTTTTACTACTGACTCTTGTGCTCGATTTGTTTTTTGTGTTGATTGTAAACATTGAAATAGATTTTTATATTAATAAATAAAGTACTTTTTAGATAATGATTTAGCTAACTTCTTTACTTTAAACTCTTTTTATCAAATTTTGCTAAATTAACGAAATATAAGTGAATTAACAAATTAAAAAATGAGAGCTTGACATTAATAGAGTTGAATTTATATAAGCACCTTACAGAATCTTACCTAATATATATTGATATTCACGCAATTGGGTTAATCAAATTTAAAGCGTATTAAATTCATGAACCATTATTTTTTTATTCCGTTATAGATTTTGAATTTGTAAATGTAAGGTTTTAGCGTTATGTTTTTAATTAATCACTCAACTCTAATTTCTGAGGGCATGTGTCTTAAGCCCTCAGAAATTTAAAATTTACTCTGAGGGTGCATTCTAACACTTAATTGAGCAGGGGTTAGCACTTTACAAAAAGCTCCCTCAGAGTCGATTTTAAAACAATAGAAACGATAAATATTCTAAGAACGTCTTCACAATTAAGGTGTCATTTATTAATAGCTGCTACTTTTTTGAAAAGAGGTAGTAGTTTTTTTTTGCAATGGCTCACTACTAAGGTTAAACAACTTTAATGTGTGTTTGTAGGGTGAACTTTTAAACAGGATTATAAGTTTAAATTATACGATTATGGTGTGAGCCAAAGATTACGATTATGAATAAAAATAAAATAATATGGATACCAAAAACCAAGAGGATAAAGACCGCAAAAAGAAAAGTAATTCGATTAAGAAAACGGAAAAAAACGAAAAATCAGGACCTGGAGATAAACCTGGAAGAAGCAACATATTGAAGAATGACATAAAAAAGTAGTTTGATTTACTTTATCAATAAATACCAAATTGTAGAAATAAATCCCTAAGATCTACTTCTAATCAATATTATACATATAATCTGTTGCTTTTATCGGCTAATTATGCTAATTTTGCGAACAACAATTTAACAAATGCTATTTTATATGAGGAAATTGTTTTATTTCATAACAGTGGTTATTACTATATTAGGTATGACCGCCTGTAGTGGGTCAAAGAATGTAGCTTACATTCAAGATGCCGGTGAGGTGGATATGACTGGTTATATGCAAACCACACCATTGTATGACGCACAAATATTACCAAAAGATTTGCTTACAATAACTGTTGTGGCTACTGACCCTGAAGCAGTAAAACCTTTTAACCTAACTGTACCGAGTTTAACTACCGGATCTAGCACTTATTCTCAGCCATCTCTGCAAAAATATCTTGTAGATAATAACGGACAGATTAATTTCCCAGTAGTAGGAATGGTTACTTTGAGTGGTTTAACGAAAAGGCAAGCTGAACAAAAGATTACCGATTTGCTCTTAAAATATTTAAAAGAACCACCTGTAGTAACTGTGAGTTTTGTTAACTACAAAATTTCTGTACTAGGTGAAGTTGCTCGTCCTAATACTTTTACTATACAGAACGAGAAGGTTAATATCTTTGAAGCACTGGCAATGGCTGGCGATATGACCATTTATGGCAGACGTGACAATGTAAAGATTATAAGGGAAGATACCAATGGTAATCAGCATGTGATTGTTTTAAATTTGAATGATCCCACTGTTATTTATTCACCATTTTACTTTTTACAACAAAACGATGTTGTATATGTAGAACCTAATAAGACTAAAGCTAAGAGCTCGGAAATTGGTAGTGCAACCAGCCTTTGGATATCTGGAACATCAATATTAATTTCTCTTGCCGGATTGTTGGTTAATATTCTAAGTAAATAAAAAAACCAATTCCTTATTTAATTGTTAATGCAATGGCGGTAAGCCTATTTTTTAATTTACAACATAAATTTCACGAATGACTGATTTGAATTCCGCTTCGCAAACGGATATAACTGATCTTGCGAATAGTGAGACAATTTCTATTATGGAAATAGTGATGCGCTTTGCACGATACTGGAAATGGTTTGTGGTGGGTACTGGTATAGCACTTATTATAGTGTTTTTATACCTGAGATATACAACTCCTGTTTATAATGTAACTTCTAGTGTAGTATTAAAAGAAGCTAGAAACCAACGCTTTGAGCCTTCAATAGGTGGTATGGACGGATTACAACTAGGTGGACTTGGTGCAGTGACTAATCTAGAGAATGAGATTTACATCTTGCAGAGTCGCTCAATAATTAGGAATGTTACCAACAGACTTAATTTGCATACTTCGTACATAATAAGTGGCAGGATTAAAAAAACCGACTTATATAAGGAGAGTCCTGTTATTGTGAGCATGGAGCAGAGTAGACTCGATAGCCTTAAGAACAACATCTCTTTTGAGATATCCACAAATACTGAAACTAGCACGGTTACTGTTTCGGGTCTTTTAAATGAGTCGAAACAGATTGATACTGTCTTTACTACGCTACCTGCATTACTGCACACACCTCATGGTATTATCAGTTTTACAAAGCGACCAGGCACAGTAATGGGGAATTTTGAAATGACTGTTATGATTATGCATCCAGATGCAGTTATTAAACAGTATAGAGGCAGCTTATCTGTTCAGCAGGCTTCGAGACAGGCTTCTGTGCTTGATCTTGCTATAAATACACCATATCCCGAGAAAGGAAAAGATTTTTTGAATATGCTTGTGGAGGTGTATAACAATGAAACCATTGAAGATAATAAGATGGAGGCTTTCAACACTCAATCTTTTATAAACGAACGTATTGCAATTATTGACCGCGAACTGAGTGATGCCGAAAGAAGTGTTGAGGATTATAAGCAACAAGAAGGTTTGAGCGACTTACAGATTGACCTTCAACGTAATATGCAAATGGGTAGTCAGTACGAACAACAACTCGTTCAGGTGGAAACTCAGTTGAATGTTGTGACCTCGTTGAGCAATTATGTGAATAATCCTAATAATATAAATAAAACTATACCTGCAAATGTGGGACTTGAAGATCCTAATTTAGCAGCCACCACTAGTGAGTATAACCGACTAGTTCTTGAACGTGAACGCCTTTCGCAGAGCATGACTGCTGATAACCCAGCAATGATGAGATTGGAGGATCAGATCTCGGGGTTGAGGGAAAATATTAATTCTTCTATAAATAGTGTGCAGCAGGGGCTGAGCATTCAACGTCGTGATGCACGTAATCAAGCCAATATATATGGTGGTAAGGTTGGAGTTATGCCAACTCAGGAAAGAGAGTTCATGGAGCTTTCACGCGAGCAGCAAATTAAAGCGAGCTTGTTTTTGATGCTTCTGCAGAAACGTGAGGAGAATGCTCTTGAGCTAGCTGCTACAGCCAACAGTGCTAAGGTATTAGATGAGGCTATTACCGAGGGTCAGGTTTCACCTAGAAGGATGATTTTACTTCTTGCTGCATTAATGCTTGGTATTTTGATTCCTGCAGGAATTATTTATCTTATGGATATTTTGCAATATAAATTGCGCACTAGAGCTGATGTAGATAGAATTAACAAAGTGCCAGTGTTGGGAGAGATTCCTAAACATAATGATGATAAAAATGTAGTGGTTGAAGAGAACGAAACTAAACCTATTGACGAAGCATTCAGAATGGCGCGTACCAATTTATTGCTCACACTGGGTTCGGAGAATAAAGTAGTTTCGGTTACCTCCACTGTTTCTGGTGAGGGTAAGACTTTTATTGCTATAAATCTAGCCTTAAGTACAGCTTTACTAAATAAAAGAGTATTGCTTATTGGGCTCGATTTAAGAATTCCCAGATTAAGAGAATACTTGGATATTCAATCTAAAAATGGGATAACAAATTACTTGTCAGGCTTCGAAAAAGATATTGACAAACTGATTATTCCTACGAAGTTGCATCCTAACTTCTATGTGTTACCATCTGGTCCTATTCCACCTAATCCGGCTGAACTTCTTTCGCGTCCATCACTTGATCTAGCGTTTGACCAGTTAAAAGAGGAGTTTGATTATATATTTATCGACTCCGCACCTTCGGCACTGGTTACAGATACATTGGTGTTGAGCAGAGTTTCAGATGCTACTATTTACGTTTGTAGAATGGATTACTCTAGCAAGGGTAATATCCGATATGCAAACAACCTGTTGGAGCAGAAAAAATTGAAGAATATGCTTCTTCTAATTAACGATGTATCAGAATTCCATCGAGGTTATGGGTATGGTTATGGATATGGTTACGGATATGGTTATGGTGACAAGAATAAAAACAAGAACCGTAAAAAGGATTAATACCATAAAGGGATTTTAAGTATATTAAAAAAGCAGCGTAACGAACGCTGCTTTTTTAATGATTAATTATTTTCTATAATCGTATTTCAAAATTAAATAGATCCTTTTTATCATTATAACGAAGTGCAAATCCTTTATATAAAACACGATCTTTGTTTATCGTCTGAACCAACCTTTTCTTTTTTTCATTTCTGGCATTGCTGAGTTGCCTGCCAAAAGTGCTAGTGGGTTAGAATGACCAGAATCCATGGCTTTTATTACATTATATATAATGCCCCAATCGGGCAAACCACCAAGGTTACGATCGTCTATAAACAAATCTGATTTTAATTTGCGAGAGTATTCTGATTTTTCAATTGTCTCGCCACGATAGTTCTCGTTCTCGGCATAGAAAAACAGCCCGCTTTCGGCACAATAATCTACTGCCTCCTGTAAAAGGTCACCACGCCTAACCGTCCACAATATTAGTTTGTGACCATCTTTCTGAATCTCAAGTAATGTTTCAATAGCAAACGGAATAGGGTTACCTATTTTTGGGTATTCATGCTCTACTATAGTTCCGTCGAAATCTACGGCAATAATCATAATTTAATATCTTTGTTTATTACAAATATACAAATTTACAATCATCATCCTCTAATTATACCTTCTATTATTTCGCACTTAGATAATTCTCGCAAAATTTGATAATCTTTATAATTTATTGCTTTTTTGCCATGTGCAAGTTTATACACATTTGGTGTACATGTCTTAAATTTTAACCGTTAACAATGCAAAGATAAGATATAGTTTTAGTAAATTTGGATTTTATAACAATAAATATAAAATTATGATATCATGACCTGTAAAACATCTCCCGTTGTTATATTATTTGTATTATCATTATTTTTTGCTATTTCTTGTAGGTATAGTTCTAAATGCAGTATAGTTCCTGCAAATCTCACACTTGAGTATCTTACAAATACCTCTGGGTTAGATAATCCGTATCCTCGCTTTAGCTGGAATTTGAAACCCACAAACGAGAGTAAATATGGACAGATTCAAACTGCATATCGCATTCTTGTGGCAAGCAATCCCAGCTTACTCAAAGAGGGTAAAGCTGATGTTTGGGATACTGAATGGGTAACGTCTGACGACATGCAGTTGATAAAATTTAATGGAAAGAAGTTACAGTCAGACCACACATACTACTGGAAAGTAGCAGTTAGAGATGAGAGTGGCAACGAGTCTGAATTTAGTGATATTGCGCAATGGAGCACTGGTTTGTTTTTAAAGGATGATTGGACTGCTCAGTGGATTGGTACTGGTGAGTCTTATGACCCTGCTGATGGAGGAAATAAGATGCAGGATCCATGGTTTAGAAAAACTATTAATCTCAACCAAAAACCTGCTAAGGCCACTCTTTTTGTGGCATCTGTTGGTTACCACGAGGTTTATGTAAACGGAACAAAGATAGGTGATCATGTTCTTGCTCCGGCGGCTACAGATCATACTCAGCGTGCTAGGTATATTGCTTATGATATAGCACCGCTATTAAAAAAAGGCAATAACGTAATTGCTCTTTGGCTAGGAACCGGATGGTCTATCTTTGCTCCTTATGCCACAGAAGATAAGCCACGTGCTCCCATTGTGATTGCCCAAACAGATATTTATAACAGTGAAGGTGATTTAGTTATGCGCGTTGATACGGATGATAGTTGGAAAACATATCCTAGTCCAAACCGCCTAATTGGCAACTGGGGCTTTGGTGTGGGTGGTTATGGCGGCGAGTTATGGGATGCTAGCATGAAGATTGACAAATGGAATATGTCAGATTATGACGATGCCCACTGGCAAAATGCTATTATCACCACTCCTTCACTTACATTGTCTGCTCAGCAAGTAGAGACTAACAGGTTGTTTGAAGAGATTACCCCAGTTGATATTATAGCTCGCTCAGATGGTTCATATCGAGTTGATATGGGTGTGAATTTTGCGGGTTGGACTCAAATTAGTGTTAAGGGAAATCCTGGTGATACTATTCGTTTTAAATTCTCTGAGAGGGAGAATGAGGATATGACTTTTGCACTTCATAGTGCTTATGTTATGGGCAATGAGGTTACAGGCACATTCGAGAATAGGTTTAATTATATGTCGGGCCGCTGGATTACAATTAGTGGAGCAACCTCCGCTCCTACTAAAGAGGATATTAAAGGATGGATGGTTCGTACCGATTTTGCAGATGCAACCAACTTCGAGTGTTCCGACTCTCTACAAAATTGGATATATAAAACAACAAAATGGACATTCGAGAATATTTCTTTAGGGGGTATTATAGTCGATTGTCCACAACGTGAGCGCTTTGGATACGGTGGTGATGCTCATGCTACTTCCGAAACTGGATTACTCAATTACAAGCTAGGTGCTTTTTACACAAAATGGCTTGAGGATTGGCGCGATGTTCAGGGTACAGAGCCAATGGTTGGCAATATGAATGACCCCGAATGGGCAAGAAAACAAGAGGGCAGCGGCAGGCAGCTTGGTGGTGGCATCATGCCTCAAACTGCACCAACATATCATGGGGGTGGCGGTCCTGCTTGGGGCGGCATTGTAGTTACACTTCCCTGGTACCTATATCAGTATAATGGCGATATAGACGCACTGGAAACTAACTTTGATATGATTAAGGGTTGGCTCAATTTCCTCAATTCTCATACCGAAAATAATATGCTTAAAAGATATGGCGGGAGGTGGGATTTTCTGGGCGACTGGTTATGGCCGGGTGCTACATCAGATGGAATGAACAACTATTCTGATGAAAATATATTTTTCAATAATTGTTATTGGGTGTATAACCTTAAAACTGCGGCTCAAATTGCTGAAGTTCTCGGAAAAGATATTGAGGCCACGCAATGGCTCTCTCAGGCACAAATGGCAAGTGAGG
This sequence comes from Fermentimonas sp., assembly GCA_015478775.1. GTDB lineage: Bacteria > Bacteroidota > Bacteroidia > Bacteroidales > Dysgonomonadaceae > Proteiniphilum. Next base: position 285,646 of record JADMKP010000008.1, on the reverse strand, counting down.
CTATCCATAAGAAATATTATCATGAAGGTGAATTTAATTATTCCGACCGTTCGATGCGTAGCCTTGCAGCTGCTCTTTATGGTGATATTATGCCAAACGAGATGCGTCAAGATATTATTAACAGTCTCGAGAATGAAATTATTGTCAACCAAAACGGGCATATAGATGTGGGCATAACGGGTGGTGCAATGTTGTTTAAAGTGCTTCGTGATGAAGGACGCGACGATCTGATATATTCAATGACTTCACAAATTACCTATCCTAGTTGGGGATTGATGAAGGAGAGCGGTGCAACAACCATTTGGGAGATGTGGGAAAAGAATCTTCCCGGACACTCTTTACTGCATAGCTCATATCTCTATCCCGGCGCATGGTATATAGATGGTGTTGCCGGTATCAAGCAAGATGTTGAAAGCCCTGGCTACAGAAAGTTTACTGTGCGCATACCTAATCTTAGAGAGGACCAGATATCGTGGGCAAAGGCCAATTTCAATTCTCCTGCGGGACTTATTAAATCGCAATGGCAACGTAGTGGTTCTTCGATTCAACTCAACGTTACGGTGCCGCCCAATTGTTCTGCCACCGTTTGGTTTCCAAATATTGAGGGGATGACCGTGAGCGAAAGCAGTGGCTTAGCCAAACCAATGGGTAAGCGTAATGGGTATCTGCTTTATGAGGTTAATGCTGGAAGTTATCAGTTTAGGAACTGATTTGTATCTGATTATTTAATTGAATTTAAAAATAGGAAAATGAAAAACAAAGTTATTTTAATCACACAGCTGCTAACCCTCATAATTGTTTTGGCAGGTTTAACGGGATGTGAAAGTCAGGGCATTAAGTTGCTTTCACCACAGGTAGAAATGCAGGTTAACCCTCAGGGCATTGCCACTACAACACCTCGCTTCTCATGGCAAATTAGTTCAACTTCACCTAATTTGCAGCAGCAATCATACCAAATACAAGTAGCTGAAAACGAAAAAGATTTAAAGCAGGGTAAAAACCTTATTTGGGACTCGGGTATTGTAACTAGCAGCGAGTCGATTCTAATTCCTTTTGAGGGTAAAAATCTTACATCAGGTAATGAATACTACTGGCATGTGAGTGTAGCAACCAATAAGGGAGAGAGCGGTTGGAGCGCCATAAACAAATGGTCAATGGCTCTTTTGAATGAATCTGATTGGCAAGCTAAGTGGATTGGAGAGGATAATATGTCTAATCTGGGTGAAACAGCTGAGGGTAACACCAGGCTTGCTGCTAGATATCTGCGTAAGCCTTTTAGTGTGGATAAAAAAATTAAACGTGCAGTATTATATATCTCCGGTTTAGGTGCTTATGAAGCCTTTGTTAATGAGAATAGCGTTACGGACGATGTTCTTGCACCTACCGTTTCGTGGTATCCAGAAAAGGTATATTATAATGTTTATGATGTCACTTCTTTATTAAATAATAAGGATAACGTCTTGTCAGTGAAATTAGGTAACGGTCGCTATTTTGGCATGAGGCAGTCCGACACACAAGTGTTTGGTCTTCCACGACTGCTGGCACAAATCAATATTGAATTTACCGACGGTACTAAAGACATGGTTATTAGTGATGAATCGTGGAAAGTAACTTCTATGGGACCAGTTGTTGCAAATAATGAATTTGATGGTGAGGAATATGATGCTCGAAAGGAGTTAACCGACTGGAATAAGTGGGATTTTGATGATAGCAGTTGGAAGCAGGTAGATTTAATGAGCAATCCCGCCGGTAAATTAGTGGCTCAACCTAATCCAAATATTAGTGTTCAGGATGAATTAACTCCAATTTCAATCGCTGCTCAACCCGATGGCAAGTATATACTTGACATGGGACAGAATATGGTGGGTTGGATTAAAATAAACAGTTTGAACGGCAAAAAAGACCAACCAATAACCATGCGTTTTGCCGAAACTCTAATGGATGATGGTTCACTTTATATGGATAACCTTAGGGGTGCAAAGGTCACTGATATATATACCCCTGCTGAAGATAGGTCATTCAGCTGGGAGCCTTCTTTTGTGTTTCATGGATTTCGATATTTTGAGATTTCGGGGCTTGATTATGAGCCTAAATTAACCGACTTCACCGGTAGGGTTATTTATGATACTATGGAGACAACCGGAATTTTTGAAACCAATAATCATATTATCAACCAAACATTTAAAAATGCTTTCTGGGGAATCAGAGGCAATTACAGGGGAATGCCAACAGATTGTCCACAGCGAGATGAAAGACAGGGATGGCTGGGCGACCGTGCAACTGGTTGTTTTGGTGAAGCTTTTGTATTTGATAACGCTCCACTTTATAGCAAGTGGTTGCAGGATATAGAAGATTCACAAAGTCCCGAAGGTAGCATCTCTGTTGTTTCTCCAAGGTATTGGACTCTTTATAATGATGATGTAACATGGCCCTCTGCTTATTTCTATGGAGCTAAAATGTTATGGCAGCACTATGGTGATAAAGAACCCATCTATAGACATTACAACTCAATGAAGCGTTATCTACTGAGGATTCAAGAGGTGTCTATGCAAGATTATATTATTACAAAAGACACATATGGCGATTGGTGCATGCCACCCGAATCGCAAGAACTTATCCATTCACAAGATCCCTCTCGTAAAACGGCAGGTGCAGTTTTAAGCACCACCGTTTATTATAGTTTACTTAATATGATGATTGAATTTGCTGAGCTCACAGGAAATAGCAACGATATTCCTCAGTATTTAGAGCTTGCTTCTCAAATTAAAGATGCATATAACACTAAATATTTTAATGCCGACTCGGCATTCTACGACAATAACACTGTTACTGCCAATATCTTATCACTTCAATTAGGATTGGCACCTCAAGGCAGTGAACAAGCATTGTTCAATAATATTGTAGATAAAACTGAAGTCGATTTTGGTGGTCATGTAAGTACCGGTGTTTTAGGGATTCAACATCTAATGCGTGGGCTCACAGAGTATAACAATGTTGATCTTGCTTATAAGATTGCTACCAACCGTACTTACCCCAGCTGGGGATATATGATTGATAAAGGTGCCACAACAATATGGGAGCTGTGGAATGGAGATACTGCCAATCCTGCTATGAACTCGGGTAACCATGTAATGCTACTTGGCGATTTATTAATCTGGTATTACGAAGATCTTGCCGGAATAAAAAACCATCCCGAAAGCGTAGCATTTAAGAAACTGCTTATGGAACCAAAATTCCCTGATGGGCTAACTCATGTTGAGGCTACTTACAACTCTGTAAGGGGTGAAATTAAGAGTGAGTGGAGCAAAGAGGATGATAAATTCTTTTGGAACATAACAATACCAGGCAACTCCTCGGCAGTGGTGCGACTGCCCAAAGAGTTTAACATTATCACACCTGAAGGTGAAGGAGTACTAAATGTATCTTCAACCGATATTGTAACTGAAATAGAATTAGGATCTGGTACCTATCAAATAGAGGGTAATATTTAAATATTAATCCTCATCTGTAACACAACCATGTGAGGCATCTTTTACAAGTTTTGCAAATTTGTATAAGATGCCTCTTGATACTTTTAGTGGTGGCTGAATCCAACCTTCACGACGCCTTGCAATTTCTTCATTAGTGAGCTTTACGTTTATGGTATTGTTAACCGAATCAATCTCAATTATATCATCGTCTTTAACAAAACCAATAAGCCCTCCTTCATACGCCTCGGGAGTGATGTGACCTACAACAAAACCATGTGTGCCTCCACTAAACCTGCCATCTGTAATTAGGGCTACAGATTTGCCCAAACCAGCTCCAATAATTGCAGAAGTGGGCTTCAACATCTCCGGCATTCCTGGAGCACCTTTTGGTCCTTCATTCTTAATAACAACAACATCTCCTGCCTTCACTCGTCCTTCCGAAATCCCTGCAATTAAATCCTTCTCACCATCAAACACACGTGCAGTTCCTTCAAACCGCTCTCCCTCTTTACCACTTATTTTGGCTACACTCCCTCTCTCGGCAAGGTTGCCATACAATATTTGTATATGACCTTGAGGTTTAAGAGGATTTTCTATAGGGACAATAACATCTTGAGTATCAAACTCCATATCGGCTACCTCTTCTAAGTTCTCGGCCAATGTTTTGCCAGTCACAGTCATACAATCTCCATGCAACATCCCTTTTTTGAGCAGATATTTCATAACTAATGGCACTCCTCCTTTATTATGAAGATCCTCCATTAAATATTTACCACTTGGCTTAAAATCTGCAATAACCGGAACCTTATCGCTAAACTTCTGAAAATCGTCTATCGTTAATTCCACATCTACTGTTCTGGCCATTGCAAGCATATGAAGCACAGCATTTGTGCTTCCTCCCAATGCAATTATAATAGTTATTGCATTCTCAAAAGCCTCGCGCGTCATTATATCACGTGGTTTTATATCTCTCTCGAGAAGTAAACGAATATACTTGCCTGCATCCAGACATTCTTGTCGTTTCTCTTTACTTATGGCGGGGTTACTGCTGCTGTAAGGTAAGCTCATTCCCATTGCCTCAATTGCTGCTGCCATTGTATTGGCGGTATACATTCCTCCGCAAGCGCCCGCACCAGGACAACTTCTTCTTACTATCTCTTTAAAATCTGTCTCATCTATCTTTCCGGCAATCTTCTCGCCTAAAGCTTCAAATGCCGACACAATGTTTAAGTCCTTTCCTTTGTAATGTCCAGGAGCAATAGTGCCACCATAAACCATTATGGCAGGTCTGTTTAGCCTCCCCATGGCAATAAGCGAACCGGGCATATTTTTGTCGCAACCCGGCACTGCTATAAGGGCGTCATAATATTGAGCTCCACAAACTGTCTCTATCGAGTCGGCAATCACCTCACGACTCACAAGAGAGTAACGCATTCCGTCGGTGCCATTGCTCATACCATCACTCACCCCAATAGTATGAAAAATAAATCCTGCCAGATTCTCTTTCCACACACCTTTCTTTATTTCCATAGCCAACCCATTCAGGTGCATGTTACAAGGATTACCATCGTATCCCATGCTCACTATGCCCACTTGAGCTTTAGTTAAATCGCCGTCTGTCAGCCCCAAAGCATACAATTGCGCTTGTGCGGCAGGCTGTGTAGGATCTTGAGTAATTGTTCTAGAGTATTTATTTAAATCTTCCATAATTATTGAATTTATTCTTTAAACAGATATTAATGGTTTTTGTTGTCAGTTTTAATTTACTTGGTATTATTTGGTATTTTCATATTATATGTTATAATGCTCCCTGTAAAAATAAAATAAATTGAAATCATGAGAAACAAATTACTTTATCTATCGCTTGTATGCCTGATAATTGCTTCTTGCGAAGGCGAACCAATTAGTTGGGAATCAACTCACAATCTAGTCAACTTTAATGCCAATATAGAAGGCGTAACCATACGTGCTTCAAACGATACGTGGCACAAGAATGACGAAATTGGTGTATTCATGAAAGACGTTAACAAACCCCTTGCAGGCACAACCTTCAATCATAATGCAAAGTATATAAACAATACTGGTAATAATAGTTTTACACCCGCTACTGAAGATGATGCTTTATATTTCCCCAGTGATGACAAAAGTGTCGATTTTATTGCCTATTATCCATATCGTGAAGTAATAAATGATTTTAAATACCCAATTGATGTTTCTTCTCAGGTTAATTTGCCCGATATTGATTTTATGTATTCAAATAATGCAAAAGATATTAATAAAGAGAAGGGTGAGGTGGGACTATCTTTCACCCATCAGCTTTGTAAAATCGTAATAAAAATACGTGGTTATGGCAGCAATAATTTAAGTGATTTGAGTGTGATGATAACTAATGTGGGTACAAAGGCAATGTTTGACTTGAACACGGGGACACTTCAACCTGCAACAGTTTTTGAAGATGTTGAGCTCACTGTAAATAAAGAGGGCCTAATTGAAGCTATACTCTTGCCAGAAGAAGATATATCGCAAAAAGAACTATGGCTTATTTTTGATGGTGATGAGAGCAAGGCTTACAAATATTCACTAGGAAGCGAAATAAACATAACCTCATTCCAAAAATCCACTCTTTATACTTATAATATATCAATTAATGAAGATGACATGGCTCAAAGTGTGCAAGGCAGTATAACCGACTGGCTAGAGGGCCCTGTTGTTGATGTAGTTGCAGAGCAGACAGAGCAAACTCCACCTTCTATTAAAGGTTCAAAGTCATCACCCTACTCAATTGCAGAGGCACAAATCAATCAAGGAAAAAAAGATGTGTGGATATATGGATATATAGTTGGCAGTTTTACAGGAAACAGTGTAAAAAGTTTCACTTCAGACGCCTCAACAGCCAAGCATTCAGTTATTGCAGTTTCTGATACAAAGCATGATGTTAATACAGATGCTATTTTGCCTGTTGAACTCCCATCTGGTAAAGTAAGAGGTGCACTTAATATTCTTAACAATCCTTCCAACGTAGGAAGGAAAGTTAAGATTAAAGGAAATCTAGAAAAATATTATTCCGCACCTGGATTAAAAAGTCCAAAAGACTTTACTTTTTCAATATAAGTAGGGGCTTGAACCTTAGATATTATTTTAATCTACTTTATCTTTTTATAGCCATGTAGTTTATCTGGTCCACATAAGCAGTGCCCTGGCAATAGCATTCTCTACAATAGGCTGCATAATGGCATAACCTTTTTTATTGGGATGCACACCATCGCCCGAAAGCTCGGCAGGCAAACCATTTCTATCGTCGGCCATTGCAGAAAAGTAATCGCAATAAACAGCTCCGCGTGTAGATGCATACTTTTTTATGCGATTGTTCAGCTCCATAATCTTAGGAGCAGGCTCCAATCCGGGCTTCCATGGATAGTCGTATGCCGGCACTATTGAGCACAGCACCACTTGTATACCATTTGCCTGTGCTAACTCGGTCATGGAGCGTATATTATCTTCTATCATCTCAAGTGTAGAAGGACCGGTATTACCTGCAATATCATTTGTGCCTGCTAGTATTACCACCACTTTGGGACGAAGGTTTATAACGTCCTGACGAAAGCGTAATAGCATCTGAGGAGTAGTCTGTCCGCTTATTCCTCTATTAATATAATGCTTCTCAGGAGCAAAAAATTCCGGTAATTGGTCAATCCAACCCTGAGTAATGGAATTTCCCATAAATACTACCCTATCGTCGCACTCCAACGATGGAGGAAGCTTCTCGTTTGCCTCTCTAAATCGTTCAAGATTTGCCCAGTCCTGCGCTTCAGTAGTAAAAAAACATGCTCCCATAATTAAAAGGATTAGATAAAGTTTTCTCATAGTGATGAATATTAATAATGTGAATAAAATTTGTCAAAAATAGTTATTATTAGGCTCTCAAAAAAATTGTTCATCGACTGAAAAGAGGTTTCCGTCGATAAAATCAACTAAAAAAACTAAAAACAAAATATTAGTTTATTAGTATTAATCTAAAAGAGTTACATTTAAAGAATCTTTCAACACAATTATGACTAAAAGAACTAAGATAATCGTTTTTGCAACTATTGCTGTTCTGATATTGGGAATGGCATTTTTTCCAATTATTAAAAGGATGTTGTCATCTGAGAACGAAAATGGTGCATCACCTTCACAGCCCAGCATGGGTGGAGGTGGAGGAAGGTCGGAGCTGGTAGTTTCGGCTACAGTGCTTGAGCCACAAATTCTTAACAATATGTTTCGCATTACTGGCGTATTGCTTCCCGACGAGGAAGTTGATTTAACTTTTGAGACATCAGGAAAAATTACTAACATCAATTTTCAGGAGGGTTCATTTGTTAACAAAGGCACCTTGCTTGCAAAAGTAAATGATGCACCTCTTCAGGCCGAACTAAAGAAGTTGGAAACTCAAATGCCATTGGCCGAAGACAGACTTCGTCGTCAACAGACATTATTAGAGAAAGATGCTATCAGTCAGGAGACATACCAGTCGGTATCTACTCAATTAGAAACTCTAAAGGCTGATATTGAATTGGTTAATGCTAGAATAAGACAGACAGAACTGAGGGCTCCCTTTAGTGGAGTGATTGGTTTGCGACAGGTTAGTGAGGGTGCCTATGCATCACCTAATGTTGTTATTGCAAACCTCACCAAGATATCTCCACTTAAAATAGAGTTTTCGCTCACTCAGAATTTCGTTAACCTCATTCGCCCGGGTAGTGAAATCGCATTTAGTGTAGAAAATGATCTTGAGGTTTTTAATGCAACTGTTTATGCGGTGGAGTCGAAACTCGACCTAAATACTCTTAGCTTATTTGCACGTGCAAGGTATGATAATAGCGATAGTAGAATCAAGCCAGGGCAGTCGGCCAGCATACAAATAAAACTCGATCAGATAGATAATGCTATCGTTATCCCAAGCATCTCTAGTGTTAAAGAGATGGGACGCGATATTGCTTATGTGTATAAAAATGGTACAGCTCAGGAGGTGGAGATTATTACAGGTATGCGCACATCTTCTTCTGTTGAAGTTATAAGTGGACTAAATGTTGGTGATACTCTGCTCACCACCGGTGTTATGCAATTGAGAACCGGTATGCCGGTGAGAATTGACCGCATGACACAAAATAGCGCAGATTAATATTATGAATTTATCGGAATTAAGTATAAAGCGACCGGTTTTGGCTACTGTAATGGTACTCATTATCATTATTTTTGGTATTATTGGCTATACCAGTCTTCCCGTTCGTGAATATCCAAACGTTGATAACCCAATTATTACGGTGCATGTTTCTTATCCGGGAGCTAATGCTGAGGTTATCGAGAACCAAATTACTGAGCCCCTAGAACAGCACGTTAATGGTATTCCGGGTATCCGATCGCTGGTGAGCCGCAGTAGCCAGGGCAGCTCGCGTCTCACGGTGGAGTTTGAATTGAGTGTAGATATGGAAACTGCTGCAAACGATGTGAGGGACAAAGTTTCTATTGCACAGAGATACCTCCCAAGGGATGCGGACCCCCCTACGGTTTCTAAGGCTGATGCCGACTCCGACCCAATCATGCAAATTACAGTGCAGAGTCCTATTCGATCACTGCTGGAGCTTTCTGAGATAGCCGACTTAACGGTCAAGGAACGCTTACAGACTATTTCTAACGTTAGTGCGGTTGAAATTTGGGGTGAATATCGTTACGCCATGCGCTTATGGTTAGACCCAATAAGGATGGCTTCTTTTAATATTACTCCCATGGATATTAAAAGTGCGTTGGATAGAGAAAATATAGAGCTGCCTGCCGGGAGTATCGAGGGCGACCATATCGAGCAGTCTATTCGCACAATGGGTCTTATGGAAACACCCGAAGATTTTAATAATCTAATTCTTATAGAGGATGATTTCCGAATCGTAAGATTTAGAGATGTGGGTTATGCCGAGCTTGATGCTGCGAACAGACAAAATATACTTCGAAGAAATGGCATACCTATGGTTAGTGCGGTTATTATTCCCCAACCGGGTGCAAATCATATTAGTATTGCCGATGAGGTGAGGGTGCGTCTGGAGCAAATGCAAAAAGACCTTCCTGAAGATGTTATTCTCGATGTTGCTTTTGATAATACAATGTTTATAAGGGCCTCAATTAGCGAAGTAGAGAAAACAGTATTGGTGGCTTTTGCACTTGTGGTATTTATTATATTCTTCTTCCTCAGAAACATAAGAGTAACAATTATACCAGCTATTGTTATTCCAATTTCATTGGTTGGTATATTCTTTGTGATGTTCCTTGCCGGATTCTCAATTAATGTTCTTTCGATGTTAGCGCTTGTGCTGGCAGTGGGACTTGTTGTGGATGACGCCATCGTTGTTGCAGAAAATATATATCAGAAGGTTGAGAGTGGCATGGACCCAATGGAGGCTTCCATAGTGGGGTCGAAAGAGATATTCTTTGCGGTGTTGTCAACAACAATTACGCTTGTAGCCATATTCTTTCCCATAGTTTTTCTTGAGGGGATGACGGGTCGACTGTTTCGTGAGTTTAGTATAGTAATCTCAGGGGCTGTTATAATATCCACATTCGTAGCTCTATCTTTTGTACCAATGCTATCTTCAAAACTACTTAAGAGTGGAAAAAAGAAAAGCAGGTTTTACGAAAAAACGGAAGTGATGTTTGAAGGTATGAATCGCTTCTATAATAAAACATTGCTCTCTTTCCTCAGTAAGAAGTGGATTGTATTTCCGGTTGTTATCCTTTCAGGAATATTAATTGCCGTTTTATGGAATACAATACCCGATGAGATGGCACCACTTGAAGACCGCTCGCAGATTACCATAAGAAGTTCGGCGCCCGAGGGTGCTACGTACGAGTTTATCAGAGATTACACAGATAGAATATCAGATATTGCCGATTCAGTAGCGTATGATAAAGAGTCGAATATCACTATGATACGCGGTGGATGGGCCATGGTTCGTCTGGTTCTACCCGATATGAGCAAGCGTGAACGATCGCAAATGGAGATTGCCGACGCTCTTTCTGCAGCAGTAAGAAACGAAAATGCGGCACGTGCATTTGTTCAGCAGCAATCCACTTTTGGCGGTCGTCGTGCCGGTATGCCCATTCAGTATGTACTTCAAGCTCCTAATATCGAGAAGTTGCAGGAATTTATTCCTCCTTTCCTCGAGAGGATGAATGCAAGTCCTTATTTTCAGATGGCAGATGTGGACCTGAAATTCACTAAACCCGAGACTCGTATTAATATCGACAGAGATAAAGCTGCTTTGCTTGGTGTTAGTACAAGAGATATTGGGCAGACATTACAATACGCACTAAGTGGACAGCGAATGGGTTACTTTTACATGAACGGTAAGCAGTACCAGATTTTGGGTGAGATTAATCGTCAGCAACGTAATACTCCAGTAGATCTCAGAACGATATATATCAAGAACAACGCCGGAAATATGATTCAGATGGATAATCTGGTGAAGCTCGAGGAGTCGGTTGCGCCTCCACAGTTGTACCGCTATAATCGTTTCAATTCGGCTACTATGACAGCTGCACTTGCTCCGGGATATTCGCTAGGTGAGGGACTAGAAGAAATGGACCGTATTGCGGCCGATGTGCTTGATGAAACATTTAGAACAGCCCTAGAGGGTGAGTCCCGAAACTTCCGCGAGAGCTCTTCTAGCCTTTTGTTTGCATTCGGACTAGCCATTCTACTCATCTTCCTTGTTATGGCTGCTCAGTTCGAGAGCTTTAAAGATCCGTTTGTAATTATGTTTACAGTGCCCCTGGCTCTGTTTGGAGCCCTGCTGTTTATGTGGGTGTTTGGTATTACAATGAATATATATAGTCAGATTGGCATTATTATGCTTATCGGACTAGTTACCAAAAACGGTATTCTTATAGTGGAATTTGCCAATCAGCGTCAAACTGCGGGACTTAAGAAAAAAGATGCAATTATTGAGGCATCAATTCAAAGGTTGCGCCCAATTCTTATGACCAGTATCTCTACTGTACTAGGTTTGCTTCCACTTGCACTTGCCACGGGCGAAGGTGCAAACGGTCGCATTGCCATGGGAACAGCAGTTATTGGTGGTCTGCTTATCTCAACATTCCTTACACTATATCTTATCCCGGCAATGTATATATATTTGTCTACCGACCGTAAAGCGGCTCAGAAGAAAAGTAATGGGGATAATCTTTTGGAGGAATCAAACAATTTAAACAAAGAATAATGAGACTTTTTATTCAGTTAAAAAGAAAACAAATAGTTTCTATACTACTTATTTTATTAACTAGCTCCGCCGTTGCTCAGGTGCAAAAGCCAACGGTTGTTGATACACTTCTTAATTTGAATGAGTGCCTTGAAATAGGACTAGTAAATAATTTCGATCTGCAAATTGTGCGCAACGAGGAGCTTATTTCTGATAATAATGTAACCCTCGGAAATGCGGGGTTCCTGCCCGATGCAAGTCTCAACTCCGGCTACAACATTCGTAGTAACAACTCTAATCAGTTCCCCATGGAAGGCGGCGACGCAGTGGAGACTCGCAACTCCAACACGCAGACGCTTGATGCAGGTGTTAATCTCAACTGGACTATCTTCGAGGGGTTTAGGGTACAAACCAACTATAAAAGGCTCAAAGAATTGCAATCGGTAGGCGAACTTTATACTCGTTTAGAAGTGGAAAATCTTGTTGCAGGGCTCACAGCAGAGTATTACAACTATGTGCAGCAGCAAATCAGACTTGGCAATTTTGAATATGCGGTTTCTCTATCTAAAGAACGATTAAGAATTGTGGAGGCTAGATATCAGGTGGGTTCATTATCACGTCTCGACCTGCAGCAGGCACGCGTAGATTTTAATGCCGACAGCTCAATGCTCATTCAGCAGTATGAGATTGTAAACCGCTCAAGAATCAGGCTCAACGAGCTTATGGGGGTGAATGTAGATAAGCAGTTTATGGCTGCCGACACTACCATCTTATTTAACACATCGCTGCTCAAAGAAGATTTGTTTAATAGAACTATGGAGCAGAACACTTTTCTGCAACTTAGTGAGAGCAATCTTACATTGAGCGAATTAGAACTCAGCAGTTTAAGAAGCAGAAATTATCCTTACCTTAGACTAAACACTGGTTACGGCTTCACACATTTCGATTACAACCAAGGAAACTTCGACAGGCAACGCACCTGGGGCCCTAATGTAGGGGTTACCATTGGCTACACACTGTTCGACGGGTTTAATCGTAGTCGCGAACAGAAGAATCAACAGATAAGAATTAGAAACAGAGAGCTAGAGGTACATAGAGATAAGCTGGCAATTGAAAGCGACTTTGCCAATATGTGGATGGCCTACCAAAACAACATAGAGCTAACCACGCTAGAGGTTGAAAGCTTAGAGAACGCCGAGATCAACTACGAGATAGCCATGGAGAGATATAGAATTGGCGACCTCTCGGGCCTCGAACTACGTGAAGCACAAAACAGCCTACTTGAAGCCGAACAGCGATTGCTTACTGCGCAATATAATACCAAACTTTATGAGATTTCACTGATGCAAATTAGTGGGAGTATTACGGAGTTTTTGAGGTAATAAGAATTAAATAATTATTATCTACATCCAAACCCGCTCAATAGGGTTGAACGATTGTTTGTACTTTGCTTCGATTCCTTTCAGACTTTGGGTATATATACAGATATAAATTGATTATTTCACCTTATCTTTGAAGATATATTAACGAACAATGTTTTAAAGTCAAATATAAATGTCAAAAAATCTCTTTTCTGTAGCGGCTTTTACTCTAATAGCCCTTATATTAAACTCTTGTAGCCTATCTAATAAAGAAGTAATATTCCCTGAAAAGGAGTTGCCCATAAGCATACCTTTTGCGGGAAACACTTACGTAACAGAGCCATTGGGGTCGGAATTTATTGATAACTACACGGGGAAGTTCAAAAGCGACTGGACTGATAAAGATATGAAGATGAGCACCTACTTTAGGGTGGGCGCTTCTGGTGAACTTAATATTGGATTTGAAGGAAGCAATAAAAGCGGCTCAAGTGTAATCAGGTTTACAGTAGACGGAAAAGAGTATGACGTGGAGGTAACTGGAGACACAACCTCTCTTTATGGCATTACTACAATAAAAAAAACTGCTCCAGGATATGTAAGAATCGGTTTTCAGGGTATTTCTAAAACAGGAGATACTTTCGGCGAGATTACTCATTTTAGGATAGGTGGACAGGCAACTGATGCTGACAACCACTTTGTTACTGAAGAGAAAATGAACGAAGGCGATTATAATTGCTACTTTTACAGAAGAGGTGCATCAATACATTACTCTTATACACTTCCCGAAACGGACGTAAAGTATTTTTACAACGAGATAATTGTGTCAGAAGAGAGTGCCGTAAACAGCACCTACTTTATGATGAATGGCTTCTCGGAAGGATATATGGGAATTCAACAAATTGCCGACGATGACAGAAGAGTGCTCTTCTCGGTTTGGAGCCCCTACTCTACCGATAACCCTAACGAGATACCTGAGGATATGCAAATCAAACTCCTTAGAAAAGGAAAGAATGTAACAGTTGGAGAGTTTGGCAACGAAGGAAGTGGTGGGCAAAGCTGGTTACACTATTACTGGGAACCTGACGAAACCTACAAAGCTCTGGTTGGTATTGAGCCAGACGGCAAAGGAAATACTATATATACAGCATATTTTTATGCGGAAGATGAATGGAAACTTATAGCTTCATTTCTTCGACCCCAAACAGATACGCACTACAAAGGAGCGCATTCTTTTTTAGAGAACTTCCATCCTGTACAATCTGTAATAACTCGTTCGGTACATTTCAAAAACCAATGGGCATATACAACCTCCGGCGAATGGATTGAATTGCTAGATGCCAAATTCACTATCGACACCACAGGGCGCTCTGGCATGCGATACGATGTTTATGGTGAGATTGATGAGGAAACCAACAGCTTTTCGCTACGTAGTTTTGGATTCTTTGATGAACATACAGAATATGGTACAATGTTTAATAGAAAACCTAATACGGATAGGGCGCCTGATATTGACTTGGAGGAATTGGAGGGGATAGCTACGGTTGAATAGGTAAATTATGAACTTTGTTAAGCTTTAATAAAATTAGTTCGACTTCAATGGTGGACCAACAACTTTCATGTCATGATCTTCGAAAGTCTTTTCAATTTCTTTTATTGTTGGTGGAGAAGACCATGAGTCGGTAACTTTAAAAAAATCCTCCATTTTTCCAGCTGGTATATATGCTACAATCACCTTGCCCTTTTCTGTTAATTGAACAAAGGCATGCTGAACTTTTCTTGGTAAGAATATAGTATCGCCTGATTTCATTTGATATTTTTCTTCGGCAACCTGAAAAAGATATTCACCTTCAACTATATAAAAAAACTCGTCCTGATAAGGATGAATATGTAATGGAGGTCCTCCCTTCGGGGTGAATCCATTTTGTTCAAAAACAGCAAATTCACCATTTGTATCTTTAGATGATATTTTTAAATCTAATACATTTAATGTAACACCCTTCATTTTATAATGTATACCGAACCTTGCTTCACCTGAAGCTATCTTAATGCCCTTATTAGTTTTTGTCATTATTTACCTCTCCTTATCATGCACCACCCACACCAAATCACTAGTATCATATCCAATATCTTGTGCAATCTTAAGATAATTTTCTTTTATATTCTCGGGAATATTAGTCTCTCGTGATAGTATCCATAAATACTTTAGGTTCTGTCCGGCAACTAATGCATATTTGTATTCATTGTCGATTGCAATTACATTGTATCCGGCATAAAAAGGACCAAAAAAAGAAACTTTTAGCATTGCGGTGTTTTCATCTTTTACAAACTTTGCTTTGCCAATGGCTTGTTGCCACTCCCCTTTTTTTGGGTCATAACCTTGATTATCAACCTTTATTGTTCCGTTATCGTTTATTGAGTAATTTGCTGTTACGTTATTTAAACCTCGTTCGTGTTTAAAATCTTTTCTGGCAATTTCGTACCATTTACCTAGATATCTTTCTTTATTAAAAGGTGTTACTGCTACTGCTCCCTTGGGTATAGTTGCGCATGAAAATAATCCTAACATAATAGAGCTTATTAAGAGTAAATGAATAAATTGTCTTGTTCTCATCTTGTTTTATTATTGATGGATTAAATATCTTTTAGTGCTTAGATTTGATTTCAATTTATATATAAACATGATTACATACATTAGGGTTCAATAAAACAACTAGTTAATTGAAATATTATTTGATTAGATTGAATGTCTTTCATCTTCATTTATAATCTGTTCAACTAAATATCTGCAACGCAATGCGTGCACAGGCTTCGGCATCAGCCAATGCATGGTGATGGTTCTTTAAATGAAAGCCACAGTGAGTGGAGACGGTGTTGAGTTTATAATTGGGCAAACCTATTAGTTGTTTCCTTGCTTTTTGAAGGGTACAGTGGAACTCATAGTCGGGATAATCCATCTGATGCATCCTAAAGCAGGCTTTTAGGCAACTTTCATCAAACCCTTTGTTATGAGCAATGAGCGGTAAGCCTTCTATCATTGGTTCGATCTGACACCATACTTGTTGGAAAATTGGTGCATGAATAGTATCGTTGTAATTGATGCCATGCACCATTATGTTCCTATAACTATAATATTCTGGCTCTGGACGGATGAGGCTGTAAAAGCTATCTGTAATCTCGCCATCACGAACAATTATCACACCCACACTGCACACACTGGATCGTTGTTCATTGGCGGTCTCAAAATCAATAGCGGCAAAACTTCTCATGATTTATTTATTTGTTTTTTGGCTTAGTAAATATAACTCTATTTAAGAAGTGTGAGTTTTACCAATTTACCATCCATTGCTGAAACAAAAAGCTCACCTTCTTCTGTAGGTAATATCATATTAATTAAGCCATTTGATATTCTATATTTCCAAAGGAATTTACCATCTGATGCACAGTAAGCAAAAATATTACCTTTATCTGTTGGTGCATATATAACTCCATCCTTTTCTACTAATGCAGAAGGTGCAAGTTCATATCCCATATTTTCACCTGAAGATACCCATTTAATTTTTTTTACCGGCACCGTGGCATCAAAGGCTACAATTTCACCATCCATTGTTTTAGCATATACAGTTTTCCCATCTTCTGAAATACCAATAGATTCTCTTACTCTATGGTCCGGATCGTTGTATCGCCACACTACTTCACCAGTATTTTCATTTAAAACAGTCATATATCTGTCGGGTGAGGCTAAGTAAATGCGACCGTTGGTTATAACCGGAATAACTTGTGCAGGTGATAGCATACGGTTTGTGTTACCGTTATTCCAAATCCATTCGGGGCTGCCAGTTTCGACATTAAGTGCATAAAATTCATTTCCCCAGCTACCAAAGAAAACTACTCCATCTTCAACCGTCGGGCGTGTTACAACAAAATTATTGATACTGTCATATTCCCAAACTATTTCACCGGTGTGCACATTCCAGGCTCGGCAATAACCATCACCTCCCGAAAGTATTACTTTATCATCTGCACAAACAGGCGAAGAAACTACTGCTTTGTCATTTGCCAGTTTAAAGACGACTTTTCCATTATTTATATTTATTCCGTATAAATATGAATCGGAAGAAGCACACCAAACTAAATCTTTATAAATAAATGGTGTTGAGTATATTTTACCATCTGTTTGATAACTCCACAGTTCTGAGCCATCATCTGTTTTAACTGCTTTAATTTCACCATTTGTATTGGTATAATACAAAACATTATCTTGCAACACCATGCCACTACCCATATCACTTTTCTCTTGCATGCTCCATGTCTCGGATACAAATGGGTGGTTGTGGTTGATTGTAAAATCGGGTCGTGGAGGATTATCTTCCCATTGTGGTCTTTCGGACGTAGAATATGCGAGCCAGGGTGTATTTGTTTCTCCAGATACAATACGCTCTTGCAAGTAAATTGAATCTGATTCAATTGATATGATATTATATCCACCAAATTCTTTGCCCGCACGTAGGTTAGATCTGCACATAGTTGCTTTAACTCCTTCAAAATTCAATGCACTATTGTTATGTCCGTGTCCACATAGCATTAGTTTAACATTATAAAGGCGTAGTTCATCCATAACCTCAAACCAATTATTGAGGCCCTCATCCATAGGGTAATGATTGACATAGATTATTGGAATTTCGTTGCTAGTTTGCTCCAATTCATTAAAAAACCATGTAAGGTTTTCTCGTGGTATTTGCCCAGGGCTCATTCTCATATTTGGTCCAGATGCAAGTCCGATGAACTTATATCCATTATACTCGAACCCAAAAGTTTCGTTACCAAATATCTTTAAAAAATCGTTTGTCCCGCTTTCAGACCAGTTGGAGTCGTGATTTCCGGGGATAGCATAATATGGAACATTAAGATTATCAAGAATATCTTTTGCTATTCGAAGTTCTTCATATGAACCAAATTCTGTTACATCTCCTGATATTATTACAAATGAGATTTCGGGAATCGTGTTAATATCTTCTACAGTTCGTATAAGATCTTCGTTATTTAAAGGGTTACCAATATGAGTATCGGTTACTAGCGCAAACTTAAATGGCTCAAATGTCGAAGCTCTAAGAACGTTTAAATAAACATTTAACAATAATAGTATAATGGATATTCTTATGAATGCTTTCATTTAGTTATGAAATTTATATGAAAAGACTTGCGTGATATGTGATATGGTTTAGTTTGTCTGAGATTGAATCCACTTAAGTATTTCGTTAAGTGCTATGGGAGAAAGAGTTTGCTCTATGGTTGCGTATTCATTTGGAGTACCAGTATTACTCTCTTGAAACAAGTGGTTTAAGTTTGGCAGCTCTTTAATTGTTATCTTTTTATTGCCTCCTTTGGATAAAGCTTTTTTTATGGCTTCTAAATTTTCTTTTGAGGGCACTTGTAAATCTTTCTCACCACCGAGTGCTAAAACAGGACATTTTACTTTTTCTAATGCTGGTGAAGGATCGTATTTGATAAAATAACGCATCCAGGGATTTGTAACTTGAGCGACTTGCAATTTCACAAAATCTTCGCTACTCACACCTTGAGGAATTTCGGTTGTTGGATTATCCACTAAAAATTGATTTAAAAGATTAGTTAAATCGATATTAAGTTGTTCGAGACTGTTTGATTCTTTAACTACATCAAATGCTTTTCTGTTTATCAGTTCATTTTCTTGTAGTGCCTCATCACTAATTCCAGATGCTTTCCCTATTAATTTCTGTTGCGACAATAGTATTTGGTCGCCTTGAAGCCCCGTACCCGCTAGCAGAATTATAAAAGCTACATCTTTTGATTTATTGGCAACCATTGGGGCAATTATACCACCCTCACTGTGTCCGATTAAGCCAATTTGCTTTTTATTTATTTCATTTCTTGATTTCAAATACTCAATTGCACTTTCCACATCAGTTGCAAAGTCGGCCGAGGTTGCAGTTTTAAAATCTCCTTTTGATTGTGCTGTACCTCTGTCGTCGTAACGTAAAACTGCAATTCCATTTCTGGTCAAAAAATCTGATAAAACAAGGAAAGGTTTGTGTCCAAGCAATTCCTCGTCCCTATTTTGTGGTCCACTTCCACTTATTAAAATTACCACGGGGAATACCCCATTCTCATTTGGCAATGTTAAAGTTCCTGCAAGAGTAATTTCTGCCTCTTTATTTTCAAAAGTTATGTCTTCAGAGTAATATGGATATGGTTTTACAGGTTCCTGGGGCCTTGCAATCACCTCTTTCTCAATTTCTTCTTTTGATAAGTTCATAGGGAATGAATGCCCCGCTTGTTTAAATGTACCAACAATTATGTTGTCATCACCTAATGTACCAACATATTCTATTCCTGCATTTATGATGGTAATTTTCAAAGTAGTGTTTTCAAATGTTGTTGCAGTAGTTGGAATTCCTTTAACTCCTTGGTCGGGGCTATCCATCGTTGATTTTAATTCCCCATTATCTGATGTAACATTAAATACAACCCTCAATTGAATGCCTTGTACCTTTAATTCTCCATTCCATTGTCCCGTAATATCTTGTGCTGCTAATGATATTGAGCTAAAAAGCACAATCAGTAATATTGAAAATATTCTCATGTTGGTTTTACGATTAATTGTTTAATTGATTTCCATATAGATAATTACCTCCTCTACACTTTTCACGTCCTCTGGTTTCACTTCAATTGCTTTAAGATAATCATTTAAAACCTTCCTTTTATCTTTATAAATCTTTTTAAGTTGCCCAATGCTCGAAAAACTTTTTAACTGTCCGTTTTTCTCTATCCAGTAAACATTATATGGAACAACCTCATAATCTTCGGGGAGAGTGAGGCTATACATTTTGCCTCCAGATAAAATGGAAGAATAAGATGTGGTGGATGATATTTGCGATGTACCGCCGTAAGCAGCAGGTTTGGAAGGAGGAATAATTCGACATTTGTGTTCAATGAATAAATTTATACTCGGTTCTTCAATAAGGATTTTAACGAACTTGTTATTCACACGTATAAACTTATTGTTCGAAATAAAAACAGTATCTATTTGAGGTAAAATCTCTTCACCTATTGCTAGTATTGTACCGTTATCGTCGAACAACATTTCTTCAGTTGCAATATTGTAATTTAGTTTTGAATTATAACTTACACCGTTTTTTAATAATACAACGCCTTGTTGGAATTCCGGAAACACATAGTGCAATATACCTTTAGGTTCTTGAGAATGCAAAGAAATGCTTATTGCTAAAAGAAGTAATAAAGATTTGAATTTCATTGTATGTAATTTACAAGTGCTTGAATAATGTAAAGATATACGATATTTTTTTACGACAAAAAAGTTTAACATTAAATGAGGTGTGATACAAAAATTGAATTCTTTAGAATTATGAATAATAGTTATCTTTGCTTTTTGCACTTATTAATTAAACAACACAATGAAAAAGATAATCCTCAGTCTAATATCGATATTTCTTCTATTTCCGCTTTGGGCAGAACAGATTGTAATTAAAAGCCCTGATAACAACCTGGTTGTATCGCTGTTTCTTGCAAATGGGAGTCTTAACTATAATGTAACATACAAAGAAAAAACCATTCTGGAAGACTCACCACTTGGAATGATTACTAACGTGAGCGACTTCAGCCGAAATCTTGTTTTTGTAGAAAAAAACACTCAAACAATACACAAGGCATATCAAGAACCAAAAATTAAGAAAAGCAACGTTACTTACAATGCAAATGAAGTAACAGCCATTTATAAGACTGAGCAAGACGAGCAAATAAGTCTTATTTTTCGTGTAAGTAATAACGATATAGCGTTTAAATACTCCTTGGCTCAAAACGGGGAAACAGCACGCTGCATCATAGAAAAAGAATTAACAGGATTCAATTTCCCTTCTTTCACCACCACCTTCTTAACACCACAAGCCCCTCCTATGATTGGATGGATGAAAACCAAACCCAGTTATGAAGAAGAATATGTGACCGACGAGCCAGTTGGAACTCATTCAAAGTATGGCGTGGGATATACTTTCCCGGGACTATTTCATATAGGAGATAACGGCTGGGCATTAGTTTCAGAAACAGGTGTAGGTAGCCTCTATTGCGGAAGTAAACTAAGCGAAGGTACAAAGGAGGGTTTGTATACTATCTCTTTTCCTGAGGAAGGGGAAAACAATGGAATTGGAAGTGCTAATCCTGCAATCTCTTTACCCGGTGAGACTCCCTGGCGCACAATAACGATTGGTGAAAACTTGAAACCAATTGTGGAAACTACTATCGCTTTTGATGTAGTTGAATCATTATATGAACCATCCAGAGACTATGAGTTTGGCAGATCAACTTGGAGTTGGCTTCTTTGGCAAGATGGTAGCATCAACTTCGAAGATCAGAAAACATATATCGACTTGTCTTCTGAGCTGGGATATGAACTAGCGCTGATTGACAACTGGTGGGATACACGAATAGGACGAGAGAAGGTTGAAGAGCTGGCCCGCTATGCAGATTCAAAGGATGTGGGTATCTCACTTTGGTATAACTCCAATGGCTTTTGGAGCGATGCACCACAAGGCCCTAAAAACAGGATGAACACCTCGGTTGCACGTAAAGAAGAAATGGCATGGCTGCAAAGTATTGGTGCAAAAGGAATAAAGGTAGATTTCTTTGGAGGTGATAAACAGGAAACTATGCAACTATATGAAGATATTCTTTCTGACGCCAACGATTATGGGCTGGCAGTTATCTTTCACGGTTGCACCCTACCCCGTGGATGGGAAATTATGTATCCCAATTTTGCGGGAAGTGAAGCGGTGCTTGCTTCTGAGAATTTAATTTTCAGTCAATATGCCGATGACCAAGAGGCTCTCAATGCCACACTGCATCCATTTATCAGAAATAGTGTTGGATCAATGGATTTTGGACCGGTATTGCTAAACAAACAACATAACCGGTCTAACGACGGAGGTAATGTGCGTAAGACTACCGAAATTTTCCAACTGGCAACATCTGTAATATTTCAGACACCCATACAGCATTTTGGCATTACTCCCAATAATTTACAGGAATACCCCAATTATGTGATTGATTTTATGAAAGAGGTTCCTACTTTATGGGACGAGACACTGCATATAGACGGTTATCCTGGTAAATATGTGGTAATTGCTCGTCGTCATGCAAATCAATGGTACATTGCAGCCATTAACGCAGAAAAAGAGGTAAAGAAGATAGAGATTAGTCTTCCCATGCTAGCCGGTAAGAATGTTTCACTTTACACCGATAAGAAGGATCGTTTGCCTCAACTTAATTCTATGAAAATAAAAGAGGACGGCAAAATTACTCTTTCCATTGAGTCTGGAGGCGGAGTTATAATTACAAATAAATAGAAATTACGTTACAAGAACATAGAAATTGTACTAAAAGAACTTCTTCAAATGTTTTAAAACATCTTCGTTATTGTCATATAATCCAAGATTGAGATTCATTAAATCGCCATTATCTGACATTTGTTGTATGATTGGAAATATTGGTCGCGCTTTAGTCCAAAACTCTACATTTAGAAATATCATAGGGCTGGCATAACCATACGATTCATAATGGTTTTGTGCCAGATCCTGAAAAACCTCTTGCATTGTGCCGGCACTTCCGGGAGTAAATATTACTCCTCCCTTAGCAAGTGCCAATAGGCCCTCTTCTCTTACGCTATTCTCGAAATATTTGGCTATATGTGTTGCAAAAGGCGTGGGAAGTTCGTGCCCATAGTGCCATGTGGGGATGCCTAAACTATTGAATAGGGGATCGGGAAATTTCTCCATTACCTTAAACGATGTTGCCAGCCAGTTTTTATCTGAATAGATTGGTGCTTCACTGAGTATTGCTGCAGCTTCAAGCAAATCTTCATTGAATCTACCAGCCATCCAAGCACCAAAGTGAGTTGCCTCCATTGCACCGGGCCCCCCACCCGACAGCATTAAGTATCCATTCTCTGTGAGCGTTTTAGACAATTGCGCTACCTGAAGATACATCTCGTCGGTTCGCTTAACCTTGTGACCTCCCATAATAGCAACTAGTTTGCGCTCATCGTAATTAGCAATGAACTCGTGCAACGTATCGGTAATTGAGTGATCGTGAAGACGCTGCGCCAATGTATCTTTTATTGAGTTTTTTTTAAGTGTTAGCTGATAGTAGTCATACACCACCTTATCTAGAGTCTGAGAATAGGTTTGCGGGATTTCTTGGTTGAACCCGTTGTATAAAGTTGCTTTGTTGTAAAGTTTATTAGGATATGTATTAAATGGAACTTCCAACAGGGGAAATATAAAATTGTTGGGCAAAAGGTGATTCAGCAGATTGTCGGACATAGTGCATCCGAGAAACAAACATTTAGTAAATGAGATTGATAGTATAAGTTCTTCCACCTTACCGAGGTTGAGCGACTGAACTGCTATTTCTTCTATATTATAGTTTGAACTATCTTCACTATTGTTTGCGCTATTGTTAGCATTAACATTTAATAAAACTGTACTTTTTGATATTCTTAAGTACTCAGATAATCCTTCAATTGAATCAAACTTTTTCATAAAAAAATGTTTTTCTCGCCATAAAGGTAAGAGTTATTCCTCTTGCTGCAAGATATATTATAAATGATAGCCAGAGAGCGTTGTTGCCCCACAGTGGTGTAAATAAAAAATAGCTTATAAAGAATATTACAGATGCCAGAATCATAGCGTTTCGCATTTCGGCAGATGCAGTTGCTCCAATAAAGATACCATCCCAAAGAAATGCAGCAAAGCCAGTAAATGGGATGAGCAGTGTCCAGAACATAAAGTTCTTTGTTTCTAGTATTATAGCTATATCGTTGGTTAGTAAACGGAGTATTAGGTCGGGGAAGAAAGTATAAACAACAATAGCAAATAGGCTAACTATAAACCCCCAGAAGAATATTCTTTTTATCATATGACTAAGCATGGGTTTGTTATTGGCTCCAATGAAGCGACCGGTGAGTGCTTCTCCCGCATAGGCAAATCCGTCCATAAAGTACGAAAAGAGCATAAAAAACTGCATCAAGAGAGCGTTAACTGCAAGAATTGTATCGCCCATGCCGGAGGAGGCAAATGTAAAGAATGTGGTTACAAGAGTGAGTAAGAACGTGCGAACAAATATATCGCTATTAACTTTAAAGTATCTACGAAATGCCAGTTTGTCCCAAATTGTTTCTTTGCGTACATACTTTTTTAATCGTCCATAATACTTCTGCCACAATATGGCAGCTACAAAAAATGATATTATTTGCGATAGAGCGGTCCCTAGTGCTATACCATCAATCCGCATTCCTAAACCAAATACAAAACCTACACTGAGAATGATGTTTAGAACATTATTGAGGATTGCTATAAACATTGGGATACGCGCGTTTTGCATGCCTATGAACCATCCTTTAAATGCGTACATGCCCAATATTGCTGGAGCACCCCAAACAACAATTCTGAAATATGTTTTTACGTGATGAACCGATTCGGGACCCGATTTTATTAGTTTAAATGCTAGCTCGCCTATTGGGTATTGCAAAAGAACTATTAAAAAACCTATGCTTAGACCAATGGCTAGTGAGCGAATGAATACATTCATAGATTCACTGAAATCTCTTGCTCCGTATGCTTGAGAAGCAAATCCACTTGAACTCATACGCAGGAAACCAAAGTTCCAATATATCATATTAAAGATATTAGCACCTAGTGCAATTGCACCTATATATACGGCCGATCCTAATCGTCCTGCCACGGCAATATCTATCATACCCAGCAGTGGTACGGTTATATTGGTAATTATATTTGGAAGAGCCAGTCTGAATATCTTCTTGTCCATAGTTGTTAAATACCGCAAATAATATGCCAGATATTTCAAGCATTTTTTATTACATTTCAATCTTTTGATGTACTTTATATCGGCTTATATTAGTTATTTAGTATTTTTGTGGTTGGAGTCTTATTAAAATCAGAAATACAATTAACTTTATATGGACAAAATTCAGGAACTCACTTCTAAACTTTATTCCGAAGGTGTGGAAAAAGGGAAAGAGGAGGCAGGAAAAATTCTAGCTGAAGCAAACGCTCAGAAGAAAGATATTTTGGAGAAAGCTGAAATAAAAGCCAGTCAAATAATAGAAGCTGCAAAGAAAGAGGCTGCAGAACTGAAGAGTAATACCGAATCGGAGCTGAAGCTATATTCAAAGCAATCATCTGAAGCTCTTAAAACAGAAATTACTAACCTGCTTACCGAAAAACTAACTTCTTCTAACGTGAAAGCTGCAACAACTGATAGCGCATTTATGCAGAAGGTTATTTTGGAGCTTGTGAAGAACTGGGCTAATAATGAGAAGCTGATTATTGGTGTGGAGAATGCTAATGAACTTGAAGATTATATTGCTTCAAACGCCAAAGATCTTTTAGATAAAGGAATGAAAATTGAGTCGGTTAACGGAATAAAAACCGGTTTCACTGTAGCACCGGAGGATGGCTCATATAAAGTAAAATTTGGTGAAGAGGAGTTTATAGAATACTTTAAGGAGTTCTTACGTCCACAGATACAAAAACTACTATTTTAGTTTTAGCTTATGCTCTTCAAAAATCAATACTACTATTTTATAGCTGGACTGCCCGATTTCTCATTCGACAGCATGAAGCTTCCTTTTACAACGGAGGAGTTTAGAAATATGCTTAGAGATGAGCTTAAGCCTGCAGACATGATGCTCATTAATAAGTATTTCCTTAATAAGGATAATGACAACTTGCTTAATCTTCTGCAGAACAAGGATGCAGTCATTAAAGTGGAGGGCAAGCTCTTGCGTGAGGAGATTCTGAACACAGTAACTAAAGTTAGAGAGGATCTTCCAATAAATGATAAAAAGATTCCACCCTATTTTGAAGAATATATAAGAAGATGGTTGAGTTATGACAACCCACATGAAGGGGGACGAATTTGGGAGGATATGCTTGCATCGCTATACATGGATTATGGTATGGAGGTGAAAAACCGCCTTATGTCTGGTTGGTTTGAGCTAAATCTGAATATAGGAAATGTACTTGCGGCAATTTATGCAAGGAAATATGATCTTCAGATTGCAAAATATATTGTTGGAAATAATAGTGTTGCAAAATTAATAAGAGAAAATTCAAAAAGTCGCGACTTTGGAATAAGCCAGGAACTGGAATATTTTGATACCTTATTGCGTATAGCTGAGGAGCCTGATATCTACGATAGAGAGAAAAAGATTGACAAGTTTAGGTGGGATTGGCTTGAGGAAAACACAGTGTTTGACTATTTTAATGTTGAGTATATATTTGCATATTTATGCAAGCTTCAGATTCTTGAGCGTTGGGTGAGCCTGAACGCAGAAGAGGGTGAGAAGGTGTTTAGGAAGCTTATCAACGATCTGAAGAATGAGACAAAACTACCGGAAGGTTTTTAATATCGATAAAAAATAAAATCATATATGTTAACAAAAGGAACTGTAAGAGGAATCATATCTAACCTTGTAATTGTAGAGGCAGATGGTCCTGTTGCTCAAAACGAAATTGCTTATATAAATCATGACGGCACACGTATGATGGCTGAGGTAATTAAGGTTGTGGGCAAGAATGCCAACCTACAGGTGTTTGAGAGCACGAGAGGGTTAACCATTGGCGCCGAAGTGGAGTTTCAGAGGCACATGCTTGAAGTAGTGCTTGGGCCAGGGCTTCTTCAACGTAATCTGGACGGGCTGGAGAATGATCTTGATAAGATGTCGGGGGTTTTTCTTAAAAGGGGCGAGTATACCTTCCCGCTTGATGAAAATAAGCTGTGGAAATTTAAACCTATTTCAAAAGTTGGAGATAAAGTGGTTGCAGGATCGTGGCTTGGCGAGGTAGATGAAAACAATCAACCTCATAAGATTATGGTTCCTTTTGTAATCAAAGGAGAATATAAAATAAAGAGCGTTGCGGCAGAGGGTGAATATAATATCCACCACACAATTGCAGTGATTGAAGATAGTGAGGGGAATGAGACTGAGCTTAGTATGATACAACGTTGGCCTGTTAAGATACCGCTAACAGTGTATAAAGAAAAGCCCAGACCATATAAAATGCTTGAAACAGGAGTTAGGGCAATTGATACATTAAACCCAATTGTAGTGGGTGGAACAGGATTTATTCCGGGTGCTTTTGGTACTGGAAAAACTGTTTTGCAACATGCAATTTCTAAACAAGCGGAGGCTGATATTGTAATTTTTGCTGCCTGTGGAGAGCGTGCGAATGAGGTTGTGGAGATTTTTACTGAGTTCCCCAAACTTATAGATCCTCATACAGGCAGAAGGTTGATGGAGAGAACTATTATTGTTGCCAACACTTCTAACATGCCTGTTGCTGCACGTGAAGCATCGGTATATACAGCAATGACAATTTCAGAGTACTACAGATCGATGGGGCTAAAGGTATTGCTGATGGCCGACTCTACTTCACGTTGGGCGCAGGCTCTGCGTGAGATGAGTAACCGACTTGAAGAGTTGCCCGGACCGGACGCATTCCCCATGGATTTATCTGCAACTATATCAAACTTTTATGGTCGTGCCGGTCATGTAATTTTGAATAATGGGGAGGAAGGGTCTATTACTTTCTTGGGTACAGTTTCTCCAGCAGGGGGTAACCTCAAAGAGCCTGTTACAGAGAACACTAAGAAGGTGGCACGCTGTTTTTATGCTCTTGAGCAGGACAGAGCCGATAAGAAGAGATATCCGGCAATTAATCCTATAGAGTCTTACTCTAAGTATTTTGATTATCCTGAATTTGAACGTTACATATCGGAACATATTTCGGACGATTGGACAGAAAAAGTGAGGGAGATTAAAACGCGTTTAGTGAGAGGGAAGGAGATTGCTGAACAGATTAATATTCTTGGTGACGATGGTGTTCCTGTGGAGTTTCATACTACTTTTTGGAAATCGGAATTTATTGATTTTGTTATTCTTCAACAAGACTCGTTTGATGATGTAGATGCGGTTTCTTCTATTGAACGTCAGAAAAACATTCTTGATTTGGTTATTGATATCTGTCGCACCGATTTAGAGTTTGATAACTTCAACGATGTGGCTGCTTTCTTTAAGGAACTGATTAATGTGGGAAGACAAATGAACTACTCGGAGTATGAGTCTGATAAATTTAATGAATACTATAGTCAGTTGCAGAAAATGATTTCTTCTAAGAATGTAAATCATTTGGAAGAGGTGATAGTTGAATAACTGATAAATTGAAAGAAAATGGCAAAAGCATTTCAAAAAATATATACACAAATTACCCAGATTACAAAGGCTACTTGTTCTGTAAAAGCTACTAATGTTGGGTATGACGAGCTGGCCACTGTGGAAGGCAAGTTGGCTCAGGTGGTGAAGATAATTGGTGATGAGGTTACACTGCAGATTTTTGAAGGAACTGAAGGTATACCAACAAATGCGGAAGTAATATTTATGGGTAAATCGCCCTCTTTGAGGGTGAGCGAACAGTTGGCTGGACGTTTCTTTAATGCTTTTGGTGAACCTATAGATGGGGGACCGCCAACAGAGGGTGAAGAGAGGGCAATTGGTGGTCCATCGGTTAATCCTGTTAGAAGAGATCAGCCTTCGGAATTAATTGCTACGGGTATTGCGGGTATCGACCTAAATAATACTTTGGTTTCGGGACAGAAGATTCCTTTTTTCGCCGACCCTGATCAGCCTTTTAATCAGGTGATGGCAACGGTTGCCTTGCGAGCTGAGACTGATAAGATTATACTTGGAGGTATGGGTATGACAAATGACGATTACCTCTACTTTAAGAATGTATTTAGCAATGCGGGTGCTCTGGATCGTATTATATCGTTTATGAATACTACCGAGAACCCTGCTGTTGAGCGTTTACTGGTGCCTGATATGGCTCTTACGGCAGCTGAGTATTTTGCTTTGGATAAAAACGAGAGGGTGCTGGTTTTGCTTACAGACATGACTTCTTATGCCGATGCTCTATCAATTGTGTCTAATAGAATGGATCAGATTCCTTCTAAAGACTCTATGCCGGGTTCATTGTATTCTGACCTTGCAAAAATATATGAAAAAGCCGTTCAGTTTCCTTCTGGTGGCTCTATTACAATTATTGCGGTTACTACCCTATCGGGCGGTGATATTACTCATGCAGTGCCAGACAACACTGGATATATTACTGAGGGACAGCTTTTCCTGCGTTTCGACAGTGATATTGGTAAGGTTATAGTGGATCCGTTCCGCTCTCTATCGCGATTGAAGCAAAATGTGCAGGGTAACAAAACTCGTGAAGATCATCCACAATTAATGAATGCGGCTGTGAGACTTTATGCTGATGCAGCGAACGCTAAAACTAAGCAGGAGAATGGGTTTGAACTTACCGACTACGATTTTAGGACGCTTGCTTTTGCTAAGGATTACTCAAGAGAGCTACTTGCAATTGATGTTAACCTCGATACTGTGGAGATGCTTGATAAGACGTGGGATCTTTTATCATCTCACTTTAATCAGAATGAGGTGAATATGAAACAGGAATTGGTTGATAAGTACTGGAAATAAAGGATGGCTATAAAATTTCAATATAATAAAACTTCTCAGCAGAACCTGGAAAAACAACTGGGTGTACGTGAGCGGGCGCTGCCTACCTTGCAAAACAAGGAGACAGCTCTACGTATGGAGGTGAAAAAGGCCAAGGACGAAATAATTAATCTGGAGAAGGAACTGGAAAAACGGGTGCATTCATATGATAAAATGATGGGGATGTGGACCGAGTTTGATCCCTCTCTTATTGGTGTGAAAGATGTGCGCTTGTCGAAGAAAAAGATAGCTGGTGTGCAGATTCCTATATTGGATGGGGTAGACTTTGAGATTAAAACCTTTAGTCTTTTTAATCAACCTAAGTGGTTTTTGGATGGTGTGAAAACTGTGGAAGGACTGGCTGAGATTGGTATACGCAGGGAGTTTCACAATATTAAACTGGGACGATTAGAACATGCTCGCAAAAAGACTACTCAGAAAGTTAATCTTTTTGAGAAGGTGCAGATACCTGGTTATCATGAAGCTATATTAAAGATAAAACGTTATTTGGAGGATGAGGAGAATCTTTCTAAATCATCTCAGAAGATAATGCGTTCTCATCAGGAACAGAGAAGAGAAAAACAAAAAAGAATGGGAGGTGAAGGTATATGGTAGCAACTATGAAAAAGTTTGTTTTTCTGGCATTCCATAGGGACTGGGACCAATTTCTTTTGAATCTTCGCAATATGGGAATGATTCACGTTGTGGAGCATGATAGAAAAAATATTGATGAAGATAAATTATATAGTTTAATAAAGACTAAGAAAGAACTTGAGGAGGCTAAAAAAGTACTTAGAAGAAACAGGGATGAGAAGTTGGATGTTGCATTTAATAAACCTAATGCTGAATTTGGCTACTCTATTCCAGCGGAGATTGAGAAGATTGAGACTGAGAGATCGCTTCTTAACCAACAACTTATGATTGCTTCTAAAGAACGGGATATGCTAAAGCCGTGGGGTAATTTCGACCCAGCGCAAATTGAGCTATTGAAAGTTGCAGGGTATAATATAAACTTCTTCATTTCTCCTAATATAAAATATAACCCGGAGTGGGAAGAGTTGTATGATGTTATTGTTGTAAAAAAGGAGTCATCTCGCACATATTTCGTAACAGTTAGTAAGAAAGATAATATATCTGAATTGCTAGATCTTGAAGTGGAGAAGTTGCCTGATGTTTCATTTGGCTCACTAGAAGATATAATAGAATCGGTTAACAAAAACCTTATAAAACAAGATGAGGCGTTGGTTAAATTGTCAGATAATATTCCTTCACTTGATGCGGCTATAAATGAGCTGGAGAACGAGATTCAGTTTTCAAAAGTAGTGCAAAGTGGTATTCCGATGGCTGACAATAAGGTAATTCTGCTTCAGGGATGGGCGCCGGAAGATTCTGTGCCTGCAATTGAGCAATATTTAAACAAAGAGAGTGTTTATTACGAAATATCCTACCCAAAACCAGAGGATGATGTGCCTATCAAGTTTAAAAATAACAGATTTGCACGTTTGTTTGAACCAATTGCTGAACTGTATGAGTTGCCCAAATATAATGAGATTGACCTAACGCCTTACTTTGCTCCTTTTTACATGATATTCTTTGGTCTTGCACTTGGCGATATTGGTTATGGTGCTTTCTTATTGCTTCTATCAACTGTATTTAAGGCGGTAAAGAAGAAATCGATAAGTATGACAATGCGGGGTACGATGTCGCTAGTTCAGATATTAGGTGCATCTACAATGATATGTGGTTTATTGCAAGGAGGCTTTTTTGGCTATAATATATACGAAATTGATTCTCCTTTTATTGATAATCTCGAAAGCATGCTATATTTCGACAACTCTCAAATGTTTACATTATCATTGATATTGGGGGCTGTACAAATTATGTTTGGTATGTTTTTAAAGATATTTAATCGAATTAAGCAATTTGGATTTAAGCATGCTCTTTCAACAATTGGATGGTTTGTATTACTGTTGAGTATTATTGTATCATATTTATCACCTAATGTAGTGCCAATGGGAGGCACAATACATACTGGTGTTATGATTGCCTCGGGGATTTTGATTGTATTTTTCAATTCACCTGGCAAGAATCCTCTTGTGAATATTGGAACATCACTGTGGGATACTTATAATATGGCAACTGGGCTGCTGGGTGATATTTTATCTTATGTGCGGCTTTTCGCTCTTGGATTGTCGGGAGGAATTTTAGCAAGTGTATTTTCTAGTTTGGCAACGGGAATGAGTCCTGATCAAGCTATTTTAGGGCCACTTGTAACAATAATTATATTTTTATTTGGGCATGCTATAAATATTTTCATGAATACTCTTGGAGCCTTTGTACATCCCCTTCGACTTACCTTTGTGGAGTTTTATAATAACTCTGAATTCTCTGGTGGTGGAAAGAAATTTAGACCTTTTGCAAAAGCAAATTTATAAAAACATATGAATACAATTATAGTTAGGTGTTTATTGAAAGCTAAACCATGACTATAAATTAATAATTAAGTAAAGAAGAAATATAAGATAAATCTTTAGATAATTATGTGGATTAGAAATATAGACATTTAACATTAATGTATAAATTTATAGAGATTGAAAATAGAGAAATTTAAAAACAACATTATAATTTTAAAAGCAAATAGATGGAAACAAATTTAATAATTGCCTATACAGGTATAGCAATTATGCTAGCACTTGCTGGTATTGGTAGTGCGTATGGGGTTACTATTGTGGGAAATGCAGCTATTGGTGCTGCAAAGAAAGTGGACGGAAAGTTTGGAAATTTCCTTGTATTAACCGCTCTTCCTGGAACACAGGGACTTTACGGATTTGCAGGTTACTTTATGTTCCAAAGTATTTTTAATATTCTAACTCCTGAAATCACTGCTATTCAGGCATGGTCAACTCTAGCATCGGGCTTAGCGCTTGGCTTTGTTGGTCTTTTCACTGCCATTCGTCAGGGACAAGTATGTGCCAATGGTGTTGTATCAATAGGACAAGGTCACGATGCTTTTGGTAATACGCTTATTCTAGCTGTGTTTCCAGAGCTTTATGCAATTGTAGCACTCGCTGCAGCCTTCCTTATGGGAACAGCAGTTGTGTAATTAGAAATTGTAGTAGTTAGCTTTATTACAAACAATAGAAGTTGGCAGTATACTAACTAAGGATTTATAAGGGGTATATTTTTAGGAATATATCCCTTAATGTATTCTATCAATTCCGATATCATTCATTGATGCTGGATCTTCAACCGGCTCTAAGTGGGTATCTACTGTAACAGGCTCGGTAAACATGCTTATGATGTGTTCTTCAATTTCATCTGCACAGTCATGTCCATGCTTAACTGTCCAGTTACCCGGAACCAGCAAGTGAAAGAATATGAATTTTCTTTGTCCAGCCACTCGGGTCATTAGTGAGTGATACTCTATCTGCTTGGATTTGAGAGAATCGAGATAAACTATAATTTGCTTCATATCTTCATCGGGGATAGTTGCATCCATTAATCCTCTAGCCGAGCGTTTAATAAGTTTGTAACCAGTATACATTATATTAACTGCAACAAAAAGTGCAATAATTGGGTCTACAATATACCAACCTGTAAACTTAACTATTATGATACCCACAATTACGCCTAACGATGTCCATACATCTGTCATGAGATGCCTCCCATCGGCTTCGAGTATCAGAGATTTTCTTTTCTTTCCGTTGATTATAAGTACTGAACCTACTCCAAAATTCACTAATGATGCAATTAGGGATAAAAGTAGGCCTAAATCAACATTCTCTATAGAAACAGGGTTAATAATTCGAGGTATGGCACTTCTAATTATACTAAAAGCTGCAATTATAATGAGCGCACCTTCAGCCGCACTAGAAAAATACTCTGCTTTGCTGTGACCATACATATGCTTCTTATCGGCTGGTTTCTGTGAAATAATAAGCATCAATAAGGCAAATATTGCTGCAAAAAGATTCACAAACGACTCAAGTGCATCAGACATAAGACCCACAGAGCCTGTTACATAGTAGGCATATGACTTTAAAACAATTGTAACTATTGCAGCACCAATAGAAAGATACAAGAAATATTGCAATGGGGATTTCTTCATTTTAATGTAGATACCTAATAAATTATTGGATAACCAATGTACTTTGGACCGCTAAAGTACAAAAAAAAGGGCATGTATTAAATATTCAGATTTAAAAACGGTTAAACAAAACATTAGTAAAGTCAATAACTTTATCATACTAAATATTTGTGTATCGATCTGCTTTAGAGAGTAATCCTTTTTCATTATCTTTGTATGAATAATATCGGCTTTTGCCAAATCGCTTTATTTTATAAACCAAAGTGATTCAATATAATGCACTATTTCATAAAGCTTAATGAGCAGAAGACTAACTTATTTGTATTATGCCATAGTAAAAAATAGAATAAAAATTAGTGAGCTATTTCGATAAACAAAGCGAACAGAAGACAGGCTTGTTTGTAATTTGCCATAGTGAGAAATAGTCTAACTCTAGAGAACAAAATAATTAGAAATTGAATATAATAGTATTAATAGAATATGTTTGAAAATTTAAGTGATAGACTCGAACGGTCGTTTAAGATACTAAAAGGTCAGGGAAAGATAACTGAAATTAATGTTGCGGAAACATTAAAAGAAGTTCGTCGTGCACTTCTTGATGCCGACGTAAATTATAAGACTGCCAAGGAATTTACCGAAACTGTTAAAGAGAAAGCTCTGGGGCAGGATGTGCTCAAAGCAGTGAAGCCAGAACAGCTGATGGTTAAAATAGTTCATGATGAATTGGCTCTTTTAATGGGTGGTACAGCAGAGGACATCAATATTAAAGGTAATCCTGCAGTTATCTTAATGTCGGGTTTGCAAGGTTCTGGTAAGACCACCTTCTCCGGTAAGTTGGCAAATATGATTAAGAGCAAGAGGGGCAAGAATCCATTACTAGTGGCTGCCGACGTTTATCGCCCTGCCGCAATTGAGCAGTTGAAGGTACTAGGCGAACAAATTGGTGTTCCTGTTTATTTTGAAGAGGATAACAAGAATCCGGTAAAGATTGCAAAAAATGCTATTGAATATGCTCGTCAGCACGGCAGAGATTTGGTAATAATTGACACTGCTGGTCGACTAGCCATTGATGAGGAGATGATGGCTGAGATAGAAGCTATTAAAAAGGCTGTGAACCCTCAGGAGATTCTTTTTGTGGTTGATGCAATGACCGGTCAGGACGCTGTAAATACCGCTAAGGAATTTAATGAGCGCCTTAATTTCAATGGTGTAGTTCTCACTAAGCTTGATGGCGATACTCGTGGTGGCGCTGCTCTATCTATTCGTTCGGTTGTTGACAAACCAATTAAGTTTGTTGGTACAGGGGAAAAGCTTGATGCTATTGATGTGTTTCATCCCGATCGTATGGGCGACCGTATATTGGGTATGGGCGACGTGGTTACACTTGTTGAAAAAGCTCAGGAACAATATGACGAAGAAGAAGCTCGACGTCTGCAAAAGAAGATTGCTAAGAATCAATTCGACTTCAACGATTTTATTACTCAAATACAGCAGATTAAGAAAATGGGTAATCTAAAGGATCTCGCTTCTATGATACCTGGTGTGGGCAAACAAATAAAAGATATGGATTTTGATGATGATGCATTTAAAGGCATTGAAGCAATTATTCATTCTATGACACCACTAGAACGAACTAATCCTGAGATATTAAATGGGAGTCGACGAGCTCGTATTGCAAAAGGTAGCGGAACCGATGTTCAAGAGGTAAATAAGCTAATTAAGCAGTTTGATGAAACTCGCAAGATGATGCGGAAAATGACCACCGGAGGAGGAAAGCAAGCATTGAAAAATATGAGAAGAAGATAATTGTGTTATGTAAAGGTAACATCAAATTAATTTAGAAAGTGGGGTTGAATAACTTCATAATAAGAAAATTGCCAATTAATTACTAAACTATGCAATTAATAGATGGGAAAGCAGTTGCTGCACAAATAAAGGAAGAAATTGCCGCTGAGGTTGAGGCTTTAAAAGCTTCGGGAGGTAAAGTGCCACATCTGGCTGCTGTACTTGTTGGGCACGACGGTGGTAGTGAAACATATGTAGCGAACAAAGTAAAAGCTTGCGAGCAGGTTGGTTTTAAGTCCTCTTTAATCAGATATGAAAATGACGTTACCGAGGAAGATCTTCTTGCTTGTGTTGACAGACTTAATAGTGATAAAGACATAGACGGTTTTATTGTTCAGCTACCACTACCCACACACATCTCTGAGACAAAAGTTACAGAGGCAATTGACTATCGGAAAGACGTAGACGGCTTTCATCCGGTAAACGTTGGCAGAATGTCTCTTGGTATGCCTTGCTTCCTTTCTGCAACTCCATCGGGAATTGTAGAGTTACTTAAAAGATATAATATTGAAACTAAAGGCAAGCATTGTGTAGTTTTGGGAAGAAGCAATATTGTAGGTAAACCTGTATCAATGCTAATGCTACAAAAAGCAAACCCCGGTGATAGTACAGTCACAATTTGCCATAGCCGCACTAATAACATTAAAGAGATTACGCTTCAAGCTGATATTATAATAGCTGCCTTAGGTGTACCTGAATTTTTGAAGAGTGATATGGTTAAAGAGGGTGCTGTTGTAATTGATGTAGGTACAACACGAGTGCCCAATCAGACATCTAAGTCCGGCTTTAAACTTACAGGAGATGTTATGTTTGATGAAGTGGCGCCCAAATGCTCATATATTACACCAGTACCTGGTGGTGTTGGACCAATGACAATTGTTTCTTTATTGAAGAATACCCTTCTTGCTGCTAAAAAGGAGGTGTATAACTAAATATGGCTCTCAAAGTAGTTATGACTTTATAAATAGATAAAACTCTAAAAGTAAATGATGTATTATATAAGTAGATATTATCGATTTATCTTTATAAGTACAACACCGATTAACGTCCAAAATAGCTCACGTATGCGTTTACAAATGCTTACAAAAACTCCGTAAGCAAGAGGTATAGAAAGCATACCATATACTATTACGAATCCTCCTTCACGCGCACCCATCTGCATTGGCATAAAGAAGAACAGGTTTGAAAAGAGCGATTGTAATGATTCAATCAATACGCTCTCTCCAAAGCTTATGGGTTGTTTAATTGCCTGCATCATAAGTATAACTTCAACACAAACTAATATGCGGGCAATAAACTCAAACGATAGGGAAAGGAAAAAATCTCTTTTTCTGTTTTTATATAAATCAGAGATGAGTTCATCCATTTGACTTATTTTTTCCTGATTGCCATTTCTATATGCTTTTATCTTCTTACCTATAAAGGGCAAACGACTTGAAATAATTAATGCCCTATTCACACCTCCACGAGTATAAATTCTATATGCCCAAAGCAAAAGTAAAAATGTAGTGCCTGTAGTTATAATTATGCCTATCTCAACAGAATCTGATAGCACGGGAACAAGAAACAACAAGAGAGGTATTGAGACCATCCAAAAGATAAAATGAGCCACTACACGCATCATTGTGCCCAATAAAACTGAAGAAGTAGACTTTTGAATACCCAGATGTGACTGTAGTTCAATGATCTTGTAAGGCTCACCACCCATTAACCCGAATGGGGTTATGTAGTTTATAGCAAATCCACTTATTGTTAGTTTGAAGAGCTTTAAAAAGCCAATCTTTTTAGTATCTTGACTTCCATCGCGCACGATAACATATAGCGATAATGTATTTATAGTATAAACAATTATCCACATTCCAATAATGGGAATGTACCACCAACCGGTCTGTTTCATATCTCTCCAAATATTATCCAGACCAATTGAATAGACCATAATTCCCAGAGCAATCGCACCGAGAATAAAAAAGATATTCTTAGCTATCTTTGCCTTCTTCACAATTTATTTTCTGAAAGGTGCTTTCACTATTTCAGCTTTTAGTGATTTGTTTCTTATTTTTATAGCAATTTCATTTCCTTGTTTAGCATACTCTGTTTTAATATAGCCCATACCGATACCTTTCTTAAGCATTGGAGACATTGTTCCTGAAGTTACTTTTCCTATGACTTCGTTGTTAAGATTTACAATTTCGTAGCCTTGACGAGGAATACCTCGATCAATTAATTCAAAGCAGCATAATTTCTTTGAAACGCCTTCTGATTTTAGTTTTTCTAATACATCTCTACCGATAAATGGCTTATTCTCTGCAAATTTAGTAATCCATCCTAAACCTGCTTCTAATGGAGTGGTCACATCATCAAGTTCATGGCCATATAAACAATAACCCATTTCAAGTCTCAAGGTATCTCTTGCACCCAGTCCAATAGGTTTTATCCCAAACTCTTCTCCGGCTTCAAAAACAGCTTCCCATATTTTAAGTCCTTCTGAAGGATAAAAATAGAGCTCAAAACCACCAGCACCAGTATATCCTGTATGCGAAATAATCACATTATCCACTCCGGCAAATTGCCCTGTTACAAATTCATATGATGGAATTGTGGAAAGATCAACCTTCGTGAGTTTCTGTAGTGTTTCAACAGCCTTGGGGCCTTGCACCGCAAGTTGTGCCATATTATCAGAAGCATTTTCAAGTATAGCACCCTCTGTGTTCCATTTCTTACACCACTGCCAATCTTTATCAATATTAGCAGCATTTACAACCAGCAAATACTTTTCGGATTCGTAATAGTAAAGGATAAAATCGTCTACTATTCCACCATTCTCATTTAAAAAACACGTATACTGCGCTTTGCCTAGCTGAAGCTTAGTAACATCATTACTTGTTATCTTTTGAAGATACTCTAATGCTTTTGGCCCTTTTACCCAAAACTCTCCCATATGAGATACATCAAATACACCCACACCATTAACTACAGTTTGGTGTTCTTCAATTATACCTGTATACTCAATTGGCATATTATAACCAGCAAACTCGTGCATTTTTGCATCTAGAGATATATGGAGTTCTGTAAATGGAGTCTGTTTCATTTTGAATTGATAATTATAATAATGACGTGTTAATTTTCTTTGGCTACTAATTCGGCTATTTTTACAATAACCTTAGAAGCTTTTTCTAATGCTGGTATAGGCAGAAACTCATATTTACCATGAAAGTTCATACCTCCTGCAAAAATATTTGGACAAGGTAATCCCATGAAAGATAACTTAGAGCCATCAGTTCCACCACGTATTGGCTTAACAATAGGCTTAATACCAAGTTCTTCCATTGCACGGTGCGCATAATCTACAATATGCATAACAGGCTCAATTTTCTCTCTCATATTAAAATACTGATCTTTCATTTCAAGAGTGATACGATTATTGTATCTGTTATTGAGTTCTTCAACAATTTTGCTTAATGTATTTTTGCGTTCTTCAAATTTCACTCTATCATGATCTCTTATAATGTATGACATTTTAGAGTCTTCAACAGTGCCATTTAAAGAAATAAGATGGAAAAAACCTTCGTATCCTTGAGTTTTTTCAGGACGCTCTTCTTGTGGTAGCATCGATGAAAGTTCATTTGCAATATGAAGTGCATTAATCATTTTATTCTTTGCATAGCCCGGGTGCACATTTCTTCCCTGGATTTCAATTTTAGCATATGCAGCATTAAAGTTTTCATATTCAAGTTCACCAATCTCGCTACCATCTATTGTATATGCCCAATCAGCCCCAAATTTCTTAACATCGAATTTATCAGCACCCCTACCTATTTCTTCATCCGGTGTGAAGGCTATTCTTATTTTTCCATGCTCAATTTCAGGATGATCGATAAGATATTGCATTGCATCCATTATCTCAGCAATACCTGCCTTATCGTCTGCTCCCAATAGTGTTGTCCCATCTGTAACAATTATGTCATCACCTTTGAATTTCAACAATTCAGAAAAATCCTTAGGAGATAGTACTACATTATTTGCTTCATTAAGAACAATGTCCTCACCACCGTAATTTTTAATTATAGTTGGATTAACATTTTTCCCACTCATATCAGGGCTTGTATCAAAATGTGATATAAAACCAATTACAGGTACATTCATCTTATTTGTATTAGAAGGGAGAGTTGCCATCAAATAACAATTGTTATCTAAACTAACATCTGATAATCCCATTTCAAGAGCCTCTCTTTCGACCTCTTTGGCTAAATTAAATTGCTTCTGAGTACTGGGAGTCTGTGTATTATTCTCATCTGACTGAGTATCAATACGAACATATTTAATAAAACGATCTACAATTGTCATGTTTATACTTTTTTTGATTTAAATGCATTTTCAAAGTTAAAGCTACATTGGTTTTACAAAGATAAATATTTGAGTTGAATAGTAAAAATCAATTTACCCTTTTGTATATTTAAAAAAAACACTATCTTTGCAGTTGGGTAAGTCCTATACGGCCAGCTCCCATTTAATCCCCCAGGTCTTGATCGAAGCAAGGGTATTTGGTTGTAGCGGCGCGATATAGTAAGCTTACCCTTTTTTTATTTAATAAAAACAACCCCCCATTCTTACGCATTTTAGTCGTAGAAAAGGGGGGTTTTTTTATTTACCTTTACTCAGTTTGGTAAACTTAATTTAAATCTGAAGTATGTAATCTTAGCTTATATCTTAATTAAGCAATTTTAGGGAATAATTTATTATCTATTGAGTATTTTCCTGCTCCTATAAACACTGATCCCGCAAAAACTATTAAAAGGTCTAATGCATGACCATATACCATAAAACTATCACCTGCAGAAAGGTGAGTTATTAGAGCAACAACCATAGTTCCAGTAAGCATTAAAGCAGCCGGTCTGAAGATCAATCCCAAAGCAAATAGAATTCCTCCAACTGTTTCGGCAAATGCAGCAAGCAAACCCCAGAATGTATGTCCTGAATATATACCGAAGTTAGACATAGTACTACCTACCATAGTCCATGTCTCAGCTCCACCCATAATTTTAGGAAGACCATGTAGGAAAATTGATATACCAATTCCAAATCTTAATATTAGCCACCCTAGTTGTAATAAATCGTTTTTTCTTTTCATTATATAAATTTCATTTATTCTCTTTCTTAAGTTAAATATTGTAGCTTAATAATATCTGAAATTAAACAGTTATAGTTAAATTATCAAGCAATTTATTGCTCATACATTATTTAAACATCCCAATAATTAAGAGTAAAACATTAAATAGGGAAATTTGTTTATCTTTCTATTATAAATTAAATTGATATGCTTGTATAAACTTATACTTTAAACCAGAAACTCTAAAAAAAACCGGAAGTCTCTATAGACCTCCGGTATTATTTAGATACAATAAAAAATATTAGTTTTCAGATTTTCTTGCAGAATAACTAATTTTTAATGCATAAGCTTGACGCAATGCTTGTTTTACTTCAGTAATATATTGCATACGCGTATTTTCATCTGCCTTTATAGATACAGTCATTAAGGGTTGATCAGCTTCATTCATACTAGCTTTTTCTTGCGCGATATAGTTTTGTATATCAGCAACTTGTGCGAATCTATCATTCAGCTGCATCTGGGTACCTGTACCTAATCTGTTGTCCATAGGAACTCCAATATTAATATAAGTAACCAATGACTTTTTCTCTAGTTTCTGAACTTCAGTTGCGGAGGGCAACTTCATCTGCACCAACAGAGTTTCTGAGCGCATAGTAGTTGTAACCATAAAGAAAAACAGAATAGCGAATACAATATCAGGCATTGAAGATGTATTCATTTCGGGCATATCTTTTTTGCCGCTTTTATTAAATTTTCCCATAATTATTGATCTCCATAATTTTTAGGTTCAGCCTCAGAGATACGTTGTGGATAAAGTGTATCAATCTGACTTTTCTGCTCTACTGTCAGTTCTTCATATGCAGTTCCAAAATATCTTCTTGCTCCTTCTTGTCTCAACTCATTATATGCTTTTACGACTTCATTCTGAACAGCAATATAAGCACTGTACCTAGTTGTAGCATCATTTTGAATAGAAACAACATGGTTAGATGTAACGGGCACTATTCCAATAGGGGGACCAAAGTCTTCCTCAATAAGCTGTGGCAAGTCTTGGCTGTTAGATTCATTAAGAACAAAACCCTTAACAACATCTTTCATTGCAGCACGACCAGCACCACCCATCAAATCATCTTCATTAGCGTATACAATAACACCTTGTTGGTCTTGTAACAGAATTTCGTTCTGTGCATTTACCAACACCACTAGCAAATTCCTACGCTGAACATCAACAGATGTCTGATCATCTGACTGTGGAGGAGGAGGAAGGCGTCTAGCCAATCCAGAATCAACATCCATATTTGATACCAGCAAGAAGAATGTAAGCAACAGGAAAGAAATATCAGCCATTGAACTAGCATTCAGAGCTGGAACCTTTTTTGTAGTTTTTGCCATAAATTATAAACCTTTCTTTTAAAAAATTCTCATAGAGAATCGTCAATATTTAAACCTAGACAAGTTTATTTTCTTCTAGCCATCAAAGGCGAAAAAATAAGAGCCAATACTGTTACTATCATCATGAAATAGCATGAATACAGCCACATATCGGTCAGTTTCAACATTCCTGGCACATTATCAGTTCCCTCATACCCGGGTATGTTTAATAAAGTACCATCACCCATAATATAAGTTACTACCAACAGAGCACCTAATGCAAGAATTGCTAGGAAACCGCTCATTGCTTTCTTAGGATTCTCTTTTAATCCCCTTGCGAAGTCAATAATTGCAAATGCTATTAAAATAACAACAGTTACAACTAGAAGTATATAACTCCAGTACAATATTAAATCTGTAAATT
The DNA here is from genome assembly GCA_015478775.1 of Fermentimonas sp. Lineage (GTDB taxonomy): Bacteria > Bacteroidota > Bacteroidia > Bacteroidales > Dysgonomonadaceae > Proteiniphilum. Next base: position 243,123 of record JADMKP010000008.1, on the reverse strand, counting down.
TAGGCTCAGACATATCAGCAGCAACTTTTTCATGATCGGCCACCTGACCGCCAAAGAAAAAGAGAGCCAATACAATTATAGAGATAATAACCCCTATGATTAATGTTGTTCTGGATGTCCTGTGTATTTTAGTTACAGCCATCTTATTACAAGTTTTTATATTTTACGTTATATTTGATTACTTGATCAAGGAAAGTGATAGAAGCATCTTCCATTTTATTAAGGATACCTTCCATTTTCGAAAGAATATAGTTATAGATAATCTGAAGAATAATTGCAACAATCAAACCACCTACAGTAGTAATTAAAGCAATCTTCATACCACCAGCAACAATTGTAGGGCTCATATCACCTGCTCTAGCAATATCATCAAAAGCCTTAACCATACCTATTACTGTTCCCAAGAAACCAAGAGATGGTGCAATAGCAATAAAAAGTGTAATCCATGAAAGGTTTCTTTCTAGGAGTCCCGATTGTACGCCACCGTAAGAAACGATAGAACGTTCAACCTCATCAGCACCATTATCTAGTCGTAATAGACCCTGATAAACAATAGATGCTATAGGTCCTCTTGTATCGCGAGCAATATCTTTTGCTGCTTCTACATCACCTCTATTTAAAGCATCACCAACTTTATTTAGGAATGCGTCTGGATCTACATCAGCCAAACTTAGATAGATAATTCTTTCAAGACTAAAAGCTAATCCTAAGATTAAACATATAGCGATGAGACTCATAAAACCGGCACCACCTTCTATAAATTTAACCTTCAATGCTTGGTGAAAGCCAGCAGAAGACTCCTGAACAGCTGCTTGAGTAGTGGCAACTTGTTCTGTTTGATCTCCAGGGGTTGTTTCTTGTGCGAAAAGAACCGAAGACAATCCTACAGACATCATTCCGAAGATTGCTAAAATTGCGAATAACTTTTTCATTGTGTGTTCAATTTTGTTGATTAATGATCTTTTAATTTGTTTGTTTTATTAATGATTTTGATTTATCAATTCTTCTATATAAACCTTATACGACTTCTATTTTGAGCGGAGAGAGCGGGATTCGAACCCGCGATACACTTTTGGCGTATACACGCTTTCCAGGCGTGCCTCTTCAACCACTCGAGCACCTCTCCATAGAGGGACGTCCCAGAAACGGGCGCAAATTACTAAAAATATTTCAATCCCACTCAATTTAGTTTGCAAATTTACTGAATTTATCAATTATAATCTAGTTAGTGATGAAAATATTTTAAAAATCCTTTTATTAGCTTCAAAAATTATATTATGTTTAATCCAAACATCATATTAACGTTCTGATTAATAAGCTTCTCAACCTCATTAACATCTAAGTTCCATATTTCAGAAATTTTATTTAATATAAAGCATAAATAAGCTGATTCGTTGCGTTTTCCTCTATAAGGAACCGGTGTTAAGTATGGAGAATCGGTTTCCATTACCAATCGATCTTTAGGACAATGAATTAATGTTTGGGCCAATCCTGAGTTCTTATACGTAACCACTCCATTCACTCCAATCATAAAATCACTTAGTTGAAGAATATTATCCAACTCCTCCTTCGAGCCACCAAAACTGTGAAATACTCCTCTAAGAGATCCCACTCCAATCCTCTTTATACTTTTTATTACTTCCTTGGTTGCACTCCTAAAATGTATTGAAACCGGAAGATTCTTCTCGGCACTCCATTTAAGTTGCTCTTCAAAAACAGAAATCTGTTCTGTTTGCAATGAAGTATCCCAATATAAATCTACACCAATCTCTCCAACAGCAATATAATTACTGCTGTTTAATTCGTTATATATAATTTCAAGCTGTTGTTTCCAATCACTAGTAACACTAGTTGGATGTAGTCCCATCATCGGAATAAATAAATCGGGATATTGTGAGACACTATATTTTAGATCATTAATAGAAGCTTCATCTATATTAGGCAACAGAATTTTTTTTACACCTGCATTATTTGCCCTTAATACTACCTCTGGTAAATCATCCAAAAACTCCTCGGCAAAAATATGAGCATGCGTATCAACCATATTCATTCTACTATTTCACCTTTTCTATAGTAGTAGACAATACCATACTCCCTATTTCTATCTAGGCGTTTTTCGGAAGAAATATCTAAACTATTTTTTTCAACCTCTTCCCAAATATCAAAAATCACCTTATCAACCTTCTCTCGATAGGCAGCCACCTCATCCAACACTCTTAATGTACTTTTTTGATGTAACTTCTGAGTATGATATCCCTCTTTAAATAATGAAAACATAACTTTCACTTTTGCTATAGAGGGATTATAAATTGGTACGCCCCCTTTAGAGATACGTTGATTTTCACCTTCAATTATTTTCTCACCCCACTCCAATATCAACTCAGTGGAAGTGAGATCGGGTACAACCATATTTAAATTTTGAAGGTTATAATATTCCAATTGGGTTTCTTTAATTTCTGCACGAACTACACACATATATAAAACCTGAACAAAGTGAGATATGTACATTCGGGCATTTTTGACTTTACCCTGAAATGTTTTATTTGCCTTCACTTGTATATCGTGCATTCGTCGATAACGAGAACAAAGAATTTCAAATTGATTTAGTGTAGTTTTCGACTCAGATAGTGTTGTAGTTGTAATCTGTAATTCTTTATAATCTGTATTATCTGCTTTCTCAATAGCTGTTTTTAGAGCTTTAATCCGTGCGGCATCGGTGTTTGGTAATCTTCTATATGGCATTCCGCTTTTTCTTTAAAAAAATACTATTTTACTCTGTGGGTCAGTTGCTCTGAAAAATCTAGGAGATCATTTTTAAGAGCGTCAGATATCCTAATGGATGACAAAAATTCCAAAGATGCAAGATAGTACTTTTCTATTAGATTTTCCACTAAAACCCTCAATTTTAATTCATCGTAAATTTTTTTAACAGCAAAAATTTTCTGTTCATGATCAAATTCTTCTGCAGTTAACCATTTGTACAGTTCAGCTTTTTGCTTCCCTTCGGAACTCTTGAGTGCTTTAATTAGCAAATATGTTTTTTTATTACTTAATATATCAGCCCCCGGCTTCTTTCCAAAAGATTTAAAATCACCATACACATCAAGCAAGTCATCTTTAAGTTGAAACGCCATACCCAAGTTAATTCCAAATTGATATAATGCTTCTAAATCTTTAACTGATGCATCTGAAACAATTGCGCCCAATTTCAATGAGCAACCTATAAGTACGGCTGTTTTTAATCTAATCATTTTCAAATACTCATCTTCTGTAACATCCATACGCTGTTCAAAATCCATATCCAACTGCTGTCCTATACAAATATCCATAGCAGTATCAGAAAACACTTCTAACAGCTCTGGGAGATATTTATGAGGCGCTTTTGATATATATTTATAGGATTCTATAACCATTGCGTCCCCCGACAAAATAGCGGTATTAGCACTCCATTTTTTATGCACAGTTTCACTCCCCCGTCGCAAATCGGCTTTATCCATTAAATCGTCGTGTAATAACGAGAAGTTATGAAATATCTCAACCGCCAAAGCAGGGTTTATAGCAATATTAATATCTTTCTCAAATAAATCTGCAGCCATCAAAGTCAGTAACGGACGTACCCTCTTACCTCCTAACGAAAATACATATACCGGTGGCTCAAAAAGAGAACGAGGCTCTTCGTTGACTAGTACTTTTTCAAGTTCCTCATTAATTCTTTTTTCAAGAAAGTCTATTCTGTTACTCATATTTCATCAATTTTATAGAAATCTTATATTAAAAAAGCTGCTTCTCGGTTACGAAAAGCAGCTTTTTCTTTATCTTTTTGTTTATAAACCCGACTGATATTTAAAAACCAATCAAATCAAACTTTTAGTTTTGTAAACGGAATACAACAGGTAATGTAAAGCGTACACGAACTGCCGATCCTCTCTGTTTACCGGGTTTCCAGCGGGGCATTTGCTGAATAACACGAACAGCTTCCCTGTCTAACGAAGGGTCAACTCCACGTACTACTTGAACGTCAGTAATGCTACCATCTCTTTCTACAACGAAGTTACAAATTACCCTTCCTTGAATACCATTTTCCTGTGCAATAACCGGATATCTGATGTTATCACCTAAAAACTTCATCATTGCAACATTACCTCCAGGATATTCAGGTTGTTCTTCTACAACCACAAAAATCTCTTCCGTAACCTCTTCATGTTTAGGTTGTGGTGGTGGTGGTGGAACATAAGCTTGCACTTGTCGTTGAGTCTGGTCGTCCTCAGTACTAATATCAAATTTTGTCTCCACTTCCTCATTAACTACCTGAATAATTTCCGGTGTTTCTGGCTCAGGTGGTGGTGGTGGCGGTGGCGGAGCTGGGTCGCGTCTGGTAATTTCAATTTCTTCCTCAGCCAATACATCCTGAACGATAATGGACTCATCTAACTTTTCTGTTACAGTAGACCATTCAAAGGCAAAGAAAAGAATTGAAATACCTAAAACCAATCCCATAAGGATAAAAGTCCCTCTGTGTGATTCCAGATTCGCCTTTTGTGATTTTTTTACTTCATCTTTGTTCATTGTGAATAATTTTTTTTATCTGCTTCATTAATATTTTTCGACTGCTTATCTTGCAAAAATAGTTATTATTTTCAATAGACCCACTATTTTGATAGAATTTTATCTAAATAGTTTAATCTGGTTTCGATTATTGTCTTACCTTATAAATATCCTTCAAATTCCTACCATACCCATCGTAGTCCAATCCATATCCCACTATAAAATCGTTGGGAATCTCAAGTGCCACATAATCAATGTCTACTTTATTCACAAGAGCTGCCGGTTTAAACAATAAAGTTGCAATTCTGATTCCTGCCGGATTAAGCTTGTTCAATTCCTTAAGCAGAGAGTTCATGGTATTACCGCTGTCAACAATATCTTCAACAATTACTACTTCACGCCCTTCAATGCTTTCGTTTAAGCCCAGAACTTCCTTTACATGTTCGGTAGATGAGGTACCAACGTAAGAAGCCAATCTCACAAATGTTATTTCACTTGCAATAGTTACCTCTTTCATTAACTCTCCTGCAAACATAAAAGAGCCATTTAGTACTGCTAGAAATATCGGATTCTTATCCTTTAAATCGGCGTTAATCTGCTGAGAAATACGCTTAATTTCCAGTTCAATCACCTCTTGTTCTATAAAGAGTTCAAACTGCTTGTCCTTAATGGTGATTACTTCTTTCAATTTTCTGGATTTTTTTTAGAACGGCAAAAATACAATTTTTTATAATGACAAAGAAATGAAATCAATAAAATCTCTATCATTTAAAAATAATTTTTTCTCCTCATTTGTGTAGAGACGACATTTAGCCACCCGCAAAAACTTTCTTACACCAGCCACACAGCTATATATAAAATCAGATATAAACCGAGGTGTAACTTTCAATAGCTTATGCACAAATGCATTAGGCTGCAAATTTGCAAATAAACATGCCACTGCCTCCGACCGATATTTAAGCTTTGCCAATCGTTTATTTTGCAACAAGTCATTTATATCAATTATAGCAATAGAATTTGCACCCTTCTCTATATTCAAATAAGCTTGCAAATCTTTATAAAAAACGCTCTCTAATGCAGCAAACATAAAAACCCTCTCTTCGTCTCTATCCACTACCCATTGAACCCACCGGTTACAAAATCTGCAATCTCCATCATAAAAAAGTATATATTTCATTGTTCCTGTCATTCTGTCCCTTTATTTTTACTTTGGCATGAATTTTGAGTAATAAAGTATACATTCTACATAAACAAATATAATAATTATTTCGTTCTTATATCTAAGTAAAGATTAGTATGAATCCATTTAAAATAAATAGTGCCAGCGATAGAGAGGTGGAAGGAACAATATCATTCATAACAGGTGATTTGTCTCTAGATAATAACAACATCGACGAGAAAGAATTACCTGAGTTATTGCCCATTCTTCCATTAAAAGATACAGTTGTATTTCCTGGAATCACACTCCCAATATCTGTAGGCCGAAAAAAATCAATTGAACTCATTAAATCACTTCCAAAAGGCAAACGATACATTGGTTTAGTTTGTCAAAAAGATGCTTATACCGAAGATCCTAAACCAGAAGATATATATCAGATAGGTGTAGTAGCAGAAGTGTTGCGCGTTGTTGAATTTTCTGAAGATAACTACAGCATCATAATACAGGCCAAAAAGCGTTTTCGTTGGAATGAGATGTCACAGACCAAGCCATATATGCTTGCTAACTATAAATTCAAGGAATCGATTAAGCCTGCAGTAGACGATAAAGAGTTTGATGCCGTTCTCGATTCAATCAGAGAAACCATGCTCAGCATGCTTAATACAATTGGCGATCCTCCAAAGGAGCTGGTTCAAACACTTAGTGATAAAGGATTCACCTCGGTATTAATAAGTTATTGCGGCACTAATATGCCAATTGCAAGTAGCGAAAAGCAAGAAATACTTACTATCGACGATGAAAAAGAACAGGCCTATCGCCTCTTAAATAAACTCAGTCGTGAGCTGCAAATCATCGAGATGAAGATGGATATACAGCTTAGAACACGTGAAGATCTCAATCAACAGCAAAAAGAATATTACCTCCAGCAGCAAATCAAAACTATACAAGAAGAGCTGGGTGGAAACTCGCAACAGGTGGAAATTGACGAGTTCAGAAAAAAAGCAAAAAGTAAAAAATGGAGTGCCGAAGTGGCTGAAATTTTCGAGAAAGAGGTACAAAAGTTAGAGAGATTAAATCCGCATGCACCCGATTTCTCCGTGCAGTTTGGATACCTTCAAACCATTCTAGAGCTCCCTTGGAACGAATATACAAAAGACAACTTCAATTTAAAAAATGCCCAAAAGGTACTCGACAGAGACCATTTTGGCATGGAGAAAGTTAAAGAGCGTATCATAGAACACCTTGCCGTATTAAAGCTAAAAGGAGATTTAAAGTCGCCTATCATATGTCTATACGGCCCTCCCGGGGTAGGTAAAACCTCACTTGGCAAGTCAGTTGCCGAAGCACTTAATCGTAAATATGTGCGTGTTTCCTTAGGAGGTCTTCACGACGAATCTGAAATTCGCGGACACCGCCGTACATATATTGGAGCAATACCTGGCCGTATAATTCAAAACATTCAAAAGGCAGGCTCTTCCAATCCAGTTTTTGTGCTAGATGAAATAGATAAATTAGGATCTGATTTCAGAGGCGACCCATCCTCTGCACTGCTTGAGGTGCTCGATCCAGAGCAAAACAATGCTTTTCACGACAACTATTTGTCAATCGATTTCGATTTATCAAAGGTGTTATTTATAGCAACTGCCAATAACTACAACGCCATTCCTCGTCCCCTACTCGATCGGATGGAACTAATAAATGTGGGAGGCTATATAACAGAAGAAAAAATTGAAATAGCCCATCGTCACCTTGTACCAAAAGAGAAGGAAAATCATGGTATAGATAAAAAATCGCTCACAATTCCCAAAGCTACTTTGCAAAAAATAGTAGAGAACTACACTCGCGAGTCGGGCGTGAGAGAGCTGAATAAAAAAATTGCAAAAATAATGCGCCGTGTTGCTCGCAAGATTGCTTCCGAAGAAGCATATCCAAAATCTCTTAAAGTTACAGATCTCAAAGATTATATCGGAATAGAAGATTATACTAGAGAGCAATATCAGGGAAATGAATATGCAGGTGTTGTTACTGGTTTGGCATGGACTGCTGTAGGTGGTGAAATACTATATGTAGAAAGCTCCTTAAGTAAAGGTAAAAACCCCAAACTAACACTCACCGGAAACCTTGGCGATGTAATGAAAGAGTCGGCAATGCTAGCAATGGAATATATCCGTTCGCATGCCGATGAGCTTAATATCAATCCCGAAATATTTGAGCAATACAATACTCACGTTCACGTTCCCGAGGGTGCAATACCCAAAGATGGCCCTTCTGCAGGAATAACAATGATTACCTCACTCGTATCAAGCTATACACAGCGCAAGGTGAGAGCTAATTTAGCTATGACCGGTGAAATAACTCTCCGAGGCAAGGTGTTGCCTGTTGGTGGAATTCGCGAAAAAATATTAGCTGCAAAACGCGCTGGCATCACAGATATCATACTGTGCACACAAAACAGCAAAAATGTACAAGAGATAAACGAATTATACATAAAGGGACTTACCTTCCACTATGTAAGCGATGTTAAAGAAGTACTCGAAATTGCTCTGCTTAAGGAAAAAGTAAACAAGCCTAAACAGTTCATAGAAGAAACAGCATAAGTTTTATTCTCCACCAGCCTTAACAAAAAAGCCCCTTCATTTCTGAAGAGGCTTTTTTGTGTTTTATATAATGATGAATTATTCAGCGTAAAATCTAAAGTCCTTCAACATATCTTTTAATCTTTTTCTAGCAAAGAAGATTCTGCTCTTTACTGTACCTATTGGTAAACTCAAGTGCTGAGCAATCTCTTCGTATTTGTAACCCGAAACATGCATAGAAAAAGGGACCTTATACTCATCGGTAAAACTATTAATTGCTTTATTAATCTCCTTAATAGTATATGCACCGTCTGGAGTATCAAATCCTGAATCCTGCGGTAAGTTCAGATGATAAAGATTCTCTGTTTTGTCTATAATGGTTTGGCTTCTAACTATTTTGCGATAATTATTAACGAAAATATTATGCATGATTGTGAAAACCCAACCTTTAAAATTTACATTCTCGTAATATTTTTCTCTGTTGTCTAATACTCTAAGTGTCGTCTCTTGTAGTAAATCTTTAGCCTCTTCTCTGTCAGCTGTTAGCGTGAGTGCGAAATTAAACATATTGTCTTGCAAACTCAGCAATTGTTTTTCGAATGCACTTTTTGTCTTCATAAGCTTTGACTTTTAAAAATGATTGTGTTAGGCAAATATAAACTATAAATTTCCAAACAAACAATATTTTAGCAGTCAATTATAATTAAATATTGTTAATGCATCAGCAACACCCCTTTTAGCATTGATTATCAGTATGTTGGTTAAAGAAAAAAGGGTTTAATTGGGGTATTTATACCCAATATAAATAATTGATAACCTCTTAAGGTTCATTCATATTTGTAAATTTTACACTTTAAGCATATATTATTTACTAATCAAATTTGAATTTCTAGCATAGAAAACATATTAGATTGGCACACTATTTGCTTCTGTTATATTAGCTAAATTTTAAGTTTAAAAATCAGAATATATGGTACAAAAAGGTCAAATCGGGGTTACCACCGACAACATTTTCCCCATTATTAAAAAGTTTCTTTATAGCGATCAGGAGATATTCTTGCGCGAGATAGTTTCGAATGCAGTTGATGCGACACAAAAAATTAAAACTTTATCAGACAGAGGTGAGTTCAAAGGTGAGCTTGGCGATTTATCTGTAAGTGTTGCTATCGACAATGAGAATAAGACACTCACTATTTCCGATCGCGGTATTGGCATGACGGCAGAGGAGGTTGATAAATACATCAATCAAATTGCACTATCATCGGCAAATGAGTTTCTAGATAAATATAAAGATGATGCAAATGCCATTATAGGTCATTTTGGCTTAGGTTTCTACTCATCTTTCATGGTATCAAAACAGGTTGAGATAATTTCTAAGTCTTATAAAGATGAAGAAGCGGTAAAATGGACTTGCGACGGTTCTCCCGAGTTCACGATGGAGACTGTAGAGAAAGATAGCAGAGGCACCGACATCGTACTTCATATAGATGACGAGTATAGCGAGTATCTTGAAAAAGGAAGAATTGAGACTCTATTAAAAAAATATTGTAAATTCCTTCCCGTTCCAATTGTATATGGCAAAAAACAGGAATGGAAAGATGGCAGCTATGTTGATACGGACGAGGATAATGTAATTAACGATGTTAATCCACTTTGGCGTCGTCAGCCAGCAGCTCTGAAGGATGAAGATTATCTCAATTTCTATCGCGATCTATATCCAATGTCGCTTACCGAAGAGCCAATGTTTTGGATTCACCTTAATGTAGATTACCCATTCAATCTCACCGGTGTGCTCTATTTCCCTAAGGTGAAGAGTAATATCGATCTTCAGCGCAATAAAATTCAACTATACAGCAATCAGGTATTCGTAACCGATTCTGTTGAGGGAATAGTGCCTGAATTTCTTACTCTGTTGCATGGTGTGTTAGACTCACCCGATATTCCTCTAAATGTATCTCGCTCATATTTGCAAAGCGATAATAACGTAAAAAAGATATCCAACCACATCACAAAAAAGGTTGCCGATAAGCTTGAAGAACTATTCAAAAAAGAACGTGCTCAGTTTGAGGAAAAATGGGATAGTCTTAAAATGTTTGTTGTGTATGGCATGCTCACCGACGAGAGATTTAACGACCGTGCCACAAAATTCTCATTACTTAAGAATGTTGATGGCAAGTTCTTCACATTCGACGAGTACAAAACGCTGGTAGAGAGCAGTCAAACAGATAAAAATGGTGATATTATATACCTTTATTGCAGCAACACACAAGAACAATATTCGCATATAGAAGCAGCCAAGGACAAAGGCTACGACGTACTGCAGCTTGATGGCCAGTTAGATGTTCACTGGGTGGGATTACTTGAACAAAAGCTTGAAAAAACCCGCTTTATTAGAGTCGATAGCGACATTATTGAACATATAATCCAAAAAGAGGATATTAAAGAGGTTGAGCTCACCGACGAGCAAAAAGAATCACTTACAGAAACTGTAAAAGCACAAATGCCGATTATTGCAAAAACAGAATTTAGTGTAGACTTCAAGTCGCTGGGCGAAAACTCAAGGCCTATTCAGATTACTCAAAACGAGTTCTCACGCCGAATGAAAGAGATGGCAGCAATGCAACAGCAGATGGCGTTCTATGGCGAGATGCCCGATACTTATCAGGTAGTGCTTAATGTGCAGCACCCTCTCATAAAAGAGCTTATGGAGGCAAGCAAGCAAAAAGATAAAGAAGCATTATTAAACGAAACAACTGCCAATGGTAAGCTTAAGCATCTTGTAGATATTGCATTGCTTTCTAACGGAATGCTAAGAGGTGAGGCCCTAAGTAATTTTGTAAAACGCAGCTTCGATATGATTTAATACGATTATATAAAACCCTAAAAAACCGGTGGACATTTGTTTACCGGTTTTTTTATAAAAAAACCTTACATTTGTGGTTAAATAATCTGCAATCATATGAACAAAGTCTATGAGGTCACCTATTCACCCTTTCGGGCATTCACACGCGACGAATGGAAAATGCTTGAAGAGCACCCAATGTTCCCTATATCTGATATCGATTTAACTAGGCTGCATGCGTTAAACGAACCACTCACAGAGCAAGAAGTTGAGGATATCTACATACCCATGATTAGCCTCCTCCAAATTTATATTACACATTATCGCAACCTTCACAACGAGCTAGATCAGTTTTTTGAAAACAAAAGCACCACCATACCCTATATAATAGGCATAGCCGGTAGCGTTGCCGCAGGCAAGAGCACCACAGCGCGTGTACTTCAGAAACTATTATCGCTCACCCCTGGCAATTTAAAGGTAGAACTTATTACTACCGACGGCTTCCTCTACACCAACAAAGAGTTGGAAAACAGAGGTATATTAAATAAAAAAGGCTTTCCCGAAAGCTACGATGCAAAAAAACTACTTTCGTTCCTTTCCGCTGTTAAATCTGGTCGCGAAGATCTTGAAGTGCCAGTTTACTCACATCTATATTACGATGTTATAAAAGACGAAGTTCACAAATTCAAACGACCAGATATTCTCATAGTTGAAGGAATAAACGTGCTACAGGTGTCAAATGCACTAAAAGCCAGACGACGCGTATTTGTATCCGATTTTTTCGATTACTCAATTTATGTTGATGCAAGCGAGAAAGATCTTCGACAATGGTACATAGAGCGATTCAAAAAATTACAGAAAACAGCTTTTAGCAACCCCGAATCCTATTTTCATAAATATGCATCATATTCCGAAGAAAAACTATTAAACTTTGCCAATATGGTGTGGGAGGAAATAAACCTTCCTAACCTTCAACAAAATATTCTGCCCACACGCTTTCGTGCCGATCTTATCTTGGAGAAAGGCAAAAGTCATATGATTAGAGGTATTCGCACACGCAAAGTTTAGCAAACTGTACAAAGCAATCGTAATCACAACCTAAATCCTTTGGTAATACAATCTGCAAGTATCGTATTGACTTTTAGTATAACCAAAAAAAAAGTGCCCAATTAAACGGGCACTTTTAAAACATTGTTGTTACCAGTCTCAACTGGCAATACTATATCATTATTAATCAAAAACTAGGATAACCTGGATTTTGTACTAAATTGTTATTTGTCTCCCATGCAGTTTCAGGGATAGGGAATAACAACAAGTGAGGTGAAGAAGCAGTTGGACGAAGGTAACCCGGCTCAAGAAATTTACCAAAGCGAATCAAATCCTGACGGTTAGCGTTTTCCCATGCAAGCTCCAGACGTCTTTCCATTCGCACATTCTCTAGTGTTACAGAAGTATAGTTATGAGAGTCGTCTCCAAATCCTCGTTCACGAATAGTGTTTACCAGACTTGTAGCTTCAGAGTTATTCTGTCCCAATCTCACCAAAGCTTCTGCTTTCATAAGATAAACGTCAGCAAGGCGGAAAATTGCAAAATCGTTTTCCATATCCGAATTGGCAAGACCCTTTTCATACACCCATTTATTGCAGCGTGCACCCTCTTCTTGGTGTACCTCACCCCACATTCCTTCTCTGAGAGAACCAGGAATCATATTGAAATCAATAGTATGATTAAGAGGTCGAGCGTGACCAGTTATTAAAACTTCACCAGTTGCCGGATCAATCATTGGCCCAATTAAAAACGAACCCTTCTTACGATTATCAGCATCATCAAACTGTTTTACATAGTCGGGTTGCGCACTCACACCATTCCAAGTACCCACGGTCATTCCCAATGCAATCGGGTCTAAATAATGCAATGTACGTTTATGAATATGATTGTCCCCATCATCCTTACCAAATGCAATTGGAAGAATAATTTCTCTCGAAACCTCATTATTTACCTCAAAGTTAGTCTTCCAGTTAGGCTCAATAATATAATCAAGCGACATCACTTTATCTGTAGCATCAATCACACCCTGCCAGTTTGGAGTACCTGTCCACACCTCCGCATTCAAATACATCTTAGCAAGCAATGTATAAGCTGCACCTTGTGTAAACTTGCCATAGCTCTCGCCCGTAACATCAGCTCTAAGATTATCTTTAATCTCATTAAGTTCCGAAACCACAAAATTATAAAGAGTTTGACGATCAGTCATCGATGGCAAATCTGTTGATTCATAATCAGATACAAGAGGAGCATTTCCAAAATAATCTATAAGAATATAGTACCAAAATGCCCTAATTCCTCTAATCTCGGCAAGAGTTTGAGCCTTCAAATCGGCGTCCATTTCAGACCCTTCAATAGTTGCATAAATTTGGTTGCAGCTAGTAATACCAGACATACATGCATTCCACGAACCATTAATAAGACCATTTCTTGCATGCCATGTATGCAGCTTTAAAACCATATGAACACCACCATCCCACCAGTCGCCACCCACACGTGTGGGCGTAATAGCCATATCACCTGTAGCTTCCGAAAGAAGAAACACATCCCCCGGGAATACACTCTTAAGTGTTTTATATATAGGTGCAATTATTGCATTAATCTCGGCAGGCTTCTTACCAAATTCATCTGCCGGAATTGTGTCATACACAGTTTCGTCGAGGTTGGTACATGAGAATATTCCACCCATCAACACCAACACTGTCAACATTATTGTTAGTTTAAATATTTTTTTCATTTTCGTGTGATATTAAAGTTAGAAAGTTAGGCTTATACCAACTGAGTAAGTTGTGGCTTTCGGATAATATTCTCTATCCTCCACACCGGGAGCAAGTCCGTTATTCCTGTTTTCATCAACCTCAGGATCCAAACCTTTATAATTTGTCAACACAAACATATTTTGTCCTGTTGCATAAACTCTAGCACGCTCCAGCCAGCTTATATTATCTGTTTTAAATGTATAACCAAGCGACATATTATCGAGGCGAATATGAGATGCATCTTCAACATATAGCGACGAGTACTCAGGAACCACCTTCAACTGATGTATAAGCGGATCATTAAGCGCATTAGCACCAATTAGGTAACCTGGGTGACCGTAAGTCATTCGTCCCATATTCAGCACTTTGTTTCCTAGAGTTCCACGGAGGAAGAAGGATAAGTCCCAGTTCTTAAAATTAAACTGATTGCTCCATCCAAAAGTAAGATCAGGCTGTGCCGATCCTATATAGGTATAATCCTCGGCAGTTACAGAATTTGTTTCGTTACCATCCTTATCTTTAAATACATACTTGCCATCTTCATCAATACGAATAAATTCCGGTCCGTAAAACTGACCAACTGGATAACCCTCTTCAATAACGTGCGTTGTTCTTCCCGAACCACCTCTAACCCAAGCATCACCCACAAGAATTCTGCTAGTAGTATAAACATCGTCCGAAAGACTTGTTATTTCATTCTTATTGTGCGCCGCTGTAATAGAAGTGTTCCATCTAAAATCACCTTCTTTTAAAACATCAATACTCAATGCCATTTCAATACCGGTGTTTCTCATATCACCCACGTTTGCCATCATATCCGGATGCAAAAAAGGAGGAGTAGGCACTCGGTAAGTATAAAGCATATCGGTAGTGCGTTTGTCATACCATTCAACTGTACCGCTCACTCTATTATTAAACAAAAAGAAGTCCAAACCAATATTAAACATCGATGTCTCCTCCCACTTCAGGTCGGGGTTGGCATTCTGACTAATTTGATATGCAGTAAGCCACTGACCATTATCGTAGTAAGTACCGCTAGTTCCGTATAACTGCAAAGTTTTGTAAGGATCTAGTCCCGATTGATTACCCGTAATACCATAACCAACCCTAATTTTCATATCATTTACCCAGTTCACATTTTCCATAAATGCCTCTTCGGTAATTCCCCAAGCAGCCGAAACCGAGGGGAAAGTACCCCATTTATGGTTAGCTCCAAATTTAGAAGAACCATCGCGGCGCAGTGTGGCAGTTATCATGTATTTAGACATATAGCTGTAATGAGCCCTTCCAAAAAATGAAATGAGTCTACTCATATTTTTTTCAGAACCCACATCATTTGGACGTAAACCCTGACCCGATTCTAAGTTGTTTGAACCCAGCAGGTCTGTTGTGAAGTTTCTATTAGCCACACGCATAAAAGAGAATTCATTCTCTTCCCACGAGTAACCTGCAATAGCATTTAAGCTATGCTGCTCCGATGCACCAAAATCAGTATTATACTCAAGCAACCACTCCATCAGCTCTTTATCCCAAATTCTGTTTTCACGCAGAGCATAACCACCATCATCTCTTCCAGCCTCCGAAGCCGAATTATTATACTGACTTCTTTCTTCAGATCTTCTCTCTTTATACAAAAGAGTTTTTATGTCTAAACCTTCCATCAGATTAAAAAGAATATCTCCCGAACCATAAAAGTGAATGTTCTTGCGGAAATTATGATTCAACTCCTGATTTCTAACCGGGTTACCCTGGTCATACTCTCGAGTATCAAACCACTCGCCATCACTCTGTTTAATAGGATAAACCGGAAGCATATTATAAGCAAGTACAAAGTTCCTACGATTAGGTTGATTAAAATCGCGCATATTTGCAGACCCTGTAAGTCCAATACGCAACCTGTCGTTTATTGCCCTCTGTTGAAGCTGAAACCTGAAGTTATATCTATCCATATCGTTATCCTTCATTATACCATCGCTTTTCTGATAGTTAAACGAAGCTCTGTAGTTGCTGTTAGAACCTCCACCGGCAAGTGACAAACTATGATTTTGCGAAAACCCATTTCTTGTAATCTCATCAAACCAATCTGTACTTGCACCATACCTATCATAAACCGAAGCATCACTGCCACTTGTTTTGGCATACTCACGCCATTCATCAGCCGTTAGCAAGTCGGGTTTATTTGCAATTAAAGAGGTAGCAAGATAACCATCGTACGAGATTCTTGGTTTCACACCCGAACCTCTTTTTGTGGTAATAAGGATAACACCACCTGCCGACCGCGATCCGTAGATAGCTGCAGAAGAAGCATCCTTTAATACAGTAATAGATTCAATATCTTGTGGAGCAACAGTTTGCATATCACCTCCTGGCACACCATCAATAACGATGAATGGACCCTGGTCGTTTTGCAAAGTAGACACCCCTCGTAGTCTAATTCTGGCACCGTCTGTAACATCCCCCGAAGGATTAGTTATCTGCAAACCAGCAACCTTACCCTGAAGTAAGTCGGCAGCATCTCTGTTAACCCCCTGATTAAAATCTTCGGGAGTAACATTTGTCACAGAACCGGTAATTTCTCTTCTGCGTTGTTGCCCATAACCTACCACCACAAGTTCATCAAGAATCTCTGCATCAGCTTCCATTACAACATTAATAGTTGTTCTTCCGTTTACTGGAACAATTGCCGACTGCATCCCTACATACGAAACCTCTAGAGTTGCACTCTGCCCTACATTTTCTAATACAAAATTCCCATCAAAATCTGTAACAGTACCAATAGAGGTACCCTGCACTTGCACGGTCACCCCAATCAACGCTTCTCCATCTTCGTCGTTTACACTACCTCTTACGGTAATGTTCTGGGCAAAAATGCTCAAGGAACATATCCATATTAATACGAACATGATCCCTTTAACAAAATTAAAATTTTTAATTTTCATAAATTCATGAATGTTTAGATTAAATACTTAAAATAATTTAGTTAATTCAAATTAATTTTCTTTATTATAACATGTATCTGGAATAGATATATAACATTAATCCCTTAGTTTAGTGGTTTTTATGCATCCTCGATGTAATATTTCTTTTACAATAATAACAGTTAACTCTCTTTAATTTTTAATTTATTCAATATATATGCTCACTTTTTAACGCAAACGATTGCATTTGGTTCATTTAGATGGTAGTTATTAACATTACCAAACACCTGTTTTACTCCAACCAAGTCTTGATTCGCCATGAAATTTTCGAGGAGAATCAGGAGAATGTGCGGACTATGTGTAGAGATAATACAGTTTATTTATGGATATAAAATGGTTTATTTAAACAATTGTTAGACGAGGTGAAGATAAAGAGGATGTAACCAATGCGTAAGAAATATAAAAGAAATAATAGTAAAAATAATATTATATGTTAAAATAGATCTGGTAATTATAATGCATAAAAAAACGATGATTCAAATTAATGAAACCATCGCTATTTTATTATATCTTCTCGAAGAAGTCTTATTGAAATGCCTCTTTTATTTTATCTGCAATTTCAATAAACTCATCACTGCTTAATTTTAGTTTTGGATTAGAGAGATTCAAATCACCCTCTTTTTGTATAGGTACAAGATGAATGTGAGCATGAGGCACCTCAAGGCCAATTACCATCATCCCCACCCTCTTGCAACTTATTGCTTTCTCTATTGCAATGGCAATCTGCTTGGCGAAGATAATCATCTCACCAAGTAATGTATCATCTAAATCAAATATATAATCAGTCTCTTGTTTTGGCACCACCAACGTGTGACCTTTAGCCATTGGGTTAATATCCAGAAAAGCATAAAACTTATCGTTCTCTGCAATCTTGTAAGAAGGGATATCGCCTGAAATTATTTTACTAAAGATTGTTGCCATATCTAATCTGTATTTCGCTTAAATAGAAATATTCATTATTTCAAACGTCATTATTCCAGAAGGAACCTCAATCTCGGCTACGTCGCCCACTTTTTTGCCTAATAAGCCCAAACCAATGGGTGTATTCACTGCTATTTTACCACTTCTTAAATCTGCTTCGCTTTCAGAGACAAGTGTATAAGTCATCTCTTTTTTCGTTTTCAGATTCTTTATGGTAACTTTATTCATAATTCTCACCTCATCGGTGCCAATTGCACTTTCATCAATTAAACGAGCCGAGAATAAAAGAGCTTTCAATTGGGCTATCTTAGCCTCAAGCATACCCTGCGCCTCTTTAGCAGCGTCATATTCGGCATTCTCAGACAGATCTCCTTTGTCTCTGGCTTCTGCAATCTGGCGAGATATTTCAGGCCTCTGCACAGATTCCAATTCTCTAATATCTTCTTGTAATTTCCGAAGGCCCTCTTCGGTCATGTAGGTAACTGTCATATCTATATTTTTTTATCTAAGTTGTAAATCATGTATAGAAAGAAGAATTCCGACCTAAAGAATAGAAAGTCGGAACTCTTTTTTTTCATGATTAGTAAAGCAAAGATAAATAATTAATTTATATAAAAAAAATATTATCGATTTGTTTTATAACACTTTATTCAGTTCTTCAGGCAGTTGCGTTAAATTTTCTAATCGGGATACTACATCACCTTCGCGATTCATAATAAAGGTAGTAGGTAATTCTCTTACATTATATCTTGGCAACAATGAGGAGTTTACAGAAGCCGCATCATGAACAGTAATCCAAGGAAGGTTATCTGCCGAAATTTTCCAGAAATGCTCGTCAGAATCAAATGAAATCTGATACACTTCTACACCTTGCGACTTATACCTATTATATATATTGTTAAGTTGAATATTATGAGCAGGTGAAAAATCGGCATTATAAACCACAAAATCAAGTATTACAACTTTACCTTCAAGAGAAGACAAGGCAACCTTAGACCCCCCTATCCCAGGTAAGTTAATATCGGGTAAACCAGAACCAGTTTCAACAGGAATATTTTCAAAGAGAGCATCCTGGCGTTCTTGTTGACGTCTTGCATTAAGCGCATTAACGGTAAAATCATATAAGTGCTTGGTTCTTTTTGTATCAGGAAAATAACGGTTCCACGATGTAGCAACAGCTCCAAACATAGCATAATCGCTCTTATTGTATGGATCAAAAATAAGATAATTGTTTATCTTCTGAAATACGGCATAGTAAGCAGCGGCACTTGATGGATTTGCTAATATTAGATTAGAAATCTCACGTTTATATTGTGTGAGCAGGCTATCGAGATTATTTATAAAAGCAACATCATCTAGGTTACCAGCAGTGTGACTCTTTTCTAGATTATTGATACCTTCTGCTACTTTTTGAGTAAGAGCGTCTACTAATCTCAACTGACTATTAGTATATGAATCTTCAACAACAAAAGTCTTATACAAATCAGAAGCATCTGCCGATACATTTAGCGTTTCAGTTGAGTCAACCGCAAAAGCAACCACCTGTTTACCCAGTCTCAATTGATAAAACTCGGGATTATGCGGTGCCTGATGTTTAAATTTAAACACTCCGTTATCTTTAAGTTTAACAGAATCAATCAGCTCAAGTCCTGCAAGATCTCTATGCTCAAGATAAAGAGTATCGCCATCTGCAGAAGTAACTGTTCCTGCTACGGTAAATTTATCGCCTTGCTTACACGATGCAAACACACCAAAAGTAAGGATTGTAAGAAATAATAGTTTTTTAATCACTTTTTTCACCACTTTAGTTATTTGATTATTGTGAATATCCATAGTTAATAATAATTACAAATTTACACATTTAATGGGATATACCATTGGGCACATACAATTATTACAAAGAAGTGTTGAGAAAATATGCTTAGAAACTGTCTTATTTACATTATTTTTATTATTTTTGCTTTTGCGTAATTTCTAAAAATGAATATAACCGTACTTATATTTACCATACTACATGAATATTGAGAATACTACATTTATTATACTTATTGTTTTATTGACAATTATAGTATCTTTTTTAATAATTGCATATATAGATAAATTAAAGACAATTAAATCATTAAAACAATTAGAACAAATTAGAAGCGATATATTTGCTAAAATCACACATGAGTTCCGTACTCCCTTAACCACTATATTAGGATTGAGCCGTCAGATGCGTGACATGAAAGATATTTCCCCCAATAATGCAGGAGCATTCTTAAGTGCAATAGAACGACAAAGTAAAAATCTCTCTTTTCTGATTAATCAGTTGTTAGATATCACCAACTTGCAATCCGAAATTAACACTATAGAATGGAAAACCGGCAATATAGTAAACTTTGTAAATATGGTTACCGAGTCCTTTACCATACTGGCAAGTGGTAAAGATATTGACTTACAGTTTTTTAGTAAAGAAAAAGAAGTAGAAACAGATTTTGTACCCGATTATCTTAACAAGATACTCAACAACCTTATAGGGAATGCCATTAAATATAGTGAAGGTGGTACACATATATATGTAATGACAGAAATAAGTGAAAAAGACAAGAAAAAATTTATCATAAAAGTAATTGACAACGGTATCGGTGTAAATAAAGATGATTTACCACATTTATTCGACCTGTTTTATCAAACCAACAAGCATAAAGTAAAAGAAGGTAATGGTATTGGATTAACTATCACCAAACAGCTAGTAGAAGTATCCGGTGGAAAAATTGATGTAATAAGCGAACCCGGCAAAGGCACAACATTTACAATTACATTACCTATTCAGATAAGTGAGAAAATATTATATTCACACTGGAAACAAGACGCATCAGCTAAAATTATATATCCTCCTTCAGAAACAACTGATTCGAAGATTGGATTCTTCATAGAAAAAAGGGCTGATGACGATTCACGCTATACAATTCTACTTGTAGAAGACAATAAAGATATTGCAATATATATTCGTTCAATATTTCCTAATAATAAATACAATATTATATACTGTAGTAATGGCGAAGAAGCATATAAACTTGCAGAATCTTTGATACCCGACATAATCATTACAGACATTATAATGCCCAAAAAAGACGGAATTGAATTGATAAAAAAAATAAAAGCTTCAACTTTACTAAACCATATACCAGTTATAATAATATCTGCAAAGAACCGTAATGAGGATATACTTGAGGGCTTAAATATAGGAGCAGATACTTATTTATCAAAACCATTTCAACCAGAAGAACTACAAATACGAGTAAGGAATCTTTTAGCATCACGCGATCTGTTAATCGAAAAATATAAACGTACGATATTAAAAGAAGACAATAATACCGAAATAATAGATGAAAATAATGCTAATACAGAGTTTTTGAGACTAGCAACTGATCTTATCTATAGGGAGATGAAAAACCCCGATTTTACACCTACAATGCTTTCTGAAGAACTTGCAATAAGCGTATCGCAGCTAAACAAAAAACTAAATGCAATTACCGGTTACCCTTCCTCAACATACATACTTCATGTAAAACTGTCATATGCAAAAAAGATACTCTCCAACGAGAACAAAACTATAGGTGAAGTAGCAGCCGAGTGTGGTATATATGATGTTAACTATTTTTCGAGGGTATTTAAAAAACATATCGGTTTCACGCCTACTCAATACAAGAGATTACCTGCAGCTAATAGAAAAAAGCAACTTAGTTAAATTAAATATATTATAGCTTAACAACTGTTTTTATCTTTGTTGTATAAAAAACTTTAACCTGTATATTTAGGACAAATAGCACACGTATTAAACAGTAATACTGCTACTTAACTTTTAAAATGAGCAAATAGTGCTATATTAAATGAATGTTAAAGCGGGTTTTGTGCTATAAATAACAGAATAAGTCCTAACCTCATTTTATAGAATAGTGTAAGTTTGTCGTAGAAAAAAAAGGGGCGGTGAAAAGTCCCATAATGTTTTCTAAGCGTTCAGAGAGGATAAATAATTTATAAGTAGACAAAAACGACAAGCGGTCAGCGTGTTAACTATAAGCGGTTATAGACATTGCTTGAAACGTAACAAATATTGAAACACACTTGTAAACAGAGGTAGTATTCAATCTTTTAGCGTAATAAACACAAATTAAATATAAAATATGAAGTTTAAACTTATCCAGAAAGCTAATCCATTAGAACCGGATAGTAAACGAAAGTGGTATGCCAGCCCAGTGAAAAAGGGCACCATAAACAATTACCAGTTGAGCAAAGGCATTTCTGCTAAATCGTCTATGACACGAGGTGCGGTTCTTAATGTGATTGAGAACATGGTTGATGAGATACCTGCCTACTTAATTGAAGGATATAGTGTTAATCTCAATAATCTGGGAACTCTTAGATTATCATTATCCAGTAATGGAGTTGATGATCCCACAAACTTCTCTGGCGATAATATTAAAAACACCAAAGTGATCTTCACTCCAGCACCTGAGTTTAAGAAGACCTTACAAGACATGAAATTGGAAATATCTACAGAAGAGTAACTATCTATTACACATGCCCCATCAAACTATAAATATATCAAAGAAGCTCCTCTCTAAAACAGAGTCTTTAATGCTTCACGGAATTGGATTTGTAACCGGAGATCCTACTATAAATCTTGGCTACCCTTATATATCCCATCCAGGAATGCAAATAACTGTTACTGAGCCAGGCGACTCAAAATGGATATACATGATGCTGCCGGTTGTTAGTGGAAGCTTAATCACAGATATTAAAATCTCATATCATAGGGTAGGAATTGACAACCGAATTTTATTTGTGAGGCTTGTAGAGCAGGGAGAGCCAATCTCAGCAACTATTGTACATGATGATAAATTACAAACAGATTTATTTTCTTCAGGAATAATTCAAACATCATGCAGAGTATTGGTAAAAAAGAGCGTACTACTTAAAGTTTGTATAGATTTTCAGAATACAGACGATATGATAGAATTTGGTCAGGTTGAAATAAAATATATACCAAATTTCGAGGAGATTACCGGGATGAGACGTCGCTTTTTGAGAGACAGAGATTCATCAGGAACTGAAAATGGCAATAACTCCGAAAAAGAGTATAACCCAACCATGACAGAATTATTATTAACAAAACTAAATAAGAAAAATTTCTAGAAAATAGAAACAACTTAGTGATATATCTTTAATTATTATTTTTTAAATTTTTTAATGTATGAAAAAGAGTTATTTTTTTAAATTTTTTGTCTTTGCACTTGTAGGCGCATTAGCGATATTGCCCTCTTGTAAGGATTATGATGATGACATCAGTGGTCTGGAAACGTCTGTATCTACTGTAAAAAGTGATCTTACAGCATTACAGACAACTGTTTCTTCAGCTCAAAGCGCTGCAACAGCTGCTCAGTCTACTGCTACAGATGCATTAGCAAAAGCTAACGAAGCTTTAGCTGCTGCTCAAGCTGCTGGTGATGCAGAAGCTATTTCTGCACTTGAAGGACAAATAGCTGATTTCCAAGTAGAACTTGATGCTATTAATGATCAACTAGAAGCTCTTTCCGGCCTAGAAGCTAGAATTGATGCTTTAATGGAAGAGCTTAAATTAGCTAATGAAGCTCAACTTGAAGCAATTATTGCGGATGTTGCAGCAATGACTGCTCAGGTGGATAGCATGATTGGAAATATCGTAACAGATGTAGAGTTAATAATTACATCTAACAATGATGTAGCTATTGATCTTACATTTGCTGCTGTTCTTGAACAAGATAATGTTTTTGAAACAGGTATTGCAAATGCAATTACTTTTAAAGAAGGTAATCAGATTCAATCTCCTACATCTTTTGTAATTCGTGTATCTCCAACTAATGCAGTGATTACTCCAGAAATGGTAACATTACAAAACAGTTTAGGTATAGCTTATGAAAATCTTGAAATATTAAGCGTTAAACCTTACGAACAACTTCTTACTCGTGCTACTAATGGTGCAGGTCTTTGGGAAGTTACTGTTCAACTTAGCGAGTATAACGAAGATGACTTCTTAGCAGCTACCGTAAATGAAGATGCTATATCTGGAAGCAATCAAGGTAAAATTCTATTTGCAGTTGCAGTTGACAATTCTCAAACTGAGGAAAATCCTTTGATACGCAAAGTAGTTTCTTCATATGACATTACACTTGATTGGAGTGATGATTTTGATGGTGCAAACGAATTAGATTTCTTGGTTGATGAAACTTCAATTGACAATATCAATAACCGTTTTGACTTTACTTCACAAAGTCTTCTAAACTATAACGGAACTGCAACTCCATATGCAGAGTTAGTTTGGAGTGATGTTGCTGCAACAGATGCAATTACTTCTGGTGCGAACCAAAATGTTACTTCAGGTGACGACCGTACAACTCAATCTGTTTACCCTGCAGTACAAGGCAGACCAATGAAAATTTCTATTGTTGAAGGTGCTGTTAAAACAATTAGAGCTATTTATGTTACATTAGACAAACAAGCAAATGCTGTTGAATCAGCACCATCAGAATGGAATGCTTGGCAAGGCTATAGCTACACAGGCTTAAATTCTGTAGTAGAAGGAACTGAAACTGAAATTGTTATTAATAACAATAGTGCTATTAATGATATGATTGGTTTCCGAGTATATGCAGTTAACTTCGACGGTACATTAGTTGATCCTGACGGAAAAGCATTCTATGTAAGTCTTGGTGCAGAAGGTGCTGATTGGGGCACTGTTAATACAGTTATCACTCCTGAAAGTGAAACAGTTCCTGGAGTTATATCAGAAGATGTTAATAAAACACTTACTGCTATAACAGGCGCAACTACATTCGAATGGACAACAGACGAAGATGCAGATGAAAATACTCCTGCATTCCATGTAGTATTAGAAGATGCTGATGGTGAATTATTCACAACTGATGGGGGAGTTGTAAGTAGTGTGGATTTCACAGAGGTAACTAAACTTCATACAGTTCCAACAGCTTCTAGCTGGTTAGCATACGAAGATAATAAAGTATACAATGGTACACTTATTGTTAAAAATGCAACTGGTCACGTAATTGCAACATTAAAAGTATCAATGAAGAAAGTACTTCCAACTGGTGCTCCTTCAGGATTCTCTATTAAGACTAGCCAATTAAGTGCTAATGGTGTATATAATGCATACTTAGTTCCTAACACATGGACAGCACCAAATGCTACTCAAGGTACTATGCCTCTAGGAGATGTGTTTACCTTTACAGGAGATGCTTTAGCATCTGTAGCTAACTTTGATGTTATCTTTGCTGACGCTGCTAGAAGTGGTGATGATATTGTAGACCTAACTGTTAATCCAGGTAACTCTACTTTAAATGTTGCTAAAGAATTTATCAATAATACAACTCAACATGAGACATCTGTTGTTTACAATTATGGTGATATCTCTACTGCTCAAGATGGTGTTGATTATGTGATAGAAGTTGAAAACTTCCCAACTGTATTTAACAATATTTACAACGATACATATTCATGGGAATGGGATGAAGATTTTGAAACAGAAATCGTATATGGTTCAGATGCAACTATATCATTAGCAGAAATCTTAGGAACAAGCGAAAGAGATAGTAATTATGATGCTCCATTAAGTGCTCCATATTTAGGTAGCTTGTCATTAACAGGTTTAAACGGTGCTGTAGGCGGTGCTAAATTGTACAGTAATGGTACTGAACTTGAAGAATACTTCACAGCAAGCGTTACAGCTGCTGGCGTTGTTCTTACTGAAGCTTCAGGATCTTCTAATCCAACGGCCAATGTTGCTTCAACACTTGTAATTACTGTATTTGATATGTACGGACATGAAGTTGAAATCGAACTTCCAATTACAGTTCTAAAACGATAATCTTTTTTAAATAATAATTTCTTAGTAGGAGGAAACCAAGTAGGTTCCTCCTACTTTGTTTAATTATGAGTCGTGTCTTATTATTATAATTAAATCAACCATAATAAACACTAACATTTTAAATAAATAGAGGTATGAAAAGAATTATATTATTGGCTGCTACCTTCCTGGCGATTTCGCTGGCAGCTTTCTCTCAAGAGAGACAAATTATGGAGGAAGGAAAAGTTGAGTTTAAACCACACGCTTTTATACAATTACAAGGTGGTGTTGCGCACACATTGGGTGAGGCTAAGTTTGCTGACCTGATTTCACCAGCTGCGGCACTTAACTTAGGATATAAATTTACTCCTGTGTTCGGAATGCGCCTTGGTGCTTCTGGTTGGGAGGGTAAAGGGGGCTGGGTGGCTCCTGCTCAGTTGTACTCATTTAAGTTTATTCAGGCTAATCTTGATTTTATGCTCGACTTAAGATCGATGTTTAACGGGTTTAATCCTGATAGGGTATTTAATCCTTATCTGTTTGCCGGTGGTGCTTATGCTTACGGTTTTGAAAATGATGAGACTAATGCTCTTAATACTGGTACTTATGATCTTGAATATCTATGGCAAGACAACAAAGGCTTCCCTGGTGGAAGAGTGGGTCTTGGACTGGATTTTAAATTGAGTAATGCTGTTTCTTTTATGATTGAGGGTAACGCTAGCATTCTTTCTGATCATTTCAACTCTAAGAGAGCTGATAATCCTGATTGGAATTTTAATGCTCTTGCAGGTTTTAAATTTAACTTGGGTAAATCAGTTACTCGCACTGCACCTGTTTATTATGATACTCCAGCTCCAGCACCTGCTCCCGAACCAGCGCCTGCGCCTGCTCCAAAGCCTGCGCCTGCACCAGCACCTGCTCCTATAGCGAAGGAATTGCCTGCTATGCCTGCTATTCACTTTAATTTTGATAGCGATGTTGTGGATACTCAGAAATATTCTGAAGAGCTTAGCACTATCGTTAGCATATTAAAAGAGTTTGCTAGTGATGATGTAGTGGTAACAGGTTATACCGATCACCGTGGTTCTGATAGTTACAATGATGGACTCTCTCTTCGCAGAGCTGAGGCTGTTAAAAAGTATCTTGTTGAACAGGGTATTAATGCTTCTAGAATGACTACTTCGGGTGAAGGTAAGGATTCAAAGACTTCGGGTGATGAAGCACTTACTATTAGTGCTCGTAGAGTAGAGGTATCTAAATAGTTATTTGAAATTTGAGAATGATATTAAATATATTACAATAACAACTTTAGTCATGTATGTGATTATATCATAAATTTAAAGTCTTTCTCTAATTTGCAGGAATGTTATAATATGACATTCCTGTTTTTTTATATAACGGATATCCCAATAAACCAAAACTTTGTGTACCTTTGTAATAATTTTACGTAAAAGAAATAACTGATTTTATTTATGATGAATCCAATTACTAAGCGTATCGAACTGTCAGATGGACGCGAGATTACGCTGGAAACGGGAAAGTTGGCTAAACAGGCTGATGGGTCCGTTACATTACGTGTGGGAGACACTTTTCTGCTGGCAACTGTAACAGCTGCTAAAGATGCTACCCCGGGTACAGACTTTATGCCACTTCAAGTGGAGTACAAAGAAAAATATGCTTCAGCCGGACGCTTTCCGGGTGGATTTTTGAAACGTGAAGGTAGAGCGTCAGACTCAGAGATATTGACGAGCCGACTGATTGATCGTGTTCTTCGTCCATTGTTTCCAGGTGATTATCATGCTGATGTTTTTGTTAATGTGATACTTTTCTCTTCTGATGGTGAAGAGATGCCCGACGCACTGGCTGCACTTGCTGCTTCTGCTGCTCTGGCTGTATCTGATATACCTTTTAACGGACCTATATCTGAGGTTCGCGTTGCTCGTATTAATGGCAAACTTGTAATTAATCCAACTTTCAGTGAACTTAAAAAAGCTGATCTTGACCTTATGGTTGGCGCTACCATAGACAACATTATGATGGTGGAGGGTGAGATGAATGAGGTTTCTGAAGCTGATATGCTTGAGGCCATCAAATTTGCTCACGAGGAGATTAAAAAACAGTGCCAGGCTCAGATTGAACTAACCGAAATGGTGGGTAAGACCGTTAAACGTGAATACAACCATGAGGATAATGATGAAGAGCTGAAAAAATTGGTTTGGGATAAATGCTATAAGCCTGCTTATGAGGCTGCTTCTTCTCAAAACCCTAACAAGCACGAACGTTTGGCTGCATTTGAAAACGTTCTTGCTAAATTTCTTGAGACTATTCCTGAAGAGGAACTGTCTGCAAAAGCTCCATTAATTAAGCGTTATTATCACGACTTAGAGAAGGAGGCTATGCGCAGAAGTATTCTTGATGAGGGAAAACGTCTGGATGGAAGAAAGACTACTGAGATAAGACCTATTTGGAGTGAGGTTGATTTTATTCCGGGTCCTCATGGTTCTGCTTTATTTACTAGGGGTGAAACACAGTCGCTTACTACTGTTACGTTAGGCACAAAACTTGATGAGAAATTGGTTGATGATGCTTTATTAAAAAGTCACGACAGATTCTTATTACATTATAATTTTCCTCCATTCTCTACTGGGGAAGCTCGTCCGCAGCGTGGAACTGGTCGTCGTGAAATTGGTCATGGCAACCTCGCTAACCGTGCTCTTAAGAAAATGATTCCTGCTAACTATCCATATGTAATTCGTATAGTTTCTGATATCTTAGAGTCAAACGGTTCGTCTTCTATGGCAACTGTTTGTGCTGGCACTCTTGCTCTTATGGATGCGGGTGTACAGATAAAGAAACCTGTTAGCGGTATAGCAATGGGATTGATATCTGAGAATAAAGGACTAAATTATGCTATTCTTTCGGATATCCTTGGCGACGAGGATCATTTGGGCGACATGGACTTTAAGGTGTGTGGTACTAAAGATGGTATAACTGCTGCTCAGATGGATATTAAGGTGGATGGCTTATCTTATCAGATTCTTGAAGAAGCTTTGGCTCAGGCTAAATCGGGACGTGAGCATATCTTGGGTAAGATATTGGAAACAATGACAGAGCCAAGAGAGGATATGAAGCCACATGCTCCTCGTATTGTTTCACTTGATATTCCTAAAGATTTTATTGGTGCTGTAATAGGACCGGGTGGTAAGATCATTCAGGGCATTCAGGAAGAAACTGGTGCTACAATTACTATTGAAGAGATTAACAACATGGGGCACGTTGAAATTTCAGCTACTAATAAAGCTGCTATTGATGCTGCTCTTAATAAGATTAAGGGTATTGTTTCAGTGCCTGAGGTTGGTGAAGTGTATGAAGCTACTGTTCGCTCGGTAATGCCTTACGGAATGTTCTGTGAGTTCTTGCCTGGTAAGGATGGTTTACTTCATATTTCAGAAATAGACTGGCAGAGACTCGAGAGAGTTGAAGATTCGGGTATTAAAGAGGGTGATAAGATACAGGTTAAACTTATTGATGTTGATCCTCGTAGTGGTAAGTTTAAACTTTCGCGAAAGGCTTTACTACCACGTCCAGAAAGACAGGATAATAATAATTAATATTATTGATATAATTACTAAGCGAGCTTCTTAATGGGGTTCGCTTTTTTTTTGTATATAAAAAAGGTTTTCTGTAAATTAAAAAGCGGCTACTAATGTTTGATAAACAAAAGTAGCCGCTTAAATTATTTAACTCTGAATATTACTAACCTAAGAATGCAATTAACACTCCGGCTGCAACTGCAGAACCTATAACGCCTGAAACGTTGCTAGACATACAGTATTGCAGAATATGGTTTGATTTGTCGTACTTAAGTGCAAGATCATTAGCTACACGTGATGCCATTGGTACCGCACTGAGACCTGTTGCTCCCACAAGTGGATTGATCTTTTTCTTTGAGCTCTTATTGTAGATTTTAACTGCTATTATTCCTACTGCTATAGATATAGCAAATGCAAATAGTCCTAATACTAAAATGCCTATTGTTTGCCATCTAAGAAAAACCTCTGCAGGCATTGTAGCTCCTACACATAAACCTAGGAAGATTGTAGCAGTATTCATAATTGGACCCGACGCAGCATCGGCCAAACGGGCTGTATTAGCTCCTATCTCTTTAAGCAGATTACCTAACATCAGCATGCCTATAAGTGGTGCAGATGAAGGCACTAAAATAGACACTACTAAAGTTAATACAATAGGGAAGAGAATTTTTACTGTTCTAAGATGTTTAATTTCATATTTAGGAGGAAACTGCTTGTCCATGTTTCTCATATGAATCTTAAATTCATCTTCTTTCATTAGGAGTTTGGCTACTGCAGGTATTATAACCGGTACCATTGCCATATATGAGTATGCAGCAATTGCAATTGGTCCTAACAGATGTGGAGCCAGCTTAATTGTGGTGTATATAGCGGTTGGTCCGTCTGCACCACCTATTATACCCATGGATGCTGCTTCGGGAAGTGTGTACCCCATTATTACAGCCAAAATGACTACAGTAAATATTCCCGACTGAGCCGCTCCTCCAAAGAATGCCAGTTTGAGGTTTCTGAGCATCGGTCCAAAATCGGTTAACGCCCCTACCCCCATAAATATAATGGGTGGCAATAGACCTGTTTTGATCAAGGAATAATAAAGAAGATTAATAATCCCATAATTGGCTGCAATCTCAGCAAAGTTCATGAGACTGCCATCAGGATTAAGAACCATATCAGCTTCAACTACTGCTAAACCTGCTGCGGGGAGGTTGGCAAGAAGTACCCCAAATCCTATGGGCACAAGCAGCAACGGTTCGTACTGCTTGAAAATACCCATGTACAACAGTGCTCCGGATATTATCCACATGAGCATGGTTCCCCAATCAGTTCCAACTAAACCGGTTGTTCCGAAAAGACTTGAAAAGAATTCTCCCATTTCTATTTAACTTTAACGAGTATATCTTCTTCTTCAACTGATGAACCATTGGCATAGCATATTTCTGTAACTGTACCTTCAACTTCAGATGCTATGGCGTTGTAGGTCTTCATTGATTCGATATAACCTACGATATCATTTACTTTAATGGTATCTCCCACCTTTAGAGGTTTCTCTGATGCCTCTTTAGTGAGGAAGAATTTACCTTCGAGTGGTGAAGTAACCTCTTTTGTGCCACTGTTAGATGAAACAGGTGCTTGTTGTGCAACAGGTTGTTGTGCAGCGACGGCGGCAGGAGTTGTACCAGAAACTGCAGCAGCGCCTTCTCCGTTTTGTGGATATGAAATATTAACCAGGTACTCTTCGTTGTCTACATTAACGATTAGAGTTTTTGGCTGATAATTATTTCCTGATGAGAATATTGCAGGAACTTCTGTTGAATCTGTTAATTCAGTGTCTTCACTTTTTGCTCTTTTCTTTTCGAGGTCGGCAAGGAAATATTTACGTGCATCGCCAGATTTGTATGCTCTGTATTGCTCGGGGTGCATGGCAAGCTCAAATAGTTCTTCGTCATCTTTACCTGTACTCCAATTGTTCTTTTTCATTTCGGCACGGAACTCATCGAGCTGATTGGGATAAAGGTCTTGTGGGTTGCCTGTATAAAATTCACGTCCTTGTTCTTTTGCCATTTCTACAAGCTCAGGAGCAAGTTGTCCCGGAAGTTTACCTGTTTTACCAAGCATCATATCCCAAACATTGTCGGCTATCATAGACCACCGTTCTCTCCCCTTCTCAATTTGAACTACATTTAAAAGTGCAAGATTCTTAACATACTGACTATATGGTGTAACCAGTGGAGGAAATCCTACCTTGGGCCATACGTATGATACTTCTTCAAACAGCTTTATCATGAGATCGTCTTGAGTAAGCTCGGGTTGGTTATGCTTCCTTTTCCACTTGTTAAGTGATTTGAGGTTGTCCTCGAGGTCTGACATGAGGCTACCCATCATTCCACCTGGTAGTCCTGGACCGATAAGAAGAGAATTCATTACTCTGTTCTTATTACTAATATAATATCCAAGGAAGTCGTCCATAAACTTTTGAGTTAGGGATCGCACTTTCATATAGGCTTTCATATTGATATCGGCTACTTTGAAACCGGCATCTTTGAGCATTGACTGCACTGCAAGGAGGTCGGCATGGCCTGTTCCCCACGACAGTGGTTCCATACCAACATCTATATATTCTACTCCGGCATTTGCTGCTTCAAGAATTGATGCCATCTGGAAACCGGGACCGGCATGTCCGTGATATGTTATTGCCACATTGGGATGAAGCTCTTTTATATTCTTAATAATTTTGCCAATGCTAACGGGGCGTCCAACTCCTGCCATGTCTTTAATACATATCTCATCTGCACCCATCTTAATTAGTGTGTTTGCAAGATTGGTGTAATATTCTATTGTGTGAACAGGTGAAACGGTTAGACTAAGTGCTGCTTGAGAAATCATTCCGGCTTCTTTGGCAAACTTTATTGAATTCTCGAGATTACGAGGGTCATTTAGACCATCAAAAGAACGAGAGATGTCGGTTCCCTGTTTCTTTTTAAGTTGAAACATAAGTCTGCGTACATCTGCAGGAACTGGTGACATACGAATTCCATTGAGTCCTCTCTCAAGCATATGTGTTTGTATGCCTGCATCGTTAAATGGTTGGGTCCATTCGCGTACTGCTTTATTTGGATTCTCGCCAAAAAGAAGGTTTATTTGTTCGAAGCCACCTCCGTTTGTCTCAACACGGGCAAAGCAACCCATTTCTACGATAGCAGGAGCAACTTCTTTTAATTGTTCAACCGTGGGTACATACTTACCAGCCGACTGCCACATATCTCTGTAGAGAAGACTAAATTTAATCTCTTTTGCCATAATTTTATTTTTTATCTGTTTTTATTTATCGATTCTATCTTACCCTCTCCCAGTGTTGCGATATCAACTGCTGCTATAATTGCTGCAATTTTTTTAGGGTTTTTGCCTGTTCTGCTCATTCCATAATTTGATGGTGTATCTTTATCTTCTTTGACATACTTATTTGTGAGCCTGATAAGGAGATTACCTAGACCTACAACTAACCAAAGAACGATAATTACCATTATCATTCCGATAAGCAAAAGAACTAATGCCGCTTGAATGTTTTCCATAACTTCTTTTTTTGTTTACATACCAAAATCACACCTCAATATGGCTTAAAATTTATAACCTAATTGTTAGTAATAAAGGGAAATAACTTATGAATGTAATTATTATTTCAAAAATACAAATAATATTTTATTTTGTGCACGTACACCACTTATTTGTGCAATTTTTAGCATTGTTTAAGGGTAGATTATATAATATAGAACAATAAAGCCCGAATTTAAAAATCCGGGCTTTAAAATAAATATACTTATAAGGTATTATTAATACTCATCTTTAGTATGATTGAGTTTAAATGCTTTTACAAGTTCCACAATTACTATTGGGACTAGTGAAAGTGCAAGTACATATAGCCAATGTGTAGCGTCCATAGGAACAAGTCCGAATACATTCATTACACCCGGAATCATCAATACTATTAGCATTAATACACTAGAAGCAAGAATTGCCATTAATAGAGATTTGTTGCTTAATATACTTGTTTTGAATGAAGACATCTTATTTGAGTGAAGGTTTCTGACATGAAATAGTTGAGAGAACCCTAGCACGGCAAAGGCCATTGTTTGCCCTAGTGCTTCTGGATTATCAAGTCCCATATTAACCCCATCGTTTCGTCCAATTATATAAGCAGCAAGGGATATAAGTCCGATAGTTGACCCTTGGTAGACAATTCTTAAAATCATGCCTTTAGTAAAGAAACCTTTCTTGGGATCTCTGGGTTTACGAGTCATTATATCTTTCTCGGCTGGGTCTAAACTTAATGCAAGAGCAGGCAAACTGTCTGTTACCAAGTTAATCCAAAGTATTAATATTGGGGATAACGGGTTGCCAAGATTAAATATTGATGCAATAAAAATAAGTAGTACCTCTCCCATATTTGCCGATAAGAGAAATTGGATTACTTTGAGAATGTTGTCGTATATCCGTCTGCCCTCCTCAACTGCGCTAACTATTGTAGCAAAGTTATCATCGGTAAGCACAACGTCTGATGCGTCTTTTGCAACCTCAGTTCCGACGATACCCATGGCAACACCAATATCGGCCTGCTTTAGGGCTGGTGCGTCATTTACACCATCGCCTGTCATTGCAACTATATCACCATGCTTCTGCCAGGCTTTTACTATTCTGACCTTATGCTCGGGAGCCACTCGAGCATAAACTGAGTAGTCTTCTATATTTCTGAAAAGTGTTTCATCATCAATCGCTTCAACTTCAGTGCCTGTAACAGCTTTATGCCCTTTGTCATAAATGCCAATTTCATCGGCAATGGCAACAGCGGTAATCTTATGATCGCCGGTAATCATTACAGGTCTTATTCCGGCTGTTCTGCATTTCTTTACTGCTTCTATAACTTCCGGACGAGCGGGGTCTATCATCCCTAAAAGTCCAATAAATACAAGGTCTTTCTCGATAGTTTCGGCACTTACATTATCGGGAATGGAGTTTATTTCTTTATAGGCAACAGAGAGTACTCGCAAGGCTAACTTTGCCATTCGTTCATTCTCAAGTTTTATAGTTTCTTTATCCTGATCTGTTATTGGCCGGACTTCACCCTTAAATAGTATATGTGTGGTTACACTAAGTACTTCATCAAGACCACCTTTTACATTTACATGAAGCTTACCCTCCTCCATTTGATTGATGGTAGTCATTCTCTTCCTTTCAGAATCGAAGGGTACTTCTTGTACACGTGGATATTGTTTTTCTAGTTCGTTTTTGTCGTAACCAAGTTTTAATGCTAGTTCAACAATTGATGTTTCTGTTGGGTCGCCTGAAAGCTCATGTTCACCATTGCTATGCACTTTGAGGTGTGAGTCGGTACATAGCAGAGCAGAGATAATTAACAAATCCTCATCACCTATCAACTTCTCATTGTCCTTTATAGCATTTTGGTTGTTGGTATTTCTGAAATCGGATTTATTTTCATTTGTCCAGGTTTCGACTACGGTCATCTTGTTTTGAGTGAGAGTGCCGGTTTTATCTGAGCATATAACAGTTGTGCTGCCTAGTGTTTCTACTGACGGTAGTGTGCGAACAATTGCATTTTGTTTAACCAGACGCTGCACGCCAATTGCGAGAACAATTGTGGCTACAATTTGTAGCCCTTCGGGGATAGCTGCAACTGCAAGACTAACTGCCATCATAAACATATCTAGCCAATTGTTGCCATAAAGCATACCTATGCCAAATATGAGAGCACAGATAAATAGCGCAACGTATCCCAGAACCTTACCCAGCTGCTCGAGGCGTCGGCCCATTGGTGTTTCGGTTGCTTCGGTACTTTGGAGCATGTGGGCTATCTTGCCAACTTCTGTATTCATACCGGTTCCTACAATAACACCTTTGCCGCGACCGTAAGTAACAACACTTGTGGAGAATGCCATGTTAGTACGATCGCCAAGGGAAATGTCTTGACCTTTAAGTTGACCATTTATCTTTTCAACAGGAACGGATTCGCCGGTAAGTGCCGACTCTTGCACTTTGAGGTTTATAGCTTCGACTAGCCTCATATCGGCAGGTATAATATCTCCTGTGTCTAGTACAACAATATCTCCGGGAACTATTTCTATGGATGTAATTTCTGTGGTTTGACCGTCACGCAGTACCTTACTGCGTGGCGCACTCATCTTATTTAGTGCTTCGAGGGAAGATTGAGCTCTTCGTTCTTCTATTGTACCAATGATGGCATTGAGAAGTAAGATTGCAAGAATCACAATGGTTTCAATCAACCCTTCATCTTCAATAACTCCAATAACACCTGAAACTACGGCTGCTATAAATAAAATAACAACCATGCTGCTTTTGAATTGCTCTATGAATATGGAGAAAAGAGACTTTTGTTTATGTGACTCCAACTTATTTAGTCCATATTTTTCTTTTCTTGTTTCTACCTCCTGACTTGAGAGACCTTTGGTTGAATCGACTTCAAATTTCTTTACTACCTCGTCTATGGTTTGGTTATAGTAATGCTCCATTATTTATAAATCTTTTAGTAAATGTAACTAAATATTTAAACAACTAATAAACGTCGGTATTGACTATTGTATTGAATGTTTGTATATGTTATATAACATAAAGAGTTCATTTTTTTTTGTGACCCCTTTTGTATAAATTGCATTCTTATTAAGTAAAGCATGACTTTGCCAGTCTTATTTAGACGCAAAGTCTTTTTTAATACTAACTTTTGAGCGCTCAATTATCTGATTAACATATACATATACTTTAATTAAATTACATCGCATTTTAATAACTATACCATTTTAAGAAGAGAGAAAATAAGAAATGAGTGAATAATAAATTAATTAATAATATTTTCTAATCATGAAAGTTTACAAGACAAACCAAATTAAGAACATAGCCCTGATTGGAAATTCGGGGTCAGGCAAGACCACTCTCGCTGAAGCTATGCTTTTCGAGTGTGGTCTATTAAGACGACGTGGTACCATAGATGGAGGAAACACCGCAAGTGATTATTTCCCAGTGGAAAAGGAGTATGGATATTCTGTATTTCCGTCTGTGATATCGTATGAATGGAAAGATAAATTGATGAACTTTATCGATTGCCCTGGTTCGGATGACTTTGTAGGGGGAGTGGTTACTGCACTGAATGTTACTGATATGGCTCTTATGCTTATTGATGCTACCAGTGGAGTTGAAGTTGGCACAATTAACCAATTTCGTTATGCCGATGCACTTAAGAAACCTGTAGTTTTGCTTGTTAACCAGATGGACCATGAGAAAGCCGACTATGATAACACGATTGCAAGCCTTAAAGAGGTTTATGGAAATAAAATTACACCGGTTCAATATCCTATTGGTAGTGGTACCACTTTTAACGGTATCATTGATGTTTTGAAACAGAAATATTATCATTGGGAATCAGATGACACCGCACCACAAGTATTAGATATACCAGAAAGCGAGAAAGAGAGAGCAGGAGATTACTATCAGGTTTTATTGGAGGCTGCTGCTGAAAATGATGAGGGTTTGATGGAGAAATTCTTTGATCAGGGAACACT
The DNA here is from genome assembly GCA_015478775.1 of Fermentimonas sp. Classification (GTDB taxonomy): domain Bacteria; phylum Bacteroidota; class Bacteroidia; order Bacteroidales; family Dysgonomonadaceae; genus Proteiniphilum. Next base: position 206,237 of record JADMKP010000008.1, on the reverse strand, counting down.
ATCTGAAGAAGAGATGCGTGACGGAATTCATAAGGGAATGCTTAATCAAAGTTTATATCCGGTATTCTGCTCTTCGGGCGAAAAGAATATGGCAGTTCACCGTATTATGAACTTTTTGAGTATGGTTGCTCCATCGCCAGACGATATGCCATCACCAGTTAACTCTGAAGGAGTTGAGGTGCATCCGGTTGACAACGAGCCAGCAAGCCTTTATTTCTTTAAAACGACAGTTGAGCCACATATTGGCGAGGTGAGTTATTTTAAAGTAATGTGCGGTGTGGTGAGAGAGGGTGATGATTTTACAAACGTTAATCGCCAGTCTAAAGAGAGACTTGCACAATTATATACTGTTGCGGGACAGATGCGTAACAGAGCAGAAGAACTTCATGCTGGTAGCATTGGTGCTTCGGTAAAACTTAAAGAAGTACGTACAGGCAACACCCTTAATGCTAAGGGTTCTGACAATAAATTTGATTTTATTAAGTATCCTGAGCCACGTTATCGCAGAGCTATTAAGGCTGTAAGTGAATCTAATTCTGAAAAGATGAATGAATCACTTAACCGCATGAGAGAGGAAGACCCAACATGGCTGGTTGAGATATCGAAAGAACTGAAACAAACTATTGTTTCGGGACAGGGAGAGTTTCACCTTAAAACTCTTAAATGGCGTCTTGAGAATAATGATAAGATTGATATTGAATTTTTTGAGCCAAAGATTCCTTATAGAGAAACAATTACTAAGTCGGCTCGCGCAGATTACAGACACAAGAAGCAGTCTGGTGGAGCCGGTCAGTTTGGTGAAGTACACCTAATTATTGAGCCCTACTCTGAAGGTATGGCACTGCCTGAGATTTATAAATTTAACGGTCAGGAGTTTAAAATTCAGAACCGCGACACCCAAACAATCAATTTGGATTGGGGTGGAAAGTTGGTATTTGTAAATAGTATTGTTGGGGGCTCTATTGATACTCGTTTCTTACCTGCTATACTAAAAGGTATTATGGCAAGAATGGAGCAAGGTCCATTAACAGGTTCTTATGCAAGAGATGTGAGAGTTATTGTTTATGATGGCAAGATGCACCCTGTAGACTCTAATGAAATCTCATTTATGCTTGCAGGAAGACATGCTTTTATTTCTGCATTTAAGAACGCAGCTCCAAAGATTCTTGAGCCTATCTATAATATTGTAGTGTCGGTACCTGGTGATTATTTAGGTGACGTAATGAGTGACCTTCAGGGACGCAGAGCTATTATTATGGGTATGGAAAGTGAGAAAGGTTTTGAGAAGCTAAATGCAAAGGTGCCTTTAAAGGAGATGAGTAATTACTCAACCACACTGAGCTCTATTACTGGTGGTAGAGGTTCATTTTCTATGAAACTCTCTGGTTACGAACTTGTTCCATCTGATGTTCAGGAAAAACTGCTTAAGGAATATGAAGAGCAGGAAAAAGAGGACTAATTTTCTTTTTAATTAAAGCTTATGTTATATACGATTAGGGCGGCCCGTTAAGAGTCGCCCTAATTTATTTTATCTTTAATATTATCAAGCTTTTTGCTAAATCATTAATAAATACTTTAAGCTAAATCATTAATAAATACTTTAAGCTAAATCATTAATAAATACTTTAAGCTAAATCATTAATTCTACTTTGAACTAAATCATTAACCGTTTTTTAATCTTTTAGAGCTTTTTCGAGATTCCTTTTGAGCGCATGGAGGAAATCTTTTGTTGTTAACCAGTTGTTTCGCTGCATATCAGAACCATATACTAGAATTGCAAGATCTTTTGTCATCTCGCCATCTTCAACAGTTTGAATGCAAACTTGCTCGAGGTTATTACAAAAATCTATTAACTCTTGATTATTATCTAATTTACCACGATGAGCAAGTCCTCTTGTCCATGCAAAGATTGATGCAATTGGGTTTGTACTAGTCTCATTACCTTGCTGATGTTGGCGATAATGACGAGTAACAGTGCCATGTGCGGCTTCAGCTTCAACAGTTTTGCCATCTGGTGTAATTAATACAGATGACATCATTCCAAGTGAACCGAATCCTTGCGCAACGGTATCTGATTGCACATCTCCATCGTAGTTTTTACATGCCCATACAAATCCACCATTCCACTTCATGGCAGCGGCTACCATATCATCTATAAGTCGGTGCTCATAGGTTAAGCCTGCTTTTATGAATTCATCTTTAAATTCATTTTCATAAACTTCCTGAAAAATGTCTTTGAAGCGACCATCATAAGCTTTAAGGATGGTATTTTTGGTGGACATGTAGAGTGGATAGTTTTTACTTAAAGCCATTTGGAAAGATGAGCGAGCAAAGCCATATATCGACTCATCTGTGTTGTACATTGCCATTGCTACACCATCACCTTTAAAATCGTATATATCCCAGCTCTGCGTTTTGCCATCCTCTGAAGTGAATGTCATTGTGAGTTTTCCCTTACCAGTTATTACCGTGTCTGTTGCACGGTATTGATCGCCAAAAGCATGACGACCGATGATTATTGGTTGGGTCCAACCCTGAACATAGCGAGGTATATTATTGCAGATTATGGGTTCACGAAAAACGGTGCCTCCCACAATATTACGAATAGTACCATTTGGTGATCTCCACATCTTTTTGAGTTCAAACTCCTCAACACGAGCCTCATCGGGTGTGATGGTTGCACACTTAATACCTACATTATATTTTTTTATTGCCTCTGCGGCATCCACTGTTACCTGATCATCCGTAGCATCGCGATGCTGTATGCTGAGATCGTAATATTTTATATCTAAATCGAGATAGGGCAGGATAAGTTCTTCTTTTATAAACGACCAGATTATACGGGTCATCTCGTCACCATCAAGTTCTACAACGGGATTTACTACTTTAATTTTCTGCATTATAATATAACTTTCACTATATATTTAGACAATTGTGTTTAAGCTGATTAATAATATTCAACTTCAACACTTAATCATTTGATAAAAACTCTATTTTCTTTCGCTTAGTGGTACAAAGTCTTGTATTTCACGTACATTCTTGTATGCGGGACGAATTAGTCTCTTGCTTGAGAAGTTCATCTCTTCGATTCGGTGAGCAGACCAGCCTACGATACGAGCCATTGCAAAAAGAGGAGTATAAACTTCAGATGGCAAACCTATTGCATCATAAACAAAGCCTGAATAGAAATCGACGTTGACACAAACATTACCTTTAGCTGTACGTTTTTTAGCATCCATAAAGACTTCTATTGCACGCTCTTCGATTAATTCCATAAAAGCGAATTCATCTTCACGACCTTTTTCTTTTGCAAGATCTTTTGCCATATTTTTTAGAAGTGCTGTACGAGGATCACTGATTGTATAAACAGCATGCCCAATACCGTAAATGAGACCTGTACGATCAAACTCTTCCTTATTTAAAACCTTTGTGAGATAAGCATCAACCTGACTAACATCTGTCCAGTCGGTTATCTTCTTTTTCATATCAGAAAGCATACCCATAACCTTAACGTTTGCTCCACCATGCAAAGGTCCTTTAAGAGACCCAATTCCGGCAGCTATAGCCGAGTATGTATCTGTTTCGGTTGAACTTGTTACTCGTACCGAGAATGTTGAATTGTTACCTCCACCATGCTCGGCATGCAGGATAAGTGCCAGGTCGAGTATCTTAATATCCAGTTCTGTATATTTATCGTGACCTTTCATCATAAAGAGGAAGTTCTCGGCAACCGATTTATGTGGGTAAGGCAGACGAACATGTAATGAGCGTCCTTTAACATCATGCCTTAACACCTGATATGCATATGCAATGATGGTTGGGAATTTGGCAATTAAATTAATAGACTGGCTTATCAGATTTTCGCGTGAGATATTATCAGGATCCTGGTCATATACATACAATTCGAGTACACTCCTGGCAAGTATATTCATAATATTTTTACCTTGAAGAGCAAGAATATTCATTGTAGCTTTATGATTCAAGGGCATTGTTTGTGCAATTAGATTTTGAGTAGCATCTAACTCGGTTTTATTAGGAAGACGTCCTGATAGAAGAAGAAAAATTGTTTCTTCAAATCCCAGTCTATTCTCATTTTGCACACCGGCAACCAGCTCCTCAACATCAAGACCTCTATAGAAAAGTTTTCCAGGAATTGGTTTTAAGCTTCCGTCCGCTTGTCTCTCGAATCCTACAACATCGCCAATACGAGTTAGTCCGGCCAGAACTCCGGAATGATTTTCATTACGCAGTCCTCGCTTTACTCCCATTTTGGTAAATAACTCTTTGTCGATATCGCTTGTAAACAGAATTGATTCTGACAAGATTTTAGTAATTTCGTTATTATTCATATAATTATAATGTTGATTTTTTGTATCCGTTTTTAATAATCTGATTGCACTTATTATTCAGTTTTCGAATGGCACTAAAAACTGTTGTAGTTCTAACATAGGGAATACTCTTTTTGTTTAATTAAAGCGGTTATTTTTAGAGATACTCTATTACTTTTGACGAAAACTCAGATGTTGAAAGAGGTTTACCATCTTCCATGAAACGTGCAAGGTCGGAAGTAGCATATCCGTTTTTGAATAACTTCTCTAGAGATGAGGTTATTAGCTTGGCTGGTTCATACCATTCGATATAATTTAACATCATTACACCAGAAAGCAACAATGAACAGGGATTGGCCAAATTCTTACCGACAATATCGGGTGCGGTGCCATGAGTTGCTTCAAATATGGCATGACCAGAAAGGTAATTGATATTTGCACCTGGTGCTATACCTATACCTCCCACCATTGCTGCAAGCTGATCGGAGATGTAATCTCCATTGAGATTAAGTGTAGCAATGACCGAGTATTCTTCGGGCTTGAGCAGTGTGTTTTGCAAGAAAGCATCGGCAATAACATCTTTAATAAATACTTTACCCGACTCTATTGCATGATTGTACATTTCAACTGCCTTATTTAGACCTTTCTCAACCTTAATTTGATTGAATCTATGTTCTGTGAATGTATTATCGGAGAACTCACGTTCAGCAAGATCGTAACCCCACTTTTTGAATCCACCTTCTGTAAACTTCATGATGTTGCCTTTATGAACCAACGTTACAGAGGGCAATTGATTTTCTATAGCATACTCTATTGCCGATCGAACCAGCCTCTCTGTTCCTTCTCTAGACACTGGTTTGATACCAAAGGAAGAGCTGTTTGGGAATCGAATATTCTTTACTCCCATCTCGTTTTGCAGAAAATCGAGAACTTTTTTTGATTCTGATGTTCCTGCTGCCCATTCGATACCTGCATAAATATCTTCTGTATTTTCGCGAAAAATAGTAACATTTACTTTTTCGGGATGCAAAAGTGGAGTGGCAACACCTCTAAACCATCTTACCGGTCGCAAGCATACATAAAGATCAAGTTCCTGTCGGAGCGCAACGTTTAGCGATCTAATGCCCTCTCCCACAGGAGTGGTTAAGGGTCCTTTTATGCCAATAAAATGATTACGAAATGCATCTATGGTTTGTGCAGGTAACCATGTGCCCACTTCAGTAAAGGCTTTCTCTCCGGCCAGTACCTCTAGCCAATCTATCTTCTTTGTTCCGCTATAAGACTTTTCTATAGCGGAGTCTAGTATTTTTTGCACTTGAGTAGTGATTTCCTTGCCAATACCATCTCCTTCAATAAAAGGAATTGTGGGATTATCTGGGATAATCATCTTACCCTTATTCATTTTAATTTGCATGTGTTAAATTTATAAAGGTAACATTATCTTTTCATCGCATTTAATGCACTACCGGCTTTGAACCATTCTACCTGCTGCTCATTGTATGTGTGAGCTGCTTCAAAAGATTCCCTTGAGCCATCTGTATGAAGAAGTTCTATTGTCAGATTATTTCCTGGTGCAAACTCTCTTAAACCTAATATACTTATTTTATCGCCCTCTCTAATCTTGTCGTAATCGCTGTTATCAACAAATGTAAGACCCAACATTCCTTGTTTCTTTAAATTTGTTTCGTGAATACGCGCGAACGATTTAACAAGTATTGCTTTTACATTAAGGTGACGAGGCTCCATTGCAGCGTGCTCGCGACTTGATCCTTCACCATAATTTTCTTCTGCAACAACAACGGATCCCAAGCCCTGAGCTTTGAATTTGCGAGCTAAACCGGGTACAGTCATATATTCTCCCGATTCGGGATCTAAAACAGTATTTGTTTGATCGTTAAATATGTTTACAGCACCGATGAGCATATTCTCAGAAATATTATCGAGGTGACCTCTGTAGCGAAGCCAAGGACCTGCCATTGAAATATGGTCGGTAGTGCATTTACCCTTAACCTTTATGAGAAGGGGCAAATCTGTTAAATCATTGCCATTCCAAGGAGCAAAAGGCTCTAGTTTTTGCAATCGGTTTGATTCTGGATCGATATTAATGCTTACTCCATCAGCATTATCTGAGGGTGCAATAAATCCGGCATCTTTTACATCATATCCGTTAGGAGGCAATTCAAAACCTTGTGGTTCTTTAAGTTTCACCTCTTCGCCTCTTTCATTTAAAAGAGTGTCGGTTAAGGGGTTAAAGCATAAATCACCTGAAATAGTTAGGGCAGCAACCAACTCAGGAGAAGTTACAAAGGCATGTGTATTTGGGTTGCCATCATTTCGCTTAGCAAAATTACGGTTGAACGATGTTACTATTGAATTTACTCGATCATTTGCTGTTTCATCATCACGTTTCCATTGTCCTATACACGGACCGCAAGCATTTGCGATAATTGTGGCGCCTGCATCTTCAAAAACCTGAAGGATGCCATCACGCTCGGCAGTATATCTTATTTGCTCAGAACCTGGATTGATAAGGAACTGTGCTTTTACTGGCACTTCATCATCTGCAGCCTGTTTAACAATAGAGACTGCTCTGGTTAAGTCTTCATAAGATGAGTTGGTACATGAACCAATTAGTCCGACTTCCATCCTACGAGGCCAGCCATTTTTCTTTACAGCTTCCCCAAATTCAGATATCGTATATGCTGCATCGGGTGTGAATGGACCGTTTATATGCGGTTCTAGCTTTGAAAGGTTGATTTCTATTAATTGATCGTAATAAAGTTCAGGATTAGCAACCACCTCAGGATCGGGTCTTAGATGTTCTACAACTTTCATTGCCTCATCAGCTACCTCTTTTCTACCCGTATGATTAAGATATTCGGCAGATTTATAATCGAATGGGAAAATTGATGTTGTTGCTCCGACCTCAGCACCCATATTACATATAGTTCCTTTTCCTGTGGCAGATAGAGACTCTGCGCCTTCACCAAAATATTCTATTACAGCATTTGTTCCACCTTTTACCGTGAGTATACCTGCAACTTTAAGAATTACATCCTTTGGCGCACTCCATCCGGATAGTTTACCTGTAAGCTTAACACCAATGAGTTTTGGCATTTTCAACTCCCATGGCATGCCTGCCATAACATCAACAGCATCGGCACCACCAACACCAATTGCTATCATGCCCAGACCACCAGCATTGGGTGTATGTGAGTCGGTTCCAATCATCATACCACCTGGGAAAGCATAGTTTTCGAGAACTACCTGATGTATAATGCCTGCACCTGGCTTCCAAAATCCAATTCCATATTTGTTTGATACATCGCGAAGGAAATCAAAAACCTCACGATTTGTAATTTTAGCTGTTTCAAGATCTGTAGAAGCGTTTTTATAAGCTTGTATTAAATGATCGCAGTGAACCGTAGAAGGCACCGCAACAGAAGTTCTGCCTGAGTTCATAAACTGAAGTAAAGCCATCTGAGCTGTTGCATCCTGCATTGCTACACGGTCGGGAGCAAAATCAACATAATCCTTTGCACGCTTATAGTTCCTAACCGGCATATCGGTAGAAAGATGCGTAAATAGAATTTTTTCAGTTAATGTTAAAGGTCTTTGAAGTACATCTTTAACTTGTTGCACTTTAGCAGGAAGTTGTTCGTAAACCTTCCGAATCATCTCAATATCAAAAATCATAGGAATCGAAGTATTAAAATATAACAAAAATCTGTTGACTAAGCTAGAACACTACATTTAAACAAGAAAATTGAGCTAAATGTTCGTCGAAAAGTAGGGTTATATTATTTAATTGTAGTCAATCAACACCGTCTATGGCAATTATAAATTAATTGCAAACTTATATTAACAATAGAGTTGGGATTTAGTTCATTAATACTTTTAATAATCACAAAAATAATACCTAACTTTGTGGCTAGTTAGGCATATAAATTAAATAAGAATTTATTATACCAGTGATTCATGATTGAACACGAAGGAATAATTGAGAAAGTAATAGGCAATAACATTACAGTTCGAATACTACAAAAATCGGCCTGCAGTGATTGTCATGCAAGAGCAGCCTGTATGGCTTCCGATTCAAAAGAAAAGTTGGTTGATATATGGGATTTTACAGGTATGTTTCATGAAAACGAAAAAGTATTAATTGAAGGTAAAAAATCAATTGGTTATAAAGCTGTTTTTTGGGCATTTGTGTTACCACTGCTATTTCTTATACTTGTCTTAGTTCTTTCTCTTAAAATATGGAATTTAAGTGATATAAAGGCAGCTTTGGCTTCTTTGGTAGCTCTGGTTCCTTATTATGGCGTACTCTATTTTTTCAGAAACAGAATGGCAAATTCGTTTAGATTCAGTATTAAAAAAACAAATTAATATTATGAGTGTATTACTATCTGCCGTTGCAACATTAGGAGCTATTGGTGCGGGAAGCGCGGCAATTCTCTATATTGTGGGACAAAAATTTAAAGTAGAAGAAGATCCTCGCATACAGGAGGTTCAAGATGCTTTACCAGCTGCCAATTGTGGTGGCTGTGGGTTCCCCGGATGTTCCTCGTTTGCAACTGCATGCGTTAATGCAGAGACATTAAGCGATTTAAACTGTCCAGTTGGAGGACAAAAAACAATGGACGCTGTGGCCGAGATACTTGGTCAAAAAGCTCCTGTAGCAGTAAAGAAAATAGCGGTAGTCCGCTGTAATGGAACTTGCGATAATCGACCCAGATTGAATCTCTATGATGGAGTTTCTAATTGTACGATTGCATCCGCTTTATATGGTGGTGATACAGGCTGTTCATTTGGGTGTTATGGTCTTGGCGATTGTGTTGATTCATGTTCATTTGATGCAATTCATATAAACCCGGATACTCTGCTACCTGAGGTAATTGAGGATAAGTGCACTGCATGCGGTGCTTGTGTTAAGGCTTGTCCTAAGGATATAATTGAATTAAGAAAGCAAGGACCTAAATCTAAACGCATATATGTAAGTTGCGTGAATAAAGACAAAGGTGGTGTAGCTAAAAAATCATGTGAAGTGGCATGTATTGGTTGTACAAAGTGTCAGCAAGTATGCCCATTTGAGGCTATAACTATTGAAAACAACCTGGCTTTTATCATTGATGATAAGTGTAGATTATGCCGGAAATGTGTACCGGTTTGTCCTACTAACTCGATACTAGAATTAAATTTTCCACCTAAAAAAGATAAACCTCTGGCTATTAAAGATGAGCCGGTTGCAGTATCTGTTTAACCTGTAAGTTTAGAGAACATATGTTAAAAACATTCAAACTTGGTGGTATTCATCCGAAAGAAAGGAAAATATCAGCCGGAAAAGCAATACAACCCATTGTTATACCTAAACAGGTAGTAATTCCTATGAGTCAACACATAGGTGCACCTTGTCAGCCCATTGTTAAGAAAGGGGATAAAGTGAAGGTAGGAACTCAGATAGGTAAGAGCGTAGGGTATGTTTCAGCAAACATTCATTCTTCGGTATCTGGCACGGTACTAAAGATTGATAAAGCCTTAGATTCGAGCGGTTACAAAAGAGATGCAGTTTTCATAAACTGTGAAGGTGATGAATGGGAAGAAACGATTGATAGAAGTGATACAATTAAAAGGGAATGCACTTTATCCCCAACAGAGATATTGAGCAAAATAGAAAAAGCCGGTATAGTTGGTATGGGAGGTGCAACATTTCCATCTCATGTTAAGCTTACACCTCCCCCGGGAACAACACCAGAGATTTTAATCATCAATGGGGTTGAATGTGAACCTTATCTCACATCAGACCATGCACTAATGATTGAAAAGACTGAAGAGATATTAGTAGGCACTACAATTGTAATGAAAGCTTTAAATGTAAATAAAGCTATCATAGGCATTGAGAATAATAAGAAAGATGCTATCACGGGCTTCAAGAAATTGTCTAAAGAATATCCTAACATTGAGATTCAACCCTTAAAAGTACAATATCCTCAAGGTGGTGAAAAACAGTTGATTGATGCCGTACTTAAGCGTCAGGTACCAAGCGGTTCACTACCAATATCGGTGGGAGCAGTTGTTCAAAATGTAGGCACAATTTTCGCAGTATATGAGGCGGTTCAGAATAACAAACCACTTATAGATCGTGTGGTAACAATTACCGGCGACCATGTAAGCAAGCCTTCTAATTTTCTTTCTAGAATAGGTACACCTCTAAACAATCTTATTGAAGAAGCAGGTGGATTACCTAATGAAACAGGGAAGATAGTTAGCGGGGGACCTATGATGGGTAAAGCTTTAGCAAGTATTGAGATTCCTATTACTAAAGGAACCTCAGGGATATTGATTATTCCAACTCTAGCAGCTAAGAGAAAAGTGATGAAAGAGTGTATAAGATGTACTAAATGTATCACTGTTTGCCCTATGGGACTTAACCCTACTCTATTGATGAATTTAACCGAATACGAGGTATGGGACAAAGCGGAATTGAATCATATAACTGACTGTATAGAGTGTGGTTCATGCAGTTTTATATGTCCATCGCACCGTCCGCTGCTCGATTATATAAAATTGGGTAAAGGGAAAGTTAATACCATTATAAGGACAAGAAAAAATTAAAGCAGAACAAATTTAGATATGGAAAACAAACTGATTGTCTCTCCATCACCACACATACACAGTGGTGATTCGATTGAGAGAAACATGTATCATGTGCTTATAGCATTAATTCCGGCATTTATTATAGCTTTATATGTATTTAGACTTGACACACTGATAATCACTCTTTCTGCAGTGGTTTTCTGTGTTTTGTTTGAATATGTTATAGTTAAATATTTGATAAAAAAGATACCTTCCGCATTCGATGGATCGGCAATTATTACCGGAGTTCTTTTAGCTTTTAATGTACCATCAAATTTACCGTTGTGGATTTTAGCACTTGGATGTCTATTTGCAATAGGAGTAGTAAAACTATCTTTTGGAGGATTGGGAAATAATATTTTTAACCCAGCCATTGCGGGACGAATATTCTTATTAATCTCATTTCCCGCTCAAATGACTACATGGCCTATGCCCGCAATTGCAGAAACAACTGATGCTGTGAGCTCGGCTACTGTATTGGGAGTTCTAAAATATAATCCCGAAGCATTGCCTACGTTACAACAAATGTTTCTAGGAATTGAAGCGGGGTCTATAGGTGAGATGAGTGCTCTGGCCATTCTTATTGGGTTAATTTATATGATTTGGAAAAAGGTGATAACATGGCATATCCCAGTTTCAATTCTTGTAACAGTTGCACTCTTTACAGGAATATTATATCTAATTAATCCATTAGAGTTATATAATCCTATTATTCATCTAGCTTCGGGGGGATTAATGCTTGGGGCCTGTTTTATGGCAACTGATTATGTAACGTCTCCAATGACCAAAAAAGGAATGATTATTTACGGTGTTGGAATAGGTTTTATTACAGTAGCAATTCGTCTCTGGGGAGCTTATCCTGAAGGGGTATCTTTTGCAATACTTTTAATGAATGCTTTTACACCATTAATTAATAGTTATACATCACCAAAAAGATTCGGGGAGGTTGTAAAAAATGGCTAAATTAACATCTACATTTAAAAATATGTTCCTGTCATTATCAATAATATGCCTAGCTGTGGCTTTATTATTGGCACAGGTTAACAAAATGACTGCAAAGCCAATTGCTGAAGCAAAGGCTTTGAAGCTTCAGAATGCAATTGGTCAAGTTGTACCAGAATTTGATAATGACCCGGTTGCAGAATCTTATTTGATTGCAAACGAAAGTGGAGATTCTCTGTTAGTATACCCTGCTATAAAAGGTGGAGAGTTTGTAGGATTCGCAATTAGTAGTTCTGCAAATGGCTTTGCGGGAGAGATTCAAATAATGGTTGGCTTTGACATGGATGAAAAACTAGTAAATTATGAAATCTTACAACATGCCGAAACACCAGGGTTGGGATCTAAAATGAGTGACTGGTTCAAGGATACAGAATCTAACAGCAAATCGATTATTGGAAGGGATATGACTTTAGGTGCATTGGCCGTTAAAAACGATGGCGGTGATATAGATGCAATAACTGCTTCAACAATTACATCCAGAGCTTTTCTTAATGCAGTTAATAAAGCCTACAGTGCCTACAGTGGAAGTAAGACAGACTCCTATTCCAGTGCTACTACTGATAGCGTTGACAATAATGACAATTAACTGAGAGGATAAAATACAATGAATAAAAATTTAAGCGTGCTTTTAAATGGAATAATACGAGAGAATCCTATCCTTGTATTACTCTTAGGAATGTGTCCAACACTTGCAACTACCAGTTCAGCTATTAACGGAATGAGTATGGGATTAGCAACAATGTTTGTTTTAATTTGCTCAAACGCTGTAATATCATTATTAAAAAACTTAATCCCTGATATGGTACGTATCCCAGCATATATTGTTGTAATTGCAGCATTTGTTACTATCATTGAGATGATAATGAATGCTTACGTACCCGCCCTTGTCGATAGCCTTGGAATATTCTTACCACTTATAGTTGTAAATTGTATAGTACTTGGTCGTGCTGAAGCATTTGCTTCTAGAAATAGTGTAATCTCATCTATTTTTGACGGTGCAGGCATGGGTTTAGGATTCACACTTTCTCTTACTGTTTTAGGAGCCCTAAGAGAATTGATGGGAACAGGTAAAATATTCTCAATTAATATCTACCCCGAGCAGTTTGGATCATTAATATTTGTGCTTGCACCAGGTGCCTTTATTGTTCTAGGATATTTAATTGCAGTATTTAACAAGCTTCAGAACAGACCAAAAACAAACTAAATAATTATCATTATGGAATTAATTGGAATTATAATAGTCGCTATTTTTGTTAATAACGTTGTATTCTCACAGTTTTTAGGAATATGTCCTTTTTTGGGTGTTTCTAAAAAAGTGGATACAGCAGTTGGAATGGGACTGGCAGTTATGTTTGTGCTAACAATAGCTACAATAGTTACATTTCTTGTTCAAAAAGCCATACTCGAACCATATGGACTTGAATATCTTCAGACCATTACTTTTATATTGGTAATTGCTGCTTTGGTGCAAATGGTTGAGATTATACTTAAAAAAATTTCTCCTTCATTATATCAGGCATTGGGAGTTTTCTTACCACTCATCACAACAAATTGTGTTATTCTGGGAGTAGCTATTCTGGTTATTCAAAAAGAATACAATCTGCTGGAATCTGTTATTTATGCTGTTGCTACTGCTATTGGATATGCAATGGCATTGATCATATTCTCAAGTATTCGTGAGCAACTTGCTCTTACTAAAGTGCCAAAGTCAATGCAGGGTATACCAATTGCGCTTATAACCGCGGGTGTTATTGCTATGGCATTTATGGGATTCTCTGGAATTGATCAGGTATTCAAATAAAACAGCAAATTACAGAAACATATAACATACAAGGGCTCAAATTAGATATATTCTGATTTGAGCCCTTTTTCTTTTATGTGTTAAACCATTCTTTTAAAATGAGGTCATAGTGTTAAATAAATGATGTATCACCCAATTAAAACATACGGATATGAAAGCAAAAGCAATAAAACACCCAGTAGTTCTAGCAATACTTGCACTTCTACTTACATCATGCTTCTCTTCAAGAGAGATGTACTCACAGGGATATGATAATTACTACGAAGAAGAGTATTACGATAACTATAATAACAGCGGGGTAAATTTCAATGTTTTTTACAATGAATTAAGGCCGCACGGCAGATGGATCAACAATGGTAATTACGGCCGGGTTTGGGTTCCAAATGTAGGTAGAGACTTTCATCCTTATGCATCAAATGGATATTGGGTAATGACCGACCATGGTAACACATGGGTATCTAATTATTCATGGGGTTGGGCTCCTTTCCACTATGGAAGATGGTACCACGACGATTATTACGGATGGGCTTGGGTACCAGGATATGAGTGGGCGCCAGCTTGGGTTTCTTGGAGAAGTGGTGGTGGATACTACGGATGGGCACCAATGTCTCCTGGACTTAATATAAACATCAATATAAATTTACCGGGTAGTTACTGGACATTTTTACCACATAAAAGAATGTATCATAGAAATATGCACAGATATTATGATAGATATACTCCAGCAATATATAACCGTACAACAATTATAAATAATACATACATATATAACGACAATCGCTACTACAGTGGTCCTAGCAGTAATGATTTCGAAAGAACCACTGGCAGAAGGGCAACTGTTCATAAACTAGAAAGTAATAACAATCGCACTTCAGGTAGGAGCACCAGAGTTAGCAATAATGCAGTGACTGTTTACCGTCCCGAATCCGGAGTAAGAAATAATAGCACTACACGCAACGCAACAATCAACGAATCTAACAGAAATGCAACAACTAATAGAAGTGCAACATCTAATAGAAACGCTACAACTAATAGAAACGCAACTGTTAATTCTACCGAAAGAAATAGTAGTTCAAATAGAAACGCAACTGTAAATTCAACTGAAAGGAATAGTAGCACAAACAGAAATGCGACTGTTAATCCAAATAACAGGAACACATCTACTAATAGAAACTCAACTACTACAAGAAATGCTACTACAACTCGAACTGACAGAAGCAACACCTCTAATAGGAATGCAACAGTTAACTCTACAAATAGAAACAGTACTAATAACAATAGAAGTTCAACTGTAAATCAAACAAGAAGTTCTTCAACATCAAGTAACAGAAATGCTACTGCAAGAACTCAAAATAGCAATAACACAAGTAACAGAACATCAACTGTGAGATCTAGCTCTTCTTCAAGCTCTAGCAGAAACAACAGAGCCAGCAGTAGCTCTACAAATACAAGATCTTCGTCTAGTCGCAGATAATTTTCATGTGTGTGTTTTTAATTTCAATAAAAGGCCGCCTCATTAATATGGAGCGGCCTTTTAGTACGATATTAAAGACAGACTTGTCAATTAGTTATTTCAATCCTATTCAATAATCATTTCAATCAATCCAACGTTTTGTAAGATTTTTATAATCCTCTATACGACGATCACGGAAAAAGGGCCACCAACGTCTCACATTTTCAGTTCTTTTCTTGTCAATCTCCACAATATGCGTTTCTTCTCCTTCTTGTGCCTGAAATAAAAACTCACCTTGTGGACCACAAATAAAACTATTGCCCCAAAAATTAATGCCATTAGTTACGCCTGAAGGATCGGCCTCATAACCAGTACGATTAACTGCAATTACCGGAATACCATTTGCTACAGCATGTCCACGTTGTATTGTAATCCATGCATCCAACTGGCGCTGTTTCTCATCATCACTATCAGTTGATTCCCAACCGATTGCTGTTGGATAGATGAGCATTTCTGCGCCTGACATAGCCATAAGTCTAGCAGCTTCGGGATACCACTGATCCCAGCAAACAAGTAAGCCTAACCTTCCTACAGATGTGTCTATAGGGCGAAAACCCAAATCTCCGGGTGTGAAGTAAAATTTCTCATAATATGCGGGATCATCAGGAATATGCATTTTACGATATGTTCCGGCAATCGTACCATCTTTCTCAATTACAACAGCAGTATTATGATAAAGTCCTGCCGCACGCTTCTCAAAAAGCGAAAGAATAATTACAACTCCAAGTTCCTTTGCAAGATTCCCAAAAAGATTAGTAGAATGTCCAGGAATTGTTTCGGCCTGTTCAAAAACATCAGGATTTTCTGTCTGACAAAAATATAACCCATTATGCAACTCCTGCATAACAATAAGTTCGGCACCTTCACTTGCAAGTGATCTTACTTTATCCTGAAGTTTATTTAAATTACTTGTAATGTCAGAATTATTTGCTTGTTGTATGATTCCTACTTTCATAATAACTATAATTAAAGATTTCTTTTAAGTTAACTCTAAAAATGGAATATTTGTTTATTCTCTGTCAAAAGTGTACTGTAATTTGCAATAATGACTCCTCTTAAATAAAATGAAAATTGACTTTCTTTCATCTCTTAAGATCTATCGAATAAACCCCTCAGGAAACTGCATAGTTATACAGTGAAGCGATCCATTCTGCTTAATTAATGTCCTACAGTCAATTCCTATAATATCTCTTTCTTGAAATTGCTTCTTTAATTGATTCTTCGCAATCTCATCTTTTTTTGTACCGTATGTTGGGACCAGAACAGCATTATTTATAATTAAAAAATTGGCGTAAGTAGCTGGTAATCGACCGTTATTGCCATATAAAGCATCAACCATTGGAAGAGGTAAAAGATTATATGGCTCTCCGTTGGATTTAACGAACGACTTTAACTCACTTTCCATTTGCTTTAGTTCAAAGTAATGCAAATCAGTTACATCATCACATTTCACATAAGCAATGGTATCCTCATCGCAAAACCGTGCCAGTGTATCAATGTGACTATCAGTATCATCACCTGCAAGGAAGCCATAATTGAGCCACAACACTCTGTTAATCCCCAGAACACGTTTAAAATGCTCCTCTATCTGTTCTCTGGTTAAAGGCTGATTTCTATTAGGTGCTAATAAACACTGAGATGTTGTAAGCAAAGTACCTTTTCCATCAGTCTCTATTGATCCGCCCTCTAGTATAAAGTTTAGATTATTCTTATATTCTACATCCGATTTAAATACGGACTTTTTGTAAAGTTTGTTATTGATTTGATTATCGAGATTTGCTGCAAATTTAAGGCCCCAACCATTGAATCCAAAGTCCAATAAGGCTGGCTTATTATCTATAATTACAGAAATTAAACTATGATCTCTTGCCCAGGTATCGTTGCTCTCTATTTCAGTAAAAATGATATTATTCTTCTCCTCATCAGAAAAGTATTGTTCAACATCTGAATTAGCTGAAGCAACTATTATTAGTTTTTCCCTTTTTATTATCTCCCTGGATATAGAGACGTAACAATCAATAACCTCTTCTAATATATCAACCCAATCTGTATCAATATGTGGCCAGGTTAACTGAACACCACTTTGTGAATGCCATTCAGCCGGAAAAAAGATTTGCTGCATACCCTAACCCTCCATATTTCCACGAACTATGCCTCTGCTCGAAGTGCGGATAAATTCTAATATATGATTGCGTTCATCAGTCTCGGGAAGCTCGTTTTCTATCTTTTCTGTAGCCTGTGAAACATTATATCCGGTCTGGTATATATAACGATAAATCTCCTGTATTGAATTGATCTGCTCGCCGCTAAAACCTCTTCTGCGAAGGCCTACTACATTAAGACCCATATATACTATTGGTTCGCGGCCAACGAGCGCAAAAGGTGGAATATCCTTTGGTATTTTAGAACCTCCTTGAATCATTGCATGTGCTCCTATTCGAGTAAACTGATGAATTAGAGAACCTCCACTAATAATAGCATAGTCATCAATTTCAACTTCACCTGCCAATTGTGTAGCATTGCCAATAATTATATTATTATTAAGTATACAATCATGAGCGACGTGGCTGTATGCCATAATAAGACAGTTACTACCAACAATAGTTCTTCCTCTTGATGCTGTTCCACGATTAATAGTTGCACACTCTCGCACTATTGTATTATCACCAACTTCAGCAGTTGTATCTTCCCCTTGAAACTTGAGGTCTTGTGGAACTCCTGCAATGGTTGCGTGAGGAAATATAGTGCAATTTTTACCAATACGTGAACCATATAGGATGGTTGAATGACTCATTATTCGTGTTCCATCTCCAATTACAGTATTGCTATCAACAAATGCGAATGGTTCCACAATAATATTATCGCCCAGCTTTGCTTCAGGATGTACAAAAGCTAAATTCGAAACAGAATTCATATATAAACTTAGTTATTTGTTATTTATTTTTTACTATCTGTGCAGTGAAATCTGCTTCTGAGATAACTTTATCTCCAATAAATGCTAAACCACGCATTGTGGCAATTCCTCTTCTCATTTCGCTTGAAAGTTCTACGCGGAAGATGATGGTATCGCCAGGTACAACCTTATGTCTGAATTTAACATTATCAATCTTAAGAAAATACGTAGAATACTTTTCAGGATTATCTAATCCAGAAAGAACAAGCAGTCCCCCAGTTTGCGCCATAGCTTCTATTTGTAAGACACCTGGCATAACTGGTTCTTGGGGGAAATGACCGGTAAAAAAAGGTTCATTTGAAGTTATATTTTTTACTCCTACAATAAACTTATCAGTCATTTGAATAATTTTATCAACCATCAGAAATGGATATCGGTGAGGCAACAGTTCGCGAATACGTATATTATCCATAACAGGCTCTAAAGTAGGATCATAAACAGGAGGTTGAACCTCATTTAATTTAATATCTTTACGAATGAGTCGCGCAAGTTTATTATTAATCATATGACCAGGACGATAGGCTATAAGCCTTCCTTTAATTGGTTTTCCAATTAAAGCCATATCACCAATAATATCTAACAATTTATGCCTAGCTGGCTCGTTAGGAAATACTAATTTGCGACTATTGAGATAACCTAATTCTTTCGCATTTTGCCTAGGCACCTTCAGCTCGTCGGCAATTATGTCAAGTTCATCCTGAGGAAGTTCCCTCTCATAAATTACAATAGCATTTTCAAGACTTCCACCTTTAATGAGTCCGGCTTCACGTAACTTTTGTATCTCGCGTACAAAAACAAATGTTCTTGAAGGAGCAATCTCTGTCTGAAAATCAGTTACAGAGTCCATGGTTGCCGACTGGTTTGGTATATATTTAGAATCAAATTCTATAAATGAATTGATACAAAACGAATCATCCGGTAATAATGTGAGTTTTGAACCCGTCTCAGGATCAGTTACTTCAATCTTTTTTCTAACTACGTAGAAATCCTTATCCTTGCTCTGAGCTTCTATTCCAACTTTAGTTATTTCTTTCACATACTCGATTGAACTACCATCAAGTATTGGAAATTCTGATGCATCCACTTCAATAAGACAGTTATCTATACCTAGTGCATACAATGCCGCCATACCATGTTCAATTGTACTAACTGTAACTCCGTCTTTGCCAATTACAGTACCACGTTGAGTATTAACAACATTTTCTGCTAATGCATCTAATATTGGTTGATTTTCAAGATCAACTCTCTTAATCTTTACTCCGTGATTTTCGGGCGCAGGATTAAATGTTACAACAATTTCTAACCCAGTGTGCAGACCCACACCTTTTAATGTGAAGCTACCTTGTAATGTTTGCTGTTTCACTGTAATATATATTTAATTTCTCATTTTACC
This sequence comes from Fermentimonas sp., assembly GCA_015478775.1. Taxonomy (GTDB): domain Bacteria; phylum Bacteroidota; class Bacteroidia; order Bacteroidales; family Dysgonomonadaceae; genus Proteiniphilum. Next base: position 186,611 of record JADMKP010000008.1, on the reverse strand, counting down.
TATATTTGTGCAAAGATACAATCAAAAGCACAAATTCGTGTAACAAAATGTAAAATGTTTATTAAGTCGAAATAAAAACGATTGATCAATCAGTAGTTTCCATTTTCCTTTTTAATTCGGCAAGTTCTTTCTCCATTACATTTATTTGCCTGTATATATCAGGAAGTTTGGGAATAATGATACTAGATTTGAAGAAATTCTTAACTGGGTATGCAGGAGATCCTAACAGTTCAGACCCTTCTTTTATATTACTTATAATACCCGACTGTGCACCAATCTGGCTGTTTTTACCTATTGTTATATGTCCACCAATACCTACCTGTCCACCTAAGACACAGTTCTCTTCTATTTTTGTAGAACCAGCAATTCCCACTTGAGCGGCCATAGCTGTATTCTCGCCAATTTCACAATTATGAGCAATTTGTATTAAATTGTCGAGTTTAACCCCTTTATGTATTATTGTAGAACCCATTACAGACCTGTCGATAGTGGTGTTAGCTCCAATTTCTACATCATCCTCAATAATGACATTGCCCAGCTGAGGAATTTTATTATAAACATTGCCATTTCTACTGAATCCAAAGCCATCTGCTCCTATAACTGCACCTGAGTGTATAATTACGTTACTTCCAATAATTGAGTCGTGATAAATTTTAACACCGGGAAAAATGATTGTATTCTTACCAATCTTTACATTATCACCAATATAGGAGTTCGGATAAATCTTACTATTATCCTCAATAATTACATTATCTGCAATATAAGCAAAGGACCCAATGTAAACATCTTTACCAATTGTAGCCAAAGATGAAACAAAACTCATCCCTTCTACACCATTTTTTTTGGGAATACTTTGATTTACCATTTCCATTAAAGCACCTAATGCAGCATAAGCATTATCAACTTTTACAAGAGTTGCCTTTATAGGCTTATCCTGAACAAAATCTCTGTTCACAAGCACTATATCTGATTCCGTCTCATAGATATATGATGTGTATTTTGGATTTGCTAAAAAGGTTAGAGTATTTGGTTTACCCTCTTCAATCTTTGAGAAACTAGAAACTGTGACATCCGGATTGCCTATCACTTCTCCGTGTAGGAAATCAGCTATTTGTTTTGCTGTATAAGCCATTTTATTAAACGTTTTACTGATACTGTCAATTTATAGGGACGAAAAGAGATAACATTCAACTGAAACAAATTAACCGATGAATGATCCAGACAACGTCCACATTAGTCAATATTTAATTTTGCAAATTAACAACTTATTTTCGTTCTAGTCATAAATTTATTCATAATTTATTTTAAACCGCATCAGACATTGATTTGTGGAAATCAAAATAATATACTATTTTTGCACTCACTTTTTCGGGATGTAGCTCAGTCCGGTTTAGAGTACGCGTCTGGGGGGCGTGGGGTCGGAAGTTCGAATCTTCTCATCCCGACTGAAGTAATCAAGTAGGAGGAAAACGAAGTAGTTTTCTTCCTACTTTCGTTTTCCGGCGATTACGAACCACCATAGTGGACTTTCACCACCAAGTTAAACACCATGCACGGCGCATAATAAAAAGAGATTGCACCTTGGTTGGAGCAATCTCTTTTATTTTTAAGATTAAAAACTAATACTTTAAATAATAATATTTAATCTCAGCTTTTTCTAATCCACAAATGCATGTCTGTAACCATCAATCTTATCCCAGTTACCACGTGTGAAATCAGGTACTACAACAGGAGCATTGTTATTTTCTAATGAAATGCGACTTAGCTCTGCAAGTGAGCACCATTCTGCAAGGTCATAAACGTCCATATCTAATGGCAATCCGTTTTGTAAGCAGTAAACCAATCTGTAATCCATTATGAAGTCCATTCCTCCATGTCCGCCAACTTCCTTTGCTTTCTCTTCTAGTTCTCTATGAATGCGGTGTTTATATGTTTCCATCAAAGCATCTTTTGTTTCTTTTGAAACGTAACTATGTGCATTTAAATTCTCCAAATTTGGTATTTCACTACCTTCAAGTGATGAAGCATCAAGTGCATATCCTTCCATTGGATATTTATTTGCAAAACCTTTAGTACCACTTAATTGATACATTCTAGAATATGGTCTTGGAGATGCAACATCATGCTGAATATGAATTGTCTTACCATTTTCTGTACTAATCATTGTCATGGTATGCTGACCGTTTGCAAACATGTATGCACTGTCTCTGTCTACACCTCTTTTATTAATCAAGTGTTCAGGGATATTTGCAGGCTTCGTATCCATAGCTACAAGGACATTCATCTTATCGCCACGATGGATATCAAGTGCTTGTGCAGCAGGCCCCATTCCGTGCGTAGCATATACATCACCCCTAAACTCTTTATTATACTGTAAACGCCAGTCGTCTTGATAATATTCCCAAAATGCACTAAGGTCATGAATATAAGCTCCCTCAGCATGTAGTATCTCTCCAAAAAGCCCTTGTTGAGCCATATTGAGTGATGTTAATTCAAAAAAGTCATAAACACAGTTCTCTAGCTGCATTGCATGTTTCTGAGTTCTTTCGGCTGTATCTATTATTGCCCAAATCTCATCTAGAGTCATTGCTGCAGGCACCTCACATGCTACATGCTTACCTTGTTCCATGGCATAAATCATCATCTCGGCATGATTTTTCCAATCTGTTGCAATATATACCAGATCAATATCATCGCGCTCGCAAAGCTCTTTCCATGAATCCTCGCTTCCGCTATAACCAGCTGCGCGTGGCAGACTCGCATTATCAAGTATTTTCTGAGCACCCTCTACCCTTTCTTCAAAAATATCACACAGAGCAACTATCTTGGTTCCGGGAATGTGAGTAAAACGACTAACTGCACCTGGTCCTCGCATTCCAAGACCTATGAAACCTACACGCACGGTATCCATTTTTGGAATGGTTAGTCCCAGTACATCCTTTTGTCCTGAAGGACGAGCTGGCACATCAGTTTGAATGGGCTCAAATGATTCTTTAGAACCTGTTGTGCCGTTGTTTGTGCAGCCAACAAATAAAAATGATGCCAATAAAATGGCAATGGTAAATAAACTTTTTTGCATAAAAATTAATCTAAATAGTTTGAAAATTAATATCTTTTTTTGGAATCTAATATTCTAATCCCTTCTTGAATAGCTTTAGAAATAGATTCCGAATCATCTTTTTTGATAAAGTACTTATCAATATCCGGAATTTTCAAATTTAAGCCTGAGCTTACTATGTTTGGGTTAGGTATGATATCTATGTTTTCTTGATATATATAAACCCAAAAGGCCTTATCTCCAAATAACTCTAAAGACAGTAGTCTAAGTGTTTTCCCTTCACTCAATATTATTGTTTTAGTTTGCTTTTCTTCTACTTCAATTAAATTACTATTGTCAGAATCAATATCAATTGGAATTATGTTATTCTTACCATTTTTCTCATTAAAAAAAACATCAATATTCTCTTGATTATATACTAAAACAGAACTCCTATTTACATTTTTTTTGTGTAGTTCCATTGAAAAAAAAAAGAGCAGCCAAAGTAATAGCTACACCTCCCATTATAGGCATCCAAATTCTATTATTGCTGGAGCTTTGTTTTATTGGTGGAGCAGTATCAGTGACTAATGGAGCAGCATCAAGGGATGGTGGAGCTGTGTCAATGGATGGTGGAGCTGCATTAAGTGTATGATGCATCATCACTTTTTCTTGTAAATCAATCTGCTCAGGTATTGCACTCTCAGTTTCAGACTCATCAATGGGATTTTGATTTTCAGGAAGAATGGGAGTAAGTTGAGCATCTGAAATCACCTCTATACCTGAAAGTTCTACACCCTCATTTAGTACTGTGGGTTCAAAATTGATAAAAGCACTGTTTACACTATTTTTTAATGAGAAATCAGGCTCAAAAAGCAAAACTTTAGAGCTATAATTTATTTTTACAATATTATCATTGTCCGCATTAGAATTATCAGTAGAAGTATAAGTTGTGGTATTGGCAGTAACAGTATCAGTTTTGGCAGACACATTTAAAAACGGCTCAAAAACAATTTCAATTGCTGGAGGCATAAGTAGCCTCTCACCAGTTTTACTGTTCAAAGATAAATACTCAGACCTCTTTTGAGTTTTAAAAACCCCGAAATCATCTATAAATACTATTCCATTTTCTATTAATTCTTCAGATAAGATACTCAAAATTATATTCATCAAATCAGTAGCACTCTCTACTGAAGCCTGTATCTTTTCTGCTACTATACTTATTAATTCCTGTTGCGTCATATCGTAAATTAATAAAAATGTTATTTCACACTTCCTATAAGATCAAAGGGATAAGCCGACTCAATTGTTACGTTGTAAAAGTCTCCAATATTCAATTCTATTTCTTTAGTTATCAAAACCTCTCCATCAACCTCAGGTGAATCAAATTGAGTTCTACCCACATAATAATCAGAGTCCTCTCTATCAACTATAACTTTAAAAGTATCATCTATTTTATTCTCGTTTAACGAAAGTGATATACCCTCCTGTATTTCCATTATTTTGTTCATGCGCTCTTGCTTAATAGACGCGTCTACATCATCCATATAATTCTTATCATTATATGTATCTTCTTCGTGAGAATAAGGGAATGCCCCAAGACGCTCGAATTTAAATTCACTCACAAAATCTATCAATTCATCAAAGTCTTCTTGCAGTTCACCAGGGTGACCAACCATCATAGTTGTTCTTAGATGTATTCCGGGCACCTCTTCTCTAATTTTATTAATAAGATCGATAGTCTGTTGTTTGGTAATATTACGACGCATAATTTTAAGCATCCTATCACTTATATGCTGAAGTGCAATATCGAGATACTTACATACATTATCCCTTTCACGCATTACTCTTAACATATCGATAGGAAAATGGGCAGGATATGCATAATGAAGGCGAATCCATTCAACACCTTTGATATCAGAAACTCTTTCTACCAACTCAGGAAGTTTCATTGATTTGTATAAATCCAATCCATAATAAGTCAGATCCTGAGCAATAAATTGAAACTCCTTAACACCCTTGTCCACTAAACGTATTACCTCCTCCTCAATTTCTTCTATCGGACGCGAATTATACGTTCCAGTTATAAGTGGAATAGAACAATAAGAACATGTTCTGTTACAACCTTCAGATATTTTTAAATATGCATAGTGCGATGGAGTAGACAAAGATCTTTCAAACTCTAACTCTTTATTGTAAGATTTGCCAAGGTCGGCAATAATCCCTCTCCAGTCGAATTTACCATAGAATTTATCCACTTCAGGTATTTCCTTCTGCAGCTCGTCTCTGTATCTTTCAGAGAGGCATCCCATCACATATAGTTTCTTAAGTCTATTTTCATTCTTAGCTTCTGCAAATGATAAAATCGTATTTATCGATTCCTCTTTGGCATCGCCTATAAAACCACATGTGTTTATTATAGCTATCTCTCCTCTGGGGTTATCCGAATCATGATCAAGAGTATATCCGTTAGATACGAGCTGTCTCATTAGCAGCTCAGAATCTACCAGATTCTTTGAACATCCCAAAGTAACCACATCAACTCTATTTTTTATTGCTGGTTGTTTCATTCTCCAAATAGTGAATCAACAAATTCTTTTCTACGAAATACCTGTAAATCATCAATACCTTCACCCAGTCCTATATACTTAACAGGAATTTTAAACTGATCTGAAATTCCAATTACCACTCCACCCTTGGCAGTGCCATCTAGCTTTGTAATAACCAATCCCGTCACTTCTGTTGCAGCAGTAAATTGTTTAGCTTGTTCAAAAGCATTCTGTCCTGTAGATCCATCTAAGATTAATAATACCTCATGTGGAGAATCGGGAACAATTCTACCCATTACGTTTTTGATTTTAGTTAACTCGTTCATCAAGTTAACCTTATTATGAAGACGTCCTGCAGTATCAATTATCACCACATCGGCGTTGTGTGCTTTAGCAGAGTTAACGGCATCGTAGGCTACAGATGCAGGGTCAGAACCCATTTTCTGTTTTATAACCGGCACCCCCACTCTCTTACCCCAAATATCCAACTGTTCTACAGCAGCAGCTCTAAAAGTATCTGCTGCACCCAAATATACAGAAAGTCCATTCTGCTTAAACTGATGAGCTAGCTTGCCAATTGTTGTAGTCTTCCCCACTCCATTTACACCAACTACCATTATAACATGAGGTTTGTTTTCAGATGGAACAGAAAATTCAGAAACATCACTAGAGCGGCTTTCAGTTAACAAAAGAGTAATTTCTTCACGTAAAATACCATTTAGCTCACTGGCATTTAAATATTTATCTATTGCAACACGCGCTTCAATTCGGTCAATTATTTTTAGTGTAGTATCAACTCCTACATCCGATGTTACTAAAATTTCTTCCAATTCATCAAGAACATCGTCGTCTACCTTCGATTTTCCCGCTACTGCACGAGTTATCTTTGAGAAGAAATTCACCTTTGTTTTCTCAAGACCTTTGTCAAGTGTCTCATTTTTTCCTTTGGAGGATCTATTGAAAAAGCCCATATTACACTAATAATTAAATAATAACCAGATCTGAATAATAACACAAATCTACAAAATAGTAAACAAAAAAAATCCCTGCGACAATGCACAGGGAGGCTTTTAATCATTATTAACGATATAATCGTTTATTAATTCTGTAGATGAAAATCTATTACTTAAAATAGTCTTTTACTTGATCATTCAGAACCATCTCTTCTTTGAAACCATATGCTCCTGTTTCGGGCGACTTAACCATTTTAATTACCTTTGTGTGACTTCGCCCTGTTGTGGTTGTTTTATCGCGGAATCCCGCAACTGACTTCTTTGCCATAATCTATGCTATTTACTTAATTTCTTTATGAACGGTCATCTTATTAAGAACTGGATTATACTTCTTCAGTTCCATACGACCGGTTGTATTTTTTCTGTTCTTAGTAGTAATATATCTTGATGTGCCGGGCATACCACTCTCCTTGTGCTCTGTACATTCCAGAATCACTTGTATTCTGTTTCCTTTAGCCTTTTTACTCATCTTTGCTTTCTCCTATTCGTTATGCGTAAACATTACGCGTTTAAAAATCCATTAGTAGCTGCTTTTTTGAGTGCTGCATCCAATCCAATCTTATTGATAGTGCGCAATCCTGACGCTGAAACGTTCAGGCTTATCCAGCAATCTTCTTCTACCCAATAAAACTTTTTCCTAAACAAATTTACGTTGAATTTACGTTTCGTCTTGGCATTTGAATGTGAAACGTTGTTTCCAACCATTGCTTTCTTTCCTGTTATTTGACAAATCTTAGACATTGCTATATAGTGTATTATATTTATTCCTGACAAATCAGGGCGCAAAATTAAGTATATAATTTTGATTTACCAAGATATACATCAAATTAATTTATTAAATTAAAAGATATTTCACTCATCCTTTAGTCGATATCTATAAGTGTTATGAAATATTGGTAAAAATATCTGCTTAAATTATTTATCTGATTGATGTATAGAAACAATTAGAATTTTTAATTAATTGCTATGTAAAAATAGAATAGTATCTATATTTTATATGTACAATGTAAAAATAGACTAGCTTGTAAATTAATAAAGCGAATTAATTTCTGAATATATTTCATTTAAGAAAGCTAGAGTTGCAATTCTTACACCATCCCTGTATTTCTTATCATCGCCCCCACTTTGTACGGCTTGATCGGTAATAGTTTGCTCAGCAGTTACCACTTTAGGGAAAAAAGATGAGTCATTACTCATATTCTGATAAGTAATATCTCTTACAACAATCATGCAACCTGCACCTGTAACTGAGGTATCTAACCTATAGTTCATGGTTGTGAGATTATCAAAATTAGTTTTTGCACTTATCGTAACAAATTGTCCTTTGTCATCAAATCTAATGCCAGAAACCATTTGATTTCCTTTGTATTTACCTCTCACCCATTTCTGTAGTTTACCATACCTCTGTTCAGGAGTAACGCTGTTGTCAGTTAAAATAAAATGTTCAAAAACAACCTTCCCATTTACAATAGGAACGGAGTTAAAGGCAATGTCACTTTGCCCATTTACATTAAGCAAGATGACTGTTAACAGGTAAATTGTCAATATAAGTTTTCTCATAATTTTATTCCTTTTAATGCCGAAAAAACGTCTCCGGTATCAGTCATATGACTACAAATATAAGAAAAAGATTAAAATTAGCTGTTACTTTTTTCAAAAACAGTTCATTAAATTTTATTTATCTATCAAAAACGATTACTTTTGCAACTCAAAAATCATTCGTAACAATTTTTCAGTAATAAATATGTCTGCTAAAAAAACTAAAGAGTCAAGGGCCGATAAGAACTTTGAAAACATTGGTGAAGCTTTAACCACCTCCGAACAATTTCTGGAGAAAAATCAGAAAAGCATTTTAATTGGATTGTTAGCAATTATTGCACTAGTTGGAATTTTTCTTGCTTATCATTATATGCATAAATTGCCACAAAACAACAAAGCACAAGCTGCAATTTTTAAAGGTGAAAGGTACTTCCAGGAGGGACAAGACTCACTTGCTCTTTTTGGTAACGGAAACGACTACATCGGTTTCGAAGAAATTATCAGCAATTACAAGGGTACTAAAACTGCCGACCTTGCACGTGCCTATTCAGGTATTTCATACAATCGTATGGGTAACCACGAGAAAGCTTTAGAGCACCTTAAAAAGTTTAAGGGAGGAGATATCCTTATAACACCAGCCATAACAGGTGCAATCGGTGATGTTTATATGAATATGGGACAATCAAACGATGCTATCACACAATATTTAAAAGCAGCTAAACAAGCAGATGATGCTATGCTAAGTCCAATTTACTATAAAAAAGCAGGTGAAGCATATTTGTATATCGGTAATTACGATAAAGCAATAGAGAACTTTACTCATATAAAGGAAACTTATATTAGCGCTCCAGAAGGTCAGGAAGCCGACAAGTATATTAAGCAAGCCGAACTTTTGAAAGGAGCAAATTAAATATGGCAACTGAATTTAAAAACCTCTCTTCATACGAACCTGACTCAATTCCTAATGGTAAAGGTAAAAGAGTTGCTATAGTTGTATCTGAGTGGAATCGTTCGATTACCGGAAATCTACTTAAGGGTGCATATAACACGCTGGTTAAGTTTGGTGTTGATAGTAACGATATAATTATAGAATATGTTCCCGGAAGTTACGAGCTTACATTTGGAGCAAAAGTAATGATAGAGAAAGCTAATGTGGACAGCGTAATTGTTTTAGGCTGTGTAATTCAAGGAGAAACTCCTCACTTCACTTTCGTATGCGATAGTGTAACAGAAGGAACAACTAAGCTGAATCTTAATTACGATATCCCTGTAATCTTTGGGTTACTTACCACCAACACACAAGAACAGGCAATTGCCAGATCTGGTGGCAGACACGGAAACAAAGGAGACGAGGCTGCTATAACAGCACTTAAGATGATAAAACTTAAAGAAAGATATAATTAATATATCTTTTCGATTTCTGGTGAAAATAATTTTAAAAGGGGTAACTTTATAGGTTACTCCTTTTTTAATAACAATACATATTTAATAACTACACCTATTTTTAATAACTCACTTCATACAGATTGAAAGAGCAATATAAAAACGTAACCACAATACGAGATCTAACGCAGGGAGGTATATTCCGTCAGCTTTTCTCACTGGCATTGCCACTTCTTGCCATTAGTTTTATACAGATGGCATACAACCTGGTGGACCTCCTTTGGATTGGCCGACTTGGCAGCGAGGCAGTAGCAGCTGTGGGCTCTGTTGGCATGCTCATGTGGATGATGAATTCAGTGGCCATCATATCCAAAGTAAGCGCTGAAATAACAATAGGCCAATCTATTGGTGCTCGCAGATTAGATAAAGCATCAATCTATGCTTCTCATACAACAACCATTGCAATAATACTGGGACTATTCTTCGGAATATTATTTTTCCTATTCCCAAAACCTTATATCTCTTTCTATCAATTAGAAACAAATATCGCATTAGATGCTGTGTCTTATTTAAGAATGATTGCCTTAGGCATACCTTTTGTATTCTTAGTACTCAATTTCTCGGGTATCTATATCGGTTCAGGCAGAAGCGACATCCCATTCTATTTTAATGCTGTTGGACTGATAATGAATATCGGGCTAGACCCATTATTGATATTTGGTATAGGACCTTTCCCCGAAATGGGAATTAAAGGAGCTGCCTTGGCCACCATCGTATCACAAGGTATTGTCATGTCACTTTTTCTTTATCATATGAAAAAGAATAACGGCATGCTCGGAAAGTTCTCTCTCTTGGTAAAACTCAGATGGCAATACACAGCTAATATTCTTAAACTAGGGTTTCCTGTTGCAGCCATGAACATATATTTTGCATTCATCAATATGAATCTTGCCCGGATAGCTTCAATTTACGGTGGTCATCTTGGTATAATGAGTCAAACCACAGGCGGGCAAATTGAAGGTATTACATGGAACTCCTCATCTGGGTTTTCTACTGCTCTAGGCAGCTTCACCGCACAAAACTATGCAGCAAATAAAATAAAGCGCGCTCTAAGTGCATACCGTGTTACGCTTATTCTAATGGGAATATTAGGGAGTGTTACAAGTTTCTTATTTATAATGTTTGGAGATAATATCTTTTCTCTCTTCGTCTCAGAAAAAGAAGCCTACGAAGCAGGTGGAGCTTATTTGTTTATACTAGGTATCTCGCAACTCTTTATGATGCTTGAAATAACAACCCAAGGTATGTTTAATGGATTCGGAAGAACTTCTCCTCCTGCAATTATTAGTATAACCTTTAATACAATCAGAATACCCTTGGCAATATTTCTTGGCTCAAAAATAGGAGTAACAGGTGTCTGGTGGGCAATTACCATCACCTCAATGTTTAAGGGTACTCTCCTTTTTATATGGTATTTAATATTGAAAAGAAGACTTTCAAAAACAGCTCTAGTAAGCTCTTAGATAAAGCCCGATATCCGAAACAGGCATATTAAAACTATTTGCGACATACACATTAACTATTTTCCCCGAATAGGCATAGTAACCGGCTGCAAAACCTCTATCAAACATCGCAAAGTGATCTATACCTCCTGAATCTGCCATAGAAGTAAACATCGTAAAGAATATATTACTTAAAGCAATAGAGGCTGTACGTGCAACACGTGAACTCAAACTCATTTCACAAAAATGAAGTACACCATGCTTTTCAAATTGTGAGGGATAATTGGGCAAACAAGCCTCCATTGTAGTTTCAAAACATCCCCCCTGTGCCATTCGCAAATCTATAATTATTGCACCTTTCTTCATTTCGCGTATTAAGTCGGATGAGATACGATAAAAGTGAATCTTATTGATATATTGCATCGCTCCTATAACCACATCGGCCGAGCGGAATACATTTCTAAGCACATTTGGCTGAAGTGTGGAGGTAAAAAGCGGATCGCCCAATTCGTGACGAATATTACGCAACTTATTTATATCATTATCAAACACCTTAACAGAAGCACCCATTGCAATCGCCGAGCGGGCAGCCATAGTTCCAGCCACACCTGCGCCAATGATTACCACCTCAGTTGGAGAAATCCCTGGAATCCCTCCCAAAAGTATACCTTTTCCACCATGTGTATTACTCAATAACTCAGCAGCCAGAGTAATGGAAGATGACCCCTCTATCTCAGAAATAGTTGTAACAAATGGAGAAGCTCCTGTATCGTCGCATATTAGCTCATACGCAGCAGCGTTAATCCTCTTTTTCAACATTAGTTCAATTAATGGCTTAGTAAGCAGATGTAAGTAAAGAAAAGAAAAAACAAACGCTCCTTTTTTCATCACCTCCACCTCTTCTAGCGTTGGTGGCAATATCTTTAACACAATATCTGCTTGCAACACCTCTTTGGCCGTCGCTACAATCTCTGCGCCCGATTCGGCATAATATCTATCAGAATAATTGATTGAAAGTCCTGCACCCGCTTCAAGTAACACCCTATAACCCGACGCTACCAAAAGTGCTACACTCTCGGGAGTTAAAGGTATACGTTTATCAACCTCCTTATTCTCTTTCGGTACTCCAATAACAGCCGAAACTTTCTGATTATCAGTTTTGAGCATTAACTCCTTTACCAAGAATGAGGTACTTTTATCTGATTTATAAACCATTATTGTAATTTGTTTTTCAAATGATCTTCAATTTCCTGTACAGTTAAATATATTTCCTCTTTAGTAGTCATTTTCTCAGAATGATAAATAATTTGCGCACTCTTGTAATAACGCTCTCTTTGAGATAAATGTTTTGTTATAAAGGCAATAAGCTCTTCTTTAGACTTTCCTGCAATAAGTGGTCGAACCGATTTTGAAGCCATTAAACGTGATGCCAGTTCTTGCGGCTCCACTTCAATATATAACGTTACACCGGCATTATTCATTATCTTCATATTATCAAAAAAACATGGAGCTCCACCACCGGTTGAAATTACCACATCTTCAATTTCCGAGACCTCTGTAAGTGCTCTGCATTCGATCTTTCTGAATTCCTCTTCACCTTGCTCGGCAAAAATATCTGCAATAGTTTTTCTATATTTATTCTGTATAAAATCATCTAAATCGATAAACGAAAGCGAGAGAGACTTTGCCAATTTCTTGCCAACAGTTGTTTTACCCGATCCCATATATCCTATTAGAAAAATTCTGTTCATCTGCTTCATTAATTTAACAATCACTCATTAGCGCCAAATCAGCTCATTGCACTTAATCAATCGTTTAGCACTAAATCATCATATTTTACTAATAACACTAATTTACCCCATATTACACTAAAGAAGAGGTGCAAAAAGACGCATCAGCGATTCAATAAAACGTTTAGTTACAGGCCTCTTAATCCAATCCTTCAGATGCAGCTGCTCAGTATTCCTCTGATCCTCTAAGAAAATCTCAGTTGCTTTATTGGTAACATCAGTATCATAAATAAATGCTTCCACCTCAAAATTCTGTTCAAAGCTGCGACTATCAAAATTAGCCGAACCAATTAAAGTTAGCGAGTCATCAAACACCATCAACTTAGAATGCAAAAACCCACCTTTATAAAAATAAACCTTTACGTTCGATCTCAGCATACTCTTAATATAAGATCGTGATGCAAGCTGAACTACGGGCACATCTGATCTTTCAGACATCATAACACGCACATCAACACCTCTTATCGCAGCAGCTTGAAGAGCATCCAGCATACTCTCAGGAGGCAGAAAATAGGGTGTTTGAATGTAGATAGATTTTTTAGCATCATATATTGCCTGAGTAATGCCATGCGACAATTCATTTGCTGCACTCAACGGACCGCTTTCAACAATCTGCATTGGGGTAGTTCCATAATTTTGTAAAGAAGGAAAATACTTACGAGAAGTGATAAGTGTTTGAGAAACAAAATACCAGTCGATCAAAAAAACCGACTGCAACCCCTGCACCCCTTTACCCATTATACGTGCATGTGTATCGCGCCACACTCCCCAACTTGTTCCAGCAATATACCTGTTGGCAATATTCATTCCCCCCACGTAACCAATCGTACCATCAATAACAATTATTTTACGATGATTTCTATAATTAATGCGTGAAGAAACAGCATTCCAGGTAAGCTTTAAAAATGGCTCAACCTCAATACCCGCCATTCGATAATTCTCAAAATACTCCTTTCGAGCTTTCCTCGAACCAAAACCATCATAAATAATGCGTATTTCTACACCCTCCTTAGCCTTTTTGATAAGAGCATCCTGAAGTTTTAGTCCTAGCTCATCATCCATCAACACATAATACTCAATATGAATATGCTCCTTTGCTCTCTCTATATCATAAAACAGATAGTTAAACTTCTCATCGCCTGTCGAAAACAATTTAACATCATTTCCTCCCAGCAGAGGATTGTAATCCAAGTTTTTTAGTAAGGCAACTAAATTATCATGCTCATCAGGAACAGAAAACTCCACAGGCGTACCCATCTCATCAAGCGGTCGCCTTTTAAGCTTACTGTACATTCTTTTAGAAATCAGGTATTTCTTAGTGGCCTCCTGCCCAAATATAGCATACCAAATAATACCAATAACAGGCAGAAAAACAACTGCCAGCACCCACGAGACAGTCCTTATAGGATTCCTGTTTTCAGAAATTACAACTACAACAATACTTGCAACCGTCAGCAGATAAAGTATCTCAATTATCAGAAGCAGGGCAGCATTTATTTGCATAATCAAACACGGTATTTACTACCACCAATATCTTCCATAATATTAAGATACGAATGGTACCTACTCTCACTTATATAATGATCCTCCACAGCCTTCACAACAGCACATTCAGGCTCAGTTAGATGTAAGCAGTTATTATATTTACATTTTTTGGAAAACTTAAATATCTCCGGGAAATAATGCGATACCTCATCAACTTTCATGTCAATGGTACCGAAACCTTTAATTCCGGGGGTGTCAATAACCATACCCCCGTTTTGAAGATCAATCATCTCCGAATAGGTAGTTGTATGCATTCCCTTAGAGTGATAACTAGAAATATCACCCACCTTTTGCACCTGCTTTCCTCTAAGAGTGTTTATAATGGTAGACTTGCCAACACCAGAGTGACCAGCCAGCAAAACAACCTTGTGGGTCGTCGCCTTAATAAGCTCCTCAACGCCTTCACCTGTCGACATAGATGTTTTAAGACAAGTAAAGCCAATAGTAGAATATAAGTTTATGAGAGCATCCAGGTAATCCCTGTCATCCTCATCATCATAAAGGTCTATTTTATTAAAAATAAGATAAACAGGCACCGAATACGCTTCTGCCGTCATCAAAAACCTATCAATAAAAACGGTTGTCGTTTCCGGAAAACGCACAGTTATACACAATAATGCCAAATCGATATTAGCAGCAAGAATATGAGCATGTTTAGATAGGTTGGAAGCTTTTCGTACAATATAATTTTTACGATCTTCAATTTCTTTAATAAAAGCAGTTCCATCGGGGTATACATCCAAAAATACAATATCCCCAACAACAACCGGACTTGTACTTCTAATTCCCTTCAGTCGAAGATTCCCCTTAGCCTTACTTATAAACTCATTGCCATCAACATCCCTAACCAAGTAAGAGTTACCTGTATTTCTAATAACCAGTCCCTTTGATGCACTTGTCATTAAACGGTAAGTATTTCTTTTTCTTTTTCTACAAACAGCTCGTCTACGTGCTTAATAAATTTATCGTGAATTTTTTGCAGATCTTCTTCTGCAGTCTTGCCTGCATCTTCGGGCATACCTGCTTTAACAGCTTTTTTCACTTCATCAATGCCCTCTCTGCGTGCACTTCTGATACTTATTTTAGCATCTTCAGCTTCCTGCTTTGTCTGCTTCACAAGCTGCTTCCTGCGCTCTTCAGTTAGTGGCGGAATGCCAAGTCTTATAACCTCGCCGTTATTCTCTGGTGTTATACCAACATCAGAATCCATAATTGCCTTCTCCACAACTTTCAGCATCTGTTTCTCCCATGGCTGCACCAATATAGTTCTTGCATCAGGGGTTGTTACAGTAGCCACATTTGAGAGAGGCACCGTACTTCCGTAGTAATCAACACGAATACCATCAAGTATATGAGTGTTTGCCCTACCTGCGCGAATTCGAGAGAAAGTTTCATTCAAGAATTCGATTGTCATTTTCATTTTCTCTTCTGCTTCCTGCTTAATTACTGTTGTTTCCATATATATTTTGTATTGATAAATTTTCCAATCTGTATGTTTGATAAACAAAAATAGTGAAAAAAAACTAATTGTCAACTATCATACATGCACTATGGTACCAATGTTTTCGCCTAAAATCACTTTCTTCAGATTACCTACAATATCCATATTAAAAACAACAATAGGAAGATTATTTTCCTTGCACATCGTTGTTGCAGTTAAATCCATCACCTTAAGTCCCTTCTTATACACCTCATCAAAAGAGATAGTTTGATACTTTGTAGCGGTACTATCCTTCTCGGGGTCGGCAGTATAAACACCATCCACTCGTGTGCCCTTAAACATAGCGTCTGCCTCTATTTCAATACCCCTTAAAGCCGATGCGGTATCAGTTGTAAAAAATGGGTTACCCGTACCACCCGACAGTATTGCAACCTCACCTTTTTGCATAGACTCAATAGCTTTCCATTTAGAGTAAAGTTCACCCACAGGCTCCATTCTTATAGCCGTATAAACACGATTATCCTGACCAATTGAAGTCAGCGCCGAGCTCAGTGCCAAACTATTTATAACAGTTGCCAGCATGCCCATCTGATCCCCTTTTACACGGTCGAACCCCTTGGTAGCACCACTAAGGCCTCTGAATATGTTACCACCTCCAATAACAATGCCAATTTGAATGCCCATTTCCGAAATCTCTTTAATCTGCTCGGCATACTCAGTAAGTCGCTTCTCATCAATACCATAGTCATTGCTTCCCATCAGCGACTCTCCACTCAGCTTCAATAAAATTCTGTTATACTGCATTACGTTTTTTTTAATCAATAAAAATATTAGTTCTTATTCCTCAGAATCGATAAACGAGACCTCTTTAAAAGCATATTGGCGCAAATCGCCATCCTCCATTGTCTTCAGCACCAGATGCCCCGAAGGCATAACCTCCTTTATCCTTGCCCTGAAGCTGCCACCCTCATCCTTAAACCAATAGTAATCGTTAATCCTGTACAGATCCAACATATACTCATCTTCAATCTGCGTAGTCATCCCATTTTGAAACTCACGATACAACAAGAAAAACTCTCTCACAAAAATATCAGAAATATTATCTATGTCGTTATCAATACCAGTAATTTGCCACAGCGATATCGGGTTTGGAAGCTCCGCAGGGAAGCTTTGCTGATTAATATTTATGCCAATACCAATAACCGAGTTCTGTATATATTTGCCCTGCACATCATTCTCAATAAGCATCCCTGCAATCTTTTTGTCCTTCCAATAAATATCGTTGGGCCATTTAATACGAATATCATCAACAAACTGATCCAAGCAGTTCTTTACCGCCAATGATGCTATTCTCGAAATTATAAACTGCTCGTTGGCCAACAAATTAGCAGGGTATATCAGTAAGCTTAGCAAAAGGTTATTACCAGCTTCCGAGTCCCATCCATTGCCCATTTGCCCCCTTCCGTCACTCTGAAACTCTGCAATCACCATCGATCCCTCTTCGGGGTTTTGATCATGAACCAGATTCTTCAAATAACTATTTGTAGAATCAACCTCTTTAAGCTTAATAATCAGTCGGTTTTTACTTAGATGTTCCATAATACTCTGCTTGTCTTATTTTGGGTAATTTCTTAATCACTTCATCAACCGAGTGATTAATCCAATCAATAATTTCACTATCCGCCATAGATCCATCCATCGATATAGTGTTCCAATAAGTTTTATTCATATGAAATGCAGCCTCCACACAATCATAAGTCTCACGCAAATTGATAGCTTTCTCCGGATCGCATTTAAGAGTTATACTACACACCTCATTATCCGTAGGAATCATTGCAAACATCTTGTCCATAACCTTCACAACTATGGTAACCTCGTCAAAAGGAGTAGAGGCCTCCGCTCCCTTTATCGACACACAGTAATCAAAAAGTTCCTCAATATTCATACAAATAAATTTAAGCTGCTGGTTAAGATAAAGTGCAAATTGGTTAAATTACAGAAAAGCAAGAAATGCATCTTCAAAGTACTCAATCTCCTTTTCTTCACCACTCACAATAATGGCCACAATATCAAATCGGGCAGGTCTGTCAATGTTGTTTAATTTAAGATAGTTGCTGGCCCCGTTTATCATCCTGCGCATTCGCTGCTTACCAATGGCTTCCTCAGGATTTCCCCAGTGCGATGTAGATCGGGTCTTTACCTCCACAAAAACTATAAACTCTTGGTGCTCACTAATTATATCAACTTCATAACCACTAAATCTCCAGTTTCTTTCAATAATCTTATGCCCTTTATCTTTTAAATACTCAACCGCCAGGTCCTCTCCCTTTATTCCCAATAAATTATGTTCAGCCATTTCAATTTCAGAAAAATGGACCTTATATATGCTAAAAGCCCCATATGCATGGTAAAAATACAAATTTACCTCATAAATACTTCCTTTTAGCAAAAATATTTTGTTTTTTTGTAACTCAAATGCTTATTGCATTTCGGCTTACACAATAACTATTTAATGGGAACAAAGATTTTTAAATTGAATGGGCGCCCAAAACCGCGCGACAAAAAAGTTGTTTTCACTCTTAACGACGAAGAGTATAATTTGATTCAATTTTATCTCAAGAAATATAAGATTACAAATCGTTCCCGCTGGTATCGCGAAACAATTATCAACCATATGTTAAAGAATATGGATCAAGACTATCCCACTCTTTTTGAAGAAAATGAAATGCGCAGATAAAAATGAAGGTGAAATTATGGACGATATCTATTTTATGAAACAAGCGCTGCAAGAAGCACACAAAGCCTTCGATAGAGGAGAGGTTCCGGTGGGCGTGGTTGTTGTGGCCAATAAGCGCGTAATTGCCCGCGCACATAATCTCACCGAAGTGCTTAATGATGTTACTGCTCATGCCGAGATGCAAGCCATCACAGCTGCTGCCGATATGCTGGGGGGCAAGTACCTAACCGACTGCACACTCTATGTTACTGTAGAACCCTGCCCCATGTGTGCAGGAGCATTACGCTGGGCACAACTCTCGCGGCTGGTTTATGGTGCCACCGATCCCAAAAGAGGATACTCTTCTATCTCACCATTTCTGCTACATCCAAAAACTGAGGTTACTGCAGGAGTAATGGCGGATGATTGTTCGGACTTGATGCAGTTGTTTTTTAAGAAATTGCGTTAATCAGCAGTTAAATATTTCTGTTTATTTCAATTAATTAAAAAAGTGCCCAGGAATTCTCCCAGGCACTCTCTCTATGTATTTATGATAATCTTACGTATAACATTACATTAATAAGCAAACTGTAAACCGTTTACCTTATCCCAGCTACCGCGTGTAAAATCGGGTATCTCAACGGGTATACTTCCATTATCAAGAGATATCTCTGTAAGAGGAATAAGACTGCACCATTCTGCAAGGTCATACACATCCATATCAAGAGGAAGACCGTTCTGAATACAGTAAATCAAACGGTAGTCCATAATAAAGTCCATACCACCATGACCACCTACTGTTTTGGCTTTCTCTTCAAGTTCTCTGTGGATAGGGTGTTTGTACTTCTCCATCAAAGCAGTTTTCATTTCCTGAGATACGAAACTGTGTGCGTTCAGATTCTCATGATCAACCTCTACATCAGAAGGAAGTTGAGATCCTTCCAGAGCATAACCTTCCATTGGGTACTTATTAGCAAAACCCTTAGTGCCGGTTAGCTGGTACATTCTTGAGTAAGGACGAGGAGTCATCACGTTGTGCTGAATATTCATCGTTTTACCTTTCTCTGTTCTTATAATTGTTGTAGTATGATCTCCATTGCGGAAGTCCGAAGCCTCACGGTCACTTAATTCTTTCACAATCTCAGGACCCATAAGTGGTTTTGTGTCAACCGATACCAGGTAGTTCATCTTATCACCGCGATGAATGTTAAGCAATTGAGCTGCAGGACCAATACCATGTGTTGGATAAACATCACCTCTGTGTTTTTCGTTATAGTTTAGTCTCCAGTTATCCCAATACGAATCCCAGAAGGCCGATAAGTCATGGATATATGACCCCTCTGCATGAATTATTTCACCAAACAAACCCTGTTGCGCCATATTTAACGTAGTGAGTTCAAAGAAATCATATACACAATTTTCAAGCTGCATGCAGTGCTTGCGAGTTCTTTCAGATGTATCAACAAGATCCCATATCTGCTCTAGTGACATAGCAGCAGGTACTTCAATGGCAACATGTTTTCCGTTTTCCATCGCATAAACACCTATTTCGGCATGCGAATCCCAGTCGGTAGCAACATAAACAAGATCAATATCATCACGCTCGCACAATTCTTTCCATGCATTTACATCACCCGAGTAACCAATTGCATCGGGTAATCCTGCTTTACGAAGTATTTCCTGAGCATAATCAACTCTCTCCGTTCTCAAATCGCATAGTGCAACTATCTCCACTCCCGGTATATGTGTAAATCGCTGAACAGCACCTGGCCCACGCATCCCTAGCCCTATAAATCCAACCCTTACAGTTGATATGGGCTCAGCAGCAAACTGTATCATATCAGTCTGCCCTGCCACACGTTCGGGCACATCGGTCGTAATCATCTGTGGCAACACCTTTTCAGATGTCGTTGTGCATGAAAACATCATTGTTGCAATAATCAGCAGCAAATTAAATTTAAAAAACAACTTCATTTTTATTCTAATATTTTTATTATTAATTGTTTTGTCTCAATTTAGATATCTCTTAGTCTCCTAACATTTAGTTTGAAGTAGGATTCTGAGTTAGAGTACTTCCGGTACCTCTATATGCATTTATAGCATCCTGAGGAATGTAGTAAACCACTCTGTAATCGGTTGCCTCAACCTCTTCCATCGCGTTATGCGGACCAGGATATTCGCGTGTGAGCGATTCTCCGTTACGGAAAACATCATAACTGCGCTCTGCCTGAAAAGCAAGCTCAATTCTACGTTCTTTATCAATCAGCTCACTTGCATTTCCAGCATTCAGAACTGTGTAGCCTTCGCCTGGTAGCGACCTTTCACGAATTGTATTTAGTGCCACAAGTGCGGTTGCATAATCGCCCTGTTTAGCTGCTGCTTCTGCTTTATTAAGATATATCTCTGCAAGACGTGATATTACGGGTGAATGCAAGTGTGACTCTTCCCCTTCGCGTGAGCATTTAGTAATGTAGAACATAGGAAATGCACGGTTCAGTCTCATAAGCTTATCAATAACCCCAGTATAGGTCTTACCATCGCTATATTTAATTGAATATATACCCTGATTTTCATCAACAGGCGTCATATCGAATGTTACTTCACCCTCTTTGCAAACCAGTTTGCCATCAACTACCTGAATAGGTGCCTGAACATAGCCAAAACTGGTTTGAGTACCACCGGCATTATATACATCTTTAATAAAACGGAAAACCTCTGTTCCATCGTCTGTATATTGTGGTTCGATAAATGCTGCACGAGCATCCACAATCTTATTATTTGCCCAGTCGTTGCGACCAGTTTCATCAAGCAAAGCAATATATTCAGCGCTGGCATACATTTCACCCCAGCCCATTCCGCCTATGTTAGCATACATTCCTCCAACACCATAGTAATGGTCGTAACCCGAAAATTCAGATGCAACACGTTTAATTGCAAATATTGTTTCGGCATTATTCTCAGGAGTAAAGCTTGGATATCGCATAAACTCTTCACGTGGAAGCAAATCATATTCGCCCGAAGCAATTACCTCATCTGCATATTTCTCGGCAAGCTCTGCAAACTGTGTGTTGGGATTGTTGTATGTACCGCTCATATATAAGTATATACGCGACAACAACGCTTTAGCTGCCATCTCCGAAGCATAAACACTTCCCTTGTTAACAGTAAGTAGGTCGGCAGCTTTTACTAGGTCGGCAATTGCCTGCTCGTAGGTTTCTTTTACCGTTGAACGGTCGGGCATTTCACCAAACACATTATCGGGCGTACCATTTACAATAGGTACACCAAGATTCTGATCGGGGTTTTGAGCATAAGGTCTGCCATAAGCTCTCACAAGATAGTAGTACATCATTCCGCGAAGAAAATATGCTTCGCCAATCTGACTGTCAATATCGCTGCTCTTACCCTCTTCAATCATTTTAATGATGTTAGAAGATTGTGCAATAACCTTATAGCTATTATCCCATAAAGTCTGCAATCTGTAGTTATTTGGCGTTCTGGAATAAGAGATAAATTCATAGAAAGCATCGGTTGATGTACCACGAATCATAATATTATCACCTGCATACTCACCGCATCGGTGCATAACGTCCGACCAGCCCTTAAGTTGCGAATATGTTCCTGTTAGCAGTGTGTTTAGCGATGCACCCGGATCTTTTTTAATGCTTTCATCCGGCATCGAGCCATATGGTAGTCTGTCAATGTCGCATGCAGTTAAAAATAAAACTGCAGCCAGAATGCTATATATTGTTATTTTTTTCATTCTATTTATTTTTTAATGTTCTCCGTTCTGAAATACTTTTTTATGATCATTACTAAATAAAAAACTTTTAGAAAGTAAGATTAAAGCCCAATAAGAATTTTCTTGTAGAAGGATAAACTGTTGTAGTTACTCCCACTACCTTGCCATCATATGAAGGAATCTCAGGATCAACACCCGAATAGTCGGTTATAGTAAACAGATTTTCTCCAGTTAAGAAAACTCTCACATTCTCAAGATTTATCTGTGGAAGTGCAAAGTTGTAACCCAACGAAAGAGTGCGCATCTTCAGATATGTACCCTCTTCAAGATAACGTGATGATACTTTATTTGAAAGTGACGGGTTATTATAACTTGCAATTGGGTGAGTAGCAATATCTCCTGGCTTTTCCCAACGATTCCATGAAGGCATAAGTTTCATCTGATTACGATCGCTGTAAGCACCGTCAGAATCATATTCGGCACGTGAGTAGTTGTAAATCTTACCACCTACCGAATATCCAAATACCATATTTGCATCAAATTGTTTATAGGTGAGTGTAGTAGAAAAACCACCAAAGAATTTGGGAGTATATGCACCCATCTCAACCTGGTTTGCCTGAGCATACTTGTCAGTTAATTCACGAACCTCTTCACCATTTTCATTAGTTACCGTGCGGTACCACTGTGGAGCACCTGTTTGAGGGTTTACACCTGCCCATTCAGGAATATACCATGTGTCGGCATCCAAACCTTCACGAAGTATTCTGTTTGCCGAACCAGCAATGCCTACACCATCACCCAAAATAATAGGAGCCACTTCACCTGTTTGAGGATCTCGCTGTCCGTACAATTCAGTAACTTTATTGCGGTTAAGACCAATATTGGCGTCAACAGTCCACAACAAATCTTTGTTGCTTATAATATCTACTCCAATAATAGCCTCAAAACCTTTATTTCGTACCGCTCCAATATTTCTCCAAACCCTTGTAACACCTGTAACACCAGGAACGGGCACTTGATAAAGCAAATCGCTAGTATTCTTATCATAATAATCAAGCGTAAGTCTCACTCTATCATAGAGCGACACATCAATTCCAACACCTGCTGTATATGATTTTTCCCATGTAAGGTCTTTGTTTCCAATTTGACTAATAAGTGCCCCCGACTCGCCATTATAACTGTTGCCTGCTGCAACTGCATAAAGGTCGTATTGCGGATAAAGGCTCGAAGGTCTGTTGCCAACCGATCCATAAGAAGCTCTTATCTTTAGCTGATTAACAACATCATTCTGAAAAAACTCTTCATTGTGAATATTCCATCCTCCACTTATTGAGAAGAAGTTGCCATATTTTGCATTATCCCCAAAGTTTGAAGCACCATCGCGGCGAAGAGAAAGCTGTCCAAGATAACGGTTGTCATATGAATAATTCACATTAGAGAAAACCGATTGAACAGCCCATTCCGAAACACCTCCTCTTGCAAGTTCAGGCTTAGCTGTTACATCAAGAATCTGAAATCCGGGAACGAATCCAATACCTGTTGAGCTTAATGTTTCGCCAGTATAATCATTGTATTCATAAGCCAGCAATGCACCTATTGAGTGTTTGCCAATCAACTTATTAAAACGGAGCAACTGGTTTGTATACAGGCGTTGCATGCTTGTACGATACTCATTAATGCGGCCACCAACACCTTCACCCGAAGAAGAACGCGGATCGGTATAAGATTTGGAACTATAATTATTATACTTGATATTGTTTACCGAAGAGAAAGTAAGCCAGTCGGTAAATTTAATATCGAAGTCGAAGTTACCCATAAACTCATAAGTTGTTGAGTTACTGAAATCATACTGCAAGTTGTACAGGTAGTTGGTGCTATTGCTGTTAACCCATCTATCGGAATAATGACCTACAATATTTCCCTCATCATCAAAAGGGCTGTCCCATGGAAGAGCCGAGTACATCGCAGAAACTGAATACTGCTGATCTTTAATATCCCTGCGTGATCCTGAAATAAACGGCTTAATTGTAAGCCACTCGTACGGGCGGTAATCTGTTTTATACAAAAGGTTGTATCTGGTATAATCATACCCTTTTACTGCACCAACCTCATCATAAACTCCTACAGAAACTAACGAGCGCAATTGCTCTGTACCGCCAGAAAGTGAAAGGTTATACTCCTGAATATTACCTGTTTGAGATGCAAGATCCCACCAGTCGAAATTAGAGTTTCTAAGTTCTGGATTCCATCTTGGAAAAACAATCTCTTCGCGGTTACTAAATGATGAGTAGTAATCATACAACTCTTCACCATTCATTACTTGCAAATTACCCTTGTAAAGATTTGTTACGCCTGCTTTTGCAGAGAAAGTTATACTCATCTTGTCTGCCGATGGGTTTTTTGTTGTTACAACAATAACACCGTTAGCGCCCTGAGATCCGTAAATGGCTGTAGATGCTGCATCTTTAAGAATTGTCATCGACTCAATATCCGAAGGATTAAGCGAACCTGCAGAGCTACCCACAATAACTCCATCTATAACCCATAGCGGGTCTGTGCTGCCGTTAACGGTAGATTTACCCCTTATAACAATTGATCCTGCAGCCCCTGGCTGTCCCGAACCCGGTGCCACATACACCCCAGGTGCCTTTGAATTAAGCATATTCTCCACCGAAGGCGAAGTGATATCTTTCAACTTATCGCTTGAAAGTGATTGCAGTGAGCCGGTCAAACTCTCTTTTCGCTGAACCATGTAGCCCACCACTATCAGCTCGTCTAGCTGTTGTGTATCTTCCGATAAAGTGATATTAAGTGTGCTTACACCTTGCGTGGCAACCTCCCTTGTTTCATAACCCAAGTATGAAATCAAAAGCACAGGGTCACCTGTAACCTGCAGTAAGAAGTTTCCATCATAATCGGTAACCGTACCTACCGATGGCTCTTCTTTAAGCACAACGGTTGCTCCAATAATAGGCTCTCCAGATGGATCTACAATGTTTCCTCTAAGAGTTCTGCCGGTTTGCTGACTTACAGCAGCTGATGTTGTCTTAGCTGCACTTTTTGAGACCAACACGATAAGATTATTTTCTCCAACCCTGTAATCTATTCCTGTACCGGTTAAAAGCTTACTCATAACCTCGGCTATATCAGCTTCATTTACATTCAGACTGGTTTGCTTTTCCAATCCTGCGAGCGATTCGTTAAAGAAGAATTTATACTCGCTCTTTTTTTCAATTTCTTTCAGTGTTTCTCTCACCGATTTGTTTGTAACATTAACTGTAACCTGTGGAATTGCATAAATTGCAATCATCCACATAAGTAGCAGAAGCAATAACATTTTACTTTTCATTCATTTTTGTTTTAGGATTTCACAAATTAAAAATAACATTCATTCTCAAAACTTGCTACAATTAGTTTAGTTTCAAGGTTGTTATATTGGATACAATAAAGTGATAGGAAAGCACTAATCGATTAACTTTCATTAATATTATTTAACGCTGTGGCTTCGTTAAACAGTTTGCTCTAATTAAGCATAGCAAATTCACATAGGACTTCTGACCATTAAACTATAATCATACTTTTAGTGGTTATAAAAATGATTAGTCAGTAATCAACTTTCGCTGTAATACAACTCAACAGTGGTTCCGTTCATTTCATAATACATTGGCGATGTAAGCGATAATATATCAAGTACATTTTTTATACTGCTGTTTCCCAATGTTCCGGTAAACCTGATAGACCTTAAATTATCGGATGTAAACTCAATCTTAACATTAAACATGCGAGATAGTTGCTTTGCAATATCCTCAAAAGAACTACTCTCAAAATATAGATAACCCTCTTTCCATAATATATAATCCGATGCCAAAACAACATCCGTTGCAAGCTTGCTCCCCTCTTTATAATATGTGGCGCGATGGTTTTCTTTCAATATACGTTCCTGGCCATCGGCACTAACTCGTATGCTACCATCAATAAGTACTGATGAAGCAAACAAATCATCTTTATATGCCGTAACATTAAAAGATGTACCTAAAGCCTCCACAGTGATGTCATTTGCTTGCACGACAAACGGCCTCCTGGCATCTTCTGCTACCTCAAAATAAGCCTCGCCCGATAGTAGTAATTCTCTTTCTTTTTTATTAAACGATGAGTTGTATGTTACAGAAGTACCTGAGTTAAGCCATACCTGACTTCCATCGGGTAGCGTAATATTTGCTCTCTCGCCATAACCGGTAGTAAAAGTAACGGGCGAACCCTCACTAATGGTATTTGAACTAACAATATAATATGTGAGGATAGAAGAAACCAAGGGAAGCAACAATATGGCAGTCCAACGTAAAACCCTGGTAGTTACACTAATACTCTTCTTTTGAGATATCACAATTCCTGATTTAATATTCTTAAACAGTCGTTCTTTTGTCTGTATATCAATCTCATCCGGAGTGCTTTCAAGCTCCATTTCTATTATCTTATCAATACTATTCATCACCTGCTATATTTATTTAACAAAACATGTCTCAATAATAATACATTCTATCAGTTAATTACCACCAATGAGTATCCTTCTTTTATACATGTTTAACTAAAAAAGTTTATCTTTATACTTCCTCATTTCATTTCTCATAAATTTTGTAGCCAACGATATTTGTGTTTCTACGGTACTAACAGAAACTTCCAGTTTATTGGCTATCTCTCTTGTCGACATTTCCTGCTGACGCCTCATCTTAAATATCCTTTTTCGCCCCGGTGGCATCTGCTCAATAATTTCATTTACAGTCTTTTTTAGCCATACCTCTTCTATTTGCTCTTCGGTGGAGTAATCCACTTCTACTTCCTCTCGCAAAAGTGTCTCTTTGTAAAGATACTCAAGTGTCTGCCTCTTATATTTATTGTATAATGTGTTCTTGGCTATAGTTGCAAGATATGATATTAACAACTTGTCTGCGTCAATTCTTTCGCGTGTTTCCCAAAGTTGTATAAAGGCCATTTGCACCATCTCCTCCGACATATATTCATCTCCGCAGGTTATTCCAAGTATGAAATTATAGAGCTTACCAACATACCTATTATATATTATTTCAAAAGCCTCCGCAGAGCCATTTTTCAATGCTGTTATTACATCTGCTTCGTTATATATATCCATGTATCTACTCCACCTTCAACTAATTCTCTTGAATTGCAAAAATATATAAAAAAAGGGATGTTTACAAGTGCTGTATTTACTGCTTTTTATCACGATATTTTTAAAATCAATCCCTAAATCATGTTCTTCAATTTCAATCATAGTTGTTTAAATCAAACTCAATTACAAACATGAAAGAGATTACACCTCCAACTCCCCTAGTTGGTATTTTAACTTATAACTTATATTTATATTTAATTGACAAACAAATATCAATGATAAGCGTTTATATTTAAATTATAGAGGTGAAAACTAACTATTTAACAAATATATATTTATGAATAAGAAAAAAATCGTCGTAATAGTGGGCAGTTTACGTGAAGGGTCGTTTAACAAAAAACTTGCGAATGATGCAATTAAGATGCAGCCCGAATCTCTAGACTTGGAGATTGTTGAAATTGGTAATTTGCAACATTACAACGAAGACCTTGATAATGGCAATCCTCCTGCTGAGTGGGTGGAGTTTAGAAAAAAAATTAAAGAGGCTGATGGTTACCTATTCTTTACACCTGAGTATAACAGATCTATATCGGGAGTATTGAAAAATGCTATTGATGTGGGCTCAAGACCATACGGACAAAATAGCTGGGGCGGCAAGCCTGGTGCTGTAGTGAGTAGCTCGATAGGTGCTATTGGTGGTGCGCTTGCTAATCATGCACTGCGTCAGCCTATGGTGTTTGTTGATGTTTACATGATGCAACAACCTGAGGCTTACATTGGCAACACAACAACTTTATTTAATGAGTTTAACGAAATAGCAAATCCTGAGACCCGCAAGTTTCTAGATGATTGGTTGAAAGCATTTGAGGCCTGGGTTCATAAGTTTTAAGTTATTCTCATGCATTTTTTTTGATCCATAAGTATGGAGGTTAGCCTTCAATCTTATGGATTTCTTTTTATAGGTATGTATTTTATATCTTTAATGTTTGCCATCTTTTAGTATAATAATCTATTTTTGCAGTAGTAACATATTTTTGGTTTTTGAAGCAAAAAGTAAAAGTTAACAAATGAAATATAGAAAATTAGGAAACACACAAATGAAGATTTCTCCGCTAAGCTTTGGAGCATCGTCGCTGGGGGGTGTATTCCATTCGCTTAGAGAGGAAGAGGGCATTGAAGCTGTGCATACTGCAATTGATAATGGCATTAATTTTATTGATGTATCTCCATATTATGGTCACCTTAAAGCCGAGCGTGTCTTGGGTAAAGCTTTGAAAGAAATTGAGAGGGACAGGTATTATCTTTCTACAAAAGTTGGAAGGTATGGAAGAGATGGTGTTAACACATGGGATTATAGTGCTCAGCAATCTATCAAGAGCGTATACGAAAGCATGGAACGCTTAAATATTGATTATATCGATTTGATTAATGTACATGATATTGAGTTTGGCGATTTAGACAAAATATGCCAGGAGACATTGCCCGCGTTAGTTGAGCTTAAGAATAAAGGTATAGTGAGACATGTGGGAATTACAAATCTAACATTGCGTCATTTTGTATATGTAATAGACAATGTGCCTGGGGGTACGGTGGATAGTATACTCTCTTTTTGTCACTATACGCTTAATGATGATTCACTTACAGATTATCTTGATTATTTTGAAAGTCACGGGGTTGGAGTAATAAATGCTTCTCCGTTCTCGATGGGTTTACTTACCGAAAGAGGGGCACCCGAGTGGCACCCGGCTCCAGAGCAATTGAAGAAGTTGGCAGTTAAGGCGGCAAATCATTGCAAGAGCAAGGGCGAGAGTATTGAGAAGCTGGCAATACAATATTCGGTTTCTAATGAAAGAATTGCAACTACCCTGTTTAGTACCACAAGGTCAACTTCGGTGCTTGAGAATTTAAAATGGGCGTCTGAACCAATTGATGAGGAGCTACTTATGGAGGTTAAGGATATTTTAAAACCTCGCTTTAGGGATACATGGTTAAATAGTTAAACATCTTGTAAAGGGTATATAAAAGAATGATGAAAGCAATAAATATATTGGCTGTAGGTGAGATAGAGGTTGTTGAAAAATCTATTCCTGAACCGGTCAGGGGTGAGGTTTTATTGAAGATAAAATATGTTGGCTTTTGTGGATCCGACCTGAATACATTTCTTGGCAAGAACCCAATGGTGAGACTTCCGGTAATTCCTGGTCATGAAATTAGTGCTGTTATAGTGGATGTAGGAGAAGATGTGCCGGAGAGTATTAAGATTGGTAATCGTTGTACTGTAAACCCGTATACTAATTGCCAGCATTGTTCGTCGTGCAGAAACGGAAGGCCCAACGCTTGCAGATATAATGAGACTCTGGGTGTTCAGCGAAATGGGGCAATGTGTGAATATATTGTGGTTCCGTGGCAAAAGGTGATTATAGACAATGAGATATCTGAGAGGGACTTAACACTTATAGAACCGCTTAGCGTTGGTTTTCATGCTGTTGCAAGGGCCAACACAATCGATACGGATGTGGTAATGGTAATTGGCTGCGGAATGATTGGTATTGGTGCTGTGATTCGTGCAGTGTTGCGCGGTGCGAATGTTATTGCAGTGGATGTAGACGACAAGAAGCTGCAGTTGGCAAAGTCGTTGGGAGCACAACATGGCATTAATTCTGCTACAGAGAATTTACACTCCAGATTGAATGAGATAACCAACGGGATGGGGCCTGATGTTGTAATTGAGGCAGTGGGAGCTTCCTCAACATATCGTACTGCAATTGATGAAGTTGCATTTACAGGTAGAGTGGTTTATATTGGTTATGCAAAGAGTGAGGTTTCATTTGAAACAAAACTTTTCGTTTCTAAAGAGCTGGATATAAGGGGCTCACGCAATGCTTTGCCAGAAGACTTTAGAGCTGTTATTGAATATGTGAAGCGAAACGGTGTACCCGATGAATTTGTAACCGCTATATACAAACCCGAAGAGGCGAAAGATGCACTTGAGTATTGGAGGGGTAACAGTGGTAATGTTTTCAGAATCTTTATTGAATTCTAAATTTAAATGATAATGGATTATTCAATTATAGACGCACATGCTCATCTGTGGTTAAAACAAGATACCATAGTAGAAGGAAAGCAAATAAAGACAATAGAGAATGGAAAATCTATGTTTATGGGTGAAGTAAGGCAGATGTTGCCCCCTTTTATGATTGATGGCATAAATAGTGCAGAGGTGTTTTTGTCGAATATGGATTATGCTCAGGTGGCCGCTGCTGTTATTACTCAGGAGTATATTGATGGGTTACAGAATAACTATTTGTGGGAGGTGCAACAAAGATATCCTGATAGGTTTTTTTGTTGCGGAATGGTAGATGTAAGAAAAGAAGGATATGCTGAGCATGCCGAGCAGTTAATAAATAAAGGATTTAAAGCTTTGAAATTGCCGGCAAACAGATTTATATTGCCCAATTGGAGGGTGTATCTGACTAATGACGATTTGATGCGTGTGTTTAAGTTTATGGAACAGAATGATGTTATTCTTTCTATAGACCTGGCAGATGGTGATATGCAGGTGGATGAAATGAAGGAAGTTATAAGTGAATTCCCTAACCTTAAGATTGCAATTGGTCATTTTGGCATGGTTACACGCAACGGATGGCAGGAGCAGATTAAACTAGCCCGCAATAAAAATGTAATGATTGAATCGGGAGGAATTACATGGCTTTTTAATGATGAGTTTTATCCTTTTACAGGTGCTATAAAGGCAATTATTGAAGCCGCCTCTCTTGTGGGTTTTGAAAAATTAATGTGGGGATCAGACTACCCCAGAACAATTACTGCAATAACCTATAGGATGTCGTACGATTTTATAGTAAAATCGGACCAAATTGCTGAAGATGATAAGTATAAGTTCTTACGCTCTAATGCTCAAAACTTTTACAAATTAAGCAATTTGAGATCTTTGCCCTACATAAAAAACATGTCGGAATAATTTATTTGTATATTTTCTTTATTTCATCTTGAGATAGCGCCCTGTTGTAAATGCTGATATTTTGTATTACTCCTTTACCTGCGGTTGGAAGTATTTTTGATAATGACAAACCTTTTACTTCTATAGATTGATCAATAAGTTCATTTATGTATGATCTCAGAACATCATTCTCATAAGTTATAACAACTTGTAATGTAGATAATTTTGCCGGTTCATACCATTGACCACCAGTTCCCCTGCCATTTATCCTCCAAGTATCTGAGTTAGCAAGTATATTTGAGCTTATTGATTTATCGCTCTCAACCTGTATGTAGGGTCTTGGATGTTCACCTTGTTCTATGCCGAATGTGAAAGCGTCTGTTTTTATAATCTCGTTGCATGAATCTCCATAATCAGGAGATAGACTAACAGCCACCGTAAAGTTTTCAGAACTTGGCACATCAATATCAATATTTACACCAACATCCTCATTGTGAAACAGTAGTCCTTTATCCAAATCGATACTACCAACAGGGAGCATTATATTGGTTTGAATAGACGTTGGGAAGCCTTCGGGCCGAGCGGAACTCACTATCCAATCGTAATAAACACCATGCATCCATGCAAGGTTTTGATTATTGTTGTAACTTGAAATAGAAAAAGGGCGGATATTGTTTTTCGGTGAATTGAAAGTCAATTGTTCTGTAGAAGCCACTTCTCCATGCGAGCCGACAGTGAATTTCTTGAGTTCATAAACCGAACCATTTTCACCATTAGTAGGAACCGAACCATAAATAACCATCGGGTCAGTTGCATCAATTGACATACCACCACTATAACATTTTTCTAATCCGGGTGTTTGGTGAAAATGTCCCTCTGCATTTGACAAAAATGTTTTTTGCCATTTCTTGCCTGTCCACATTACATGATAATAATCGTGAGACTCTTTATCTTCACTAATACTAACCGTGGCAATTACCGGCGTGTTTTCATTAAGTATAGAAATATCCCAAAGCCAGTTACGATATGGCGAATCGTCAGCAACTGCATTGGGGTATTTGTTTAAATATGTTGCAGATGTATCTACATTATGCAAAGCACCACTTCCTATGGTGGCAAGGTTTGTTCCATTTATATCATTCAAAGAGTAATTATTAACATCGATATAATTAAAATATATCCAATTTACACTCTGATTGTCGGGATGAGTAGTGGTATATGCTAAATAGATTTTATCTTTCCCGTTCGACTTGTATTTGGCATAAGGGCGAACTCCCCCTACTCCATTTTGCGATTGCTGAATTTGATGAGGACCCCAATTAAACTGAACTTCATCATTTTCATCAGGCATTGTTAGTCGTGCAATTGTAGGATGCCACCCTATCCCCCGCCAGCAAAGGTATATATGGTGAGGGTCGTCTGACAATATAAAAGGAGAGGGATAAGTGGTGTTATCTTTTGTTTCCAGCCTAATCTCCTTTCCCAAGGTAGTTATATCTCCCGGTTTACGAGAAATACGATAATAAAAACAAGACTCATCGGTATGACGCGAATAAAAGATCATTACTCGTTCATCTGGCAATACCAAAAAGGTGGGATTATTATGATCGTCGGGTTGAAACCATGAACGAATTAAAACTTCATTAGTCGTTTTGGTTAAATGATTTATTTGAGTTGCTTTTATTGCACCATGAACATCGATATAACCTATATATGTATTATTTATAGTACCACTATGGTTTTGATGATGAAGGGCACGTGGGTCGGCAAACCAACACCACGCACCCTTTTCACTTACTGTATTAACCTGAACTCCCACAGATTGATTGCTATCTCCATCTAACGATGGAATATTGCTAGCATGAACATTTAGCAACATGATAATAAACCCAACCCCTATTATGAATGATTTTTTCATATGTCTAAATGTTTTCAGGTCTCATTGTTATTCAGCCAGTAGCTTAACCTCAACCGGTTCTAACCAAGGTGATGTAAAATCTATCTTAATTTCACCCTCTTCTCCTGTAGCTTGCACATACGCCAATATACGCCCGTGAAATACACGATGTTTATTGTCGGTATAATCGCTCATATCAGTATTATTGCTTGCCTCTAAGCCAAGAAGCTTTGCGGGACCAGAAATACGGCAAGTAACTTCATCGTCTGAATGCATTACTGGAACTCCGTTTTCGTCTACCACCTGCACCACGATATGAGCCAATCCACTATCTTTATCAATTTGTTTATCAGATTGTATAACTTTTAGTGAGTGAGGTCTGTTAGAAGTTTGAATTGTATAACCTGAAACAGGATTATTATCCTTGTCCATACCAATTACTTCTAGTTTTCCTGCGCTGTAAGGAATATCCCAATAAATTATACCGGTATTATCGTCATACTCTTTTGTTTCTCCCACAACTGTTCCGTTGAGCAATAGTTTAGCCTTATCTGCGTTGGTGTAACATACCACCCTTATTGATTGAGACTCTTGGTAATTCCATATAGACCATGCGTCCATAGATGGCACTCTTTCTACATAGTTGGATTGATTATCTGTTTCGGTTTGTGACAATACGTCTCTCGACTGGCTACGTGCTCCCCTGCCTGGAGTGGGGTAAGTTCCAAGGTATGCCATAGGTGTGCTGGACCATAACGACTGCCTGAAATATCCTCTTGGTTTTATGAATCCACCAAAGTCGAGTAATCCAGAATAAAATCCTCTAGTTGGCCATCTGCCCGATTCGCCAAGATAATCTATCCCTGTCCATAAGAACTGGCCGAATACAAACTCTTTATCTCGTGTAGCTTTCCATGCAGCCATATCGTGCCTGTTTTCACTACCATAGATTACCCTATTGGGATACTTCTCATGGTCGCGGTTGTACATATCTTCGGTGTAATTATATCCTGCAATATCTAAAGCTCCTGGGTATTCTGTTTCATTTGACATAGCCACACCCGCTAAACCGGCTGTAACGGGACGTGCATGGTCGTATGTTTTAACTACTTTCACCAAACGTTTGGCAATATCTCCCAACTCCATCGCGTCGGGAGCATCGGGGTTATATCCACCATATGAAGCTTGTGTAAATCCAGCTTTCTCACCTCCAAGTACAGTATGCGAATAAGGATCATTGGGATAATCCACCTCATTACCTATACTCCAGGCGAATACAGAGATATGGTTGCGGTCGCGGCGTACCAAATCGGCAAGATCTATCTCACTCCATTCTTTAAAAATATCATAAGAACCCTGAAAACCAGGTGTTCCAAAGTTCCAGCCTTCCAGCCATTTACGTTTTGGGAATACCCACTCATCGTACATCTCATTAAGCACCAATATCCCCAATTCATCGCATAAATTATATAGATCGGTGGCTTGTGGGTTGTGACTTGTTCTGATAGCATTTACACCTATATCTTTTAAAGTTTGCAAACGCCTTTTCCAAACATCGTGTGGAACAGCTGCTCCAAGTACGCCCGCATCATGATGTATGCAAACACCTTTTACTTTCATCCACTCTCCGTTTAATGCAAATCCTTTATCAGAATCGAAAGTATATGAACGAAACCCTGTGCGAGTGGTGGTTTGATCTGTTACAGTCTTACCTTTCATTACAGTAGTCTTCAACTCATATAGATTTGGATTAATTAAAGACCAGAGTGACGGCTTGTTCACTTTTAATGAAGTTGTAAGTTTGTGCTCCTTGCCGGCTTCTGCAACTATCTTTTTGGATTCTTTAGCAACAAGTTTTCCTTCTGGCGAGAAGAGCTCATTGAGAATAGTTAGAGAAACATTATTCTTCTCTTCGTTTAGGATATCAACCTCCACATTTAGCATGTAGCCATTCTTAACCTCTTGGGGATATGCATACACACCCCATTGGGCAATATGAACCGGATTGGCATATACCAACCATACGTCGCGGTATATTCCCGACCCGGTGTACCAGCGGGAATCGGCCGACTGGCTATGGTCTACACGCACCGCAATCACGTTCTCTTCTCCATATTTAAGATGAGGTGTTGCATCATACATAAATGAGATATATCCATTTGGACGTTTACCAAGCGACTCACCGTTAAGAAATACTTCGCTGCGGTTGTAAACACCTTCAAAATATAGATATACTTTTTGTCCTTGCTTGTCGGCAGGAATATCTATTGTTTTACGATACCAACCAATTCCTCCGGGCAGGTACCCTGTACAACTTGCAAGTGTGGGGCTTAATTGACCTTTTACACTCCAATCATGAGGCAGGGTTACCTGCTGCCAACGCGAGTCGTTATGTGCAACTGCTTGTCCATCTTCCTGATCATTAAGAATAAACTTCCAGTTTTCATTTATTTTTTCAGACTTGCCAAAGGATACCTGTGCTCTAAGTGACGGTGCAATCCCTGTAAGTAGTATAATAGCGATTAATAGTAAATTTTTCCGCATGCGATTATTTATTTGAATTATTATTTACGCTTATAGTGTAACTGTAGGAATATTCTTTATCCATAAACCTATATTCGTTGAGCGGTTTTGCTCCCCAAGACTGTAATCCGCCTACACCTCTTTGGAAGAGGTCTACACACACAACAACTTCGTTACGTGGCGATACATCCGACCAGTGTTGTTGTTTCTTTGTCATACCTGGATCTAAATCCTCTGGCCTGTTGTTGGTGGCACTTACCGACAAGGGCTGCGCACCTTCTATTTTGATACCGTTACCTTGATCATTTTTCAATGTAAGCCAACGAACATCAGTTTTATTGCCAGTCTCTTGAGGACGGTAGTATTCAAAAGCTTGGTCTTCAACCTTACCACTCCAAACACCCATGAAGGTGTCGTGTTTACGATCTACATAATTCTCATGTGGTCCGCGACCATACCATGTAAAATCGTTATAGTCTCTGGGTAATGTCATTAACATACCAAATCGAAGCATTTCGGGCAAGTCATCAGACAATGCTTTGTAATGGGCTGTAGTGGTAAGACTACCATCTTTATTTACTGTATAAATAACGTCTACTTTTGCTTCTATACCTCTTAATTTCACTTCATATTTCGCATTGAAACCATCGGCAGTTTCTTCTGATCCTTTATACATATATTTGGTATTATTTCCGGCAGTTTCCCAAATACGAGAACTATACTGCATTCCTTCTCCAAATTCATTGTCTGTAAGTGCTCTCCAGAAATTGAGACGTGGTAATTCTCTAAATATATTGCGATCTTTATTTTTCATACTTAAAAGACCTCGTCCGTCTATGGAAGAAAACTCATAAGAAACGTCGCCCGCATTAACTAAAATCTTATTTTCTTGTTGCTCAACAGTAAGTTTTCCTTCTCCTTCTGTAGCAACAAAATATGTTCCTTTACTAAGCTCGAACTCTTCTTTTGCAACTTCAAATCCAGAAGGTACTAACTCAGTTTCCTGATTGCTGAAAGCATATACCTGAAGGAAATATTCTACACCATCTTCTTTTGTTAAAGTAGGTAAGTTCAATTTAACATCTTTACTACTGTCAGCTGCAATAGAAACATTGAATGTTCCTTCTTGGGCTACTTGACCATTTTTTAATAGAACCCATTTAAATGTGTGGCTAGCGGGGCTTAGATTGGTAAACTTAAAGTCATTTATAACTGTAATTACTCCATTATCAACATCCTTTGCTTCAAAGAGAATGTCCTGATACACTTTTTTTACTATATAAGTATGTGGAATATAGTTTTGATCGGGGCTAATAATACCATCCATACAAAAGTTATTGTCATTCATTTTGTCATAACTTCCTAAATCGCCACCATAAGCCCAATAAAAGCGTCCCTGTTCATCGTTTGCTGGGTAGCCATGATTATACCACTCCCAGATGAAACCACCTTGCATGTTTTTGCTAGATCTCATAAGATCCCAATACTCCTGAAAATTACCCATACTATTACCCATAGCATGAGCATATTCACACATGATGTATGGCTTGCCCAAGTCTCTTGCAGCATCTCTTTTCATATTCTCCCATGAAGGGTACATGTGACAAATTACATCTGTATTTCTATCTCTTTGATAGGCTTGCTCATACTGTACGGGGCGACTATTATCGCGTGCCTTTGCCCAATCGTACATATCAAAAAAGGCCTTTCCATTGCTGGCCTCATTGCCAAGTGACCAAAAAATTACAGAAGCGTGGTTCTTGTCCCTTTCTACAAGTCTAATAATTCTATCCATGTGCTGAGCATGCCATTCGGGGAAATTTGAAACATTGTCAGGTCCATAACCCAGGCCGTGCGACTCAAGATTAGCTTCATCAACAAGGTAAATACCATATTCATCACAAAGTTTATACCACAACGGTTGTTGGGGATAATGAGAAGTACGTACAGCATTTATATTCAGCTCCTTCATAAGCTGAAGATTACGCATCATTACCTCGCGTGTTACTACCTGGCCTGTGTTGGTATTAAATTCATGCAAGTTTACACCTTTAAAGAAAACTTTCTTTCCGTTTACAAACAATTGACCGTCTGTAATTTCTATTTTACGGAAACCAATCTTATGGGATGTGGATTCAATTATACTACCCTTCTCATCTTTTAACGAGATTAGCATGGTGTAAAGGTTTGGCGTTTCGGCAGTCCATTTGAGAGGATTAGATACTTTTCCGGAAAAAGCGATATCATCAGTACCATTTTCTGGAATGGCAGTTGATTTCTTTTGTGAAAACACTTTCTTACCTGTTTTATCAAGCAACGAAACTTCAACTGTATGGTATTGCTTTGTTGAAGTATAATTCTTTAGTGTAACATCTAAATTAAAAAGTCCATTTTTGTAATTTTTATCTAAGTCGGGATGAGCAAAATAATCTAATAACCGTACCTGATCAGTACTGTAAAGATACACGTTACGATTAATTCCCCCTAAACGCCACATATCCTGATCTTCAAGATATGAGCCATCGCTAAATTTGTGTACCTGGCAAGCAAGTGTATTCTGGCCTTTCCTGATATACGCTGTTATGTCAAATTCGGCAGGACTTTTTGAATTCTGTGTATAACCTACTTTTTGTCCGTTCACCCACAGATACATGGAATTTGTTCCACCTTCAAAATGGATGAATACACGCCGCTCATCCCAATTCTCTGGAATTGAAAACTCATGGCGATATGTACCCGTAGGCGAAAACTCCCTATCTATAAATGGGGGCCTTGCTCTGAATCCGAAGCCGGTATTCACATACATAGGAATACCATAGCCATTGAACTCCCAGTTTCCTGGTACTGGTATTTCATCCCAACCGCTAACATCATAACTTTCTTCGTAAAATCCTTCAGGTACCTCAGATACTTTTGGCACCCAATGAAATTTCCAATTGCCATTTAAGGATTGAAAATAAGGAGATGAATCATAAACATCCTTTATGGCCAACTCCTCTGTGGAATATGGAATGGATGTCGCTCTTGTGTTTTCTTTGTTAACAGCGAAAACCTCTGGATTTTCCCAGTCAGTTTTGTTTTGTGTTTTTGCATTCACACAAAATAATAGAGATAGAAGTAGAACGAAAAATGTTTTGTTCATAAAATATTTATAATTAGTGTTTTTACAACTCGTATTACATCTTCTACAAAAATATATTAATTCACACCAAATTGCAAGTGGTGACCAGCAAAAAAAAGGGACTGTCTCTGTTTAGAAACAATCCCTTTTTAGAAGAAAAAAATAATTGAAGGTTTTAATATAATGATTAAGAGAAGATTGTACTTATTTTAATAAATAAGTGTGTAATATTTAGATCGCATCCGATAATCTACTCTTAAGAGGAGAATTACCAAATCGCTTACTATATAAGTTTACAAGATGAGATACACTTTTGAAATCATACATCTTAGCTATATCAGTTATAGTTATATCAGAATTTAGAACTAAAGACTGCACCTCTTCCATTTTTCTATCTAGCATCCATTGATAAGGAGTTTGACCGAAACTTTTCTTGAAATGACGAGTAAATGTTCTTACACAGTCGTATTTACAAAGTGCAGACAAATCGGTAACGTTTTTTGTAGCCATGTAGTTTTTAAGAACTTTATCTTCAAAAGACTTTGACTTTGTTGAGTGAGGAATAAGTTTCATAATTACAATCTCATGATCTGGAGAAGGTTTAACCTTACTTGTCATTCCATCTGTAAAAGTAAATGTGCAAGATTCTACATCTGTAAGTATATACCTGCGTACATTATCTTTATTATCTTTTATTGTATTACCTTTTTCCATTATGTCCTTTTTTTAATTTACCTGTAAATACTTCTGAACCCACTGTTATCCTAACGTTATATTCACCAGCACCTAAGCCTGATAATTTTATAACCTCAAAACCCATATCGTATATTTGAAAAGTTGCTTGCGTAGCACCTCTAGCACCGTAGATCTCAACCCAAACTGGTCCGCTATAGTTTTGTACTAATACCTGAAGATCATTTTTGGAAGAGTATACTTCAACTATAGGTTCAGCTACTGGTTGTGCTACCCGAGACTGTATACTAAACGTGCTTTGTCTTGCAACGCGAGTAGTGCCCCCCTCTCTGCTTAACTCAATTCTATCTTCCCAGTCATCTTGAGCTCTGTTATTACTTTCATTATTAAGGTTTGCAGGTAATACTAGTAAACTGCAAACTAACATCAAAATTAAAGCACTTAATTTTTTCATACTTTTTGGTTTAAATAATCTGTTGGAGAATTATGACACAAAATAACTCACTTATGACATGTAAAACAATACCCTTTAAGATATTTAACGCCCTTTATGAATATATGTGTTTGTGTATCATGGTTTTAAATTTGTCCTTTTTAACGCTACTTACTCTCCGAAAATTGATATATCTATGTTATTTTCTAACATTTTCTTCTTTAATTGTGATTTTCTGACCCTAATACTTTCAATTGTGGTATTCATAAATGTTGCAAGCTGACGATTGTCTGCCTCACAAGAAAGAAGCATTAGTATCAGTTTTTCATTAGCATTTAAAATATCTTGCTCATCTTTTATGCATGTATAACTATAAAATGTTTGCTCATCTGGTGCAAGAGTTACACTAATATCTCGCAATTCGGTATCTGTGGTTTTTAATATTTTCTGCATATCTTTATATACCTTGGGCTGACTAGAAACATACCGTTGTGTAAGTTTTTCAAATTCATCTTGCAAAAATGTTAGTCGCCCCGAGATATTACTATACAACTTTATCAACCACTTACGCTTACGAGCTTCAATTCGCATTATTTCTGACTGCAATTCTTGTTGATGTAATTTGTTTTCAGTAACTAGAAGTTGCATTTTCGTATCTTTTCTTACCCTATGTATATTCATTATTATAATAATTAGACCAATAATGAGTATAAGTGCACCAATAATTATTTTCATAGTTTGCTGATGTGCTCTAAGGGCCATATTTTCTGACTCAGTTAGATCGTACTTCTTCTCTATCTCTGCAATTTGAGTATTTAATCTATCCTGAACAGAATTTTTATAGAGCTCTGCTGCTTCCTTTCTAAATTTGTTTGCAATCAAATAATCTCCTTGCTTCTCGGCAATATCAGCAACATTCTGATAATATAAATGATTCTGTCTAAAATTAGGATCTTCAATGAAATCAATGGCTAGCTTGCCATATACCATGGCGCTATCAAGTTGTTCTAGTCCTATATATCTTCCCGATATATTAAAATAGAGGCGAGAAACATCGATATTTTCTTTCTGTCTATATAATATTTTTAATTGTTCTTTAACCCGCCCTAAAGCTAATTCAGGCTCCCCTATAGCATCATAATAAACCGACTGAGTATTTAATATATAATAATCTTTTTCAGGTAAGTGAATATAGAAGGAAGAAAGTGAATCTAAAAGCACCTTACTGTGTTCAATATTCTTTTGTTGTAATTCATTCCAGAAAAATGCTAGGTATGTATCAAAAATGTGAGTGGAATCTTTTTCTTTATGCGCGTAATCAAGAGTTTTCTGATAATATTGAGCAGCACTAGAGTAATTTCTACTATTATAATGTATATTTCCGAGGAAATAATTCACTAAGTATCCAAGTGATGGATCGGGCTCTGGCATAGATTGCAATAGCCTGTCTGCTTCACGTAGGGGTTCATATACAGTGCTATCTTTAACACCCATGCGCGTACGCACAATACCCTGATATGCAAGTGCACGTATATAATTTGTATTCTGAGGATTATGCCCTTTATACCATGCCGCAACACTATTAATTGTAGAGTCACTTGTGAAATCAACGTATGTCTTGTCGTCTGAGATAACTTTGAGCAGATTATAATATGCACCGTTTGTGCGACTTAAACTATGGTAATCTACTAAACTTAAACTATCTGATATAGCATATGGAATGCTGTCAATTAAACTATCCCATGTTGTGAATTTATCAAGCCATATCTTCTCATCAGCCTTTTTGCAAGAACTATTTATCAAAAGGATAATTATGAAGATGAAAAACAAATATATTCTTTGCATTTAACAACTTACAAATAATGTAATTTGCAAATATAATAGATTTTGAATTATAAATGTCCATTTTACACAACTTAAGTTTAAACCAAAAAAAGTGCATTAAGAATATTCTTAAATGCACTTTAAAATAATGTGACCCCGGAGGGGCTCGAACCCTCGACCCATTGATTAAGAGTCAATTGCTCTACCAGCTGAGCTACGGAGTCATTTTTTTAAGGGCACAAAGGTATTTAAAATTTTCATTTTTGAAAACAATAGCCCTCTAATATTTTAATTTTTTATTCCGTTCTGTAAATTTGCAACGAAATTATACCGAACGGTTGTATAATACCAAAAAAGGAACCAACCCTTGTTAGTTCCTTTTTTATTTCTTTAGCTAAATTATTAAAGACTAGATAGCTCTGAGCCTGCTTTGAATTTCGCTGTCTTCTTGGCAGGAATATCAATTGGCTGCTTTGTACGTGGGTTGATACCTTTTCTGGCGCTTCTTTCT
The DNA here is from genome assembly GCA_015478775.1 of Fermentimonas sp. Classification (GTDB taxonomy): domain Bacteria; phylum Bacteroidota; class Bacteroidia; order Bacteroidales; family Dysgonomonadaceae; genus Proteiniphilum. Next base: position 144,269 of record JADMKP010000008.1, on the reverse strand, counting down.
GATACAGAAAAAGTTCCAAAACCTACTAAAACTACTTTTCCACCTGCTTTTACTTCTTCAGCAATAGTTTCGAGAGTTGCGTCTAACGCTTTTTTTGAATCTACCTTGCTAAGACCCGATTTATCGGCGATAGCGTTAATTAGTTCTGATTTATTCATAAGAAAACATAAATAAAGAAATTAATAAATTTATTTTCAAGGCTGAGCCCTAATTTGCTGTCAAATATAAATGATTAAAAGTAAACAATCAAGAAAAAAGCTAAAAAGTATTTGTTTTTCTTGAAAATTTATTATTTATGTTGCATAAAACCACATATGATGCGAAAAAATACGTAATTTTGCGCTTCAACAGTAGATTTGGATAATGAATACATCTAGAAATAATTTTGGAAATTTGCCAACAGTAACCAAAAACTTACTTATCATAAATGTGATAATATGGTTGGCACAGTTTGTATTGCTTAGGAGAACGGATGTCGACTTAACGCAACAGTTTGGGCTTCACTTTCCTGCTTCAGATAACTTTAGGTTTTATCAACTGATAACTTACATGTTCCTGCACGACCCATTCTCATTCTCGCATGTATTTTTTAATATGTTTGCGGTATTTATGTTTGGACGTACTCTTGAACAGGTTTGGGGACCAAAAAGATTCTTAACTTATTATATGGTAACTGGTATTGGAGCTGGTTTGGTTCAATTATTGGTTATGTACATACGTATAAGTGCAGAATTACCGCCCGAGATGTTTTCTATGGTTAATAGCATTACGGTAGGGGCTTCTGGTTCTGTATTTGGTATACTATTGGCATTTGGCATGTTATTTCCCAATGCTCAACTATTTATAATACCATTTCCGTTTCCAATTAAAGCAAAGTGGTTTGTTATTGGATACGGATTAATAGAACTGCTTTTTGGTGTTGCCAATAGAACAGGAGACAATGTTGCTCATTTTGCTCATTTAGGTGGCATGTTGTTTGGAATATTCATGATACTCTATTGGAGAAAAAAAGACAAGGGCTATGGCAAATTTTATTGAAAGAATAAAAACTATATATAAGAGTGGCAGTGTACTAACCAGGCTAATTATTATTAATGTATTGGTCTTTGTGATATTAAAGGTTATTGGTGTTATATTCATACTCTTCAATATTTACTCACTCGATCTGATAACTCTACTTGGAGTTCCTTCTTATATCCCTTTACTAATAAATAGAATTTGGACTCTGGCTACGTACATGTTTGTACATGAAGGGTTTTTGCATATTCTTTTTAATATGCTGTGGCTTTATTGGTTTGGAAAAATATTCCTGCAGTATTTTACAGGGAGAACGCTTGGTAGTCTTTATGTACTGGGTGGATTAGCTGGTGCTATTCTATATATTATTGCATTCAATACAATACCTTATTATCTTGGAATGGATAGAGGATGGATGATTGGTGCTTCGGCAGCAGTTATGGCCATTGTTATGGGAGCCGCATTTTATAAGCCCGATTTAAAGTTGAAGCTGCTTTTTATTGGTGAGATTAAAATTGTTTATATTGCAATATTTGCTTTCATCCTCGATTTCATGTCTCTTGGAAGTCCAGTTAACCCTGGAGGCCATGTTGCTCATATAGGGGGAGCTTTATTGGGATATTTATTTGCAAATCAATATCATAACGGAAGAGACATAACTAAGTGGATGAGTAAAGTTATTGATGGGTTTGTAGCATTATTTAAGCCAAGGAAAAAGAAAGCTAAGATGAAGGTGACTTATTCCCGAACTGAATCGGATTGGGACTATAATGAAAGAAAACAGTCTGAAGAGAAAGAGATTGATGCAATTCTAGATAAATTGAAAAAGTCGGGCTATAGCGGTTTATCGTCAGAAGAAAAAAGAAAGCTTTTTGATGCGAGTAAAAAATAATAAAGGTGGATTAAGAAGGTTTATTACCTGGATTATTTTTGCCACGAACATAGTGGCAATAATTTTACTTTTCTGCTCTTTTTTATCATGGAATGTTTCGACTCTTAAAACAAACCTTTTTTCATATATAGGTCTTGGATTTGCTTTTATATTTTTTCTTAATATAGCGTACTTATTATTTTGGGCTTTCTTCTCGAAATGGAAGCAATTAGCTATATGTCTTTTAGCTCTAGTTATTTGCTACAAGCCTATAACAACATTTTTTCCCATTAATATAAACTCTCCGAAACCTCCACAGGGTGCTATTAAAATTCTTACTTATAATGTTCAGGGGTTTATTAGTGAAAGAAATAAAGATGCTGTAGATCATCCCATACTTGATTATATAGCTTCAACTGATGCAGATATAGTTTGTTTGCAAGAGTACTTTGTGAGTAAAACAGGACAATCTATTTTCTCACAAAAAGATGTTAACAGACTACTAAACAAGTACCCTTATAGATCTGTAACAGGTTTGGAATCTTCGGGAAAATATCATATCTTCGGCTTGGCATGTTTCTCAAAATATCCTATTGAAGAGACTCATGAAGTTGTATTTGAATCGTCATACAATGGTGCAGCTATTTATACCATAAATATTGATGGTAAAAAATACAGCGTGGCTAATGTACATTTGGAATCTAACAGTATTAGGGCAGAAGATAAAAAGCTTTATAGTGATTTTATTCAGAACTCAGATTCTGTAAGACTGGAAACAGTTACAAGTAACATTCGCAACAGATTAGGCAGTGCATATCGTGCCAGAGCTAATCAAGTAAAAAAAGTTAAACAATATTTAGAAACGCAAGGTACTCAAGGAACAATTATTTGCGGTGATTTTAATGATACTCCAATTTCTTACACATACAATCAAATGAAGAAAGGAATGGATGATGCTTATATTTCAACTGCATTTGGTCCAGGTATTACATATAATGAAGATCTGTTTCATTTTCGAATCGATTATATTTTGCATAGTGAAAACATTAAGGCATATAGATCTAAAGTTGATAAGATAAAGCATTCAGACCATTATCCACTCAGAACCTGGCTAGAATTAAAATAAAATTGATAGGTTCTGGAAACTTCTTAATTCTATGTATAAAATAAGTAAAGAATTCTCTTTTTCGGCCGCACATTCATTATTTGGACTTCCAGATGATCATCCATGTAGCAGACTGCATGGGCACAATTATGTTGTTACTGTTCATTTATGCTCAGAAGAGTTGAATCCACAAGGCTTTGTAAGAGACTATAACGAGCTAAAAATAGTGAAAGAATATATTGATTATAAGCTGGATCACAGAAACTTAAACGATATAATGACGCCTCTGAACTCATCCGCAGAAAATATTGCAAAGATGCTATATGATAAGTTTAAACCTGAGCTACCCGAACTGTATGCAGTTGAAGTAAGTGAAACACCTAAAACATCGGCAATATATGAGCCTAAATGTAAATGAGATATTCTACTCGCTTCAGGGTGAAGGGGGTAGAACGGGACAAGCATCTATATTTATAAGACTTGCCAAATGTAATCTTGCATGCAGCTTCTGCGATACAGATTTTGAGCATGGTGTGAAGATGACAATTGATGAGGTGCTTAATGATATTGATAAGTTTGGATGCAAATGGATTATTTGGACAGGAGGTGAACCAACTTTGCAACTTAATGATAAAATTGTAGCTTTATTTAAGGAAAGGGGCTATAAGCAGGCTATAGAGACTAATGGAACAAAAAGAGTGCCTAATGGCATAGATTATATAACATGTAGCCCCAAGCAGAACTTCGAGAAAGTAAAGGAGCTTATTCCCGAAGTGGATGAGTTGCGTTTTCCAATAATGAAAGGTGACCCTCTTCCAGATATATCAATTCTACCTAAGACTGAAAGATATTTACTAAGTCCAATATTTGACGACAGTGTTATAATTCAGGAGAATGTTGATTATTGTATTTCTTTAATTAAAGAAAACCCAACTTGGGCTTTAAGTCTGCAGACTCATAAATTGATCGGCATTAGGTAATATGACAAAATTTGAAGTAACTATTCTTGGATGTGGGTCTGCTATGCCTACCACGTTACATAACCCACCTTCGCAACTTGTTGATATAAACAATAAGTTATTCATGATAGATTGTGGCGAAGGTACTCAACTACAAATGAGAAGGTTCAAAACAAGAATTGGCAAGCTTCACTCTGTTTTTATTTCTCACTTGCACGGCGACCATATATTTGGATTGCCTGGACTAATTTCAACTTTAAGTCTTTTGGGAAGAAAAAACGACCTTAATATATATGCTCATAAGGAAATTGACTTTTTGATTGCACCTCTTGCGGCATATATGGGAAGACACCTAACCTTTAAAGTAAATATTATCCCGTTGAATCCTTACAAAGAAGAGGTTATATTTGAAAGCAGATCTATTAAGATAAGTTCTTTCCCATTGAATCACAGAATAGACACTAATGGATTTATCTTTGAAGAGAAGGAGTCGCCCAGACATATAATTCGTGAAATGATTGAATTTCATCAAATTCCGTTTACACATATTTATGACATTAAGAATGGAGCTGATTTTGTTAAACCAGATGGAGAGGTAATAAAGAACGATATATTAACTTATAGCGGAAATCCTGCAAAAAGATATGCATATTGTTCTGATACTGCATATGCGCCTGAAATAATACCATATATAGCTAATGTGGATTTACTATATCACGAGGCTACATTTGCTGAAAGCGAACTCCTTAGAGCAAAAGAGACATATCACTCTACTGCACGGCAAGCAGCTGAGATAGCAAAGGAGGCTAATGTTAAAAAGCTGGTTATTGGACATTACTCTTCCCGGTATAATGAATTGGGTTTCCTGTTAAAAGAAGCTATTACAGTATTTCCGGAAACAGAGCTTGCTAATGAAGGAAAAATATTTGAATTATGATTCTCCGTACTATACTTACATTAGTAATCCTATTAACAACCCTAGGTTCTTATGGGAATGACGATGTATATAATTCGGAAAAACAATTAGACCAAATTCTTCAAAACAATTTTCAAGATAGCTTAAAAGTAGTTTTCACTGAAAGCAGACTTATCATTGAAAACCTTCCCACAGATAATATACTGGAAATCTATAATATTATGGGGGCGAAAGTATATACAAGACGCCTTAAATCAGGCACAAATGAATATAACATTTCACTCCCTAAAGGATACTACATTATAAAAATTGGTAAATTCACTAAGAAGATAGCTATTAAATAAATATTTTTATATTTTTGTAATGTAAAAGAGAGTTAGGATATCAAATTGCAAGAGAAACCCTCTTGTAAAAAACAAAAACATTAATTTCAATCATTATGAATGTAGCAATTGTGGGTATTAGTGGTGCCGTTGGGCAAGAGCTTATACGTGTATTGGAACAGAGAAATTTCCCCGTAGATAATTTAGTCCTTTTTGGTTCTTCAAGAAGTGCAGGAAAAGAATATAAATTTAAAAATAAAAATATAACCGTTAAAGAGCTGCTACACAATGACGATTTTAAAGATATAGAAATTGCATTTGTATCGGCAGGAGGTGGCACTTCAATTGAATTTGCAGACACAATCACTAAGCATGGTGCAATTATGATTGACAATTCAAGTGCTTTTCGTATGGACGACGATGTGCCTCTTGTTGTACCTGAAATAAATGGTGCAGATGCATTGAATCGTCCAAGAAACATAATTGCCAATCCTAACTGTACTACTTCACAATTGGTTATTGCATTGCAAGCAATTGAGTCTATTACACATATTAAAAAGGCACATGTTGCAACCTATCAGGCTGCTTCAGGAGCAGGTGCAGCTGCGATGCAAGAACTTGAAGATCAGCACAAACAACTTGTGAATGGAGTAGAGCCAACAGTGTCAAAGTTTGCATATCAACTAGCATATAATCTTATTCCTCAGGTAGATGTATTTACTGAAAACGGTTATACAAAAGAGGAGATGAAGATGTATTATGAAACTCGCAAGATTATGCATTCAGACATTGAAATTAGCGCAACATGTGTAAGAGTACCTGTGATGAGAGCTCACTCTGAAGCAATTTGGATTGAAACAGAACGCCCCATTTCAATAGAAGAAGCCAAAGAAGCTTTTAGTAAAGCAAATGGTGTAGAACTGATTGATGAGCCTGCAAATAAAAAATACCCAATGCCTTTAGGTCTGGAAGGAACAGACCCTGTGTATGTTGGTCGTATAAGGAAAGATATATCAAATGAAAATGGATTAACATTTTGGACTGTTTCTGACCAAATTCGTAAAGGCGCAGCATTAAATGCTGTTCAAATAGCAGAATACTTAATTAACAATTAATGTTCGAACGAAGAAAAAGATTATAAATCCTATTACAATTAGTTTTAATAGAAGTCCCGCCAAATAGCCTCCAAATGCACCGGAGGCTTGTTTGGTGGCTTTTTTTAATCTATTTCCAGTAGTTATTGCGCCAATAAAAGCACCTATAAAAGGACCAAATATTATTCCCCAGGGACCTAGAAAGAAACCAACAAGAAGTCCTATAGTTGCCCCCCATACCACCTGTTTATTACCACCCATCTTTTTTGTTCCCCATACTGGTAATACATTATCAAGAATTGTTATAACCAGTGTTACAACGGCCAAAATAATAATAGTAGTCCAGCTTATATTATCCTGTGTGGAAGGTATGAATTTTAAGATTAATAATCCTCCCCAACTAAGTGGTAGACCGGGAATAATTGGTGCAATAGTGCCCACTGCTCCAACTAATAAGAGGAGTGCTGCAATAATTATCAAAATTATATCTATCATTTTGTTTATGATACCTATTGAATTGAATTTGTATCACTTTCTATATGATCATGCTCTAGTAGAACCCTGTGTGGGAAAGAGCCATGACCTATCAGCTCAATTGGACACGACTGATATGCAGTTGAAAGCCACTCTTTAGAAATATCGCTTCCTGAGTGATAATGTAACCCTAAATTTACGCATGCAATATTTTTAACAAGTGATATAATGGTACCAACATCATGAGAAACAAGCATAATTGCAATAGACTTGTTTATTTCACCTAATAATTTATAGAAATCAGTTTCAAAAAGTTTATCCACATAGGTGCTGGGTTCATCAAGTATTATAAGTTTGGGATTATCGATAATTGCTCGTCCTAAAAGTACTCTTTGCAACTGACCACCGGATAGTTCTCCTATTGCACGATTAAGAATGGAAGAAATTCCTAGCTGATTTGACACATGTACAACTCTATTTCTCTCTTCTGTGCTGTATCGTCTAAAAAATTTCTTTTCGGGTGTTATACCTGAAAGTATTACTTCGGAAACCGATATTGGGAACTTTTTATCTACCTGATTAATTTGAGGAAGGTACCCAATGTTAAGAGAAGGGACTTTCATTCCTTTATCATAATAATTTATAGAACCCGATTGGGGTTTTATGAGTCCTAGTATAGTTTTGAGCAAGGTGGTTTTACCTCCACCATTGGGACCAATTACACCTAAAAAATCATCTTCATATATTGTCAGTGAGACATCATTAAGTACATTCGGCTTATTTTCATATCCTACTGTAAGACTATTTATTTCTATTAATTTCTTCATACTAAATATTCTACAATATAATCAATCTTTAGCTTTATCTCTTGCCAAAATCTCTGCTATTTTTATCAACTCAGTATCCCACTCGTAACTCAATGGATCTATTTCAAAAATATCTGCACCAATCTCCTTAGCCACCACCTCGGCATTTTTTTCATCAAAACCTCGTTGTATAAATACTGTTTTGATATTCTCTTTGCCTGCATCGTCAATTAGCATTCTAATTTGAGAAGGTGAAGGATTCTTTCCCTCAAACTCTATACTATGTTGATTTAGATTATACTGTTGTGCAAAATATCCAAGGGAAGGGTGAAAAACAATAAATGATCTGGTGGGTATATCAGCAAGGAGCTCTTTTATAATACTATCTGTACTATCTACCCTCTTGATAAAATTACTATAATTTAAAAGATATGTCTCTACATTCTCTGGATCAAATTCTATGATTGAATTAAGCATTATTTGAGTCATCTCCTTAACAGCGGCTGGGGACGACCATATATGAGGATCTAAACCTCCATGAGAATGAGAATGACCATGATCATCAGTATGATTATGCTCAACTCCTTCTATAAGACTAAGATCTCGAGAACAATCAATAATTTTTATATTAGGGTTATTTTCTGCCAACCGTTTACTCCATACCTTCTCAAAGCCCAAGTCTCCTATCATAAAATATAGTTTACTTTTATTCATATCAACCATCACTGAAGGTGCAGGTTCATAGGTTTCGGGGCTTGTTCCTGGTGGAACTAATGTGTTAATTGTGAAATTATCGCCTGCTATCTGCTCTAAGAAATAACGCTGTGGGTCAATTGTAACTGTTAGGATAGTTTTATCTTCCGTTTTCTCTGATTTATTGCCCTCACTGCAGTCAAGAAATACAAAAGCGATTATTATTAATATAAGAAGAGATATATATTTTTGTTGCATTTTTAATCTTTAGATAATTAATGGAGATGAGTCATTTAAGTGACAAAAGTAATAATTTTAGACCGATGATGGAAATACTAAACAAAGATTTCCTAATTTTGTTTGTACACCACTAAATCATTGCGATTGTAAAAGATTATATTTATTATTAAACGGATGCTACATCAGATAAAAACCACAGATGATGGTTCACATACACTTTTTGTGCCTGAGCTTAATGAACATTATCATTCAGTAAATGGTGCTATTCAGGAGTCTCACCATATTTTCATTAATGCAGGGCTTGAATACTATTTGAATAATTCATATAAAAATAATCTACAACCGGTGCAGACTATAAATATTTTGGAAATTGGTTTCGGTACGGGATTAAATGCTTTGTTAACTTTAATTGAAAGTGAAATGAGATCAATTAATGTATTTTATAATAGCTTGGAATTATATCCTGTAACTATTGAGAATGCAAAACAACTAAATTACCCTACTCTATTAAGCAAGAATCATCTACAACAAAAGGAAAATATAACAGATCTTTTTCTTCGACTACACAATTCTGAATGGGAAAAGCATATAGATATTACACCTAAATTCACATTGCTTAAACAGCAAATCGATTTTAGTAATCCAGTGCAATTTAATTCTAGCAAATTGTTTAATATTGTTTATTTTGATGCTTTTGCGCCAGAGAAGCAACCTGAAATGTGGACTATTGATGTTTTTAATAAAATATTCTCACTTTGCGACACGGGTGCGGTATTTACTACATATTGTGCTAAAGGTGTAGTTAGAAGAATACTGCAGAATGAAGGGTTTCGTATGGAACGACTACCCGGACCTCCCGGTAAAAGGGAGATCTTAAGAGGTTTAAAGTGTCAATGATATTGAACAAGTTTACTCTTCAGCTTGTTTTTCAGAAGATAAGCTATCAATTAAATCACACTTAATCTCATTTAATATGAAACTTAAATATTTGTTCATAACTATATGCATTGTTTTCTCGCACATACTCATGGCTAATGACTTAGAAAAGGACACTTTTAAAACCAAAAGCAATAAAGATGTTATTATTTCATTTATTAAGCATGGTTCACTTATGATTACATATGAAGGTTTACAAATTCAAGTGGACCCTGTAACCATGTTTGCCGATTACTCAACATTTCCAAAAGCTGATTTTATTCTTATAACGCACGAACACGGCGATCACTTAGATTCTGTGGCAATTAACCAGCTCACTAAAAACAATACAAGGATAATTATCAATCAATCGAGCAGGGATATAATTTCTAAAGGAGATGTTATGAAAAACGGAGATAGTTTACATCTGACAGAGAATATTAAAATTGAGGCGGTTCCAGCATATAATACTACAGAAGGTAGAGAGAAATTTCATCCACGTCATCGCGATAATGGTTATATTGTTAACATAGAAGATGTTAGAATATATATTGCAGGTGATACTGAAGATATCCCTGAGTTGAAAGAATTAAAAGATATCGATATTGCATTTCTACCGGTAAATCAACCATATACAATGACTGTTGACCAAGCCATCAATGCAGCTAATATGTTTTCTCCCAAGATTTTATATCCTTACCACTTTGGTGATACTGATGTAAAACCAATAAAGAGCAGATTAGAAGATTATGGAATAGAAGTTAGATTAAGAAAAATGGAGTAAATTTTGAGAACAGCTTCTAAACAAATATAATCAAAGATAAGTAAGCATCAAATAGATAGACAAAAAATCATGACTGTTTATCCTATGTTTTATTTGCAGAAGAGTTATAAAATGATTTCATTTGTTGTTTCAAATTAATATTATGGAAATTGCAGCACGACTGTCAGAAGCTGGAAAAGAATATATTACAGGCGAATCAACTATTGTAGCGTTACAGCCAACTACTATTGAGTTTAGGACAGGTGAGATTACACTTTTGGTTGGTCCTTCAGGTTCAGGTAAAACAACTTTATTATCACTCTTGGGGTCTGTAATCTATCCAACTATGGGTAAAGTGTGGGTTGGTGAAACTTGCATTAATAATCTTTCTGAAAAAGAATTAGCTAATTTACGACTACAACATATAGGTTTTGTTTTCCAAGGGTTTAACCTTCTAGCTCCTCTAAATGCACTAGAAAATGTGATGGAACCTTTATTACTTCAGGGAGTGAAACGTAAAGAAGCAAAAAAAAGAGCAATGGAACTGATTAGCAGATTTGGCATGGAAGACCGGATAAATAACCTTCCGCGAAATCTTAGTGGAGGTCAGCAACAAAGGATTGCTATTTCTAGATCTCTTGTAACCAATCCGCAACTTATTCTTTGTGACGAACCCACTGCCTCTCTAGACCACAAAAGCGCAAAAATGGTAATGGAAATGCTGAGCCAATTATCTCAAGAGAATAAGGCAGTTATCGTAGTAACACATGATGTTAGATTAAAAAAATATGCCAACCGCACCATCTATGTGTCGGAAGGAAGAACTAGCGAAACTGCAATTGAACATGATTTTTAATTACTTTAATAGGGTGATTTTTAGTACTTCCCTTTATATAAGATGATTTAATATATAGAACCTATCGTTTGAAATGAATAAAACATATAATTGAAACAATAAAATTGTTTCAATGAAACTCAAATATTAATGAAAAGACAAATAGCCCTCTTTTTGATATTAATGCTTTTAATTGCATGTGGAAATAAACAGGAAAAGTCTGAACCTGTAACAACAGAACTTACGCCATCGCAGATAGTTGGAATTGGCAAAGTAGCTCCTTACGGCGGAGTTGTTAATTTAGCTGCACCTGCATCCGGAATTGTAAATGAAATTTTTGTGAATGCTGGCGACAGTGTGAATAAAGGAGATTTGATTCTTACCTTAAACAGCATTGATGAAGAATTATCGGTTAATGTAGCAAATACAAGAATTAAATCACAAGAGCTTTCAGTTGAATCTGCACAAATAGCTCTTGCACAAGAACGTATTGCACATTCAGAAAAACTACGTTTGCTAAATGATGCCAAAGAATTACTTGAAGTTGGAGCTACTACAGGCGAGAGTGTGAGATTATTACAAAACGAGTTTAATCAGAGTGGTGAGCAATTAAAAAAAGCTGAGAACGATTTAAGATTACAACAATCTCAGCTTTCCGAACTTAAGATTCAACAAGCAACAAGAGCAAATGATTTCGAAAAGACTAAGTTCTATGCACCTATAGATGGTATGTTATTAGACCTGGCACCTAAAGTTGGAGAGGCACTTAATTTGCATCAACAATATGCGCGTATATCGCCAAATAAACCCCTTGTCGTTTTAGTTGAAATTGATGAACTTTTTGCTGACTATTTAAAATTAGGCCAAACTTGTATAATTAAATTGCCTAGCAGTGCAGATATTGCTGCAATTGGTGAAATTATACGTATATCACCCGACTTAAAGAAGAAATCACTCTTTTCAGATGGAGGTACAGATTTAGAAGATAGACGTATTCGTGAAATTGAAGTTTCACTAAACCGGACAAATAAAACTCTATTTATAGAGTCGAAAGTGGAGTGTAGTGTACAATTAAACTAAAAGATTATGCTCTCAACCGCTTTTAAATTTGTAAAATACGAAAAATCGAAAAGTATGGGAATTCTCACTGCAATCATTATCAGCATTTATTTGATAGGGATTGAACTGGGAATGTTCTTTTATCTTGCAAATATTATTGGAGGCATAGTTGGAAATACTAATCCTTTTTACTCTCAAGTATTTGTAGTGAAGAAGCAAACGGAAAATATTAACCAATTATCACCATTTGATGTGCGATGGGTAAATCAGTTAAGAAGCTTTGATGATGTAACAGACACACATGGCTTTGTCATAACAAATGCATCTGTTAAGTTTCCAAATGGTAAGGATGCTCCTATTATGATTATCGGAAGCGACTATCCCGCACTGGCAGCTGGTCCTTATAGCGAGTTGGTTTATTCGGGAACAATTCAAAGTCTTGCTGCTCCTGAAATTGTTTCTACAGATTTTTACGATAATAAAACATTAGGTTATGATATAGAGTTGGGTACTCGTTTTGAAATTAATGGCAAAACTGCAATAGTGGGTGTAATAACCAAGGATGCAAAAGGGTTTACCTCTCCTCTAATATATACAACTGCAGATAAAGCTCGTTACTATTCTGGAATGCTATCATCACAAGTAAGTGGAATTATTGTAACTGTTCCCGATCACAGCAAAATTGAAGCTGTTGTTTCACAGATAAACAATAATGCGCCCGATCTGAAAGCATGGCCTGCAGATCAAATCAGAACGAATACTATTGTAAATGTTATGACTGCAAACAACATGGGAATGAGTTTTGCAACTCTGGTTCTATTTGGAATAATAAGTGGGTTTTTTATCATTGGCCTCACTATGTATTCTGCAACATACGATCGTATAAAGGATTACGGAACGATGAAAGCAATTGGTGCATCCAACAGTTATATTACTAGGTTGGTATTAACACAATCAATTATTTATGCAGTTTTTGGTTATTTTGTATCTCTTATTTTGCTGGTTGTATCTAAGATAGGAATGGCAAAGGGCGGACTAATAATCAGTCTCTCCCCCGCACTTTTAGGCTTTTTGTTTTTTACAACTATTATTATTTCTGTAGGAAGTTCTTATTTTTCGATACGTAAACTCAAATCTGTTGAGCCGTCATCAGTTTTCAGATAAAACATAGAATATAAAAGAGAAAATAGATTTCAATGCAAAAAATAGTTTTCATATTAATATTGTTTTACTCAACCTCAATATTTGCTCAAGAGGTTGATAAGATGCTCACACTGGATGATGCAATAAATTATGCTACTGAGCATTCTCCCACTCTCAATATTGAGATTATAAAATTAAACGAAGCCAGCATCTCTGTTAAAGAGAGCCAATTACAATATATTCCCAACATTTATCTTACTAGTGATGTTAGACGAAATCTTGTAATTCCAGCAACACCAGTTCCAGCTAACGTATTTGATCCTTCGGCTCAAGAGGGTGAATTAATGTATTTAAAATTCAATACCAAATGGAACTCCTCGGCAGGTGTAAATCTCAATTACGATTTGTTTAATCCCGAGAAGCTTAATAGTGTAGCAGAACAGCGGCATCAATTAAAAATTCAAGAGTTCGATGCTCTAATTTCCGAAGAAGAATTAAGAGAAAAAGTAGCGCTTGCGTATGCAGAGTGCGTTATTGCAAATGAGCAGCAACTGTTACTTAAAGGTGATACTGCCTATTATGCTAGTTTACTTAGTAATGCAAACACTCTTTACCTTAAAGAACAGATTAGCTTATCACAGAAAAACGATGCTCATACTGCCTTTAATAACTCGTATGTCGACTATCTTGAAGCTGAAAAGATTGTAACTGATCGCAAAGCAGAACTGCTTTACCTTATTGGTATGGATGTCACAACTGAAAATATCGAAACTCTTATATTGCAAGAGGATATTCAAACACTCCTTCAAAAAATTAAACAGAGATTACAGTCTGATTATTATAACTTAGAAGAGGCAAGGCAGCAGCAGGTAGTTGATCTAGCTGCATTACAAATAAAATCAGCATCGCTAAAATTTGCTCCCACGCTAACCTTAAATGGTTACTATGGCACAAATTATTATAATAACGAACTTTCTCTTTTCAATAATAATTACTGGAGAGGGAATAGTTATATCGGACTTTCAATAAGAGTGCCAATTACACAATCCCTTACAACTGCTAAAGAAGTATCACGTTTACGTTTAAGAAAACTGATTGAGTCAGAAAACCTCCGTGACATACGTAATAACCGCAATAAAGAAAGGCTGAAAGAGCTAACATTACTTCGTATAAGAGAAGAAAACTATCAACTCAATCAACAAAATTGGGAAATGAGCCAACAAAACTCCCTTGCTATTCAAATGCAATTCGACAAAGGGTATATTCAACAGTCTGATTTATTAAACGAGCAACAAAAGATAAAGCAAACCAGACATCAATTCCTTCTATCGGCATATGATTTATTCAAAAGTATCATTACTAAGAAATAGTCAAATACTCCTGCACCAAACCCACCCAATACCCTGCTCCAATTGGCAGAAGATCTTGATTAAAGATATAACCAGGGTGATGCAACATCTGTGATTCTCCATTTCCAATCATGCAATAACTGCCTGGTTTATCTTCTAACATAAAAGCAAAATCTTCACTACCCATAAACTGTTGCATACCATAAACTACATTTTCTTCGCCAAAGATATTAGTAGCAACCTTAGCTGACCATTGAGTATTTTCAAGGGTATTAACTAATACGGATCCCGCAATTCCTTCAATTATTTCATATTCACAATTAAAAGATTCAGATTGAGTTTTTACAATAGTTCGTATCCTTTTAAGAACAAGCTTACGAATATCTTTATCCATATTACGAATACTAACTCGCAATATTGCCCTCTGAGGCACAGCATTACCCGCTTGCCCAGACTGAAAAGAACCAACATTAACTACACAATTGTTCCATGGAGAAACATTTCGACTAACTATTGTCTGCAATGCCATTACTAATGAAGCGCCGCATACTATTGGATCTACTCCTTGTTCAGGTGTTGATCCATGAGTACCTTTTCCTGTTAATACAATCTCCCAATTGTCAACAGCTGCCATAGTTTCACCTTCTCTAAAATAAAACTTCCCTAACTCAAAGCCAGGCATATTATGCATTGCATAAATAGTATCAACCGGAAATCGTTCCCACAAACCATCTTCAATCATGGCTTTTGCACCTTGCATTGTTTCTTCGGCTGGTTGAAATATTAGTCTGACAGTACCATTAAAATTTCTATTTTCTGCCAAATACTTAGCAGCACCTAACAACATAGTTGTATGAGCATCATGTCCACATAAATGAGCTACACCATTTTTGGTGCTTTTATACGATAAATTATTCTCCTCTTGTATAGGCAAAGCATCAAAATCGGCACGTAAACCTATAGATTTTTTTCCATCACCAACGGTTAACGTTGCCACAACACCATGCTTCCCAACTTTATCTACTACAGTATATCCCCACGATGTGAGTTTTTCTGCAATAAAACCAGCTGTACTATACTCTTCCATTGAAAGCTCAGGATTTGCATGCATATAGTCCATCCACTCCTTCATCTCAGAATGTAAAAACTTCACTCGGTCTGTAAGAACAATTGCTTTCGACATTAATTATAAGTATAATAGAAGTTTATTTGCCGTTTAATTCTTAATTGCTTTAAGTGCTTCTTTTGTTGCACTCAGCAATGGTTCAATAGAGATAGGCGAACCCACAGCATTCTTCATCCATATTTGAGGAACAATGCTTCCTTGCGTATACATTCTATCCATCTCGCTTGCAAGATTCTTTCCTTCAACCTCTTGCTCAATCTGAAAACTTATCAAATGGCCAATAGGATAATTTGGAAGATAAAGCGGATTGTCGATCATATGTGAATATATTGCCAGTAAAGTTTCATCTTCACCGCCCAATACCTCAGCATAATACTTGTTCCATACATCTTTTGCAATGGAAATAACAGATTCTTTTAACTGTGCAGGAGTTGCATCAGGATTTGCATATAACCATTCCCATACCTGAATATCAACAAGAGAAACACCCATAATCTCATATGAGTTCCAGAAAGTTGCCAATGCCTCAAAATACTCATCTTCCGGATTAGGATTTTGCAATCCAATAAGTTCCAAATCTCGTTTCTGAAACAGAAAAGCTACAGCTTCAGTAAATGCAGTATTAGGCACACCATTTAACATATATAAATCAACATCATTCATTGTAATGGTTTGCTCTACATTATGTCCAAACTCATGTATAGCAATGTTATACCCCTTATAATCCATACCACTCTCACCAATTTTTGTACGCAAGCGTGCCACATCATTTCGCATTGCTGATCCCCATGCATGACCTGCTCCACGTGACGCATCAACTGTTATAAGCGAGCTTATCTCATTTGCTTTTTCGGTAGACCATCCCAATTTCACTAATATATTTGGTAAGTCTGCCTCTAATGCTGCAGCATTAGGATATTTGTGAGAAGTAATAGCGTTTAACTCCTCTTCACCCATACTTTTGTCAGATCCAAAACCATTATACCAAATATCAAAAGGCTGTAAGTCGCGCCCTAATCTCAATTTGATAAGTTCCGCCACCTCTTTTACCAGCGGCGATGATACCAGTCCTAAGAATAAATTCTCAACATCTTTTTGAAGAATCTCCATTGTACCATCAAAAGAACGATCAAGTTGTGTTTTATAATGAGGAGAATAAGGATCCAGCTGTCGAACTGCCTGAAAATTTTTAATGAATACCTCATATCTGCCAGTCTCTTCAGGAATGACACTTACTTTTTCACCATTATTTAATATCTCATTGGAGAAAGGATTCCATGTAAACTCACCTCTATTTATAACTTGTGTTGGAATCGATTGATCAATAATGCGCTCCATAACACGATATATCATACGCTGTTTTTCCAAACCGTTATCTATATCCGCATAATTAGATTTCAATTCATCTCTAAGTCCCCAATGAGATATCAACTTCATATTATCAGAGAAAAGTTGAATACCATCATCATTCCTCAGCTTATCCATAAAAATATTATAGTCGGAGATATAAGTATCAGCCTCAGTCATTGTTTTAGAAATATGTTGCTGGATATCAGAAGGAACACGTGAAGTAAATCTATCGCCCATACGTGCATATGCCCACTCCCTGCGACTCCAATTTTCACCAAGCTCGGTCTTTTCATCAAGTGAGTAGAATGGAAAATTAAGTGCAGTTAGAAAAGCAATTTTATTAGAATATAAATCCTCTGTCAAATGTGATGAACTACTATAGCTCCCAAACATCATGTCAACCGGGCTGATATCAGGTCCAACTAGTTGTAATGGCATTTTCAGCTCAACGTTCATTTTATGAAAATAGCCATTAATCACTTCAAAGTTTCTTTCCAATGTGTTGTATAATAATTCAAGCTGACTATCTTCTGAAACAAAGGAACTCATACAAAACTGTACAAAATCATCTTGCGAACCATCAGACTCACGCCACAAAGCGGCTACCTGTTTTACACCTCGTTCTATTCTAAAAGTATAATTATCACCTAGCGAATCTTTCAACTCTGTGATTGTCTCGGCAACTACCTTTTCGGATATATTACCCGATAGTTGCATATCATTTATACTTTTATTATTTGTAGTGCAAGCCATCATTAACCCAGCCATCAAAATAAATAGACTATTAAGTTTAAATTTCTTCATATTATTGATTATAAAACTAAAACAAAGATATAAAAATCGAATTCATTTACTATATAAACAATACTTATAATTAAAACCTTAAAATTATTATATTTGTTCCTGTATAAAAGTTAGGACTATACTGAAATGCAATTAATATTACAAAACGAAACATATTTTTCACATATTCTTACTGAGATAGATGCTGGGTATCATGTAGTTATTCCTTCAAAAGGAAACAGTATGCTCCCATTCATTAGACCTAGAACAGATGAAATCAAACTCAGTCCTATAGACAACAAATCTATACAAAAAGGAAATATCGTACTTGCAAAGACAGATGATGGTAACTATGTAATACACCGAATAGAGAAGATTGATGGTGATACCATTACTTTAAGGGGTGATGGTAACTTAACCACAAGAGAGTATTGCAAAAAAAACAATATTTTAGCCGAAGTAACAGCAATATTAAGGAATAACAGAAAGATTAAAAAAGACAATTTCCGCTGGATGTTAAATCAAAAGCTATGGTTTTCAAATCCTTTACTAAGAAGAATATACCTGGGTATATATAGGCGGCTGTAATATTAAAACTTTTATTTTACTTACTATATAGTTATATCTATTAAATATCATTAAACATTTCAACAACAAATACGTTTTACTAATTAGCATTAATCTATTATTAACCGTTTGATAATTAACAACAAGTAAAATGGATAGAAGAAAATTCATCAGAAACTCATCAATAGCAACTATGGCTTTTGCAACTGGCATCTCAAATAAAGGTCTAGCATCAGTATCTACAATATCACAAAATAAGAATTTAAAGGTAGGCCTTATTGGAAGTGGCTGGTATGGAATGGTTGTTGCCAAGGCAGCCCTAGAAGCAGGAGGTGTAGAGATAACTGCTGTAGCCGATGTTGATTCTGACCATCTCAATAATAGTATTAATGAATTAAATACCCTGCAAGGAACTAAACCAAAAGGCTTTAAAGAGTATAAAGACTTATTAAACTCAACAGACATTGAAGCAGTTATAATTGGCACTCCACCCCATTGGCATGCATTACAGTTTATTGACGCATGTGAGAAAGGCTTGCCTATTTATTGCGAAAAACCACTTGCATATGATGTAGATGAAGGCAGAGCAATGGTAAATGCTGCTAAAAAGGCAGGAAATATTGTACAGATTGGATTTCAAAGAAGACAAAATGAAGCTTTTAAAAAAGCAAAACAGATAATAGAAGAAGGGCAAATTGGAAAAATATATCAGATTGGTGCAAATATTCATTTTAATCCCGGTACACATGATACAACACCACAAACTCCTCCGGCTTCACTCGACTGGGATGCGTGGTGTGGTCCCGCCCCCTTGCTGCCTTACAGTCCTGCAATAGGGCACGGTCCATGGCGACTTGAAAAAGAATATGGCAATGGTCATTTAGTCGACTGGGGAATTCACAACATCGATATAATAAGAACTATTATGGGATTTAACATGCCGGAAATTGTTGAAGCCTCAGGGGGTATATTTGTACTAAAAGATAAAATAACCACACCCGACACATTAAATGCCATAATGCAATTTAATGGTATCCCTGTTGTTTGGGAACATAGAATGTGGGGAACAGGCGATTTAAATCCTATGTTCAATAATGGTGTTTTCTTTTATGGAGATAAAGGAACTCTTTTTGCTTCAGACAACAACATAGTATTAAAGACGCGTGATGTAGAACATGCATCAATGGAAATACCAACTCCAGATATGCAAGAAAAACATGTAGCTGAATTTATAAACGCAGTAAAAACAAACAATAAGAATATGATTAGCTGTGAAATAGAAGATGCTCATAATTCTACTACCGCAGTACAGTTAGCCATGATAGCTTACGAGACCGAGAGCAAACTTAAATGGGACGGAAATTCCACACTCACTGGTCACTCCGAAGCACAAAAACATCTTGCCCGACCATATCGAAATGGTTATCAAAGACCTGTTGTATAAAAAATCATAATAAATTAATTGAATCATAAACTTAATATGAAAAAGCTTACTCTAATTTCACTACTATTTACATTAATAACAATTACTGTAATGTGTGCACAAAACAACAATAATTCAAATAAAGATATAATTGCAAAAGATGCACAAATAGAGAAAGTAGAAACAGGTTATTCTTTTACAGAAGGCTCCACAGCTAACTCTAAGGGCATAGTTTATTTTACAGATCAACCAAACGATAAGATTTATGTGTGGGAAGAGGGAAAAGGAGTTTCACTGTGGTTAGAGGGCACAGAACGCTCAAATGGCATGTACTTTAATGCCAAAGACGAGTTATTATCCTGCGCCGATGAGTTTAATCGCATAATTGCTTTTAACGAGAACAAAGAGTACAAGGTTATATTTGAAGACTTTGAAGGAAAGCACCTTAATGGGCCAAATGATGTTTGGGAGTCACCCAATGGAGGAATTTATTTCACCGACCCCTACTATCATAGACCCTATTGGAAGGATGGTCACTCAGAAATTCAAGATACACGTGGAGTATATTACGTTACACCCCAAGGCGAAGCTACCTTAGTTTCCGACAAATATATTCAGCCAAACGGACTTATTGGTACACCAGACGGAAAATCATTATATGTTGCTGATATTAACGATCGCAAGATATGGAAGTATGATATCATGGAAGATGGCACTCTTTCAAACAGAACATTATTTGCAAAAGAAGGGTCTGATGGCATGGCAATTGACAACCAAGGCAATATATATTTAACTATGGGAAAGGTGTGGGTATATTCACCTGCAGGAGAATTAATTAAAGAGATTAGCGTGCCCGAATCGCCTTCTAATTTATGTTTCGGAGGTAAAAACAAAGATGTTCTTTTTATTACCGCAAGAACTTCTGTATACACCCTCAAGATGAATGTAAAGGGAATTTAATTGAATAAAAAATTATAAATTAGAATAGCTAACCAGAGGCTAAAAAAATAGTTTTTTGTATGTTTGCCTTAATCAATAATTTGCAATTCTAAAAACATAAAATTAAAATGGAAAAAATAAACAACTACGTCAAAACCCATGAAAATCGTTTCCTCGAAGAACTGTTTGAACTAATACGAATTCCTTCCATCTCCTCTCTGCCCGAGCACAAGCCCGATATGTACAAAGCTGCAGAGAAATGGAAAGAGATTCTACTATCTGCAGGTGCCGATAAAGCAGTAGTTATGGAAACAGAAGGCAACCCTGTTACCTATGGCGAGAAAATAATCGATCCCGATGCCCCAACCGTAATGGTATATGCACATATGGACGTGATGCCGGTAGACCCATTACATCTTTGGAATACAGAACCATTTGAACCCGTTGTAAAAGATGGCAAGATATGGGCCCGTGGTGCCGATGACGATAAAGGACAGTCGTTTATGCATGCCAAAGCATTCGAATACCTGGTGCAGTCTGGTGACCTAAAATGCAACGTTAAATTCCTTATAGAAGGAGAAGAAGAAGTAGGCTCCCCCAACCTGCCCAAATTCTGCGAAGAGAATAAAGAGCTGTTGAAGTCGGATATCATCTTAGTATCAGATACATCTATGATAGCACCCGATGTACCTTCAATAACAACAGGGCTACGTGGACTGGCATACTGGCAAGTTGAGGTAACAGGCCCCAATGTAGATCTTCACTCCGGTCTTTTTGGAGGTGCAGTTGCAAATCCAATAAATGTGCTTTCTAAAATGATTGCACAAACAATGGATGATAACGGAAAGATATTAATACCAGGATTTTACGATGACATTATTGAAGTTTCTGATACAGAACGCGAAATGATGGCAAAAGCTCCATTCTCTATTGAGAACTACAAGAAATCACTTGATATAGAAGAGGTGTTTGGCGAAGAGGGATATAGTACCAACGAACGTACAGGCATCAGACCAACATTTGATGTTTGTGGAATCTGGGGCGGATACACAGGAGAAGGTGCAAAGACAGTTCTTCCTTCAAAAGCATATGCCAAGATAAGTACACGATTAGTACCTAATCAAGATCACAACAAAATAGCCGATATGTTTGTTAAGTACTTCGAGGGAATAGCTCCCAAGTCGGTTAGAGTTAAGGTGGAATATTTACATGGCGGTCCTTCATATGTTTGTCCAATAGATTTACCTGCATACAGAGCAGCAGAAAAAGCATTTACAGATGTGTATGGTAAAGAACCGGTACCTGTTCGTTCTGGAGGCAGCATTCCAATTATCGCTACTTTCGAAGAGATACTCGGAACAAAATCTGTGCTAATGGGCTTCGGTCTCGGTTCAGATGCAATACATTCACCAAATGAAAACTTTCCACTTGAGCAGTTTTATAATGGCATTAGAACTATTCCTTTGTTTTATAAATATTTTGCAGAAGAGTTCAAAAAATAGAATTAAAAAAACAGGAAATTATGGGAAACTATTCAACATTATCAGAAGCTATAAATGAATTAGCAAAAAGAGGTTACACATCAAACTTCAACTTAAAAAACGATGGTTTGGAGTGTGCCGAGAATATAAATTTGCTAAAACCCGAAGAGTTTGAAATTGATGAAGTATATCGATTTCAAGATATGTCTGATCTAGATATTGAAAGTATTCTCTATGCTATTTCATCACCCAAGCATAATCTTAAAGGACTATTGGTAAATGCATATGGAATCTATTCTGATACTGCTACAACCGAACTGATTGAAAAACTAGAAGTCCCCAGAGTTGGTGGTGCATAAAACAAATGCCACATAATGTGTGGCTGGTGTAACGGGAGTTAACGCAAGATAACCGGAAACAACTTTTCCTTTTTCTATTATCAGCGGTTTCTCCCGTTGCATTTTTTCATGAAACACTAAAGCCGATGCCTCTTTTTTAAAATACTCTACTGAATAACGCCCCTCACTACCTGGGTCTATAAAAGTATTATAAATGATTTGTGACACAATTCCCATATTCATCCTTAAATTAATCTCAACACACGGATGAATCTTATATTCAACAACACTCTCGTTTGTATCTCTACAAATCATCATATCAACACCCACATACCCATTGTAATCAAAAAACCTACTACTCAAATTTTGCTGTACTAACTCACGCACATGGTGTAAGAGTGATATTGGAATATACGACGATAATCTTTGCTCAATAGCCCCATCAGACATCAAATAGTTTCCTGAATAAGCACCCGAAGAGGCTGTCTTAAATAAAGAATAACCAACAAACTCAATATTCCCAGATTGGATCTCAAACTCTAAAGCAAAATCTAAAACTTTATCAAATACAGGCTCAGCTACCACGCCTCCCTGTTTTTTAATCACGCGCCTGCACCAATCGGTTTGTTTATCGGTTATCTCACCAAGTATCCATATTAATCCTCTCCCACTCCCCGACACAGGCATCTTTAGCACTTTATTACCAGTGGTTGAGTTCAGGTATTTAAGTACATCATCAAGGTTTGTGAAATAATGCGATTCACCTGTTAACTTATCATTCTCTTCTCGCAGATTCTTAAGTATTTCAACCGCATGCAGCCTGTTCGAATAACCCCTCAGTTTCTCTAAGTATTCAGTAGTGGGAAGTTCATTTGCAGAAACACCTATCTTTAGCAATCTATTCCTTATTAAAGGATTCCAACCCCATGGGACTAATTCGGTACCCCCATAGTTAATAATATCATCACTACTAATTAGAGTCGATTTTATGGGGAGCAATCGTTTTATATGTTCAAAATAATGCATATTCTGCTCACCATCCGCAACAACCTTATGCCTATCAGAGTACCAAATTGGCAAGACAACCAAATCCCCCTTCATCTTTAAAATAGAAGCAGGGGGAGTATAATTAGGGCTAAAATCGGCAATAGCCAAATCATGATCGGGATTAAAAATATATATCATTAATTAAATATACTCTTTAATTTCAATTTCACCCTCAAGCGCAAGAGTGGCATTCTCTGCCAATGCGCCCATCTCATCTTCTCCCGGATAGAGGTGAACAGGGGCAATTCGGTAAACACTCTCACTAATAAGGTTACAAAACCATTTACTATTTGCAATTCCACCAGTTATCAATATGGCATCAACCTTACCATTTAAAACTGTAGACATTGCACCAATCTCTTTAGATACCTGGTAAGCCATTGCCTGCAATACCTGAAGCGATTTCTCATCACCATCTCTTGCCGCACGTTCAGCTATATAAGCATCATTTGTTCCAAGATAGGCAACCATACCACCTTTCCCCAAAATCATTTCATTCATCTTGGTTTGGCTATAAATACCGCTAAATGCAACCTTTACTAATTGCCCAACTGGCAGTGTGCCCGATCGTTCGGGTGAAAAAGGACCATCTCCATCTAAACCCTGGTTAACATCAATAACCTTTCCTTTTCGGTGAGCACCAACAGTTATACCTCCACCCAAATGCACAACAATAAGATTCAGGTCCTCATATTTCTTCATAATCGATTTAGCATGAGAGCGTGCAACAGCTTTCTGATTGAGGGCATGGAAAATAGATCTTCTCTCAAAAAGAGGGTGACCCGAAAATCTAGCTAGGGGTTCAAGCTCATCTACAACCACAGGATCTGCAATAAATGCCTGAGCCGATGGCAGCTGTTTAGCCACATCAGCAGCAATAAGTGCCCCAAGATTACTTGCATGCTCACCACGTTTACACTCAAGCAGGTCGGTCCTCATAGTTTCGTTCACTCTGTAAACACCAGAGGCAATGGGCTTCACAAGTCCACCCCTACCAATAACAGCATCAATTGTTTCAATATGAACATCGGCACCTTTAAGCTCATTTATTATTACATCTCTTCTAAACTCAAACTGATCTGTAATGCGTTTATATTTTCTTAATTCTTCAGGAGTATGTCTAATTGTCTTCAAGAAGATAACTCTCTCCTGCTGATATATTGCAATTTTTGTAGAAGTAGAACCCGGATTAATAACTAAAATACGCATATAATATTCATTTAAATTTTATTCTTCACACCATTAAACAAGCCAGTGCAATTGAAAGGAGTTTTGTTTTATCATCATCAGAACGAGAAGTTAGTACAATTGGCACAGAAGCCCCTGTAATAACAGATGCAGAGTTAGCCCCACCAAGGAAGTTAAGTATCTTATAAACCATATTGCCCGCCTCAATATCGGGCATAAGAACGATATCACAATCTCCTGCCACATCACCCTTAATACCCTTATGTATCGCGGCATCTTTATTAAAAGCAATATCAATGGCTAACGGTCCGTCAACAACACAACCTTTAATTTCTCCATTCATATTCATCTCTTTAATTTCTGCTGCATGCACAGTAGCCTCCATTTTATGGTTAACATACTCTACAGCAGCTGCAACTGCCACTTTTGGATTTTCAACACCCAGTTGATGGAACACATTTACAGCATTATTTAAAATCTTAACCTTAGACTCCAGGTCAGGAGCAATATTCATTGCAACATCAGTAACACAAAAAACCTTATGGTAATAAGGCGATTGAAATAGAGCAACATGACTAAGAAGTCGTTCTACCGGCAGTCCCTTTTCTTTATCCAAAACCCCTCTCAGCAGGTCACCCGTTTGAACCAATCCCTTCATTAAAAAATCTGCCTCACCATTTCTTATAAGCTCTACAGCTATTGCTACAGAATTCACATCCCCATTGCTATTATCAATAATTTCCAACTTATTCAAGTCGAAATTAATATGATTAGCAATTTGTTCAATTTTATTTCTACAGCCTACCAGAATAGGAGTAATTATTCCTTCATTCATGGCGCTCTGCAACGATTTCAACACATTTTCATCTTCTGCAGCAGCCACAACTACCCTTCTTTTGGGTCTTTCTTTAGCTCTACTTATAAGTTCTGTTAAATCATGGATCATCATAAATGTTATTTTGAAACTATTTACTTACAAAAGAACTAATTTTTTCGCTGTTTACGTCTGTTTTACGCATCTTTTTTATCATAAAGTAAATAACGCGTTAATATACTTATCAATATATAACTGTTTGTATCTCAATTTATATTGCTGAATATAACGAGGATGTTCAAGAACGGTAAGTTTATCAAACATTTTTTCTTCAGCATTAAGCCTTGCAATAAAATCGGCATTCTTCTTGCCCAATATAAAAACCTCAGAACTATCTAATCCCAAGTCGATGTGCTTCTTTAAAGAATCAATCATAAAACCCTTTACAAACTTAAATAACTTTGGATCGTCGTAATAATTAGCATTAAGCCAATTACCCTCTTTTGACTCTCTAATTATTGCAAGAGGAAAAGGCGAGTTAATATAAAAATCATTGTAAAAACTCTCTGTGCCACCATAAGCCTCAATCATATCATATACAAAAACAGAAGAAACCTCATGTGTTCGGGCCGACTCCATCCTAATACCACAAGCACTTTCAAGTCTTTTTGTATCAGTAAATGGTACACCTGTAACTCCTGCGCCGTTGCGACTAGGATTTATGCCTATTATAAATCTTCTCTTCCGGTTATCACTATAATACTTTTGATAAAACTCGCTCATCACCTTCATAGTCTCGGGGTTATCTAAGAAAGGATTCATAACCTGAAATCCGGCAGGCAAATTACCATTATATGTTAGGTTTCTATTAAAATCAATTACTCTTTCGCCAAACGTTTGCATAATATCAAAGATAACACTAAATCATAAATCTGAATAAACGAACTAAATATTACTTCATAATGTTTTATGAAATATATTAATTAACAGCTAAACAATGAAAATAGTATACATTGTAGATAGTGAAACTCCAGGAATAAAACGACAAAAACGAGGCAAAGGATTTAGCTATCACTATAATGGAGAAACTATTAAAGATGAAGAAGAGCTCGAAAGAATTCGTAAACTTGTTATACCCCCCGCTTGGAAAGAAGTGTGGATAAGCCCCAAAGCAAACAGTCACCTTCAAGCAACTGGTATTGATGCAATGGGAAGAAAACAATATCTATATCATCCAATGTGGGTTGCACTAAGAAATGAGCGTAAATACCATCGCATGGCACAGTTTGCAAAAACACTTCCTGCAATAAGGCTGAACTTAGAAAAAGATCTTTCAAGAAAAGGATTACCAAAAGAAAAAATACTTGCACTTATTGTAAGTCTTATGGAAAGAACCAGCATAAGGGTGGGCAATAATATATATGAAAAACTGCATGGCTCCTTTGGTCTCACAACACTAAAAGACAAACATACCGAAGTTAAAGGAGGCAATGTCAACTTTTCCTTTAAAGGCAAAAAAGGAGTCTATCATGATGTCAATATCCGTAACCCAAAGCTCGCTCGAATGGTACAGCGATGTAAAGAAATTCCCGGCAAAGAGCTTTTTCAATATTATGATGAAGATGGAAAAAGACAATCTATTGACTCAGGAATGGTAAATGATTATATAAAAGAAATTAGTGGCGAAGACTTTACATCAAAAGATTTCAGAACATGGTCTGGAACTGTAAAAGCATTTCTTGCCTTTAAAGAAAATGGTTGTGCCGAAACGGAGACAGAGAAAAAGAAAGTCATAGCATTTGCTATCGATAAAGTAGCAACACAGCTAGGTAACACACGTGCAGTATGCAAAAAGTATTATATACATCCCGAAATTTTATCTCTATTTGAATCGGGAGCAATTCAGAAGTACTTTGATCAGCTTGATGCAATTGAAGAAGACGACAATAAAGCGGAACTTACAAAAGAAGAAAAAATTGTTCTTTCAATTTTAGAAAAGGTCTAAACTATTCAAAGTGTTATAATAATTACTCAACACAAATTCCAGAGCAAACACATACATAATAGGTCCCAAGTCCTGATCCTCCTCGAAAATTTCGATAAGGATCAAGACTTGGTAAGGGCCATGCAAAGGTTATATTCGGAGAAGCACTAATTTATTTTTGTATAATGGTGCAATGGTCGGCTTACTCAAAAACTGATTGCTTCATTATTTAACGTAGATAGAATCGTCATTATCAAATATATCAGGAAATAGACCTCGATGCCACCATTTCAGTCTTGGTATCATCCTAATAAGTATGCCGTGTTGGAATAATGATCTAAAACATATTTTGCAGTAAAGCTCTATTATTAATCTTTATATCTCTACGTTCTACTTCAATTAATCCTTCCTCAGCCATTTCCATCATCACTTTCACAAGTGCTGGACGCGATACACTAAAAAGGCGAGCCATATCTTCTCTTGAGGTTTTTAATTTAAACGTCTCCATTCCTTCGGATTCTTTTAAAAGGTAATAGGCTAGTTTGGCACGAATTGTTCGAAGTGAAACTAGCCTCAACTTTTCGGATAGGAAGAATACTTTGTTTGATATATATGATAAAAAAGTGAGCATAAATGCTTCGTACTTTCTCATAAGGAGATAAACATTGTCCTTTGGTAATGCAATTACTTTACAATTGCTTTGGCAAATTGCAGAAACAGGTGAGCGATTATCGGCAGCAAAAAGAAAACCTGTTGCCATTGGATTGGGAGCCTTAATGTATTCCATTTCCATAAAATCGCCTTTCTCGTCGGCCATCTCTGTTGACACTTCTCCTTTTATTAGTATAAACAGGGTTTCACTTAACGAGCCTTGTGTAACAATAACATCACCCTTATTATACTCTTTGACAGTGAATTTCACATCCTTAAGAAATTCGTCGCGCTGATCTTCTGGCACATTACTGCATAATGGGCATTGAAAAATCATACGTGCATATTGTAAATAAGGAGACTCACTATTCATTGCCGAATTTTAAATTTTATTGTATAATAGCTTTTTAGAGAGTACTAATATAGTTTTTTTTTGAAAAGCGTCATAATTATTACAGTTTTTTTATCTATTTATCTCTTTCTTTGCTATTTATGTAAACAACTCTTTAAAGTTAGCAAATCATGGACATACTGCGAAACTTTTGGAATAAAGTAAGACCGCGTGGAGGATGGAAATATCCTGCAATCATTATAACAGGTGCTTTTTTTGGAATATTTATTTATACATTTATTTCATCAAGAGCATATAGTTATCTGTCTGATGATCCTAAAACGTGTGTAAACTGCCATGTAATGGCTCCCTATTATGCAACATGGATGCATAGTTCACATGGCAGAGATGTGACTTGTAATGATTGTCATATTCCACAGGATAATATTGTGAGTAAGTACTTTGTGAAAGGTCTGAATGGCTATAATCACGCAGCTGTATTTACAAAACGTACTGAAGATCAGGCAATGCGGGCAATTCCAATGAACTCGCAGGCAATTATGAACAACTGTATTAGATGTCACTCACAACTGAATACCGAGTTTGTAGAAACTGGTCGTCATAGCTGGAGAGAGATGCAGGAAATTGGAGGTAGTGCTTGCTGGGACTGTCACAGAGATGTGCCCCATACACGCAGTAGATCTCTTTCTTCAACACCTGACGCTCGTGTTCCAATGCCTGAGAGTAATGTTCCTGATTGGTTACAAAAACTAACGTCAGGAGATAAATAAAAAATATATAAGCAACAAACTGAAAACAGATACATTATGAGCAGTAAACAAGAAAACAACAAGATGAAGCCTTGGGTAGGCTGGCTACTATTCTTTGTTACAATAGGAGTAGTGTTCTTACTTGGAATGCTGGCAGCATCCATTACTCAGCGTAGAGCAGAAATAACCAGTATGATGTATAACAGAATGGTTGATATTAAAGGTATTGAATCGAGGAATGAAGTTTTTGCAACAGATTTTCCTCGTCAGTATGAGTCATGGACCCAAACAGCCGATACAACTTTTCAGAGTGAATTTAATGGAAGCAGTGTAGTAGATGTACTGGAACAACGTCCCGAAATGGTTATTCTTTGGGCAGGTTATGCTTTCTCAAAAGATTATGGCACACCAAGAGGTCATATGCATGCAGTTGCAGATGTAACTCACACACTGCGTACCGGTTCTCCGATGACTGCAGAAGAAGGGCCACAACCGGCTACTTGCTGGACTTGTAAGAGCCCCGACGTTCCACGTTTAATGGATTCTGTTGGTGTGGCTGAGTTTTATAATAAACCATGGGCACATTGGGGAAATGAAATTGTGAACCCTATAGGTTGTGCAGATTGTCATGATGGTGAAACTATGGATTTGCAAATTAGCAGACCTGCACTAGTTGAAGGTTATGAAGCTATGGGAATGGATATTCTAGAAGCATCACATCAGGATATGCGTTCTCTTGCATGTGCACAATGCCATGTTGAATATTATTTTACACCAGAAGGCAAATACCTTATTTTTCCTTGGCACAATGGTATGACAATGGAAGGTGCAGAGCAGTATTACGACAGCATTCAATTTAAAGACTATACTCATGCATTGAGTAAAGCTCCTATTATTAAAGCACAGCACCCCGATTATGAAATTTATAAAACGGGTATTCATGCTCAGCGAGGTGTATCTTGTGCAGATTGCCATATGCCATATGTTTCAGAAGGTGGTGTAAAATCTAGCAGTCACCATATCAGGAGCCCATTAGCAAGCATGAACAATACTTGTCAGGTATGTCACCGCGAAACGGAAGAAGATCTTCGTAACACAGTATATCAACGCCAACGAAGTGCCGATCAGATACGTACTTTGGCAGAAAAAGAACTCTCAACGGCACATATTGAAGCTCAATTTGCATGGGAAAAAGGAGCTACAGAAGCTCAAATGCATAATGCATTACAATTAATTCGTCAGTCGCAATGGCGTTGGGATTACGCAGTGGCATCTCATGGAGGTTCTTTCCATTCACCTGTTGAATTTCATAGACTCCTTTCACTTAGCCTGGATCGTGCACACAAAGCTCGTTTTGAAATTGCTCAGGTATTAACAAGTCTTGGTCATACAGGAGGTGTTCAGCTTCCCGACATTTCAACTAAAGACAAAGCACAGGCTTACATTGGTTTGGATATGGATATGGAAAGAGGCAACAAGAGTAAGTTTCAAGAAACGGTAACTCCTAAATGGTTGGAACAGGCGAAAGCGAACAATCGACTTGTTAGTTTAAAATAAAAGCGAACAAAGATTTAAGGTTTTAGTAATTAGTATTTATTATTGATGAATAATTCTTCCCGAAAGATATGGGAGCAACCATGGGGGTATGCTGAAGGTTTTATAGTTGCAGGAGGTATTGTTATTGCAGGACTAATGTTGCAACTGACCTTAGGAAATATTAACCCCACATTATTTGCTTCGCCAATTAACTTTATTTTAGGAGCCCTATTTGTTATAGGGCTTCTTGCTGTACACTTTTTTGCTAACAAAAACAGAATTGTGAGATGGCTATCAAGTGTATATTCCACGATACCTTCAATTACTGTATTGGTGATTTTGTGTGTAATTTTGGGTGTATTGCCTCAGTTTAATTTTGATACACCAAAAGAGCATTTACCGCCTAATTTCTTTACGACTTTGGGCTGGCATAACATGACTACTTCGTGGCCTTTTGTGCTTTCGTGCATGTACTTGCTGCTAATACTGGGAATTACAACTCTTAGACGTACAAAACAGAAACAGGGGGTACGTGATATCGGATTCTACCTAAACCATCTTGGTCTGTTTTTAGCTCTGTTTGGAGGAATCCTTGGAAGTGCTGATCTGGAAAGACTCACAATGAGTGTAACAGAAGGCAATCTTGAGTGGAGGGCAATGGACAGCAAAGGGGAGTTGAGGGAGTTGAATCTGGCTATTCAACTTGATACATTTACAATTGAGGAGTATGAACCTAAACTGGTTGTAATAGAGAGCGAAACTGGCAAGATGTTGCCTGCAGCACGACCCGAAAGTTATATGTATGAAGGAATTGGCAAAACAACGCAGTTAGCCGGTTTGACAATTGAAATATTAGATTTTTACCCGGATGCAGTGATATTTAGGGACAGCACCTTTTCTAATGTTGTGCCAATGAAGATGGAGGGTGCAACCTCAGCAATAAAGGTTAAAGCTACTAAACCCGGTATGGACAAACCTGTTGAAGGTTGGGTTACAAATGGAAGTTATATGCTACCTCACAATCTCCTTATAGTAGATGATAAGGTAAGCATTGCGATGCCTCCACAGGAAGTTAAAAAATATAGTTCTTACGTTACTCTCTATACTGAAGAAGGACTTACCAAAAACGCTGTTATTGAGGTTAACAAACCAATGTCGGTTGAGAGTTGGACAATTTATCAATATAGTTATGACGACACGATGGGTAAATATTCAGATACTTCTGTTTTTGAACTTGTTAGAGACCCCTGGTTAAAGGTGGTATACACCGGCATTATTATGCTTATGGCAGGAGCATTGTTTATTTTCATTGCTGGACCCAAGCAGAATAGAGGTTTGGAGAATAATGATTCATATAATAATATAGTATGACCTGGGATTCATTTATTTATTTCGCAATTGCTTCTGTACTATTCTGGATAGGTGGAGCAGCTTTAGCATATAAAAGTAAGGGCAAAACCTTACCAGCTCTTTTCACAACCGCCGGATTAATAATATTTGCAATATTTATTGCAGGTTTATGGACTTCATTGGAGCGACCACCACTCAGAACAATGGGTGAGACGCGCTTGTGGTATTCATTCTTTTTGCCTGTTGCGGGGGTGTTGACTTATCTACGATGGAACTATAAGTGGATACTTTCTTTCACAACTATCCTTTCTACAGTTTTTATTATTGTTAATATTGCTAACCCCGATATTCACAATAAAGTGCTGATGCCTGCACTTCAAAGTCCATGGTTTTCTCCTCACGTTATCATATATATGTTCTCTTATGCAATTCTTGGAGCAGTTACATTAGTTGCCATTTATTATTTGGTATGTGAGAAAAAATTATCTAATCCTTCGGGAATAATATTAATGGCAGACAATATGGTTTATGCCGGTACGGCTTGTATTACACTTGGAATGCTTATGGGGGCAATATGGGCTAAGGAAGCTTGGGGGCATTATTGGAGCTGGGATCCTAAGGAAACTTGGGCAGCTATTACTTGGCTTGGTTATATGATTTATATACATTACCGACTAAAGAAACATTCCTCTGCAAGAACTTCAATGATAATACTTATTATTTCATTTATACTTCTACAGATTTGTTGGTATGGAGTTAATTATTTACCTTCGGCACAACAGAGTGTACATACTTATTCATAGGTAAACACTTATATACAATACACTTGAACTCCTGTCATAATTATCTGGCAGGAGTTTTTTTTGCATTAAACCTTATGTCACACAAAACGCTACTTTATCATCTTTTTGTTAATCTTTTCTCTTTTTTCTTTCTTTTTTCTTCTTTTTCTTGGTTTTATAATCTTTTTGTCTATTTTTGTGTCGTAAAGATTGCTGAATTAAATAATATAGATATATAACCACTTAAAAGTAAATTCCAAATGTCAACATTAAGATTTAAAGCTGTAGAAGAGGCGTCGAAAAGAGTACCGGTTGAAGTTATGTCACCAGGTATATTGCCTTCTGAGTATTTTGGCAAATATGTCTTTAATCGTGCACAGATGTCGAAGTATCTCTCGAAAGAAACTATGAGTATTGTTTTAGAGGCCATTGACAATGGAACAACACTAAATAGAGGTATTGCAGACCATGTTGCAGCAGGTATGAAGATGTGGGCTGTAGAGATGGGAGCAACTCATTACACACATTGGTTTCAGCCATTAACAGAAGGTACTGCTGAAAAGCACGATTCGTTTATTGATTATGTTGACGGTCCAGGTGGTAATGTAATAGAACGATTTTCGGGAAAATTATTGGCTCAGCAGGAACCGGATGCCTCCAGCTTTCCTAGTGGTGGTATAAGAAACACGTTTGAAGCCAGAGGATATACCGCATGGGATCCTTCGTCGCCAGCATTTATAATTGATGACACATTGTGTATCCCTACGGTGTTTATTTCTTATACAGGTGAAGCTTTAGACTATAAAACACCGTTATTAAAAGCTTTAAACGCAATAGATAAAGCAGCGGTTGATGTATGCAAGTTATTTTATCCGGAAGTAAAAAAAGTGTTTTCATATCTTGGATGGGAACAAGAATATTTTTTGGTTGATAAAGCGTTATATTTGGCTAGACCCGATCTGATACTAACTGAGAGAACCCTTATGGGGCATGAAAGCGCTAAAAATCAACAGTTGGAGGATCATTATTTTGGGTCGATACCTGCACGAGTAGCAACTTTTATGCAGGAGATAGAACATGAAGCATATAAATTTGGTATTCCACTAAAGACCTGTCATAATGAAGTAGCGCCAAACCAGTTTGAAGTGGCGCCAATATTTGGAGAAACCAATCTTGCAGTTGACCAGAACCTATTGGTTATGTCTTTGATGCATAAGATTGCCAATAAGCATAATTTCAAACTATTGCTTCATGAGAAACCATTTGCGGGTGTAAATGGTTCGGGTAAACATAATAACTGGTCGCTTTGCACCGACACAGGAATTGGTCTTTTCACCCCAGGTAAGAGTCCCAACGAAAACCTTTTATTCGTAACAATTCTTGTTAACACACTTATTGCTGTTTACAAACACAATGCATTATTAAAAGCTTCGATTATGTCTGCCAACAATGCACATCGCTTGGGAGCAAATGAAGCACCACCTGCAATTATCTCAGTATTTCTGGGTAAGCAGATTACAGCGGTGCTTGACAAAATTGAAAATAGCTCTGATGATGATGAAATTTCTGTTGATGAACTTCAACTAATGAAGTTAGGAGTAGCTCATATTCCTGAGGTATTGATTGACAATACAGATAGAAACAGAACTTCACCTTTTGCATTTACAGGAAACCGTTTTGAGTTTAGGGCAGTAGGATCTTCTGCCAACTGTTCACCTGCAATGACAGCGCTCAACTCAGTAGTAGCTGCACAGCTAATAGAATTCAAAAAAGAGATTGACAAAAAGACAGAGAGTGGAATGAAAACTGAAGAGGCTATTTACGACACTCTCCGACACTACATTAAAGAGTCTAAACCAATACGCTTTGAAGGAAATGGCTATAGCGATGAATGGAAAAAAGAGGCAGCCGAACGTGGAATTGATTGTGAAACTAGTGTGCCTGTAATTCAGGATGCTTATACATCTGAACAATCGGTTGAAATGTTTGAAAGTATTGGTGTATTGAACGAAAAAGAACTACATGCACGCAATGAAGTAAAATGGGAAACATACACCAAAAAGATACAGATTGAAGGTAGGGTGTTGGGCGATTTGTGTATGAATCACATAATTCCGGTTGCAACTGAATATCAAACAATGCTTCTTGATAATCTTTATAAAATGAAAGTAGTGTTTGATGAAGAGAAAGCTGCAAAAATGTCGAAGGAAGATGCTGCACTGATTGAGGAGATTGCAGAGCATATTTCTGGAATAAACAGAAAGGTATATGAGATGGTAGAAGCACGCAAATCGGCTAATAGGTTGACAGATTCTAGGGAAAAAGCAATTGCTTATCATGATAACGTTGAGGTATATTTTAACAAGATTAGATATCATGTAGATAAATTGGAATTGATTGTTGACAATAGAATGTGGACACTACCTAAATACAGAGAATTACTTTTTATTAGTTAATAAATATGTGATGGTTAAGACCAGCAACTTTCCACTTAAAACAATAAAAGATGAACAAAAAAAATATATTTAGTCGACTCGATAAAATTGAAGAACAGTCGCTTTATTCATTTAATAACGAACATGACTCATGTGGAGTTGGCTTGGCTATAACATTAAAAGGTGATAAGTCTCATTCAATAATTGAAAAGGGACTGCAGGTACTTGAGAACATGGTACATAGAGGAGCAGAAAGCTCGGATAATATTACTGGTGACGGCGCAGGTATATTAATTCAGATTCCACATGAATTCATACTTTTAAATGGTATAGCTGTACCGGTTGAAGGAAAATATGGAACGGGACTTGTATTTTTACCAAAGAACAAAAGTGAAAGAGATTTTTGTATTAATGTAATCAAAGAAGAGGTTGCAAAGGAGCAACTCACACTTTTAAATATACGAGATGTACCGGTGAACAGTAGTTGCTTGGGTGAGATTGCTCTTTCTAATGAACCTGTTATAAAACAATTATTTATATCAGGATCGGGCACTTCGGATGAGCTAGATAAAAAGTTGTTTATTCTGAGGAAAAAGATTGAAAACAGGCTTGCGGGGCATAAAGTGATAAAGGAAAGGACTTTTTATATTGTTAGTCTTTCTACAAAGCAGATGATATATAAAGGGATGCTTTCATCTTTGCAATTGAGACAATATTTTCCAGACCTTAGCGACAATAATTTCACCAGCAGGCTTGCACTGGTACATTCTCGGTTTAGTACAAACACTTTTCCCACATGGGATTTGGCGCAACCATTTCGCATGCTTGCACATAATGGAGAGATAAATACAATAAGAGGCAACAGGCAATGGATGAAAAGCAGGGAAAGTGTACTTAAATCGGATCAACTGGGCGATTTAGTACCACTATACCCTATTGTTCAACCAAATATGAGTGATAGTGCTTCTTTAGATAATGTTCTGGAGTTTTTGTTTATGTCGGGGAAGACTTTACCGCATGCCATGTCAATGCTTGTGCCTGAAAGCTTTAACGACAAAAACCCGATTTCAGATGGTCTTAAAGCATTCTATGAGTATCATAGTATGATGATGGAGCCATGGGATGGACCTGCAACACTGCTATATAGTGATGGAAGGTTTGCCGGTGGCATGCTTGATAGAAATGGCTTACGTCCTGCGAGATACACTATTACTCATGATGGTATGATGGTAATTGCCTCTGAAACTGGCACTATTGAATTTGAGCCTTCTAATATAAAAGAAAGAGGTAGATTGAAGCCAGGCAAGATGTTATTAGTTGACACACTTACTGGAAATATCTATCATGATGAGGAGCTGAAAGAAGAACTTGCACATGCGTTTTCTTACAAGGAGTGGCTTGTAAATAACTGTATTAACATTGAAGAAATAACATCGGGACGAACTGTTATAAATGAAATAGCAAATTACGAAACAGTATTGAAAATATTTGGATACTCTGTTGAAGATATAGATTTGCTTATTAACCCAATGGCACTAGAGGGGAAAGAGCCCGTTTCTTCTATGGGAAACGATGTAACACTTGCTCCATTTAGTGAAAAGCCTCAACGTATGTTTAATTACTTCAGGCAGCAATTTGCACAGGTTACTAATCCGCCAATTGACTCTATTAGAGAAGAGTTAGTAATGTCTCTTACAGGATACATGGGTGCAATCCATCAGAATGTGCTTGAACAGATACCGGAAATGTCACCTATTGTGAAATTGAAAAGTCCTGTTTTAACTAACACACATTTTGATATTCTTTTAAACTTACGTTATAAAGGTTTATCCACAGCAATAATACCCATACTTTTTGATCCGATAAAAGGTTCAGAAGGATTAAGGAAAGCGCTTGATGATCTATGCTTAAGTGTAGAAAAGGCAGTTGATGAGGGTAAAAACTATATAGTTTTGAGTGATAGGGGAGTTGATATTAATCATGCTCCAATACCTTCGCTATTGGCCACTTCTGCTGTTCATCTGTATTTAGTTGAAAAGCGAAAGAGAATGCAGATTGATATTGTTGTGGAAAGTGCCGAACCTCGTGAGATTATGCATTTTGCTCTGCTTTTTGGTTTTGGAGCTAACGCCGTTAATCCTTATTTGATTTTTGCAATATTACAACAACAAATAAAAACGGGTGAGATTAATATTGATTTTGATACTGCAAAGAAGAATTATATTAAATCAATAAATAAAGGCCTCTTAAAAGTTCTTTCTAAGATGGGTAATTCCACACTTAGAAGCTACAGGGGTGCGCATATATTTGAAGCATTAGGTATATCATCTGCTGTATTAAACAGTTATTTTAAAGGTATATCTTCCAAAATAGAAGGAATTGATATGGATGATATCACATATGAAGTGCTTCAACCATTTAATGAAGCGTATAGTACTGATGACACAACTCCTTTTAGACTTAACAACACCGGAAGTTATGCATATCGTGTAAATGGTGAGCACCATGCGTGGAACCCCGAGACTATTGTTGGTTTGCAGATAGCAACCAAGACTAACAACTACCAATTATTTAAGGACTATTGCGCTATTGTTAATTATAAAGAGAAGCCCAATTTTATTAGGGATCTGATTGACTATAAACAGAGTCCTATAGATTTAGTTGAAGTTGAACCTGCTGAAAATATTTTGAAAAGATTCTGCACGGGTGCTATGTCTTATGGATCTATAAGTAAAGAAGCACACGAAGCTCTGGCAGTAGCAATGAATATTATTGGGGGCAGAAGTAACACAGGTGAGGGAGGTGAAGACCCAGCCAGATTTAGTATTTCAGAAGATGGATTATCGAGGAGAAGTGCTATAAAACAAGTGGCGTCGGGCAGGTTTGGTGTTACAACAGAGTACCTTATAAATGCTGATGAGTTGCAGATAAAGATTGCTCAAGGAGCTAAGCCTGGTGAGGGAGGACAACTACCTGGTTATAAAGTTGATGAAATAATTGCTAAAACTAGGCATTCAATCCCTGGTATATCACTTATCTCTCCTCCACCTCATCATGATATATATTCGATTGAAGATTTGGCGCAGCTAATATTCGATCTGAAGAATGTGAATCCACAGGCAACAATAAGTGTTAAGCTTGTTTCTGAAAGTGGTGTGGGCACTATTGCAGCAGGTGTTGCAAAAGCAAAGGCAGATTTAATAGTGATAAGTGGATGCGAAGGCGGAACGGGTGCAAGTCCAGCCAGCTCTATAAAGCATGCTGGGATGCCTTTGGAGATTGGACTTTCTGAGACGCAACAAACTCTTGTGATGAACAATTTACGTGGTAAAGTTAAAATACAGACCGACGGGCAACTGAAAACTGGCAGAGACATTGTTATTGCAGCAATGCTTGGTGCGGAGGAGTTTGGATTTGCAACTAGCGCTCTTATTGTTTTAGGATGTGTGATGATGAGAAAATGTCATTTAAATACTTGCCCCGTGGGTATAGCAACACAGAATCTGGAATTGAGAAAACGATTTACGGGTCATCACGAACAATTGGTTAATTATTTTAGGTTTTTGGCAGAAGACACTCGTGAGGAACTAGCATCTCTGGGTTTTAGGTCTCTGGATGAGATAGTAGGTCGTGCCGATTTGCTATTGAGGAAAAGTTACCAAAATTCACCTAAAACCGAGAAGATAGATATATCAAAAATTATTTATTATCCTGAGGAAGCTAAAACTAACTCTGTAAGGTACAGTGAAAAACAGCTTCATAAAATTGAGGATGTGATGGATAGGAAATTA
The DNA here is from genome assembly GCA_015478775.1 of Fermentimonas sp. Lineage (GTDB taxonomy): Bacteria > Bacteroidota > Bacteroidia > Bacteroidales > Dysgonomonadaceae > Proteiniphilum. The sequence continues at coordinate 105,021 of JADMKP010000008.1, read as the reverse complement.
ATAAAGGAAGCGCTACCATCAATTGAATTTCAACATCCTGTAGGTATAAAGAAGTTAATTAAAAATACTGATAGAGCAACGGGGGCCATGCTTTCGGGGATTATTGCTGCCAAATATGGTGAGGAAGGGTTACCAGAACATACTATATCAGCTTATTTCGATGGTTCTGCAGGTCAAAGTTTTGGCGCCTTCTTAGTTAAAGGTATTACATTTTATCTTCATGGCGACACAAATGATTACCTGGGTAAAGGGCTTTCGGGTGGTAGAATAATTGTTACTCCACCTAGAGGTAGCACCTTTGATCCTGAAAGTAATATTATATGCGGCAATACTTCACTTTATGGCGCAACCACAGGTGAAGTATATATTAATGGAATTGCAGGTGAGAGGTTTGCTGTAAGGAATTCTGGTGCCACAGCAGTTATTGAGGGGGCGGGAGACCACTGCTGTGAGTACATGACTGGTGGTATTGCAGTTGTTCTTGGAGCTACGGGTAGGAATTTTGCTGCCGGCATGAGTGGTGGTGTAGCATATGTGTTGGATGAAAAGAATAATTTCGATTATTTCTGTAATATGGAGATGATTGAATTGTCGTTGGTAGAAGATATATCAGATATAAATGAGCTAAAGAGTCTTGTCTTCAAACATTTACAATACACAAATAGTGAATTGGCTAAAAAGATTCTTACATATTGGGACCAATATGTGCTTAAGTTTAAGAAAGTGGTGCCAATTGAATATAAAAAAGTACTTCAAGAAAAGAAAATTGCTGAACTGGAAAGAAAAATTGCTGTAGTAGAGAGAGATTACTAATGTAAACTATCCTTTTTGAGGATTAAAAAACAATTAAGATGGGAAATCCTAAAGCATTTATGACGATACCCAGGAAAGAGGCAGGTTATCGTTTGTTAAGTGAAAGAATATATGATCATGGAGAGGTTGAACAGACCCTTAACAGAGAAGATAGAAAACAACAGGCATCGCGTTGTATGGACTGCGGGATACCGTTTTGCCATTGGGCTTGTCCACTAGGCAACAAAATGCCTGAGTGGCAAGATTATATATACAAGGGTGATTGGAAAAAGGGTGTAGAAATATTACATGAGACAAATAATTTTCCCGAATTTACAGGTCGAGTTTGTCCAGCCCCTTGTGAAAAATCATGTGTGCTTGCATTGCACGATGCACCCGTTACGATTCGTGAAAACGAAGCTTCGGTTACAGAAGTAGCTTTTATTGAAGGTATGATTAAGGCACATCCTCCTAAGCACCGCACAGGTAAAAGAATTGCAGTTATAGGATCTGGGCCTGCGGGACTCGCAGCAGCACAACAATTAAATCAGAAAGGTCACCTTGTAACTGTTTTTGAGAAAGACAACAAACCGGGAGGATTATTAAGATATGGCATTCCTAATTTTAAACTGAGCAAACATATTATAGACCGCCGGCTCAATCTTCTTGTTGAAGAGGGCATTATTTTCGCCACTAATACAGAAATTGGCAGAGATATATCAGGTGCACAAGTGATGAGTGAATTTGATGCGGTTTGTATTGCAGTTGGTGCAGGAAAACCAAGAGATATCAATCCTGCTGGTCGTGAATTTCAAGGCATTCACTTTGCAATGGATTTTCTTTCGCAGGAAATAAGAGAACAATTGGGAGAAAAGAAAAACGGCGAAGAAAGAATAAGTGCTAAAGGTAAACACGTCTTGGTTATTGGAGGAGGTGATACTGGTTCGGACTGTGTTGGCACATCTGTTAGACAGGGAGCAAAATCTGTAACACAAATAGAAATTATGCCAAAACCACCTGTTGGTAAGAATCCTGCCACTCCATGGCCAAGCCCCTACCCTCAAATATTAAAAACTTCGTCTTCGCATGAGGAAGGTTGCAACCGGAGATGGTTATTAAATACTATCTCATTTAACGGAGTTGATGGAAATGTAAGCGAGGCAATGGCCGAAGAGGTAAGATGGGAATTAAGTGCCAATAATAAATTTTCTATGGTTTCTTCTGGAACTATGGAAACCTTAAAAGCAGATTTGGTATTGCTTGCTTTAGGCTTCTTGCATCCGGTTCAGGAGGGATTACTAAATGAGTTGGGGGTTGGGTACGATAACCGTGGTAATGTTGCTGTAGATAAAAAAAACAAATGTAGTGTCGATAAAGTCTTTGCTGCCGGAGATGCTATGATGGGTGCTAGTTTGGTTGTTAAAGCCATTGCATCTGGAAGAAAAGTGGCAGAAGATATTCATAACTATTTGTGCAATCAATAGTTTAAACAAAATCATCTAAAAATAACGATATGTGTGGAATTGTATGTGCCTTCAACTTACAAAAAAGTAAGGATGATTTGCGACCTCAACTTCTTGATATGTCTATGAAACTTAGACATAGGGGTCCCGATTGTTCGGGTATATTTGCTTGTGACAATGCAATAATGGCTCATGAACGATTAGCTATAGTGGATCCTGAATCGGGGAAACAACCACTTATAAGCAAAGACCAGAAACTTATACTTGCTGTTAATGGTGAGATATATAATCATTTGGAGATAAGGGAAAGATATAAGCATAAATACGACTTTCTTACTCGTTCCGACTGTGAAGTTATTATGGCTTTATATAGTGACTTGGGAGTAGATTTTATGGAAGAGTTGAATGGTATTTATGCATTTGCTCTTTATGATTCAGAAAAAGATCTGTTTTTAATTGGTCGCGATCATATTGGTATTATTCCACTTTATCAGGGCTGGGACAATGATGGAACTTATTATGTAGCATCTGAATTAAAAGCTTTGGAAGGTTATTGTCAAAAGATAGAAGAATTCCCTCCAGGTTACTATTATTCAAGCAAAGACGCAGTGCCTATTAAATGGTATAATAGAGATTGGACGGAATATGAGAATGTGAAAGTTAATATTTCAGATTCTCAACTATTGAAAGAATCGCTTGAAAATGCGGTAAAGCGTCAATTAATGAGCGATGTACCGTATGGCGTATTACTTTCGGGTGGCTTAGATTCATCAGTGATTTCTGCTATTGCTGCAAAGTATGCTCTTCCACTGCACTCTTTTGCAATTGGTTTACAAAGATCTCCTGACTTAGCGGCTGCACGCAAGGTTTCTGAACATATAGGAACAACTCATCATGAAATGAAATATACTGTACAAGAAGGATTGGATGCAATACGTGATGTAATTTATCATATTGAAACTTATGATGTGACAACTGTACGGGCTAGCACTCCAATGTATTTACTTGCCCGTTTCATAAAGTCGTTTGGAATTAAGATGGTGCTATCGGGTGAAGGAGCAGATGAAATTTTTGGAGGATATTTATATTTTCACAAAGCACCAGATGCTGAAGAATTTCACAAAGAAACTGTTCGCAAATTAAGCAAATTGCATCAGTATGACTGTCTTCGTGCCAATAAATCGCTTGCATCATGGGGCGTCGAGGGTCGCGTTCCATTTCTGGACAAAGAATTTATGGATGTTGCCATGGGGCTAAATCCTAAAGACAAGATGGCGGGAAATGGGAAGATCGAGAAATATATAATTAGGAAAGCTTTTGAAGATTACTTGCCACATGAAGTAGTTTGGCGACAAAAAGAGCAATTCTCTGATGGTGTGGGATACAGCTGGATTGACTCTTTAAAAGAAATTGCAAATAACAGGGTTACTGATATTCAAATGTATAGTGCTAGTGCCCGTTTTCCTATACACCCTCCACTTTCAAAAGAAGAGTATCTATATCGTACTATATACTCCGAGCTGTTTCCATCTGAAAGTGCAGCGAAGTGTGTACCTTCTGTGCCTTCAGTAGCTTGTAGCTCTCCTGTAGCTTTGGAGTGGGATAAAGCTTTTAGAGAAAATGCTGACCCATCTGGAAGAGCTGTATCAATGGTTCATCAAAACCCGGTAAATATAGTTCATCCCATAAACGTTGCAGGTTAATTGCAGGACACGTAATTGTTTTTCTTATAAAAAGAGTTAGTTTGAGCCTGATATAGCACAAAAAGATTAATTTTGTGTCGTAATTTGTGAACTAACTCAGAATAATATGTCATCATTACGCTTTAATGCAGTACAAGAAGCATCGAAAAGAACACCGGTAGAAGTTGAGAATCCGGGTAAACTTCCATCTGAATATTTTGGAAAGAATGTTTTTAACCGGGCTCAAATGTCAAAATACCTTTCTAAAGAAACTATGGATATTGTGCTTGCAGCAATTGATATGGGCACAACTTTACATAGAGAGATTGCCGATCATGTTGCTGCAGGGATGAAAATGTGGGCTATAGAGATGGGGGCTACCCACTACACCCACTGGTTTCAGCCATTAACTGAAGGTACTGCCGAAAAACATGATTCATTTATTGATTATTTAAATGGACCAGACAGTAGTATTATAGAAAGGTTTTCTGGCAAAGTGCTTGCTCAGCAGGAGCCGGATGCTTCGAGCTTCCCAAGCGGAGGGATTCGCAACACCTTTGAAGCAAGAGGTTACACTGCATGGGATCCATCTTCTCCTGCATTTATAATGGATGATACTATATGTATTCCAACAGTTTTTATTTCATATACAGGGGAGGCGCTCGACTATAAAACACCCCTTTTAAAATCTCTTTCAGCTGTTGATAAAGCTTCTGTAGATGTTTGTAGATTTTTCTATCCTGAAGTTAGAAAAGTATATTCATACCTTGGATGGGAACAGGAGTATTTTCTTGTTGATAGCGCACTTTGCGCAGTGAGACCCGACCTGAGCCTAACAGAACGAACACTTATGGGTCACGACAGTGCAAAAAACCAGCAACTTGAAGATCATTATTTCGGAGCAATTCCACCTAGGGTTGCATCTTTTATGAAAGAGGTAGAATTTGAAGCCTACAAATATGGAATTCCATTAAAGACCAGACACAATGAGGTTGCTCCCAATCAATATGAACTTGCCCCTATCTACGGAGAAACAAACCTATCGGTGGATCAAAACTTATTGGTAATGACACTAATGAGGAAGATTGCCGTTAAACACAATTTCAAACTACTACTTCATGAGAAACCTTTTGCAGGAATAAATGGTTCGGGGAAACACTGCAACTGGTCGCTTTGTACTGATACTGGTATTGGATTATTTACACCTGGAAAAACAGCTCATGAGAACCTGCTTTTTGTAACTTTTCTAGTTAATACACTTATGGCAGTTAAGAAGCATGATGGGTTACTTAAAGCATCTATTATGTCTGCAACAAATGCACATCGACTAGGTGCAAATGAAGCACCTCCGGCTATAATATCAGTCTTCCTTGGTAAGCAGATTTCAGCTGTTCTAGATAAAATTGAAAGTAGTTCGGATGATGACGATATTACAGTTGACGAACTTAAATTGATGAAACTGGGAGTTGCTCATATCCCTGAAGTTTTGGTTGACAATACAGATAGAAATAGAACTTCACCTTTTGCATTCACCGGAAACAGATTTGAATTCAGGGCTGTTGGATCTTCTGCAAACTGCTCGGCAGCAATGATTGCTTTAAATTCAACAGTTGCAGCTCAATTGATATCTTTTAAGAATGATATAGATAAAAAAGTTAGTGATGGCATGAAAACCGAAGAGGCAATCTTCGACACTTTACGATCTTACATAAGAGAATCTAAATCAATTCGCTTTGAGGGTAATGGTTACAGCAATGAATGGGAGTTGGAGGCAAATGAGAGAGGTTTGAATTGTGAGAAGAGCGTTCCATTAATTTATGATTCATACACTTCGGAGGAGTCTGTGAAAATGTTTGAAAGCATTGGTGTTCTTAATCAAAAAGAACTACATGCTCGTAATGAAGTGAAGTGGGAAACTTATACCAAGAAAATTCAAATTGAAGCACGTGTATTGGGAGACCTTTGCTTGAATCATATCATTCCGGTGGCAACAGAATACCAATCGATGTTGTTAGACAACCTATATAAAATGAGAATGGTATTTGAGAAAGATAAAGCTGAAAAACTATCGAAAGAAGACGCTGCATTAATTGAGGAAATAGCAGAACATATCTCAGCAATTAAGCTAAATGTAGATGATATGGTAGAAGCAAGAAAGCTTGCAAATAAAATTGAAGATACCAGAGAAAAGGCTATTACATATCAAGATAAAGTAGAAGTATTCTTTAATACAATTAGATATCATGTGGATAAGCTTGAGTTGATTGTAGACAACAGAATGTGGACACTCCCGAAGTATAGAGAACTACTATTTATAAGTTAATATGGATGAAAATAATCAATTTTACGTTTATTATTTTTTGCACTAATTGCACAAAAAACACATCTATTTGTACACATAATCCAGTTTGTGTTACTTTTTAAGCTTATTTTTCTATTTCAATTAATCATTTTGTATTAATTTGGCTAGTTTGATTAAATTTATTTATCTTTGGCGAATCTATAACCAAGTTTGTAATTAATACAAACTGAACTCTAATGAAAGGATGGTTTTTTATTTAATACAAAAACGGAAAATATTATTTTAAATCGTAACATAAACATAAATAAAAAAAGATGATTGATTCGGGCTTTCTGACTATTGATTTTATCATAGTCGGGGTTTACATGGTATTGCTTGTGGGCTTGGGGCTTTTCTTATCTAGAACAAAGAAAGGTGAAGAGAAAACCGCAAACGATTATTTCCTTGCAGGGAACAAGCTCACATGGTGGGCAGTGGGTGCATCTCTAATTGCTGCTAATATTTCGGCAGAGCAATTTATTGGGATGTCAGGATCGGGTTTCGGAATTGGTATATCAATAGCAGCTTATGAAATTATGGCAGCTGTTACACTTCTTATAGTAGCCAAATTTCTGTTGCCTGTTATGTTAAAACAAAAGATATACACAATTCCTCAGTTCTTGCGTCAGCGATACAACGGGGGAGTTGGATTAGCCTTTTCTATTTTTTGGCTATTCTTGTATGTTTTTGTTAATCTTACTTCAGTTGCATGGCTGGGAACAATTGCTATTGAGCAAATTCTTGGTCTTGAAGGAATTAGGATGCAGATTATAATAGCTCTGTTTTTCATAGCTGGTATTTATTCAATTTATGGTGGTCTTGCATCAGTTGCTTGGACAGATGTTCTACAAGTAGTTTTCCTGATAGGAGGTGGATTAATTACTGCTTACTTTGCACTTGAAGCGGTATCAGGTGAAGGTAGAGGAGCACTCGACGGTTTGACGATCATTTATGATAAAATTAAAAGCATTCCAGGCGATACCCACTTAAACATGATTGTGGATAAATCAAAATCTGCGGCAGCATTTAAAGACCTTCCAGGACTCGCTGCGATAGTTGGTGGTGTATGGTTAACTAATATTGGATACTGGGGATTCAATCAGTATATAATTCAGAAAGGATTAGCGGCTAAAAGCACTAAAGAAGCTCAGAAAGGACTTGTTTTCGCAGCATTCTTAAAAATTCTAATTCCTTTTATCGTTGTTATACCTGGTGTTACAGCATATGTAATGTACAATTTCCCTCAAGATATTCCTGGTCTACAACAAGGATATTTTGATTTGGCAGGTAAAATAACCGTATCGGATGATGCATACCCATGGTTAATTAGAAATTTTGCTCCTGCAGGTATTAAAGGCATTTCATTTGCCGCACTTGCAGCAGCCATAATTTCCTCATTGGCTTCTATGCTAAACTCTACTTCAACCATATTTACTATGGATGTTTATAAGCAACATATTAGGAAAAATGCAACTGACAAGCAACTTGTGAAAGTTGGTCGCATTACAGCTCTACTAGCATTGATAATTGCACTTATTGCTGTTGAACCATTACTAGGTGGACTTGATCAAGCATTCCAGTATATACAGGAGTATTCAGGATTTATATATCCCGGTATTATTGTGGTATTTGGTCTTGGCTTGCTATGGAAAAGAGCTTCTGCAAAAGCGGCTATTTGGACATCAATTTTGACAATTCCTATGGGTGTACTATTTAAAATAGCATTACCTGATATGCCATTTCAATTTAGAATGGGTTATATATTCATCATTCTTTTTGTGATATTTGTTGCAATAGCATATGTTGATAAAAACAAGGTTGATACAGAACTACCTGATGAAGCAGATAGAAAGAAAATGATGAAATGGGGTATAATTTCACTTACGGCAGCTATATTCTTTATCTTAAGTGCCTTTATACATAAGATTCTTCTTTGGAGTGGAAGCACTAATGAAACAGTAATTTATCTTGAAAATATTGGTTTTGAAGCCTTCTTCTTCTTTGGATCACTAATTTTATCAGTCTCTATGTTCTTGATTTCTAATTCAAGAGATCCACATAAAGATAGTCAGGCAGTTCCAATTAATTTAGATTTATTTAAAACTGATAGAGGTTTTGCAATAGGTTCGTTTATTGTTTGTTTATTAGTAACTATAATTTATGTATTGCTTTGGTAGTCAAAACTTAAATTTATTAGATAAGTAAAATAAGATTTTATAAATCAAGCCGTTTCGCTAGTAGCTAAATGGCTTGATTTGTTTAAAAAATATTATTAACTTTACCTAATTCTATTGTTGTGAACTTAAGTAAAATCATAATTGAAAATATTATAATACTAACATAAACATCTTTTCAATTTTATAACATAAATAAAGACCCATGAATTTTAAAAGTATTTTTCAAGTTGCAGTTATGCTGCTTTTAATCTGTGCCCCACTTATGGCACAAAACAACAGACTGATAATTGAGTCTGACAAAGGACAAACTACTATAAACCGACATATTTACGGACATTTCTCTGAACATCTTGGACGTTGTATTTATGGTGGATATTGGGTAGGTGAAAATTCTTCAATTCCAAACACTAGAGGTATACGAAACGACATAGTAGAAGCATTAAAAGATGTAGGAATACCTAATCTGCGTTGGCCTGGAGGTTGCTTTGCCGATGAATATCATTGGCTGGACGGGATAGGTCCACGTGAAGAGCGCCCAAAAATGATTAATACTCATTGGGGAGGAGTGGTTGAAGATAACAGTTTCGGCACACATGAATTTTTAGATCTTTGCGAACAGCTTGGCACAGAACCATTTATCAGCGCTAATGTTGGTAGCGGCACTGTAGATGAGATGTCGAAATGGATTGAATACGTAACCTTTGATGGTGAGAGTCCAATGGCAAATCTACGCCGTGAAAATGGTAGGGATGAACCATGGAAAGTAAGATTCTGGGGAATTGGAAACGAAACATGGGGATGCGGAGGAAATATGACTCCTGAATATTACTCCGACCTATATCGTCATTTCGCTACGTTTGCTCGTAATTATGGAGACAATCGTCTATACAGAGTAGCCGTTGGCGCCAATGCTGCCGATTATAACTGGACTGAAGTTTTAATGAAAAACGCTGGGCACCATATGCAGGGATTATCTCTACACTATTACACTGTTCCCAAAGATTGGAGTGATAAAGGTTCAGCTCTCGATTTTAATGATGAAGAGTATTTTACGACTATCGAAAAGACACTCTTCATGGATGAGCTCATCACCAAACATGGTGCAATTATGGATAAATACGACCCTAATAAACGTATTGGAATGATTGTTGATGAATGGGGAACATGGTATAATGTAGAACCAGGAACCAATCCAGGATTCTTGTATCAGCAAAACACGATGCGTGATGCTATTGTAGCAGGAATTAATCTTAATATCTTTAATAAACATGCCGACAGAGTACAGATGGCAAATTTAGCACAAACAGTAAATGTTTTACAGGCAGTAGTGCTTACAGACGAAGAAAAGATGATTCTTACACCAACCTATTGGGTTTTCCACATGTATAAAGTTCATCAAAATGCTACCCTACTACCTATTTCATTCACAAGCAATAAATACAAACAGGGCAACAGAGAGATTGATGCAGTAAGTATATCTGCGTCAAAAGATGTAAATGGTAAAATACATATAACATTGGTTAATGCTGATTTGAATACTGAACAGAAAATTGATACACAACTACTGGGAGCTAAAGCTAAAAAGGTAATTGGACAAATTCTTACAACTGATAAAATAGATGATCATAACACATTTGATAATCCATCAAAAGTAAAGGTTAAGGATTTTAAAGGTGCTAGTTTATCTAATGGAAATTTTTCAATTACACTGCCTCCTTGTTCAGTTGTAATGCTAGAACTTCAATAATAAACACAATATTATAATGGATTTAAATAGATTAAAACAACAAGTATATCAAGCCAATATTGATCTTGTTAAGCATGGTTTGGTAATATTCACCTGGGGTAATGTAAGTGCTATCGATAGAGAACAGAATGTGATTGTAATAAAACCGTCTGGAGTTTCTTACGATAACATGAAAAGTGATGATATGGTTGTTGTTGATATGGATGGCAAAGTTATAGAGGGAAAATATAAACCTTCATCTGATACAGCTACCCATCTTGAATTATATAAGGCTTTCCCTGAAATAGGAGGAGTTGTTCACACTCACTCTACTTATGCTACTGCATGGGCACAATCGGGGCTAGACATTCCAAATATAGGTACAACTCATGCAGACTATTTCTGTGATGATGTACCATGCACTAGGGATATGACGGAAGTAGAAGTAAAAGGAGATTATGAAAAAGATACAGGTGCCGTTATTATAGAGCGTTTTAAAGAATTAAATCCTGTTCATATTCCAGGTGTGTTAGTAAAAAACCATGGACCATTCTCTTGGGGTAAAGATGCAGATGATGCTGTTCATAATGCTGTTGTATTGGAGCAGGTAGCTAAAATGGCATTTATAGCTTATCAGGTTAACCCTAACTTAACTATGAATAAATTACTGATCCAGAAGCATTTTTCAAGAAAACATGGACCTGATGCTTACTATGGACAATAAATCAAAGTGAAAATAAAACAAATTAAATCATTAAAATTATGGAATACAAAAATCAAGAAGTATGGTTCGTTACAGGAGCTCAACTTCTATATGGTGGAGACGCAGTAATAACTGTTAATGCACATTCTGAGAAGATAGTGCAGGGTTTAAATGATGCGGGAACTCTACCAGTAAAAGTAGTTTATAAAGGAACTGCTAACTCTTCGAAGGAAGTAGAAAAGGTTTTTAAAGATGCAAACAGTGCACCGGAATGTGTAGGTGTTATCACTTGGATGCATACTTTCTCACCTGCAAAAATGTGGATAAAAGGATTACAGAACTATAATAAACCTCTACTCCACTTACATACACAATTCAACAAAGAAATTCCATGGAGTGAGATTGACATGGATTTTATGAATTTAAACCAGTCTGCACATGGAGACCGTGAGTTTGGTCATATGGTGAGCAGGATGCGTAAAAACAGAAAAGTAATTGTTGGACATTGGTCGGATGCAAAAGTACAGGAAAGAATAAATGTATGGATGCGTGTAGCCGCCGCTTGGGCAGATGCTCAGGATATGGTTATTGTTCGATTTGGTGATAACATGAATAATGTTGCGGTTACTGATGGTGATCGTCTGGAAGCAGAGCTCCGTTTGGGATACCACGTTGATTATTATGGTATAGGAGATCTTGTAGCTTATCAAGATAAAGTTACTGAAGGTGAAGTAGATGATCTTGTATTAGAATATGAGAAGCTTTATTCATTTGCTGATAACTGTAAAAAAGACGCAAAAGATCATGGCCAGGTACGTGAAGCAGCAAGAATTGAAATTGCACTACGCCGTTTCTTAAAGGATAAGAATGCTAAAGCTTTTACTACTAATTTCGATGCTTTGCATGGATTAGATCAGCTTCCGGGTCTTGCAAGCCAAAGATTAATGGCAGAAGGATATGGGTTTGGCGCAGAAGGTGACTGGAAAACTGCTGCACTTTTGCGTACTGTATGGGTTATGTCTAAGGGGCTTGAAGGAGGTAGCTCATTCCTAGAAGATTATACATATCATTTTAATGGAGAAAAGAGTGCTATTTTACAATCGCATATGCTTGAAATATCTCCTGCAATTACCTCTCAGAAACCTCGTTTAGAAGTTCATCCATTGGGAATTGGGGGTAAAAATGATCCAGCACGTTTAGTCTTTACTGCTAATGAGGGCTCAGGAATTGCTGCAACAATTGTAGATATGGGTAATCGTTTCAGAATGATTGTAAACAATGTTGATGTTATTGAACCTGAGGCAGAATTACCTAAACTTCCTGTTGCCAGTTCACTTTGGATACCACAGCCTAACTTAGAAATTGGTGCTGCATCTTGGATTTATGCAGGTGGTACACACCACTCTGCTTTTAGCTATGCACTTACGAATGAATTTTTTGAGGATTATGCAGAGATAGCTGGTATTGAGCTAGTTACAATAGATAATGATACTACAATTAACAAACTTAAGTTTGAACTTAAAGTTAACGAGGTGTATTATCTGTTGAATAAATCACTACAATAAACTATATATTGAAAAGAAACAGAATTACTCTTACTGTGGCGTGCCTCCTACACGTCACATGATAGAAAAGGGGTGCATGATCATGTTTTAATTAAACAGGAGTGCACCTACTATCTTTTTATTACAGGGCGTGGAGTGATTGTATGATCTTCTGACGACACGGTGTTATGTAAAAGGAGCAGTATTGTTATCATACATGATTCTAGCTATTAAAACCCTAATTTGAAAAACAAACAAGTGAATATGATTATGAAAAAATATGTAATTGGTTTAGACTACGGCTCAGATTCATGCCGTGCAATTATTGCTGATGCATCTAATGGTAATGAAATATCAACATCAGTTAAATATTATCCTCGCTGGAAGGAAGGAAAATATAGTGATCCAAAAGCCAACAAATACAGACAACATCCATTAGATTATATGGAAGTTCTGGAGGAATCTATCCTTGAGGCGATTTCTAAAGCACCTTCTGGTACTGCGGAGAACGTTGTTGGGATAGGATTTGACACTACAGGTTCTACGCCTGCTCTTACAGATAAAGAAGGAACTCCATTAGCATTATTACCAGAATTTGCAGAAAATCCTAACGCGATGTTTGTACTTTGGAAGGATCATACAGCCGTAAAGGAAGCAGATGAAATAAACACACTTGCTAAAAATTGGGAAATAGATTATACCGCATACGAAGGAGGTATATACTCATCTGAATGGGTATGGGCAAAAATGCTGCATGTACTGCGTGAAGATGATAAGGTGCGAAATGTTGCATACTCTTGGGTAGAAGTATGTGATTGGTTGCCTGCCCTAATAACAGGTAAAACAAAACCTGAAACCATGCTCAGAAGCCGATGCGCAGCAGGACATAAGGCTATGTGGCACGAATCGTGGGGAGGACTCCCATCTGAAGGATTTCTTACAAAACTAGACCCTCTGCTTGCGGGATATCGCTCGAGGTTATTTAAAGACACTTTTCCTAGTGACGTCAAAGTAGGCAATCTAACATCGGAATGGGCAGAAAGACTGGGACTAACTACTAATGTAGCTGTTGCTGTTGGTGCCTTCGATTGCCATATGGGTGCTGTAGGTGTAGAAGTTAAACCAGGTGATTTTGTACGAGTGATTGGCACATCAACTTGTGATATTATGGCTGTTCCTTATGAAGAAATAGGCGACAAGCTGATACCAGGAATATGTGGTCAGGTAGATGGCTCGGTTATACCAGGTATGATAGGTCTTGAAGCTGGTCAATCGGGCTTTGGAGATATCTATGCATGGTATAGAAAGTTGTTGGAATGGCCTCTTCAAAACATACTCAGAAAATCAAATCTTATTGATGAAGCAACAAAAGAAAAGCTAGTTGAAGAAGTTAGCAATGCTATTATTCCTGAGTTAACTAAAGAAGCTGAAAAAGTATCTGTGCATGAAAGTACAATTTTAGCTACAGACTGGATGAACGGTCGTAGAACACCTGATGCTAATCAATTACTAAAAGGATCTATTACAGGCCTTACCTTGGGTAGCTCTGCACCGCTAATTTTCAGAGCATTAGTTGAAGCAACAGCATTTGGGTCTAAAGCAATTGTGGACCGTTTTATTGAAAATGGAGTTAAAATAAATCAGATAATAGGTATAGGTGGAATATCACTTAAGTCGCCATTTGTAATGCAGACCATGTCTGATGTTCTTGGCATGTCTATCAAGGTGGCTAAAACTGAACAATCATGTGCTTTTGGGTCAGCTATGTTTGCATCAGTAGTTGCTGGGATATATGACAAAGTTGAGAAAGCACAAAACGCAATGGGTCAAGGTTTCGCACAGACATACTATCCGAACGAAAAAAACCATAAATTATATAATGAATTGTATAAGAAATACCAAAGCTTAGGAAGATTTTCAGAAGAAAACACTGTAGTCAACTTATAATATTAGTATTGAGGTTTTTAATTTAAAAAATTATGAATCATAAAATATTCACAGTGTTGATTGTATTTTTACAGTCAATACTGTTGCAAAATATGTATGCCAATGAGCCGGATTCGGCGTATATATTTGCATACTCAACAATAGAGAATAATAATCATAACGGGCTCCATTTCGCTTGGAGTCTCGATAAGGGTGAATGGCATCCCATAGGACCAAAGCATAGTTATGTTAAAAGCGACTATGGCAGTTGGGGCTCACAAAAAAGAATGATTACACCGTTTCTTTTTCGGTCAAACGATGGTATGTGGCATTCTGTATGGAGCCTAAACGAAACAGATGGTGCATTTGCCTATACAAGTACACCTGATCTTATAGAGTGGGGACGACAATCTTATCCGTTGTTAATGCCTAATGGCAATATAATATCACCAGTAATTACTTTTAACAAGAATAATAACACTTATACCATATCGTGGTTAAGTAAAACTGAAAATGGTGAAAGCGCTTATGCTGTAAACACAAAAAACTTTAAAGATTACGGTGATACGACACCTGCTTCAAACATAAAAGATATCAGACAGGAGATTTTAATTTCAAATAGATATGAAAGTGGAACAGTTCATAAAGTAAATTGGGAAACAGTAGAAAATCTAATTCAAAATCATCAATTAAATGCGTATAAAGGCATTCTCTATGCTGAGACAACGCGAGGGGATATAGAGCGTTTTGCTAATCTAAAACCTATTGATGCTGTAATTAAAGCAGAAGCGTCTAAAAACAAGAAAATTAGCGATTTACTCATGGGTATCTTTTATGAAGATATAAACTATGCAGCCGACGGGGGTTTGTATGCAGAACTGGTGCAAAACAGAGGTTTTGAATATGATCTGGCAGACAAACTACATAGAGATCACAGCTGGAACAGCAAAAAAGCATGGTCTGTTCTCAATGCTGAGTCGTTCCAAATAAGCACAGAATCGCCTGTACACACAAATAATAAGCATTATGCAATTCTTAAAGCAGATGGTGAAAATGTAGCACTAGTGAATGAAGGCTTTGATGGTATACCGGTAACAGCAGGAGAATCATATAACTTTTCTACATTTGCTCGCTCTCCTGAGATAAAAACAGGACGTCTTCTTGTAAAACTAATTGATAAAGATGGCAACATAGTTGCAGAATCACATACAGGAAGATTAAACAAAAATTGGAAGAAATATGAAATTGTACTAACTGTAGCTAAATCAATTATTGATGCTCGACTAGTAATTGAACCACAATTTAAAGGTAGAGTAGACTTGGACATAATTTCATTATTTCCTCAAAAGACGTTTAAAGGTCATAAAAATGGACTTAGAGCAGATTTAGCACAAACACTTGCTGATATGAAACCAAGTTTCGTGCGTTTCCCTGGAGGTTGTGTAGCACATGGTGATGGACTTAATAACATTTATCACTGGAAACACACAATTGGTCCTATTGAGGAACGTATACCGCAACGAAATATTTGGAACTATCATCAATCATACGGCTTAGGCTATTACGAGTATTTTCAGTTCTGTGCTGATATTGGAGCTGAGCCAATACCTATTGTGGCAGCCGGAGTACCCTGTCAAAACTCAGCCCATCATGCATGCGCGTTGGGTGGTCAACAGGGGGGAATCCCCATGAGTGAAATGGATGATTATGTTCAGGACATACTTGATTTAATAGAGTATGCAAATGGTGATGTGAAAAGTGAATGGGGGAGCAAAAGAGCTGAGGCCGGTCACCCAAAACCGTTCAACTTGAAATATATTGGTGTTGGCAACGAAGACCTTATTACAGACATCTTTGAAGAACGTTTTACAATGATATATAATGCTGTAAAAGATAAACATCCCGAGATAACGGTAATTGGTACTGTAGGCCCCTTCTACGAAGGCACTGACTATAGAGAAGGATGGGATTTGGCCGACCAACTTGAAATTCAAATTGTAGATGAACACTACTATAATCCTCCTGGTTGGTATATACATAATCAAGATTTCTACGACAAATACAGTCGTTCGAGATCTAAAGTGTATTTAGGAGAATATGCTGCACATCTTCCAGGAAGACCAAATAATATTGAAACTGCACTTACCGAAGCACTTCATTTATGTAATATTGAGAGAAATGGAGATATTGTAATAATGACGTCATACGCACCACTTCTAGCAAGAGAAGGATTTACACAATGGAATCCAAATCTCATCTATTTTAACAGTACAGAAGTAAAACCAACTGTTGGGTACTGGGTACAACAACTCTTTGGTAATAACATAGGAGATGAGTATATATCAAGTAGCATAGAACTTTCTAACCAATTGGATGCTGTTTCAAAACGAATAGCTAAATCTATAGTTCGTGATAGCAAGACAGGAGATATTATTGTAAAAATCGTAAACCTTCTTCCTGTTGAAGTAAATACTACTTTAGATATGTCTGAATTGAATATTGCAAATGAGACAGTAGAAAAAAGCGTACTTACAGGTACTCCAGATGATAGAGAAGCCAAACCTATAACCAGTACAATAAAGTTTGAGGAGCAAAACACATTGCCTCCCTACTCTCTTACAATACTTAGGTTCAACACTATACAATAACATTTTGATAAAACTATCAAATTTAAATTATGACAATTAATTATAGAAAATTAAGCTGGGTGATAATAGCTCTCTTCTGTGCAACTTTTCTTGATGCACAGAACAAAAGCGAGTTAAATTATTTCAGTTTAGAAGATATAAGGTTGCTCGATAGCCCTTTTAAAACTGCAGAAGATCTTAATAAGAAGTATCTACTTGAGATGGATGCAGATAAACTACTAGCTCCTTTTTTGAGGGAAGCAGGGTTAACCCCTAAAGCAGAAAGTTATGGCAATTGGGAAAATAGTGGACTCGACGGACATATTGGTGGACACTATTTATCTGCACTCTCTCTGATGTATGCATCTACTGCAGATCAAGAAATTGGTGAACGATTAACCTACATGCTTAGTGAGCTAAAAAAAGCTCAAGATGCTAATGGAAATGGTTATATAGGTGGTGTACCTGGAGGGAATGAGATGTGGAAAGATATTTCATCGGGAAAAATTGAGGCCGCAGGATTTAGTCTTAATAGTAAATGGGTACCCCTATATAATATTCACAAAACCTATGCAGGTTTGAGAGATGCATTTCTTATTGCAGGGATAGATGAAGCAAAAGTGATGTTGATAAAAATGGCTGATTGGGCTATTGAATTAACAGACAATTTGACGGAGGAACAAATGCAAGATATGCTCAGAAGCGAACATGGTGGTTTAAATGAAACCTTTGCAGATGTTGCTGCTATAACTGGAGACAAAAAGTATATTGAGTTGGCCCGTAAATTCTCTCATCACCATATACTTAATCCTCTTTTAGAAGAAAAGGACATTCTTACCGGAATGCACGCCAACACTCAGATACCTAAAGTATTAGGATTCAAGAGAATTGCAGATCTAGAAAATAATCAATCGTGGGATAAAGCATCTAGTTATTTTTGGGACAGGGTTGTAAACGAACGCTCAATATCTATTGGAGGCAATAGTGTTTCGGAACATTTTAACCCTACTAATGATTTCTCAGGCATGATTTCAAGTATTGAAGGACCAGAAACATGTAATACCCATAATATGCTTCGTCTTTCTGAAATGCTTTTCAAATCAACAAAAGATAAAAGGTATATCGATTATTACGAAAGAGCTCTTTATAACCATATACTTTCAACTCAGAACCCTGAAACGGGTGGACTGGTTTATTTTACACAAATGAGGCCCGGCCATTACCGCGTATATTCACAACCTCATACAAGCATGTGGTGTTGTGTAGGCTCAGGAATAGAGAATCACTCAAAATACGGAAGTATGATTTATTCACATACAGATGATGAATTGTATGTGAACCTTTTCATCCCTTCTCAACTAAATTGGGAGGACAAAAGAACAGAGATAGTACAGATTAATAACTTTCCTTATGAGGCTAAAACGGAGATAAAAGTTAATCCTCGTAGAAGAACAAGTTTCATCCTTAAACTACGTTATCCCGAATGGGCAGAGGAAGGTACTGTAAAAGTAAAAGTGAATGGAAAAGAACATCCTGCAACTGAAAAAGATGGCTATATATCTATTGATAGAAAATGGAGAAAGGGAGATAATGTAATTATAGAGATGCCAATGAGTATAAAGGTTGAACAAATGCCTGATAACTCCAACTACTATTCATTTTCATATGGGCCGGTTGTACTGGCTTCAAAAACTAGTACAGAAGATCAATTAGGTCTCTTTGCAGACGATAGCAGAGGGGGTCATATTGCACATGGATTACAAATTCCTGTAAAAGATGCACCAATGGTTATAGGTGATCCAAGAGATCTTGCATCACTCGTAAAACCTGTTGAAGGAAATCCCCTTACTTTTAAACTAACAAACCTCTACCCCGAGAAGTATTCAGAGGGTATGGAGTTAATTCCATTCTTCGATTTACATGAATCACGTTATATCGTTTACTGGCCACAAGCTACCAAAGACGAAGCAAAACAAATTAGTTTAGAGATAGAGAAACAAGAGGCAGAGCAGGCGAAATTAAATTCTGCAACCATCGACAGAGTCGTAAGTGGTGAGCAACAACCTGAATCGGATCACTTTATCAAATATGAGAATTCTGATGCGGGACTTTTTGAAAATACACGCTGGCGTGAGGCAGAAGGTTGGTTTAGCTACGAAATGAGAAATAATAACCAAAAAGCACGCTATCTCTATGTGAGCTATTTTAATAATGATAGAAGTAGAAACTTCGATATCATTATTAACGACAGAGTAGTAGAATCTCTTTCACTTACAGGTTTTAAAGGAATGGTGCAGCAAACAGCAATAATTCAAATACCTGAGGATTTGAAAAGAGAAAAGAGTCTTACCGTGAAGTTTGAAGCCATGCCAGGAAGTAAAACCGCTAAGATTGCAGAAGTAAGATTATTATCTAAATCAGTTGCTGATAATGATTACGTGGCATATCTTTTTACATATTTCACCGGCAACAGGGTTGAAGAGGAAGCTATTAGGTTTGCAATAAGTAATGATGCCTATAACTACTATACAATTAACAACAATAAACCAGTAATAGATTCAAAAGATATAAGTTCCACAGGTGGAGTAAGAGATCCCCATATACTGCGCACCGAAGATGGCAAGTCGTTTTATATGGTTGTAACAGATATGACATCCAGCAAAGGATGGGCATCTAACCGGGCATTTGTAATGCTTAAATCTACAGATCTAATAAATTGGGACTCAAGCATAATTAATATTCAGAATAAATATGATGGTCAGGATGAGCTGAAAAGAGTATGGGCACCACAAACCATTTACGATCCAGAAGCAAACAAATATATGATATACTGGTCGATGCTACACGGTAATGGTGTAGATATAATTTATTATGCATATGCCAATGACGATTTTACTGATATTATTGGAGAGCCAAAGCCGCTTTTTCTTCCAGAAAACGGTAAATCATGCATCGACGGAGATATTGTGCTAAAGGATGACATATTTTATATGTTTTACAAGACAGAGGATGATGGTAACGGGATTAAACTGGCAACCATACATTCTCTTACGTCAGGTGAGTGGACTGAATATGACGACTATAAGCAACAAACAAACGAAGCGGTAGAGGGTTCGAGTTTATTTAAATTGATTAATTCAGACACTTATATTTTGATGTATGATGTTTATATGAAAGGAGTATATCAATTTACAGAGAGTACCGACTTGTTGAACTTCAATATAATTGACGATGAGATATCTATGGATTTTAAACCACGCCATGGATCTATTATTCCAATTACACAAAATGAGCTAGATGCAATTATTCAAAAGTGGGGAAAACCCGAGAATTATATGAGAAATATCTCAAACCCCGTAATAGAAGGATATTATGCTGATCCATACGCAATGTATTCAAATAAAACCAACAGGTATTATATTTATCCTACTAGTGATGGATATAATGGGTGGTCGGGTACATACTTTAAAACTTTCTCATCCAGCAATCTTGTCGACTGGAAAGATGAAGGAGTTATTTTAGACTTGCAAAAGGATGTATCATGGGCTAACAGAAATGCATGGGCACCATGTATTATTGAGAAAAAAGTAGGTAACGATTTTAAGTATTACTATTATTTTACAGCAGCTCAAAAAATTGGTGTAGCTGTCGCAGATGATCCAACGGGTCCTTTTGTAGACAAAGGACAACCTCTTATCGAATTTAAACCTGAAGGAATTAAGGGTGGGCAAGAGATAGACCCCGATGCATTCTATGATCCTGTATCAGGTAAAAATTATCTTTACTGGGGTAATGGTTACATGGCTTTGGCAGAATTAAACGAGGATATGATATCATTAAAGGACAATACAATAAAAGTAATGACTCCAGCAGATGGAACATTCCGTGAGGCAATTCACCTTTTCTATAGAGCGGGAATTTATTATTTCCTTTGGTCTGAAAATGATACACGCAGTGAAGATTACAGAGTTAGATATGCAACATCTGATTCACCCACTGGTCCTCTTAATATTCCAAAGAACAACCTTATTCTGACAAAAAGTTCTGAAAATGGCATTTTTGGTACCGGACATAATTCTACTCTAAAAGTTGAGGGTAAGGACGAGTGGTATATTGTTTATCATAGATTCTTCCGTCCCGAAGGTATAAAATGGGGGGAGTCAGCCGGATTTCACAGAGAGGTTTGTATGGATAGAATGGAATTTAATGCAGATGGTAGCATTAAGCCAATTGTTCCAACACCTTAAAAAGACATAACCCTTTAAAATACTCAAACCCGACATTTATATAATCCTTATAAAACCATTACATAATTTTTATATTAGTCTTATATTAGTCTTATATTAGTCTTATATTAGTCTTATATAAAAGGGTTATATACGAACATTATACGAGCAACATAAGAGCCAGGTACGAACAAGGTACAGGCATTATATATGTAACACTGTCTAGTCCTGAAATAGGTTTACACTAAATGTAAATTAAAATCAGGACGACACACACACCTTTTAAACTAAAAAACAGTATGAAGAAGTATTTAATGATTTTTGTACTTGCTAGTATTTCACTTAGCATTTTTGCACAACAACAGAATTATGAATTGGTTGTTAATGTAAATAAAGTTGGAGCTAAAGTTCAGCCTTATATGTATGGATTGTTTTTCGAAGATATTAACTTCGGTGCAGACGGTGGACTGTATGCGGAACTTATAAAAAACCGCTCGTTTGACTTTCCACAATCATTAATGGGATGGACAACTTTCGGAAACGTAAGCGTAAAAAATGAGGACGGACCTTTTGACAGAAATCCAAACTATGTTCGTTTAAGTGGCGCAGGTCATGATCATAAGCATACTGGACTTGAGAATGAGGGATTTATAGGCATAGGACTTAAAAAAGATGCAACTTATCGCTTTTCTGTGTGGGCAAGAACTGTAGACAGTAATACAGCTCAGAAAATTCGTATTGAGTTTATTGATGCTGAAAACAACCCTTTTGAAAGAAAGGAATTGGAAATCACATCCAGTGAATGGAAAAAATATGAGGTTGTTTTAACTTCCCCTAAAGTAGAAGAGAAAGCATCATTACGTATATTTCTTAAATCAGCAGGTTCACTCGACCTAGAGCACATTTCACTTTTTCCTACCGATACATGGAAAGGAAGGGAGAACGGTCTACGACGTGACCTTGTTGATGCTCTTAACGAGTTAAACCCTGGGTTATTCCGATTCCCCGGAGGATGTATAGTTGAAGGAACTGATTTGGAAACACGCTACGATTGGAAGAAATCGATTGGACAAGTTGAAAATCGCCCTTTAAATGAAAACAGATGGCATTATACTTTTGACAACCGACTTTTTCCTGATTATTTCCAAACTTACGGCATGGGCTTCTATGAACTCTTTCTTCTTTCAGAAGATTTAGGAGCGGAGCCACTTCCGGTTGTAAACGCGGGACTTGCTTGTCAATATCAGAACGATGGAGAACATTGTCATGTACCTGTTGGAGAGTTAGGTGACTACATTCAAGATGCATTAGATTTAATTGAATTTGCAAATGGTGATATTACTACTGAGTGGGGAAAAATTAGAGCCGAAATGGGCCATCCCGAACCATTTAATATGAAGTTTATCGGTATAGGTAACGAACAGTGGGGACCAGAATATCCTGCAAGACTAGAAAAATTTATTGAAGCTATTCGATCAAAATATCCTGAAATTAAAATTGTTGGGAGCTCAGGCCCTCAAGCCGAAGGAAAAGATTTTGAATACTTATGGCCCGAGATGAAAAGATTAAAAGTAGATTTGGTAGATGAGCATTACTATCGCTCACCAGAATGGTTCCTTAATCAAGCAGATCGTTATGACTCGTATGACAGAAAAGGGCCAAAAGTATTTGCAGGAGAATATGCCAGTCACCACAATAACAGGAAAAACAACCTAGAATCTGCTTTAACTGAAGCTGCATTTATGACTGGATTGGAAAGAAATGCAGATATAGTACATATGGCTACATATGCACCCCTTTTGGCACACGTTGATGCATGGCAGTGGCGCCCCGATTTGATTTGGTTTGACAATCTGCGTGTTGCACGTACACCTAACTATTACGTACAAAAATTATACGCACATAATAGTGGTACAAATGTTTTACCAATTACATGGAACAAGAAGCCGCTTATAGGTCAGGAAGGTTTATATGCCTCATCTGTAGTAGATACCGATAAAAAGGAAATAATTATTAAATTGAGCAATGCATCTGAAGATATTAAAAACATTAATATCAGCCTGGAGGGAATAAAAAGAAAAATGAGAATTCAACCTGCTCTTGAATTTACAGTTCTTACTGGAGCAAAAGATCTTGAGAACAGTCTTGATAACCCCAAAACTATTATTCCTAAGACAGTTTCAAAAACTATTGATGGCACAAAATTAGATTTAGAAGTTGAGCCTAATTCATTTAATATGTGGGTTATTAAATATACAGATTAAATAAAAAGAAAAAAAGTCAAACTCATATGAAAAGAAAGAGTCCGGCGTTGAACACCGGACTCTTTCTTGTTTTAGACAAGTCACTATTACTAATCCGTTTCCGATGAATTAAACAAACTCATCGCCAAAACTAAATTTCACGTCAGTAACAAATTGCTTTATCCGTTGCTCTTCACTCTTTTTACAAATAAGAAGAACATTATCAGACTCTGCTACAATATAATCTTTAAGACCTTGTAATACTACAAGTTTATCTTCGTTCATAGCAACAATATTATCGCTACTTTCAACAAAAAGTGTTTTACAATTTAAGTTGGCATTATTGTTTTTATCTTTCTCTGAAACTTCATGTAGTGCACCCCAGGTGCCTAAATCGCTCCAACCGAAGTTTGAGATGTTAACATAAACATTGTTCGCTTTTTCCATAACTCCATAGTCTATAGACACATTAGGGCAAAAAGGGAAACTCTCGTCAATAAATTTCTTCTCGGATGGAGTATTAAAAAACTTATCTCCTTCTTTAAATTTGTGACTAATATCGGGAAGATATTTTTCAAATGCTTCTAAAATGGTATCTACATTCCAAAGAAAAATACCTGAATTCCATACAAACTCACCACTTTCTATAAATTTGGTTGCTAGCTCTAGGTTAGGCTTCTCAGTAAAAGCTTTTACCTTATGTATGCCGCTACTCTCTTCATTATCAACCTGAATATACCCATATCCAGTTTCGGGTCTGCTCGGAGTTATACCTAAAGTTAACAATACAGGATTTTTTGATACAAAATTAAGCCCTTTCTGCATATCAGCTATAAACTCATCCTCCTTTAAAATCAAATGATCAGAAGGTGCAACTATAATATTTGCCTGAGGATTAACAGCTTTAATTCTGAATGTTGCAAATGCAATAGCGGGTGCAGTATTCCTTCTCATTGGCTCCAGAAGAAGTTGATCGTTTGTAAGTTCTGGCAATTGCTTTATTGTCATATCTGCATAAGCATCATTAGTTACTATATAGATGTTCTCTGCAGGTACTATCTTTTTAAAACGATCATAAGTACTTTGGAGCAATGATCTGCCTGAGCCAAAGAAATCGAGAAATTGTTTAGGTTTATTCTCTTTGCTAAAAGGCCAGAAGCGACTTCCTACACCGCCGCTCATTATTATACAATAGTTGTTTTTCTTCATTACCAATATTATATATGTTTTTTAAATTATCAAATATTTTTGAGAACATTCAGAACTCTAAACATTTCAAACTATCAGTTTTATAATGAAAAAATATATCCCATTATGTATCATACCTATGGGATATATAATTTCAACTTTAAAGATAATAAAAATTTCTGATTCTTACTCAATATAATTATATAGTAAAATGAGTATCAAGATAAGATAAAAAGTATAAAAAATTTTGTAATTCCAAAAATATGTGTACTTTTGCACTCACTTTTCCACAAAAAGAAAATGCCCAGATGGCGGAATTGGTAGACGCGTTGGTCTCAAACACCAATGGATGCAAGTCCTTGTCGGTTCGATCCCGACTCTGGGTACTCTTTATGAATCTTAAATCTCATTTTCCTTTAACGTTAAAGAATACTCTTTATTGCTTTAGTTAATAATGCATCACATTATATACCACAAAAGTCTTATCTATTTTTTGATCTTAGCAAAGTAATTCCTCCTATAAAAGCTACAACAGCCCCTACTAATTCAATAACTGCAACTTGTTTGGCTCCACTATCTTCGGCTCTTAATTCAATTCCCAAAAAATTTACAGCTGATGTGCTTTCCTGTAACCCAGTTATGCCTAAGTAGGCTAAGAATATGGCAACAATAATTAAAATAACACCTATAACCATTCTCATATTATTCCTATTTTTAGTTTATATTTATAAAAAACTCCAATTAGAATGAAACGCTTATCACTTTGGTATAATAATGTTTTTTTTCATTCATTTGTTAATTAAACAACAAACTATGTAGTAATATAGTTTTATAAATTTCATTTAATCAACCGAATTTATTTGCTTACTCGAGTTTTTTAGAAGTCGAAATATTACTTGTAGTAGTTGATTAAATTTGGTTTTGTACTTGAGGAAATAAAAAGAAAAAGAAAAAATTGGTTTTATACTTGTGAAAATAAAAAGAAAAAGAAAAAAGCTGACGAACGGAATATGATAATTTAGAATACCAATAAAGTAAATTTGGGGAAGATGGTGAATATGTTTTATTTAAGTTAAGTGAAGGAATAACTACTAAATCTTTGATTAATCAATTTTTTTTGTAATTTTGTTATCCTAGTGAATAAATTTTTATAAGTAGGATTATTTTTGTTCTTTAAAACATATGTCATGGTAAAAAATCTTTTCTTTAAAAGCGATAAAAGTCCAAAAAACATACAAATAAAGAAAGATATCATAACTCACTTTATTTCAACAGGCAACGATACAATATCAGAATTGTCAAAGATATTAGATTTGAGTGTACCCACAATTACCAAATTCATTACTGAATTAATGGAACAAGGACTGATTGCAGAATTTGGGAAAGTACATACACCTGGAGGCAGACATCCTATTGTATATGGACTAAATCCTACGTCTGCTTATTTTGTTGGTGTTGACATGACACGACACCACTTGCATATTGCTTTAATGGATTTCACCGGTAATATCGTAGAAAAGCAGTTCGGAATATCATATATTTATGAGAACACACCTGAATCATTAGATCAATTATGCAATTATATCCAAAACTTTATTGATAGAACAGGTGAACGGAAACAAAAAATATTCAATGTAAATTTGAATATTTCTGGAAGAGTAAATCCTGAATCCGGTTATAGCTATAGTAGTTTTTATTTTAATGAAAGGCCAGTAAGTGAAACTCTGTCAAATAGATTAAAATATAACGTTGGAATCGACAATGATACTCGTGCAATGGCATTTGGCGAATATATGAAGGGTATAGTTGATGGAGAACAGAACGTTATTTTTGTAAATGTCTCTTGGGGGCTTGGAGTGGGTATAATCATTGATGGCAAACCATATTATGGAAAATCGGGGTTCTCTGGTGAATTTGGGCACTTTCCCGTTTTTGAAAACGAGCTGTTATGCCATTGTGGTAAAAAAGGATGTTTGGAAACAGAAGCATCGGGCTTGGCTATACACAGAATGGTTTTAGAACGCATAGCAAATGGAGAAAGCACCATATTAACAAATATGGTTAAAGATTTAAACAAACTTACTTTAACCGATATTATTAAAGCCACCAATATGGAAGACACGCTTTGTATAGAGATAATTGAAGAAGTAGGTAATAAATTGGGAAGATATATTTCAGGCTTAATCAACATCTTTAATCCAGAATTAGTTGTGATAGGTGGACAGGTTGCCGAAACTGATGGTTTTGTTATGTTACCAATTAAAAGTGCAATCAGAAAATATTCTCTTAACCTTGTTAACAAAGACTCTGAAATTGTAGCATCTAAACTCACTAACAAAGCAGGCGTTATTGGTGCGTGCATGATTGCGAGAAGTAGACTTTTTGCAGAGTAAAAGTGTTAATTTAGTACTTATACATATAAATAAGTATCATATTCTCGTTTTTTATCTTATTTTTGCAGAATACTAATTAAAATAGATATGGATAAAAAACATTTTGAAACATTGCAAATTCATGCAGGACAGGACCAAGACCCCCTAACTGGGGCAAGGGCAGTTCCCATTTATCAAACCACAGCTTACACTTTCAAAAATGCCGAACATGGTGCTAACTTGTTTGGTTTAAGAGAGTTTGGAAACATCTACACCAGGTTACAAAACCCTACTACAGATGTATTCGAAAAAAGAATGGCAGCCTTAGAAGGTGGTGTTGCCGCAGTAGCAACCTCATCAGGAATGTCTGCACAATTAATCGCGATACAAAATTTGGCTTCAGTAGGAGACAATATTGTATCTTCTTCATTTCTGTATGGTGGCACATATAATCAGTTTAAAATAGCTTTTGCCCGCATGGGTATTGAAGTACGTTTTGCTGAAGGTGACAATGTTGATAGCATTGAATCACTTATTAACGAGAAGACAAAGGCTATATTCCTTGAGACAATAGGAAATCCAGAATACAATATACCAGACTTTGAGGCAATTGCAGCAGTGGCTCAGAAGTATGACATAGCATTGGTTGTGGATAATACCTTTGGTCAGGGTGGATATATTTTTAACCCTATTGAATGGGGTGCAAATGTTGTTATTCATTCAGCTACTAAATGGATTGGAGGACATGGCACTTCTATGGGTGGAGTAATAATTGATGGCGGGAACTTTAACTGGGGTAATGGAAAATATCCTATGTTTAGTGACCCCTCAGAAGGATATCATGGTCTTAATTTTTGGGAAACTTTTGGATCAGATTCACCATTTGGCAATATTGCTTTTGCTATACGTTGCCGAGTTGAGGGTCTAAGAGATTTGGGACCTGTTAACAGCCCATTCAACTCGTTTTTGCTACTTCTAGGAATTGAAACATTGTCTTTACGTTCTGAACGCACTAATGAGAATGCATTAAGTCTTGCTAAATGGCTGGAAGATCATCCTAAGGTTGAGAAAGTGAATTATCCAGGACTGGAAAGTAATAAGTATAATACCCTCGCAAAGAAATATCTTAAAAATGGAGGCTTTGGAGGTGTTCTATCATTCTTTGTTAAGGGAGATGTGGATCAAACTGCTAAGGTTATAGATAACTTAAAAATGATAAGCCATTTAGCAAATGTTGGTGATGCAAAAACACTTGTAATTCATCCTGCAAGTACTACTCATCAGCAACTTGGAAATGAGGCGCAGATAGCAGCAGGTGTATACCCTAATATGATTCGTATATCACTAGGTATAGAGCATATTGATGACATTAAGAATGACTTGGAAGAAGCACTTAAGCATCTATAGGAAATTAAATTGAATAGTAGAAATTAGTGAAAAAGGCGGTAATTGACCGCCTTTTTTGTTAGATTAATTTACAACTTTCTTAATCGCGTCTTCATCAGTTAATAAAGTTCTGAGCTCCTGACGTAAATCTACATTACTCTCTTCAAGATCTTCTATTAAAACTCGTTGCCAAATCTCCTCAACCCAACGATTACGCACTACGCCGAATTCATCTATAGGTTGAAACCATCGCAGATACATAAAATTCTTATTAGATAGTTTAATTTGCAAAAGATTGTCCTTACCCACCTGAGTTGAGTTAAATGAGTTAACAATTTTTTCGGTATAAATATTACCTTTCAAATTGTATGAGCCATCTACCGTAATTATTGCTCCTTTATTAGTTGACATAAAATTCATGAACTTGCCATCCATCATAATCATTTTAAACATGCCATGAGGCGTTTCTTTATAGCCTTCCTCGTCGCTGTTATGAATAGCTTTTACTTCCCATAGTCCCCAAATATTTTCAACATCCCCGCTCACAGAAGATTTTGTTGTTCCACAGCTGATTTGCAGAGCAAATAATCCAATTAATAAAAAAAGACTAATCAAATTTTTTATCATATTAATTTCATTTTTAAGTATAGTTAGGATACACTATTTCATTCTGATTTATCAAAGGTATTCATAAACATATAACACTATTTAGACATAATAGTTAGTGTTTTAAGGCTCTAATTCTACAATTAAATGAGTTGAATTTGCATACTTTTCAATTATAAAAAGTACATATCGAATATCAACAATTATGCTTCTTTGATAATCGGGAAGATACTGTATATCGCCTCCAACTCCCTCCCAGTTGCGATCGAAATTTATACCTATTAACTCACCTTTACCATTAAGTACTGGGCTGCCCGAATTACCACCTGTTGTATGAGTGGTGGCAATAAAATTAACCGGCATAATACCTTCTGCTAATTCGTAATTACCATAATCTTTTTTGTGAAACAACTCTTTTAATTTTTCAGGTACTACAAACTCCCAGTTAGTAGAGTCTTCTTTAGCAATGACACCTTCTAGTGTTGTTTGGTGACTATAAGTCACACCATCGCTAGGATTATAGCCTTTAACTTCACCGTAGGTTAAACGCAATGTAAGATTTGCATCTGGAAAATGTTTATATGGACCATCCATTTCTAGAATGCCCTTAAGATATGTTTTACGTGCTTTTGCAAAAGGTATATTATATGCAGATAATTTCTTGCTTAAACCGCTAGCTTCATCTCTAACAGATTTCACAAAAAGAAACATAGGGTCATTTCTAAGCGTTTCGGCAGATTTAGTTTCTGATGCAAGAAAATGATTGATATTTTCTCTATTACCGAAAATAGAGTTTTCAAATATATAATCAATAAACTTGTCGATATCCCCATCAAAATCTGTATATATTAGTTTGAAGAACACAGGCTGTTTATCCTGATCTATTAAACTTATATATGCCCTAATCATAGTTTTTGCAATTTTCTTATCTACTTCGATATTATAATCTTTATTTGCAAACCTATTATAATCATTTAAAAGATTTTCATACAAAGCTTCAAGATCTCTATCACCAGCCTCAATTGCATCAGCTAATTCGTCGGAAGATTTTGTAGGTACTGCAGCAAATTCTATGGCTCTAGTAATACCTTCATTTAACATCCAGCTTCTATAACGTAAATCGGCTCGTTCATTTAATATGCTCTCAATTTCTTTTAAAGCTTCAATATAATTATGCTCTTTATTATTTTGGGCCCATTTGATAAGTCTTTGCTCTTCATTCTTCTTTAATCCCTCAAAATCTCTCAAATCGATTGCCCAATTAGTGCCAATTGCGTTTTTGTATGCATTTGTTGAACCACTATATTTGGCAGCATATTGAATCTTAACTTCAGGATTATTCAACATCTCTTCAAGCATGGCATTTTGCCTGACTTCACGCATATCAATTCTTATTCTATTATCGATATCTCTTCTTTCTGCCACTTCACCTGAGGTATAATATTTATTAGTAGTTCCTGGAAATCCCAACATCATGGCAAAATCCCCTTCTTTAACACCTTCACTAGAAATCTTTAACCAACGCTTTGGTTTTAAAGGAATATTATCTGCAGAATACGGCGCAGGATTACCCTCTATGTCTGCGTATATTCTGAATATAGAAAAGTCACCAGTATGCCTTGGCCACATCCAATTATCAGTATCAGCACCAAATTTACCTATAGAACTTGGCGGAGTGCCAACAAGTCTTATATCAGAATAAATTTTCTTTGTTAACATATAATACTGATTACCTTCAAAGAAAGGCTTAATTTCAATCTCATAGCCTAAATTGGATTTAAGATACTCCTCACCAACTTTTTCTTTAGCTATTTTATTAAGATAGGCTGGTGATAGATAAAAAAAACCCAAAGAGTCCTCACTACTGTCACGTTTAAGGCACTTATTTACATAATCTGTAACATCATCAATCTTCTCAATAAAAGTTACTGTAAGTCCAGGATTTGGCAATTCATCATCAAGTGACTTAGCCCAGAATCCGTTATCAAGTAGATTGTTCTCAATAGAACTATGACTTTGAATTTGAGAATATCCGCAATGGTGGTTAGTAAGAACAAGTCCTTGAGAAGAAATTACTTCACCTGTGCAGCCCCTCCCAAACTGTACAACTGCATCTTTGAGTGATGAACCATCAGGATTATAAATATCATAATCCTCTAACTCTAAACCCATACTCTTCATTTCTGTGAGCTTTTGTTGTTTTAGAAGATTTAGCATCCACATCCCTTCATCGCCAAAAGCAGTAGTTACAAAACCAAGTGTAACTGTAAGTACAATTATAAACTTTCTCAATATCATAAAAACTTTCTTTAGAATTTGCCCTTTGTCGATTTGTTTAGTTCAAAGGTTTCACTCAATTTAATTAAACATTAAAGTTAACAATAAACGTTAGTTCTAAAGAGTTTAATGTCATATAAAATCTCATTTATACAAAGATTTCATTTCTTAAATTTATCAAAAAGAGTTAATAAAGATTGGGTATTAGAGCGAAAACATATACTTTTGACATCTATTGAAAAATAAGGACTTACGATGAAGATAGACTTTAGGGAACGAACACCACAACTTATTGCGATTATTGGATTATTAGTTATCATAACTGGCATACTTATAGGTTTTCTTGTGACGCGCAATTCACAAATGCAAGAGATGCAAGAACAATATGTAGTGGACAAACAAGAACTGGAAGATGAGTATGAAGCAATATCATTGCAATATGAAGGTTTCAAATTCAGTGTACAAAACGATTCACTATTATATAAACTCCAGAATGAACAAACTAAAGTTCTACGACTTCAAGAAGAACTTAGAATGACTCAGGCAAGTGATAAAGCCGAGATAAAACGCTTAAGTGACGAATTGTCTACACTTCGCAAGATTTTGCGCACGTATATTCAACAGATAGATTCATTAAATACTCTTAATCAAGAATTACGTGCTGAGAATGCTCAAATAACAAATCAATATAACAGAACAAGCAGAACGCTTCAGCAAGTTTCGCAAGAACGTGAAAAGCTGTCAGAAAAAGTTTCGCTAGCTGCACAGCTGGTTGCTACGAATATAAATGCTAAAGCTGTAAATGAAAGAGGTCGAGAGCAATCACGACTTAGCAGAAGTACACAATTTGTTGTTTCTTTTACTGTTACACGTAATATTACAGCTGAGCCGGGTGAGAGAACAATTTATATAAGAATAATGACACCCGACGGAAATGTTCTTTCTAAAAGTTCTGATAATAAGTTTACATATGAGAACAGCGATATACTCTACTCTATGAGAAGAGTAGTTGAATATGGGGGTGAAGAGATTCCGGTAACCATGTACTGGGATATAGAAGAGTTTTTAATGCCAGGAACCTACAAAGCTGATATCTTTGCAGATGGACATCATATTGGGTCCAATAGTTTTGCAATGGAGGATTGATCAATTATATCATCTTCTAACATCCTTAAAAAGGGAACAATAATGTTAGTGCAAAAATCATCACAATCAGATATATTAATTGTAGAGGTAAGCCAACTTTAATATAATCTATAAAACTATATCTTCCTGCCGACATCACCATAGCATTAGGTGGTGTAGAAAATGGACTTGCAAGACACATACTTGCGGCTACCGCAACTCCTATAAGAAAGGGGTAAGGACTTACATTCATTGAAAATGCTGCATGCAAAGCGATGGGAGCAAATAATACTGCCGTAGCGGTATTACTTATAAACATTGTAACTAGTGAAGTTGTAAACAAAATACCTCCTAAAACCGCATATGGTCCATAAGAACCCAGACTACCAACTATACTTTCGGTCACTAATGCAGAAGTACCTGTCTTTTCCATAGCAGTAGCCAAAGGCATCATGCCGGCAAACAGTATAACACTTTCCCAATTGATTGATTTGTATGCGTCTCTTACAGTACGGAAGCAACCACCCAATATTAAAGCAACTGCTGCAAGGAGCACCGATACTACAGGTGGGAACCAATTAAACACCATTGTCACGATCATCAATATCACTATAGCAGCAGCGTAAGGGGCTTTGTGACTTATTGTTACTTTTGAGGCTTCAACTGTGGGTTGACCTATCACTACAACATCTGGTTCTTGTTTATTTAGTCTTTCTATATTCTCCCATGTACCTTGAACCAGAAGCATATCACCTGAATGCATTCTCACATCTTTAACATCCTGAATTATGTATTTTTCGTTTCTCTGAATACCTAATATATTTACGTTATAATTATCCCTAAAACCTGAATTCTTAACTCTACTCTTATTCAATCTTGAGTTTGCAAGTAAAACTACCTCGGCCATTCCTATTTCTTCAAATTTAAATTTACCAGCAAAATGTGGTTTATCAAACTCCGCCCCTGAATGACTATCAAGAAATGACAGGTTGTTTTCTTCGGCAAATATAACAACATCTTTAAACTCCCCAATTACATAAAGCACATCATTATAAGTGAGTATACTATTTGCCTCTGGCAATGAAATACTAATAGTTTTTCCTAAAGGTGTAAAGTTACGTGTATGAATTTCGGCAATTATTATAGAATATCGTTTTGTTAGATCTAACTCGGAAATATCAACTTTTAATAATGGAGAACTTTTACTTATTTCTAGTCTATATATATTTTCTATTAATTGATACTCAGACATCAACTGATTTGGAGTTTTAACATCATTCTTTTTTCCTGAAGTATCTTTTTTACCTTTTTTATCTAACACTTTGCTTAATGGCCAAAGGAGTATTATTCCAAAAAATAAAAGTATTAAACCAATTGGAAGAGTAGTAAAAAACTGAAGTCCTTCGTATCCTGCTTCCTGCAAAGCATTATGTACTATTAGAGTTGGAGGCGTACCAATTAGAGTCATCATTCCACCTATACTACTAGCAAAAGCCATTGGCATTAGTAGTCTGCTACTACTAATCTTGGTTTTGGCAGCCAGACTAATAACAATTGGCATTAAAATGGCTACTGTACCGGTATTACTTACAAATAAACCTATTATTACAGTTACTAGCATCACCAAGATGAAGAGTTTGTAATTGCTATCTCCTGCAAATTTCAGAATATTGTTACTTATCATACTTGCAAGACCAGTCTGTGAAATAGCTCCACCCACAATAAAGAGTGCTGCAATCATTATAACCACAGGATTTGAGAATCCTGCTAATGCCTCATCAGGTGTTAATATTCCAGTAATAATAAGTGCCAATAATGAGCAAAGCGCAACAATATCTGAGCGAATTTTACCCCATACCATCAGTCCTGCTGTGGCAATCAGAACAATCAGTGTAACTGTCATAAAATAATAGTGAATTTAACTTTTCACAAAGATAGACTTTTTCGAGTTATTTTTCAACTCAGCATCTCAAGGAACGCAATTTCATCTATTACTTTAATACCTAGTTTATTAGCTTTCTCAAGTTTTGTTGGCC
The DNA here is from genome assembly GCA_015478775.1 of Fermentimonas sp. Classification (GTDB taxonomy): domain Bacteria; phylum Bacteroidota; class Bacteroidia; order Bacteroidales; family Dysgonomonadaceae; genus Proteiniphilum. The sequence continues at coordinate 70,581 of JADMKP010000008.1, read as the reverse complement.
CCATGTTATTACCGGCAAGTATAAAATCTGTCTTTTTAGAAACTGAGCCACTATTTTTACCTCCATTTTTCAAAATCATTTCTTTATACTCATCACGAGAATGAAGATTAAAAGTGCCACTTATGACAAATGTCATACCTTCTAGCTTGTCGCTCATGGAAGCTATTAAATCATCACTTAGTTCAAATTGAACTCCGTGCATTTTCAAACGATCTATAAACTCTTTAAATTTTGTATTGCTGAAATAGTCCAGTAAGCTATTGGCAATTCTATCACCTATCTCTTCCACTGAAGTGAGTTGCTCAAAAGTTGCCTTTGATAACAATTCAATATTTGGGAAAGCATGTGCTAATTTTTGAGCCACTGTTTCACCCACGTAACGAATCCCTATAGCATGAAGGACTCTTTCATATGAAACAGATTTAGATTTCTCTATACTTTGTAGAAGATTTTTGGCGCTTGTTTCACCCCATCTATCCAGGTTAACCAGATCCTCTAATTTCAATTGATATAAATCGGCAGCATCATTTATGAGCCCTTTATCAAAAAGCAAATTAATACTTTCGGGTCCAATTGTTATATTCATTGCTTTACGAGTTACAAAATGCTCTATGCGTCCTTTTATCTGCGTGGGGCATCCTTCACTATTTGGACAATAATGGGCAGCTTCATCTTCATTTCTTATCAATTTTGCTCCACAATCGGGACATATATTTGCAAAGCGCACCTTATCACCTAACATCAAACTTTGCTCTCTGGCATCTATATCAACGGCTGTTATTTTGGGTATGATTTCGCCACCTTTTTCAACATAAACCATATCACCTATATGCAGATCTAGCGAATTAATTGCATCTTCGTTATAAAGTGACGCACGTCTTACAGTGGTTCCAGAAAGGAGAACAGGCTCAAGATTGGCAACCGGAGTTATTGCACCTGTTCGTCCTACCTGATAGGCTACAGACTCAAGTCGTGTTATAGCTTGCTCGGCATTGAATTTATAAGCTATAGACCATCTAGGGAATTTTGAGGTATTACCGAGGTTTCGTTGCTGAATTAAAGAGTCTACTTTAATTACTATGCCATCCGTTGTAACAGGCAAATTCTTTCTCTCTAAATTCCAATAATTTATAAACTCGAATACCTCATCTAACGAGGTACATCTTTTTAAAGTATCAGAAACATTTAAACCCCAACTTCTGGCAATTGTTAAATTATCGTAGTGACTATTTGTGGGCAACTCTTCACCAAGCATATTATATATATACGATTCAAGTCGTCTTGAAGCTACTACTCTTGAATTCAGCAATTTTAAAGTCCCAGAAGCAGCATTTCTAGGATTAGCAAAAGGAGCTTCTTCTTGTTCTTCTCTTTCTTTATTGATTGCATCAAAAGAGCTCCAAGGCAAAAGGATCTCACCTCTCAACTCTAGATATTCGGGAATGTTTTCTCCTTTTAATAATAGAGGTACATTCCTTATAGTTCTCACATTCTGAGTTACATCATCCCCTCTTCGTCCATCGCCACGAGTAACTGCCCTTTTTAGTTTCCCCTCTTCATAAATAAGAGATATTGAGGTACCATCATATTTAAGCTCACATACAATTTCAAAATCTTCTTTTAAGCTCTTTTTTACTCTATTATAAAAATCAGCAACTTCAGCTTCAGAGTATGTGTTTTGCAATGAAAGCATTGGATAATGATGGCTTATCTGATCAAAATCATTAGAAATATCACTACCCACTCTTACAGTTGGCGAATTAGGATCTTGAAGATTTGGGTATTGTTCTTCTAATTCTAGCAATTCGTGCATCAACTTATCAAATTCATAGTCAGAAATAACAGGTTGAGACAAAACGTAATAATTGTAATTATGTTGATGCAATTGTTTACGTAACAACTCTATTTTTTCTTCAGCTGATTTCATATGCTATTATTTTATTGAAATATAAAGCATAAAGATAAGAAAAAACTAAATCTTCTTCTCTTTCCATTTTCCCTTTCTGAGATAGAAAAACGGTATAATTGTAAGTAAAAACCAGTAGACATGCTCAGTAGTCCAAGCAAGTGCAACCGACGAACGCAGGTACACAATTATAAACCACATGTAAGTGACGTAAAAAATTAATGATATAATTTCTATTTTCAGTGCCGACCGGGTATTACCTGTGCCTGAAATAGAGCTGAATAACACAGTACCAATACTATAAAGAGGCAATGAGGATAGCATCACATAAAGAGGAGCTATAATCTCATTAATCAATAGAGGATCATCGGTATATATATGGACCACTAGTCTTGGTAATACACCAATAATTAGCATCATTATCACCATAACTCCAAGACTTATTAAGGTTAAACGTTTTATAAGTTGCAGCACCTCACTCTGTTTACCTGCTCCAATAGTATTACTTACTAATGTGCTAGTAGCAGATCCTATCGCATGTGAAGGTATTGTAACAACTGTATAAAGACTTCTTACAACATTGGTGACAGCCAACGACCTCTCGCCCATATAGTTTTCTATAAAAAGAAAGAATAGTAACCAAGTTGATACAGAGAAAAGATACTGTATCATCATAAAGATTGAGATGTTAAGTGTTTTTTTGATTACATCAAACTGAAATCTTATTTTGGTGAATCCATATTTATTGAGGTCTACTTTTTTCTTTAAATAAAATAAAAAGAACAATGTAGAGGCAAACTCAGCAATTACAGATGCAATTGCGGCACCTCCAATTCCTAGCTCAGGCATTCCTAGGTTTCCAAATATGAGTCCGTAATCAAAGAATACATTCACTAAACCCATTATCACAGCGTTAAGTGTAAGAATCTTAGTACGGGCTATGCCTATAAAAAAAGCACGGAACATTAGATTTATAAAAGCAAAGACTAATCCAAATACACGCCATTCAAGATATTCGGCTACTGCCCTCCCCACTTCGGCAGATTCAAATATTGCAGGCAACCATTGTACAGATCCGTATCTTAAAAAAGGAATCAATAATAAGGAAGGCAAAAACAGAAAAAGAGCTCCCTGAACTACTATATCACCTATCTGATTGTAATTTTTCTCTCCATTTCGTCTTCCTATAAGGATCTGACTTCCCATACTAAATCCAAAGCCAAACGTATAAATGACAATATAGATTATTCCGGCTAATGCAGAGGCACCCAGCTCAACCTCTCCTACCCTTCCTAGAAAAGCCGTATCTACAACCTGAATAAGGTTTTGAGCCAGCAGACTTAGGAAGATAGGCGCACTTATTTTAGTAATATGCTTATTTGAATACACCTCTATTCATTAAAAACCGTCAATTGCTTTATCTATTGACGGTTATTATAAAATTTATACTATTATTTTTTTATTTGATTACTACTGTCCGTGAGGTTTATAACCGTTGGCGCAAAGGTCGAAGCCTCCTCGGGTGTCATCATGGCATAACTCATAATAATGATAATGTCACCCCTTTGAACTTTGCGAGCAGCTGCACCATTTAAACAAACAATACCTGTGCCTCTCTCTCCGGGAATAACGTAGGTTTCAAATCGTTCTCCATTATTATTATTTACTATTGCAACTTTTTCATTCACAATTAGCTTTGCAGCATCAACCAAATCCATATCAATAGTAATACTACCTTCATAGTTAAGATTAGCATCAGTTACCGTTGCTCTATGTATTTTTGATTTTAATAATTCAATTAACATATGATGTTATTTATATCTTATATTATCAATTAATCTAACTTCTCCACAATAAACCGCTATGCAGCCAAAAATACTCTCGGTGCTATCCCAGGTTGAAACAGTTTCGAGACTATCACCATTGACGATAGAAAAGTACTCAACATGTAGTCCGGGAATACTATTTAACTCTCCAACAACTCGGTTTGTAATTATTTCTGGTGAATATTCATTTATCATATATGTGCTCTCCTTAAGTACACGATAAATAGCCGAGACTGTCACCTTTTCATCTTCAGTAAGACGTTGATTCCTGCTGCTCATTGCCAAGCCACTTTCTTCTCTTACAATGGGAATGCCAATTATCTCCACTTTCAGATCTAACTGCTTAACCATTTGTCTTATTATAGCAAGTTGTTGAAAATCCTTTTCACCAAAATAGGCTTTATCGGGCATTACAAAACTAAAAAGTTTACTCACAACTTGTGCTACCCCATTAAAATGACCAGCCCTATACTCACCTTCCAGAACTTTATCAAGTCTTCCAAAATCAAACACTCGTTTGTCAGGCACAGGGTAAATTTCATTAACAGATGGAGTGAATATTATATCAGTTCTAAGAGCCTCTAGAAGATCGTAATCCCTTTCAGGAGTACGCGGATATAGGTTTAAGTCATTGGAATTATTAAACTGTGTTGGATTCACAAATATGCTTACTACGGTTATATCATTCTCTTTCACAGAATAATTAACAAGTTCACCATGTCCTTTGTGTAATGCCCCCATAGTAGGCACAAAACCTACAGATTTGCCGCCTTTACGATAATCATTAAGTCTATCCTTTAACTCAGCTACAGTCTTTATAATTTCCATCTATCTTATTTTACTGTACAAAGCAACAAAATATTTACCACATATTGAAGATATTTGCATTATTTCACTCAATAACAGCTTACATTAAGGGCTCACGTTCCTAAATATCAACCTGTTATAAATTAACCTCCTTTTAATTTTGTAATTATGTGGATTTTTTTTATTATCTTTGTAGTAAACTAAAGATTATTAGATTCATGTCTCAAAAAAAGATTTTATACATTTCTCAGGAAATCTACCCATATGTAGATGAAACACAAATTTCAAACACTTCACGCTATTTGCCACAAGCTATCCAAGAGAAAGGGATGGAGATACGTGCATTTATGCCAAAATTTGGGAGTATAAACGAACGCAGAAATCAATTACACGAAGTTATTCGCCTATCGGGTATGAACCTGATAATTGATGACTCTGACAATTCGTTGATTATAAAGGTCGCTTCGATTCAAGCTGCCCGCATGCAGGTATATTTTATAGACAACGAAGACTACTTCCAAAACAGGGAGACTCTGGTTGACAATAAAAATGAGGAGTACGACGATAATGATGAGCGTAGCATCTTTTTTATTAGAGGAGTTATGGAAACCATCAAAAAACTGCGTTGGGTACCAGATATTATTCATTGCCATGGCTGGTTTAGCGCACTAGTACCTCTGTTCGTAAAAAAAGGTTATGTCGACGATCCTTGCTTTAAGAATGCAAAAGTTGTTTATTCGCTTTATGATGAGTCATTTAACAAACCCTTTAACCAAAAAGTAGCCGAAAAACTTCGTTTTGAAGGAATTGGTGACACTGAAATAGAGCTAATAAAAGACAGGGGGCCAATGGATTACACTAATTTAATGAAACTAGCTATAGACTTCTCAGATGGTGTAGTTCTAGGAAGCGAAAAAGTAGACTCTGAAATAGTAAAATATGCTCAGGACAAAGAAATTGAGCTCATCCCTTTCCAATCAGATATAGATAAACTGGCAGAAGATATGGAAATATTATACAATAAAATTTGATTTAAGTACAACTCATTCTTAACTTAATTCAATTTTTATCTTTTCCTATACACAATTATCATTAAAAATTTGAAGAAAGCTTTTTTAAGTTTTCATATCACATTATTTTTTTGGATATTTGCGCTGTTGAAACAAATTTTGAAACTAATGAAGCTCAAATCTTTATATAAGGTAATTGCTGTAACCTTTCTCGCAATATTTATATTTTCTTGTAATGACACTCTCGATCAGATGGGATTATCGATTCAACCTGGTCAGGACAGGCTTGTAGTAGGGGTAGATACGCTACAGCTTCAAGCTCGTACAGTTAAGGTTGATTCGATGTATGCCAGGACTAAATTCCCTGTTTTGGGGGAATACAGCGACCCTATTTTTGGTTCCATCAAGTCAGAATACATTGCTGAGTTTTATCTCCCTACAGGTGCTGAGTTTAAAACCGGAGCAATTATTGATTCCGTTAAAGCAGTACTTTCATATACCACCATGATGGGAGACTCCATTGCACCTATGGGACTGTCGGTTTATGAAGTTAATAAAAGCCTTAAGGGTACTAATGACTATACAAACATTGAACCTACAGAATATTCAGACATGTCTTCCCCTATAGGCGTTCAATCTTTTACAGGGAGCAATTCTACCTTTAGAATGCAATCTTACACAACTGACAACTATACTACAGTTACATACAAAGAGTATCTAATAAATGTTGACTTGCCCAAAGCAATCGGAGATAAACTTCTTGAAGAGTATCTAAAACCAAATCATGGTAAATTATCCAATACTGATAGCTTCAGAGAGTTTTTTCCAGGACTATACTTCACAACCACTTTCGGTAATAGTACAATTATAAATGTTGATTTGACTTCCCTTTATGTTTATTATCACTATCTGGATGCAAAAGGATCATCGCAAAAACAAGATACAATTAGAAATACAGCCTTCAGGCTCAACAATACTCCTGAAGTTAGACAGATTAAGCACATAAAGAGTAATAATGAAGATCTTTTAGCAGAAAGTTTAACGCATACCTATGTAAAGAGTCCTGCAGGAGTAAATACAGAAATTACATTCCCAGTCTCTGACATACACGAAAGTCTCCAGTCAAAAGCATTAAATCTGGTAAACTTCACAGTTTACGCATTACCCGATGCAACTGAAAATGTAAAAGTGAAAATTAATCCACCTAACTACCTCTTATTAGTAAATAAAGATTCACTCGACGGCTTCTTTGAAAATCGCAGGTTAAGAGATAATGTAACCAGCTTTCTCTCTGAACCTTTTGACGCCAGTACCTTTTCATATAAGTTCAATAACATCTCAACAATGATCAACTATTACAATAGTATATTTGAAGGAGAACCTTATGATTTAACTTATTACCTTATACCGGTGGACGCAACATTTACTACGATACAACAAAGCTACAATTCATCTGGTCAAGAATTAATTTCAATACATAACCAGATGTGGCCAACTGCAGCAATACTGGATAAAAGGCAAGGAAGTTTACAACTTGAACTAATATTCAGCGACCTCTGAAGTATCTATATTTTAAACATAAAAAATACCCCAAGAAATAATAAACTTACTTTCTTGGGGTATTTCTATTTTAGAAGGAATTAAAGTTCTAAAATAATAAACCTTGCTCACTGTTCCTTTTTCTGCCCAGGTGACGATAAGCCAAATCTGTAACCTCTCTACCTCTGGGAGTACGTTTAATAAATCCTTCCTTAATTAAAAAAGGCTCATATACCTCTTCTATAGTACCAATATCATCGCTAACAGCAGTTGCAATTGTGGATATTCCTACCGGACCACCGTTAAATTTATCAATGATAGTTAATAGAATCTTATTATCTACCTCATCCAGTCCATGTTTATCAATATTTAATGCCTCAAGTGCATATGTAGATATAGCTTTATCTATTTTGCCATTACCTTTTACTTGGGCAAAGTCTCTCACCCTTCTTAGCAAAGCGTTTGCAACACGTGGTGTACCCCTACTTCTTGATGCAATCTCATAGGCTGCATCTTCATCGCACTCGACATTAAGAATATCTGAAGAACGAATTACGATACCTTTGAGAGTATGAATATCATAGTATTCGAGGTGCATATTAATACCAAATCGTGCGCGCAAGGGACTAGTCAGTAATCCACTTCTGGTTGTTGCACCTACAAGAGTAAAAGGGTTAAGATCAATTTGTATGGATCGTGCGCTTGGACCTTTATCTATTAGTATATCTATCCGATAATCTTCCATGGCACTATATAAATACTCCTCAACTATAGGAGATAATCTATGTATCTCATCAATAAAAAGAAGGTCTTTAGGTTCTAATGAAGTTAGCAAACCGGCAAGATCACCCGGTTTATCAAGTACAGGACCAGAGGTAACCTTAAAACCTACTCCCAGCTCGTTAGCTATAATATTAGCAAGTGTTGTCTTACCTAATCCCGGGGGACCATGTAACAATACGTGATCAAGAGATTCACTTCTTAAACGTGCAGCACTTACAAAAACCTTAAGGTTCTCAACAACTTTACCCTGACCTTTAAAACCATTAAAAGTTAAAGGCCTAAGGCTATTCTCAAAATCACGTTCAGTGTCTTGAAAATTGAAGTTACTATGAATATCGAAATTATCTTCCATCTATATGGATACAAAAATAGCTATTTTTTACGAGTTTTAGAAACAGCAATTACATTGCGTTTTAATCCTGTAAACTTTGTCCTTTTTACCGCAGAGCCTCTAAAAGTTTCACGATACTCCTCTTCATTCATTTCCAGCATTTTCTTTAAATCGAGGTTCATAAAACTATCACTAGGCATAAACTCTATGGTATTATGAGGGTTAGACGCCCTATTCCACGGACACACCTTCTGACAAATGTCACACCCAAAAACATAGTTTTTAAGCCTTGGAGCAACAAAACTTGATATTTCTCCCCTATTCTCAATTGTCTGGTATGATATACATTTATTTGCATTTACCCTGTAGGGTTCTTCTATGGCACTTGTGGGACAACCATCAAGACAGCGAGTACAACTCCCGCAATTCTCATTTATGGGACTATCATATTCTAATTCGACATCAACGATAAGTTCACCTAAAAAGAAAAAAGAACCTTTACCAGGAATAATCAACAAACTATTCTTACCAACAAAACCTATACCTGCTTGTGCAGCCCAAAAACGCTCTAAAACAGGAGCAGAATCAGAAAAATATCTCCCTGTTAAATCCGGTTGGCGATCTGATATAAATCTAAATAGCTTTCTAAGTTTTTCTCTTATAACATCATGATAATCCTTGCCATACGCATAATATGCAAACTGAGGCGCATGAGAAGCCTGTTTTTTATGAGGATAATAATTAAGCGCCACTGATATAATTGATTTAGCACCTTCCACCAATAATCTGGGATCAACTCTCTTGTCAATATTTCGAGCCATATAATGCATATCTGCATGCCAATTATCTTCTATCCATTTCATATAGCGCTCCTCCTCGCCGCTGTTGTTAACGGGAGAAATTCCACAAGCATCAAATCCTAATTTTAATGCCTCTTTTTTTATTTCTTCAGAAAAAGTCATTTTCTAACATTAAACTTGGCAAAGTCTTCTCTTAGATCAAAAGTATAAAAAAAATGTCTAATTTTGCAGTAATAACATGCAACATGAGTGCTCCCATGACGGAACCATCATTAAAAAATAAAACAATCCTATCGCTATTCTGGAGTTTCATTGATAAATTTGGGCAGCAGTTACTCAATTTTTTGAGTATGCTCATATTAATGAATATAGTTGCAACTGAAGATTATGGAAAAATTGGTTCACTTGCTTTTTTTATTGCGTTTTCATCTATTCTTATCGACAGTGGATTTGGCAGGGCATTGCTAAACAGACAAAACCTTACAAACAAAGACTACTCCACTGTTTTCATATTCAATGTTATATTTAGCGTTATACTTTATTCCTTATTATTTATTTCTGCTCCATTACTAGGTCAATTATTTCATTCGTCTGAAATTACACTTATTGCCAGAATAGTTTTCATATCGATTGTATTAAATGGACTGGGACTAATACAACAAACAATTTTGACTAAAAATGCCGATTTCAAAGGTCTCTCTAAAATAAATATTACAGCTTTGCTTATTGCAAATATTATCGCTGTTGTAATGGCATTATATAGTTATGGTGTTTGGGCTCTGGTTGCACAAACATTAGTTTACACACTATTCCGCACAATTTTCCTTTGGATTTACTCGAAATGGCAACCTAAGCTTAATTTCAGCTTCAGTAGTTTAAAATCATTTTTCTCATTCAGCAGTAAACTACTTTTAACGAATACAATAGCCACAATTGGGAATAATATTTATCCTAGTTTAATTGCTCTGTTTTATCCAATGAGCCAAGTAGCCTACTTTAACCAAGCAAAGAAATATCAGGAAATACCCTTTCTCGCAATTTCTAATACATTCCGCTCCGTAGCTATGCTTATTCTTTCAGAAATAAATAATGAAAGTGAGAGAATGAAGAGAGTGATAAGTAAGATGATAAAATCTATATCATTTATAGCATTCCCTCTAGGCTTTATCATGATTTTATTAGCAGAACCCATATTTTACCTTTTCTTTAAAGAAAAATGGCTTTCTTCAGTTCCATTTTTCCAAGCACTCACTCTGGCTGGCATGGTTTCACCTTTTGTCTTCATTTTTAATGAACTTTTTATTGCCAAAGAGAGGTCGGCCTATTTTCTTGGAGTAGAAATCCTTAAGGCCCTGCTTCTAATTGCCCTTATAATCATTCTTTTACCTAAAGGATTAATGGCATTAGCTACTAGCTGGGTCCTATATATATTGGCAACGCTACTTATCTCTGTTATATTATCTTCCAAACTAGTTAAATACAATCTTTTAAATTTTCTGAAAGATACAATGCCTTATATGCTTATTGCATTACTATGCAGTTCTATTTCATATTTTACTACAAAAAATATTAATCCACCCATACTATATATAACAATCAACATTTGGATTATCACATCTCTTTATATTACAACATGTAAACTATTAAAGCTGGAAATGATAAAAGAAATAGAAGTGTGGTTTACTAAACGAAAAAACAAATAAATGAAACAGTTACTATTATACATCAAGTTTGCATTGCAGTTTGCTTTCGATAACAAAACACTTAAACATATAAAGCATTATAAAAGATGGTATAGCGATATGCATTCAGGTAAAACCACACTGAGTCTGGGCTTACCTTGGATGACATATGATGCCATTGATTTTTTAAAAGAAATAACCTCTGCAGAAAAGAATGTATTTGAATGGGGATCGGGAGGCTCAACTCTTTTTTTAGCAACTCGATGTAAACATGTTATTACTATTGAACATGATAAAGAGTGGAGTAAAATTCTAAAGGAAAAACTTAATAAGCTAGATATAGAGAATGTAACATTACAAGAAATAGAAGGAGAAAGAATTGACAATTTCTTTAATTTAAACCCTGAAAATGCTGATGATTTTGTATCTAAAGAACTAAAATCTTCTGGACTCTCTTATGAAAAATATGTAAAAGCTATAGATCAGTACAATAACAACCATTTTGATATAATAGTTGTAGATGGACGAGTAAGGAATGCTTGTATAAAACGAGCAATACCACATATTAAAAAGGGAGGCTATCTAATTGTAGATAATTCCGATAGGAGTTACTACCTATCGGAATTCAATTTCCTCAACAATCAAAATGAATGGAAAAAGAATGAGTTCGTGGGTCCAGTATTCTTTCAGCACGCCTTTTCAAAAACATCTATATTCAAGAAGCTATTTTAATTAGCGAAAACAAAATCCAGCTGCCTTCTTTCAAGATTAGCTCTTGCTACCTGAATAGCAACAGTTTGACCTAATCTATACTCCCTATTTGTGCGACGCCCAACAAGCCTGTAATTCTTCTCATCGAACTCATAGAAATCATCATCAAGTTCTCTCATAGGAATCATTCCTTCACACTTATTCTCGTTAATTTCAATATATAACCCCCATTCTGTGACACCCGAAATAACGCCGTCATAAACTTTTCCGACCTTATCCGACATAAACTCAACCTGCTTGTACTTTATAGAATCACGCTCTGCATTAGAAGCTATTTGTTCCATGTCTGAGCTATGCTTGCACTCACCCTCCAACGATGCCTGATCAACACTTTTACCACCATCTAAATACCGTTCAAGCAATCTATGTACAAGCATATCGGGATACCTTCTTATGGGAGAAGTAAAGTGAGTATAATATTCAAATGCCAAACCATAATGACCGACATTGTTAGTAGAGTAAATTGCCTTCGACATGGTGCGTATAGCAATTGTTTCAATCAAATTCTCTTCCGGTCGGCCCTGCACTTTATCTAATATCGAGTTCAAACTCTTTGCAACATCAGCCTTACTACCCGAAGTTTTCATTTTGTGCCCAAACCGCAGAATAAATTGATTAAAATTATCCAGTTTTTCCGGATCAGGAACATCATGAATCCTATATACAAAAGATTTAGCCTTTTTACCTTTAGGAACCTTGCCTATAACCTCTGCAACAGTTCTGTTAGCCAGAAGCATAAACTCCTCAATCAGATGATTAGACTCTTTTCCTTCAACAAAATAAACCCCAAGCGGTTTACCTTTTTCATCCAAATTAAACTTCACTTCATATCGGTCGAAATTAATAGCCCCATTGGCAAATCTTTTCTCCCTCAACTGCTTAGCAAGTGAATTTAATATAAGAATTTCTTTAGAAAAATCGCCTTTGCCAGTTTCAATAATTGTTTGAGCATCCTCATAAGCAAGTCGGCTGTCAGATTTAATAACTGCGCGCGTAATTCTAAAATCTTTAATCTCTGCCTTCTCATTCATTTTAAAAATTACTGAAAAACACAGTTTCTCTTCATTTGGCCTTAAAGAACAGATGAAATTGCTCAACCTCTCGGGCAGCATAGGAATTGTACGATCTACAAGATAAATTGATGTTGCCCGGTTTTCAGCCTCTTTGTCAATCAAATCACCAGGTCTCACATAATGTGTTACATCAGCAATATGTACACCAACCTCCCATAAGTTTGGCGACAATTCTTTAAATGAAAAAGCATCGTCAAAATCTTTTGCATCCTTAGGGTCAATAGTAAATGTAAACACATCCCTAAAGTCCTCACGTTTTGCAATCTCTTTGGCATCTATCGTATCAGATATCAAATCGGCCATTTTACTCACATTCTCAGGATAGCTGTATGGCAAGTCATATTGTGCAAGTATAGCATGCATCTCGGTGTCATTATCTCCAGGTTTTCCAAGTACATTAATAACTTTACCTACCGGATTGTTTGCTTTTGCCGGCCACTCTACAATCTCTACAACTACCTTGTCACCATGCTGTGCGCCTAAAAGATCTTCTTTTGGTATAAAAATATCATTAGATAAAAACTTGCTATCCATTACCAAAAATGCAAAATGTTTCTGCACCTCTAATACTCCAACAAAACGAGTTTGCTTATGCTCAAGAATCTCAACAACTGTTCCCTCTGATTCTACCCTTTTTCTCTTAGCAAGCAACTGCACCCTCACTCGGTCGCCATTCATAGCATGCATACTATTACGTTCTGGTATATAAATAATATTACCATCGTCATCCGGTACAAAGAAATTTTTACCATTACTCCTTCTCTCAAACCTACCGTCTAGCATCAATCCCCTATTATTGATTCGGTATCTTCCTCGAGAAGACTCAAGCAGCACCTCTTCATCACGTAGTTTATCAAGAACTTTCACAAGTATCCTTTTACCCTCTTCGCCGCGCACATCAATTGCTGCAGCAATCTGCTTATAATTAAATTGCTTATCTATATTTTCTTTTAGGAAATCTGTAACAGATAGGGTTAAATCTTTCTTCTTTGGTTTAGCCAGGGTTTCCGATTGGCTGGTTTTTTTACTCATAATACTTAATATTTTGAATCCAATTGCTAGTTTAACAAACTAATGGTATATTTAGTTACGCAAAGTAATAAAAATATTGTATCAAAACGAGAAATCCTTATAATACATTTAATTTAAAAACTAATTTTCAATTAATGAAGATATAGCTATTTTTGCTTAAGAAATTACAAGAAATGGATAACAAGAGAGTACTTATTACAGGTGCAAGTGGTTTTATAGGCAGCACTGCTGTTGACAAGGCACTTGAGTTGGGATTCGAAACCTGGGCAGGTATTCGAAAGAATAGCAGCAGAGAGTTCCTTAAAGATGAACGTATAAGGTTTATAGACCTGCAATACATTCACCCCGAAACAATGAAAAATCAACTTACCGATTTAATTAGTAAGCATGGAAAGTTTCATTATATAATTCATATTGCAGGTCTCACCAAAGCACGTCATACATCAGAGTTCTATAATGTAAACTATTTGCAAACCCGTAAGTTGATAGAGTGTCTTATTGAAATTGATGCCATTCCACAAGCATTTGTTCTAATGAGCTCATTAAGTGTTATAGGTGCAAGTGATGAAATTAATTTCACTCCTATTAAAACAGACGACCAACCAAATCCCAATACTGTATACGGTAAGAGCAAGCTTGAAGCAGAAAATTGGATAAAGAGTCTTAATAACTTCCCCTATCTTATAATACGTCCCACAGGGGTTTATGGTCCTCGAGATAAAGACTATCTTATTCTAATAAAAACCGTAAAAAGAGGACTTGGCGTAGGTGCAGGATTCAAAAAGCAAATTCTGTCATTCATATACAGTGAAGATTTAGTAGATGTAATTTTCAAACTATTAGAAAAAGGAATAATAAGAAAAGAGTATATTGTTTCAGATGGCGACTGCTATACCGATAGAGAATTTAACCGTATAGTAATGGAGGCTCTCAAAAAGAAACACATCCTGAACATTAAAGTTCCTTTATTCTGGGTGAGACCTGCTGCATTTATAAGTGAAAAAATTGCAGCAATGCTTGGTAGAGTATCTACATTTAATAGCGACAAATACCGAATTATGAAACAGCGTAATTGGTCGTGCGATATCTCTCCATTACAAATGGACATTGACTTCAAGCCAAGATACAAATTAAAGGATGGTGTAATCAAAACAATTGACTGGTACAAAGAAAAAGGCTGGCTTTGAGAACTCATCCATTTATTGTACTTTTGTTTTCAAAAATTATATAGTTGATATTAAGATAGATTGAATCTTATGAATATAGCGCTTATAGGTTATGGTAAAATGGGCCAGGAAATAGAAAAGGTGGCTCTGGAAAGGGGACACAAGATTGTTTGTATAGTAGATATTGATGAGAATGACAAGTTCCATTCTCCAGAATTCAAAAGTGCAGATGTTGCAATTGAATTCACAACTCCAAAAAGTGCTCTTAACAATTACAGGAAAGCATTTGAATCTAATGTACCGGTTGTTTCAGGTACTACAGGATGGCTTGAGGATATTGATGAAATTAAGAATGAGTGCAATAGTAATGGGAAAACTTTTTTCTATGCCTCAAACTTCAGTCTTGGAGTTAACTTATTTTTTGCAGTCAACAAATATTTATCTAAACTAATGAATCAGTTTCCCACCTATGATGTAGCAATGGAAGAAACACATCATATTCATAAGCTTGACGCACCAAGTGGCACAGCAATAACTCTTGTAGAAGATATTATAGCTAATATAGAAAGGAAAAATGGCTGGGCTCTATATAATGATATGGTAGAGAATAAATCGGATATTATTAAAATAAAGGACTACCGAGAAGGAGAAGTGCCGGGTATCCACACGGTCATATATGAATCTGAAGTAGATAGCATCAAAATTACACACGACGCTAAAAGTCGTAGAGGATTTGCTTTGGGAGCTGTACTTGCAGCAGAATTTACCAAAGATAAACAAGGGTTCCTTGGAATGCAAGATCTATTAGGCAACTTATAAACATAGGTTCTAATTAATTATTATTATGACAATAAAAGAACGTTTTGATCAAGCATCAAAGAGACATTGGCTATGGTTTGCAGTTTGGACAGTACTTACAATTCTATTTTCTTTCTGGGCAAATTCTCCTTTGATTTTACTATTAATTCTGCTTTTTCTTGATATTTACATTACCAAATTCATCCCTTGGGGATTTTGGAAGAATTCTAAAAACACTGCATTCAGAAAAACAATGGAATGGGTAGATGCAATAGTGTTTGCTCTAATTGCCGTGTATTTTATAAACACATTTTTCTTTCAAAACTATCAAATACCAACTTCCTCTCTCGAAAAATCTTTGCTTGTTGGAGATTTCCTCGCAGTGAGCAAGCTAAGCTATGGCCCCAGAGCACCCATAACCCCTCTTTCGTTTCCGCTTGCGCAACATACAATGCCTGTTATCGGAGGTAAATCATACATAGATAAACCGCAATGGAAATACAACAGACTTAAAGGTGTTGGCAAAGTTGAGAGAAACGATATAGTGGTTTTTAACTTCCCTGTTGGCGATACAGTAGCACTTAATCAGCAAGGAGTCGACTTCTACACGTTAGCAAAACATCACCCCAACGGAAGTTTAGGAGTTCGTTCGGATGTACGCAGCTATGGCAAAATAGTATATAGACCAGTAGACAGACGCGAAAATTATGTAAAGCGTTGCATCGGACTTCCAGGTGAAACTTTAGAGTTGAGAAATGACTCTGTTTATATAGATGGCAACTACCTGCCAAACCCTCGCTTATCACAGCACAATTATATGATTCACACAGATGGAACACAAATTGCAGCTGAAATATTTAGTGATATGGGTATCAATAAGGCCGATTATTTTACACAAAATAATTATGGACAAATGGTACCAAGATCACAAGATCTAACAGGAGTTGACAGTTTAAGTTTATCAGTATTCAATCTTAGGTCACGTAACGGAAATAATGGTCGCATTTACTTCAGTATTTCAATGACCGATGCTATGGTAGACGAAATGAAGTCAAAACCATTTGTATGGGATATTATTAAAGAGCAAGAACTGCCAGGCTCAAGTTATTACTTCCCTATCAATTATAATCATAATTGGACACGCGACAGTTATGGTCCGCTTTGGATACCTCAAAAAGGTGCAACTATTACATTTGACACAGATATCGATTATAAGGTTGCTGCATATGAAAGATGCATTAAGAATTATGAAGGTAATGATTTCGAATATAAAGATGGACAGGTATATATTAATGGAGTACAGGCTGATTCATATACTTTTATATTCGATTATTACTTCATGATGGGTGATAACAGACACAATTCTGCCGATTCTCGTAGTTGGGGCTTTGTTCCCGAAGATCATATTGTAGGAAAGCCAATGCTAATCTGGCTCTCACTAGAAAAGGATAAAGAATGGTTTAAAGGCAAAATAAGATGGAACCGCCTTTTCCGGAGTGCAAAAATACCGGCATGATGCCTTTCAGTAACAAACAAACAACTCTTCTTTCTTCATTATATTTAGCCCCTGTAGAGTATTACGCTTCACTCTACAGGAGTGAGATTGTTTTTATTGAAATTAATGACAATTATCAGAAACAGTCTTATCGCAACAGATGTACTATAGCTGGTGCAAACGGACCCTTATCTTTAAGCATTCCAATTGTGAAGCCAGATAAAGACAATAGTAAAATGAAAGACATTCGTATTGCAGACCATGGTAATTGGCAGCACTTGCATTGGAATGCTATACTTTCGGCATATAATTCTACTCCTTACTTTCAATATTTTGAAGACGACTTCAGACCGTTCTATGAAAGGAAAATTGAATTTCTTCACGATTTTAATGAAGAACTTAGACACCTTATATGTTGCATCATAGGGATAGAAAGCAAAGTCTGTTATACCGAGACATATATGAAAGAAGAGATTGAGAATTATATAGATTTACGAGAAAAAATTCATCCAAAGAAAGAATCAGACTATAGAACAGAACCATATTATCAAGTTTTTGCTTCAAAATATGGCTTTATTAATAACCTGAGTATACTCGACCTTTTGTTTAACATGGGAAAAGAAGCTCGGTTAATACTCTGACTTTAACAATTTTATATATCTTTGCAATCAAATAAAAGACAACCTAATTAATTATGAATAATAAAAGAAGAGTACGTTTTGCCCCCAGCCCCACAGGGCCATTGCATATTGGAGGTGTTCGTACTGCATTATATAACTACCTATATGCTAAGCAGCAAGGTGGTGATTTTATACTTAGAATTGAAGATACTGACTCTACAAGGTTTGTAGAAGGAGCAGAAGAATATATTCAAGAAACATTTAATTGGCTTGGACTCGAATTTGATGAAAGTCCTGCAAAAGGTGGGAACTACGGTCCCTATAAGCAATCTGAACGCAAAGATATTTACAAAAAATATGTAGATCAGCTATTGAATGATGATGCGGCTTATATCGCTTTTGATACACCCGAAGAGTTGGATACAAAGAGAAATGAAATACCTAATTTTCAGTACGATGCATCTACAAGAGAGAGCATGAGAAACTCACTCACGCTATCGGTTGATGAAACTAAGACTCTTATTGAAGCAGGAACACAATACGTAATTCGTATAAAAGTAGAACCCGGTCATGATATTATCGTAAATGATATGATTCGTGGTGAGGTAATTATCAACTCATCAATACTAGACGATAAAGTAATATATAAGTCGGCCGACGAACTCCCAACCTATCACCTAGCAAACGTGGTAGATGATTATCTAATGAAAATAACACATGTTATCAGGGGAGAAGAGTGGCTTCCATCTGCACCTCTTCATGTATGGCTATATAAAAGTTTAAACTGGGAAGAAAGTATGCCTCAATTTGCGCACCTTCCTCTTCTTTTAAAACCTGATGGAAAAGGTAAATTGAGCAAACGCGATGGCGATCGCTTAGGGTTTCCTGTTTTCCCTCTTGAATGGAAAGATCCTGCAACAAATGAAATCTCTTCCGGATATCGCGAGTCGGGGTACTTGCCAGATGCAATCATCAACTTTCTTGCCTTCCTTGGCTGGAACCCAGGCACAGAACAGGAACTCTTTTCTATAGAAGAACTAGTTGAAGCATTTTCATTTGAGCGGTGCAGTAAAAGCGGTGCCAAATTTGATCTGGAGAAAGCAAAATGGTATAACCATCAATACATTATGAAGATGCAGGATGAAGATGTTGCGAAACTATTTAATCCTTTATTAAAAGAAAAAGGCATAGAATCACCTTTCGATAAAGTAGTGGGCATTGTTGCATTACTTAAAGAGAGAGTTCATTTTATTGAAGAGTTATGGGACCAGTCATCATTTTTCTTTATAACACCAGAGAGCTACGACGAAAAGACAGTTCGCAAACGCTGGAAAAAAGATAGCAATGAGCATATGCAGCAACTCACAGAGCTACTAAAACAAACAGATGACTTTTCTTCTGCCAATCTTGAATCCGTTGTTAAAGAATGGATACAAACCAACGAGTTGCATATGGGTAATATAATGAATGCTTTCCGACTTGCTATTGTAGGAGAAAGCAAAGGTCCACATATGTTCAACATAATCGAATTAATTGGCAAAGATGAAACTATAAAAAGAATGGAGCTTGCTATTGCCAGACTCCCTCAGAGTGAAGAATAAATAAACAGGCAAAACTATGGAGATTGATTTTGTGGTGACTTGGGTAGATATGGACGACCCAAAATGGAAGGAAGATTTTAAAAAATATTCGGGCAAAATAGACAATACTAAGAACGAAGTCTCAGAAGCACGCTTTCGCGATTATGGTTTTTTAAAATATTGGTTCAGAGGTGTTGAAAAATTTGCTCCATGGGTTAGAAAAGTTCATTTTGTAACAAGTGGACAAAAGCCCGAATGGTTAAATGAAAATCACCCAAAGCTTTCACTTATAAATCATTCAGACTATATTCCCACACAATATCTGCCAGTATTTAACTCTTCACTAATTGAGATACATCTTCATAAAATACCTGGATTAGCAGATAACTTTGTTTATTTTAATGATGATTTCTTCATCATTAATAATATCACTCCAGAGAGGTTCTTTAAAAATGGACTACCCAATGATATTGCTGCTTTTCGTTACAATTCTGGAATGGGGCTATGGTCTAAATGTTTGAAAAACAACATTAAAATTATTAATGAACGATTCGATAAACATACGGTGTTAAAGCGTGATCATCACAAATGGTATCATCCAGAATACGGAAAAAAATCGAGACTCACCCGATTATTGAAACCATACGACAAATTTATAACACTAATCACTCCACATAACGCACAGCCTTACTTAAAATCTACATTTGATGAAGTATGGGATTATGCAGGTGACAAACTAACTAAAGCTTCTGAAAATCGATTCAGAAGTCCAGAGGACTACACACAGGAGTTATTTCGCACATGGCAGATATGTCAATCAAACTTCGAGCCTTACAATACTTACAAGGATACAAAAATGTTCCCTCTAGTACTCAGATCAAAGCAAGCAATAAAAGCCATTTATGATCAGAAATACAAGCTTATCTGCTTAAATGATAATGCTCATATCAGGAATTATGAAAAAGTAATGAAAGAATTAGAGAAAGCATTTGAAACAATTCTACCTGAGAAATCTGGATTTGAATTATAAAAAACAGCTATCTGTATTAGAGTTCAAAAGAAGATTTAGTAGGGAATAAACATTTAAGAAAAGGCTCAACCCGGGCACGGTCGGCATCCGTTGCATGATGACTGTCGTTTAAACAAAACAAGTGTGGATTATACTTCTTAATGAAGTGCATATAGTCCGGTTTATGAAGACGAATTCTACACGACTCTTTTCTTGTCACATAACGAAGTTTACCTCGGCCTACAGCTAATGCATAGTATAGATAAATAATACGCTGGATATCTTTTTCACTCCTTATATGATGAGTTGCAGTTGAACCAATCTCCTGACTGAATATATCAGCTGAAGCACATTTATAATCTGATTTTAAATAAGAATCTATATTATGATGAGGAATACCCGAATAATATTTACCATATTTTTTATAAATTAGTAGAGCTGCCCTTTCAATGGTTTTTCTGTAAATATTAGTATGCAATTTCAAAACTTTCCTGCATTTATTAAGCCATTTATTACTATGGGTGCGCTGCAGTCTAACAATAGGAAAACCCTCTTTTGTGAAAAAGAAATAGGGAGATACTTCTATATTAATGAACATATCATCATTAGAATACAAGAAATGCTCAGCTAAGCCGGGTATTTTGTATAGGAAATGTTCTATTATTACCGAATTATAACAAGGTAATGCTTCAGGGGGAATTAGCTCGCGTATATCAACAATTTCAACTCTATCGTTCTGTAAATCTAGCCACCTTGGTTTTTGTCCATCAGTAACAATAAATATTTTACGTAACCAAGGAGCATTTTTTTCTACCGATCGCAAAGAATAAATTAATTCATTATTATCAGCATTGCGTGCTTTGGATGTTGCCTCAGAATTGTGGTTGACATCCTCACCTAAGAATCGTTTTTTCTTGTTCAACCATTCCTCGTCACTACCGTCTACCCAAAGATAAACCAAATCTATATCATACTGCCCTGTATAACTTGTCATATTCATTGAAATGCTGCTCGCATGAAAATATTTGAGCATATTCTTTTTCTTTCTCAATTAAAGTATTGTTTTGATAGAACTTATTTAAATTATCTTCTATCAATTTTTTCATTTCAATTGGATTAAAATTCTTCCAAAAATAAGCAAACTCGCCTCCAATCTCTTTCAAACTAGTTTCTACAGAAGTAAATACGGGTTTACCAAATTGCATCGCCTCAATAACGGGTAAACCAAACCCTTCGAGAAGAGAAGGGAATAAAAAAGCCTGACAGTTTTGATACATCCAAACCTTTTCTTCATGCGTAACGGGACCTCTTAAAGTTACATTTTGGATATTTTCCTGTTTTATGCGATGCTTTATTAAATTAGCATAACTATTTTGTTTTATATCAGCTTGTATACCCGTTATATAAAGATGCCTATCGGGCATCAGCTTCATCATATCCAATAAAACATGGAAATTCTTCTTGGGGTTGATGACACCTAGTGTAAAGAAAAAAGGCTCATTAATTTCAAAAGTCGGCTTCACTGCCATATCATTCTTGATTAACGGAACTCTATTATATATAACTTTACACTCTTTACCCTTTAAACTAAGATTTTTTTCTACCTCTTTTTTTGTAAAATGCGAAATGCATACTATCTCATTAGCTCTGTCTACTTTATTTTGAATCTTTATGAATCTTTTCTGTCTGCTATTTGCGGTTTTCTCATAGAGAAAATTCAAATCGTGTATTGTAAGTATATATTTGGTATCCTTATAAATTGGCCGGTATCTGCTTAACTGATGAATTGAATGCCAAATATCGTATTTAGGGAAAGGAAAAAGTTTGTTTTTACGGAGAAAATTTGATGAGGATAAATAGTTTACTTCATTTCCAAATTCACCAAAATATTTTCTAGGAAGTAATAATGTTATGTCGTAAGGGAAAATTTCGGATTTATAATTTTCTTTAAAGTAATTACCATAACTAAGAGCAATTTGGCCCAATCCAGAATATATATTTTTAAGTGATGATAGATCTACAAGTAGTCGTTTTTTCATTCTAAAACAGAAAATATAATTAACTTTGTATAATTGTCATTTGTATAATAGACGGTTACAAAAGTAATCTAATAAATTTAAATACAAAAACCCTAAAATGAAACCAGATACTTTAGGGTTAATCATATATAAGAAACAATACATAGTTTTGATTGTTGTAATTACAATTTTCAAAGTTAACATATAGAGGTAATGAATTCATCAAAAAATAAAACTAAGAAAAAGAGTACTAGGATAAAAACTAAGGTTTTTATCCCACTGTTGTTTGTTACAGCCATACTTATTCTCACATATATATTTCCTCGTCAAAGTAGTTTTAAATATGTTTTTAGTGAAGGGAGGCCATGGCAGTATGGACTTCTGACTGCTCCTTTTGACTTTCCAATATACAAACCAGCAGACCAGCTTAAGGCCGAGCAGGATAGTATTTTAGAATTTTACGAACCCTATTTTGAAGTTAACGAGGGCGTTGAAGTAAATGCTTTAGCCAATTTCGACACTGATGTAAACTTAAATACACGACTATCTGAGCTGTCACCCGAATATAAATTGTATATCCGAAAAAGCTTGAATGAGATCTACAAAACAGGCATCATGAAATCTGACGACTATGATAGAATAAGAAATTCTAAAACTGGCGCATTACGACTTCGCAAAGGTAATATTGCTGAATCTAGAGATATAGAATCGTTCTTCACCATTCGCTCTGCTTATGAGAAAGTAATGAATGAAACACCCGAAGGTGTGTATGACAGTGTTTTAAAGTCGGCAAACATCAATGAATACATAACAGAAAATATAATTTACGATGCAGCATTTTCAGAAAAAGCCCGTTTAGAATTTATTCAACAGGTTGATATTAGCAGGGGTATGGTGCAACAGGGACAGCGTATTATAGATCAGGGAGAGATAGTTGATTCGCGTACATTCAACATTCTGTCCTCTTTAAAGCAAGTTTCTGAAGAGCGCAGTGGAGGTGCAAATAAGAGCACATGGAAGCTTGTGGGCCAGTTTGTTTTGATTTTATTTATGCTATCCTCTTTTTATTTGTATCTATTATATTTCAGGCCACATGAATGGAGAAACAGGATGCATGTAATATTTATGCTTTTGTTGATAGTACTATTTGTAGGGCTTACGGCACTCACAATACATCTTGATCTTTATAATGTATATATAATTCCGTTTACTATAGTTACGATATTAATAAGAACATTTATAGACTCCAGAACTGCCTTATTTGCAAGTTTAATAACTATCATTTTAAGTTCTTTGATGGTTCAGTTTCCTTTCGAGTTTATTGTTCTTCAGATATCAGCCACAATGGTATCTATTTTCATGTTGAAAGAGTTATCAGAGCGTTCACAATTAATCAGAAGTTCCTTCTTTATTTTATTTACCTACTCGTTTGTATATCTGGGATTAGTAATGTATCAGGAAGGTAATGTTACAGAAGGAAACTGGGTGATGCTCATCTACTTCCTTATCAACTTTATTCTTATTATGTTCTCCTACTCTTTAATATACTTAGTTGAGAAATCATTTGGCTTCATCTCGGGTGTCACACTTGTAGAACTATCTAACATAGATAAGCCCCTACTTAAGGAGTTGTCAGAAAAGACACCAGGTACATTTCAACACTCTCTGCAGGTATCTAACCTGGCAATGGCGGCTGCAGTAAAACTAGGAGCAAATGCTTCACTAATCAGAACAGGAGCTTTATATCATGATATTGGGAAAATGGTAAATCCTGCCTTTTTTACAGAAAATCAGGCACCAGGAATGAATCCACATGCCGGTCTTCCCTTCGAGGAGAGTGCCCGTATCATTATTAATCATGTGAAAGATGGAGTAAAAATTGCACAGAAAAACAATATACCCCAACAAATTATAGATTTTATTGAAACGCACCATGGCACGAGTATGCCTAAGTATTTCTACAACTCGTGGATAAATGCAAATCCGGGCAAAGAAGCTAACGAGGCCAACTTCCGCTATCCGGGTCCAAATCCTTTTACAAAAGAAAGTGCTATTATGATGATGGCCGATTCGGTAGAAGCAGCCTCACGAAGTCTCCCCTTATATAACGAAGAGACAATTCGCCAGCTAGTTGATAAAATAATTGATTCTCAGCTGAGTGAAGGATATTTCAAATCTGCACCTATCACTTTTAGAGATGTTCAAACAGTTAAGAATGTATTTGTTGATAAACTTATGACAATTTACCACACCAGAATGGCTTATCCCGAGTTGGTAAAAACATAATCACTACTCCCATTCTATTGTAGCAGGTGGTTTTGACGAAACATCATACACTACCCTATTTACACCTTGCACTTTATTTATAATTTCATTAGATACTTTTGCAAGGAACTCATACGGCAATCGTGCCCAGTCGGCAGTCATCGCATCCTTAGATGTAACTGCTCGCAATGCGATAGTATTTTCGTATGTACGCTCATCGCCCATCACTCCTACGGATTGCACCGGTAGTAAGATTGCACCAGCTTGCCATACCTCGTTATACAAACCTGCTGCACGCAATTCAGAAATATAAATATCGTCTGCCTCCTGAACAATACGAACCTTATTAGGAGTTATGTCTCCAAGAATTCGAATACCAAGCCCCGGCCCAGGGAAAGGATGGCGATGAATTAAGTTAGGCTGCATTCCAAGCTCCAATCCAATTTTACGCACCTCATCTTTAAAAAGAAGTTTTAGAGGCTCACACAGCTTAAGGTTCATCTTTTCGGGCAGTCCACCTACGTTATGGTGACTTTTAATTGTAACACCAGTTATAGAGAGAGATTCAATAATATCGGGATATATAGTTCCTTGTGCCAACCATTTAATGTCTTTAAGCTTGGCAGCTTCAGAATCAAATACATCTATAAAACCTTTGCCAATTATCTTTCTTTTCTTTTCAGGATCGGTTACACCTTCAAGTTCATTGTAGAAATAATTCTTAGCATCAACACCAATTACGTGCAAACCAAGATGTTCATAATCTCTTAAGACATTTTCGAACTCATTTTTACGCAATAAACCATGATCTACAAACACACAGGTAAGATTTTCTCCAATAGCTTTATTTAACAATACCGCTGTAACCGAAGAATCTACGCCACCCGACAATGCAAGTATGACTTTGTCATTACCCAGCTCTTCTCTCAACTCTTTAACAGTTGATTCTACAAAAGATGCCGGGGTCCAGTCGCGCTTCATTCCACAAATAGTAAGAAAATTGTCTATCAAGTCATGGCCATGCTCGGTATGGAATACCTCGGGATGAAACTGCACACCCCAAGTTTCTTCATCCTTTATTCTATATGCTGCCCAATCTACATCTTCTGTTGAAGCAACCCGTGTAAAATTTTCTGGAGCGTTTACTATGGTATCTCCATGCGACATCCACACTTCACTGTTTTGTTTGATATTGGCAAAAAGCTTATCGTTTTTATCGTAAATATTGAGATGTGCACGACCATACTCCCTGCTATTGGGTTTACAAACTTTTCCGCCTGCCAAATTCGCCATCAGCTGTGCCCCGTAACAGATGCCCAATACCGGATATTTACCTCTTATATTGGTTAAGTCTGTCTTGAAGGCATTTTCTTCATTAACTGAGAAAGGGCTTCCAGATAAGATAACCCCTTTAACGGATTCATCACCAAAAGGAAATTTATTATAAGGTACAATCTCACAATAAGTGCTTAAGTCTCTAACTCGTCTACCTATGAGCTGTGTAGTTTGTGATCCGAAATCGAGGATAATTATTTTTTCGTGCATAATACTTAGTTCTTTGTTTATGAGTGCAAAGATAAGAAAAGTATGAAACCGATTTAATCGAAATTAGAAAAGAATCACCATATAATAAAATAAGTGGTTATGAGTATGCTCAAACGTCTCTGTTTAATTGGTGTTATACTGGTGCTACTTTGGCTGTATATAAAAGGGGTTTAACCGAGCAAGTTACGAGTAAGGTATGAGTAAAGCAAGAGTGAGGCAAGAACAATGGGTGGGTGTAAAATCATAGATTGATTATATAGACTATATTTATTATTGCTTCGAGTTTTTTCTTATCTTTGAAATCAGATAATGAGCAACATGAAATTAAAATATATACCGTTTATAATATTACTAGTTGTTTTTCAGCAACATTTGTTGTTGGCACAGACCCTTGATGATGCAAAAGCCTGGTACCTAGAAGGTAGATATGCAGAAGCATTGCCAATATTTAAAGCTGAATATCAAGTGAATCCTAAGGATGCAGCTCTTAATCAGTGGTTGGGAGTAAGTCTTTATAAAACTGGTAGGCACACAGAAGCAGAGCAATATCTGAAGTTTGCATCTGAAAGAAAAATTCCTGAGGCATATCTTTCATTAGGTGAACTTTATGCAAATCTATATCAATTTGAAGATGCTGAAAAAGAATTTGAGAAATATCAACGTGCCAATCGCAGAAATAATGAAGCACTTGGGCGATTGGATTTGATACGCGAGCACTCAACAAGGCTTCAACGAGCTGTTAGTCGTGCAGAGGATATTCAAATAATTGACAGTTTAGTGCTTCCTAAGAAAGATTTTCTGAATGCTTACAATCTAAGTCTCACATCTGGATCTGTAATACCTATTAATGAGTTTTTTAAAGACAACTCTTTAAATGATAAGACACTTTTTATTAATGAGAGGAAAGATAAAATATATTACTCGTCAGGTGAAGTTGATACTAACCTTTTTACAATGGAGAAGCTACTGGATACATTTGGAAATGAAAAACTATTGCCATCATCTATTAACGACGCGGGCAGTCAGGCCTACCCCTTTGTATTGAGCGATGGACTAACTATTTACTTTTCTTCAACGGGACATCAATCTTTTGGAGGTTATGATATATATGTGACTAGATATAATTTATCAAACGATTCGTACCTGACTCCTAATCAAATGAATATGCCTTTTAATTCGCCTTTTAACGATTACCTGATGGTGGTGGATGAAGAAAAGGGTGTTGGCTGGTTTACTTCCGATCGTTTTCAACCTGCAGATTCTGTATGTGTTTATACTTTTATCCCGAACGAACGAATAAGTTTACTTGAAAGTGATGACATTAACTTTATGGCAAGCAGAGCTAAAATTAATTCTATTGCAGATACTTGGAAAGATGGTTTCGACTATAATAATTTGCGGGCTCTTGCTCGAGAAATTTCAGTAAGACAAGAAGCAACTAGTGGTGATTTTGTGTTTGTAATTAATGATTATACTACTTATCACTCGCTGGCTGATTTCAAAAGTAGTAATTCAAGATCTATATTCTCACAAGCATTGGGAATAGAGAAACAGTATGAAGATGCTGTAAGAGAATTGAATCAAAAACGTGAGCAATATGCAACAGGAGGAGAAATTAGCAACAACCTGAGATCTTCTATATTAGAACTAGAGAGAGTATCTGAGACTTTATATCTTGAGACTCAGCGCTTGAAAATTCAGGCAAGGAATGATGAAATAAGAAATAATTTTAACTAATAAATCGATATATGACGATACACATTATTGTTGTAATTTCTGTGATAGTATTGGGAATACTTTTCATGTTGATTGAGATATTTTTGCTTCCGGGCATAAGTATTGCAGGTATCGCAGGAGCAATCTTCCTAGTGGGAGGCATAATATATTCATACATGTTTCTGGGGAGTACCGCAGGGAACATAACTCTAGCGGCTTCGGCTGTGACACTGGGACTAACATTCTTTGGGTTATTGAAATCTAAGTCGCTTGAACGGATTTCACTTAACACAAATATTGATGATAAAGTAGATAATAGCTATTTACTTAAAATTGCAGTTGATGACACCGGTGTTGCCATATCGCGATTAAATCCGATAGGCAAAGTATTAATTAATGATATAGTAGCCGAAGGTAAATCATTTGATGGTGAGTTCATTGAAGAAGACACTGAGATAATTGTTATTAAAGTGGATACTTATAATGTGCTTGTTAAAAGAAAATAGTATTATTGTGCAAAATTGGTTTTGCAAATTTAAATCGTATAAAAATATAAACAACTGAGTATTAACTACCAAAATTAAATTATTATGGTGTTTTCAATTCCTCTTATTATTACAATTGCTGTAATAGTAATTTTCCTTCTAATCTTTTTTCATTATGTACCATTCTTCTTGTGGATTAATGCACTTTCTGCAGGAGTACGCATATCTTTGGTACAACTTTTCCTTATGCGTCTGCGTAGGGTGCCACCTCATACCATTGTATTTGCAATGATTGAGGCTCACAAAGCCGGACTTAAAAGCGTCACACGAGACGATCTTGAGGCTCACTATCTAGCGGGAGGCAAAGTTGAAGATGTTGTGCATGCATTAGTATCTGCATCTAAGGCTAATATTGATCTTACATTTCAAATGGCAACTGCTATTGACCTTGCAGGACGTAATGTACTGGAAGCTGTGCGTATGTCGGTTAACCCAAAAGTGATTGACACGCCACCTGTATCGGCAGTTGCAAAAGATGGTATTCAGCTAATTGCAAAAGCTCGTGTTACGGTACGTGCCAATATTAAACAACTTGTTGGGGGTTCTGGTGAAGAAACAATTCTTGCTCGTGTGGGTGAAGGGATAGTTTCTTCAATTGGTTCTGCTGCTTCTCATAAATCAGTTTTGGAGAATCCAGACTCAATTTCTAAGCTCGTTCTTAAAAAAGGCTTGGATGCCGGTACTGCATTTGAAATTCTGTCCATTGATATTGCCGATATAGATATAGGTAAAAATATTGGTGCTGTTCTTCAGATGGATCAGGCACAGGCAGATAAAAATATTGCACAGGCCCGTGCAGAAGAGAGACGCTCAATGGCAATAGCTTTGGAACAAGAAATGAAAGCTAAGGCTCAAGAGGCAAGAGCTAAAGTTATTGAAGCAGAAGCAGAGGTTCCAATTGCAATGGCTGAAGCTTTCAGAAATGGTAATCTGGGAATTATGGATTATTACAAAATGGAAAACATTCAATCGGATACCGAAATGCGTGAATCCATAGCTAAACCACAGAGTGGAAGCGAAAATAAACAGAATAAGTAAGCAATGAGAATTATACCTGAATCGGAATTGATTATTAATTCCGACGGAAGTGCTTTTCACCTACATATAAAACCGGATCAACTATCAGACAAGATAATAATGATGGGAGATCCGGGAAGGGTGACTATGACTGCTTCCTTCTTTGATACAATTGAATGTGATGTTGAGAGCCGCGAATTTCATACTGTTACCGGCACTTATAAAGGAAAACGTATTACAGCTCTATCTCATGGTATTGGCACAGACAATATTGATATAGTTGTTACTGAACTAGATGCATTGGCCAACATAGATTTTGAGAGCAGAACGGTTAAAGAGGAATTCAAACAACTTACTATGGTAAGAGTGGGCACTTCGGGTGGAATGCAGCCGCATTGCCCGGTTGGCACCTATGTTGTTTCAGAAAAATCTATCGGTTTTGATGGTCTTATTCACTACTATGAGGGCTCAAAATTTGTTAGGGAAGAAGATTTTGAAGATGCTTTTCAAAAACATGTTAACTGGTCGCCATTTCACTGCTTACCATATGTGGTAAGTTCAGACGAAGAGCTGGTGGATCAAATTGGACATGATATGATAAAAGGTGTAACAATTTCTGCTATCGGCTTTTACGGACCTCAAGGAAGATATGTGCGTCTTCCTCTGGCAGATTCGGATCTAAACTCCAAAATTGAGTCTTTCCGTTTTGAAGAGCACTCTATTACTAATTATGAAATGGAGAGTTCGGCAATTGCGGGACTTAGTAAATTGATGGGGCATAAAGCTATGACTGTCTGCACAATTATAGCAAACCGTGTGGCACTTGAATCTGAAACCAATTATTCTGGATCTATTGAAGATCTAATTAAAATTGTGTTAGAAAGAATTTGACTCTAAATCAAACAATTAAAAGAATGAATAAAAAATTTATAACCTTATTACTGTTTGCGATTAGCTTTACTGCTTTTGCACAGCAAAACCCTGTACTTCCGATTGATCCTGAGGTAAGAAAAGGTAAATTGGAGAATGGCTTGACATATTATATCCGTCACAACAGCCTCCCCGAAAACAGGGCCGACTTTTATATTGCACAGCGTGTGGGCTCAATGCAGGAAGAGGATAATCAGGCAGGACTTGCTCACTTTTTAGAGCATATGGCTTTTAATGGTACAACTAACTTTCCGGGTAAAAACATGCTCAATTATTTGCAGGATAACGGTATTAAGTTTGGCACAAACATTAATGCTTACACATCATTTGATGAAACTGTATATTATTTGACCAATATTCCAACAACTAATGCCAATCTTATGGATTCGGCATTGTTAGTGCTGCACGACTGGTCTGCTGCTATTGCTCTTGAAGAAGAAGAGCTGGAAAATGAGAGAGGTGTAATACGTGAAGAGTGGCGTACCAGAGGGGGTGCACAGCAAAGACTATGGGATCAGTTATTGCCTAAAATGTATCCCGATAGCAAGTACGCTAACAGAATGCCGATTGGAAGTATTGATGTAATTAATAACTTCAAACCCGAAGAGATTAGAGCATATTATCATAAATGGTATCGTCCAGATCTACAAGGCATTATAGTTGTAGGCGATTTTGATGTTGATGATATGGAACAAAAGATAATAAGTCTGTTCTCTCATATAACTTTAGATACTGAAAGGGCAGAACGTGAGTATTTCCCTGTTCCAGACAACAAAGAACCTGTTGTAGCTATTGCTACAGATAAAGAAGCAAGAAATACAAGTATAATGATGTTTTATAAACATGATGCAATGCCTGACGAATTAAAAAACACTCAGGCGGGTTATATAACTCAGTATATTTTGAATGCAGCGTCTGCAATGATGAATCAGAGATTCGATGAAATATTACAGAAGCCTGATGCTCCGTTTACATCTGCATATGCGTATGATGACGACTTCTTTGTTGCAAAAACAAAAGACGCATGGACGGTGGTTGCCGGTAGCGCAGAAGATAAGATTGAAGATGCACTTGCAGCTATGATTCGGGAGTCTGAAAGGGCTAAACAGTTTGGTTTTACTGCTGGTGAATATGAGATTGCGAGAACCAATATTCTGAAAAATTACGAGGATTCTTATAATAATCGTGATAAACAGAGAAACTCAACTTATTCGGATGAGTATGTGAGAGCTTTTACTGATGGTGAGCCTATTCCCGGTATCGAGTTTGAATATCAGTTTATACAAGCGGTTGCTCCAAATATTCCTGTTGAAGCTATAAATCAAACTATTCAACAACTAATTGGAGATGAAAATATTGTAATTGCAATTACAGGACCCGATAAAGAGGATCTGGTTTATCCAACTGAAGAAAGCTTGCTTGCTGTATTGAATAGTGTGAAAAGTGAGACAATTGAGCCTTATGCAGGTGAAGTTATTGATGAGCCTCTGGTATCAAATCCTCCTACATCCGGGAAGATTGTAAAAGAAGAAAAGGATGAGGTTTTAGGTGCTACAGTATGGACTCTTGAAAATGGCATTAAGGTAATACTTAAAGATACCGATTTCAAGAATGACGAGATACTTATGACTGCTAGCAGTGTAGGTGGATATTCGCAGTATGCAATTCAAGATCCGCTTAACAGTAAAATGATGGGATCTATTATCACTCTAGGAGGAGTAGGAAATTTCAGTGCAACAGATTTGCCAAAAGTATTGGCAGGAAAAACAGTTTCTGCAGCTCCATCAGTTTCTCTTACAACTCAAAATTTTAATGGGTCATCGTCTATTAAGGATTTTGAAAGTATGATGCAGCTGGTTTATCTATACTTTACAGCTCCACGTAAAGATAACGATGCATTTTTATCGTACGCACAACGTAGAGAAACTGCACTCAAAAATCAGGAGGCTGATCCAATGGTTGCATTTAGCGATTCTATAAATTTTGCATTGTATGGTCACAACCCACTAGCAGCGAGAGTTAAAGCAGATGATATAAAAAAGCTTGATTATGACAAGGTGCTGACGATGTATAAACAAATCTTTATTAATCCGGGTAGTTTTGTGTTTACATTTGTGGGAAATATAAATGAAGATTCAGTGCGACCGGTTATTGAACAGTATCTGGCATCACTACCTGGTGAAGCAGTAGAAGGTGAATTCATAAAAGTTCCAATGGATTTTGAGAAAGGAAACATGGAGAATATTTTCAATAGAGAGATGCAAAACCCTAAAGCTTCTGTATTTAATACAGTTTCTGGAACAACAGAACGTACATTAAGAAATCAGATTTTAATGAGTATGTTCGATCAGATTCTTGATATTGTATATACAGAGAAAATTCGTGAGGATGAAGGTGGAACATATGGTGTTTACTCTTCAGGGTCTATTTCTCGTTATCCGGAAGGTCAGACACTTTTGCAGATTATGTATGATACAGATCCTGATAAAATGTCGCATCTGAATAGTATAGTACTCAGAGAACTCAATTTAATCGCAAGTGAAGGACCTCGTGAAGGAGACTTTAGCAAGGTTAAAGAATATATGAATAAGAGCTTTGATGAGAATTTGAAAGAAAACAGATACTGGCTTAATAATCTTAATACTAAATATTTTTATAGTGAAGATAATCACACTAATTATTTAGAGACAGTAAATAGTATTACTGCTGATGATATTAAGATGTTTGCTTCGAATCTGCTTGAAAACGGTGATCTTAAAACAGTTGTAATGTTGCCGATTATAGAAGAATAACACTAAGTATAGATAGTTTGTACTAAACAATCGTTTGACATGTCATAAACATTCGTTTTTCTAGTCGTAAACAATTGTTTTAATAGTCGAAAACAATCGTAACAGGTTTTATATAACAAAGAGAGGGTTTCACGTTGTGATTCCCTCTCTTTTGATATATAGCTTTGTGGTAATTTTATATGAATTAATTTTTCTTTAAATTAGGGGTGTGTTTATATTTAAAAAGGATAGCAAAAAGAATTGTGACTACTAAAGCGTAGCCGGCAAATATAAACCAAACTGACTGCCAATCGCCTATCATCAGCGATTTAACCTCACCATTAACTATTACATCTTGCCATGATGTAAATTTGTTTACTACCATCTGCGCTCCCAATGTACCTATTGTGGCACCAACTCCATTTGTCATTAGCATAAACATCCCTTGCGCACTTGAACGTATATTATGTGGTGTTTCCTTATCTACAAAGAGTGATCCGGAAACATTAAAGAAGTCAAAAGCAACACCGTATACAATCATTGATAGTACTAGCAACCAAACTCCTCCTCCCGGATTACCAAGACCAAATAGACCAAACCTGAGCACCCAAGCAAACATGGCTATAAGTATAACTTTTTTTATTCCGAATCTACTTAAGAAAAAAGGAATTAATAGAATACATAATGCTTCGGATATCTGTGACAACGAAATAAGTATATTTGAGTGTTGTACCCCAAAGCTATTAGCAAATTGTGGCTCAGCTTCGAAGCTTGCAATAAAAGGATTGGCGAAACCATTAGTAATTTGAAGTGATACACCAAGTAACATAGAAAAGATAAAGAAAAGTGCCATCTTTTTCTGCTTAAACAACTTAAATGCATCAAGACCTAATCGCTGTACCCACGTCTTATCATTAGTATCGGTACTAACTGGGCAGTTAGGGAGTGAAAATGAATATAATCCTAATAATAACCCTATAAAAGCACTAACAATAAATTGCATTGGGGTTGTTTGGTATCCTAGGATATCTACAATCCACATTGTGCATATAAAACCTATTGTACCGAATACCCGAATTGGGGGAAAGGCTTTTACAGTATCTAAACCTGCCCTGTCCAGAATCGTGTATGCAACAGAATTGGATAATGCTAGAGTTGGCATATAAAACGCCACACTTAATGTATAAAGTGTAAAGAATATTGCAAACGACACATTCCCTCCACTGTTAATTGCATAAAGTGCCGCGGAGGCCATGAAGACTGCGGCAAGTAGATGACAAGCACCTAATAGTTTTTGTGCTGAAACCCATCGGTCGGCAATGATACCTATTAGTGCTGGCATGAAAATAGAAACAATTCCCTGAACTGAATAAAAGATTCCAATATATGCTCCCATGCCTGCCGGACCAAGGTAACGTGACAAGGATGTAAGGTATGCCCCCCAAACTGCAAACTGGAGGAAGTTCATTATTACGAGTCGATTTTTCAATGACATGATTATTAGTTATATTAAATATTTTATACTACACGCTTCATAGTAAATTTTCTACAGCATACTTTTTACAGCAAGATAATAACAGTTAGCTCTTCATAGTATACTCTTTACATTAAGCTCTTTCCAAACATTATTTAGTTCATCTGCTCAACCACGGCGCAGGATTAAGTTTAGATGTTTTTTGCCACAACTGGAAATGCATTGTAGACACTCCTGTATCGGGGTCTGTAAATATTCTGCCTAATGATTGACCTGTTTTGACCTTGTCTCCTTGTTTGACAAAAAGGTCGAATATATTTGCATAGAATGTATAATATTCGCCATGTCTAACAATTACGCAAGTATTAGACCCTGGAAACGAGAATACTTTAGACACTTCACCATCAAACACCGAACGTATATCTGCTCCTCTTTCGGCTTGTATGTCTATTCCGTTACTATTTGTGGTGATGTTCCACTCTTTATGCTGCTTTGTGCCAAAATTGCCAACAACTGATGAAGTGCCTGCTACAGGCATTGGTAATCTACCTCTGTTAGATGCAAAGTCTTTAGATAAATTGAAACTTTCGGTTGAGGCAGTGCTTGCACCTATACTGGGTGATACGCCTCTACTGGGACTCACCACTTTCTCTCTTACTGTTTCAACTTCCCTTGTTTCTTCTGTCGTTTCTTCTTTTTTATTTGCCTTTTTATCTGCTTCTTGTCGTTTTGCAGCCTCTTGCCGCTTTTCTGCCTCTTGCCTTTTTGCGGCTTCAGCTAATCTTTGTGCTTCGGCCTCACGCTCTAGTCGTGCAACCTCTTCAGCAATAAGTTTTTCGATCTGATTATTAAGTTGATTGTCTTGCCTTTGCTTATTCTGTAATTCTTTTCGTAACTGTTCTTCTTTACCTCTAACCTGTGAGACTTCATGCTGATAACTTTGTTCTTCACTTTCAAGCTTTTGTCTCTCTTGTTGCATGGATTCTAAGACTTTAAGCTTATCTACTTTGGCTTTAGCAATGGCATTTTGTTTGTTGGTTATCTCTGTGTTCTGCTTTTTAATTTCGTCTGCCTGCGATTTTTGCCATTTAGAGTATTCTCTTAGATATTGCATCCTTCTTAAAGATTCACCAAATGATTTGCCTGATAATATAAAGAGTAATTTATTTTGATTAAACTTCTGATTAACCATTCCCTTTATTGCATCGGCATAATTATCCTGTTTATTCTTTAATTCAATTTGAAGTCTTTCTATCTCTTTTTGTAATCGTGCCTCTTCTCTGGTTAAAGCTTCCACCTCTTTTCTCTGTACCTCGATGAGCTCTCTCCTTGAAGAAATCTGTTTATTAATAAGATTTATGCGATCAAGGATTGTGGTTGTCTGCTTTTTAACATCGAGATAAAGTTTATTTGTATTTCTTATATCTTCCTGAATTGCCTGCCTCTGTCTTTGCAAGTTTTCTATTTGCTCTGTCTGCGAGAATAGTGATGTTACAAAAAACAAGTAAATAGATATGAGAACTGGTATTTTCATTGATCGGGTGCAATAATTTTTAGAATATCGGCAATAGCAACTTTCCGATAACCATTTGGTATACTATTAGATATACTGAATGGTCCGTTAATTTCTATTCCGGAAAACTTTAATTCTGAATCCAGCTTACTTTTTTGAGTATTTATTGAAACCATCATTCGATGTGGGAATATTGCTTCTGTTATCTCCGCAAATTCATCATAAGTCCAGCTCAAAGACATTTGATCAGGAGAGTGTAATAAATGAGTATTTGTAATCCTATCATCACCGTTTACAGTAAAAGAATACTCAATTCCAGATTTGGAATCTTTGCTTGTTATAAAATAATTAAGATCTGATGTTTGAGCATATTTGAACGTTCTATAATCGTTGAGTTCGACTCTGTTCTTATCTGTAATAAAGAGAGTATTAGTAATCATAGACTGTAGGGTATAAAAATCAAATCCTACAGGATAGTGCTCTTTTAATGAAGATATTGTTTCCTCTACATACCTCTTATTCATTCTATCTAGTAATACAACTTGCTGTGGATCGATGAAAAACCTAAACATCTCTACGCCAAAGAGAGGTTGTACCGAAATCTGAATGGCACTATCTTTAACCATACGCAGAGTTGCTTTTGAGCTTAAAGTTTTAGAGCCATTGGTAATAATAAGATTTAATCTAGATGAAAAGGTATTGTAATTTATACCATTTGAGATGATATCTATAAAAAGTTCACTGTTTGCTTTCTCTTCAATAGGCGTAGTTGAATGAATTACTTTGTGTTTGGATTTACAAGAAGTAAAAAATGCAACATTTAGTAGACAAAAAAATAGTACAGTTATATATAGCGATTTATGCATTCTCATTTTAATTTACCTCTTCTTATTTTTTGTTTAAGAGTTTTTGAATCTCCTCCTAGCTCTCTTGCTTTTTTCCATTGTTCAATGGCCTTCTTTTCTTCACCGGTTTTAAATAATACATCTCCATAATGTTCGTACACTTCTGCAGATTGTCCATCCTCATATTCGATAGCTTTTTCTATATAAATTTTGGCCATTATATAAGATCCTTGCTCGTATAATATCCAACCATATGTATCTAGATAAGTTGGGTTTAGTGGTTCAGCCTTAACTGTGATTCCACTCATCTGCTCGGCTCTATCTAAATCTCTTTTATCTAAAGACAGATAATAACTGTAATTGTTTAATACTGGGAGGTTTTGAGGATTTAATTTAAGTGCTTTATCGTAATTTGAAAATGCTGCTTGTTCGTTACCAAGAAAGTAATTTAGATCGCCTATCTGTCCATAGAAGTCTGACTCGAGTATAGGATTATTAAATTTAGCATTTTCAATTCCTTTTTTGAAAACAGAGAGTGCTTCTTTATATTTTTTTTCTTGATAATTTACGGCTCCCAAATAATAATAGAATTGGGGTTCTTGTGGTAGATACTCTAATGCTTTAGTTGTCACCTCTCTAACTTTCACAAAGTCTTCTTGAGGAAGAGCAACTCTAATTATCTGTTCGTATCCTGCTGGATTATCGGGGTTGTCTTTGATGTAAATTTCAAATTGTTTTACAGCATTTGTGTAATCACCCTGTAAAGAAAGAACATTACCGTATATAAGATTTATTTGGGTGTTATTTGGGTGTTGTTCGAAAAGAGATTCAAAAAGAGGGTTGGCTTGTTTTAGATCTAAACTATTTTGTTGCAAAACTCCCAAATATCTGGTAAGAAGTTGAATTTTAGTATCAACATCCATTGTAGTTCCGGTTATTGCATTTCTCAATTCATGTTGAGCTGCTTCACTATTGCCAGTTCTCTCGTAGTAATTAACCATTGATAGTATTAGAGCCGGATAATTGGGGTCGATTATTTCTGCTTGCTTGTAATAACTTAACGCCTTGTCTTTTTGATTATCATCCATGTAAAGATCGCCCATAAGGATGATATATCTTGAATCGCCTGGATTTTTATCAATAATTTGCTGAATTTCCTCGAATGCTTTTTCTTTATTGTCTATTATTGAATATAGTCTAAACTTATTTAATGCCAGCGCTTCAGAAACTCCTACACTTTTTTCAAGTTCATCGAGAGCTTTTATTGCTTTTTCGGTCTCACCATTATCTGCAAAGGCATTTGCCATTTCAAAGTGTAGCTCTAGTTTTTCGGGATATAATTCCAGTAAATAGCTGTAGATGTCAACTACCTCCTGGTTTAAATTCATTTCCTTACTCATATTGGCAAGAAGCATCCCATAATAGTAGTTTGATTTATCGTATTTAAAAGCTTTTTTATAATACTCCAGTGCCTTTTCTTTCTCCTCTAAAACACTATAAAAAGCTCCTAGCTCCACCAAGACATTAGCATTTGTTGAATCTAAAGCATTACAGTGTAATAGTAAATCTAGTGTTTCACTATATTTACCTTGAGCTTTGGAATTTAAAGCTTCATAGAAGTAGTAGTCGAATTTTCTAAAGTTATCATCAACCTGAGCATTTACAGACAATGGTATATTTACCAGTGTAAGACAAAATATTATTATAATATATATCATTACTTTTTTATAGTTTGCCTGTATGTCCAAATCCACCTTCACCACGTTCTGTTTCATCGAGTAAATCAACTTCACTCCATTCAATCCTTTCGTGCTTTGAAATAACCATTTGGCATATTCTTTCACCATCATTGATGGTAAATATTTCATTAGACAAATTCACTAAAACTACTCTAATTTCTCCTCTATAATCTGCATCAATAGTTCCAGGTGCGTTTACTATGCTTAATCCATGCTTCACAGCCAACCCGCTTCTGGGACGAATCTGTGCGTCGTACCCTTCTGGAAGTTGAATAAAGATACCGGTAGGTATAAGCGAACGTTCCAAAGGAAACAATTCAACCGGGTCTTCTAAATTAGCTCGCAAATCCATACCAGCAGCCAAAGCTGTAGCATAGTTGGGGAGAGGATGTTTGGACTTATTTACTATTTTAATTTTCATATAATTGATTCCTTTTCTTTCTAATCACCTTAAATTAAGTGTTATCTTATCAAACTATACAAATAAAGTATATTATTTTTTGATAATGCGAATTTATACAATTCTGAGGAATTAACACTCAATTTTTTAAACTTTAAACCAAAAAACCATATCTTTGTTTATATGGGCGAACATGATGATCTACTAGAAAGACTTAGGCAAACATTGAATCAACAAGAGGTTGATTCCTTTCATATTCTTGAAGATTTAGTTCCTCTTGAAATACAAATGGATTATTTCAAATATTTTGATAATCTAAGAAAAGAAAAACCATCTTTCAACAGAGATGACGAAGTATCAATTTTATTATCTCAGGAAGAAGATATAGAAAGGAAGAAAAAAAGCTTAACCCTTTTGGCTTCTATTCCGGATGTGGTGGCTTATCGAACAATAGAAGCTTATCATAGTAACCCAACCGATAAAGAGCTGGCATACTGGTCTTCAATGGCTCTTGTCAGTAGCAGAATTATACTTGTTTCCGACCTTTCGGGACAACAACAGATATATATATCTTCTGGATTAGGAGGACAGGATAAGAAACTGAGATTTTTCTCTCTTTTCACCTCAAATAATCGTCAGGAATTTACTGAACTGCAAAAAGAAATGATAGAGCGTGAGTTTACATTTCATCTCAATACAACAGATGTACTTATTGAAAGATTCAGTATAGAAAGCAATTATTTCACTATATTATTGTTATTCCCTTTTGATGAAGATATTAAATCGAGACTTAACTCTGCTGTAGAAGAGTGCAACCAGTATGGTAACTTTTTGGACACAAAGTTTCTTTTTACCAACGTTAAAATATTGAACGAAAAAGAGATTGGGAAATTAATTAATAAAAAGTAACTGACAGAAACCTTCCTTCGTTAAGATTACTCTAATAATTCTACGAGTAATTATATTTAAGAACATTCAGCTCTTAATTTCGTTTTACTGATGTTATCACTATTTTTGTAGATAAAATATAACTCAGTATGAGCGAAACAAATAATTTGATGGAAACACTGGGAATTAAATTTCTTAGCGTTTCCAAAGGACGGGTAGAAGCTCTTATGCCTGTTGAGAAACGTATATGCCAACCATTTGGCATATTGCACGGAGGTGCTACTATCTCGTTGGCGGAGTCCGTTGCAGGCAAAGGCTCACTCTTTCTTTGTAAAGAACATGAAATACCGGTTGGAACACAGGTTAGCTGTAATCATATATCTTCTGCTAAAGAAGGTGAAGTTGTTTATGCCGTAGGTACTTTGCTTCATGCGGGAGCAACAACACATATTTGGAATGTAGATATTAATAACTCAGAGGGGAGATTAATTTCATCTGCCAGGATTTCGAACATGATACTAAAGCAAAAATGATAACACATAACAATTCTCAAAAACTCGATTACCTTATAGAAAACAATGTAAGCTTCGCAATTTTCAGACTACCCAATGCAACTGCTACACAGTTTGTAATGCAGTCTATAGGTGAACCGGAAATTATACACGACTTCGAATATCTTAGCGGCAAGAACGGATTTGTGATTGCGCCTTTTAGGATATCGGAAGAGACACCAATAATAATGATTCGGCCCGACTGCACAAATCTCGATGAAGTAAAATCAATAGATTCATTCACTTCTGTAAAAATTGAAAAGACAAAGACAAGTAATATAGATAGAAATGGATATAGCAAACTATTTCATATGTTTTATAAGCCTATAAGTGATGGAACTTTAAAAAAGATTGTTCTTTCGAGGAGCAAAACAATCACCAAAAACAAAGGGTTTTCACCAGGTGAGGCATTTTATAGAGCTATGGATAAATATAAGCATTCTTATGTTTATCTCATTAATACTCCCACAAGCGGTACATGGCTTGGAAGCACTCCTGAAATGCTACTAACGGGTTCTCGCAATATTTGGCAAACGGTAGCTCTTGCCGGTACGCGATATCCAAATAAAGGTAATGTATCATGGGATGATAAAAATCTGAGAGAGCAACATCTTGTAACCTCATATATTTTAAATCAACTTGCCAAATATAAGATTACTCCAGAAATAAATGGACCATACACCACCCGAGCAGCCAACCTTGCTCATCTACGTACCGATTTAGTTTTTCAACTAACAGAAACAAACAATCTGGGCAAACTAATAAATTCTCTTCATCCAACTCCTGCGGTATCAGGACTTCCAAAAGAGGAAGCTTACAGATATATTGAAGAGTACGAAGGTTATAATCGCAAATACTACACAGGCTTTCTGGGAATGATTGATTTGGACAACGAAACTAATATATATGTTAACCTCAGATGTATGGAAATAGGTAAAAGTTTACTTACTTTGTTTGTCGGAAGCGGTCTAGTTTTATCCTCCACAGCAAAAGATGAGTGGAAGGAGACAGAGCAAAAGCTTAAGACAATGGCAAATATTGTTAATTAAGGATTACAGATGTATTCAGATAAAAATAATGTTTTAGAACTTGTTGCATTACTAAAAGCACATGATATCACAAATATTGTGCTATCTCCGGGTTCACGTAATTCACCATTAATCCAATCATTTGCAACGGATAGCGATTTCACATGCTATAGTATAGTTGATGAACGAAGTGCTGGCTTTTTTACAATAGGTATTATTCAAGCCACAGGTAAGCCGGCTGCTGTATGCTGCACTTCAGGAACCGCCACTTTTAATCTTGCACCCGCAGTTGCCGAAGCCTATTATCAGGGATTGCCACTCCTTGTAATAAGTGCAGATCGGCCACTTGAGTGGATAGGTCAGATGGAAGGACAAACAATTCATCAGACGGGTCTGTTTGGCAAAATGGTGCATTGCTCGGTTCAGCTTCCTATTGTAAATAATAATGAGGAAAAATGGTATTGCAATAGATTAATTAATGATGCAATTTTGAGCTTGAATAATGGAGCGAAAGGACCATCTCACATTAATATCCCCTTAGACGAACCTCTCTTTAATTTCTCTATTGAAGCACTTCCTGAAGTAAGAGTTATAAAACGCTTCTCAATAAGTTATAGCATTTCGGAAAAAGATAGATATGCTGAGCGTTTTCTAAAGTTCTCAAAAAAGATGATTGTTGTGGGTCAGCTCCCACCAGAAAACAATATTTCAGAACTGCTTAAAAGCATCAGCAGAAAACATAATGTGGTAGTACTCTCTGATCACCTATCTAATATTACTGTGGATGATAAACTGCTTTATGATTTAGTAATACGTTCCGCCTCAGAAACAGAGTTAAAAGAACTTGCACCTGATCTACTTATTACAATTGGCGGTCATACTGTTTCCAAAAGAATAAAAAATTTTCTACGTACTTTTGGTGTAAGCGAGCATTGGCATATTTCAAATTCTGGAGATGTAGTTGATACATATCAGCAGTTAACTGATATTATAAAGAGCGACAATGAAACGTTTCTTTCGTATATTAATGAACTATCTCCTTCTCTGAAAGAAGCACCGAATGAAACTGAGAGTTTTAAAGAATTATGGAATTATAAAAATTCTACTCTCACAGGTCCAGAGGCCCAATTCTCAGACCTATCCGCAGTTGGCATGTTACTGAGCTCTCTACCAGAAAACATTTCTCTTCATTTCGCAAATAGTCATTCTGTATACCTTTCTCAGTTATATGATATACCTAATTCCATAAGTTGTTTCAGCAATCGTGGCACAAATGGTATAGAAGGATCTGTTTCTACAGCAGTTGGCTATGCGGCGGCTAGTGAAGGGTTGACCATTCTACTAATTGGTGACTTAAGCTTCTTTTATGACATGAATGGTATTTG
The DNA here is from genome assembly GCA_015478775.1 of Fermentimonas sp. GTDB lineage: Bacteria > Bacteroidota > Bacteroidia > Bacteroidales > Dysgonomonadaceae > Proteiniphilum. The sequence continues at coordinate 27,723 of JADMKP010000008.1, read as the reverse complement.
GAATCGACATATTTCACCTAACCTACGTATAATGATTAATAATAATGGAGGAGGCGGCATATTTGATACTATACCTGGCTTAAACAACTCAACTGTGCTTAGTGAATATATCACTGCCGAACATTCTACTTCTGCCAAGAGTTGGACAGAACAACAAGGTTTTATTTACCTCTCTGCCAATAATGAAGATGATTTAAAGAAACATCTACCCACTTTTTTAAGTACCGATATTACTGCTCCAGTTGTATTGGAAGTATTTACATCAATAGAACAGAACAGTAAAGAGATAAAATCGTTTTATCAACAACAAAGAAATTAAATAATTATGACTCAAAGGAATTGGACAACGATAAAAGAGTATGAAGATATTCTATTTGATTACCACAATGGTATTGCACGTATAACTATAAACCGACCTCGATACAGAAATGCTTTCACGCCCACAACAACTGGTGAAATGAGTGATGCATTACGACTATGTCGTGAAATGGAAAAAGTTAGTGTGGTAGTTTTAACCGGAGCAGGTGATAAAGCGTTCTGTTCGGGAGGTGATCAAAACGTGAAAGGTAAAGGTGGCTATATTGGTAAAGATGGCGTTCCACGATTAAACGTCCTAGATGTACAGAAGCAAATCCGCTCAATCCCCAAGCCTGTTATAGCAATGGTTAATGGTTATGCCATTGGTGGAGGTCACGTACTACATGTTGTGTGCGACCTATCAATTGCTTCCGATAATGCAATATTCGGACAAACTGGTCCTCGTGTTGGCAGCTTCGATGCCGGTTTTGGCTCATCATACCTGGCTCGCATAGTAGGACAGAAAAAAGCTCGTGAGATATGGTTCCTTTGTCGCCAATATTCAGCTCAGGAAGCACTTGATATGGGTCTTGTAAACAAGGTTGTGCCCCTCGATAAATTAGAAGATGAGGTTGTAGAATGGGCAGAAACAATGATGAAACATAGCCCACTTGCATTACGTATGATAAAGGCAGGACTAAATGCTGAGCTGGATGGTCAGGCCGGCATACAAGAACTTGCAGGTGATGCAACTATGTTATATTACTTAACTGAAGAGGCGCAAGAGGGAAAGAATGCATTTTTGGAGAAACGTGAACCTGATTACAGCAAATTCCCTAAACTTCCTTGATATTTTATACTAATTATTCTAGGAAAGTCAATATTAATTGTCTCCGCAAAAGATATTCACAAGTCCACTATGTTTAAAATCAACATCATCCCATACACACTTAAGTTCAAAAACCCTGCAGGAACTTCTCGCGGGGTTTATAAAGAACATAAAGTATGGTACATATTGTTTATTAATACTGAAAATCCCACTCACTTTGGTATCGGTGAATGTGCTCCACTTCAAGATTTAAGTTGCGATTATAATGATGATTATGAAAAAAACTTAACATCTTTTTGTAAGCTTACTGAAGAGAATCAGATTATTGATGTAGATATTCTTAAAAATTATCCTTCAATATTATTTGGGATGGAGACTGCCATGCGTCACTACACACAAACATCGTGGCAGCTTTGGGAATCTCCTTTTAGCAAAGGTGAGGAGGGTATTACAATAAATGGACTAATATGGATGGGCAATTACTCCGAGATGTTGGAACGAATTGAAGTTGCTATCAACAAAGGGTTTCGCTGTATAAAAATGAAAATTGGTGCAATAGGCTTCAATAATGAACTGGAACTTCTTAGATACATAAGAAAACAATATACCAAAGAGGAGTTAGAAATACGCGTGGATGCTAATGGGGCTTTTTCCACCGAAGAAGCAATAGATAAATTAAATCTTCTTGCGGATTTAGGGATACATTCAATTGAACAACCAATAAAAGCCAGGCAAAGTGTTGAAATGTCTTTTTTATGTAAAACCTCACCCATCCCTATTGCTTTAGATGAAGAACTTATTGGCATTAACAATTATGATGATAAAAGGAACTTACTTGAAGAAATAAAACCTCAATACATTATTTTAAAACCTTCTCTTCATGGAGGGATAAGTGGTTGTCAAGAGTGGATATCTATTGCAGAAGAAATGGATATATTATGGTGGGTTACCTCAGCACTCGAGTCGAATATAGGACTAAATAGCATTGCCCAATGGTGTGCAACTTTAAAAAACAATCTTCCACAAGGATTAGGTACTGGCTCTCTTTATACCAATAATATTTCTTTGCCCTTAAATATCAAGGGCTATCAATTGTGGTTCAACCCTAATGGTTCATTTCCCGATTTAAGCTCTTTTTTAAAAAATGAATAAAATACAGATTGAAAGTAGAATTTTTGAAGCTGAAGATTTCAGTTCAAATCATTTGCTTTTATTTTTTAAAAAAAGTTCTGTTCACCAAAAACTCTATCTGTTTCTTAAGGAGTGGTTCTCGCCAGATGAAACAATTAGTTTATTTACTTCTGGCTCAACTGGAAAACCTAAAAAGATTGTAGTACGTAAAAGTCAGATGCTGCAAAGTGCAGTCATGACATGCCGTTTCTTTAATCTAAACAAAAATGACAAAGCACTTTTATGTCTTTCAACCGATTATATAGCAGGTAAGATGATGATTGTGCGCGCAATATATAGTGGAATGAACCTATATCCAGTTGAAGTTTCTGGCCATCCTCTTTTGGACACTACAAAATCTTTTGACTCCACACAAATATCCTTTGACTTCGCAGCAATGATCCCCCTACAGGTGTACAACTCACTTTCAACAACTATAGAAAGATATAGAATGTCTAGGATAAAGAATATTATAATTGGTGGAGGATCAATAGACAGTGAATTAGAAGAAGCACTAAAAGATTTTCCTAATTCTATATATTCAACATATGGAATGACAGAAACACTTTCTCATATTGGATTGAGGAAGATTAATGGCAAAGATGCAAGCTTATATTATAAATCACTACGGGGTATTGACCTTAAACTTTCTGAAAATCAAACTTTGATAATAAATGCGCCACACATTTCAGACGAAATATTAATTACCAATGATATAGCCGAAATTAGCACTGATGGCAGTTTTAGGATACTTGGAAGAATAGATAATATAATTAACACCGGAGGCATAAAGGTTCAAATTGAGGATATTGAACATCAATTGGCTCCATTCATTAAGAGTAATTTTGCAATAACATCTATTTCTCACCCAAAACTTGGTGAAGCAATTGTACTTTTAGTTGAGTCCCAAAAACTGCAAAATAATTTTGATGAAATAATTAAAGAGGGTTTTAATGCATTACCACTGTACCATCAGCCAAAGTATTTTTTTACAGTAAGTGCAATACCAATAACCGATAGTGGAAAAAAAGACCGCAAAGCAATAAAAGAACTTGCTTTACGGTCTTATAGTGAGAATATAATCTGAGTTTATTAAATATTACTCTTTATCTTTTGGACCACGACGTAGTTTAAGCACATTCTTACCACTGCTGCCTTCATTGTTGGGCTTACGCGAATCGTAATTACCTCGTTTGTTGCCATCTTTTTTGAAATTATCCTTTCGTGAAGAACTATCTCTGTCCGATTCTCTAAAAGGCTTACCGGGGCGGTCCTTACTTCGGGCATCAAATGATCGTCCTCCAGTACTTTTGCCGTCTCTGTAGTTTTTATTATCTGATTTAAATTCACGAGGTTCCCTTTCGGAAGAAGAATCTCTAAAACTTCTGGCTCCTGAACCTCTTTCAGAAGATGAGTCTCTATAACTTCTGGCTCCTGGCTCTCTCTTAGCAGAAGAATCTCTAAAACCGCCAGAACTTGTTCCCCTTTCAGTTGACGAATCTCTAGAACCTCCAGACCTTGTTCCTCTTTCAGATGAAGAATCTCTAAATTTACGCTCTCTTGGTTCTCTTCTATCTTCTCTTTTATTATACGATTCATCACTCTTCCAGTTACTTCTTGGACGGTCCGAATTGGGAGTCGATTGTTTATCTTCTCTCTCACTACGCACCGATCTGCGATAGCCTTCTTTCGAATTTCTTTCGTTGTGATAACTATCTTTTCTGCTTGATTTTAAGCTAGAGGATGAATCTCTCGGTTGCTCATTTCTCTTACCAGCAAAAATCTCATATTCACGCATTTCACATTCAAGGGGACCGTTATAAAGAAAGAAACGCCTATTATGTTTTAGTCCTATTGCATCAAAAGACTCTTTATGATAACTAAGAATATATGCTTTAAAACCAGAGAACACATGTTTAAGTCGCTCACCAATCATTGAATAAAGCCCTTCTAGCTCTTCAACTTTAATTCGCTCTCCATAAGGTGGATTTGTAATTATTATACCTTCCTTAGCAGGAGCTTCAGTATATTGTTGAATAGGTTTTACACTTAGCTCTATATATTTTTTTAGCCCTGCATTTTTAATATTTTTTTCAGATATAGAAATAGCTTTAGGGGATATATCAGAACCAATTATAGGGAATTTTAATTCTCTTAATCCTGAATCCTCATTATATATATCACTAAAAAGGTCACTATCAAAATCGTTCCACTTCTCAAAGGCGAAATTTTTTCTGTGAATACCCGGAGGAATTCCAAGAGCTATCATAGCAGCCTCAATAAGAATAGTTCCAGATCCGCACATTGGATCTAAGAAAGCCGACTCGCCACGCCAGCCCGATTTAAGTATCATTCCGGCAGCCAGCACTTCACTTAACGGAGCCTCAGTTTGATCTACTCTATAACCTCTTTTATGCAAAGATTCACCCGAGCTATCGAGAGACAGTGTACACTTGTTATGAGAAATATGAATGTTAAAAATTAGATCCGGATTAGACACACTAACCGATGGACGCTTAGTATATTTCTCCACAAACCAATCGGCAATTGCATCTTTTACTTTATATGCCACAAACTTAGAGTGTGTGAATATATGCGAGAAAACAACAGCGTCAATTGAGAATGTTTTATCTAACGATAAGTAATCGTCCCAGTTCAGCAATTTAATTGCTTCATAAACCTCATCTGCAGTCTCTGCCTTGAAATTATAAATGGGTTTAAGTATGCGCGAAGCTGTGCGACAATGCAAATTTGTTTTATACAAAAGTGCTTTGTCTCCGGTAAACGATACCATGCGAGTCCCAATTTCCACATTATTAGCCCCTAATTCAATAAGCTCTTCGGCCAGCACATCTTCAAGTTCAGCCATTGTTTTGGCAATCATTGGGAATTCGCCATTAACTAATTCCACCGCATTCACATCGTCTTTGATATCGTTCTCTTCCATCTTTTTCTAATAACCCTTATAATAAAACCGTAATGTATTTTATGGTGCAAAGATACTCTTTTTGAGTTATAACCTAACTTTTATTTTTCTCTCTTTCGATTCATTTCCAAAAGCATCTAAAGATGTTACAACATACGTATATCTTCTATTTCCACCTTCGTAAGGAAGGACAAAGAAATTTTCGGGTGTAACCGATAATATATTATCTGCATTTCTTAAATCAATTTTCTCACCATCTCTAAAACGATAAACTACAAACTTCTGAGCTGTCACTGGATTATGCTTATCTCCATTATGCTGCCATGTAAGAAAATGCATATCTTCTGTAAAAACATTAGTGAGCTTCTTAACTCTCTCGGGCACACCTTTGTGCAGATGAGTATATGCAGGAATCAATGCTTTAGATTGGTGTATATCACTCTTTAGCATCTGTGCAACACCTTCAAAATTATCAAGAATCTGGTAGCCATACCAATAGCAGTTGCCATGCACAAATGACATTTCACGCGATTGTTTAATTTTTATGCCCAGCTCATTCCTATCTATACTCCTTTTCAGATCTTGTCCAATGTATAAATGTTGCTCAAAATTATTTGCATTCCACCAATGCAGTAGAGTGGTATAATCTGCAGCATTATGCCCAATCTCCCAATATAGCTGAGGGAGGTTATAGTCTATCCACCCTTTTTCTACCCATAGTTTGATATCCGCATACAGGTCGTCATAATTTTGCAAACCATTAGTCTCACTTCCTCCACTGTCGTTCCTTTTGTTGCGATATATGCCAAAGGGACTAATTCCGAATCGCACCCAAGGTTTTGTACCTGCAATGGTTAATTTAAGCTGCTGAATTAGGAGATTTACATTGTTTCTTCTCCAATCTCCCCTTTGCGAATGAGAAAAGCCCTGTGAAGCAGCAAACATATTAAAACTTTTATCATCGGGGAACGACTGACCGGCAATTGGATATGGATAGAAATAATCATCCATATGAATTGCATCCACATCGTACCTAGATACTATATCCCTTACAACATCACATATATATGCTCTGTTTTCGGGAAGCCCCGGATCAAAAAACAATTGATTACCATATTGTACAAAACGCTCGGGGTATCTATAATAAATATGATCCGCTGCTAGCACATTGCTCATACTGGTTTTCACTCTATAAGGGTTTAGCCATGCATGCAATTCCATACCTCGCTTATGACACTCTTCAATAATAAAAGCTAATGGATCAAAATTGGGGTCATCCGGCGATTTACCCTGAATACCAGTTAGATATCTGCTCCATGGCTCAAGATTGGACTTAAAAAAAGCATCTGCTTCGGGGCGTATCTGAAAGATTACTGCGTTAACTCCTGCATCATCAAGCTTTCTTACCATCTCAGACAGATAGTGCTTCATAGCAGAGCTGTTCATTTGATAGTAGCGCGACTGACCAACAGTTTGTATCCACGCACCCCGGAACTCCCTTTTTGGAGTTGCATCGGGACGATGTGTTAAAGCCGTTTTGGAAGAGCCACAAGAGGCTATAATTGTAATAAAAATTAAAAAAAACAGAAACTTAAGTTTGTCCATAATTAAGTTAAGAGGCAATTACTAAAAATTTTATGAATTATATTTGAAAATGATTAATCGATTTAAGGCATAAAAATAAAGTCTTCGGTTCCGAGGAGATCATCGGCCACATATTGCTTAGGATAGATAACAATGCGACTGTGATTAGGGAATCGATTTTCGATTTTTGATGGCAAGTTTTCTAATATTGGAATATGAGATATATATCCAACATGTGCAGAAATTAATACAATAAGATCATCCTCTTTTACCTGATCGCAAAAAGTCATAGGGCTCTCCCAGTCGGTAAATGGCACAAACGTACTACTACCTGCTTTTTTCTGTTTCAATAGAACATTTTGAGTCTCAGGATCACCTAGATGTAAAATTGGAATGGATAACTCCGACGATAGTTTAGATATTTTATTTACCCATAGTGCAAACCCGAACTCTTTTTCCGCCAAAGGTGGAGAAAGCACAACAATTCGTTTATGTGTTAATAGTTTTTGCTCTACGTGGCAAATAAACATATTCTTATCTAGATTCTTAACAATCAGATTCATCTTTTCACCAAGTATCTTATCCCATAGAGCTGTTTTACCGGGCCAGCCAAGGACAACCAGATCTGTCATTGTTTCACGTGCAATTCTTACAATACCATCTGATGGGTTATGATCTATAGTTGTGATAATATCTACATTAACCTCGGCAGCAGTTGCAGTAGAAATAAACTCCTGCAATTGTTTCCTGAAGCTTACAATATTCCTTTCGGCCTCCTCATTATTGGGTAAAACACCTAAAAGTGAAATTGAATTTACCGATTTCTTATCTTTCAGTAAAAGTGCAAGTTCAACGTGGTAACCAATATTTGAGGGGTTGGCAATAGGCACTAATATCTTCTCCTGAGCAAAATCGCCCATCACTGCCGGTGTAAGTGGTTCGTCTTCTTCACTAATTGCAATTTTTTTGGCCGCCTTTTGAGTAAATAAAGTTGCTATTAAGCAAGTAATTAAAATAAGAATGATAGTTCCGTTTAATATATACTCATCAATGATTCCGGCTCTATACCCAACAAGAATAATTGCAAGTGTGGCTGCAGCATGTGAACTACTTAGACCGAAAATCAAATCTCTTTGTATAACCGAATATTTAAATGTTTTTTGTGTAGCATATGCAGCAAGCCACTTACCCGAAAGTGCAACTAAAGTTAGCGTAACTGCCACTATAAGGGTTCTTGGGCCATTAAATACAATTGAAAGATCTACCAGCATTCCCACCGAAATAAGAAAAATTGGTATAAACAGTGCATTTCCGAAGAATTCAATACGGTTCATCAAAGCAGAAGAGTGAGGTATGAGACGATTTAATGCCAATCCAGCAGCAAATGCTCCAATAATTGGTTCTATACCTCCAACTTCAACAAGAAAGCCAGATAAGAACACAACAAAAAGAACAAATATAAAGTTGGTGTACTTTTCTGAGTCGGCACTCTTAAAGAACCACTTGGCTATACGTGGAACTAATACAAAGATAAACACCGAAAACAAGCTCAAAGAGAGTAGCAGCCTCAACAGGAAGAAAAGATTTAATCCTCCATCGCTATTTGAAAGTATCAGCGCCAAAATAATAAGCACTGCAGTATCTGTAAGTATAGTTCCTCCCACAGTTATTGCAACAGCCTGATTTCTAGAAATACCCAAACGACTAACAATTGGGTAAGCCACAAGAGTATGAGTTGAAAACATACTTGCAGTTATAAGGCTGGCGTTTACGTCATATCCAAGAAGGTAGTAACACACAGGAAAACCTATAAGTAAAGGCAGAATGAAGGTATAAAAACCAAATGTTATACTCTTATTTCTGTTCTGAATAAATTCATTAAAATCGAGTTCCAGTCCCACTATAAACATAATATACAGCAGACCAATTGTTGAGAACATGTCTACACCGGCATTTGCACTATCTATCAAACCTATTCCGTAAGGTCCAACAATAACACCGGCAATAATCCAACCTATAATACTTGGTACATTAAAGCGTTTAAGCATTATAGGGGCAATAAGAATTATAAACAGAAGAATTGCAAATATTAGAACCGGGTTATGAATCGGTAGTGTAAACTCACTCAATGATATGGAAAGGAAATTGATCATTTTTATCTCTTTTTGTGTTCCCAATTATATACGGGAAGCGCAATTAGCTGACTTAAGAACAAAAATATATAAAATATTTTGATTTATTTGATAGCAACCCTCTTTTTTAGAGAGTGTAAAGTGATTATCTTTGCAAGTTACATTTTACGAAAAGATCTGTTTAAGTTATGAGCAATCACAAGCTGATAGAAATAAAAGGTGCACGCGTTAATAATCTCAAAAATATTGATGTGAGCATACCACGAAATACATTTACAGTTATAACAGGGCTTTCGGGCTCAGGTAAATCATCATTAGCATTCGACACACTATATGCCGAAGGCCAGCGTAGATATGTTGAAAGTCTATCAGCATACGCACGCCAGTTTTTAGGCCGAATGAATAAGCCCGAGGCTGATTATATCAGAGGTATCCCACCTGCAATTGCAATTGAGCAGAAAACCACATCTCGCAATCCACGCTCCACCGTGGGCACATCTACCGAGATATATGAGTATCTGAGACTACTGTATGCCAGAATAGGAAAAACAATCTCTCCTATTTCGGGAATGGAAGTAAAACGTCATTATGTAAAAGATGTAATTGATAAAATGAACGAGTACAGAGAGGGAACTCGTTTGGCAGTGCTTTCTCATGTTCAATTACGTAACAATAGAAACCTAAGAGAACAGCTTGAAATTCTTCTGAAAGAAGGCTTTACTCGTGTTGACGTTGGTGAGCAGTTTTATAGAATCGATGAGTTTTTGGAACTAGAAGAGTTTCCTTCTGATGAAGAAGTTTTACTTGTTATAGACCGCCTCTCCTGCTCTACTGATAAATCTACGGTAAATAGATTATCTGATTCTGTTGAAACGGCATTTCACGAGGGTGATGGTGAGTGTATAATAAGGTTCTGGGGGGAAAAGGGAATAGAAACTTTTTCTTTTTCAAACAAATTTGAGGCAGATGGAATAATCTTTGAAGAGCCTAGTGAGATGATGTTTAATTTCAATAGCCCTGCAGGTGCATGCCCCAAATGTGAAGGCTTCGGCAAAGTAGTAGGCATTGATGACAATCTGGTAATTCCCGATAAAAGTCTTTCCGTACAGGAAGAATGTGTTAAGTGCTGGAAAGGCGAAAAAATGAGCGAGTGGAGACAATACTTTGTGAACAACGCGTATAAGGTAGATTTTCCTATACATCGTGCCTATTATGATTTAAATGAAGAAGAAAAAGACATACTTTGGAATGGAAGGCACGAACATGATATATACGGCATCAACTATTTCTTTGAGATGCTCGAAAAAAATCTATACAAGATTCAAAACCGTGTTATGCTGGCACGATACAGGGGCAAAACAGACTGCTCATTGTGTAAAGGAGCGCGACTTAAACCCGAAGCTTTGTATGTAAAGGTTGCTGGTAAATCAATAACCGAGCTGGTTGTATTGCCCATTTCTGAGCTTCGAGCTTTTTTTTATAACCTCAAGTTGGATGAAACAGAAGCCGTTATTGCAAAGAGATTGCTCACTGAGATAAACAGTCGACTTCAATTCTTACTCGATGTGGGATTGAGTTACCTTACTCTCAACCGTTTATCAAACACATTATCGGGAGGTGAAAGTCAGCGCATCAATTTGGTTTCCTCTCTTGGAAGCAGCTTAGTAGGCTCTTTATATATTTTAGATGAACCAAGTATAGGCCTCCATTCTCGTGATACAAACCTGCTTATTCAAGTTCTGATTGAACTTAAGAATATTGGCAATACTGTTATTGTTGTGGAGCATGACGAAGAAATTATAAGAGCTGCGGACTATATTATCGACATTGGACCTAAAGCCGGAAGATTTGGTGGAGAGGTAATGTATCAAGGCGTTGTATCGGAGCTTGAGAAAAATAGCGATAGTTATACTGTAAAATACCTTATAGGCGAGGAGCAGATTGAAGTTCCTGCAACCCGTCGCAAATGGAATAATTATATAGAAGTTAAAGGTGCCAGACATAATAATCTGAAAAATATTGATGTTAAATTTCCTCTTAATATAATGACAGTGGTAACAGGCGTAAGTGGATCTGGCAAATCATCTCTTGTAAATGATATCTTCTATAATGCACTGCAACATGAATATAAAGGTACAGCGTTGGAGAGAGCAGAATTTAATGGTATCTCCGGTGATATTAAACTGGTTGAAGCAATTGAGTTTGTTGATCAAAACCCACTTGGCAAATCATCACGTTCAAACCCTGTAACATATCTTAAGGCATATGATGAAATAAGAAAACTATATGCCGATCAACCACTATCAAAGCAGTTGAATTTTACACCTGCATACTTTTCATTTAACGTAGAGGGGGGCAGATGTGAAGAGTGCAAGGGCGATGGCACCATTACCATCGAGATGCAGTTTATGGCTGATATTAAGCTGGAGTGCGAATCATGTCACGGCAAGCGATTCTCGCCAGAGGTGCTAGAGGTTGAGTATGAAGGACTAAACATTCACGACATACTAGAAATGACCGTAACAGAGGCAGTTGAGTTTTTCGGCTCCAAAAAAGGAACTACAGAAAAGAAGATAGCAAAAAAAACACAACCTCTGCAAGATGTGGGGTTGGGGTATATAAAACTGGGACAGCCCTCCTCTACCCTGTCGGGTGGAGAAAACCAGCGTGTGAAATTAGCTTTTAACTTAGGTGAAGAGAAAGCAAAACCAACCATTTTTATATTTGACGAGCCAACCACCGGACTTCATTTTCATGATATTAAAACATTGCTAAAAGCATTTAACTCGCTTATCGATCGCGGCCACACCATTATAATAATTGAACACAACATGGATGTAATAAAATGTGCCGATTATATAATTGATATTGGTCCCGAGGGAGGTAAAGCCGGAGGCTATATTGTTTGTGAAGGCACTCCCGAGCAAATTACAATGTGCGGAGACTCGCATACCGGTCGTTTTTTAAAGGAAAAACTATAAGAAAAGTGTTGAAAAACATTCGCACTGTTTTCATGTGTGTCGTCCTGATTTTAATTTACATTTAGTGTAAACCTATTTCAGGACTAGACGCAGCTAGTCCCTACTTTGCTCGTACCTCGCTCTTATATTGCTCTTATACGGCTCTTATAAAACAGGAGATTGTAAGAGTAAAGTCATAGCAAAGTAATAATAAAGCAAGTGTAAAGCCAGAGTAAAATCAGAGTATTCTTGGTAAGAAGTTTATGTGTGATTAGAAAACATTACGCAAAATCCAGTAAGAAATTACAAGTATTAAAACAATTAGTGCCGACCATCTGCCAAAAAAGATTTTTTCGAGTCGTGGGTGTTTCATCTTTCCTCCAAAATACTCCAAATACACCCCCAAAAAGATGTAGGGCATTGCAAGAACCATAAACGCATTATATCTGAGGGCCGCTAGTAAATTAAGGTGCAACAATTGATGAATTGCCCTTTGAGAACCACATCCCGGGCATTCTAAGCCGGTAGCCAATAGAAAAGGACATTTAGGAAATAGAGAGTTCGTTTCGGGATTGATAATGTAAAATATATACAGTGCTGCTATAATCATTACAATTATAGCAGCACCCAAACCAAATTTGAATCTTTTACTCAAAGTAAGTATTAAAAATTATAGCCACTTGCGTTATTCTCTATAATATTTTCGAGATAACCAGGCAAATTACCTGTAGACATTGCTACAATCCAGAATACCACATATAGCAGTCCGGCTACTACGGCAACAATAGTCCATGTTTTTGCTTTATTAGATGCTGCCTCGGCTTCTGCATATCTCTTGTTATAGTATAGCGAATCTACTTTAGTTGCAAATACGATTCCGACAATTCCAAAAGGTATGCAGCACAAAATAGTTGCTACAATTGATTGCCATAACCAGTTAGCAGGCTTTAAAGGAGGTATGACATCGTCTTGTGAAACATAACTCCCCGAAGTAGGCGGTTCTGGTATTGGAGGTGGAATTGTATTGTAACTTGATGAATTATCTAAACTGTCATTTTCGTTTGTAGAATGACTGTTGTTTCCGTATGGATCTTCCATTATATATGCTAATTTAAATAAATATATTAATTAAGATTTATATGTATTAGTTCTACATGTCAATTAAATCACCTACTCCAGCCATACTTAATCCAAGGAAACCAAAGACTACAACCAAGGTAAGTACGATTAAAGCAACCCATGCTATAAATATCCAAAGAGTAATTTTTGTCCATCTACCTGCCGAAAGAGATGCTTCTTCAGAAGCTCTGTAATCACCTCTGGCGAAATGGGAATCAACCTGTGTGGCAAATACAATTGCAATTATCCCTATTAAACTTAAGAAACTTCCGCAGAATACAAATGGAATAAGGGTTACTAAAAGTGATTCTATTAACCATGATTTGGGCTTTGAAGTAACTGCGTGGATTTCTTGTTTTGTTTCAGAATAATGTTGGTTAGGTGGTGTGTATGGTGTTTCAAATACAATTTTCAAATCCTCTACCTCATCGGCCCTTTTCCATTGTTCCATTCCTTGCGTCCACACTAATGTGTCACGTCTGATGTTTTCTACTCTGAGTTCCTGCGGAGTGAATGTTCCTCTCTGCTTGCCTGTGGCATCAATATAAAAATAGCGATTCATAGGATGTGTTTTTAATTATAATTACTTGAATCTATTTGCATTCGCCTTATAAGTTGCTTATTTTCATCATTATAAACATATTCGATGGAAATATTGTTTTCTTTAAAAAAAAGTAATTGAGGGTTTGTATTAAACTCCAATTTTATATTTTTTATTAATGAGTTTTCTACTTCTTTTATAAGAGAATCGGGGTTTTGAGTATTTAATACAGTGTAGTTATATTGGAAAACATTATCACTGGTTACTGCAGCATTATCGAAACGTGTAAAATCATCGAGCATAACTGGGGCTGACTCATTGAGATTGTTGGCCATTTCTGTAAGCTTCTTATTTATAGCTTTTCTATCAGATTCGCATTGAGTGATGAGAATTGAAAATATAACGATACTTAGTATCAATAAGGATTTTTTCATTTTCTGATTTTATTATACAAATATATAAATGTTTTTGAGAAAATTTATAACTCTAAATTAATTTGGCAGAATGTCTCGCGACATCCTGCCAAACATGTTAACCTTAAATCTAATACTATTATGAAAAAACCACGTGACAAATATAAAAAAGAATTTAAAACAAAACAAACTTTTTTAATAAAAAATCAAAAAAATTTTTATCTTTGTCAAAACGATATATAAATTAAACATTTGGCAAGCCAATACCTGTTAATTTGCAATATAAATCTAATGCATACACATCGGTCATTCCTGAGATATAATCAATTATTGATTGTACCCTGCCGTACAAGGTTTTTGAATCTTTATCATATTGCTCAGGAATTCTGTCTAAAAGTAGCTTTGAATATGAATGATTAGGGTTATTAACAGCTTTTATAAAGGTCTCTAGTAAAAAACCAATTATACGATATCCCGCTAATTCTACATCTAAAACATCTTTGGATCGATAAATATTTTCAGAAGCAAACTGCGAGCAATTGTTATATGCGTTTTTAAGTTGAATGGGAAGCATTTTAATTAACGAGCTGCCGAAACTACCGCTAAGAATGTCGGTTTCACTTTCCATAAAAATTGCCGAACAGGCATCAACTAAAAGACCTATAACAGATGCACGCAAATAAGCAATTTGCTCGTTTATATCGGTTACATATGACAATGTATTAAGGCGCTTCGCTCTTTTTTCTTCATCAAAGAAGCTAAGTAACAACTCTTTGGCGTCATGTGTGGTTACAATGTGGAGCTTATGTGCATCTTCAATATCCATAACCTGATAGCAGATATCGTCGGCTGCCTCCACAAGGTAAACTAAGGGATGTCTAACATATTTGAGTGGTTGATTGCTTACCTTAGTTATTCCGAGTTCTGTTGCAATTCGCTTGTAATCTTCTTCTTCAGATGCAAAGAAGCCGAACTTGTTTTTCCCTCCGCTTAATTCTGATGAATAGGGGTATTTAACAATTGAAGCTATAGTGGAGTAGGTCATAGCAAAACCTCCTTTTCTTCTGCCCCTAAACTGATGCATCAATAGTCTTATGGCATTTGCATTACCTTCGAAATAAATAAAGTCGCTCCATCGACCATTTTCTCCTTCAATAAGTGGTTGCAGATATTTACCTTTTCCCTCAGAAAAATATGTTGAGATGGCTTCCTCACCCGAATGTCCAAAAGGTGGATTGCCCAAGTCGTGTGCAAGGCAGGCAGCTGAAACAATTGATCCAATATCTTCAAAATGGGCATCTGTTTGGGGGTATTTTTTACGAAGTTCGCGACCAACATTTTCACCAATTGAACGACCCACACTTGATACCTCAAGACTATGTGTAAGCCTATTATGTACAAACACGCTTCCTGGTAAAGGAAATACCTGTGTTTTATTTTGAAGTCTGCGGAAGGGAGATGAAAAAATTAGTCTGTCGTAATCTCGTTGATATTCTGTTCGCTTCTCTTTATTGGCATTTTCGTAATCCTCTAGTCCGAACCTTTTTATTGATAATAACTGTTCCCAATTCATTCTTTTTTCATATGGTTATATAAGCAAAGATAAGACAAAGTTTAATACCTTTATCGACTTGTCAATTGTTATTATACAGTGAGTTGACATATATTTGGAAATAATATCGATAAAATATAGATAGTTTGTCCTCAAATAAGATTAAATTTGTCTCTTCTTTTAGGAAAGAACTACCAACAATAAAGGAATGACAGACATCATAAAGCATGAATGCGGTATAGCAGTAATAAGACTACTGAAACCTCTTGAATACTACTATAATAAATACGGAACATGGCAATATGGCCTAGATAAGCTATATCTTCTTATGGAGAAACAGCATAATAGAGGACAGGAAGGTGCTGGCTTGGGGGCTGTGAAGCTTGAAGCATCACCGGGCAATGAGTTCATATCAAGAGAAAGAGCTATGGGATCGGGGGCAATACCTGAAATATTTACAAAAGTACACTCATCATTTTCTGAATTTAAACCTGAGCAGTTAAAGGATATAGATTTTGTGAAAAAATCTGTTCCTTACGCTGCAGAGCTTTTTATAGGACATTTACGATATAGCACTACGGGCAAGAGTGGATTAACATATGTGCATCCTTTACTTAGACGTAACAACTGGGCTTCAAGAAGTCTTGCATTGGCTGGCAACTTCAACATGACCAATGTGGACGAGATGTTTGTGCAACTTCTTACCGAAGGGCAACACCCAAGAGATTATGCCGATACGTTTATAATGCTAGAGTCGATAGGACATTATCTCGACAGAGAAGTGCAATATCAGTATGACAAGATTGACAAAGAAAACTTAAACGGGCAGCAGGTAAGCCATATTATTGAGGAGAACCTTGATATCCCGTTTTTGCTTAACAGGGCATCAAAAAACTGGGATGGTGGTTATGCATTGTGCGGACTGGTGGGTTGTGGCGATGCTTTTGCTTTTCGTGATCCATGGGGAATTAGAACAGCTTTTTATTATTATGATGATGAAGTTGCTGTTGTAGCTTCTGAGAGACCAGTTATTCAAACAGCATTTAATCTTAAAAAAGATGATGTTCATGAACTTCAGCCTGGGGAAGCTATTGTTGTAAAACGTAATGGTAATATCAGCCTTAATAAGATTCTGGAAAAGAAAGAGAAGATTACACCATGTTCTTTTGAACGGATATATTTCTCGAGGGGATCTGATTATGATATTTATCGTGAAAGGAAGAAGCTGGGCGAACTGCTTGTGCCTCATATAATTGAGGCTATTGATGATGATTTTGACAATACGGTATTTTCTTTTATTCCAAATACTGCTGAAGTGGCATATTACGGTATGCAGCAAGGTCTTGAAGATTATTTTAATCATAAGAAAGCGCAAACTATTTTAGAGAAGGGAAGTTCACTGAGCAAAGAAGAAATTGATTCTATCCTCTCTAAACGCGTCAGAGCTGAGAAAGTAGCTATTAAGGATATAAAGCTACGTACTTTTATTGCTCAGGGTACTTCTAGAAACGATCTTGCCGCACACGTGTATGATGTTACTTATGGTTCTTTGAAAAGGGGTGTAGATAATTTAGTAATAATTGACGATAGTATTGTAAGAGGTACAACGCTTAAACAGAGCATTATAAAGATACTCGACAGGCTTGAACCAAAGAAGATTATAATTGTTTCTTCTTCACCGCAAATTCGTTACCCCGATTGCTATGGAATAGACATGTCGCGCATGAGTGAGTTTATAGCATTTAAAGCCACAATTGAGCTATTGAAAGAGCATGGCATGCAATATGTTATAGATGAGGTTTACGAAAAGTCTGTTGCACAAAAGCATAAAAAGAAAGAGGATATTGTTAATTATGTGAAGGATATTTATGCTCCATTTAAAGAGGAGGAGATATCTGCTAAGATTGCGCAAATGTTAACATCAAAAGATATAAAAGCAAATGTGCAAATTGTATTTCAAACAATTGAAGATTTGCATAAAGCTTGTCCTGATCATAAAGGTGACTGGTATT
Source organism: Fermentimonas sp. (assembly GCA_015478775.1). GTDB lineage: Bacteria > Bacteroidota > Bacteroidia > Bacteroidales > Dysgonomonadaceae > Proteiniphilum. The sequence goes on along the minus strand of JADMKP010000008.1, from coordinate 10,188 downwards.
TCTCTGGTAATTATCCAACTCCGGGAGGTAACAGGCTTGTTAATAATGCTTTCATTAATTTTATTGAGGGTCAGGAGCATAGACCGCATCAGTTTAAACTTAACTTTACAAACAGTAGCCAATGATAGAGCGTATTATCATATTAGAGAATATTGACCCCATCGTTTTTTTTGGAGTAAACAACAGTAATATACAATTGCTTAAAACATTATATCCTAAACTTCGTTTGGTGGCACGTGGTAATGTGATAAAAGCAGTTGGTGAGGAAGAAGAACTGGTGGTGTTTGAAGAGAAGATACACGAACTTGAAAAGTTTAGTGTTGAAATGAATCTCTTGAAGGAAGAGGATATAATTGATATAGTAAAAGGTAAATCACCAGCCATTATAAATGTTGACAATTTAATAATTCATGGGTTAAACGGCAAGCCTATAATGGCACGCACTCCCAATCAGAAGAGATTGGTGGATGAGTTTGATAATAATGATATGGTTTTTGCAATTGGTCCTGCAGGCTCTGGAAAGACCTATACGGCTATCGCACTTGCTGTTCGTGCCCTAAAAACAAAACAGGTTCGCAAAATTATTTTGAGCAGACCTGCAGTCGAAGCTGGTGAAAAGCTTGGCTTCTTACCCGGCGACATGAAAGAGAAAATTGATCCTTACTTGCAACCTCTTTACGATGCACTTGAAGATATGATTCCTCCGCTTAAACTGAAGGAATATCTGGAAAATAAAACAATACAAATTGCGCCACTTGCATTTATGCGTGGTAGAACATTGAATGATGCAATTATTATTTTGGATGAGGCACAGAACACAACAAAACCTCAGATAAAAATGTTCTTAACCCGATTGGGGATGAATGGGAAAATGATAATTACAGGAGATATTACTCAGATTGACTTACCACATTCTCAACAATCGGGACTAATTCATTCTATGAATATTCTGCGTAATATTAAAGGTATTGGCACTGTTGAGTTTAATAAAAAGGATATTGTGCGACATAAGCTGGTTCAAAGAATTGTGGAGGCTTACGAGAAAGAAACTGCTGCAAAAGAGAAAAGAATTGTTGCCAAGAAGAACAATGAAGATTTGAATAGTGATGAAGGTGATGATGTTACTAACTATGAAATGAATAAATAAAATAACAACATGGAAGCTTTAACAAAAACAAATTATAATTTTCCAAATCAAACAAATGTTTATCACGGCAAGGTTCGTGATGTTTACACAATTGGAGATGACACTCTGGTTATGATTGCAACAGACCGTATATCGGCTTTTGATGAAGTGCTTCCAAAAGGAATTCCTTATAAGGGTCAGGTTCTAAATCAGATAGCTTCTAAATTTCTTGATGCAACTTCTGATATCGTCCCTAATTGGAAATTAGACTCTCCAGATCCTATGGTAACCGTGGGACATAGATGTGATCCTTTTAAAGTGGAAATGGTTATTCGTGGATATATCACCGGAAGTGCATGGCGTGATTATAAAAAGGGAGCTAGATCTATATGCGGAATTCCATTAGCTGATGGGCTTAGAGAGAATCAGAAGTTTGAAACACCTTTAATTACTCCTACAACTAAGGCTGATGAAGGTCATGACGAGAATATATCTAAAGAGGAGATAATTGCTCAAGGACTAGTTAGCAAGGATGATTATGAACTACTAGAGAAATATACATTTGAGCTTTTTAAAAGAGGAACCGAAATGGCTTCCCAAAAGGGGTTAATTCTCGTAGATACTAAGTATGAGTTCGGAAAGAAAGATGGCATGATATATTTGATTGACGAAATACATACACCCGATTCTTCCAGATATTTCTATAGTGATGGGTACTTAGAGAGATTTGAAAAGGGTGAAGAACAGAAACAACTCTCAAAAGAATTTGTAAGAAAATGGTTAATGGATAATGGTTTTCAAGGCCAAGAGGGTCAGGATATACCCGAAATGACTGATGAGTATTGCAAAAGTGTTTCGGACAGGTATATTGAATTATATGAGAAAATTGTGGGTGAGAAATTCGAAAAAGAAGATGCTGTAAATATTATGACTCGTATTGAAGATAATATCATTAAATATTTGGAGAAATGAATTACAATGTTGAATCTGTGAATCCATATGACTCGGAAAGATCTAAAAAAGAACAAATCATCGAGATGTTTGACAGTATTGCCTCAAATTATGATCAGCTTAATGGTGTATTATCGTTGGGTATTGATGGATACTGGAGACGTGAAGCACTTGGTGCTTTAAAGAAGTATCCTCACAATAACATTTTGGATGTTGCTACCGGTACCGGGGACTTTGCTATTCTGGCGCACAAAATTCTTAAACCTGAATATATAACTGCTATAGATATTTCTGAAGGAATGATGGCTGTTGGTGCAGAGAAAGTGAGAGAGAGGGGATTGCAGGATATAATCACTTTTGATAGACAAGACTGCGCTAACCTTACATTGAATGACGATACCTTTGATGCTGTTATTTCGTCTTTTGGTGTACGAAATTTTGAAGATATTGATAAAAGTTTTCAAGAAATTCTTCGAGTTTTAAGGCCTGGTGGAATTTTCATGTTTGTTGAACTTACAAAGCCTGATAAGAGTCCTTTAAAAGAGTTATATAGTACTTATACCAATCATATAATGCCATTTTTGTCTGACCTGTTTGCAACTGAACAAAAAGCTTATAATTATCTGCCAAGTTCTATAGAAGCATTTCCGCAAGGAAGAGAAATGATGCTTATATTAAAAAAGAACGGTTTTAGGAGGATTAGACTAAGAAGACTTACATTGGGGATTACCACGATGTATATTGCAGAAAAATAGTACTATGGACTGTTATGGATTAATTGGTTATCCACTTACTCATTCATTCTCAGCTAAGTTTTTTACCGAAAAATTCAGCCGTGAAGAAATTAATGCTGAATATCTGAATTTTGAAATAGAGGATATTCTAGATATTAGAAGAGTAATCCTTTTCAATCAATATTTAAGAGGTTTGAATGTAACAATACCATACAAAGAAAAGGTTATACCTTTTCTTCACAAAATGTCACCCGAAGCAGAAAAAATTGGTGCTGTTAATACAATTAAAATTGACAGATTAAAGGGTGATATGTACTTTTATGAACTTACCGGTTATAATACAGATTACATAGGATTTAAGATTTCTCTATCTCCTCTAATTAATCCCGAAGTGCATAAAAAGGCATTGATACTAGGCACTGGTGGTGCATCTAAAGCGGTTGCATATGCACTCACCTGTATGGGTATTGATTGGATATATGTATCGCGTACTAAGAGTGAGGGGATAATTAGCTATGATGAGTTATCATCAGAAATTATGGATGAAAGAAAACTAATTGTCAATACTACCCCACTTGGCACTTATCCTGATATTGGTAATTGCCCTGATATACCATATTCAATGCTAACTGAGCAGCATTTACTCTACGATTTGGTATATAATCCTGATGAAACTCTCTTCTTAAAAAAAGGGAGAGAACAGGGAGCTTCGATAAAAAATGGGAGAGATATGCTTAAGTTTCAAGCTCTGGAGGCCTGGAGAATATGGAATTCTTAATAAAAAAATACTGCCCTCCTAATTATCACATTTAAGAGGGCAGTTATACTATCTCAGGTCATAAAAAGTAGACTAAATTGACCAGGATAAAAATAGAGGTGCAATAGTGTAGTTTCATTCAATTATTACCATTAGGGTAATTGTGTTTCAATATTTTCTTTTTGTTCTCTTCTTAGTTCATTAGCTTTTTCTAATTCTTTGTCTTTGGCTTTATGTTGTAATTCTTTACCTTCGTCATCGAATTTAAAAACTTTCTCTGTCTGATCGGCTTTATTTTTGCTTTTGATTTTAGTAATCTTCTTGTCTTTGTTATAAGTAATAGTTGAAACATCGTATGTATTACCTAATTCACGAATAGCCGATTGTACATTTTCATTTAAATCTTCTAGCTTAACTTCCACAAATCCATCATGTTGGTTGGGATCATCTAAAACTGCAAATGGAGGTTGTTGTAGTTGCTCAATCTGCTGGGTAGACTCTCTTTCAACATTTTTGTTGGCATCTTTGTCTTTTTCTATCTTTTCGCCATTTTCATTAAAATATACTTTCTTGGTTGTCTGATCATCTTTTTTGATAAGTACAACTTTTGTAAGTTTTTTTTCTTCATTATATTTTAATGTCTGAACATCATACTCACTAGTTAGATCGTTAATTGATGCCTGAATCTTTTCATTTAAATCTTGAAGTCTTACTTCAACGAACCCATCATCTTCTGTTACAATAGAAATGGAGGGTTTTTCGCTTGCATTTGCAACATTAGAGTTTGTCATTAAAAACATACCTGCAATGACTACGAATGATAAAATCATTTTTTTCATAATAATAAAACTTTTAGAATTTCCATAATAGTTTTTGACGACGCTTCGTCTGATATATAGTAATCAATTATCATACAAAAGTTTTATTATTTTGATATTTGTCTTTTTTAGTTCTGTGAATGAGGATGTTAAAAAAATGAGCTTAAATATTTTAGTATTTATAAGTGTGGAATATAAATAGGATAATGTGGATGTATTCCACAATACTGATGTTCAAATCAACAATATCTCCTTATTTTATAAAGGATTATAAAATGATACTGTTTTAAAAATTTATAGTGTATATTTGAATTATTAATTAAGGGACCAATTATTTACCGATATTAATGAGAAAAACAAAATCTCCGGAACAAAGGATAACAATAAAAATTGGACTTATTTTTCTTGTTGTGATTCTATTTTTTGCAGGACTGTTAATTTACTCAACTATTCTAAAAAAAAGCATAGATAAGCAAAGAGAAGAGATGGATACCTCATACAAAATATTAGCTTATAGCAATCGCTTAATTATATCAATTCAAGAAGCACAAGATTTACTAAATAGCTATTTGATTTCACCGAGAAGAATTTTCCAGCTACAATACGATTCTATCTCACAAGACATAAATGAACAAATTGAAATAATAAAAGACAGCTCTCCCGATAAAAATCAAGCAATTATCCTTGAGGATATTGATTCTCTATTGTTGGAGAAAAATCAAATTGTAAAAAGGTTATTAGCTCAGCTGAGGTCTGAGAGTCCATTAATTGAGTTAGACAGAAAAATAGAAACCATTGAACCGATAATACAGGATAGCGTTGTGGTTACTAAGAATAGTGACACAACAGTTGTAAATAAACAACGTAAAGATTTCTGGAGTAGGTTATCTCAACTATTCGATCCAAAATTTGAACCAGACACAGTAATTAGTATAACCCATACAGAACAAAATGAGAGGGCAGCTTCGAGAGTAGATACTCTTATGTATAATGACTTGAAAGGTATAACAGCGGAGGCTACTAAGACCTATTCGTCACAAATACAACGTATAGAAAGGCAAGTCAAAGAGTTGGTATTGGCAGAACAAAGTATATCATTACATATATCCCAATTAATAACTCAGTTTTATAATGAAGCAATACAGACAAGTAAAGTTGGCACTGAGAATAGCGCGATGTTGACACAAAAAATATTCACTTTTGCTATTACTGTAGGTGCAATATCAATAATACTGATTCTTATTATAACTCTATTCATTGCAAATGACCTTGAAAAAGGAAAAAAAGCAAGAACTGAACTATCTAAAGAGAAAATTTTGACAGAAAATCTTATAGAAAGTCGTCATAAATTGCTCTTATCTGTTTCACATGATATAAAAACACCTTTAAGTTCTATAATGGGATATATGGAGATTTGGGAGTCAGAAGTTAAAGATTCTACAAGAAAAAATCAGATAAAATCGGCTCTTAATTCCGGTCAACATATTTTGAGTATGCTATCTAACCTCCTAGAGTTTTCACGACTTGAACAGAAAACAGCTGTTTTACAAAAAAGTACATTTAATATTATTGAATTAATTGAGGATATATTAAACATGTTTCGACCATTTACTGATGACAAAAATTTAGACTTAGAATTCAATACTACAACATCAAAACCTTTTTATATCGAAACAGATTATACAGTACTAAAACAAATTTTGACAAATATAATCTCAAACTCAGTAAAATATACAGTAAACGGAAGCATCAAAATTGAATTTAAACAAAGCAATGATAACAACATCATTATAAAAGTAACAGATACAGGTGTTGGAATAGATTTAGAAGATCAATCGAAAATATTTAGACCCTTTTCACGAACAAGCAATCTTTTAAAAGCTGAAGGTAGTGGTTTTGGCCTGTATGTAACAAAAGGATTAACTGAAACGTTAAATGGTGAAATAAAACTTATCTCTGAAAAAAATAAGGGAACTCAGGTAATCATAATGCTTCCAATTGAGCAGATTAAAGATTTTATACCAGATGAGTCTATATTAAATTATAATATATCAGATAAAGAAATGAAGTACAACAAAATACTTATTTTCGAAGATGATATTTCACTGGGGAAACTTATAAAAGAATTTCTAATACAAAAAGGCTTTAAAGTAAAATTATGCAATAACTCGCGCGATATAAAAGGATTTATCCGTTTAGTATCTGATTTTGATATCGTTTTTACTGATATGCAGTTGGTAGATATTAGTGGAACGGAAATATTAAATGAAATAAGGAAAAACAATAAAGAAATACCCGTTTGGTTAATGACTGCCAATGACGAATACAATACCCATAATACAGTTTTGGAAGGTTTTAATGGACTTATAAGTAAGCCAATCAAAATGAGCAAGTTAATAGATGTACTTAATTCTGGTTTCATAAAGAAAAATAACGAAACAGACAATAGCAACAAAGAAAAGAATGATATGACTATTGTTTCTCAAACAAATAATGGATCCTTCATTTCATTAGAGAAGCGGTTTCCACAGCTGTTTTCCATGTTTGGTAAAGACACAGAATCGATAAAGGAAATTCTATTGAATTTTGTCCAGGCAACCGCTGAAGACACAGACACTCTTACCAAACTTGTAAACGAAGGTAATTTTAGAGAAGCACAACATATTTGTCACAAAATATATCCATTTCTTAGTCAGTTAGATGCATCTTACCTAACTGCAAATCTTGTTAAGATGGATAAACTAAGAGGAAAAGATGAGTCATTGTATCCAGAATGGAAAAAAGATATTAAAAAATCAATCTCCGATATAAAGAGATTTTCTGAGAATATAAAAAACGATTACTTATAACTCGATATTATATAAATGAATCTTATTGTATAATGTTTTCCTATCAATATTTAGAAGCTTTGCTGCTCTGGTTTTATTACCATTTGATTTATTAAGAGCTTTTAAAATTTTATCTTTCTCATCTTCGGGGTTATTATATAAGGCATGATTATTACTATTATTTGCCCCAAAATCAGCCTCCAATGAATTTGTTTTTATTCTTGAAAACTTAAAATTAATATTTGTTGATTCAGAATTGAAGTCTGAAAGATTAGACAGGCTAGCACTTGTAATTGTTTCAGCTTTAGTAAATAAAACAGATCGTCTTACAACATTACGTAATTCTCTAAGGTTGCCAGGCCAACTATAGTTTTCAAGGAGATCTAGTGCTTCTGGAGATATATATTTAACATCTTTCTCAAGCTCATTACTTGCTTCCTCCATAAAATGATGTGCATATAAAGAAATATCTTCAATACATTCTCTTAATGCAGGCACTTTAATCATAAACTCATTTAATCTATGATATAAATCCTCTCTAAATTTACCTTGCAATATCGCTTGTTCAAGGTTTTCATTAGTTGCAGTGATAATTCTTACATCAACTTCAATATCGTTTGATGTGCCAATAGGACGTATTTTTTTCTCCTGTAAAGAACGCAGCATTTGTGTTTGAACCCCATAAGGAAGATTTCCTACTTCATCTAAAAATAATGTACCTCCATTTGCTTCCCAAAAAAACCCATTTTTATCATCTATAGCAGAAGTAAAAGATCCTTTCTTATGACCAAAAAGCTCACTAGGTGCAAGTTCGGTTGATAAGCTACCACAATCTACTGCAATAAAAGGTCCTTTGCCTCTATTACTTCTATTATGTATCATATGAGCAACATGTTCCTTTCCTGTGCCACTTTCTCCAATAATCATAACTGCCATTTGGGTAGGGGCTACTAAATCTATAAAAGAATACATCTGCCTATATAGCGGGCTGGTACCTTCTACAATTTTAGAATTATCTTTATAATAGTTTATACTTTTTTTCTTTATTTTTAAAGAGGTAGAAGATACTTCAGTGGATTCATTTTGATCGAAAACAGATTGAATCTTTTTTGTAAGCAGTGAAGGATTTATTGGTTTTTCTAAGAAATCAAAAGCTCCTAGTTTAATTGCTGACACAGCTGTCTGCACTTCACCATAGCCGGTCATGATTATTACGGGAGTAATAATTTGCATTTTTCTTAACCAAGACAATAGCATAATACCGTCACCATCAGCAAGTCTTAAATCTGAAAGAATTAAATCAAAGGTAGTTTTATTTGATAATGCATTCTGAGCAGACATCATTCCATTACATAATGTTGCCATATATCCATTCCTTTCGAACCATTTTAATAGCATGGTTCCGAAAGCACTATCATCCTCCACTATCAATATTTGTCTTCGCACCTTAATTATATATAATCGTAAAGATATACCATTTTATCGTGATCAAAACCATTTTAAACATATGATTATGTTTTTTTTTAAATATATAATATCATAAAATGTCGTATTTTTGAATATAAAGATAATTTAAAATAATTACAATGTCAAACGGAGAAAGAAACACAAAGATTGAGAGCATACAAAACATTTTAATAGATAAACATATAGATGCATGCATTATTTCATCATCTGTAAATCAATTCTGGTTATGTGGGTTTATTTTTGATGGTTATATTTATATACAGCCCAAAGATCCCGCCATATTATTTGTAAAACGACCCTTTAATTTAAAGGACGATAGAGTTGTCTTTTTAAGGAAGCAAGAACAGATTCCTGAGCTACTTCAAAAGATGAAACATACTTTACCTAGTCGTCTTATGATGGAGACTGATTATCTCTCATATAATGCAACTGTTCGACTACAGCGAGCATTAAAAATAGATGAAATTGTTAATGTATCATCAGATCTCAGAAATCTTAGAATGATTAAAACTTCAGAAGAGCTAGCTCAAATTAAAATGTCTGCTGAAGTACATACTGAAGTCTATAAGAAAATACCTTCGTTATATAAAACAAGAATGACAGATCTTGAATTACAAATTGAGATTGAAAGAGAAATGAGGCTACATGGATCAATTGGAATCTTCAGATCTTTTGGTGAAAATATGGATATCTTTATGGGAAGTATACTAGCCGGCGATAATGCACAAGCAGCATCTCCTTTCGATTATGCTTTGGGTGGTGAAGGAATAACTCCAATACTCCCATTAGGGGCTAATGGCACTATACTTAAGTCAGATACAACAATAATGATTGATATGGCAGGGAATTATCGCCCTTATATGGATGATATGAGCCGTACGTTTGCAATAGAACAAGCACCCGACATTGCCTACTTTGCACACGAAATTTCAATTACTATCCATAATACAATTAAAGCTTTTGCAAAACCCGGAACACCTTGTTCTGATATATACAATACAGCACTAGAGATAGTCAAAGAAAATAATCTAGAAGCTTATTTTATGGGAACCGATCAACAAGCAAAATTCATAGGACATGGTGTAGGATTAGAAATTAATGAACCACCTGTATTCACTCCTCGCTCAAAAGAAACTCTTGAGGCAGGTATGACTATTGCCTTGGAACCTAAGTTTGTATTACCTGGAATTGGACCAGTGGGAATTGAAAATACCTATATTGTAAATGAAAATGGCCTAGAAAATATAACCTTATGTGAGGAAGAATTGATTACACTTAAATAATAAGAGGTGTAAATAAATACTTAAATTACAGATTATATAAGTTCTTTGAAATGCACTGTTCAATAATATAGTAAATAAAGCTGAAATCGATTTTGGTAGCCAAATAAGCTGTGTTGTTTTAAGAATTTATTTGATCCGTTTTAATTCAACAAAAAATCCCGATTGGAACTAAATCCAACCGGGACATTTTATAAAGAACGGCGGCTACCTACTCTCCCACAAAA
>JADMKP010000007.1 GCA_015478775.1 Fermentimonas sp. | reverse complement strand
ATTCCCGCTATTAGGGCTCACTAGGGACTTGCACCCGTTAGTTAATGCCCATGCTGGGCAAACCAAAAAAACGTCCACTCTTAGTTGAATGGACGTTTTTTATTGGTTTAATTATCTATTTTTGATGAAGATTGATATTAACAATTTGGTTCTTTACCGGATCGACAACTAATGTGATTGGTTCGTAAGATATTAGTTCAACAACCATTTCATAATTACCTGGTTTCACATTATATACCGAGAAGTTACCATCGAGGTCTGAGTAATATTTTTTACCATCAACTACAATAGTTGCCCCTGCTAAAGTCTCGTTACTCTTTTCATCTAAAACAACACCGAAGATGTGCATAGCTGTAATATTTTCGAGTGATGATATTGATTCAATTTCATTTGTCTTAGCGCTTTTTTTACTGTCGGTATCGGCAGAAGCATAAATTGAAACAAAAAGTGATAGAGTAAGAATAAATAAAGTTTTCATACGATAATATTTCATTTTGTTAGTTTAATTACCACAAATATAGACACATATAGACTAATAAACGGTTACGTTTTGGTGAAGTTATTGTTAAGTTTCTGTAGAATCGAATTAATATTCTTTTTCATCAACCAACGTTCCATTCTCATCCCACATACGCCAAATACCCTTTTTATCTCCGTTTTTATAATTCATTTCGTATCGCTGTGTGCCTAATTCGTCCCAAATACGCCACGTTCCGTGTTTATTACCATTAAGGTACTCAGCTTCTGATATAAGTTGACCAGAGATGTCGTATGAACGCCATATGCCATGCAATTTGCCATCTTTATAAGAACGAACCTCCTGAGGTTTTCTATTGTCGAAATAAACGATATACGGACCATCAGTTAGTCCATTTTTAATTTGCATTTCGAGTTTTAGTGTTTTGTTGTCGTAATATTCCCTGTAATCTCCGGTATACAATTCTGTCTGATTTCTATCACGATAATAAATACCATCTGTCTGATATATTTGCGTAGATTTCTGGGACTCTTGTGCAAATAATATGAATACCGCTGAGAGCAGAAAAATTATTGTACTCAATTTCTTGTTCATAAAATCATCAATTAAAATTAAACGTACAAAAACAAAAATATAAAAAAGTGTCCGAATATATAATCTGGACACTTTTTTGAAATAATATTTAGTACTGGTGAATAAAATTAGAATTCGTAGTTTGTCCAGCTGAATATATCCGTTGGACAACCTGTGTTTGCTTCCTCTTCAGTTAGAATTGCAGCACCATTTAATGTTAGACCGATTAAAGGAGTAGTAAGTTTACTAGTAATGCTGATAGTTGTTGAGGGATCTCCTGCTCCTTTACCATCATTAACATCAACAAGATCCTTAGCCTGCCCCTGGCCAATTACCAGTGCATTATCAATAACTGCTTTTGCACCGCGGCGCACTTTAATAACATCATGCATATAATAACCTTCTGCATTGCTTGCGACAAGACGAAGATCAATTGTCATATTTTTAACAGTGAAGTCTGACTGTCCTGTTTGATCAGGATTATTACCATCTAGGTTTCCATCTGCCTCAATTCCGCGAGGATCTGATTCTGAACTTACATAACCTGATTGCCAAATACCATATGCATTATCAAGAGTACCAGTGTAACCTTGTGAAAAATCGAACATATCATCATCGGGATCAACAGCAAGTAGATTCTTCACATTTACTGTACCACCAAATAATTCTATTGCATCATCTGCACCATAAGGTATAAAAATATTCTCAATTTTTGTGCCGTTACCTACACCGTTAAGAGTAAGACCATTATGCTCTACATCAGCGTCAGAGCGTGCACCCGTATATTCAAGTATTAGGTAAGTAATTGAACCTGAGTTGTCACTAACGTTGGTTCCACCATATTTGTAATCAGCATTAATTTCAGTGGTCCCTTCTGTTCCACCCGACAGTGGTGCTTTACCATTAATGATAAGTCCACCCCAGTGACCTTGTACAGCATTTTCTTTATTAGCTGTAATAGTAACAGGAGCAGCTGCAGTACCATTAATATTAATTTTTCCACCTCTAAGTACAAGAATATACTTGTCAAATCCTTGTTCTGCCTTTATTACTGTACCAGCAGGAATATTTAATTTACCACCATCAGCAACGATAACCGGTCCGGTTAATAAATATTCAACAGTTGCATCAAGATTTTTAACATCTGCGATTGTACCCATTAATTCTTTATCCCCTTCTTTAGGAACATTTTCTTCATCAGTACTGTCATCACATGACGTAAACACAAGTGGTGTCATCATCAATGCAAACATTAAAAAACCAAATAAAATTTTTTTCATCTTGTTGATAATTAATTGAATAATTAGTATTATTTTCTTTCTGTATTATTAAAATTCGTAACTGATTCCAAGGCTGATATTTTGACCTTTCTTGAATTCATTAAGAATTACTTTATAGCTGGAAATACTGCTTTCCCTTGATAATCTGTAAGGTGAATTCAACAGATTAGATGCGCTAAACTTAAGGGATAGCTGTCTGTTTAAACTATAGGTAGCAGCAAAATTCATTGTTGGAATGCCCTCTTCAACAATATCTTTAAAACCTGCTGCACCAACTGTATGGATGCGATCACTGAAATAATTGAAGATCAGTGATGCAACAAAGCTTTTCTCTCCTTGAGTGTAGTGATAAGAAATATCAGTATTTGCAAGAATAGGAGATGCACCTTCAAGTGCACTGTTCCTTGGTTCAGTATTAAGTATATCAAGCAGCACATCTGTATGAATATATGATGCATTCAAACCAACCGATAGCCTGTTCATGCGTTCGCGTTGAGTATCATAACGGTTGAAAATATTCTTTCTTAATTCGAATTCAATTCCTCCTACAACCGCATGATCGCTGATATTGTCATAAGTTAGTAATCCAGCTGAATTTGCCTGATCTACTCGTCCAATAGGTCGTTCTATATATTTATAGAATCCGGTAACGGAGAGTAGTTCACCAGGACTCAAATAGTAATCCCACTTAAGATCAATATTATAATTGTCTGATGGTTTAATATTTGGGTTACCCTGGCTGGCAAACGATATATTTACATACTGATATGGAGAAATCTCTTTTGATTGTGGCAAAGTATATGTTTTACTTGCACCCAGGCGCAAACTGTTTTTATCGTTCAAGTCATATTTAAGGTTTATGTTTGGGAGGAAGTAGTCAGTATTGATTGTTACTTCTCCGGGAGTAGTATGAGCAACATCATAAGCTACAGATAGATCTACCTTATCCATTCTTAGACCAATGTTGGCTGTCAGGTTTTGTGCAAGCTGATAAGAAGCATCTCCATAAACTGAATGGATCTTTTTTGATACATAGTAAGAGTTAGTTCTTCCGGTAGTCATACTAAGTGTGCCATCTTTGAGGCTACTTTCATACAAATCGTCAAGATAAAGACCATCCAACGAAAATGCAGGCATGCCAAGAGGACTGAAATTATATTCTACAGCTTCAAAGTCGTCATTAACGAAACGGGCAGTATAACCAATAGAAATATTAGAATTTTCAGAACCAAAACGGTCGACCAGACTATATGTTAATGCAACTTTTGGATTAATATCTCTGTTTTTTAGCTCTGAAAAGAATCTTTTGTTCCTGTTACTTCTTGTAAGGTTATAAGTATTACCTTCTGCAAGCGAAAAATAGTTTTCACGACGGTCAGGCTCAAGTCCTTTTACTGTATTATAAGAAATTCCGGCATCCAGTCTAAGCGAATTTGTTAAAAGCCAATCTGTAAAAAGTTGATTTACGATAAGGAGGTTATCGTTGGTCTGCTGCCTTATTGCAATACCCATGTCGTTAAGAGCTCCCTGATGGCGCTCTGCGTTGAGTCCACTGTATTTACTTACTGACTGGTCATTTGCATGAATCAGCATAAAATTATAATGAAGATTGTGCTTTTTATTTATGCCAAACATCAAATTACCCAAAAGGAGTTGATTTGTATTCTGGGAATACTTATCTCCATTTTGATCTTGCCAGATATTCCCAATTGTGTTAGCATTGCGTACATTTTCCTCTGTATAAGAGTAGTCTGTACTATGAGAAGCTACGCCATAAAACGAAAGAGGATTATTTCTTTTACCCAATTTGAAGGATTTACCTCCTGTTAAACCAAAACTATGATTCATAGGAAGAGAAACCGGTTTTGGATCAAGGCTATTTGGAAAATCATATTGATTGCTCAGGGGTCTGTTGTTATTTGCAAATCCTAAATATCCAGAACCATCCTGACGTTGAAAATTCTGGGTTACGGCAGCACTATTTAAACCTCCCGAAAGCTCAAGAACCAGTTCGTAGTCATTTAATAACTCTTTTGAAGAGATATCTATTACAGCGCCTCCAACATCAGAATAGCTATTTCCGCTAAATACTTTGTTTACACCGATATTCTGAATTATATCAGTTCCAAAAAACTCTAAAGATATATTTTTGTATTCCGGATCTTCTGAAGGTATTGGAAATCCATTTAAAAGAGTAGTATTGTATCTATCACCTAAACCTCGCACAAATACGTTTTTAATGCCTTCTTGACGTGATATTCCTGATACTTGAGAGACGGCAGCCTGTGCATTTCCTATTCCTTTTCTGGATAGCTCACGAGCACCAACAGATTGCGTAGCTATTAAAGCCTGTCGCTGCTCCATCAAAAGTATATTCTCACTTTCTCGATTTATGCGAGCGACAATCTCTACTTCCTGAAGATTGATATCATCTGACATCAAATCAAAATCCACTACAGTTTCTTTATTGATATCTATTACTACTCCTGGTTGAGTTATTTCATTATATGAAACATAAGAAACTATGAGTGTATAAGTGCCAGCAGGCAAATTCTTAATAATATAATTACCATCTAGATCTGCCGCTGCTCCATTAGATGTTTCTTTAACCAACACAGATGCACCGATTAATGGTTCACTGGTTTTTGCGTCCGAAATCACTCCTCTTATTGTGCCTGTTTGTGCTTGTGCAGTAAACGAAAAGGCAATGAGTGAAATAAAAAATATGGATAGCTTTATTGACAATTGAAATTTATGCGTCACGTAAATATTTTTTTAATTTTACGGCACAAAGGTCTATTATAAATGTTACAGAGCAGTTAAGGTGCAGTTACGATAATGTTAAGTTTTTAAACAAAAAAAACGAGACATATGCCTCGTTTTCTTGCTATAAACATTAAGTATATATTAATATCTTTGTTTTTTACCACTTTTAGTCCTCTTGTTTCCAAAGAATTCTTTTTTTGGTTTTCCACCTCTCGTGTTATCAGCATCTTGTGCAAGTTGAACCAATAATTTTCTATCTTCGAGGTGCATACCCTTAAATGTACTTATTACCTTAGATGCATGTTCTTCTGGAACTTCAAAAAAGGAAAAGTTTCTCATAAGATCAATCTTTCCAATTGGAACTTTACTTTTTACATTATCATTAATAAAGCCCATTAATACAGCCGGATTTATTCCATCTATCTTGCCAACATTAATAAAAAGACGCGAATATCCTTTTTCGGCTTGACGAGATCCCCCGTCATTTCTGTCGTATTGATTTGTGCGTGCTTCACCCTTTTTCCTTCTTGAAGATCCCTCGGTAGGTTCAAAAATCTCTTCTGCTACCTGATAATACTCAATCAAACGATTGAATTCGAGAGACACAATTCTTTTAATAATATCCTCTTTATCAAGCCATTCTAATTTGCGAAATATTGATGGTAGTAGACGTTCAATTTCTTCTTCATTGACCTTAACTTTTTCAATTTTATCAACTAAATTAAATAGTTGTTTTTCGCATATTACATCTCCTTGAGGGATTTCTTGTTTCTCGAACTTTTTGTTTATCTGCTTTTCTATCTCAGCAATTCTACTCTTTTCTTTTATGTGAGTAATTGAGATTGATGTACCGGTTTTACCTGCACGACCAGTTCTACCACTTCTGTGAGTATAACTTTCTGTATCATCGGGTAAACCATAATTAATAATATGAGATACATCATCAACGTCGAGTCCTCTAGAAGCAACATCTGTTGCTACTAATAACTGTAAACTGTGATTTCTGTATTTACTCATCACTAAATCACGTTGAGCTTGTGAAAGATCGCCATGCAATGAATCTGCATCGTAACCATCTTGCATTAACTTGTCGGCAATTTCTTGTGTTTCTCTTCTGGTTCTACAAAAAATAATTCCGTATATATTAGGATAAAAATCAACTATTCTTTTCAATGCCAGATATTTATCCTTTGCATGTACAACATAATAGATATGACGTACATTAAGAGCTCCCTCATTTTTTCTTCCAATGGTAATTTCCATTGGATCTTTCATATACTTGCGGGTAATTCTTTCAATTCCTTTGGGCATAGTTGCTGAAAATAGCAACATGCTACGATTAGTAGGTACATATGAAAGTATTTCATCAAGGTCTTCTGTAAAACCCATATTAAGCATTTCATCTGCTTCATCAAGAACAACTGTGTGTACATTATCAAGTGAAACGGTTTTGCGCTTAATTAAGTCGAGAAGTCTACCGGGTGTAGCTACGATAATATGAACACCACGTTTTAGTGATCTTATTTGACTATCGATACTTGATCCACCATACACAGGTAATATTTTTATATCTTCTACATATTTAGAAAAGTCGGAAAGATCTCCTGAAATCTGTAAGCATAATTCTCGTGTTGGACAAAGAATAAGCGTTTGTGGAGATAATTCCTTTAGTTTGGTTTTCTGAATAATAGGAATACCAAATGCAGCGGTTTTTCCTGTCCCCGTCTGTGCAAGGGCTATAATATTTTTTGTTTGCTCTAGTAGCTGTGGTATTACCTCTGCCTGTACAGGCATTGGCATTTCAAATCCCAACTCTACAAGGGCCTGTTGGATAACAGGAGCAACCCCTAATTCATCAAATGTTCTCATTTTTATAATTTTAATTTACGTGTAAGTAATAGTCTTCCTCTATACCCCACGCAACCAACATAGCAATATTTACAAAAAGGAGAAGTTTTGAATTCATTGCAAATATTCTTTTATGACCAAATATAAAGATGAGAGAAAACACAATTACAATTTATGTTTATTGAGGATGTTTTAGAAGATGATAACCTATGCTTAAAATACAATTTACACATCCCAATAAAAATCGGGCGCAAAGGTATGAAAATAAAATGGATATCTTATACTAATATTTATAAAGAAGGTATTTTCTTAATAAACTTTTTTTACCGCTAGTTACTCTAAGTTCTTTTTCCAGGTAATTATCTACCGAACCATATTTATTATTGATATGTTCAATTACATAATTAAGATATGATTTGTTTACGGTTAGCATTGCAGTTATTGCTTCTTGTATTGACTCTGGTAGGTGTTTTGCATCAATTCGAGAATTTGCAGGATCTATAAGTTGATTTGATAACATGTAATCTTGCTCTAAGAAAGATTGAGGAACACCCAGTGAATATAAAATAAAAAAAGTGGCTAGCCCTACCCCATCTTTACCCAGAGAACCTGAAAGCAGTAAAGGATAATTTGCATCGTTTGTTAGTATATCAAACATTTCACCAAACTGCTCTTTATGTTTTTCTACAATATCTACATAAGCTTCTTGAACGTAAAGAATAGCATCACTTCTGCTAAAATTAGTTTTTAGTAGTTGATCGTCTAGTTTTTCAGCATCCATGGGAGTTAAAGGAATTGATATCTTATGAATTGAAGGATGTAGTAAAATAGGATAAGTTGTTATTGTTTTTTCTGATCTAAAATCAATTACGGTTTTGATGTTTAATCTTCTAATTTTTTCTTGATCGTATAGAGTAGCATTACTTATATTTCCAGAACGATATATTTGGCCCCATTTTATTTGTTTTTCATCAGAAGTAAAATATCCTCCAATATCTCTGAAATTCTTAATGTTATTCATATCTATAACACGGTTAGCTACTATTCCCGAATTAACTCCTGAAGTGCGGAGAATAAAATATTCTCTCAATCCAGATCCTGTTGGATTCAGACGAAGTACCTGATCAGTAATTTTTGTTGTGGTCACTGGTGTAAATGTTGTAAGAGAACTATCTGTAAGAGAGGAATAAATATCTATATTTCCTTCTTGATCGGGACTAACTTCCCACTTTAGCAGAAAATCTCCTCTAGGATCTTTCTCTACTACAGATGTTATCTTTACTGTTGACATACAAGAGTTTGCCACAATAATTACTGAAAACAAAACATATATGGAATACAGCTTCTTCACCATGTATATTAATTACAAACAAATGTAGTAAAAAGATTGTTCTAAAATAATTAGTAATATGTTCTATTAACAATATATAGTTAATCATTTTTCTTTTTAATGATATATCTATTAGATCATTAAGTGTATTCTTTAACTGTTCATAAAATTGTTGATAACTTGTGTATTAAATGTGCAAAGAAATTGATAAACAAATTTGCATTTTAAAATATAGAATTGTCTAATATAATTTTTGATGAATGCTACATTAATTACTGAATTTTGACGAATTTGTTTCACTGTCTTTTCAACAATTAAATGTAACAGAAAAGAAATTATTTATTAACTTTGCCTTTTATCAACAGCTTATGATAACATTTGTAATTACCACTATTACAGTTATAAAGTGAAAATTAGATTGTAGATAAGTAGAGATATATTTTAGATAACTCGATATGATAATTTTTTTAGGAAATAATTATCATAAGTATCAACAGGCAATCATTATCATCATATATCTTTTTAAATTTTATAACTATATAATATAATAAGTAGTTTATGACTAAAGAAGAAATTATTCAAAATATAAGATCTCTAAGAAAAGAGAAAAATGCAATTATACTTGCACATTACTATCAAGATACAGAAATTCAGGATATTGCAGATTTTGTTGGCGATAGCTTAGCACTTGCTAAGTGGGCTGCAAAAACTACTGCAGACATTATAGTTTTATGTGGTGTGCATTTTATGGGTGAAACAGCTAAAATTTTAAGCCCATCTAAACGTGTATTTATTCCAGATATGAAGGCTGGTTGTTCACTCGCAGATAGTTGTCCGGCAGACGAATTTGAAAAGTTTATAAATGAACATCCTAATCATATAGTTTTATCCTATGTTAATACAACAGCTGCTGTTAAAGCATTAACAGATATAGTTGTAACGTCAACTAATGCAAAACAAATTGTTGACTCACTTCCAATAGATGAAAAAATTATATTTGGCCCGGACAAAAATTTAGGTGACTATATAAATAAACTAACAGGCAGAAATATGTTATTATGGCAGGGAGTATGTCATGTACATGAACAATTCTCATTAATAAAAATATTAGAATTAAAAGAAAATCATCCCGATGCTTTAATTTTAGCTCATCCAGAATGTCCAAAGTACCTTCTAGAAGTTGCAGATCATGTAGGATCAACTTCTTCGATTTTAAAATTTGCTACTAATTCAGATAAAAAACAATTTATAGTTGCAACTGAAGCTGGTATAATACATCAAATGAAGAAAGAGAATCCTGATAAGGAATTTATTCCAGCTCCACCGGAGGACTCAACATGTGCATGTAATGAGTGTTTTTATATGAAAATGAATACTTTAGAAAAGCTTTACTTATGTTTGAAAAATGAAAGACCTGAAATATTAGTTGATGAAAATATAAGAATTAAAGCTGTAAAACCAATTGAGAGAATGTTAGAAATTTCAGCTAAACATGGTTTATAAAGTAACTATTTAAACAAAAATAATTTTAGTACCTTTGCACTCGCAAAAAAAATCAATTACAAATTATTGCTTTGTATATTAGGTTATTATTACAAAGCACTCTAAAGTTATATTATAATGGCTCTTCAATGTGGTATTGTGGGATTACCTAATGTAGGAAAATCAACTCTTTTTAATTGTTTATCAAATGCTAAAGCTCAGGCTGCAAATTTTCCTTTTTGTACCATTGAACCTAACGTCGGTGTAATAACAGTTCCTGATGAAAGATTGACTAAACTTGCCGAACTGGTAAAGCCTAACAGAATAGTCCCTACAACAGTTGAAATTGTAGATATTGCAGGATTAGTAAAAGGAGCCAGTAAAGGAGAAGGACTAGGAAATAAGTTTCTTGCAAATATAAGAGAGACAGATGCTATTTTGCACGTTCTACGCTGCTTTGATGACGAAAATGTTACACACGTAGATGGTGATATAAATCCTATAAGGGATAAAGAAATAATTGATGCTGAGCTTCAATTAAAAGATATTGAAACAGTTGAAGCAAGAATTAGTAAAGTAGAAAAACAATCTAAAACGGGAGGAGATAAAGAAGCTAAATTAGCTTTTGAAGTTTATTCTAAGATAAGAGAAGCACTTTTGCGTGGTGAATCTGCTAGAACTGTAACTTTTGATACAAAAGATGAAATAAAAGCTGCTAATGAGCTTTATCTGTTAACATCAAAGCCGGTTTTGTATGTTTGCAATGTTGACGAAGCAAGTGCTGTAAATGGTAATAAATATGTTGATTCAGTAAAAGAATCTGTTAAAAATGAGAATGCAGAGATACTTATTGTTGCTGCAAAAATTGAATCGGAAATAGCAGAATTTGATATTTACGAAGAGAGAAAGATGTTTCTAAATGAAATAGGTCTTGAAGAATCTGGTGTTAATAGATTAATTAAAATGGCTTATAAATTATTGCATTTACAAACCTATATTACTTCAGGTATTCAGGAAGTACGTGCATGGACATTCATTAAAGGATGGAAAGCTCCACAATGTGCAGGTGTAATTCATACAGATTTTGAAAAAGGATTCATACGTGCCGAAGTAATAAAATATGAAGACTTTATTAATTATGGTTCAGAAAATGCAGTTAAAGAAGCAGGAAAAATGAGTGTTGAAGGTAAAGAGTATATCGTTCAGGATGGAGATATAATGCATTTTAGATTCAATGTTTAATTTTTTTCTTTAAGTTTTATTACTTCAAATATTTCTAATACCAACATCAAACTCATCAATATTCTATTTATAGTTGTATTAAATAGTATAATTTTATTCTGTTTTTATGTTATATAACATAAATAAAAATTTGCAATTAAACGATTAACATATTTCTTTTGCATTAATAAGTGTTATAATGTAGCGTAGTTTCATAAGAGTATGAAAAGAGTATCTCTTAAAACCATAGCAAATGAGTTAGGCGTTTCTTCAGCCACAGTTTCTCTTGTTCTCAATGGTAAGAATATAAACGGGAGAGTAAGCAATGAGATGTCCAAAAAAATATTGGATAAAGCTACCGAACTTAATTATGTTCCTAATACACTTGCAAAGGGATTAAAAGTTGGTAAGTCAAAATCTATTGGTTTAATAATTGCTGATGTTTCTAACCTTTTTTTTGGTGCTTTAGCCCTTCATATTCAAAATTATGCACACGCAAATGGTTATACTGTTTTGATTGGTAATACCAATGAAAATATTAACGAGATGGAGCATATGATAAAATTTTTATATGCACGCCAGGTAGATGGATTAATTATAACTCCCACTGAAAATAGTCAACATCTTTTAAATAATTTAAAAAAGAACAATGTACCTCTTGTACTTGTGGATAGGTGTTTTCCGGATATGGAAGTAAACTCTGTCATGATAAATAACTACGATATATCTTATCAATCTACAGAGGAACTTATAAATAAAGGTTGCAAGAATATAGCCATAGTCACCTATAGACAAGATCATTATCATATAAACGAACGAAGAAATGGTGCAATTGATGCATTAAAGAATTCAGGAATTAATGATGAGAACAATGTAGAAGAAGTTAGTTATCACAATTTAAAAGATGATATTACATTTTCCATCGAAAAATTATTAAAAAGAAATCCAAAAATTGATGGTATATTTTTTACTACCAACTCTATATCAATTAATGGAGTTAAAGCACTTATTAAGAATAAAATAAATATTCAAAAGGATATTCAAATAATGTGCTTTGATGAAAATGACGCTTTTTATATTCTACCCTACACAGTACCGTTTATAAAACAGCCAATTAAGGAAATTGCAAAGAATGCAATTGAATTGCTGATTGAGCAAATTGAATCTAAGAGTATTGATGAATCAAAAAATATTGTACTTAAGGCAGAGTTGGTACTTAATGAAACCAGAGTTCATCAATGATTTACCAAATTATTTTATATAAATAATTCTTTAATATTGCGTGTGATGTATTTTTTTTACTTTTTAGTTAAACGATTAATCTAAATAAGTAAATTTAAACCTAATCTTATTGATAATTTATTTTAAAAATTATTTCAAATCCAATTATTTATTAACATTATGAAAATTGAATTTAAGTATCTGAAATTTAGCTTCTTTGTTTTAAGCCTGCTGATATCATTTTCAGTTTACCCGCAAAATGAGTCGTTAGGTGAAATGTTTGAATTAGCAAAAATGAAATCTGGGTTAAAGAACAAGAGAATTTCGAGCACCGACCCTACAGTTGGAAATAGAGATCATCTTGAACCTTTTTCACCAGGTGAAAAAAGAACAATTGCTAATATTAATGGTACTGGTGTGATAAACCACATATGGATAACAATTGCACCACCACCTGGAGAGTTAAGCAGAAATGATATAATTATTAGAATGTATTGGGACGGAAATGAATATCCGTCGGTCGAATCTCCTATTGGTCCTTTCTTCGGTCAAGGATGGAATGAACGGTATAACTACGCATCACTGACTTTATCGGCAGGTCCTGAGGAGGGAACCGGATTAAGCAGTTATTTTGCAATGCCCTTCGAAAAAGGAGCTAGAATAGAAATAGAAAATCAGACCGACAAAACAATCAATGCTTTTTATTTTTATGTAGATTATTTAGAAATGGCAGAGTTGCCTGAAGAGATGGGTCGTTTTCATGCATGGTATAATCATACTTTGTCAGAAGCATTACCCGAAGGAGAAACCGAATGGGCACTTACAGGTGAATGGAAACCAAATACTCAAACCGATAGAAACTATACCTTTATTAACACTAAAGGAAAAGGTCATTTTGTAGGTATTAATTATTACGTTCACTCTCCCACTCCAATGTGGTACGGAGAAGGTGATGATATGTGGTTTATAGATGGAGAAACTACTCCTTCGTTAATTGGAACCGGAACAGAAGACTTTTTTAATACTTCGTGGTGTCCTAAAGAGCCATTTTCTCATCCACATTTTGGTTACCCGCGTGTAAATAGTGATATAGGTTGGTTGGGAAGAACACATGTTTATAGGTTTTTTATAAATGATCCAATATTTTTTGAAACAGAGGTAAAAGGTACAATCGAAACCGGACATAATAATAACCTTACTCTAGATTTGTCTACTGTAGCTTATTGGTATCAGGACTCTGCAGTAATGCTTCCCAATGCTCCTACTAAAGAGCAAAGACAACCAAAACCATTTATAAATCACATGGATATGCACAGGTGGAGAGATGCCTGGAGGAAAGCTAATGGTAATGATCCTCAGTTATGGGGTAATGAGTTAAAAAATTAATAATGATTTAACTTTAATAATATGAATTATTTTAAACGAACAATTGACAAATTATTTTTGATTTGTCTGTTTTTGTCTCTCTCAATTTTAACTATAGCTTCAGACTTGCCTACTGATATTCAACAGGCAAGAGTAATTAGAGGTGTAGTTTTAGAGCAGAGTACAAATGAACCCCTTCCGGGAGTTAGTGTATATATAGAAGGAACTAGTATTGGTACTGTAACTGATGCAAATGGAGAGTATGAGTTTAATGTTCCATCAGAAGATGCTGTTTTAGTTTTCTCATTTATGGGCAAAACAACTGAAAGACGACCTGTAAGAGGAGTATCGGTTATAGATATTAGCATGTTAGATGATGCTACATTACTAGATGAAATTGTTTTTACGGGTTATATGTCACAGCGAAAAGCTGATCTTACCGGTTCTATATCTGTTGCTTCTAGTTCTGATTTGGTGAAAAACCCTTCCGCCAATGCGATGAAAGCATTGCAAGGTAAAATGGCAGGTGTACACATTACTACTAATGGTGGTGATCCCGCAGAGTCTGTAAATATTCAGGTAAGAGGTTTGTCATCATTATCGGGTAATGTACAACCATTGATAGTATTAGATGGTATGCCTACACAAAATCTGAACCTAAGGGATATTAACACAGGTGATATAGAATCCATACAGATACTTAAAGATGCTGCCTCAGCCAGTATATATGGTGCAAGAGCATCTGGGGGTGTTATTTTAATTCAGACTAAAAAAGGACAAGCAGGCAAAGTTAGTGTAGACTATAGAGGTAGTGTGTCATTTAGTAGTGTTGTAAACAGACCAAAACTGATGAATGCAGAACAGTACGGAATCGCTGCATTCAGGGCAGCTGCTTATGATGAAAAAGTATATGGTGTTCCTATGGTACTCCCTTCAACTTATGATTATGTTTGGCAAAGAGGAGCAGATGGTTTTCCTATTCTAGAAAGTGCTAAGCCTAAAGAATGGTTAAATTCAGAACAAACAGTAAGAGGGTCAGATACTGATTGGATGGATGAGATTTTCAGAACAGCATTAATGACAAATCATCAAGTTACCGTTTCAAGTGGAACTGAACATTCTAAAAGTCTTTTTTCACTAGGATATTATGATAATGAAGGTACTCAGATTAATACTTTTTTTAGACAATATTCTTTACGAGTTAATACAGAGTATGACCTTTTAAATAAAAGATTAAAGGTAGGAGAAAATATTGCTCTTTCTTATCTTCAATATAGATCAGCAAATGAAACAAGATGGGCAATGATAAATCCGCCAGCAGGACCTGTTTATGATATAAATGGTAATTGGGCGGGCGCACCGGGATTTGATGACTTTACTAATCCGGTTCGTGTTTTATCTATGTATAAAGACAACATTAGCAATTATGTGAAGATAATAGGTAATATTTTTGCAGACCTGCATATATGGAACGGTGTTTCTGCCAGAACTCAGTTTGGTGTCGATTATGGTAATGCATATAACAGAAATGTAGATGGTTTATGGTCTGAGACTGGTGGAAGAAGTAGCGACGGAGAGAATTATGTATCTAGCTCTCAGTCTCATCCCCTGAGTTATGTATGGACAAACACCCTTTCTTATAACTTATCAACAGGAAAGCATACTTTTGATGCTGTAATCGGAACTGAGTTTACAAGATTTGTTCAAGAGGGGTTTAATGCAAGACGTGAAGGTGTTTATTTAGAAGATCGTGATTTTGCACATATTGGTGTTACAACAGGTGAGAAATATTCATTAGGAAGTTCGGCAGACGAGTATGCATACTTTTCATTATTCGCAAAAGCTAATTATGCCTATAACTCTAAGTATTTATTTTCTGCAACTATCAGACGTGATGGCTCTTCTCTTTTTGGATCTAATAACAGATTTGGAGTATTTCCGGCATTTTCTGTAGGTTGGAGGTTAAGCGATGAGGCATTTATGGAAGATGTTGATCCTGTTTCTGATTTAAAATTAAGAGCAGGATGGGGAGCTAACGGTAGTGTGCAAGGATTACCTCGTGGTTTTACTACAACACCGTTTACAACCAACTATTTTGAAACATCATATCCCATTGAGGGAAACGAAACCGGTCAACTATACTCAGGATATAGAAGAACATGGTTAGGTAATCCTGATCTAAAATGGGAAACAACAACTCAAGCTGATTTTGGTATAGATTATGGATTTATGAATCAGAGAATAACAGGTTCATTAGGCTATTATTTCAAAAAAACCAGAGATGTTTTAGTGCAAGTACCATACATCGCTGCAATGGGAGAAGGTGGTGAGCCCTGGATCAATGGAGCAAATATGAACAATCAGGGTGTTGAATTTGAAATTACTTATAGAAGCAATCCTATTAATGATTTTAACTATTCAATATCTTTAAACTTTGGTAGTTACAGAACTAAACTTGTTGAGCTACCCGAAAATGTCATTAACAGATATCCGGGAGATGGTATGAATGATCTGGTATTGGGCAGAACTCCTCATATTCTCTACGGACTAGTTGCTGATGGAATTTTTAGAACTCAAGAAGAGGTAGATAATCATGTTGAGCAGGCAGGTAAAGCAATTGGACGTATCCGTTTTAAAGATTTAGATGGGAATGGTGTTATTGATGAGCTTTACGACAGAACTTATATTGGAATAACCGACCCCGATTTCTTTGGTGGTTTAACTCTCGACTTGAATTATAAGAATTTCGATTTAAATGTATTTTTCCAGGGTGTTTACGGAAATAAAGTGAACAACGAATGGAAAAGAGAAAGTGATTTATGGAATATTTCGGTTCCTGCAGGTAAAAATCATGAGAATAGAATACTTGATGCATGGTACTTCGATAATGTAGATTCTGATATCCCGGCAATAACTAATATAAACCAAAACGCAGAACAACGATTTTCTTCATATTATGTAGAAGACGGATCTTACCTAAAACTTAGGAACATCGAACTTGGATATACATTTCCAAATAATATTAGAATATATACATCGGCCAGAAATATTTTTACTTTGACAAAAGGATGGGGCAGTGATAAATATACAAGTTTTGATCCTGAAATGGCCGGATATGGTTATTTAACACCTTTTACTATGGCTTTTGGACTTAATGTAACGTTTTAAAATGTTGAATTATGAAAAAAATAAAATATCTCTTTTTTACAATAGCTTTTTTATTCACTGTTAGCAATTGCACTGAATTTCTTGAAGTGAATCCAAAGCAAGTATTAGATGATGGACTTCTAACCTCACCTGAGGATATGGAGGGCTTTGTTACCGCAGCATATGCTAGAATAACAGATATTCCATCTTGGGACTCACCTTTTTCTCCTTGGTGGACAGGCTCTTTGCGATCCGACGACTCCTATAAAGGCGGAGGTGGTACTTGGGATGGTGGAGATGGTTGGGGTTTTATGGAAACCTTTGTAAATCTTACCCCAAATGGTTGGCCTATTGATTTTCCGTGGTATGTTTCATATCAGATTATTCAAAGAACAAATACTGCAATTCAAAAGCTAAATATAATCCCAGAAGAGGAATTTCCTTTGAAGGATGTAAGAATTGGAGAAATGAAATTTATCAGAGGTTTTGTACACTTCAGACTTAAACAGTTTTTTAAATATATACCCTACATAGATGATAACGTAGTTGGGACATCGACTGAGTTTGAAGCAATACCAAACAGAGATGATGAGTTTCCTAATGATCAATATCTATGGGAGCGTATATTGCAAGATTTTAAAGATGCAGAAGAGAGTCTACCCGATGTTCAACCTGAAAAGGGAAGAGTAGATAAAAATGCAGCAACAGCCATGGTTGCAAGAGTTTTAATGTTTATGGCTTACGAACAAAACGACAGGCATCAGGTTGTAAATATTAATAAAGAGAGACTTACTGAAGCTCTAGTATATCTCAATAAGTTAACTAGTCAAGAAGGTGCAAAACTTGATTTGACTCCTGACTTTGGAACAAATTTCGTTCACTCTTCAGATAATAATACCCAAGAATCAATCTGGGAAATACAGTACTCAATTAGTGATGGAAGTAGTACTGGAGGTAAGATTAATAGAAGCGAAGGATTAAACCATCCATGGAATTGGGGCGGATTTATCTGTTGTGGATTTCATCAAATCAGTTATAGTATGGCAAATGCTTTTAAAACTGGGCCTGACGGATTACCTCTTTTTGACACATATAACGATGACGATTATGGAGATTATATAACAAATAGTTCTGGTATGGTTGATTTTAGTTTAATTGATGCGGGTAACCCCGACTATTTCGACGCCTATAACTGGGATCCACGGTTTAGTCATACTATAGGCCTGCCAGGTCATCCTTGGAAGTATGATCCTGATCTTATTTTTCAAAGACAAGGAATAAGAAATGGTGATGAATATGGTTACTTCAAATCTGTAAAAGAACTTCCCCACCCTGGTTGTGATTGTCTTCTTTACGACGGATGGCAATTTAACTCTATGAATAAAAGGTTGATACGTTACGATGAGGTTTTGTTATGGAAAGCCGAAGTATTAATTCAGCTAGATCGTTGGGACGAAGCTTTGGAACCTATAAATAAAGTAAGAGGAAGAGCTGCAAATAGCGATGAACTTCTAATTATGCCAGATGGTTCACCCATTATGAATTATCATGTAGAGCTTTATAAACCAGGTGAAAACTGTGTATGGGATAAAGATTTTGCTTGGAAAGCAATGGAATGGGAAAATAGACTCGAAATGGCAGGAGAAGGCCGAAGATTTTTTGATCTTCAAAGATGGGGAACACTTGAAGAGACAATGAACTATTATTTTTCTGTTGAAAGAGAAAGATTCACATGGATGGCGAACGCTCGTTTTACAGAAGGAAGGGATGAGTTTTTTCCAATTCCTCAACCCCAAATCAATTGGGCTAAAGGTAATTATACTCAAAATCCCGGATATTAATAATCAATTAAAAATATTAATATGAAATATATAGTAAAACTTTTTATTGTAACGCTTTCTATTGTAATTCTAACAGGGTGCTATGATAGAGATATAATTGATAGAAAAGACTTCAATCATTCTTTACCAATTGTTACAAATTTATCTGTAAGTCAGCAAAACAACATTGCAACTATAACATGGCAAATTCCATCCGACATATCAGATAGTTTCAGACGTCCTATTGAAGTGTCAATTCAAGTGGTTGAAGATGATATATACAGACAAAACATTGCTGTTTTTGATGAAGCAACAAGTAGAGAAATTGAAATTGACCCTGCAAAAGAATATAAGTTTATAGTTAAATTACTCGGGTTTCTGACTCCTGATGCAAAAGAGGATGGATTTACAGATAGAGTTTTTTCAGAGGGGGTTATAATTGAACTCTAAATTATGATTTCTCTTGTTTTAATCAATATATGATTCTTACTTACGTCTTATCTCACTCTTATCTCGCTCTTTTATTAAGGAGCTTGGCAAGACTTAGATAAGACTGAGGTTAGACTCATATCCCAACTATAAAGGAGAGATATTTGGTTTTTTTATTTGTGTGTGATTAATATTCTGAAATACTCTCCCTTTTTATTGATTTTATTTATTTGGTTTAAAAATATACAGATGATTAATAAAACAAAATTGATATTCACTGTTCTGATAACTTTATTGTTTTTATATATAAATACTGTTACAGGCCAAAATATCAGTAAATGGGTCAGACCAATATCAGATAGTATACCTATACCAATGTGGACACGTTATAATTTAGACTAACTATTAAAAAAATAAAAATATGAAACAATCTTACCCAAAAATAGGTATCCGTCCAATCATTGATGGACGTCGCGGAGGTATCAGAGAATCGCTAGAAGATACTACTATGAATTTGGCAAAAAGTGCCGCTAAGCTATATAGTGATAACTTAAAATATCCTGATGGTTCTCCCGTCGAATGTGTTATAGCCGACACCTGTATTGGTGGTGTAAAAGAAGCTGCAATGTGTGCAGAAAAGTTTGAAAGAGAAAATGTAGGGCTTTCGCTTTCAGTTACGCCATGCTGGTGCTATGGATCCGAAACAATTGATATGAACCCAAATATTCCAAAAGCGATATGGGGATTTAATGGTAGTGAGCGTCCCGGAGCAGTTTATCTGAGTGCAGCTCTTGCAGTTCATAATCAGAAAGGATTACCTGCTTTTGGCATTTATGGTAAAGAAGTACAAGATGCAGGAGATTTTTCTATACCTGATGATGTACGGGAGAAGCTACTTAGGTTTGCAAAGGCGGGTATGGCAGTGGCAATTATGAGAGGAAAATCATATTTGTCAATCGGTTCTGTTTCTATGGGAATAGGAGGTTCTATGACTGATCCTGATTTCCTTCAAGAATATTTGGGTATGAGAACAGAATATGTTGATGCCTCAGAGATACTTCGACGTATTCAGCTTGGCATTTATGATAAAGAAGAATACGAAAAAGCTCTTAAATGGACAAAGGAGAACTGCATAGTTCGTGAGGGCGAAGATTTCAATCCCGAGGACCTTAAACATGATCGCGAGCAGAAGGATAAGGACTGGGAGTTTGTTGTTAAAATGACTCTTATATTCAGAGATTTAATGATAGGTAATCCTGAGTTAAACAAAATTGGTTTTGGTGAAGAGGCATTGGGTCATAATGCAATATCTGGTGGTTTTCAAGGACAGAGACAATGGACTGATTTTCTGCCTGATGGCGATTTTTCTGAAGCAATATTAAACTCATCATTCGATTGGAATGGAATTAGAGAACCTTTTGTTTTTGCTACAGAGGATGATCATCTCAACGGTATTAGCATGTTATTTAATAAACTGTTGACTAATACAGCTCAAATTTTTGCAGATGTGAGAACGTATTGGAGTGCCGAGGCAATTGAGCGAGTTAGTGGATGGAAACCAGATGGTATCCTTAGTAATGGAGCAATATTCCTTAAAAACTCAGGATCTTGCACACTCGATGGAACTGGTCAGCAGTCTAATTCAGAAGATAACCCCATTATGAAACCATTCTGGGAAATATCAGAGGAAGAAGTAGAAAAAATGCTGGATGCTACAACTTGGTATCCATCAGCACTTGAGTATATGCGTGGAGGAGGCTTCTCTTCGCAGTTTCTCACACGGGAGGGAATGCCGGTAACAATGTGCAGAATTAACCTTGTAAAGGGCTTAGGACCTGTACTTCAGATTGCAGAAGGGTGGACAGCTACATTACCCAATGAGGTCTTTAAATTAATTGACGGAAGAACAGATAAAATCTGGCCATCAACGTTTTTTGTGCCTCGTTTAACAGGTAATGGCAGATTTAAGGATGTCTATTCAGTAATGAACTATTGGGGTGCAAATCATGGAGCCATTAGTTATGGTCATATTGGTGCAGATTTAATAACTTTGGCATCGGCACTATCAATACCTGTTAATATGCATAATGTGGATGAAGACAAAATATTCCGTCCCGATGCTTGGTCGGCTTTTGGCACTGACAGCGAAGGTTCAGATTACAGAGCATGTAAAAATTACGGACCTTTATACAAATAGATGAATAAATAATTAGTATTTTAACGTTATTAATATAATGAAGTTATCAATACTTTCGAGAACATCAGACCAATATATTTTTTTTATCATTTTTGCTTCAATAATTTTAATTTCTTGTAGTAAAGAAGATAATGGAGAACCCTATATACCCATTGATGAAATTTTAGCAACAGAAACTGTCCTTTTTCCTGATAGTGATACAAAAACTGTTTCTACAACTCTGAAGTTTAAAAATCTCGAAAATATTGACTATCTATTGGTTACAATGTCCAGCAGCTCAGTTTATTCCGAAAAGATAGACAGGAGTCAACTCTCTTCAACATATCTTTTTAAGTATACCCTTAGACAAAATGATCCAGAATCATTTACACTAATACTTAGAGCGGTTTACTTAGATGGAAATGTTTCAAGAGATCTATACCTGAATATTGACTATAAAAAGGGTTTTCACATTCGTAGTATTAGCCGCATAGCAAGGGTGACTGGTGTACCAATTTCAGGTGAAAATTTCTATAATCCCAATAACACAGCCAGAGATTGGAATGTGGGAGGTACTGATTTAGGGGTTATATGGGAAATGGAACCAGGTAATTACGGTATATTTTTTGGAGACACGTTCGGTAGTGATTTTAGACCAAATCCATCAAATCCGGGGCCAAACGGAGGTAGTTGGAGGAGTAATGTGCTTGCGTTCTCAAATGATACTAATCTGGAGGATGGGTTAAAAATAAATAGCATGTTAGAAGATGCTAATGGCAATGCAAGAGAGATAATTTATAGTCCTAAAACAGCTACAAACATTACTTCTATACCCACTGCTGCAATTAGAGCTAACGGTGCAGATTATGTGCACTATTTTAATATGATGAATTGGGATACCTGGACAACAAATTATTCGGGAATGTATAAATCAACTGATAATGGGAGCAACTGGTCAAAGCTTGATCATGTAAGATTCACTTCGGATAGTCCATTCGGACAAGCTGGTTACTTTAAGAAAGATGGCTATGTGTATATGATTGGTACCCAAACAGGGCGATCTAGCAAAGCGTCATTGGCCAGATTTCGTGAAGTAGATATAGAAAACAGAAATCAGTATGATTATTGGAACGAACAGACTAAAACTTGGAATAAAGGAAATGAAAATAGTGCAACAGTAATAATTGACGACGAGGTAGGAGAACTTTCGTTTATTTATAACACCAAGCTTGATCTTTGGATTATTGCATATTTCAACGGACCAAGATATAATATCACATTACGTACTAGTGAAGATATTACAGGTCCTTGGAGTCAACCATATGAAATAGCATCAGGAGGGGAGTATGCACAACTTTATGGCTCTTATTTTCATCCATTATCTGCAGATAGTGAAACACTATATTTTACTATGTCTATGTGGATGCCATATAATGTGTATTTAATGAAACTAGTAGTTGCAAATATCAGGTAAAATCAAATAAAAGTAAAGCTAATAATAACTATAAATTAAAATTAAGAAATTATGAGATTAAAATCAGGCTTATTTACGGCATTGATCGTTATTTTTTCTTTTGGAGCTATTTCTCAGAATCAATCATTTTCTGGATTAGAGATGAATATGGGTAATCTGCATCGTTTATCAAATGCAGAAACAAGGTCAATTAGCCCAGAGAACTTTACAGGCGAAAAGGGTAAAGGAGGAATGGCAATTCCTGATGCAAATGCTTCAAGAAACACAGCTAATGCAACTGTTCCTTCTCGTGATCTAGGTCAGGGATGGAAAGTAAACCCGTTTGTAACAATTGAGCCTGGTGAGACCTTTACCATAGCAGAAATTGATGGTCCTGGAGCTATTCAGCACATTTGGATGACACCCACTGGAAACTGGCGATTCTCAATAATAAGAATTTATTGGGATGATGAAACTGAGCCGTCTGTTGAAGCACCAGTGGGACATTTCTTTGGTATGGGTTGGAATGAGTATTCACATCTTAACTCACTACCTGTAACAGTAAATCCCGGTAGTGCATTCAACAGCTATTGGGTAATGCCTTTCAGGAAGAAGGCGCGTATAACTATGACAAATATAAACGATTCTGAGTCAATGAATCTATATTACCAAGTAGATTATACTTTAACTGATGTACCAGATGATGCAGCTTATTTTCATGCACAATATCGTCGTAAAAAAGTTAATGAAACCTCTGATTATACTATTGTTGATGGCATAAAAGGAGAAGGTCAATATGTAGGAGTATATATGGCTTGGCAAGTAAACAATAATGGCTGGTGGGGCGAAGGAGAAATAAAGTTTTTTATGGATGGAGATAAACAGTTTCCTACAATAATTGGAACAGGAACTGAAGATTATTTTCTAGGCTCATATAATTTCGACAGGAACGGCAAATATGTAACATTCACAACTCCCTATGCAGGCTTAGTGCAGGTATTACCACCAGAGCAAACATATAAAGCCGGACAGAGATTTGGTATGTATCGATGGCATGTGATGGATCCTATCAGATTTAAAAAAGATCTTAGAGTTACAATTCAAGATTTAGGATGGCGTCATGGGCACAGGTATTTACCACAACAGTCTGATATATCTTCAGTAGTTTTTTGGTATCAATCAGAGCCACACGCAAAATTCCCAACATTTCCATCATGGGAAGATTTAGAAATGAATTAATTTGATTGTCATTTTTCAGGAATAAGTATTTAAAAACATATCTGAAAGATAAGTTATAGTGTTTATCAATCTATACCATGAGAAACAATTAAAAGAGAAATTTTATAATTTTAAGTAACACTAAATATTTATTAGTTAAGTTTGTAATATAGAAGTGTAACTGTTTATAAACGAAAAGAATGTAAAGTATGAAAAGTATTTCAGTGAGATTTTTATTAGTGACGATATTATTTTTTACTCTTTTTCAGGCAAAAAGTCAATCAGATATTTATCGCTGGGCCGATGAGGTAGAGCAGTTAAAAAGAGTTGATCAATTACCCATGTACAGGCATAATCAATTAATTGAACAGGAGTCTAGCTGGGACAGAACACACGGTAATGATGATGGATTTTCTGGAGAATACTCATATATAAGGAAAGAAGATGGTCATCTGGTATTAGCTGAGTTTGAAGGCCCTGGAGTGCTTAACAGATTTTGGACCCCCACACCAACTGAAGATACACTTGCATTCTATTTCGATGGAGAAAATACACCGAGATTGAGAATTAAATTTATGGATCTATTTTCTGGTGAGGTTTATCCATTTACAAAGCCTGTAGTAGGTAACGAGATAGGGGGTTATTATTCATATATTCCAATTCCATTTAAGAAATCGTTAAAAATAGTATTTGAAGGAGAACATGTAATGTTTCATCAAATACAGTATCGTTATATGCCAGGAGTTAACGTTGAAAGCTGGACTGGCCAGTTTAATGAACTAGATAAACAGTTGCTGTCTGAAGTTAATGTTTTATGGTCTGATATTTCTCCAACTGTAAATAATTATACAAGCGGAATTTCTTCAGATATAAAGAACCAGGAAAAGACTTTTTTAATTCAGCCTGGAGAGGAGGTCACATTCTTCGAATCAGCTCAAGGAGGTCGCATAGTAGGCTTTGATATTGATGGAGGCACATCATTTGAGGGGTTAAATAAAGACGTAATATTATCTGCGATATGGGACAATGAAGATGTAGAGGCAATCTATTCTCCGGTAGCTGATTTCTTCGGATATGCATTTGGAAAGCCTGCAATGCGAAGTATAGTGATGGGTCGTCATGGCACAATTAATTATAGTTATCTTCCTATGCCATACGATAGATCTGCAGAAATGAAGCTTATCTATAAAAAGCGTGAAGGAGTTCAGCAGAATCCCATAACAGTAACAACAAAGGTTTATTATAACAATAATAGCCGCAATGCAACAGATGAAGGAAAGCTTTATACAGTTTGGAGACGTGAAATACCTGAAATTGGTGAGTTTTATACTTTTCTAGATACAAAAGGAAAAGGGCACTTTGTAGGAACTGTACATCATGCACAAGGCTTACGCCCCGGAATGACTCTATTTTGGGAAGGAGATGATACAACTTATGTTGATGGAAAAATGCTTCTTCATGGTACTGGTTCTGAGGATTATTACAATGGCGGATGGTATGCTATACTTGATCGTTGGGACAGAGGAATTAGTATGCCTATACATGGCTCTCTAGATTATTCACTTCCTATGGGACGCACCGGTGCATATCGTTTTTTCTTGTCTGATAAAATGCCATTTGAAAAAGAGATTTATCATGGGATGGAGCATGGTGAAGTAGGGAATGATTTTCCTGTTGATTATGCTACCGTTGCATTTTACTACGGATCCGAGCCTTTAAAAGGTCGTATGGAGCCAACAGAAGATCTCAGAGAGGTTTATTTGCCCAAACGACATACATTCTTCCCTCAATTAATGGAAATCACTCTAGAGAGAGGTATACAGGTAATTTTTGGAAGAGGTTTAGCTATGACCTCCTTTGGTAAAGGAGCAGTAAGGATTATGCTGAATGATGTTCCGGAAGGTAAGTATAAGGTAATGTTGAATTACCATGAAACACCTAAAGGAGCTGATTTTCAAATTTGGCAAAGACAAAACAGACTAACAGATTGGATATCTACTAAAGCAAGTAAAGATTCCTACACAGAAAATGTATATGTGGGTGATATTCAATTAACATCACAAACAAATTCAATAACAATTCATGTTCAAGATAATGGAGATGCAACCCTCTTTGAGCTCACATTGATCACATTAGAAAGAATTGAATAGAATTGATTTCTAAGGATTAGATTGTTTTTTAACGATATTAGATTATCTAGCTCCAGTATTATGAACGAATACAAACATACAAAACTAAATATTCTGATTTTTCATGGTGCAATTTTAATTGCATTATGTGCGTTAAACACTCCATTATTTGCTATTAATTACAAAAATATATCAAATGAGGTCACGCAAAATATTGATGTGCCCACTTCATTTGATAATGTTGTGCAGCAAATTCAATATGATTTTTTAGGAGAGAGTAGGGGGGTAAGTTCTGTAACGGTGGTTGATGCTAATACAATTCATGTAAAGATTACTTTTTCTCTTAAAAAAGAAGTAATACAAGACGATTGGCAAGTTGTAGTTACGCCCAACTTCACACCAAATTATCATTGGGCACCTCATTTAACTCCAACAGATAATCATATTATAGATCAACATGTATTTCGTTCTCCCGCATTGATAGTTTCAGATAATAGTAAGATGTTTATGTTAATACCTGATCTTGATATACTTGGAAATGATACTCCGGTAAGATGGTATATGGATATGGATGCTGAAATTAATAAACTTGTACTCGGAATGAGTAATAGTAGCGTTGACAATCATATACTTTTTAAACGCGAACATGATGCCGTTTATCCTGAAGGAGAAATTGAAATAGGCTTTTATTTACTAAAATTTAATGATGAAGAATCAATAAATAATCCATTTAGAAATGCATTAAGTTTTCTTTGGAACAATTGGGGTCACGACTTGTATAAGTCTGGAAATCCTCTTGACGAAGATTTAGAGAGATATGTTGAGCATACTTATAATTGGGCATTTAATAGCTGGTCTGAAAGTGTTTGGCAGGAGTTTGAGTTGAACGGAAAAAAGGTTGGATCTCCCGTTTTTATAGTCAATGTCACACAAAGTCCTAACTATCCGGGAGAAATAAATGAGCGTGAATTCAGATCTGTCTGGAATCAAGCTTGGTTTAGTTCACTTCGTTCAGCTAGTGGGTTGTTTCGTTATGCAAGACGTACCGGAAATGACAATCTTTTGCAAAAAGCAATTCTTACTAAAGAGCTTGCATTGTCTTATCCCAAAAAGAATGGTTTCTTTTATGGGCTTATTGGAACAGAAATGCATCAAGTTGAGGTTGATGGTGTAAAATATAACAGAAGTAGCGGATGGGATACTCATTACTGGGGTAATTCTAACCGTAATCCTTATACGTGGAATCCTGCAGAATCTCCTTTTCATTTACTAGATATGAGTTGGACAGGTCTTCTTATGCTTAGATGGTATGATGAGTTGGAGAAAGATGAAAGATTAATTGAGTATGTAAAAGAATATGCAAACTCACTTATAGAGATGCAGTCTGATGAGGGCTTTTTTCCTGGGTGGTTGGATGTTAGTACATTACAGCCTATGGATCATTTAAACAGATCTCCAGAAACTTCTATGTCGGTTACTTTACTCTTAAAGCTTTACGAGCTTACAAAAGAGAAGAAGTATCGTAACTCAGCCATAAAAGCAATGGATGTAGTTATAAAAGAGATTATACCCACAGGTCGCTGGGAAGATTTCGAAACATATTGGTCTTGCTCTCGTTACGGATCGGACTTTTTAGTCGGAAAAAAAGTAAATAGGAACAATATGTATAAGCATAACAACTTCTCTATGTTCTGGACAGCAGAGGCTCTTTTCGAGAGTTATAAACTTACAGGCGAAGAGAAATATTTAAAATTTGGACAGAGAACTTTAGATGAGATGTTGATGACCCAGGCATCGTGGCAACCTCCCTATATGTATGTTAATGTTCTTGGAGGATTTGGTGTACTAAACGCTGATGCGGAATGGAATGATTCTAGGCAAAGTTTATTTTCTGAACTTATACTTCAATATGGTAAGATGCTAGATATGAGAGAATATTATGAAAGAGGACATGCTGCTCTTAAAGCATCTTTTGTTATGATGTATAGTCCAGATAATCCTGGAACAAAGGAGCTGTGGGAGAAAGTTTATCCTTTCTTCGACAAAGAAGATTATGGTTTTATGATGGAAAATTATGGACATGGAGGTAGAACTAGTCCAGAAGGTGAAGGAATGGGTGAGTTTACTATCTACGACTGGGGTAATGGGGCAGCTGCTGAGGCCTATAACAGAATACTTGATAAGTTTGGAAAACTAAAATAAATAGTGATATGAAAACAAGAAATTTTTATTGTATAATTGCTGCCGTAATAATTGGTGTCTTTATGATATCTTGTACCGGCAATAGAAAAACATCAGAAACAATGAGAAATAACTATGAAAAAGGAACATTCGGATATGATGTGAATTATCTATCAGAAAAAGATAGTATTATATTACTCAAATCAGATAATGAGCAATCTCAGATTATACTTTCTGCTAAATATCAGGCAAAAGTGTTTACATCCACTGCAAAAGGATTAGAGGGGAATAGTCACGGATTTGTTAACTATAACTTCTTCGATGCAGGAGTTGTAGACGAACATATGAATGGTTTTGGTGGTGAAAATCGTTTTTGGTTAGGTCCTGAAGGTGGAGGTTATTCTATTTATTTTAAACCAGAGACAGAGCAGATATATGATAATTGGCATACTCCAAAAGCTATAGATATAGAAGAATGGGCTGTTAAAAGTGCAACTAATAAAGAAGCAACTTTTACCAAGGATGTGGTATTAGATAACTATATAGGAACACATTTAGATTTATCGGTAGAGCGTACTATAACTCTACTAGAAGAAGATGATATAAAAAACAAGCTAAATATAAATCTTCCCAATGGTGTCTCAACTGTCGCATACTCAACTCTTAATATAATTACCAACAATAATGATTTTAAATGGAACTCTGAAACAGGCACTGTTTGTATATGGATGCTTGATATGTATAATCCTTCAGATTCAGCAGTTACAGTAATTCCTTATAACGAAGGTGATATAGAGGAACTGGGAGATATTGTTAAATCTGATTATTTTGGAGAGATACCAGAAGAAAGACTAATTGACGATAAAGGTATTTTATACTTTAAAACAGATGGAAACTCAAGAGGTAAACTTGGTATGAATGCTCTCAGAACAAAAGGATTAGCAGGTAACTATGATCCCATTTCTAAAAGACTTACAATTGTAACATTTGATGTACACCCAGATGCAGTTTACCTAAATCAAGAATGGAATCCTGAAAGTGCTCCTTTGGTTGGAGATGCACTAAACGCCTACAATGATGGTCCTTTAGAAGATGGAAGTATCATGGGACCTTTCCTGGAGCTTGAAAGTAGCTCACCGGCAGCGTTTTTAGATCCCAATCAATCATTGTCGCATAGCCATAATATATTTCATTTTGTGGGAGAAGAAGCAGCTCTCTCACCTATTGCAGAAAAATTATTGGGTGTAAGTTTGCAAAAAGTGAAAACTGTTTTCTGAATTATATTAGAAAAAACTGTTTATATTCTGCAATAAATCTACGATAAACATAAATAAATCTAGAAATAACAAACATGAGCATTAACAAAGAAAAACATCGGCTTGTACCTAGTGGTATTGTATTACCATTTATTATACTTACATCACTGTTTTTTATTTGGGCAATTCCAAATAATATGACAGACACTATGTTAGCAGCATTTAAACGAATAATGAGTCTAACCGACAGCCAAACTGCATGGATTCAGGTGGTTTGTTATCTTTTAGGGTATGGTTTTATTGCGCTGCCAGGGGCAATATTTATAAAAAAACACACATATAAGTCGGGAGTGCTTTTAGGGTTAGGTTTATGTGTTTTAGGCACTTTTCTTTTTTATCCGGCAATGCTAGTTAATACTTTAAGTTCTCCTTTAAGTTTTGCAACTTACCTATTTGCTATTTTTGTATTGTTTGCAGGACTATCGGTTCTGGAAACTTCAACCAATGCATATGTTTATACTCTTGGAGATCCTAATACAGCAACTCGCAGGTTAAATTTCTCACAGTCGTTTAATCCTTTTGGAGCGGTTACAGGAGTTCTGGCAAGTCAGATATTCGTTTTATCGCAACTAAATACTATGACTGCAAACGAGAGAGCTATACTAACTCCTACAGAACTCAATTCTATCCAATTAGGAGAATTAAATGCAATAACAACAGCATACCTGATTTTAGGAATAATTATGCTATTGATTTTTATAATGATATTTTTAACTAAAATGCCTAAAACACAGGATGAGGAAAAGAATCTCAATTTAAAAGCAACCTTTCGGAGATTAAAAAAGAATAAAAACTATGTTTGGGGTGTTGTAGCTCAATTCTTCTACGTTGGAGCTCAGATAGCCGTTTGGTCTTTTATAATCAGATATGTTATGCAGTCACTATCTTTAGACTCTGTTATAGCCGGGTTAGGAGCAAACCCATCGCAAGAACTTATTATAGAAACTTTAAGAGGGGTTGAACCGATTGCAGGAGGTTTTTATAATTTTGCAGAACGATTAGGGCTTGATGTACTGCTGCCTCGTACAGCTGAACAAGCAGGTGCAACGTATTATATTTTATCATTGTTACTTTTTGTAATAGGAAGATTTGTTTGTACTTGGCTAATGAAATATACAAAACCGGTTAATATTTTATCGGGTTTAAGTTTACTTGCTATAATTGCATCCCTATTAACTATATATGGAGAAGGGTTTATTGGAGTCTATGCATTAGTTTCGATATCTGTGTTTATGTCTGCCATGTTCCCCACTATTTATGGTTTAGGTATGAGGAACTTGGGAGAGGACACAAAAATAGCTGGCTCAGGAATGGTAATGGCAATTGCAGGAGCAGCTTTGCTTACACAAATACAGGGAATAGTTTCAGATCAAACAAGTGGGATTTCGCTTGCTTACTGGGTACCTACAGTTGCTTTTATAGTAATTGCAATCTATAGTTTAACTGTTGCGAGAAAGGTTGAGATTGAACCTCAAATATTCGAGTAATAGATTTTAAACAATAAACTCATTTTAAATGGAAAACTTGTTATAGGAATTGATTATGGCACTGATTCTGCAGTGCAATTTTAGTAAATAGAACTAATGGTACCTAATTTATCCGGCCACATTAGTTTTTATACCTAGTTGCACTACCTTCCCCGCAATTTTTTGTAGGTCTTCTATCGAGATCTTTTCGAGCCCTTTAACAGCCGTTTCCCTGTCAATAGTGTAGATCATCACTTCTCTTGGGTTAAGGTCAGAAACTAGCTCTAACCAAGCGGAAAGTTCTTCTTCTGTAGTGTTATCTATTTTGTTTCCTTCAAACTCCCCTTTTAAGAACATGGTTTGGAGAATAAAATTACTACCAAACTGTTTAAATCGTTCAACTTGGCGTGCAACTGTGAATGAAGGTGAATTAGGTCGGTCTAATATTTTTATTGTTTCTTCAATTGCCGAATCTAATTTTAATATGGGGTTATCTGTCTTCTTTAACGCTTCTACAACTTTTGGTTTATCTAAGTGCATCCCATTAGATAGAACGCTTATTTTGCTATTTGGATAATAAATATTTCTCAGAGTTATTGTATCATCAATGATTTCGTTAAAATCAGGATGCATAGTGGGTTCTCCATTTCCTGCAAATGTTATTACATCAATTATAACACCTTCCTTTTTGAGAGTAACAAGTTTATCTTTGAGTGCGGATTGAACATTTTTTCTATCGGGTAATTTTGTTTTAGTTCGAAAATCTTTATTTAAACCACATTCACAATATATGCAGTCGAAAGAACACAATTTACCATCATAAGGTAAAAGATTTATACCCAAAGATGTTCCTAAACGTCGGCTTTGAATAGGGCCGAAGACTATTTCGCTGAATAGTATAGTTGACATAACTATTATTTCTATTATTATTTTTATTCTTAAAGTTTGAAGTACAAAGAATTTTAGATCAAAGAAAAGATTTTTTCAGCTCCGTACCCAATAACAAAATATCTCGCAAACTTACCTATTACCATGCTAATCATAACTAATGTTTCATTTGCACGCATAAAGCCCAAAGCAACTAGAATTATGTCGCCTACAGCAGGTAGGAACCCGAAAAAACCCATAAGAGATCCCTTTCCCTGGAGTCTGTTTGTTGTTTTAGTAATATTATCTTCGCTTATTCTAAACCATTTTTTTAACCATTCAATTTTACCCAATCTACCTAAATAATAGCAAGATGCACCTCCCAAAGAGTTACCAATTGTTGCAAATATTATTAACGACCATATATCTAATCCTGCAGCTATTAAAGCAGCAAATACCACTTCAGAGCTAAATGGGAGTATTGTTGCAGCTAAAAAGGATGCAACTAATAAACCCCAATATCCATATTCTGCAAATCCGTCAAGCATTTATTAATTTTATTGAATAGTTTCTCACTAACATTCAAATAATATCAAGTGAAATTAATGCGCAACAAGCCAGTTTTCACCAACACCAATTTCTGTTTTTAAAGAAACAGTTAATTTAGCAGCATTTTCCATCTCTTCAACAACCATTTTTTTCATGTACTCTAATTCATCAGGTACAACATTAAAGTTTAACTCATCATGCACTTGCAGTATCATTTTCGACTTTTTATTTTCTTTTTGAAGCCTCTCATAGATTCGTACCATCGCTACTTTTATAATATCGGCTGCGCTACCTTGAATTGGTGCGTTTATTGCATTTCTTTCCGCAAATCCTCTCACTGTTGCATTACGAGATGAAATATCGGGAAGAAATCTTTTTCGGCCATAAATAGTCTCTACATATCCATTAGTTTTTCCTTTTTCAATACTTTCATCCATATATTTTTTTACACCCGAAAATGTAGCAAAATAATCATCAATAAGATTTTTTGCTTCAGATCTTGGTATTGTTAACCTTTCTGACAATCCAAAAGGCGAGATTCCATATATAATGCCAAAGTTAGCTGTTTTTGCTTTTCTGCGCATATCTGCATCAACTTCTTCAATAGTTGTTTTAAATATCTTCGAAGCTGTTGCAGTATGTATATCTTGTCCTTTATTAAAAGCTTCAAGCATATTTATATCTTCGCTCAAGTGAGCCATAATTCGAAGTTCTATCTGAGAATAATCCGAAGACATAAAAATATCACCTCCATCTGGTATAAAAACTCTTCTAAGTTCTCTGCCACGTGCATCACGTATAGGAATATTCTGCAGGTTGGGGTTTGTACTGCTCAGTCTTCCGGTAGCCGCTACAGTTTGATTAAAAGAAGTATGTATTTTGCCTGTTTTTTTATTAATAAGTAAAGGGAAGGAATCAATATATGTGCTTAATAGTTTTTTAAGTCCTCTCTGTTCCAATATCATACCGATAATTGGATGTTTAGACCTTATCTTTTCAAGCTCTTCTTCTCCTGTTTTATACTGACCGGTTTTAGTTTTCTTAGCTTTTTCAATAATCTTAAGTCGATCAAAAAGAATTTCACCAGTTTGTTTTGGTGAGTTGACATTAAATTCAATTCCTGCCATATCAATTATCTCTTTCTCTACTTCCTTTAATTCATCTGTGTAAAGTTCAGACAGGTCTTTTAAGGCCTTTAAATCTAGTCTTACACCAGTCCACTCCATATCAGCTAGTACATAAATAAGAGGTGCTTCTATTTCATAAAACAATTTGTCAAATCCGTTTCTATGTATGTCTTTTTCTAATATATTTTTTAATTTAAGGGTAACATCAGCATCCTCAGCTGCATATTCGGCTACAATTTTTGTATCTACATCACGCATACTTAATTGATTTTTACCTTTCGGACCAATTAAACTTTCAATGTGTATAGTTTGGTATTTTAGATAAATATCAGCCATATAATCCATTCCATGTCTTAATTCGGGATTCAGTAGATAGTGAGCAACCATTGTATCAAATAATGGGCCTTTAACCTTTATTCCATAATTACGGAGTACTAGGATGTCATATTTTATATTTTGACCCGATTTCTCTATATTTTCACTTTCAAAAAATGACTTGAAAATATTTACCTGTCTTAAAGCTTCTTCCTGGTTTTCAGATATTGGAATATAATATGCTTCACTTTCTTTATATGCAAAAGAAATTCCAACTAATTCACAATGAAGTGGATCCATGCCTGTAGTTTCAGTATCAAAACAGACCGATTTCTGTTTTAATAGTTCTATACTAAGGGCATTCATTTCTTCATCAGTTTTG
The DNA here is from genome assembly GCA_015478775.1 of Fermentimonas sp. GTDB lineage: Bacteria > Bacteroidota > Bacteroidia > Bacteroidales > Dysgonomonadaceae > Proteiniphilum. Next base: position 836,878 of record JADMKP010000007.1, on the reverse strand, counting down.
CAAATTTTATAAGTATGAGGAGTAGTACGAATATCAGTATAATCGTAGGATAGCTCCAATTCAGCTGATTGGGGAGACTCATCAATTGTATCATCAGCAAATAAATTGCCTTGAATTGGTGTATTAGATGGGGTAGGGGTAGTGTCTTGTTTAAAAATACGAACAAGTAAAGTTTTGAACTCTAAATCTTCAAATATTCTTTTTATATCATCTTCATTTTTTTCCTTCAAAATTAATTCATTTTCATTAATATCAATAGGAACATCAGTTCTTATTGTAGCCAAGTATTTTGAAAATAAAATTTGCTCTCTATTCTGTTCTACATTTATTTTTTGAGCACCTTTTAGCTTATCAGTGTTTTCAAGCAGTTTCTCTATAGTTCCAAACTGATTCAGTAGTTTTATAGCTGTTTTTTCTCCTACACCCGGACAACCTGGTATGTTATCAGAACTATCGCCCATCAAACCAAGTAAATCAATTACTTGACTTGGTTCATTTATCCCATATTTCTTAATTACATTTTTATCATTCAGAATTTCATAGTCGTTTCCACCATATTTTGGGCGGTAAATGTAGATAGAGGGTTCTGTAAGTTGACCATAATCCTTATCTGAAGTCATCATATAAACATCAAACCTCTCTCTATCCATTTTCTTTGCCAAAGTGCCTATAACATCGTCTGCCTCAAATCCTGGGACTTCCAAAATAGGTATATTGTATGCATTTATAATTTCTTTAATAATTGGAATGGATGCTTTAATAACCTCGGGTGTTGCTTCACGCTGTGCTTTATAATCTTTATATTCATCATGCCTGAAAGTGGGGCCAGCAGGATCAAAGCCTACTGCAATATGTGTTGGATTAGCATTCCGCAAAACATCCTCCAGAGTATTTACAAACCCAAATATTGCTGATGTATTCCTTCCTTTGGAATCTATTCTTGGAAATCTGATAAAAGCATAATAGGCTCTATATATTAGTGCGTAAGCATCAAGAAGGAAAAGTCTGTTTTTTATCATAATTTTATAGTCTAATATTGAGTTTAGAAAGGTAAAGTTACAAATATTTGTTGCTATGAGGAGAATTATCTTTACTTTTGTGTACAACAAACTTTTTGTGTGCGATGGATCAAAGTCAGCTGATAAAAGGATTCCTACAGGAGGAATTGCTTATTTTTGATAAATATTTAAGAGATTCGGTGAATAGCGATAATCCACTACTTATCGAATTAACTTCTTATGTATTAAATTCCAATGGTAAACGTTTGAGGCCTACTCTTGTATTGCTTACGGCTAAAGCGTGTGGCAAAATCATTCCCGAAACATATCATGGTGCTGTTACAGTTGAGTTATTACATACTGCAACACTTGTACACGATGATGTTATAGATAAATCTGATTTTCGTAGAGGCAAACAATCTCTAAATGCTTTGCATGATAACACACAGGCTGTTCTAATAGGTGACTACTTACTTTCAACTTCACTCGCTGAAAGCGTAAAGACTAAAAATCTTAATATAGTAAAAATAATATCAGAGCTTGGGCAAAATTTAGCAGAAGGTGAATTATCTCAATTCAACCTTGCAAAAGATATTATAATTAGTGAAAAAGATTATTTTAATGTTATAGACAAAAAAACTGCATCACTTCTTCGCGCCAGTCTTGCTATTGGCGCAATAACTGGTGGTGCCGACGAAGAGTTAGTATCTAAATTTGTAAAAATAGGTACTATATTAGGTCTTTGTTATCAGATAAAAGATGATATATTCGACTACTATTCCTTTGATGTTGGTAAGCCTACAGGTAACGACATTAAAGAAGGTAAAATCACTCTTCCGCTAATTCATGCATTAAAAAATTCTCCTGAAGAGTTATCTGCAGAAATTTTGCATATAATCAGATCACGAGACTACATAGAAGAAAATATTTCTAAACTTCTTAATTTTGCTATAGAATATAAAGGTGTCGAATATTCTTATAAAGTAATGGATACTATGCTTGAGGAGGCTGAAGAAATAGTTTCGGGTTTCACGTTTGATTCAGAAATTAAATTATATATGACGTTGTTTCTTAAGTATTTGAAAGACAGGTCGTACTAAAAAATATATTAAATAAAAAAGGGTGATTCGTAAATGTATCACCCTTTTTATTAGGACTAGCCAGTTATTTAATTTCAATCAATTTTTCAGAAACTTTTTCAGTTTCATCAATTGTCGGAATTAAAACACTTAAAACTCCATCTTTTACTTCTGCCGAAATATTTTCTTTATCGATATTATCAGGAAGTAACATTGTTCTCTGAAACTGCGAATAAGAGAATTCTCGACGCAGATATGCTCCATTTGTATTATTTTCAGCTTCAGTTTTCTTTTCAAATGAGATTACCAAGTTGTTATTCTCGTCCAATCTAACAACACAATCTTCTTTTGTCATTCCTGGTGCAGCTACTTCAACTTTAAATCCTTTATCATTTTGTTGAATATTTATTGCAGGAGATGATTTTACACTGTTTTCCATCCATTCATTACCAAAAAAATCATTAAATACGCCTGGTAACCAATTGCTTGTTCTTCTAATTATTGCCATAATATTTTTTTTTATGTTTAAGTTTTTATTTATTATTTCTATTTCATTATTAAGATTGCAAATAATATACCGATAGAGAAAAACAAAAAGTATTTTCGTGAATGTGACAATATGGCAATTTTAATTGAGATTGTATACAATTATAGAGAGATAGTATGACAAATAGTCCGAAGATAATAAAAAAATCCCTCCGTATATTTAAACACGGAAGGATTTATTAAAATGAAATATAGATTAAATTCTCTCTTTCTAAACTAATATTTTAAAATTGAGTTCTTCTCTATATCAGAAGCATTTTCTATAGGAATCATTGTAAATCCCCATGAGTAATCTTTATTTGCTGGAATACTATACTCCGGTAATGGGCGTGCTCCCCAGCTATTATATCCTGCAACACCTTGCTGTTTCATATCTATGCATACTTCAACATAATCTTTTTGAATAACATCATTTAAGTGAGTCTGTCTGGGCAATCTGTTTTTTGCATCATCATCTGAACGAGCAGCAATTTCTTCACTACTAAAGTTATTCCATTGGTAAGGGCGATGAGTTGCTTCTTCAGAATCAAAATCTTCTACACTATTACGTAGTGCATTAAAACCAATTGTATTGTCAGCAACTATAAGAAGTCCATTTTTACCACCAGTTAAAGCAACCCATCTAGTATCAATACGATGACCATTCTCTTGTGGACGTGTATAAGGTATATACATATTTTCTGCTGTAGTTTTATAACGACCAACTTTAGAACCTGAAGCTCTGTCAACATAATTTTCATCCGGGCCCTTACCAAAGTACTGAACGTTGTTCATAGATTTTGGTAGACGGAATCTTACACCTATTCTAGGTACATTTAGAGTTGAAGATGCTTTTCGAGCAGCAGAAGCTCCAGGTGAATATGTTGCTGTAAGTGCAGCCTCCGAAGCTTCAATTGAATGTTCTTCTGAATCAGCAGAATGAAATTTAACATTTACATTCAATATACCAGATGGATATAGTTTGTAAATAACGTTATATAGATTGCCTGCAGAAAGCAAGTAAGTTACATCAACTATTACATTTTCGCCTTCCTGAGTCACTTTACTATCAACAACATTGAAGTTTTTACTCGATTGTTTCCAAACCTGTAAACGGTGTGGTGCTCCATTACCATAATCGTTATCGTTTGGTCCACGCCAGAAGTTAGGTTGTATACCAAATCCTTCATTAAAATATTCCCTGCGGTTAACTTTATATGATGTAACTACACCAGTAGTTTTATCAAATTCAAAATTGACTTTAGATGAAGATACCTTAATGTTATTCTCGTTATCTTTTATTATAAGTGCTGAGTTTCTTCCGCTCTCATTATATGCAAGTTTAGGTTCTTCTAATGGAAGTTTAAACTGTTCAATTGCAACAACATATCCTGAAGGAACTAATGATTGTGCTTCTTTCTGAATAACTTCAAAGTTAATAAAGTACTCATGTCCTGCTTTAGCTCGTAGATTTCCGACAGGTAAAGTTTTCTCTACCGATTCCTGCGGCATGAGAGAAACATCAATATTTCCTTCAGAGATTTTCTTTCCATTTTCAGTTATATAATACTTAAATGTATAATTATCTGTGTTAGAAAAATATTGTCTGTTTATAATTCTAAAAATGGCTTTATCTAAATCAATAACTTCAAAAGCAAAGTTTTGGTGAACATATTTTACTTCATTTATTGCAGGGTGGGGAACTCTGTCAGGTGCAATTAAACCATTTATAACGAAATTACCATCGCTAGGAGCATCTGTACCATAATCACCTCCATAAGCCCAAAACTTATTACCATTTTCATCTGTTTCAGCTATTCCTTGATCAACCCAATCCCAGATATATGCACCTTGTAAGTTAGGATATTTATATATTGCTTCCCATTGTATATCCAGGTTCCCATTGGAATTACCCATTGCATGTGAATACTCTGATGGAATAACAGGTCTGTCACTACCTTTAGCTCCAATTTCCTCCAACCATGCTGCACTTGGGTATTGTGGAACATACATATCAGTATTCATATCCCATAACGACCTTTCGTAGTTTACTGGGCGATTCATGAAATTTCTTTCCTGATCTTTAAGATATCTATATGTATGGAAAAAGTTTATACCATTACCAGCCTCGTTGCCTAGAGACCAAAATGCTACAGATGGATGATTTTTATTACGTTCAAACATGTTCACTGTTCTGTCCATGTGAGCTTGTTCCCATTCTGGATGCCTAGATGGTGATTTATCACCGTAATAGAGGCCGTGTGACTCTATATTTGCCTCATCATATACATATAATCCAATCTCACTGCAAAGCTCATAAAAACGACGTGATTGAGGATAATGTGAAAGTCGAACCGTATTGATATTATTCAACTTCATTATCTCAAAATCCTTTCGCATAATATCTTCTGTCACATAATGCCCAGTTTCAGGATTAGTTTCATGAATGTTTACACCTTTAAACTTTATTGGCTGACCATTTACTAAGAACAATCTATCTTTTCTGTCACCTGTTGCTACTGTTTTTATCTCAAATCTTCGGAAACCTACAGGGTAGGGAACCACTTCTCCTTTTTCTTCACTTTCTTTATTTACAGTAATAAGTAGTTTATAAAGATTTGGATGTTCTGATGTCCAAGTATCAATATTTGGAATTTCTGCATTAAATTTAATTGAACTCTCACCACCTCTTTGAATGCCAATTGGCTTGGTTTCAGTTAGTATAGTCTTTCCAGATTTATCCAATAACTCAAAAGTTACATCGGCATAAGAAACTGAATTTCCATAATTTCTAACTGTTGTTTCAAGTTCAAAAATACCATTTTTATAGGTATCATCAAGCGTAGATTTAACTCTGAAGTCTCTTAATGATGTTTTAGGTTGTGACCAAAGGAAAACATCGCGTTCGATTCCACTAATTCTAAAGAAATCCTGTGCTTCAAGATATGAACCGGTACTCCAGCGGAATATTTTAAGTACTAATGAATTCTTGCCGCTATTTACATATTTTGTAATGTTAAATTCAGCACTGGTTTTAGAATCCTCGCTATAACCAACTTCTTTACCATTCACATAAACATATACCCCTGATTTTGCTCCATCAAGAGTTAAAAATATTTCTCTTTCATCCCAATCCTCAGGTATATCAATTTCTTTGCGATAAACACCTACGGGATTCATTTCAGGCAAATAAGGGGGTGCCATTTTGGGAAAGCGAGTAATTGGATCACGTTCTACAAATTCATAAGGGTGATTAATATATATGGGAGTACCAAATCCTTGAATTTCCCAGTTGCCAGGTACTTTAATTTCTTTCCAGTCGGTAAGCGAAACAGTAGAATCTGTAATATTTTCGGGTAATTGCTTATATCCCTCTACAAAATAAAATTTCCAAGTACCATTTAATGATATATAGTTTTCACTTTCTTCAAATTTGCTATTGAGTGCAGCGGACTTATCTGCAAATGTCATAAACTGAGTTCTAGGATACTCTTTATTTACCTTCACAACATTTACATCTTGCCAATAAGGTACTTTTCTTTCATTCGAAATTAAATTATATTCTTGTGCATTCAAATTTAAATAGCATAAAATACTAATAAATGCAGTAAGAATAAATGGTTTCTTTATCATTACTAATATAGTTTTAGTGGTTTGTTTATTTTTAATTTAGTTATATTTTTCTTATTTCATCCATCAAAGTATTTGCTAGTCGACTTGTTCCGATTCTAAAAAGTTTATTATTACACCATTCATCTCCTAAAACATGCTTAAGTATAGAATAATAAATCACCGAATCTTTGATTGTCGAAACTCCACCGGAGACTTTAATACCAATTTTTTTATTGGTAGCTTTATAATATGATTTTATTGCCATACACATTACAAAAAAAGCTTCAGGAGTTGCACCAGGATAGCCTTTACCGGTAGATGTTTTAATAAAATCAGCTCCAGAATACATCGAGAGTACTGATGCTTTATGAATATTTTCAGAATTCAAAAGTGCTCCGGTTTCAAGTATTACTTTTAATGATTTATCTCTGCATACTTCCTTTATTTCCATAATCTCCTCACACATTTCCTGGTATTCTTTATCTAGAAATTGTCCGAGGTTTATTACGATATCTATCTCGTCGGCTCCATCGGCTATCGCAAGTGAGGTTTCTGCTATTTTAATTTCAATAAATGTCTGAGAAGAGGGGAAACCAGCAGATACGGCAGCAATTTTAACATCTGCTGTTAGTGCTTCTTTCACCGTATGAACTAAATTTGGGAATACACAAATTGCAGCAACATTTTCAAGTTCAGGATCTAAACCTTCTAAATCATTTACTTTTTGAGTGAAGTTCCATATCGACTCTTTAGAATCGGTACTGTTTAAACTAGTTAAGTCTATACAGTTATAAATCTTTTTATAAGTTTCCTTATTGTTATTTGCATCAAAAATTTCAGCTACAATATTTTCTAGTTCTTTAGAAACTTCTTGTTCAGTTAATTTAAACCGATGTTTTTTTAATGCATCAGTATATTTATTAGATTCCATATTATATTTTTTAGGGATTATCTTGTAACTTATTATTCTCTATGTGTCTAGTTGAGTCTCTAGTGGTCTTTTTTTCAATATTCTTTAAAAATGCATCTTCAAGATCTACCCCGGTTTGATTTGCAATACAAATCACTACCCAAAGTATATCCGCAAGTTCATCCGATATATTTTTCTTTAAATCGCTTTCTTTAAATGATTGGTCACCATAAGTTCTAGAAATAATACGTGCAAGCTCACCAACTTCTTCAGTTAGAATAGCCATATTGGTGAGTTCACTAAAATAACGAACCCCATACTTCTTAATCCAATCATCAACTTTAATTTGAGATTCGCTTAAAGTCATTATTCTCTGTTTTTAGAATCTATCGCTATTGTAACAGGACCATCATTAATCAGTTTCACTTTCATGTCGGCCCCAAATTCACCTGTTTGTAATTCTTTATTTAATTGTTTTGATAAAGAGATACAAAATTCTTCATAGAGTGGGATAGAGATATCTGGTTTTGCTGCACGTATATATGAAGGGCGATTACCTTTTTTCGTACTAGCATGGAGCGTAAATTGTGATACTACCAATACTTCTCCACCAATTTCCATTACTGATTTATTCATAACTCCATTCTCGTCATCAAATATACGCAAATTAACTGTTTTATTTACCAAGTATTCTATATCATCTTTAGAATCTTCTTTTATTATTCCTATGAAGATTAATAAACCTTGTTTTATTGCACCTTTTATTTTATTTTCTATAGTTACAGAAGCTTCATTTACTCTTTGTATTAACAATCGCATGTTATATATTAAAATATATGGTTATTTCTCTTTATTAATCCACTCTACAATAATATCAGCTTTACTTTTTCCCACTACATTTTCAATTTCTATATAATTCGCGGCCTTTAATCTTTTAATACTTTTAAAAGATGAAAGCAGTTTTTTCTTGGTAATATCACCTATCCCTTTAATGGCATCTAGTTCTGATGTTATTTGCGCTTTACTTCTTTTTTGCCTATGATGTGTTAATCCAAATCTGTGAGCTTCATCACGCAGTTGTTGAATTATTTTTAATGTTTCAGAATTTTTATCAATGTAGAGTGGAATGGGATCTTCGGGAAAATAAATTTCTTCTAAACGTTCAGCAATACCTATTAATCCCATTTTCCCGTAAAGTCCAATTTTCCGTAATGAATCCGCCGCAGCATGTAATTGACCTTTACCTCCGTCAACCACAATTAGTTGCGGCAGTTTTTCGCCTTCATTAAGTAAACGTGAGTAACGTCTTTCCACTACTTCACGCATCGATGCGTAATCATCGGAACCTACAACACTCTTTATATTGAAATGTCGGTAATCTTTTTTAGAGGGTTTTGCTTTTTTGAAAACTACGCATGCAGCTACCGGGTTTGTTCCTTGAATATTTGAATTGTCAAAGCATTCAATATGCCATGGTATTTCTTTAAGCTGTAAATCTTTTTTTACGCGACTCAATATTCTCGTTGCTCTTTGATCTGGATTAAGCATCTCAGATTTCTTCAATTTATCAAACTTATACTGTTTAACATTTTTTTCAGAAAAAGAGAGTAGCATCTTTTTATCACCAATCTTTGGGATCGTAAATTCCGCATCTTTAAGTGTGATATCAGGTAAAAATGGAACTATTATTTCTTTAGACTTACTATTAAATCGTTGCCTCATTTCAACAATTCCTAATCCTAATAATTCTTCTTTACTCTCGTCGAGCTTTTTCTTATATTCAAAAGTGTAAGCTTGATTAACCCCTCCATTAACTACATGTAGATAATTGATAAATGCAGAATTTTCATCTTCGGCAATTGAAAAAACATCAATATTATAATTAACATTACTAACCACCTGAGATTTCTCTCTAAAGTTTTGAATAAGCCCGAGTTTTTCTTTTAACTCATTCGCTTCTTCAAATTTTAATTCCTCAGAAAGAGTAAGCATTTTTTCACGAATTCTCTTTTCAATAATCCCAACGTTACCCTTTAAAATTTCATTTATTTCATTAACGTTTTTATTATAATCGTCTAAGGTTTGAAGACCTTCACATGGACCCTTACATCTATTGATATGATATTCTAAACAAACATTATATTTTCCTTCAGCTATTTTCTCAGGAGCAAGATTTAATCTACATGTTCTAATTTTATAAACTTTTCTTACAATTTCTAGTAGTGCGTTTACAGACTGAATAGAGGTGTAAGGGCCGTAATATTTTGAACCATCTTTTACAATGTTTCTAGTTTTAAATATACGAGGAAAGTATTCATTTTTTATTACAATAGAAGGGTAGGACTTATCGTCTTTTAGTAATACATTATATCGTGGCCTTAATTTCTTAATCAAATTATTCTCCAAAAGCAATGTGTCTTCTTCGGAGTTGACCACAATATATTTTATATTCTTTATTTTTCGAACTAAAATTCGAGTCTTAGGATGTTCATGGTTTTTATTAAAGTATGATGACACCCGTCGTTTTAAGTTTTTTGCTTTACCTACATATATAACCGTCCCTTTCTCATCAACAAACTGGTAACATCCAGGTTGATCAGGTAAAATTGCCAGTGTATTTTTAATTTCATCGGTCATACTATTATTAAATAGCATAAACTTTAATCTAATATATTAGAATTTTATAATAGATATCAGTTCAACCTCGTCTGGAAAATGTTTTCTTCCTTCCAATTCTTCTAGTTCAATTAGAAAATTAATGTAAATATGTTTTACGCCTAGTTTTCTTACCAGATTGTATGCTGCTACCATTGTTCCTCCTGTAGCCAATAAGTCATCATGTAGCAATACTACGTCATTTTCATTCAAGGCATCTTCATGAATCTGTATAGCATCTTCTCCGTACTCCTTTGTATACTTTTCTTCAATTACTTTATAAGGTAGCTTACCTGGTTTTCTAATTGGAACAAACCCTGCTTCAAGTCTAATTGCTACTGCCGGGCCCATAAAAAAACCTCGTGATTCAATCCCAACTACTTTGGTTATTCCTCTGTCTTTATACAAATCATATATTGTATCCGACAAATCTTTTAAATGTTCTGGCGATTGAAATAGGGTAGTGATATCTTTAAATTGGATTCCCGGTATAGGGAAATCAGAAATGTTTCTAACAGCAGAAGTTAGTCTTTCTATGCTCATTATTATAACTCTATTGATTAATATTATATTGTATTGTTCCACGTGGAACAACTTTTTTATCTTCCCAAAAGTATAAGTAGTACTGAAATGTCATTAGGTGAAACTCCTGGTATCCTACTTGCCTGAGCAATAGTTTCAGGATTAATACTTGTAAGTTTCTGTCGTCCTTCAGTTGAAATTGATTGTATTTCTTTATAATTAAATTTGTCTCTAATCTTAATATCTTCAAGTCGAGTTAGCTTATCGGCCATCATTCGTTCTCTCTTAATATAGCCACCATATTTAATTTTTATATCAGCGGACTCAATAATCTCGGCTCTTCTATCCTTTATTGAATATAATGCGTCGTTAAGAGCAGCAACTTCAGTAGCCATAAGATTAAGGTCGATATGAGGTCTTGTGATAAGGTCTAGAAGTTTTACGCCATGTCTTAGTGGGGCAGTGTTTATGCTCTCCAAGAACGGGTTGATTCTGTCGGGTTTAATAGAAAAATTAGAAACAAAATCTATTAATTTATTTACTTCTCCTTCTTTCTCAATAAGAAAATCCAATCTATCTCTCGAGGCCAATCCAAGATCATAACCACGTCTAGTTAATCGCTCATCAGCATTATCCTGACGTAAAAGAATTCTATATTCGGCACGAGATGTAAACATTCTGTATGGTTCATCAACACCTTTTGTTATCAAATCGTCGATTAAAACACCTATATAAGCCTCATCCCTTTTAAGAGTGAATGCTTCACCCCCATGACAATTTATATGTGCATTTATCCCTGCAATTAAACCTTGCCCACCTGCTTCTTCATAGCCAGTTGTACCATTAATTTGACCGGCAAAAAACAAATTCTTTACCATCTTTGTCTCTAAAGTTGGGAGCAACTGTGTAGGGTCAAAAAAGTCATATTCTATAGCATAACCAGGACGGAAAATATGTACATTCTTAAAAGCGGGAACTAATTGCAGCGCTTTAATCTGATTCTTCAAGGGTAGGGAAGAGGAGAATCCATTAAGATAATACTCGTGTGTATTTACACCTTCTGGCTCTAGAAAGAGTTGGTGACTTGTTTTATCAGAGAAAGTAACAATCTTTGTTTCTATACTAGGGCAATAACGAGGACCAATACTTTGTATCTGTCCATTATATAATGGCGAGTCGTTTAGCCCTTCTCTAAGTGCATCATGAACTTCTTCTGATGTGTATGTAATCCAACAGCTGCGTTGCTCTAAAGTACGGTTTACATTGGGTAAATAGGAAAACTTATGGAAATCGTCATCACCTTTTTGCTCTTCAAGTAGAGAAAAGTCTACGCTCCTGCCGTCAATACGCACAGGAGTACCAGTCTTCATACGGTCGGTTTTAAACCCAAAGTCTCTCAGTTGTTCCGACATTCCATAAGATGCAGGCTCACCTAGTCTACCACCACCAATTTGTACTTTACCCACATGAATAAGTCCATTCAAGAATGTACCATTAGTAAGTATTACAGATTTAGCTTTAAATTCAACCCCCATACGTGTTTTAACACCTGTAACAACAGCACCGTCAAAAAGTAGCTCCGACACCATGTCTTGCCACATATTAAGATTGTTTGTATTCTCTATAATATCACGCCAGGTTTCAATAAACTTCACCCTGTCGCTTTGTACTCTTGGGCTCCACATGGCAGGTCCTTTAGAGCGGTTCAGCATACGAAACTGTATAGCTGTCTTATCGCTCACAATTCCCATCTGACCACCCAAAGCATCAATTTCACGCACAATCTGCCCCTTTGCAATACCACCTACGGCAGGATTACAGCTCATTTGGGCAATCTTGTTCATGTCCATTGTTATCAACAATGTCTTCGAACCCATGTTGGCTGCTGCCGTTGCAGCTTCACATCCTGCATGTCCGGCACCAACCACTATTATGTCGTAATTAAAATTCATTTATATCTCCTTACGCTCAGTTAATCAGTCGCAAAGATACTAAAAAAGAAAATGTTATAATTAAGGTTGATGTTAATTACAAATAAGAATGCGGAAATCGTCTTTATCTCAGGTATATACGCATGTAAATGGGTAAATGATCACTATAACCTCCTGTATATTTACCACTGTAAGTTCTATTAGGCTTAGGACGGTTATTACTGTCATAATGCAATAAATATTTAGGGTTAAATACGTCTGCATATTCAGGCAAGCAATTTAATTTTTCAGATAGAAGCATATGGCCGGAAACTATAAATTGATCAAATAACAACCACCCCTCATGGTAGGTTGTCCCGATACCATTTTGATATCTTGGATAAAGTAAATTGTATAGTTTTAATGGCTCTATCTTATCAAATTTTTTCTTTGCACCCAATACCTCGTCAATACTATTATCGTCAGGTGTATCATTGAAGTCGCCCATTATAACAATATTTTGAGAAGGATTTTCACTTAATATTTTATAAACTTCATGCCTTAATTCGCTCGCTACAAAATATCGTCTTCTCTCTGATCTTTCTGTGCCTTCACCTCTTGATGGGAAATGTGTAACAAAAAGATGAATCACCTCTCCAGTTTTTGTTTCACCCTTAACATACAGAATATCTCGTGTACGATCTTCAATACCGGGCAACCGTACTAATATAGGCGCCGAGTTTAATATAGTAAAAGCTTCCTTATTATAGATCAATGCAACGTCAGATCCTCTTTCGTCGGGACTATCATAGTGTATAAAACTGTAGTGTTTCATTCCATTCTGGCGAAGGTCATCAATAATGCTCATCATTACAGATTTATTTTCTATCTCTGCCAAGCCAATTACGTCTGGCAATTCCGGTTTAACAATATCTTTAATCACTTTAGTAAGTTTCATTACTTTATTGTCAAACCGTTCTACGGTCCATTCTCTAAACCCTTCAGGTGTATAATCGTCATCTAAGGTTAATGGATCATCAACAGTATCGTAGAAATTCTCAGTATTGTAAAACATAAAAGAAAAAGGAGTTAGCATAACTTGTATATTATCAGTTTACAAATGTAAATTACTCATTACTATATAGTTGTTTCAAAGCACTATTTTCAGCTTCTCTCATACGAATAGCATCCTCCTCCAATTTATCGTCTAGCCCACACAGATGCAACACACCATGTATAATTACTCTATACAATTCTTCTTTATAATCAGTGTTATACTTTTGTGAATTTGATCTTACAGTATCTAAGCTTATAAATATATCTCCCGATATAATATCACCTTCGCTATAGTCAAACGAAATTATATCTGTATAAAAATCATGATCCAAATACTTTCTGTTTATCTCTAATATTTTTTCATCATTACAAAAATTGTAAGCAACGTCACCAATTTTTTTATTGTATCTGTCTGCTGTTTTTTTTATCCATGCAGAAGTTTCCCTTTTCTTAATATCTGGGAAATCAATATTTTCTGAATCAAAACTTATAGCCATATTTATTTTACTTTTATTAACTTGGAGAATCCATTATTTACTATCCAAAAAAGAGGTAGGCCACAAATACAGCAGCAATTATACCTGCTAAATCAGCCAAAAGCGCATAGGGAACGGTGTAGCGAGAATTTTTAATGTTCACTGCACCATAGTAAACAGCCACAATATAGAAAGTTGTATCAGTAGCTCCCTGTAAAACGCTAGATAATCTTCCCGCGAATGAATCAGCACCAAATGTTTGCATTGCATCAATCATCATGCCCCTTGCTCCACTTCCACTCAATGGTTTCATAAGAGCTGTTGGAATTCCATCAACCCAGCGGGTGTCTGTTCCGGAAAGTGCCACTAAACTTCTAACGCCCTCCATAAGAAAATCCATGGCTCCTGACGCACGAAATACGCCAATGCCCACAAGTATTGCTATCAGGTATGGGATAATGGTTACAGCAGTCTTAAAACCGTCTTTTGCGCCATCTATAAATGCATCGAATATATTTATTTTGCGCCTCATACCTTTTACAATAAATATTACAATAATAGATAAGAGGATAATATTTGCTGCAAGACTAGAAACAACATTTATCTTTTCTTGTGGCATAGACTGAAAAATAAAAACAGTACCCGAAATTATGGTAATCATAGCCAGCAAAAACCCCAGAATCTCTTTGCATAATATATTTATTCTCTGCTTTAAACACACTGCCACTATTCCCACAAGAGTAGCTGCAAATGTCGTAATCATTATTGGAATAAATACATCTGCTGGATTGGCTGCACCCATCTGTGCACGGTAAACCATAATTGTTACCGGTATTAGAGTGAGTCCCGATGCATTAAGGACAAGAAACATTATCATAGGATCAGAGGCTCTGTCTTTGGTAGTATTAATTTCTTGCAACTCTTGCATGGCTTTTAATCCAAACGGAGTTGCTGCATTATCTAAACCTAGCATATTTGCAGAAATATTCATAAGCATCGACCCCGATGCAGGATGGTTTTTTGGTATATCTGGAAATAACTTAGAAAATAGGGGAGCTACAGCCTTAGAGAAAAGCTCAATCATTCCACCTCTTTCACCAATTTTCATTACACCTAACCAAAGCGATAAGATACCAGTTAGACCCAGAGAAATTTCAAATCCAGTTCTGGCAGTATCGTAGGTAGAGTTCATGATGTCCGTAAATACATTTACATCGCCTAAAAAAATAAGCTTTACCAGAGCTACTATAAAAGCAATAAGAAAAAAAGCTATCCAGATATAATTTAGTACCATGCAGTGTTCTGTCTAAATGATAAAGTATTTCAAAGATACAAAAGAAATTATTGATGAAACTTGAGAATGTGAGTATAAAAGTACTAACTTTAAGATTTATCGTTCTAATTTATGAAATACAAGACTAATTTTTAACATTAAATTTATGTTTTTGCAATGAACTGGAAAGAGTTTTTTTATTTACAAAGAGAATCAAAAGTTGCTGTAACTCTCCTTTTAATATTAATCGTGATAACTTTATTTTTTAATGCATTTAATTACAGTGTCAACTCTTCTGAAATTGTACTTCGGCATAACGATTCTATAATAAATGAATTTAAGTCAATAACTGCTCAACGGAGAACTACTCATTCAGGAAATTACGTTAACTCACAACAAAGACCAGATAGTGCTTCTTCAGTAAACAAACCTTCAACTAATGCTAATGTTGAAAATCAAAGAAGATTTACTAATAATAATTATGTAAGAATAGAAAAGCTTTCTCCTGGAGAAACGATATCTCTTAATTCATCCGACACTACTGAGTGGAAAAAGATACCTGGTATTGGGAGCTCTTATTCTACAAGAATAGTGAAATATAGAACACTGTTAGGTGGATTCATAAACAAAAATCAACTACTTGAAGTTTATGGTATCGACTCAGAAATGTATTCACGTATTTCTCCATATATCACGGAAGACCCCAACTTTACTAAAATAAAAGTCAACGAACTTGAATTTAATCAACTTTTTCGTCATCCATATCTTAATTATGGTCAAGTACAGGCAATAATAAATTTAAGAGACAAAAAAGGCAATATATCTTCTACAAACGAATTGTCTATGCTGGATGAATTCACAAAAGATGATATTTCACGACTCCAACCTTATTTAGAATTCTGAAAATATCTACTCAATATAGCGGATACTCCAGAATAATAACCCTTCCCAAATAGGTTTAGATGGACTAATAGATAATAAAGTTGATATAAATTAATAAGTTCATTATAGTATTTTGGTCTATCTATTATTTTGTGATACGAGTCATAAAATTCAGGACCGAAGCTTCCAAATAATTGACTCATAGCTATGTCAACCATGTTATGCCCAATATAAATTGCAGGGTCTATAAGAAATGGCGTTCCATCCTCAGATATAAGATAATTACCACCCCAAAGGTCGCCATGCAGTAGCGAAGGTATAAATTCATCAATAAATGAGTTAAACAGGCTTATAAATTGATCTTCATTTGGCACTTCTTCAACGCTTAACAACCCAGCATTAAGTGCAAGTTGCATTTGAGGATAAATTCTTTCGTTCCAATAAAAATCGCTCCAACTATCATGCTTCTTATTGCTTTGTGGTAAACTACCAATAAAATTATCAGAAGAGAATCCAAATTCATTGAAACTGACCTTATGCAATTTTGCCAGCTCATTTCCAAGTCTTTTATAATCGGAAGGCGATGGGCGTTTACTCTCAATATAATCCATCACAATAAATGCATTCTGGTTGTGTATATCAACAAAATATACATGTGGCACAGCTATAGTTTTGGTAGATTCAATAGCATTCAAGCCTCTTTGTTCCTCGTGGAACATTTTCAAAGCATTTGACGCACTGTTTACTTTCAGAAAGTATTTCGATTTGGCAGTTTTAATTAAGTATGCAGAAGAAATTGAGCCTCCCGATAAAGGTTTGGTAGACACAATTTCTTCTTCAATCTTTTGTGATATCGTTGGTATTAAATTTGTAAGCATAAGAGGGTTAAATTATTTCATATATTGATTTGCTATTTTTCTTTATTAAGTGAAGCTATATTTTCTTTAAGTAGAGCAATTTTGCTTTCTGCATCAGCTTGTTTGTTTCTTTCAATTTCAACAATTTCAGGCTTAGCATTCTGCACAAAACGCTCGTTACTTAATTTCTTCAAAACCGAATTTAAAAACCCTTCTGTGTATTTAAGTTCAGTTTCAAGCTTAATCAATTCAGACTCAATATCAATGTTCTCCTGTAGGGGGATTGTAAATTCAGTTGTACCAACTAAAAATCCGGCTGCACCAGACTGTTTTTCACTAACAATAGTGATAGCCGACAAGTTACACATTTTAGCAATAACACTGCTGAAGCTATTATTATATTCTCCAACAATTTCAAGAACCAACTCCTCTTTGTTTGGTATATTTTTATCTAGTCTTATAGTTCTAATTCCAGAAATTATGTGCTTCACCTGTTCAATATCTTTAAGAAGATGAGAATCTAATAGCTTCTCTCCTGCAGGTTGAAGTGCAACCATAATACTTTCATTCTCCTCTCTCTTATATAGAGCTTGCCATAATTCTTCAGTAATAAATGGCATAAAAGGATGCAATAATCGCAACAAATCATCAAAGAAGCCTAAAGTTGCCTTGTAAGTAGCACTGTCAATTGGTTTCTGATATGCAGGCTTCACAATCTCTAGGTACCACGATGAAAACTCATCCCAGAATAATTTATAAAGCAACATCAAAGCCTCTGAAAGTCGATATTTAGAAAACAAATCATCCAACTCAGTAATGGTTTCCGCTAGCTTATTACGGAACCACTCAATTGCAATTTTTGATGCTTCCGGTTGTGGAATAGCGTTGTTAGTTTCCCAGCCCTTCATTAATCTGAATGCATTCCATATCTTATTGTTGAAATTTCTGCCCTGTTCACAAAGAGTTTCATCAAATAGCAAGTCGTTTCCCGCAGCAGAAGATAAAAGCATACCCATGCGCACACCATCTGCACCATACTTTTTCATCAGTTCAATAGGATCGGGTGAGTTGCCCAACTGCTTAGACATCTTTCTTCCCTGCTTATCTCTAACAATTCCTGTAAAATAAACATTATTGAAACAAGGCTCTTGTCTATACTCATAACCCGACATAATCATCCTGGCCACCCAGAAAAAGATGATATCCGGACCAGTTACCAAGTCGCTCGTTGGATAGTAATAGTTTACATCCTTGTTATCAGGATTATTAATACCATCAAACACAGATATAGGCCATAACCACGATGAAAACCATGTATCCAATACATCTTCATCCTGCTTAAGGTCGTCAATAGAGATTTCATAATCAACCTGCTGTTTTGCCTTCTCCAGCGCATCTTCTTTGCTTAAAGCAACAACATATCCCCCTTTAGGCAGGAAATACGCCGGAATCTGGTGACCCCACCAAAGTTGCCTACTTATACACCAATCCTTAATGTTTTCCATCCAGTGACGATAGGTGTTCTTGTATTTCTCGGGATAAAACTTAATTGTGTCATCTTCAACTGCGTCAGCTGCAGGTTTAGCCAGATTCTCCATATTTAGAAACCACTGCATAGACAGTTTAGGCTCAATAGCCTCATCTGTACGTTCAGAGTAACCAACCTTATTTGTGTATGGCTCAGACTTCTCCATTAGATCTGCTTCAATCAGATCCTTCTCAATCTGCTTACGAACTACAAATCTATCCATACCCGTATACTGTATACCGTTCTCATTAAGAGTACCGTCAGGGTTAAATATATCGATAGAAGGCAGATTATATTTCTCACCCAGCATATAGTCGTTAACATCATGAGCAGGAGTAACCTTAAGGCAGCCTGTTCCAAACTCAACATCTACATAATCGTCCTCAATAACAGGAATTACCCTGTTAACAAGTGGAACAATTACTTTCTTGCCCTTTAAGTGAGCATTCTTTGGGTCGTTTGGGTTAATACACATAGCCGTATCACCCATTATGGTTTCGGGGCGAGTTGTGGCAACCACAGCATATTTGCGGTCTGGGTCGCCCTCAATTTTATATCTTAAGTAATAGAGTTTACCATTAACCTCCTTATGTATAACCTCTTCATCAGAAAGCGCAGTAAGAGCTTTTGGGTCCCAATTTACCATGCGAACCCCACGATAGATTAATCCTTTTTCGTAAAGATCACAAAACACTTTTAATACGCTCTCAGAGCGAACCTCATCCATTGTAAAGGCTGTTCGTTCCCAGTCGCATGAAGCACCTAATTTCTTCAACTGCTCCAAAATTATACCACCATGCTCATGAGTCCATTCCCACGCATGTTCAAGAAACTCTTCCCTCGAAAGATCGTTCTTCTTTATTCCTTGCGATGCAAGCCTATTAACCACTTTAGCCTCTGTAGCAATAGACGCATGGTCTGTTCCCGGCACCCAGCAAGCATTCTTGCCTTGCATTCTTGCACGCCTTACTAAAACATCCTGAATAGTATTATTTAGCATATGACCCATATGCAAAACACCAGTAACATTGGGTGGAGGAATAACTATAGTGTAAGGTTCACGTTCATCAGGTTCGGAATGAAACAAGTTGTTGTCCATCCAATACTTATACCACTTATCCTCTACTTCTGCAGGATTATATTTGCTTGCAATTTCCATATAATTATAACTATTCTTAGCTTAGAGAACAACTTTCTCTTAATCAATAACAAGGTGCAAAAATACAAAAACTATTTGGTATATAAAGTTAAGATGGTCTTCAACTATAAGAGGATTGAGATTGCTAGGACTTTACCTGGATTCTCATAGAAATTTTCGAGGAGGATCCGAGTAAAGGACGAACTTAATTGGGTTTAGAATCAGTGCAAACAATATGAGTTTGTTTATTCTTGGTATAACAAATATGGTTTTCTCTGCACCTTAAATCTTTCCACATCGTTAGCCCATTTAGCTTTAATCTCATTGGCAGATTTTCCTGCTATGATATCCATGCGGATATAATCAACACCTACAAGTTTCTCGAAGAATGAGGTGAAGAACTTATTGCCTATGTTAAGATTATTATAAGCATCGATAACATAAGATATATCAAATCCGTTATTAATTATCTCATCATTGGGAATATTACGCAAATCTACACCAAAACATTTCTTATTTAAAAGAGGTGGGTTTTTTGCACCCGAAACACTACGAGGCGTGAAAGAGAAATCGGAGTTTTTATAATCGGGGTGGCCATAAACTTCAAATGGAAAAGATGTTCCTCTTCCCAGGCTCATAACTGTTCCTTCAAAAAGACAAGTTGAAGGGTAGAGGTATATTGAATGAATATTAGGCAGGTTAGGTGAAGGAGCAATTGGGAGATCATAAAGGGTTTGATGAGTATAGTTCTCGCACGAAACAACTGTAAGGTCGCATACCCTACCTTCAGGCAGCCATTTTTCGCCATTAATCATAAGAGCAAGTTCGCCAAGTGTCATGCCGTGCACAACAGGGATAGGGAGCCAGCCTACACCCGATTTGTGCTTCATGTCGAGTATTGGTCCGTCTACATACATACCATTGGGATTAGGGCGGTCTAAAACAATCATCTTCTTGCCATGCTCGGCACAAGCATCCATAAGGCGTGCCATACTTGCATAATATGTATAGAACCTGAGTCCCACATCCTGTAAATCGAATAAGAGAACATCAAACTCCTTCATTTTGGCGGCATTAGGTTTTCCGCTTCCACTACCATACAACGACCAAATAGGGATACCTGTTTTTTCATCTATTGAGCTATCAACATGCTCGCCTGCATCGGCTGTACCTCTGAATCCATGCTCGGGCGAAAAAATTCCCACTACATTCTTACCTTCTCTAACGAGCATATCTATAAGGTGTTCATCACCAACAATGCCTGTTTGATTTGTCATTACAGCAACACGCTTACCTTCTATTAAAGGAAAATAGGCATTGGTGATTTCGGCACCCATTTTAATGCTTTTATGGATGCTGTTATGGGCGGTGTTCTGGGCAGTGTTTTGAGATTCATCAATTGATTGTACTTCGCCTGATCTGTTGTTACGATTCGCTCCCTGTACGCAAGATAACAGTGAAGATAGAGCTATTAAAAGCGTGATTAGTTTTCTCATTACTCTTCGGTTTCAGTGGATGAATATTTGTGCTGTTCATGCAGTATATCGAACTGCTCCTCAAGTAGTAGTAGTTCTTTTTTTATCTCCGTTAGCCTTGCAATAGCTTCCACTCGTTTTGTTTCATCATCTTTCTTTGTTTTAAGTGTTTGGCGAGCACCATCAAGAGTCATGCCCTTCTCCTTTACGAGATGATAAACAACTTCTACCTGTAGAATATCTTCACGGGTAAACTGACGTGTGCCACCTGCAGTCTTCTTAGGCCTAATATTTTCGAACTCCTTCTCCCAAAAACGGAGCAATGATACATTCACTGCAAAATGATCTGCCACTTCCTGAATGGAGTAGTAGAGGCGCTTATCGTTAAACTGAATAGGTTTTTTTCTTTTGCCCATACGAAGAGGTTGATTAGTAGTGAGTACTCAAAAATACTGTTTTATGTAAGAAAGGACAAATATTTTTTGAAATAAACAAATAATCTATTCGAAGTTCTTATTCTGTTTTATGCTCAAACAACTATCTAAATTTCACTTGCGTGCCTTCTTTGCAATATATATTACAGAACTAGAATTATTAATATCTGAAAGAGAAAGAAGGTAGCCCACTGTACCTACAACGATTGCCTTAATGTATTGCGTGAGTGAACCGCTACCTCTGTATTTCTCGCTAAGCATAGATATATAAAATGCATCCAGAGGCATTGTTTTTTGTTTAATAATATTAAACAGATGTTTACCGAGCAGTTTCTCTACAGTATCGGGAGTGAAATGCCAAAGATGTCTGGGAACGTCATGTGCAGCCCAATAGCCCTTATACTTCTTAGCATCATGAGAGTTGTGGTTTGGGAGTGCAAGAATCACAACACCATCGGGTTTTAAAATGCTATTTATCTTGGCAACAACCTCATTTAAGTTCTCCATATGCTCAAGTACATGCCAAAGGGTGATTACATCAAATGAGTCATTTTCAATGCTCCATAAGCTTTGTTCATCTTTAATATCTAATGCAAAATTGGTGATTGCGTAATCTCTGGCGTTACTATCTTTCTCTATCCCTGTAACCGTGTAACCTCTTTCTTTTGCGGCGTTAAGGAAATATCCTGTACCGGACCCTATGTCGAGTAAACGAATATTGTCTTTTGATTTTGTTTTTTTAGAATATTTAGACTCTAATGCTTTTTGTGAAAGCTGTTGTTCAGGACCCACCTGTTTTGAAACCAAGTTCACCTTCTTCTTCAACATCTGCTTTCTGAAAAAGTGATACAAGCGGTTTATAAGTCCGCTTTTAGAGTCGGAATGAGATATATAGTCGGGCGAATCATAATACCTACCAATTGAATCTTCAGAAGGGAAGTTGTTTGTGAATCGAAAGCCGCAACTAGTACAATCACAAATAGGGAATGTTTCTTTTGTAGAGAAATGATCGACAGCATCAAATGCTTTTGATGTATTTGAGCTGCTGCAAATGGGGCAGTTGGTGATATTGATTATAGGCATAAATTATAATAGTTGACTTGAATTATAACAGTGAGGCTGTTTTTCTAATCTCTTCAAGTCGTTTAGAAAACGTTTTATCTTGTTTTGCAATACGCATATTATATTTTAGTTGAATTCTCATGAGTAAATCAGCATCTACACCCAATGCAGCTTCAAAAAGCATTGCTGTATTAGGCGTCAAAGGTCGCCTTTCATTTAATATGTGATTGAGCATTTTATATGATATACCCATTTGATTAGCTAGTTTTATTTGTGATAATTCTCTAGTTTCAATTTCTTCTTTCAAAATTTCACCTGGGTGGATGGGGCGTGAACTATTATATTTTTCCATAATTATTTCTATTTATAATGATTAGACAATTCTAAAATATTACAAATTGTTACTTCTGCTATTGATTATTGACACGAATAGAAGAAATGTCTTTTTTGTCGCCTTTTAAGATCTTGTAATGCAATGAGTTTAATGAATATAAATCTTCAATTTTATCTGCATTTTCAAGTATGGCAATACGAGCTTGATATCGTTTAATAACATCGGGCTGAAATCTGTACTTTTTGTTTGTTGTGAATCCAAGTTCAGTACAGCTCCCTAAGATACTTTTTTTCAAATATTATATCCATTCTAGTAATCTAAAGATGTAAAGTTAATTAAAATATTTAATGTCTACAAAATATGTAGAGGTTTATGGTTGAACAACAGTAAGAATAAAATTTTTGAATATCAAAATACTTAATCATTTCATTGTAAGTATCCAAAGAACCTTGTAATAGGAAATTCTATTTTAGGGTTAATGATGAAACGAACAGTACATTTGCTTGTTTTTATTATGTGTTTTAAGGATTTACTTCTTCAAGAAGATTATCCATTTCCATGTAAGTTGATCGCCTGCTCCTACACTAGGAGTGTAAAGGAAAATATTTACTTTTTGGTTAGGATCAGCTTTTAGATACTCTCTGGTCAGTTTTAAATGTTGCACTTTTGACCATACCTCTAAATAGTCTTTCTCTTCAAAATTATAAATGTCGGGAATAATAATTGGCTCAAACCCTTTGACAGGATAAATGTAGTCAAATGTGTTGGCAACATGGAAGTAGCTTGCAGGTTCCAGTTTCTCGGGGTAAGTCATTTTTCCGGTTCCCATCCAGTGTATTGTACCCTCGAAAAGAGGCTCACTGAGATACATAAGTTTAATACTTCCAAAATCACTCGGCTCTATGTACTCATGGATAATAATTAACTCTTTGCTTTTTTTAAGGATTCTGAGTTCTTTTCCTCCTTCAAATTCATTTGTGGTGTAATCAACCTGTAGTAATAAAACCTGTCCAACTGAATCTTTACCTTCATCTGATAAATTCACATTGGAATCACAACCAAGTAGCATTATTGCTATGAATATTAAAATATAATAAGTGAAGGGTCTCATAACTTTTTTTATTTCAAAGATAGATACTTTTTCAATTATGCAAAAATGCATAATATTAAAACTCAAATTATTCCCCTTTTCACTCACTCACTTGGGGATAAGAAGTTTTTGCTGTATTTTTGTACTCTGTTTTGGGTAATTTACTCATATCCCGAAGCTTTATTAGTAATAATTGAAAGTTTATGATGACCTCCAAAGAGATTAGACAGTCTTATAAAGATTTTTTTCAGTCGAAAGAACATCGCATTGTGCCTTCTGCACCCATGGTTATTAAAGATGACCCCACACTGATGTTTACAAATGCGGGCATGAACCAGTTTAAAGATATTATTCTGGGAAATGCGCCAATTAAATATCCACGTGTGGCCGATTCGCAAAAGTGTTTGAGGGTGAGTGGTAAGCACAACGATCTTGAGGAGGTGGGGCACGATACTTATCACCACACCATGTTTGAGATGCTTGGAAACTGGTCGTTTGGCGATTATTTTAAGAAAGAGGCTATTGAGTGGGCATGGGAGTATTTGACTTATGTATTGAAACTCGATAAAGACAGACTTTATGCTACTGTTTTTGAGGGTGCTCCTGATGAAAACCTGGAGAGGGATGATGAAGCAGCTTCATATTGGGAGATGTATCTGCCAAAAGATAGAATAATAAACGGTAACAAGAAAGATAATTTCTGGGAGATGGGTGATACCGGTCCATGCGGTCCATGTTCCGAAATTCATATAGATATTAGACCCGATGCCGATAGGGCAAAAGTAGACGGGGTTACGCTTGTTAATCAAGATCATCCTCAGGTTGTTGAAATATGGAACCTGGTATTTATGCAGTACAACCGTAAGGCAGATAGTTCATTGGAGCAGCTTCCAGCAAAGGTTATAGATACCGGTATGGGTTTTGAAAGGTTGTGTATGGCCGTTCAGGGTACTCAGTCTAATTATGACACCGACCTGTTTCAGACTATAATAAAGAAAATAGGAGAGGTTAGCGGTAAAAAATATAGCGATGATGAGAAGGTTGATATTGCAATGCGAGTTATTGCAGATCATGTTAGAACTATTGCATTCTCTATAACCGATGGACAATTGCCTTCTAATGCCAAAGCAGGTTATGTAATAAGACGTATTTTGCGTCGTGCTGTACGTTATGGCTATACTTTTCTTAATATGCATGAGTCGTTTATGTATAAACTCATACCTACTCTCATTGAGGTGATGGGCGATGCTTATCCTGAGCTTGAGGCGCAGAAAGGACTTATCGAAAAGGTTATGAAAGAAGAGGAGGAGTCGTTTCTTCGTACTCTTGAAACGGGTATTAAGTTATTAGAAAGAAATCTTCCTGAGAAGGAGGGTGGGGTACTTGCTGGTGAAGTTGCTTTTAAGCTTTATGATACTTTCGGTTTCCCGCTCGACCTGACAGAGCTGATTTTGCGTGAACATGGTATGTCTGCCGATGTAAATGGTTTTAATGCTGAGATGCAGAAGCAAAAGGACAGAGCTCGTAATGCTGCAGCTGTGGAGACGGGCGACTGGACAAAGGTTGCTGATGGTGAGGCTGAGTTTGTTGGTTATGATGAAACTGAAAGTACTACTCAGATTCTTCGCTATCGTGCTGTAAAGCAAAAAAATACAGAGTTTTATCAAATTGTACTTTCCCGTTCTCCGTTTTATGCCGAGATGGGTGGTCAGGTTGGTGATAGTGGCTGGTTGATTTCAGAAACTGACGAGAAGATTGTAGTTTTTGATACCAAACGTGAGAATAATCTTGCTGTACATCTAACCAAAAAGCTTCCTCAAAATTTTGAGGGTGTTTTTACTGCAAAAATAGATACAGAAAAGAGAACAGCTACGGAGTGTAATCACTCAGCTACTCACCTTATGCATGAGGCTCTTAGAGAAGTTCTGGGAAGTCATGTAGAGCAAAAGGGATCGTATGTATCGCCTGAGGTGTTGAGATTCGACTTCTCTCACTTCAAAAAGATGACTCCAGAAGAGATTAGAGAAGTTGAAGTTATGGTTACTGAAAAGATAAGGTCCAATTTCCCCATTGAGGAGCATCGTCACGTAGCTATAGAAGAGGCTAAAGCCCAAGGTGCTATGGCTTTGTTTGGTGAGAAGTATGGTGATGATGTTCGTACTGTTAGATTTGGTTCTTCAATTGAACTATGCGGTGGTACTCATATTTCATCAACTGGCAGAATTGGTACTTTCCGTATCGTAAGTGAAGGTGCAATTTCGGCAGGCGTACGCCGTATAGAGGCAGTTACAGCCAAGGTTTGCGAGGATTATCTGTATGCTAAGGAAGATGCTATACTTGAGATAAGAAATATGCTTAACAACGTTCCTGATATTATGCAGGGAGTTCATCGTCTGATTGCAGATAATGATGAGATGAAAAAGGAACTTCAGAGTTTTGTGAAGGAGAAAACTGAACAACTGAAGTTAAGGGTTATTGAGAAGAAAAAAGAAATAAATGGTGTTGATGTCTTTAAACTGGTTGTTCCATTTGGTTCACCCGAAGTAATAAAAGATATTGCATTTCAGCTAAAAGGTCAGTTCCCAGAAAAGATGTTGTTTGTGGGTGCGACGGCTGCAAATGGTAAGCCTAACCTCACCGTAATGATTAGCGATGACCTGGTTGCTCAGGGTTTGCATGCTGGTAATATTGTGCGTGAAGCTGCTAAACTAATTCAGGGTGGTGGAGGTGGTCAACCTCACTTTGCATCGGCAGGCGGTAAGAATGCTGATGGATTGACTGCTGCTGTAGATTTGGTGATTAAAAAAATTGAAGGGTAACGATTAGACATTATTATGAATTGTTTCAGGAAATCGATATTAACTATTGTTGCATTTACTTTTATTTGGGTGTGTTCATTTTCAAATGAACCTGCTGATAAAGTGAACCCGTTTATTGGAACAACCAATTATGGTACAACCAATCCGGGACCAGTTTTACCCAATGGTATGATGTCGGTTTCTCCATTTAATGTTATGGGGTCGGATTTGAACAGATTCGACAAGGATAAGCAATGGTGGTCTACTCCTTATTCAAATAATAATAAATTCTTTACAGGTTTTTCTCATGTCAATTTAAGTGGAGTGGGGTGTCCTGAATTAGGATCTCTTCTATTGATGCCAACTGCGGGTGAGCTTAATGTAAATTATGAAGACTATGGCAGTGAGTATGTTGAAGAAGTTGCTACTCCAGGATACTACTCAAATATTCTTTCAAAATATAATATCAAAACTGAGGTTTCGGCTACTACTCGCACAAGTATAGCACGATTTACATTCCCCGAAGGGCAAGGAAATATACTTCTGAATTTGGGTGAAGGGCTCACAAATGAGTCGGGTGCATGGATGCGCCGTGTAAGTGATGTTGAAGTTGAGGGGATGAAGTTATTGGGCACTTTTTGCTATAATCCTGAAGCAGTATTTCCTATCTACTTTGTGATTAGGGTAAATAAAGCACCTGAATCAACTGGTTACTGGAAGATGCAACGCCAAATGGGTGTTGAAGCTCAATGGGATTCGACAAGCGGCGTAAGAAAGTTGTATACTCGTTATAACAGGGATATTGCAGGTGATGATATTGGAACATATTTTACTTACAATCTTGAAGAGGGTGAGACTGTTGAGGTTCAAATTGGTGTATCCTTTGTGAGTACTGAGAATGCGCGTATGAATCTTGATGCTGAACAGAAAGGTTTTGATTTTGAATTAGTGCAAAGTGATGCTCGCAATGCATGGAACGAGGCATTGTCAAAAGCGATTGTTCAAGGTGGCACAGACGACCAGCAGACTGTTTTTTATACGGGTCTTTACCATGCTCTTATTCACCCAAATATTCTTAATGATGTTAACGGGGAGTATCCCGAGATGGAGAGTGATGGAATTGGGAAGACAAACTCTAATCGATATACAGTTTTTTCACTTTGGGATACATACAGAAATGTACATCAGATGCTGACACTTCTATACCCTGAGACGCAATTGAATATGGTGCGTTCTATGGTGGATATGTATAAAGAGGGTGGATGGTTACCAAAATGGGAGCTTTATAGTCGCGAAACACTTACAATGGAAGGTGATCCTGCTATTCCAGTTATAGTAGATAGCTGGAAAAAAGGTTTGCGCGACTTTGATATTGAAACAGCATTCGAGGCAATGTATAAGTCGGCCACCACTCCTGGGAAGGATAATTTCTTACGTCCCGATATTGATGATTATCTTAGCAGAGGTTTCATTCCTCTGGAAACTGAGTTTGATAATTCGGTGTCTCATGCATTAGAATATTATATTGCAGATAATGCATTATCTCAATTTGCACAAGCTCTTGGTAAAGATGATGATGCTCACAGGTTATATAATCAATCTCTGAATTATAAGAAATATTATTCTCCGGAGTATGGTGTTTTTAGGCCAATTCTCCCCAATGGTGAGTTTTTATTTCCATTTAATCCTAAGCAGGGAGAGAACTTTGAGGATGTGCCAGGTTTTCATGAGGGGAGCTCTTGGAATTATTCATTTATGGTTCCGCATGATGTTTATGGATTGATTAAGATGCATGGAGGTAAGAAAAAGTTTATTAATAAGCTTCAGGAGGTTTTTGATGATGAACACTACGACCCTACCAACGAGCCAAATATTGGTTACCCTTTCTTATTTAGTTATGTAAAAGGTGAAGAATGGCGCACTCAAAAGACTACTCAAGAGTTGCTGGCAAAACACTTTAAGAATTCTACCGATGGTCTTCCAGGTAACGATGATACGGGCACTATGTCAACGTGGGCTGTATTTAATATGATGGGTTTTTATCCTGATAATGCAACTGATGCGTCATACACTTTTACTACTCCTGTTTTTGATAAGATTACATTAAATCTGGATGACTTCCATTATAATGCGCATACAATTGAAATTGAGACTATACGCCCATCCTCAAATGCTATTTATATTGATAAAATAGAGATAGATGGTAAACGCTTTAGGAGTTATCGAATAAGCCACGAGGAATTGATTAAGGCTAATAAAATTACTTTCTATCTTAGGAACAAGAGATAAATTATTATAATAGATCTAAAATCTTAAATGATTTATTTTACATCTACTAATTAAACTTTATAAATTAGTTAGAGTTTTAGGGATATAGCTATAAGAGTTATGTAATCAGAAACAAACGTTTTTGTTTATAGTTTTATCAGCTGAACTAAACGTTCCCATTTAGCTTTAAACTCCTGCTTAAACTTACTTACTTTTAAGTCTCTATTTGCAGAATTCCACCATTTGCGCCAGTATAGGGCAAAGTAGAATGTTGTTGGCATTAAAAAGAAATAGCTAAGTGCAACCTCCCAGTTTTTAGTCACCGAGCCAATAATAAGCGATTGTATAAGATCGAATATTGGTATAAATATTAGTCCAGATACGTATCTTACAGAGGGTATAAACTGGTTATCTTTAAACAGACTAAGCAGTTTTTTATTGATTAGAAGTGGAAAAATTGCATTGAGATAACCGAACAACATTATTGGTGCGGTTAAGATTAAACCTGTAAATCGGCTATATATATTTCTTTTCGATGCCGGTTTCCAAACTTTGTCTTTAGTACTAAGCAGATGTTCCTTTAATATCGTTTTAGCCTCACGAAAGTCATTAATTTTATCATTAAACTCCTCGCGGTTATTTTTATAAAGGTTGTCTAAACTTCTCACTATCTCTAGTGATGCTTGCAGATAGTCATCCTTTCTGTGAGAGAATTTCTCAAGTGCTAGTCGGTCGCCATTCCAGTCGATGGCATCTTTATACTCCTCATAAAACTCATCGTTCCAGATGTTCACTACCAACGACTTTAAACTAGTTTCTAAATCCAGACGGAGCTGATTGGTGGCAAGATTTGAATTCTCAGCATACACCTCTTTGTATTTAGAAACTTCTATGGGTTTGCCAAATGTAATGTATACATCAGTTAGGAAACCAAAGACATCGCGATAATATATAGATACTGGTACTATCTGACTATTTAGCTCGAAGTTAAGCGATGCCTCGGTTGGCAATACTATGCGAGGTACGGCCTTCTGTATTGGTAATAACGATTGTTTAGGGTTATGCCTTGCCTCTGGAAACAGGGCTATTGGGTTGTTTTTTTTAAGAATACGGGCAGCACTACTAAATATATCTTTGTTCTTATCAAGATTGTCTTTTCCATCACGAATTCTGAAAACCGGGATAATGCGCATACCTTTAAGCATCCATGCAACAAACTTCTTCTTAAATATATCTGCACGTGCAAGAAATACTACCTGCTTAAAATGATACCCTGCATAAACAAGCAAAAGAGCATCCAGTAAAGCATTTCTGTGGTTAGCGGCAAATATAATTGGTTTTTTTTTAGATACATTTTCTTTTCTACCAGTAAAGACCATTTTCCTGAAGTTAAGTCTTAAAGCTGATTTAATAGGAATTTTCACCAATGTAATTCGAAAGTCGTAGTTATAAAGCATAGTTCAATTTGTAAGTTATCAGAAGACAGAAATCAATCTCATGTTTTTAACAGCTAATTATATCTAAATTAATTAGCAGTTGCTATATCTTTAACCTTACGTTTCCTCCAGTAAGTAGCAAGAATTAGTCCTGCCAATATATGCCAAATTCCCCACCACGCAGCTACCATAGCCATACCTCCTAAATTCAGTTCAGGTGGAAATATTCTTGGATTAAATATAAGTGCAAGTCCTAATCCCGAGTTCTGTATACCTGTTTCAATGGAAATAGTTCTGCAGTCTATTTCATTTATCTTAAACAACTTTGGCAAGGAATATCCACTTAAAAAAGCCATTCCGTTATGCAGTAACACTAAAATAAATATAAGATGAATATACTTCAAAAATATGCTGAAGTTGCCCGCTAACGCCGCCACAATAAAACCTACAAAGAAAATAACTGACGCAGCTTGTATTGGCTTGTCCATTCTTTTAGAGAATTTTGGAAATCTCATTCCTATAAACATTCCTAAGATAACAGGTATACCAAGAATTAAAAATACGGTGCGAAACATCTCTAACGGATCAATGGAAATTGGCACCAACAAAGGTGAATGTTTCGCATAGAGACCACCCCAAAAAGCAAAGTTAAAAGGAGTCATGATGAGGCTCATAACAGTTGTAATAGTTGTAAGACTTACCGATAATGTAACATTTGCTTTTGAAACTGAAGATATAAGATTAGATACATTGCCACCAGGACATGCTGCTATTAATATCATTCCAAGTGCAACAGGTGTTGAAGGGCGTATTATTAATACGAGTAAGTAGGTTAGTGCGGGTAAAATAACATACTGAGTTACAGCTCCAATTACTACAGGTTTAGGGTTTAAAAAAACGGTTCTAAAATGCCCCGGTCTTATACTTAGAGCTACTCCAAACATGATGAAAGCGATAGCTAAATTCATCATATTTACACTCTCTTGATTAAAACTCAGCTTTACAAAATCGAGCTGACTCATATCCCCGAATAGGGATAATAAAGGTGTTATCTCCATCTGACTGATTGATTTTAAGGCGCAAAGTTACTAAAATATATTATTTACACCCATTTCTTACTATTCAGTAGTTCGCATTAAAATAATATTTAATCATCTTACTGGTTTGTTTATGCTTCCGTATTGTCTATCTTCTCTATTGAACATTAATGTTAATATTAAGGATATGAAAAACTTTTCAGACTATGCACCACATCTATGCTTCTATATTAACAATCTAAAAGAATGCTTATCTAATTATGTCGCATTACCAATATTGAATCAGATTGATTATATTTGTAAGTAGATAGAACGTATGTTGTTAAATTGAATCCTAGATAATTTATTATGAGTACTCCCTTAGCAGAAAGACTAAGACCACAGAATCTGGATGAATTTATCGGACAAGAACATTTGGTCGGTAATGGGGCTGTATTACGAAGAATGATTGAATCGGGAAGAATTCCTTCAATTATCTTTTGGGGGCCTCCAGGTGTTGGTAAAACAACTCTTGCAAATATCATAGCCAATACCATAAAAGCCCCGTTTTATAAACTAAGCGCTATCAATTCTGGAGTAAAAGATGTAAGAGAGGTTATAGAAAAGGCCAAGAGTACTCGTTTCTTCGATTCTGCGGCACCGATTTTATTTATTGACGAGATACATCGATTTAGCAAATCACAGCAGGATTCGCTCTTAAATGCAGTTGAAACAGGCACTGTAACTTTAATTGGAGCAACAACAGAAAATCCCTCTTTTGAAGTTATTAGGCCCCTTCTTTCCAGATGTCAGGTATATGTTCTTAAATCTATGGAGAAAAAAGACCTTGAGAACCTCCTCCAAAGAGCTCTAACAGAAGACTATATTCTTAAAGATAGGAAAATTGAAATAAAAGAAAACACTGCACTTTTCAGGTTCTCGGGAGGAGATGCCCGTAAACTTCTTAATATACTTGATCTAAATATTGCATCATTTGGTGAAGAGGAGGATATAGTTATTACCGATCAATTGGTTACTGAACGGTTACAGGAAAATCCAGCAGCCTATGATAAAGGCGGAGAGATGCATTATGATATAATCTCTGCTTTTATAAAATCGATTAGAGGAAGTGATCCGGATGCAGCTATCTACTGGTTGGCAAGGATGGTTGCGGGGGGAGAGGATCCTAAGTTTATTGCGCGACGACTTGTTATTTCTGCTGCCGAAGATGTTGGTTTGGCAAATCCCAATGCTCTTCTGCTTGCCAATGCATGCTTCGAAACCTTACAAAAAATTGGTTGGCCCGAAGGTCGTATAGTGCTTGCCGAAACAACAATATATCTCGCAACTTCACCAAAAAGCAACTCTGCATATCTTGCAATTGATAAAGCCATAGCTAAAGTTGAGCAGACAGGTAACCTGCCTGTACCACTTCATCTTCGAAATGCTCCTACTACATTAATGAAGGAACTCGATTATGGTAAAGAGTATAAATATTCACACGATTATGAGAATAATTTTGTTAAACAAGATTTTTTGCCAAAAGAGATAAAAAGTAGTCGTTTTTGGGAAGCTCAAAATTCTCCTGCAGAGAGTAAAATGAGCGAATGGATGAAAAAGCTGTGGGGAGAAGAGAAATAGTATTATTGTTAGATTATTAATATTGTAGAGTTTTCTTAAACCGAATATTGATTAACCCAATTAGTACCAACCCATTCCTTGGTCGTATGGCGAACTTCTTTGTTCATACTTAAGATCCTGCAGCATCGATGAGTTGGCTCTGATGGTGAAGTTATAAGATTTATAAGGACCAATAGGAATGAAGCTTGCCGACATACTCCAGCAGTGCAGATTACGAGTAAGAGTACAGTTTATATTAGTGAATTTCTTCAAGTCGAAGTTATAATCTGTATTAAAAGTAAGATTCCAATTCTTTGTTGGCTGTAAAGATCCGCTAAGTCCAAAATTGTGTGTCAATGCTCCTTTATATTCCATTATATCAGTATCGAACTCTCCATATCCATATCTCAATGAGTAATTGAAAGATAAATTCCAATTGACTGCATTCTTAAGATACCCGTTTTGATCAAATTCACCCATTGTGCCATCACCATCGTCGAACATAGCATTCCTTCCGGCCGTTTCATATGGATTTTCCCCTATAGTGCCATCATCAGGAAGCTGATTACTTGGGTCGGGATCACCATCATCTTCACCTTCAGTATCATCATCTCCTCTACCAAAAAGTTTTTTAAATGTATCCTGATTTAGCGAATATGAAAAAGAAGTTCCTGTGCTCATTAGTTTACCAAATCCTCTACCATTTAATACTCTTAGTTTGTCAACCCTGGTTGGCCTACCGTTTTGATCCAGTTCATAAGTATATGGATCCCAAACCATATTGAGGCTTAACGTATATGACTTAGTAAGCTTTAATCGAAGGTTTGTGTTGATGTTACTCCACTTCATTGAGTCGGCCATCATATTGTAATTGAAGTTGATGCCCAAATCATCAATAAGGCTTACTTTCTTAACACCCGTTGAATCTTTATCTGTGAGCACTTTCATTTCAAGATTGTTTTTGAAATCAAAACCAATGCTTCCGCTTTTACCTCTCGATGCTGTACCAAACATCATAGATGAGTAAGGAGAATATGTATAATCAACATCTTCCCCAAATTCATTTTTGTAGCTGTAAGTCTCATAGAACCCATATTTTGGATCACCAAAGTCGGGACGATAACTAAAGCTTATACTTGGAGATAATACATGTCGTATTGCTTGAATTTTATCGCCAAACATCTTCCAGGGAGTGTACATACCATACAATTTTGTTTGTGCACTTAAAGATGTACTATAGTCATAAACTCTATTGAATCCATGAATAGTATCAACTGGAACATGTCTTTTTGCAACCGGATCCCATGCTTCCTTATGCTGCCCTGTATACCATCTTTCTGTATAATTAAAAGAAGGAGATACCTGAATAAAATCAAATAGAGTGAATGTAGCACTAACCGGAATATTATGGCGCATGCCATTTGTCCAATCCCTTACCAAGTTTGCTTTAAGAAATTTATCTTCCTTAGTAGTAATTGAGTTGCGGAACTCACCCGAATAGCTCATAGATATCTTCTCATACCACCTTTCTTCGCCCACTGCATCTTTCCTTTTTAAAGGGTAGATACGACTCATATTCATTGATATATTAGGAAGAGTAGCAGCGATGGTTGAGTCTCTCGATACCTGATTTATATTCATTGTAGCCGATAAGCTCCATGGTGAATCAGGAAAACGCTGAGTGATATTTACACTAGAGCTTTTAGTGTTATTAGATGCTTCACGAGAGTACAATCTGCTGAGGTCGTTGTGGTTATTTCTACTTGTCGAGAAGTTAACACTTGCAGAAAGTGTACGATACATATTTGCTTTAGGATCTTGAGAGTGTGTCCAGTTAATTCTAAGGTCCTTGGCTACAGAATAGGCTTCAGGTGCAACATCCTTCAATTCTTTTTCTCCTGTAACCGTATTTAAATAGTAAACATTAAAATTACCTGAATACTTATATCTCTTTCGGTAGTTTGAACGAGTACCCAATCCCCACGAACCCTTGGTGTAAATTTCTCCGGTAATTGAAAGGTCGATGTAATCACTAATAGCTAAGTAGTAACCTCCATTCTGAAGATAAAATCCTCTATTCATCTCATCCCCATAACTTGGCATAATAATACCCGAAGAGTATGTAGTAGTGAAGGGAAAGAATGCAAAGGGCAGTACAATAGGAAACAACGGAACATCTGCAACTACAAGCCATGCCGGGCCAGTTACAACATCTTTGTCGGGTCTTACTTTCGCTTTAGAGAGGTTTAAATAGAAGTGAGGATGATCATGTCTATCGCAAGTAGTGTATTTTGCATTTCTCATATAAAATGAGTTGTCCGCATTCTTTTTGGCTTCATTAGCCACAATATGACCCTCACCTTGCTGAGTTATAACATTATGTATAAAAGCTTTTCTTGTCTCGAAATTATATTTAACACCCTTCATTTCGTATTCTGTGCCACCTTCGATAAATACTGGGTGACCAAATTCAACTCCCAAAGAGTCTAGTCCAAAAGTTGAAGAAATAAGGCTACTATCCATATTCATGGTGATGAACTCTCCAGATATACCCATTTCGCCATATTTTACATCTGCTTCTCCATAAAGAAATCCCATATTGTTAGCAGTAAAAATAATTGAGTCTTGTGCACTATACTGAACAGGAGCTTCTAACATACTCGTAACGGGAGTAGCAACAGAGTCTGCTAAATTGATTGAATCTGAATCAATAATTAAGGAGTCTTGTCCAGCGGCGAGTAACGAATCTGGATTAATAATTGTAGAATCTCCCTCTAGATCAGCAAACTCAGAATCAATAATTGTGGAATCGGGGATAATTATAGTTGACTCAGAATCAACTAATAGTGTGGTATCAACTTGCGCAATATCGGGTATAACTTCAGGTATGGCAATTGTTGCAACAGTTGTCTTTTGGACAGAGGAGCATTGATAAAAAATTGCCAGAACTAAAAGCAGAAATATAGAACGAAAAAGTCGACTCATCCGGGTAATACAGATTGCGTATGGTTCTCTCACGCAAAACTACTCATTAATGCATTAATAAGCAGCAAAAATAGTAAAAAGAAACTTAAGAGAGGCTCATTAAAGTTTTTTTAAATTGATTGAAGTCATTTGATATAGAATAAGTCTGTTTTTCCAGCTCCATAAACTTTGCCAGACCAGCTGGTATACTTATTTCATTTTCTATACAACCTTCTACTGTTTCTATGAATTTGGCAGGGTGAGCTGTGGAAAGGAACACGCCAATTTCATTTTCTTTTTTATCCTCTCTAAGTGCTAAATATGCACATGCACTATGAGGGTCTGCCAAATATCCTGTTCTATTATACAGATCTTTAATTGATTCTGCTATTTGAATATCATTATATGCAAAACCCTTTACAGCGCTCTTAATATCATCATACGAACCATCAAAAAGATCAAATATTCTCTCAAAGTTGCTGGGTGCGCCCACATCCATGGCATTGGCAATTGTTTGCACTGATAATCTTGGAGAGTAAACCCCGTTTTGCAGATACTTAGTAAAAACATCATTGTTATTGTTAGCTGCAATAAAACGTTTGATGGGGAGTCCCATTTTACTGGCAAACAATCCAGCAGTAAGATTTCCTAAATTGCCACTTGGCACCGAAAAAACTAGATTTCCATTCAATGCAGTTTTCTTATAAGAATTCAATTTAGCAAGCTGTGCATAAGCATAAAAATAATAGAATGATTGAGGAAGAAACCTAGCAACATTTATTGAGTTTGCCGAAGTTAAATTAAGCTTATGGTTAAGCTCCTCATCCATAAATGCCGATTTAACCAATGCCTGACAATCATCAAATGTTCCATCAACCTCAAGAGCAACAATGTTTTGTCCTAATGTAGTAAACTGAGCTTCTTGCATCTCACTCACTTTACCAGACGGGTATAATACAAATACCTGAATACCTTCCACACCCAGAAATCCATTTGCAACGGCGCTACCTGTATCACCAGATGTAGCCACAAGAACTTTAACATCATCCTGATTACGCTCTTTAACAAAATAGGATAACATTCGAGCCATAAACCTTGCACCTACATCTTTAAATGCAAAGGTGGGACCATGAAACAGCTCAAGTACAAATATATCTTTTTCTATCTCAACAAGTGGAATTTCAAAATTCAGTGTATCAGTAATAATCGAATCCAGTTTCTCTTTGGGGATATCATTACAAAAAAATGCTTCTGCAATAGTTTTCGAAATCTCAACCAAGCTTTTATCAGCTATCTCATTAAAGAAGTTTTCTGATAGATGAGGAATATGCTCAGGCATAAATAATCCACTATCCGAAGCTAATCCTTTTATAACAGCTTCCTGCAACGATGCTTTTGGTGCTTTTTTATTTGTACTATAAAACAACATCTTATATATTAAATAAAGTGTTCATAAACTGATTACTATGCAGTAAACCATAACCACCATTTTTTGCAGCAAACTCATCATAAGTCTGCACACCATCCGGCTCAATATCTTTGTGCCAAATCAAAAATGGTATCGGGTTTCTGGTATGGGTGCGAATTGCACATGGTGTAGGATGATCAGGAAGTATAGCGATAGTAACCGGCTCATCCCAGTTCACAATCACCTCATATATAGGCTTCACTATACGATTGTCTAGATACTCAACCGTCTTTACTTTTAGTGGCACATCCCCTTCATGCCCCGCTTCATCACTAGCTTCTATATGGAGATAAACAAAATCTTTTTCTTTCAATGCTTCCAAAGCCGCCTCTGCTTTACCCTCATAATTTGTGTCATATAACCCTGTTGCACCTTCCACTATAATAACTTCAAGTCCGGCATATACACCAATACCGCGAATAAGATCAACTGCAGAAATTACAGATCCGCTTTTAATTGGATACATTTCAAAAAGTGGTTTCATGTTGGGGCGAAAACCAGGAGACCAGGGCCAAATACTATTAGCGGGATCTTTCCCTTCAGCAATTCTTTTTAAATTGATAGGATGATCCCTAAGTATCTCTTGCGACTTTAATATCAAATCATTTAATGCCTCTGCTGTATAGTTAGATTCCGGTGTTTCAGATCTTATCAAATTAGGTTTAAACGGTTTCTCAGGTATATCATGAGGAGGGGTGCATTTAATAAACTTATTGCCACCTCTCATTTTCAAAACATGCCGATACGAAACTCCTGAATGAAAACTGAACAATTCACCACCTAAATTATCATCTAAAAAATGAATCAATTCTGATGCTTCTTCGGTGGATATATGCCCAGCAGAGTGGTTCTTAAGCATTTCACCATCAATCGATACAAGATTACAACGCATAGCCATTTCACTTTCGTATATATCAACGCCCATGCTAGCGGCTTCAAGCACACCCCTGCCTTCATACACTGCTGGTACATCATATCCCAATACCGACAGGTTAGCAATCTCACTCCCAGGAGAGAATCCCTTTGGAATTGTGTCCAGCAACCCATTTCTCCCTTTATTTGCAAGCATATCCATGTATGGCGTATGAGCAGCCTGAATTACAGTCTTATTACCTAACGAACCAATTGGTTCATCTGCCATCCCATCTCCCAGAATTATTATGTACTTCATTTTTGTTGTATTTAGAACAAAAATCCTTCAACTGTTTATCTCAAATCAAAACTATCTAATATTTGCAATCGATATAATATCAGAGAATACTCCCGCAGCAGTAACACTTGCACCAGCTCCATAACCTTTAATTACCATAGGATACTCGTTGTATCGCTCGGTTGAAATCATAATGATATTATTGCTTCCTTCAAGATCATAAAAGGGATGACCGCTTTCAACTTCTCGCAAGCCCACTTCACATTCACCTTTATTATAAGATGCAACAAATCGAAGTTTCTTACCCTCCTTTGCTAGTTCCTTGCGCCGTTCTTCAAAAGAGGCGTCCATTTCATGTATGTTCTTCCAAAACTCTTCAAGAGTGCCATCAAAGTACTTTTGTGGAATAAAGAGTTTTTTATCAACATCCGATTGATTTACAGCTGCTCCAGCCTCACGCGACAAAATAACAAGCTTACGCGTAACATCCAGGCCACTCAAATCTATACGAGGATCAGGTTCTGCAAACTGGGCATCAACCGCCATTTTAATTGCTTTGCTAAAAGGAATCTCTTCACTTAATGTATTGAATATGAAATTCAGAGTACCCGAAAGAACAGCCTCCAGTTTCACAATCTTGTCGCCAGAGTTAATGAGAGAATTCATCGTGTTGATGATAGGTAGGCCAGCTCCAACATTTGTTT
Organism: Fermentimonas sp.; assembly: GCA_015478775.1. Taxonomy (GTDB): domain Bacteria; phylum Bacteroidota; class Bacteroidia; order Bacteroidales; family Dysgonomonadaceae; genus Proteiniphilum. Next base: position 797,638 of record JADMKP010000007.1, on the reverse strand, counting down.
CAAATAAAAATTTTACCCCTGCCTTTCGTGCGGTATCTTTTAAATAGCTGTAATTCTCATAATCTGAAGAAGCTGCAATCTTGTTTGCAGTAACTACAGAAATATTCTTAGCCATTAGTTCACCGTAAATTTTAGCTATGTTGGCACTTGCAGTGCAATCTACAAAGACCGAGTTGAATATATTCATTTTCAGAATTTCATCTCTGATATAATCTGGAGAACTCTTAGCACCATTCTCCATTAAAACATCTAAATAACCTTCAAGGGGTATTCCTTCTCTGTTAAAAAGAGCTTTTCTACCGTTGGCAATACCAACTATATTTATTCTAAGTTTGTTCTGATCTTTAAGAGTAGATTGCTGTAAACGAATCTGTTCCAGGAGTTTGCTCCCAACAGTGCCAATTCCGATAACAAATAAGTTAAGCTCCTTATAAGGAGATAAGAAGAATGAATCGTGAATAACATTCAGTGATTTCTTTAAATCTGATTTAGAAATCACACATGAAATATTTGTTTCACCTGCACCCTGTGCCAGCAAAACTATACTAATACCATTTCTACCTAAAGCTCCAAAAAACTTACCCGCAATACCCGGTACTTGTTTCATGTTTTGACCCACAATCGCAATTGTCGCCAAATCATACTCCACAATAACTGCATTTATGCTACCCATACCAATCTCATGGGCAAACTCCTTATTCAGTACCTTTTGCGATAGCTTTGCATCCTGCACCCTTACCCCAAATGATGTACTATTTTCTGAAGATGCCTGTGAAACAATAAACACACTTATTCCATTGTCGGCAAGGGCCGTAAAGATTCGTTTGTTTACACCAATAACACCCACCATACCAAGCCCGGTTATTGTTATAAGTGCAGTATCGTTAATAGAAGATATACCCTTAATTATTTTACCATCACGAGTGGGTTTAATATCTTTAATTAGTGTTCCTTTCGATTCAGGACTGAAAGTATTCCTTATATATATGGGAATATTTTTATGGTAAACCGGAAATATTGTTGGCGGGTATATAACTTTTGCACCGAAGTTAGAAAGCTCAATAGCCTCTGTAAAAGACAACTCGTCGATAACATATGCCGAGTTAATGATTTTAGGATCAGCGGTCATAAATCCATCCACATCTGTCCAAATCTCCAACATCGAAGCATTCATTGCCGCAGCAATGATTGCCGCAGTGTAATCAGAACCACCTCTACCAATATTTGTAATATCGTTCTCCTCAATGCTCGACGAGATAAACCCCGGAACTATAGCCACATTTGGAGGCGGCATTTCAGAAAAAGTCTTTTTTATAAGCTCATTAGAGCGATTCAGGTCGGGTATATGATTTTTAAACTGCTTATTTGTTTTAATGAACTTTGTAGAGTCATATAATTGCGACCCATCAATCATCTTACTCACAATAAGTGACGATAGGCGCTCACCATAACTAACAATCTTGTCAGAAGTTTTTTGCGACAGATCACCAATCAAATATACACCACGTAATATATTTCGAAGCTCCTCAAAAAGCTGATCCGCTTTTATGGTAACTTCCTCTTTAGCAACATTTGAGGTTATTGTTTTTTCAATAACATTTCGATGCCTTTCAACCAGTTCATCTAATAAAGATTTATAACCCTGATTGTTTTTTAATGCAAAATCTGCAGCAAGCAATAACCTGTCTGTAATTCCATCTAATGCAGATACAACAACAATTACAGGTTCTTTTTCACTCTCAATTATTTTCTTAACCAATTGTAAACTTTCGGGGTTACCTACCGAGGTACCACCAAATTTCATTACTTTCATCTGAATATTACTTACACCGTATTGATAAAAAACGGTCGTTTATTTTTAATAATAATGTTGATTCTTAATGCTATAACCGATTAGTTAGCATAACAAGCAGTGACTGCTTACGGACGTGAAAATTTACATAACCCCCCAAGGGGTCATCGTCATTGTAGTAGTGAAATATGTTGAATACAATCTCTGCATATCAAGCATCTAAATGTAAATTTGATGCAAAGTTATAGTAATAATTGATAAAGTGAAATATATAGTGACTTTTATTTATGATTTTGTTAATACCATGTTTAAATTTCTTATCTACCATTAACTAAGTTACCAAAAAGCACAGCATTTACAAATGTTCTGCTTGTTCCATGCCATATTCCTCTAAACAGAGGGTTATCTGCAAATTGAATCACATTACCTCGTCCTGATCTGTTTGCTGTAATTGACGAAGATTGAGTAAGTTGATTTAAATTATCAGCAGATATAAAACCATTAAGAAGTGGGTTCTCATCATAAGTTGCAATACTATTTGGTGTTGATGCAATAAAGAGGTTGCTTTCCCTTATCACAGGCAATCTTTCAGAGGTTAGCCCAAATGCAAGCGGATTTGTTAAGTCTATCGTAGACATAAAAATTGATGTTGGCTGTCTTGAAGATCTGCCATTGCTATTTCTGTTGTTATTGGCATTACTATCATTTTGGGCGACAATGCTTTCAGATGATATCTTGTTATTTATCGCCCATTGCGAAGCTCCATTAATTGTAATGAGTGTACCTCCACCTTTTACCCAGCCTTTAAGTTCATCTAATTGCAATTCGTTTAAAAAATCGTAACTTCCACTAACCAGCACAATGCGATTGAATTCATTTAGAGGCACTCGTCTAAAATTCTCTGCATTTACCCTAGTAAGTGGATAATGAAGCTGTTGATCAAACAAATGCCACACTTCACCTGCCTCAGTTGAGGAAATATCTGCACCTGTAACAATAAGTACCTTCGGCTTATCAATATTCCTAAATGAGCTACTTCCTAAATCAACACCTTTAAAATTAAAGCCCGAATTAACGGGTATAATTTCAACACTACTTTGAGCCGAAAGATTCTTAAGTGTTTCATATAGTTCATCAGAGCCAATCTTTTGTGTGCTCACAGGAATTAGCAGACTTCCATATGAGAAATCTTTCTCCCCCGATTGGTTGTTTATTGAGAAAGTCTTTGTACCCGTTTTCACATTTATATCATTTTCCAGAAGATTCAAGACCAATTTCTGACTACCCGAATTACGGAAATCAATCAAATATGCGTAATCAGATTTCTGAAAACCATTATTAGAGATATTTGGTACCGATTCTACTCTGTTTCCTCTATTCACCGAGTTTGATATTCCATTAGATAAACCAGATGAATGCGCAATAGAAAAACCTGCACCATACCCTAATTTACTTTCATCATCAAAGTCGATTTTATCATCAAATATTATTCCTACAAGTGCACTGTTGGGCTGAACGGCAGGTATTATATACGATTTACCACTATAATAAGTAACACTATCTATTACTACATCATTATCGTTCTCATAAACCTCCAATCTATGCGTTAGTAGCAATTCAATAAACTTATTCAAGCGCTCCGAATCGTAAGCATCACCAATAATATAAGACCTTCTTTTATCCATGCTAGCAGATGGTTTTGTAAAAAATTCATTTTGTAAATCAAAAAGAGCATCCTTGTTTCCGTGTGCTGCATCAACAGTAGCAATTGTTGTTACCAACTGATTGCGAATAGTAAAGGGCAAGGTTAGATGTCCATTGTCTGACTCCTGAACCAAGCCCCTAGAAGAGCCTTGTTCGAATAAAATACCTACTCCTCCATTAAAATCTGGATATGTAGAACCGAAGTTTGGGTTTTTATTATCATAAGATTCTTTAGTGTAATAGAAAGATCCAATCTTATTAAGTGCATCTGCAAAATATTCTGCAAATAATTGGTTAAGCTTGTAATTTGATTTTGGAATAAGATGACTCTCATTTCCTTCCGGATCAGTTGGCTCAAAAAAGAAGGAAGTGTTGGTACCCATCTCATGATGATCGGCCTGAACATGAGGAAGCCAATCCTGATACAAAGCCACACGAGCTCTGCTTTCTGGGTGCACAATATTTACCCAATCTCTATTCAGGTCAAACCAATAATGATTACCACGCCCTCTTGGCCAACCTTCGCTATGCTCTCTGTCATATTGAGATGTGTTGTTTCTATTGAAACTAATATTGGAGTTTATCCACGATGCAAACCTCTCTTGTCCATCCGGATTACGAACAGGATCGATAAATATCACACTCTCATTCAGCTGATTAATTATCTTTTCACTTTGTGAAGCTATGTAATAGTAAGCAGAGAATAAAGAAGATTCAGAACCAGATATCTCGTTGCCATGCACAGTATTACCAAGAAATATAATTAGTGGACTATTAACCCTCGACCCCTTTCTCACATTTTGCCTCAACACTTTAAGTTCATTTAAATTATTTATATTTTCAGGAGATGATATAGCCAATACATATATCGGTCGGCTCTCATGACTTTTTCCAATCTCAATTAGCTCAGCTCTGTCAGACAGCTCTGCAAGCTTCTCATAATACGCATTAATCCTGCTATGCTCAGTAACTCTGGTTCCAACAACATACCCTAAAAACTCTTCAGGAGTAGGAATTGCAGAGTCAACACTTATTTCATCTGGGAAGTAATAATCTAGCCCTTCTGCTTTAATTACAAGTGAATTAAAAGCCAAAATAGAGGCTACTAAAATTGATATAAATAGTTTCATACAAGTTGTTTATCTTAAATACAAATACATACAACACCCCCTAAACACATATAGATACATGTTTTAAATAACTGAAAACAAGAGTGTTAAATTGAGATTAGTTTAATAAATCATTGAGCGTATTATGCAAATCCTCACCTTTCAAATTCTTTGCAACAATAACCCCATTCTCATCAATCAAGAAGTTAGACGGAATAGCCCTCACACCATAAAGTTTAGCCGGTTCACTATCCCAGTGCTTTAAATCCGTAACATTAGTCCAAGTCAGTTTATCCTTTTCAATAGCAGCCAGCCATCCCACTTTGCTATGATCTAGCGATACTGCAAAAATATCAAAACCTTTATCTTTATATTCTTCATAAGCCCTTACGATGTTAGGATTTTCTCTTCTGCAAGGTCCGCACCACGAAGCCCAAAAATCGAGAAAAACATATTTGCTCTTACCAATATGGTTTGCAAACTCCACACTATTACCATTAGTATCAGTTGCAGTAAAATTAGGAGCTTCATTACCCACTGACACCTCTTCAAGAGTAGGAATTAACTCTTCAAGAGTCTCAACATATGGAGTATTCCTTAAAGACGGATCAAGCAAATCAATGTTAGATCTAATTTGCTCAGGAGTCAAACGATATGAATAATCGCGATACAAAGCATAAGCCGACACCAATGAAGAAGGATGTTGTCTGATAAACGAATCTATTTCAACATTCCTTTGGCTCTTATAATCTACATAAAGGTTATGCAGCTCCGAGCCCTCAACCGTTGTATTTCTGTAATAATTGGCCGAGTCAAGAACAACATTTGCCTGATTCTCATCCAAAAACAAAAGAAAAGAACCCTTTGTAGAATCTAATGAGAGTCCATATATCTCAGGCAACTCAACATCCTTTGCGAAGCTAAATTCACCATTAACTATCTCAGATGAGTCAATAATATCAAACGTTTTATTGCGAAACTTCTGCAGATACACAGTACCCGATTCCACACCTTCAACTCTACCTGTAAGTAGTACACTCTCTTCTTGTTTTTGGTTACATGAAATTGCAATTATTGCAATTAACAGTAAGATTAAATTTTTCTTCATCTTTGTTCTATTTTAAATGAGTTGTATTATAAATTATCATTATTATTAATTTCATTAAGTGGGATAGGGAAAAGAAAGTACTTGCTATTAGGTACTAAGGCAGATCCATCTGGGAATCTTGTAATCCAGTGACCTCTAACTCGAACAGTTTTGTCCTCATCGTCTACAAATGTGTGTGTGGATTCTAAACGAACTGGAGCATTTTGAAGGCGTAGAATATCATACAAACGAAAACCCTCTCCCCACAGTTCTCGTCTACGTTCCAGCAAAATTTCATCTAATATACTCACATTATTAAAATCAGAAGCATCAAGATTTGATAAATTTCTATTTGTTCGTAATTCATTAAGAGTTTGCACTGCATCTCCAATATTATTCAACCTCGCATAAGCTTCCGCTTCAATTAAAAGCATCTCAGAAGAGCGCATTAATATAATATGGCCATCGTGATTGGGGTATTTATTCCTGAACTTCTTATATCTGTAATGAGCATATAATGCTTCTGCAGGCTGTGATGCAACCTCAAAAAGAGATTTTCTAATATCTCCATCTTCAAAAAGATCAACAAAATTAGGATCTGGAATTATACTGTTATAGCCATAATAAAGATTTGTACCGTTAGCATTTGTTGTATAAGGTGTTGTTTCAATATAAGCTAAATATGAGGCACCACCCTTATTTTGAGTTTGAGTTTGCGGATGTCCCCATATCCATTCTCTATTGCTAACATCATTAAAACCTTCACCATACTGAGCTGGTGTCATTATCTGAAAACCCTGCCTTGCTTTGTTCGCATATTCAGAGGCTAACGTCCAATTTTCAAGTGTAAGGTATGCACGAGCAAATAGACCATAAACAACGTTTAAATTCGGGCGATTTTTTATTGAACGTTCAAAACCCTGTAATAAGTTCTCAGCCTCACTAAGATCGTCAATAATCAAATCATAAATTGAACTAACTGATGACAAAGGATTAGGAACCGTTGCAGGATTAGTCGGTTCAGTATATACAGGAACAGCTAGTGCATTAGAATCTTTAGAATATGTAAACTGGTACTGACGCACCAGATTCAAATAATTGTATGCGCGCAAAGCATATGCTTGTCCCTTAAGGTGTTTTAGCCTAGTACTGCTATTTGCATCTAATTCAATATTAGCAATAATATTATTGGCATGATCAATAGATGTATATTGTAAAGTCCAAAAAAACAGAGCACGTCTTGTTGTATTATCAAACGGATCACGATAAGGGTAAGAATCTCTATATCCATATCTTCCATCTCTGGCAAACGCATCCTCACCCATCACCTCATGTGTGAGAAATATTGCTGGTAGTCCAGGATTATCTTGAGATGTACTATTTTCCATTAAATATCGTAACGCACCATTGATAAAAGCATCAATATTATTCTCCGACGAGAAAACTTCCGAAGTAGAAATCTGAGTAGGAGGAGTGGTTTCGAAAAAAGCATCATTACATGAACTTAATAATGCCAAAGCCAATAATATATATAATCTGTATAGTTTCATAATTATTTACTTTTATATTAGAATGATACATTAACACCTATAGAATACGATTTCTGTGCCGGATAGCGATAATAAGTTGACCCTGTTACAGTTTGTTCTGGGTCTAATCCTTTGTGACCAAAGAATGTAAGTATATTATCACCTGTAACTTGCATTTTTACATCGCTCAAATTCCAGTTAGATATCAAATTAGCTGGTAGTGAATATGAAAAAACAATATTTTTTAATCGTGCATATGTTGCATCAAATAAAAACCTTGTAGAAGGAATAGTATTCCATGGGTCTGAAACATACGACAAACGCGGAAAGTTAGTTTCACGATTTTCAGGAGTCCAGCGTGTAAGTGCCTCATGCGACCAATTGCGTCCTGGAGCATAACCCAAATGCATTATCATTGGTTCATCTCCGTCAAATATCTTTCCACCTATACTAAATGAAAACAAAAATGAGAGTTCAAAATTCTTATAAGAGAAATAGTTGTTCAACCCTCCATAAAAATCAGGTAATGAACTTCCCTGAAAATATTGAGTTGCCTCAGTATGGTTTTCCGTAGTAGTTCTTCCTGTTACATTACCACTTTCATCAACAATATCTTTGTACCAAGTAGCCTTTCCATTTTCAGGCTTCACTCCAGCCCATTCTTTAATATAAAAATCAAACACCGAACCTCCTTCAACCATTTTTTTAGTATTACCATATTGCCCAATAGAGCCAGTAAGTATCTCTTCTTGTGGCAGTTTGGTTATTTTATTAGTGTAATGACCAAAATTAAGGCTTACGTCCCAATTAAAATTCCTATTTCTTATTGGAGTCGCAGTTATCTGACCATCAATTCCTCTATTACTTAACGAACCTATATTAGCATTTATTCCACTATATCCAGTTGAGGGAGATAGGGGTCTTTCAAATAATAAGTCTTTAGATTGTCTGTTATAAACATCAATTTGTGCAATTAGCCTGTTGTCAAAAAGTGATATATCTGCACCAATATTGAAATTCAAATTAGTTTCCCATTTGAGTTCAGGTGTAGGTAAATCAGATGGAAGAAGACCAAGCAGATCAAGACTATTATAAATTGAATAAAAACCACCATAGGCGTAGTTGCCAACGTTATCATTTCCTTGGGCACCATAACTAAATCGAAGGTTAAGATTATCAATGTCCCGAACACTTTTTAGAAAATCTTCTTTTTTCAGGTTCCAAGAAGCACCGACCGACCAGAAGTCGCCCCATCTAGATTCTTTGCTAAATCTTGATGAGCCATCTCTTCTGTAACTTGCAGATAAATGATATCTCTCTAGATAATTATAATCCACTTTCGTTAGCCAACTAGCTAGTCTGTAGTTATCTGAAGAGCCCACGAATGTGCCAATAGTAGAACCAGCAGAAGGTTCCGTTTTTCCTAACACTTGAAACCCTGTTCTGTTACCCGATAAAGACGATATATTATTTACATAAATTTCAGGTCCTGCAAGTAAATTAAAAGAGTGTCTATTAGATATGTTAAGAGAATAATCTAGAAAACTATTTACAGTATAATTTAGTGTTCTGCTAGAACCCCTGCTTGCAGTTCCTGCACCTTCCGAAATTACACCTGTGCTGTAGTATGAGTGTGAATAAGAGTGAGAGTTCCAAGACCTGTAATCAGCGTTTGCAGTAGTCCTAAGCAGCAGCCCCTGTAAAAATGTAATTGTCATATTAGTACTTAACAATACCGCTTCAGTTTTATTACCTGATATAGCATGTTCAGCACTTCCAAGAATATTAGCGCCACTTATAGCAGTAGTTGGTCGCCAAATTCCGTAATCCCATTTTTTATTACCATCAGCATCTAACAGGTAGCTTCCATCTGGATTTCGTTCGTAAACAGGATATATATTTGATATAAGACGCTGGAAGTTTGCAAAATTACCTGTGTTGCTATCACTCTGATTAGGTGATTTTTGATAACTTGAGGATATTGATGCGTTTGCACCAGCTTCGAGCCAATTGTTTACTTTCGACTGAATATTTGTACGAATATTAATCCTTTCAAATTCAGCAGTTCTAATCCATCCCTCTTCATTCAGGTAACCTCCCGAAACAAAGTATCTTGTATTTGCACTACCACCACTAATACTCAAGTCATACTGCTGCCTTATACCTGTACGAGATATAGCTTTGCCCCAATCGTCATTCCAAAGAGGTGTTGCACCAGCAGTTAAATTTCCATCAGTGCCTACAGGAACAGGGTATTGCGGCCCGTAAATGTTTACTTTAAGCGCTCCATCCACTAGATAACTACTAGCATATTCAGCTGCTTCAGCTGCCGATTTCCCCTGATCTAACTGTGTGTTTCTTATTGCTTCCCACTGCAGTTCGTAGTAATCATTGGTCGATAAGTATAAATAATCTTTTACAGCACGACTTATAAATCCAATACTCGAAGAAAAGTTTACCACAGGCTTAGAGTTGAGATTACCCGATTTAGTAGTAATAATAATAACCCCATTAGCTCCTCGTGACCCGTAAAGTGCACTAGCTGAAGCATCCTTTAGAATTGAAATGGATTGGATATCTTTACCGCTAATCTGGTTTGGATTTGCACCAGGAACACCATCAACAACAAATAGTGGTGAGGTGGATGCATTAACAGACCCGATTCCTCGTATATAGAGTGAAGCGTCACTTCCTGGTTGTCCAGCTGATGAAACTGACTGCAAGCCAGGTACTACACCCTGCAAAGCTTTTCCTACCGAGGTTATCTCAAGTTTACCCAACTCCTTGGCTCCAACAACAGCTACAGAACCGGTGTAACTCGATTTCTTTGCTGTTCCGTATCCCACAACTACCACTTCATCCAGAAAATTTATATCTTCTGTAAGAGTAATACCCACATTCTCATCCGCCTCATACACATCAATCTCAGTAGATCTAAATCCAAGAAACGAAATTGTTAGAGTTAGTGGCAGCTCCTGATCTGTTGTTATACTAAAATTACCATCAATATCGGTGGTTGTACCAGATGAGGTTGATTTAATAAAAACCGTTACACCCGGTATGGGCTCATTCGCCCTGTCAACAACTGTTCCACGTATAATCTCTTGAGCATAAGTAGTGAAATTAAATAAAAAGAGAATTAATAAAATGTAAACAGTTCTATTTAAACACAAGAACCATTGGTTGTTCTTGAAAAAAAACAATATATTTGTCATGATCTATTTTATTTAGTTATAAGCACTCCCGTATCCTTCTGCAATTGGTTAATGGGGGTGCTTATACTTTTTTGTTAATTATTTGCCAGTTGTTCATACTCCGCTTTTAAAAATCCAAACTCACGGTTATATTTCTGTCCCTCAGATAATACCCATTCTATAAACTTTTCAGCTTCCGGGTTATTCGATTCAGAAATAAAACCAATATTCTCTATAGGGATAAGAGGTATTTTTTCATTCTCAAGAAGTGTTATGGTTTTATCTACATCCGCCTCTTCCAGTATTTCCCGCTGATCTTTTCTTATATCCAGAGGAATAATAGCAACACCATTCTTTAAGCTACGTGTATTAATATCAAATATATAGCTGAGGTTATTAAACGTGATTCCTTCATTGTCTTTTTGAATTGCATCAATAAGAAAAATATCGTCTCCTGAGATTTTGCGACCCTTTAAGTCGGCCTTTATATATCCAAAGTGTGAAGCAAATGCCTCTGCAAAAGAATCGGAGTTATTACCCGAATAAATGGTCACCTCATAATCCAATTTCTTTTTTGAATCAGTGCTCTCTCCAAATTCGCCATTTTCAAAAAACAACTCTCTAATTCCCTTAGAATTTAGCCTTTTCTTGTTTAGCTCTTTAAGATAAGGATTTTCTGAATTGCTAATTGGTAGTAATGCAAACCTTGCAGCATTAATCAAATTATCTTCCTTTTTGTTAGAATCATCAAAACCTATTAAACTTTCTAAACTCAAATCGGCAGCATCTTTCAAATCCTTGCTATTAGCAATAACAATATCCACTCCCGGATATACTTTTTCATACTCATTTGCCCATTTCTCTACAAGTGGAATAGCAAACCTGGTGCTTTTAATTGTTATAACTTCTTTATTGCTCGAAGATTCAATTGATTCTGCACTAATATTCTGAATTGTACCCACAGTAAATATAACTAAAACCGATAACTGAATTAACCTAAAACTTTTCATCGTGATTTCTTTTAAATGTTCTTACAAAAAAACTCTCCCAATTTTGTATCAGGAGAGTTTTCAACTTTTATTCGCACATATTTATTTAAACTTTTCCGATACAGCAATTTCTTATGGTCATACACATGTCCATTCCACAACAACACATTTTTGTAAATACTTTCACTATTATTTATTTTATTTTTTATAAACTATTTACCTCTTTTATCGAAACAAAGATAAATTATAATTCTTCAGTCCTGCAACAAATTATAAGGAAATTATTCATTTAGATAACAAAATACCACAAATGTGGTATGCTTTCCTTACAATTTTCTTTGATTTATTTTAAAAATCGATTCGTTATAAGTGAACTATAACCGCTATATTTGTCTATTGTTTAAATGTCAAACAATTTGGAAATAGAAATCAAAAAATAAATCAATTAATTATGTCTTTAAAAAACTTTGGCAGGCTGTTTTTGCTTTGCCTCGTGTTGGGTATAGCATTTACCTCACTTTTTTCTTGCGATAGCAAACGATCTGAAAAAGAATTTAATACTTTTCAAGAGTTGCAAGATCCAACTAGTGATACGATTTCCGACTGGTCAAATGTTCCAGAAGGACTACAAGCATCTTTTATATCAATAGATGACAAAATGCCCAAGTCGGTTGCCCCTCAGGTAACAACCTCAAAGAGTATTAAAGTAACAGGATGGAAAAACGAAAAACTTTCAGGGCAACTACTGCTTTGGTCGGCAAGCAATGTAAATCAGGTAGAGCTAGAATTCGATAGCTTCACGTCAGAAGCAAGCACCTTGCCTGCTTCCATCGCCCAAGCAAGGTTTGTGCGTTACGTAATGACCGATGAGTTTGCCGAAGGTTGTGGCCATCGCAAACCCGAAGATTACGCCGCATCATTAGCCCCCGATATGCTGGACAACTTAGATAATTTCAATATCGATGCAAAAACTATAAGACCAGTTTGGCTTACATTTTCAATCCCAGCCGATGCTGTAGCGGGAGTATATAAAGGAAATCTTAAATTATACGCTGATAGAAACTTTGCAGAAGAGTTTGAAATTGAGATCGAAGTGGTAGATCAACTTCTTCCCAATCCCTCAGAATGGGTATATCACCTCGATTTATGGCAACACCCATCAGCAGTGGCGCGTGTGCATAATCTCGAAATGTGGAGCGATGCTCATTTTGATAAAATGAGACCACTAATGAAGATGCTTGCAGATGCGGGTCAGAAAGTAATTACTGCAACATTAAATATCGATCCATGGAATAATCAATCCTTTGATGCTTATTCAGATATGATTATTTGGACAAAGAACGAAGATCAAACTTGGATTTTCGATTATACCGTATTCGATAAATGGGTTGAGTTTATGATGGATCTGGGTGTAAATGACATGATCAACTGTTACTCTCTTCTAACCTGGAACAATAAACTCCACTATAATGATATGGAGAAAAAAGAGCTTGTAACACTTGAGCTACCTGCACAGTCGTCCGAATACACAGAAATTTGGACAATCTTTCTTACAGATTTCACCCACCACCTCAAAGAAAAAGGATGGCTCGAAATAACCAATATTGCAATGGATGAACGTTCGCCCGCCGATATGCAAGCAGCATTAAAAGTCTTAAATGATGCCGCACCAGAGTTAGGAATATCACTTGCCGACAATCACAAAAGCTATAAAGAGTATCCAGGAATCAAAGATATTAGTGCAGGTGCAGGCAGCGTTGTGGATGTAGAAGACATTGCTGCAAGAAGAGAAAACGGTTTGGTTACAACATGGTATGTATGTTGTTCCGATCCATTTGCAAATACTTTCACATTTTCAGAGTCTGCAGAAGCCGTTTACTCTGCATGGCGCACAGTTGCCGGAGATTTTGACGGAATGTTGCGCTGGTCATACAATTCATGGGTAGAGAATCCACTCACCGACTCTCGTTACAGAACTTGGCCTGCCGGCGATACCTACATAGTTTACCCCGATGCACGCAGTTCAATAAGGTTTGAACGACTAGTGGAAGGTATTCAGGATGCAGAAAAGATTAGAGTCCTTCGCAAACAGTATAGTGATGAAAACAGTGCAGAGTCGCTTTCTAAACTCAATGAGCTAGAAGAGACTATTAAATACTTTAATACTCTAGAACCACCAAACGATTGGAATGAAAAGCTAAATGAAGCAAAGATGCTTTTGAATAAGTAAAAAAATAAGCCCGATATGTTTTAAATTTACATATCGGGCTTTTTTAAGCTTCATATTTGTGTGTTTCTTACAATGGATTTGGAGCCACGCCTTTAAATGTCATTTTAACAGGTTTAATAAAACCATTCTCGTCAAACTCCATAATATCTATACTTGTTGCACGATGATTATGATGAGTTTCATCAAGAGGTCTGCGGTGATAAATTATATACCAACTATCAGTTCTTTTGTTATGAAAGACAGAGTGGTGACCCGCTCCAGTAGCAACTTCAGGGTCCTGCTCAAGTATTGTGTTTATGCGTTTAAAAGGACCAAGTGGATTATCTGTAATAGCATAAGCCACTTTGTAGTTTGGTCCACCCCAACCACCTTCAGACCACATGAAATAGTATTTGCCATCTTTTTTAAACATAAAAGGTCCCTCAACATAATCCTCAGGAGTTACTTCTTTGTATAACTCTCCATCAGGAAACGGTCTGATACCAGTAAAATCATTCTTGAGCAATACCACATTACAATGCCTCCATCCACCATAATACATATAGTACGTACTATCGTTTTCTTTAAAAACAAACTGATCGATGGGTTGTGCTCCATTTACTATTTTGTCGATAAGCGGTTTGCCCAATAGATCTTTATAGGGTCCTTCAGGTTTATCACTAATAGCAACTCCAATACCCCCAACTTCATCATTGTTTTGTATATCATTGGCTGCGAAAAAGAAGTAATATTTGCCATCCTTCTCAATAACTCCAGGTGCCCACATTGCTTTATGTGCCCATTTCACCTCAGATGAATCTAATATGTTTTCATGCTTTGTCCAGTTAACCAAATCAGGCGAAGAAAAGGCATTAAATAAAATCTGATTTTCATAATAATCAGAGAAGGTAGGGAATATCCAATATTTATCTCCATAAATAATCCCTTCGGGATCGGCATACCAGCCATCTAAAACGGGATTTGATGAGTATGCAACCTCAACAGTTTGAAAGTTTTTTTGTGCAGATTTACAAGATAATAATAATATTCCTGCAATAATTACCAACAGTGTTTTTTTCATTTTATATATTTTAAAAATAATCATTATCTATTCTAGAATTAATTCAATTACCGGAATTTCCACATCAGGTTTTATCATAGGTAAAAGTAAGTTTAAATCATTTTCAGTAGCAATGCTACCCTGCATATGATGACCAAATGGTGCAGTTATTCTAATTTCAGAGGCATCATGAAGAAATTGAGCATACTTCACTTTTCCTTTATATCCTGCTAGTCTGAAATTTGTTATTGGATAGTCGAGAAGATGGATATACAGCCTTTTTGTGTTTGGGTTATATGTTAGAATTGAATGCTCAGGTACATCAAACTCTTCGGGAGCTTGAGTGCAACCGTAAATTGAACGACTGTGATACCTCATCCAATCGCCCATTTCTGCTAATGCCTTATCAGCACGCG
The DNA here is from genome assembly GCA_015478775.1 of Fermentimonas sp. Taxonomy (GTDB): domain Bacteria; phylum Bacteroidota; class Bacteroidia; order Bacteroidales; family Dysgonomonadaceae; genus Proteiniphilum. Next base: position 782,549 of record JADMKP010000007.1, on the reverse strand, counting down.
GATCTAATGTACCTCTCGCTGTGGGACCAACATTAAGCAATAAGTTTCCTCCTTTGCTTACCGACTCAATAAGTAGGCCCAGTAGTTGGCGGTTATTCTTCCATGTGAGTTCATCTCTATAATATCCCCACGAACCGGAAAAAGTCTGACAGGTTTCCCATGCAATTTTCTTTCCATCTATCTCAGGCCAACTCTGCACTTTAAATTGTTCGGGGGTAGTAAAATCCCATCCTCCCCAATAATCTTTTAAATCTGCCCTATCATTTAAGATAATGTTAGGCTGCAGCTCTCTAACCATTTTTACAAGTTCAACTGCATCCCAGTCGTCTCTACCCTTCCCAAACTCCCCCGGAAAAGAGTAGTCCAACCAAAGAATATCAATAGTTCCATATTTTGTTAAGATCTCTTTCACCTGATCTTTTAAATACTGCCTGTAGATATCCATATTGCGTCCTTTATTCAGATTGTTGTACTCTTCTTGTGTTAAAGCACTTTGAGGGTGAACCCTATCTATTGTATAGTGAGGATGATGCCAGTCTAAAAGCGAATAGTAAAAGCCAACTTTTAAACCCTCTGCTTTAAAAGCATCAACCCATTGTTTGATAGCATCCTTTCCATAGGGTGTATTCATGATGTTATAATCAGTATAATCCGATTCGAACATACAAAAGCCGTCATGATGCTTTGTAGTAATTACAGCGTACTTCATACCTGCAGCCTTTGCTTTCTTTGCCCATTCTGTAGGGTTATAAAGATCAGGATTAAATAACTCAAAATACTTGAGGTAGTCGGCATCAGAAATACGTTCGTTTTTTTTTACCCATTCATGTCGAGCCGGCTGAGAATATATTCCCCAGTGGATAAACATTCCATACCTAGCGTCTGTCCACCATTGAAGCCTCTCATATTTAGCTTCTTCAGTTTCGTTCCATATTGATTCCTGAGGAAAAAGATATGCACAAAACATTGTTCCAACTATAAACAGCAGGAAATATCTTCTCATGATGTTTAGTATTTTCTGTAGTTAATTCATTCCTTTCAAATTCAAAGTAACAAATTTTAAATGTTAACTGCAATAATCGTACTAAATTAATCGTGTGAAGAAAGCATTAGATACAAAGAGACCAAACCTTCACTAAGTCTTAACCAACTCCTAAGTTTCCTCGTATTTATACAGTGTTGATTAGGAGTTGGTACGGACTTGGTAGGGAGTTTGTCCGTATTTCTAGTCCTGAAATAGGTGTCTAGTCCTGAAATAGGTTTACACAATATCTAAACAAAAATCAGGACGACACACCTGAAATAGGTGGTTCTTCTTCAATTTAGTTGCAGTGGAACTTTGTGATATTTTATATCGGATGATGACTCAGATAACTTCTTAGATAGAGATGGAGGTTTTCAACTAAAATGAAATAGAACCATTAATATCAGGACGATAAAGGATCTAATGCGTGCATAGCCTTGATGGTACATAGCTTTATGAAGGTAGCTGCATTTATATTCAATGAAGGTTGGTTTCTTAAAATGGTAAACTATTCAGGTGTGTTTAGGCTACTGTTTAAGAACTAAAAAAACGTTTTCAATTATACCAATTCAAAATAACTTAACTTCTCCGTTTTAACATTTATATAGTACAAAAGAAAATTACAAGAAACGGCACACTTAAATCGAGTACAAACCCACTGAATAGAGAAACCACCAAGAATTCTTTTCCCGAAAATTTAAGTATCACCGGAAGGGTGGTATCCATGGTTGTTGCACCACCCACTGCTATGGGTGCAAGTTTGCCGAAATACTTTACAAAGAATGGGGCAAACAGTAGGGCAATTATTTCACGTATAATATTAGATAATAAAGCGATAGTGCCAAGTTCTGCACCTTTATACTCGGTAATAAAGATGCTTGATAGTGAATAATATCCAAAGCCGCTTCCTACGGCCATTATCTCGGCAATGGTGCGTTCGGGCAACATAAATGATATTAAAGCACAGCCGCCAAGAGTGCCTATTATAGTAGATAAAGGTAATAGGTAGTATACGGGGTTTATTCTTTTGAAGCTCTTAAGGGTTTTTGAGTCGCTACCAATACTTATTCCCACGCAAAGCATAAGGGCGCATAACACGTAGAAACTAAGTTTGGTGTTAAACATTTCCATTGGGATGATATCAAAATATCCCACTGCTATACCAACAATAAAGAAGGAGACAATGATAATGCTGGTTCTCATAAGCTCACTTTTTTCTACTTTTAATATACTTCCAAAGTAAAAGTGACATTATTGCGCTTCCTGCTACAGCTGCAATAGTGATGGTTAGGGCTTCAACTCCAATTGTTGAAATACCATTAATTATCTCGGGGTTTTGCCCAACTTCAATACCTAAAAGTAGAAGTAACAGGCATATCAATATCATTATAACTTTAGAGGTATACCCAGTGTTTCTACGTCTGAGAATGTAACCGAGTATACCTCCTATGAACATAAAAGCTATAACTATAAACATATAGTGTTATAAGAATTAAATTATCTGCCAGCTCTATGATCTAGAAACTTCAGAAGATACATTTGGTTAAGCTCATCGCTATCGCCATAGTGCGTGCGGGTATCTTTCAGCTTTTTATGCATCATCTCTCTAACTTCGGCATATTCGGGGTTGTTATACTGATTATTCAACTCTTTTGGATCAGTTTCGAGATCGTATAATTCCCACTCATCAATATCGTAATAGAAATGTATCAGCTTATATCTATCTGTGGTAACACCGTAATGGCGTTTTACCATATGCTCGGCAGGATATTCATAATAGGTATAATAGGCAAAATCACGCCATTCTTTAGTTTTACCTGATACAAGTTTGCGGAACGATTCGCCCTGCATCTCTTCGGGTGCATCAATACCTGCATAATCTAGAAAAGTGGGTGCGAAATCGAGATTCTGCACAAGCTTATCAATCACGGTGCCAGCCTTAATTTCTTTAGGATATCGCATAAGGATAGGCGTTCTGAACGATTCTTCATACATAAATCGTTTGTCGAACCAACCATGCTCACCAAGATAAAATCCTTGATCGGAAGTATAAACAACAATGGTATTTTCGGCAAGTCCCGATTCTTCCAGATAATCTAGAAGTTCGCCCACACCATCATCAACAGACTTTATTGTGCGCAAGTAATCTTTTATATATCGGTTATATTTCCAAAGAGCAATCTCCTCATTGGTCATATCGTTATAATTAGCTATAAACTCTTCGTTCTCCGAAGAATATGCAGCCATCCAATCTTCCCTCTGCTGAGGCGTCATCCTATCTAGTTGATGATGAAACCCGGTGCTGTCTCCATTTGGATCAACAATAAACTTAAAATCATGCCCCCACATTGCATGGCCATGTACCTGCATCTCTTGTTCCTTTGCAGCTCTTCCCCTTCCTTCATAGTCATCAAAGAAAGTCTCGGGAAGCTCAAAAGTTACATCATCATACAAATCCAGATATTTAGGTGCAGGCAACCAGTTACGATGAGGCGCTTTTTGGTGATACAAAACAGCAAACGGCTTGTTAGGATCTCGCTTATTCTTTATCCAATCGATAGTCTCTTCCGTAACAATCTCGGTGCAATAACCTTCTCTTCTAACTCTCTCACCATCGATAAAGAAGTCGGGATTATAATACTCGCCCTGGCCTGGAAGCACCATAGAGTAGTCGAACCCCTGAGGGATACCATCAAGATGAATCTTTCCAATCATTGCAGTTTGGTAACCATTGGCCTGCATCAGTTTAGGAAAGTTGGGCTGATCCCAGTCGAACGGCTGAAGATTATCAACCTTACCATTAACAAAACTGTGTTTGCCAGTTAATAGCACAGCCCTACTTGGGGCACTTATTGAGTTAGTAACAGTTGACCTAGTAAACATTGCACCCTCATTGGCAAGTCTATCGATATTAGGAGTCTGGTTTAAACCATGCCCATAAGCGCTAATTGCCTGATAAGCATGATCGTCGCTCATGATAAAAATAATATTAGGTCGCTGTTGTTCTTTTTCTTGTGTCTGACACGCCGCCAGCAATGCCATTGATCCAACACCTAGGAGTGTTGCTGAGTTTATAAGAATATGCTTCATAAGATTTTACTTTCTTCTGAAATAATAGATGAATTACAAATTTACAATTATATGAACAATAATTCATAAATATTTTAATTATTCCTACGAAAAGAAATTTACTGCATTATTAAAAACAGTTTTAAAAGATTTGTTTAACAGGGTTGTGTCTTTGGTTTTCACAGGAAACGGATTTTCATGACTATAGGGGAAGTTGAAGTCTAACAAGGTTATATTTGACATAGCATTTTTTTTGCCCATTGCCTCTAAAACACCACTATGGGGTATTACTTCATCTTGTTGGAGTGTGATGCCCTTAATTTGATTACTAAGTTTAAAGAATGCTTCTTCACGTTCTAACTTATGCCTATCTGCCGAAATCATGCTATTAAACGCATTAAAGGCTTTATCTCTAATCCATCTAAGAGAAGATGCATGTTTTTCTTCATCAAAGGTGTTGATATAATAGTCTTTAATTGTTTGAAATGCAGGCCTATCCATAATGCTTCTTGAGGCTCCCTGCATTGAGTTGAATATGCTACCACCACAAAACATGAAAAGTTTGGTGTTTGAGAAAAGGTTTTTCTGATTTGCTATGAGTGCAACTTGCGACAAGAATGCTCCTATTGAATATGCAAATATGTCTATTTTAGTGTCCTCTTTAAATAAAGTGTGACTGCCATTTTTAATCATTTCAAAAAGAGAGGTCAAGTCGGCCCACGTTTGCCTTCCCGACAAGTAAAACCGCTCGGGGTTGTGACTCAGCCTATCGCTTAATGCTACATTTGCAAAACTCATAGATCGGTCTTCAACATACATCTCTTTTCTGAAGTTAAGCAAGGTCATCATTTTACGTGGGTTAGACCATGATAAAGGAGCTCTGTTAATATGAAATGCAATTGGGAACAATATTACCGGTCTACCACTATTGACGCATAAATACTCTGCCCAGGTTAGATATTTTTCCCAGCTTCTTTCATTTAATCCATGCAATAAAACTATAGCACCATTGTAATTCTTTCTTTTGCTTTTGCCTGGTATAAAAACGGGATATAAGAAAGATCTGTTTTCGCTAATGCTGTTGTCGGTTGCAAGTAGCGCATTGTCGCATTCATTATACACACTATTGAAATTAAAGAATTTAATCTCAACATTTGTCTCGCTTAAGTAAATGTTTGTGCCTTGCTTAAAGTTGCTGCACAGAGTAGAATATCTTTCGTTATAAATCATAAAACCCATTTATTATATTCAAATAAACAGGCTATTTCATAGGCATGCAAATTAAAGGGAAAAGTGCAGTTGAAATGTGGTAGAATTTAAAATATAGGGATGAAATGAGCTATATAGGGATGAATATTTTTTGGTTTATCATCATTTAAAATCTAAATTTGTAGAGTCTGTACGATATAACTAAAATAAAATTTGATGGGTAATAAATTGGCTGAGTATTTGTACAATAAGAAGAATAATGTGAGAATAATAATTTTCACGGCACTCTTTGCATTGCTTTTTATCAACCTTTTTCAACCCTTTGGATCTAGAAACTGGTATCCAAATATTTCAGACACCAAATACTTCGTTTTTTCGAGCATTATCATACTCACCGGAATGCTGGTTGTAGTTATTAGCAGGGTAATTTTAGTTTCCAGCGCAAAAAAGAACACTTTACTCTACTGGCATTATGCAATTTGGATTTTATGTGAAATTTTTGCCATGGCTATCTTTTATACACTTTTTTCTATACTGATACCAAAAGATGGCATCGAAAGAGAGATTAGAGAAGTTTTTGAGCAAAGCCTGTATAATACTGCATTGGTGTTATTGCTTCCATACTCAATTAGCTGGTTGTATCTTTCGTGGAAAGAAAAGAGCCAACTATTAGAAAATATAGAACAAGAAAACATTCAAAATAAAGCATCAAAAACACTAATTGCATTTCCGGATGAGAAAGGCGAATTAAAGATTTCTGTTATGCTTGAGAATCTTCTCTATATTGAGTCGGCCGATAATTATGCTACCATATACTACATTAATAAATCGAGCAAATCGCATTACATGATTCGCAATTCACTAAAATGGATGGAAGAGAATCTTGCAATGGATACTCCACTCATAAGATGCCATCGCTCATATATTGTAAATCTCGACAAAGTAAAGATACTTAAGAAAGAGAAAAATGGCATAATGCTGGAGCTAGATGCCGAAAGCACACCCGATATACCTGTTTCTAAAACTTATTATCAGTCGTTTATGGATAAGTTCTCGATGTATTCAGTTTAGCCCTTTTATGTGCTAAGTATAGCTCTTCTATGCACTCAGATTAAACCCTTTTCAGGTACACAGATACAGAACCTTCATTTACAGGGAAGTTAGCATGTCCATCTTCCTCAACAATGATATCATCCTCAATATGACCCAATTTGTCATACCAAGCTGAGCCTGCATAGTCGGTGCCCACAAATATTCTTTTTTCACCAGCTTCATCATTACTCATTACAACAACGCATCCATCGGGATTATTTTCATCTCCTCGTCTTATCCAACCAACAATGCTTTCGTGATCAAAATAATCTTCCTGATCGCCATATGCAAAGTCGCGCCTAATATCCAGCAGCTGATCAATTATCCATTGCTGTCCTTCTCTGGCATCTGGCCCCTCAATACCATAATAATCTCCAAAGAATATACATGGGTATCCATCTTTCCTAAGCAGAATTAAAGCATATGCAAGTGGCTTAAACCAATCTAATACATAAAGATCATCATCATGCAAATGCGAATCGTGGTTGTTTACATAAGTAACAGCAAGCTGCGGGTATTTGGCTACAATGGTATCGTCGAATATAGTGCTCATGTCATAACCAGGTCCGTCCAGACTACAGATTCTAAAATGGTAGTGAAGAGCAACATCAAAAAGATCAATTCTATGCTCCACATTTTGCAAGAAAGGATCCATATCCATATCATCGTAATACGAATACTCGCCAACTATGTAATATTGATCGCCAAACTCACCCCTTACATGTTCAATAAACTCCTTTATAAACCAGTCGCTTATGTGCTTTATTGCATCAAGTCTAAACCCATCAATACCAGTTTCTTTTATAAACCAACTTATCCATCTTTTTAACTCCTCGCGTACATCGGGATGTTTAAAATCGATATCGTTGTAAAGAAGAAAATCGAAATTGCCAAACTGTTGCCCAACCGACCTATCTTCGGGGTCAACACCTTTGTTTTCACCTTCAATTACATATATTGCATCTTTGGGATCTCTATGGTTATAATCGGTAGCAGAGAAATGCTCCCAGCTCCATTTAAAATCTGAATACTTATTATCTCTACCCGGAAATGTGAAGCTTGTATAGCTTTCTATCTCGAAAGGCTCGGAGATAATTTCGTTTCTATCGTCGGGATTAACCTCCACCACAGTAAATGTTTGAAGCTCATCACCACCACCTTTATGATTAATGACAACATCGGCATAAACTGCTATACCAATCTCATGAAGAGCGTCTATAGCTTCGTGCAGTTCTTGCTTAGTACCATATTTTGTTCTCACCGTACCCTTCTGGTCAAACTCACCAAGATCATACAAATCATAAGCACCATAACCCACATCATTTGAGCCAGTACCCTTTGTAGGCGGTGGAAGCCAAACACTTGTAACTCCAATTTCCTTAAGATGCTGAGCATCGTCCTTAAGTTTTTTCCAAAGACTTCCATCATCTTGTAAGAACCACTCGAAGTACTGAAACATTATTCCGTTTATATGCATATTTACTGTATTTTTTAATGTTAAACACGATTTATAAACATCATTTTATATCCATAAGTTCTATAAGTTAACTGTTTTTATTAAACTTAAAGTAGTTGTAAGTCGTTACTTATTACTACTTTTGCAGTTGCAGCAGGTCGGTTTGTCGCTCTCTGTAAAAGGAGGGAGGAAAGTCCGGGCAACGCAGAGCACCATGTTTCCTAACGGGAAGCTGTTCGTGAGGGCAGATTAGCGTAACAGAAAATAACCGCCCTGTTTTTTAAATGGGGTAAGGGTGAAAAGGTGGGGTAAGAGCCCACCGGGTGTTGTGGCAACACAGCATGCCGTACGCATTATGGGTTGCAAGGCCATGTATATCGGATAAGTAGGGCTGCTCGTCCGACGCCGAGGGGTAGGCCGCTTAGATAAATGACAGACACCCGATTTATTGGGCACAGAACCCGGCTTACAGACCGGCTGCTTTTTTATATTACTTTTAATATGGCAAAATTTGGGGAAAGAATAGAACGATGGGGTACAAAAGTCAGAGAATTGATATATTTTCTAACTTATGGTATCTGGCGATCTGATCCTGATACAATTTCTAATAAGAGAAATGTACTATATAATGCCACTAAAACTATAATCTTAACAGTAAGGAATATACGCGATCTTAATATACCAGCCAGCGCTAGATCTCTTACTTTTAGAACCCTCCTCTCTATTGTTCCACTACTTGCAGTGCTCTTTGCTATTGCAAGAGGATTTGGAATTGAGAATATTCTAGAAAGCAGCATCTTTAATATATTTTCCGCTAATACTGCCGAAACAGAGGCAACTGTTGCTTATGCAACCACCACCGATACATTATCGCTCTCGGCTGAGCAGTTTGCACAAGCTGATTCAGGTTCCGCAACACCCGAATCACTAGTCGCTTATGAACAAGAGGGGATACTGTTTGCTGAGGAAACAACTGCTGAAGGGAGGTTTAGGGAATTAATGGACTTGCTGTTTCAATTAATTAATAATTCTCTAGAACAGGCCAAGGGAGGTGGCATTTTTGCTGGTATTGGAATTATGTTATTGTTGTATACAATACTTCTACTTTTTAATGATATAGAGAAAAATTTCAATCAGATTTGGCAGGTTAGAAAGGGCAGGAGCATTGGTAGGAAAGTTACAGACTACACTGCCATGGTGCTTCTTATGCCTGTCTTTTTTATTATAGCCAATGCATTAAATATATTAAGCTATCCTCAAAATCAGACTCTTAAAATAATATATATACTATATCCTTTTATACCTCAGTTAATGGGTATTGTGCCGTATATAGTAATTATAACGCTGTTTACGATATTATATAAGTTTGTGCCCAACACAAAAGTTAAGTTTAAAAATGCACTTATTGCAGGAATTATAGCTGGTGTTTCTTTTCAAATATTTCAAATGATATTTTTGAGCGGACAATTATGGATAACCAAATACAATGCAATCTACGGTACATTTGCTCTTATTCCATTAATGCTGCTTTGGATTCAGTTCTCGTGGTTCTTAACGCTTATAGGAGCTGAGATTTCTTATGCGGCACAAAATGTTGGTAAATTTTCGTTTGAAAAAGAGACGCGACGAATTAGCAGGAGGTATAAAGACTTTTTTACTATTATAATAGCATCTGAGATTGTTAGACGCTTTGCCAACGAGAAACCCCCACTTACAGCAGAAGAGATTTCAGAAAAGTGCAAGTCGCCTTCGAGGTTAACGAACAATATCCTTGATAAATTGTTGGAGATAGGTGTTATTTCTGCCACTATTTCTCAAATTGATGAGAGAGAGGTAGCTTTTCAACCGGCTGTTGATATTCAACTAATTACAGTAAATTATTTGATGTCAAAGATAGACCAGCACGGTTCGGAAGATTTTATGATTGATACTCAGGGTATCTTTCGTAATCATTGGAAAGCGTTGGTTGACAATCGCATGTATATCTACGAAAGTGATAAAGATGTCTTGCTGAAAGATTTGTAATTTTATTTATCTTTGTACTTTATGTTAGATAAAGAACAAACCACATGAACTTCTTTAGATCAATAGAAAATGTTGGAGTATATGCATTACTGTTGAGGAGAGTAATCGCTATCCCCGACAGGATGCGGGAATTCTTGAAGGAGTTCTTTAAAGGTGTTTATCAGCTGGGGGTAAACTCGATATGGATAGTGATTATCATATCGTTTTTTATTGGAGCAGTTATTGTTTTACAAATTGCGGTAAATATCGATTCACCCATGTTGCCTCGGTTTACTGTTGGTGTGGTCTCTCGAGAAATTATTTTGCTGGAGTTTTCATCAACAATTATGTGCCTTATACTTTCGGGTAAAGTGGGCTCAAATATTGCATCGGAGATAGGCAGCATGCGAATTTCGGGGCAGGTGGATGTGTTGGATATTATGGGAGTTAACTCTGCCAACTATTTGATACTCCCAAAGATTGCATCGTTTGTTGCATTTATGCCCGTACTTGTGATCTTTAGCATGTTTATGGGTCTGTTTGGCGGGTATATAATTTGTCTTGTTTTAGGTACACCTTCAGTTGAGACATATGTTTATGGTATTCAGGCATTTTTTACAGAGTCGTTTGTCTGGTATTCAATAGCAAAATCTATGCTTTTTGGTTTTATAATAGCATCCGTAGCAGGATATTTTGGCTATAATGTAAAAGGAGGAGCACTAGATGTTGGTAAAGCCAGCACCGACTCGGTAGTTATAAATAGTATATTAATTCTTGTAACCGACTTGGTTTTCACACAGTTGGCCATGGGTTAAGGAATAGAGTAAATGATAGAGGTAAAGAGTCTTGATAAGAAGTTTGATGAGGATATAATCCTTAATGATATTAACGCGACGTTTGAAAAGGGTCTTGTTAATATGATTATAGGTAAGAGTGGATCGGGCAAAACCGTACTGCTTAAATGTATTGTAGGTCTGATTTCTCCTTCTTCGGGAAAGATAATGTACGATAATCGCAATTTACTTGCAATGAAAACGAGTGAGGTAAGACGTCTTCGTCGCGATATAGGTATGTTATTTCAAGGTTCGGCGCTGTTTGATTCAAGAACTGTTCTGGGTAATGTGATGTTTCCGCTTGATATGTTCTCTAAGATTAACTTGAGAGAAAGAAAAAAGCGAGCAGAGTTTTGTCTTGAAAGAGTGGGGCTTTCTAATTCAGCAAATCTTTACCCCTCTGAAATTAGCGGGGGTATGATGAAAAGAGCGGCCATTGCCAGAGCCATTGCACTTAATCCTAAGTATCTGTTTTGTGATGAGCCCAATTCGGGCCTCGATCCTAAAACAGCACAACTGATAGATGATCTTATAAAAGATATAACAGAGGAATTTAAGATGACAACAATTGTTGTCTCGCACGATATGAATTCTGTTATCAATATAGGTGATAAAATTATCTTTTTGAACGAGGGAATTAAAGAGTGGGAGGGATCGAAGTCTCAAGTGATGGATTCAAAAAATGATAAGGTGAATGATTTTGTTTTTGCTTCAGATTTATTTAAGAAAATAAAAGTAGCAGACGATATAATTACAGAAGATAAAAAAGGGTGACTACACCCGCAACATAAATATATTTAAAAATGAGTATGTTAACAATCAAGAACTTGCATGCAATTGTTGAAAAGCAAGAAATATTAAAAGGGGTTAATCTTACGGTTAATCCAGGCGAGATACATGCTGTGATGGGACCAAACGGTTCTGGCAAAAGCACACTGGCATCTGTTCTTGCGGGTCACCCCAAATTTGAGGTAACTAGAGGAAGTATTGAATTTAAAGGTCAGGATTTGCTTGAAATGGAGCCAGAAGACCGTGCTCGTGAGGGACTATTTTTAAGCTTCCAGTATCCGGTTGAGATTCCCGGAGTGAGTATGGTAAATTTCATGCGTTCGGCATTAAACGAACAAAGAAAATATAGACAAGAAGAGCCTATATCTGCAACAGATTTCTTAAAGCTGATGCGCGATAAGAGACAATTGCTGGGTATGGACAGTCAGCTTGTGAGCCGTTCGGTTAACGAAGGCTTCTCGGGTGGTGAGAAAAAGAAGAACGAGATTTTTCAGATGGCGATGATTAATCCTCTACTTGCAATTCTGGACGAAACCGATTCGGGTTTGGATATTGACGCACTGAGAGTTGTCGCTTCAGGAGTAAACAAGCTGCAGACAAAAGAGAATGCTACCATATTGATTACTCACTATCAGCGTTTGCTTGAGTATATTAAGCCCGACTTTGTACATGTACTTAGTGACGGACAGATAATAAAATCAGGAGGGGCCGACCTCGCCTTGGAACTCGAAAAGAAAGGCTACGAATGGCTCATAAATCCGTAACCATAAGATTAAAATGATAGAACAACAATATATAGATCTGTTTCAACACTTCCGTAGCGAGATTGATTCAAACTCGGCATACGGAATGAACAAGCATCGTGATAACGCTTTTGAAAAGTTTAAGCAGATTGGTTTTCCTACATCAAAACTAGAGGATTATAAACATTCTAATATAGCACGTCAGTTTGATGCAAACTTTGGATTAAATATAAAGAATATAGAAATTCCGGTTAATCCATATGAAACTTTTAAATGTGATGTGCCTAACCTTAATACGTTTACTTATTTTCTTATCAATGATAAGTTTTATAATAAAGTTGAACAGAAGGAAAGTCTGCCAGAAAACGTATTCGTAGGTAGCATGAGGCAGTTTGCAGAACAGTATCCTGATATATTCGACAAGCATTATGCTAAGATAGCCGACAACCAAGAGAATGGCTTGGTGGCTTATAACACTATGTTTGCTCAGGATGGGTTTGTGGTGTATGTACCCAAAAATGTGGAGATAGAGAAACCTCTACAACTTATAAATATTCTTCGCAGTGAGGTAGATCTGAATGTAAACAGAAGAGTTCTGATTATTGCTGAAGAAAATGCACATGTGAAGTTGCTTGTATGCGATCATACAGTAGATGATGTGAATTTTGTGGTTACACATGTAACTGAAGTGTTTGCCGACAAATATGCACAGGTAGATATTTATGAGCTAGAAGAGAACTCAGAGAAAGTAACACGCTTAAATAATCTTTATAGTGAGCAGCTGGATGACTCTAAGGTGGTTACCAGCAGTATTACACTTCATAATGGATATACAAGAAATAATATCCGCTTTCGTTTATTGGGTGAGCATGCCGAAGCGCATGCAGGAGGTTTGGCAATTTGTGATAAGGAGCAACATATCGATAATTTTGCTTTTCTTGATCACTCTAAGCCCAACTGTTTGAGCGACGAGCTGTTTAAAACTGTATTGGACGATAAGGCAACTGGAGTATTTTGTGGAAAAATATTGGTTGAGAAAGATGCGCAAAAGACTTTGGCATATCAGACCAACAGAAATCTTATTAACTCAACCTCGGCACAGATGTTTGCTAAACCTCAGCTTGAGATTTATGCTGATGATGTGAAATGTTCACATGGACTTACAACCGGACATCTGGATGATGAGGCGCTTTTTTATCTTCGATCAAGAGGTATAGCAAAAGAGGAGGCTCGTTTACTGCTACTAGTTGCTTTTACAAGTGATGTAGTAGAGCTTATACGTATTCCAACGCTACAGGATAGGTTAATGACTTTAATAGAAAAGAGATTCCGTGGTGAGCTGATGCGTTGTGGTAATTGCGATGTATGTAAATAATATATAACTGATTTGAATGGATATAGCTAAGATTCGTGCCGACTTTCCCATACTTTCTAGAGAAGTGTATGGTAAGCCATTGGTGTATTTTGATAATGCTGCCACATCGCAGAAACCGCAATGTGTGATAGATAAAATTGCTGAAATGTATACTACTGTAAACTCTAATGTTCACAGGGGAGTGCATTATCTTAGTCAGGCCGCCACCGATGAGCACGAAGCTGCAAGAACAACCGTTCAGAAGTTTATTAATGCTTTTTCGCCAAATGAAATAGTATTTACCCGTGGAGCAACAGAATCTATAAACCTAGTTGCTTCATCATTCTGCCATAAATTCTGCAAAGAAGGAGATGAAATTCTGATAACTGCCATGGAACATCATTCAAATATTGTTCCGTGGCAGATTCAGGCAGAAGAACTGGGTTTGAAATTAAAAGTGGCACCTATAAATAGTGAAGGTGAACTAATTATTGATGAGTTTGAGAAAAAGATTAGTGCCAACACTAAGCTCATTGCAGTAACTCATATATCTAATGTACTTGGAACAATAAATCCTATAAAGAAGCTTATTGAAATAGCGCATAAGTATAATGTGCCAATATTAATTGATGCTGCACAGAGTGTTCAGCATGCTAAAGTTGATGTGCAGGATCTTGATTGCGACTTCCTGGTATTCTCTTCTCATAAGGTTTACGGACCAACTGGTGTGGGTGTCTTATATGGTAAAGAGAAATGGCTTAATGAGCTACCTCCTTATCAAGGTGGAGGGGAGATGATTTCTAGCGTGTCTTTTGAAAAGACTACTTTTAATAAACTGCCATTTAAGTTTGAGGCCGGTACGCCCGATTTTGTGGGCACTGCCGCTCTTGCAACTGCGTTAGATTATGTAACTTCAATAGGGCTTGAAAATATTGCCCGCCACGAAGATGAGTTGTTGAAATACGCAACTGAAAAGATGCTACAAATTCCTGGAATGAGGATCATAGGCACTGCTAAGAAAAAGAGCAGTGTGATTTCATTTCTTGTTAGTGATATACACCCATATGATATGGGTACTCTCTTAGATAAGATGGGAATAGCTATTAGAACTGGTCATCACTGTGCCGAACCGCTTATGAAAGAGTTGGGTATAGATGGCACCGCACGTGTATCTTTTGCATTTTATAATACCAAAGAAGAAATTGACCTTTTTCTTGTCGGATTGAAAAGAATTGTATCTATGTTTAGCTAAGTTTATAAGTTGGATTAGAATACCATTTCAAAATTAAATCAATAAAAGAACTATATTTGTCTTTATATCTAAAGATAAATGAAAAAAGATTTGCAAGAATTTGCCGTCAATGAAGATCACACTCTCTTTATTCTATTAAAAAAGAGGGATAAAGAGGCATTTTCTGCAATTTATAAAAAATATCATCGTTATCTTTATTCTTTAGCTTTAAAGTATCTCAAAAACTCTCAGATGGCAGAAGACGCCGTTCAGCATGTGTTTGTGAAGCTTTGGGAAAGCACATCTGATATTCATATCGAAATTAATCTCAAGAATTATCTTTATACAATGACAAAGAATTATATTCTTAATCAGATACGCGACCGCAAAGATGAGATTTCATTAAATTATATAAATGCACAAATGGATATTCCGGGCCAGGAAGATGTTATAAAGGCTATGGATGATAAGCAAATGCGCATTTTTCTTTATCAGGGTGTTGAATCGTTGCCACCACAAAAAAAGGAGATATGCTTACGGAAACTTGAGACTACCGATAGTAACCAACAAATTGCAGAGAAAATGGGAATTTCAATAAATACTGTTAAATCGCATTATCAAGAATCCATTAAAATGTTGCGCTTATATTTTGATCAGATAAAGATTAAGTAAAAATATTATGAAGTTTAACTAATATCTTTTGCTCAATTATGTGTCTATAAAGAATAAGAGATATACTTATGTAAGTAAAAATTCATGTCGGTAAAAAGAAATATGATAAATAGGGTAGTTGGTGAGGTCTCAACAAAAGAAGATGCACAGGAAGTTGTTGAATGGTTTTCATCTACAATAGAGGGTCAGCAACACCTGGCAGATATGTTGGATAAAGATGCATACATGATGGAAAATGATGCATTTAGCGATAAGACATTTTCTGCTGTTCAGTCGGATAAACTTTTTAAAAAGATTGATCGTGAGATTTATCAAAAATCATTTAGAAGAACCAGTCTAAAAGTTGCAGCTGTATTTCTACCTATATTTATTGTTTCTCTATTGGCTTTCTATTTCAACAAACAAACTTCAATTTTTGAAGGAGTAAAATATACCGAGCTTTATATTCCACATGGTGAGGATGCAAGAATATTTTTTCAAGACGGTACAGAAGTTTATTTAAACTCAGGTACCAGAATTCGCTATCCCGAGAGATTTGGAATTAGACAAAGAGAAATATTTTTAGATGGGGAAGCCTATTTTAATGTTGCATCTAATAGTAGACGACCATTTATAGTAAATGCCCAAAATACGTCTGTTAGAGTTTTAGGAACCTCATTTAATCTTAATGCTTATAGCGATAGTGAAATCATTAAAGTAGTACTGGACGAAGGTGAAACATCTTTTCATGTACAGAATAACAATTACTCAATGACTCCCGGTCAACAGTTAGAATACAATAAAACCACTGGGAGAACAATTCTTTACAACCTTTCAAAGCCAGCTAATGCATCGCTTTGGAAAGATAACATGATTTACTTTTACGATACACCTCTTGCGGAAGTTTTAAAGGTGCTTGAAAGAAAATATGATGTAAAGTTTCATTTACAAGCAACCAATGCCTTAGAATATAGCTATACCTTAACTACAAAACACTCAGATTTAGAATCTATATTAGCAGAATTACAAAAGATTGCTCCGGTTAGGTTTGATCAGAAAGAGAAAAATATTTTTGTTACTCTTTAGAAAATAAGAGCATTTCTACTATCATCTGGTCTTTTTATTATAAAATCATCCGTTTTACCATAATAATTAAACCCTTTTGTTTTAAATTAATGAATCTTGTGCTATATAAGATAAAATAACACTTGCTGTTAAATAGCTAAATTTAACTATATATTATCTAGAATTGTTTGTTTGATAAAAAAATATTTTATAAATTGCAAACGAAAATAACAAGAATGTTAATTAAAGATTACTGCTTTGAAAGCACTCATTATCATATTATCGTTGATATTGACCGCATTAGCAAATGTGGAGTGCTCTTATGGCCAATCAAAATCAGCTAATGTTACTGTTAATATAATATTGCATCCTATCCAAACTATAGCAGTAAACACCTCACATAAAGATGTTAACTTGCAATATCTTAATATAGAAGACTACGAGCAAGGCGTTTCTGCAACATTAGATGATCACCTCTCTGTTACTAGCACAGGCGGTTTTCAGGTTAACGTAGCATCAAATCAGGATAACTTTACCCAATTAGGCTCAGACAAATCTATTCCCGTGAGCGATGTTTTAATTACAGCTGCAAACGGTTCTGATAATGATTTATCCCCCATATTTGACAATGTCTTGTTATCTACCAATCCAGAATCTCTTATAAGATCTGGAACGGGGGGAATGGACCTTAAATACAATGTAACCTATGATAATACCGCCGGTGGTTCTGATAAGTATGTAAACATGACCTCGGAAGACACGGAATCAATTTTTACTTCAGAAGTGACATACACAATTACCTCAAAATAACGCCTTTACTTTATTAAATAAATTTATCAATTAAATCCAGAAAATTTAAAATATTAGTTTGGTAAATATAGATCATATTGCAGAAAAATACGATTTAAAAAGATTTTTCGCTGATTAATACAAGGTTTTGTTTAGTATATCTTTTAATATAATGTGCCATAATATGCAATGAATCAGGTGATTGCATGAATATATAATTAGATGATTTTTTATAAGTTAGTTAATAAATATTAAATACATGTCGTTTATTTGCAAGTATGAAAAATAGAATTACCTTTGGCGCCGTTATCTGAAGAGGGGGTGCAAAAAGATTAAAATCTACAAAAAAACACCAACATTTATATAATCAAAAAATACTTTGAAGCAGAATTAAAATAAACTTTAAAATAAACGACAATTTGTATACCTGCACTCGATTGTATAGAGCAAAACGATTAAATAGTTTAACAAATATATATTGTAATATAATGGTACACAGAGGATTAAGGGTGGTTAGAAAACTTCAAACGTTTACTTAGTTAAATAAAATTAAAATAATTGTCTCATATTTGCAAGTTTGAAATTATGTATTACTTTTGTCGCGGATTAATAAGGAAATATTTCTTTAATTATCCAAAAGTACTCACAGCAAAATAAAAACTTAAACAAAGCAGAAATTTTAATAAAACGAAATTCATACGGTGAGATAAAAGTAGACTTTTTCAAGTACTGTATTAAATACAATAAGTACGCAAAAATAAAAACAAAATATTTTTAAAATAACAAGCTTAATAAAAAATTTCTAATGAAAACAAAAAACTTTCTTTTAACAGGTGCTCTTCTAATTGTGGCTCTTTTTTCAGTGAATGGTGTGATGGCGGCAGATCCTATTGCAACTCAAAGTACAGCTAATGTGACAATAAGATTACATGAAATACTAAGTATCGTAGTACAAGAACCAACTGTACTGCTGGAATACAAGACTGCAAGTGATTATAATAACGGTAGTGTAAATAAAACAATGTCGGAACATTTACTCGTAAATTCTACAGGCCCATTTACTGTAACTGTAAAAACACTGACTGATTTCAAAAAAGATGAAGATAACTCAATCTCAAAAGATGAGGTTAAAATAACAGCAACAAGGACTGATAATTCTCCAGGTTCTCTCTCAACAGTAGTATTAAATGAGACTGCAACTAATTTAATAACTTCTACAAAAGGTGGATTTGATTTAAAATATGATGTTAATTACAATCATAAATTTAAAGATGGCGAAGCATTTACCAAAAGAGCTGGAGATTACAAAGCAGATGTAACTTACGAAATAACTGCTAGTTAATATAAACTAGATGTTAATTTATACAAAGGGAGACGCATTAAAAGCAATGTCCTCCCTTTTTTTGTTTCTACGGAAATCCTTTTATTTTTATTCCTTCATCAACAACTTGTCATAATTCCTACACAGCTTATAATATGAAAGTTAGAATTTACATAATACTTGCACTTTTTACTCTTCTCTTTATTGCAACTACAAATATCGCATCAGCACAGGTTGGCTTATCCGTATCACCACCTAGAGTATACTATTCTATCGCAGAAGGTGAGAGTGGTACTCAGAATTTACTTATTAACAACATCAGTAAAGATCATCCATTAGATCTTGCAATCACGTTTGGTGATTGGGAGTATGATGAGTATGGCAACAATGTGATGTTTAATCCCGATAGTCTGGATAATTCTTGTGCTTCTTGGCTTTCTCTACCCGAAGGAACTTATCTTACTCTTCAGCCTGGTGAGAGTCGTGAGGTGGAAGTGATAATGAGTGTGCCTAGCATTGTGCCTTCTGGTGATAATGTGCAAACTGCCATGTTATATGTAACTCAGATGAACCCTGTGGATGGTGTGGATGCTCAGGGTGCAGCTATACGCATTAACGTGAGGCAGGGCATTAAGATTTATAGAAAGGGTCTTGCAGGTGAGCGCAGAGCGTTGGAGATAACTGATATGACTTTTAACCGTGAGAGTAAGAATATTGTACTGGCTTTTAATAATAATGGTAATATTTGGACGGATGGTGTGATAAAGACTACAATATTTAATCGTACTACTGGTAAAGAGACTTCTTTGAGTGATACGCCTTTCTTTACTATGCCAGGTAATGTTCGAAAGGTTATGATTTCACCAGGTGAGGATCTTGAGAAAGGTGAATATACTGCCACTGTAATGCTTGATTATGGTGATGAGACTATTTTAGAGGCTGCAGAATTGGAATTCCGTTATGACTAGGTTTTTATTGTTATTTTTATTGTCTATTGCGTCTATACATTTTATGTTTGGTCAAAACAATACATATAATCTCCATGGTTTTGGAGGTAGTAGGCATATTCAAGTGCTTAGTTTTAATGGAAAGACTTCAGAATCAGCCTATTTAATGCTATTACTGGAGTCACAAAAAATGAAACAGACAGACTGGAAAATTACAGCTAAAGTAACAAGTATGACCCCTAATTTCCCAGCGAATATGTTGAGCTTTATATATGTATCAAAAGGTGGTACATCTAATGTAACTGCTACAAATGGTTTTAGCTATCCATTGAGTTTAAATAATGAGGTTGAAATATTAAACTTCATGTCATCTAATCAAGATGGTTATCAAAATTTAAACTTCAACTTTAACTTGCAAGTGCAGGGAGGCAATTATTTAAGAGACTTTCCCAGATGGACAACAGTTAAATTTGATGTAGAATATAGGTTATATACTAACAATGGTAAGAAAGAAGAAAAGATGATTAAAGATACTGCTGGCGAAATTTTTCTTAACATAGATCCCGATTCTCAAGTACCCGTTTATTCCATCACTGTTTTACCTGATGTATTTCTTGAATTTAATACAATTGATGGCTATATGAATGGTATTACCAAAAATTACGATAAAGGACTTAAAGTTGCTTCAACAGGTAATTATGAGGTTAGGGTTAAATCTCATACTAGTCAATTTACTTCTACAACTAGTAGTCGTACTTTGCCACTTGATTTGGTTTCATTGCAATTGGGCGGTGGAAACGGTACTCAGCAACCTGTCAACATTTCTACAGAAAATCAATTAATTCTGCAAGGTGCTTCAACTAATGGTAATGTTGTGGAGTATGATATGATATATAAAGCCAAGCCAATTGAAGATCAATATCTAATAATCAACAATCAAGAGACTTTTACTACACAGTTGATGTTTGAGATGACAACCAATTAAATGGCACATTTTACCAAAAACAATAATTGTAAATTTAGATTTTTAATGTTATCTCTGCTTGTTAGTGGAGGGATGAGCTTGTTTTCTGGTAATCCGATATCTATTGAACTTATTAACAGCTCGAATACGGGGCAAATGGTTAGTCATGTGCTGATAGTGACCAACTTATCTGAAGATATTTTTAAAGGTGGGGTTAAGGTGGATATCCCTGAAGGTATACGATCTCTGTCTCAGAACGAAAGATTAATTAACTTGATGCCGGGTGATAGCACTTTTGTTTCTTTTAAACTTGTTCTTACTAAGAATTTGGACTTTGTTGAGAAAAAGGTTCTTTATAATTTGCTGGATAATGAGGGTGCATTTATAGATAGTACTGGCACTTCTTTGCAGATTGAAAGGCGTGAGCAGCTGTTACTGATGGTTGATAACAGGTCTAATCTTTTAACTAATCCGGATGACTCGGTTCGCATAAACGTGACGCTGCGAAATAGTGGGAATATTACTGAGGATGTATACATTGTTTTTAATGTGCCTAATCTACAGGGTGCTTCTCCTTTTACTGAGCTGACAGCTACTTTGCATCCTGGTGAGCAACGTGATTTTACACACTCTTTTTTGGTAAGCAGCAACCTCCTGGCTACTGAGCGTTTTGATGTAAGGGTATCGGTTTTGAAGGGGAGGGACAAGCAAATTGTTGAGACCAGGACGGTTAATGTGCATAGTATTATTTCTAATAGAAATTACAATAGCTTTTTAAGGGATCAGGCTTTTTCTATGGGTCAGGGGTCATTGGATAATGGTGTTTTAGTGAGCTATCGTACGTATAACTTCAATTCGCAAACAATGCAGCTACAGGGAGGAGGATACTTAGATTTGCCCGCGGGTTATCTGCATCTGAAAGGAAACGTATATAAATATAATACTCAACCTCTTCCGTATGTTTCTAATACTTCTTTGACTTACCAATTAAATGAGAGTCAGTTTGTGGTAGGAAATGTGCAGGAGCAGACTCAGTTATCGCTTTATGGAAGGGGAGCGAAGGCTCTTTTTTCTGATAAAGAAGGGGGTAAGAGGTTTACGGTGGGTGCTATTGATCAGAATTATAACCTTGTTGATGAGAGGCCTTGGTTTGATGACTATTACTCTTATTTTGTGAAGGGTGAGCTGGGGGCCAATAATGTGAAAAACGGACTTGTAGCGACATATGTATATCAGAAGAATCCGTATGAGAAGGCGATCTTTAATTTAGGTAGTTTGGAGTGGAGATATCGTTTTAGTAATACTTGGAATATGGAATTAGCTGCTCATGGTGCCACTGGTAGTTATAGTGAGATTGGTGAAAATCACTACTCTGGTGCGGCGGAAATGAAATATAGTGGGAGGGTTGAAGATAAACTTCAGTTGAATGGTTCGGCTTTTTATAGCGACCCTTATTTTCCGGGTAATAGAAAAGGGGTGCTTTCTTTAATGCAAAATGGTAGTGTGAGTTTATCTGATAGGATGAATCTGAATTTATCTTATAGCTATAATCGGTCTAATCCTAAATCGTATAGCTACGATTATAATTATAATTCTGAAAATCAGAATGGCAATATATCTATCTCGTTGCCTTCAATTAAAAATTTCAATAACTCTTTAAATTATCAACATCAAAGGGAGAGTTCGTCTTCTTATTCTTATCTTGTTGGGGATGATAATGATGGGGCTAATTTAAATATGACGTCTCATAGAATGGGGTGGCAGTGGAGATGGCAGAATCCTGCTTGGAAGTACTCTTTATTTGGTACTATTGAGGGTGGGTTTTTTAAGAATCCTATTAGCAAGGATATTGTTTCGCAAGGGAAAGCTTCTCTAAGCTTCTCTTATAAATGGATTACTATGGGTACTTCTTGGCAACAGGGTGCTTATTATTTGTTTGAGCAGGTGATGGCGCAACGACAAGAGAAGGTTTTTACTAGGTTTACGGCATCGGCGTCGGTTAATCATCAGTTATCGAATAAATTTAGAATATCATCTGGTGTTAATTTCTCTAATGATGTTTATCAGGGTGCTATTCCGTCTGTTAATCTTAATACTACTTATACTCCTAGTAATAGGGTGTCATTTATACTTACGGGCAGCTGGTATAAGTATCCTAATCAGGGGAATAGGGAGATTTTTAATGTTGAGGGGGGAGTAAGATATAATTTTTCGCGTGGTGTACCTCTAAAAGGAAGAAAAAGTTCTATTATTGCTAAGGTATATTACGATTATAACGCTAATGGCATATATGATAAGGGCGATGCGCCAGCTGAGGGTTATTTGGTTGAGATTGATCGTAAGGCTTTTATCTCTGGTGAGAAAGGGGAGGTGAAATATAGTTCGGTGCCTTTTGGTAGTTATGATGTGAAGCAGTTACAGGCCGGTGAGTGGTCGTTTAGCCGTCAGGAAATTGAGGTTAATAGCTACAAAACGAGTGTAGAGATACCGTTGCGACAGAGCGGCACTTTGCAAGGTAGTATTCGTTATATAGTGGGTGAGAATAGTATTGAAATAAAACAAAGAAATGAAGGGTTCAGATTTACTATAACTAGTAATGATGGGAAGCTGAGGCAGACGGCTGTTTCAGATGGTCAGGGCAACTTCATTACTTTCCTCCCAACAGGTGAATACTCTATTACATTGGATGTGAGAACTCTTCCTGAGCACACAGAAATTGAAAATACGGTGAAAGGCTTTATTATTGAAGGTGGTGGAGTTGTGAAATTGGAGCCATTTGATATTGTTGTGAAAACGAGACAAATAAACGTAAAGAAGTTCTTTGCACAGAAAACAGATGATTAATTAAATAAAGGCAACAAAATTATCAAAACTCGACGATTTTGAGATTGCCGTAAAAGAGCGTAAAATCAATGTGAAGCGCTTCTGATCTATGTTTGTATATTAAAATAAATATTTAAATTGTTAAAAATCAACTTTTACTAATACTTTTTATAATCTCCTGTGTCAATAGTTAGATACTCGATAAAATAATATTGAGAGAGAAACCTAATTATTAATTTAACATGTAATACAAACAACCATGGGAAGATTTCCAACTAGAAAGCGCTTTACATTTCTGATTACACTTTTTGTGTTGAGCACTATGTTTAGCTCTGCGCAAAAGGTTAGTCTGAATTTTAGTGGGCAAAATTTGAGAACTGTCTTGGAAAGTATAACTGAACAGACAGATTATTCCTTGGCATATAGCAAGGAAGCGGTGGATTTAAGTGATGCAGTATCTATTAATGTAACGGATGCTGATTTATCGCAGGTTTTAAATGAGTTGCTGACTTCCAGAAATATTGGATATGAGGTCAGGGACAATAAGATTTATATTTTTGATAGGCCTCAGGCTACTAATCAGGTGGGTCAAGGGCAACAGCAGGAGGTTACACTTAGGGGAACGGTATTAGACGATGAGGGGGAACCTATTATTGGTGCTAATATTGTGGTTCCGGGCACTACTATTGGTACTGTTACTGATGTAAATGGTAATTATAGTATGATTATTCCAAGAGGTTCTTCTTTAAGATTCTCGTTTATTGGATATGTTGATCAAGAGTTTACTATATCTAATCAAACATCATTGAATGTAAGGTTAAGTGAGGATTCTGAGCTACTTGATGAGTTGGTTGTAGTGGGTTATGGTGTTCAGCGTAAGAGTGTTGTAACAGCTGCTATTAGTCAGGTAACTGCTGAGGAGCTTAATGTTACTCGCCCAACGCGCGTTGAGGATGCTCTGAAAGGTAAGGTATCGGGTGTGCAGATTACTCAAAGCTCGGGACAACCAGGGTCCGACTCTAAAGTTAGGATTAGAGGTATTGGTACAATTAATAATAGTGAGCCTTTATATATTGTCGACGGAATGGAAGTTGGTGGTGGTATTAGCTACCTTAATCCTGTTGATATTGCATCGGTTGAAATTCTTAAGGATGCTGCTTCTGCTGCAATTTATGGATCGCGTGCTGCTAACGGTGTTATTCTTGTTACTACAAAGAAGGGTGCAACAGGTAAAGCAACTATCAATTATGATGTTAGCTATGGTTGGCAAAATCCATGGAAGAAAAGAGAAATTTTGAATGCCGGCGAATATATGGTTATCATGAATGAATCGAGATTGAATGATGGCAACCTGCCTTTATTCAACGCCGAGCAAATGTCTTCTGCAGGTAACGGCACGGACTGGCAAGAGGAAACATTCTATTTTAATGCACCTGTTCAGAATCATCAGGTAAGCGTTTCGGGTGGTACTGAAAAGGCCAGCTATTTCCTCTCTTTTGGTTATTTTGATCAAGCGGGTATTGTTGGGGGTAATTTCGACAGATCTAATTATAGTCGTTATAGTTTACGCTCAAACTCTACTTATAATATATTTGAAACTCTTGAGAGATCGTTTTTAAATAATGTTGATCTTGGGGTTAATGTGGGTTACTCGAGAGATAAATCTACCGGTATTGAAACTAACTCTGAGTATGGTTCTATTTTAGGTAGTGCACTTTCGTTCTCTCCTCTTGTGCCTGTTTATGCTGATGAAGCGACTTCTGCTTCTATTTTAGCGCAATATCCTCATGCTGTACGTAATGGTGATAGGGTGTTTTCTATACCTCCATCTGGTTTTCAGGAAATTGCAAACCCCGTGGGCATGTTGCATCAGCCTACTGCTGGTTTAAATAATTCTGACAAGCTGGTTGGATCTTTATGGGCAGAGCTTACTATTATACCTGAATTGAAATTCAGAAGCAGTTATGGTTTCGACATGGCTTTCTGGGGATACGATGCTTATTCTTTCCCATATTTCTTAGCTACTCAAGGTAAAGACCAGCAGTTTAGTACTGTTCAGAGTGAAATGAACAGAGGTTATACATGGCAGGTTGAGAATTATTTCTCTTACAATAAGTCTTTTGAAGATGTTCATAACTTGTCATTTGTATTGGGGCAATCGGCTTCTAAATACAGCTATCGTAATTTAGGTGGAAATGATAGGGATTTGCTAGAGAATGATCCTAGTAAGGCTAATATAAATTATGCTATTGCCGATCCAAAAGATGAGCGTGTATGGGGAGGAACGGGTGGTTATAACTTCACCGCAAGGGCTTCTTATTTTGGTAGGATAGACTATAACTATGACGAGAAGTATATGGTTCAGGCTACTGTTCGTCGTGATGGTTCTTCAGTTTTTGGACCAGGTAATAAGTGGGGTGTTTTCCCTTCTTTCTCTGCTGGTTGGAATGTTACTAACGAAGAGTTTATGGGTGGCAGACCCGAGTGGTTTGATTATATGAAAGTTCGTGCTAGTTGGGGTAAGAATGGTAACGACCGGATTGGACAGTTCCTTTATACTTCTCTTATGAATGGTGGTCAGAACTACTATTTTGGTGGTGGTTATGATGTTGTTGAAGATCTTAGTAAAGTTGGAGAGAATTCGGGACAGATGCAGTATGGAAGTTCTCCGGGATATATTCCTAATCCGGATGTTAAATGGGAAGAGTCTTCGCAGATTAACATCGGTATTGATACTCGCTTTTTGAGAAGTGCTCTTACATTTTCTGTAGACTATTTTAAGAAACAGACTATAGATATGTTGATGTATCAGCCAATTCCTTCTTATGTGGGTATTGGTGCTCCTATTGCAAACGTTGGTGATATGGAGAACTGGGGTATTGAATTTGAAACTGGCTGGATTAATAATATTGGT
Source organism: Fermentimonas sp. (assembly GCA_015478775.1). Taxonomy (GTDB): domain Bacteria; phylum Bacteroidota; class Bacteroidia; order Bacteroidales; family Dysgonomonadaceae; genus Proteiniphilum. Next base: position 756,271 of record JADMKP010000007.1, on the reverse strand, counting down.
GATTTTAATTACTCTATTACAGCAAATGCTTCGTACTTACAGAATAAGCTTATCAATTTGGGTAACGAAACAGGTGAACAAATTTATGAGAGCGCCGGAGCATCGGGTGTTGGAAGTTATGTGAAGGGTATGAATGGTGAGGTATTTCCATACTTCTACGGATTTGTAACTGATGGCATTTTCCAAAATCAAGCTGAGGTTGAAGCACATACAAGTGCTGATGGTGAGAAACTTCAAGCTGCTGCTTTACCTGGTGATGTTCGTTTTGTGGATCTTAATAATGATGGTGTTATTAGTGATGCGGATAAAACAAAGATTGGTAAAGGTATGCCCGACTGGACATATGGACTTACATTATCGGCCGATTGGAAAGGTCTTGATATGAATCTTTTCTTTCAGGGAACTATTGGTAATGATGTTTACGACTTCTCGCAACGTGGTGATATTCCTTTGAATAACCGTCCGGCATGGATCTTAGATCGCTGGCATGGTGAAGGAACATCTAACCATATTCCAAGAATGACTTCTGCCAATCCTAACGGTAACTGGCGTTCATCTGATTTATATGTAAAAGATGGGTCTTATATGAGACTTAAATCGGCTCAGTTAGGATATACTCTGCCTGCTGATGTTACCAGAAGATTTGCTGTTCAAAGATTGAGAGTTTATGTATCGGCAGATAACTTATTCACATTTACTTCTTATGATGGTTTTGATCCTGAGATTGCTTCGGGAGGTTACACTACTATTGGTATAGACCGTGGTATCTATCCTCAGTCTAGAACAGTTTCGGTTGGAGCTAACATTACATTCTAATCTTAATATTTCAAACAAATGAAAAAAACAATATATATACTCGTAACAGCTCTCCTTATTTTAGGAGTGAACGGATGTAGTGACGATTTCCTGAGTGCTTCATCCACTGAGAAACAAGAGGCGGGTGCGCCTGCATATGAGGGAGCAATTTTAGCTAACCTTGCATCAACATATCAGATTATGCTGTTTGATAGTTATGCCGCTCAGAATTATAGCAGTATTCCATTTATGTCGGATCTGCGCTCTGATGATATTTTTAAGGGTGGTGGTGATGCGGGAGACCAGCATCAACTTTATCTCTTATCTTTATATACTACAACTCCTCAGCAATCGCTTGATGGGTTGTGGAGTATCTTCTTTACAGGAATTGCACGAAGCAATAATGCCATAAGTGCTTGTGAGAATGCGGTTGATGTGGATGAGGATAAACTTAATCAATATAAGGCCGAGGCTCATTATCTTCGTGCATACTATACTCATTGGTTATGGAAATTTTGGGGAAATGTACCCTATTTTGAAGAACCATTGACCGAAGCTCCTTATATGACAAGACAGTATACTGCTGATGAGGTGTATGCTGAGATTATGGAAGATATTGATGTAGCTACAACTGATGGTTGGTTAGATATGAATTCTACTGGAAGTGATTTGGGTAGAGTGAATAAAGCAACTGCACTTATGCTTAAAGCTCGTGTTGTTATGTATCAGAAAGATCAAAGCAGATATGCAGAGGTTACTGCAGATATGGCAGAGATAATTAATAGTAATGAATTTGAGCTGTTTGAGGATTTTGCTGATATGTGGTTAGACCAAAATGAGTTTAGCAAAGAATCTATTTTTGAAGTGAATCATCTTCCAGAAGGTAAGATTTGGGATAATGGATGGCAGGGCTACGGAACAAACCTTCCTGCATTTATTTCTCCAAGTGAGCTTATAGGTGGAAGTAAATTGGGAGACTTTAAAGGTGGATGGGGATTTGGACCTGTTCGTCAAACTACTTGGGATATTTATGAAGAGGGTGATAGCCGTCGCGAAGGTTCTATAAATAGATTTAGCCCAGATAATTACTCGGTGCGTTTTCAAGATACTGGTCTATTCATGGCAAAGTATGCTGCTCGTATGGGATATAATCCTCAAGGTGACGTCGATTTAAACTATGCTAACAATATCAGATTGTTCCGTTATGCAGAGACACTGTTAAACTATGCCGAGATGATTGTAATGCATGGACAGTCGCCCGTAGGTTCATTAACAGCGCAAGCTGCCCTTGATATGGTACGCGAGCGTGCTTTTGGAACTTCAAACCCAATTCCTGCAACTGCCGACAACATTAAGCTTGAGCGCAGGCGTGAATTTGTTGGTGAAGGAATGCGTTTCTGGGATATAGTTCGATGGGGTGATACTTCAATTCTAACTGAAAACTTGCCTGAGTACAATAGTGTGCGCACTTGGAATGATAACTGGAAGTATTTGCCTATTCCACAGTCGGAAATAGACAGAACTGCAGGTACCGAGTTTGCATTGCAGCAGAACCCGGGATATAATTAATAATGATTGTTGAGCAAATTGCTTTAAATTGAAAATAATATGATGAATATAATAAAACAATTATCGTGGATATTAATGCTGCTTGTTGCTATATCGGCATGTAGTCCACAAGAGATGGATGATTATTCCCTTTCGAAGGTGCCAACTATAACAGATGATATGGTGTCATTTACACAGTCTGTTTCTCCTAATAGTGATAACGTAATAACGTACACAAACACAACAGACTTGCCAAGTGACGGTGTTTATGCAATACGCTGGGATTTGGGCAATGGCGCTTCTGGAAGCAGGCCAACTGCAACTGGTATTTATCCTTTTGCAGGAGAATATACTGTTACTCTTTCTATTCATTCGGCTAACGGATCTGTAGCCAAAAGGAGTATTGTGGTAAACTTTTCTGTGAACGATTTTAGTCTGGTAGATACACCTGCATATAATAACTTAACTGGTGGTGCTGATAATGCCGAGGGTAAGACTTGGGTCTTTGATCAATACAATAATTTTGCAGCTGAGGTTAAAGCAGCAGGATTTAATGTTAACGGACATATGGGCTTAGGACCCCAAGGTTCTCGCAGCCAAGAATGGTGGGCAGCTGGTCCTAATGAAAAAGCTGATCAGGAGATGTATTCTTCAAAATTCACCTTTATTCAAAATGGCGTGCAGCTAATAATAGAGAAAGATGGTAATGAAGGATATGGAAGGGTTGCAAGTTCAGCAAGTGTGGGCGGTTTTAACGTGCATGCAACAAGTGGTGATGACGCTATGTTTACATATTCAGGAGGTGAATATACTTTCTCACTTGAAGAGTCTGGCGAATATCCTGTTCTAACTTTATCTGGAAATGCATATATGGGTTACTATGCCGGTACTCAAGAATATGAAATTATATATCAGACTGAGGAAGTAATGGCATTAAGAGCAAACAATACTGTTGAAAGTCAAGATTGGGTATTTGTTTATACTCTAGAAGAGCTAAATGTTGAAGCTCCTCCTGCACCTAAAACATTAAAAGCAGTACCTCTATTCGAAGACTTTGAAGGTGATGAATATCTTGTGTTAAGCCAGGACGATATGGGCGGTGCTGCTAAGAGTGCTGTAATTGGTAACCCTGTGCCACTTCCTATAAACGAATCATTGAATGTTTTTCGTTACTGGAAATCTAACGGATTTTATAGCAACTTGTCATTCACTGCTCCAAATTATAAATTCGATCTAACTACCCAAAATAAGATTAGAGTGAAGGTGTTTATACCTTCTTTCAATGATTATTCTACAGAAAATGCTGTGGCAGGGGATTGGATTGCCAACAAGAAGTTATTGCCTCAACTGGCAATTAAACTTCAAGATAGCGACCATCCTGCTCCGTGGGAAGGACAAACCGAAATAGTGAAAGCTGATCTTGAACTAAACAAGTGGCATGAGCTTGAGTTCAATTTCTCTGATGTTGCTGGTAGAGAAGATTACGACCGTATTGTAATTCAGTTTGGAGCTGAAGGTCACGGAGGATCGGGATTCTTCTATCTTGATGATTTTGAATTCAACAAATAATTAAAATGATTTATTGAGGCTGTTAGAATGAAATTTAGCAGCCTCAATATTTTATCTATTCACTAGTCTATCTTTTACATATTCATAACTCTCTCTTTTATATATCTCCTAATCTCTTTTTTAAATTCCCCTAATCTATATGATAAAAATGAACACAATCTTAATATCTCTGGCAATCATGCTCGCCGCATGTGGTGGTAGTGATAGTCCGCTTCCTAATGCTCCCGAGGCCGAAGTGGTGATAAAATGGGAGATGTCTCCTGCATCATTAAACTTTAATTCGTCAAGGGATACAAAAAGCATAATAGTTGATGCTAATGGTAATTGGACGGTTACATCTGACCAAGATTGGTGTACAATTGCTCCCAATAGTGGTGGAAATGGACAAACTGTTGTAAAAGTAACCGCAGCGAAGAATAGTGTTGAGGAGGCCAGAACGGCTGAGCTGCTGTTTGTATCGGGTGAATACAACCATAAATACAGTGTTGTTCAGGGTGCTGGTGAAATTGAAGACTATGTGCCATCGGGGTATAAAATGGTATGGAATGAAGAGTTTAACGCAGAAAGAACAAGCAGTGGCAAGCCTGCACTTCCTGATACGGAAAAGTGGTGGTACGAAAATCTACCTAAAGGTGCAGTAAACAATGAGCTTCAGACTTATGTTGGTGGGTTTCGTGGAAATGATACTGTTGCGGCAATTCACGATGGTACATTGAAAATAATTGCTCAAAAAAGTGGGAGTGATATAATTTCAGCAAGAATTAACACAATTGAAGCTTGGACATATGGTTATTTTGAAGCCAGATTAAGAGTTCCGGGTGGTAAAGGCACATGGCCTGCTTTCTGGATGATGCCTAAAGATTTCAATTCATGGCCTTTGGATGGAGAGATTGATATAATGGAGTATGTTGGTTTTAATAAGAATGTTGTACATTCTTCTATTCATACGCAATCGTACTATCATTCAATTGGCACTCAGAAAACTGGCACAAAGAATATTGAGAATGCAGAGACTGAGTTTCATATCTACGCTGTTGAATGGACAGCAGAATACATAAAAGGTTTTGTTGATGGTGTTGAGTATTTCAGATTTGATAATGATGGAACAGGTAATAAACATACATGGCCATTTTACTCTCCTTTTTATTTAAAACTAAATCTTGCTTGGGGAGGAGACTGGGGAGGAGCTCAAGGAGTTGATGAATCGGCATTGCCCGCAACTTATGAGATTGATTATGTGAGGGTATATCAAAAGTAAACAATTGTAAATAAAATAGGCAATTGTAATAAAATGTAGGAAGTAATAATTTATGAAGAAGTATAATATTTTAATCTTATTATTGCCATTTATATTCTCATGTAATATTGGAAATGGTAGAGTGGGAAAAAGTCTAGATCCTGCCATAGAGGGCAAGATCGATAGCATCATAGCTCAAATGACAATCGAGGAAAAGATTGGGCAAATGTCGCAATTTACAGTGGATATAGTTGGTAAAGGGGGTAATGCTTTTTTTAGCGATGAGCCTTTTGAAATTGATCCTGTTATGCTTGATACGGTTATTGGTAAGTATAAAGTTGGGTCAATACTTAATGCGAGCAATACAAGAGCACAAACCACCGAAATGTGGGAATATATAATATCCACAATTCAAAAAAGAGCAATTGAAGAAACAGGTATTCCTATAATTTATGGAATTGATGCTATTCATGGCGCTACTTATACGGCAGGCGCAACATTTTTTCCTCAGGAGATTGGGATGGCTGCAACATTCAATCGCGAAATAGTTAAAGAGGGAGCACATATAACTGCCTATGAAACAAGAGCAAGCAATACTCCATGGGTGTTTTCACCAACAATGGATATTGGTAGAGATGCACGATGGTCTAGACAATGGGAGAGCTATGGTGAAGATAGTTACCTGAATGCTGAAATGGGTGTGGCCGCGGTGCGAGGCTATCAAGGAGATAATAAAAACAATGTGCATAATAGTAATCTTGCCGCATGCATAAAACACTTTATGGGATACGGAGTGCCTGTATCAGGTAAAGACCGCACACCAGCAGTTATTAGTGAAATTGAGCTGCGTGAGAAGCATTTTGAGCCGTTTAGAGCAGCAATTGTAGAGGGTGGCGCATTATCGCTGATGGTTAATTCAGGTATCATAAATGGAGTTTCAACACATGCTGATTACAGATTGATGACAGAATGGGTTAAAGAGGATCTTAATTTTGATGGTGTAATTGTAACCGACTGGGCCGATGTTCAGAATTTATATTCAAGAGATTATACTACAGAGGATTATAAAGGTGCAGTGAAAGCAGCAATTAATGCAGGTATTGATATGGTAATGGAGCCATATAATCTTGCTTTTTGTACTACATTACTAGAACTTGTTGAGGAAGGTGAAGTATCGCAAGCACGAATTGATGATGCTGTAAGAAGAGTTTTACGCTTGAAATACAGACTTGGTCTTTTTGAAAAACCATACTGGTCTAGAAGTGAATATCCTGATTTCGGAAGTACGGAGCATGAGGATTTAGCTAAGTATGCTGCCGACGAATCAATCACCTTGTTAAAGAATGAGGGTGATGTTCTACCCATAAGTGCCAATAGCCGTATACTGGTTGCAGGACCCAATGCCAACTCAATGCGCACTCTCAATGGAGGATGGAGCTATTCTTGGCAGGGCGAAAAGACGGAGGAGTTTGCGGAACAATACAATACAATTTTAGAAGCAATGCAAAATAAATTTGGAGCCTCTAATGTTCTTTATGAGCCAGGTGTTACATATAATATGGAAGGGCAATATTATGAAGAGAATGAGCCTGAAATAGAAAAAGCTGTCAGGGCTGCATCGGGTGTCGACTATATAGTACTTTGTATTGGAGAAAACTCATATTGCGAAACACCGGGTAATCTCGATGAGCTTGCATTATCTGAAAATCAAACTAACCTTGCTTTGGCATTACAAAAAACAGGTAAACCAGTAGTATTAGTATTAAATGAAGGTCGCCCCCGCCTAATTGAAAGAATAGAACCAGGTGCTGCTGCAATTTTACAGACTTATCTTCCTGGCAACTTTGGTGGCGATGCATTAGCTGATATTTTAAGTGGAGATATTAATCCTAGTGGTAAACTTCCATATACATATCCAAAATTTGAGCAGGGTTTAATCACTTATGATCATAAACCAGGACAAAATATAGAAGGTAAAATGGAGGGTGCATATGATTATGGAGCACAAACATCGGTTCAATTTCCATTTGGTTTTGGATTAAGTTATACTACTTTCAGCTATTCAAATATATCTGTTGATAAGAGTAGCTTTACATCAGATGATATTATTAGAGTTTCTGTAGACGTTACTAACACTGGTGAAGTAAATGGAAAAGAGTCGGTATTGCTGTTCAGCAGCGATTTGATTGCTTCTTTGTCTCCTGATGTTCGTAGGCTAAGAGGATTTGAAAAAGTGTCTCTAAGGCCTGGAGAGGTACAAACTGTTACCTTTGATATTAAAGGCGAAGACCTAGCTTTTGTAAACGAGAAGGGTAAATGGACTTTAGAAGAGGGTGAGTTTATGTTGCAATTGGGTGACCAGACTGCAAATATTGTTTGTACACAAACAAAGGTTTGGGAAACTCCAAATAAATAAATTAAACAATCCTCTACAGGATTTTATATAAACGGGAGCACTTTTATAAAGGTGTTCCCGTTTTTTAAAGGGTGTTATTATCTGATTTGTGGAAAATGATCATATGTTAAATAGAATATTATTAACAGATTAGCAAAGCAGTATTATATTTGATGAGGAAATTCTTTCTGCGCATCCTTCATAAATATCTCGAAAAGCCTTCTTAACTCTATTTCGTTGGCGGCTAACACCTCAATTCCAAGGGTGGGATTAATTGCCGAGCTATTGTAAACAGACATAATTTTGAGTGAATATTGCAGTCCATCAAACGTGGCATATTCCTCTAGTCGGTTGGTTCTTATAAAATGGAAAATAAACCCTTTCACCTTTTTAGGCAACCACCTGTAGTATATCAGTGCCGAAAGATAGAAATTACGGGAGAATTTGCCGAGGCTTAGGCCGTTGCTGTATCGATCAAAGTTAGATGCAAGCAGGTAGTCGTAATACATATCTGCCATTATTCCTGAATAGCGCCCAAAAGAGGGACGAATTAAATCCACGGTCTCACGAAATATAGGATGGGTATCGGTAAAATGGTCTATCTTTCTGTGTAATAGAATTCCTTTTTGAAAATTAGAAGGGTACTTTTCATAACTTTTCCCTTTAACAAAATCTCCTATGAAATTGCCAACGGCCACTCTACGGTTTGTTCCTGAAAAATATATATGAGCGAGATAGTTCATTATTTCTATTTATTAAAATTAAACATCTCAGATTGCAAATCGTTTTCTGATATATAATCGTTTATTACCTCAAGAAACTGAGCGCCAAACCGTTCAAGCTTCTTCTTGCCGAAGCCATATATCTTAAGCAGATCTTTTTCAGTCTCAGGCATATAATCGGCCATCTGCACAAGCGTTTTTGTTTGAGCAACTATATATGGGGGCAGATTTTCATTCTCGCTTATGTAGTTGCGAATCTGCACGAGTTCGTTTAACAAATCGGGGTGATTTGATTTCAATTGCACACTGGTCTTGCCTCTACTATAAGACTTTACATTGAAATCGGGCATCTTAAATTTATTGCGCGATTGATAATATAACTCCACACTAAAATCATTATATGTAACACTAATTAGATGTTTTTTTAAAGCAACCTCTGTATATATTGTCGAAATAGCCTCATCATATATCTTAGCATTTGTTTTGCTATCTGTTGTAGCAGGCGATTTCTTTAATGAGTTCATTAGTATTTCTAGCTTTTCGGTAAAGTAAGTTGAGGATGAAGACAACCTTTCTGTAAGAAACTGAGTGTCTACATTCTCTTTGCCGGAGATTTGCTTTAGTTGAATTCTGAATTTATCCCCTATCTCATTAATATGCTCTAATTGTTTATTAATCTCCTTTATAAATGGTATTGTCTCCTCATTAAATGATGGCTCCTCTCCATTTGTTGCCTTATACCATGACTTTGCAGTATAATTTATTTGATTAAAATCATATAAATGGAGTAGCATTGAGACCTTGTACTCTTTACGAGCTCGCTCTAATTCATGATTAACATATGCTTCATCGGGCTTTAATGATGAGAAATCTATTACCTGTTTATCCACACTAATACTCTGTGAGTTGATAAGGCTTTTCAAAACTATTCCTTCTATCGATCTGCATCTACTCAACGCAACGTAAACCTGACCGGGCGAGAAAGCTTTATCAGCATCTATAACAGCCTTTTCAAATGTGAGTCCCTGACTTTTATGAATTGTTATTGCCCAAGCTAAACGCAATGGAATTTGCTCAAAAGTGCCAATAATTTCTTCCTCAATTGTATTTGTTTCTTTATTGGTATTATAGCGTATATTTTCCCAAGTTAGTGTAGATACTGTTATTTCATAAGCATCGCCGGGGCATTCTACGGTAATAATATCGTCATTAATTGAACTAACTACACCTATCTTACCATTATAAAACCTTCGTGGAGTTTCTGTATCATTTTTAATGAACATCACTTTGGCACCCTCTTTTAATTCAAGAACCTGGTCAAGAGGAAAAGCATTTTCTGGAAAGGTTCCATTTACTTTTGCATGAAATTTATGAATAGGGGTTGTAAGTTTATCCAGCTCAATTCTGTTTATATTATCAGCACTGTAATTGTGCGTTGTAAGAGTTATATAATGATCGTCGGCAGTTGGAGTAAAATTGGGGTTATATCTACTTTTAAGCAAGTTAGCACCTTCTACTGAAAGAGAGTTATTTCTAACCTCATTCAATACTTTGATAAATTGATCATCAGATTGCCTATATATTTTATCAAACTCCAGATATAATGGAGGATTATTCTGAATTATGTGACTATCGAAAAAATAAACGCTTTTGTAATAATCCGATATTATACTCCACTCATAAGTTTTGGCAACCGGAGAAAGTTGGTGCATATCGCCAATTAATATCACCTGCACACCTCCAAATGGTTCATTCCGCCTATGACGTATAGCTCTCAGTACTACATCAATTGCATCTAATACATCTGCACGCACCATGCTAATTTCGTCAATAATAAGCACTTCAAGTTCACGTATAACATTGCGGCGAGTTTTACTCATTTTAATTTGAGATATGAGCTGCGACTGCCATTCGGGCGTGGGCTTGAAAGGTGTAAATGGTAGTTGAAAGAACGAGTGTATGGTAGTTCCCCCCGCATTTATAGCTGCTACACCGGTGGGTGCAACAATTGCAATTTGCTTGTTTGTCTGTTCACGAAAATTGCGAAGGAAAGTAGTTTTGCCAGTACCCGCTTTACCTGTAATAAAGATATTTCTATCAGTATTTGTTGCAAATTCCATGGCGGATTTGTAGGGATCGCTGAAATTCATACACATTATTTATTGATTGATGTACATTTTAACAAATTTACAAAAATATTTGGTTCTTAGAAAATTAAGCTCACATCAGTATCCAACTCAATTGTAATTTATTATCTTTGATACTAGAAGTCTGCATTTTAAATAACTCTTTTAGCAATAGGTTTATTTTAAGTTTAAAGCCATAAAATTATGAGATGTCTATATTTAACTTTATTGTCGTTAGTCATTTCCTCGTTTATTATAATAGGACAAACGCAACAAAACATTGAGAGTGAATTGATTCTATTAAACGTAAGGACAGGAAAAGAGAAGGTCATTCTAAGAGAAAAACGTCATTTCGAGGCACCCAACTGGTCAAGAGATGGTAAGTTTTTAATTATAAATTCTGGAGGAAAGCTTGAAAAAATATCTCTAAAAGGCAAGAATCTTGGTGTTATAGACACTGGGTTTGCAGATAATTGCAATAATGATCACGGACTATCATTTGACGGTAAGTGGCTAATAATTAGTCACAACGACTCAAGAGTAAGTTCTCCAGGCGGTAATTCCAGAATATTTATTTTACCTGCCTCGGGTGGTGTACCTAGATTAATAACAGCAAATTATCCTAGTTATTGGCATGGGGTAAGTCCAGATAACCAATGGGTTACATATTGTGCCATGAGAAATGGAGAGTGGGATGTTTACAAATCACGTGTTATAACAGATGAGGAGATTAGGCTAACCGATGCCGAAGGGTTAGACGATGGACCAGAATATAGTTACGATGGCCAATGGATATATTTTAATAGCAACCGTACTGGCAGAATGCATATTTACAGAATGAAACCTGATGGAAGTGAGCAAACGCAATTAACGTTCGACGAATTTGATAATTGGTTTCCACACCCTGCACCTAATAATAAAGATGTTGTTTATATATCATATCTTGAGGACCAAAATGGAGGGCATCCCTTTGGTAAAGATGTAAAACTAAGAATGCTGAATGTAGAAACAAAAGAGACATTAGACATAACCCCCGTGTTTTATGGCGGTCAGGGGTCATTAAATGTTCATAGTTGGTCTCCCAACGGAGACAGTATTGCTTATGTTAAATATATTAATGACGTAACCAACTCCGAACTCACTTCAAATGAATAAAGATTGAAGTGCGCTCACGCCTCTCTAAATTCTTAGTCTTATGGCCCTTGCCTGTGGTGTCCTCCATAAGAAGAATTTCGCCTGTTTGAAACTGACGAGTTTCTCCAAGTGAAGTTGTAATTTCAACACCACCATCAAGCAAAACTATATATTGTCTTTGAGGCGCGTGATGAAAATCATAATCATAATCGGGCGAAACCTTTCTAAATTGTAGCGATTTCACATCAATATTTTCAGAGAGTTGACCAATTTCTCCATTGTTAAATAGTTCTATATCAACATCCTCAAACTGAGAATCGCCATTTTCATCACTGTAAACTCTTGTAACCTTCATTTCACTGTTGATTTAATATATGTTATTAGTCACTTAAATATTAAGCATAGTATTTTGTTTAAATAGAAGTTGCTGCTAATCACTTAAAAATAATGCTATTGACTATCTTTATTTCATCTTCAGATATAGTATGCCCCCTGTTTTCATATACTTTCTCAGTAACACTTGCATTCATCTCACGAGCAATATTTGCAGAAGCATATACCCTTTCAACAGGCACATGAAAGTCGGGATTGCTAGTGCCAAAAAACACAGGAGTTTGTTCAAAATCACCACTATAATTGTTTCTGTTTATCTCCTTACCAATTAGTCCACCCGTAAAAGCTACAACACCTCCATACTTCTGAGCATTGCGAGTAGTATATTCTGTTGCAAGACACGCCCCTTGTGAGAATCCCAAGAAATATATGTTCTCAGATTTAATACCCGATTGCAACACTTTATTAACGGTCTGTTTCACTATATCGATTGCAGAACTTAACCATGGTTCATTTTCTTCAACAGGTGCCATAAAAGAGTAGGGATACCATGTGTTATTTGTTGCTTGGGGTGCCAATAAAGCATACTCCGCAACATTCAAATGGTCGGCAAGAGTTAGTATACTCTCGGCGGTTGCTCCTCTGCCGTGAAGCATTATTAATGCCTTTTTAGCACTTTCTAAAAGTATTCCAGCATATTTAATATCTATATTATGACTCATTGTAATAATTTAAATTCTGTTGGATTATAATTAAACTTAATCAATTTCTTTTCAATAGAAGATCTTGTTTCTTCAAATTGAAGGGGGAGTTTTAATGACTGTCCTAATCTATCAGGATCTTCATCAACTGCAAACCCTGGATTTTCAGTTGCTATTTCAAAAAGAATACCACCAGGCTCATTAAAGTATATCGATTTGAAATAATTGCGATCTCTAACACTTGTGGGAGCTATTCCGTAAGAAAGTAAATTCTCTTTTAACCCCTTGAGTTTAATTTCATCTGATGTTGAAAAGGCTACATGATGCACCATTCCTCTTCCTTCTAATCCTTTCATAGAGTTGGGCATACCTAATAAATCTACAAACTTTCCCGGACTGTTCTCTACTCCAAATCGTAATGTGCCAGAACTTTCACTTATAAGTTTATGATTTAGTTGTTCTGTAAGTAATGCAGCTGTTAGCTCATAGCTTTCTAACCATAGTTCAACATGGTGAATTCCTAGTATTGCATACTCACTTTGAACTGATCCATTTGTAATAGGCTCACGATTGTCCGCATCATTAAAAATCAATTCAATTCCCATTCCATCATGATCTTCAAAATAAACTACCACTTCACTGCCACTAAACCTCTCTTGAGGATGTTTATATAAGATTTGAAAATGCTCAAGTCTTTTTAACCAATAATTTAATGAAAGATATGGTACAGAAAATGCGGTAGTGCTTATCTTTCCTTTTCCATGTCTGCCCATTCTTGCATCTTCACCATAAGGAAAGGTGGTCATTATAGTTCCCGGTGTACCTTGCTTATCACCAAAATAAAAATGATAAACTTCAGGATAATCGAAGTTTACTGTCTGTTTCACCAAGTAAAGTCCAAGAACCCCGGTGTAGAAATCAATATTTCTTTGAGTATCTCCAGAAATTGCTGTTACATGGTGAATTCCAGAAATCAGCTTGCTCATAGTTTTGGTAATACAGCTTCAATTTTACTTCTCATATTTTCATATTGAGTAGGCAACTTCAATGCAGATCCTAAACTTTCAAGAGGCTCATCAACCGTGAAGCCTGGATTATTAGTAGCAACTTCAAAAAGCACACCACCCGGTTCGCGGAAATATAATGAAAAGAAATAGTCTCTGTCGATTTTAGGAGTAATACTTAATCCCGCTGCCACAACCCGTTCGCGAACCTCCATCAAAACATCATCATTTTTTACTCTAAATGCGATATGATGGTTAGTACCGGCGGCATTACGACCCACTGGAGCATTTTCATCTTCAATAATATCTATAATATTGGCTGTATCAATAGTATCAGTCTCAAAGCGGTAGCGATTACCTTTCTGCTCTTTTAATGAATAACCGAGAATGTCTGTAAGCACCTTAGAAGTAGCATCAGCCGACCTTAATGTGAGTGTAACATTATGAAAACCTCTTATTGCAAATTCTGGCGAAATACTATTGGTTATCCATGGTTCACGTGAATCAATCTTATTTGGAATTATTAGTTGAAGTTGCATTCCGTCAGGATCGTTAAAAGAAAGAACCTTTTCGCCAAAAATCTCACTTTCACTTGAAGTGATACCCTCTTTTGAAAGTCGCTCTTTCCAAAACTCAAAACTGCCTTCGGGGACAGAGTAACCGGTATGAGTTGCCATTCCGACACCATTAATCCCTTTGCCTATACCTTCCCAAGGAAAAAAAGTTATTATTGATCCCGGGGATCCCTGCTCATCCCCAAAATAGAAGTGATAAGTGCTTGGGTCATCAAAATTGACTGTCTTTTTCACCATCCTCAATCCCAGTACTTCTGTATAAAACTGATGGTTCTTTTTTGCGTTATTTGAGATTGCTGTTACGTGATGCAACCCTAATATATCTTTGTGCATGATAAATATAGTTTATATTGTTTGTTTAGATATATGATATAACAATAAGAGGAGGGTTTTGTTCTCAAGTGCCATGTTAAGTTAAATTTTAGAATTTGCAAAACCATATTTCTAAATTTGAAGTCCAAAAAGAAACTGTTAATTTACTCTTATTTGCACTTACCTTATTCTGTCTTTACCCATACCTTGCTCTTACCTCGTTCGGTTATAACCGAGCAAGGTAAGGTAAAAGACAGGTTTAGTTAACATCAAGCCAAAAAATATATTTAGTTTTGAAATAAAAGATTTATAATGTTGAACTAACAAAAATACTTTATCGAACTAACAAATATACAGAGTCCAACACTAAAACAGTATTGACCTTGTAATTCACAACTTTTTAAAATTATTACTACATTTGTTTCGTAAAATGTTAATGGTATTGTTTTTGAAAACTAATTTTTAATTCACTAACAAAATAAAAAATGAAACTGATAAAAAGTGCTGGTTTAATACTGGCAATAATATTTTCAACTATGAGCATTAAAGCGCAAAGTATAGCGGGCGATTGGAAGGGCACACTTGTGGTGCAGGGTATGGAACTGGAACTTATGTTTCACATAACAGATGAGGATGGTGAACTAGCTGGCACGATGGATGTTCCTGCACAAGGGGCAGTTGGTATTCCTGTAGATGTAATAGAACTGAATGGTAATGCTGTAAAACTAGGTGTTTCTATGGCACAAATCGTTTACAACGGAGAGCTTGTGGCCGATAGTATTGTAGGTGTTTATGAGCAGGCAGGGATGTCACTGGACCTTACACTTAATAGATTCGAAAGCGTGTTGCCGGGTAATCCGGATCTGGTTTCTACCGATGAGGAACTAAAATCGCTTATTGCTTTTGATGAGGGTGATTATAAGTATAGTGTTGCCGATTATTTTGCCAGACCAAAGGCTTCATCTTTTCAACTTTCTCCAAATGGTAAGTATATGTCGTATATGGAGAAAGATGGTTTAAAAAACCATGTTTATATTAAAGATCTTGCTACAGAGGAGGTTGTGCGTATAATAGAGGAGAAAGAAGAGCCGATAAAAGGTTATGGCTGGGTTAATGATAACCGACTGTTTTATATTATGGATAATGGTGGTAATGAAAATTATCATATCTACGCTGCTGATATTGATGGGACAAATGTTCTGAATCTAACTCCTTTTGATGGTGTTAGGGCATCTATATTATCATTATTAAAAGATCAGAAGGATTATATTATTATTTCAATGAACAGAGATAATCCTCAGGTTTTTGAGCCGTTTAAACTTAATGTTGTAACAGGAGAACTTGAGAAGTTGTACGAAAACAACGATCCTCTTAACCCAATTCAAGGTTATGATTTCGACAAGGATGGCAATCTTAGAGGTTATACCAGGTTGGTAAACGGAATAGAGATGGAATTTTATTATAAGAACAGTGATACCAATGAGTTTGAACTGAAGAAAAAGATGAATTGGGATGATAGTTTCGGAATTATCGCATTTAATTATAATACTCCCGATACCGATGATGCTTATGTTGTTACCAACTTAGATGGTGATAAAATAAGAATTGTACTTTATGATTTGAAAAACGACAAAGAAATTAAAGAGTTATTTCATAATGCAAATTACGATGTATCGGGTATGGGATTATCTCGTAAGCGTAATTATGAAATAGATTATTTTAGCTACGAGGGTGAGAAGTCGGAAATTATTCCTGTTAGTGAACTTTATAAAGAGATTGACAAAGGTGTTAAAACCAATTTCCCTGGTAAGATTTATGGAATTGTAGATTTTGATGATGATGAAAATAAGTTCCTTATTATCTTACAGAGCGATAAGCTATATGGCACATATTACGAGTATGATACTAAATCGAAGGAGTTTACGCTTCTATACGATCTGATGCCTCAACTTAAAGAAGAAGATATGGCAGAGATGCGACCAATCACTTTTAAAAGTCGTGATGGTTTAACAATTCATGGCTATATCACACTTCCTAAGGCAGCTTTAAATGGAGAGAAAGTTCCAATGGTAGTGAATCCTCACGGTGGTCCGCAAGGAATTCGCGATTCTTGGGGTTTTAATCCCGAAACACAACTTTTTGCTAGCAGAGGTTATGCAACATTGCAGGTGAATTTCAGAATCTCGGGGGGTTACGGTAAAGAGTTTTTACGTGCAGGATTTAAACAAATTGGTCGTAAGGTTATGGATGATGTTGAGGATGGTGTGCATTACGCAATTTCTCAAGGTTGGGTTGATAAAGATAAAATAGCCATTTATGGTGGTAGCCATGGTGGTTATGCAACGTTAATGGGATTGGTTAACACTCCCGATTTATACACTTGTGGTGTTAATTATGTGGGTGTATCGAATATTGAAACATTTTTCTCTTCTTTCCCCGAGTACTGGAAGCCTCTTACCGAAATGGTAAAAGAGATTTGGTATGATCTTGATGATCCTGAAGAAAATTTAATAGCTAAAGAGGTGTCACCCGTTAACAGAATCGATAGAATTATTAAACCTGTGTATGTTGTGCAGGGTGCAAATGACCCAAGAGTAAATATTAATGAGTCTGATCAGATAGTTACTGCACTACGTGCCAAAGGGATGGATGTACCTTATATGGTAAAATATAATGAAGGGCATGGCTTCTATAGGGAAGAGAACCGAATGGATTTTTATAGTACTATGCTAGGATTCTTAGCTAAGTATCTTAAATAAGGAGTACTTAAAATAAAGTGCACCAATTATATTGAGCACATAAAATTAATCTCACTTTATCTAAAGTGAGATTATAGGTGAGATTTATTTAATGTTCCGGAGCAAGAATTACATTCGTTCCGGAACTTCTATTCCAAACAGCGACATACCCTTACTGATGGTAAGTGCTACATTCTTTGAGAGCAGCAACCTGAAGTTACGTATGTCGCTGTTCTCTTCTTTAAGAATAGTGTGATCGTGATAGAATTGATTATACTCCTTGGCTAGGTCGTATATATAATTGGCTATTAATGATACGTTATACTCTTCGCCCGACTGTTTAACAACTGACTTAAACTCTGCGTGTAGCTGAATTAATCCTTCTTCTTTTTCTGATAAACTTATTGTTTTATCAATAGTCTCGGGAATTTCAATTTTTTGGTCTTCGGCTTTTCTTAGTACCGATTGGATACGTGCGTGTGTGTATTGAATAAAAGGACCTGTATTGCCGTTAAAGTCTATTGATTCTTTTGGGTTGAAGGTCATATTTTTCTTAGGATCTACTTTTAATATAAAATATTTAAGTGCACCTAATCCAATCATGCGACTTATTTCTTCAACTTCTTTAGGGGGTGCATTATCTAGCTTGCCCAATTCCTGAGACATCTCTCGTGCAGTTTCAATCATTTCGGCCATTAGATCGTCAGCATCTACAACTGTACCTTCGCGCGACTTCATTTTGCCTTCAGGTAGCTCCACCATTCCGTATGAGAAGTGAACCAGCCCTTTACCAAACTCAAAGCCTAGCATGTCAAGAATTATTGATAGTACCTGGAAATGATAGTTCTGCTCATTTCCTACTACATATATCATCCTGTTAATTTGGTAATCATCAAATCGAAGTTTTGCTGTACCAATATCTTGAGTCATATAAACCGATGTTCCGTCGGACCTCAATAATAATTTATGATCTAGGCCATGTGCAGTCAAGTCCACCCAAATAGAACCATCGGGTTTCTGATAAAAGATACCTTCTTTAAGTCCACGCATCACCTCTTCTTTTCCCGCAAGGTATGTTTCTGATTCATAGTAAATCTTGTCAAATGAAACTCCCATTTCTCTGTATGTATCATCAAAGCCGGCATACACCCAGTTGTTCATCATCTTCCAAAGGTTAACTGTTTCGGCGTCATTATCTTCCCATTTACGAAGCATCTCACGCACTTCGACCATTAGTTCCGACTTTTCTTCTGCTTCTTCTTTTGTTAAACCTTTGCTTTGAAGTTCTGCAAGTTCTTTTTTATAATTCTGATCAAACAGTACGTAAAAATCGCCTGTTAAATGATCTCCTTTTTTACCTGTAGATTCAGGTGTCTCATCGTTGCCCCATTTTTTCCATGCCAACATCGACTTGCATATATGTATACCACGGTCGTTTACAATATTGGTTTTAACTACTTTCTTGCCATTTGCTTTCAGTACTTCGCTAAGTGCATGTCCTAGCAAGTTGTTGCGAACGTGACCTAAATGCAGGGGTTTATTTGTGTTTGGAGAAGAGTATTCAACCATAAATAATGGTGCATCATCTTCTACTGGTGTAAAGCCATAATTGGTGTTGCTATCTATAGTTTGAAATAGTTTAAGCCATGTTTCTGGGGTAATTGTGAGGTTGAGAAATCCTTTAATTACATTGTATTCAGAAATAATTGGAGAATGCTGCGAAAGGTATGAGCCAATCTCTTGAGCGGTGAGCTCGGGGTTTTTACGAGAAATTTTTAAGAGTGGGAAGGTTACTAAGGTGTAATGTCCTTTAAACTCTTTATTTGTTTTCTGCAGTGTTATTTGAGATTTATCTACAACAGTACCATAAAGCTCACTTATTGCACTGATTATTGTTTCTTGTAAAATGTGTTCGATGTTCATACCTATGATTGTTTACTTTTCTTGTGGAAGTTGCTGTTTGATAGCACAAAGTTAAGCATTTTGATTGAAAGTTCTATCAGCTTAAAGTTTTATGAGAATTGCCATTTACTATATCTTGCATTACTAATCCCGAAAGAGTGAAGCCAAATACTGCTGTTACTTGAACCATTGTTCCGTTTATGCGTGCCTTTTTGAAGCTGCTGTTTTCGTCTGCATTAACTAATGCATCTTCACCATTGTTTATGTTGATCTCCTCACTATAAACACATAGAACGGGTTTATTAAGGCTCTCACCCTTTTTCACCCTTCGTCTTAGGGCGGCGGCAAGTTTGCATCCACGTACTTCATAAAATTCAGCTACTTTTATTTTTTGGGGGTCTAACCTCAATCCCGCCCCCATAGATGAGAATACAACAGCATTAGTTGCTGAGGCCCTGCATAGTAGATCTACTTTATTTGAAAGTGAATCTATTGCATCAATTATATAATCGTATTTACTGAGATTGAATGACTCTGCAGATTCAGGGCAATATATTTCGGGTATTGAAGTTATCTCTGCATCGGGGTTTATTTCAAGTAATCTGTTTTGCAAAACTTCTACTTTCAGCATACCCACTGTTTTGGTGGTGGCAGGAAGTTGCCGGTTGATGTTGGCAACTGCTACTTTGTCTGAATCTACAATTGTTAGCTTTGTGATACCACTTCTGATTAATCCTTCTGCACACCAGCTGCCAACTCCTCCAACACCAAAAAGGATTACGCTTTTTGAGGCAACTTCTCGCATCGTTTCTGAACCTAGTAATAGTTCGGTACGGGCAAATAATTCATTATACTCCATCGACTTTCGTTTAAAAAAACATGCAAAATTAATATCAATGGTGTGATAAAAAAAATGTAGAATTATATTTAATCTAAATTTCGCTTAATTCCAACCAGCGCATGGTTTTTTCGTCAATAAGCTCAATTATTTCTGTTATACGGTTAGAGTGGTTAAGCAGCTCATCATTTGACAAGGTGCCCGAGGATAGTTGTGTTGTTATATTTTTCTTTTCTTTCTCTAGCCTTTCTATCTCTTTCTCAAGAGATTCAAATTCTTGCTTTTCGCGATAGCTCAATTTCTTTTTATTCTCATTTTTATTGTCGCCTTGATCAGTTGTGGCCTTTAGAGTTTTATCTGCTTTTTCGGCTTTTATTTCTTCAGCCTCAACCTTATCTTTTTCTAACTTCCACTCTCTGAACTGAGTATAGTTGCCCGGGAAGTTCTGTATCTCAGCATTTCCATGAAACACCAGGAGATGATCAACAACCTTATCCATAAAATAGCGGTCGTGCGAGACCACAATAAGGCACCCTTTAAATCCTGCCAGATACTCTTCAAGAATATTTAGAGTTATAATGTCAAGGTCGTTTGTGGGCTCATCAAGTACAAGAAAATTAGGGTTCTTTATTAAAACGGTACAGAGATATAACCTCCTTTTTTCGCCTCCACTTAGTTTAGAAACAAAATTATGTTGTTTTTCGGGAGGGAACATAAAATGTAGTAAGAACTGCGATGCGGTTAGATGTTTTCCATCGCCCATATCTATAACTTCAGCTATGTTTGTAACAACATCTATAACTTTTGTCTGGTCGTTAAAGTTTAATCCATCTTGACTATAATATCCGAAGTTTATAGTTTCTCCTATCTCAAAGCTTCCACTGTCTGGTTTTACTTCTCCTAGAAGCATTTTTATAAATGTGGACTTGCCCGTACCGTTATTTCCTACAATTCCCATTTTCTCATAACGGGTAAAGAGGTAGTTGAAATCATTTGTTATTTTGATATCACCATAACTTTTGCTTACATTTTTGGCTTCAAATATCTTCTTACCTATGTATGCTCCTTTTGCGGCAATCTGTAAGCTACTTTCGTCTCGACGCTTGTTTGCTTTTTCTTCTAGCGTGTAAAATGCATCAATTCTCGATTTAGATTTTGTGCCTCTGGCCTTGGGTTGTCTGCGCATCCACTCCAGTTCTTTTCTCATAAGATTTTTTGCCCTAGACACTTCAGAGCCTTCTGCAGAAAGGCGGTCATCCCTTTTTTCTAGGTAATATGAGTAGTTACCTTTGTACTGGTATAATTGTTTATTGTCTATCTCTATTATGCTGGTACATACACGATCAAGGAAATATCTATCGTGTGTTACCATAAGTAAGCTTATGTTGTTTCTAGAAAGATACTCTTCGAGCCATTCAACCATCTCTAGATCCAAGTGGTTGGTGGGCTCATCAAGCATAACCAGCTCTGGTTCTCCAATAAGCACATTGGCAAGAGCAACACGTTTCATTTGCCCACCCGACAGCTCTCCAATTTTTTGTTTGAAGTCGACAATTTTAAGCTGAGTTAAAATCTGCTTTATACGTTGCTCATAGTCCCATGCATTCAAAAGATCCATTTTGGCAAGAACTTCATCCAAACCATCCTGATTACCTGAGGCCATTATTTCTTCATACTTGGCAATTAGCTTTACAGTGTCGTTATCTACACTAAAGCACGCTTCCAAAACAGTTAACTCTGGTGCAAACGAAGGGGTTTGGTCTAGGTAATCTACCCTGATGTCATTTCGAAATACAACCCTCCCACTATCGTAAGGTTCTTTTCCGGATATAATATTGAGGAGTGTCGTCTTTCCTGATCCATTGGCGGCTATTAATCCAATTTTATCTCCCTCTGCAATACCAAAAGATATTTCATTGAAGAGAAGTAGATCGCCAAAACTTTTTGTGAGTGAATCTATTTGTAAGAGGGGGTTTGCCATAATTGAGTATATAAGTATGCAAAAATACAAAATTCTTGTTGATTATTAAACACCTAATTTAAACCTCCATAATTTGGGGTAATTTTAATACCGCATTAGAGCAACCTTATATTTGTTGATAATTTAACGCATAAACAGTGCAGACAAAGGAAATAAACTAAAACCTCAATCTTAAATACGTGTAAATATCGGTTCTGCTATTTCCATTTATCTGATCGGCTCCCGAGCTAATAGTATCTTTATTAAAATATCTTGTGCGAGCGACTTTGATTGATAAGGAAAGAGATGATGATAAGTCATACTTACCGTTTACAGCATATCGCATACCTTTTCCATAAAGTGATGGCATATAAAAAGTGCTTAGTAGATTACGTTCGTATGAATAGAGCCTGGCATTGTATGTATCGGCATTAAATCCCGCCAGAAATGCATTTGCTGATAACTTTCCTCTACTCTTGTAGTTTATATTTTGAGAAATCATTAGGCCGAGTTCTTTTTCAGATTGCTTTACTTTGTATCTGGCAATATCAACTGTAGTTCTTAAGACCCATCCAAAATTATTATCAAAAGAATAACGTAATCGAAGTTTATGAGTATCGTAGGGTAATACAATGTTACTGTTCGTTTCAGGTTGTTTTACATTTTTCTCTTTCTTCTTGTATTTATACCGTGCTTCAAAATATGAGTTTTGCGTTAAATTATATGTACCTAGTAAATAAAAATCGGTTGCATTTGATGGAATATCAACACCGTATTTGGGCCATGGAAACCTAACAAAATCAATATACGTGCTAACAGCTAACTTCTTCAATGGACTGAAGGATGCTCCGATATAAACACCTTTTTCATTCTGAATTCTGCTCCCTTCACTAAACGCCTGTGCATGCAATGCATTGTATGAAATTGGATAATATCTATATAAAGCAGAAAATGAAATTGTTGTTGAAGGTCTGTATTGCATTGAATTTATACTTGCTACAGATCCATTCTTAGATATAGCAGTTTCTCCGGCAAAAATAAAACCCGGAAGTTGATATGAGTAATCTATACTGGCATTAAAATTAGTAGAGTCTCTTAAAAAGAACTTATTATATTCGCTTAATGTGGGATTATACATTTTACTATATGTGTGATATATACCACTAATGCCAGTCTGAAAACGATTTCTCCTGTAATTTATATTTGCTCCTGCTACTTGCTCACGTGTGTTACCTTTTTTACTCATTTCAAGTGGAGTCCGATGTAATCCATCATTTTTAAAAGATGTTATCTCACCATCTTCTGAAATATTGGCATCAATAAGTTTATTTGAGTAGAAAGTTGTTAGTGAAATATTACACATTTCAAACAGAGCTGCCCCACCTCTGAAAAAACCATATTCAGCAGTTGAGAAATGTCGCTTTGGTTTAAGTGTTCGTCTTGTAATGTTGTCGACTCCCCACGATTTGCTTCCTATAAAATCATTATTAAGAATCAGCCCTTGTCCAAACGATAATCTGTAATCACCTAATGCAATTGTCTTCAACTTGCCCATGTCATTTACTATTAAATGAAATCCATAATGATCATAACCATTAGGATAATCTGGCTTAAGAAAAGGCTCTCCTGCATCTTTTTCGGCTGTAAACCCCATTTGAATTTTGTCTCTGTATTTAAAAGAGTACCTAATTGAGTTATAATAATCTTCACCTCTATACTTTCTGTTTGGATACCGTAGTAAAATGCTATCATTAAAATCACCATAACCTGCACGTGGTGTAAGTGTTTTATCAAGCCTCATCTGTATCTCATGCTTGCCATATTTTAAAGCTTTAGTGACTTCATTTGACGGAACATATACGTTTGAGCTTTTAGCACTTTCTGTTGTTTTTTCAATGTTTCTTCGCGCCCCTCCAACTCCAACATAAAAGAAAGGTATAATAAGTTGAAATGTTTTGTGGCTTAGATTTCTAACATTCCTTAATTCATATACTGTCATAACAGGGCGGTTGAACTTTAGAAAGTCTATAATTAAATCTATTTGCTCATCACTTAATAACGGTATACTCTCTAGTTCATCCTTTGTTAAGGTGTTTAGATTTAAGGGGTTGGACTCTAAACTTAAAAGTTCTTCGTACATGTTTTCTATGGCGGCAGCATTTGCCTCTTCCTCTTCTGCAAGCTGAATTACATACTCTCGCCAATTATCATTTTGAGCTTCAATTTTTAATGGCATTCCAATAAGTAATAAGAAAAAATAAAATATTGTGCTTTTCATTTTTTTTAAGTCAATTTTCCCAAATATATCCTTTCAATCTTACAATATCAAACTTAGCCTGATATTGATACTTTAGCAAAAATCTAGTTTACAGTGATTGTGAAAAGCAAAATGTTTGAATATTTAAGAAAATATGAATAAAATGTTTGCAAATGCTTTGTAATAAAATCTATATGATTATATTTGCAGCGTAATAGAATCAAAATGGTACTCAAGACGTCTTATAAATATCAGTTTTATACTTATTACGTTTATTCATTTAAAAAAAAATTGGTTTTAGGTTATTCACTTTTAAAAATTGATGTATGATTAAATTATTTGTTGTGTTTATTTCTCTAGTTATCTTCTTGACTCCAGTCAAATCTCAGGAAGTAACAGTTAATGCTGGAGCAGATATTGTGAGTACTTATATTTGGCGTGGATTATATGTTGGACCTGCTTCTATTCAGCCCGGCATATCAATTTCAACGGGCGGTTTTACCCTAGGCGTTTGGGGATCTTCAAGCTTCGATAGCAGTTGGAGGGAGTTTGATCTTTATGCAGGTTATTCAATTGGAAATCTGAGCTTATTGGTAACCGATTATTTCTTACCGCATGATCTTCCGGATGGTGAAAAGATCAGTTATTTTGATTTTGAAGAACATTTTGTTGAAGGTACTATAGGTTATTCTTTCCGTGAGTCTTTTCCCTTAACTTTTGTTTGGAATACTAATTTTATTGGTGATGAAGACTATTCAACTTATGTGGAGGTAAGTTATAATATATCTACTTCTTTTGTAGATATTGATTTGATATTAGGTGCTACTCCTAAAGCGGGATTCTATTCAGATGGATTAGCAATTGTTGTGACCTCTATTAAAGCCAGTAAGGAGGTTTCTATAAATGATACTTTCTCTATCCCCCTTTATACTCAAGCTATTCTTAACCCCGATTCTAAGGATGTTTTTTTGGTATTTGGAATGAAATTCTGATAATTAACGATAAATAAATAAGTAATGAAAAAGATTGAAGCAATTATTCGTAAGTCGAAGTTCGACGAAGTTAGAAAAGCATTACATAATGCTGATATTGACTTCCTGTCTTGGTGGGAAGTTAAAGGACAAGGAACCGCAATTCAAGGTCTCATCTTCAGAGGTATTGCATATGATGTAAATGCAATAGATCGTATTTTTCTCTCATTTGTAGTAAGAGAAATAAATGTTCAGAAATCTATTGATGCTATACTTAAATCAGCTTTCACAGGCGAAAGTGGTGATGGTAGAATTTTTGTATACAATATTGATCAATCCATTAGAATTAGAACAGGTGATAGAGGTGATGAATCTTTGTATGACAAACAAAAATATCAACAAAAACATTTGAAGATATGAATGAAGAATTATATATTTTAGAGCAAGTAGAAGATTCATTGCTTGATAGTGGAAATACAGCATGGATAATTGTAGCTACTATTCTTGTGTTGATGATGACAATCCCCGGACTAGCACTATTTTACGGAGGGTTGGTACGCCGAAAGAACATATTAAGTGTATTGATGCAATGTCTAATTCTTACAGCAGTAATAATTATAGAATGGGTGGTTATTGGATACAGCCTTGCTTTTACTTCTGGAGGTGATAAACTGGATTTTTTTATTGGAGGTTTTGATAAAATATTTCTAAATGGAATAGGTATTAATGCATTACTCGAGGGCTATTCAATTCCCGAATTGTTGTTTGTGTCATTTCAGGGAATGTTTGCCGTTATAACTCCTGCTTTGATAATTGGAGCTTTTGCTGAACGTATCAAATTTAAAGGGTTTCTGCTGTTTTCTGTACTATGGGCACTTATTGTTTATAACCCGCTAGCTCATTGGGTGTGGGGTGGTGGATGGATTGGTGAATTGGGTGCCATCGATTTTGCCGGAGGTACAGTTGTTCATATAAATGCCGGTGTATCTGCACTGATTATGGCTATCCTTTTAGGTAAAAGAAAGGGTTGGAATGTAAAAGACGAAAATCCTATAACACCTCATAATATTCCATTTGTGGTTATTGGCACAGCCTTACTCTGGCTTGGTTGGTTAGGTTTTAATGGAGGAAGTGGTTTGGCAGCAGACGGGATATCGGCAAATGCCATATTAGTTACTAATATTGCAGCAGCTGCAGCAGCACTCACCTGGACGCTTCTTGATCAAATAATAAATAAAAAACCTACAGTTGTTGGCTTTTGTACAGGAGTAGTTGCCGGACTAGTGGCTATAACTCCTGCAGCTGGTTCTACTGGAGTATTTGGAGCTTTCATAATAGGAATTACTGCTGGTCTTATTTGTTTTTGGATGGTGGCGTACGTTAAGCCACGATTTGGTTATGATGACTCTCTGGACGCTTTTGGAGTACACGGAATTGGTGGAATAATCGGCTCAATTCTTGTTGGAGTCTTTGCCACTCAAACAATAACCGGAGACGGTGGAGTGCAAGGTGCTCTATATGGCGATTGGAATCAGTTGTGGATACAATTTATCGCTACAATTGCAACTATTTTCTTTAGTGCATTAATGACATGGATACTTTTTAAAGTAGTAGACAAACTTGTGGGTATAAGAATTAGCCCAGAAAGTGAATCGGTTGGTCTTGATATTTCTGAACATGGAGAAATTGCTTATGAGTAGAGTTCAAAGTCAAATTATTCCTTAATGTTGCAGGATGTTTTTAATTAAAGACATCCTGTTTTTTACATTTAAGAATATTCTATTTTATTTCTGGTATATAATTAATGCTTTATTTGATTTTAAATGAGCTATTAATAATAAAAACTTGTAAATTTACAACAGTTTTAATATTACAAAGTGCATGATAAGAATCCTATTAATATCATTAACTGTAATTTCATTGTCAGTTTCCTGTGGAAAAGGGAGTAAATTTAAAAAAGGTTATGACCTTCCTCAGATATTGCAAAATGATACATTACGTGTGCTAACTTTAAACTCTTCTACTTCCTATTTCATTTATCGCGATCAACCCATGGGTTATCATTATGATATGATTATAGAGTTCAGTAGTAAATATAACCTTATCCCAAAAATTATTGTGGCAGAAAATTCAACCACAATGCTGGAGTTGCTTAAGAAGGGAGTTGCTAATGTAATTGCATATAATATGCCTGTTACAAATGAAATGCGAGATTCATTTCTATATTGTGGAATGCAGCAAATTTCTCATCAAGTGCTGGTTCAGAGAGTACAGCATATAGACTTTATGGTAACTGATGTTACAAATTTAATAGGAAAAAAAATAACAGTTATAGAAGGTTCTCGCTTTCATGATAGAATAACGAATCTTAATAATGAACTGGGAGGAGGTATTATTATTGAAGCGATTAGCGGAGATACAACACTTGTAGAAGATTTAGTGCGTATGGTTTCAAGAGGGGAAATTGAATATACCGTTGCAGATGATAACTTGGCAAAGTTCAATCAAACATATTTCAACAATATAGATGTTCATCTCTCAATTAGTTTCGATCAAAGATCTTCTTGGATGGTTAGAAAGGATAGCCCTATTCTTGCCGACTCACTAAACAGCTGGTTCGAAAAGAGCGTATCTCAACCGGTATATTTGCGAATCATAAAAAGATATTTTGAGGTTGCAAAAGGATACTCTGATGTTCATTTACCTACCTTTAATAGTAATCTGGGAAAAGGAGTAATATCACCTTACGATGTCTATTTCAGGCAATATGGAGATGCGGTGGGGTTAGATTGGAGGTTGCTTGCAGCAGTTTCTTATCAGGAGTCTACATTTAATAGTGAAGGCAGCTCTTGGGCAGGAGCAAAAGGACTGATGGGGTTGATGCCGGCCACTGCGGCCTCTTTGGGTGTCGATAGTGCTATGTTGATAGATCCTGAAGCCAATATTAGAGCAGGAGCCGAATATCTTAAAAAATTGATTGTTCTTTTTAATTCTGTAGAAAATAGCGATGAGCGTTTAAAGTTGGCATTAGCTTCTTATAATGGAGGCATAGGCCATATCTCCGATGCCAGAGCGCTTGCAGAGAAATATGGTGCCGATGAAAATGTGTGGGATGGGAGTGTTGAAAAATTTATACAGCTAAAACGATTAGAGCAGTATTATAACGATCCTGTTTGTAAAAATGGCTACTTCAGGGGTGATGAAACTGTTAACTATGTTAACGATGTTATGGGTTGGTGGCTGCAATTCAAAGAGAAAATTAAAGAATAAGACTGTCTTCTACTGTTAAATGAAAAAATCATTATCTTTGTGAGGCGTCAGATATTAGTAGATGAACAATAGCATACATAAGAACCAATAGAATTTAATATAATGTCAGTTATAATTAAGAAAGTCACATCTAAGGATGATATAATGAAATTCATCCATTTTGGTATCGATTTGTATAAGGGGAATGACTTTTTTGTCCCTCCTTTAATTTACGATGAGAGAGCTACACTTAATAGAAGTAAGAATCCGGCTTTCGATCATTGTGATGCAACATATTTCCTTGCTTATAGAGAAGGTGAAATTGTTGGAAGAATTGCAGCAATAATCAACCGTAAGTCAAACGAGAGATGGAATCAAAAACATGCAAGATTTGGATTTGTTGATTTTATTGATAATAATGATGTTGTTGATTCTCTATTTGGTGCTGCAGAGAGCTGGTCACGTGCCAGAGGTATGGAAAAAATACATGGACCTCTCGGATTCACCGATCTGGACCATGAGGGCATGCTAATTGAAGGGTATGACCGGATGGGAACAATGGCAACCATTTATAATTATCCTTATTACAAAGAACAGATAGAGAGATTGGGTTACGTGAAGGATAAAGATTGGCTTGAGTTTCTTATTCAGATACCTCCTGAAGTACCAGATAGATTTTCAAGAATGGCCGATGTTGTAAAGAAGCGCTTTGGTCTTACAGTTAAACATTTTAAGAAGAAGCAGGAAATTTATCCTTATGCCAAAGAAATGTTTGTCCTTATAAATAGGGCATATAAAGATCTTTATGGATACGTAGAGTTAACCGATAAACAGATAGACTATTACGTTGATATGTATATCCCAATGATACGTTTAGACTTTGTGACACTTGTATTAAGGCAAACAGATAATAAGCTTGTGGGCGTAGGAATAGGATTGCCAAGCATGTCTATAGGATTAAGAAATGCAAAAGGCAGATTCCTGCCAAAAGGTTGGTATCATCTTTATAAAGCATTAAAAGGTAATAGTCATGGAGGTGTTCTAGATCTTTTAATGATAGCAGTTGATCCTGAATATCAAGGCAAAGGTGTTAATGCACTTATGTTTAATGAATTCATTCCAGCTGCTAATAAATCGGGAATGACAGCTGCCGAAAGTAATGTAGAACTAGAAGATAACAGTAAAGTTCATTCATTATGGAATGGTCTTGATGTAGAGCAGCACAAAAGAAGAAGAGCATATATAAAAAATCTTTAGAATAAGAGGGGTTAAAAGTGAGCGAAGAAGAAAAAGCATTACAGATATTACAAGATAATTATCAAGAAGACAATATAATTACACTCGAGTGGAAAGAGCATATACGCCGTCGCCCTGGAATGTATATTGGTAAATTAGGAGATGGATCATCAAGTGATGATGGTATATATGTGCTACTAAAAGAAGTTCTCGACAACTCCATCGACGAATATATGATGGGTTTCGGGAAAACAATTGAGGTAAAAATAGAAAATGAGAGTGTAACAGTTCAGGATTATGGTAGAGGGGTTCCACTTGGAAAAGTAAAGGATGTTTGTTCTAAGATGAACACTGGGGCCAAGTACGATTCAAAGGCATTTAAGAAATCAGTAGGGTTAAATGGAGTGGGTATTAAAGCTGTTAATGCTCTCTCATCTAACTTTACAATGGTAAGTGCGCGTGAAGGTCAGTCTAAAACGGTCTCTTTCAGTAAGGGGGAAGTTCTTATAGATAGTGATCTTGAACAAACAAGTAAGGCAAACGGAACTCGTATCGAGTTTACACCCGACCCGGAAATATTTGGAGAATATCATTATCGTGAAGTTCATATCGAACCATTACTAAAAAACTATTGCTTTTTGAATATTGGTCTAACAATAGTATTTAATGATAAGAAATATACTTCCAAAAATGGTTTGGTAGATTTACTAAACGAAAATCTTACCGATGAAGAGTTATATCCAATAATTCACCTTATAGGTGATGATATAGAAGTTGCAATTACACATACAAATCAGTATGGTGAAGAGTACTATTCTTTTGTAAACGGTCAGCACACTACTCAAGGAGGTACTCACCTAGTTGCATTTAGAGAAGCCACGGCACGTGTAATTAAAGAGTTTTATGCACGTAATTTCGAGTATTCAGATATCCGAAATGGTATTGTTGCAGCTATCAGTATTAAAGTTGAAGAACCTGTATTTGAATCGCAGACCAAAACTAAACTAGGTTCTAAAGAGATGGAGCCAAACGGAGTTACGGTTAATAAGTTTATAAACGACTTTCTTAAAAAGGAGCTTGATAACTATCTGCATAAGCACCCAGATGCCGTTGAAATATTACAGAAAAAAATACAAGAATCAGAGAAAGAGCGTAAAGCCATTGCAGGTGTTACAAAGCTTGCAAGAGACAGGGCAAAGAAGGCAAATCTGCATAATAAAAAGCTTCGCGACTGCCGCATACATTATAATGATGCAAAAGGTGATTTGCTAGACGAGACCAGTTTATTTATAACTGAGGGAGACTCCGCAAGTGGTTCAATTACCAAGAGTCGTAACCCGAATCTTCAGGCTGTTTTTAGTTTACGAGGTAAGCCTCTGAACAGCTTTGGGCTAACAAAGAGAATTGTTTATGAAAACGAAGAGTTCAATCTGTTGCAAGCAGCTCTTAATATAGAGGACGGAATGGAAGGCCTAAGGTATAATAAGGTGATTATTGCAACCGATGCCGATACAGATGGTATGCATATCCGACTGCTTTTACTCACATTTTTCCTTCAGTTCTTTCCCGATTTAATTAAAAAGGGGCACGTTTATATTTTCCAAACACCTCTGTTCCGTGTGCGCAATAAAAAGAAAACAATTTACTGTTATTCTGAGGAAGAGCGAATCAACGCAATTGATGAGTTAGGTCCTAACCCAGAGATAACTCGTTTTAAAGGATTGGGAGAAATATCACCCAACGAGTTTGCAAACTTCATTGGAGAAGACATCAGGCTCGATAAGGTTACAATGAAAAAGGAAGACCTTCTAAAAGAGCTCCTTGAGTTCTATATGGGAAAAAACACACCTGAACGACAAACATTTATAATCGACAACCTAGTTGTAGAAGAGGAGGTTGTTGCATAAAAAAGCAATATGGATAAAAAAATTGCACTATTCCCCGGAACCTTTGATCCTTACACGATAGGTCACGAATCTTTAGTAAAAAGGGGCTTACTGTTAATGGATGAAATCATTATTGCCATTGGTGTAAATGATTCTAAACAATCTTATTTTACTCTTGCTCAGCGTCTGGAGTCTATATCTCAATTATATAAAGGTGAGCCAAGAATTAAAGTAGAGAGTTATAATAGTCTGACTATTGATTTTGCCCAAAAGATGGGTGCTCGCTATATTCTTCGAGGAATACGTTCAGTAATTGACTTTGAATATGAAAAAACTATAGCCGATATGAACCGAACTATTTCTGGAATAGAAACGTTTGTATTATTCACTGAGCCATCTCTTACTCATATAAGCTCTTCACATGTAAGAGAATTGCTAAGATATGGTTACGACGTTAGTGATTTTATTCCAATGGGCATGTTACTGCCTAAATAAGGAACAATTAAATTTTCAATAAAGAAATAATGCTAAATAAAATAGTTGTATTAATGCTAAGCGCTATCCTGATATCAGGTAGCGCTTTTGCGCAATTTAGACCAAGTCCCGAGGGATTAAAATTTGAACGTACCCTCCAGCTTATCAACGGCTTGTATGTTGACGATACTGATGCCAAGGATCTTACAGAAGCAGCCATTCGTGCCATGCTAAGCGAGCTCGATCCTCATTCAACTTATCTTAACGAGGAGGAGGTCAAAGCTATGAATGAACCTCTGCAAGGTAACTTCGATGGTATAGGAATTTCATTTAATATGCTCACCGACACTCTTTATGTAATGGAGGTTATATCAGGTGGTCCATCTCAAAAGGTAGGTATAATGCCAGGTGATAAAATTATTTATGTAGACAACAACCTCATAGCCGGCGTAAGTATAAATAATCAGGATGTTATTAAAATGTTGCGTGGTCCAAAAGGAACCACTGTTAATGTTAAAGTATTGCGCAGGGGAGTAGCAGATTTAATTGAATTCCGAATAGTTCGTGATAAGATACCTATCACAAGTATTGACGCTTCCTATATGATAACCAATGATGTAGGATATATAAGATTAAGTCGATTTGGTATTACATCAGCAAATGAGTTTAAAGAAGCAGAAGAGTCACTTCGCAAACAAGGGATGAAGCATATGTTGCTCGACCTTACGGATAATGGTGGAGGCATCCTGCAAACCGCAAATGAAATAGTAGATGAGTTTTTGGGTGACGGCAAGGTTATAGTATATACCGAAGGTAAAAATCAACCTCGTTTTGTAATGAATGCCACCGGTAATGACGAACTTAATGGTGGTAGGCTAATTGTATTAGTAAATGGATCATCTGCATCTGCAAGTGAAATTCTAGCCGGAGCTATACAAGATTGGGATAGAGGAGTAATAGTTGGTCGCAGATCATTTGGTAAAGGTTTGGTGCAACGACAGCTCCCCTTGCCCGATGGCACAATGATCAGGCTCACTGTGGCGCGTTATTATACACCTTCAGGCAGAAGTATTCAAAAACCTTACGAAAGTGGCGATATAGATGCTTATAACCGCGATTTTATCAATAGATATAACAGTGGCGAACTGTTTGAAGCAGATAGTATTCATTTGCCAGATTCATTGAAATATAAAACACTCATAAATGAACGCACAGTTTATGGAGGTGGAGGTATAATGCCCGATTATTTTGTTCCCATTGATACAACCTCCGGCACAATGTTTCATGCAACTCTTAATGCTAAAGGAGTAATAAACAGAACATCCATTTCAGAAGTTGATAATAATCGTGCAAGTCTTTTAGCAAAGTACCCCAATGTCATTTCTTTTATGAACGATTATGAGGTTACAGATACATTAGAAGATAAACTAAAAGCAATTGCAAAAGAAGTTGAAGTTGATTGGAGTGATGATGAATATATTAAATCTAAACAGCTGATATTTGTACAGTTAAAAGCATTGATTGCAAGAGATTTATATGATTCATCTGCTTTTTATAGAATAATAAACGATGAAAATGATATCTATCTCGAGGGATTAAAGATTATTCTTGATGATAAAAAATATGAGGAACTCCTTAAAGGGGAATGAATAAAATTCCTTATATTGATTAACTTAAACTTGACTATTTGATAAACTTAACTATTTGACAAATTAAACTTGACTACTTGACAATCTAAATAAGTTTATGTGACAATGTAATTTAGACTATGTAACAATCTTAATAAGATCATAACCAACCCTTAAACATAAATAATATGAACTTTGATTATAGTAAATTTCGTGTAAACGAAGGAGATAAAGTTAGATTGGATAATTTATCGGCACTAGAAGATGGCGGGTATACCAAGAAAACAGCAAAGGAAGAAATCAAAGGGAATATAAAGGAGCTTAAGAAGTTTCAGGAAATGTTTTATGCCGACAACAGGTACTCTTTGCTAATAATACTGCAAGCACGTGATGCTGCTGGTAAAGATGGTGTTATAAGGCATGTAATGTCTGGCATAAATCCTCAAGGGTGCAGGGTGCACAGTTTTAAAACACCTACAACGAATGAGTTAGAACACGATTATTTTTGGCGACACTACAAAGCTCTACCCGAAAGAGGAATGATAGAGATATTTAACCGCTCTCATTACGAAAATGTGCTGGCAACCAAGGTAAATCCTCAGTGGATATTAAACGAGCGCATACCCGGCTATAATTCAGTAGATAAATTAGATCAAGATTTTTGGGATAGTAGATATGAAAACATAAATGCTATTGAGAAGCATCTTCATCAAAATGGAATGAGAATCTTGAAGTTCTTTCTTAATGTATCAAAGGAAGAGCAAAAAGAGCGTTTTATTTCACGTATAGATGAACCCGATAAAAACTGGAAGTTTAGCAGTGCCGATTTACATGCCAGGGCTCAGTGGGATGATTATAGCACAGCTTTTGAAGAAATGCTCGAAAAAACATCTAAGCCACATGCTCCCTGGTATGTGATACCTGCAGATAAAAAGTTCTTTGCCCGAGTTTCTGTAGGTGATATTATTCTAGAACTTTTTAAATCACTAGACCTGCATTATCCACCTGCAGAATCAAAAGAATTACTAGAGAAAGCTAGAGAGAAACTAATAAAAGAATAATCTGAATCACTTTCTCTTTTCAGAATTTGATAATGCATTGCTAAGAGTCTTTCTCTGTTCCTTCTCTTTAATATATGCATCAATTCTGCTAAATAGCCAAAAGAAGCTAAAAACAACAGCAACTAACGCTATAGATCCCCAAAACTCTATAGATAGATAAAATTCAGTACCCTGTATAATATATGCTGCTATTGCTATAATTGCAAAAACTGCATACATAGTACCAAAAATTGAGCCTAAATCTCTTATAACTGATCCATTCTCTCTGTTTACCGACTTATTTTTATTGTTTTTATCTCCCGAAAGTACGCTCTCATACTCAATCTGATGCATAATCCTATACTTCAAGTTCTCAGGAGCCTTCATTTTTGCAGATGAAATGAGCCGGCCAATCTTTTCATCTTCTTTCTGTTCTTTATACTTATTCATCTTAATTATCATTTTAGGATCCTGTTATTTGTAAACCATAATGTGAAACAGCAATCTCACCGAAAAGTTTTCTTGCCCTAAACAGTTTAACCTTAACGTTAGATTCATTTAAACCAGTAATTTTTGCAATCTCTTTAATCGGATTATCCTCCATATAATATAGAGTAAGCAAAAGAGCGTCACCCTTGGGTATCTTTTGCATAACGTCGGCAACAATTTCTTCTCTCTCAATGTCTTCAATCTCCTTCTCTAAGCTGTTTGTACCTACTTGTAGTCCATCTTCAATAGTTGCTTCTCGCGTGGTTAGCCACATCTGAGATTTTGTAGAAGTTACAGCAGTATTATAGACAATGCGATATAACCAAGTAGAAAACTTACTTTCTGCCCTGAAGCTATGCAAATTCCTAAAAGCTTTCACAAAACTTTCTTGTACAACATCTTCCGCATCCTGCATGTTGCCACAAATCCTATAAGCAATTGTTATTGCCATATCCTGATAGGACTCTACAAAGTGCGCGAATGCGGAAGTGTTGCCCGAAAGAACCTGTTGAACTCGCTGAATCTCGTTCATCGCAATAGTTATTCCAATTCAATATCTTCTCTTTGAATTGCCTGTGGCATCTTTTGAGACACCAAAAAGTATATAAGATAGCCCAAGCCCATAAAGAAGACTATACTAGCACCGGTAATCCAAAATTCATTCCCTTTCCCAATAACTAGATATTCAGAGCATAAGAAGCCAACTATAATTCCAATTCCAATTGCAACAAGTAATATACCGTTTCTTAAAGCAATAAATTTGTTAGGTGTTGCCTTACTTCTGGGTGTATCAGGAGGAATAATACCCTGATTTATCAAACCCATCCGTTCTTGATTCCTGTTGTTCAACCACCTCAGGCCTAACAATAATCCCACAAGAATAGGTAAGCCAATTGTGCAAATTATTGCAAGTATAGGAACTAATTCTCCAACCATAATTATTAATTTTTTAAAAGTTAATTTTACTGTTTACGTAAATATGACTGCCTATTCAAGTATTCGGTTACAAAAAACATAGATTAAATTTACGTGCAATATGAAATTAATCTATATTTTACATGAGTTTAATATATACTATATGATTTTATGTACTATAATTGCGATTATCACCTAGTTCACTATATATATAAATAGAATATCATTATATCATATACAACAAAAGATCGCTCTGTTTAACAACCAAAGCGATCTTTAATATACCGTGTATTAAGAAAACGTTTTCTACTTCACTTTTAGCAGATCTCGTATTTCTGTAAGCAATGTTTCTTCCTTTGTGAGAACTGGAGGTGCCTCGGTTACAGGCTCTTCAATTTTCTTACGTTTCATTTTATTCATAGCTTTTATAACCAGGAAGATTGAAACACCAATAATTAGAAAATCTATAACAGATTGAATAAATGCACCATAGTTCCAAGTAATTGCTGGTGTTATTATCTCACTGCCTTCCATTACAGCCTCTTTTAAAACTACTTTTAGTTCTACAAACTTGCTGTCTCCTACCAGCAACGCAATGGGTGGCATTAATATATCGTTAACAAATGATGTAACGATCTTTCCAAAAGCTGCTCCAATTACGATACCTACGGCCATGTCAACAACACTACCGCGCATTAAAAATTCTTTTAGCTCTGTTTTAAATGACATACTCATTATGGATTAAAAATGAAAAAATCTTCAGTACTGCAAAGTAAACAATAATTATGAAATAGATTGGATATTAGTAAAAAATTTCTGCAATCATGCAACGGGCAGAGCCACCACCGTTTTTTTCTATTGTCTGTAGATCAGAAGAAATTATTTTACTAAATGTAGATATAGTATTCTCCTGTTCAAATGTCAAAGCTTTGTGCGCCGCCGACGACATAATCGTTATAGGGGTGCCATTTCTGCTTCTTACCTCAAGCATATTACCTACAAAGCTATCAACCTGCTCCAATGAAATATCAACTATAATTTTGCCAGTTGAAGTTAAATGAGAAACTATTTTCTTCCGATCATTCTCATCCTTAATAGATTCAAGGCAGATAACCGCCACCTGCATGCCAATGTTCATTATCACATTAGTATGATATATTTGGTTGTTATTCTTATCAAAAGCATCAAAAACTACAGGTTGATAATTCATAACAGAACAGAACTCAGACAATACTTTCTCAGATGTACGTGCCGATCTGCAACAATATGCAATGTGTTTTCTACGGTCTAAAACCATGCTCCCCGTGCCTTCCAAAAACTCACCTTCTTCTTCCCAATGAGTTAAGTCCACCACCTTATTGTGATTAAAGCCCCTTTTAAGAAGATTCAGAACATGCTCTTTCCTTTCTAATCTTCTGTTTTGGGCAAACATAGGATATAAAACCAACTCTCCATCAAAGTGAGAAGAGAACCAGTTATTAGGGAATATAGAATCGGGAGTCCAAGGCTCTGTTGTGTCCTGTACTACAATTACATCAACATCATTTGCCTTAAGCAACTTCACCAAGGCATCAAATTCCGATAGTGCTTTCTCGGCAACTTGCGACTGATCAGAATTTTGCTGAAAATAATTATTCTCTGCAGTCTGCTCATTAAAAGCGAAATTAGCAGGACGAACCATTAATAGCTTAGCAGTTGTTTGCATATTATTTATATTCTAAAATTCATAATATTAGTCGATACCTACCCTTCAAGAGATTTAACCGACATCGCAATAATACCTATTGCCTCTCTTAGCTCATCCTCACTAATAATTAATGGTGGGGCAAATCTAATGATATGACCATGAGTAGGCTTAGCTAGTAAACCATTTTCTGCCATTACCAAACATACATCCCAAGCCTCTTTGCCATTATGAGGTTCAATCACGATAGCGTTTAGCAGTCCCTTTCCCCTCACATCCTTAATAAACGGACTATCGATCTTTAGCATCTCATCACGGAATATTTTTCCAAGATGTTCGGCTCTATCAACCAGGTTCTCGTCCTTTACCACTTCTAGAGCAGCGGTTGCAACCTTACAGGCTAATGGGAAACCCCCAAATGTAGAACCATGCTGACCGGGTTGTATTGTCAGAATAATATCATCATCGGCTAGTACAGCAGAAACTGGAAGAACTCCACCTGAAATTGCTTTACCTAAAATAACAATGTCGGGTCGCACATTTTCATGCTCACAGCACAATAATTTGCCTGTACGTGCAATTCCGGTTTGAACCTCATCAGCAATAAATAACACATTGTGCTTCTTGCAGAGGTCATAACACTCTTTTAGATAACCATCATCAGGAACAAAAACACCTGCTTCACCCTGAATTGGTTCAACCAAAAAACCAGCCACTTTATCACCCTTCTCTTCCAAAAAAGTAGAAAGAGCAGCACTGTCGTTGTAGGGAATCACTTCAATGCCCGGGGTATACGGACCATAATCGTCGCGTGCATCGGGGTCAGTCGATATTGATACAATAGTAATAGTCCTTCCATGAAAATTTCCTTCACAAGCCACAATAATAGCTTCATTTTCAGGAATACTTTTTTTTAGGTATCCCCACTTACGAGCAAGTTTTAGTGCAGTTTCTACACCCTCGGCACCAGTGTTCATGGGCAACACTTTGTCGTAACCAAAGTAGTTGTGAATAAACTCTTCATAGGGCCCCAGGGTATCATTAAAAAATGCACGTGATGTAAGGCATAGAGTCTCGGCTTGATCTATAAGTGCTTTCACAATTTTGGGGTGGCAATGACCTTGATTAACTGCGGAGTAAGCCGACAAGAAATCAAAATATTTCTTCCCATCAACATCCCATACGTAGCAACCCTGACCCTTGCTTAATACAACAGGCAGGGGGTGATAATTATGAGCTCCATATTTATTTTCTTGTTCTATATATTTTTTTGCCGTATCCGATATATTCATGTTTTTATACTTTAAGGAATTAATAATTATAATGAAAGAAGCAA
Source organism: Fermentimonas sp. (assembly GCA_015478775.1). Lineage (GTDB taxonomy): Bacteria > Bacteroidota > Bacteroidia > Bacteroidales > Dysgonomonadaceae > Proteiniphilum. The sequence goes on along the minus strand of JADMKP010000007.1, from coordinate 717,217 downwards.
CTATCCTTCAGTACTAACTGATAACTATATTTTTAAATTGAATAGCTCCACCTTCACTTTGCAGACCAATGTGTCCTTCCATTACATTGCTGCTAGCTCTGTTTTGCAGTAGGTCGTTAATATACACAGTTATATCACCATCAAGAACTACAATTTTAGCCCTATTCCACTCTCCCGTTGGATTTTCGCTAGAAGACTCTTTCTTGTCAATTACCGGAAATGCAGGTCTTTCCGTTACACCCTCCGGAAGAGTATATTCATTTAAATCAGAACCCCCAAGTAGTACTAAATCACCCGCTTGTCCAGCTTTCAACTGGCACTCAATTCCGTTAGGGAAGGGATTGGTAGGATCTTCAATCAGAACAAATATACCACTATTACTTGCATTTTCAGCCCATCTATACTCCATCTCAAGAGTATAGTTTCTGTATTTCTCTTTAGTATACATATACCCAAGAGGTTCGCCCGCAATTGTGATAACTCCATCATTTACAGTGTACACCTCATCCGCAGGTGCAGCATCATTATGCAATACAAACTCCCAGTTTGAAAGATCTTTACCATTAAATATTTCCATAGATTGTTGTTTACAGCTACTAGCCAATAAAATCAAAAGCAGCATCAAAGTCGATAAGTTTGTTTTTCTCATACGATTATTGTTTATGTTTCTTTACAAAAATAAGCTTTTTATCTGAAGAAAAGAAAAATTAATATGTCACTGTTTACTGTAATTTACCATGTGAAATTGGTCTACATTATTCAATCCAATTTTTACAAAAAAGTAAAGTCGATGTAGGACGAAAAATGCGCTATTTGAATTAATTTCATGACTGCCCACAGATATATTTACTTGGTACCATCGCCCTACATCGTTCAGACCAAGTCCTAACAAACTCTGTTTATATACAGTGTTAATTAGGAGTTGGTAGGGAGTTGGTAGGTAGTTGCTAGGTAGTTGGTGAAAACTTAATAGGTAGCTAATATGGAGAATCACTTACTTCATTCATCGTTAAATAGTATCAATAAAAAAATCACTATCTTTGATCAACAAACAAATAATTTAGAATATTAAATCTTATAAGCTATGTCAACAAGCAACATTCGCACAGGAGTAATAGGTTACGGACTATCAGGAAGAGTATTTCATGCACCATTTATTGATGTGGTGGAAGGCTATGAACTTTCAAAAATAAGCACATCAAACCCAGAACGGATAGCTTTGGCACATAAGCGTTATGCATCAACAGAAATCGTACCCGATGCAGAAAATATAATTAACGATCCTAATATAGATCTGGTATTAGTTACATCACCAAACACCGATCATTTTAGATGGGCCAAGGAGGCGCTACTGGCTGGTAAACATGCAGTAGTAGAAAAACCATTCACAATAAATGTTGCAGAAGCCGATGAATTGATTAAGCTGGCAAAGAAGCAGAATAAAGTACTATCGGTATATCATAACCGTAGGTTTACGAGCGATACCAAAACAGTAAAAAAGCTTTTGGATAGCGGATTACTCGGCGAAATAGTTGATTATGAAACTCATTTCGACAGATATCGTACAGACCCCAGGCCAAATGGAGCATGGCGCGAGCAGACATTACCGGGATCGGGTATATTCTACGATTTGGGTTCGCATTTAATTGATCAGGCATTATGGTTTTTTGGAATGCCCAAAGCTGTTACCGCCGAGATTAACAAACAACGCCCTTGGGCAAATGTAGATGATCATTTTGATGTTCGCTTACACTACACTAACTTTACTGCAACACTAAAATCCGGCATGATTTGTCGCATTCCTGGTCCCACATATATGCTACATGGAACAAATGGATCTTTTGTAAAATATGGTCTAGATGTGCAGGAAGCCACTTTAGATGGAGGAGCAAAGCCATTTGGAAAAGATTGGGGGAAAGAGCCTCAAGATATTTGGGGCACATTAAATGCAGAATACAAAGGAGTAAAAATATCGGGCAAGATTGAGAGTGAGCTTGGTGATTATAAAGATTATTTTATTAATCTTCGTGATGCTATTAATGGTAAAGGAGAACTAGCAGTTAAAGCAGAAGAAGCACGTGATGTTATGAGAATTATTGAACTCGCATTTCAGAGTAGCAAAGAGAAGAGAACAATAACTGTTGAGTAGGCCTACAAGAAAAATATAGTCGCTCCAATAATACTAATCACTGCTCCTATAACTTGGGGAGCAGTGATTTTCTCTTTAAACATAATTGCAGAAGGAACAATAATGAATACTGGAGTTAAGGCCATAAGAGCAGACGCAATACCTGTAGAGGTATGCTGAACTGCGTAAAGTGAAAGAGCAACACCAATAAATGGACCAAAAATAGCCCCAATGGTTGTTGCCTTCATACTCATTTTATCAGTTGTAGTTATCAGTACCCTTTTCCACCTTCTCATCACTGTAACCAAAATAGCAAAAGCTGCAAAACCAACAATTGCCCTTATTTGAGTAGCCGCAATAGCATCATAATCGCCCATACCTTTCTTGCTGAGTATGAGTCCCACTGCCTGTCCCATGGCTCCGCCAAGGGCATAAAGAAATCCGCGTAATGGAACGTTCAATTTTAATTTCTTGCCCGCTACGGCAATCATAATTCCTGTTACGCTCACTATTATACCAATTATGCTTTTAACTGATAATATCTCGTGCAGGAAAAACCATCCAATAATGGCAGTAAGCATAGGTGCAAGACTCATAACCAGTTGCGACGTTCTGGAGCCTATAATGGTATAAGATTTAAAAAGAAACAGATCTCCCAAAAAGAAGCCAACTATACCCGAAATGCCAAGCCATAACCAGTTATAGGGAGTTGCATCCATAGGGAAAAACATCCCTCTGGTAAAATAGGTTGTTATTCCCAGGAAGATAACCCCAAGGAAAATGCGAATAATGTTTACCGATAACGACCCAATCCTTCTGCCTGCCTTCTCAAAGTATATAGCACTTAGAGTCCAGCAAATAGCTGTAAGAAGTGAAGCAATTTCACCAATGTGTGATTGAAAAGGCATTAATAATATTGTTGAATTTTAGCGTACAAAAGATTTGCAAATGTACTCTAATTTTTCAATACAATGTATTAACTAATTGCCTCAATCAACTTTTCTGCAGCAGCTTCAATTGTGCTCTCACTGTTTAAAAGAGATATAAACTTACTACCAATTATGGCACCCGAAGATTCTCGGCATGCCGCTTCAAATGTTTCTTTATTAGATATACCAAAACCAATTAAACGGGGGTTTTGCAAATTCATTTTATTAACGCGCCTGAAGTAGTTGAGGTTTGTCTCGCTGAACGAATTTCTTGCACCTGTTACCGATGCCGATGATACCATATAGATAAAGCCGGAAGTGTTTTGGTCGATCAATCTTATTCTTTCTTCTGATGTTTCGGGAGTTACTAGCATTATCATATGCAAGCCATGTTTTTCTGCAATTGATTTATAAGTCTCCATATATTCTGAGAATGGCAGATCGGGTATTATTAATCCATCAACACCACACTCTGCAGCACTTTTGCAATAGTTTTCGAATCCATATTGCATAATTGGATTAAGATAACCCATTAACACCAAAGGGATAGAAGCTTCTGCACGCACATTTTTTAATTGAGCAAAGAGTTTTTTTAAACTCATGCCATTGCGTAGTGCCTCATTTCCAGATGCTTGTATAACAGGGCCATCGGCCATCGGGTCGCTAAATGGCACTCCAATCTCTAATAGATCCACTCCATTTTTCTCAAGTGTTTTTATCACTTCTATGGTATCATCAGATTTTGGGTATCCTGCGGTAAAGTAGACCGATAGTATATTCTCTTTCTTCTCTTTAAATAACTTATCTATTCTGTTCATAATTATAATTGCACTTTATCTTATTTGTTTTATAAACGATTTAACCATTTCGATATCCTTATATGCTGGTTCAATTTCGAAACGACTGTTGATATCTATTCCTGCAAATTTTGGATGCTTAAATGATTTTATCTCCTCAGTATCTTCGGGCGATATACCACCACTTAATATAAAAGGGGTGTCGCCATCATAATTAGCAAGCTTTTCCCAATTAAATCTTTTGCCCGAACCGCCGTGCAGTTTTGTTTTTGTGTCAAAAAGAAAGTAATCGCACTTACCTTCATATGCATTTAATTGTGCATTGGGTATGAATCCGTCAGTGTCGATTCCAAACGATTTAATAATCTTATAGCCCTCCTCTTGCAAGTTGATACAGTACCATGGCGGCTCGCTACCATGGAGTTGTATCATTTGGAGATGATTTTGTTTGGCGCGTTCACTAATTATTTGAGGTATCTGATCAACAAAAACGCCAATCTTCTTCACTTTTTTAGGGAGGTAGCTCACTTTTGGTCCCACATAGCGTGGTGAATCTGAATAGAATATAAATCCCATCCAATCTATATCAAGCTGTTCTAGCTGACGGATATTCTCCACATCACACATTCCACAAACTTTTATAATCATGATTATGTTGTTTAAATACTACTATTGATTTACAAAGCAATTTGTATTACAATTAAACATCGCTAACCCTCAATCTGTTGAATAAATTCTTTTAGGCTGGCTTCGGGGTTGCCTGATTTCATAAAATATTCTCCTATTAAAAATCCTTTGTAACCTGCATCTCTAAGCTCTTTTACAACGTTTGCATCTGATAAACCACTTTCTGAGACCCAAACAGAATCCATAGGGAGTAATTGAGCCATACGGAACGATTTCTGTAAATCTGTAACAAAACTACCCAGATTGCGGTTATTAATTCCAATAACGCTGTTTAAAGGGGTTATATAGTCGGTCTCACTTTCATCGTGCAACTCTAATAGTACATCCAATTGCAACTCGTTTGCAAGCCTTGTAAATCGCATAGATTCTTCTTGTGTGATGGCTGCAGCAATAAGTAGAATTGCACTTGCACCCATAAGTTTTGCTTCAAAGATCTGATACTCATCCACAATAAACTCTTTTCTCATTACAGGAATCTGCACATTTTGCACAGCACTGTTTAAATCAGCCAGAGTGCCTCCAAAATAACTCTCATCGGTTAATACTGATAGTGCCGATGCTCCTGCATTTTCATATGCCTTGGTTACTATGTCAACAGCAGCATTCTGATGCAACCATCCTTTGCTTGGTGACCGGCGTTTGAACTCTGCAATAATGCCAGTTGTGGAGTTTAATAAAGCTTCTTTCAGCGATCTGAATTTTATTGTATCCTTTTTTTGAAGTAGATGTTTCTCTAATTCAATTAATGGCACCAATTCTTTTTGCCTGGCTACCTCAACTTTTTTATTTAAAACTATTTCGCTTAAAACATCTTTCATAACTCTCAACTATTTATTTCAACAAATGTTTGCAATACTCTTAATGCCTTTTTACTATAGAGAGCATCACGGGCAATATCTATACATTCTTCAATTGATTTTTGCTGTTCTATGGTTTGAATGCCCAATGCAGCATTAACAATCACCACGTTCATTTGGGCATCGGTGGCACTTGCATTAATAACATTCCTGAATATGGAAGCAGCCTCTTCGGGAGTGTCTCCTCCATATAATTGGTTCTGACTGAGTGTTTTAAAGCCTAAGTCTTCAGGCATAAATAAATGCTCGCCATTATTGGATGTAACTTTAAACTGACTGGTTAGCGATACTTCATCATATCCATCCATGCTATGCACGATTGTGAAATTCCTGTTTTCCTCTTGATAAATATAACTGTATAACCTCAGCATTGCTAAATCATATACTCCCAGCATTTGATATTTAGGCTGCACGGGATTGACTAGTGGTCCAAGTACGTTAAAGAAGTTGCGGACACCCAAGCTTTTACGAACAGGGGCAACTGCTTTAAGTGCTGGACTAAACAATGGTGCGTGAAGATAGGCTATGTGGCATTTATCGAGACTCTTTCTAAAACGATCGTTATCGGTGCTGAACTTCACTCCTTGCTGCTCAATTACATTGCTTGCTCCACTAATTGATGTGGCGCCGTAATTGCCATGTTTTACTACGTTGTATCCTGCACCAGCTACCACAAAGCAAGATGTTGTAGATATATTAAAAGTGTTTTTGCCATCTCCTCCTGTGCCAACTATATCCAAAGGTGAATAATCTGAAAGGTCGACAGTCACCCGCATCTCAAGCAGTGCATCTCTAAAACCAAGTATTTCATCTACGGATATACTTCGCATTAAAAACGAGGTTATCAAAGATGCAATCTGAGTTTCGGGCACATCTCCTTTAACTATTTCAAAAAGCACTTGCTTTGCTTCATCGCGGGATAGGTACTGATAATCGAAAAGTTTATAAAGAATATCCTTCATTCTGCTACTTTTTTGATTGTAAGAAATTCTGAATTATCCGTGCTCCATCGGGAGTGAGGATAGACTCGGGGTGGAATTGCACTCCATGCAGATCGAGCTTTTTATGTTTCAATGCCATAATGTCGCCCGCCCTATCCACAGCTGTGACTTCAAGTTCATTAGGGAAATCATTCTTGGAAACAATCCAAGAGTGATATCGTCCTGCAGGTATCTCTTTTGGTAATCCTGCAAAAATATAATCCTCAATCACAATTTTAATTGCTGTTTGTACGCCATGAAAGACGGTAGGGATATTTTCGAGCTTGGCGCCAAAGACCTCTGCTATGGCTTGGTGACCAAGACAAACTCCCAATATGCTTTTCTTACCTGCATACTCTTTTATCAGCTCCATCATTATGCCGGCTTCAGAAGGCAGACCCGGCCCCGGTGAAAGTATTATTTTATCATACTGATCTATCTGAGAGAGCTCAATTTTATCGTTGCGATACACATCAACGTTTTCATAACCCAACGATTTTATAACATGAACCAGGTTATATGTGAAGGAGTCGTAGTTATCTAACAAGAGAATTTTTATAGATTTCATATTTTCCTACATTAAGAATTATGGAGTTTTGTTGCTTTTTCAATGGCCATATGCAATGCACCAAGTTTACTGTTAACTTCGTTTAGTTCGTACTCATCCTTGCTTTGCGATACAACTCCAGCACCGGCCTGATACCACAATTCGTTATTACGGCTCACGAAGGTGCGAATTGTTATGGCTTGATTGATATCTCCATTTAACCCTATGAAGCCGATGCAACCGCCATAAGCTCCTCGGTTATGCGTTTCTATCTCAGATATAAGTTGCATAGCTCTCACTTTTGGTGCTCCCGACAATGTACCTGCGGGGAAAGTATCGAAGAAGGCTTTAATGGGATTTGCACTGAAATTTAAGACACCACTTACACGAGATACCAGGTGAATAACATGTGAATAGAACTGCGGCTCCTTAAAGAACTCAACCTCCACATCATGAGCATTTCTGCTTAGATCGTTTCGTGCCAAATCAACCAACATAACATGCTCTGCATTCTCTTTGGGGTCGTTCAGTAAAAATTCTACACCCTCCATATCTTCCTGATAATTACCTGTTCGCTTTGTAGTTCCTGCTATTGGATCGATGCTTATTTTGTTTCCCTCAACTTTGCAATGAGTTTCTGGAGATGAGCCAAAAATACGATAACCCCCAAAGTCGAAATAAAAAAGATATGGCGAAGGATTAATACTACGTAATGCTCTATAAACCTTAAAATCGTCACCCGAAAATGGCTGTACAAATCTGCGTGAGAGAACAATCTGAAATATATCGCCTTTCATACAGTGCTCCACACCAGTTCTAACATACTGCTTATACTCTTCGTTGGAAATAGTACTGTACTCATCTCCTTCGGTAAAGAAATTATAATTTGCAAAGTTTCGTTGATTGATTAGCGATTCAATTTTATTTAAATTGCTCAGTTCATCCTTCTCCTGTAACTCGATAAGGGTAATTTCGTCTGAAAAATGATTGAATACCAATATATACTTATACAAAATATAGAGCATATCGGGAGCATCGTTTTTATCTTCCTTACTCTCTTTAATATTAATGTTCTCGGTATATTTTACACAGTTGAAGGTTGTGTAACCAAACAGACCAATGTTGTCAATGTCACTATCTTCAACCTCAAATCTCTCGATAAAATTGTTTAATGAGTCAGAGATTGTGAACTCATCAGAAAGTTCTCTGCTCTCTTCTTTATCATCGGGGAACACCATTTTGCTTATTCCTCTGTTAACTTCAATCCTTGCTATTGGCTTGAGAGCCAGGTATGAGATGCTATTTTCTTTTGCATGAAAATCGGAACTCTCGAGTAGTGCCGACTGTGGAAATGTATCTCTTACTTTTAGGTAAATGCTCACCGGAGTATGGAGATCACCCATTATTTTGCGGCTGTTTGTTTGATATTTATACTGCATACAATCTACTGCTTTACTGTTATTACTAGTATATTAGTTCTATTATTTTGCGAAGTGACTCTCGTATTTGAAGTAGGTTTCTAAATCTTTATCGCCTCTGCCAGAAAGAGTTAGAACTACAATGTCATCAGTATCGAAAGTTACTTTTTCTAAGACTGCAATTGCATGTGCAGATTCTAGAGCAGGTATTATTCCTTCATTACGTGTTAATTCAAATGCGGCACGAAGTGCTTCGTCATCATTTACAGCATATACTCTTGCACGCTTTGTTATGGCAAGATTTGCATGAATGGGGCCAATGCCCGGATAGTCTAACCCTGCCGATATTGAGTAAGGTTCAGTTATCTGCCCATCTTCGTCTTGCATAAGCAATGTTTTACTACCATGCAATATTCCCGATCTGCCTAAATGAATTGTTGCTGCAGACTCTCCGCTATCTACGCCTTTGCCGCCTGCTTCTGCCAATACAATCTTAACATTTTCATTGTCTAGATATTCATAGATTGTGCCCGCTGCATTACTGCCCCCTCCAACACATGCTATTAGGTAATCGGGATAGTCTCGCCCCTCTTTTTCTAAAAGTTGAACTTTTATCTCCTTGCTGATAACCGATTGAAGGCGAGCTACCATGTCGGGGTAGGGGTGTGGACCTACAGTTGAGCCTATTATATAATGAGTATCTGCCGGGTTGCTGCACCAGTCGCGTATAGCATCGTTGGTAGCATCTTTTAGCGTCATATTTCCTGATGTAACCGGAACTACAGTTGCCCCAAGCATCTCCATTTTCTTTACATTTACCTGCTGACGTTTTACATCCGTTTCTCCCATATACACGGTGCAGGGCATTTGCATTAGGGCACAAACTGTGGCGGTGGCTACTCCGTGCTGACCTGCTCCTGTTTCTGCTATAATACGCGTTTTACCCATTTCTCTAGCTATCAATATCTGACCTATTGTGTTATTTATTTTATGAGCACCGGTATGGTTAAGATCCTCGCGCTTCAGGTAGATCTTTGCACCGTATCGTTCTGATAACTGCTTTGAATGATATAATGGAGATGGTCTGCCCACATAATCGTGTAGCAGCTGATTAAAATCGTTTTGAAAAGTTTCGCTTTCTATTATTCTCAGATATGCCGTTTCTAGTTCTGTTACGCATTTATGAAGTATTTCAGGAATGTAAGCTCCACCAAAATCACCATAATATCCTCTTTCATCTACTGTATATTTTTGCATATTTATATTTGTTATATTATTCTCTTTTAATATTATAGATCTTCAATAACTCACCGTATGGCTCCATTTGTCAGGCTATTGTCATTTTGTTCTTTGATAATACTCTTGTAATCTTATTTAATATTGCACTAACCTAATTGTATATTACTCCTGACTTTATAAACCCCTTTAAACTTAAAAAGCCCGTCGCAGGATTGCGACAGGCTCTTTAATTTTATAGTTTTTTATACTTATTTTCAGATACGACTGTTCTTCCTTACGACTTTATGTGTTGTAAGTAGCGCCACCAATATCCGTTTGTAAGTATATTCATCATTTTTCGTTTAATGTGATGCAAATATATGCTATACATAAACAACTTGCAACAGTTTTGTTCTTTTTAACAGATTCTGTAACTATTCTTCTACTCCAATTTGCTTTTTTCCATAAATATTCCATACATCAATAGGGTAGTCAGATTCAATAATGTCTGGTCTATAAACAGAATTCTCAACCTCTTTTATATATGCAGCCATACGCTGCTCGGTGGCTCCTAATCTATCGTGGGATGGGGCAAAAGAAATCATGCATCTAACCCCTTTAGCATGAAGTTTCTCTACAATATGCCTGTTTGAATCATCAATTCTCTGCCCTACATAAGCTATCATATTATCCCATGGTACACCGGATATTGCGATATCTTCATATTCGGCGTCGTTTCTTGCAAATACCGAAAGCATGACTCCGGGCAGTTTGTCGTGATAAAATCTAGCCTGAGCACCCGTATGCGCAGTGAGCATAACATACTTTTGAGCTTTCTTTTTCTTGATCAAATCAACAATCATTTGAAGAGGTACATCTTTCTTATCAAGATTAATTATAGTTTTTTTATTACTCCATTCAAGTACATCTTCAAGTGTTGGAACCATTGCGGCTGTAATATTGCCCTCGGAATCCTTTAGTCTATAGGCTTGTAAATCATCATATGTAAAATCAGAGAGCTTTCCGGTACCATTTGTAGTTCTGTCAATAGTTTCATCATGCATAAGCACAATAACACTGTCCTTGGTTAATCTGGGATCTACTTCAAAAAATGCGGGAATCCGACTTAATATTTGTTGGAATCCCTCGATACTATTCTCGGGGAAGCCTGCTTCACGACTACCTCTGTGACCGCTAACTAAAATAGTACTATCCGCTTTGTATGCGAAATACTCTTGCGTGTTCTTTAGTTTTTTAAATTTCAGATAATGCTCTTCACCTTCTTTAGGACCACAACTAGCAATTAACAAAAAGAGTACAGTTATTAAAGGAAGTAATTTATTTGACATAATTCTATTTTGTAATTTAAAAAAATTAGCTAGAAATATTTCATCTATTCCACAAAGATGATAAGAAATGGGTGTAATTACAACTTTTTGTAATTGTTTTAATAAAAAAACTCAGCAACTCTTCGAATGATCGTTCTCTCAGCACATAAGATGTATTGTCTTGTTATTTATAACAGTATAATGAATTTTATAAATATATTTGTAAATTCAATTTAAAACAAACAAATATTATGAGTAAGAATTATAGTTTATTTATTTATTCTTGATTTCAAGCCTCATTTATTGTTCGTGTGAAGATGCAAACCGCATCAATATTTATGATATTAAGACAAGTAATGTAGAAGATGAGGCAGTAATTTCAAAAGATTCATTTATTTCCCAAATAAATACATCAATTTTAAATTATGAGAACACATGGGTAAATTTTTATAAAGAATTGAAGATGATATGTTAAATGACATTGTATGCACATTATTATCAGTTCCATGCGCCATTATGAATGCGGCATTAGCTATAGACAAATGTTAAAGACAATTTAGGAAAATATGAATGATATTGGATTCTCTCTTATGGGGTTTTTAATTCTGATGATAGTATTCTATACATGGGGATTAATCTCAGTCTATAAAAATCATAGACAATTTAATCGTATTTGGCTGTTTTGTGCTCCATTCCTAATCATAGCACCTATGCTTATTTTTGTAATATCACCTTTTTGTATTAAAACCAAAAATACAAAGGGCCAGTTCGATGCAATAATATTTCTTATATATTACATTATTAGCCAATTCATCTTTACATTGTTTTTCAAATTTGGTATGCAGTCCCCCTTTTATGTAGAATTGTCTTTATTTTCATCAGCATTATCAACCTTGCTATATTTAATATGTACTAGTTTGATAAATCAAAATGAAAAGGTGCTGGTATTAAAAGACAATAATGCAGACTAGACTCCAATTATAACCTATTATTAAATTTGATTAGCCTCGAAGCCTGTGCGTTTTATTGTTTTAACAATATCTTCTGCTGTTAGTTCGCTATTCTCAACAGTAAGTATTTTATCATCACTTTCAGTATCTACATTCCATGAACCCTTTCCTGTCTTTTTGTCAAGAAAAGGAGTTACTTTTGCAACACAGTTTGAGCAGTTTATATTTGTTTTGAATTTCATTGTTTTCATTTGCTGTTTTAATTTTTATAGTGATTAAGCATATACTATGATGTTACTACATAAATAGAAAGCATCTAATAAAAATCTAATTGATACAAATATAATTATTTTTTGTTCTACAGGCTTAATATTATTCATAATAGATGCAGAAAAGTAGCATAAAACAAATATTTTGAGTGAACTGTTAAATGATAAATGTTTAAAACATGAAGCAAACAAAACGAAGGACTTCCAAGAGATTCGAGAAGAAAAGAAACTTTATATGTCTTTTTATTTTCAGTGCAATTGTATTAGCATCTGTTGTCCTTTTCAGCCGAAATGCATCTCTCTCTGAATGGTACATGATGAGGATTTATCCTGCTGTTGCTACTTTTCTATCAGCCATATCGGCAATGTTTCCTTTTTCGGTTTATGATGTTTTTATTGTAATTGCTTTGCTATATCTACTTAAACTGATTCTGTTTGTAATGATTAAACAAACACCATTTAAGGTATTTTTCTTCTCGCTGGTTCGTTTCGTTACTATCCTAATTGCATGGTTCTATTTTAGTTGGGGTATTTCATATTTCAGGAAAGATTATTACAGTCGCACCAATATCCAAGAGACATCTTTTAATGCTGATAACCTCAGAGAGTTCACTTCATATTTCATAACTCAAGCTAATAACTCTTACGTTGAATTTGAGATTATAGAGAAAGAGAAAACAAGAAAAGAGATAGAGAGAGTATATAAACACATCAGTGAACCACTAGCAATAAATTGGCCAAATGGAAAAAGAAAGGTGAAAAAGATGGTTTTTGAATCTTTGTTCACCAAGATGAGTATTTCTGGATATTACGGTCCTTTCTTTAACGAGATACATGTTAACAGCTATAGCTTAAACTTCACCTACCCTTTTACACTTGCTCATGAAATGGCGCATCAGTTTGGTATTGCAAAGGAGTCTGAAGCCAACCTATATGCTTTTATTGTTTGTACAAACAGTGATGACGAAAGAATTCGATATAGTGCTTATGCATCTACCATTATTTATCTTTTAAATGATGTTAGAGTGCTGATACCCGATGAATATGAGGAGATACTGAATTCAGTTAATCCGAAAATAATTGAGGACCTTCAACACAATCGCAAACACTGGCTTTCGGCTAGAAATGAAACATTATCTGATGTTCAGGACAAAGCCTACGATGCCTACCTCAAAGGCAATAGGATTAGCTCAGGAAGAGAAAATTACTCGGAGGTGGTTGGATTATTAATATCCAGTTATGATTCCTTTAATACTAAATAGAATCTTTTAAACTAAATACTGGTTCACTACTTTCAATATGATAAAAATGTTTTGAAAATACCTATCTTATCCAACAATCCAATAAGTGCTGTGTTTTAACTAAATCTTTTTTGTCTTCAGCCTTAAACTGTTTGTAACAACACTAACAGAACTAAGCGCCATTGCAGCACCAGCTATCATCGGGTTGAGCATAAAACCTGTAATTGGATACAGAAGTCCTGCTGCTATAGGTATTCCTATAACATTGTATATAAACGCCCAGAATAGGTTCTGACGAATTGTCCTTACAGTTGCTTTTGACAGATGTATGGCCTTGGGTATCTTATTTAAATCGGATGAAATGATTGTCATTTTTGCTACATCCATAGCTATATCACTACCTGCTCCCATGGCTATACTCACATCAGCCTGTGCGAGTGCACCACTGTCATTAATTCCATCACCCACCATTGCTACTTTCTTGCCTTGATTTTGCAGCTTTTTCACAAGATCAGCTTTCTCTTCCGGAAGTACACCTCCTCTATAGTTTGTTACTCCAACTTGTTTTGCTAAAGCCGTAGCTACCTTCTCGTTATCACCTGTATATATAGCAACTTCTATTCCCATGCTTTGTAATTTGGCAATTGCCTCTTTAGAAGTAGACTTCATTTTATCTGTTATGCCAACCACACCATAGGCTTCTTGGCCATCAGCCATAATTGAAATTGTATGTGCAGCTTCAAGCTCTAGATCAATCTGTTTCTGCAAATCGGTAGGAATTGAAATATCCTTTGAGATCATATAGCTCTCATTACCTATATAATAAGTAGTATTTTCATAAGTGCCTTCAATGCCCTTTCCACTTACCTGCTCAATAGATACACCATCCAACAGATTGCACTCATCTTTTAGAAACGCTGTTATTGCATCGGCTAATGGGTGTTCGGATCGATGCTCGATGCTAAAGAGAATATCTTTATGAACGGGGAGCGCCTTTGCAGACCATGTTATATTTGTAACTTGAGGTTTGCCTTCGGTTATAGTACCTGTTTTATCAAGCACCACAACATCAATTTCTTTAGCGAGCTCGAGGCTCTCAGCATCTTTAATAAGTATTCCTTCACAGGCACCTTTTCCTATTGCAACCATTATTGCTGTTGGAGTTGCAAGCCCCAGGGCACAAGGACACGCAATTACCAGTACTGTTACCATGGCCATCAACCCATACACAAATCCTGTATCACCCCCGAAGATGAGCCAGATTATAAAACTCAACAATGCTATGCCAATAACGACCGGAACAAAAATACCTGCAATCCTATCAACTAGTCCTTGCACGGGCGCTTTACTGCCCTGTGCCTCGTCAACTGTTTTTATTATCTGTGCAAGTAGTGTGTCCTTTCCTATTTTAACGGCTTTGAAACTAAAGCTTCCTTTTTGATTAATTGTTCCAGCAAATACCTTGGTTCCTGGTGACTTTTCAACATGTATGGGTTCACCAGAAATCATGCTCTCATCAACAAACGAACTCCCTTCAACTACTTCACCATCAACTGCAATCTTATCACCAGGCTTTACTAATACTATATCACCAATAATTACATCCGCAATTGGAATTACTATCGGTTCACCTTCTCGGGAAACGACTACCGATGAGGGTTGTAATCCCATAAGCTTTTTTATTGCATCAGAGGTATGTCCGGTAGCTCGCGCTTCCATCATCTTCCCTAGCAAGATAAAGGCGATAATAACTCCCGCTGCTTCAAAATAAACATGTGCCTCTAATCCTCTGCTTTCCCAAAATTGAGGATATATCATATTGAAAAGGCTGAATAGATACGCTATACCGGTACTCAGAGCTACTAGGGTATCCATATTAGCACTGCGATTTTTTGCTTGCTTCCATGCACCCACAAAGAATCGGTTGCCAAAAATAAAGAGTATTGGAGTTGATAAAAGTAGCATTGCTTCATTTGCATAAGGCATATGCATAAACACCATTCCTATAAGTGTAAGCGGAATAGCTAGTATTATTGCCCAAATAGTATGGCGACGCAGCTTTTTATAATTCTCTTCTTTAATATGTTCTACATTTTCAAATGAAGCTTCCTCGTCATCAATTAATAGGTCGTAACCTATTTCCTGAAGTGAGTTTTTCATTTCTAGAGGTGTAACAATACCGGGGATATATTCAATTGCACCCTTACCGTTGCCATAATTAACTGATGCTGAAACAACTCCCGGCACATATGAAAGGATGTTTTGTGAGCTTGAAGCGCAAGCAGCGCAAGTCATATTAAGTACAGGACGTGTAATGTTTTCTGTAATTACTTTTCCATCTGACTGACGAACTGTGGCTACAACTTCTTGTAATATTTCTGCAGCATCATCTTTATGTTTGTTGTCTATGGTTATTGAAATATTACGTTCTAAACCATTATATTCTACCGAAGTTACTCCTTCTATTTTTTTAATCTGATCTTTAGGAAGAGTAATATCTTCTGCAATATTTATGTTATATATGTTATTTGAAATCATATGCTTAATCCTTATCTTTAAATAGAACAATCGGTTCTATGCCTATGTTCAAATAGGGCTTTTTATGCCATATTATGAAAATAAATTGTATTTTTGTTAATTATTGCTCAAAAGTAATAAAAGTTTAGAGCTCGAGTACTAAAGTGCTTTAATAATAATTGCTCAGAACTTAAGTAATAAACGCTGAAAATCTTGTTACTATTCTACAATTTTAATCCATCAAATTATGCGTAAATCTATATTTCTTTCAACTTTTTTGATCTTAACAACAACTTTCCTTTTTTCTCAGAAGAAAGTACTCGATCACACTGTTTATGACAGTTGGAAGAGCCTTACTAACACTAACGTTAATGATAAAGGCAATGTAATTACATCACTTATCGCTCCTCAGGAGGGAGATACCACTCTATTTATTCAGAGAATAGATCCCAAAAACTCAAAGCTAGGTAGAAGTAAAACCTTTGTAAGAGTTACTGGCTATAGGCTTTCAAGTGATGGAAGATGGACCATAGCTTTAATTAAAGCTCCTCTTGCCGAACGTAGACAATCACGGATAGACAAGAAAAAGAAAGAGGATATGCCACAAGACTCGCTGCTTATTATTGACAATCTCACTTTTGAATCTTATAAGATTCCGGGAGTTAAGTCATATAAAACAGCAAATGAATTTAACTCACATCTTACTTACACTGTTAGTCCTACTAATGATAGTGTCAAAAACAGTGCCAAACAAAAAGATGTTCTAATACTACGCAATCTGCTTACTCAAGAGGAGGATAGTTTCAGGAATTCAAAAGAACATATTTTTAATAAATATGGCAACTCATTTGTTGTAACAATCGAACCTGATAGTAAAGACACAACAGATTATAAAAGAGTGGTTTTTAAAGACCTCAAATTGAATAATCAAATAAATATCTCTAATGAGCCTTTGGAGTATAAATCACTTTCGTTTAATGAAGAAGGCACTCAACTTGTATATCTTTCAACAGCCGATACATCTAAAATAGTACAAAAAGCTTACGACATCAGATACTATACAACAGGTGCAGATTCTGCAATTATAATAGCTGATAGTAACACAAAGGGATTACCAAATAATTGGTTGTTTAATGAAAATGCATCACCCTCTTTCAGTAAAGATGGTACAAGAATTCTAGTTGGAGCAGCTCCACCAAGAGAGCCAAAAGATACTACAATAGTAGATTTTGAAATGGCTGAACTAGATATATGGCATTGGCAAGATCCTGTTATACAGCCACAGCAGTTGAAAGAACTAAAAAGAGAAGAAAGTCGTACATACCAAGGTGTAATATACACTAACCTTAAAGATAAATTTATACCATTAGCCAGCGAAAACATGCCTTACGCTTCAGTTTCAAACGAAGGGAACGGACAATATGCACTTATTTGGTCGAACTTGCCATATCTATTGGAAAGTCAATGGGATCTTTCATCAAAAACCGATGTTATGATTTTGGATTTAAATGACATGGATGTAAAAGAGGTGGGTAAACCTATTAACGGCCGACCATCATTTTCTCCGCAGGGCAATTATATCTATTGGTGGGATGATGATGCTAAACATTGGTTCACTCACGACAATAGAAATGGAATAGTAAAGAACCTAACTCAAGATATTGAAGTTAACTTTTGGGATGAAAGAAATGATGTCCCCAGAACACCTGCTTCGTATGGTATAGCCTCATGGGGTGAAAATGATGAGTTTATACTGATTAATGATATGTTTGATATTTGGAAAATCTATCCAAGTGGAGTAAAAGAGCCTGAAAATATAACTATAGGTAAAGGGCGCACAGATTCAATTACATTCAGATATGTAAATCTTGATAGTGAAAAAAGGTACATAAATCCAAAAGACGAGTTGCTTTTATCAGCTTTCAATAATATCACCAAAGAAAGAGGATATTATACGCTAAGACAATCAGGGCGCAATCCTCTTACAGAAAGGGTAATGGATAAATACAACTTTACTGGTTTACTTAAAGCAAAAGATGCAGAACTGTTGCTCTTTCAAAAAAGCAATTTTGGCACTTCTCCCAATCTTCATGTTACATCCAACCTATGGAAGTCATCTTCTCAACTAACGGATATCAATCCTCAGATGAGCGATTATAATTGGGGTACTGCAGAACTGTTTAGCTGGACCTCGTTTGCCGATGTACCACTACAGGGAATAATTTATAAACCTGAAGACTTTGATCCTTCAAAGAAATATCCAGTTATGATATACTTCTACGAAAAACATTCAGACAATTTATATTCCTACATGACACCCGCTCCAAGTCGGTCAACTATTAATATTCCATTCTTCGTAAGCAGGGGATATGTGGTATTTACACCAGATATTAATTATACAGTTGGACAACCTGGCATGGATGCTTTTAATTCAATAGTATCAGGAGCAGAAGAGCTTATAAAGTTTGATTGGGTTGATGCAGAAAACATGGCAATACAAGGTCAAAGTTGGGGAGGTTATCAAGTTGCATATCTTATAACTAAAACCAATATGTTTAAAGCAGCAGGCTCGGGAGCACCGGTTTCAAATATGACCAGTGCATATGGTGGTATAAGATGGGGAACTGGACGTAGCAGACAGTATCAATACGAGAAGACTCAGTCGAGAATTGGCTCAACACTAAGTGATTCTTTAGAACTTTATATCAATAACTCACCAGTCTTCTTTGTAAAAGATATTGAAACTCCACTTTTAATAATGCATAACGATAAAGATGGAGCTGTTCCTTGGTATCAGGGAATTGAAATGTATATGTCGATGCGACGTTTAGGAAAACCCGTATGGATGTTGCAATACAATAATGAAGACCATAATCTTATTCATCGTAGAAATACTAAAGACCTGGCGATAAGACTTCAGCAATTCTTCGATTATTATTTAAAAGGAGAACCTGCACCGGTATGGATGACACGAGGAGTTCCTGCTATTGAAAAAGGTAAAACGTGGGGATACGATATTGATTAAAAACCCCGTTGCCTCATTGCTTCAAAGGTGATGACGGCAGTAGATACAGAAACATTGAGCGAGTCAATCTTTCCCCTCATAGGAATTTTTATTCGCTCTTTTGAATTATTAATCCAAAAATCTGTTAGCCCCTCAGCCTCAGTGCCCATAACAATTGCAGACGGGAGAGTATAGTCTATAGTTTGATATTGTTTAGCCCCATTCAGCTCTGCAGCATAAACATTGATCTTGCAAGCATTTAGCCATTCTAAAGCCTCCACAGATGAGCATATGGCAGTTTGAACGGTAAACAATCCACCTACCCCCGATCGAATAACATTTGGATTATAAAGGTCAGTCTGATTATCACAAATAATAACCGCATCAACAGCTGCCGCATCTGCTGTACGTAACACAGCTCCAAGGTTTCCGGGTTTCTCTACCGACTCAAGAATTATTATATAAGGATTATCTGAAATATTAATATCACTCAATCCATGTAGTTTAGGCTCAGCTAACGCTACAATACCATCACTGTTTTCTCTGTAGGCAATTTTCTCAAAAACAGAAGAAGATATATCAAAAATTATGTTTTCGGCCAGAGAATTCAAAACATCAGGATATTTAGTGCTACCAAACATATCCCTGCAAACATATACAGATTTAATTTTATAGTTGCTTTGTATTGCCAAAGAGAGTTCGCGCGCACCTTCTATTACAAAAAGCTGCTGATCTCGTCTTTCTCTACTGCCCTTATAAAGCTTTACAATATTTTTTATAGCAGCGTTTTGCAGACTTGTAATCATTAGTTTGCCAAATCTTTTTTCAATAAAAAAGTGTCTATAACCTCACGAAAAGATTCCTTAGGTAATGCCCCAACTCCCATTTGCGGAGTTTCACCCATTGGGATAAACAAAAACATAGGAATACTTCTGGCTCCAAATATATGTGCCAGCTCAGGCTGTTCATCTACATTAATCTTGTATATGTATAACTCACCTCCATATTCAGCGGCTAACTCAGCCAATATAGGAGAGGTAATTCTGCAAGGGCCACACCAATCTGCATGAAAATCGACAATCGCCGGCTTATCCCCAATATATTTCCATTCTTCCGGATTAGTTTCATAATCAAAAACCTTTTCTATGAAAGTTTCTTTCGTTAGATCGATAGGTTTAGCTGTTTCCTTAGACTGAGGATTTGCTGCGTTTGCGGAAAATATAAATAATAATACTACAAGTAGAGTAATGATCTTTTTCATAATGTTTGAATTAATACGCTGTGATTACTATGTATTATTTAGATGTAAAAATTGAAGGCTTCTTCCCAGGTGCTCCAAACACTTTAGCAGAATATTTATCGATATTCACTTTCCATATTTTTACATTGTTTACCGAAGGATCAGAGTAGCTAAACTCTCTTGAAGAATATTGACTCATAATTATATTCAAAGCTTTCACTTTTTCGTCGAAATCTTCTTCAAACACAACTTTGCCGTGACAAATAGCACTCTCGCAGTTCATTCTGTAACTACATGCTACTTCCTCATTCTGCCATAACAGTTTTGTATCTGTACAAAAAGTAATGCAAATATTCGGATTAAATTCAAGAATAGAAATAGAACTACCCTCTTGCGCAGAGTGTAAATATATAACACCCTCTTTGTAGCCAAAGTTCATTGGCAGCACATAAGGGATGCCACTTTGGTCCACCATGCCTACATGACAAATTTTACAGGATATAATTATCTCCTCAATGCGATTAAAATCCTCAACTGGAATTGTTCTCATAAAAAAAGGTTGTTTTACAGTTCTTTTTCTTCTGTAGTAGGCCCATCAACTATAATATGGCCATTGTCATCTATCCACATTTCATCAATAAAAACAACTCTTTCGTCACCGGTTTTATGCGTGCGCCCATGATACACACAATACATTTTTTTGCCATCCTTTGAATTAAAAACCATATTATGACCAGTGCCTGTAACATCCCCACCAGATGCAGTATTCTTTTCGAGAACCGGATTATTTGATGCTTTAACAAAAGGGCCAAGAGGATTATCGGCAACTGCATAACCCACAGCATAATGTTCACCACCAAAATAATTTGCAGAGTACATCATATAAATCTTACCATTATTTTCAAAAGCAAATGATCCTTCTGTCCATCTGCGGTTTACTTCTCCACTAGTTACCGAACGGCTTTCCCACTCTGTTTGGGAGTCGTTCATACTATAAGGTGGCTGTAATAATAATACGGGTTCACCAATAACCTCTTTGAAATCATTAGAAATTTCAATTCCATAAACCCAGCTCTCTTCAATCTCGTCAAACATATCATTTTTTCTTGCCCAATCGGCAATTTCACTCTCAACAGGATGCTTGTAGCAACAACGAGAGTAGTATAAATATGTTTTACCTTTATGCTTTAAAATATTGGCATCTATAATTGGATAGCCAGGATCAAAGAGAGGCTTATCAGAAACTTCGATAAACGGACCAGTTGGATTTTCAGATACAGCTACACCTATCCTAAAATTTTCTAATTCATTAGTAGGATTAACATTCCAATCGGCACTAAAAAACATATAATACTTACCTTCAATCTCATACACTTCGGGAGCCCAGTAGTTCTTTACCGTCCATGAATTTGGCTGATTACCTGAATATACTTCTCCCTCAAAATGCCAATCTACAAGATTATCTGAACTATAAGCAGCAAAACCTTTCTCAACTCCACCTGTACCGTACATATAATATTTACCATCTGAAGCCGAAAGAACAAATGGATCTCCAAATGCAACTTGCAGTGGATTGGAGTAAACTAAAGGTTGGTCGGAGCTACTATTATTACCAATACAACTATAGAATGAGATTGTTGATATTAATAATAAAACTAATAAATATGTTTTATTAGAATGTAATTTAGAAGATATCATATGATTATTTTTTTGTTACTACTCATACAAAGATAACAAAAAAGGAAAACCTCGTAAGATCTTCCTTTTCTATTTGTGTTCAATAATGCTTATTCAGCAACACTATTTTACTTTATCTACAATTGCTTTAAATGCTTCCGGATGATTCATTGCTAAGTCGGCAAGAACCTTACGGTTGATATCAATTTCATTTTTGTGTAAAGCACCCATAAGGCGAGAATAAGACATTCCGTTTTCTCTGGCTGCTGCGTTTATACGCTGAATCCACAATGCGCGGAAAGTACGTTTTTTGTTTTTTCTGTCACGATAGGCGTAGGTAAGACCTTTTTCCCACACGTTTTTGGCTACTGTCCACACATTCTTGCGTGCACCAATGTAGCCTCTGGTAAGTTTCAGAACTTTTTTTCTTCTATTGCGTGAAGCAACATGATTTACTGATCTTGGCATAATGTTTACTTGTTTTGAATGATAGCGTCTCCGTCATGCAGAGCACTTTGTGGCATATACATCCTGTTAATAAATCTTTTTTGGAAATTTTTTGCGAAAGTTACTTCATCGCTAATAACATCTTAATGTTATTAACGTCAGATTTGTCTACTAGACCCATTTTAGTAAGATTTCTCTTCTGTTTTTTAGTCTTCTTAGTCAAAATATGACTTTTATACGCATGTTTCCTTTTGATCTTTCCTGTTCCGGTAAGGGCGAACCTCTTTTTAGCACCGGAATTAGTCTTCATTTTAGGCATTTTGCTGTCTTAAATTATTTGTAATGAATATTTATACGTTCCGTTCACTGTTAGTCAGCACGAAAAAGTTTGCAAAAGTAACGATTTTATTTTCGTTATGCAAATTATTAGTGAATTTATAAGTGCGTGATCGAAATTTAACTTTCTTTCTTAGAACTTGATGGGCTTTTCTTTGGTGAAAGCATAACAGACATTCTCTTTCCTTCCATTATTGGCATATTTTCAACCTTTGCATACTCCTCGAGGTCGTTTGCAAAACGTAATAGAAGAACTTCACCTTGTTCCTTAAACAGTATCGATCTTCCTCTGAAGAAAACAAAAGCCTTTACTTTTGATCCTTCCTTCAAGAAGTTTATTGCATGCTTTAATTTAAAGTTATAATCATGATCGTCAGTTTGTGGTCCGAAGCGAATTTCCTTAACTGTAACTTTTATTGCTTTTGCTTTCTGTTCTTTTAGCTTTTTCTTTTGCTGATAAACGAACTTTTTATAATCAGTAATCTTACAAACCGGAGGATTGGCCATTGGAGCAATCTCAACCAGGTCAAGCTCTAGATCTTCAGCAATACGCAATGCTTCTCTTGTTGAATAAACTCCTTCTGTTACATTTTCGCCCACAAGACGGACTTCGGGGACTCTGATTCGATCATTAATTCTGTGTTGTTCTTTTGAGTTTTTTGCCATTCAAATACTTTTAATTTTTTTCTAATGTTTATTTTTACTGTTATTAATACTTATTAAACCCTACCGGCGTTCATCATTTCATTCTGCTCTAGCAGAATATTGTCTGCAAATGTATGCAATTTTACTATACCTTTATCTTCTCCGCCCTGTTTTCTTACCGAAACTTCCTCATTTTCCGCCTCTTTCTCTCCAACAATGAGCAGGTATGGAATTCGTTTTAATTCATTATCTCTAATTTTACGTCCCACTTTCTCATTACGGTCATCAACTTCGGCCCGAATATCAAACTTCTTTAATTCTTTAACAATATTATATGCATAATCATTGAATTTTTCACTTACGGGCAACACCACAGCTTGTGTAGGAGCTAACCATAACGGAAATTTACCTGCCGTATGCTCAATAAGCAACGCAACAAAACGTTCCATAGAACCAAAAGGCGCTCTGTGAATCATAACAGGTCGGTGCTTTTGATTATCAGCACCCGTATATTCAAGTTCAAATCGATCGGGAAGATTATAATCAACCTGAATTGTACCCAGCTGCCAGCGACGACCAAGAGCATCCTTAACCATAAAATCCAGCTTGGGACCATAAAAAGCAGCTTCACCAAGTTCAATCTTAGTTTTCAACCCTTTCTCTTCACATGCTTCAATAATGGCACGCTCGGCTTTCTCCCAGTTTTCATCCGAACCGATATACTTATCCCTGTCGTTAGGATCACGTAATGATATCTGAGCCTCGAAGTTCTGGAAGTTCAATGCATTAAAGATAATAAAAATAATATCAACTACCTTAAGAAATTCATCTTTAACCTGGTCGGGTGTACAAAAAATATGAGCATCATCTTGTGTAAAACCTCTCACACGAGTTAACCCATGCAGCTCGCCACTCTGTTCGTAACGATATACAGTACCAAATTCTGCAAGACGCAATGGTAAATCCTTATAAGAATGAGGAAAAGCCTTGTAAATCTCACAATGGTGAGGGCAATTCATCGGTTTTAGTAGAAACTCCTCACCCTCTTCGGGAGTTTGAATAGGTTTAAAAGAATCCGCGCCATACTTTGCATAATGCCCCGAAGTAACATAAAGCTGTTTATGACCAATATGAGGAGTAATAACTTGTTGATAATCGAACTCCAATTGTATCTTCTTCAGAAAATCCTCAAGTTTCAAACGCAACTGAGTACCTTTTGGCAACCATAAAGGCAAACCAGACCCAACAGTTTGAGAAAAGGTAAATAGTTGAAGCTCCTTACCAATTTTTCTGTGGTCGCGCTTTTTAGCCTCTTCAAGTAACACCAGATACTCATCGAGCATCTTCTTTTTAGGAAATGTTATACCATATAACCTGGTCAACTGCGGACGTTTCTCGTCTCCACGCCAGTAAGCTCCCGCAGAAGATAATATCTTTACAGCCTTTATATATGAAGTATTTGGCAAGTGTGGCCCACGACATAAATCGGTGAAAACACCTTGAGTATATGTGGTTATCGTGCCATCTTCCAATTCACTAATTAGCTCTACCTTATAGTTCTCATCCCTTTCAGAGAACATTTTCACAGCATCATCCTTAGTTATACTTTTGCGCTGAATGTCTTCCTTTGCCGCTATCAATTCCATCATCTTTTTCTCTATAAGAGGAAAATCTGCTTCTTTAATAGCAACACCTGCACCCGGATCCACATCGTAGTAAAAACCATTTTCGATAGCAGGTCCAATTCCAAACTTAATACCGGGATAGAGCATTTGCAATGCTTCAGCCATTAAATGAGCTGAAGAGTGCCAATATGCATGCTTCCCTTGCTCATCTTCCCACTTAAGGATATTAACATCAGAATCATTATTAATAGGTCGTGTTAAATCCCAGGTTTCACCATTAACACTAACGGCAAGTGCATCCTGAGCAAGCCTGCGGCTTATGCTTTCTGCAATTTCTAACCCTGTAATACCTTTTTCATATTCCCTTACAGACGCATCGGGAAATGTAATTTTTATCATGCTTACTTATTCTAAAAATTCCTTTTTCTATTTATGAATGCAAATGTAGTAATTTTGTGTAAACATTTACTATTGCATCCTTTTTATAATGCTATAAGATTGAACGATACCCAGTTCGCCTGCCTTACGCAAATCATCCAGACCCGATGGAGTTTCACCAATAGACAATTTAGCAATACCCCTGTTGAAATATGCTTCTGCAAATTGAGGTTCAATTTCTATTGCTTTATTATAATCTGATATAGCAGCTCTAAAATCTTTTTCTATTGAAAAGATTTGTGCCCTGTTATAATAGGCATAAATAAAATCGGAATCAATTTTAATAATCTGTTCATACTCTTTAAGTATTTCCTCATAGTGTACCGATTTAACAGATATCTCGGGCAATTTTGCGGCTCCTGCCAATTTTTGATCAAAAGTAATACCAGTTTTCCTGTTATCTGAGAAAGTAGACTCATCCGAAACTTGATAATCATACTCTAGTTGATTAGTTCTAATGATAGCACGTGCAAAATGTCCCAAAAGTAAGTTGGGGTTCAACTCAATCACTTTATTCATATCTTTTAAAGCACTTTCATAGTCCTGAATATGTATAAAATCCATTGCCCTGCCAAAATACAGTGAAATATTATCTGGATTATTTTCAATCATACCCGAGTAATTTCTGATAGATCGGAAGTGCGACTGAATCTGCACTTCATTTAAAGAAGACTCATTATTTGTTACCTTAAGTATCCAGTTTAATGATAAAACATTATTGGCTCTATCCATTATCTCTGAATAATAAACAGGGCGACGAACATCAAAATCGTTTTCGTAATAGGTCAGTACAAATTTAGGTTCAAGCTCAACTGGCGCATTAATATTTTGCACCCTTCCTCTGCTCTGACGTTGATATTTTGAATCTTCAGATTTAGTCTCCTCAGCAGTAACCAGCAAATTAAATTTATCGATATCCTGATCAGTCTGCTCTCTGGTTTCTTTATTTTCCGATGCTTCATTTACAGAAGCAAGACCTTGAGGCTCTGTTGTAGCAATTGAGTGTGCCCTTGACTCCAGATTCCTGGCAAGGTTATAATCTCTCTCTGCTCCCTGAAGATCATTTAACTGACGTTTAATCTGTGAACGCATATAGTAACCGGAGAAATAATCTGGGTGAGATTCAAGCACAATATCCAAATCGGCTAAAGCACCCGTATTATTGCCAATTTCATTGTTCAGAACTGCCCTGTTGAGGTAAGCAAGATTATTATCAGGTTGTAGTTCAATTACCTTATCAAAATCACGTATAGCCCTGTTATTATCTGCCACCTGAGCTCTTAGCAAGCCCCTATTAAAACGTGCAATAACATTATTCTCATCCATTTCAATAACCCTGTCGTAGTCGGCCATAGCTCCCCGGAGGTCGTTCAAGTAATATTTAATTAACCCTCTGTTTATAAAATTCCCTTCAATATATGGGTCCAGGCGAATTGCCTCATCCAGATCGGCAAGAGCCGAATTATAATCTTTCTGCTGAAAATAAAGCAACCCTCGTGCAGAGAAAGAATGAGAAGTATAAGGGTCAATTTCTATGGCTTTGTTTAAATCTGTCATGGCATTAGTTGTATCCTCCATAACCATATACATATTTGCGCGCGAAAGATAACCAGGTGTATAGTCGGGAAAGCGACGTAACAACACATCAAAGAATTTTTCTGCAACATCATACTGCTCCATTTCAACATTCACTATACCCATATTCACTAGAGTTAGCCTGTCCTCAGGATAAAATTCAAGGCTTCGTTGATAGTCGGTGGCAGCCAATTCATACTTCTCCTGATTTTGTCTTGCTGCTCCTCTAAGTTGGTATGCTGCAGTGTAATAAGGATTGCGATTAAGACATTCGGTGCCATCCTCCTCTGCACCTTTAAAATCATCGAGCATAAATTTAGAAACAGCCCTAAAATAGTATGGCTCGGCAAGATATGGCTTAGCAGAAATCACCTGATTAAAATACTGTATAGCCAGCACATAGTCCTCAAAATAGAGTGCATTCTTACCAATTATCATTACACGATCGGTATCTACCTGAGAGTATGAATTGAGTGAAATAAAAAATAATATGAGTGCAGTAATAAATTGTTTCATCTTTAATTGTTTGGGTGTGCTAATATATAATATTTTCTGCAATATAATTGATATTGCATACTATTAAGAGTCAGATTATTACTTTTCGTTTAATTTCAACACCCTAATTCCTCCTTCTATCTCTTCAATAGTTACCTTAACACAATTTTCAGGCAATAAAGACTCAACAATTTCAGGCCATTCAATAAAGCAGAGATTGCCACTATAAAAGTAATCTTCATACCCAAAATCAAACGCTTCCTCTAGTTTGTTTATTCTATAGAAGTCGAAGTGATAAATCGACTCCCCGTTTTTATCTTTATATTCATTAATTATGGCAAATGTGGGGCTTGTTACAGATTCCTTCACACCAAGCTCTTCGCATATTGCTTTTATGAGCGTTGTTTTGCCTGCACCCATAGAACCTTGAAATGCAAAAACCCTGTTATTTTCCATAAAGTCTATGAACTTCTTCGCAGCTTCTTTTACTTGACTTTTATTCTCAATTACTATCTGCATATTATATTATTTATTCTTTTTTGGAGTAAGTGTAATTAATGGTACCATCATCTCTTCCATTGAGATACCCCCATGTTGGTAGGTATCCTCAAAAATATTCAAATAATGGTTGTAGTTATTCTGATAAAGAAAAAAATCTCTGTTTTGAGCAAAGATATACCTTGTACTGATATTTGGTGAGGGAAGACCATAATTATTGGGATTGATAATGTCGAATACCATTTTAGGGTCATATGCCAGACTTCGGCCTAGCTTATAGCGCAAATTGTTGTTTGTTTCGCTATCACCTTTAATTTTTAGACCTTTTTTTACTCTAATAGAACCATGATCTGAAGTTAGAATTACTCGACTACCACTCTCTGCAATTTTCTTAAGCAATTTATTAATTGGAGAATGGGTAAACCATGTTTTTGTAAGCGAACGGTAAGCAGAATCATCAGATGCCAGTTCGCGAATAGTTTTAGACTCTGTTCCGGCATGCGAAAGCATATCTATAAAATTAAACACCATCACATTCAGCAAGTTCTTGTCTAGCTCTTTAAGACGATCTATCACCCTTTCTGCTTCACTATTTGTATTTAATTTGTGATACGAAAAAGAAATATCTTTACCACATCTCGATAAAAGCGAATGAATCAACTCTTCCTCATGATCATTTTTGCCCCTATCATCAGTTTCATCTACCCAAAGATTAGAGTAATTCTTTGAAATCTGTACAGGCATTAATCCCGAGAACAGAGCATTGCGCGAGTAAGGGGTGGCAGTTGGCAAGATGCTAAAATAAAGATCCTCATTAAAATCATAATGCTCCGAAACAATACCTTTAACCATCTCCCACTGGTCGAGTCTAAAATTATCAATCAGAATAAAATATAATTTCTCGCCATTGTCTATTATTGGTAGAACAGACTCCTTAAAGAGGCTATGACTCATTATAGGCCCATCCGCCTGTTCAATTGAAGTACCGTTATTACTAGAAATCCAGTTACTATAGTTTTTCCTTACAAGCTTGGCAAAAGAAACATTTGCATCCTCTTTCTGATTTTCAACCATCACCCTTAAGGTAGCATCAGACTTCTCAAGCTCAAGCTCCCATCGCACAAGTTTAAGATACATCTTCTTCCAGTCGGCCGCACTATAACAGCTACTTATCTCTCTATTCAGATTACTATACTCTTCACTATAGTTATTTAACAGAGTCTCGTTAACCAATCTTCTTTTGTCGAGTATTTTTTTTATAGACAACAATACCTGATTTGGGTTGACCGGTTTAATCAGATAATCGGTTATCTTTCTCCCAATAGCTTGGTTCATAATACCCTCATCCTCACTTTTTGTAATCATTACTACAGGAACATCAGGTGAATCTTTTTTAAGCTCCACCAGAGTTTCCAAACCCGAAAGTCCAGGCATATGTTCGTCAAGAAAGATAATATCATAGTTGGCAGACCTGCACATTTCAATAGCATCGTGCCCATTTGTTGCGCACACAGTTGTGTACCCCTTCTCTGCCAGAAAAAGTATATGAGGTTTAAGGAGATCAATCTCATCGTCTACCCAGAGAAAATGTGCTTTGCTCATAATTACAGATACAAAAATATGCAATTAGTACCTATATCACAATGTTTCATCATAATAATATAGTCTGACATTATATATGTAATAGCCTTATATCAGGGGGATCAAGTCTTTACTTTATTCGGTTATAAACGAGGATTAACCGAGCGAGGTAAGGAGAAGGTATGGAGGGGGTCATGAGAGGGTCTGTTGAATTTAATGTTAATTTTACGTAGAAAAGTGAAGATTATTGCTGTGATTGGATAATTAAAAAAAGCGACCCTAAGGCCGCTTTGAATGTTTTCACAACGGAATAATCCTTATTGTGAATTGCTTTCAAGTGCAAACATATGAAATATTATTACAAAATTCATCATTATTTTGTTAAATTATTATATCTTTGATATTTAGCACTATAAATTTATATCCTATATACTATGAGCAAAACAATATTAGGTCTAGACCTTGGCACAAATTCAATTGGATGGGCATTAGTTAAAGAAGCAACTGACTCAAGCCAGAAATCTGAGATAATAAAATTGGGTGTTAGGGTAAATCCGTTAACAGTTGATGAACAAACTAATTTTGAGAAGGGGCGACCAATAACTACCAATGCCGATAGAACCTTAAAAAGAGGCGCACGTAGGAGTCTTCAAAGATATAAACAAAGACGTGAAAACTTAATCGAGATTCTTATAAAACATGGTTTTATTTCTGATGACTCTGCTCTAACTGAGGTGGGGAAAAACACAACCTATCAGACACTAATGCTTAGAGCTAAAGCTGCTCATAGTAAAGTAGATCTCCACGATTTTGCAAAAATACTACTTGCAATAAATAAAAAAAGAGGCTATAAAAGTAGCAGGAAGTCGAAAGGCGATGATGAGGGTGTAGCAGTTGATGGAATGACTGTAGCCAAAATATTGTATGATGAAAACCTTACTCCGGGGCAATATGTTTATCAAACTCTAATTGATGGCAAGAAATATATTCCTGATTTCTACCGCTCTGATTTACGGAATGAGATTAAATTAATTTGGGATAAACAGATTGAGTTTTATCCAACCCAACTTACAAATAATCTTTTTCATGAAATTGAAGATAAAAAAAAAGGTCAGACTTATAAAATTTTAGAAGAGCCTTGGGAATTGAAAGGATATAAACAAACGAGCAAAAAAGATGAGCAAAGATTAGAGAGATATAAATGGAGGAAACAAGCATTATCAGAAAAGCTAGAACTCGAGAAGCTTACAATTGTTTTACAAGAAATAAATGGTGAGCTAGCTAAATCAAGTGGTTACCTTGGAGCTATTTCAGATAGAAGCAAAAAACTTTATTTTAATAAAATTACTGTTGGTGATTATCTTTATAATCAGATAGAAAAGAATCCACATACATCATTAAAAAATCAGGTCTTTTATCGTCAAGATTATTTAGATGAATTTGAGCAGATATGGGAAACTCAAGCTAAATATTATCCAGAGATATTATCGAATCAGTTAAAAGAAGAGATAAGGGATGTTGTGATTTTTTATCAACGCAAACTTAAGTCTCAAAAAGGTCTGATAAGTTTTTGCCAGTTTGAGAGTAAACAGGAAGAGTATTTTGATGCAGCAACTGGTAAAACAAAAACTAGAACAATTGGGCAGAAAGTTGCACCTCGCTCTTCACCTGTTTTTCAGGAATTTAAAATTTGGCAGAATCTTAATAATCTAGTTTTCGAAAATGAAAAATTAAATGAGAAAATTGAAGTACGTAAGTTAGACGAAAATGTGAGGGATGAAGTTTTTCAAGAATTAAATATTCGTGGAAATCTATCACCCAGAGACTTATTGAAAGTTCTTTCCAGACATTTAGTCATTATTAAGATAACTGATTGGAAATGTAATTTTGAAGAAATTCAGGGAAACACAACTAACAAAGCCCTCTTCAATATTTATCAAAGTATAGCAGAGACTGAAGGTTATGGTTTTGATTGGGGAAAGAAATCTGCAAAAGATATAATAGAAGAGTTAGAGGCAGTCTTCCCGGAAATTGGAGTCGATAAAGAAATTTTACACTTCGACTCTAACAGCAAAGAGTTTGATAAACAGCCTAATTATCAATTGTGGCATTTATTATATTCTGCAGAAGATGGAGGCAAAGCAACTGAAGAAGACAGGTTGTTGTATGGTAATAATGACACCAAGTTACGCAAAACACTTCATACTAAATATGGGTTTAAACCAGAGTATACATCGTTGCTATCAAATATTTCCTTCCCACAAGATTATGGAAACCTTTCTTCAAGAGCAATGCGTAAAATTATCCCCTATTTGCAAGCAGGGCATCCATATGCAAAAAGCAGTGAGAATATGGTTGAAGTTGGAGCGTGTGACCTAGCAGGATACAACCACTCTAACAGCGAAACGGCCGATGATCTGAAGAAGAAAATATTAAAAGATAAATTGGCAATACTACCAAAAAACAGTCTTCGAAACCCTGTAGTTGAGAAAATTTTAAATCAAATGGTTAACCTTGTAAATCAGGTTGTAGATGAGTATGGCAAACCAGATGAAGTGCGGATAGAGTTGGCTCGAGAACTTAAGAAAACTGCAGATGAGCGCGATAAAATGAATAAAGGTATTGCAGAAGCAACCAGACGCAATGAAGACATAAAGAGCCTAATAATTACAGACTTTGGAATACCTAATCCCACAAAAACAGATGTAGTTAGATATAGACTATGGGAAGAGTTGAGATCGAGAGGTCATAAAACTATTTTTAGAGATTTGTATATACCAAAAGAAAAACTTTTCTCTAAAGATGTAGAGATTGAACATATAATACCACAAGCACTATTGTTTGACGATTCATATTCAAATAAAACACTGGCGTATCACAGTGAGAATTTGCAGAAGAGTAATCGCACTGCATATGATTATATATGTCAGGACTATAATAGCACTAAAACAGATTTTGAGACAAGTGTTGGAGCTTGGCATAAAAATGGATGTATCTCAAAAGCCAAAATGAATAAGCTCCTTATGGCTCATGCAGATATTCCAGATGGATTTATAGAACGCGATTTAAGGAACACTCAGTATATTTCAAAAAAAGCAAGAGAAATGCTTCTTGAAGCATTCAGAACTGTTGTTCCTACAACTGGAAGTATTACCGATAAATTACGCCAAGATTGGGGATTGACAAATATTATGAAGGAATTAAGTCTGCCTAAATATAGAGCATTAGGCTTAATAGAAATAGAAAAACGATATGATATTGGTGCCGAGAAAATAAAAGAGGTAGAGGTAATAACAGATTGGACCAAACGAAACGATCACAGGCATCATGCTGTAGATGCATTAACTGTAGCTTTTACTACGCACAACCATATACAGTATATTAATAATTTAAATGCACGAAGGGATACTAATAATAAAAAACATAGTATAATACGTGCAATCGAAAATGTAATAACTGAAAGGGTAAATGGCAAACCAATATTTAAAGAACCAATTCCCTATTTTCGTGATGTTGCCAGAAAAGAAATTGAGTCTATACTCGTGTCATACAAGGCTAAAAATAAAGTTACCACAAATAATATAAATAAGACCAAATTATCGGGGAAACAACGATATAAAAAAGCCATGCAATCGACCCCTAGAGGACAGTTGCATAAAGAAACTGTTTATGGTAGGTCTTTGCGGCCAATGGCTAAGCCTGTAAGACTTAACAGCAAGTTTAATATTGAAACAGCCAATCTTATTATAAATAAAGAAGAACGTGAATTGGTGTTTAAGCATTTATCCAAATATGACAATAAATGTGATGTTGCCTTTTCTTCCAAAACCCTGAAAAACGATCCAATTACATTTAAAGGAGAGCCACTTAAAGAAGTTGCATGTTTTGAAGAAATATTTACTATAAGAAAACCAATTGGTCCAGACTTAAAGCTTGATAAAGTTATTGATGAAGGAGTTAGAAATGTTTTACAAGATAGACTTGATGAGTTCAATGGAAACCCAAAAGAAGCCTTTTCAAACATCGAGGAAAATCCTATTTGGTTGAACAAAGAAAAAGGGATACCGATAAAAAGAGTTACAATTACAGGGGTAAATAATGCAATAGCATTACGTCATAAGAAAGACCACCTAGGGCAAGAAATAACTGGAGAGGAAGGAGAGAAAATAAATGTAGATTACGTGCAAACGGGGAATAACCATCATGTTGCTATTTACAAAGTTGAGGCAGACAATTTACAAGAATCTGTTGTTTCTTTTTACGAAGTCGTTGAAAGAGTAAATCAAGGAATGCCCATTATTGATAAATCGTATAATGCACATTTAGGCTGGGAGTTTTTATTTACAATGAAGCAAAATGAAATGTTTGTTTTACCCTCAGATGATTTTGATCCGAATGAGGTTGA
The DNA here is from genome assembly GCA_015478775.1 of Fermentimonas sp. Taxonomy (GTDB): domain Bacteria; phylum Bacteroidota; class Bacteroidia; order Bacteroidales; family Dysgonomonadaceae; genus Proteiniphilum. Next base: position 683,385 of record JADMKP010000007.1, on the reverse strand, counting down.
TCTTATGAATCCAGATAATTACCAGCAAATAAGCAAGAACCTTTATAGAGTGCAAAAGATTGGGTCTAAATATTATGTATTCAGGCATCATCTTGAAACTACCGTAACAAATGATTTAGAATTTACTTTTAGAAGAATACAAACCCCTAATGGATTAAAGGGAATCATAAAAGTTCGTATAAATCATATAGGGAAAATTGTATCTGTTGGTGAATATTAAAGCTAAAGCCTATGATAAAAAAAACTCTGTATTTCGGTAATCCTGCTTACTTGAGTTTAAGTAACAAGCAGTTAGTAGTTAAAATACCTGAAGTAGAGAACAATAAAAACTTACCTGACGAGTTCAAAAAACAGTCAACAAGAACTATACCCATTGAAGATATTGGCGTTATAGTACTTGACAATAAACGAATAACAATAACTCAGGGGGTAATTGAAGCTTTATTGGAGAATAACTCTGCACTAATTACTTGTGATAGCTCTCGAATGCCTACAGGATTAATGCTGCCTCTATCTGGTAATAAAACACAAACAGAACGATATCGTGATCAGATTAACGCTTCAATCCCTTTAAAAAAGCAACTTTGGCAACAAACAGTTCAGTTTAAAATTAGAAATCAAGCCTATATTTTGTCAAATAAAAACAATACAATAGTTAAGAATATGCTGGTTTGGGCCTCTGATACAAAAAGTGGAGACCCTGACAATTATGAAGCTCGTTCAGCAGTTTACTATTGGGCAAATTTATTTAACGAAATAGGTGGGTTTACCCGTCATCGTGAAGGTATACCTCCAAATAATCTCCTTAATTACGGATATGCCATTTTAAGAGCAGTTGTTGCTAGATCGTTAGTTGCTAGTGGATTATTGCCAACATTAGGTATTCACCATCGCAATAAATACAATGCTTATTGTTTGGCAGATGATATTATGGAACCCTATCGACCCTTTGTAGATAAATTGGTCTGTAATATCATGAATGAAGAAAAGAGTATTGAAGAACTTAAGCAAGAAATTAAATTCAAGCTTCTCAATGTCCCCGTGCTTGATGTTATAATTGATGGACAGAAGCCCCCTTATGATTGCCGTTGGTCAAACAACAGCTTCACTTTACAAATGTTTTTCAGGAGAGATTAGAAAAATAAAATATCCTACTTTTGAGTAGGTTATTAATGTATGAACCGGTTTAGTGAATATAGAGTTATGTGGGTATTAGTTTTTTTTGATTTACCTACTGAAACAAAAAAGGATACTAAAAACTATTCTATTTTTCGTAAGAAACTCATTCAAGACGGATTTACAATGTTTCAGTTCTCTATTTATCTACGCCATTGCGCCAGTAGAGAGAATGCCGAAGTGCATATAAAGCGAGTTAAAAGCTTTCTGCCACCCTCAGGACAAGTTGGCATTTTGTGTGTAACTGATAAACAGTTTGGGAAGATGGATCTTTTCATTGGCAAAAAAGAAACCGAATTGCAAACTCCTTATCAACAATTAGAGCTTTTCTAACACATAATACCATGATAAAGAATCCAGCCTAATCGCTGGATTCTTTATCATGTAACAACAACTTTTTTTATTCCTAAATTTAGCCGTATCATTCAGCTAGTCAGTACAAAACACACATCCAGTTGTTGTTGGTATCAAAGATACTGTTTATTGAAAGCAATTCACAACTAAAGTACGTCTTGGTTAAAGACGAAAATCGTTGTTGTTGGTATCAAAGATACTGTTTATTGAAAGCAATTCACAACCGCTGATACATTCTTCGCTGCATGAGCCGGTTGTTGTTGGTATCAAAGATACTGTTTATTGAAAGCAATTCACAACTAACAGCACTTTTTTTTATGATTGGGATAAGTTGTTGTTGGTATCAAAGATACTGTTTATTGAAAGCAATTCACAACATCTATCTCGCTTGCATAATATTTATTATAGTTGTTGTTGGTATCAAAGATACTGTTTATTGAAAGCAATTCACAACTTGCGAAATAATGGCGGGTGTTGAGGGCTCGTTGTTGTTGGTATCAAAGATACTGTTTATTGAAAGCAATTCACAACTAAGGAACTTTTACCTCCTTAATTACTTCTGTTGTTGTTGGTATCAAAGATACTGTTTATTGAAAGCAATTCACAACTCGACTGCTATTGTTGGCGCAACTGTCGGGGTTGTTGTTGGTATCAAAGATACTGTTTATTGAAAGCAATTCACAACAACGTGTGCTAAGGAGTTGTAGTTTAAGCTGTTGTTGTTGGTATCAAAGATACTGTTTATTGAAAGCAATTCACAACTGGCTTATCAGTTAAATTCAAAGGTAAATAGTTGTTGTTGGTATCAAAGATACTGTTTATTGAAAGCAATTCACAACATAAATGTATTTCGGTTTTGCGGGAATTTGTTGTTGTTGGTATCAAAGATACTGTTTATTGAAAGCAATTCACAACTTGTTCATGGCTTTATTTCGGAATAGTGGGGTTGTTGTTGGTATCAAAGATACTGTTTATTGAAAGCAATTCACAACAATTTTAAGAATATGCGCTATCGTATTGAGTTGTTGTTGGTATCAAAGATACTGTTTATTGAAAGCAATTCACAACTAGTCTGCCAACTCCTTATTAGCACCAACTGTTGTTGTTGGTATCAAAGATACTGTTTATTGAAAGCAATTCACAACAACCGCATTCAACAACTCCGTCCAATAACCGTTGTTGTTGGTATCAAAGATACTGTTTATTGAAAGCAATTCACAACATCTAATGTTAAGAAATTATCAGCTGTAAGGTTGTTGTTGGTATCAAAGATACTGTTTATTGAAAGCAATTCACAACATCCTAGCTTCTACCCCTTTTTTATTGCAGGTTGTTGTTGGTATCAAAGATACTGTTTATTGAAAGCAATTCACAACAACAGTAGGTCTTTTCAAATCTTCAATTTGTTGTTGTTGGTATCAAAGATACTGTTTATTGAAAGCAAAGGATTTAACAACACAATACACTTTAAAGATAATTTTGAGTTATGAGAATTACAGATGAAACCCCTATTGTAATGTTGACGGTAGGACAGTTAAGAGAGGTAATCAAGTCTTTTATAGATGAAGCAATTAAAAGTGTGGTAAGTGTAAAGGAAAACGACATTGACTCTCTACTTACCACAGAGGAAGCGTGTGAATATCTAAGAATAAGCCGACCAACAATACATAGATGGAAAAGAGAAGGTCTTATCCCGCACATTAGGATTGGAAATAATATTAGATACAGAGAAAGTGATTTAAGAGATGTGCTGCAATCAAAAAGATGAGATATGGAAAGGTATAATAGGTTTGGAGAATGGTGAATAGTGTTTAATCGCGAACATTTAGTTGAATTCATAGAAAGAAAAATATTCACAAAACAAACTTAAAAGCACCCCTCTAAGTTTTTCTTTTTCGACCGCGATTATTGATGCTTTTTAAGGCCTCCGATAATTCTATCGGGTACTCGATCTGCGAAAAGAGCGTTAAGTTTGATTTGCTGTTTGAGCAAAGCGAGTTCAAATCAAATAGCTCTTAAGCAGCAAGCGGGTGATAGAATTATCACAGCCGCAAAAAATATCAATAATCCAGAAAAAGAAAAACGCTAAAATAGACCACTTTATACTCAGAAATATAAGAACGTTTAAATAATTAATATTCAATTAAATGAAAAACGCTTATATTACTTAATACCCAAAAAAGCAATAAACTTTTCCATAGCAACAGCCCTGTGACTGATTCCATTTTTAATTTCGTCGCTCAATTCACCAAAAGTTTGATTATACCCACTAGGCATAAAAACAGGATCGTATCCAAAGCCATTGCTACCGCGCTTTTCTGTGGTTATCTCGCCTTTAACAACACCTTCAAACAGATGCTCTTTGTCATTTAATATAGCTGCAATAACCGTCCTGAATTGCGCATTACGGTTATCGGCACCTTGCAAAGCAGATATAAGCTTGTTCATATTGTCCTGAGAGTTGCACTGTTCGCCAGCATAGCGAGATGAGTAAACTCCGGGCTCTCCATTAAGCGCTACTACTTCAAGGCCTGTATCATCACCAAAACAGTCATATCCATACTTGTTTTTTATATAACGAACTTTTATGAGCGCGTTCTCTTCGAGGGTGGTGCCAGTTTCCTCAATATCTTCATTACAATTGATATCAGATAGACTTAATATTTCTATTCTGCCGGTTGTAATTTTACGAATCTCGTCAAGTTTATGTTTATTGTTGGTTGCAAATACTACTTTTTTCATTTATCGACTTATTTCTGTTTCTTTATTCTTTTTTGTCTCTCCTTCTCTCTCTGCTTCAACTGAGCTTCCCTTTTGCGTTGGCGCTCTTTTAGTTCTTTTTCCCTCTCTTTTAATCGGGCCTCACGCAATTTTTCTCTATCCTTCAGCAGCTGTTGTCGGTTTTTAATATTCGCCGACGCATTATTTCGCTTTAATGCCTCGGCAGCGTTCTGCTCGAGTCTTGCTTTGAGCTCCTCAGGACTGGTTCTAGTGTCAACTGGCTCACGCTCTACGGGTGCTGATGTTGAAGCCTCGGTGCTCAAAGGTACAATCTTTTCGGGGAAGTCGGTTTCTAAGTTTTCCTCTTTTAATCTTTCCATTAACATCTCAAGCAGTATAGATGTTTCTGATTTATTTGAACCGGGTTTCTCTTGAGGCGCATATATTTTTTCTCTTACAATTGAAGGGATTATATATGTGTTTGTTGAATTGCTATAAGCTGGGATGTTATTTTCGTTGGTGGTGTTGTATTTGTTGTGTGTTAATTGAAGCTCCTGGTTGATAATATTAGTCATAGAATCGCTGTCCGTCAGATAAATAGAAGCGTACTCATTAAGCAGAGGAGGTGTCCTCAGGCTTTTAATATCCCGGAAGCTTTTATTAGCATTTTGCTTATTGCCTGTTAATAAATAGATCTGTCCCAGTAGAAACTGCAGTCGTTTCTTTTGCATGTATATTTTTTCGTTGTTTATTGTTTTTACTAGATATGGTATAGCCTCTTCTAGCTCATTGTTTTGTAAGAGATAATTGGCATACTCTTGATTGTATAGATGTGTGAGGGTGGGGGGCAGGTTACGCAATTGTAATATATAGACCATGTTTTTAGCATCATACATCTTATTTAGAGCTACATATGAGCGAAGCATATATAGTTGAGTTTCTGAAATAAGATTTATATCGAGAGGGTATATTCGTTGAATTTCGGCAAAAACAGAGAGTGCCTCATTGTAATCTCCATTCTCTACATATGCCTTACCCAAAAGCAACCATGTGTTTTTAATGAATGGATTAAATTCTTCCTGCCTGAGCCATTGTCTATATTCTTCTGAGTGTGCTTTTGATGGGTCCCTTTGTGGCTTTGATGAAATTGAATGTTCAATTATAGCTTTTGTCGCTTTTTCAATTACTCCATCAAAAAGTCCTCCTGGAGTTGTTTTATCTGCAGTTAATTTATTTGGATGAATAGAAAGTGGCTCAAACCAATTAACAGAAGTGGTTGTAAGCTGATCTTCTAAAAGTTGATTATATGTTTTGTTTGCATTATGATAGATGTTGTAGCGTGTGGTTAGTTCATGGTAAGCTCGTGTTGCAGAAGTATTTCTTTTGTTGGAGCAGCCTACAGTGACGGCCACCACCATTATAAAAAATAATATTGATTTTATTTTACCGTATGCCCTCACTAATAGTCATGTTTAAGAGAAATAATTTTGTGAATCTGCTTCCACATAAATAACTCTTTAAACAGTGGTTTATTGTGTTTGATTTAACCTCTTAACACTAAGTAAAGCTTTAAATGCCTTTGCAATGAAAAACATGAGGATGAGTACGAATATAATGAATGCCCCAGAAGGTACATTGAGGTAGTATGATAGAAACAGACCGGCAATGCATCCAAAGAAACTTAAGATAATAGAGAGTGAAATTATTTTTGAGTAGTTTACAGTAAACAGGTTGGCAGTCATTTGTGGCACTGTTATAAGTGACATAAGCAATACAATACCTACTAACCTGATGCTTAAAACAATTGTAACTGCAATAAACAGCATCATGGTGTATTCTATAAACTGTGTATGTATGCGTCGGGTTTTTGCAAACTCGGTGTCGAATGATACTGATACTATGTTATTGAAGAAGAGGGTGAAGAATAATATTATAAGTGCCGATAATATCATAAGAGATATGATATCGGTTTGGGTTATTGTTAGAATATTTCCAAAAAGATATTCAGATAGATTTGGTGCATATCCGGGAGTTAGAAATGTTAGAACAATGCCTATGGCCATGCCAAGCGACCAGAATACTGCTATTGCCGAGTCCTCTCGTACTCCTTGCTTTCGGGATAGCCATTGGATGCCAAAAGCAGATAATACCGCAAATGCCATTGCAGATAATATTGGTGAAAGGGAGAAATAGAATCCAATTCCTAAACCCCCAAAAGAAGCATGGGTTATGCCTCCACTGATAAATACGAGTCGCCTCGATACCACATATGTGCCAATAATACCGCAGGCAATACTTGCAAAAAGACTGCCTATAATTGCATTCCGGAAAAAGGTATATTCTAATAATTCAAGGATGTTCATCTTTTGTAATTGCTATCAGGCATGCATTTTTTGCATCCTGAGCTCGTTTACAAACATCAGAACTTCGTCCTTTAACTGATTGGGAACTGATATATTTCGCATCTGAAGGCTCCTTACCCAGCGTGGTTTTTCGTGATCAAGAATAGTGTAAAATACATCTCTGAATTCTTCCACTTCACTTTCTTTATAATTTGATGAATCGCGAAACGAATATTTGTCTAGTTCCTCATCATCAAAATACTCTGGCTTCTCTTCAAATGCTGCTATAAGGCTATCTTTTTCGCAAATTTCGTGTGCACCACAACACCCTTCACTTAAGTCAATTGATGGTGGCGGTAATTCGCGTTCAACTGTATTGCCTCTTTTGCGTTGTATATAATTTGTGATGGCAAGTGCCACAACAAAGAATACGATAATACTTACTAATAAAACTATTGGTGACATAACTTATTTCTTTTCTTCTATTTTGAATCCCGCATGTTGTAAATCGTTCCAAAATTGGGGATACGACTTAGATACAACGTGAGGGTCATTTATATTTATAGAACCTAATGCTATTGCTCCGGGTGTAAAAGACATTGCCATTCTATGATCGTCGTAGGTGTCAATTGACGGATTTGCCACAGGTTCGCAACGTTCGCCATCCCATTCGAGCATTCCTATCTCATTCTCTTTGAGAACATACCCTAGTTTTTTAAATTCATTAATCATTGCTTGAACACGGTCTGTCTCTTTAATTTTCAAACTCTGTATACCTGAGAATAAAAAGTTGGTATTTTTAAAACAACAAGCAGCAGCAAATGTTTGAACCAAGTCGGGTTCATTAACAAAATTGTGGAAAAACTTCTTAGTACGCTTCTTACTACTCCTAATAACAACTCCATCAGATATAAATTCGGTAGTTACACCCAAATCGGTAAATAAGTTTACCACATTAGAATCGCCTTGCAAGCTTTCTTTGGTAAGTCCTTTTAAAGTAATTTCAGAGCCTGGTATAAGAGAAGCAATTTCGTACCAATAGGATGCAGCCGACCAGTCGGACTCAACCGTAATCTCAACTGCCTTATATTTCTGATGCCTCACGGATATTGTATTTCCTTCCCAATTAACTTTAACTCCATATTTAGCCATTAAGCCAATGGTGAGCTGTATGTATGGTTTTGATACAATCTCGTTCTCTATATGCATAATAAGACCATTATCCATGATAGGGCCAACCATAAGCAAGGCAGAGATGAACTGAGAACTGATATTGCCAGATAGATAGACTTCTCCACCTTTAAGTGTTCTGCCTTTAATATTAAGTGGAGGATATCCCTCTTTCTCGATATATTCAATTTTAGCTCCCAATGCAATAAGTGTTTCTACCAGCGGGTGGATTGGGCGTTCGTGCATTCTTTTTGAACCACTTATAACCCAGTTGCCTTTCATACCTGCAAGAAATGCAGTTAAAAATCGCATGGCGGTGCCGGCAGCTTTTATATCAAATTGATTTGAGTTGGAATTGAAAGCATCTATTATTACCTGAGTATCTTCACAATCGGAAAGATTTTTTATAGGAGCAGTGCTTAAGCTTAACGCATTAAGGATAAGTGCCCTATTGCTAATGCTTTTTGAAGCCGGAAGTTGAATTGTTGTTTGAACTGACTTCGGAGGTGTTATTATATATTTGAGTTGCATCTTAAACAAGGGAATTTTATACAAAAATAATACTTTAAATGTTATGAAGGGCTTAAAGGGTCTACTTTTACTTTGTTTATGTTCATTTAATTAATTTTCTATTGCCCTGTTTTCAGATAGTTAACCAATAATACCGTAAACAAAAATAGATAGTATTGCAATTGGTGCTACATATCGTAGTAAGAAGATATACATTTTAAGGAAGCCAATACCAAATTTGAGTTCTCCCTCGTTTGTGAGCTCAGCCGCTACAATTTGCTTATTTAGATACCAGCCAACGAATATGCTTATGAATAAACCCCCTGCGGGAAGCATGTATTTTGCTGTACTTACATCTAATATATTAAAGAAACCGGTGGAGTAGGAGGATATTACGCCAAGAATGATAACACCTGAGGTAACTAAAAGGGTGCTTTTTTTTCGTGACATGCGATATTCTTCACTAATATATATTGTAACTACCTCCATAAGTGAAATTGTTGAGGTGAGTGCTGCCAATGCTAGGAGGGAAAAGAACATGGTCGACCATATCATTGATCCTGCCATTTGATTTAAAAGTTCGGGGAGGGTTATAAATAGTAAACCGGGACCACCAGTAACCAATTCATCTACAATAGTGCTTGGGTTGGAGGTTAATGCAAATGCGGCGGGAAAAATAATCATACCTGAAATTATAGCTACAAGGGTGTCGAGAAAGGTTACTTGTACCGCTGTTTTGGCAAGATTGATGTTTTTATTAAAATATGATCCGTATGTTATGAGACAACCCATTCCCACTGAAAGAGAGAAAAAGGCCTGACCCATTGCATCTAGAAATACAGTGGATTTTACATTTTCGAAATTTGGTTTGAAGAGGAAGTCGAGTCCTGCACCGGCACCGGGCAGTAAGATAGCTCTTATTGCCAGAATAATGAGAAAAAGAAAAAGAACCGGCATAAATATTTTGGTGGATTTTTCAATACCCTTGCGTACTCCCGATAAAATAAAATATGCTGTAAGCAAAGTGAAAACAATCATCCATAGTGATTGTTTTAAAGGGTTGGCAAGCAGATTGTTGAAATGAGCCGAGAAGTTATCAACAGATAGGAGATGACCAGATATTGACTGGCCCAAATACACTAGAGTCCAACCGGCTACAACTATGTAGAATCCCATAATCAGGAAGCCGGTAAGAACACCCAATCTGCCAACCCACTTCCATGGTGTGCCGGGTGCCAGTTTATGAAATGCACCGGCAGTATTGGCTTTTGCCGACCTGCCTATAATGAATTCGCTCATCATTACAGGTATACCAAAAAATAGTATACATGCAATATACACGAAAATAAATATTGCGCCACCACCATCGGCAGCTTGACTGGGGAATCTCCATATATTGCCTAACCCAACGGCAGAGCCTGCTGCCGCCGCAACAACACCTATCTTGGAAGCAAATGTAACTCTTTTGTCAGCCATACTTCTACTCTAAATTAGATTCTCCATTCAACCCCTGTTTTTGTGTCTTTAATTTCAACACCAGATGATTTCAGCTGATCGCGTATTTTATCTGAAGTATCCCAATCTTTGTTCTCACGTGCTGTTTTGCGAATATCGAGTATTAAGCGCATTAAGCCTTCAATGACATCACTTCCTGTAATGTTTTTTGTTTCGTCAATTAGTCCAAGTATGTCAAAAACAAAACTATACATAAGCTCTTTAAGCCTCTGCAAATCGTCGTTGTTGATAGTCTCAGAATGGTCGTTGCATGAGTTTATTACTCTAACGGCATCGAATAGTTGTGCAATTAATACAGGACTGCTAAAATCATCGTTCATTGCACTGTAAAAATTCTCTTCTATAGCAGCAATGTTAACAGTTGAAACTTTTGAAGGTTGAATCTTTTCGAGTGTCGAAAGACTCTCCATAAGTTTTTTATAACCCTTTTCAGCTGCTTGGAGTGCCTCGTTTGAGAAGTCGAGGGTATTGCGGTAATGCGACTGCAACATGAAGAATCGTACTGTCATTGGTGAGTATCCTCTATCAAGTAAAGGGTGGCTTCCAGTAAACAGCTCGCCGGGTAAAAAGCCATTGCCTGCAGATTTTGACATCCGCACTCCATTAACTGTTAGCATGTTTGTATGCATCCAGTATTTTACAGGAGCGGTGTGGTTGCAGGCTTGCGACTGTGCAATTTCGTTAGTGTGATGTGTGGCTTGCAAATCCATGCCTCCACCATGAATATCAAAGGTGGTGCCTAAGTATTTTGTGCTCATGGCTGAGCACTCGATGTGCCACCCAGGGAATCCTTTCCCCCAAGGTGAAGGCCACTGCATGAGGGTTTCGGGTTTTGCGGCAATCCACAAAGCAAAATCAAGACGACTTCTTTTTTCGTCTTGTCCGCTAAGTTCTCGGGTTCCGTCAAGCAAATCTTCTAGCTTGCGGTTTGTAAGAATACCATAGTCGTGATGGTTGCTATATTTTTCAACATCAAAATAAACAGTACCATTTATTTCATATGCGTAGCCGGCATCTATGATTTTTTTAATCATTTCTATCTGCTCTATAATATGACCGGTTGCTGTAGGTTCGATGCTTGGAGGGAGTGTGTTGAAAAGTGCTAGTACTTCGTGAAACCCGATAGTATATTTTTGTACTATCTCCATTGGCTCTAGCTGTTCGAGCTTTGCTCTCTTGGCAAATTTGTCCTCTCCCTCATCCCTATCTCCTTCTAGATGTCCGGCATCGGTGATGTTGCGCACGTAGCGAACTTTATATCCTAAATGAATAAGATATCTGTATATTAAATCAAATGATATAAATGTGCGACAATTGCCTAAGTGTACATCATTGTAAACGGTGGGACCGCATACATACAGCCCTACCATGGGTGGATGGAGTGGCGAGAACTTTTCTTTCTTCCTAATAAGTGTATTGTAAATAACGAGATCTTCTCTCTTTATTTCTTTCATATTTATAATTTTTATGTGCAAAGACAAAAATACGAATTTTAGCTGAAACTGCTACATAAAGTATGAAAAAGAGAAAAGTATGTAATATTATGCTTAAGTTTTCGAATATTTTAATACTTTTGCGGCTTCTTATTATTAACAAATATTCAAACTGTATTTTATGTCACGTAAAATTATTTTCTTACTCATTGCGTTTTGTATTACAGGTAGTGCTTTGAATGCACAGAATCTTCAACTTCATTTTGATCCAAGGAACTCGCTTTATGGAGAAACATCGGGATCGGGAATAAATTATCTGACTGCTACATTCGAAATGTATAAACCTGATAAATGGGGTAACACCTTTATGTTTGCAGACGTGGATCTAAACTTCAATAAAAAAAATCCGGGTTTAGTTTATGCTGAGATTGCCAGAGAATTTAAAATAGGGAATTTCCCTCTACTTCCTCATATTGAGTATAATGGGGGACTAGGATTAATTAGAGGTACAGGTGCTGGTTTTTCTATTCCTGCGGCATATCTTGCAGGTGCTGGTTATCCATTTCAGTTAGGTTCATTCTTTATGAATACTTATGTGGCATATAAATTAAATGCATTTAATGACGTTAGTCATGATGCTCAGTGGACAGTAACATGGAATGCTACTTTGGCAGATGGTAAACTATCGTTAGGTGGTTTTATGGATCTTTGGACTGAAGATAAGTCATTTACAGAAGGACCGGGAGCTGATGGCAAAAAGCTCATTTTGCTAAGTGAGCCACAAATATGGTATAATATAACTCCTAATTTTTCTCTAGGTAGTGAAATTGAACTTAGCTATAATTTTGTAAATAAATTTGTAGAGAGTAAGTTTTTCGCAATACCTACTTTGGCTACAAAATGGAATTTTTAACATATAACCTATTAAAGATATGCTAGAAAAATTATTTAAATTAAAAGAGAATAAAACTACGGTTCGTACCGAAATTTTGGCGGGGATCATCACCTTCCTCACCATGTCCTACATTTTGGCCGTTAACCCACAGATTTTGGGTGAAACAGGAATGGACCGGGGTGCGTTATTCACAACGACTGCAGTGGCGGCTATTGCCGGAACACTTTTTATGGCACTTATTGCCAATGTCCCCATCGCTCAAGCTCCGGGTATGGGATTGAACAACTTCTTCGCTTTCAGCGTGGTTATTGCAATGGGCCACACCTGGCAATTTGCTCTGACAGGCGTATTGCTTTCAGGTTTCTGCTTTATGTTATTGACCATTTTCAATATTCGCAAAATTATTGTAGACAACATTCCCGTGGGACTTAAAAATGCAATTCCCATCGGTATAGGTCTGTTTATCACAATCATCGGTTTGAAGAGTGCTGGAATCGTAACTCCAAACCAGTTTACCCTAGTTCAGCTTGGTAATATGGCTGATCCCAATGTGTGGATTGCTATACTCGGATTAATCGTGATTGCAGTTCTTTTGGTTAAGAGAGTGCATGGTGCCATCCTGATTGGTATTATTATCTCAACTATTTTTGCTGGATTCCTTGGACTTATTCAGTTGCCACAAGGCAGTTGGATTACTCTTCCTCCAAGCATTGAACCTATCTTATTTAAATTTGAATGGAGCAATATTTTCACTTTCGATATGTTGATCGTGGTATTTACTTTCTTAATGGTTAATATTTTTGATGCGATGGGAACTTTGATTGGTGTGATCTCTAAAATTGGCAAATCGGAAAAAGATGGAAGCTTCCCACAATTGCAAAAAGCCTTATTCGCCGATGCAATAGGTACATTCGTTGGTGCTATTCTTGGTACCAGCCCTAACACCTCATATGTAGAGAGTGCTTCGGGAGTGGCTGCAGGTGGTAGAACAGGATTAACTAGTGTAAGTACTACCTTAATGTTTGTATTGGCTCTTTTCTTTGCACCGATATTCCTCATGGTTCCTGCAGCAGCTACTGCTCCTGCGCTGATCATCATCGGCTTGTTCATGATGAGTTCGGTTGCTGATATTAACTTCAATGAAATAAGCGAAGGATTCCCCGCATTTGTGACTATCATTTTTATGCCATTCACGTACAGTATCGCCAATGGTATCATTTTCGGTATGTTGGCTTTCACAATTGTGAAACTACTGTCAGGAAAAGTGAAAGATGTAAGTCTCACAATGTACGTATTGACGTTGTTTTTCTTGATTAAGATATTTCTTGATGCATCAAATGCTTTTGTGCATTGATGAATCAATGAGTTAATCCGTTTAGGAATAGGCCGCAATAGGTGTTTTTTTGCCATTATGGAAAAAAACTATTACTTTTGCGGTCTAATTCAATTATAATTCAGGCAAATATAAATTTATGGCAACAACCGCAGATTTCAGAAACGGCATGTGCATCGATCTGGATGGACAATATTACTTTATTACAGAGTTTCTTCATGTTAAACCTGGCAAAGGTGCTGCTTTTGTAAGAACTAAACTCAAAAATGTTACCAACGGACGTGTGATTGATAAAACTTTCAACTCTGGTGTAAAAATTGATGAAGTTCGCATAGAGCGTCGCCCTTTTCAATATCTTTATAAAGATGATATGGGTTATAATTTTATGAATACAGAAACTTTTGATCAAATTCCTATTCCTGGAGAACAGATAGAGGGTGTTCAGTTTTTGAAAGAGGGGGACATTGTAGAGGTTCAGATTCACTCGGATAGTGGTACTATACTTACTGCCGAAATGCCGGTTCATGTTGTACTTGAAGTTACATACACCGAACCTGGCATAAAGGGTGATACTGCAACTAATACTTTAAAACCTGCTACACTAGAAACAGGTGCTGAAGTTCGCGTTCCACTGTTTATTGACACAGGCGAAAAGATTAAGATTGACACCAGAAATGGCTCTTATGTTGAGCGTGCCAAGTAAATAAAGGTTGAGTTAGTAAAATTAATTGCTATATTTGCTCAATATCAGTTAACCATTATGAGCAAATTAAGTATTAAACAGTGGGCTGAAGAAGATCGACCCAGAGAAAGATTATTGTTGAAAGGAGTTTCATCACTCTCAGATTCAGAGCTTATTGCCATTTTAATAGGATCGGGTAATAGAAAAGAGACAGCAGTTGAACTTAGTAAACGTATTTTATTAAAGTCGGATAATGACTTAAATATATTGGCTAGACTAGGTGTAACCGATTTAATCAATAATTTTAAAGGAATAGGCGAAGCCAAAGCAATTACAATTATTGCTGCTTTGGAACTAGGAAGAAGAAGGAAAGGAAGTGAGCGTACTGAGAAGAGGAAGATTACCTCCTCTATAATTGCATACGAGGAGTTTATTCCACTTCTTACCGATCTAAATCACGAAGAGACATGGGTATTATTAACTGACAGGTCAAACAAGGTGGTATCTACCTTTCAGGTAAGTAGAGGTGGCATCTCTGGAACGGTTGTTGATATTCGTCTTATTCTTCGTGAGGCTTTAAATAAATATGCCTCTGGGATTTTTTTGGGACACAATCATCCATCTGAAAACTGCAGACCTAGTCCCCAGGATCAGCAAATAACTAAAAAGCTGAAAGAGGCTGCCCGTTTGATGGATATTGTTCTTCTTGACCATATCATTGTGTGTGGTGACAGATATTTTAGTTTTGCAGATGAAGGAATCATCTAGTTTATTTAAACAATTAGTATGATTTGAGGTTTAATAAAAAAACTATTAGATTATGAACGAAAAATTACAAGCTTTACAAGATAAAATTGTGGATGCTCTTAAGACATGTTATGATCCGGAGATTCCAGTAAATATATATGATTTGGGCATGATTTACGATGTTGATGTTGATGCAGATAACAATGTTATAATAGAAATGACATTTACATCGCCCGCGTGTCCGGCAGCCGACTTTATTTTAATGGATGTTCAAATGAAGGTTGAGGCTGTTGAAGAGGTTAATAGTGTAGATCTTAATCTTACATTTGATCCACCCTGGGATCAGTCTATGATGAGTGAGGAGGCTTTGTTGGAGTTGGGAATGATGTAGATGGTCAAAAAAGTATATTTCTTGGCTGATGCACATTTAGGTGCTAAATCACATACTAATTCAATTGATGTAGAGCGAAAGCTCTGTAGGTGGTTAGATTATGTTGAACCAACCGCCCATTCGATATATTTGATGGGCGATATTTTTGATTATTGGTATGAGTATAAACATGTTGTTCCAAAAGGATTTACTCGTCTGTTAGGTAAGCTAGCCGAATTGACAGATTCGGGAGTTGAAATACATTTTTTTATTGGAAATCATGATATTTGGCTTACAGACTATCTTAGTGTGGAGTGTGGCTTAATACTTCATTTTGAACCTTATATAGTAGATATCTACGGCAATAAGTTTTTTCTTGCTCATGGAGATGGTTTAGGTGATGAATCCAAATTATTTCAATTCCTTAGAAAAGTGTTTCACAGTAAGTTTTTAAGAAAATGCTTTTCTGCACTACACCCCAGTTGGACAATTCCATTGGCGCATGCATGGTCAAGTCATAGTCGCGAAAATGGAGGAGTAGAAAGTTACCTAGGTGAAGACAAAGAATATTTGGTAAGATTTGCCAAAAAAATGATAATTGAAGACCCCATTATAAATTACTTCGTATTTGGGCATCGTCACATTCTACTTAATTTACCAATTACAGACAGTACTAACGTAGTTATACTTGGCGACTGGATCTCATTGTTTTCGTATGCTGAATATGACGGGGAAACAATTAAATTGAAACATTGGGAAGAGTAAAAAAATCTAATCGCTCAGCGTAATTGTTTAAAAGACATATTGTTGTTTGAAGTTTTATGTTATCGTCTAAATCTTAATGTAACTGTTTAATGCTTTATTTCAATTGTTTGTGAAAATCCCATATAACAATTCCCGCTGTTACTGATACATTTAAAGAGTGTTTGGTGCCATATTGAGGAATTTCTATGCATCCCTCCGACAAATCTATTGCCTCCTGCATAACACCATGCACTTCATGTCCTAAGATAACTGCATATCTCTTCTGTTTATCTAATTGCAACGACTCTAGACTTATACTATTTTCGGTTTGCTCTATTGAGTAAATAATGTAACCTTCTGCTCTCAGCGTGTATAATGCATTTAGCGTGTCTTCAAAATACCTCCAATTTACAGAATCTTCAGCTCCTAAAGCTGTTTTATGAATCTCGGTATTTGGTGGGGTTGCTGTAATGCCACAAAGTATTATTTCTTTTACTAAAAAAGCATCACTAGTTCGGAATACCGATCCTATATTATTCTGACTTCTTACATTATCCAGAACTATAACTAATGGTATCTTTTCAGTTTCTTGGAACTCTTTTATAGATATCCTATTAAGTTCTTCCAGTTTCAGTTTACGTTGTTTCATTCCATAAATATATTAACAAACAGCTCTGATAATAAATCCCAAATGATGTACAAATGTTGATATACCCCCATAATGTTTAACCATAATTTTGTAACGTTCAATTAAAGATGCTTTTTGATTAGCAGTTGTGACACCCTCATTTAGGTAATTAATCAGAACTTCACCCGTGTTATGAATGATAGAAGATTTTTTCATCATACGAATACACCAATCGAAGTCAGATGAAAATCTATAGTTAGTATTATATTCCTCAACTTGTTCACTTTTTACAATAAATGCTTGATGACAGACAAGCATTCCCTTTTTAAAACTTTTCCAATTTAGATATCGTGGAGTCTCTAACCTGCGCATATGTAAGAAAGTTCCATTTTTATTAACAATTGCAGTTTCTCCATAAATGATATCCGGTGATTGAGGCAAATCATTTGCAGAATACATTATTTCATCAATTGTGGTATTTGTAAAAAATGTATCACCAGCATTAAGAAAGCAAATATAATCACCTGTTGCCATTTTAACACCCTTGTTCATTGCATAATAGAGCCCATCGTCTGGCTCGCTTATCCATTTCATTTTATGGTTTTGATATTTATTAATCAGGTCCAATGTTCTGTCAGTTGATTTGCCATCAACAATGATGTGTTCAATTTCGGCATAACTCTGTTCATAAACACTCTTAAGGGTTCGTTCAAGTGTCTTCTCGGCGTTATAAGTAATAGTTATTATAGATAGTTTCTTCATTTCTCTGCATAAATTACTATAAATGGGGATAATAACTTATTTTTAATAGGAATGAGTTTTATTAAATAGCTAAGTAATTTTACCCATTTCCTATGATTTTGGTTTTCTGGTTTGGGTTCAAGCCATAACATGGGTTTTCCAATATATTCTACTGTGAATTTACTTAAACTAAACGATTGCATAATTTCTTTAAGATAATCTATATCCATGGCTTTTAGATTATGAGCTTCAAGATTCTGTTTGTCAAATCGTTGTTGAATCATTCCATTAAATCCCAAAAAATTTGGTATAAGCATAAGTAATTTACCATTCTTTGAAAGTAAATCGATATGTCGTGATATCACATCCCTTGTATCTTCGAAGTGTTCTACAAAGCCGTAAGAAAAAGCTATATCATATTTCTTTTCTGAATTAAATTCAAAGAAATCACTTTCTATATATTTAATTGCTCCTTTAGGTAAGCTGTTTTTTACTTCAAAGTTGCTTATGATATCGTTATTTATATAAAAATCGAGAATTGTTATATCTTTTACCCCATGCTGATAAAATGCTGCTGCAAATAGTCCTGGAAAACCTCCTATTTCTATAAAATTATTCCCTTTAGTTAGCAATGGCATGTATTTCTTAAATACCAGTTTTTTGGGTATGCTATCGTACTGATAATTGCTCCAATAATTATCCCAGTACTCTTTATCTGTTATATTGTTATCCTCTTGCATTCTTATAGATTTCTAAATATTGCTTTGCAATGATTTCGTTGCTATAATTTTCTATTACCTTTTTACGGGCATTTTTTCCCAGATTGGTGTTTGTATCAAACAGCGACCATAATATCCCATTTGCTAGATCTTCAGAGTTTCGATATTCCGAAACATAACCATTTATTTGATGATCTATCATTTGAGGAATACCACCGGTGTTAAAACCTATACACGGGGTACCACACGACATAGACTCCATGATGGTGTTAGGTAGATTATCCTGGAGAGAGGGCGAAACAAACAAATCTGCGGCATTATAAAGTAAAGGCATATCTTTGGGCGAAACATATCCCATGCTTTTAACTGGCATTGCAAACATTGGTTCTATCTCATCACTTCTATTACCAGCAATTAAAAATATAATCTCTTTAGAATAGTCTTTTAATAGTCTTGATGCTTCAATTAGGTAGTCCATCCCTTTTCGTTTATCTGATGCCTTTACTGCAGCAAAAAGAATGATTTTTTTATCAATTGGGAGATTTATTTTTTCTCTAATTTCATTCTTATTAAGAGGTCTGTATATTTCTGTATCGATTGGGTTTGGGATGGAAGTGACATGATGTCCTAAAGTAAGAGGACTTTTTAATGCCATTTCTTTTAGCCAGCTACTGCATGCTACAAAGTTTATTTCACCTCTTGAGTAAACAGCAGTTTTTTTACGATATATAATTCGGGAAAGATCTTTCTTTGAAGGGTACCTAAGTAGCGGGCAGTTGCCGCATCCATTTGTATAAAAATCGCAAGCTCCTGCATAATGACAAATTCCTGTAAAGGGCCACATATCATGCATTGTCCATACCACTTTCTTTCTAGAAGAGAGTATTTTTTTTATTTCATTCAGTGAAAGCATTCCTTGATTAATCCAATGTATATGAATAACATCAGCTTTCTTAAACTCTTCGGTGTCTGTTATAGATATACCTTTTTTGGCTGTAGAAACGTCAAATAAGTTTTCACGGGAAAGTCCATTGTAAAGAAATATTTCTCCTCGCTCGTGATAGAAATTGAACATGTTTATGAGATTATTTCCAATATCTAAAACATCATTATCATTTGATAGTTTCTCTCTAACCATCATTTTTGCGTTAACTCCACTATATTTCAATGCATTAAGAAGTCGGTGTGCAGCAATAGCAGCACCTCCGTTTATATCCGATGTATTTATGATTAAAACATTCATAAAGTTATCTACTTCTTAAATATCTGTTTATCCTTCTCTTAGCTTTTGCATAGAAAGAATTCGTTTTATTGTAATATTTTCCGAAAGCCTTTCTAGCTGATTTATTTTCCTGAATAATGGGTAGGTCGATGTTTAATTTATTTTTATAGAGGGAGATATAATGAATTTTGTCCTTACCGCTATGAATACCGGTACCATCAAAACCAATATTTTGAACAAGTGATTTACCAGCATTTACAGATAACAGATTATTTAAAAAAAGTGTGGCATTCCATCTAATAGCCCATGAATCATTGGCTCCATTAACCTGTCGTTGCAACATTTTGGTATAAGGGTAATTACCATTAAAGTCGAATCTACTTGAAAGGTTGCGCTCTTTAATTTCTTTTAATAGCATATTTCCGTCTGGATTAAATAGTTGCCACGACCTTTTCCATGTTGCCCAACCCCAACTACCTACCCATTTAATTAAAAATGCATCAGGCAAATTATCGATAGGATAGCAGAAACCATGTATATGCCCAATCCTTTCATTAGATTCGAATTTATCTAAAGCTTCATTCATAAAGGTGAGAAACCATGGAGAAGTTAATAAATCATCTTCCAGAACTATCACTTTGCCATATTCATTGACAATTTGAGTAACACCGGCAATAATATTTTTTGCAAGACCTATATTTTGCTTATTCTCAATTATATTAATATTTTTGAAGCTATTAATACCATCTATGGAGTGAATAAGTTTACGGACTTCTTGCACATTTGCTTTGTCTGATTCATCTTTATAGCCATCTGAGAAAATGAAGATTTCGCTTTCTTTACTTAGCTTATTGTTTAGCAGTGCCTCTATAGTTTGGCTTGTGTGGGCAGGACGATTATATGCAAAAAGCAGTATTGGAGCAAGAGACATAACTCAGAAGTTTATTTTTGCAGATAAAATATTTCTTCCTAATACATGTAATTCTACGTCTTGGCCAATGGTTACACCTGATTTTGTAAGTGTCTCACTAATTGTGTTATATGCCAAATCAGGGTTGTTATTGTCACCACTTAAATGACATAACCATATATTGCGAAATTGAGAGGAAAAGTTATTTGCTAAAAAGTCGGCTGTCTGACGATTGCTTAAATGGCCAGTGCCACAAGTTATTCTTTGCTTAAGGTAAGAGGGATAACTCCCATTTTTCAGCAACTCTTCATCGTAATTGCTTTCGATTATCAGATGATTAGCTTTTGTCATATAGTGTGCAATCTCTTCAGTAATATTACCTACATCTGTTGCCAGTGTCAATTTTTGACCACCAAATTCAAAGTAGTAACCTACATTATCGCTGCTGTCATGAGGAACATGAAAAGGTATGATATTAAAATCTTCTATCTTAAATGACTTGCCCTTTTCTATGTATTTTAAAGCACCATCGAGGTTATGATGAATCATTGGGTTATTTCTTATACCTCTATGTACTTCGCGAGTTGTGTATATAGGAATATGCATTTTCCCTCCCAGATGTCCAACAGATTTTATATGGTCATAATGATCGTGAGTTATTAAAATTGCCATTATAGAAGATAATTCAACGCCATGCTCAGCAAGACGCTTTTTTATAACACGTGGTCCAAGCCCAACATCTATCAAAATACCATAATGAGAGTTTCCTAAATAGTAGCAATTGCCACAACTACCACTGCTAAGGCTGAAAAATGAAAACCGATCGGACTGAAAAAGTTTATACTGCATGTTGCAAAGATAGCAAGATTTTGAGAAAGTAGATAGTTTTATATCTTTAGTCCTGATAATCTATTAATTGTAATATTGTATTTTGTAATCATGTCCTCAACTACTTGGGCGGCGGACGTAATTTGTTTTATTTCAGATACTATTTGACCAATTTCTAATTCTCCGTCATTCAAATCACCCTCAAATATTCCTTTTTTAGAACGACCACGACCCAAAAATTCGCGTAACTCTTCTGCTGAAGAACCGCTATCCTCCATCTCTTTAACTTGTTGATAAAAATCGTTCTTAATTAGTCTTACAGGAGTTAGTTTTTTAAGTGAGACAACTGTATCTCCTTCATTCAAGGTGATGCATTTTTGTTTAAATTCCTCACTGGCAGAACTTTCTTCTGTAAGTGCAAAGCGTGTTCCTACCTGTACTCCTTCGGCTCCCAATGCAAATGCAGCAGCCATTGATTCACCTGATGAAATCCCACCGGCAGCAATTAAAGGAATATCTACTGCTTTTCTAACTTGTGGAATTAAAGTAAGAGTTGTTGTTTCTTCACGACCATTATGTCCACCAGCCTCAAACCCTTCAGCTACTATTGCATTTACACCAGCTTCAACAGATTTAAGTGCAAATTTAGAACTCGAAACAACATGTACCACTTTTATACCTGCATCCTTTAGCTTACTTGTCCAAGTTTTAGGATTACCCGCAGATGTAAAAACAACAGGTACTTTTTCCTCCATGATTATTCCCATAATTTCTTCAATTTGAGGGTACATTAGAGGAACATTCACTCCAAATGGATTATTAGTAGCCAACTTACATTTCTTTATATGTTCGCGAAGTGTGTCGGGGTGCATCGAGCCAGCACCAAGTAGACCTAACCCACCCGCATTGCTTACTGCAGATGCTAATTTCCATCCACTGCACCATACCATACCTGCTTGTATAATAGGGTAATTAATCCCAAAAAGGGAGCATATTCTATTTTGTGTCATTTAACAATAAAAATTGTTTTAATATATCCGAAATTCTGAATCAGAAATAATTACCTTTAAGATTAGAATTATTGAAGTACAAAGATAGCATTATATCCATTTTAATGTAACACATATTTTAATTGAATTTTTTTGTAGCTTTGTAAAATCAACTATAAAGTATCGTAAATCATATGAATGTCCTTATTCTCGGATCGGGTGGTCGTGAACATGCAATGGCGTGGAAGATACGCAGTAGCAGTTATTTGAATAATTTATTTATAGCTCCCGGAAACGCAGGTACAGCTTTAATGGGGACAAACGTGCCGATCGACGTAACAGATTTTAGTTCTCTAAAGAATTTCTCCTTAAATAATGATATAGATATGATTGTTGTGGGACCGGAGGTTCCACTTGTTGAAGGGATCTACGACTTTTTTCATGACGACGAGGATATTTGCCATATTGCTGTAATAGGACCCTCAAAAGAGGGTGCCCAATTAGAAGGCAGCAAGGATTTTGCAAAAAACTTCATGTATCGTCACAATATTCCTACAGCACTATTTAAAACTGTAACCCTTGATAATATTGCCGAAGGTAATGATTTTCTAGAGAGTATGTCTCCTCCCTATGTTTTAAAGGCAGACGGGCTTGCTTCAGGCAAAGGTGTACTTATTATTGACAACATCAACTATGCAAAGCAAATGTTGGGAGAGATGCTCAACGGTAAGTTTGGTAAAGCAAGTAAAAGTGTAGTTATTGAGGAGTTTCTTAAAGGTATAGAGTGCTCAGTATTTGTTTTAAGTGATGGCTCTTCATATAAAATATTGCCAGTTGCCAAAGATTATAAACGAATTGGCGAAGGTGATAGCGGTTTAAATACTGGTGGGATGGGAGCTGTATCTCCAGTTGCATTTGCAGATGAAGCTTTTATGGAGAAAGTAAAATCACGTATTGTTGAGCCTACAGTTGAAGGTTTAAGAAAAGAAGATATAGACTATAAGGGTTTTATATTTATAGGTTTAATAAATGTTGAAGGTGAACCTAAGGTTATTGAATATAATGTAAGAATGGGTGATCCAGAGAGTGAAGTTGTAATTCCTCTTATAAAGTCCGATCTTCTCGAATTGTTTATTGGTGTTACCACTGAAACACTCGATCAAAAATCTCTTGAAATCGATAATAGATATGCAGTAACTGTAATGATGGTTTCGGGAGGATATCCCGAAGAATACCAGAAAGGGAAGATAATTGAAGGACTAGATACAGTTCTGGATAGTAATATCTTTCATGCAGGTACTACAATTTCAGATGGCAAAGTAGTTACAACAGGAGGACGCGTATTGGCAGTAACATCTTTTGGCAAAGGTATGAATGAGGCGTTACAAATTTCGTATAATAATATCAATAAAATAAACTTCGAAAATAGCTATTATAGAAAAGATATAGGATTTGATCTCTAATTTAAAATAAAGAGTAGTACATGCATTCTGTTGTTAAAGCCTTTCGTGCAAACATAGTGGAAGGTCGTTTTACTTCACTTATCGTATCTGTTTTTGTAATAGTGATGAGGATAATGCTATTTGCCAATAAAGGATTGCCGGAGTTGTCCTTTCAAAATAGCAACTACTTGTGGCAACACTTATCATTTTTTTTCTCAAAACCCGAGATATCATTTACAGCATCCACTTTTTCAGTATTCATAATAGCATGGATTAATAATACTATCAATAACCGTTTCAGCTTATTCAGAACACGCTCCAATTTACCATTTATATACCCACTCTTTTTTTTAAGTTTACATCCCTACTTTTTGATAATGACGAGTGATTATATTGCTATTATATTCATACTCTTGTCTTTCTTTCCACTACTCAAATCTTATCAAAAACCAGATTCATATTTATACTCATTCAGGTCCTCTATTCTAATTGCAACAGCATCTCTGTTTCAATTTTTTGCAATAATACTAATACCACTTATGTGGAGAGGAGAAAGAACTATGCGTGGACCGCAGATCCGATCATTACTTTCGTCACTTTTTGGAGTCTTATTGGTTTATATCTCTGTTTTCTCCATTTATTTTATACTAGACGATATTACAGGTTTTTTACTGCCATTTAATTCATTATTAAATATTTCATTACCCGAAATTCCAAGTTACACAATATTCGAGTTGGTAATGGCTTTATTTATATTAATGTTTTTTGTTCTAAATATGGTTTTCTCTATAAATACATATGGAAGAGACAAAGTGCTAACTCTAAATTTCATGCGGTTTATTGTATTTCTCCTTATTTTTCTTTTACTACTTCAAATGGTTTATTGGGGTAAAACGCTTTTCTTTTTAGTCCTTTCCATAACATTAATCTCTTACTTATCTGCCTATTTTTATACCAGAAACAATTCAAGGAACCATATCTATTTGGTTTATTTTATGTTTCTAATCATGATTATGATATACTTATCTCATTATAGCGCTTTATTCGATATTATAAGCTGATTTTGATCTGATAATATAATCTGTCGTTTTATTTTCATCTTCTAAACAATATCATCTTTTTCTCTGTTTATATTATATATCTATTGATCTTCATCTTAGCTCTAGTTTAAGGTTTATAATAAAGATTTAATCAAGAAAATTATGAGAAAATTAGCCCATCTGGGAATAGCATTATTTACTTTCCTGCTGTTCTTTCAAAGTTGCGGTACACCTCGTAGTGCAGCAGAAAAAGAGCAACAAGCGGCAGAAATTGCAAATGCAGTAAACGCATCAGATTTTATCTTCAAAGCAACCTATGCACATCCAACCGGTTTTAGATCCAGACATCTCTCGCCATATTATGAAGTTGATGTTTCATCAGACACTGTTGATGTATATCTACCTTATTTTGGGAGAGCCTACAAAGCCCCCATGAACCCCAATGAAGGAGGTTACAGATTTACAAGTGTAGATTTCGACTATAGTGTAGAGCCTGGTAGTAAGTCAGGAAACTGGTATGTTGAAATAAAATTTAATGATCTCGACAGAAGTGTATCTTTTAATTTTGATATATGGGAAAACGAGACTGCTCGCCTTAGTATAATAGATACCGATAGACAAGGAATCTCGTTTCAGGGAGATATTGTTACGACCAAAAATGAATAATAGACTTGTTCTAAAGTGAGCAACAAGCTCGTTCAAAAGTGTGTAACAAAGTTATTTCAAAATGAGAAACAAAAATGTCTCAAAGCGAATTACAAAGTTGTATAAATATGAGTAATTAGGTAGTTCAATGCAACTATTGTAATTTTTGTTTCAAGCTTTCTGGCAAATAGAAGGTGTCATTTTTATCGATATAAACAACAACAGAACCAATATCGAAGTTTTTACCATTGAACTTTCCTACCGAAGAAAACGCTTTTAGTTCCAAGGTGTTTTTTCCTTTTTTAACCTTAAGAATTGGAAACTTTGGATCAGTTTTATCAATTGAATGATTTAAACCTTCAAATAAACTATTATGCTTTACAAAAATCCTGTCCGACAGTTCTTGTAATGCTATCTCAATGCCAGTAACCTTTTGCAGATATTTATTAACCTGTTGATTAGTTAGATGACCCTTTGGAACATCGCCCTGTGGATGGTATGCCGACATTATCACCTCTTCACCAGTATGCCCACCGGTTGTGAAACCAAAACACATATGCGCATTGAGAATGTTTACAATATTATGAGCAAGATTTATACTTGTGCCCACCTTAGTGTAGTCGGTTTCGCGATAATTTTTGGAAGATCTAAGTACTTCAAACTCCTCGTCGGTAATATCAATACCAGTATATTTTTTAAATTCACTCCTAATATTATCTGGTTCTGCCTTAATCAATATAGATTCCAGTCCATTTGCACTTAACTTAATACCAGAAACAGTTTCAAAAAGTTTCTCAATAGATAACTTGTCGTAACCGGGGCATCTTGCAGAACCAATAGTAAACCCACTGTTTCCATGATCAGACAAAACCAATACAGCCGTATTTCCATCTTTTATTGCAAACTCCATAGCTTTTCCAACTGCTTCATCAAAAGCCAGGTATTCATTAATAATTGTAGCGGCATCATTAGCATGAGCAGCCCAGTCAATCTGACTTCCTTCTACCATCAAAAAGAAGCCATTCTCTTTTTTCGATAATAAATCAATTGCCTTTTCGGTCATCTCTGCAATAGAAGGATACTTATCGGGGTTTCTGTCGATATTATAAGGTAAAGCCCTTTGGCCAAATAAAGCCCATACTTTGCCTTCACCATTATAATTTAAGAATGAACTTTTATCATCTTGTATTAAAGTAGTACCATTATTACTAAAATGCTTAATAATATCATCAGTAATAATACTATTGCCTCCACCAAACATAACGTCTAAATTCTGATAAGCCATTTGTGGTGCAATAACATCATAATTACCACGAGCATAGTAGTGGGCCGAAAAGTCGGCAGGAGTAGCATGAGGAAATTCAGAAGTAACTACCAGTCCCACAGCTTTATTCTTCAATATCTTCGATGCTTCTAAAATTGTAGCAGCAGGTTGATAAGTACGAGAGGCATCAACTTCAAATATATCGTTATTCGAAACCTCAGGATAAATAGCCACATTTCCTGTTTGCTGTAAAACACCTGTGGCGTAGGTAGAACCAGTAGGAGCAGAATCCCCTATCGGAGCATTCGATGAAAAAGTTGTTACAGTACCAGTTATATATGGGTCAATCATTAGACCGTCGCCCAAATTATTATATAACTTAAACCATCTGGCAGCCGAATAAACCCCAATTGATGTTCCATCAGGAATCATTACAATAACATTTTTGGTAGGTTTAATCTCTTCCGATTTGGCATTAACCGAGAACAAAAGTGAAGCAACAAGCAGTGCTATAAATATATTTATCCTTTTCATAAGAAATTAATGTTTAATATTCAATGACAAAGTTAATAAAAAAGCAACTACATTTTTACGTTGTTTTGATAGTTAATTAAATTGTAACTTTTATCTCAAATACATAATGCTTTATTTTCATTATATTTGTAATTCAGTACAATAAACAAGATAATGAAAAATAAATATGAGTAAAGAAAAGCCACTAATACTTATAACCAACGATGATGGATATCAGGCAAAAGGAATAAAAGAACTTACCGAAGCCATGAAAGGACTCGGTGAGATAATAGTATTTGCACCAGACTCTCATCAGTCGGGTATGTCAAGTGCAATCACAACCTCATTCCCAATACGTGCCAGGCAATATCATCAAGAAGAAGGCCTCACGTCATACATGTGCAGCGGAACGCCGGTAGACTGCGTTAAACTTGCTCTAAATATGTTTGTAAACCGCAAGCCCGATCTAGTTGTTTCGGGAGTAAATCATGGTTCCAATGCAGGTATAAGTGTACTTTACTCCGGAACAGTTGCTGCAGCAATAGAAGGATGCGTTTTTGATATCCCTTCAATTGCATTTTCATTATGCGACTTTACACCTGATGCAGATTTTACAACCACAAAAGTTGTAGCACGTAAGTTAGCCCAAAAAGTTTTAAAAGAAGGTTTGCCAAAAGGTGTATGTTTAAATGTAAACGTACCCGTAGGTGAAGTTAAAGGCATCAGAATGACAACCCAAACTCAGGGTAAATGGGTAAATGAATATCAACGCTCAAAAGATGGAATTGACAGAGAAATATTTTGGATGACTGGTAATTTCGAGAATTGGGAAACAGAGAATGAAAAAAATGATGAATGGGCACTAGCAAATGGCTATGCTGCCGTAGTTCCCGTTAAAATAGATATGACAGCTTATGATCTGATACGAGAGTTGAAAGAGTGGGAGTTGTAAGTAGAAAGGGTATTTCAATTAAATAATATAGATATGAAGTATTATATTGTTGCAGGCGAAGCTTCAGGCGATTTACATGCATCCAATCTAATGAAATCACTAAAGAAGTTAGATCAAAATGCCGAATTCCGTTTCTTTGGTGGTGACCTTATGAAGTCGGTAGGAGGAAAACTTGTAAAACATTACCGTGAGCTTGCTTTTATGGGCATTATCCCTGTAATTCTCAACTCGCACACCATTCTCAGAAATCTTTCACTTTGCAAAAGAGATATCAAACAATATAATCCCGATGTAGTTATTCTGGTAGATTATCCCGGATTCAATCTCAATATTGCCAAATATGTAACAACTAATCTCAATATCCCTGTTCACTACTATATATCACCCAAAGTATGGGCATGGAAAGAATACAGAGTAAAATCATTCAAAAAATATGTAGACGTAATGCTTTGTATTCTACCATTTGAAGTTGAATTCTTTGCACAGCATAATTACAAAGTTCATTATGTAGGCAACCCCACCGTTGATGCCATTTACGAAAGAGAATATAAAGAAGAATCTTTCAACGAATTCATAAAACATAATAATCTTCCCAACAAACCAATAATAGCATTATTGGCAGGAAGTCGCAAACAAGAGATAAAAGGCAATATAAATACAATGATGGAAGCCGTAAAAGGCTACTCCGACGGCTATCAGTTTATAGTGGCAGGAGCACCCGGTATCGATAACAATTTCTATAAAGACAATATACATTCAAAGGTCGAAGTTACAGTACTCACCGGTCAAACATATCGTATACTTGCACAATCAGATGCAGCACTCGTAACCTCAGGTACTGCAACCTTAGAAGCTGCATTGCTTAATGTACCCCAGGTGGTATGCTATCGTATGCCAGCACCCAAACTTTCGCAATGGGGCTTCAAAAACATATTACATATACCCTACATTTCATTGGTTAACCTAATATGCAATTTTGAAGTCGTTAAAGAACTCTTTGCAGCATCTTTTACAGTTGATAATATACGCACCGAGCTAAAGCAGATATTGCATGTACAGAACTACCGAAATAATATGTTGAACCATTACCAAGAAATGCGTCAAATATTAGGCAAGCCGGGTGCATCAGACAATGCTGCTTCAATAATATATAATAAACTACAAAAGAATACATAATACCATTGCTCAAAAAAAAGTACTGGTTTGTACTTTAAATTATGTCTTTTTTTGCTTTCTTTGTGAGAGATGGTATTACACTAATTAAGTAATAATATGAATAATAAAATGAAAGTAGGTATTCTAACCTCAGGAGGAGATGCACCAGGAATCAATGCAACAATTCGCGGTGTCGGCAAAACTGCTATCAATGCATATGGCATGCAAGTTATAGGTATTCAAAATGGCTTCTCTGGCTTGCTTTACAAAGATATTGTTGAGCTAACCGATGCTTCACTTTCAGGAATTCTTAATTTAGGAGGTACAATATTAGGAACAGCTCGCGAAAAGGTGTTTCGTAAAATGATAAACTCTCCAGACGAAAAGGATAGAGAAAAAATAAAAGATGCATATAATGAGCTCGGGCTCGATTGTTTGGTCTGTATAGGAGGAAATGGAACACAGCGTACAACATGGATGCTTTCTGAACTCGGATTAAATGTAATAGGTGTGCCAAAAACTATAGACAACGACGTATATGGAACAGATATAACCTTTGGATTCGATACCGCAGTAAATATAGCCACTGATGCCATCGACAGACTTCACTCAACGGCAAGTTCTCATCGACGGGTAATGGTTATAGAGCTCATGGGGCACCATGCTGGATGGATTACATTATATGCCGGAATGGCGGGTGGCGCAGACATAATTATTCTACCCGAACTTGGCTACAATATGAAGGTTATAATCGAAAAGATTAATAAACGAATGGAAATTGGTAAAGCCTACTCAATAGTTGCAGTAGCCGAAGGAGTTGAATTACCAACCAAAGAAAGACCGGCAACCTATTTTGCTCGTGAAATACAAGATCAAACCGGATATGAAACTCGCGAAACTGTGCTGGGTTACATACAACGTGGAGGATCACCATCACCAAGTGATAGAATTTTAGGAACCCTTTTAGGTGGACATGCTGCAAGGCTCATCAATGAAGGAAAATTTGGAAGAATGGTTGCCAAACTAGGAAACACCATATCAGATGTGTCCTTAGCAGAGGTAGAAGGTAAACTAAGAGTTGTTTCCCCAGATACAGACTTAGTTGCTCAAGGAAAACGAATGGGAATATCTTTTGGCGTTTGGTAGTAAACCTAAAAAGTTAATTATCAGAGTTTAGTCTTCTTTATCTTTCAGATCATGTTTAGATGAGTCTATAAGTGTATCTTGTAGCTCATTACTTTCTCGTAATTTTTTAATGGCCATCTTTGCGGCCTTTTGATGCGATTCTTTCTTAGAATAACCCTTGCCCGTGCCAATTTCCACTTCACCTACTTTCACGCAAGATACAAAGACAGGATTATTCATATTGTCGTAAGTAGAATCAATAACTTCAAATCGAACATCAATTCTATTTTTTTGTCCCCACTCAATAAGTCTCGACTTAAAATCAACTTCGCTTTTCAGTACTTTATCAATATTTATATGTTCTTTAATTAGAGTTTCAAATACAAAACGTTTGGCCACACGATAACCCTGATCTAGATATATAGCACCTATAAGTGCTTCAAGAGCATCACCATAAATATTTGTATTATGAGCTAAGTTTCTGGTAGAAGAAACAATTATTTTATCAAGACCCAGTTCAACAGCTATTTTATTTAAAGTCTCTCTCTGAACTATTCTCGAACGAGTGCTTGTGAGGAAGCCCTCTTTTTTATTTTCAAATTTCTTATACAATATATCTGCTACAATAGCATCCAATATAGCATCACCCAAGAATTCCAGTCGCTCGTTATTAACCCATTTTCCTTTTTTAGAACGGATAGAAGATGAGCGGTGAGTCATGGCTTCTTTATAGAGGTCAATCTTATCAGGATAGAACCCCAATATATTGTAGAACGAAAGGTAAGGCTCTTTTCCAATATTAGGAATAGCCTTTACCCTTTTTATTAATCTTCTTAACACACTATCTGTTATATTGCTTGAGTATTACACTTGCATTGTGTCCCCCAAAGCCAAAAGTATTAGATAACGCAGCTCTTATCTCTCTTTTTTGAGCTTTATTGAAAGTAAAATTTAAATTATAATCAATCTCAGGATCATCATCTCCATCTTCATGATTAATGGTAGGTGGTACAATTTGATCTCTTAAAGCTAAAATGCAAAATAATGCTTCAATAGCACCAGCTCCACCTAAAAGATGGCCGGTCATAGATTTAGTTGAGCTGATATTAAGTTTATAGCTGTGATCACCAAAAACATCTTTTATTGCTTTTACTTCAGAAATATCTCCAACCGGAGTAGATGTTCCGTGAACATTAATATAATCAAAATCTTCAGGTTTCATGTTGGCATCATCCATTGCATTATGCATAACCAATTTAGCCCCTAATCCTTCAGGATGAGAAGCGGTTATGTGATAAGCATCAGCAGACATGCCGCCACCAACAACCTCAGCATATATTTTTGCACCTCTTGCCAGTGCATGTTCCAATTCTTCAAGAATAATTACAGTTCCGCCTTCACCAATAACAAATCCATCGCGACTCGCACTAAATGGTCTTGATGCAGTTTCAGGAGAATCGTTTCGTGTTGATAGAGCATGCATTGCATTAAATCCACCAACAGCTGCTGCACTAATAGTCGCTTCAGCACCTCCCGAAACAATTACATTAGCTTTATTTAATCTAATTAGGTTGAAAGCATCAATAATTGCATTAGTAGACGAAGCGCAGGCCGATACGGTAGCATAATTTGGGCCCCTCAGTCCATAAATCATAGAGATATGCCCTGCAGCAATATCTGCTATCATTTTCGGAATGAAGAAAGGATTAAATCTAGGACCTTTATCAATATTTACATAGTATGAACCTACCTCTTCTTCAAAAGTTCTTATTCCACCAATACCTGCCGAAAAAATTACACCAATACGATCTCTATTTTCGTTTTCCAAATCTAATCCCGAGTCTTCCATTGCCTCTTTTGCTGCCTGCAAGGCGAAATGAGAATAACGGTCATATTTTCTGGCTTCCTTACGTTCAAACAGATCGTTAGGGTCGAAGTCTTTCACCTCGCAGCCAAATTTTGTTTTAAAAAGCGAAACATCGAAATGAGTAATAGGCCCGGCACCACTTTTACCCGCTAAAGCGTTAGCCCACGTTGTTTCAACGTCGTTGCCAAGTGGATTAATGGTTCCCAGGCCTGTTACTACTACTCTTTTTAATTCCATGAATGGATTATTTCGCGTGTTGTTCTACATACGAAACAGCATCACCAACAGAAGAAATCTTTTCTGCTTGATCATCTGGAATTGAGATGTTGAATTCTTTTTCGAATTCCATAATCAATTCTACTGTATCAAGTGAATCAGCTCCTAAATCATTAGTGAAGCTAGCAGTTTCTGTAACTTCAGATTCTTCAACACCTAATTTATCGACAATGATTGATTTTACTCTTTGTGCTACTTCTGACATAACTTTCGATATTAATTAATAAATAAAATATTATTCTTAAATTTGCGCTTGCAAAGTAACACAATATTTCTCTAATTGTGCAAACTTTCAAGCACTAAAATCAAAAAAAGTGCACAAATGTAGTTATTTTGTGCAAAAAAAACGACTTTCCGATGACAAATATAGCCATTTTTGCTTCAGGTAATGGAAGCAATGCCGAAAATATAGTTAACTACTTCACTTCTCATGAGGACATTAATATTGCTATGATTATTTCAAACAGACCAAATGCCTATGTACATGAGCGTGCAAATAAGCTTAATATACCTTCATATACATACAATAAGAACGATTTTGGTAGTGGTACCGATATTTTAAAAAAGATGGCAGAGCATGAAATAGGCTTTATAGTACTTGCAGGATTTTTACTCAAGGTTCCTCAATCTATAATGGACGCATTCCCCAATCGGATCATAAATATTCATCCGGCACTACTTCCCAAATACGGAGGAAAAGGTATGTATGGCGATAATGTACATAATTCTGTAAAAAATGCAGGAGAGATAGAAACTGGTATAACTATTCATTATATAAATGAGAATTACGATGAGGGAGATATTATTTTTCAAGCGAAGTGCAATGTATTAAGTTCAGATACAGCTTTAGACATTGCAAATAAAGTGCAAACATTAGAACAAATACATTTTCCTAAAATAATTGAAGAAACAGTGAGAAAAAATTTGAAGAATATACCCAAATATTAAAAATAATAGTATCTTTGCACTCCGTTATGCGGCTGTGGCGTAATTGGTAGCCGCGCTAGACTTAGGATCTAGTGTCGAGAGACGTGGGGGTTCGAGTCCCTTCAGCCGCACAAAAACCAATTACCGACTCCCTTAAGAGAAATCTTGAGGGAGTTTTTTTATGCAATTCTGCCAGTAACTCTATCTTCATAAAAATATCCTGCAACCACCCATAGGCATAAAACCGTTTTGATATGTATATATATTACGTTCTTTATTCTTGTTGTAATATTGCATCAGAATATTTTTATGATTTGTGATATTTCCCAGTTCAAAAAACCATTCCACGGCGTACTTCTTGTAATTTGTTTTCATACCCACATTTAGATCTGTTTTGAAATAGTTTGGGTATCGACGGGTATAATAAGAATCTACCGTATCTTCTATTTGAGTTTCACCCACTTCGTCTGTATAAATAGAAAGATAGCGTTTACCTCCTAACCAAGCTGCTTTGGCATTGATGCTCAAAAATGAATGGTTCCCAATTTTAAATTCATAACCGCCTAATATGTTAAGTGTGAAATTCCCGTTAAAGCGTGTGTCGCGTTCGATGTTGTCAAGGGCGGTATACTTCGACTCGTAAAGCGAGCCAGTTAGAAGAAGATAGTAATTATTCTCAAAAAACTTTTCCAATGTCAGGTCTACTCCGTAATTCACTCCTGTTCCTTCGTTTACGAAAGCATAATCCCAGTTGTTGTAATAACCGTCGCCGAGGTTAAGTATCGCCTCTTCGGGGCGATCCGTAATCACAGGTATGTTATATAGATATTGGTAGTATACTTCCGTTTTTACACGTAGAGCGTTTGCGAGATTCCAGTCGAACCCGGCGGCACTCTGCCAGCTGCGGCTCATTTCCAGCTTTTCATTTGGCAGACCTCCCTCCTCATCAATAAAAAAATACACCTGCCGCGGCTGTAATTGTGAATATAGCCCTGATCCCGCATTGAAAGAGAGAGCCTTGTTTACATTCCATTCAAAACCCAGGCGTGGTTCCATCGATATATCTTTTGACAATGTGTAATACTGTGTGTGTATACCCGGTATGAGGCTGACGTTGTCATTAAAGCGGTATTGAAGCTGTGCGAAAGTCTTCATCAGGACAGAGCTTTTATCCGCATCGTGAAAAGGGGTTGGGACACCTTTTTGATGATAGAAAGTATCATTGAGAAGAGTCATGAAATAATCGGCACCTATACCTGCCTGCAGGGAATTTTTCATATTAAAGCGATGAAAAAGGGTCGATTGCCATGCAGGGCGGGTTTCCATATTTTTACCTCTGTAATAAATACTGGTTTCCTCATTGTTGAAAGTAACTCTATCTACCGATAAATCGGCATTGAAACGCTGAACTGATAAACGGTTTTCTAAACGGGTGGTGGAACTGAAACGAAAACTGTAATTCATTCCG
The DNA here is from genome assembly GCA_015478775.1 of Fermentimonas sp. Lineage (GTDB taxonomy): Bacteria > Bacteroidota > Bacteroidia > Bacteroidales > Dysgonomonadaceae > Proteiniphilum. Next base: position 648,682 of record JADMKP010000007.1, on the reverse strand, counting down.
GCAAAGAGTTGCTCGTTTTTCATGAAGATTTTGCTTCCCAAATCGCCCGGTCCCCAGTAGAGGGTATCTGTCATATCGCTTTCAGGTTTGATGCTGCTTGTCCCCATCAAAATAACGAAAGAGAGATTGCCCCTCTTCAAAGGAATGTTTACTTTCGCCGAAAGATCCTTGTATTTGGGTATTGCTCCATCGGTACTGGCAAATACTGTTCCAATAGCCTGCGCTATTTCCAGAAAAGAATAGCGTCCGTTTATCATATAAGAAGCTTTCGAATTCTTGAAGAAAAATCCTTCAGCACCGAATTCGAGTCCATTAAACCCGATGGAGGCCATATACTCTCGCTTCTGATTGTTCCCATTGCGCATCTGCAGGTCGAATACGCCGGAAGTAGCATTGCCGAATTGTGCAGGAAACGCACCGGTATAAAAATCAGAATTGCTCAGTTGGTTGTTGTTCAGCATTCCCACCGGGCCCCCTGTGCCACCCATAGAGCCGAAATGGTTGGGATTAGGAATATCAAATCCGTCTAAGCGCCACAGTACACCCGTGGGTGAATTTCCACGAATGACAATGTCATTGCGAGAGTCGTCTGCTGCCGCAACGCCTGCAAAATTGGCTGTCATACGCCCCAAGTCGCCCCACGAGCCGGCGTAGCGGTTGGCCTCTTCCATGCTCAACATGCGCGTACTCACAGCCGCCATTTGGCTAATAGGGCGGTTCTTTTCCACTTTAGGTGTAATAATAACTTCTTCAAGTTGTGTTACTTTTTGTTCCAGTGCGATTTCAAGTACAGTTTCCTTACCTGAATAAACCAGCACATTGTTGATCGTATAGCCGGAATAACCAACCAGGGTTGCCATAAAATGATACCTCCCAACAGGGATATTTTGTAACAGAAATTCCCCTTTTTCCATTGTTAATCCTGCATATTGTTTTTCGTTGTTGAACAGCACAACAGTTGCGAATTCTATTGCTTCCAGCGTTTGAGTATCGGTTATTGTTCCGCGAACTGTTTGAGTGAAATCGTTCTTTTGTGCATGGAGTGTCAAAGAACAGATAGTTAATAAACAGCATAAGTAAAATCTAATCATTTTTTATTTTAATAATTTATTAATCCGGGATATAAGGTCATATCAACACATCATTGATTCTCCTCCTGAATGCGAATGGCATCTTTTCTGAATGCCCCAACAGAATCAGAAGCTGTGGAAATGCTCCCGGGAATGGCATTTGGCTCATCATCTGTAATCTGACACAGGGAACCTGACAAGGTGCATTCAAATAGGAATGATTCAGATTTAGCTTCGTGGCAGTTAACGCTAATCGCTGAAAACAAATACCTGTGTGAATCCAATTGGTCGGATCATCCTGCATTGAGGTGATTAATGCCGTAGTTGATGTTTTGCTCAACTGTTTTAGCAGCCTTCTTTCTTCTCTTTTTGCTGACATAAATTTCCCAACAACGAAACTTCCAATTGTTCGACCCATTAGTGGAAATCCGAAACAGGCAACGTAAAGTCCGTCACCTTTACGCACGGCTTCATTCTGGCTAAAACGCATCCACTGAATCAACTCATGTATGTACGAGAGATCACTTATCTGTATATTGTTGGACTCTAAAATATAAGGGTAGAGCTTTTTTATTTCATCCTCTCCCGTATAAAATATCACATCAATGTTGGGTAAGGTTATTGTGTTCTTCAATTCCATCTTATATTCTTGCGGTATGATGAAATTGTCATACATATTGCGAGTTGTCTGCCGGTAATTGATATACGAAAAGAGGTCTGGTTGTACTTGATCCTCTTCCTTGCGAAGTCTTAATCTGATCTTTGTACTTTCTTCAACTGATTCTATGTGCATTTCAGAATTATATCCATAAAATCTCGCGGCGATCATTGTGTTTTCGGCCGCGCAACCCAGACTGATAAACAATTCTCTGTTTTGAGGATCCGCTACAGTTAGTGTACGACTGAAGTCGGGTACAATGCAAATAGCATCCTTTTCCCTTGAAAATAGCCAGGGTTGGGAATTGTGACTTGAGGGAGCCTTCACGGCGCTCCGTACGATTTTCAGGAAAGTATCATCCGTTATCATATCACTGAGGTATTAAATTAAAACTCAATTTTATATCCTACCGATGGAAAAGGCATAATCATTTCATCAATAATAACCTCTTTGGTAATAAAGTCGAAGTAAGGATCACCATAGTCAGGTTGTAAAAGTGCATTCTTGATCATGAAATACCATGTGGCGGTGTATTTCTCTTTGTTTACACTGTAACGAATTGACAAGTCCACGCCGGTGGATGAAGGGAACTGGCTTTCAAATGTTTTTGTATTATCAGGGATATACATTTTGGCGGCAATGGATTCTTTACGCAAAGCATCGGTATATCGCAATCCTCCCATATATGTAACTTTTGCACTTACTCCGAATAGATTTTTGTTCTTTATCAACCATTCTTTCCCTGCCAGCAGATTTATTACATGACCCCTGTTGAATGCCGTGTTGTATTCTTTCTTGTCACCGCCAACATATTTAGAATCGAATAACGATGCCGTAAAGAGATAAAAATATCCGTCTTTCAGAAATCGCTCAAGAGTCACATCAATACCGTAGTTCCTTCCCGTGCCGATGTTTTCCAGTTTACGGTTTACCGCCCAGTTGGAAGTAACATTGATAATGGAGAACGAACTGTTAGCATAAACCGGTACGTCTTCTAAAATCTGATAATAGGGTTCAATCTTAATGCGCATAACATCGTTTACCTTACGACTGTAGCCCAAAACCAAATGATGCGATTTCATGAAATCGAGATTTTTGTTTAGCATTCCTGCCACATCATCACCCTCTGTTTGTGAATAGTAGGTACGCAACTCTTCCATTTGTGAATGCAGTCCGTAAGCAATGCTCAGTTCATCATTACCTGAAACATTCAAGCTTATCCCTGCCCTGGGTTCAAGCGTTGCTTTATTATTCACATTCAGGTACATAGAGTGTATTCCGATATTGGTTGTCATATTTGACAAAATATCTATTTTGAATTGGGTAAAAGCCTGAGAATAAAAACCTCTGCCACTGTTATCCACAAAAGTAACCATCTCACCTGGATCATTTCTGAAAGCTTTATCAAGCTTGTTATCGAAAAACAGGCTATTGAGCGTCACACCGGTACGTGAGGTTACTCTTTGTCCGAATTTATGGTTCACTGTCGTCCTGAACGAATATTTCCCTTCGGTACTTCTGATATGATCTGTAGGGAGTAATTGTGAATCAAATGTGTATTCCTCTTTATCCATGCCATATCTCATGCCATCTGCACTGAGCTGAGTATGCAGGTATATATTAGCTCCAATTGTAAGTCTGTGAGATAATCCAACAACTCCAAACCTATTGAAATAATCCTGTCCCGTACGATCATAGTCGGTTTTCCAGTTCAAAGTATCTGAATCAGCCTCTTTTATGTTTTTATCATCCGACCCCATCGCCCAGAGTGTGAATGTTCCGGCATTGGCTGTAGGAAATTCAAACTTAACAGTCAGATCCTGAAAAGTGGGAAGGTTGGGAAAATTGGTCAATTTACCTAGCAAGGCAAGGGTTGAGTAACGATAATTAAACAGGTAGGTCGATTTTTTTCCTTTTACAAATGGTCCTTCCGCCGAGAAATCAATACCGCTTGATCCTATTCCCGCTGTATATTCACGTTTTTCAGTATTACCGCTGCGCATTTTTATATCAAACACACCAGAGCTAGCATTCCCATATTCTGCAGGAAAAGCACCAGTAAAGAAATCAGAATTGCGGAGCATCTGATTGCTCAGGACTGTGTAACCTCCACCACCGATAAAATCGACATTGGGGAAGTGGAATGCGGCAGGAACATCCACCCCCTCAATCCTCCACAACACGCCTCTTGGCGAATTACCCCTGATAATAATTGCATTATTGGTTGTTTGTGTGGTAGTAACACCAGCGAAAGCAGAAGCCAGACGGGCAGGATCATCCAGTCCACCGGCATAGCGACTGGTTTCCTCCACGCTGAAAGTTCTTGCACTTAATGTGGCCATTGAGTTGACAGGCTTGTCTTTGTTTGTATTTGCATATACGATAACTTCGCCAAGCGCCAGTACCGACTCTTTTAGTTCGATTTGCAATAACACTTCCTTGCCAGTTCCAACCAGAATCTCAGAAGCAGTGAAAGGTTTGTAGCCAATATAATTGACTTTAAAATTGTATCTGCCCACAGGTAAATTTTCGAACCTGAATTGACCTTCCCCGTCGGTAGTAACGCCAAACAGTGGATCAGTACCCTCTATTTGAATGGTTGCTCCAAACAGGGGTGTTTTAGAATCGGTATCTTTTATTGTTCCCCTAACCGTTTGAGTTAAATTGTTTTGAGAATAAGCGCCGGACAAATTGAAACACATTGCAATTGTAAATACAACAATGGCTGTTCTAATGGCGATAACTGTTTTTTTGATTGAAACTAATGACATAATTTTGCTTTAAATATTTCTTGTTGCAAAATTATTCCGGCTCGGTTCCTTTAGCGTTTCATTTTATGGTGAAGTTGTTTCACTTTTCTGAAAAAGAGTCTCACTTTTTTATGAGACCTTAGCAATATAGGCTGTGGGAGAGATCCCTTCGAATTTATTAAATGCTCTGTAGAATGCCGCTTTGGAATTGAATCCGCATTCATATGCAATACCCATTATAGATAGATACTGATAATCCTTATTGATGCATTTAATCTTGAAATCCTCAATACGGTATTTATTAATGAAGTCGAAAAAATTCTGTTGGATTGAAGAATTCAGAACTTCGGAAAGAAGCTCAGGTTTTATCAGCATTAAATTGCTTAATTTAGCTAAGGTGATTTCCGGGTCTAAATAAGGTTGTTTGTTTTCCATTAATCCGGTAAGCCGATATCTGATTTCAGCAAAACCGCTATTCTCAACATTCACAGAATCGTTACGTACTTCCTGACTATAGGCAAATATAGTTCCCTGTCCGATTCCAAAATATCCAATATATAATACGTATAGTGTAGAAAAGCCATAAGCAATCTGTGCAAGCTGATAATATCCTGCAAAGTGAATGTAATTGTTGATGTTGAAAAGTAACACATTAACTGTGAAGACAATCAGCGAGGCGATCACCAGTGTTTTCAACCACGAGAGATTGATTCGCTCAAGATTAGAGAATTGATTTTTAATATTTATCCGGTGTTTTCGCAGAAGGTTCAATGCCCAGATATTATATCCAATAGTAAAAATACCGATTGATGCTCCTCTTATTTTAAAGAAAACAGTTGATGTAAATGATTCATCTTTTATCAGAGATATTTTCTCAGCTGCAGGGAGAAACAGGAAATTTGAAAAATGGAGAACTAAAAATACCGTAAAGGGCAACAGTTGTAGTAAATGAATGGATTTAATCTTGAAGTTCTTTACAGTCAGCTTTTTAACGTATACCCAAAGGAGAGGTCCGTGCAATAGCAAAAAGAGCCATGCATTGTTCATCAAGTGAGGGTGGGGGAAATTATTGTTCCTGTTGTAAATTTCAATAAACGGGCCACCAATAGTCAGGGCATAAACAATAATCATTGAAAATAGAATCTTATCAGCCTGTGGTTTATTCTTTTTTCCTAGCAGCAGAACAAGTAGGAAAACTGACATAAAAAAACCAATCATTAAAACAAGAGGCATTTATATTGGTATTTGATGATTAAATTTATTCCAAAATTTCACCTTGCAAGTTTAGGCATTTTTTAGCACTTTTTGTATATGTAGCTCAATTTGTTTTAATTTTTTTAATAAAAAAATGAAGTTCTGTGTTCATACTTTATCTTTTTTCTCATCAATCTTTTTTACAGTTGCATTTTAGTTTGTAAAAAGCGGTCGAAATCGCTATCAAACAAACGGTCTTGTACAATACGGTACTTTTCCCATTAGGTTTCGAGAAAAACGAGATAACCGGAGCCACTTTCCAAGTTGGAATCCCATATCCTTCCGAGACACTTACTACCTACCAATTCCTTACAAACTCCTTGCCAACTCCCTACCAACTCCTAATCAACTCTGTATGATTATAAGGTAACTCAGGACTTTGTAGAGACTTTGTTAGGTATAAATACGAGAAATTTCATATTTGGAACAGTAACCTTCCAAAATCCAGTATCACTTTTAATACATGAACTTAAATTTATTCCAAAGCGTTCATTTAATGACATGTAAGTTCATTATTAATTAAGGAAAGGGGAAAAAAGTATGCGAGCAATGAATTATCGAGGCCCATTCAGGGTCCGCATTGAAGAAAAACCAATGCCAGAAATACTCCATCCAAATGATGCCATTGTAAAAGTTACACGAGCGTGTATTTGTGGTTCAGATTTGCACCTTTATCATGGTTTGGTACCCGATACCAGAGTGGGATCTACTTTTGGTCACGAGTTTATTGGTGTTGTTGTAGAAATAGGACCTTCGGTTCAAAAATTGAAAGTTGGGGACAGGGTTTTAGTGCCTTTTAATATTTCGTGTGGACAATGTGCTTTTTGTAAGCAGGGATTGTATGGCAATTGTCACGAGTCTAACTCCATGGCAACGGCCGTGGGGGGTATTTTCGGATACTCGCATACTGCCGGAGGTTATAATGGTGGACAGGCTGAATATGTGAGAGTGCCTTACGCAGATGTGGGGCCTGAAATTATTCCCGAGAATATGCATCAAGACGATGCTGTGCTTTTAACTGATGTGGTGCCTACTGGATACCAGGCTGCCGAAATGGGTGGAATAAAAACTGGTGATACTGTAGTTGTATTTGGGGCAGGACCAATTGGTATTATGGCAGCAAGATGTGCATGGCTTTTTGGTGCTACACGGGTAATTGTAATTGATCATATAGAGTATCGTTTAGATTTTGTGAAAAAATACGCACCTTGTGAAGCGTATAATTATAAATCTTTGGGAGACCCGGTACGATTCATTAAAAAGATAACTGATTGGTTTGGTGCCGACGTATGTATTGATGCCGTGGGATCTGATGCTAGTGGAAGTCTATTACACACTATCACTGGCAAAAAACTATTGCTTCAAGCTGGTGCAGCTACTGCACTTCATTGGGCTGTTAATTCAGTGAAAAAAGGAGGAATTGTATCTATTGTGGGTGTATACGGTCCAACAGATAATTTGGTTCCAATTGGAAACGTAGTTAATAAGGGAATTACAATTCGTGCAAATCAAACTTCGGTTAAGCGTTTGTTACCACGACTTATTGAGCATGTTCAAAATGGTGTTATAGATCCAAAACCACTTATTACGCATCGTATACCACTTCAGGAGGTGTCGGAGGCTTATCGCATTTTTTCATCTAAACTTGATAATTGTATTAAGCCTGTTCTTATTCCGTGAAACACATAATTAAAATCAAAATTATGAAAACAAAGAAAATAGATTATACAAAAGTTCCAGGTTGGGGTATTGATGCTGATCCTAGCAATGAGCCTACTCATCCTATGAAAAATTATACAGGTGATGATCATCATCGTTCTAATTGGCAACGTCCATATTTGCAAATACCAAGGGTTGAGGTGTTGCATTCTAATGAGCGACCGTCATATTCTGCTGTTATTGGTGAAACAATTCCTCCAAGTGGGTTAAGTGGGCGCATCCGAAGATTTGCATTCAAATTTAGTGAATCGAGGTATGCACATTGGCTGCCGTTGTTGCTGGCAGATAGAATTAATGTGATAGAAGGTTTGGCTGATGATTATAGAAAAGGGAAAAAGACAAATATATTTGCAGAAAGAGGAACACGTTCTCAATTGAAATATGATGCTGTGGGAACTATTAAAAAAGTTGCTATTACTACTATTGTAGTAGGAGTGCTAATATCTTTTTGCAGAAAGAAAAGATGAAAAAAAAGAGACCGCCTCTAAAACCGAGACGATCTCTTTAATATAATCTGGAAAACTGAATGTTTTATCAGTAAGAATTTACTTAAACTAATGTATTAGCCCAATTGTGGTCCTGAAGGAATCAATGCTTTAGCAGCTTCTGTATCTGTATATTGCTCGAAGTTTTCGATATACATAGCAGCAAGTTTCTTAGCTTTAGCTTCCCACTCACTTGCATCTGCATACGTTGAACGTGGATCAAGAATATCAGAAACACCATTCAATTTTGCAGGAGCTGTAAGGTTCATGATTGGTACGTGAACTGTTTCAGCTTCTTCAATTGAACCATCAAGGATTGCATCAATGATTGCACGTGTATCTTTAAGAGAAATACGTTTTCCTGTTCCGTTCCATCCTGTATTTACAAGATATGCTTTAGCATTGTGCTGTTCCATTTTTTCAGATAAGCGCTGAGCATAAATTGTTGGGTGAACAGTTAAGAAAGCTTCACCAAAAGCAGGTGAGAATGATGGTTGTGGTTCTGTAATACCACGTTCTGTACCAGCCAATTTAGATGTGAATCCGCATAGGAAGTGGTACTGTGCCTGATCGTTGTCAAGGATAGAAACTGGAGGTAATACACCAAATGCATCAGCTGAAAGATAAATAATCTTTTTAGCATGTCCTGCACGTGATGGAATTACTATCTTATTGATATGACGTATTGGATAAGATACACGAGTGTTTTCTGTTGCAGAAATATCAGCAAAATCGATATTGCCTTCATCATCAACAGCAACGTTTTCTAATAAAGCATCGCGACGGATAGCTCTCCAGATGTCTGGTTCGTTTTCTTCGCTTAGGTTAACTGTTTTAGCGTAGCAACCACCTTCGTAGTTAAATACACCATTGTCGTCCCAACCATGCTCGTCATCACCAATTAGGTAACGCTTAGGATCGGCAGAAAGAGTTGTTTTACCTGTTCCTGAAAGACCAAAGAATACAGCAACGTCGCCTTCTTCACCTACGTTTGCCGAGCAGTGCATTGAAGCGATACCTCTAAGTGGTAAGTAGTAGTTCATAAGAGCGAACATACCTTTTTTCATTTCACCACCATACCATGTACCACCAATAACCTGCATTTTTTGAGTTAGGTCAAACAATGTGAAGTTTTCAGAGTTTAAACCGTGCTCTTGCCATTTATCATTTGTTGTTTTAGAACCGTTCATACATACGAAATCTGGTTCACCATAATGATCCAATTCGTAGTGCGAAGGCTGAATAAACATGTTTGTTACAAAGTGAGCTTGCCATGCAACTTCTACAATGAAACGTACTTTCATACGAGTATCAACGTTAGTTCCGCAGTATGTGTCAACTACATATATATTGTTGGCTTTAGAAAGCTGAGCTGTTACGCGATCTTTACAGTAATTGAACGCTTCTTTTGTACATGGGCGATTGATAGTTCCATCCCACCATAGATTCTCTTTTGTTGACTCATCTTCTACAAAATATTTGTCTTTTGGAGAACGACCGGTGAATTTGCCTGTGTAGACGGCTGTAGCACCGGTTTTTGTTAATTTGGCTTTTTCAAATCCTTCATTTGACGGATCAGTTTCATGTTGAAAAAGAGTTTCGTAGGAAGGATTATGGAAGATTTCAAAATCTCCAGTAATACCATACTTGCTTAAATCTAAATTTGCCATCTTTAATAAATTTGGGTTTAATTATTATATAAAAAACATGTTGTTGCGAACATCACCTAAAACAACACTACAAAAATAATCAAATAAGTTTAAACACGAAATTAATTAAAGAAAAATTTCTTTAATTGTTGGTTTTTTATCTGCATATCACGTTATTTAACAAAAAATCAGATTAAAAGTTTAGCAGAAGTTGTAAATATAGTACCTTTGTATTCCGAAAATAGTTTCTATCAGATGCACATTCTCAAAATTATAAATATAACCTATGCAAGTAATCGACTTTTCGGAAAGGAACTCTCTCCTCAATTCATTCGTAAGAGAAATTCGTGATGTAACAATTCAAAACGATAGACTGCGTTTTCGTAGAAATATCGAGAGAGTTGGTGAGCTGATGGCATACGAAATCAGTAAACACTTTGATTATAATACTATTACTGTTGATACACCATTAGCTAAGGCCGAGGTATCTGTTTCGAAAGAGGAAGTGGTAATTGCCACAATTTTACGTGCTGGACTACCATTTCATCATGGCATGCTTAACTATCTTGATGGTGCAGACAATGCTTTTGTTTCTGCATACAGAAAGTATCGTGAAACAGGACACAAAACATTCGATATACATATAGAGTATATAGCCTCGCCATCTATTGAGGGTAAAACTTTAATACTTACCGATCCTATGTTGGCTACTGGAAGTAGTATGGAATTAACATACAGAGCACTTCTTACAAAAGGTAACCCTTCAAAAATTCATATAGCTACTATCATTGCCAGCAGACAAGCCATTGATTATTGCAAAAGTATTTTCCCGGAAGAGAAAACCACAATTTGGGCTGCTGCAATTGATCCGGGTGTTAATGAATCGTCATATATTATACCAGGCATAGGGGACGCAGGCGATTTGGCTTATGGTGAAAAAATTTAAGTCGATATCCTGATTAGTTAATCATAAAATTTTTTCTCAAAGGCATTATATTCGCCTTTTTTAAGAATTAGACGGTTCCAGAAAGCTGAAATAAAACCGCAACCATAGCCTATTAATTGTACCCATGAGGATGCAATGCTATATAGAGCAACTTCCATAGATTGGTTCTTAATTAATGAATCGATAAAAATAATAATTGAATAGATAAGTGGTAACCAAAGTAGGGTGGGGTAAAATAATGAGAGAATTAATATTAAAGCAACACCCACTACAAAGAATGCTGGCAACGAATGAACCAATTTTAAAGATCCGGGATGTAGAAGATGAAGATTTATGCGGGCAATTCCTGAATTGTACACTTGTTTGAAAAATTGCCTGAAATTGGTTCTTCTCTTATGATACACAAAAGCATCTGGAATAAGAGCTGTTTTGAATCCAGCTTTAAGTAGTCGCAAACTAAAGTCGATGTCTTCTCCAAATCGCATTTTTCCATATCCATTTAATTTGTCAAAAGCATTTCTTGAAACACCCAAGTTAAAGCTCCTTGGGTGAAACTTATCCATTGTTTTGCTACCTCCTCTTATCCCTCCGGTAGTAAAAAATGAGGTCATTGAGTAGTTAATAGCTTTTTGAACCGGAGTAAAAGTTGATAGTGCCGCATCTGGGCCACCATATGCATCGACGGAATTTGCTTTTAAAAATGTAGTTACACTTTCGATATAATTTTCAGGAATTATACAATCGGAGTCAAAAAATATCAACCAGTCGTAATTAGCTTTTTCTGCTGCTTTATTTCTCGTAAGCCCTGGACCCGAATTAGGCTTTTCGAAATAAATAATTGATAATTTATCTTTGTACTTTTCTACTACTTTATTGCCTTTTATTGTGGAACCATCTTCAGATATGACTACCTCAAACCGCTTATTGGTTTGGTTACATAAGCTTAAAAGTAATTCGTCTAATTCGTAAGGTCTATTGAAGAGTGGAATTATAATAGAGAAATACATTATTGTATATTTTCAGTTTTAATACACAAATCTAGCTAATTTCTTCCTTTTTGCAATATAATAAATTTCATTTGATCTCTTATGAATGAAATATAAATAATAAATGTGAAAATCATTGAATATTTAAAAAAATACAATATCTTTGTTCTTTCATAAGTTTGATTTAGTTTGCCAAAGCCTCCATAAAAAATAATGGGAAAATATTATATAATCATCATAACAATTGTCTGTTTGCTTTTTGCAGCCTCCTGCGAGAAGGAAAATGGTACGTTTATAAAAGGTGATATTTCCAATCTTTCTAACCCTTATATTTTAGCAACTTATATTTCATCAGATTCTTTAATTATAGATACCATACATGTATATGATAATAAGAAATTTAATTATAAGGTAAATGTTGATACTCTTACTACTTTTTCGCTTTATATTGATGATGGTTCAACAGTAGTTTTTGCAGATAATGGTCAGAAGGTAACAGTAAAAGGCGATGCTCTATATCCCGATCTTATAAAGATAAATGGAAATGAAATAAACAATGATTTAACTGCGTTTAAAACTGATAATCAGGATTTATTAAAGCAGAGGGGGCAATTGCTATCTGATTTGAATGCCTTTAAAGATATAGATTCTTCTCGTAATAATTCTTTGTCAAGAAGTGATGATGTGTCAAATCTCAATCTTTTAAATCACGAGTTAACTTTAAAAGCTGAGGAGTATATAAAAGAAAATCCAACAAAGTTATCGAGTCTGATTTTGATAAATAATTTTTTCACTAACAGTGATACCCCTAAATCGCTTGAAAGGGTTTTAGGTTATCTGGAAGGTGATATTGTTGAAACTAATATTGCACGAAAGCTGCAAACATATTCTCAGAAACTTAATAGATCGGCCGAAGAGGCAATTGTTCCATATTTTCAATTAACCGATAACGATGGTGAATTAATAAATTCATATAATTTTAAAGGAAAATACTTGTTGCTGTCGTTTATATCTAATACGGGTATTGAGTCGCGCGAGACAGTTGAACTGCTTAAACATGAGCATGAAGCTATTAGTAAAGATAGTGTGCAATTTGTTTCTGTTTATATCGATTCAGATGAATATCCAATTGATGCTAAGCATGACTCTATTCCTTGGACAGTTGTGACCGAAGATAGAGGCTGGGGTTCTGATATTGTTGATCTTCTAAATATTCAATACATTCCTTTTAATATACTTATAAATCCCGAAGGAACAATAATGTTAAGGAATGTGCCTGCTCAGGAAGTAGCAGAAATGGTAACAAGATCTTCTGAAAAATAAGAATTGAATTATTAAAATAAAAACTGTAACAAATGCTGGTTAAAGTATTTGGCGCAGCTGTTCAGGGTATTGAGTCAATACCCATAACTATTGAAGTTAACTGCTCCAAAGGTATAAGATTTCTTCTGGTGGGATTACCAGATGCTTCTGTAAAAGAGAGTCACGAACGTATTGTCTCGGCACTTGAGGTAAATGGGCTCAAATTTCCACGTCAACAAATCGTAATTAACATGTCGCCTGCCGACATCCGTAAAGAGGGGTCGGCTTTTGATTTGCCTCTTGCTGTGGGTGTTTTAGGTGCATCGGGTGCAATCTTAAATGATAAATTCTCTAGCTATATGCTTATGGGTGAACTGTCGCTTGATGGTACAGTTCTGCCACTCAAAGGTGCTTTGCCAATGGCACTGATGGCAAAAGAGAATGGATTTAAAGGGTTTGTTCTACCTGCAGAAAATGCAAAGGAGGCAGCAGTGGTTAAAGGGTTAGATATATATGCTGTTAAAAACATACGGGAAGTAGTAAGTTTTTTCAACAATGAAAGTAATTTACAGCCAACCACAGTAGATCTGGAGAAGGAATTTAATGAAAGTAAATCTGAATTTGAACTCGATTTCTCAGATGTAAAAGGACAAGAAAATGTAAAGAGAGCTCTTGAAATTGCAGCTGCCGGTTCGCACAATATTTTGTTGGCCGGTCCCCCCGGATCGGGAAAATCAATGATGGCAAAACGAATGCCTTCAATCTTGCCGCCTTTTACTTTAGAAGAAGCACTGGAAACAACAAAAATTCATAGTGTGGCTGGAAGCACAGAAATGAGTCGATCACTTATGTTCAGGCGACCATTTAGAGCTCCGCATCACTCTATTAGCAACGTGGCATTAGTTGGTGGTGGAAGTTCGCCCCAACCGGGAGAAATAAGCCTTGCTCATAATGGAATTCTTTTCTTAGACGAGCTGCCTGAGTTCAACAGGAGTGTACTGGAAGTGATGAGGCAGCCTCTTGAAAATCAAACTATAACTATCTCCCGATCAAGATATAATGTTGATTACCCCTCAGGCTTTATGCTTGTAGCAGCAATGAATCCATGCCCGTGTGGTTATCATAATCACCCCGATAGAGATTGCGTGTGTGCACCGGGTACTGTACAGAAGTACCTCAACCGCATATCGGGTCCTCTGCTCGACAGAATTGATATACAGATTGAAATATCGCCGGTTCCGTTTGATAAAATAGCTAATCGTGATCCTGCCGAATCTAGTGAGAGTATAAGAGAAAGAGTTATTGGTGCGCGTAAAATTCAACAAAACAGGTATAAAAATATAAAAGGGGTATATTGTAATTCGCAAATAAGTGGTAGGCTCTTACATAAGTTTGCCTCGCCGGATGCATCGGGACTAAAACTTCTTAAAAGCGCTATGGATCGTCGTTCTTTATCGGCTCGTGCATATGACCGTATATTAAAAGTGTCGCGCACAATTGCAGATATCGATGGAAGTGAGCAAATTAAAGCAATACACCTGGCGGAGGCAATAAACTATCGTAATTTAGACAGAGAAAGCTGGGCTTTCTCAAAATGATGGTCGTCATAATACTTCGAAAAAGTATGCCCCCATCTGAAGCCCTTTCTTCTGAATTCCTCAACCACCGGGTGCCCTGGATATAAAGTACCATTTACTGTAGTGTCTAACTCTGCGCCGGCTGGTTGATTTGGATTGTTGTTAATTTTCCATCTAAGTGGGTTAAACCTGGGGTTTATATCTATTGCCATGCCATTTACATGCTTAGAATAAGTAATGTTTCTATAACAAAAACTATAACTGTTATTGTTGTCCATTGATAAACTGTCACTCCAGTTGTATCTTACAATTGGAATAGCTTTTTCAATTACAAAATCTTCGCGTAGCATAAAAGCGAATAATTCTTTTATATCATCTGCTATTGAAATATTGGTGACAATCTGACCTTTATGAATTTTCCCATCGGTAGATAGGTAAACAACTTCTATTAGTTCGAGTTGGTTAATTATCTCTTCGGGTGCTCCTGAGCCTACCACTGCTTCTTCGAAAGAATAATTTGAATCTGTTATGGTATCGGGTGTTATTGCCGTATCGAGAATTATTGTAGTATCGGGAGCTATCGCTGTATGAGGTATTATTATGGTGTAAGTACTCTTTTTTTCTCCCTTGCAGGATATTATTATCAATATAGAGATCAGTAATATTTGATAAAAATATTTCATTTTCTGGAGAGCTGTATATTAACTGAGTTCTAGTCCAAACTCATCTGAAAGGTTCTGTAAACTAGGGTTCTTTTCAACCATCTCATCGAATATCTCTCTGGATGTTAGAGCTTTTTTAATTACATTTCCTTTAGCAATCTTTATTGTCATTGTAAGATCATCATTCTTTAACTTTGCTCGTAGAAATGTGAGGAGAGCTTCACCATTACTGATTAAATATTCTTTATTTAACTCTGAATTAACCTTTACTTCAAACAGAACTTCACTGATAAGCGTTGGTTTGTAGAGGGACATGGTGTTTATTAGCAGTTTCTCTATTTCAAGAGTGTCGGCATATTCATTCCATGCCTTAATCAGATCAGCTTCGGTAAATTTGTTATTGCCATTAACCGCAAGTTCCTTTTCTGTAGTTTTAGTTACTCCCTCATCTTTTTTTGCCAAAGAAGCTAATGAAACGCCCATTCCTGACAATTCACTTTTATTTATTTTGGGAATCGATGCGGGCGGGTTTGGACTCGATGTTGGTGGGTTTGAGCTAGATGTAGGAGGGTCTGGTTCTGCGGTTTGTTTTTTGATGCTTTTTTCTATGGGTTCTAACTCTGTTTTAGTGTTATTGTTTACTTTATCAATCGGTTTTAGTTCCGTTTTTTTTTTAATATCAGCATCGGCTTCAACTTCATTTAACTGACAAAGTTTTATTAATGCCAACTCAATTAACAAACGCTTGTTTTTGCTCTGTCTATAGTTTAGATCGCAGTCATTTGCAATTTCAATTCCTTTGTACAGAAAAGCGTTTGTGCATCTTTTTGCTATTTCAATGTACCGTTCTCTGATTGATGCTCCAACCTCAAATAGTTCGACAGTTTTGGGGTCCTTGCAAACCAATAGATCTCTGAAATGGGAGGCAATTCCACCAATTATATATTGACCCTCAAAGCCTCGGTTTAGGATATTATTTAATATTAAGAGTGAGTTTATGACATCTCCATTTAAAAATGCTTCTGTTAGATTAAAGTAGTATTCGTAGTCTAATACGTTGAGATTTTCAATTACCGACTTATATGTAATATTTCCTTGTGTATAGCTTGCACTCTGATCAAAAACCGATAAGGCATCGCGCATACCACCATCTGCTTTTTGAGCTATAATGTTTAACGCTTCGGGTTCAGCCGTTATACCTTCTTGTTTTGCTACATACTGTAAATGATTTACGATGTCACTGATATTAATACGATTAAAATCGTAAACCTGACATCTGGATAATATAGTAGGTATGATTTTGTGCTTCTCTGTTGTAGCAAGAATAAAAATGGCATGTGCAGGGGGCTCTTCCAATGTCTTTAGAAATGAGTTAAAGGCACTTGATGAAAGCATATGAACCTCATCTATAATATATACTTTATATTTACCTATCTGAGGAGGAATGCGTACCTGATCAATTAGAGATCTTATGTCCTCTACTCCGTTGTTTGAAGCAGCATCAAGTTCATGAATATTGTATGAGCGCTGTTCATTAAAAGCAACGCACGATTCGCACTTGTTGCATGACTCATTATCGCTGGTGAGATTAAAACAGTTGATTGTTTTTGCAAAAATTCTTGCGCAAGTTGTTTTCCCAACGCCTCTTGGACCGCTAAAAAGGTATGCATGGGCTAGCTTTTTGCCTGTAATAGCATTCTTCAGAGTTGTAGTTAGCGCTTCTTGTCCCACAACAGAGTGGAATGTTGCTGGTCTGTATTTTCTTGCTGAAACAATAAAATTATCCATGAATAAAATCTAGCTATTGTGAATTTACAAATGTACAAAATTTACTCGCCAAACTCAATAGGTTGAAATGCAGTTTTTAGAATTTATTGCTCGGTAATATAGTTAAATCATTTTGGGCTTATTATCTTTACACAGAATAATAAATATTTTATTTTCTATGAAAAGGAATTATTTTACACTTTTGTTTGCTCTGATTTTGATGTTATTGGTTGTTGCTTCCTGCTCATCCAGCAAAAAAACAGAATCGAATCAGCAAGATACTTTAGCCGGAGCTTATGATAATTTGCCTGTTGAACCAATTGTGCCAGATACTTTTGTTCTTCCAACTATTCCTGTAACTATAACAGATAATGATAAACGTGCTATTTTTTTGGTAATGAACTACTGGGAAAGGTTTGATTTTGCCAACAGGGGTTTAATAGATCGACCCGACATAACAGAGCAGGCTTTTGTTGATTACATAAATCTACTTGAATATGTTTCCAAAGATATAGCAGAGGCCTCTTTGCAGAAAACAATAGATAAGGCAAAAGTAGATTATATGATGTACTCGCATTTTGGGAATTTGTTTGAAAAATACTTTTATGACCCCAACTCTCCATTTAGAAATGAGGAATATTATATTCCTGTATTAGAGGAAATAATAGAATCTGAAGTGTTGTCAGAAACTGATAAGTCGGTTTATAATTTCCATTACGAAATGGTAATGAAAAACCGGGAAGGTAAAAAAGGCACTAATTTTAATTATACGCTTGCTTCGGGACAGACACTCTCATTTTATAATTTGAAAAGTGAATATACATTATTAATGTTTTCTAACCCGGGTTGTTCAACCTGCGCAGCTGTTACTCAGCAAATACTAAATTCAAACGAAATTAATAATGCAATGGCTTTAAATAATAGCACACGCACTATGCTTATTATACTAACTCTTTACGTTGATGAGGATATGGATTTGTGGCTTGCCAATTTACCACAGATGCCTCCAAAGTGGGTACACGCTTATGATAAGGGTTTGGAGATAACTCACAAAAAACTATATGATATAAAAGCAATTCCAACTCTTTATCTGTTCGATAAAGAGAAGAATGTAATTTTAAAAGATACTTCTATCGAAGCCATTGAGATGTTTTTTACAACTCCTCGCTAAAAATAATGAGCTATAGATGAAATCTAAACTTTGAACATAAATATTGTAGGGATTGTGTATTTATCAGATAATTAATGATATAGCACAGAAATTGTGTCTTTTGTTTTTAGTTGATATTTATGTTTTAACATTTGGAAGTGATTTTTTTGGCTCAAAAGTTCGATATATCAAAAAAGTGACGTACTTTTGAAGCCAATAATTTGAGACTTTTAGCGAAAAGTCGTTATAGATAAGTGATTTAGCCATTGCGTGAAGCAGCTGCTAATCTATTTACTAACCAAAATTTTATTTTATGAAGTATGTGAACTTTTGCCTTATAGCATTATTTTCACTTGCATTATCATCGGGTTCTGTTAAGGACGCAGCTCCATCTTTAGGTTATTATCCGGGAGAAATAATTCCAGAAATTGTTTTAACGGATTTGGAGGGTGATAAATATAAGTTGAGTGAATTCAAAGGCAATAAAGTTGTGGTTAATTTTTGGGCAACATACGATGCTCATTCCAGAGCCACCAACATTCGGTTACATAATTATTTGAAGATGATTAGTGCGGATGTTACATTTATCTCGATCGCATTTGATGAGAATATAAATGTCTTAGACAGAACAATGGCAATGGATAACCTCGACGCACCTTCACTATTCTGTGATGTTAGAGGAACCGAATCAGATTTGTACAGAGATTTCAAATTGAGTAGAGGTTTCCGTAGTTACTTAATCGATGAGAACGGAGTTATAATAGCGATGAACGTTACTCCAGAAGATTTAAGTATTATCCTTTAAAAGAAGATTAATTTAAGAACGGCGTAGTTTTTCTACGACCGTTTTTTCATTTTTATAGCATTAAATCAATTTTTGTTCTAATGCTATTTTCACTAAAACAGCTGTATTTTTCGCTTCCAGTTTATACAGTAAATTCTTTCGATAACCTCTTACAGTTTCAGGGCTAAGAAAAATTTTCTCTCCAATTTCAGCGTTTGTATACCCTTCGGATACAAGTTTTAATAACTCACGCTCCCTGTCGGTAAGCCAAACAGCATTAGTTGGACGTTTTTTCATTAAAAGATCAACTTCATGACTTAAAAATGTTTCTCCTTCATACACGGTTTCAATACCTTCAATCACCTCTTTTGATTCGGCATTTTTAACTAAATATCCCGATGCACCATTATCAAGCATTTGCTTAACCATCGCATATTCATTATGGCTTGTAAGAGCAAGTATTTTAAGAATGGGATATTCTATTTTTAGTTCTTTGCAAAAATCCAGACCACTTATGTCGGGCAATCCAATATCAAGCATCAACACATCAGGTTTCCAAAAAGGAATGGAGCTTCTGCAACTACCAGCATTATGAGCAACTCCCACAATCTCTATATTGTCGTACTCGCTAATCATTTTCACTATACCTTCAACCAGCATTTTGTGATCATCTACAATAGCAACTTTTATTTTACTCATTGTCGTTTTTTTTATTATCTGGTTTAAGCTCTATATGTATTTCGGTTCCCTTGCCTATAGCAGATGATATAAACATTTTGCCTCCGTATGATTCCACTCGTTCTTTAATGTTCTCCAAACCCATACCTGCATATCTAGTATTACTATCAAACCCTTTGCCATTATCTTGCACAACCAACGATAAGCGGTCCCACTCCTGAATTATCTGAACGTCGATTTTATCTGCTTCTGAATGTTTGAGAGCATTGTTTACCAGCTCGTGAACCGACCGGTAAATGAGGATTTCCATCTTGCTACTTAGTCTTTCTTCATTACCATAATAATGAAAATGAGTATTAGGTATGGCATCACAAAAATCGGCAAGTGAAGCTTTTAATCCAAACCTTATTAATGACTCGGGCATCATATGATGAGCAACTCTGCGTAGCTCCTGAATTGAGCTGTCGAGCATATCCACGGCTTTTCTGAATCTATCAACACTTTCTTTTTCTAATATTACACCTGTTTTCATTTCTGGAAGATTATATTTTACAACTGAAAGCATACTGCCCAACCCGTCATGCAAGTCTTTTGCAAGACGGTTTCTTTCGGCAGTTTCACCATCAAGTGCAGCTTGAACGGTTGCAAGCTGCTTCTCTTTTTGCAACTGAACCACCTTTTGTTCGGCAAGTTTTTGTCTGCTCCTCGATAGTCTGTGTCTCACAATAAAAAAGCCTAATGCAAAAAGCAGTAATGCTACAGTAGCAGTTACTAACATTCTATTAAGCCTCTTTTCATTTTCCAGAGCTATAATTTTTAGCTCCTTTTTCTCTGTCTCATACTTTACCTCAAGCTCTGATAATGCATTCTGGTACTCATTATTTGAGTAGAGCTCCAGCTGATCACGTAGTTTGTAGAGGTACATTTCTGTTTTTTCGGGGTTTCCTAAAAAAATATTTGCTCTGGTTATATTATATAATATGTTGTTTGTAAGATTTATATCGGTAGAGTCGTTTTCCCACGCACTTATGGCTGCTTGCTCACTTAGTGCATATTTTTTCTGATAATAATATATATTGGAGAGATCTACATATGATTGTGATATTAAAAATGGAGATCCCAGCTCTTTAGAAATTTGCAAAGCATCTTCAGTAACTTTTTGAGCTATATTAAAGTCATCCGTACTATAATATATTTTTGCCAATCCAAGCATAGCATCAACTTCACTAAACCTGTTACCAAACTCTTTAAATATTAATATTGCTTCTTCTGCATAGTTTATTGACTTTTCTCTGTCGATATCAATGTTTATATCACTAAGTGATATGTAAATACTTGCAAGGCTCATTTTATCATTCATTTCATTTGCAATGTCTGCAGCTCTATAAAAATAATTAAGTGCCTGATCAAAATTAAGTAGCTTTTGATACAATACCCCAATATTGCTTAATGTCCTACCCAGATGAAGTTTATTTTCTTGTTTCTCATAAATTGATGTTGCTTTTAAATAATTGTCTAAAGCTAGTGTGTATTGGCTTTGTCTGTTATATAGATTCCCTAAAGCACCGTATATACGACCTTCAAGATTATGGTTATCAATTTTCTGTGCCATATCCAAAGCTTCACTTAAGTACTCTTCGGCTATATCAAACTGGCTTGACATATAATAGGCAACACCCAGGTTACGAGTAAAAGTAGCAATGTAATCCTTGTCGTTTTCTTCATGAGATAATTCAAGACCTTTTTCACCAAAATGCACCGACTTATCAAAATTGGAATTCAAATAACCCCAGCTTAGATCGTCATAAATCTTTAATAATTCTTTGGGCTTTAATTCCTTTTTTTCAATGTGTGTGTTGAGAATTAATTCAAGAGAATCTAAATCCTGTGCTAATGCTGAGAAAGTGCTACACATAAACACACATAAAAATAAGACATATATATTTTTCAAAACTTTAAATTTTAAATAATACACCTTTTATCATTGCAAAGATATAAAGCATTATTAATTGATATAACCCCTTTTGGGGGGTTGTTGACTTATATGCCTCCCTCTATCTTTGCTGCGTTTAATATTTATAAGTCACATTTAATTATATCAAAGAAATGAAAAAGTTATTATTATTTATCACATTAGGCATTTTATTCATCTTTTCGGCATGCGAAACTGATGATATCCTTGAACAAGAAGAGGTTCAGAACTGCAATATTATTGAAATAACAAATCATATTACCGAGCCCACAACATGGACTGCCGGCAATGTGTATGTTATAAAAGACTTAAACATAGATGTAAGAAGTGTACTGACAATTGAGCCGGGTGTAGTTGTAAAGCTAAAAGGAGCTAGAATTACTATAGTTGGAGGAACAATACTTGCTAAAGGTACAGCTACTAACCGTATTGTGTTTACATCGCTGGCAGATGACAGTTATTGTGGTGATACAAATGGTGATGGAGTTGTTACAGAGCCGCTTAAGGGCGACTGGCAACAAATTAATTTAAATGGGACAAATGGTGCTACCTTTCAGTTTGTAGATATTTTATATGCGGGTGGCAACACCGGTGGTTTTTATAACGCAGTTAAAATTTCAGGTCCCACTTCTGCACAATTCATATTTGATAATTGTGTAATTGCACATACATTAAGCTCATCAGCATCTTTTTTTAATAATTGTGCGTTTTATGGCGGTTCGGCCATGATAGATAATGAGATTAGTGTTTTTACAAATAATGTATTATATGATAATGGTAGGCCCATATCCGTAAATGCCTATTATACACTCAATACAAACAATAAGTTTCACAACCCGAGAAATCCAGCGGAAACCAATACAGGCAATGGTATATATTTAACTTCATCAAGCTCGCCAAACGGAGCAGTTGTTTCATGGAACGTATCAGAAGTGCCTTATGTAATGAATGAATGGTTTCAGGGATCAACGCAAACTATTAATATAGGTGCAGGGGCAATAATAAAGTTCATGAGTGCAGGTTCCGGTTTAAATTCTTCATCATCCAGAATTATAAATATATCCTCGTCAGCTATACTCACATCTTATAAAGATGATGCTAATGGTGGAGACACAAATGGGGATGGCAACGCATCTTCACCTGCAGTTGGCGATTGGAAGGGCGTATATAACTCATCTAATAATAAATATATACAAGGAGCAAACATTAAATATGCGGCTAATTGAAATTATATAATTTATAGTATTACAAAACAATTCAAATTACAATCATGAGAAAAATTATTTTTATTACTGCTTTGGCCATGTTAGTAAACTCGCCAATATTTGCACAACAGTTTCAAAAAGGTACAAGTGCAGTAAATCTTGGAATAGGGTTTGGTACCGCTTTAAGTGGACTTGGAACAGGGCGACCAGCAATCAGTGGTTCTATTGAGCATGGTTTATGGGAAGCTGGCCCTGGGGTTATCAGTCTCGGGGGGTATGTAGGCAACACCGGATTCAGATACAAAACGGAGAGCTATACTCAGAAATGGAATTACACTGTAGTTGGTGCACGTGGTGCTTATCATTTTCATGGTTTCGAAACATTACCGCAGCTAGATCCTTATGCGGGATTAATGATTGGATATAATTTTGCAAGTTATTCTACTACAGGAGGATATGACGGACCTAATAGTTATGGAAGCGGACTTGGTTATTCGCTTTTTTTAGGAGCTCGTTGGTTTTTTACAGATAATATAGCTGCTTTTGCAGAGATAGGATATGGTGTATCGGTAATAAATGCAGGTGTTTCGTTTAAGTTCTAGTTAGTTTTTTCATTCATTCATTCTTTTTATATCCGGACAGATAATTTGTTGTCCGGATATTTTTTACTTACATATCGAATTAGATTCTGTAATATTGCATCAAAAAAGATTTATCTTCATTTTTTCATTAAAATCATATATCTTTGCACTCAAAATAATATTTTAACAATTGATGAACAACAAACAACTCTCCAGAGGACAAAAAACCGTAGTTGGAGTACAGTTTCTCTTTGTTGCCTTTGGTGCAACAGTGCTGGTTCCATTACTAGTCGGGCTAGACCCATCAACTGCCCTTTTTACCGCCGGGGTAGGGACATTGATCTTTCATTTAATAACGAAAGGTATTGTCCCTATTTTTTTAGGAAGTAGTTTTGCTTTTATTGCACCAATTATTAAAGCTACAGAACTATACGGACTTGCCGGTACTTTATCGGGGATGGTATCGGTTGGGTTAGTTTATTTCTTAATGAGTGCCCTTGTTAAATGGCAAGGTATTAGACTTATCAAACGTCTTTTTCCTCCTGTTGTGATTGGACCGGTAATCATGCTTATTGGTCTTTCACTTGCTGGCACAGGCGTGGATATGGCTGCAGAGGATTGGTTGCTTGCTATAATTGCACTTATCACAGCAATAGTTGTTAGCTTGTTTGCTAAAGGTATTTTGAAATTAATTCCTATTTTTGCTGGAATAGTTGTTGGATATATAGCAGCTATTGTTTTAGGTAGGGTTGACCTCACCATTATATCGGAAGCTGCTTGGATTAGTCTTCCTCAATTTATTAAACCTGAATTCTCATGGGGTGCTATTTTGTTTATGGTGCCAGTAGCAATTGCTCCTGTTATTGAGCATGTGGGCGATGTGTATGCGGTTAGCCAGGTTGCCAATAAGGATTTTGTTAAGGAACCGGGGCTTCACCGTACAATGTTTGGCGATGGTATGGCATGTATTGTTGCAGGTTTTATAGGAGGCCCCCCGGTTACAACTTACTCAGAGGTTACAGGTGCGATGGTGCTTACAAAAGTAACTGATCCGGCAGTAATACGTATTGCTGCTATTACAGGAATTCTCTTTTCTTTTGTTGGAAAGGTGAGTGCATTTCTAAGAACTATTCCTGGTTCTGTACTGGGCGGTATCATGTTATTGTTGTTTGGTATGATAGCTGCCACAGGAATCAGCAATATGATTCACAACAAAACAGATATGGGTAATACACGTAATCTGATAATTGTTTCGCTTATACTTACCACAGGAATTGGAGGTGCTGTACTTACAATAGGAGATATAAGCATGACAGGGATAGGTCTATCTGCACTATTAGGAGTAATACTGAATTTAATTATTCCGGAAACCAAAGAGGTTTGACTTATATAGTCAAGATTGCCATGTACTTTTGAGGTAATATCAACTCTGTTTGCAAGATATGCAAACAAATGATATAATATGTATATATTTGTAATAGAAAAGAATTAAAGTAGATATAAGGAAACAGATATGCACCGCGAACAATTAATAAACAATTTTCAATTAGGAGCATTACTAACGGGACTCGATAGGAAATTTTTCTGTTTTATCACTAAGAATAATATATATTGCTCGCACTGTAAAAACTTTGCAGTAAATGGCATACATGTTGATAAGGCATATCTAACAAAGATGAATGATGTGAGAATCTTTGGCAGATGCAAAGTATGCAATTCAGAAGTTGTACGCCTTTTTGAATTTGGTAATATAAAAGAATTTCATGAAAAGGCTAATAAATTAAGAGAGTCTATCAAAGAACAGACTCTCTTGGAAGTATAAATTTGCAATATTTCAATTTTTAAATTGATCTTATAACCAAATCCTGTTCAAGTCTAAATTTAGGTGTGCTATTTGGCTGGTTAATATCTTCATCGTCTCTATAACCTATTGCAACTGCAAACAAAGTTTTATAGCCTTCATCTTGCAAAACTGTGTCATATCCAGACTGCTCTATACCTTCCATGGGTGTTGAATCTATTCCCAGGCTGGCAGTTGCACTCAAAAAGAAACCTAGTGATAAATAAACTTGAGAAGTCAGCCAGTTCATAATATGATCATCCCCCTTTGGCTTTAATACTCGATTATAGTAGGCTGAGGTGCCTTCAGAGAGTTGTGAGAGTCTCATGTTTTCAAAAGCTTCAGCATCTTTAAAAACACTAAATACTACAACGTGACTTGCATCTTTTACTTTACTTGAATTGTAATGAGAGAATTCAGAAAGTTGATTCTTTACTTTCTCATTCTCAACAAAAGTAAACTTCCAGGGTTGGCTGTTTATGGATGATGGACTTAACCTGATTATCTCTTTAAGTTGTTCAATAATGTTATTGTCAATCTTCTTTGTAGAATTATATTTCTTTGTTGTATATCTGCTCTGAGCAATATCTAAAAAACACATATTTGGATCCATATTTATAAATTTAGTTTATATAGCTATGAGTGCAAATAGTGTACCAAAAGAAATTAATCTCGTTTACTTAGTTAACAATCCGGTTTTTGTTTTTGTCATTTTTGTCTCTTAATGAAGCTTTCTCTTCGTCTGACAACTCCCTTTGCTCTGTGGGTTGGTCATGTTTATTGACATGCTTACTGTTAAGAAATTCTTCATCATTATATCTACTGGCTTCACTTTGTTCCGGATCTAATTCAACATCAATATCCAGATCGCTGTCAGAAATACTGTCATTGTTTTTCTTGAAGTCACTCTCTATGTTGGGGTTTCGACTATTTAAATTTTCATTATCCGTAGATTTGCGCTTTGATGTATTTTTATTTGAATTCATTATTTGCAATTTTAATTTCACTTGATGTATTTCAAATGTATCTTTAAAACTCTTTAATGAATTAAATTGTTCGAAATAACTATTTATCTTTGATGTTTAAACCCGAATTAACGAATATAAGATTTAAAAATATATGAAAATAAAAAGAACCTATTACCTCTTCCAGATTATATTATTAGGTGCTTTAATGGTAAGTTGTTCAAATGTTAGAAGTGAAAGTGATAATTATCATACAATTGCTCTTGAGAACACAGATGACACGTATGAGTTTTTATCATGGACTAATGATCGTATTCCAATGGTTTCTGCTCATAGAGGTGGTAGATATTATATAGGTTATGCCGAGAACACTATTGAGATGTTTAAATATACAATTAGTCACGTACCTGCAATTATAGAGTTTGATGTTAGAAGAAGTAAAGATGACGTGTTGGTGTTGATGCATGACGAAACAACAGGTCGCACATCCACTCAGGATTTGGCGATAAAAGATCTGACGCTTGAGGAGATTAGAAGCTTAATTATTATTGATTACGTAGGAAATGAGGTTGAAGGGTCAATTCCAACCCTTGAGGAGGTTTTGGAGTGGGGTAGAGGGAAAACAATGTTTACGGTGGATGTTAAATCGGTTGACGATCTTGATGAAGCTGCTCAAATGATAATCAATATAGGTGCTGAGGCTTATGCTGTTTTAATTACATATAGTTTAGATGTAGCCAAGGATATCCACAAAAAATATCCAACGCTGTTTTTATCTGTAACAGTAAGAAACCACGATGAACTTGAGAGATTACTTAAAAGTAATATAAATCTTGATAATATTGTGGCTTTTACTGGTACCTCTGCACGTGATAGTTCGTTTAATGACGCTCTTCACGAACTTGGGGTATTTACTATCCTTGGTACAATGGGCAATATAGATAATAGCGTAAAAGTAAAGGGTGATTATGTTTATGGAGAACTTATTAATAGTGGAAGTGATATCTTGTCAACAGATTTCCCGATTGAGGCACACAATGCTTTAAAGAACCTGATTCCTGAAGAGAGCTCTAAAAGTATATTCTTTGAATTTGATGGAAATTAAGAAGCCTGATTCTATAAGCTACTCTCTTGTTAAATCTTCACGCAAATCTATTGGTATCATTGTTCAAACTGATGGAAGTGTGGTAGTGCGCGCTCCCCATCGTGCCACCAAAAAGGAGATTGATGATGTAATAAATAAAAGGATCAATTGGATATTGAAGCACAAAAAGAAGTTTGAGGAGCGTGGACCAACTTACTCAAAAAGAGAGTTTGTAGATGGTGAAAAGCATCTGTTTTTGGGCAAAATGTATATTATGCGTGTTACAGTTGGTGCGTTTAATAATGTAACCATTAATGGTGAATTTATTGATGTTGCGTGTAAAAATGAAGATTTGGTGAAGTATTTAATGGAACAATGGTACAGGCAAATGGCAAATAAACTGATGCCACAGTTAATGATGTCTATTGTTGATAAGTTTAATAGTTTGTATGATATCTCGCCTAATAAGATAAGCTTGAAAAACATGAAGTCTAGGTGGGGGAGTTGCTCATCAAAAGCCAATATCTCAATGAATATTAAACTAATTAAATCTACCGAAAGCTGCATTGAGTACGTAATAGCGCACGAATTGTGCCATTTAATACAAATGAATCATTCTAAGAAATACTATTCACTACTAACAGAATTCATGCCCGATTGGAAAGAAAGGAAAAAGAGTCTGGACCATTTTATGAGGTGATTTGATAATGCTTTTGTATAAAACTTAAGTCTAAGTTAATACAGTTTTAGCGAGAAATATGTTTATCCGGTTAGTTATTTCGTTAATTGAATATTATCTTTGTGGTAAGTGAGATAGTATAATTAAAGTTTCCAGAAATTTTAAATGAGACTTAATGAAAAAAGAGATATTAATTTTTTTAGTAATGATGACAACAGTTGTTGCAGTGGGGAGTAACCCATTTTTTAAACCGTTTAATGGACCTCATGAAACGGCTCCTTTTGATGAAATTAAAATTGAGCATTTTGAACCTGCTTTCGAAAAGGGTATAACAGAGCATAAGGCTCAAATAGATGCTATAGCCGCCAATACTGATAAGCCAACTTTTGTAAATACAATTGAGGCATTGGAGTATGCTGGCGAGATGTTGAACAGAGTGAGTGGTGTTTTCTATAATCTGCTTAGTTCTGAGAGTAACGACGAGATGATGGAGATTTCTCAACGTTTGAGCCCTGTGATGTCGGAGCACTCAAACTATATAAATTTGAATGAGAAGTTGTTTGATCGTGTTAAATCTGTTTATAATCAAAGGGGCGAGTTGGGATTAACAAATGAACAAAAACGACTTGTTGAAAAGTATTACGAAGGTTTTGAGAATAGTGGCGCTACTTTGTCCCCTGAAGGAAAAGAGAAGTACAGGGCTCTTTCTTTGCAGTTAAGTAAAGCTTCTTTGGAGTTTGGGCAAAATAATCTGCGTGAGACAAACGCTTACGAGATGTTGTTGACTCATAAGGACGATTTGGCAGGATTGCCACAAAGCGTTATTGATGCTGCCGCAGCTAAAGCTAAATCTAAAGATAAAGAGGGTTGGGTATTCGATCTTACGGGTCCTAGTTATATTGCATTTATGCAGTATTCGTCTCGTCGTGATCTTCGCGAAAAGCTATATATGGCATATAATACCAAAAACGTGCAAGGCGGACAATTTGATAATCGTGAGAATGTAGTGAATATTGTAAACACACGACTTGAAATTGCAAATCTTTTGGGGTATGATAGTTATTCTGATTATGTGCTAAAAAACAGGATGGCTAAGAGTGCAGAAGGTGTGTTTAATCTTCTAGATAAGCTTGCAGAATCATTTTCCCTTGTGGCTAAGGCAGAAGTGACTGAAGTTGAAGCTTTAGCTACTAAGGTGGAGGGAAAGACTGTTGATATAATGCCATGGGATTGGTCATACTATTCGGATAAATTGAAGGATAGTAATTTTGGAGTTAACGATGAGATGACGCGTCCCTATTTTGAGCTCGAGAATGTGAAGAAGGGCGTATTTGGATTGGCTACTGATTTGTATGGACTTCAGTTTATAAAGAATAACGAAATTCAGGTTTACCACCCTGAAGTGGAGGCTTTTGATGTTATTGATGAAAAAGGAGAGTTTCTTTCGGTGCTTTACACCGATTTTCATCCTCGTGAAGGAAAGCGCTCGGGTGCTTGGATGTCATCATTTAAAAGTCAGTATATAAAAGATGGAGTTGATAGCAGACCACATGTTACTATTGTTATGAACTTCACTCGCCCTACCGAAACAACTCCTGCTCTGCTGACCTTTAATGAGGTTGAAACATTCCTTCATGAGTTTGGTCATGCTTTGCATGGAATGTTAACAAAAACAACATATCAATCTCTATCAGGTACTAGCGTTTATCGCGATTTTGTTGAGCTTCCATCGCATTTTATGGAGAATTGGCTTACCGAGAAAGAGTATCTCGATAAATTTGCGTTTCATTACGAAACAGGCGAAAAGATGCCAGAAGATCTACTTCAGAACATTATTGAAGCATCAAACTTTAATGTTGGATATGCTACTCTGCGCCAACTTTCTTTTGGTTACTTGGATATGGCATGGCATTCACTCGAAAAGCCTTTTGAGACCGTTGATAATGTTACACCAATAAGAAGTTTTGAGAAAGATGCAATGTCTAGGGTTCAGCTTCTGCCAGCAGTACCAGAAGCTTGTATGTCTACTGCATTTAGCCATATATTCTCAGGAGGTTATGCCGCTGGCTACTATAGCTATAAATGGTCTGAGGTGATGGAGGCCGATGCATTCTCACTCTTTAAAGAGAATGGAATATTTGATAAGGCTACTGCCGATTCATTTAGAAGGAATATTCTTGAGCTAGGTAATACCGATGAGCCAGAAGTGTTATATAAAAAGTTCAGAGGTCGCGAAGCTTCTATTGATGCACTCCTTAAAAGAAGTGGAGTTGAATAGAGAATGTTTTTTAAATAATACATATAAGATATAACTCTAAACATCATAAAAACGGCCAGACTCTGAATATGAGAAGTGCCGTTTTTTTTTATGATATTTTAATTTTTAGTTGTATATTTATGGAATTATTATTTGACTTACTTTTAATTAAAATGAAATGAAAAAAACAGCTGTACTACTAATCGTGATTCTATTAAATTGTTTTATGCATTTTGTTGATGCTCAAAATAATAAAAGCAGCAAAAATGTGTGGAAATACGAAGTGGCTCAAGCTCCATATGGGTATGAAAAAGGTAAATTGATACTGACTTATGACAAAGATGTCCTTATAGGTGAAGTAGAGGATAGCTCAGGATATAAAATTAAAATGAGTGAAGTATCATTAGTAAAAGACACTTTAAAAGGGGTAGTTTATATCGAAAATGAAAGAGTTCGCTTGAAGGGTAATATAAAAGATTCCATTATTATAGGTACAGTTGATACATTTATGGGTGTACTGAAATTTAAAGCAATAAAAGAAGTTAGCTCAAAGTGATTAATTAGTATTTTATATCATCGTAATATAAAACTTAAATTTAGGGGGAGTATTATTAAATATTCCTCTTTTTATTACAAGTTGTCACGTCATTAAATACCGTTACATAAAAAAAGCACTTATGAAAAAAAATATAGTTAGCATCCTGCTGTTTTTGTTTACTGTAAGCTTAATTGGTCAGACCAGTTGGTATAACCCAATGGATGCTGAGTTCCATGTAATTCAGAATAGAGGTTGGAGTGAAGAGATTGGGAATAGTTACCAAAGACTTCCCAATAGAGCTAAAGATATTGTTAGAGGTAGCGTTTGGGACTTGTCACAAAATTCAGCTGGATTATCTATTCACTTTTACACCAATGCTGATAAAATTGAAGTGAGATATGGTGTTAGTGGGCCCTTAGCAATGAATCATATGTCAGCAACAGGTAAATCGGGAGTTGATTTATATGCAATTGACCCGGATGGTAATTGGCGACTATTAACAGATAGATATAGTTTTGGTGATACGGTTAGGTACTCATTTAATAATATTATTGAGAGCAACTATCACAAAAAAGGGTATGAATATCGATTGTTTCTGCCCCTTTATAATAGTATAACGTGGCTGGAGATTGGTGTTCCTGAATCATCGGAGTTTTCGTTTATACCATTATTAAAAGAAAAACCTATAGTAGTATATGGAACTTCAATTGCTCAGGGGGCTTGTGCATCACGTCCTGGTATGGCTTGGACAAACATCTTGTCTCGTAGGCTTGATTATCCTGTTATAAATCTTGCTTATTCTGGAAATGGACCGCTAGAAAAAGTGAAAGTTGATTTGATAAATGAACTTGAAGTTTCTTTAATAATTTATGATTGTCTTCCAAATATGGGAAACCTTACTATTGATGAAGTCAAGAAAAGAACAGCATATGGTGTGTTGGCAATTAGAGAAAAGAGTAATATCCCTATTTTAATTACAGATCATATTGGTTATTTGAATGATGAAATGATTGCCGACAGGAAAGAAATGTCTGAGCGTTTAAACAAAGCATCACGAGAAGTTTTTGATTCGTTAAAGCAGGCTGGTGTAGCAAACATATATTATTTACATCAGGATAGCATAAACTTTCCTACTGATGGAGCTGTAGATTATATTCATCCAAACGATATGGGTATGCAAGTCTATGCTGATGCATATGAAAAAGTAGTTAGAAGTATTTTAAATATGCCTGTAGGTGATATTATTACAACTAGACCTGTTAGTCAACGTAGAGAACCTGATATTTATGAGTGGAAAGAAAGGCATAGTGCTAAGCTTGATGCAGTTGATAAAAGTGCACCTAAAAAAGTCATTATCGGTAATTCTATTACACATTACTGGAATGATGAAACAGGAAGAGAGAACGGTGCTGTTAGCTGGAAAAAGTATATGGGGCCTAATGGTTACTTTAACTTAGGTTGTGGTTGGGACAGAATAGAGAATGTTTTATGGAGGGTTTATCATGGAGAGCTTGATGGATATAATGCTGATGAGATAATACTTATGATTGGTACTAATAATATTGGTTTAAGCACTGATGGAGAGATTTTTGACGGATTGCAATTTCTTTGTAAACAAATTCAGATTAGACAGCCCAATGCAGAAATTAAGGTTATTGGTATATTGCCAAGAAGGGGTAAGGAGGAAAAGGTTAAAAGTCTCAATGAGCAAATTTCTATAATGTCTCGCAATAACAACTGGCTCTACATGGATGTTAGTGAAAAGCTTATGAAAAATGGTAGTATCGACGAGTCCCTATTTACTGATGGGTTACATCCTAACGATAAAGGATATTCTCTAATAGCTCCCCTAATTGTCAAATAATATTTTATTGTGATGAAAAAACAGATTATTTCAGCTTTTATTTTTTTGTTAATACTTAATGTTTCACTAGGAAGTATAAGCGCTTTTTCACAGACAATCTCATCCAAAGAAGAAAATTCTATTAGAATGATGTCTTATAACATTCGTAATGCGAAAGGCCTAGACAATGTTACAGATTATGATAGAATTGCAAATGTTATTTTGTGGGCAGCTCCTGATATAATTGGTATACAAGAATTGGATAGTGTAACGGGTAGGAGTAATGGTGTTGATGTGCTTGACCTTTTATCTAGAAAAACATTAATGTATTCTACATATGCTGCATCTATTGATTATAATGGTGGTAAATATGGTATTGGCATACTGTCAAAAGAGAAGCCTATCAACGTTCTAAAAGTGCCTCTACCCTGTAATGATGAGCCCAGAATGCTTCTAATAGTTGAACTGGAGGATTATTATTTTGGGAACACACATTTCTCTCTAAATGCAGAGGATAGGATGAAGGCTGTGGATATCATCAAGAGTGAAGTTAAGAAGTTAGATCCTAATAAGCCTTTCTTTTTTGTGGGGGATATAAATGATATCCCAGAATCTGATATAGTTAAATCGCTTATGAGTGAGTTTGTATCTCTGGTTCCTAATAATCAATATACCTCTCCTGCAGATAATCCAATCAAATGTATAGACTATATATTTGGTTATAATGGTGTAGAAAGTTGGTCACTTTTAACCGATAAAGGGGTTATTAATGAAAAAGTTGCTTCAGACCACAGACCACTTTTTGCTGATATAAGAATTCATTCAGATAAGGAAAGTGTTTTTCGTACAAAACCTTATTTGCAAAATCCAACAGGAAATGGAATTACTATTTCTTGGTTAACTAATGTGCCGGTTCACAGTTGGGTGGAGTATGGGGTAGATGGTAATCTTGATCAGAAAATGGAACTTTATGTGGACGGGCAAATGATTGTAAATAATTTCCATCATAAATACCGATTAGAGAATTTAATTCCGGGAGAAACATATAATTACAGGGTGTGTTCAAGAGAAATTGCTGTGTATGAAGCTTACAGAAAAGAATTTGGTGAAATAGCTATTTCAGATATTTACACTTTTAGGCTCCCTAAAGAGAATGAAACTGATTTTAGCGCTATTGTTTTTAACGACCTTCATCAGAGGAGAAATCTTATAGATCTGTTTTCTGATTTAATTGCGGATAATAATTATGATTTTGTTGTTTTTAATGGGGATAATATAGATGATCCGAGAAATGAAAAACAAGCTGTTGCGTCGTTGTCTTATATGAACGAGAAAGTTAGGGCAGAATCTGTTCCGGTATTCTATGTTCGTGGAAATCACGAGATACGAAATGCTTATTCTATAGGACTTAGAGATTTGTTGGATTATGTTGGTGATAAAACATATGGTTCATTTAATTGGGGAGACACGAGGTTTGTGATTCTTGATTGTGGGGAAGATAAGATTGATGATACTCCTGTTTATTATGGTTTTAATGATTTTAGTGGTTTAAGAAAGGATCAGGCTCATTTCTTAAATAAAGAAATTAATAGCTCTGAATTTAAACAAGCAACAAAGAGAATTCTTATACATCATATACCGGTTTATGGCCTAGGTGAGAATGCATATAATCCAAGTTTAGATGAATGGGGTTATATACTGAAAAATGCCGACTTTAATGTCTCATTACATGGACATACACATAGATTTGAGTATCATCCTAAGGGAAGTGTTGACAATAATTTTCCCGTTGTAATTGGAGGAGGAAATAGTGTTGAAAGTGCTACTGTAACTATACTTGAGAAAGAGGGAAACAAAATGTCTTTGCGTGTACTTAATGCAAATGGAGTAGAACTATTAAAAAAATCGTTGTAACAAAGATATGCTACAACGATTTTATTTAAACTATTAAATTGGACAGAAATAAATCTGTAATTATTTATTTCGCTTTTCCCTGATTAGCTACTGCATCCATCAACTTTTTGATTTCTTCTGGATCGCCTAGAAAATAATCTTTCTGAAGATTCATTTCGTCATCAAACTCAAATACATAAGGAACAGCTGTGGGTAAGTTAAGGTTTACGATATCTTCATCAGAAATGTTTTTAAGATGTTTGATAATACCACGTAAACTGTTACCATGAGCTGCTACTATAATTTCATTATAATTGTTTTTTATATCAGGTACAATTACATCGTTCCAGTAAGGTAGAATACGATCAACAGTTTCTTTTAATGATTCGGTAAGAGGAAGATCATTTGCATCTACCCCTTTATAACGTGCTTCCTGAAAAGGAGATCGTTCATCTTCTTTTTCAAGAGGAGTAGGTGGTACGTCGTAGCTTCTGCGCCAAACTAGTACTTGCTCGTTGCCATATTTTTCTGCAGTTTCTGCTTTATTTAATCCTTGAAGCATTCCGTAATGCTTTTCGTTTAAACGCCATGTTTTTTCAACTGGAATCCAGTCTAGATCCATCTCATCTAGAACTACGTTTAAAGTTTTAACAGCTCTTTTAAGGTAAGAAGTGTAAGCTTTTTCAAACTGGAAACCTTCTTTTTTAAGATACTTACCTGCTTTATGCGCTTCTTCAATACCTTTTTCTGTTAAGTCTACATCAGTCCATCCCGTAAAACGGTTTTCCTTATTCCAAACGCTCTCGCCGTGGCGAATTAAAACTACTTTTTTCATACGTTAATTTTAATATATTAGTAAATTATCTTTTTCTGATTTTATTGTCTATTGTTACTTGCAAAACTACACAAAATCACTCTAATATTAGAGATTTAATGATGATTTTATTGCTTTTTACTACTCTCTAATTTAACGTTCTCCATTCTTTTTAATTGACGAAGTTGGTATGTAAGTAAAAAGACAGAGAGTATAAATGCCAAGATGTCTGATACCGGCATTGCTATCCACAAGCCATCAAGGCCCCATAATCGGGGTAGTAGTATAATGCCAGGAACTAGAAATATCAATTGTCTGCTTAGACTCTGAATTAGCGACTTTGTAGCAAATCCAATGCTCTGAAAGAAACTTGAAGAAACTATCTGAAAACCAACCAATGGCATTGCAGATACCGCAATCCTTATCCCTCTTTCTGTTATACTCATTAACTCTGTGTCAGTTGTGAAGGCTGCAGCAAAAACACCTGGAAAAATAACTCCTATCAACGCTCCTGTTACAGTAATGATGGTTGCTAACTTAATTGCATATAAAAGGGTAGCTCTAACTCTTTTATAGTTGCCTGCTCCGTAATTATATCCTATAATTGGTTGTGTACCCTGATTCAGACCCATAATTATCATTAAGAACATCATTAAAACTGTATTTATAATTCCGTAGGCGCCTACTGCAAGGTCTCCACCATGTCTTATTAACGATGTGTTCATTAAAACAGCAACACCCGATGCAGCTACCTGCATACTAAATGGTGACATTCCGATTGAAATAATGGCAATAATTATCTTTTTATTTAGTTTTATATATTTCCATTTTAATCGGATGAGACTTTTTTTCTGCAAGAAATGATGCATAACAAATATCATTCCAATAAGCATTGATACTACTGTTGCCCAGGCTACACCCTGAATGCCTAGATCGAATCCATATAGAAAAATAGGAGTGAGGATAACGCTGAATACTGCACCAATCAACATTGTAACCATGGCTTTTTTTGGGTAGCCAGATGAACGCATCATAGCGTTAAAATTGTATGTAAGACTTACAAATACATTCCCAAGTAATACTATTTTAAGATAGTCATAAGCATACGGAAGAGTGAGATCGCTTGCCCCGAATGCTCTAAGGATGGGTTCGAGAAAAATTAAAATAAGTGTGATGAAAACAGCATTTAATATAATTGTGAGCAGTAAAGAGTTTCCCAGAATCTTTTCAGATGTAAGTTTGTCTCTTTTTCCAAGACTGATTGATATACGGGCTGCAGCACCAGCTCCTACCAGCATTCCAATTGAAGCTGTTAGGTTCATTACAGGGAATGTTATAGCAAGTCCGGATATAGCTAATGCTCCTACACTCTGACCAATGAAAATACGCCCAATCACATTGTATAGCGCAGTAACAACAGTGCCTATTATACCGGGCAACGCATACTCCCAGACAATCTTACTGATTTTCTTTGTCTGGAAATCAATTTCTTTTTTTGTTTGCAATACTTATATTTAATAACCTATTATGAATTATACAAAAATACGAAATTTTCTTCATGAATAGATGATTTTCACCTTCTTTAGCCTTATCTACTTGCAGTTAAAGTTAATTGGTCTTATTTTTGAGATTTAAAACTTATTTCTATGTTAAACTCTGAACAACTGCTACATTTCATTTGGAAGAACAGATTGTATAATACCGATTCGCTAAAAACAGAGAACGGGGAGATGATTGAAGTATTAGAGCCCGGCTTGTATAATGAAAATGCAGGACCCGACTTCTTTAATTCTAAAATACGTGCAAAAGGTAAAGTATGGGCAGGTAATGTTGAGATTCATCGCGCTTCAAGTGATTGGGTTAGGCATGGTCACCATAAAGACAAAGCTTATAATTCTGTCATACTTCATTTAGCTGAAAGTATTGATACGGAGATAGTTAATGAGGGCGGAAGAATAGTGCCACAGTGCAGAGTTGTAGTCCCAGAACATTTAAGTAATAATGCCGAATACCTCATTAATAGTAAATATAGTTTACCTTGTCAAAACTTCTTATCGTCTATACCTAAATTGAAAATAAATGGTTGGTTATCATTCCTCACTTTAGATCGCTTGGAGAGAAAAGCCAATGATATAAATAATCATCTAAATAGATTTAATAATTCGTGGGATGAAGTATTTTACGTAATACTATCTCGTAATTATGGTTTTGGCCTAAATTCTGAAGAATTTGAACGTCTCGCACTCTCATTGCCATATAAATATATACTTAAGCACAGTGATAGCCTCTTTCAGGTTGAGGCACTGATGTTTGGACAGGCGGGACTTCTTGAAGAAGTTATAGAGGAGGACTATTATATGAGATTGAAAAACGAATATAAATTTCTTAAAACAAAATATAAGTTAAAGGGTATAGAAGGTTATGTTTTCAAAAAGATGAGAGTGCGTCCAGTGTCTTTTCCAGTAATTCGAATTGCTCAGCTTGCAGCACTTTTACAGAAATCGGGAAGACTATTTTCAACAATATTAAAGATGAAAGATTATAGAGAACTTTTCAACTACTTACAAACCGAGCCGTCCGATTATTGGCAGTCGCATTACTCCTTTGGTAAAAGTTCAGCAAAAAACAAGAAGATGCCGGGTGTCGCTTCTCTAGAAGTTATAGTGATTAATACAATAGTCCCAATGCTTTTTGCTTATGGCAAGAAAAGTGGAAATGAAGAGTATTGTACACGTGCAATAGATATTTTAGAAACTATTAAGCCAGAGAATAATATAATTATTAGAGAATTTATAGCAGCGGGTATTACTCCTGCTAATGCAGCAGATAGTCAGGCAATTATACAACTAAAAAGGGAGTACTGTGAAAAACGTAAATGTTTATATTGTAGATATGGACATAGCTTGCTATCAGTTGATAATGTTATCAGATAAGTGGGTTTAAAAAAAATGAATTACATTTGTACGTTAAATTGATTTTATTCATCGAAATAAGTTATGCTGAATAGGATACTATCTTTCTTAGTTTTTATAATTGTTTCACTTCTATTGGCTATAATGGTGCATTCATGTGCCAATATAGCTGCACCAATGGGAGGTGAATATGATGTTAATCCTCCAGTAGTAAGAAACTCAACTCCTAGTTTTAATGCATTAAATGTTTCTCCTCAAAGAGTGGAGATTGAATTTGATGAGAATATTAAAATCGAAAGTCCAACAGAAAAGGTAATAATAACTCCCCCTCAAAGAAACATGCCAATTATTCGTTCAGCAGGCAGAAGAGCTATTGTTGAACTTAAGGATGAGCTTTTGCCTAATACAACTTACACTATAGATTTTACTGATGCCATTGTTGATAATAATGAGGCAAATCCTTTGGAGAATTTTATGTTCTCTTTTTCTACCGGAGATCAGCTTGATACTTTATCCATTGCCGGAAGAGTGTTAAATGCCGAAGATCTAGAGCCTGTTACAGGTATGTATGTAGGCATACATTCAAATTTTGATGATACAGTTTTTACAAATGTCCCCTTTGAGCGAATTTCAAGAACAGATTCAAGAGGTAATTTTATTGTAAGAGGAATGGCACCCGGAAAATATAGAGTCTTTGCTTTGGGCGATCTAAACCGAGACTATAAGTATGACAATCCGATGGAAGCAATTGCCTTTTTAGATAGTATTGTAATGCCTTCTATTATGCCTGCTGTTAGACAAGACACTGTTTTTGTGGATAGTATAACTGTTGATACAATTCTTGATATTAAATACACTCGTTTTCTCCCAGATGACCTCGTGCTTAACTCCTTTTTATCTGGATTTCAGAGATTGTATCTCCTAAGGAATGAACGATCAGTTGAAAATAAATTAAATATTTTCTTTTCTGCCCCCACCGATGCCCCAGGTTTTAGTTTAATAGAGCCTAAAATTGAAGGAGATGGTTGGTATGTTGCAGAACGGAATTTAAATAATGACACTTTAATGTTGTGGATTACAGATTCTGTTGTTTATCAGCACGATTCTATACGTATGCAGATTAGTTATATGGAGACTGATACTCTAAATAGAAATGTAATTACAAATGATACTTTGAGTTTTAATTTCAGAAGAACCAATCAAGATAAAGAAGCTGAGGAGAATAAAAGAGAAAAGAGAGAAGAGGGAGATGGAGAGAGTGAACTGCCAGAGATAAGATTTTTAAATGTTCAAAGTAATATGCAGTCAACATTCGAACTATTTAATCCTATTCGAATTGAATTTGAACAGCCTGTTATTGCGTTTGATTCATCTTTTGTGAAATTAGAGAAAGAGGTTGATTCATTGTACGAGGTCATACCGTTTAGATTTGAAACAGATTCTTTAAATCCGCGTATGTTTGTATTAAGACCTTCCTGGGAGCCTGGCGGGAAGTATAAGTTTTCCATTGACTCTGCAGCTGTAACAAGCATATATGGCTTATGGAACAATACATTTGAACAATCGTTTACAGTAAAGGACCTTGATCAGTATGGGAATCTGCAAATTTCCATATCCGGATTGGTCGAAGGAAAGAAGGCTTTTGTTCAGCTGCTTAACAATTCGGATAAACCTTTTCGAAAAAGCGACGTCAAAGGGAATGTTGTAAGATTTCAGGATCTACCTCCTGGTGAAGTGTACGCCAGACTTATAATAGATGATAATGGAGATGGTTTTTGGACAACTGGAAATTATGAGGAGTTACGCCAACCGGAAAAAGTTTATTACTATCCAGGTAAATTTGTAATTAGAGCATACTCAGATCATTTAGAAGAGTGGAATCTTAATTCAGTTCCTGAAATAAAACAAAAGCCAATTGAGATAACTATAAATAAACCACAAGAGAAAAAACGTAGAAATCTAAATGAAGAGAGGCAGCAACAGCAACAGCAACAAAATCAACAAAGTTCACCAATGCAAGGATTAGGAGGAGGCATGAGGGGTATGCGATAGTGCAACACTAATGTAAATCTTTTTTATTATGATAAAAAAAGCTACGTCAATATTTTCTTTACTTATTTTATTATTCATCTTTCAGCCATCAAATGCTCAATGCATAATAAATAATACTGCCTTTGCCAGTGGTGAAAATATTGAATATGATTTATACTTTAATTTCGGTCTATTTAGAGCTCGTGCAGGTAAGGGATCACTTTCGATAACAGAATCAAACTACAGAGGCGTAAATTCGCTTAAAACTGTCATGCTGCTTAACACATCGGGATTGGCAGGCAATATTTATTCTGTTAGCGATACACTTACTTCTTATATCGACAAAGATATGCGTCCCTTATTATTTACAAAGGAGGCTCACGAAGGGGGCGATTATTCAATAGAAAGACAGTCCTACACTTACGATGGTAATAAAATAAAAATAAGGTCGCTCAGGACCTTTAATGGTGAAGAAAGATTCGATGAAGTATTTGAATCCGACAAATGTACCTATGATTATTTATCAGTTCTGTCCATGATACGAAACATCGACTTTTCGGGCATGAAACCCGGAGAAAGAAAATTTATACAGTTTATCTCGGGTAGGAAAGCTGTTAATATGTACGTTAATTATCAGGGTATTTCCAACATAAGAGCCAATGATGGCAAGCGATATGAAGTAATTGACCTTACTTTAACTGTACACGATGACGCTTTCGAAAATCAGAAGGATGCGTTAAAAGCTTCTCTCACAAATGATAAAAACCGAGTCCCAATAATCATTGATACCAGCTTAAATATTGGCTCAATAAGGGCTGTTATGAAAAATGCCAGAGGATTGAGAAATTAGCATTAAAGAAATTTATCTTTAAATATAGGTTAAAATACTCAATTAACTCCGAAAAGGGCTTATCTTTGCTCACTAATTTAGGATAATAAAAATGGCAAAAGATATGTCGGAACAGACAAATTCTAACAAGATACCCGAACCTGCTCTCAGGAGACTACCTTGGTACCTGTCTTATGTGAAACTCCTTAATACTCAAGGAGAAAAGTTTGTCTCGTCTACCCAGATTGCTAAAAAAATAGACGTTTCTGCATCTCAAATCGCAAAGGACTTATCCTTTGTTAATATCAGTGGTAAGACAAGAGTGGGGTATGATATAAATGAGTTGATAGACGTTTTAGAAATATTCTTAGGCTTTAAGAAGCTCCATACTGCCGTTGTATTTGGTGTTGGTAGTCTTGGGGCGGCTTTATTGTCGGACTCTGGACTTGAGCAGTATGGTTTAAAAATTATAGCAGGGTTCGATGTAAATAAGTCTGTAGTAAACACAAAAACACATCAAATTCCTGTTTATCATTCAAGCGAATTCTTAGAATTAAACAACGAATTGAAAGCCGACATCGGAATTCTAACAGTACCTTCGGGTGTTGCACAGGAGGTTTCTGATTATATGATTAGGTGTGGTGTTGAAGGTATTTGGAACTTTACACCTTTCCGTATTCGTGTACCTGAAGGTATAGTTCTTCAAAATACTTCTCTATACGCTCATCTTGCCGTAATGTTTAACAGATTAGACCAATGAAAATATTTGCAATAGGGCTCAATTATGATGCTCACAATAAAGAGATGAAAAGAACCTTTGAAAGTGATGAGCCTGTACTTTTTATGAAGCCTGATACAGCTCTTCTTAAAGACGGAAAACCTTTCATGTTACCCGATTTCTCAAAGGAGATGCATTACGAAACTGAGATTGTGATAAAGATAAACCGATTAGGTAAGAATATTGCAATGCAATTTGCTCATCGATATTATGATGAGATAACAGTTGGAATAGATTTTACTGCACGCGACCTTCAGCAAAAGTTAAAAGAACGAGGATTGCCTTGGGAGATTTCAAAGAGCTTTGACAATTCGGCTGCTATAGGCAAGTTTATTCCAAAAAGTGAAATAGAAGAGATACAAAATCTAAATTTTCATCTCGATATTAATGGTAAAACAGTGCAACAAGGTAATACTCAAGATATGATATACTCTGTTGATAAGATTATTTCATATATTAGCATTTTCTTTACGCTTAAGATAGGAGATCTTATATTTACAGGCACTCCTTCCGGTATAGGTCCCGTTGCCATTAATGATCATCTGCAAGGATATATCGAAGATAGAAAACTGTTGGATTTCAAAGTAAAATAGCTTGCCGAAAGTACACTTTATATCGAATCATCATGTATAAGAATGTATTAAAAATATTGATGTATATTTTATTATTGCTCCCATGTAAATTAAAAGCACAGGAGCCTGACTTTAACCCTATTCTAACGGCTATGCCATCACTGCAAATTGCGCCCGATGCCAGAGGGGGAGGCATGGGTGATGTTGGAGCTGCAACAATGCCCGATGTATACTCTCAACACTGGAATGCAGCCAAATACCCTTTTATCACAACCGATGCAGGACTAGCATTTTCTTATACACCATGGCTAAGTGATTTAATTAGCGATATAAATATGCTATACGCTTCAGGATACTGGAAGTTTGGTAATGATAAACTCAACGCTATAAGCACATCATTAAGATACTTCTCTTTGGGAGATGTTGATATTGCAGACCCGTCAGGTGCTTTTTGGCAAAGTGTAACACCACATGAGTTTGCTTTAGATGTAGCATACTCACGCAGACTTACACAAACATTCTCGGGAGCAGTAACACTAAGATACATTCGCGCAGATTACTCAGTAGGTAGTGATGAGTCAACTGCAGGTAATGCTTTCTCAGCAGATATAGCAGGTTATAACGAGTCATATTTTTATATGGGTCGCTCAGAAGCTTTGCTCGGACTAGGCTTCAATATTTCAAATATAGGTACTAAAATATCATATGACGGTGGTGAAACGTCAATGTTCTTGCCAGCCAATCTAAGGGTGGGGGCTTCCTTGGGTTACCCTATTGATATTAAGAATACGATCACAGTGAGCCTAGATATGAATAAATTACTGGTCCCAACGCCCCAGTTGGCAGGTATTGATGAGACTGACGAGGAACTATATAAAAGGATTGATGAATACAATAATATTTCTTCTATTGGTGGTATATTTAAATCTTTTGGTGATGCCCCTGGAGGCTTCAAAGAAGAAATGCAGGAAATGGTATGGTCGCTAGGATTGGAATATGTTTATAATAATCAGTTCTCACTTCGCACAGGCTATTCTAATGAGAATCAATATAAGGGCAATCGCCGATACGTAACGTTTGGCGCCGGCTTCAGAACTAAAGCTTTTCAAATA
The DNA here is from genome assembly GCA_015478775.1 of Fermentimonas sp. GTDB lineage: Bacteria > Bacteroidota > Bacteroidia > Bacteroidales > Dysgonomonadaceae > Proteiniphilum. Next base: position 605,340 of record JADMKP010000007.1, on the reverse strand, counting down.
GACGCTGCTTATCTTGTGTCTACTGCACAGTCCAATCCATTAGATCAAACACTTCGGCTCTCACTCGGTTTCGACTTAGAAGGACTTAAAAATTTGATGAATTAATTATGCAGATTAAAGTAGGTTTTGGTTATGATATGCACCAGCTAATAGAGGGAAGAGACCTTATTGTAGGTGGTGTTAAAATTGAACATCTTAAAGGTTTACAAGGCCACTCCGATGCCGATGTTTTAATACATGCAATATGTGATGCCTTGCTAGGTGCTGCAAATCTTCGCGATATCGGTTATAATTTTCCCGACACATCAGCTGATTTCAAAAATATAGATAGCGCCATTTTGCTCCGACAAACAGTTGAACTGCTTAAAAATAAAGATTACTCAATTGGAAATATTGATAGTACTATTTGTGCAGAGAAGCCTAAATTAAATCCTCATATCGCAACTATGCAACAACGGCTTGCCGAGGTTATGGGTATAGATATAGATGATATCTCAATAAAAGCCACAACATCAGAGAAAATGGGCTTTGTTGGTCGTGAAGAAGGCATTGCGGCATATGCAGTAGTATTGATTCAAAAAATATAATAGAATGAGGCTTTTTAGGTTGTTGCTTAGAAAGAAACAATCGAAGGGTCACGGTATTCACTCACCGTTTGCTTTCGACATTATAACAAACATCTTAAATTCTCCATATAGTTACTATGCTTTTACAGATATTCCTGATAGTCTTCACTATTCACCAGATTGCCCTCCCTATTCTTCAAATGGCCTCCCCAATTCAAAAGAAGAATCTAAAAAAATTAAGAAGCTTAATCATATCTCCTTCCGACTTGTCAACCATTTTAAAGCAACAAATATATTAGAGATAAATCCAGGAAAAGGAATTAATACCTTGTATATAAAAGCTCCATCATCTAAGATTAATTATAATTCCATTTCTGGAATAGACTCATTCGTAAATTCATTAATAATAGAAGCAGAAGGAGTAAATGCAGGAAGAGTTGATACAGCAAAGTTAAATGCCACAGATATAAATGTCGCTAAAGATAGTGTTGAAGAACTTTTTGCAACAAAAATAAAGTACGATGCTATATTTATCAATATAAATGAAGATGAAAATAGTATCCCATCAATCGAATGGCTCCTGGATATAAGTCACGAGAACACCTTTTGGGTTATTAATCCAATCAATATTAATCAGAGCAAACATTTTTGTCAACTTATCGTTAATCATGAAAGAGTAACGGTGACTTTTGATACAAACAATACTCTAATAGTATTTTTTAGGCAATCGTATCACAAACACCATTATTTTGTTTAAAGACTAAATATATGAAAAAAAGTATTATATATACAAAGACCGGTGACAAGGGCACTACTGCTTTGGTAGGCGGAATGCGGGTTTCTAAAGCACATATCCGATTAGAGGCTTATGGTACAATTGATGAACTCAATAGTTATATTGGGTGGTTGAATTGTAAAATTGATGAGCAGGATAGCCAAGATTTCCTTAGATATTTGCAGCACAAACTATTCACTGTAGGCTCGTATCTGGCAACAGAAACTGAGATTAAAACACCAAAAGCAGCAAGTATTATTACTGGCAAAGATATTGAGCGTATTGAAAAACAGATAGATATAATAGACAGCACTCTGCCACGTTTAAATCGCTTTGTTTTACCTGGAGGAAATGAAGCAGCTTCGAGAGCACATATTTGTCGCACCGTATCTCGACGCGCCGAGAGAAATGTTTATATAGTAGCAGAAAAGTACCCTGTTTCTGAAGAAGTGCTTATTTTCTTAAATCGGCTCTCAGATTACTTTTTTGTACTAGCAAGGCATGAAAGTAACAAATCTTCACAAGAAATATTCTGGGAACAAGGTGATATATAAAAAGATTTTATACATTTGCGGAAAATTAGAACTATAATATAAAGAAAATACAATGTATTGGACACTTGAATTGGCATCTAAGTTGGAGGATGCTCCCTGGCCGGCTACAAAAGATGAGTTAATCGATTTTGCACAAAGATCTGGTGCACCTCTAGAGGTAATCGAAAATCTCCAAGAGATTGAGGAAGAGGGAGAAGTATTTGAATCTATTGAAGATATATGGCCAGACTACCCAAGTAAAGAAGATTTCTTCTTTAACGAGGACGAGTATTAAATTTCCACATATTAATGTCGAATTGGCTAGTTTTAATTCGCTTAAGGCTAGTTTTAATGCTCTAGGGATTGAATAAAATAAATAGGAGACTAGGTTTCATATGAAACTTAGTCTCCTATATTTTTTAAAAAAACTGAAATTTTTATAACAGTTTATCTATTTTGTCAGTAAACATTTTCTTCGGGCCAGCACCCACTACCTTATCTACAACTTCACCGTTCTTAATGAATAACACAGTTGGTATATTACGGATACCATATTTAGAAGTTGTCTCGTCGTTATTGTCCACATCAAGTTTGCCAACTACAACGTTATCTTTATAATCCTGGCTAATTTCTTCAATAATTGGTCCAACCATTTTACATGGTCCACACCATTCTGCCCAGAAATCTATTATAACCAGTTTGTCTGATTGCAACACTTCATCAACTGTTGCGTCTGTAATTTGTAATGCCATATTTTATTTATTTATTTAATTGATTTTAAAGTCGATTTGTAAATCATCTTTAAGATAATCGATGAGTTTCTTATTTACCTGAATCTTCGCTGATCGCGAAAATAGCTTTAAATTCATATTAGGCTCTTCCCCAATAATGTGGAAATATAACAATGAATTTCCTATATTGTTTTTAGTTAAAGCAGATAATTCAGTAACTGTAGTGTTATTTAGCACATTAAGAGGTATTTGTAATGTTATTTTAGAAACTAGCTTGTCTTTTACATCAGAAAGCATATTTATTGTAGAAATTTTTATTTCCATCTCTTCCTGACGATACCTTTTAGGTTGCACCCTTGCCTCAACGTAAATTGAAAGTCCCATTCGTGCATATTTGCCAAAATTAATACTATCCTCACTAAAAAGAGCAATTTCAAAACTTCCCATATAATCCTCAATTTTAAAAATTGTATAAGGCGAACCCCTTTTAGTTTGTCCTTCCCGCACAGCCGTCACCATACCTCCAAAAGTAATATCCCTGCCATTCAAGCTGTCCAAATCTTGAAGCTTAAGTGTATCGGCACTACATATATATCTTAGTATAAATTCATAATCATCTAATGGGTGAGCCGATAAATAAATACCTATCAGGTCGCGTTCCTTATTCAATCGCTCCAGGTCCGACCATCTAGATGCTTGTGGTATCTCTGGTTGAGAAATAAGAAATGAGGTGTCGTCGCCAAACAGTGAATTCATTGCTTCATGCTTATCTTGTTGAAATTTACTACCATAACGTAATAAAGTCTCTATAAACTCTTCTTCCTTACTGTTTTTAGCAAAAAACTGCTCACGTTTTATGTTAGGCAGTGAATCAAATGCCCCTGCCAATGAAAGTGCTTCAACTATCTTTCGGCTGCATGAAGATAAATTAGCCCTTTCAATAAAATCAAATATATCTTTATAATCCCCCTTCTTTAATCGTTCATTAATAATATCGTTTGCTGCACCTTGTCCCACACTCTTTATTGCACCCAGCCCAAAACGAATATGTCCTTCATTGTTTACTGAAAACTTCAGTAGAGACTCGTTAACATCAGGCGATAAAACATTAATCCCCATAGCCTTACACTCATCCATAAACTTAGTAATCTCAGTTATATTATTGAGATTATTAGAAAGGACGGCTGCCATATATTCAGAAGGGTAATTGGCTTTTAGCCATGCTGTTTGGTATGCAATCCACGAGTAGCAGGTAGCATGAGATTTATTAAATGCATATGAGGCAAACTTTTCCCAGTCTACCCAAATCTTATTTAAAATCTTCTCTTCATAACCATTCTTCTTGCCACCGCTGATGAACTTCTCTTTCAATGACATCATCTGATCAATCATCTTCTTCCCCATCGCCTTACGAAGCTCGTCAGACTGTCCACGGGTAAAATCAGCAAGTAGTCTTGACAGAAGCATCACCTGTTCTTGATAAACCGTAATGCCGTATGTCTCACTCAAATACTCCTCCATAATAGGAAGGTCATATTCTACCTGGCTGCCATGTTTACGTTTAATAAACTCAGGAATATACTCCATTGGTCCCGGTCGGTATAAAGCATTCATGGCAATTAAGTCTTCAAACTTACTTGGTTTTAGCTCTTTGAGATATTTCTGCATACCAGCAGACTCAAATTGAAAAGTTCCTGTTGTTTGTCCATCGCAATAGAGCTGATAAGTCTTTTCATCCTCCATATCGATATCATCGATATCAATTTTGATGCCCCTGTTTAACTCAATATTTAAAACAGCATCTTTTATAATCGAAAGAGTTTTAAGACCTAGAAAGTCCATTTTTATCAACCCAGTCTCTTCAATTACAGAACCCTCAAACTGAGTTACAAGCAACTTCTCTTTGGTCTCTTTATCCTCGGCAGTACTTATTGGCACAATCTCAGATATGTCGGTCTGCCCAATAATTACACCACAAGCATGCACGCCCGTACTCCTTACGTTGCCTTCAAGCATTTGTGCATACTTAAGCGTATCTTTTATCAAGGGGTCGCTACTATTTGCCGCCTCTTTCAACTCAGGAACAAAATCTATAGCATTTCCAATATTAAGCTTTTTGTTAGGAATCCTGTCAGGCACAAGTTTAGTAAGTCGGTTAGACTCCGAGAGAGAAAGTTTATGAACCCTTGCCACGTCTTTAATAGACATCTTAGTAGCCATGGTGCCATAAGTGATAATATGTGCTACCTTTTCACTTCCATACTTTTCGGTTACCCATCTTAATACTTTGCCACGTCCTTCATCATCAAAATCGATATCAATATCAGGCATCGATATACGATCGGGATTAAGAAAACGCTCAAAAAGAAGATTATATTTAAGTGGATCAATATCAGTAATTCTTAAGCAATAAGCAACCGCAGACCCGGCTGCCGAACCACGTCCTGGTCCCACTGCCACATCCATCTCTCTGGCTGCGTTTATAAAGTCTTGTACAATAAGAAAATAACCTGGGAATCCCATGTTCTTAATAGTATCAAGCTCAAAGCTCAACCGGTCTTCAATTTCATCAGTAAGATTATCGCCATATCGTTTCTTCGCACCAATTTTTGTTAGGTGAGCCAAGAAGTCTGATTCTAGCTTTACGCGCACCACTTTGTCATAATCACCCAGACGATGAAATGTATCTTCACCAAACTCAGCAATTAAATCTTTCTCGCTATATTTTTGCCTGTACTGCTCTTCGGTACCAAATTCAGGATCGATTGGATAGAAAGGCATTAGCGGAGGGTTATTAATAGTATAAAACTCCACCTTTTCTGCCACCTCAAGAGTGTTAGAAAGAGCTTCGGGGATATCCGCAAAAACTCTATTCATCTCAGCAGTAGTTTTCAGCCACTCCTGTTTAGAATACCTCATCCTGTCAGGGTCATCAAAATCCTTTCCCGTGCTCAAACATATAAGTCGGTCATGCGCATCAGCATCCTCTTCATCTACAAAGTGAACATCGTTTGTTGCTATAACTTTAACATCATACTTATTAGCAATTTTAATTAGCTCTTTATTTACCCTCTCTTGAATAGGATAGGTAGTTTGATCGGCATCCGGTCTATCAGTCTTGTGACGTTGTATTTCTATATAATAATCGTCGCCAAACACCCTTTTGTACCACTGCACAGCCTCTTCAGCTTCGTTAATTTGTCCGCTATCTATCTTGCGCGAAATCTCACCACCAAGGCATGCAGAAGAAACAATAAGACCTTCGCTATATTTCTCAAGTAATTCTTTATCTATACGCGGGCGATAATAAAAACCCTCAGTCCAACTTTTCGAAACAATCTTAATCAAGTTCTTATATCCGGTAAGGTTTTTTGCCAGTACCACCAGGTGCCAACCACTGCCATCAACCTTGTCATTCATCTGAAATCTGTCTCTGCGCGCAAGGTAGCACTCACAACCCACAATAGGTTTAAAAAGCTTCTTTTTAGCTTCGGTAAGCTTTTCCAGCAATTTATTAAGTTTAACACTTAAAATTTCACTATTTGTATCGCTACCTCCTTCTCCACTATTCTTCTCCAATTCAGCAATCTCTGCTTTAATCTTTTTAATCTCAGAGTTAACAGGAGCATTTTTCTTCGACGCATAATTAAGAAACTCCTTTATGCCATACATAGCACCATGGTCGGTAAGCGCTATAGCCTTCATACCGTCACCGTGAGCCTTATCTATAAGTCGTTTTATACTAGCCTGCCCATCCAGCAGTGAATATTGAGAGTGAACGTGTAGATGTACAAATGGTTGCATGCTTTTTGAATATATTTTCTGTATGATGTCTATTACAAATATACTCAAAATAATTGCAAGGATGTTTGTGATATTGTCAGAAGTTATGAACGTGTGAAGCTATCTATCAGATAATCAATTTTACATATTTTTTATCGAATACATATTTAATCGCTGTAGCAAAAAGCCCTTTGGTGATATCCTTCTTTTTGGAAAGTATTACAACCTTAACTTGCTCTTACCTTCTCCTTACATACTTCTTTTATTAGAGATATATATAAGGAGCTGGTTAGTAATAGTCAGGTATTTGGTCAGGGATTAGTATCGATAATTCTTTTAACATTACTCAACCATACAGTAATGAATAATATTATCATTGAACTAAACTAAAACCTGTGGGCTTTTGTTCTTACACTGCTGGATGTTCCTTTTTTAGGGGTAGGCAAACTTTTTACAAATTATAATTATATGAAACCATCAACAGTTAATTTAATCAATGGGCTTATATTGATAATTGCAGGCCTTTATGGATATTTTGGAATTACAGGCAGCACAGGCACGGCTTCGGTAACGGCATTGATACCAACAATTTTTGGAGTGCTATTAGTTGTGTTGAGTTTTTTTTGGAACAAAGCACCCAAAGTTATTTCACATATTGCAATAGTTTTAACCTTATTGCTGTTTATTATGATATTCAACAGGTTTATGAAAGTAGAAATTTGGAATGAGACAAAATACATATTCCTAATCTGTATTGTTAGTAATGCCCTTGCATTGTTTGTTTTTATCAGAAGTTTTGTAAATGCTAGGATAAAAAAATGAATTCAGAAAGATATTATCCGAATACTGAACAACTCTAGATAATTGAAATATGGCTATACAAAAGGAGCTGCCCTTTATGAGCAGCTCCCTGTATTAATATAAGTTTTTAAAATAATCTATTTCGCAATTCTATCTAGCCATTTCACCATCGCCAGCATTGTAATCATGGAGATGAGACAAGCAACTACGAATACCATCCAAGTTGCCGACATTGAGAAAGTGGTATAGAAAATAGCACCAATAAATAGTAAACTGTTACCAACTGCTGTTGCTCCTAGCCATGCTCCCTGCATAATTCCCTGATATTTGGGAGGGGCAACTTTTGATACAAATGAAATTCCGAGTGGGCTGATAAATAATTCAGCAACAGTTAGTATAAAGTATGTGACAATAAGAAGCCATGGTGTTACACGTGCAGCATTTGTTAGTCCGCCCATTGAGTCCACTTCAGCCTTTAAAGGTAATCCCATTGAGCCAAGTGCCATTACAGCATATGCAAATGCAGCTATACCCATACCAATAGCTATCTTTCGGGGTGTGGATGGTTCTTTTCCTTTAGCTCTTAACCAGCCAAAGAAACCAACAATGATGGGGGTTAGGAATACTACAAAGAAAGGATTAATCGATTGGAATATTTCAACACCTTGAAGTGTAGAGAAACCAAGATTTACTTTTATCTGGCTCAGATCGGTGTAGTCTTTTGCAAAGTATGTAAGTGTTAGTCCGTTTTGGTGGAAAGAGAACCAGAAGAAAATAACCACTGCAAATACAGCAAATAGTGCATAAAGTCTCTGTTTAATTTCTTTAATATCCATTTCAACTACAGGCTCTCCATTTTCTGAAGCAACTTTTTTATTGGCAGGATCAGGAAATTTGTTTTTGTTTACCATATAGACAACCAATGATATCAACATAGCTACGATAGCAGCCCCAAAAGCATAGTGGAAGCCAGTTGTAAATACATTGAGGTATTCATTTGCAAAAGTAGTCAGGTCTGTTTGTCCAGCGTCAGAAGCCAATTGCTGAAGTCTGGCAGTTCCATCGGCAGTAATTGTGTTGCCAAGAAATTGGTGTATAAGGTCGGGTAAGTCGGCAATATATTCAAAACCATTTTTCTCAACCCACCAGTTTCTGATTCCCATTGCTAGAAATGGAGCAAAAATTGCACCTACGTTGATGAACATGTAGAACAACTGGAACCCCGAGTCGCGCATTTTGCTATACTTCGGGTTATCGTACATCTGTCCTACTAACGCTTGCAAGTTACCTTTAAACAATCCGTTGCCAAGTGCTATTACAAGCAGGCCAAAGCAAGTTAATGCAAGCATTAAGCCATACTTGTCGGCAGGAATAGGTGTTGGTGTTGGAATAGCAATGATAACATAACCCACTGCCATTAATACCAAACCAGTCATAATAACACCTTTATAGTTACGGGTTTTGTCGGCTAATAATCCACCAACAAGTGCAAGCAAATATATTGATGCGTAAAAGATTGAGTAGATGATTCCGGTTTGGGTTTCATCTAGGCCAAATTTTGTCATTATAAACAGCGAGAGAATAGCCATCATGGTATAAAAACCAAATCTTTCTCCCATGTTTGCAAGCGAAGCAGCGAGCAAACCTTTTGGATGATTTTTGAACATTGTTAATTAATTTATTTATAGTGTAATATTAGTTCGGGTACTTTAATGTGCAAATATAATAACAATTTTATAAATTTTTACAGTCCCATTTTATAAAAGCAGAATATGGTTGTACATTTTTCTGAGAACTTTTGAATTATCTGTTTTTTCGTGCAAATTGTTTGTTTTTATAAAAAAAGTATTACATTTGCATTCATAATTTCAAAAAGATTTTACAAATGAACAATTCAGTTTTTGCATCATATTTCGGTTTTTACTTTTACTTTAATAGGTAAAGACAGGATTTTATATGCAAAACAAAAAGATATAACATATCAAAATAAAATAAAGTCCTGTCGATCCAACGACAGGATTTTTTTTTGAAAAAAGATTGTAATAAAAATATGAAAAGAGTAGCCATTCAGGGAGGTCCGGGTGCATATCACGAGCAAGCAGCACGTGAATATTTTAAAGATGAAGAGTTGGAGATTGTGCCATGCAATACCTTTCGCAATATTTTTGAAGAAGCGGTTAAAGATCCAAGGTTAATAGCTGTTATGGCTATTGAAAATACTATTGCAGGTGGACTTTTGCCTAATCATGATCTGCTTAAGCTGCATGATCTGCAGATCGCAGGAGAGCATAAACTCCGTATTTCACATACATTGGCCGCACTACCAGGCAGTAAATTGAGTGATATTAAAGAAGTTATGTCACACCCAATGGCACTTATGCAATGTGAGGACTTTATAGATACTTTGCCAGGTGTAAAGATTGTGGAGCATGAGGATACTGCATTGGCTGCTAAAGATATAAGTGATAAAGAGATGCATGGTTCAGCAGCAATATGCAGTGCACTTGCAGCAGAAATGTATGGTTTAGAGATTCTTGCAGAAGGAATTGAAACAAATAAAAGAAATTTCACTCGTTTCCTGATACTTGCACAAGATAATATGCTCAAATATGTACAAAAAGATAACCATATAAATAAATCTAGCCTTGTGTTTGTATTGCCACATAAAGAAGGCAGTTTGTCGCAAGTACTATCTGTTTTGTCTTTTTATGATGTTAACCTCACACGAATTCAATCACTGCCCATAATTGGAAGAGAGTGGGAGTATCAATTTTACATAGATCTAATATTTGAAGATTATAATCGTTATAAGCAGTCTATTGATGCCATCATACCTTTGGTAAGCGATCTGAAAATATTAGGGGAATATAGAGAAGAGAAACACAAAAAAGATATACAAGAATAATTTTGAATAAGTATATAAGCATTATGAATATTGAGCCTGCAGAACATATAAAAACAATATCTGAGTATTACTTCTCTGTTAAACTTGCAGAGGTTGCACAAATGAATGCAGAGGGTAAAGATGTTATCAGTCTAGCAGTTGGAGCACCCGACCGTATGCCATCAGATGAAACAATTGAAGCTCTATGCGAAACAGCAAAACGCCCCGATGTGCACGCGTATCAACCCTATACAGGTATTCCAGAGTTGAGAAAAGCTTATAGTGAATGGTACAAAAGATTTTATAATGTAGAACTCGATTCAACGGAGGTGTTGCCATTAATTGGGTCAAAGGAGGGAATTCTACATATTTCTATGACATTTTTGAATATTGGAGATGGGGTACTTGTTCCAAACCCTGGATATCCAACATACAAATCAGTTTCGAATTTGTTGAGGGCCAATGTAATTGAATATGATTTGGTTGAAGACAATAATTGGTATCCCGATTTTGATGCCCTAGAGAAACTTGATCTGTCGGGGGTGAAACTGATGTGGGTTAATTATCCTAATATGCCCACAGGAGCCAATGCAAGCTATGAGTTATTTGAGAGATTGGTAGCATTTGGGAAAAAGCATGATATTGTAATCTGTCACGATAACCCATACAGCTTTATATTAAACGATAACCCAATGAGTATTATGTCTGTACCGGGAGCAAAAGAAATATGCATAGAGCTAAACTCGTTAAGTAAATCACATAATATGTCGGGCTGGCGTATGGGTGTTTTAATTTCAAACCCACAGTTTGTAAGATGGGTATTAAAAGCAAAAAGTAATATAGACAGCGGTCAGTTTAAACCCATGCAATTAGCTACAATTACCGCTCTTAATAACTCCGAAGAGTGGCATGACAATATGAATATTATTTATGCAGAACGCCGGGTTTGGGCAGAGAAAATTATGGATTTGCTAAACTGTAGGTATGATAAGTCTCAAACCGGACTGTTTGTTTGGGGTAAACTACCCGAAGGTGCTAAGGGCAGTGATGACTTTATTAATGATATACTGTACAATGCTAAAGTTTTTATTACGCCTGGATTTATATTTGGAAGTAATGGTGAGGGTTTTGTACGTATATCATTGGGTTCATCGGCAGATAAACTGCAAGAAGCACACAAAAGAATTAAGAAATATATAACAAATATTTAAAAATATGGAATTCGAATCGATATTACTACCAGGAATAGATGCTAAAAGACCACTTGTAATAGCTGGTCCATGCAGTGCCGAGACTGAGGAACAGGTTATGAATACCGCAAGAGAGGTAGCCGCCACAGGTGTTAAAATTTTTAGAGCTGGAGTATGGAAGCCAAGAACAAAACCGGGTGGTTTTGAAGGTGTTGGAAGTCCTGCATTGAAATGGATGATGGAGGCTGAGAAAGAAACAGGTATGTATATGTCTACTGAGGTTGCAACTGAAAAGCATGTATATGAAGCTCTAAAATATGGTATCGACATGCTTTGGATAGGAGCCAGAACAGCGGCCAACCCATTTGCAGTGCAGGAGATTGCAGATACGCTTAGGGGAGTTGATATTCCTATCTTAATAAAGAATCCTGTTAATCCCGACCTGGAACTATGGATAGGGGCTTTGGAAAGACTTTACAACGCAGGTGTAAAAAAACTGGGGGTTATACATAGAGGGTTTAGCACAACCGACAAAACAATTTACCGAAATTTACCCCAATGGCATATACCTATAGAGTTGAAGCGACGTTTCCCTAATCTTCCAATTATATGCGACCCAAGCCATATTGGTGGTAGCCGCACTATGATTCATAAATTGAGTCAACAAGCCATGGATTTGAATTATACAGGATTAATTGTTGAAACGCACTGTTCACCTGATGAAGCATGGAGCGATAAAGATCAGCAGATTACCCCTGCACAACTTAAAGAAGTTCTTAATAATTTAATAATTAGAGATACAATCCAAACCACCGAAGATTTATCGGTACTACGTAATCAGATTGATGATTTGGATAACGACCTATTGCAACTACTGGCAAAGCGTATGCGAGTATCACGCGAGATTGGTTATTATAAACTAGAGCATGATATGCCTATCTTGCAAACAAAAAGGTATGACGAGATTCTAACTGACAGGGCTTATCAGGGAGAGAGAATGGAGATGTCGGGTAACTTTGTAAAGCAGGTTTTAGAAGCAATTCACTCTGAGTCTGTTCGCCAGCAAATGGTGATTATGGATCGGGAGAAAAAACAATCGCTTCAGAATGATGGAACTTCACTTTAATTTATAATAATAACTAAGGAATGAAGATTTTGATATTGGGAGCCGGCAAAATGGGATCCTTCTTTGCCGATGTACTAAGCTTTGATCATGAAGTGGCAGTATTGGATACAGAGCCTAAGAAAATGCGTTTTATATACAATACGCAAAGGATGACCAATCCTGCTGAGGTTAAAGAGTTTGCCCCTGAATTGGTTATCAATGCTGCAACTCTTAAGTATACAATTGCAGCATTTAAAAATGTACTAGAATATCTGCCTTCAACCTGTATATTAAGTGATATTGCATCTGTAAAAACAGGCCTGGAAGAGTTTTATAAAGAATGCAAGCAGCCATTTGTGTCTACTCACCCAATGTTTGGTCCCACATTTGCCAGTCTTAGCGATTTAAGCACACAGAGCGCAATAATTATTTCAGAATCTTCTCATTTGGGCAAGGTGTTTTTTAGAGATCTATATAATGGTTTGAAGCTTAATGTTTTTGAGTATTCCTTCAGGGAGCATGACGAAACTATAGCATATTCTTTGTCAATTCCTTTCGCCTCAACTCTTGTATTTGCTTCTGTTATGAAGCATCAGGATGCACCTGGAACAACATTTAAAAGACATATGAATATTGCGCAGGGACTTTTGTCGGAGGATGACTTCCTGTTGACTGAGATTCTGTTTAACCCATATACAACTCAGCAGGTAGAGCAGATACGTAAAAAGTTAAAGGAGTTAATAGAGATTATCGACAAGAAGGATTCTGAGGGTATGAAAAACTTCCTTACTGATGTAAGAAAAAATATTGAATAGCTATTAATTTTCTATATATACCCTGAGTATTTTTGCATCTGAAGTGGGGCGGTTTCTGCCGTCGACGGGAAGTGCGGTGATTTTGTCAATTACTTCCAATCCTTCAAATACTTCACCAAAAACAGTATACTCACCATCAAGATGATGTACTCCACCAATAGTGCTGTAATCTTCTTTTAAACCATCGGGCCAAAAGAATTTGCCGGGAGCTATTGCATAAAGAGAATCAACTACACCAAGTAATGAGTCGAGCAGATTATTAAAACCCTCTCTGTCGTTAGCACTCTTAAGGCTATCGAGCTGTGGCTTTCCTGGCGAGTAATGCGTACGAATAAGCTCATTCCTGATAGGAACATTTATGGCCATTTCCATAGTGTCGAGTCGGCCCTCACTATATATATGCCCATCTACAATATATATCTGAGATGCATCAGATTTCTTCTGTGGGTTTTCAGCATCACCTCTTCTTGGTGCTGCAAGAGCTCCTTTTTTGTGATATCTGTTTTCTCGGAACTCAGGCATTAGATCCATATCTCTTCTTCCGCTTCCTATTTCAAAGCCCGGAGGTGCATTTCGCGAATCCTGAGCACCACCCTGAATCATAAAGTTATTTATAACACGATGAAATAGAGTTCCATCGAAATATCCATCTTTTATCAATTTTAAATAATGATTGCTGTGTACCGGTGTGTCATCATACAGTATAGCCTTCATCATTCCATAGTTTGTTTCGATTACTATAGTTGGGTAGTTTGTTTGTGCTTTAAGATATGTTGCACTTATAAGTATGATAAATAATAAGATATTACGTTTCATAATTTTTTTACTTTTTAATTAGGTGCTCTTTTATAAAGATAATACGCTATACCGCTAAAAAAGATGTTAGGAATCCAAGCAGCAATGAAAGGACTCATTCCACCTTTTATAGCAAAAGTTGAACTCACCGTCATAAATAATATATAAGCCATACTCAATGCAAGACCTATGCCTATATTTAATCCCATTCCACCTTTTACCTTTCTTGCAGAAATAGACGCTCCTATAATTGTAAGAATAAATGCAGAGAAAACCATTGCAATGCGAGAGTGATATTCAATTTGAAATGGTTGAATGTTACCCATTCCCCTTTCTTTCTGACTTTTAATATAACTTCTCAAATCGGGAGAAGTCATCATTTGCTGATCTGAAGAAGCAATTATAAAATCATTGGGTACTATTTGTAAAACTGTGTCAATAGAGCTGCCGGTATTAATTGTCTCTATTAATCCATCAAATTCACGGATCTGATAATTTCTTATAGTCCAATTATAAGCTGAGTCATATTTAATGGACTGAGCAGTTAGCCGTGAATTCAGGTTAAGACTATCGAAATGGTCCATTGAAAAGTTGTATCCTGTATTGCTAGCTAAATCAAAATTGCCGAAATAAACAATTGTTCCTGTCCCCACCTTAAATTGTATATCGCGATCGCCGGTTTTTTTCTTTCTAGGGTCCACAAAAGTGTGCTCAAACTCAATTCGGGTAGCATTAGCTTCGGGAATAATAAATCCTCCAAATACAAATGTAAACACAGCAATAATAAATGCTGACATCATATATGGTTTTAGAAATCTTCTGAAACTTATTCCTGTGGATAAAATGGCAATAATCTCTGAGTTATTTGACATTTTTGAAGTGAAATATATAACAGCAAGAAATACAAAAAGAGGACTAAAAAGATTGGTATAGTAGGGAATGAAATTTAGATAGTAGTCGAAGACAATTCCTTCAAACGTTGCGTTGTTGGTCATGAACTTATCTATCTTCTCATTTATGTCGAATACCACAGCAATTGAGATAATAAGTAAAATCATGAAAACATAAGTACCCAAAAATTTCTTAATGATGTACCAGTCTAATCGTCTTATATATTTATTCATAACCTTCTTGTAACATTTTCAAGAATTTTTGGCTTCCACTCAGAAAAATCACCTGCAATTATATGTTTTCTTGCTTCGCCAATAAGCCAGATGTAAAAGGCGAGGTTGTGAATAGAAGCTATTTGCAAGCCAAGTATTTCGTTGCTTACAACAAGATGTCGCAAGTATGCTTTGCTATATAACGTGTCTACAATGGAAGCGCCATCTTCTTCAATAGGCGAAAAATCGTTCTTCCAACGTTCGTTTTTCATATTCATAACACCTTGCTTAGTAAAGATTTGTCCATTACGTCCATTTCTGGTGGGCATTATACAATCGAACATATCAACTCCTCTTTCAATAGCTTCAAGCATGTTTTCGGGCTTGCCCACACCCATAAGGTAGCGGGGTTTGTCCTTTGGCAATATTTCATTAACCAGTTCAACCATTTCATACATTTTTTCGGTTGGCTCACCCACGGCAAGCCCGCCAATTGCATTTCCATCGGCACCTAAAGAAGCTATGTTTTCTGCAGCACGTTTTCGTAAATCTGGGTAAACACAGCCCTGCACTATAGGGAAGAGTGATTGTGAGTGTCCATAGGGGCATTCGGTTTCATTAAATCTGGTTATACATCGGTTTAGCCATCTTTCTGTAAGATCAAGTGATCTTTTAGCATAGGCATAATCGGCATCACCAGGAGTACATTCGTCAAATGCCATAATGATATCAGCCCCTATTATACGTTGTATATCAATTGCTTTTTCGGGAGAGAAGAAGTGTTTAGAGCCATCTATATGAGATCTGAACTCGGCTCCTTCTTCGCTTAGTTTTCTGTTCTCGGTAAGAGAGAACACCTGAAATCCCCCACTATCGGTGAGCATAGGTTTGTTCCAGCTATTGAACTTATGCAAGCCACCGGCTCCTTTTAAAACTTCCAGCCCCGGTCTAAGATATAAATGATAGGTATTTCCAAGAATTATTTGAGCTTTAATATCCTCTTTTAATTCGCTCATATGTACTGCCTTAACGCTTCCAACTGTGCCAACAGGCATAAATATGGGAGTCTCCACTTCTCCGTGATCGGTAGTGATTACTCCCGCTCTAGCGTTAGACTTGGGGTCTGTATGTATTAATTTAAAATCCAAATTGTTCTGTTTATCTTCACTTTAAAAGACAAAGATAAAGTTTTTGAAGTTACAAACGGAATAGTAGCTCTTTAAAAATATGCAATGCTTATCCTTTAATTAGCAATAAATGGAATAAATCTGTATTTTTGTGATGTTCATACAATAAAAATCACATCAATTTGTATTATGGAATTAAAACCAGATTTAACGCAAAGAAAGCCCGAATGGCTCAAAATATCACTCCCTCAAGGGAAGGAGTACCTAAATGTTAGAGATGTAATTGCACGTAAGAAGCTTCATACAATTTGTGTGAGTGGAAGATGCCCTAATATGTCGGAATGTTGGGGCAGGGGCACAGCAACTTTTATGATTTTAGGGGATATTTGCACCCGTGCATGCAGGTTTTGTAACGTAAAAACCGGCAGCCCTCAAGGTATTATTGATTGGGACGAGCCCGATAGATTGTCTGAGAGTATAAAAAGCATGAATTTGAGACACGTGGTACTTACAAGTGTTGATAGAGACGATTTGCCCGATGGTGGAGCCAAGTTTTGGGCTACAACAGTTAGGCGTGTGAAAGAAGTAAACTCTACGGTAACTTTGGAGACATTAATTCCCGACTTCAATGGCATTGAGGAACTTATAAATATAGTTATCGACTCGGGCCCAAATATTGTATCTCACAATATGGAAACGGTGAGAAGGTTAACTCCAAAAGTACGTAGTCGTGCTAAGTATGATATCAGCCTTAAGACTATAGAAACAATTGCTAAGAGTGGTAAGGCAAAGCCTAAGTCGGGTGTTATGTTGGGATTGGGAGAAACTGAAGATGAGCTGTTTGAAACGATGGATGAT
The DNA here is from genome assembly GCA_015478775.1 of Fermentimonas sp. Taxonomy (GTDB): domain Bacteria; phylum Bacteroidota; class Bacteroidia; order Bacteroidales; family Dysgonomonadaceae; genus Proteiniphilum. The sequence continues at coordinate 588,274 of JADMKP010000007.1, read as the reverse complement.
TTGATTAATGTTGGTTGTAAAGTACTAACAATTGGTCAATATCTGCAGCCTACCAAAAAGCATCTTACCGTAAAGAGATATGTTACGCCAGAGGAGTTCTTGAAATACAAGGAGGTTGGTCTTGAAAAAGGATTTCAGTTTGTTGAAAGCGGACCACTTGTACGTTCTTCTTACAGGGCCGAGAGACATATTTAATTAATATAAATTCGAGAAAAAAGAGGAGTACTGAATTTTATGAGTAAGGAAGTTGTGCTTGAAGATCTGGGAAAGATACGTTACAAAAAAGCTTGGGATTATCAGGAAGAGATCTTTCAAAAATTAATTAAAGCAAAAGCTTTAAAATCTGAGAAACGCAGAATTGAGTTATTGCAAACTTCCTCTACGGAAGAAAACGAAATAAGAGATACTGTTTTAGCAAAACAGTATCTCCTTTTTTGTGAACATGACCACGTTTATACGCTTGGTAAAAGTGGCAACAAGCAGAATCTTTTAATTGCAAGGAATATTTGTGAAAGCAGAGGTATTGATTTGCATGAGATAGATAGAGGTGGTGATATCACTTATCACGGGCCAGGGCAAATAGTTGTTTATCCGATTATTGATTTGGAAGAGTTTTATATTGGCATTAAAAGCTATATATCTATGTTGGAGGACGTAGTTATTGAAACCTTGAAATCATTTGGCATAAAAGGAGAAAAAGATGGAAAGGCTATGGGCGTGTGGCTAGATGCAGAGAATAGCATAAAAGCAAGAAAAATTTGTGCTATTGGCGTGAAAGCAAGCAGATACATAACTATGCATGGACTTGCTTTAAATGTGAATACCGATCTTTCCTATTTCGATTATATAAATCCGTGTGGTTTTACTGATCGTGGTGTTACCTCAATGGAGAAAGAGTTAAATATGAAAGTAGACCTTAAAGAGGTCTCTGAAATAATGAAGAATTCGTTTGAGAATGTATTTGGTATAAAGTGGATTGAACCTTAATTATTTTTAACCCCAAAACACTATGAAACCAATTTAACATTCTTAAATTTGTATCTCCAGAAACAACCATACAATTTAACAGTTTGCATATGAGTCAAGTTGCCGATATTAAAGAGTTAAACGAGAGAATCGAACAGAAGAGTGCCTTTGTTCAAACGCTGGTTGCAGGGATGAACAAGGTGATAGTAGGACAAAAACATCTGGTTGAGTCATTGCTGATTGGATTGCTATCTGATGGGCATATTCTGCTAGAAGGAGTTCCCGGTTTAGCAAAAACGCTTGCTATTAAAACACTTGCCCAGCTAGTTGATTCAAAATATAGTCGTATACAGTTTACACCCGACTTATTGCCTGCAGATGTCGTGGGAACTATGATATATAGCCAGCGAAATGAGGAGTTTATGGTAAAGCATGGTCCGGTATTTGCAAACTTCTTGCTTGCGGATGAAATAAACCGTGCTCCGGCAAAGGTGCAGAGTGCTCTGCTTGAAGCAATGCAAGAGCGAAATGTTACAATTGGAGAGAAGACTTACAAGCTTCCTGAGCCCTTTCTTGTTATGGCTACACAAAACCCAATAGAACAAGAGGGTACATATCCTTTGCCAGAAGCTCAGGTGGACCGTTTTATGCTAAAGGTGATAATTTCATATCCTACGAAAGAGGAGGAGAAAAGAATTATTCAGCAAAATATTTTTGAACCCGTTGTTGTTGACAAGCCTGTAATATCCATTAATGAGATTTTAGAAGCTCGTAAAATTGTTCGTGAGGTATATATTGATGAAAAGATTAGCAGATATATAGTAGATATTGTCTTTGCAACCCGTTTTCCCGATCAGTACGGTATGGCAGGTTTAAAAGATATGATTGAGTTTGGAGCATCGCCACGTGCTTCTATAAATCTAGCTTTGGCTGCTCGTGCATTCGCATTTATCAAACGAAGAGGATATGTTATTCCTGAAGATATACGAGCCGTATGCCACGATGTCCTTCGTCATCGTATTGGACTGACTTATGAGGCAGAGGCAAACAATCTCACTTCAGAAGAGATTATCAGTGAGATTCTTAATAAGGTTGAGGTACCTTAAAAAAGGCTGAAGTTGATGGAGACTACTGATCTACTAAAAAAAGTTCGACATATCGAGATTAAAACTAGAGGGCTCTCACGGAATATATTTGCCGGTGAGTATCATTCTGCATTTAAAGGTAGAGGTATGGCTTTTTCAGAGGTTAGAGAGTATCAGTATGGCGATGATATGAGAGATATCGACTGGAATGTTACTGCTCGGTATAATAAGCCCTTCATTAAAATTTTTGAGGAAGAACGTGAGCTTACCGTTATGTTATTGATTGACGTATCGGAAAGTCTGGGTTTTGGATCTAAATCTGTATTAAAACGCGATATGGTGGCAGAAATAGCGGCTACTCTGGCTTTTTCTGCTATTCAAAATAATGATAAAATTGGAGTAATCTTTTTTAGCGATAAGGTTGAAAAATTTATTCCTCCTAAAAAAGGAAGAAAACATATTTTGTTTATAATTCGTGAGATTTTGGGTTTTGAGCCCGATAGCAATGGCACGGATCTGAATATGGTTATGAGATACATGACCAATGCCATAAAGAAAAGGTGTACGGCATTTTTGATTTCCGACTATATAGATCAGCAAGACTATAGTAAAGCTTTGCAGATTGCAAATAATAAACATGATGTAGTAGCTATACAGGTTTTTGATGAGCTTAGTACTAAATTGGTGCCAGTGGGTTTAATGAAAGTAAGAGATCCTGAGACTGGTTATGAAAGGTGGATTGATACATCCTCTAAAAAAGTTAGAAACCAATATGATTTATGGTGGAGGAATCTTCAAAATAATAAAAATATAGCATTCAGACAAAGTGGTGTTGATAGTGTGTCTATCTCTACAGAAGGCGATTACGTTAAATCTTTACTTCAACTGTTTCAGAAAAGGAGAAAGTTTTGAATAGAAGTGGGTTACATATAAAATTTATCAAGGGGGTAATATTTATTGCTCTTTCAGTATTTGTAGCCACTCCAGTGGTGGGTCAGCGGGCATCGGCCCATGCAACAATTCAACCAACAGAGATATTAATTGGAGAACAGGCTTTAATAGATCTGAAGGTAATTACACCTAAAGATAAAGTAATTTCTTTTCCTGTATATGAGAAAGAGATCATTCCAGGTATTGAAGTTATAGCAATGCTCCCACCCGATACAGTTATAGAGAATAATGTAATGACTCTTAATTTTAAATATGTTGTTACATCTTTTGATTCTACTCTGTATTATGTGCCTTCTTTGCCAATATTTGATGGAACTGATACTATCTATTCTAATTCTTTTGGATTAAAAGTTACTTCACCCGAACTTTCGGATTCTACTCTGAGTTATTTGGATAAAATTAATAGAGGTGAAACTGATTCTATCGATTTTAAGCAACTTCAAATTAATGAGATAAAGCCCATTAAGAAAGCACCTTTTGTATGGACTGACTTTCTATGGATTTTGTGGTTGGTAATTGGTATTGCGCTTTTATTAGCACTAATTGGTCTTATTATTTATTTGATAGTAAATAAAAAGAAAAAAGGGTTTTTCTTTACACCACCTGTAGTATTGCCAGCACATGTAAGAGCAGCTAACGAACTTGATAAATTAAAATCTGAAAAGATTTGGCTGCAGGGAAGAGAAAAAGAGTTTTATAGTAAGCTTACAGATATTTTACGTCGTTATATTTATGAAAGAGAAGGAATTAACGCGATGGAAATGACATCGGGCGAAATACTTGATAATATACGACAGATATCTGATGTGGATTCTGTTTATGACAATCTTAAACAGATATTATCTACAGCAGATTTGGTTAAATTCGCAAAATATAAGCCATATCCAGATGAGAATGATCTCAGCATGGTAAATGCATATTTCTTTGTGAACCAAACAAAGGAGCCTGATCCTATACCCACAAAGGAAGAGTTGAATAAAGAGTAATAACAATGGTATTTCTAAATCCAAAATATCTTTATCTGTTACTATTGCTTATCCCGCTAATAGCGTGGTATGTATATAGATTATCGAAGACCCAAGCTTCGTTTAAACTTGCATCTACAAATGCATTTAAAGGAGTGAAGCCGGGGTTTAGGGTTTATATGCGCCATTTGCCATTTTTGTTGAGAGTAGTATCTATTGCATCAATAATAATAGTAATTGCTCGTCCTCAGTCTGTTAATAGTTGGGCAGAAACCGAAACACAGGGCATTGATATTGTATTGGCACTTGATGTTTCGGGTTCGATGCTATCGCAAGACCTTCAACCCGATCGTTTGCAAGCCGCCAAAAAAGTGGCATCTGAATTTGTTACAGATAGAAAGAATGATAATATTGGTCTTGTTGTTTTTGCAGGAGAAAGTTTTACACAGTGCCCTCTTACAACAGACCATAAAGTGTTATTAAACTTACTAAACGAAATAGAGTTTGGTATTATTGAAGATGGTACCGCAATAGGTTTGGGGTTGGCTACTTCGGTGAATAGACTAAAAGAGAGTGAGTCTGATTCGAGAGTGGTGATTCTTCTAACAGATGGTACAAATAATAGTGGACAAATTGCTCCTCTCACTGCTGCTGATTTGGCAAGATCATATGGTATACGTGTTTATACTGTTGGTGTAGGAACAACAGGTATGGCCCCAACTCCTGTACAGACACCTTTTGGTATAAGAATGCAAAATATGCCTGTTGATATTGATGAGAAAACACTTACTGATATTGCAGTAATGACGGGGGGACAGTATTTTAGAGCACAAGATACTGAAGGCCTACGCCAGGTTTATGAAGAGATTGATGAAATGGAAAAGTATCTTATAAGTGTGCAAAATGTAACACAACGTAAGGAGGTGTTTTTACCATTTGCGTTGCTGGCACTTGCATTAATACTGATGGAATTACTTTTACGAAGAACATGGTTGAGAAATATTCCTTAGTTCTATAAGCAAGTTTAATGAAGTATATACTTTTACATAGAAAAGATAAAAACCAAATGATATACAATGTTTAGATTCGGAAATCCTGAATTTTTATGGTTCTTTACAGCAATGCCTTTGTTGCTTGCCCTTTACGTATATCTGAACATCAAGAAACGGAAAGATGTACAGAAAATGGGTACGCTATCAACATTGAAAAAAATGATGCCGGAGCTATCTCTAAAGCGTTCTTATCTTAAGTTTTGGCTGATATTTGGTGCATTATGCGTAGCAATTTTTATGATTTCCCGCCCTCAATTTGGAACTAAGGTGCAAACTATAGAAAAAGAAGGTATAGAGCTGGTTATTGCTATTGATGTTTCAAATTCAATGCTTACTGAGGATGTTTCACCAAATAGATTGGCTAGAGCAAAGCAGATTTTATCGAGATTAATTGATGTGAGGAGTAATGATAAGGTGGGGTTGATAGTATTTGCTGGCGAAGCTTATGTGCAGATGCCGCTTACTTCAGATACTCAATCTGCTAAAATATTTTTAAATACCATAGATCCAAGCTTAGTGCCAATTCAGGGTACTGTCATAGGAGACGCAATAAACCTGGGGATGACTTCATTTTCAAGTGATCAGAGTATAAGCCGTTCAATAGTTGTTATTACTGATGGCGAAGATCACGAGGGAAACGCTATTGAGATAGCAGCATCAGCTGCCAAAGAAGGTGTTCAAATTAATGTTATAGGTATTGGTTCTCCAAATGGAGCTCCAATACCTTCAGCGGAGCTTGGAACTCAATTTATGACTGACAGCGAAGGCAATGTTGTGGTTTCGAGATTGAATGAGCAAATGGGTATGGAGATAGCTCAAAGTGGGCATGGAATGTATATTAGAGCCGACAATAGTAATAATGCTGTTCAAGCACTAGTTGCACAACTTGATGAATTGGAAACAACAACAACATCTTCGCTTTCTTATTCGGAATATGACGAGAAATTTAGTGTTTTTGCATGGATTTTGCTAGCTATTCTTATTATAGAGATTCTTATCTATGATAAAAAAAATCCTATTTTTAGTAACATTAGAATCTTTAGTAAAGATTGAATTCTAAATTTAAACTCAGCTGATAATTGAGAGAAAGTATTTATTAGCAACCGGTAAAAGTGACGATATGCAGATGTTTTTAAAATATATATTTTTTACCTTAATGTTGGGACTGATTCCGATATCAGCTTCAGCACAAAAAGAGGTGCGTAAAAATATCCGTAAAGGTAATAAAGAGTATAAAGTTCAAAAATACGCGGAAGCTGCTGCTTTATATGAAAAGGCAATTGAAGAGAACCCTACTTCACAAGAGGCAAATTATAATTTAGGAAACACGTTATATAATCAAAAAGAGTGGGACAAAGCAATTGAGTATTATAATAACTTTAACTCACTTGAGCAAGAAGATCCTTTAAATGTATCGTCTGGGATGCATAATATTGGAAATGCTTCGCTAAGAAAAAAGGAGCTTAAAGATGCTATGGAAGCGTATAAGATGGCTTTGCGATTAAATCCTCAAGATGATGAAACACGTTATAATCTTGCTGTAATTCAGAAAATGATTCAGGATGAAGAGCAACAACAGGATGATGGGGAGGATGATCAAGAGCAACAACAGGAAGAGCAGGATCAACAACAGCAACAATCTCCTCAAAATCAACAGGACCAAGAGAAGCGAGCTGAGCAGCCTGATGCTCCTGAGCAGATGTCGCGCGACAACGCCAGAGCATTACTGCAGGCTATAGAGCAGGATGAGCGTGAGACTCAAGAGAAAGTAAATCAGATAAAAGCTCAAGAAAGAGAGGAGCAAGCTGAAAATAACAGGAGACAAAATAAAAACTGGTAAGCGATTTATATTACAATGAACAACAAAAACTATATATATAGATTTCTTTTCTTTTTAATTGGTTTTTTTTCAATTTCAATACTTGGAGCTGAAGCTCAAGTGGCTTTTAAAGCTTCTGCGCCTGCTACTGTAGTTGAGGGTGAACAGTTTAGATTGAGTTATATTCTTAATGAAGAAGGTAAGGATCTTAGACTTCCCGATATTGCAGATTTTGATGTACTATTCGGACCCAGTACTTCCACAAGTTTTAGTCAAAGTACGATAAATGGAAAAACTACTTCTGAGAGATCGGTAACTTACACTTATATTTTGGTACCAAAGAAGACTGGAAGCTTCACTATTGGACCTGCTTCAATTAATGTGAAAGGAAGTAATTACCAGTCTAATTCACTTTCTATTGAGGTATTGCCTCCCGACAAGAGTTCTTCTCAAGGAGGGACAAGTAGTTCAGGAAATAACAGTGGTACATCAACAGCTAGTTCTGCTACTGTTTCCGAAAGCGATGCATTTATTAGGGCTATAGTTTCTAATAACAGCCCATTTGAACAACAAGGATTTACTGTAACATTCAGATTATACACAACTTTGAATGTTGTAAATTTTGGGAGAATTCAATTTCCGGAATTCGAGGGTTTTATGGTTGAAGAGGTTGAAATGCCTTCAAATCAACAATTGAAAATGGAAAGATATAATGGAAGGAATTATTATACAGCCGATTTACGAAAAACATTGTTATTTCCACAAAGATCAGGTCAGATCACTATTCCATCAGGATCTATAGAGATGGTGTTTTCAGTTCCATCTGGGAAAAGTGTTTCTACATTTTTTGGTTCTCAGGAACTTATGGCAGATGTGAGAAAGAACATTGTTACTAACCCTCTGAATGTAAATGTAAAGCCTCTTTCAGGGAATAAGCCATTAAATTATTCAAACGCAGTGGGAACGTTTACACTTAATCCAAGCATCAGTTCCACAGAAATTAAAGCAAACGAAGCAATTACTTTGCGTCTTGAGATATCGGGAACAGGTAATATGAAGTTATTGCGTAGCCCAGAGGTGCATTTTCCTAATAATTTTGAGGTATACGATCCAGTGATTACTAATTCGCTTAATGTTACTACTAACGGGTTAACTGGAATAAGGGTGATTGAGTATATGGCTATACCCAGATATGAAGGGTCATATACTATTCCTTCTGTTGAATTTGGTTATTTTGATCTTAACACAAATTCTTACCAAACACTCTCTACTCCGGAATATAATTTGCAAATAGCAAAGGGGGATCCTGGAAGTACTTCTGCAACTAATTTTGTCAATCAACAAGATGTTAAGGTAGAACAGGATATACGATTCTTAAAGACTAGTGAACCAAGTTTTGTATCTATGAGCAATTTCTTTGTGGGGTCAATAAATTACTGGTTATGGTATTTTTTTCCAATTTTATTATTAATTATTTACTTCATAATCAACAGGAAAAAAGCCAAAGAAAATGCAAATGTTGCTCTAATGCGTAATAAGAAAGCTACTAAAATAGCTATTAAACGTTTAAAACTTGCAGAAAAATATTTGAGAGAGCACAATAAGGAGAATTTCTACGATGAGGTGTTAAGGGCTATATGGGGCTATTTTAGCGACAAACTAGCAATACCTGTTGCCCAACTTTCTAAAGATATTATCGAGACAGAGTTATTAAAAAATGGGATAAGTGGAGATTTGGCAAATAACTTTATGAATATACTTGATACATGCGAATTTGCACGCTATGCACAAGTGGAAAGTGATGCGGAGATGGATAGAATTTATCATGATACACTTGATGCAATAGGTCAGATGGAGGATAGACTGAAAAAGAGAAAAGCCAATAAATTACCAATGCTCTCGTTATTATTAACGATTGTAATATTTACGACACCTTTTATATCAGCTCAAGATACTGATATAATTGAAGAGCCTGTAAACACTTCTATAATTTTAAATAAAGGAGGCGTAGATAGTAATTTGGCATCGTCGGCAGCCGACGCATATAGAAGTGGCGATTTTAAAACAAGTATTGAACTATATGAGAAAGTAATTAACGAATCAATTTCTAATAATAAGGTTTCGGCACAACTTTATTACAATTTAGGTAATGCTTACTACAGAGACAACCAGCTAGGGAAAGCAATACTAAACTTTGAGAGAGCATTACTGCTTGATCCGGGGGACAGTGATATACGTCATAATCTACGTTTTGCTAATAATCGTAAAGTAGACCGTATTACTCCTGCCGGGGATATCTTTATTTCTAATTGGTTTAAGGCAATTCGTAACTTATATAGCTCGAACGAATGGGCAATCATTGCAATTGTCTTTTTTGTTTTGGCTGTTTTATCAATAGCAGTCTTTTTATTTTTAAATGTACTGTGGATTAGGAAAACTGCTTTTTATTCTTTTATTGTTCTATTTCTTTTAGTGATTATTTTCAATATATTTTCTTTTAGCCAGAAGAGAGAACAAATACTTGGAGACAATGCAATAGTTATGGTTGGTGCAGCTGGTGTTCATGCTTCTCCGGATCTTAACAGTAATGAACTTTTTGAGCTTCATGAAGGCTCTAAAGTGAAAGTTAAAAGCAGCGATGGAAACTGGTACGAAATAGAAATAGATAACGGAAGTGTAGGTTGGACTAATAAAGATAATATTGAGATAATATAAAGAATGAGATAATATAAATATAACTACTCTTAATTGTGATCTAATATATGAAAAGAGCTATTGAAGGTCTTTTGCCTTTAGAGAGAGATTTTTTCTTTGCACTTAACGGAAGTGAATCTATAATTCTGGATAATATAATGTGGACATTATCGGGTAGGTATGTATGGATACCATTATTCCTATTTATTATCTTTATTCTCTTTTATAAAACACCATTTAAATTAGGATTTCTTGTTACCATTATTTTAATTCTTGTATTCGTTGCTAGTGACCAAGTATCTTCTTCTTTATTTAAACCTCTATTTGAAAGGTTTAGGCCTACTCACCATCCCGATTTCATGAATCAGGTAGATATAATAAATGGTTATAAAGGTGGTAGATTCGGATTTATATCGGGTCATGCAACTAATTCTTTTGGACTTGCAGCTTTTCTTTCTTTATCATTCAAATATCGATGGTTTACTATTATATCTATTTTCTGGGCAACATTAAACAGTTACACTAGAATATATCTGGGAGTACATTTTATTTCGGATATAATAGCTGGAATTATTGTAGGAACTTTTTTAGCAGTAATCTTTTATTCTATTTTAATTTTATTGAAAAAATCACTTTTGAAAAGCACATGCGATATTAACAATATGGCTATATACAGTTCGAATAATGGTAAGATTCTTTCCATATTTATTTTAATATATATAATAATGCTGATTTGCTTTAGTTCTATATTATCAACTTTACCTCATTGAATTTTGTTATAATACTTGAAAGGTATCAATTTATAAATATTATCTTATAATTGTTTGGAGTATCTTTATTTTTTAGTAAGTTTAGGGCATGATAAGAGGTTAGAATGAATTTTAAACATAAAAATGATAAGCCATGGCAAGAACAATTTCATTTAACGATTTAAGAGAACTGAAAGACAAGCTACCCGATGGTAGTATCCGTCAGATAGCAACACAGCTTGATATGAAGCCGGAAACTGTGAGAAACTATTTTGGCGGATACAATTACAAAGAGGGCAGAAGTGCAGGTATTCACATTGAACCAGGACCAGATGGTGGGATAGTTGTATTGGATGATACTACAATTTTTGATAAGGCATTAAAAATATTGGGACTTGATGATTATCCTGAACCCGATCCTGTTGAAGCAGAACAAACAGAACAAGCAGAATAACAATCGAAAAAAGAAACCAATAATTGTTTTAAAATACCAAATATTGGTTTCTTTTATTTTCTATAAATCCTATATCATCAAATAATATTTGAGATATGTAAAATTCAATATTATGCAAGGAGATAAAAAGGAAAACCAGCAAAACGAGAACAGACTAGTAACAGTAGCTATTCACACTTATGAGAAAGCACAGATTTTAAAAACTATATTAGAGTCTGAGGGTATTGAATCTGTTATTCATGGAATAAATCTAATAGAACCGTCCATTCCGGGCAGTGTCCGCGTCAGAATCAAGGAAAGAGATTTACAACGAGCTCTGAGAATAATAGAGCAGGTTGATTTTACTTCTAAAGTGGTTGAAGTTGAAGAAGAGGAAGATGGGGTCAACAAAGAAATATTAATACCAGTAGATTTCTCCAATTACACATTACTAACGTGCGAATTCGGGTTTAAGCTTGCCAAAGATTTGAATTGTAGTGTGAAATTGATGCACGCTTTCTTTACTCCTTTCTATCCTGCAGCAATGCCATTTAGTGATGCATTTACCTTACCTGCTACTGATAAAGATTTATATCAAGATGTTAGGAGAAAAACTGAGCAGGAAATGAAAATACTCAATAAAAAAATAGATGAATATATTTCAACCGGATATTTTCCAAATGTGACATATACTACTATACTTGCAGAGGGTTTACCTGAGGAAGAAATAATTTCATATTCAAGAAAGATGAAGCCTGTAGCTATTGTAATGGGAACGAAAGGTAAAAATGCAAAAGAACTTGATTTAATTGGTAGTGTAACAGCAGAAGTAATGGATGGATGTAAAATACCAATATTTGCAGTGCCTGAAGATGCCAAAGTAAGAAATTTATCGGAGATAAATAAATTGGTTTTTCTTACAAATTTTCAAGAGCGAGAATTTAAGGCTTTTGATATTATGATGAAGTTCTTCAAACCATATCCAATAAAATTATTTCTTGCTCATATTGCAAAAAAAGATGATGTATGGAATGAAATTAAATTATCAGGTCTCCAAAATTACCTTTCTGAGGAATATCCTCAAATTGAGACTGAATACCGATTAATAGATCCATCAGAGAATTTAGAAGAATCGGTGGAAAAGTTTGCGGCGGAAAACAATATTGACATGATCTCATTGTCAAATTCAAGGAGGAATATTTTTGCAAGGATGTTTAATCCAGGAATTGCACGTAGAATGTTATTTCATTCAGATACTCCAATTTTAGTAATTAAAGGGATGTAGAATCAGGTTTAATTCAGAATCAAAAAATGCAAAGGGGCGTTTCACTTAAGAAACAGCCCCTTTTAATTTTAAAGCCCAACAATTACTTATTTGTAATTAGATCTTTGAAAAAATATTATAGTACTTATTATCAGTTTATTTTTTTTGATATGCTCTTACATAATCTACTTCATAGTTTAAAGGAAATGCATCTTCATCTAATGTTCCTCCATGGCGGCCACCAATTGCTAAATTTAGCAAAATATAGTGTGGTTGCATAAACGGGTTTTTATGATTACCTAGTGAACCGTTAATGGTTTCACTGAGGAGCGTCTCGTTAAGTAGCTCACCATCCAAATAAAGTCTAATAGTTTCTTCATCCCAGTCCATTCTCCAGATATGAAATTTATCTGCCCATTTTGGATCTTTGTCTGTGAAATTTGAGAACGGTGTGGCAGAACTATCCCATTTTGCATTAAATCTTGTATCTGTCCCCCAGGCTGTATTAGCAAGGATATGTGGTACACCTTCAATTCGGTAATATTCCATGATGTCGATTTCACCATTAGAAGGCCATTCCATTTCGGTTCCTAAAGTCCATATTGCGGGCCAGGAACCACCTGCTGTAGGAATTTTTGCCCTTATTTCGAAACGACCATATTTAAACTCTTTATTACCCTGAGTTTTAATTGAAGAAGAACTATATTTTATCTTTTCTCTTTTATGAGCCCAGAAGTCGCTGTTAGCATCATATATAGGGTTGTTTCTGTCTTCACTTCGAGCAGTAATTGTTAGGATGCCATCTTTGCAAACTGCATTATCTTCCTGATACCATTGTAGTTCATTATTGCGAACAAAACCCTTTTCGAACGACCATACATTGCTGTCGGGAGCACCATTTATATCAAACTCATCATTCCATACAAGGTTGTAGCCTGCATATGATTTGGGTTCACTTTTATCAGGAAGCAATTCGTCAAAAGTCTCTAGAGACCAATTGTCCATCCACTTTAGAATTGGATATCCGTTTTCGAAATGTATGGGCAACCAGATGTAACGACTGTCACCTAAATTTCCAGGTCTCCATCTGTCTGCCATAAAAATAAGAGCGTCTTTTTTCCCTTCAACCTGTAAGATATATGTACTTTGTGACTCAAACGTACGATGTGCTCCTTTTCCTTTTGCAGGATTAGGGAATTCTGTCCATTCGCCCATGATGTCATCAGCAACGAGCAGACGAGCAGCATTGGGTTCCCATCCTGTACAGCCGGAAGTGATCATAAAATAACGACCATCCTTTTTAAATATCGCTGGAGCTTCGTTGTGGCCGCCTGGGGCAACCCTGATGTAACGTCCGGTATGCTCAAGGTAATCATCGGAAAGTTCAGCAACATTTAGTGTCAGATTTTCTTCTGCGGCATAAATATGATATGCTTTATTATCATCATCAACAAAAAGAGTCATATCACGCGACATCTGACCACCTTCTAGGTCATGACGAGCATGACCACCTTCTTCTATGGCACGCCTCCATTCAGGAGTCCACCAGCTATCGAAATCGCTTAACTGTACGGTCGATTGTCTTTCTTCTTCTGACATATTTAAAGGATAGTGCCCAGCATTTACTCTTGATGATTTAAGATAAGTGAAAGGTCCGGTTGGTGAATCACTTACTGCCACACCGTATCTTGCGGCTGCGTAACCTTGTCCTTTGAGCTCAAGATGGAAATACATAACGAATTTATCCGTCTTCTTGTTAAATATAACTTTAGGACGTTCGATAATACAACCTTTTACTATAGGACTATTTTCATCTTCAGAAACTTTGAGTACTACTCCTTCATTTTTCCAATTATACAGGTCCTTCGAGGTGTAACACGTTACACCCTTTTCTGTGATATAACCACTATTAGGTCTATGTTCGCCATACCAGTAGTAAGTTCCTTCATGATGTATGATACCACCACCATGTGCATTGATATGATTACCCTGATTATCTCTCCAAATTGCACCCGGAGTAAAAGATGTTTTTGATTCGGCATGTTTTACCATCTCACTTGCAGCAAGTAAGAAGGCGCCAACTCCAAAGTCTGATGTTGTTTTAGGACCTACATTGTTGTGTTGATCTGCTCTTTCACCAATTGGTTGTACATAACCCACAAGACCATTTTCCTGAAGAGCAATTTCGGTTAGATATTCCCACCCTTTTTCTACAGTTGGTAAATACTCCTGCTCATTCAGATAACCATTATTCAGTCCCCACAAGTATCCGTACACAAAAAATGCAGTACCGCTGGTTTCATAACCGGGTGCATGTTGTAAATCAATTATACTTCTGCTCCAGTATCCTTCGTCTTGTTGCGAATTCTTTAGTGACTCTGCCATAGTTTGATATACCTGGAAATACTCATCTCTATGTATATCATTTAATGGTAAATCTTCTAATACTTTGGCCAGTCCCGCAAATACCCATCCGTTACCTCTTGCCCAGAAATCTTTTTTCCCATTATTAGTTTTATGTTCAGGGTAAATGTACTTGGCATCTCTATAAAACAGTCCACTCTCTTCATCATACATCAGTTCCTTCGCAAAACTGAAATATTCGTATAGTTTACTTAAATAAAGATCATTTTCAGTAATGTTGTATAATTTAGTCATTACAGGCATCACCATGTACAGTCCGTCTGCCCACCACCAATAATCGTTTTGCTCAGTGCTCATCTGATACTCCATCACCTCTATAGCCCTAGCAATTTTATAATCAGCGGGATCAAGATTGTACAAATCTGCATAAACTTGAAAACAGGTTTGCCAATCACCAAATAGGACGAAGTCATCTGTCTCGCCATAGGAATATTTCCAATTGCTACGATTGTCTGTTTTTGCACCTTTCCATTCATTTTGTTTAGCCCATGAGGTTGAAAAATCAAGATACCTTTGTTCCTTCGTAACTTCGTAGGCAGCCAAATTACCAGTATGGTATGCAGCTCTATGCCAGAAAGCATTTTCATGTTCAGGCTTGTTTAATTGCCATGCATCATTTACTTTATGCAGGATTTCGATTGCTTCATCTCTGGAAGTGATAACTGCGTCATTCTTATTTTTATTAAGAGATGAATTTGCACCACAACCAATATTCAATAAATAAAAACCTACAAGTAGAATGCTAAAAAAATAGTTTTTCATTTTTCTTATATAATTAAGTTCAAATTTCAGGATCATAAATGTCAATTTGCACGTTATAAAGCATAAACTCAGCAAGATTGAAATATTGTCTGTCACCAAATGTTTTTGTTATAGAAAAACTAACTTTAGTGAATGGGTTTGAATTTATAATCACTGGTGAATTATATATTGCCTTTGATGCAGAAGGTAAACCAGATGTATACTCTGCTTTTTCAATCCAGTTATTACCATCATTACTAATTAACACTTTTATATGCTCAGGACCTACTTGCAATAATTCAATTACTACTTTTGAAGATAAGGCAGCATCTTTCCATAATTGCTTATCGTTATCTACATTAAAAGTGGACTAGCTCTATATAACTGAGTTCTTGCTTTAAGTGCATTACAGCTATACTACTCAAACGTCCTGTTTCGCTATTGGCAGCATCTGAAAGGTTTGAGTACTTTACAGGGAGATGCTCCATAATAGCATCACACTCGTCAACAATGAATTCAAATACTTCTTGATCTTAATGATCATTTAAACAAAAAAGTTAAGAAGTTTTCATTGAATGAAAATAACAATAAAAAAGGGCTGTTCATTTTAATGACAGCCCCATTTATAGTATATATTTTTATTATAAGCCTAACTGAGTTTTTACATCCTGTGTTATATTTGTAGCAGAAGGGTTCACATAAACAATAGGTGATTGCATTGTAGACACATCAAATACAAAAGTGTAGTTGTTGGTATCGCCTACGCTTTTAATAGCTTCGGCTATTTTTTGATTTAGAGGCTCTAGAAGTTGTTGTTGAAGTTGACTCATCTCTTGCTGACTATTTTGCAAGAAGAGTTGATATCTCTCCTGAATAGATTGTAACTGTTTTTGTTGATCTTGTATTACAGTTTCTGAAGCAGTTGCAGAAGAAGCTTCAAATTCTTCGGCTTTCTTGTTGAATTCATCAATTAAAGCCTGTCCGTTTTTGTTTATTTGTTCTTGTTTTTGAGATAATTGCGTTTCAATATTGCTCACTTCTGGCATGGCAGCAAAAACCTCCTGGGCGTTGATGTATGCAATTTTCACATCTTGAGCAACAGCCGCAATAGGAGCTAGTGCAATAAAAAAGATTAATAATTTCTTTAACATGATTCGTATTTTATAATTTTAAATTCTTTAAAAAATTGGGTACAAATATATGCGATTTATTTTTAATAGCCTAATATTGAAAGTATTTCGTCGCTGATATCAACTGAGGGTGATGCAAAAATAATTGAAGTCGCTGAAGCCCTATCAATGACCATTGTATAACCTTTATCAACTGACAACTCTTTCACTGCTTCATAGATATTATCTTGAATTGGTTTGATTAATTTCTCTTGTTGTAGAAAAAGTTCGCCTTGAGATCCAAAATATCTATTTCGAATCTCTTGAATTTCGTTTTCTTTAGCTACAATTTCATTCTCTCGTTTTGTTTTCTCTTCACCCCTCAACAAAGGCAAATCACTTTGATATTTCTTATACATAGCATTAACTACTTCAACTTCTTTGTCGATTGTAACTTGCCATTGTTTTGATAAGTCTTCGATTTGCTCGTTGGCATTTTCAAATGCCGGTATTCTGTTCAGAATGTATTCCATATCTATAAATGCATATTGTTGCGCCCAGGCACTACCTATAGATAAAGAAATGAATAAGCTGATTAATAAAACAATTTTCTTCATAATTAGTCTCTTTTAGTTGTTATATAAGACGTGCTTTACAGTGAAATGTTTATTATCATCAAGATAAAGATTGTTAAATAATTAGAACTCCTGACCAATGATGAAATGGAATTGACTACCTCCTCGATCTCTGAATCCGGTTCCATAAACAGTGTCAAATCCATAAGCCCAGTCTATACCCATTAATCCAATCATAGGAAGGAATATTCTTACACCTGCACCAGCAGAACGTTTTAGGTCGAATGGATTAATGTCACGTAGATTCATCCAAGCGTTACCTGCTTCGAGGAAGGCAACTCCATAAATAGTGGAATTAGGTTCAAGAATAAAGGGATAACGCAGCTCAAGTCCCAATCTAGTATATGCGCGTGACTGCATTGCAATTGAATTGTTCTCATAACCTCTCAAAGCAATAGTTTCAGTAGCAAAACTGCTTGTGTAACCTGTCATACCATCTCCTCCGACATCAAAGGTTTCAAAAGGAGTGAGTTTGTTTTTGTTATAATGACCAAGTATCCCAAATTCTGCCCTAGTTGCTATTACTGGTGTACGTGTTACTGTTAATGGTGTAAGTGGCGTATATGTTCTCATTTTAAGCTTCCACTTATGATATTCATTCCATTTATATTTGTCGGAATTATTATCACTCATACTTGCATAATCTCTACCATCCCAAAGTGAAAAAGGAGGCGTTGCGTTAACACTCAAAGAGAATTCAGAACCATTTCTAGTATATATTGGATTATCAATAGAGGTTCTGGAAAGAGTTAAACCTAATGTAATACTATTACTTGTACCAGTTTGGAAAGGGAAGCGGTTATATGACCAGTTTTTTAAACCATACCTTTGGAACCCAAATTGTGCCATTATTTGAAAATAGTCATCAGGCCATTCTAGTCGTTTACCATATCCGAATGATGCACCAAAAATATTAAATACCTGATCCGGATCTGCGGCATATTCTGCTAAGTCTTGACCGTATCCACCGTATCCACCGTATCCACCGTAGCCACCATATCCACCACCGTAACCACCACCGTAGCCAGGATATCCTCCATAACCATACATATATGGATTAGTGTTTTGTTGATAATAGTCGGTATTTAATCCTGTATATCTCGAATAGTATACATTCAAAGAAAAATGATTAGGTCTTTTACCCCCGAACCATGGTTCAACAAATTGAAACTGATATGATTGATAATATCTTCCATTAGTTTGTGCACTTAATACTAGTGTTTGTCCATCTCCCTGAGGAATTATACCCCTATGCATTTCAGGATTTAGCATATTTCTAAGAGAAAAGTTATTCAATTTTAAGCTTAATTTTCCCACAAGTCCGGTTACACCCCATCCAGCAGAAAATTCTATTTGATCGTTTCCTTTAGAAGTTAACGGATAAGTGATATCAACTGTACCATCTTCCGGATTAGGATTAATACCTCCGGAAATATCAGCTGATAATGCCTCTGGGTCGAAATGCCCCGTCTGAGCAATTTCTCTTACAGAACGTAGTAAATCGTCTTTACTAAATACTGCACCCGGTTTAGTAAGTAATTCTCTACGAATTACATCTTCATAAAGTCTGTCGTTACCTTGAATAATGACCTTTTTAATAGTTGCTTTTGGACCTTCAACAACTCTAAGCTCTAAATCAATAGAATCGTTTTCTATATTTATTTCTATTGGATCGATATTTGAAAACAGGTACCCATTGTTTTGATAAAGGTTTACTACTGCATCTTCATCAACCACTAATCTCTCTTCCAGTTTTTTCTGGTTATAAATATCACCAGATTCCATATTAAGTAATAATGAGAGCTGTGCAGATGGATATTGAGTGTTGCCTACCCAATTGATTGAGCGAATATGATAAATAGGACCCTCTTCAAGTTCAATTTCAATATTAACTGTTTTATCATCAAATTTATATACAGTATCTTTTAATATTTCGGCATCTCTGTATCCCTCTTCGTGATATTTGCTCAATAGTTTTTGAATATCTTCTTGATAGAGTTCATCAACAAACTTTTTAGCACGAAAAATATTCAAAAGTTTACCTTTTTCATTTGTCTTTTTCATTGCTCTCTTTAAAGTTCGATCAGAGAGAGCTTCATTACCAACAATACTGATATTATTAACCTTAAGCTTTTCTTTCTTGTCAACTACAATTTCAAGAACAACTTGATTTTTACCAGTGGTGTCAGGATGCTGCAAAAGTCTTACTTCAGCATCACCAAACCCTTTCTCGTCGTAGTATTCTTTTATAAAAAGCTCTGCTCTATCTATTTGTGGAGGAGTTATTTGAATTCCTTTTACAAATCCAATTTTCGCTTCTATGTCGTCTTGTTCGCTTTTCTTTATTCCTGTATACCGAATATCTAAAACACGAGGTCGGTCGGTCAATTTAATTTCTAACCAAACACTGTCTCCTTGGATATCAGTCTGAAATATTTTAACATCAGAAAATAATCCCTGACGCCAAAATCTTTTAAGAGCATTTGAAATATCTTCTCCAGGGATTTGAATCTCTTGTCCTTTGGATAATCCTGCAAAGTTGATCAATACAAATTCCTGACCAGCATACATAGTTTCTTCAACACCGGTAACTGCTATATCGGCTATATAATACTTCTTTGGTGCTGCAGTATAATTCACAGTAAGGTCACTACTCACAGCAACATTTGTTGAATCATTGGTTTGTGCCAATAGATAATTCTGTGAAAACAGTGTGAGTAATAGAAGTAAATTTATTATTCTCTTCAACATTATTTTTTAATTTCTTTTCGCTTACTTTTCGTCGCAATCTACCTATTCACTTATTTTGCCAAATCGTCTTTCTCTTCTTTGAAATTCGATAACAGCATCAAATAAATCGTTTTCTCTAAATTCTGGCCAGTAAACATCGGTAAAGTAAAATTCGGCATAAGCACATTGCCATAACATAAAGTTACTAATACGTTGTTCACCACCTGTACGAATTAGAAGATCCGGATCTGGAATACTTCGGGTTGTAAGATACATACTTATGGTTTCTTCACTTATATCGTCTATCTTTAAATCTCCTTTTGTTACATCATTTGCAATTTTTCTTGTAGCATCGGTTAACTCCCATTTGGAAGAGTAACTTAAAGCGATTATTAAAGTTAGTTTTTCGCCTTCTCTGGTTTGATAGATACACTCTTTAAGAGCGTTACTAGCATATTCAGGTAAACGATTCATATCTCCTATGCAGTTTATTTTAACACCATTCTTCTTTAGGTTCTCTGTCTCTTGACTAATAGCATAAACCATAAGATCCATGAGACCATTAACTTCTTCAATTGGTCGTTTCCAATTTTCTGTAGAGAAAGCATATAGTGTTAAATACTTAATAGAAATTTTGGAAGCA
This sequence comes from Fermentimonas sp., assembly GCA_015478775.1. Classification (GTDB taxonomy): domain Bacteria; phylum Bacteroidota; class Bacteroidia; order Bacteroidales; family Dysgonomonadaceae; genus Proteiniphilum. The sequence continues at coordinate 568,014 of JADMKP010000007.1, read as the reverse complement.
GCCTCTACTACCCTAGTTATAGCTCTTATGCCTTCTCTGTGTCCTTCACCTCTTTCAAGTCCTTTGTTGGTTGCCCAACGACCGTTTCCATCCATAATAATGGCTGTATGTGTAGGAATGCGAGTGTAATCTATATTGTCAAAAATCGACATATTTAATACGGCTAATTTGTTACATCCCGTGACAAGGATCTACCCGAGGGCTAAACTCCCATGTCAAGAAAATCATCGTGAGTGAATACCAATCTCTGTTTTTTAGCTTACTGCTATAAATTCCGAAAGGGCTATGTAAACTCCAATCAGGCTCATTGTCGGTAACATCAAAGTCATCGTCAAAAAGTTTGCGCAGAGATAATTCAAGTCCAATATTCAATCTATTTTTTAATTTATATTTAAATCCTAAGCCAAAAGGTAAATTAAGCCCTATAAAATTATTATTACCATCAGCGTAAGTAACCCCCGTACCTGCAAAAACATATGGTGTATATGGTCTTGTTCCAATATAGGTGTATTTATCGCTATAAGGTAAAAAATTAAATTCTATTTGTGCCCCTAAATCTGCAAAATTGCGAGTGAAAATTGCCTCTTTTTCAAAAGGAAATTTATACCCTGAATTAATGCTTTTTCCAGATACATTTCCTGCCAATAGGCTAAATTTAATTGACCAGTTGAATGTCATATTGTATCTGAATATAGCACCTCCACTTAATCCAGGATTTAAAAACAGATTTGTTTTATTAATATCACCCATGTATGACGAAGTACCTAGCGCTCCTCCAATCTCATATTTATACTCTTGTGAGTAAGATTTATTAGAAAAGAAAAACGTCAATGAAATCGTTAGCAGAGTGATTAATTTATTAATCCTGAGCAAATTTATTAAGTTTCCCTCTCCACACATCATCTAATTGGGTTTGGGTTTCAGATACTCCTCCGAATATCCATATATTGTTATTATCATCAGTTATTACCGATGTTTTTTTTCTAAAATCCATTTCTGTCGGAAGTGATTGATTTATGCCAGTCGGCTTCCATTCAAGTCCAAAATTATCTGAGAATAATAGGTTATTAATTCCCATTGAGTTTATTAATAGATAAATATTATTATCGTAATAAAACAATGTGCTTTCGGATAATGAAGCCACACCGGTTTTCTTCGATTTTAAATTCGATATCTTACCGTTATTTTCCTGAATAATCCAGATATCATTATTAGGTGTGTTATCAGCTTTTAAACCTCCTGCAATAATTAGATATTTTATTGTATATGAGGTTGAGCTGTTTATGCTTATTGATGAGAAGTCTTTTAAAGGAAATTCGGAAATACTTGTATTTGAGCCCATTTGCATAATGCTGAAACTCGTAAAATCGTCTGTTTGAGCAAATTTATATGTGCTGTTGTCATCAATAATCACAAGACTTTTTCCATTGATGTCTGAAGGAAGTATGCCGTAATTTGCAATTATTGGAAATTCTGTAATTGTCAAAAACCACGTAAAGCCATCTATAGAATTAAAAACTCTATTGGTCTCATCTAAAATATATAGTGCATCTTCAGAAACGCTTAATGAAGATAGTAATACATTAGGTGGTAATCCACTAATATTAGCAGTAGTCCAGTTTGCTCCATCATTTGATGATGAAGAGACGGCACTAATAGCTCCATTAGAGATGAAATATGTTATAAATCTGTTATTGTAAGATATAGTTTTTTGATCAGAAATAGTTGGAGTGATATAACCATGAGATATATTTTCCCAAGACAAGATATATGGATCCTTGTCATGCACATTCAATTGAAAGTCATATCTTTTAGTTGTTTCGCCATCAGGCGCAGTTGTGGTAATTCTATATAAAGTATTTATTCCTACAGAATCTGATTGAGACCATACTACATCATCTGAACCGCTGAAACTCAATTTTACGTTATTCAATGAAGAGTAAGCACTTGAGCCTCTTAAATTAATTGTAACACTGTCTACATTAAATTGATAAGGTAGCAACTCTTTGTTGAAAATTTTGCCGTTAACCTGGTCAATTGTAAATACTGTGCTATTTAGTATATTGTTTGTATCTGCTTTTGAAGAGATTGTAAATGTATAAATCTGTGCATCAGCCGAATACTCTACCTCGCCAACTTCATTAGAGTCCAGGCAAGAAGGGAGTAGTAACAAATTCATGATAATTGCTAATGTCCAGAGGAAATATTTAGGATTCATTTGTTTCAATAATATTGTACTCAATGTTTAAGTTATGCAAAAGTATGAAGATTTTTCTCTTTAACCATATTAAAATGAATATTTAAAGAATATTTCGAGTTATTTTGCTCTTTAAATGAACCTGGGACGAGTTTAGGTATTTTTTTGTCTCAATTTCCTCTCCCTGAATTTCAGGGGATTTAACACCCGACTTTAATTCTAAATCCCCAACTTCAATATAGGCCTCATCCCACATATTATTCTGGATAAACGAAGATAAAAGTTTACTTCCACCTTCAATTAAAACTGAATATATTTTTTCTTTATACAAATGGTTTACTATTTGACTTACTATAACATCAGAGAAGTCAATCTCAATAAATTTCAGTGAGTTACCAGAAATTATATCCTTCGGAATGTTTTCGGTGAAAATAATAGTTGGAACTTTGCCATCAAATAAAGCTAAACTGCGAGGAAGTCTATTTTTCCTGTCTATTACAATTCTTGTAGGATTATCACCATACCACATTCGTGATGTAAGTTGAGGATTGTCGAGTATAGCTGTATTTGTTCCTACTAATATACCCTGAACACGTGTCCTGAATTTATGAACTATGATGTGAGTGAGTTTATTAGAAATTATAGTAGGTTGTTTATTTTCAGATGGTTCTCTAAGAATGTCTATAAAGCCATCTTTGCTTTGTGCCCATTTTAAAATTATAAAAGGACGAGAATAAAGTTGATTAACAAAAAAGTATTTATTGAGTTCGCGGGCTTCTTCTTCTAATATTCCTTCTGTAACTTCAATGCCCGCTTTTTTCATTAATTCAATTCCCTTGCCAGATACCTTTGGGTTGGGGTCTCTAATGGCAAGTACTACACGAGGTATTTTGTTCGAAATAATTAATTCTACACATGGGGGTGTTTTTCCGTGGTGAGCACAAGGCTCAAGTGAAACATAAAGAGTAGAATGTTTTAAAAGAGATTTATCTTTAACTGAATTTATAGCGTTAACCTCTGCATGGTTTTCTCCGTACTGTCTGTGGTATCCTTCCCCAATAATACTGTTTTTATACACTATTACTGATCCCACTAAGGGATTGGATTTAGTAAAACCTTCGCCTTTACGCGCCAGCTGAAAGCAACGTCGCATTAATATCAAATTTTGCTCCATTTTGTTTATCTTTGTTTTGTCATGCATGTTAAATAACTAATCTTTTATTGATAAATTTGAATTGAATGCATAATTTCATACAACAATTTACACAAAATATTCAACAGCAATTAAGCGGTTTATACACACAATCTGAGATTTCTTATCTTTCTAGAATCATACTGGAAGAGGTGTCTTGCAAAATTAATAAATTATCCGAGTCAGAGCTGCGTAAGACAGAAGATATTGTAAAGCGGTTACAAAATAACGAGCCAATTCAGTATATATTAGGAAAATGCGTATTCTATGGATTAACTTTTAATCTTACTTCAGATGTACTAATACCACGACCCGAAACAGAGGAGCTGGTAGAGTGGGTTTTAACCGAAAAGTATGAAAATAACAGTTCATTACTGGATATAGGTACTGGAAGTGGATGTATTGCAGTTTCTTTAGCAAAAAAAATAAATGAAGTAAACATGCATGCATGGGATATTTCAGATTCAGCTCTAAGTGTTGCTTCTGAAAATGCAGCAGTAAATGATATAAAAATTCAAACATCAAAAGTCGATGTGCTTTCTGAAGATGATTTGCAAAAACAGTACAATTCTGATATTAAGTACGATGTAATTGTTAGCAACCCACCATATATAACTGAGAGTGAAAAAAAAAGTATGGAAGCTAATGTGCTTAATTACGAGCCACATTTAGCTTTATTTGTACCCGATAACAATTCTTTGTTATTTTACAGTAAAATTGCAGATATCTCCCTTAGGATTCTAAAGAAAGGAGGAAGACTTTTCTTTGAAATTAACCCACCTTATGCTAACGATTTGGTTTTGATGCTGAAAGAAAAAGGTTTCAGGGATGTTGAATTAAGAAAAGATATAACAGGAAAACTTAGAATGTTAAAAGCCGTTCTTTGAATATTTGATTTATAAAAATCTGGATCATAGTATTCTGAAGATTAAGATTATGAGTAAAAAAGATATTATAATTTCAGAAGATCAGGCTTTTCTTCGAATGGCACGCATTTGTTCAAGAAAGGAATATTCACCATTTGATATTTCGCAAAAACTTTACAGATTGGGATTTTCAAATGAAGTTTTAGATAAAATAATTGGTAAACTGATAACTGAAAATTATATTAATGAAGAAAGATTTGTAAGAAGTTTTGTGAGTGATAAACTACTTATTAATAGGTGGGGGGTAAAAAAAATAGAGATGCATTTGAGATATAAACAGTTGTCTCAAAATGTCATTGATGAGATATTATCCGAGTATACTAATACAGAACTTAATAGTTCCCTCAAATCGATACTAATAAAAAAATGGAGTCAAATTAAAGGAGAATCTAATTACGAGAAGAAAGGAAAACTAATAAAATACGCTTTAGGTAGAGGTTTTAAAATGGATGCCATTATCAAATGTATTAACAATATGAATCTTAATGAAATAGATGTAGATTGAATGAGGAGTTGATATATGTGTAACTTAGCATTGATAAACAATTTAATAAAACTTTTTCTGCCAGAGGTCTGCGTTGCATGTAGCGTAGAGCTACTTCAAAGTGAGTCAGGAGCATGCTTAAAATGTTTGTATAAGCTACCTAGAACTAACAATTTTTTAAAAGAAAACAACTCAGCCGAAATACTTATGGCTGGTAGAATTCCATTTGAGAGAATTGCAACATTTTCATATTTTGCCGATGGTGGTGTTTTACGTCCTATGATTCATAAGCTTAAGTATAACAATGGAAGGGATATTGGCTTTCTACTTGGTAAAATATTTGGTGAAGATCTTTTACAAAGTGATTTTATAAAAAATATTGATATTATCGTGCCCGTACCATTGCATCCTAAAAAGCAGCGTTTAAGAGGATATAATCAAGCCGAAATCATAGCATATGGATTATCAGAAGCCGCAAAAATACCAGTCATAACAAATAACCTTACTAGAGTAGTATTTAATCCAACTCAAACCAAACGTACAAAAACCGAGCGTTGGAAAAATGTATGCGGAATTTTTGAAATAAAGGATACTAGCATTTTTGAGGGTAAACATATACTACTGGTAGACGATGTAATAACTACTGGATCAACCATAGAAGCTTGCGGCAATGCACTGCAAAATTGTGATAAACTAAAAATAAGTATTGCTACAATTGGTGAGGTTCTTTAAAAAAAACACTATTTTTGCATTCATTCCATTGATCAATTCAAGTAAAAAATGAAAACAGTACAAAAATTAACAGCCGAAAAACTTTTAAAAGTAAAAGCTATAAAACTACAACCCTCTAATCCTTTTACATGGGCTTCAGGGTGGAAATCACCTATTTATTGCGATAATCGTAAACTTATGTCTTATCCTTCGATACGTAATTTTATCAAAGTTGAGTTTGCCAGAATTATCCTCGAAAAATATCCTCAAACTGATGCAATAGCCGGAGTTGCTACCGGAGCCATTGCTCCAGGCGCATTGGTAGCAGATCTGTTAGATTTACCCTTTGTATACATTAGGTCTACACCAAAAGATCATGGTTTAGAGAATCTGATAGAAGGTGATTTGAAACCCAAACAGAAAGTAGTTGTTATTGAGGACTTGGTGTCTACTGGAGGGAGTAGTCTCAAGGCAGTTGAAGCAATAAGAAGCAATGGTTCTGATGTATTAGGTATGTTGGCAATTTTTACTTATGGCTTTACGCATTCTATACAGAATATGCATGAAGCCAGAGTAGATCTAACTGCTTTATCTAATTATGACGCGATATTAGATGAGGCACTTGCAACTGACTATATTGATGAATCTGAATTAAAAACTTTGCAGGACTGGCGTAAAAACCCTGAAACTTGGGGACAATCAGGAAAAAATATAAAGATATGATTGAATTCAGTAGTGATGTAAAAACAATTTACCATTCCGATCGTGATATATTCAGGGTTTTATCCGATCTTCGTAATCTCGACCTGGTAAAAGATCTCATACCCGAAGATAAGATTAAAGACTTTGTTTTTGATAAAGACAGCGTTTCATTTCGTGTAGATAATATTGGCAGTGTAACTTTTCTTGTAATTGAAAGACAACCCGAAAGTTTAATCAGATTCAAATCCGTGAAGTTACCTTTCGACGTGTTTCTGGAGATACAATTACAGTTGAAATCTGAAGAAGAGACAGAGTTGACTATGACTGTTCAATCTGCCCTTAGCCCAATTATGAAAGGAGTTGTAGAAAAGCCAATGAGAGAAGCAGTTGATAGAATTTCAGATGCACTAACTCATTTACCATACGACCAAATATAAAAAAGTTCCGGATGATCTCTTCACAGAGGTCATCCGGTTTTTTGGAAAATCAAAAAAGTCATATAAGAAATAGAACTAATTTTCGTTGTGGTTTTTTTCTTGATCTAATAGTATTCATTTGATGTAATTACAGGGATAGGCATCATAGTTGTTGTTTGAACATTAATAGATCTATTATACCTGTATACAACATCATAAATATTTTCTTTTGAATTATTGTCATATTGTTCACTCCATTCTTTTACCTTTACAGATAGCATAACCGAGTCAACATCGTTTTGGCGGAGTGGTTTTAAATCGAAACAAACAAATCCTTCATACAAACGTTCCGCTGGGCTTTCAAAAGAGTTGTGTCTCAACTCAAACTCAATTACCTCATTTGTTGTTTTTGTGGAAGTTTTATTTTCAACCAAATTAATAAAGTGAGGTCTTTCACCTCCATAGTTAAAATGGAATGAAACATTAAGATAATCACCACCTACCCAAACAGCATTTGTTTTTATAGGATCATTGCCAATACTGTCCTCGTTATGAGTGTTTAACTCCACAATATCCTTTGTAAGTAATGTCCAAATGTCGTTTACTTTAATATAATGATCAAAGCCATTTCTTTCTTCAGAAAGGATTGTATAATTCAGTAGTACACGTTCTTTACTCAAAGAATTATAATCTACTGCCGTAGCTGCTGGCCATAACCTTATTCCATTATCAAGTAAGAGTGAGTAGTTGCCATCATCCTCGGGTACTACTGTGGCGATGTCAATACCAAAGTTGCCGAGAGATCTTGAATTATCATCACAACTAATATTTGTCAACAATATAGCTGATAATAAAAAGGATATAATCAAGATTTTTCTATACATACTACTTTAAAATGTCTTTGCCTTTTCTTGGAATTATATGATAGATGCAAAAACATTGAAAATGTTGCATGTGATTTGAATAATAATCACTAATTAATATAAATTAACTTACATAGACATGAAGTGACTTTAGAATTTCCGTTTAGTTATAGCTTCAATTTCTTCAGCTCGTTTTACTGCTAAATGAATGTTTGAACAAATGTTTTCTTCACCAATTAATTGTGTAATTTCCGATCGCTCTATTTTCTCTCTTACCGCACTATTTACTCCTGATAAGATTACCTGAATTTTTTCTTTTTTTGAATTACGACAAAGTATTTCAAGATTATTTAATCCCGTTGAGTCAATGAACGGCACTTTTCTCATTCTAATTATTCGAATATCATGATGCTTTCTGGAAAGTCGCATTTTCTCATCAAATTTATTTGCCACTCCAAAGAAGAATGGTCCACTAATTTCATATACCTCAACTGATTCGGGCAGTTGCAGATACTCATCGTCTTTCACAGTACTTTGTATCTCACTTTCGTCACTCAAATCTAAATGACCAGTAGAGTGCGAAACCTCTGTGCTTTCATTAACACGTTTAAAAAATGCAAATATTGCTAAAACAAGACCTACCGCAATAGCTATTGTAAGATCGAAAATTACAGTAAGCAAAAATGTTGTCAATAAAATTGCTCTAGTAGCAGCCGATTGTTTAACAAGAGATACAAATGTTCGCCACTCACTCATATTATAAGCTACAACTACTAATATTCCTGCTAAACATGCCATTGGAATGTGTCTAGTAAGGTCACCTAAAAACAAAACGATTAATAATAATACAATAGCATGGATAATACCAGCAACAGGTGTTCTACCACCGTTGTTTATATTTGTCATGGTTCTTGCAATTGCACCTGTTGCAGGAATTCCCCCAAAAAATGGAGTAATTATATTCGCTACCCCCTGTGCTATAAGCTCTGAGTTTGAGTTGTGTTTTGCGCCAGTTACACCATCTGCCACAGTAGCCGAAAGCAACGATTCAATCGCACATAATATTGCTATTGTAAATGCTGATGGAAACAGTATACGTATACTTTCTAAGCTAAGTGGTATTTGTTTAATATCAGGTAATTGACTCTGAATATTATACCTGTCTCCAATAGTTTCAATTCCACTAATTCCAGTGTATTTATTCAAAAAATATACACCAATTGTTACTGCAATTATAGAGATTAAGGAGCCTGGTATTTTTCTTGAAAATTTTGGGGTAATTATTATAATAGCCACACTTATAATAGCGATTAGTGCCACCCATAAGTTAAGTGAATTAAAACTTTGGAAATAAATAATCCATTTTTCAATAAAACCAGAAGGCAACTTTGGTGTAGTTAGACCAAAAAAATCTTTTATTTGTGTTGAAAATATCGTTAGAGCTATACCACTAGTAAATCCAACAATAATTGGATAAGGAACATATTTAATTATTGATCCTAGCTTCATAAATCCCATTAAAACAAGCATTAGCCCAGCCATTATAGTTGCAATTGCTAGCCCTTGCACACCATACTGTTCTACAATACCGTAAACAATTACTATAAATGCTCCTGTTGGTCCTCCAATCTGAACAGTGCTTCCTCCCAAAAAAGATATAATAAATCCAGCGATGATAGCAGTGTATATTCCTTTCTCAGGGGTCACACCCGAAGCAATCCCAAATGCAATTGCTAGTGGTAAAGCTACAACACCCACAATCAATCCAGACATCAAATCTGCCATGAATTTCTCTTTGTTGTAGGTTTTTAAAGTTTGAAATAGAGTGGGTTTAAAGGAAGAAAGGAAATTTATTCGCATAAATCTATTAAAATAAGTGTAATATCACAAAGGTAATAAAATAAATTAAACTACTCCTTGTTCAACTAATACACATACCCTTTCGGTAACCCGATCTTCACCAAATGGATTATATCTTGCTTTGAGATCATTTCCGAAAAGTTTTGCAAAAAGGTTTGCAGACCATGCTTTAAAGCTACCCATAAAAGCATCTATAATATGATAGGATGATGAATGTGTTTCTCTATCCACGAGTTTCATCAATAATTGACCCTGCGACCTAGTGAGTTTTTTCATCTTAGGAGTATATTTATCAGTAAGGTATTTCTCCATTTTATTAAGATGCTGCTGTCTTACCTTATCATTAGGTAAAGTTTCCATATACTCATATGTTTCGGTAATAATACCTGCAATTTCTTTAGCATACGGTAAAGTTTTCTTTACATCACGTATTAACTTCGAGTATGCAATTTGATCCTTGGTACTTCTAAAAGTAATTGGAGAGTATTTTATAAAATCACCAAGCCACATACAGGCAATAGTATCGCCTTCCTCTACAACAGCCGGGTAAACATTTGGCATTAAATATAGAGTGGATATTGGTGTTGGCTTATCTGGATTAATATTTGCGGCATAAAAATCCTGCGCATTTACCTGTGAAGTTAAAAACGTAATAAATAACACCAAAAGTATACAACCAAGTCTTTTCATAACAATACAAAGATAGTTAGTCGTTTCATTTTCCAAAATAAAATCGCGTTAAGTGTAGTTAATTAAGTCTCGAGTTTTAAGATTGTTAAGAAAAAAAATAAGAATATTTTCTTCAAAATTTGTTGAGAACAAATTAGACACCGAGCTATAAAACCAAAATAATAGATTTTTGTTCGATGATGAGAATTAATTAGTGTATTTTTGGCCTAGCAAAAAAAAGTAAAACTATGACATACTATCATTTAGGAGAACTAGTACACAAACAAGCCCATAAAAATAAAAATAAAATAGCAATTAAGCATCAAGATACGGGTGATAATTGGTCAGATTTATCTTGGGGTGCCCTTTCAGAAAAAGTAATGAAAGCTGCTCAGGCAATGGCAGAGTTAGGCGTTAATCCTAACGACAATATTGGCATCTACTCTCAAAATATGAGTAAATATCTGATTACAGATTTTGCTGCATATGCTAATAAAGCAGTTATGGTTCCTATGTATGCCACCTCTTCTCCAAATCAGATAAAATATATTGTAAAGGATGCAAGTATTTACCTGATTTTTGTAGGTGAACAGTTTCAATATAACAATGCATATAAGGTCCAAAAGGAGAGCTCTAAACTAAAAAAGCTTATTATATTCGATAGGAATGTTATATTGAATACTGAAGACAAAACGTCTATTTATTTCGATGATTTCATTACAACAGGAGATAACTCCGAGTCGTTAGCACTTGTACAAGCAAGAATGAGGCAATTGAAGAGTACAGATTTAGCAACCATAATTTATACTTCAGGTACTACTGGAGAACCTAAAGGAGTTATGCTAAATCACTCTAACTATCTTAAAGCTTATGAAATTCACGATATTAGATTAACTCAACTTACGGATAAAGAAATTTCAATGTGCTTTCTTCCTTTAACTCATATCTTTGAGAAAGCATGGACTTATTACTGTCTTACAAAATCTATTACTGTTGCTATTAACAAAGATCCGGCCAAAATAAGAAGAAAAATAAAAGAAATTCGTCCCACTCTCATGAGTAATGTTCCACGTTTTTGGGAAAAAGTGTATGATGGGGTAAAAGAAACTATAGATAGATCACATGGTCTGGTTAAATGGTTGTTTAATGATGCCGTTAAAACTGGTAGACGCCATAACCTGGAGTTCGTAAATGAAGGCATAAAAGCTCCTCTTGGAAACCGTATTAAATTTAATCTTTACAAACATTCAGTCTATCATCTAATAAAACGAGAAGTGGGTATAGATCGCGGAAACTTTTTCCCCGTGGCCGGAGCACCACTTTCTGATAATATAAACGAGTTCCTGCAATCTATTGATGTGCATATTATTTATGGTTATGGTTTAACTGAGACAACTGCAACAGTAAGTTGTTTTACCGCCACTGGATTTAAAATAGGTACTGTAGGCAAAGTAATGCCCGATACAATAGTGAAGATAGGAGAAAATAATGAGATCCTTGTAAAAGGCGATACTGTTATGTCTGGTTATTATAATAAACCAGAAGCAACTAAAGAAGTATTTACAGAGGATGGCTTTTTTAGGACTGGTGACGCTGGGGAGATTACAGATGATAATGAAATAATTATGACTGAGCGTATAAAAGATCTGTATAAAACATCAAATGGTAAATATATAGCACCTCAAATGATAGAAACAAGGGTGGGGGAAGATAGGTATATAGACCAAATCGCTGTAATTGGAGACAGTAAGAAGTTTGTCAGTGCGCTTATTGTTCCTGAATATAAAATGCTTGAAGAGTATGCTGCTAGTCAAGGTATTATATATAATAATATTCAGGAGTTAATGAATAACAATCAAATTCATGATTTTATATTCGGTCGCATAGAGCTATTGCAATCTCAGTTCACTAATTATGAGAAAATTAAAAAAATTGCTCTTTTGCCAAAATCCTTTAGTGTAGAAAGTGGAGAATTAACTAACACGCTAAAAATGCGCAGAAAAATAATTCTCGAAAAATATGCCGACATAATCGATAATATGTATAAGGATTAGCGTATAACCCCTCAATTAGTTTGTCAAAGAATTCACTATCTTTGCACCGTTTTTATAAGTATTAAATGTTGTATTGGAATGGACTATAACTTCAAAGAATTAGAAAAGCAATGGCAGAAATATTGGGTTGATAAAAAGACCTATAAAGTAACCGAAGATATTTCAAAACCTAAGTATTACGTGCTCGATATGTTTCCTTATCCATCAGGAGCAGGACTTCATGTTGGCCATCCTCTTGGTTATATAGCATCAGATATATTCTCGCGCTACAAAAGATTGCAGGGATTCAATGTTTTGCACCCAATGGGGTTTGATGCATATGGATTGCCGGCAGAGCAATATGCAATACAAACCGGTCAGCATCCGGCTGTTACAACCGATAATAATATAAAAAGATATAGAGAGCAACTTGATAAAATCGGGTTCTCTTACGACTGGAGCCGTGAGGTTCGCACATGTGATCCCGAGTATTATAAATGGACACAATGGGCATTTATAAAGATGTTCAATTCATATTATTGTAATAATGCAAAAAGTGCAAAACCTATTTGCGAGCTAATTCAAATATTCACTAATCAAGGAACGGCCAACTTAAATATTGCAAGCAGCGAAACTCTAGAGTTTACTTCTGAAGAATGGAACAGTAAGAATGAGAATGAGCAACAGGAAATTCTTATGAATTACCGTATTGCTTATTTGGGTGACACTATGGTAAATTGGTGTGCGCAATTGGGCACTGTACTTGCAAATGATGAAGTTAGCGAAGGACTATCTATTAGAGGGGGATATCCGGTAGAGCAAAAGAAAATGCGTCAATGGTGTCTTCGTGTTTCTGCTTATGCAGAGCGTCTATTGGAAGGACTAAATAATATAGATTGGACTGAATCATTAAAAGAAACTCAGAGATACTGGATTGGACGTAGCGAGGGTGCTGTAATGCATTTTAAAACTTCCAACGATTTCTCGTTTGATATCTTTACCACGCGTGCCGACACAATTTTTGGTGTAACATTCATGGTTCTGGCTCCAGAAAGTGAACTAGTTGAACAGCTAACCGCAGAAAGTCAAAAGGCTGAAGTTATAAGTTATATTGAAAAGACGAAGAAAAAAACTGAGCGTGAACGAATTTCAGATAGAACTGTAACTGGTGTTTTCACAGGTTCATATGCCATACATCCTTTTACCGGAGAATCTCTTCCCATTTGGATTTCAGATTATGTATTGGCTGGTTACGGCACAGGTGCTATTATGGCAGTTCCAGCTCATGATAGCAGAGATTATGATTTTGCCAAACATTTCTCTTTACCAATTATTCCACTTATAGAGGGATGTGATGTAACGGAAGAGAGTTTTGACGCAAAAGATGGAGTAATGACCAATTCCGGATTCCTTAATGGTCTTACTGTTAAAGAGGCTATACCCGCTTCTATAAACGCTATTGAAGAAAGAGAACTAGGTTATCGTAAAGTAAATTATAGGTTGCGCGACGCTATTTTCTCAAGACAACGTTATTGGGGAGAGCCTTTTCCTATATATTATAAAGATGGCCTGCCATACGCTCTTGATGAAAGCGAACTACCACTTGAATTACCCGAAGTTGATAAGTATTTACCAACTGAGTCTGGAGAACCACCTTTGGCAAGAGCAAAAAACTGGAAGACAAAAGAGGGATATCCATTAGAACTTAATACTATGCCCGGATTTGCAGGGTCATCTGCATATTACCTTAGGTATATGGATCCTAATAACAACGAAGCGCTTGTATCAGAAAAAGCTAATAGTTACTGGCGTAACGTCGATCTTTATATTGGTGGCACTGAGCACGCTACCGGGCACTTGGTTTATAGTAGATTTTGGAACAAATTCCTTTTTGATCTTGGCTTGTCATGCGAAGATGAACCATTTAAGAAATTGGTTAATCAAGGTATGATACAAGGTCGCAGTAATTTTGTCTATAGAGTTAAAGGAACAAATGAATTTGTTTCACTTAATCTTAAGGATAAGTATGATGTAACTCCAATTCATGTTGATGTAAATATTGTTCATAATGATATTCTCGATATTGATGCGTTTCGTAAATGGAGCCCTGATTATAATTCTGCTGAGTTTATCCTCGAAAATGGCAAATATATTTGTGGTTGGGCGGTTGAGAAGATGTCCAAATCGATGTATAATGTGGTGAATCCAGATGATATTGTAGACAAATATGGAGCCGATACATTGAGACTTTATGAAATGTTTTTAGGCCCGTTAGAACAGTCTAAGCCATGGGATACGAATGGGATAGATGGAGTTCATAGATTTCTTAAAAGGGTATGGAGTCTGTTTTATAAAAATGGGATACTTGATTTGTCGGATGTTGAGCCTACAAAAGAAGAACTTAAAATACTTCATAAATTGATTAAGAAGTTGTCATTCGATATTGAGAATTTCTCATTCAACACTTCAGTTTCGGCATTCATGATTTGCATTAATGAGCTAACAACTCTAAAATGCAATAACAGGTCTATACTTAGTCAGTTTATTATATGTTTAGCTCCTTTTGCTCCTCATATTTCTGAAGAGCTGTGGCATGTTTTAGGTAATAATTATACTGTTTGTGATGCTAATTGGCCAGAATTAAACGAAGATTATCTTGTAGAAGATACTTTTGCCTACTCAATTTCATTTAATGGAAAATCACGTTTTGTACTTGAATTTCCAGCAGATGCTACAAATACAGAGATAGAAGAGGCTGTGCTTAATCATCAAACCTCACAAAAGTGGATAGAAGGAAAGACTCCTAAGAAAGTTATTATTGTTCCAAAGAAGATTGTTAATATAGTTGTATAATTTTATTATCGTTGTTGTAATTGTAGTATAAGTCAATGAAAAAGCTCCCACAATTTAGTCTGAAGAAGTTTTATTTGAAAGACTATCTTACTATTTTTTTAGGAACATTCATGTACGCATTGGGTGTAACTTTGTTCATAATGCCGCATCAGTTTGTACTTGGAGGCCTCACAGGTGTAGCTGTATTATTTAATTATGGATTCGGAATGCCTGTTTCTATAATGGTTCTAATTATGAACGCCATACTTTTATCAATTTCATACAAAGTGTTAGGAACTGAGTTTCTTATAAAAACTGTTGTTGGTGTAGGTTCTTTAACAGCATTCCTTGGTTTTTTTGAGGCACTGAATTTTACACCTATAATGACTGAAGAGCCATTGATGGCCGGTCTTGTTGGTTCAATAGTTGCAGGGGCAGGAGTGGGACTTGTTATGTCGGTAAATAGCAGTACCGGTGGTACTGATATTATTATTCTCATTATTAATAAATACAGAAATGTAACTCCGGGGAGAATGATGTTATATATCGATCTATTTATCGTAACATCTTCGTTTCTAATTTTTAGAAGCATTGAGACTATTGTTTTCGGTTTAATAATAATAGCTGTCATGTCTACCTCTGTTGATTGGATATTAAATGGTATTCGCCAATCTGTTCAATTTTTCATTGTTTCCAGAGAGTTTGAAGAGATAGCAACACAAGTAAATATGCAACTTGGCAGAGGTTGCACAGTGCTTGATGGTACGGGTTGGTACACAAAGAAAGAGCAAAAAGTTCTAATATTAATGGCTAAACGTAGCGAATCTAACTCAATATTCCGTCTGGTAAAAAGTATTGATCAAAATGCATTTGTATCTCAAACCAATGTTGTAGGGGTGTATGGCAAAGGTTTTGATAGAATGAGATAGTATATATATTCATCTTAAATGATGGGAGGCATGATAGATGGCTTTTTTTTAATTGTTAGCATTTTTATTTTCAGCTGCCCTGTCCACCAAATAAACCAAAGATTTATAGGTTATCCTACTGTTTAAAGAAAGTCCTATTTCACATGTTCTGCTATTTGAGAATCCTTCTTGAGCATCAAGGATTTCATGATGTAATGGTGTTAAGGCAGATTTGGGTAATTCTGGATAAAAGAATCCTCTATCACCCGCCCATCCACAACAATTAATATTGTGGGGCACAATAACTTTGTCTGCACATTTGGAAGCAACATTAAAAATCTTTTCGGCCAATTGCATTTTAGTAGAACTGCATGTGGTGTGTATGCTTATAGAAATAGGTTGTTTTACAATAACCAGACGATCTAGAAGGAAATCATGAATAAAATCTACTTGATCATAAAGCTTTAAACGTGGGTCAAGAGTCTCACGCATATGCAGTAGGCAAGGGCTCATGTCGCAAACAATTGCAATCTCACCATTATTACTTGCTTCTAATAGTGCTTCATTCAATTCTGATTCTTTTTTCTTTGCCTGCTTCCAAAATCCTTTACTGCTGAACGCCATCCCGCAACAAAGCTTATCTTTCTTTTCAGGAATTATTACTGAATAATTGGCCTTTCGTAAAAGTGAAAGCATTTTAGATGGTATATCCTCTTTCTCTTCATATCCAAAAGAAGGACCACTCATAGAACGTGTTATGCATGCGGGGAAATAAACAACTTTTGGTGCATTGGGTGTAACTGCCGGAAAATTGAGTTGAGCAACGTGTTTACTGCCTGAGGGAGTATAACGAGTCCATAAAGGAATTGCACCACCACAAATTTTGTATAAGCCTAAAGCCATTTTTTCTAAAAAATCATAGCCTAACACTTTTGAAATAGAGTGGGGCAGGCCAATAACACCTCTAATCAAAGAAGTAATAGTAGCCATATTATTTGCAATTCCGCTAGCTATGCTCTTTGCAAATACTCCATTGCTCTGCCATCTCAACTCCTTCACAAGTTTGCCGGTATCAATATTCACCGGGCAGGCAATGCCGCACAAACCATCTGTTGCACATGTCTCATCCAATGGGTAGGATATTTGTTTAACCTGCTTCAGAATTGATTTCTTTTTATCCCTGTCAACAGCATTATCCGTAATATAACGATAAGCAACTATTCTCTGTCTGGGTGTAAGGGTAAGATCTTTAGACGGACAAACTACCTCGCAAAATCCACACTCAATACATTTGTCAATAATTGGATTAGCATCTGGTATACGTTTAAGATTTTTGATAAAGATATCTTTATCACTGTTTATTACAACTCCCGGATTAAGTATATTTGTAGGGTCAAATGCATTTTTTATACGTTTCATCAAACTATAAATGTCTGCTCCCCACTCCTTTTCAACAAATGGTGCCATATTACGTCCCGTGCCGTGTTCTGCTTTCAGGCTACCATCATGTTTTACAACTACCAGATCACAAAGTTGATGCATAAAAGAGGCGTATTTTTGGACACCATCTTCATTGTTGATGTCGGGAAAAACTGTGAAATGCACATTCCCGTCAAGCAAATGTCCCCACATTACAGCATCTTCATATCCCGTCCTTACAAGCAACTCTCTTAAATCCGATAATGCATCACCCAGCGACTCTCCTCTGAAAGCCACATCCTCTATTATGCTGGCAGTATTTGAAGGTCGTGATGCTGCAGCAGACGTAAACAGACCGTTTCTTACATTCCAGTAAAGGTCATAAAGAAAATTATCTGTAGTAAACTTGATAGATGAAAGTGTTTTAATATGTGCTAGTTTTAATTCTATCTCAGCCATTTGTGACAATAGAGTCGCCTCATCATCCGCCGATGTTTCAATTAGCAGGGCTGCAGCTTCTTCGGGCAATGACTTTAATTCAGCAGGCATACCTTTCTTATTCTCTACAGCTCGCAACGCGTTGCGATCCATTAGTTCAGCTGCACTAACTTCGCAACTCCTTAAAGGAATAATTGCTTCACTAACTTCTCTTATATTGTTGAAATATATTAATGCACATGCTTTAAGAGGAGCATCGTGAACTGTATGAAAAGTAGCTTGTGATATGAATCCTAGCGTGCCCTCTGATCCTATCATTAGTTGTTGAATTATGTCAATAGGATCACTGAAATCAATAAGTGAATTTACACCGTAACCACATGTGTTCTTTAATTGAAATTTTCTTTCAATCTTTTTACGTATAGATTCGTCTTTAATGGCTTCGTTATGAAGATTCTTTATTTTAGTAATGAATTCAGGATGAGTGATAATAAATGAACTACGACTTTCGTTATTGCCGGTATCGAGCAATGTACCATCAGCAAAAATTATGCGCATAGATTTTATAGTATTATAGCTATTATGCTTAATCCCATAACTTGATCCGCTAGAATTGTTTGAGATTATACCTCCAATCTTTGCAGAATTAATTGAAGCAGGCTTTGGTCCAAGTTTACGCTTGTATTTCTTCAAGATTAAGTTGGCCGAAGAACCGGTAAGTCCACAACCAAATGTTGCTATATATCCTTTATCTGTTATGTTTGAAAGGTTAAATCCATTACCCACCTCTATCAAGATAGAGTCGGAGATAGTTTGCCCGCTCAAACTTGTTCCGGCTGCTTTAAAAGTAACCGGTATGTTTTCACTATGACAAAACTTTAATAAACGAATAACCTCCTCTTCTGTGTTTACTTTCACCACGGCTTTAGGTATTAGTCTATAGAGACCGGCATCCGTTCCTTTCGCGAGCCTGGAAAGCTCATCTGTAAAAACCTGATTCTTAGGAAAAAGCCCTAATAGTCGTGAATTCATTGATTATATTGCTACACTAAAGAAATAAAAATGTCTTTGCCCGATTCTTCCATTTTAATCTTTCCTTCTCTACCAAGCCATCCAAGAGCAGCATAGAGGTTTTTGTCTGTAAATTTTGTTGCTCTTTTTATATCCTTAATATTTTGATTCCCCTTTTCATCTAAAATTGTCCAAATCTTTCCTGCGTTAATTCCAAATGCTTCTATCATATTGTTTATTTGTTTTTATTTTGAATTAAAATTCTCCCGTAAAGTTACATCTAAAATTAAAATAAACAAATATTGATTTTCAACTGATTTATTGATTAACAGAGGTTCATTTGAACTTTGTATCATCCTGATTTCTCTTATGGTTGACATATGGTTGACATATGGTTGACATATAGTTGCCTTATGGTTGCTTTATGTTATAATAAGGTAAGTATAAGTGAATACTATGTCAAGTATAGGTTAATCACGGGCCTTGTCCCTGTGATTAACACTTAAAATTAGAGGTTATTGATAATATCGGATACTTGCAGGATTAATGAACGGGAGTTGTCATTGTAAATTATATAATCAGAAAATCGAATTCGCTCATCTTCTGATATTTGATTATTAATACGAGCTTTAATGTTAGCTACACTTGTGTTATCACGATTTACAACTCTATTGATACGTAATTCTTTAGGAGCACAAACAGTGATTAGTTTGTCAATATATTTTTTGAAACCGGCTTCTATTAAAATGGCCGATTCAATTGCTACAATACTAGAACTTGAATGATTTTGACACCATTTCAAAAATGAATTAGCTACTTCGGGGTGAATTATCGAATTGGCAATTTTAAGGTTATCCTCGTTATTGAAAATTAGCTCTCCAAATAATTTTCGATTAAGCTCATTATCTTTATATATAACGTTGCCAAAATGGTTAATTAGCTTATCTCTTATGACGTCAGAGGTGTTGGTGAGAAGTTTAGCTTCTTTGTCAGCATCATATACAGGTATGTTATGAAGGAGGAAGATATCACATACAACCGACTTCCCACTACCAATACCTCCTGTAATACCTATTTTAATCATTTGTTTTCAAAAAGAAATTCAACACTTGTAGGAGAAATCTTAGGATCTACTATCGATGTAGGTTTCTTTGTGATTATTAATTCTACTCTGCCATTTTCATTTTCATGGAATGATCTGTAGTCGAGCTCAATAGCAAAATCTTCTGGAGTAATTTCTCTGTAAGCATCAAGTGTAACAGAAAATGAGACAGTTGCGCGAGAAGGGAAGAATTTCACATCAAGGTTGCGAGGGAGGTGTGTTGCTTTTATCGGAATTTCAAAAGTTTGTTCGGTATACTCAACAATCGGAATATAAATTTCAACTTCGGTAGGTGAAAATTTGATTCCTTCTATTGGGTAAATAGTAATAGGAAGTTGTGATGTGGCATTAATATTTTTGAATATAGTATATTCAGTTATTGCTGTTTTAAGGTTGTTAAGTGATTCTTTAGAGCCATATGCCATAACACTGGATGGTATAAAGACAATACTATCTGCCAACAAGTTTGCACGGCTAGTAGTAATCTCTCCGTCAAATGTTACTTTCAATTCTTTACTTTCTAATTTTGATGTTTCTAAAGAGATAGTCATGGGATAATAACCTCTTATTCTGGTGCTGGTTGCAAATTGAGAAGATAATAGTTGGCGGAACTGTTCACCCTGTAATATACTGGTTCCACCATCAGTTATTTCTGAAACATCAATATCTAATGAGTCTTTTTTCCTAATATCCAACTTGAAAATCTCTGATCCATTATCAGAGATACTTATATCGATAAATTGAGGTAGAGGATTGTTGAATACTACATCTTCCGGGATGTTAGTGTATTTTAAAGCAAATCTGTATGTGCCCTCTACGTTCTCTTTTTGAAAAAAAAGCATTAACCAAAAAATGAAAGCCATTATTAAAAAAAACAGAAAGGAGAACATGTTTTTCCACGGGAATGTGGAAAAATAGTCCTTTATTTTTGGCATCCATTCCCTGAATACAGCTTTTATATCCATAACAGGGTATGTATTTATTGTACCGTTACATCTTTAGAAGATGCGTAAACAGATGATTTTTCGAATTTAAGTTTAACTCCATCAGCTACCTCAACTAGAAACCATGTGTCGCCAACTTCTTTAATTCTGCCGTGTATACCACCAGCAGTTACAACTTTATCGCCAGTTGACATAGCTTCGCGACTTTTTTGCAAATCTTTTTGCTTTTTTTGTTGTGGACGTATCATAAAGAAGTAGAACACTGCAATAATTGCTATAAGCATGAAAAGCGTGCTGCCCATTCCTCCAGCACCACCAGCTGGTAATTGTAGTAAGATATTCATAACTGTATTTATTTTTAATTTGATATATTAATTTTTAAAGATAATATTTTCTTTCTTTATATGCTGCACAATTGCATTTAAAATTCCATTTATAAAGGTTCCACTCTTGGGAGTACTATATGATTTTGAAATCTCAATATACTCATTTAATGACACATTAATTGGAATGGAATCGAAGCTAAATATCTCAGCTAATGCAATTTGCATGATTACAAGATCCATTAGAGCAATTCTCTCAAAATCCCATTTATCAGTATGCTTCTCTATATACTCTCTGAATTTGTTTTCACTTAAAATTGTTTCATGCAAAAGCTTTAGTGCAAAATTTTTATCCTCTTCATCCTTAAACATAGGCAAAAGAGGTTGTTTAGGTCCTAATTCTTCTGAGAACTTTTTAATTGTTTTAAGCACAAATGATTGAACTATCTCTACATCGTCATTCCAATAAATGCATTCATCTTCTAGCAAATCGTCTAAATCCTCATTTCCATAGATAAACTGTTTGAATATTTTTCTCCAAAACTCTCTATCTTCGTTGTATGTTGGATTTTCAATTTTAGAATAGCTTAAATAAGTGTCTGATTCTAAGATAGATTCCAGGAGGGTTTTAACAAATGTTTCATGGTCGGTCCATGACATCGGCCTCTCATTGGTATAACTGCTTAACTGATTAATACCTTCTAGTTGAAGAATAAACTTGTTCCTTAGCAGTTGAGTGTTAGGATTAATATCTTCTTCTGTGGGAAGAAATTTATTTCTTTTTGTCTCTACTCTGCTGTCATACATTTTTGTGATCTCTATCATTAATAATAACATATAATAATATAGATCGTATGACTTCTGTAAGCCGAACATTAATTCCTTTTCGGCTTTTCGCAAATCTTTATTCGTACCTTGATACCATGAATAAACTAACTGGACTACTCTAATACGAATTAAATTTCTGTTTATCATTTTCTTAATGAACTTTTTTCCTTTAACTAATCTTATTTTCGGAACTGCAAAAGTAGTTATTTTTTTGGGAAGTTGAACTGAATTAGTAGAAAAGGACGATTTAAGAATCGCATTATTTGTAATTTTTGTATGTTTGTGAGAACTTATATACAAAATTAAATATTTTAAATTCTAGGAAATGAAAAAGATTACTCTTTTAATCTCATTGTTTGTTTTCACATCGGTGATTTTTGCTCAACAGGCAGAGCGCAAGATTGCAATAATTCCTGAACCCGTGTCCATGGTGAAAAAAGGAGGACACTATGTTCTTCCGGATGAAGTAGTTGTTTCTATTCCTAATGGGGAGAAAGTAAATTACTTAAGAAGTTTAGTAGAAGAGAAATTGACTATAGCACCTGGCAAGAAGGTTAAGTTTATCAATTCTGATAAAAATGCAAATATTGTGTTAGTATTAAACAGCACAGTGAACAATCAAATTGGGGATGAAGGGTATTCCCTTAATGTAACTAACGATAAAATAGCAATACATGCAAATACTTCATCGGGTCTGATATATGGTTTGCAAACATTGTTTCAATTGCTGCCCCCTCAAATAGAAAGTGATAAAAAGGAGGATAATGTATCATGGCAGGTGCCTCTACTAGAGATTATCGATTACCCTAGAGTTGGTTGGAGAGGATTGATGTTAGATGTTTCACGTCATTTCTTCACAGTAGAGGAGGTTAAGAAATATATCGATAATATGGTGAAATATAAATTCAATATGTTTCACTGGCACCTTACTGATGACGAAGGATGGAGAATTGAAATTAAAAGTTTGCCAAAACTTACAGAAGTTGGTGCATGGCGTACTGAGCAAATAGGTTGGTTTGGCGGTTTTGAACAACCTGATTCTACTGCTCCAAAAAATTATGGCGGTTTTTATACCCATGATGAAATCAGAGATGTTGTTAATTATGCTTTAGAAAGAAATATTCAGATCGTACCCGAGATAGATGTTCCGGGTCATAGTTCTGCAGTATTAGCAGCTTACCCTGAACTGGCATGCTTTCCCGAAAGCGGTGATCACTTCGTGAGAACAGGAGCTACTTTTTTAGATTGGAATACTGGTGGTAGACCTGAAGCAATATATGAGAATACTTTAAATCCTGCTGATGAAAAAGTTTATGAATTCATGGATAAAGTTATAACCGAAGTTGCAGCCCTTTTCCCTTTTGAGTACATACACACAGGTGGAGACGAGGCTCCCTATACATTTTGGGAAAAGTCGTCTGATGTGAAAGATCTCATGAAACGTGAGAATTTGAATAATATGGCAGAGGTACAGTCTTATTTCGGTAAAAGAGTAGAACAGATTATTCTGTCCAAGAACAAAAAAATGATGGGTTGGGATGAAATCCTCGAAGGAGGAATAACTCCGACAACAGGTTTAATGAGTTGGCGTGGAGTAGACTACGGTATAGAGGCATCCAATTCTGGTCATATGGTTGTAATGAGTCCCACTAATTATGTTTATATAGATTATATGCAGGGAGATATAGCTACAGAGCCAAGGGTATATGCTTCTTTGAGACTCAACCAGACATATAAGTTCGATCCGATACCAGAAGGTGCAAATGAAGATTACATATTAGGGGGACAGGCTAATTTATGGACCGAGCAGGTCTATAATATCAGACAAGCTGAATATATGACCTGGCCGCGTGGTTTTGCAGTAGCAGAGTCACTTTGGTCGCCAAAGGCAAATAAGGACTGGGATAACTTCGTTGCAAAGACTGAAAATCATTTCAATCGTTTTGATTATGCGAATATAAAATACTCACCTGCTATATACGATCCGATTGTTACTGTTACAAAAAAAGGAGAGGACTTTTACGTTGCATTGGACACCGAAATTAAAGGTCTAGAAATTTACACCAGTTTTGATGCTTCAACTCCCGATAACTTCTATCCCAAATATACAGAACCGCAACTTATACCAAGAGATGCAGACATTATGAGGATAATTACTTATCGCGAAGATAAACCGATAGGGAGGTTAATGTCCATTCAGGTAGAAGATTTGAAAAAAAGAGTAAGATAGAAAATAGGATAATAAATAGTAAATCACTATCTTTGCGCCGCTTTTTTGAAAGCTCCCGTGTGATGGGAAATAAGGAAAGCACTTTATTTTGAGTAACACAAAACAATTAAAAAAATGAAGACATTTGAATTAAAAGGCGAAATCAGAGATGGTTTTGGAAAAAAGGCAGCGAAATCATTTCGTCGTCAAGGGTTAATACCATGCGTAGTATACGGTGGTAATGATGAGGAGAATCTAAACTTTGTTGTAAATCAAAGTGATGTTCGTAATCTCATTTACACTCCGGAAGTGTTTCTGGTTAACCTCGATTTAGGGGGCAAGAAAATGCAGGCTATTTTAAAAGATTCACAGTTTCACCCTGTTAAGGACACAGTTCTACATTTAGATTTTCTACATGTATTTGAAAGTGTACCTGTGGTTATTGAGCTACCTGTACGTTTATCAGGACTAGCTGCTGGTGTAAAAGCTGGTGGTAAATTGTCACTCGACTTACGCAAGTTGAAAGTTAGAGCTTTAGCAGCAAAATTACCGGAAGAGCTGGTTGTTAATGTAGAAAAACTAAAAATTGGCAAATCTATTCAGGTTGGAGATTTGAAGTTTGAAGGACTTGAACTTCTTAATTCTAAGAATGCTGTTGTTTGTCGCGTTCAAGTAACACGTGCAACAAGAAGTGATATGAGTGCTGCAGCTTTAGAGGTTGATGAAACAGAAAGTGAAGAAACAGCAGAAGAGACTTCAGAAGAATAGTATTATTGTATGAAATATTTGATAGCGGGATTGGGCAATATCGGACCGGATTATGAGCGAACCCGCCACAATATAGGCTTTATGGTATTGGACGCTTTTGCAAAAGCGTCCAATGCTGTTTTTGAGGATAAACGATATGGCTTTGTATCGGAAATGCGACTTAAGAATAAATCGTTGATATTGCTAAAGCCATCAACATTTATGAATCTTAGTGGAAATGCAATCCGTTATTGGATGCAAAAGGAGAAGATTAATAATAATAATCTTTTAGTTGTAGTTGATGACCTGGCTTTGCCTTACGGAACGCTTAGGTTGAAATCAAAAGGTAGTGATGCAGGTCATAATGGTTTAAGACACATACAAGATCTTATAGGGCAAAATTATCCTCGATTGAGATTTGGTATTGGAAATGACTTCCCGCGCGGATCTCAAGTTAATTATGTACTTGAAGAATTCTCTGATGAGGAAAAGCTTAAGTTGTCCGAAAGGATTGAGTCTGCAACAGAAATAATATCTAGTTTTTGTCTTGCAGGTATAAGTATCACGATGAATCAATACAACAATAAGTAAGATATTTGTTTGTTTTTAGTTAGTAATGGAAGAGGTAAGAATAGATAAATGGTTGTGGGCTGTTAGAATTTTCAAATCACGAACTCTTGCAGTTGACACGTGTAAGAAAAATCGTGTAATGATAGACAATTTACCGGTTAAAGCTTCCAGAAATATAAAAGTAGGAGATATTGTTCAGGTTAAAAAGTCCCCGGTGGTTTTTTCTTTTAAAGTACTCAAGTTAGCCGATAAACGTATGGGTGCCAAGCTAGTCTCGGAATTTATGGAAAATGTAACTTCACCTGATCAATACGAGATACTGGAATTAAACAAAATAAGTGGTTTTGTTGACAGACAAAGAGGAGCTGGCAGGCCTACAAAGAAAGATCGCAGAGATCTTGAGAACTTTACCGGCAATATAGACTTAGATGATATTGATTGGGGAGATGATTAATAAATCTTTTTATCCATTTTATTGTAAACAGGAACAATTGAAATACTATTAGGAGTTATACAAAAATCAATATCTCCCACTGCAGAATTATTTATAAGTCGCTGGTAATGGTCGCTCAGCTTAAGATATTCGTGTAAGTTATTTTTAACTCTAAGCCACAGCTCATACGTCATTCTTATCGAGTCTGAATCGAATTTTATATCAGCTTTTTCTAAAAGTTTTTCTGCTAAAGCACCCCCAAATAGCGTGTCCTCAATACTTATACGATTATTCCAACCGGCACACAATATAACAACCCTTTCAGCCCTGCTTAAACATCTATCGGCAACGGCATCAATATTAGGGAATGTTCCTATCAAAAGCTCTTTGCAATTGCTTGCAACATCAATTGCTCTTGTTCCGTTTGTTGTTGTAAACACAATTTCTTTCCCTTTCACTTTTTCGGGAGTATAATCAAAAGGTGAATTACCAAAGTCTGCAAATTCGCATTTTTTTGTATTACGTTCGGCACCTACCAAATACCCCTTCGATTTATATTGTTTTGCTAATTCACTATTTGAGACAGGTATTATAGCAGAAGCACCTTTGTTTAACATCATACACATTGTAGCCGAAGCTCTAAATACATCTACTACAACAACAGTGTCATTATCAGATTTATAGTGTTGATATAGTGCTGGGGACGGACATAGATCAAGTTTCATAAGCTCTTTTTATACAAAAATACAATTTAATTTGATAAATGTTTATCTTTGCAAATCCTATGCCCTGGTTTAGAGTGGAGGGAATATTAAGATTAAATGAAACTGAACGGTTACAAAATAATATTAGCATCTAATTCTCCGAGACGTAAAGAGTTGCTTTCGGGACTTGATATTGAATACGAAACAAGAGTTAATCCAGATATTGATGAATCGTATCCCAACACTCATCCGCTTGAGGATGTGGCTGCCTATCTCGCAAAGAAAAAAGCTTCTGCTTATTTGCAACAATTAGACGATGAGGAATTGCTTATTACTTCAGATACGGTTGTTTTGCTGGAGAATATGATTCTGGGTAAACCTGCCTGTGAAGAGGAGTCGGCATTAATGCTAAGAAGTCTTTCCGGCAAAACTCATAAAGTGATAACCGCTGTTTGTCTTACTTCAACAAAAAAGCAAATGTGCTTTTCTGATACATCACTAGTTACATTTGGTCAGTTGACTGATACAGAAATAGGTTATTATGTTTCTAAATACAAACCATTTGATAAAGCCGGGGCTTATGGTGTACAAGAGTGGATAGGTTATATGGCAGTGGAAAGAATTGTAGGATCGTACTATAATGTAATGGGTCTGCCTGTTTTTAAGCTATACAAGGAGCTAAAAGAGTTTTAAATTTCATTACTCATAAAGTTCTTTACACCAATACTAGACTTGTGTTTATTCAATTAAGTAAAAAGATATAGAATTATTTTTAAATTATAATTATAAAATAATGCTTACAGTAGAAAAAATAGGAGGCACCTCCATGTCTCAGTTCCAAGATGTATTACAAAATATTATCAAGGGTAATCGTAAAGGTGACGATTTATATAACCGTATTTTTGTGGTATCAGCTTATAATAATGTAACTAACTGGCTTCTTGAGCATAAAAAAACAGGAGAGCCGGGTATTTATAATAGATTTCTGGATGGTGAGGACTATAGTAGCGCACTTGACTCATTCTGTCAGCGTTTGCTTTTAATTAATGATGGATTTGCTGATTATGGTCTCGATCTTAAAGAAGCTCGTGATTTTATTCGCTTTCGAGTAGACCAGGCCAAGACCTTGTTATATAGCCTTGGTAAGGTATTGGCTTCGGGTTATGTAAATCGTACCGACATACACCTGGCAGCACGTGAGATACTTGCATCTATAGGAGAAGCCCATTCTGGTTGGAATTCAGTGAATATACTGAATAATAATGGCATAAATGCTCGTTTCATAGATTTATGTGGTTTTAATGATAATGAGCCACTTACAATTGATGAGCGTATACACAGGGAATTTAAAGGGATTGACTTCAGTTCTGTTTTATGTATTGTAACAGGATATACAAAAGGTACAGAAGGCATTATGAGAGCTTTCGACCGTGGTTATAGTGAAGTTACATTCAGTAAAATTGCTGTTGAAGTTAAAGCTGATGAGGCTGTTATCCATAAAGAATATCATCTGTCAAGTGCCGATCCGAAAATTGTAGGAGTTGAAAATAGTATACCTGTTGGTCATACCAATTATATAATAGCCGATCAGTTAGCAGATATTGGCATGGAGGCTATTCACCCTAAAGCTGCTAAACCACTGGAGTTGGCGGGAATTGATATAAGAATTAAAAACACATTCGAACCCGACCATCCCGGAACAATCATTTCTGCAAATTATATATCGCCTGAACCCCGGGTGGAAATTGTTTCAGGATCGAGAAAAGTAATAGCAATTGAGGTTCATGACCCAATGATGGTTGGTGAGGTTGGATTCGACGGAAGAATAATGAGTTATTTCGTTAATTATGGCGTTAGTTATATCTTAAAATCCACCAATGCAAACTCTATAACCATGGTGGTTTGGGATAATGATAAAAGTAAAGAACTGATAAGTGTAATCAGTGATGTTTTCTACCAGGTATCTGCAAAGCCTATGGCTATTATTTGTGTAATGGGCACAAATATTGCACTCCCAGGATTCTTGTACAAAGCATCTAAAGCTTTATATGAAAGGTGCATAAATATCGAAAGTTTTGCTCAATCGTTGATGCAGGTAAATATGCAGTTTGTTATTAAACGTGAGCAATACGAAGAGGCAATAATTGCACTTAACGATGCTTTATGTAATTAATCTTCATCATAATTGTGATAGAGGAAATCGTTATAAGGAAATCTTGTAACGTGTATATCCTTTACCTTTTCATAGATCAAATCTTTTAGTGCTTCTATATTATCTTTTTCTATTGCAGAGATGAATATGCAATTTTCTTTCATTTTGCTAATCCAGGTTTGCTTCAACTCCTCTAAGGTGTAGTTCTCTCTTTTCTTTGGGGTTAAGTCATCTTCATCTTTAGCCGTATAGTTAAAAGCATCAATTTTATTAAATACTAGAATTGTAGGCTTTTCTGTATCATCAATTTCAAAAAGTGTTTTCTCTACCACAGCAATTTGCTCCTCAAAAGCAGGATGGGAGATATCTACAACATGCAAGAGTATATCAGCCTCACGTACTTCATCTAAAGTCGATTTAAAAGACTCAATCAAGTGAGTGGGAAGCTTCCTTATAAATCCAACAGTATCTGTTAGCAAGAAGGGAAGATTTGATATTGTTACCTTTCTTACTGTAGTGTCAAGTGTTGCAAACAGCTTATTCTCAGCAAACACCTCGCTCTTGCTTAGTAGAGTCATTAAAGTTGATTTACCAACATTTGTATAGCCCACAAGTGCCACACGCACAAGTTTACCTCTGTTCTTTCTTTGAACAGTTTTTTGTTTATCAATATCTTTCAATTGCTGTTTTAATCTTGAAATCTTATCAAGAATAATACGGCGGTCGGTCTCCAGTTGTGTTTCACCAGGACCCCTCATGATTGTTCCACCACCACCTCTTTGTCTCTCAAGGTGGGTCCACATTCTAGTTAGCCTTGGCAACAGATACTCATATTGTGCCAATTCAACCTGCACTTTGGCATGAGCTGTTTGTGCTCTCATTGCAAAAATATCAAGAATAAGGCTTGTTCTGTCCATTATTCTTATCTTGAGCACTTTCTCTATATTGCGCAGTTGCCTAGCCGATAATTCATCATCAAAGATTACTACACCTACTTCGTTTTCCTCATCATTAATGTATGCATCAATTTCCTCCAGTTTTCCTTTACCAACAAAAGTGGCTGTATTTGGCGAATCAAGTCGCTGCGTATAACGCTTAGTAGGAATAAGCCCCGCTGTTTCAGCAAGAAAAGCAAGCTCATCGAGGTATTCTGTAACCTTTTCTTCATTCTGTTCTGATGTGATAAGTCCCACCATAACAGCGTTTTCGTTTTTTATCTCTTGTGTTATAAAGTCTTTCATATATATTCTATAATTTATCTGGTGGAATCAGAACCAAAAACCAAAACCCGCCATAAAGACAACTTGTGAATAGTCTTTTAAAAACTGATATTTCAATTCGAAATTAGCTCTCACTCTGTATCCTATGTCATGTTGAAAGCCAAGACCTAAATTTGCACCAGGTCGATGCTTTACTTTATATTCCGACACACTAGCTGCACTATCATTAATTGAGTCAAAATTCCATTTCGAATAATGTATCCCTGCAATTGGATATAGTGAAGCTGTAAATGAAACAGGAATAATATAATGCGCATCTGCATCTATCATCCACATATTTTCACCTTTTCGTTCAATAAAATAGGTGAACGAAGGAGCTATTCTAATATTATTCGTTCTGTAATAATGAATATGCATACCCGCACCAAGGCTATTTATTTCTGTAGCATATCCGGTTTGAAATCCTATTCCCATAGTACCTTCAAACTGAGCTATAATTTTGGGTATTGAGAACGTTAAAAATATAATTAATAGTACAACTGTTTTGTTCATTCAAGTTCTATTAGATAGCAAATTTATGATAATTCTTTATATTATCATGCCGCTGCCTAAGCATAAATTGGCATCATTATCATAAATGACTCCAAACTGACCAGCTGCTATGCCCTGCACAGGCTCTTTTGATTGAATAGTGTACATATCACCTGTTTTGGTAATAAAACCTTTAGTAAATTCAGGAGTGTGTCTTATTTTGAATGTTATATCTTTACTGTCTTCAAAATCACCCCATATATCTTTTGTTATAAATTCAAAACCTTTTAAATTAATGATATCACCATATTGATGTTTAGTGTCGTAGCCTTTAGATACATAAATTATATTTCTATTTATGTCTTTCTTTATAACAAACCATGGCCCACCACTCAACCCTAACCCTTTTCTCTGGCCAATGGTGTGAAACCAGTAGCCCTGATGTTTGCCTAGGATATTGCCCGTTTCCAACTCTACAATTAAGCCTTCTTTCCTACCTAAATATCTCTCGATAAAATCATTGTAGTTTACTTTTCCCAAGAAGCATATACCTTGACTATCTCTCCTTTTTGCTGAAGGTAAGTTCTGTTTTAAGGCAATTTCACGCACTTCAGATTTTAGTAAATTTCCAATTGGAAGCATTAATTTAGAAGCCTGAAGGTAGCTTATCTGACCCAAAAAATAAGTCTGATCTTTTACAGGATCTTTTGCAGTAGAAAGCCATTCAAGACCATCATGATGAGTGATGCTAGCATAGTGACCGGTAGCAATCTTGTCAAAATTATGCCCCCATTTTTGTTCAAATACACCAAATTTGATTAATTTGTTACACATCATATCAGGATTAGGCGTTAAACCCCTTTTAACAGAATCTATTGTATATTTAACCACAGTTTCCCAATATTCTTCGTGCAAAGAAACAATCTCAAAACGGCAGCCATATTTTTTTGCTATATAAGTCACAATCTCGATATCCTCTTCTGATGGACAATCTATATATCCATCTTTGTCTTCCATCCCAATTTTAATATAATAAATGGTAGGATCGTAACCCATCTCTTTAAGTTGATGTACTACAACCGAACTATCTACTCCACCTGACACTAACGCTGCAATTTCCATTCTATCGTTGATTTTGAGGTGCAAAGGTAATCAATTCTATTGAAAAGTTGAAAACCAACCATCTACCTGATGAAAGAATTGGATATCATCAATTTGTTTTTATTATAATCAAATCAAGAGTATCAAAAAAAATAATAGTATCTTTACGTCTCAAGAATAGTTCAAATGAAATCGGAATGATTCAAATTTTATGGGCTATTACTAAGATTGCTGCGGCTTACGCAACCCGAAGAGAGTTCGGGCATACAAAAGAGAAATGAAAAATGATATATATAAATGACTTACAGATGGAATTATTCAACCCTATCAGATTACCAAAAGAATAAAAAAGATGAATTAGCGAAAGAATTAAACTTACTACCCATAATTGCAGAGCTGCTTGTAAATAAAGGGTTCGACTCAAAGGAAGAGGTAATGAAATACCTATATCCAAGCCTCGATGATTTACACGATCCTTTTTTACTACCTGATATGGATAAGGCAGTAAAAAGAATTGAGAAAGCTCTGGGCAATAAAGAGAGAATACTTATTTATGGCGATTATGACGTAGATGGCACAACAGCGGTTGCCTTGGTTTATAAATTTTTTCGTGGAATAACTAGTAATTTAGATTATTATATTCCGGATCGGTACGACGAAGGGTATGGTATTTCGATTCAGGGAATCGATTATGCCGTGAAAACGGGTGTAAAGCTCATTATCTCTCTCGATTGTGGCATAAAAGCCTTAAGCAAAGTGCAATACGCAAAAGAGAAGGGAATAGATTTTATTATTGCAGATCATCATGTGCCAGATAGTAAACTTCCTGATGCTATTGCTGTAGTTGATGCTAAGCGCACAGACTCAATTTATCCTTACGATGAATTATCGGGATGTGGTGTTGGTTTCAAATTGGTACAAGCATTTTCACAACGAAACGGTTATGCCCTTTCTGAGATAGAACCATTACTCGATTTAGTTGCAGTAAGCGTGGCTGCAGATATAGTTCCTATCACTGGTGAAAATAGGATAATGACACATTTTGGCCTTAAACAGCTCAACTCTAATCCTAGCTTTGGATTGCGTGGCATAATTGAGGTATGCGGATTGCAAAGAAAGCATATTACCATAAACGATATTGTATTTAAAATCGGACCGCGAATAAATGCCTCGGGAAGGATGATGAATGGTAAAGAAGCCGTTGATCTTATGCTTGCAAATGACATGACTTCTGCAAGAGAGAAAAGTCTTAACATAGATCAGTATAATCTCGATCGTCGCGAATTGGATAAAAAAATCACAGACGAAGCTATTGATTATATCGATAATAATATTGATATAGAGACTCAAACAAGCATTGTTCTTTATAACGAAAACTGGCATAAAGGCATAGTCGGTATTGTTGCATCCAGATTAAGTGAGAAATATTATCGACCTGCAATCGTTCTCACTAAATCTAACGATATGATCTCTGGGTCTGCCCGATCTGTACCAGGGTTTGATGTTTATAAGGCAATTGAATCTTGTAGAGATATTCTTGAGAATTTTGGAGGACATACTTATGCTGCAGGGCTTACTTTGCGTGAAGAGAATCTCCCTATGTTCAGAGAAAGGTTTAACACCCTTTCATTTGATGGGATGGAACCAAAGATGATGTCACCACAAATAACAGTAGATGCTGAGATAACATTTTCGCAAATTACTCCTCAACTGATTGAAAGTTTAGATTTGTTTAACCCATTTGGACCTGAGAATGAGAATCCTGTTTTCTTAACAAGAGGTGTATTTGATACAGGTAGCAGTAGATTGGTAGGAAAATCGCAACGACATATAAAGCTCGAAATTGTTGATCAGTCAACAAATACTTTTATGCCTGGCATTGCTTTTGCACAACATGATAGCTTTAAACGTATAAAAGATGGTTTTCCGGTAGATATTTGTTATACAATTGAAGAAAACACGCATGGCAACAGGTCCTTCACTCAATTAATGGTAAAAGATATAAGGGTATAATGTTTCATGATATACTTAGTCAGTATTGGGGATATACTTCTTTTAGATCTATACAAGAAGAAATAATTCAATCTGTCTGGGAAAGGAACGACACACTTGGCTTAATGCCAACAGGTGGCGGTAAGTCGATTACATTTCAGGTGCCTGTAATGGCAATGGAAGGCATATGTCTTGTGGTTACACCTCTTATTGCCCTGATGAAAGATCAGGTAGATAATCTAAGAGAAAGAGGTATTAAGGCTGCTGCTGTCTACTCAGGTATGTCGCGCAATGAGATTATTACTACCCTCGAAAATTGCATATTCGGGGACTATAAATTTCTTTACGTTTCTCCCGAAAGGTTATCATCAGACATTTTTCTTGCAAAGCTACAGGCAATGAATGTATGTCTGTTGGTAGTAGATGAATCGCATTGTATCTCTCAATGGGGATATGATTTTCGACCCTCCTACTTAAAGATAGCAGATATAAGAGCTGTTTTAGAAGGTGTTCCAGTTTTGGCTCTTACAGCAACTGCCACTAAAGATGTAGTTGAAGATATTCAGGAAAAGTTGCATTTTAAGAAAAAGAATGTTTTCAGAACTGGTTTCTCTAGAAGCAATCTTTCATATGTAGTACGCACGTCACAAAATAAAGTAGGCGAATTATTGCATATCCTTAAATCAGTTCCCGGAACCAGTATAGTATATGTTAGAAGTAGAAGGTATACTAAAGAAGTTGCAGTTGCACTTCAAAAAGAAGGCATATCTGCAGACTTTTTTCATGCGGGTCTTTCACACACTGAAAAAATTTTAAAGCAGAATTCATGGAAGACAAATGAATGCCGAGTAATTGTTTCTACAAATGCTTTTGGAATGGGTATAGACAAGCCCGATGTCCGCACCGTAATACATCTGGATCTTCCCAATTCGCCAGAAGAGTATTTTCAGGAAGCAGGTAGGGCAGGCAGAGATGGTTTAACCTCATATTCTATTATACTTTATACCAAAGCCGATAGTGCAAAACTTAAGAAGAGGATTTCTGATTCATTTCCAAAAAGAGATTTTATAAAACGAGTGTATGAAGCATTGGGTAATTACTTTCAAGTAGCTGTTGGTTCAGGTTTTGGTAGAGTATTCGACTTTGCATTACCTGATTTTTGCAACAGTTTTAAATTCACACAAATACAAACACACCATGCGTTAAAAATATTAGAACTTGCTGGATACATAGAATACACAGAAGAAATCGACTCACGCTCTCGTTTACGTTTTCAAATTTACCGAGATGAACTATACTCACTCAAATTTGATAAAGATATTGATACATTGATTCATACTATCTTAAGAAGCTATACAGGAGTGTTTGCGGATGATGTATATATAGATGAATCGATGCTTGCCACCAGAATAGGAAAGACTAAACAAGAGGTATACGAGATGCTTGTTACACTTTCGAGACTTCGATATATTAATTATATACCGGCGAAAAAAACACCTTTTATTATATTTACATCCTCACGAGAAGAAAATCATTTTGTTTCTATCCCTCGCATAGTCTATGAAGAGAGAAAAAAGCGGTTCGAGCATCGTATTTACTCAATGATAGATTATGTAGAGAGACAAGATATTTGTAGGAGTCGAATTTTGCTTATCTATTTTGGAGAGTCTGATGCAAAAGATTGCGGTTGTTGTGATGTATGTTTGAAGAAAAATGAAACAGGACTCACAAACTATGAATTTAAAGAAATAGAGGAAAAATTAACTTATCTCTTTAAAACAAAAGAATCATATCGCATAAATGAATTGGTAGATAATTTTAATGAAGGTCTGCATACAGATGACAGAAGTGAAAAAGTAATTAAAGTGATTCGTTTTAAAATTGATATGGGAGAGTTTACTTTAGAAGACGATCGAGTTAGCATCTAGTTTTAACTCACTTTTAATGTTTTACTTATATATCATTTTCTTAGTCATACCACCATCAACTACAATATTTTGTCCATTTATAAAATCATTATCTGGATGGCACAAGAACAAACAAGTGCGAGCAATATCATCGGGCTTACCTACTCTTCCTGATGGGTGCTGACTGTGATCCTGGGAATTAAGTAAATCATAACTTCCAGTCTCTATCCAACCTGGGCTGATAGAATTCACAGTAATTTTGTATTTGCTCAGTGATAGTGCTAAAGCATGTGTAAGAGAATTAATGGCACCTTTGGAGGCAGCATAAGATTCAGAGTCGGGCTCGCTCATTAAATAACGGGTAGATGAAATATTTATTATTCGTCCATAGATATTTAAGTAAGAATTTGCTTCTCTATGTTTGGCCAATGTTCGGGCAGTAATAAATACAGGTCGCAGATTTACATCCAGCACTTTATCAAATTCTTCTACAGATGTATCAAGTATCGAATTGAAAAGACTAACACCAACATTATTGATAATAACGTCTATATTACCTTTTTCTTCTATCACTTTTTTAATAGATTGCTCCAATGCTATTGCATCTGAAACATCTACTTCATGGAAATTACATTTATATGATGAGAGCTTATGGCAGAGTTTTTTACTTTCATCTCCATTTATATCACAAAACGTTACGTCTGCACCATTTTTACAAAATAGTGTAACCATAGCTCTCCCAAGCCCTTTGGCTCCTCCTGTGATATATGTAATTTTGTCTTTAATAGAATTATCCATTATTTTTATAATTCTCTCATGACACAGCAGTTAATACGGTGTTCAGCTTCTTCCCTGTCAATTTCTGAATATCATTAACCATTGTGCGTTCATCCGGAGCACAAAATGAAAGTGCAGTTCCAGTCTTGCCCGCACGCCCTGTACGACCTATGCGATGAACATATGTTTCGGCCACATCAGGTAAGTCGTAATTGATAACCATCTCCAAATCGGCAATATCAATTCCTCTGGCAGCAATGTCAGTTGCAATGATCACCTTTGTCTTACCCGATTTGAAATTAGTGAGTGCGCGTTGACGTGCATTTTGAGACTTGTTACCATGAATTGCTTCGCAACCAATACCTTTCTTATTTAGTACTCGTGCAATTCTGTCTGCCCCGTGTTTTGTGCGCGAGAATACAAGTACAGATTTACTTTGAGCCTTTTGTAACACGGTGAAAAGCAGATTGCTTTTCAAAGATTTTTCTACAAAATAAAGGTGTTGAACTACCGAATCTACAGCTGATGAAGCAGGAGTAACTTCTACTCTAACGGGCTGGGATAAAATAGATCTCGATAACTTTGCGATGGCCGTAGGCATGGTTGCCGAGAAGAAGAGTGTTTGCTTTTGTTTTGGAAGCAAAGGTAAGATACGTTTGATATCGTGAATGAAACCCATATCTAACATTCTATCAGCTTCATCTAAAACAAAGTGACTAATTCCATTTAGGGATATATGCTTTTGTGCAATTAAATCGAGTAAGCGTCCCGGTGTGGCTGTGAGTATATCTACACCTCTATTCAACTGATCTACTTGAGGACGTTGATTTACTCCCCCAAAAATCACCGCATGACGTAAGTTGGTATATTGGCTATAATCCCCAAAACATTCGTCTATTTGAATTGCTAACTCTCTCGTTGGAGTAAGTATTAATGCTTTTATCTCTCGCCTCACCTTTTTAACACGAGACTCATTCAACATCTGAATAATTGGAATTGCAAATGCAGCTGTCTTGCCTGTACCTGTTTGTGCTATGCCTAATAAATCTTTTCCGTCAAGTGCAACAGGAATTGCTTTTTCTTGAATTGGAGTTGGAGTTTGATAACCTTTAATTAATAGAGCCTTTAAAATGGGCTCTGAAATACTTAGTTCTGTAAATGTCATATAAAAATTATATCGGTATCTTTAACCGATTGAGTATTATCTCTTTTTCAATTGTTTAAAATTCTACACAAAAGTACCATAAATATTTGACTTTACAGTTGTGTAGTATTTTTGAGGTTAAGTATTTATCTTTATCTTATCCTTCTGTGAACAAATTCGGGAAGATATCAATTATTAATGAAATGAAAATGTATATGAAAACTAATTTGTAGAACTACGTGTAAAGGTGTAAAAAAACACCTACCAAAGAACTCGATAAGTGTTTGATAATAAGCAGTGACCCCGCCAGGGTTCAAACCTGGAACCTTCTGATCCGTAGTCAGATACTCTATTCAGTTGAGCTACGGGGCCATTTTGTGGGTGCAAAGATACACTATTTTAATAAATACACAAAAACATAGTGGTGATTTTTCCAGAAAAATCAAAGCCCATATCTTTATTTAAATATATTAATCCAAGGAAAAACAATCTTGTCGCTCTTCTTATTGCTATAGTTATCTATTGTTGCACTAACGGTAAGTGCTTGTTGCATCATAACATGTCCTTGATTGAAATGTAAATTGCAATTGAATTTTACTTTCACATGGTCGGACTCTATGAAACGGATATACCACTCATTTTTGAGGTATGATTTTGCCCGAAGAAACTGTGTGCCCCAATACAACTCCCCTCCAAATGTATTTGCAAGTCGCATTCTTGTGTCGCCAATATATAAAAGATTTTTGGTTCCAATACCCCAAAGTTCCGCATCTGCACGAGCAACTAAACCCGCAGGCTTGTACAGTTCACTGTCAAATCGTCTGTCGCGCTCATACCCCAATAAAGTTCCGGCAGCAAGCAATCCTTTAAATCTCTCTCCATCGTTGTATTCTATTCCAAGGGTGGCTTGCAGCAAAAGATTTTCGCTAACACCATCACCCAGAGTAGCAGGTTTGGTATTAGAAAGGTGGAACATATAAGATTGAAAGTCGGCAAACAGTATACCTTTAGATGCCTTGCCCGACATACCCACGAAGAAATGCTCTTTTCTATTTTCAGTTGCATATCCTGTACGGTCTATCCAAGCATTAAAGAAATTATAGTTATTCCCAATTCTTAAGTAAACTCCTTCTATTAGGGGAATGAAATTATTAATTGAGTCTTTAAAAAAGAAATTGTTGTAGTTGTCAAGCAGTTCATCTTTGGGGAAGGAACCTGCTCTAAATAGTATTTTGGATGTGTTGTATTGATAATAAATGATGGTTTTTGCTTTATCTATCATTTTATTAGTACCTGGAATCTTTAGTATACTAACTCCAGCATTAACAGAGTGCCCGTTGTTCCATAAAATGCTGCCCATTGGGTCAAGCCATACTCCATTCATTGATTCTGAATCTATATACGATGACTTTTTATACTCTGTATTATCAAAAAAATAATCAAACCCCACTTTCCAGTAATATTCCTGAGCAGAAGCTGAAGTAAACAGCAGTAAGACTAAAAGTAACAAGTAGTGTTTTATAAGCATTTCTAAAACTATATTTTACATTTGTAAAGATAATAGTTTTTATATTGCAGTTATAGAGAAAAGAGGAAAATATAAATTTTGTAAAAGTTTTCACCCAATAGCAAAACTTAATTAGTGAAACATCTGTTTTATATATAAGTAGATTATTCTTTAACAGTTAACTAATCATTTAAACATTAAATTCATGTATTTAAAACAATTTTTTATTGGTGTGATAATTGGCGGTATGCTAATGTCATGCGGGGGCAACAAATCTTCAGAAGGTGATAACAAAGATTCTATGAGTATATCTGAAGCCGTAGGAGGACTAAAAAATCTTAATAAGGCCGGCGATGCTGCAAAAGATTGGGAAAAAATTCAAGAGAGGTTAGTTGCAGAGACGCCTCGTACAAATGACGAACTTAAAGCCATGTTTCCCGAAACATTGGCTGGTTTGAAACGTAGTAGTTTCTCAGTGGGTGAAACCCAGATGATGGGAATGGGC
The DNA here is from genome assembly GCA_015478775.1 of Fermentimonas sp. Lineage (GTDB taxonomy): Bacteria > Bacteroidota > Bacteroidia > Bacteroidales > Dysgonomonadaceae > Proteiniphilum. The sequence continues at coordinate 528,657 of JADMKP010000007.1, read as the reverse complement.
AGTGGGCAAGCAACATACAGTGATGATGATGGAAAAACTGTGGCGTTGTCAATTATGGATGGTGCAGGCGAAACAGGCTCTAGTATGGTTGCTATGTATGCAATAACACTAGCTATGGAGACTGAGCAACAAACCGAAAACGGCTATACTAAAACAACAAAATTTAATGGTAATAGAGCAACAGTATCAGAAAACAAATATGATGATAATGTTAATTCTGAAATTACAACATTAGTCTCAGATCGCTATTTAGTTTCTCTAAAAGGTTCCGGTTTGAGTTTAAATGAGCTGGAAAAATTTTACAATGAAATTAATCTAAAAAGTTTAAAGTAATCTATATAATATTTTTTACGTATTTATTCTAAGCCAAATTCCTACATAATCAACACCAAGTCCTTGTAAACTCTTTATATTTATGAGGAGTATAAGGAGATGGTAAGAAGTATGTAGGGATTGTTTTATAAATTAGGTCTTATATGACAAATGTGTTAACCGATTTTATACTAATAAGTGTAATGATGATATAAAATAAATTGATTAATATTTTGTAAATTTAATAGTTATAATTACTTTTGATCTGTTTTGTCGCCTCGATGATATGAACGTAAGGTTTATAATATGAGACAAGAGACGGCATAAGTGTTTCCTTATTGAAAATAGAAGGCTTCAAGAGTGGGATTTATATTAGGAGAAATTAAATCTATATTACGTTAAATTTATTATAATTATTTAATCGTTGTTTTATGCAAAAAGAAAAACATTTGTGTTGCTGGATGAGAAAGATGCTCTTTCTTTCTTTCCTTTTTGTAACTAGTGCAAGTTTAACTTTCGCACAGGTTAAAATTTCAGGTATTGTAACCGATGCCGATGGAGAAACGTTAATTGGCGTTAATGTTATTGAAAGAGGTACATCTCATGGTACTATTACTGATTATGACGGAAGATTCGATTTGGAAGTTGCGTCTACTAGTTCTGTTTTGGTTTTCTCATACGTGGGATTTACAACTTTAGAGGTTCCTGTGGGTCAAAACCGACAGTTAACTGTAGTTATGCAGTTTGACCAAGAAACACTTCAAGAAATTGTTGTGGTTGGATACGGCACCCAGGCAAAAAAGGATATTACCGGATCAGTTGCGGTTGTAGATACTGAAGACCTGTTAATAACTTCAGGTTCTTCTGCAACACAACAGCTTCAGGGAAAAACTCCTGGTGTATATATCGGGCAGACAGGTTCTCCGGGTTCTGCAACTATGGTTCGTATTCGTGGTGTGAATACAGTCAATGATAATGGTCCGCTATACGTTATTGACGGTGTGGCTACACGCAATCAGAACCTAAGTAGTTTGAACCCTAATGATATCGCTAGTATGCAGGTGTTGAAGGATGCTTCTTCTGCTGCTATTTATGGAGCACAGGCTGCCAACGGTGTAATTCTTATTACAACTAAATCAGGCACCAGAACTGGTCAGCCACAATTGACATACGATGCATATTATGGAGTTCAGAAGACTACATCAAGATATGACCTTGTTAATTCTATGGACAGGCTAAATCTTGAATGGGAATCGCAAAATAATTCGTTTTTGATTCGTGGAACAAAATTCGACGAAAATGGAGTTGAAAGATTCCCTACAAACGCGCAGTTTGGCTCAGGACCAACTCCTCAGATTCCTAATTATATGACTACAACGGGTGCAGGCGGTAGAACAGATATTAATATCAATGATTATTCTTTCCCTAACAATCAGATGGTTAAGTTCTCTGATACCGATTGGTGGGATGAAGTTGACCGCACAGCTCCTATACAGAATCATCAATTGTCACTTGTAGGGGGTAATAATAAAGGGCAATATCTTCTGGGATTAAACTACTTTGATCAGCAAGGTACTGTAATTCACTCTTATTATAAAAGATATCAAACACGTATTAATACTTCTTTCGACTTGCGCGACTGGTTTAGGGTAGGTGAGAACTTGCAGTTTACTTATTCAAAAGATCAGGGATTACAGAGCAGCTCTTCAGAAGCTTCTGCTTATTCATATACTTACAGACCATCGCCATGGGTGCCAGTTCAAGATGAATTTGGCAACTGGGCAGGTTCTAAAATTGCGGGAACAGGTAACTTTGTTAACCCTGTAGCACGTGAGTACAGAAACAAGGATAATCATTATGTAAATACCCGTTTGTTTGGTAATGTGTGGGCCGAAATTGATTTCATGAAAGAATTGACTTTCCGCACCAGTTTTGGTCTAGACCACTCTACCTACTGGGGATATAGAATGGCTAAAAAAGATCCAGAATTCTCAGAAAGTCCGGGTACAAATAATTTTGATGAAGAGGCCAACAGCGGTTATAATATGCAGTGGCAGAATACTCTTACTTACAGCAAAAGGTTTGGAGATATGCATAATCTAACGGTGCTTGTTGGATCTGACGCTTTAAGAGGTGGACTTGGAAGAACGCTAAGAGGAAGAAGATATAATTATCTTTTTGAAGATAATGTTGATACATGGACGTTGCAAATGGGTGAGAACAATAATCAGAGACAGACCGAATCGTGGTACTGGGGTGAAACAGCTCTTTTTGGTGTTTTCGGACGTGTAGATTATGGATTCGCTGATAAATATCTATTTACAGGAATTGTACGTCGCGATGGTGCGTCTCGTTTCTCTCAATCTCAACGTTACGGTACATTCCCTTCTGCATCATTTGGATGGCGTGTTTCTGAAGAAGCATTTATGGAAAATCAGCGCGATTGGCTTGATGATCTTAAGCTTCGTGTTGGTTATGGTTTAACAGGTAACTCTGAAATTCCTCGTGCAACAAACTTTGCTTCGCTTTTCACAACATCTCCTGATAGAACCAATTATGACTTATCGGGTGCAAACACTGGTTCAAATCCTGGATACAGACTTTCAACATATGGTAACCCCGAAACACGATGGGAGGCCACTAAGCAGTTGAACGTTGGTTTGGATATTACTTTTGGGCAAGGCCGTTTCAATTCAACTCTTGAGTTTTATAATAAGGAAACTTCAGATATGTTAATTGGTGCTGCTTACTCAAATCTTGCAGGTGAACCCGGAGCACCTTATATAAACTATGGTAGTATGAGAAACAGAGGGTTTGATTTTAGTTTTAATTACGGAGATAGAAAAGGTGATTTTGCATGGGATATTGCTTTAAACTTATCTAGATACGAGAATGAGGTTCTCTCACTTTCAGGAGCCGACGATTATGCTATTTATGGCTCAGGTGTTCGTTTAGCCTCTGCCGCCTCAAGAACAATGAAAGATTTGCCAATTTCTCACTTCTGGGGTTATAACGTGATTGGTTTTTATGAAAGTACACAGGATGTGTTAGATTCGCCAACTCCTTATGGTACAACTGCTGCTGATATTGTTGGAAATCCTGGTTCTTATGTAGGGAAATTTAAATTTGAAGATGTAAACGGTGATGGTAAGATTGATGGTGCAGACAGAGGAATGATTGGTAACCCTCACCCCGATTTAGTAGGTGGGTTGAATGTTGGTTTGACATACAAAAACTTTGATTTTACAATGTTCTGGTATTCAACAATTGGCAACGACCTATTTAATAACACTAAGTATTTCACAGACTTCCCGCTTTTTGGTGGTAACCGTTCTTCAAGAATGAGAGATTTGTCATGGACTCCCGGAGCGGATAATACAAAGGCTATTCTACCTATTCTAGACTCTTCTGATAGCTGGGGTGGTGCCGTACCGTCATCATACTATGTGGAAGATGGATCATTCCTGAAGCTTAAAAATCTTGTAGTGGGTTATACTCTACCTCAGGATTTGGTTAGAAAAGCAACTATACAGAACCTAAGAGTTTATATTCAGGCTGAGAATGTTCTTTCTATTGACAACTATACAGGATTAGACCCAGAGTTTACAAATGCCGAAACTGGTGCTGGCAGTGGAGCCGACCTAAGAAGAGGTATTGATATGGGGGGATGGCCAACCACAATGCGTTTGCTCTTTGGTGTTAACTTTACATTCTAATCTTTAATATTAACAAGTATGAAAAAAAATATATTATTTACACTTTTAATCTCAGTAATTGTGATGCTGAGCTCTTGTGGAGAAGATTTTCTTTACATTGCACCTCAGGGTAGTATCGACCAAAATGCTCTTCAAAACCAAACGGGTATAGATCTGCTTACTACAAATGCTTACGCTAATTTTACGGAACTTGGTTGGGGTGCTTCAATTACCAACTGGACTTTTGGAAGTATGTATGGTGGTGATGCCAATAAAGGTTCTGACGGAAACGACCAGGCGGTTCTGAATACAATGGAAACTTATGCTGTTTTACCAACTAATGGTTATATAGGTGAAAAATATGTATGGGTATACAAAGGTGTAAAGCGCATCAATATAACTATGCAAACGATAAATGAAACTGAAGATTTACCCGATGCGTTTAAAAATTCGAGACTTGGTGAAATGTATTTCCTGCGTGCTCTCCATTATTTTGAAGGAATAAGAGTTTTCGGTCCATTCTTACCATGGGTAGATGATACGAATACAGATAATGACCCAAAGGTTCATAACGACATCGATATTTATTCGAATGTGCTTGCTGATGTCGATCAAGCAATATCACTTCTTCCTGCAACACAAGATCTGCCGGGTAGGGTAAACTCTTGGGCAGCAAAGGCTTTAAAAGCAAAGATTTTGATGCAAAAAGGTGATATGGCTACTGCTAAACCAATACTTAAAGATGTTATAGATAATGGTGTTACATCTAATGGATTGAAATATGGTTTGGAAGATAATATGCATAATAATTTCTTTAGCCCAAAGGATAATGGAAAAGAATCTATTTTTGCAATTCAGTTTTCGCACGACCCAGATAATGCTAATCCGGGTATGTCATTGAATTATCCTCATGGTGGTGCTGGTAATCCAGGTGGCTGCTGTGGGTTTTTTCAGCCATCTAATGAATTAGCAAACTCTTATAAAGTTAATGCAAGCGGATTGCCATTTCTTGATAAATCTTATCGTAATCCTCCTTTCGTAGCAGAAAGAAATACTGGACAAGGAGACTTGTCTGTTAACGGTGAAATGCCAGTAGATCCGCGTCTTGACTTCGCGATTGGTCGTTTTGGCATTCCTTACAAAGACTGGGGGCTGCCTCGGAATAACTGGGTGAGAGATGTAGCAAATGGTGGTTTCTATATGCCAAAAAAGCATGTTTATACAAAGGAAGAAGGTGACAGTGATTTGGGTAGTGGTGGTATTAATGAGGGTTGGGCACCTGGATCTGCTATAAATTATCAGTACCTGAGCCTGCGTGATATCATTCTTCTTTATGCTGAATGTCTTGCCAATGATAATCAACTATCGGAAGCTATGGGTTATGTGAACCAAATTCGCACAAGAGCTGCTCATCCAGATAATATTGTTTATTTGGCAAATGGAACTCCTGCCGCAAATTATCTTGTAGCAAATTATCCTGCTTCTCATGCTGCATTTTCTGATAAAGATTTGTGCGTTGAAGCTATCAGAATGGAACGTAAGTTAGAGCTTGCAATGGAAGGACATCGCTGGTTCGACCTTACTCGCTGGGGTGGTGCATATATGGCTAGCACTTTATCTGAATATGTTGATTTCGAATCGGATTTTATTGTTAAGTTTGCTTCTGCTGGTAAATTGGATGCATCCAAAACAATCTTCCCATTACCAGACGGACAAATTCAGACAATGGGGAATGATGAAAACGGTAATCCTTACCTAGTTCAACCAGGTCCTTGGAAATAGTACTATTTTATAATCGACTAAAAGGGAGGGTAGCCTCCCTTTTTTAATTAATTATTTTTTTTATGATTAAAAACAATCTCTTTTTTTATTTGGTGATATCCTTTGTGTTGCTGGGCTGTAATAGTAAGAAAAACGAGAATGACAGAACGCGTTTAGCTGAAATGGAGGAGTTTACATACAAATTTAGTATGGAAAGCGTGGGAAATTATAAGGTTGATTTTCAATTGAATCCCGATTCAACATTTCAAATTGAGCAGCAGGACTACTTTTTCGACAGGTATGCTAAAAAAAGTAGTACAAACAGCAGACTGGGTACATTGTCCTCAGAGGAGTTTGCTAAATTCGATAAGCTTATAAGAGAGAGCGATTTATATAGCTTGGTTGATTCATACGGTTTTGATGAAAATTCAGACAATTCAATTGTTTATTTAGTTGAACTTCATAGTGGAGATGATGTAAAATATGTTTCAATTAATGTTGAAACAGAGCATAGATTCAGTAATGAATTTACAGAATTGATTGAGTTTACTACCATGTTCATGAACTCGAAACTGGTGGATTGAAAAAAATAATTTAATCACTAAATAATTTAGTCTTAATCTTTTTGCTAATTTGCTGGATTATTGTAACTTTGCAGTCCGATTATTAGTTTTTATCATTTAAGAGTTTGATTTATAGCTTTTTATTGCCTTTATGTCCCTTAGCAAGACAAGAGATGAAGCAGGTATAATCAATTTCATATTAATTTACTAATTAAAAATATAAACATCAAGAATGGATACGTTAAGTTATAAAACCATTTCTGTAAACAGTCAAACAGCTAAAAAAGAGTGGGTGGAAATAGATGCCTCCGGACAGACATTAGGTCGTCTATGCTCAGAAGTTGCTAAACTGCTTAGAGGTAAATATAAGCCAAGCTTTACACCACACGTAGATTGTGGTGATAATGTAATCATACTGAATGCTGATAAAGTAGTACTTACCGGTAATAAGTGGGAAGATAGAAAATACTACCGCTATTCTGGCTATCCGGGAGGACAGAAGGTGACTACACCTGCTGAAATGTTGACAAAAGGTTCCGACAAACTTTTTAGAAAAGTTGTAAAGGGAATGTTGCCAAAGAACAAATTAGGCGATGCTATTATAAATAACCTGTTTGTGTATGCAAGTAACGAGCATCCACACCAGGCGCAGAAACCAAAAAAAATCGATATAAACAGTCTTAAATAATAAAAATGGAGACAGTAAACGCAATAGGAAGGCGCAAAGCGGCTGTAGCAAGAGTTTTCGTGACTGAAGGTACCGGTAAGATCATCATCAATAAACGTGAGTTGGAAAACTATTTTCCTTCTTCAATTCTTCAGTTTATTGTAAAACAACCTCTAAATACACTTGATGTTGCTGAAAAGTATGACATTAGAGTGAATCTTGATGGTGGTGGTTATAAAGGACAGTCGGAAGCTGTGAGACTAGGAATTGCTCGTGCTTTAGTAAAAATAAATGCTGAAGACAAATCGGCATTAAGAGCAGCTGGTTTTATTACACGTGACCCAAGAGTGGTAGAGCGTAAAAAGCCAGGTCAGCCAGGTGCAAGGAGAAAATTCCAATTCTCGAAACGTTAACCTGTTTATTCAGGTGTTATATGAACCGGTTCTCATACCGGTTTATTATATAAAAGCTGCATTGTCGGCTTAAGTGTTTAGTATCTAAATTGTAAGGATGTTATCGGGGATGGTGTATGTCATTGAGGGTAATCTACCTTACAATTCGGTTAATGAAAAAGAATGTAAACGAATAATTTAAAAACAAAACATGGCAAAATTAGAATTTGACCAACTTTTAGAAGCCGGAGCTCACTTTGGCCACTTAAAAAGAAAATGGAATCCATCTATGGCTCCTTACATTTTTATGGAGCGTAATGGTATTCACATTATCGATCTTCATAAAACAATTGCTAAGACAGAAGAGGCTGCTGCTGCAATGAGGCAGATGGCTAAATCTGGAAAGAAAATCTTATTTGTAGCAACAAAAAAACAGGCAAAACCTGTTATAGAAGCTAGAGCACAGAGCATTAATATGCCGTACGTTATTGAGCGTTGGCCAGGTGGTATGCTTACAAACTTCCCTACTATTCGCAAGGCTGTTAAGAAAATGAGCAGCATTGATAAGATGATTAAGGATGGTTCTTTTGATACATTATCAAAAAGAGAGAAACTTCAGGTTGCTCGTCAGCGTGCAAAGCTCGAAAAGAACCTCGGTTCTATTCAGGATATGACTCGTCTTCCTTCTGCTATATTTGTAGTAGATGTTATGAAAGAGCAAATTGCTGTTAGAGAAGCTCGTCGTTTAGGAATTCCTGTATTTGCAATTGTTGATACAAACTCTGATCCTAAAGAAATTGATTTTGTAATCCCTGCAAATGACGATGCTACAAAAGCAATCGACTTAATTTTGAGTGTTCTGTGCGATACAATTAAAGAGGGTCTTGAAGAACGCAAAGTGGAGAGAGCTGATGCTGCAGCGGCAGAAGAACAACAAACGGAAGAATCAACACAACGCAGAGAGCGCAAATCAAAAGCTGCAAGAAAAGAGCGTGTAAAGAAAGAAGATTCTGAAGCGATGAAGGCAGCTGTTGTTAGCAAGTTTGCTAAGGACGCAGAGGTTGACGAATAATAATAAAAAAAGATATTTTATAATATGGCAGTAACAATGGCAGAAATCCAGCACCTACGCAAGATGACAGGTGCAGGTATGATGGATTGTAAAAACGCACTTATTGAGGCAGACGGTGATTTCGATAAAGCTATGGAGATCATCCGTAAAAAAGGACAAGCAGTAGCAGCTAAACGCGAAGATCGTGATGCATCGGAAGGATGTGTTCTAGCAAAAGTAGATGGCGGCTTTGCAGCTGTTGTAGCTCTGCAATGTGAGACCGACTTTGTAGCAAAAAATGATGACTATATAGCTCTTACTGAGCAGATTCTTGATGCTGCAATGGCTAATAAACCTGAGTCACTTGAACAATTACTTGCACTTGAACTTCCTAATGGAACAGTTTCGCAAGTTATAACAGATAAAATGGCTGCTACAGGTGAAAAAATGGAATTAGGTTTCTATGAGCAAATTTCTGCTCCTTATGTAACTTCATATATCCATTTAGGCAATAAGCTTGCAACAATAGTTGGATTCAATAAAGTTGTTGAAAATGAACAAGTAGCAAGGGATGTGGCCATGCAAATTGCAGCTATGAACCCAATTGCTATTACAGCTGATAGTATTCCAGCAGAAGTGAAAGAAAAAGAACTTCAATTTGCTCGCGAAAAGGCAAGAGAATCTGGAAAGCCTGAAAACTTGATTGATAGAATTGCTGAAGGTTCTCTTCAAAAGTTCTATAAAGATTCTACTTTACTTCAACAGGATTACGTAAAGGATACTAAGAAAACTATTGAGCAGTTTTTGAAAGAAAGTGATAAAGAACTTGAAGTGTTAACGTTTAAACGTGTTTCACTTACAGTACAATAAATCTGATAAGATATATCTTAATCTAAGAACGCTCCGGTAATTCTGGAGCGTTTTTTGTGTCTATTACCCAAGTGAGGACGTAAGTGGGGTGAACTTCGTAATTGAGTTCAAAAGTCTGTTTTGCATGTGTTTTAGATTCCTGAGCTTCAATTATACCAGATGAGCTTGGTTCAAATGGAGTTACATAGAGTTGTTTTTTGAAATCTACTCCTTGTTCATTTAATATTTTATATAGGCATTCTTTTGTTGACCAATGTAGTAAGAGGTGTATTATTTTTTGTTCAAGATTAATGTATTCTTTATCAGATATAAATCTGTGGGCTATGTTCTCAACTCTGTTTGATATGGTTTCTATATCAATTCCAACATAGCAACTTTTATGAAGCAGAATTGCAACATAGCCTTTTGTATGGGATATGCTTATATGATTTGAGTTATCGTCGAGATAAGGTTTTCCGTCGTCCTGATTTAATATTACAGTTGCTCTACCCAAAAGTTCAAGTAGTAAAATACGGGTTGTGAGTAGTTCGAGAGTTCTGCGATTTGAACCGATATTGTTTATGCTTTTTTCGGCATCAACTTTTGCTTCGGGTGGGAAAAGATTAATGAGTTCATGTATGCTCTCATCCATTTTCCAAATACCCATTAAACCACCATTGTTGAAGTATTCTTTTCTGACAAGCATAATTAATGTGGGAAATAACGTACTTTTAAAATTCGCTTTTTACTCATTTCTTCTGCCTGGAATTTGTACTTTTTATAAGTAAAGTGTTCTTTCCGTTTTGGGAAGTCGCCCTTAAGTTCAAGTAGTAGACCAGCAAGTGTGTCTACTTCATCACTCATCAATTCAAAATCTTTTTCGGGTAAGTTTGTTATTTTAACAAAATCATCTAATGGAGTTTTACCTTCAAATATATATGATCCATCTGTGGCTATAGTATACAATGGAAACTCTTCGTCGTATTCATCGCTGATGTCACCCACAATTTCTTCTAGAATATCTTCCATTGTAATTAAGCCCGAAGTGCCACCGTATTCATCTACTACAATTGCCATATGGATTTTATTGGATCGAAACTCTTCTAGAAGATCGTCGATTCTTTTAGTGCCGGGAACAAAATATGCCGATCGGATAAGTGATTGCCATTTGAAGTTATGTGGCTTTCCAATGTGAGGAAGAAGATCCTTTACATAAAGAATACCTTCTATATGATCGGGAGTTTCTTCAAAAACCGGTATTCGCGAGTAACCGGCTTCCACAATAAATCCAATCACTTCTGCAAATGGTGATTGTATATTGATTGCAATCATATCACCTCTTGATATTTTTATATCGTCTACATTTTTATCTCTAAATCGAATGATTCCTTCAAGCATTTCTTTTTCTTGTTCACGTGAAAGTTCTTCAGATTCAGAAAGTTCATTATTATACTGTGCGACAGAACTGTTTTTAATGTTACTATTAGTGAGCAATCCAATCTTGGTGAGAAATGATGAAATTGGACTAAATATTCTATTAACACTGCCAATAATTACCACATTTTTTAATGCAAACCGCAATGGGTTTTTTGCTACGATTTTTTTTGGTATAAATTCAATAAACAATAAAATTAGACAAACAACAATGAAAATTTCTAATATGAGTGTTTCTATTGAATTTGCTGCAAAATAGGGTAATTTGTTGAGTAAGTAAAGAGAAAAAATGGTTATCGTTACATTCAAGAAATGATAGGTTAATACTAAAGAAAATGATAATTTCTCGGGTTTTTTGAGTAAATTCAGTACTCTAATCTTTCTGTTTTCATCAGAGATATTCAGATTGTCGGGAAACTTTTTTTCTAGATTAAAAAGTGCTGTTTGCGATCCGGAGACTATTGCATTAATAATTACAAGTAAAACGAGCAAAATTATTAATGCATAGTCCGTCAGAACTGGAATATAAACCAGCGATAATGAGCTTAATAAAGTTAAGGGGTCAGGGTCCAAGTGGCGATTTATTAATTAAAATGGTAAATCATCAACATCAGAAACATCATCAAAATCTCGCTGAGGACTATTTTGAGTTGTAGACTCAGTTCTAGGAGTGTTTGGTTCATATTCACCTCCGGTTTTACGGCTTAGCAATTCTAGACTGTCTGCTACAATTTCAGTTATATATCTTTTAACTCCACTTTGATCGTCATATGAACGTGTGCGAATCTTGCCTTCTACATATACTAATGTGCCCTTTTTTACAAATCTTTCAGCAATTTGTGCAAGCCCTCTTCTGCAAACAACATTGTGCCACTCTGTTCTATCTGGGATTTGTGTTCCACTTGTAGTTGTAAAACCTCTTTCGTTGGTTGCTATTGAAAAATTTGCTATTGCGTTATCATTATCAAAATACTTCATTTCAGGGTCTTTGCCCACGTTTCCTACTAAAATAACTTTGTTAACAGACATATCTATAACTTTTTTTGATTTTAAATACAGCAAATCGCTGTAAAGCAAAATTAATAATTATTTCATTATTACACAACTTGATTTACCCTATTGTATTTATTAATCGTAGTATGTTGCTTTTCTATTCTATATTTTTCGATTATCACTTAAAAAGTAAGAAAAGAAAAAAAATTACATATATTTATTTTTAGGGTTGAAAAAAAAGCTATATATTTGCAGTCCAAATTTTTACTAATTGTGGATGGTGTAATTATTAATAATATAAATATAAATAAAATGACTAAGGCAGATATTGTAAACGAGATTGCAAAAAAGACAGGTGTGGATAAAACTTCAGTTTTAGCTACAGTTGAATCTTTTATGGATGTTGTGAAAGATTCACTAGCTAATGATGAGAACGTTTATCTAAGAGGTTTCGGTAGCTTCATCGTTAAAAGAAGAGCTCAAAAGACAGCTCGCAACATTTCAAAAAACACAACAATAATTATACCCGAGCATAATATTCCAGCATTCAAGCCTTCAAAAACATTTGTAGGTCAGGTGAAAAAAATAAAATGAGATTAACTTAATTAATAGGAGATTAAAGCATGCCAAGCGGAAAAAAAAGGAAAAGACATAAAATGTCTGTCCACAAGAGAAAGAAAAGATTAAGAAAGAACAGGCACAAAAAGAAAAAATAAACCTGTAATCTTTGTTTAAAAATATACAGGAACAAACTTATTGTAAAACCTTTATGGTGATAAGTTTGTTCTTTGTGTATAAATTAGTAAAAGGTTCAAGAGAGAACTTTATTTCTGTTGTGATGACAGAAATCCAATAATTATTATTAAAACATTTAAAACGAACAATTGTGACAAGCGAACTTGTTGTAGATGTTCAACCAAAAGAAATTACGATTGCTGTTCTTGAAGACAATAAGTTAGTTGAGTTACAGCAGGAAAATCAAGATGAAGCTTTTTCGGTTGGAAGTATTTACATGGGCAAAGTTAAAAAACTTATGCCTGCCCTTAATGCAGCATTTGTGAATGTGGGACATAAAAAGGACGCTTTTCTTCACTATTTGGATTTAGGGGTTGAATTTAACTCGATTCTGCAATTTCAGAAACAAGTTGAAGACAAAAAAAAGGGTTGGCAGCTCCAGAAGATGAAGTTGCAACCAGAAATTGATAAAGAAGGCTTGATATCTAATGTACTTTCAGTTGGACAAGAAATATTGGTTCAAATAGCTAAGGAACCGATATCAACTAAAGGTCCAAGATTAACTTCAGAGATATCTTTCGCCGGAAGATTTATGGTTTTAATTCCATTTATCAATAGAGTATCAGTTTCTCAGAAAATTAAGTCACGAGAGGAAAGAGCACGCCTACGTCAGCTAATTCAAAGTATTAAACCAAAGAATTATGGAGTTATAATACGGACTAATGCTGAAGGTAAAAAAGTTGCTGACCTTGATGGTGAACTTAAGGTATTGATTAAAAGATGGGAAGATTGTATCGGTAAAATACAAAAAGCTAAAGCACCTTCTCTTGTATTTGAAGAGACAGGGCGCACAGTGGCTTTATTACGCGATATATTTAGTCCCTCTTTTGAACAGATTCACATCAATGACAAAGATGTGGCAAAACAGATTGCCGAGTATGTTAATTTAATTGCACCCGATAGAAAAAATATCGTAAAGGAATATAAAGGTGCATTACCAATTTTAGACAACTTCGGCGTAACAAAACAGGTAAAATCGCTCTTTGGTAAAACTGTTACATTTAAAAATGGAGCTTATTTAATTATCGATCACACTGAAGCATTGCATGTTATTGATGTAAACAGCGGTAATCGAAACAAATCTAAGCTAGGCCAGGAAGACAGCGCTTATGAGGTAAATGTGGCTGCTGCAGAAGAAATAGCACGGCAACTTAGATTGCGAGATATGGGAGGTATTATTGTTATCGACTTTATCGATATGAGTAAAGGCGAACATCGTAACAAGTTGCTATCTACAATGCAGGATTTAATGTCGAGTGATAGAGCCAAGCATAACATTTTACCATTGAGTAAGTTCGGACTAATGCAGATTACTCGTCAGCGTGTTAGACCCGAAATGGAAGTTACCACAAGCGAAGTATGCCCCACTTGCTTTGGTAAAGGAAAAATAAAATCTTCTTTCCTTTTCACTGATACTTTAGAAGGGAAGGTTGATTATTTAGTGAACACACTTAAAGTGAAGAAATTCAGTCTGCACATTCATCCATATGTTGCAGCGTATGTTCAGCAAGGTTTCTTTTCATTAAAAAGTAAATGGAGGAAAAAGTATAATGCAGGTTTAAAAATAATCCCAAATCAAAAGTTGGGTTTCCTGCAGTACGAATTTTACGATAAAGATGGAAATGAAATTGATCTGAAAGAAGAAATTGAAATGAAATAGAATCGCATCTGCGATGAAAAATAAATTTAAAAACCGATATTCCATAAAGGAGTATCGGTTTTTTCATGTTTATATAATCACATTTTATCTACATCATAATAGATAAGTAGATATTTAAATTCATTATCCTCACGCAACTGCACTTCCACTTGTTTTAAAAAATCTCTAATTTTAGATGCTGACATATTAATGTCTAGTTTAAGCAGAATTTCTCGTATGTTATATTGCTGTATACGGCTTATGACTGGTTTATTGGGGCCTAATACCATATTCCCCAATGTAGGCTTAATCATACTTGCAAATCGATTAGAACCTCTTTCAACTTTGTCTTCATTTTTATCTTTAAAAATAATTGAAATCAATCGTGTAAAAGGTGGATACCTAAAAAGTTTTCGCTCATTTATTTGTTCATCGTAGAACCCTTCGTAATTATAATTTAAGATATAATCATAAATAGGTTGAGTTGGATCGCTGCTCTGAATTATAACCTTTCCCTGTTTTTGGTTTCTGCCGGCACGACCTGCGGCTTGCATTATAAGCTGAAAGCCTCTCTCATGAGATCTGAAATCGGGATAATTAAGTAGAGAGTCCGCAGAAATTATTCCTACAATTCCAACATTTTCAAAATCCAGACCTTTAGATAGCATCTGTGTTCCAACCAGTATATCAATTTGCTTTTTCTGAAATTTATCTATAATTTTCTCATATGAGTCTCTCCCACGAGTTGTGTCCATATCCATTCGTCCTACAATATAATTAGGAAATAATTTATTTACTTCTTCTTCTAATTGTTCTGTTCCTTTTCCTAATGACTCTAATGTTTCAGTATTGCAGGCGGGGCAAATAGAAGGTACTTTATATGAAGTATTACAGTAGTGGCATACCAATCGGTTGCGCATTTTGTGATATGTGAGTGTAACATCACATTTACTGCACTTAGGGTTCCAGGCACATTGTTTACATTCAAGCAGTGAAGAAAAACCACGTTTATTACGGAATAGAATTACCTGTTCACCTTCATCAAGGGCTTGCTGCATGGCTGTATTTAGTGCTGGAGATAGAACAGACTTCATCTTCTTCCTCTTCATCAATTCATAAGTGTTTTCAATTTTAATATCTGGCATTAATAAGTTATTATATCGATCTTTGAGATTTATAATACCGTATTTGCCTATTACAGCATTATTATATGATTCAAGTGAAGGAGTTGCAGAGCCTAAAACAGTTTTAGCATTAAATAAATGTGCTAGCATAATAGCAGTGTCTCTTGCATGATATCTGGGAGCAGGCTCGTTTTGTTTGTAACTGGATTCGTGTTCTTCATCAACAATTACAAGTCCTAAGTTTTTGAAAGGAAGAAATAAAGATGAACGCACACCTACAATAATCTCATATGGTTCTTTAGAGAGCATTTTACGCCATATTTCTGCTCTTTCGTTATCATTAATTTTAGAGTGATAAACTCCAATCTTACTTCCGTAAACAGCAATAAGTCTTTGCTTTAATTGAGATGTGAGCGCAATTTCCGGAAGTAGATAAAGTATCTGTTTGCTTTGCTTTTTAAAATGTTCTATTAAATGTATATAGATTTCTGTTTTCCCGCTTGATGTCACACCATGTAGTAGGCAAGTAGATTTTTCTTTAAATACATTAATGATATCCTCAAATGATTTACTTTGTGCTTGTGAAAGAGGGTATGGTTTTCTAATTGGCTTTACTTCATTATTAATGCGACCCACTTCTAAATCAAATGTTTGTAATATTTCTTTTTGTAACAAACCATTCAATACTGATAGTGAGTAGTTGGTGAAGATTGAAATATCTGATTTGCTTATTTTGTCTGTGTCATTTTCATCTAAGTGGCAGTATATTTGATTAAAAAGTGATTGTTGTTTTTTTGCTCTGCCAATGATATTTACTATGTCATTGGAATCAAGGTTTGTGTTAATCTTTAAATAGGTTTCTATCTTAGGTATAAATTTGCTTTTTATATTGTCTGATTTCATTGATGATGGCATAGCAGCATTGTAGACATCACCAATAGGGCACATATAATAAAAAGAGATCCATTCCCATAATTTAAATTGAATGTCGTTAACAACGAAGTGTGAATCGACAAGGGAATGAATCTCCTTTGTTTTGAAATTCTTTGGAGCGTTATTGTGAACTTGCTTTACTATTGCAGTGTAATGTTTTCGTGTACCAAAAGGAACAATAACTCTAAATCCTTTTGCAATCTTGTCCTGCATCTCTTCAGGAACGGTATATGTGTACAGGTCGGAAAACGGAAGTGGGAGAATTACATCTGCATACATGCACTAAAAATAGATAGTTCCGGTTATAGTCCAAGATTCAGTTTTACCATTTAATGGATCACTCCAATTTGGTATATCTTCTGAATAATTGTCCGTTAGTTTCACACTATAATTTAAACCCACTTGTATCATATTCAGAACCTCAACCCCAAAGCCCAAATTAGCCCCTGCTTGAAATTCTTTAGCTTTAATTCCATCAGCAACATCTTCTAAATTAAATTCATCTCCATCAATAAGATATCCCGCCCAAGGACCTGCAGTTCCAAACAATTTTAATGGTAACAATCCTATTCCAAATTTAATCTTTGCATTAACAGGAAGATTAAGATAACGGTTGGAAACTTCTCTGTCGGCACCCTCGCCTTGAAGTCTTGAAATAGTCATACGATTATCGTTATACAATAGAGCGGCTTCAATACCAAAATCTGCTGCTCCGAGTGGTAGGAACATGGCCTCTATAGCAGGACCTACACTGTATGACGTCATATTTTCTACGTTAAAGGTTTCGCCAGGAACATTAAAGTCAGGATTGTTAAGACCCACACTTCCTTTTACACCAAATTTCACTTGTGATATTGCAGGTGTGCTCAGCATTGAAACTAAAATCAATATTGCGACGGTTGTGATCATTCTTTTTGTTTTCATACTAGTTTGTTTTGGTAATACATCGTTTTACTTTAATATGTCTAAAATTACTCTTATAACACTCTATTTAAACAAAGATGATCAAGATTGTTTTGCTAAATATAGTTAATAGTTTTCGAAAAAAGCGTTCTTCATCCATCAGTGGACTCAGAACGCTTCATAATATTTATGGTTTAAAGTCTAACTAGTCTTTAAACTTAGCCTTTAAGTATTCACGGTTAAGTCTTGCAATATTTGAAATAGAGATGTTTTTAGGACACTCTACTTCGCAAGCACCTGTATTAGTACAGTTACCGAAGCCTAATTCATCCATCTTAGCAACCATTGACTTAGCTCGTCTGGAAGCTTCGACTTTACCTTGTGGCAATAAAGCCAATTGGCTAACTTTTGCCGATACAAATAACATTGCAGAACCATTTTTACATGCTGCCACACATGCCCCGCATCCTATACATGCTGCTGCATCCATTGCCATTTCGGCATCTTCATGTGGAATAAGTATTGAATTTGCATCGGGAGTACCCCCGGTATTAACAGAAGTATAACCGCCAGCTTGAATAATCTTATCAAATGATGTTCTGTCCACAATAAGATCCTTAATAACAGGGAAGGCGGTAGAACGCCACGGCTCAACTGTAACAGTATCACCTTCATCAAAAGTGCGCATATGTAGCTGACAAGTTGTAATGTCCTCATCAGGTCCATGTGGATGACCATTAATGTAAAGGCTGCACATACCACAAATTCCTTCACGACAGTCATGATCAAATACTACAGGTTCTTTGCCTTCATTAATTAATTTTTCATTGAGGATATCGAGCATCTCTAGAAATGAACTCCCCTGTGAAATATTTTCTAATGGGTAAATTTCAAAATGTCCTTTATCTTTAGGTCCGTTCTGACGCCAAACTTTTACTTTTATGTTGATATTTTTATCCATGATTATTCTTTTTTATTATTTTACTGCTTTATTATCAACAGACTAAGATTTATAGTTTCTCTGCTGACGAACGATAAATTCATAATCAAGAGGTTCTTTGTGCATAGCAGGAGTGTCTTCTCCTTGATATTCCCAACAGGATACATATGCAAATTCCTCATCGTTTCTCATAGCTTCACCTTCAGCAGTTTGATGTTCTGTACGGAAGTGACCTCCACAAGATTCCTCTCTATTGAGAGCATCATGAGCAATAAGTTCTCCGGTTTCAATAAAGTCGGCTAAACGTAATGCTTTTTCTAGTTCCATGTTGAGCGTTTCCTTATTACCCGGTATACGCACATTACTCCAGAATTCCTTCTTAACCTTTTCAATTCTTTTTATAGCTTCTTTTAAGCCTGCTTCATTACGATTCATACCAACATATTCCCACATAATGTGCCCGAGCTCTTTATGGATACTATCAACAGATCGTTTGCCCTTTATGCTTAACAGTTTTTCTATGCGATCATAGATGTCTTTTTCGGCCTTATCAAACTCAGGAGTATCGGTTTTAATTCTTGGAACTGAAATTTGATCTGAAAGATAATTCTGAATTGTATATGGAAGTACAAAATATCCATCAGCTAATCCTTGCATTAGAGCAGATGCACCAAGTCTGTTGGCTCCGTGATCTGAGAAGTTTGCTTCACCAATTGCAAAAAGGCCAGGTATTGTGCTCTGAAGTTCATAATCCACCCAGATACCACCCATAGTATAGTGGATAGCAGGATAAATCATCATTGGGGTCTCATATGGATTATCATCAACAATCTTCTCATACATTTGGAAAAGGTTGCCATAGCGTTCCTCCACAACATTTTTACCTAATCTTTGAATTGCATCTTCAAAATCGAGATAAACAGCAAGACCGGTGGTTCCTACACCATAACCTGCATCGCAACGCTCTTTCGCAGCTCGAGATGCAACATCTCGGGGTACCAAGTTTCCGAAGGCAGGATATCTGCGCTCTAGATAGTAGTCTCTATCTTCTTCTTTAATTTGAGTAGGTTTTAGTTTACCCTCACGGATTGCCTTAGCATCTTCAATCTTTTTAGGCACCCAAATACGACCGTCATTACGAAGTGATTCAGACATCAATGTTAGTTTCGATTGAAATTCACCGTGAACAGGAATACAAGTTGGATGTATCTGAGTCATACATGGGTTAGCGAAATATGCACCCTTTTTATAACACTGCCACGCAGCAGATCCGTTTGAAGTCATAGCATTAGTAGACAAAAAGAAAGCATTTCCATATCCTCCTGTTGCAATTACAACTGCATGAGCAGCAAAACGCTCAAGTTTTCCTGTAATTAAGTTACGTGCAATGATACCACGAGCGCGGCCATCCACCATAACCAAATCAACCATCTCGTATCGAGTATAGAGTTTTACTTGTTTTTTATTTACTGCTCTACTTAATGCAGAATATGCACCAAGAAGAAGCTGTTGCCCAGTTTGACCTCGTGCGTAAAAAGTACGAGAAACTTGTGAACCTCCAAAAGAACGGTTGTCTAATAAACCACCATACTCCCTTGCAAATGGAACACCTTGAGCAACACATTGGTCGATAATCTCATTAGAAACTTCTGCAAGACGATATACGTTAGATTCACGAGCTCGGTAGTCGCCTCCCTTAATGGTGTCATAAAACAAACGGTAAACCGAGTCACCATCGTTCGGATAATTCTTTGCAGCATTGATACCACCTTGAGCTGCAATAGAGTGAGCTCTACGTGGTGAATCCTGAATACAAAAATTTAAAACATTAAACCCCAGCTCTCCCAGCGATGCTGCAGCTGAAGCTCCTCCCAATCCTGTACCCACTACAATTACGTCAAGACGTCTTTTATTTGCAGGGTTTACAAGCTTCTGGTTGTTTTTATAATTTGTCCACTTCTCGGCCAATGGGCCTTTTGGTATTTTAGAATCTAATTTATTCATAATGTTTGATTTTCAATAGTTAAGCTAATAAATTGGAATAACCAAGGTGCATAAGTACTGCCACTGCAATAAATGCTAAGCAAATAAGTGATGCTAAAACGTTTCCAAATGCTTTAATCCTCTTCATCCAGATGTCGTTATTCCATCCTACTGTATGAAGTGCGCTCCAGAATCCATGAGTTAAATGAAACCATAATGCAATAAACGATGCAACATAGATTACGACCATCCATACATTTGAGAATATCTCTTCAACAAGTATAGCACTGTCATGTCTTGCTCCTTCAATCATGAAAAACTCTTTATACTGCATTTGATACCACATTTGATATAAATGTAATAAAACAAAAAGCAAAATTACCAAGCCCAACACAAACATGTTTTTAGAAGACCATGATGCGTTATCTTTACTTGCCGAGGCATACCTGACATTACCTCTAGCTTTTCTATTTTGAATAGTAAGAATAATAGAGTATATAATGTGCACTCCGAATCCGAAGAATATTACTATAGTACCTATAATTGCCCACCAGTTTGCTCCAAGCATGTCATTTGCCAGGAAGTCGTAGGTCTCGTAATTAAAAATAAGTACCAAGTTCATTGATGCATGAAACAGCAAGAACAGAATCAGGAAAATACCGGAAATACTCTGTACAAACTTCCTTCCGATAGATGATTTAATTAACCAACTCATAAATTTTGATTTTAGTAATTATTTGATTGTATATAATATTAGTTTGAATGCGATATGACATTTCTGGTGTTGTTAAAAAGTGTTTCAAACAGAGAGTCAATAAGCTTTTAATACTACAAAAATAGTACTTTTTTTTGTCATTTAAGAATGATTTAAAGAAATATTTCTTTAATAGAACCGTTCTAAATAATTAATAAGATATTCTTCAGCCCGTTCAAATATATTTATACATTAAGATGAAAAGTTCAATAATCAAAGATAGGATTTATTGATATTGTAAACAACAGTTCTTTAGCTCTTTTTTTTTATCTTTGCATGTTATTAGAATAGAAATTAAATTTTATGGATATTGTTTTAAGCGGCATTCGTTCCACAGGCAAATTGCATTTAGGTAATTACTATGGTGCATTACAGAACTTTACAAGGATGCAGGAGAATAACAAGTGTTATTTTTTCATAGCAGACATACACTCACTAACAACTCACCCCGATCCTAAATTGTTGCATGAAAATGTAAAAAATGTACTCGTTGATTACTTGGCTGCAGGCATAGATCCGGAAAAATCTGTAATTTATGTGCAGAGCGATTTAATAGAAACAACTGAATTGTATCTATATCTAAATATGCATGCTTACCTTGGAGAATTGTCGAAGACGTCATCATTTAAAGAGAAAGCTCGAAAACAGCCAGATAATGTAAATGCAGGCCTTCTTACATATCCAACTTTAATGGCAGCTGACATATTAATCCATAACGCAGATAAAGTCCCGGTTGGCAAAGATCAAGAGCAGCATCTTGAGATGACTCGTCGTTTTGCAAGAAGATTCAACCATTTTTATGATGTAGAATACTTTAAAGAGCCTGTGGCTTATAATTTCGGGAACGAATTAGTAAAGATACCCGGACTAGATGGTAGCGGAAAGATGGGCAAGTCTGAAGGAAATGCAATTTATCTGGCCGATACTCCTAAAGAAATTGAGAAGAAAGTAAAAAGAGCACTTACCGACTCTGGACCAACTGAGCAAAACTCTGTTAAACCCGATTATATAGAAAACCTATATACTATTCTTAAGGTTGTTTCTACACCGGATGTTGTAAAACACTATGAAGATAAATGGAACACATGTGAAATACGATATGGGGATCTTAAGAAACAATTGGCCGAAGATATTATAAAAGTAACCTCTCCAATTCGAGAAAGGATACTTGAAATAGAGAGAGATAACGAATATTTAAAAAAAGTAACTCTTGAAGGAGCAGAAAAAGCAAGAGAAAGTGCTTCAAAAACCGTTAACGACGTAAGAGAGATAATGGGGTTTAAAAAGTTTTAAAGCTATCCAAATATTTTAAGCGGAATGAAAATCGAAATATCATTCCGCTTTTTATTTTAAACTTTTACCATCCATATTTGTTCAATTTGCGTCACAAAATTACATATGATTACATTTAGAGAAATAGAACTGGAAGATATTGAAACTATAAATTCAAAATTGCAGTCACAAAACTACAGAGCTTCAGACCTTTGCTTTACTAATTTATATGCTTGGGGTAAAAAATTTAATACGCAGTTTGCAGTTACCGATGATTGGCTCTTCATTAGGTTTAAAGATAATAATGGTCGCAATTCATATTTAAAACCTATTGGCACTGGTGATCTTAAAGAAGGAATAGAAATTATTCTGGAAGATCATAAGCAATACGATACAGTTTTTCAGATTAGGGGTATGACCAAAGAAATGGTTGATGAGTTGGAAGCAACTTATCCCAATATGTTTAACTTTAAGCTCAACCGAAGTGTATCTGATTATATTTATACGGTAGATAAATTAAGAGAACTAAAAGGTAAAAAACTTCAATCTAAGCGAAACCATATCA
The DNA here is from genome assembly GCA_015478775.1 of Fermentimonas sp. GTDB lineage: Bacteria > Bacteroidota > Bacteroidia > Bacteroidales > Dysgonomonadaceae > Proteiniphilum. The sequence continues at coordinate 506,032 of JADMKP010000007.1, read as the reverse complement.
ACAGATTTATACGCGAGAACGATTGGAAATATAAATCTCTTACAAACAATCCCGAGTTAGTAAAAGAGTGTAAAGCTATGTTAGATAAGTGGATGGAGTTGAATAAAGATGAAAAAGATCCATCCATTATTTATGATGACTTTGCAACTACCATTATGTTAGAGAATTTTGAGAGACTCAAACTCAGAGGAGGATTAATATGTGTGGATAATGAGATAGCGGCGTTTTCAATAGGAGAGCCTCTAACAAAAGACACAATTGTTGTGCATGTAGAAAAAGCATTTACCTCAATTCATGGAGCTTACAATATAATCAATCAGCAGTTTGCGTTACATGAAACTGAAGGTTATACTTACATCAACAGGGAAGAGGATATGGGAGTTGAAAATCTTCGTCGTGCTAAACTATCTTATCAACCCGATATCTTATTAGAGAAATATAATGCAAGATTTAAAGAATAATCTTTAAAAACCCAAAAGAGCTATGATTCATTTCGCAGACGATTCTACAAAACAAGCGGTCCGAGATATGTGGAAAATATGTTTTGGAGATTCAGATGCTTATATGGATATTTATTTTAATCATAAATATCGAAATGAAAATACTCTGATTTATATCGAAGATAAAAAACCGGTTGCATCATTACAGATGCTACTTTTTGAATTCACATTTCATGGAAGTGAGATTTCTATAGCATACCTTTCAGGTTTGTGCACCCTTCCAAATTATAGAAGCCGAGGTTATATGAAGCAACTTTTGCTTAAGAGTTACCATGTTGCCAAAGAAAGAGAAATCCCATTAATGATTCTTGTGCCACAAGATAAAGGCGTTATGAGTTATTATGAAAGGTTTGGGTTTGCACAGACATTCGATCCTGGCATTGAAACACTTTCCCAGCTTTCTAAGATAATGGAGGCAAGCAATGAAGATATTCATAAAGCCTATGATAGCTTCAACTCACTTTACCGAGATAACGATATGACTGTTCAGAAGTCTTTTGCTGATTTCGAAGCAATACTAGAAGAGGCCAATCTATATAACTATCCTCCTAAAACAAATCTAACTGGAATGGCAAGGGTAATAGATGCCAGTCGTCTGATTTCAATATACTCCAGTAAATATCCCTCACATTCATTTAATTTGAGAGTAGAGGATGAATTAATTCACGAAAACAATGCACAATTTAAGATATCACAGGGTAATGTTGAAATTATAAAGCCTAATACGAGTATAATAAGTGACTTTATTAAAGTTAATATAAAAGAACTTACTCAGCTTCTGTTAGGTTATCATATCTCTGAAAGAAAAGAGCCTCTTTCAACTCTTTTCCCAGAAAAAGAGCCAGCCATGCACTTCATGCTGGAATAAAGTTTTTCAGTAAAAAACAGTAATTACAACCACTTCCTTTTTCGGAAGTAATATAAAATAAAAAGTGAAGATAGTACCATCATTAGAATAGCAATAGGATATCCCCATTTCTTATCTAGCTCAGGCATAAACGAAAAGTTCATACCATAAATACTTGCAATAAGTGTAGGAGGCATAAAAATTACAGAAACTATGGTAAATATTTTAATAATCTTGTTCTGTTCAATGTTAACATAACCAAGAAAAGCATCCTGTAAATAATCCAGACGGTCGAAGCTGAACTTTATATGCTCAATCAGTGAATTGATGTCCTTAATAAGAATAGTGAGTCTTGGCTGCAATTCCTCCGGAATAAATTCACTCCTAAGCATACTTGATATAACCCTCTGTTTATCAATTATATTCTCACGCATCAACATGTTCTTTTCCTGAAGGTTCTTAATTTCCGAGAGTAGTTCTTCATCAGCCTCCTTTAGAGAAAGAGAGTTACTCAATTGCGTAACCTTTTGTGTCATGTTTTCAATCATATCAGCATCAAAATCCACTCTGGTCTCAAGCAGTGCTACAAGAACGTGAGCTCCCGTTTGGTAGTTCCTGGGATGTGCCGATATTTTCTTTACAGTTTCATGAAACGATATTAACTCTTCTCCGCGTACCGTTACAAGAATATTGTTTTTTAGAATAAAAGATACCGGATCTGTTTCGAAATTCGAAAGTAGGAAATTAGAATTTACCACCAACGTATCGTTAGTCTCTATATATCTAGATGACATCTCAATTTCAATCATCTCCTCCTCTTCCTGAATATAAATCTTCAGGAAATCTTCAAGTTCGCTCTCTACCTCTTCATCGACATCATTAAGGTCGATCCATAAAAAGTTATGAATAGGATTAGATTTCAGAAATTCGAGGCTGCGACTTAATCTCACGATTCCGTCTTTATGATAAAATAATTTGATATCCGCCATGATCTCTTATTTTTAACTTTCTTCTTTGTTTGTTTGCCTAGTCAATGGTTCAAGTAAATTTGTCAATTGCTCAAACTGTTCAATCGACAATTGCTCAGGTCTTTTTGTAAGCAAAGGATCGTCGGGCAGAGGACTATTTTCAGAAAGTAGTGATTTTATTGAGTTGCGAAGCATTTTTCTACGTTGGTTGAAGCTCGTCTTCACAACCGTTTTAAATAATTTCTCGTTGCAGTTTAGCTTTTCTCTATTATTTCTTGTAAGCTTAATAACTGCAGATTTGACCTTCGGCGGAGGAATAAACGCCTGTTCGTTCACCGTAAACAAGTATTCAATATCATACCAAACCTGCATTAATATGCTAAGTATGCCATATGTTTTACTTCCCGGTGGAGCAGCCATACGATCGGCAACTTCCTTTTGAATCATGCCGGAACAGAAAGGTATCTGTTTCCTGTTGTCTAGTACTTTAAAAAATATTTGCGATGAAATATTATATGGATAATTTCCTATAACACAAAACTCAGTATCAAAATAATCATCAAAGTTTATCTTTAAAAAATCCTTTTCAATAATTCGTCCCTCAAGTTCCGGGAAATGCTCTTTTAAATACACTATAGACTCATTATCTATCTCAACAACCTTAAGATCAACTTCTCTCTTAAGCAAAAATTTTGTAAGCATACCCGTTCCGGCACCAACCTCCATTACGGGGAGCGTTGGAAAATCATTTAATGTATCTGCTACGCGGTTAGCTATATTTTCATCTTTGAGAAAATGCTGCCCGAAGTTTTTCTTTGCTTTTACCGAAAACATTGCTATATGCCGATTATTCCATATCTTTACTGTCGCAAAGGTAATATTTAATTACAAATAACCGGTCATAGAGTTCCGGTTATTTGCTTTTCAAAAGCTATAAGTTATATAGAACTAAAGTGAAGAATGTACTAAAAACGCTACTTTCTTTATTGCTCGGATTATTAATTATTTGGGCAATGTATCGTAACACTGATCTTAGCGAATTGTGGGAAATTGCCAAATCCGCTAATTTCGTAATAATTGGCGCTTCTTTAATATTTGGGCTAGTAGGGAACATCATTAGAGGTTTGCGATGGGAGCTTTTTGTGAATTCGCTTGGTTATCATCCTCCCAGAACTAGCCTCGTATATGCAACCTTGGGCAATTATGCCGTAAATTTTGTACTTCCACGCGCCGGAGATTTATGGAGGTGCGGTGTGGTGAGCAAATATGATAAAATACCCCTTTCCAAAACATTCGAAACATTTATTATCGACAAGGCCGTAGATATAGTGGCTGGTTTGTCTATAATATTCATAAGCATAGTGCTATATGTAGATTTCTTTGTTTCGTATATCAACGATCATCCTCAATTTTCAGAAAGCATCTCAAATCTATTAAGTTCTGCATGGATATACATTGGTATAGGTGCATTTCTTATTGTAGGAGTACTAATGTTCACAGTTTTTAAAAGAACCGCTTTTATGTTGAAGTTGATAAGATTTCTCAACACTGTTAAGTACGACTTGAAACTTATATCTGGAATGAAAGAGAAAAAGCGAATAATAATATATACTATACTACTTTGGTTATGTTTTTATTTGTATTTTTACATTTGCTTTTTTGCGTTTGACTTCACAAAAGATCTTAGTCCACTAGCAGGACTTATTGTTTTTGCGATGACAAACATCGGTATTTCGGTTCCCGTGCAGGGAGGGATAGGCCCCTGGCATTTCGTGGTAACTACTTCTCTAGTTATTCTTGGTGTTGCAGAAAATCAGGCACTAGCTTTTGCAGGAGCCGTTTTCGCAATACAATCTATTTGGCAAATTCTATATGGTCTCTTTGGTGTATTAGCTATGCCATTCGTAAAGCGACAAAATTAAACAATAAATAAAAATTATATAATTCTATGTCTACTTCAGAAATACTAAATTTAACCCCTGAGAATGTTTGGAAATATTTTTATGAGTTAACTAAGATTCCTCGTCCAACCGGGCAAATGGAAGAGGTTACTAAATATGTTATTGATTTCGGAAAATCTTTAAACCTTGAAACAATACAAGATAAGACGGGTAATGTCTTAATAAAGAAGCCTGCAACAAAAGGTTACGAAGCTGCCAAAACAGTTATACTGCAGTCACACCTGGATATGGTTCCTCAAAAGAACTCCGATGTCGTTCATGATTTCAGTCAAGACGCCATTAAAACATATATCGATGGCAATATGGTTAAAGCTCGTTCAACTACCCTAGGGGCAGATAATGGTGTAGGCTGTGCAATGATGATGGCCGTTCTTGCAGATAATAGTCTCGAGCATCCTTCAATTGAAGCACTTTTCACCATCGATGAAGAAGTAGGTATGGATGGAGCCAATGGGCTTGAGAAAGGGTTTCTAACTGGCAGCAAGATGATCAATCTAGATACAGAAGAAGAAGGCGAACTTTGTATTGGTTGCGCAGGAGGCAGAGATGCAAATATCACATTCGATTTTCAATCAGATAATATAATTGACGAAGGGGATATAGCATATAAAGTTATTCTAAAAGGATTAAAAGGAGGTCACTCGGGAGTTCAAATCCATCTAGGACACGCCAATGCCAATAAGTTGATGAACCGCTTTTTAAAAGAGGTTGTAAGCAACTACGAAGCAAGAATTTCAAGTATTGATGGTGGATCTCTCAGAAATGCCATACCTCGTGAATCGTTTGTAATTCTTTCAATACCCGAACAGCTGTCTGAAGATTTAATAGATTTAGTTGACGAATATGAGCAACTATTCAGAGACGATTTCTTAGGAATCGAAAATGGCATTTCGTTTAAAGCCGAACGTATTGATATGCCAAAATCATTATTGCCGGTAGAGATTCAAGATGATTTAATTAATGCAGTTGAAGCGTGCTCCAATGGTGTTATAAGCTATCTGGCAGACTTCCCGGGTGTAGTTGAAAGTTCACTTAATCTGGCACTTGTAAAATCTACAGAGACTAATATAGAAATAAAGCTTTTAATACGTAGCTCGTCCGAAAGTCGCAAAGATTGGATATGTTCATCAGTTGAAAGCTTATTTAGTTTAGCTGGCGCTAAGGTAGAATTTGGCGGAGATTATCCTGGATGGCAACCAAATGCCAATTCAGAGTTGCTTGATCATATGTCTAAAATTTATTTAGATAAATATGACGAAAGACCCACAGTTATGGTTATCCATGCTGGTCTCGAGTGCGGCATTATTCAGTCTAATGTAGAGCAAAAGTTAGATATAGTTTCATTTGGTCCCACTATTACGGGTGCTCACTCTCCAGATGAAGCTGTTGAGATAGAGTCAGTTGGTAAGTCGTACGACTATCTAATATCAGTTTTAGAGAATTTAAAATAAATGATATGAATAATTCACTTATCATTTTTGCTTCTGATAATGGCACTGTAGAAAAATGTGCCAAGGAATTGTTTCTTCAGATGGATGGTAAGGTTGATTTATGTAACTTATATAGCAGAAAGATCAATCCCGACCTTTCTGCTTATGATACCATAATCATTGGAGGATCAATTCGTTCAGGTAAAATACAGGATGTTATTGCCGAGTTTTGTGAAGTAAACATCTCAAAGCTTATTCAAAAGAATATAGGACTCTTTATAAATTGCATATACTCGGGCAAAAAAGCGTTGCAGCAACTGGATGATGCATACCCAGTGTCATTAAATGAAATTGCAATTGTGCGTGATTATTTTGGAGGAGAAATAGATGAGCTAAAGCTAAACTACTTGGAGAGAATGATTACAAAACAGATGATTGAGAAAGAAAATTTAATTGTAAAACTATCCAAAGAGAAAATTATTCACTTTGCAAAGAAAATGTCGAACTTGTAATGAAAAGAAAATTCAAAAGACATATACTCATTCCACTGATATTATTAATCTACGTTGCAATAATGGTTGTGATAGCACTCCCAAAATACATGGAATCAAAAAACTGGAACGAGTTCACTTTAATTCTTGCGGTAAGCTTACTCCTTATAGTTGTAATATATTTTGTATACAAAAGAAAGGAGAAACTTAGAGAAAAGTTTAATAACAGAAATTAATAAATGAAGCCTTTTTCTCCATTTTTATATTTCATTTTTTCACTCTTGTTTTTTATTGGAAACTCTGAAAATACTTTTGGTAGTTCTCAGCAACAGCAATCAATAACCAAAACACAATTTTATAAATTCAGGATATACCTAAAAGATAAAGGATATAGTGAATATACTTTAGACGAACCCACTCACTTTCTATCCCACAAGTCTATTGAACGAAAAAAGATTCAAAACGTTGAGATAGACGAAAGAGATTTGCCCATATCAAAAGATTATTTTACTATAATTGAAAAAGCAGGGAGTAGAGTTGTGTCGCACAGCAAGTGGTTCAATACTATTGTTATTATGGTTAGCGACAGCCTAAAAATTAATGAAATATCTTCACTAAGCTTTGTCGACTCAGTAAAATATGTGTGGAAGGGAAGTATTGGCAACTATGAAAAAACTATGCGACCCCGTGTCAATCAAAGTATTACCAACGAAGAATACCCCCTTGATACTGTTTTTGGTTACTGCTATAACCAGTTCAAATTGCATAATGCTACCATTTTATTAAACTCTTGTTACAAAGGAAAAGGAATAGATATAGGTGTTATAGATGCCGGTTTCACCAATTTTGATGTTATACCCGCATTTATTACAACCAATCTCTTAGGTTATTCAAATTTTGTACCCGAAGGTGATATATTCTCATCAAGCGAACATGGTACAAAAGTGCTGTCTACAATGGCGGTAGATATACCTGGATTGATGATTGGGTCTGCTCCTGATGCATCATATTATTTATTACGTTCTGAAGATGTTACAAGTGAGTTCCCGGTAGAAGAAGATTACTGGGTACGTGCAATAGAGTATGCCGATAGCATAGGGTTGGATTTAATAAATACCTCACTTGGATATAATGACTTTGATGATGTTGCATTAAACTATTCTCACAATGATTTGAATGGTGAAACATCGTTGATGTCTCGCGCAGCAGATTTGGCGTACGACAAAGGAATGCTTATTATAGTAAGCGGAGGCAACGAAGGAAACAAACAATGGCAAAAGTCTACACCCCCCGGCGATGCAAAAAATGTTATTGCTGTGGGAGCAGTTGGAACTGACAGTTTAATAGCTCCTTTTAGTTCGCACGGAGTAATGACAGATGGCAGAATAAAACCAGATCTGGTGTCAGTAGGTAAGCAGGCTATAACTATAGGTGAAGATGGTACAATAGGAAGATCAAACGGTACTTCTTTGGCATCACCATTCCTCTCAGGCTTAATTGCCTCGTTGTGGTCTGTTAATCCAGAGTTGCATCGTTCTGAGTTGATAGATATTATCAAACGAAGCTCTAGTAGATATGCAAACCCCGATTCTATATATGGTTATGGCATACCCGATTTTAAAAAAGCATTGACTGAAGTACAGAAGACTTTAGTTTTTGAAGAAATTATTAATAATTAGTTCTTAAGCTGACAATGGCAGATAAGTCGTTTTCGTTATCCGATCTAAACGGTTATGTAAGAGATGCTATACAGCAAGCATTGCCCGAAACGTATTGGTTGCGTGCCGAAACAAGTGATGTGCGGCGCAATCGAAACGGTCATTGTTATCTTGAGTTTATCGAGAAGAATGCTATAACAGATTCTATAATTGCAAAAGCAAGAGGTGTTATATGGTCTAATGTTTTTGAGATGTTGTCTCAGTATTTCGAAAAAGAGACCGGACAGCAATTTACAACCGGTTTAAATGTACTTGTTCGCGTTTCTATAGAGTTTCATGAGCTTTATGGCTACTCGCTCACTGTGGTTGATATCGATCCTTCGTTCACTCTTGGAGAGATTGCCAGAAATCGTCAGATTGTTATAAACAGGCTCGAGCAAGAAGGTGTTTTAACTCTCAACAAAGAGCTTGTGTTGCCCGAAATAACTAATCGTATAGCAGTTATTTCATCTCCAACTGCAGCGGGATATGAAGATTTTATTCATCAGTTAAACAAAAACCGACAAGGTTTTAAATTTTATACAAAACTATTTCCCGCAATAATGCAAGGGGACAGGAGTGAGTCATCGATAATTACTGCGCTGGAAAGTATATTTATGCATAGTGATCTTTTCGATGCTGTAGCAATTATAAGGGGTGGGGGTGCTTCGGCAGATTTAAACTGCTTCGACTCATACCTTCTTGCAAATAATATTGCACAGTTTCCATTACCTGTAATAAGTGGTATCGGGCACGAGCGGGATGTTACAGTTACAGATATTGTATCACATACCCGTGCCAAAACACCTACAGCGGTTGCAGAATTTATCATTGAGCATATGAGTGTAACCGCAACAGAGTTAATCAATTTGCAAGACCGTATTATATCTGTAAGTGAAAATGTAATATTAAAAGAGAAGAACTATTTACTATTTGCATCCAGAGAGATTGTTCATGGTGCTAAAATGTTGTTACAAAGAGAATATGCAACTGTTGATAAATATAGTACTAACTTTAAACATCAGATTAAGCAATTATTGCAAAGTCATTATCATCATCTCGAAAACAGAGAGCAGTATATAAAAATGGCTTCTCCCCATAATATCCTTAAACTTGGATATACACTTACTTTGAAGGATGGTGTTTTTGTTACTTCAATTGCCGATTTAAAGTTTGGCGACAAAATTGAAACCAGATTTAAAGATGGTTCTTCAGAGTCTGAAATAACTAAGCTATAGAGTTAATTATTATTTGTTTATTTTTTTATTTATAGTGTTGTTTTTATGGAAGTATTAGATATAAAAAAGATGAGCTATACTCAAGCCAAAAATGAGCTCGAGCAAATAGTTTCAGCTATAGAATCGGGAAAACTAGATATTGATGCTCTTACAAATAGTGTAAAAAGAGCTTCGGAACTAATTTCATTTTGTAAACAGAAACTTACCAAGACCGATAAGGAGTTGCAGAAGATTTTAGATGATATTGAGTAGTTTTGTAATTGATTTATGATAAACCAAAAAAAATATAGCGCAGTAATTGTTGCAGGTGGCAAAGGTTACCGTGCGGGTGGAGAGCTGCCAAAACAGTTTTTGCTTATTAGTGGTAAACCTATGCTTATGCATACTATTAATGCATTTTATTTATCAAATAAAGAAACTCGCATAATAGTAGTACTTCCAAAAGAATTTATATCATTATGGCAACAGTTATGTAGCGATCACAATTTTGTAATTAACCATAGAATTGTAGTTGGAGGTGAAACAAGATTTCATTCGGTAAAAAATGGACTAAATGAAGTTCCTCCCGATGATTTTGTTGCAATACATGATGGGGCCAGACCTTTTGTTTCTCCTGAGCTAATACAAAAATGTTTTAATGAGTCTTATAAAAACCAGTGTGGAGTAATCCCGGTAATTGATGAAATAAACAGCGTGCGCCGACTTACAGATAATGGAAGTGAAATAATAGATAGATCTCAACTCAAATTGGTTCAAACCCCTCAGGTTTTTCCTGCACATTTGTTAAAGAATGCATATGAATTGGATTATGATTCATCATATACCGACGATGCATCGGTAGCAGAAAAATATAGAGTAAACATAAAACTAATACCAGGTGAATATACAAATATTAAAATAACCACTTCGCTAGATATAATATTAGCAGAACAAATATATAAATATTTATCAAAACGATAAGTTTATTGTTATTATGCCCTCTTTTTCATTAAAATGTTCGTTAATTTCAAAAACAACCTTCCATTTTGTCATTATATGGCATAAAATTCTTACTTTTGTAAGAATATAACTAAAAAGCTAAAGATGGAAAAAATTGATAAGCTAGACAGGCAAATTCTAGAGATTATTACTCAAAATGCACGTATTCCTTTTAGAGACGTGGCTGAACAATGTGGTGTTTCACGTGCTGCCATCCATCAACGCGTTCAGCGTATGATAGAAAATGAAATAATAACCGGATCTGGTTATCATGTAAACCCCAAAGTGCTAGGTTATGCATCAAGTGCTTATATTGGTGTAAAATTAGAAAAAGGCTCAATGTATAAAGATGTAATCCCAGAGTTTGATAAGATTCCTGAGGTTACAGAATGCCACTTCACAACAGGGCCATATACATTACTTATTAAACTTTATGCGCGCGATAACGAGCATCTAATGGATCTGTTAAATAATAGAATTCAAGAGATACAGGGCGTTGTAGCCACAGAAACAATGATTTCTCTTAGCCAAAGTGTGAAGCGTGAAATTCCAATAATGAAGGCAAGAGTCGAACAGTAATTAATGGATTATAATCTGTTTTACAGAATTAGATCCCTCAAAATTACGTTTTGGGGGATATTTTTTTTCCGAAAGTAGCGTGTTCAAGCCCCACACCAATTACTAAATAATCTGTATGTATTGTCCTGTTTTAAATTTACATTTAGTGTAAACCTATTTCAGGACTAGACTGTAAAAAGTCCGTAAAGCGTATTTACCATGTTCGTAACAAATCCTTACCATGTTCGTACCAAGTCCTTTTATAAAAGAGAAAGCTTAGGAGTTGGTAAGACCTAAGTTAAGTTTTAGCGCGCTTTTGGAGCAGACTATATCATGTTCAAAAGTGAAATGATTTGTTTGTGAAAAGACTATATGTCACCTTAACTATAAAACAAAAAAAACACCTGAATAGAATATATTCAAGTGTTCTTTTTGTGGTGCCACCAAGAATCGAACTAGGGACACACGGATTTTCAGTCCGTTGCTCTACCAACTGAGCTATGGCACCAACATTGCTTAAATTGCGAGTGCAAAGATAATCGCTATTTTGGTATTTGCAAAATAAGAGTGATGAAATTGTAAAAAAAAATCAAATAATTTAATTCTATTCACTAATTGGATTCCAACCTTGTGCTTTTAGTTGTATCTCAGCCCCATCACGTGTAACCATATAACATCCGTTTTCATGCTTTGTAATATGTCCCACTAGATGTATTCCTGTAATGCTGTTCATTTTGTCGTGCAGTGTAAGGGGAACTGTAAATAGAAGTTCATAGTCTTCTCCTCCATTAAGTGCAACAGTTGCAACGTTCATATTAAATGTCTCTGCCATTGCTGCAGTTTGGTAATCAATAGGGATACGTTCTTCAAAAAGATGGCACCCTACATTGCTTTGTTTGCAAATATGAAGCAAATCCGATGATAGACCGTCTGAAATATCTATCATTGATGTAGGTATGATATTATTTGCCGCTAATGTCTCAATTATATCTTTACGGGCCTCGGGTTTTAACTGTCTTTCTAGGATATATTCTTTCCCGCCAAAATCAGGTTGGAAGGCTTTACCACTTTCTCCATCAAATACAGATCTTTCCCTTTCAAGTAATTGTAAACCCATATACGATGCTCCTAAATCACCCGATACATATATAAGATCGGTTTCTTTTGCACCATTGCGATAAACAATTTTATCATCATCGGCTATGCCTACGCAAGTTATGCTAATAGTAAAACCCGTTAGAGAGGAGGTTGTGTCACCACCCACAAGATCTACACCATATACGTCACAAGCGAGCTTAACGCCACTGTAAAATGTTTCTAGATCCTCCACAGACATTCGTTTATCTATGCCAAGCGACACTGTTATCTGCTGTGGAATACCGTTCATAGCATATATGTCTGAGAAATTAACTACAGCCGCTTTATACCCCAAATGTTTAAGGGGTGAGTAGATAAGATTGAAGTGAATACCTTCCAACAATAAATCGGTTGTTATAAGAGTCTGTTTGCCAGTGTTATCAATTACTGCAGCATCATCACCTACACCTTTTTTGGATGTTAGCTTAGTTAGCTTAATATCTTTGGTAAGGCGTTCTATTAAACCAAATTCACCTAAAGTTGCTATTTCTGTTCTTTGCATAATTATAGAAATAAAAAAGAGGTCGCAACAGTAATTTTATCTCTGTTTAATATCGACCTCTTATAAATTAATTGATTAAATATCAAATTTCTTGTACTATTGTACGCATTATCTCTGCCATCTTTGGCTGAGCAATTTTAGCTGCTATCTGCACTTCTTCGTGAGATACCTCAACTATTTTGCCAATAACACCAAGATCGGTAATGATTGAGAAAGCAAGAACCTTCATACCTGCATGATTGGCAACAATAACTTCAGGAACAGTTGACATGCCCACAGCGTCACCTCCAATAATACGAAGGTAGTTATACTCAGCAGGTGTTTCGAAAGTTGGTCCTGTTAAACCTATGTAAACACCGTGTTGAAGCTTTATGTTCTTTTTATTTGCTACCTCCATAGCTTTTAGTCGCAACTCTTTATTGTAAGCCTCGCTCATATCAGGGAAGCGTGTGCCTAATTCTTTATAATTCTTACCATGAAGAGGATGCTCGGGGAAAAGGTTTATATGATCTTCGATAAGCATAATATCACCTACATCGAAGCTTGAATTCATTCCACCTGCAGCATTTGATACAAACAGGTATTCGATATTAAGTGCCTGGAATACTCTGATAGGGAAGGTTACCTCTTTCATTGTATAACCTTCGTAATAGTGAAAGCGGCCTTGCATTGCAAGAACCTTCTTCCCTCCAAGAGTGCCAATAATAAGTTTTCCGCTATGACCCTCAACTGTTGAAACAGGGAAATTGGGTATCTCTGTATAAGGAATGTCGGTTTTATCTTCAATTTCATTTGCTAGTTCACCAAGGCCTGTTCCAAGTATAATTGCAGTATTAGGTATTTCACCAATTCTGTCTTTTAAATAATCAGCTGTTTGCTTTATTGTTTCTAACATGTTCAACTATTTTTTTATTAAATGAAAATTTCTCTTGACTGTTTAAAAAAGATATCATTACCGGAATATAATACATTTTCTTCTTAATATCTTCTGAAAGATAATTAAGTGATCTGAATCGTACGGCATCTTTTTCGGTTGTAAGTATTATCTTATTATCTTCTTTTACCTCATCAACCCAATCTGTAATCGACTCGATATCCTTTTTTGTGAAGTTGTGATGATCGGGGAAGAATTTAGTATATAGATTGTATGTTTTAAGCTCTAGTTTTCTTACCAGTGGTTCTGGTGAAGCTATACCCGTAACCAGGAAAATATTCTTTTTGAGTAAATTGCTTAAGTAAACTGTTTCACTGTTTAATTCAGGAAAAACTGGCTGAATCTCCTCATAATCCAGAGTTGTAAAATAGAGGCTCTGAAACGGGAAAAGGTTTAAGCCATTTGAATATATCCTGAAATCGATTGGTTGTAAATCGGGATGGCACTTGGTTACTAAAACAATTGATGCCCTGTCTTTTCCTCTTAGTGGTTCTCGTAGCAGTCCTGCGGGTAATAGTTTATCTTCAAAAACAGGACGGTTGCTATCTACCAAAAGTATTGACATTGATGGTTGCACGCTTCTATGTTGATATCCATCGTCTAAGAGTATTACGTCGGGGCGTCTATCTTTATCAAATGTGAGCATTTTTTCTATAGCATTTACCCTATTCTTATCTACAACCACCAAAACAGATGGGAATTTCTTTTTTATTTGAAGTGGCTCGTCACCGGTATCTCTTACTTTTGAGTTTACTTCAACTACTTGAAATCCTCTGCTCTTGCGTTTGTAACCTCTACTGAGTACTGCTACTTTATATTTAGGAGATAGTAAACGAATAAGATATTCTATATGTGGAGTTTTACCAGTTCCTCCTACAGTAATATTACCCACACAAATTACAGGTATATCAAATTTCTTTTGTTTGAGTATTTTTCTGTCATATAGCCAGTTGCGGAAATTAACACCAACGCCGTACAACCATGATAATGGCTGCAGGTAACGTCTTACTTCAACTACTGGTAATTCCATTAATTATCTAATATTCAACTCGAAAGGTATACGTGCTTGTATATAGTCTTGATCTTTGATGTTTTTGAGAAGCATAAATAGCTCGAAGCTTTCTCCCAAGTAATTTTTAATTGTTTTGGCAGCAAGTTCTTCTTTGGCAGGGTTTAAAAGCTCTTCAATTGGAGAAGTTAACTTTGGATATTCAAATATAACGTAGCTTTTACCCAGGTTAGCCATTTCAGCTGCTATTTCAATAGCTCTTTCAAGACCCCCAAGCTCATCAACAAGGCCTATTTCTTTTGCCTGATTACCTGTCCAAACTCTTCCTTCTGCATATTGTGCAAGTGTTTCTTTGTCCATATTACGACCCTCTGCACATCTTGTTAAGAATAAATCGTATCCGGCTTCTACATAATTCTGCATCAACTGCTTTTCTTTTTCATTAAATGGACGTGTAAGGTTGCCAAAATCAGCAAATTCATTTGTCTTAACTGTTTCTGTATGAATCCCAATTTTCTCTGTGGTGCCTTCTAAATTGGGTATCATTCCGAAAATACCAATAGAGCCGGTAATTGTTGTGGGCTGTGCCACAATACTATTGGCGTTACAAGCAATGTAGTAACCACCAGATGCTGCCATATCACCCATTGAAACAATTACAGGCTTTTCGGCTTTTAAATCTTCAATAGCTTTCCATATTTGTTCAGATGCATAAGCGCTGCCACCTCCGGAATTAATTCGGAAAACAACTGCTTTAATGTCATCATCATTTCTTAGTTTTTCTATTTCGTTTACTAAGTATTTATCCTGAATACCCGATGAGCCTGTTCCGGAAGTGATATTACCATTTGCATAAAGAATAGCTATTGTGTTTTCTGTTTTAAGTATATTTTTGGTTTTTACAGATTTCATATTTGCTACTGTAGCAGATGGTATTTTTTTATCATCATCGATATCTAAAAGTTCTCTCAGATAATCTTTCATCTCAGCTTCATAAAGGAGAGTGTCAACTAAATTGGCTGTTAAAAGGTATTCAGTTAATTGAAGCATTGGCATTTCATTAGCCACACTATCTATTTCAGCTTCAGTGAGTGATCTGGAAGTTGCAAGGTCGCTTCTCATAAAACTCCACGCATCATTTAGATATGAGTTAACCTGTTCTCTGTTCGCATCGCTCATTTCATTTTGGGTAAATGGTTCTACGGCCGACTTATATGTTCCCACTTTAAAGATTTGCATTTCAATTCCTAATTTATCTAATGCGTCTTTAAAGAAGATGGGGGTTGAAGATAAGCCGTGGAGGTCGAGCATTCCTTGTGGATTAATAGAGATTTTATCTGCAACCGATGCAAGATAATAACCTCCCTGTGTATATGTATCGGCATATGCTACTATAAATTTGCCGCTTTCTTTAAAATTAATAAGCTCACTCCTAATTTCAGCAAGTGTAGCCATTGATGCGCTTAAGTTTCTTGAGTCCAAGTAGATGCCTTTTATGTTATCATTGCTTTTAGCTTTTCTAATTGCACTTACTATATCATTTAACCCCATATCTGAAGGATATTGTGAGCTAAGCAATGATGTAAATGGGTCGGGCTCGGCAACTCTCTCTACTATTGTACCATCTAGTTTTAGATTTAAAACGGAGTTGTTTTGAAGCAAAAATTTCTCTGATGACATTGAGCTAAATACCGAACCGGCAGCTCCAATAAATATTACCATTGCAATAATAGAAATTATGATCTGTGCAATGAGAAAACCCAAAGCTGATGCGATCATTACTTTTAGAAAATCTTTCATAATGAGGATTATTATATTTGAATATTAAAACAAAAATAGATAAAAAAGAACGGCTATACAATTTAAAATTACTCATTCTTAATTAATTTCATTTGGATAATTATTGTGATAACTGTAAATTTGGAAGCCCAATGTGGTTTATCATACTTTTTTATGCAAACTCACACTTCTTAATAAATGGTAAATTGTGGTAAAAAAGAGGGAGGCGCGCAACGTTTACTTCTTTAAATCATCTATATAGTAACTGCGATAAAAATGGATGACTCGCAACTGATAATAGCGTGTAAGAAACAGAACCGTGATGCACAGAAAGCATTATATGAGAAGTATGCTCCTGTAATGATGGCTGTATGCATCCGTTATAGCGGGGATGGTGAGATTGCACGCGATTTGTTGCACGATGGGTTCATCAGGGTTTTTATGCAGATAGGCTCATATTCGGGCAAGGGATCTTTTGAAGGATGGCTAAGACGTATATTTGTAAATTTAGCGTTGGAGAATTTCCGTAAGGAAAAAAAGAAACATCAGTTCATGGAAGAGTATAGTTATATACAAAACAATGAATCTGATTTTGCAACAGAAAATTTACTTGAGATTGAAGATATTCCTCGTGAAGAAGTATTAGAAATGATAAAATCACTTCCACCGGGTTATAGAACAGTATTTAACCTCTTTATATTTGAGGATATGTCGCACAGGGAGATAGCCGTAGAACTGGGTATAAGTGAAGCTTCTTCACGTTCACAGTTTTATAGAGCTAAAAGCCAGTTGAAGAAAAAGATTACAGCCATTATTTCAAAGAACAAACTAAGACAGTTATAATGAATTCAGATAATGAAATAAAGAAGCAATTTAAATCGAAATTCGACGATTTTAAAGTCCCAATACCATCTGATGGATGGGACCAGATAGAGGAGTCATTAAATTCGATTGTTGTTGTACAAAACCATAATGTTCACAGGATTTGGCGAATTGTGGGTTCTGTAGCAGCTGTTGCTATTTTGATTTTTGGAAGTTTGTTATTCTTAAAACCTCCAATTGAGCAAGAGGATACATATATTTCTGATGCAACCGAAAAAACCAGTAGTATTGAAGCGGATAATTCTGAATCTGTAAAACAGACAAGCTCTTCAGATATAGTTAAACCAACTAAAGAGGAGTTGTTTGTACAGAAAAAGAATGATGTAAATAAAAGGGAAGATGTTATTTACGAATCCAAAGAAGAGATTATTCTGGATGAAGTGGTGGAAACTCTGGCTGAAGTACATGAAAGCTTTGCTAAGGAAATTGCCTCTTTTGATATAGTAGATGACAAAATAATTGAGGAGATAACTTTAATTATACATGATCAAGATAAATTACTTGCAGAGCATTTTGTTGAACAGGAAGACAATAGGTTAGTTTTGTCTTTAGGAGGCAAGGGCGGTCTTACCTCTTTTTATCAGTCTGTTAATACCCCAATGACATTGCGAAGCGCAACTGTTGCTAGTGATAACCAGTTTTTAGACGAGTCGGACAAAATGCTGTTTCAACAAAATATTTTAAAAGATAATATTGCCGAGATGGAGCACAATCAGCCTGTTTCATTTGGTTTAACGGTATCAAAATCCATAATTGATGGTCTTAATATAGAAACGGGACTAGTGTATTCATATCTCTACTCAAAGAGTAAAAATACTAGTACATCTTTGCAAAACCGTCAGACACAAAGTTTACATTATTTAGGTATACCTTTAAATCTCAACTATAATTTGTTTTCTCTAAAGAATTTGAATGTTTATGCATCCTTAGGAGGGTTGATTGAGAAAGATGTTTATGGTAAATTTAGTGAGGAAGGCGAGAGTCAATCAGCTGACAATGATATGAAAACTAAATTTCTGCGCAATGAAACTATATCTCAACGTAACCCTCAATTATCGGTTAATGCAGGCCTAGGATTGTCTTATCCTTTATATAGAGATTTAAAGTTATACGGAAAGATAGGTGGAGCATATTATTTTGATGCAAAAAATGATTTTAAAACCATATACTCAGATAGTAAAATTGTTATGGATTTGAGCATTGGTATTAGATATGAATTTAAATAACAATAAAATAAATTAATTTATGAAGAAATCGATTTTATTTTCAGCAATTATAGGAGCTCTTCTCTTTATGACATCTTGTTTAGGAGAAGTAAGTAGTAACTATTCTGATACTACTTTTGTTTATATTGACACAGATGATATGGGTACAGTCTATGGAAAAACAATATCACCCATGGCACGAGTTATTATTTCTAATGAGATGATGTTGATGAATCCCAATAGAGTAAATATTATGAGCTATAGTTGGGATGAGGAAAATGGTACGAAACCAATAACTCTATCGGGTCAGATGTTTCAAGCTGATTATGTTAATCTAACTGGTGAGGTAGTAGATGTTAATCATACATCTTTAAGAATGATTGAGATACCAGAAGTAGAAGAACCATTGAGCTTCTCAGACTTTGCAGATCCCTTATTTGCAAGCACAGCAGATTTTATGGATGATAATTGGGTTTTCCAATACGTTTATGAAGTACCAAAAGGACAGACTGCTTCTGTTCAGTTCTTTAAGAGAACTCCAGATAATCAGACTAGTTCAAACGTTTTTATCGACGTGCATCTTACTCATAGTGGAACAGCTACTGGAACAACAGTTGAAAAAAAGACAGATTTTATAGCACTTAATATGTCTGCATTAAGAAATGAGTATTCGAATACTAATATTGAAAAATTGAATATAAAATTTGTTTTTCATCTGAAAGATAGGACTGAGCCTATCGAGTCGAAAGAATACATAATGAATATAAAAGAGAATTGATAAATTTTAAACAATTAATTTAGCTGCAGCATCTTCAAAAGGTGTTGCAGCTTTTTTTTATATGTAGCTTATTCTCAATATTAAGCGGAATTAACTAACTTTGTACTCGAAAATCAAATAATAATGTGGAGAGAAATTGTAGGAATTATTACACAACTACTTGTGGCTACACCCAAAGCATGGAAGGATATTTATCGCGAAAAAAGGTCTCAAGGTGAGTTCATTAATCGCTATCTGCATCCTATGTTTGGACTTATTGCACTTACATCTTTTATTGGTGGGCTTTTGTTTTCTGCCAATGGGAGTGTAGAAAGCGCTTTAAAGCAAGCAATAATAGGAGTGGTTGCAGTCTATGGTAGTTATTTCATTGCTTCTTATGTTTTAAACGAGATGGCAGAGAAATTCAGTCTAAAGAAGAATATGCCTATGTTCAAGAAGTTTGTGGGATTTTCTTCAGTGGTTATTTATCTTTTATATTTAATAATTCCATTTTTCCCCAATTTTATTATACTTTGGCTGCTTGCGTTATACACTGTTCATCTTTTATATATCGGTGCTCAGTATTATCTCAAAGTGGATAAGGAAAACCATCTGAATTTCACACTTATATCATCTGCAGTTGTTTTATTTACACCCGCTGCTTTAAGTCTGCTTTTTTCTATTTTAATTAAGTAATGAAACAGTCTCATATCAACATAAAAAATAAGCGCGCCACATTCGATTATGAATTGGTAGAAACTTTTACTTCAGGAATTATGTTAACAGGTACAGAGATTAAGTCAATCCGCCTGGGCAAAGCTAGTCTTGTTGATACATATTGTGCTTTTGAGGGTAAAGGTTTGTGGGTTCGTAATATGCATATTGCTCCATATTTCTATGGAAGTTATAATAACCCCGACTCACGTAGGGACCGAAAATTGCTGCTTAATAAAATTGAATTGAAAAAAATTAGGCGGTTGACTAAAGAAACAGGTTATACTATAATCCCTGTTAGAATGTTTATTAATGAAAAAGGGTTGGCAAAAATGGTTATTGCTGTGGCTCGAGGAAAGAAACAGTACGATAAACGTCAATCTTTAAGAGAGAAAGAAGATAAACGTTCTATGGATAGAATGTTTAAGAAATAGAATTTGTTCTTTTTATTAGTTTTAGTGTTATCAATTAATTGATTCTTACGTAAGATGCAATTTAGCAAAAATATACTTATTCCAGCGTTGAAGAAGTCTGGTACTACTTCATTGTGGTTGTTGAAGATGATTTTACCTATATCGCTTTTGGTAAGATTACTTGGCTATTTTGGTGTTCTAGAATATATGGCTGCTTATCTCGATCCTCTTTTTGTGTATTTGGGACTCCCTGGCAGTACAGCAATTGTTTTTTTAACTTCAATCTTCCTCCCACTTTACGCTCCTTTGGCTATAATTACTTCAATGAGTATAACGTTAAGGGAGCTTACAATATTGGCGCTTATGTGTCAGATCTCACATAATCTACCGGTGGAAAGTGCTATTCAGGGAAGAACAGGTGCAACTTTTCAAGGAATGTCAGTGTTACGTATTGTAATGGGTGTTATTTCTGCGCTTATACTGAACCTGCTACTTCCAAAGGAAATGGGAATGCCTCTTTTTACTCAAACAGATGTAGTTGCAATTAATTCAATAGGTGAACTTCTGATAATTTGGTTGAAGACCTCTATTAATATTGCACTTTTAATTGCAGCAATTGTTTTTTCGCTTAACTTGCTATACAATATATTAAATCACTATAATTTTATTGAAAAGCTTAGTAGGGGACTAAACCCTTTTTTAAAGATTTTTGGACTTCCCGAAAATACAGGATTCCTCTTACTTATTGGTTATATAGTTGGATTGGCTTATGGTGGTGCATTAATGATGGATCAAATGAAGGACGGTCAAGTCTCGCGCACAGAGGCTAATTTGCTTAATCACCATCTTGCCCTATCTCATTCGGTTATAGAGGATAATTTGCTTTTTGTTGCATTGGGTGTATCCATATGGTGGATATTAGGAGTGAGACTAACTTTAGCATGGATTGTTGTTTGGATAAGGAGGTTAATACTTAATTTGCAAAATGGTAAATTAAGGTTTTCTCTTTAGAATAATGTGATTTAATTAAATTGGTTAATTTTGGGATTGTAATTAGTGTAATCAATCAACTATGATTATTTCGATTTACTAATTAAATATTAATATCTCTTGTTTAAGAGATAGTGTGGTTTTTTTAGATGATAAATAAAAATAAGTAGTAATGAATTTGGAAAAAATATTATCCAATCGTGTCCTCATTTTAGATGGTGCGATGGGAACAATGATACAGCGATATAATCTTGCAGAAGAGGATTTTAGAGGTGAGAGATTCAAGGACTTTGATGTACTCTTGAAAGGAAATAATGATTTATTATCGTTGACCAAACCAGATATAATTAGTGAGATTCATAAAGAGTACCTCGAAGCTGGTTCTGATATTATTGAGACAAACACTTTTAATTCTACATCCATTTCGATGCAGGATTATAAAATGAGCCATTTAGCCAGGGAGATAAATCTTGCTGCAGCTAAAATTGCTCGTGAGGCTGCAGATGAGTATAATGCTAAGACACCAGATAAACCTAGGTTTGTAGCTGGCTCAATTGGTCCTACCAATAAAACGGCTTCAATGAGTCCTAAGGTTGAAGAGCCAATGTTTAGGGCTGCAAATTTTGATGATTTCAAAATAGCGTATAAGGAGCAAATTCTTGCACTTGTAGAGGGTGGTGTAGATATACTACTTATAGAAACCATCTTTGATACACTTAATTCAAAGGCAGCGATACTAGCAGCAGAAGAGGTGGCAGCTGAGACTGGTAAAAGAATTCCAATCATACTTTCTGTTACCCTTTCAGATAGAGCCGGTAGAACTCTTTCGGGACAAACATTAGCTGCTTTTGTAGCATCTGTGAGTCATTGCAATCCATTGGCTATAGGACTCAATTGTTCACTTGGTGCTGCAGATCTTAAACCATATGTAAAAGAGTTGGGTAAGATAGCTCCATTTTATATTTCAACATATCCTAATGCAGGTTTACCTAATCAGTTGGGCGAATATGATGAGACTCCCGAAAAGATGGCCGAGCAAATTAAAGAATTTATTGATGAAAGCCTTGTAAATATCATTGGAGGATGTTGCGGCACAACTCCAGAGCATATTGCAAAATATGTAGAACTTGTAAAAGATTCTGTACCTCATAAAAAGTCTGAAGAGCCTAAGTATATGCAGTTGTCAGGCTTAGAAAGCTTGGAGGTATCTCCACAGATTAATTTCCTTAATACTGGGGAGAGGTGTAATGTTGCTGGTTCGCGACGATTTTTGCGTCTTATTCAGGAAAAGAAATATGAAGAGGCACTTTCTATTGCACGTAAACAAGTGGAGGATGGTGCTCAGGTGCTTGATATTAATATGGACGAAGGACTTCTTGACGGTGCTCAAGAAATGACTAATTTCCTGAATATTTTAGCATCTGATCCGGATGTTTCACGAGTTCCAATTATGATAGACTCTTCCGATTGGGAGGTTATTGAAGCTGGTTTGAAATGTGTGCAGGGCAAGTCCATTGTAAATTCTATTTCTTTAAAAAATGGAGAAGAAGAGTTTCTTCATCATGCCAAACTTACACAAAATTATGGCGCTGCTGTGGTGGTGATGGCGTTTGATGAAACCGGTCAGGCCGATACATTTGAGCGTCGTATAGAAGTGTGCGAACGTGCTTATAATCTTCTTATAGAAAATGGATTCAACCCTAAAGACATAATTTTTGATCCTAATATACTTGCAATTGCTACTGGCATGGATGAGCATAAAAATTATGGAGTAGATTTCATTCAAGCAGTTAGCTGGATTAAAGAAAACCTTCCTCATGCTAAGGTTAACGGAGGAGTAAGTAATCTATCATTCTCTTTTAGAGGAAACGAGTATGTAAGGGAATTGATGCATTCATCGTTTTTATATCATTCTATTAAAGCAGGATTAGATATGGGTATTGTTAATCCTGCACAATCGGTTATATATGAGGATATTCCCTTAGATGAAAAGGAATTAGTAGAAGATGTTGTTTTCAATAGACGCGACGATGCAACGGAAAGGCTAATGGCTTTTGCCGAAAAAATAAAAAATGAAAAGACTCCAGAAGCCGAACAGGTCAAAGCAGAAGAATGGAGAAACTTTTCACTTGAAGATCGATTGAGCCACGCCCTAGTAAAAGGTATAGGTGATTATATGGAGCAGGATCTGGCAGAAGCTCTTAAGGTATATCCACGTGCAGTGGATATTATAGATAAGCCATTGATGGCTGGTATGAATAGAGTCGGAGACTTGTTTGGTTCGGGAAAGATGTTCCTCCCACAAGTGGTAAAGGCCGCCCGTGCAATGAAGAAGGCAGTTGCTGTTCTACAACCTACTCTGGAGGCAGAGAAAACATCTGAGGGTGGGTCTATGAAAGCAGGTAAAATATTGCTTGCAACAGTAAAAGGGGATGTTCATGATATTGGTAAAAATATAGTTTCTATAGTTTTATCCTGCAATAATTATGATATTATAGATCTGGGTGTTATGGTTCCTCCCGAGAAGATTATTGAAACAGTATTTAAGGAGAAGCCAGACATTGTTGGATTGAGTGGATTGATAACTCCCTCACTTGGCGAAATGGCAGTGGTAGCAGAGATGATGGATAAAGTTGGGTTAACTATACCGTTATTAATTGGAGGTGCTACTACTTCAAAGCTCCACACTGCTCTTAAGATAGAACCTAAATATAATGGTGGACCTGTTGTTTATGTGAAAGATGCATCTATGGCACCATCAGCCCTCTCTAATTTGATGAGCCATGAGAATAGAGATGAATTTATAAATAATTTAAAAGAGGAGAACGAAAGACTACGTCAAAATTATTCTCAAAAAGTTACAGAACTGGTTTCTATTAAAGAAGCCAGAGAGAATTCATATAAAATCAACTGGGATTCGATAAAGACCGCAAAACCTAACAAATTGGGTAGATTTGTTTTAGATAAGATAAATGTATCGGAAATACTGCCATATCTCGATTGGAAATTCTTATTTCCTGCATGGAACCTTTCAGCAAGATTTCATACAATAACGGAAATAGGTACAAATGATATTGAACGCTCTGAATGGATTAATGGATTCCGTGAAGATGACAGGGATAGGGCAGTAGAGGCAGCTAAACTCTATGATGATGCAGTAGCTATGTTAAATAGCTTTGTAGAAGATGATATAGACTACATTAGAGCAGTATACGGTATTTATGAAGCATATAGTGAAGACGACACTGTTTATGTCAAGAATGAAAATAATTCAGGTCAAATTGATATAGTAGAATTCCCATTCCTTCGCCAGCAGAAAAAATCAAAGAAAAATGAATATTACTGTTTAAGCGATTTTATTGCACCCAAATCATCAGGAAGAAAAGACTACATCGGAGCATTTTCCGTTACCGCGGGAGTAGGCGCAGAAGAATTGATGGATAAGTACAGTGAAGATGGTGATGAGTATAATGGCCTTTTAATGAAATCATTGTTAGATAGATTGGCAGAAGCAGCAACTGAATGGTTGCATGCTAAAGTCCGTCGTATAGATTGGGGATACGCATCAGACGAAGATATCTCTATTAAAGATATGCTAGCCGTTAGATTTAGAGGCATCCGCCCTGCTGTTGGTTACCCATCTATCCCCGACCAAACAACTAACTTTACATTGCACGGTATGCTTTCATCAGAAGAGATTGGAATAACTCTTACCGAAAATGGAGTAATGTATCCAAATGCAGCAGTAAGTGGTCTCTTTTTTGCTAATTCCGACTCCAAGTATTTTGGAATAGGAGAGATTGATGAAGAGCAAGTAGAGGATTATGCTCAGAGAAAAGGAGTAGATACAGATGATATTAAGAAATTTCTACTTGCAAATTTAGAGTAAGACCGTTTCTTAATTCATCTAATTTATTGTTGAAAGGTTCCGAGAAGATGTCCTTAAATGGAGTATCTTTGTACAAACAAATTTATCTGATTTTATGCGCAGTTTTGGCAGTGATAATAACTCGGGAGTGCATCCAAGAATTATGCAGGCTCTTATAGAAGCAAATAGTAATCATACTATTGCATACGGTGATGATAAATGGACAGATAAAGCGGTAGATATTATTAGGGCTAAAATGAAGTCTCCCGATATCAATCCGCTTTTTGTATTTAATGGTACAGGAGCAAACGTTGTAGCGCTACAAGCCTGCACTAAACCATTCCATTCTATATTATGTGCTGCAACTGCACATATTGCAGTTGATGAGTGTGGAGCTCCTGTAAAAGCTACCGGGTGCTCTATTAAGGAAATAGATACACCAGATGGAAAACTTACTCCTGAGCTAGTCAAGCCCTACTTACACGGGTTTGGTTTTGAGCATCATTCTCAACCTAAAGTAATTGCAATTTCACAAACAACAGAGTTAGGCACTGCTTACACTCCGGATGAAGTAAGGACACTTGCCGACTTGGCACATCAGCATGATATGTATCTTTTTGTAGATGGAACCAGAATTACAAATGCATGTGCATTTTTAGGAATAGGACTTAAGGAAATGACGGTTGACTGTGGTGTAGATATTTTCACATTGGGAGGTACAAAGAATGGTTTGATGTTTGGAGAAGTTATTATTCCACTTCGAAAAGAATTGGCGGAAAATATGAGATATTTTAGAAAGCAAGAAACTCAGCTTTACTCCAAGATGAGGTATATATCAGCGCAATTTATCCCCTATCTCGAAGAAAATATTTGGCTGGACAATGCAAATAAATCCAATAAAGCAGCTCAAAAGCTATTATCCATAATGAAAGAGATGAAAGGAATAAAGATTACTCAAAAAGTGGAATCCAATGCTCTCTTTTTTATTCTACCCAAAGATATTACCGACAAGCTAAGAGAAAGATATTTCTTTTATGACTGGGATGTTAGTATTAACGAAATGCGGTTAGTCTGTTCTTGGGATACAACAGATGATGATATATATAGTTTTACTAATTACGTAGAACAAGTTACTTCGGGTTATTAAGATGCTATGATTATTTTTCCTCGGCATATTTACTTAAACTATTCACGAATCTCTATATTCACAAACCTATTTATAAATAGAACTGTTCACGAATCTCTTTTTTGACGCACCTAATTATAAATTAAATTATTTATGTTTGATTTTTTAGATATTTACCCGTGGCTTTTACCAGTAGTTATTTTCTTTGGTAGAATTATA
The DNA here is from genome assembly GCA_015478775.1 of Fermentimonas sp. GTDB lineage: Bacteria > Bacteroidota > Bacteroidia > Bacteroidales > Dysgonomonadaceae > Proteiniphilum. The sequence continues at coordinate 479,829 of JADMKP010000007.1, read as the reverse complement.
GACGTAGCACTTGGTACGCTTCGCATTATTTTTGTTTCAAAGGGACAGAAGAATAAAGCTCCATTAATTGGATTTGTTGAAGTGTTTATTTGGGTGGTTGTAATATCCCAAATTTTAGCTCGGGCTAATGATATGGTAGCATACCTTTCTTATGCTGCAGGTTATGCTGCAGGTAATTATATAGGATTAACTCTTGAAAACAGGATTGCATATGGTATTGTATTATGCCGAATATATACACAGAAGAATGGTAAAGAATTAATCAAAGCTCTCAATAAATTAAATATTGGAGCAACTATGACTCACGGAGAAGGATCTACAAATGAAGTTGACATCATAGAAACTGTAGTAGATCGTAAAAAAATGAAAGTTTTGGAAACCGCCATCAATGAATTTGATAATAATAGTTTCTATGTTATTGAAGATGTGCGTACAAAAAAGAATGGCATCTTCCCCAAAAAAAGGAGCATCTTAGAGAGATGGAGAATAGGGAAGTAAATTATTTTATTTCCCTGTCTTTTGCTTCCTGCCAAATTAACTCCATCTCCTCAAGAGAGAGTTGATTTAACTGTTTGCCCTCTTCCCTTACTTTCTGCTCCATATAGTTGAAGCGGTAAATGAATTTCTTATTTGTACGTTCCAGTGCATTGTCAGGATTTACTTTATATAGCCTTGCAGCATTAATTATACTAAAAAGAAGATCTCCAAACTCCGATTCTGTTTTATCTGCATCTAGCTTTTCAATTTCAACCTCCAGCTCTGCCAGCTCTTCTTTAACTTTTGCCCAAACATCGTGTCGCTGATTCCAATCGAATCCCGAATTACGTGCTTTATCTTGTATGCGGTAAGATTTTACAAGTGATGGAAGTGATGCAGGAACTCCTTCTAAAACAGTTTTATTGCCACCCTTCTCCTTAAGTTTAATTTGTTCCCAAGAATGTTCAACCTGACCAGCAGTTTTAATCTCTAAATCACCAAATACATGAGGGTGACGGAAAATTAGTTTATCGCAGATTGCATTGCAAACATCTGCTATATCAAAAGCCTCTTTTTCCTCACTAATTTTAGAGTAGAATACTATATGCAGTAGCAGGTCTCCCAACTCCTTTTTAATCTCCTCATTATCATTATTTAAAATAGCTTCAGTCAGCTCATATGTCTCCTCAATTGTATTTGCCCTTAAACTCTCATTAGTCTGTTTCTTATCCCAAGGACACTTCTCGCGCAATTCGTCCATTACATCAAGTAATCTACCAAATGCTTCTAATTTAGATTCTCTACAGTTCATCTCTAATAATTAAATATTAATGTTGAATTAAATAAAAGGTATTTGAGACGACAAATAGCAGTCTCTCACAAAGTATTTATTATTATTTGAAATTTCTCAGACCTATCTGCAGAAACTCGATGTAATTATCAACACTTTCATCGTAAGCATGTGATGGAGAAAGAGGTTTTCCTTGATGATCAAGAACGACGTAAAATGGTTGTGACTGCGTTCCAAATTTATGACGTTGCAGATAACTCCATTTGTCTCCAATAGTTCTAAGTCTAGAGTTTCTGCCTCCCTCTTCTACCTCAATCATTTGTGGAAGTTTTGTCCTCTCATCTACCATAAGAACAATAAAGACAAACTCATCCTCAATAAGATTTTTAACCCTTTCGTCAGCTAAAACAGTGGCATCCATCTTGTGGCAATTTACACATCCGTGACCGCCAAATTCCAGAAGCACAGGTCTCCCAGTTTGTGCAGCATATGCCATGCCTGTTTCAAAATCATCAAACACAAGCTCCATTGAATTATCAATTAACTTAAAGTCCTGAGTAGACAAAGGTGGTATTATAGAACTGAGCGGTTTTAAAGGAGCACCCCATAATCCGGGTATCATATATATTGCAAATGTAAATGAAATCATTGCTAAAAATAATCGTGGCAACGATACATGCTTTAACTCACTGTCACTTTTAAGCCTAATCTTGCCTAATAAATAAATACCAAGTAAGACAAATAACACAATCCAAAGTGATATAAATATGTCGCGATCTAGCAAGCCCCAACCACTTGATAGGTCGGCCACCGATAAGAATTTAAGTGATACAGCTAACACAATAAACCCAAGTACAACTTTTACAGAGTTGAGCCAACTACCTGATTTTGGAAGAGTTTTTAGCCATGATGGGAAAATAGCAAACAGAGTGAACGGTATTGATAACGCCAAAGCAAAACCAAACATACCCATAGTTGGTGCAAGGAAATTACCATGAGTGGCGGCATCAACAAGCAACCATCCTATAATAGGACCTGTGCATGAAAATGAAACCAATGCAAGAGTAAAAGCCATAAAAAACAAGCTTAACCAACCTTTGGAGCTATCCACCTTACTGTCCATTTTGTTTGTCCAAGAAGCCGGCAGAACCAGTTCAAATGCACCCATAAATGAAAATGCAAAGGTTATAAGTAGTGCAAAGAAAATCAGATTAAAAACAGGACTCGTTGCCAGGTTATTGAGCGCGCTTGCTCCAAATATTGCAGTAATAATTAGTCCAAGAGTTACATATATTACTATAATAGACATGCCGTAAACGCTGGCATCCTTTATTGCTTTTTTACGACTCTTCTTATTTCTATTTAAAAAGAAACTTACTGTAATAGGAATCATCGGCCATACACAAGGAGTAAGTAATGCAGCAAATCCCCATAAAAGTCCTTTTAAAAAGATATCAATGAGAGAAGCATCAGCTAGATCGTCACCATCACTTAAAGCTTGTAATTCACCAATTACAGGGGTCCACAATATATCACTATCAACAAGTTGTAAGTTGTAAGCTGCAACTGCTGCATTATCAACTTCCGCAGGTGACTGGTTGGTTCCTTCTACAGGGGCATTGTTTTCAGTATTTGCAGAGATATCAGTATTACTAGAAACTGTAACAGTTGCAGGGAGACTATTAGCCCCAAATTCAAAATCAACTGGTAAAGGAGGAGTACAAGTAGCATCATTACATGCTTGTGCTCTCACATTACCAACAGCAGAGAAGTTGGCTTTATCAGTAATCCTAACACGCTGTTTAAAAGTAACTGAATTTGTGAAGGAGCCAATCTCCATCTGGAATATCTCGTCAAATTTAACAATTGCCTTTTTATCTGACGCCTTAAATTTGCCTACTAATTCCCCACCTGAAATCTTATCAAATTCAATCATAGTGGGGTTTGGACCCCCATCTGGTATGTCAGTATCATACATATACCAACCCTGGTCTACAGTTGCTTTTGCTACTATGTCAACTTCTCCTTTGCCAGCATCCTCTATCGAGAAATTCCATGAGATTGGTTCCTGAGAAAAAAGTGATAAAGTTGCCAGCAAAACCAGAGATAGAATTGATAAAAATATTTTTTTGTTCATGTCGCTACTCTTTTGTAATCAAATAAGTTTCAAAGATAATAAAAAAGCAAATCTACCCGATCATTCAGGCAGATGCAATTAAGTGAGATTAAATTGTTTTATGAACAGTTATAACATAAAAGGGGAGAAAATGTTTCCTCCCCTTTAGTAAGTGCAATAATTTAAAACTTATTCTATACCAGCCTGTTCATAAGATATACCTAGAGCATCAGCTACACCTCTTCCATATGCCGGATCAGCTTTATAACAGTTTCCAATGTGACGAATTTTTATTATTACATCACTGTCACCCATATTGCGTGCTGTATTACCAAACAAACGTTGTTGAGCTTCATGATCCATTAATCTGAATAATTTGCCAGGTTGCTCGTAATAATTGTTGTCATCTTCTCTAAAATCCCAACGTTTAATATCACCATCAGCTTTCTCAACAAGTTCATTATGTTCTAGTTGTTCACTCCAAACACTATAACTGTTGGGTTCATAATGAAGTGTGGCGCCATGATTACCATCTGTTCTCATATGACCGTCGCGATGGTATGAATTATATCTAACATCAGTAACACCTTTTGGATGGTTTACAGGAATTTGATGATGATTTACCCCAAGTCGATAGCGCTGTGCGTCGCCATACGAAAAAAGTCTGCCCTGTAGCATCCTGTCAGGTGAAAAACCAATTCCCGGAACCACATTAGCGGGATTAAAAGCTGCTTGTTCTACATCCTGGAAATAATTATCCGGGTTACGGTTCAATTCAAACTCTCCAACAGGAATCAGAGGGAAATCGCCTTTGTACCAAACTTTTGTCAAGTCAAAAGGATTATATGGCATATTATAAGCTTGCTCTTCAGTCATAACTTGAATATACATTTTCCATTTTGGGAAGTTCCCGTTTCCAATTGCCTCAAAAAGGTCGCGTTGGTGACTTTCTCTATCATGTCCAACAAGCTCAGTTGCTTCAGCATCTGTTAGGTTTTCAATACCTTGTTGTGTTACAAAATGAAATTTAACCCAATGCCTTTTATTGTCGGCGTTAATAAAGCTGTATGTATGACTTCCGAATCCATGCATATTTCTATAGCTACGAGGAATTCCCCTATCACTCATAGTTATAGTTACCTGATGAAGCGCTTCAGGCAGATTCGACCAGAAATCCCAGTTGTTATTGGGGCTACGTAAATTAGTATGCGGATCACGTTTAACAGCATGATTGAGATCGGGAAATTTCAATGGATCGCGGAAAAAGAATACAGGTGTATTATTGCCTACAAGATCCCAATTGCCCTCTTCGGTGTAAAATTTCATTGCAAAACCACGAATATCACGCTCGGCATCTGCAGCACCTCTTTCTCCGGCAACAGTTGAAAAGCGTATGAACATATCTGTTGCTTTACCAATTTCGGAGAATACTTTCGCTTTAGAATACTGGGTAATATCGTGCGTTACCCTAAACGTACCGAATGCGCCCGAACCTTTTGCATGCATTCGTCTTTCAGGAATTACTTCACGATCGAAGTGAGCAAGTTTTTCTAAAAACCAAACATCCTGGAGCATCATTGGTCCACGAGGTCCGGCTGTCATAGAATCCTGATTATTACCTACCGGTGCACCGGCAACAGTAGTTAATTTCTGTTGGTTCTTTTTGTCTTTCTGCTTTTTAATTTCTTCTGCGTTCATAAAAAAAATTTAAATGTTTAGTTTTTAAATCATACTGATTCTCTATTTTAAATACCTACCTGTTATTTTTAATTTAAAAGATTATATTCAAAAATTACTTCTTTTTTTGCTAATGTTTCATGTATATTATTTATTGCATTAAAGGTAATTTAAATTCGTGTAATTAGCAACGTAAACTAATTGAATTAGGTAGAAGAAAAAGTTTTCAACATCTTTGTTCATAACTTTTGGGTAACTATCATTCATAAAATTGATCATACAAGTAAATTACTGTCTAACTTTACAGACATTAATGATAAAAAGTAAATAAATGGAGAAACAGAGAAGAAAATCTTCAGTAAAAGTTGTAGAGAAAACTGTTACAGCACCCGAAATAGGAAAATTGCCACCTCAGGCAAGAGAACTGGAAGAGGCTGTTTTAGGCGCCTTGATGCTAGAAAAAGATGCTTATTCAATTGTTGGTGAGATATTAAAACCCGAGAGTTTTTACGATCCAGCTCATCAACTGGTGTATGGTGCTATTCAAGGATTATCTATGCAGCAAAAGCCTGTAGACGTGCTCACTGTTGTTGAAGAACTTAAACGTAGAGGAGAACTGGAGCCCGCTGGTGGTGCTTTGTATATAGCCGAGCTGTCAGAAAAAGTTGCCTCAGCTGCTCATATAGAATACCATTCGCGTATCATTGCACAGAAATATCTTGCTCGTGAATTGATATCATTCTCGTCGGAAATATCCCAAAACGCATTTGATGAAACGGTTGATGTAGATGACTTAATGCAAGAAACAGAGGGTAAGCTTTTTGAAATTTCACAACGAAATGTCAAGAAAGATGTTATCCAAATCAACCCTGTTATTAAAGAGGCGCTAGAAAATATACAGATTGCTGCAAACCGGAAAGACGGGATGAGTGGTCTTCCTACCGGTTTTAAAGAGTTAGATGTTCTAACTTCGGGATGGCAAAAATCTGACTTAATTATTATTGCTGCAAGGCCTGCCATGGGTAAAACGGCATTAGTACTCTCTATGGCTAAGAATATAGCCCTGGATTTTGAGCAGCCAATTGCAATTTTTTCTCTCGAGATGTCCAATGTGCAGTTGGTAAACCGGTTAATTGTAAATGTTTGTCAGATAAAAGGAGAGAGCATAAAGAGCGGTCGCCTGTCGGATGATGAATGGGAGCGTCTCGACAAAAATCATAAGTTACTATACAATTCACCCATCTATATAGATGACACGCCTAGTTTGTCGGTATTTGAACTTAGAACAAAAGCCAGGCGACTGGTAAGAGAGCATCATGTAAAAGCTCTCATTATCGACTACCTTCAATTAATGAATGCCAGTGGCATGAGTTTTGGAAGCCGCGAACAGGAAGTAAGTATGATTTCTCGTTCTCTTAAAGGTTTGGCAAAAGAACTTAATATTCCAATCATTGCATTATCTCAGTTAAATCGTGGAGTAGAAAGTCGTGTTGGTAACGAAGGTAAGCGCCCCCAACTGTCAGACCTTCGTGAATCGGGTGCAATTGAGCAAGATGCTGACATTGTATGCTTTATTCACCGACCTGAATATTATAGAATTACTGAGGATGAAAATGGAAATTCTTTGGTGGGAATTGCAGAAATTATTATAGCTAAACATCGTAATGGTCCCACCGGCATTGCGCATATGAAATTTGATAATGAATATGCAAGATTCCAAAACATTGATGAGTTTGCAGTTGGTCGCAATTATGTTGAAATGCCATCTAAAATGAATAAAAACAGTAAATCTTCTGATTTTAATGTAGATACATCTTCTGTCTCGTCAGATTTCTTATCAAACAATAAAGACCCGTTGCCGTTTTAAAAACAGTTCACCAGCGACATGAAACTATATCCAGTAAACTCTAAATAGAACCATAATTGTGTTTAAATTGTTCTAAATACTGTCAAACAGTAATTAAGATACAATATCTAACAACATAATTGTAAATAATATTGCTAATTTTGTGCGTTAAAAATTGTATAGATCAGTTCTTATAAATATAATTAAACATGGTCAACTCCCAATTAATGAGTAAGATATTTTCGTTTGTGATATTGTTTTTTCTATTACTTAGTAACATAGAAGCGCAAACATTGCCGTTCGAAACAATTACAGTAGATGGTAAGTCATTTTACAAATACAAAGTGCAGTCCGGAGAAGGATTATATGCTATATCGCGCACATTTACTGTTTCTGTTGCAGATATTATAAGGAGCAACCCAGGTTCTAATCAAGGTTTAAAAAATGGTCAGGAGTTACTTATACCCATTGCTGGTAATGTTGCAACTAATGAAAACGTTATGAGTTCTTCACCCCTTGTACCATTAAATGCAGTCACTCCCACACCTAATCAAGGGGGTCCTGTAGATCAAAATGTTAACTTCAAACATACTGTTGTAAGCGGAGAAACAGTTTATAGCATATCAAAAATGTATAATACTTCTGTTGATGATATATATCGATTAAACCCATCATCTAAAGAAGGAATAGGAGTTGGAGAGGTATTGATAATTCCTCAAAGGAGAGTAATAAGTGAGGTAAAAGAAGAAAATTATCGTTACCATACAATTCTACCTAAAGAGACTTTATATTCTGTTTCTAAAACTTATTCTCTTAAACCGGAGGATATTTTGACAGCGAATCCAGGGCTCTCAGTTGAAACATTTCAGATAGGCAAAACTATACGAGTGCCATTTTTTGAATCTTATCAGGTAATTACTCCCTATGAGAATCAAACTACAGAAATAACACATAAAGTAAGCAGAGGCGAAACTCTTTATAGTATTTCTCGCAAATATAACGTAGACGTAAATGCAATTGTCAACGAAAACCCTATGTTAGCTGGAGGATTGAAACCAAATATGGAATTAATAATTCCTGTAAAACGAAGCTCACTCGAAGTTACCACGGAGCGTATAGAAAATGATATAAATAGCCTGCTAAATCAGAGACCTAGTCCAGAACGTGTAGGTTTAAACAAAATTGGACTATTACTGCCCTTATTAGACGAAACAGGAGGTGCTCACTTAAGGTTGCAAGAGTATTATGAAGGATTTTTACTTGCTGTTGAAGAAATGAAAAACAGAGGTGCAGATCTTGAGTTGTATGTCTTCGAAATCGGGAAAGGAAATGATACAAAAAAACTAGAGAGTTTATTACAGACTTTAGAAATACAATCACTTAATTTAATTATTGGGGGAGTTAATGATGCTCAGATAAGAATTTTGTCTGACTTCTCTAAAGAACGTAATATTAAATATGTTGTTCCATTTTCTCAAAGTAATGGTGAGATACTTAATAACGGTAATATTTTTCAGGTTAATCCTCTTCCAAAGTCCCAACTTGATAAAGCATCAGCTGCTTTTATAAATAATTTCAGAAACGCCAATATTATTTTTGTGAGTGGAGGACAAAACGATAAGATGGATTTTATTTCTCAACTTCAAAACACTTTAAGAAGCAATAATATCAACTACGAAACCATCAGTAATACAAGTACCCTAGATAGCTCTCTTCTTTCGTTGCTGAAAACAACGGGTGAAAATATAATCATACCAACCAGTGGAGATATGAATACGCTTTCAAGAATTATTGATGAGCTGAAGGAACTACAGGAAACAAATTCAGAGATGCAAATTCGTCTTTTCGGATATCCAGAATGGCAAACATACAATAGACTTATAAACGATTATCATCATTTTGGAACATATATTTATTCGCCCTTTTTTGTTAATCAAAACAGCAATGATGTTAAAGTCTTTAAAGATGAATTCCAAAAATGGTATGATAGAAATCTTTTAGATACCAATCCCGGGTACGGAATGTGGGGATACGATACCGGACTGTTTTTCTTAACTGCATTACAGCAATATGGTGCTAACTTCGAGAAGAATATAGATAGAGTAAAAGTCAATTCTCTTCAGTTTCCGTTTAATTTTGAGCGACTTAGTAATTGGGGGGGATTCTTTAATACCGGCCTCTATCTCATCAATTACGATACCAACGGAAGAGTTACAAAAATGGATATAAGTAAATGAAACATTTTATTTTAATTCTAATAATTTCATTCTTAAGTTTCAATAGTTCATTTGCTCAAAAAAAAGTATTCAATAATGAACTTTATATTGGAATTGGTGGGGGAGCCTATGCTTCAAGTGTAGATTTTGTCCCTAGTATCCCACAGAATCAAAAAATCGACTTTTTTGGTGGTGTTTCAGCAAAATATATCACTCAAAATCACCTTGGATTAATTATCGAGGCAAATTATTCGCGCCGGGGCTGGGAAGAAGAATATGATTCTGAATCGGGTTTTTCATACAACAGAAATTTAAATTATATCGAAGTTCCATTTATGACCCATGTATACTTTGGAAATAAAGCACGTTTTATAATAAATGTTGGTCCGCAAATAAGTTATTTATTAAGTGACAATCAGAATATGAGTAGCGCACTTGCCGCTGAAGTAGAAGCTCGCCAAGCACTCGATCCTGAGGCACCCATTGGTGTTCAGTATGGATCATTCGATCAGTTAAACAGATTCGATTATGGTATTGTAGGTGGCTTAGGTATGACATTGCAAACCAGAATCGGAAATTTCGACCTTGAAGGTCGTTACTATTTTGGTTTGGGAAATGTATTCGAAAGTCGCCGTAGTCAAGATGCATATTTCGGTCGTTCTGCCCATCGTTTATTTGAAGGCAAACTCACTTACTACATAAAAGCTAAGTAAAAGATTACTCTGAAGTTAATCTTAATACATTCTTAAATTATACTTAATTCCCTCAGTCATTACCCTTATCTTGTTCTTTTATTATCGAATCCCATATGGACTATATAAGAGCAAGGTACGAGCAAAGTAAGGTTTTGCTCTGTCTAAATAAAAAAACAACATCTCATTGAACAATAATGCATGAATATATGTTCATGTATTGAAAAGAAGATAGAATAAATAAAATGAAATTAGAAACTTTAGAAAAACTCGAAATAATTGAGCCCGATAATCTCAAAATGTACCGCAAGCAGTTTGAAGAGTCTGCATACATCTTAAAAGCATTGGCAAATGAAACTCGATTATGTGTAATTATGCAACTTTCCAGAGGCTATGAAATGACAGTAAGTCAATTGCGTGAAGGTGCAGATTGTGAACAATCGTTACTTTCCCATCATCTTACAGATATGCGTGCCAAAGGTATACTTCATTGCAGGAGAGATGGCAGGAACAATTATTATTCACTCAAAGATAAACGAATTACAAACGTATTAAAATGTTTAATGAAATGCGATTAAAAGGGATCTTATTAGTGGCAGTGGCATTCAGCTTCTCAATGGTTGCATGTGGTAACCAAGATAAAAACAATAATACAAACACAACTGAGACAAACAGTAATAAAATTGAAAATAATATGACTACAACTACAACTAAAAAAACTATCAATTTAACAAGAGCAGAATTTTTAACAAAAGTAGCCAATTTTGAAGAAACTCCCGATAAATGGGTTTACTTAGGTGATAAGCCGGCTATAATAGATTTTTATGCCGATTGGTGTGGACCTTGTAAAATGATAGCTCCAATACTTGAAGAGCTTGCTGCTGAATATGAAGGTCAGATTTATATTTATAAAGTAGATACCGAAGCTGAGCAGCAACTAGCAGGTGAGTTTGGTATAAGGAATATTCCTTCAATTCTTTTTGTTCCAATGGGAGAAGACCCGCAAATGGCGCAAGGTGCTCTTCCTAAAGATGCTTTCAAGCAGGCTATTGAAGAGGTGTTATTAAAAAACTAATATACCCACAAATTTATGGATACAATGTTTTTTGAAAGCAAAAGCAAATATAGTTTTGAAGAAACCATAAAGCATCTTACAGAATTGGTACCTGAATATGAGTGGAAAATAATTCAGAAGCTCGATTTGCAGGAAACAATGAGAAAGAACGGTAAAGACGTGCTGCCTGTAAAGGTGGTAGAGATGTGTAAGCCCGATTATGCTTATAAGTTACTATCTGACGATTCATTAAGGATTTATGCTAATATGATGCCATGCAGAGTTTCCGTTTATGAGAAGTCCGACGGAAACACTTATATCTCTAGAATGAATTCGGCTATGTTTGCTGTGCAAATTGGAGGTGTTATGCAAGATGTTATGAGCAAAGCGTTTGAAGATGTAGAAAAAATGATTAGAAAAATAACAGTAGAATAACAGTAAAATAACTATTTTTGCAAACAAGTAAAGAGGAATTATGGTGTGTTCGGTTTGAATGCACCATAAAAATATAACATAATGACAAAGTTTACGATTTTCATTCTCTCCATATTCATTTCTATAGCAACGCTTAAAGCAGAGCAAGTAAAAATATTAGCAATTGGTAATAGTTTTTCAGATGACGCTATAGAATATTATCTATCCGGATTAGCTGTTGCAGCTGGCGACACAATAATCATAGGCAATATGTACATCGGTGGATGTTCATTAGAACGGCATTATAATAATTTTATAAGCAACTCTTCTGATTATTCATATCGCAAAATAGTTGATGGTGAGAAAATTATTACTCCCGATTTTACATTGTTAGATGCAATTATTGATGAGGAGTGGGACTACATCTCTTTACAGCAGGTGAGCTCTCTCTCGGGCATCTATGAATCTTATTATCCATATATAGACCAGTTAACTAAAATCATCAAAGGCTATTCAACTAATCCAGATGTAGAGGTAGTTTTACATGCAACCTGGGCATACGAGCAAACCTCTACTCACGAGGGGTTTGCTAATTATAGTAACGATCAGTTAGTGATGTACAATGCAATAATTGATACAACAAGCAGGGTTGCACAAGACAATGAGATAGATATCGTTATCCCATCAGGGACAGCAATTCAAAACGGAAGAGCAACCAGTTTAGGAGATACTTTCTGTAGAGATGGATATCATTTAGATCTCAACTACGGAAGGTATACGGCATCATGTACATGGTATGAAAAATTATTTGATAAGTCGATTGTGGGAAATAGTTATATACCCTCAAACATTACTGACTATGAAGCAGAAGTTGCACAATTGTCTGCCAAGTACGCCGTTGAATTTCCAGATAAAGTTACCTTACAATGTGAAACCCACTGATTTTTTGTACTTTTGCACTTTAAAATCAGAGCGACACTATGAAACTGAGACAAAATTATGAAATAATGTCACCCGCTGGCTCCTATGAATCACTCATGGCTGCTATTCAGGGTGGGGCAGATTCAATCTACTTTGGTATTGAGGGATTGAATATGCGTTCAAAATCTTCAAATAACTTTACTATCGACGATCTTCACAAAATTGTTGCAATATGTAAAGAAAGCAATATAAAGAGTTATCTCACAGTAAACACTATTATTTACAACAACGATATGGCGCTTATGCGTAAGGTTGTTGATGCAGCAAAAGAGGCAAATCTATCTGCAATAATTGCTGCTGATGTGGCTGTACTAGTGTATGCCCGCAGTATAGGAGTTGAAGTTCACCTCTCAACACAACTAAATATTACAAATACTGAGTCGCTTAAGTTTTATGCACAATATGCAGATGTTGTGGTACTTGCACGTGAGCTTAATCTAGATCAGGTTGCTACTATTCATAAAGATATTGTGGAACAACAAATAAAAGGACCTAAAGGTGAACTGGTTCAGATAGAGATGTTTGCTCATGGAGCACTTTGTATGGCTGTGTCGGGTAAATGCTATTTGAGTCTGCATGAAAAAGACCTCTCCGCAAATCGTGGAGCTTGCAATCAAATTTGCCGCAGAGGTTATATCGTTAAGGATAAAACTAGCGATATTGAGTTGGAGATTGACAATGAATATATAATGTCTCCAAAAGATCTTAAGACCATCCATTTTATGAATAAAATGTTAGATGCGGGAGTTAGGGTTTTTAAAATAGAAGGTCGTGCAAGAGGTCCCGAATATGTCCGTTTAGTAACCACATGCTACAGAGAAGCAATTGAAAGCTATTGTGACGATACTTTCACTCAAGAGAAAATTGATGTGTGGAATGAAAAGCTGTCAACTGTCTTTAATCGTGGTTTTTGGGATGGTTATTATCTCGGTCAGCGATTGGGTGAATGGACGCATCGATATGGTTCGGGAGCAACAAAAAGAAAAGTTTATGTGGGTAAGGCCATAAAGCATTTTGGCAACCTTGGTGTTACAGAATTTCTTATCGAAACTCAATCGGTAAAGGCTGGTGACGAGCTGCTTGTTACAGGCCCAACCACAGGTGCATTATTTATTACTGCTGATGATATAAGGGTTGACATGCAAACTACACAGGAAGCAGTAAAAGGTGATTTCTTCTCAATTAAAACAAATGAGAAAATAAGACCCAACGATCAGCTTTATAAAATGGTTGATGCTAATAGGAAGGGCACAGCTCATGAACGATAGAAATTCACCTCGTGTCTTTTCTGTCGTCACTGGGCAAAGTCTTCCTTATACCAGCCAGCATACATGAGATAGTTGTTGGCTATCTTTTGATTCATTTCTTTAGATTGAGTGGGGTCTACTTTTTTTACAAATTTAGCTGGCACTCCTGCATAAATACTGCCGGGCTCTACTATACTTCCACTTAGCACAACAGAGCCGGCAGCTATAATTGCTCCTTCTCCTATTATAGCGTGATCTAGAATGATTGAACCTATTCCTATGAGTGCTCCGTCTTTTACATCGGCTCCGTGAATTACAACGTTGTGCCCAATTGATACATCATTGCCAATTATTGAAACCGACTTCTGATATAATGTATGAATTACTGTGCCGTCCTGAACATTAACTCTATCTCCAATACGAATAGAATTTACATCTCCGCGAAGTACTGCGTTAAACCAGATGCTGCAATCTTTACCGATTATCACATCTCCTATTATAGTGGCATTCTCTGCCAGATAACAGTTTTCTCCTATTTCAGGCGTGAAGCCTCTAACTGATTTTATAAGAGCCATAAATTTATAAATGAAAAAGTCGGGTATTGTTTTTCATAAACCTATACACCGACTTTTATTGATATAATATTTAAATTAAATTGGTGATGTTTTGTTCTTCAACCAAGCTTTTTCTTCATTGCTCAAATGGTTTTTTAGTTTCTTGTAAACCATCTTGTGATACTTATTAAACCATTTTTTCTCACTTTTAGTAAGTAGTTTCTTCGATATAGGTTTTGTATCGATAGGGCAAAGCGTAATAGTCTCAAAATTATAGAATGTGCCAAACTCTTCAGTCTTCTCATACTCCTGAGTAACAATAAGGTTTTCGATGCGAATACCATATTGATTGGCGCGATATACACCAGGCTCATTAGAAGTCACCATTCCCGGTTGTAATACAGTTGGATTCTCTTCTAAGCGTATGTTCTGCGGACCTTCGTGTACATTTAAGAAATGTCCAATACCGTGACCGGTTCCATGCCAGTATGTTGTGGCGTTATCCCATAACGCCTTTCTTGCAAGAATATCTAGCTGAGAACCTCTTGTTCCTTCGGGATAAATGGCAGTTGCAACTGATATGTGTCCTTTAAGCACATTTGTGTAGTCTACCTTCATCTGTTTTGTGAGTTTTCCCACAGCAACAGTTCTGGTGATATCTGTAGTACCATCTCTATATTGCCCACCTGAGTCTATAAGTAGCAAACCTTCAGGTTTCACCTCAAGACATGTTTCGGGTATCGCATGATAATGTATAACTGCACCGTTACTTTTATAACCTGCAATTGTGCCAAAACTTTCACCAACAAACAAATCCTGTTGCGAACGAAACTCACGTAGTTTTTCTTCTACCTTCACCTCATCTACTTCACCAGCTGGAACGGCTTCTTCAAGCCACATAAAGAATTTAACTAATGCAACCCCATCCTTAATCATAGCATTGCGGAATCCTTTAAGTTCGGTTTCATTTTTTTTACTCTTCATCAAATCCACCGGAGAAGGAACATCAATTATCTCACATGTGGCAGGTATTGATTGAAGTAACTTCCAATTAATCTTATTTCCTGTAATACATATTTTATGACCTTCGGGAAACAGGCTAACATATTCAAAAACTTCTTTATAATCGGTCACTTTTATACCTTGCTCTTTATAAGAATGAGCAACCTCATCACTAAGTTTATCGGGATCAATAAAGAGGATAGTTTCATTCTCCGATACATATGCATATGCAACTGCAACGGGGTTATAATCAACGTCGTTACCTCTTATATTATAAGTCCATGCAACAGCATCAAGAGTTACAATAATTATTCCATCAGCCCCAACCTTCTTCAGTTCGGCATTTATTCTATCAATTTTACTTTTAACAGTTTCTCCGGCTATTTCAACAGGAAGTGTAAAAGCCTTATTTTTTGGTATCTCGGGCCTGTCTTTTCTTATTTTGGAGAATGGGTCAAATGATGTGTTTAATGCAATATTATTCTTCTCTAGCTTTTCCTTAAGGGACTTAGCGTCTGACGCGGCATATACATGTCCATCAATTCCCACAGTACCCCCATCTCCAACCTGTTCTATTATCCATCTAGTCATATCCGGAGTGTCTGATTGACCCATTTTAAATAAATCGAAACCTGTATCCTTTAGTTCATCAGCTGCTTGAATGAAATAGCGAGAGTCGGTCCACACACCCGCACTATCCTTTGTTACAACTGCAGTACCTGCAGAACCTGTAAAGCCGCTAATCCATTTTCTTGATTCCCAGTATTTAGGCGGATATTCGCTAAGATGAGCATCTGTACTGGGCACTATGAAAGCATCAATATCATTTTCAGTTAAAAATTGACGCATTGCTGTGAGTCGTTCAGGGATTTCGTTCTTCTTCATGTATTGTTGTTTTTGTATTTGTTTGAAATTGTCTTTGCTGTATAAGCTTGAAATTCAATGATAAATGACACAGTTTGAAAGACAACTCTAATTTAAAAACAACAAATATAACAAAATGTTCTTATATTTGACTCCTAAAAACAGATAGAATAGATGAAGACAAGAATTAATCTTTGTAATATGAAATTCCGCGCTTTTCATGGGGTGTTGCCACATGAAAGTGTTATTGGTGGCGATTTTGAAGTTAATATAGTAATAGATGCTGATCTTATAGAAGCTTGCGAGTCTGATGATGTTAGAGATACCATTAGCTATGCAGATGTTTATGATATTGTTAAAGAAGAAATGGAGACTCCTTCGAAGTTGCTAGAACATGTTGCTGCAAGAATTTTCAAAAGAATATCAGAGCAATATATGCAAATTTCTTCACTTGAAGTAAGAGTTGCAAAATTGCACCCACCTATGAATGGAGAGGTTGAAAAAGCGGAGATAGTGATTACTAAGTGATTATTTACTGGCAACTTTTTTATACCTTTGTATAAATTTTCCTACTAATGAGCGAACATTTAGATGAAATATCTGCGACTACTGATATAGAGGAGACAAACTCTATGGTTGGAACAGCTAATGAACAAGGCGAGAAGCTTATGCTTCGTACGAATAACCTTGTAAAAAAGTATGGTAAACGTACTGTAGTTAGTCACGTCTCTATAAATGTTAAGCAAGGTGAGATTGTTGGATTACTCGGTCCCAATGGCGCTGGAAAGACCACTACATTTTACATGACAGTTGGTTTAATTGTGCCCAATGAAGGTGAGATTTTTATTGGAAATCAAAACATTACAGACTATCCTGTATATAAACGTGCTCAAAGTGGTATTGGTTATTTGGCTCAAGAGGCTTCTATATTCCGTAAAATGAGTGTTGAGGATAATATAATGTCTGTACTTGAATTTACAGATAAAACTCCTAAAGAGCGAGAGCTGAAATTAGAAAGCCTAATAGATGAGTTTGGTTTAGAGAAGGTGCGAAAGAACACTGGAGATAGGCTTTCGGGTGGTGAGCGTCGTCGTGCAGAGATTGCAAGATGTCTTGCTATTGATCCAAAGTTTATTATGCTCGACGAGCCATTTGCTGGTATCGACCCAATTGCAGTTCAGGATATACAATCTATTGTGGCTCAGCTGAAGTATAAAAATATTGGGATACTTATTACCGACCACAATGTGGATGAAACTCTAAGTATTACAGATAGAGCTTATCTTCTTTTTGAAGGGAAGGTTTTATTTCAAGGTACGGCCGAGGAATTGGCAGCTAATCCAATTGTTAGAGAGAAATATCTGGGCCGTGATTTTGAACTTCGCAGAAGAACATTTGAGGTACAATAATTTATTTTATGTCCAGGTTATTATCAATTGATTACGGTAAAAAACGTACAGGTATAGCTGTTAGCGATCCGCTTCAGATTATAGCAAACGGACTAACAACCGTTGAAACCTCCAAGCTTTTTGAGTTTCTTGAAGATTATCTTAAAAAGGAAGAGGTAGAATCAATTATTGTTGGTTTACCTAAACAAATGAATGGACAGCCATCTGAAAATATGAAAAGGATTGAGCCGTTTGTGAACCGTTTGAAGAAATTATATCCAAAAATTAATATACAATATTTCGACGAGCGATTTACATCTAAACTTGCTCATCAAGCAATGATAGATGGTGGTTTAAAAAAACAAGATCGACGGAATAAGGAGCTAGTTGATGAAATAAGCGCTACCATTATACTTCAGGGGTATATGGAAAGCAGAAGAATAAGATTATGATTTTACCAATATATATATACGGACACCCGGTACTTAGAAAAGTTACACGGGATATAGACGCTAACAGTTATCCCAACCTAAAAGAGTTGATAGATAACATGTTTGAGACAATGTATCAAGCAGAAGGGGTGGGGTTGGCCGCTCCTCAAGTAGGTCTTGAGGATAGAATTTTTGTGGTGGATTTGTCTCCTCTTGCCGACGAAGAGCATCCCGAGTTTAAGGGTATGAAGAAAGTCTTTATCAACGCACATATCACAGAGCGAGGAGGTGATATGGTTATTGCTGAAGAGGGCTGCCTTAGTATCCCCGGTGTTCATGAAAAAGTTTCTCGCGAAGATGAGATTAGAATATCATATCTAGACGAGAATCTACAAGCTCACGACCAAATATACAAAGGGTATTTGGCACGTGTTATCCAACATGAATATGATCATTTGGATGGGATATTATTTACCGATAAAATATCACTACTTCGCAAAAGGATGAATAAGAGTAAGCTTACAAACATGGAAAAGGGAAAAGTTGCTTGTGATTACAGAATTAAAACTGTTAGGTAAAAAGTGACTCTTCAAGAAGTATAGCTTAGAATATTACATCATTTTTTCTGCAGCTGCTTCATCTAAAAACCAATATAAGTTATCTGAATCCGGTTGTACAAGTGCTGCCGGATATTTTCTTTCTGCAACTTCAGGTTGCTCAATAATCTCCTTAACCTTCTCGGCCTTATTCTTTCCTGTTACAAGAAATACAACATTTTTAGCTGCATTTATTACTTTGCCTGTTAAGCTAACTCTTTCCTGTCCACTGTCAGGATGAGTAGCAGTTACACAATTATTTTCATCGTTCCATAGCTCAATTTCATGAGGGAAAATAGAGGCTGTGTGGCCATCATCACCCATTCCCAGAATCACAACATCAAAAACGGGTGTTCCTTCTTTCTGCGCAAGTTCACTATTTAGTAATTCCCCATATCTTTTTGCTTCATCTGTGGGATTATTTTCTCCCTTAATGCGGAAAATGTTTTCTTCAGGAATGTTTATGTTGTTGAAAAGATGCTCTTTAGTCATCTTAAAGTTACTCTCACTGTCGTCAGGGGCAACACATCGTTCATCACCCCAAAAGAAATTAATTTTTGTCCATTCGATTTCACCTTCTGGTAAGGATGACCAATAATCAAATAGAGACTTAGGTGTGCTTCCTCCCGAAAGAGCAACAGTTATTTGTTTTTCCGTAGAGCTAATCTCCTTAAACCACTCGGTAAAAGATTCATTTAACTCCTTTAATGAATTGAATATCTGTATTTCCATATTTTGTTTTCAGTATTTTCTTTATTTATAATTCACAATACACACCATCTTCTGCAAGATTTTTACAAGGATACCTCCATGTATTTTCTGTTCCATCAATCAGATCATCAGATACATCGGGCCCCCAAGAACCTGATGGATAACCATGAAGTGGTGCATCCTTATCATTTTCCCAATAATCGAGAATTGGTTGCACAAATTTCCACGTCTCTTCCGCTGCTTCACCTTGCATGTAAAGCATATTGTCACCAATCATGCAATCGAGTATCAAGCGTTCATACGCACTTGGAATATAATGATCGTTTAACTCAGAATAATGAAAATCCATATTTACAGACCTAACCTCATAGCCACTACCAGGCACTTTCATTCCTGTTTTAAGTAAAATACCTTCATCGGGTTGAATGCGGATAATTAGCTGATTGTCTGAGCTAGTAGATTCATCCATCTGCTTAAACAATTTTTGAGGGGAAGGATTGAAGTGAATTACCACCTCCGATACATTTGTTGGCAGGCGCTTACCAGTACGAATATAAAATGGCACACCTTGCCAGCGCCAGTTGTCTATAAATATTTTAATAGCTGCGTATGTTTCTGTGCGTGATTCAGGAGTTACATTACTTTCGTCTCTGTAATTATTGTAATGTTTTCCTCTTACCGTTGCTTCTGTGTACTGGCCCCTGATAACATTGTTTTTAAGATCATCTTTGCTTAGTGGGTGCAATGATCGGAAAACTTTCATTTTTTCATACCTGATATCTTCGGCTGTTAATTTGGCCGGGGCCTCCATTGCGACTAACGACAAAACCTGAAGAAGATGATTTTGTATCATATCTCGCAAAGCGCCTGCCCCGTCATAATATCCCCCTCTATCTTCAACGCCAATACTTTCGGCAGCAGTAATCTCTACATGTCGTATGTAATTGCGGTTCCATAATGGCTCATATATGCCATTTGCAAACCTTGTTATCATAAGGTTTTGTACTGTTTCCTTACCCAAATAATGGTCAATTCTATAAATTTGGTCTTCTTGAAAAAACTCTAGAAGTTGATGATTCAAATCTATAGCTGATTGAAGGTCATGCCCAAATGGCTTTTCAATTATAATTCGCCTAAAGCCTTTTTGTTGTAATGTGAGTCCATGTCCATATAAAAACTTCGGAATTATATTATATAGTGCTGGAGGAGTAGATAAATAAAAGATATAATTTTGTCCGAGGTTAAATATGATGTTCAGTTTATCAAGTTTCTCCTTCACCTTGCCATACTCATCACCTATAGCGGTATCAATGCTGAGATAGTATATTTTAGCTAGAAATATATTTATCTTATCATTAGTTGCATCTTTATGGTGAGCAAACAAACGAATCCCTTCTTTCATCTTTTTTCGAAACTTATCGTCACTAAACGCAGTTCTACTAACCCCTAAAACAGCATAACCCTCGGGTAGAGAGTTGTTCATAAAAAGATCGAACACTGCGGGAATAAGCTTACGATAGGTGAGGTCACCCGAGGCTCCAAAGATTACCAATCCTTGGTTTACTTTTTTCTTCATTCTTATAAATTCTACTTTTAATCTATCTAAAGAACAAATATAAATGTAAAAAGTTGAGATTGCTCTGATTTAAAGGGTTTCGGGAGAAAAAGTAAATTTGTAAACAAAACTAATCAATATTAGTGCTTTGAGAATAAGATAATTTATGGTATCTTTGCCGCTCGAAAAATTATTAATTCAAAACAACAATAATTAATTAATTAAGTATGAATAATTACGAAACCGTTTTCATTTTAACTCCCGTTTTATCTGACGTACAGATGAAGGAGACGGTCGAAAAATTCAAAAACCTCCTGACTGATCAGGGTGCTGAAATTGTAAATGAAGAAGATTGGGGTCTGCGTAAGCTTGCTTATAGCATCGATAAGAAATCTACTGGATTTTACTCATTTCTTGAATTTAAGGCTGATCCTACAGTAATTGAAAATCTTGAAGTTAACTTCCGTCGTGACGAACGAGTGGTGAGATTCTTAACTGTAAGACAAGATAAGTTTTCACATGAGTATGCTCTGAAAAGAAGAAACAAGAAAAGTGGCAAGAGAAATGAAACTGCAGTAAAGACAGAAAAAGTAGTAGCAGAAGTAAATGTTAATGAAAAGGAGGATTAAGAAATGGCAAAACAATCAGAAATTAGATATTTAACACCATTATCGGTAGATATAAAGAAAAAGAAATACTGCCGTTTCAAAAAGAATGGTATCAAGTATATCGATTACAAAGATCCAGAGTTCTTAAAGAAATTTCTTAACGAACAAGGAAAGATATTACCTAGAAGAATTACAGGTACATCGTTGAAATTTCAACGTCGTATTGCTCAGGCTGTGAAGAGAGCTCGTCATATAGCTTTGCTTCCATATGTAACCGATTTAATGAAATAATAAGGAGGAATTAAAATGGAAGTAATATTAAAAGAAGATATACTTAGCCTTGGATACAAGGATGATGTGGTGAATGTGAAGAAGGGTTACGCACGTAACTTTCTTATTCCTCAAGGAAAAGCAGTAATCGCAAGTGATTCTGCGAAAAAAGTGTTAGCTGAAAATCAAAGACAGCGTGCACATAAGATTGCGCAAATTAAAGCTGATTCAGAAGCCTTAGCTGCAAAAATGGAAGGTGTAACACTTACCATTGGAGCAAAGACTAGCAAAACAGGTACTATTTTTGGCTCTGTTACAAACATTCAAATTGCCGAAGCTCTTTTAGAGAAAGGATTTGAAATAGATAGAAAAATTATACTTATCAAAGATCAGGTTAAAGAAGTAGGAAACTACACAGCTATTGCAAAGCTTCATAAAGAAGTATCGGTTGAAATACCTTTTGAAGTAGTATCAGAATAGTTTTCAGTTTATATAATTATTAAAAAAGCCCTGTGATATTATACATAGGGCTTTTTTAATAACTGATAGCAGAGCTTAATGTGTTTGTTGTAATATTTCAACCGTATCTCTAGCAATTGTCAGCTCCTCATCTGTTGGGATAATGACCACTTTTACCTTAGATGATGGTTTACTGATAACCATTTCTCGTCCTTTGGCAGAATTGTTTAGTTCCAGATCTAATTCAATTCCCATAAACTCCATCCCTTCACATGCTGCGCTACGCATTGAAGCTTGATTCTCACCTACGCCTCCTGTAAATACTAATACATCCACACCACCAAGAGCGGCAGCATAAGAACCAATATATTTTTTTATATGATAACAATAGGTGCTCAAGCCTAATATAGCTCGATCATTTCCATTATTAACTGCTGTTTCAATCTCACGCATATCAGACGAAACTCCAGTGATACCAAGCATTCCGGAGAACTTATTCAGAAGGGTAGATATACCTTTTGTACCCATATTCTCTTTTTCCATTATGTAGGATATAACTCCAGGATCTACGTCACCCGATCGAGTACCCATTATAAGACCCTCTACAGGTGTCATCCCCATGCTTGTATCAACTGACTCTCCATTTTTGATTGCAGTAATAGATCCCCCATTACCGATATGTGCAGTAATTATCCTTTGTTCTTTGTATGGAATATTAAGGAATTCACATGCGCGCTTTGAGACGAAACGGTGACTAGTTCCGTGAAATCCGTAGCGTCTGATTCCATATTTTTCATATAAAGAGTAAGGGAGCCCATACATATATGCATAATCAGGCATAGTTTGGTGGAAAGCAGTATCAAAAACACCAACCTGTGGTGTATCTGGCATTAATTCTTGGATAGCATAAATACCTTTTAGGTTTGGTGGATTATGAAGTGGTGCCAATTCGATACATTCAATTAGCATATTTATAACCTCTTCTGTGATAAGTACGCTAGAGTTAAATGTTTCACCGCCGTGAACAACCCTGTGCCCAACCGCTTTAATCTCTTCCAGAGATTTGAGACAACCATATTTTTCACTTAGCAATACGCCAAGAATATATTCTATACCTGCACTATGCTCAAGAATTTCACCCTCCAGCATCACCTTTTGTCCATCCGGAAGAGTTAATTTTAGGAAAGAACCTTTCATTCCTATTTTTTCAATTCCACCCTGTGCTACTACTTCTTTGCTTTTCATTTCGAAAAGCTTGTATTTTATTGATGAGCTACCGCAATTTAAAACCAGTATCTTCATTTCAGTCATTTTTTCTTTTCTTTAATAACTAATTTATAACCGCTTTATTCACAGAAATTGGGTTTCCGGTTTCATCGTATATGTAAAATCCTTTTTTAGTTCTCACACCAATCTGATTAGAACGATAAAGCTTCCATAACAGCGGATTTGGCTTGTAATGCTTCTCACCAAATTCGTTAAACATAGCCTCCATAAGAGTTACAAGTCGTTCAATCCCAATAATATCAGCCATTCTAAACACACCGTAACGTTGTCCGTAAATAATAGTAAAAGTCTCTTCAATATCTTCAAAAGAACAAACTCTTTCAAGAAGAATTTGGCAAGCCTCATTAAGCATGTTTACCATAATCCTCATGCTTACGTTACCGTTACTCTCGTTTATCTTATGAGGCTTATAATTAATTAGTTTTGCAAATACCTCCATCTTTTTGTATACCTCTTCAGAGGTGTACATACCGCTCACTATCTCAAGTATACGAGCATCTGGGTGCGAAACCGGGAAGTATAAACTTACGCATCTCTCTTTATGAGTAAGTTCCGCTGCTAGTTCACTAATTATAACAACCGAACCGTTTGTTGCAATTATTGCATCAGGATCTAGGATCTCTTCAAGTCTTTTGAATATATTCTTTCTTAGGGGAGTACTTCTTCTACCACCCTCACTATATCTGGTACACTCAATAACCATATCACATCCGGCAAAGTCTTCATACTCCAGGGTGGGAGTAATGCGATTCATGATAATCCTTTTTTCCGTCTGTGTTAACCCCCAGCTACTAATTTTTTGGTTCATTACTTTCTCCAACTCACCAGTAACAAAAGTTACTCTTTCAGTGGTTTCCTCTAGAAATATTACCTCCATTCCAGCCGATGCTGCCATATTGATAATATTTCGTCCCTCTTTTCCAGCACCAACAACGCCAATTTTTGAGAATAGAGGTTTGTTTTTATTTTCAGCCGATATGTTAAGTCCGTAATTTACGATTGGCTCAATAATCATTTCACTCATATGATCTTAAATTCTTTAAATCAATTATTTTAGTCCTATTGCTTGGTTCGCGGTGATAATAACCATATTATAAATATCATCAACAGAACATCCACGCGATAAATCATTAACTGGAGCCGCCATACCTTGAAGAATAGGCCCTATTGCCTGTGCATTTCCAAGACGTTGAACTAATTTGTAGCTGATATTTCCAGATTCAAGAGTAGGAAAAACCAAGACATTGGCTTTACCAGCGATAGAACTACCTGGAGCTTTAGACTTACCAACCTCTGGCACAATAGCAGCATCCGCTTGTAGCTCCCCATCTATCATTAACTGTGGGTTCATCTCCTTTGCAATAGCTGTAGCTTTTCTAACTTTATCTACCATATCATGCTGTGCGCTACCTTTTGTTGAGAAGCTGAGCATAGCAACTATTGGCTCCACTCCAACCAGGCTTTGCATTGTCTTGGCAGAAGATACAGCAATAGATGCCAGTTCCTCAGCATTAGGGTTTGGAATAACAGCACAGTCGGCAAACAATAATATACCATCTTCACCATATTTTGGAGTTTGTGTATACATGATAAAAGCACCGGAAACAACTTTTACTCCCGGAAGAGTTTTAATTATCTGTAATGCAGGGCGCAGCACATCGCCTGTAGTGTTTTGAGCACCGGCTATTTCACCATCGGCGTCACCATTCTTTATCATCAAACACGACAAATAAAGTGGATCTTCTACTAATTCAGAAGCCTTCTCTCTTGTTACACCTTTGCTTTTTCGCAATTCAACAAGCAAATCTATATAAACCCCTTTTTTGTTGTGTTCCTTCGGGTTTATTATCACTGCCTTATTGAGATTGTTTAAACCAATCTGTTGTGCTTTATCCTTAATTACATTTGGATCTCCTATAAGTACAATATTGGCTATTTCATCACTAAGTAGTCTATCTGCAGCACGTAGAGTTCTTTCTTCAGTTCCTTCGGGCAGCACAATACGCTGTTTATTAGCTTTTGCCCTCTGAATCATTTTATCGATTAAATTCATTATTATATATAAAGTAATTGTTTTCCAGTTTTGTGGTCGGTATACAAATTGATGAAAATGTATGCTTTACAAAAGTACAAAAAAAAGGCTAATTAAATGTATTATGTCATAGCGAAACATAGTCTAACTTTAATGAACACTTCTATTTTATTCTCTAATGAGTTTATTCCTGTCTAAAATTTTCACTTCTCGTCCTTCCAAACTAATAATTTCTTCATCTTCCAACTCTTTAAGCGATCTTGCCAGAGATTGCCTCTGTACTCCAAAGAATTCGGCAAGTTGTGTGCGCGACCTCTTCAACATAAAGCTATCTTGTTTCATTGATGTTTTTTCAAGAAAAAAAGTAGCTAGTTTTTTTCTCAGACTCTTAATTGATATCATTTGAAGTTTATTAGTAAGAGACAGAGTTAAATCGGCATTAAGAGTCAGGAAATTTGTAAATAGCTGCTTATTATTTGCCATTTCATCTAGCCATGCCGATTTAGATATTTTAAGTATAATACAGTGTTCCACGGCTATCACATCCGTAGGATAGATGCTGTTAGCGCCGTAAATAAAAGAGGGCGCAAGCGGAACAACCCCATCAAGTATGTCAATATCAAGCACATTGCCCTCAATCGTGATCATTTCTGTTCTTATGCTTCCATGTATCAGCAGCATTACAAAACTGATTGGATCGCCTTGCATAACTATGGTTTCACCCTTTTTATAAGTAAGAACTTCTTTTACATGTCTGTCTAGAAACTGATCATGCTCAGACTGAGTTAATCCTTTAAAAAGAGGACAGTAGCTAATCTGATTACTAGCATGACCATTTGAGTGAACATGACCGTGAAGA
Source organism: Fermentimonas sp. (assembly GCA_015478775.1). Classification (GTDB taxonomy): domain Bacteria; phylum Bacteroidota; class Bacteroidia; order Bacteroidales; family Dysgonomonadaceae; genus Proteiniphilum. Next base: position 453,703 of record JADMKP010000007.1, on the reverse strand, counting down.
TCAGTATGGTCTATATTAATGTTATGTAAGCTAAGGAGTTGAACAAGATGGTCATGCGAATGTCCTTCTACACCATCATATCCATGCTCATGACTATTTGATTCTGATTGTTTTTCCATAAACTATTTTTGTCTGTGTCACCCAGGTGACAATTTTTGATACTTGCGTGTGGTATCTTTGCAATACAAAAAGGAACAGAGTCCTAAGATAGTAAATGAAATAATAAAAACAATAAACAATTTATAAATAACAGTACAATATGAAAACAAGAAATTACTTAACAAAAAACAGATTACTCAGAACAACTTTCATTTTATCGTTAATAGCCATTTTCTCGATAATAAGCATACAGCCAGCATCGGCACATTGCGATTCATTTGATGGTCCTGCATTAATTGATGCAGAAAAAGCATTAGAGACAAATAATGTAGATTTGATATTAAAATGGATTAATGCAGATATGGAAGATGAAGTGGTGCCGCTTTTTCATAAAACCTATAGCATGAAAAACGGAGACAAAGAAATATATGAAATAGTAAAAAAGCATTTCTATGAAACTTTTGTACGTCTTCACAGAGAAATGGAAGGCGCACCGTTTACTGGATTGAAGCCTGCAGGTACTACAGCACATATAACAGTGATGAGCGATAAAGCACTTGAAAGTGGTGATTTTGCAAGCTTGCTTAAAGCACTTAACAATCACGTTAACTCACAACTACAAGAGAAGTTTGACAAGACTGAAGCTTTATATAAAGTAAAAGACAATTCAGTTGAAGAGGGTCGTGCTTACGTTGAAGCATATGTAGATTATACACATAGTCTTGAAGCGGTTCACGATATCTTATCAAGTGGTGCTGGTCATAGTCACTAAGTCTGTAATATAAAATATCCACGGTATTTGTTAGAGTCTATCTAATATACCGTGGATTTTTTGTTTCCAAGTTAATGAATAGTCAATTCAACTAAATACTATGACTGCATTGCCTATTGAATGAGGTTTGCAGCTTTTGTCATCTTTTCCTTAATCTGCTCAGTACACAAATTGCCAATGCTGCCTGCATGTGTATGGTTTACCTGATTCTCTGAACGGAAGTTTCCTTCTTGAACTTCTTTCCCAACTTGTTGATAGGCCTCACGGAAAGGTATGCCTTGTAAAACTAGATAATTTACCTTCTCAACAGTAAATAGGTATTGATACTTATCGTCATTCAGAATATCATTCTTTACCGAAATATGCTGTAACATGAAATGTGACATCTCTAAGATACTATGCAATATTTCAATAGCCGGGAAAAGCACATCTTTTAGAAGTTGATAATCTCGATGATAACCATGCGCCATATTAGTTGTCATTAGGCTAATCTCATTTGGTAGGCTCTGTAAACGGTTACTATGGCTTCTAATTAGTTCCCACACATCGGGGTTTTTCTTATGAGGCATAATGCTAGAACCAGTAGTCAGCTCTTTTGGATAAGATATAAAGTCGAAATTGCCCGACATATATGTGCAATTATCAACAGCAAGCTTATTTAAAGTAGATGCTATATTAGCCATACTCTGTGCAAGAATTCGTTCCGTTTTACCTCGACCCATCTGTGCAGCAATTACATTGTAGCTCATGGTGCTAAAACCGAGCTCTTTTGTAGTCATCTCTCTGTCTAAAGGGAACGAACTACCGTAGCCTGCAGCCGAACCTAATGGGTTTTGGTCTGCAACCCTCCATGCAGTTACAAGAGTATACATGTCATCAACTAAAACTTCTGCAAAAGCTCCAAACCACAAGCCAAAAGATGAAGGCATAGCAATTTGAGCATGAGTATATCCTGGCATTAAAGCCCCTTTGTGTTTCTCGCTTAAAGATTGCAGTAGTTCAAAAAGCTGAAGCACCTCTTCTTTAATTATTAATATTTCTTCTTTCAGGTAGAGCTTTATATCAACCAGTACCTGGTCGTTTCGTGAACGACCCGAATGGATTTTTTTGCCCACTTCGCCAAGTCGCTCTGTTAACATAGCCTCAATTTGCGAATGAATATCTTCTACATCAAGATCTAGTTTAAATTCTCCTTTTTCAACTTCTTGCAATATATTTTGCAATTCAGTCTGAAGTAGTTTTTCTTCATCATCATTTAACAAGCCAATTTTTACAAGCATCTTGATATGTGCCTTTGAACCATTTATATCATGCTTTGCCAAACGAAGATCAAGCTCACGGTCGTTACCCACTGTAAAATCTTCTACCCTTTTATTAGCATCGAATCCTTTATCCCAAATTTTTGCCATTTATTGCAAGTTTTCAGCTATTCTTTGATAGCTCTATTAAAAAATTTATATATCCCTTTATACCCTGGTTAATCTCTTCAATTAATACATACTCATCTGCCTGATGAGAACGTGCCGATTCACCTGGTCCCATTTTTATCGCTGGGCAAGTAACTCTCATCCAGTCTGAAGTAGTTGGAGAAGTATATGACTCAATCCCTAACCGCTCTACACAATGCAAAAGAGAGTGGTTTGGCGGAGTAGCCGAGCTTCTGTTTGTTAGAGAGCGAGCGTTGAGCATGCTTTTAACTTTAGGTTGTAGGATACCCATAATTTCGCTATTACTGTACTGCTCAGTAGGTCTTATATCCACAACGAAACTACATTTATCGGGCACAACATTATGCTGAGTGCCGGCATTTATTTGAGTAACTGTGAGTTTAACCTCACCCATTGTTGGAGAAATCTTACTGAAATTAGTAGAGCGTAATGTATTTATATCTTCTAAGGCTATATAGAGAGCATTCATGCCCTCATCTCTAGCAGCGTGACCACTAACACCCGTAGCCAACCCGTCAATTACAAGCAGCCCTCTTTCGGCAATTGCTGCTCTCATACATGTTGGCTCACCAATAATAGCCATATCAACCTGATTTGATATCTTTTGCCATATCATCTTCATGCCATTAGGGCCAGAGTTCTCCTCTTCAGCCGATAATACTAATATCAGATTAAAACCTAATTGCACAACTTTGAGATGAATAAATGCATGAATCATAGATACAACACTGGCGCCGGCGTCATTACTACCAAGTCCATAAACATATTTGTCCGATTTGTCGGGGTTAAAAGGATCAATAGTATATCCCGATGCAGGTTGCACAGTATCGAGATGAGAATTTAGCATTAAAGTTGGTAGTGATGGATTATGATGAATCTGTTTAACTATTATATTATTCCCAATACATTCGGTTGAGATTCCCATCTCCTTGAAATAATTTATCAGATAATCTCTTCTCAGATTCTCTTCACCTGAAAAAGATTTGATTGAAATCAATTTTCTTAGCAAATTGACAGCACTATCTAGATGCTCCATACTAATATTTTATCTGTATTTGACAGTTGTTAAATTCCAATACTAAGATTATTTAAGTATTGTGCCTTTTCTGTTTAGAAGATTGTTAGCATGTAAAATAATAACCTCCGATACCCCATTATTAATAGCTTTAAAGGAATTATCCATCTTGGGTATCATGCCATCGACAATGATTCCGTTTTCTTTATAAACCTCACACTCTTCAAAACTCATGGTGGCAATTAAGCTATCGGGGTTGTTGATATCTTTTAGTACGCCCTCTTTCTCGAAACAGTAATAAAGTGAAGTGTTGTAATTCTTTGATAATCCTGTAGCAACAGAATAAGCGATAGTATCGGCATTGGTGTTTAGAAGAGAACCATTTTCATCGTGAGTTATAGCACAAAATACAGGAATGATATCAGATTCTAAGAGTTGCGATATAAAGCTGCTATTCACTTTATTAGGGTCAGGGTCGCCAACAAAGCCATAGTCAATTGGCACGGGCGAACGTCTTATAGAAGGTATACAATTTGCATCGGCCCCTGAAAGGCCAATTGCATTGCAGCCAATTTTCTGAAGAGTTGCAACAATACTTTTATTAATCCATCCCGAATAAACCATTGTAACAACTTTAATGGTCTCCTCATCGGTTATTCGTCTACCGCTCACCATTTTAGTTTCTATCCCAAGCTGCTTGGCCATTTTTGATGCCAAAACGCCCCCACCGTGAACTAAAAGCTTGTTACCTTCTAACTTCTTAAAGTCGTTAAGAAATGATTCAAGAGCTTTGGGATTATCAACAATATTTCCTCCAATTTTAACAACGGAAAGACTTTCTTTATTTTTCACCATTTTTTTCAGATTCCTGTTTTCTTATTAGAGCCAATTTGTTTATTTCAAACCATATCGCTTAATAAAGAAAATATTCTTATCGAATATATTAAGCTAAACCTAGTAATATCTCTTTTAATACCGTTTGTGCAGAAACAACTCTATTGGCTGCTTCTTGAATAACAATTGACTGAGCGCTTTCTATGACCTCATCTGTTACAATCATATTTCTGCGAACAGGCAAACAGTGCATAAAATATGCATTGTTGGTTAGTGCCATTTTCCTACTGTCAACAGTCCAATCTCTATCTTTACTTATAACTTTGCCATAATTTGGGTCATTGTAAGGCGACCAGTTCTTGGCATAAATAAAATCAGCTCCTTTGTATGCTTTCTCAACATTATACTCTACTTTGGCATTGCCCACAAAAGACTCTTCTAGTTCGTAACCTTTTGGGTGAGTAATAACAAATTCATAATCAGCAGCATTCATCCACTCAGCAAATGAGTTAGGGACTGCTTGTGGCAAAGCTTTTGGATGTGGTGCCCAGGTGAGCACTACCTTAGGGCGGTCGGTTTTCTTGAATTCCTCAATAGTAATTAAATCTGCAAAACTCTGTAACGGATGTCGGGTAGCTGCCTCCATACTAAATATAGGTTTCCCCGAATATTTAATAAACTGATTAAGGATTACCTCGTTGTAATCATCTTTTTTATTTTCAAACTGGGCAAAAGAACGTACACCAATAATATCGCAATAAGTACCCATAACCGGTATAGCTTCTAGAATATGCTCAGGTTTATCACCATCCATAATTACACCTCTTTCAGTCTCCAGTTTCCATGCCCCCTGATTTATATCGAGAACAATAACATTCATTCCTAAGTTATAGCCAGCTTTTTGAGTACTAAGTCTAGTTCTTAAGCTAGAGTTGAAAAAGATAAGTAACAATGTTTTATTTTTGCCTAAATCCTGATTGGCATAGGGATTTTCCTTTACCCACCTAGCTTTTTTCAAGGCGACATTCAGGTCTTCTATATCATGTACTGAAGTAAAGTTTCTCATAATAAATTGTGTGTTACGCTGTTTTGTTTTTTAATTCCGATAAGAAAATATCAATATCCCCTTTAGAAATTGAGAGAGGAGGAAGCAGTCTCATGACACCATTTTTAGCCCCGCCTGTAAAGATATGGTTTTCGAATAATAATTGATTGCGAACATCAGCAAACTCTGCTTTAAGTTCTATTCCAAGCATGAGCCCCCTTCCTCTAATAACTTTTACTGCAGGTATTTTGTTAAGTTCCTGCTGTAAATATTCGCCCATTTTAAAAGCATTACTTAGAAGTGACTCTTCTTCAATTACATCGAGAACAGCAATTGCCGCTGCACAAGCAAGATGGTTTCCGCCAAAAGTTGTTCCGAGCATCCCTTTTTTTGCTTCAAATTCAGGAGAAATTAAAACCCCGCCAATTGGGAATCCGTTGCCCATACCTTTAGCAGTAGTGATAATATCAGGTTTTATATCGGCATACTGATGTGCAAAAAACTTACCTGTTCTACCATATCCAGATTGAATCTCATCTAAAATAAGAGGAACATCATTGGTTTTGCAAATTGAATCAAGCGCTTTGAGGAAGGAATCGGTTGGTTGATAAATACCGGCAACTCCCTGTATTCCTTCAATAATTACGGCTGCAACATCACCTTTTAAAATTTCTTTCTCTACAGATTTTATATCATTGAGATTGATAAAAACTACCTTATGCCCTTTGTTGAAAGGTGCCTGAATGTTTGGATTGTCGGTAACAGCTACTGTTCCTGACGATCTTCCATGGAAGGCCTCTTTGAATGCAATAATACGTTTTTTACCCGTTTTAAAGGAAGCGAGCTTTAAAGCATTTTCATTAGCTTCGGCACCTGTATTACATAAAAAAAGAGAATAATCAGGATAATCGCTTAGTTGTCCTAATTTAGTAGCAAGTTCTTGTTGTAGAGAGTTAAGAACTGAATTTGAATAAAATCCTATTTTAGTGGCTTGCTTACAAATTGAATCTACATACTTGGGATGAGAGTGACCAATTGAAATTACAGCATGACCCCCGTATAGATCGAGATATTCAGTGCCTTCTTTGTCCCATACTCTACAGCCTTTAGCTTCTACAGGCTCAATATTCCATAAACTATAAACATCGAATAATTGCATAATTTTTTAGTCGTATTAGAAAGAACTGCCTTTTAATTTTAGTCCTGTTGTTTCATCAAAACCGAACATCAGGTTCATGTTCTGTACCGCCTGTCCCGATGCACCTTTTACAAGATTATCGGTGATTGAGGTAATATGAATATAGCCGTTATGGAATTCGATATGCAGTAAGCACTTATTTGTGTTAACCACCTCTTTAAGACTAATAGGCTCATCTGATACAAATACAAATGGAGATGAAGAATAATACTTTTTAAAAAATGAAATAGTGTCTTCATCTGACATTACTCCATCCCACTTTGTATAGATACTTGCAAATATACCACGAGTGAAATCACCTCTCATCGGTATGAAGTTTATCTGTGGTAATTTTGTATTACCCGCTTTTATAAACGTATTGCCAATTTCTTCTAAATGTTGATGGGTGAATGGTTTATATACAGAAATGTTATTATCTCTGTAGCTGAAATGTGTTGTTTCACCCGGTCTTTTGCCAGCGCCTGTAGAGCCTGTTATGGCGTGAATATGAACATCATCTACTAGAAGATTCTTTGAAGCCAAAGGAAGTAAAGCAAGCATAACTGTTGTAGCAAAACAACCTGGGTTGGCTACATATCTTGCATTAATAATTTCCTCTTTATATTGTTCGCATAAGCCAAAAACGAATTCTTTACCGTTATATACAGGGTCATTTCGGAAGTCATTTCCTAGATCAATAATCTTACAATCTTCAGGCAATTGGTTTTTTTCTAGAAAATCACGAGAAAGTCCATGACCCAGACATAAAAAAATTAAATCGGGATTTTTAAAACTTTCACTGTAAATAAGATCCGTCTCACCTAACAAATCGCGATGTACCAAATCTATTCGTTTACCAACAGATGTAGTACTTATTACTGATTCAATATTAACTTGATTGTGGCGAAGTAATATTCTAAGCAGTTCACCTGCCGTATATCCTGTGCCGCCAACTATACTTACATTAATCATTATCGTGAATTGTATAATAAATTTTTAATGGATTAGCTGTTACTTTAGTGAATCCCACAACATCATCACCAGTAAACGATTTATTGCTCTCTCCATATTCTCCAAATTTTGAATTCATGAGATCATATTCACTTGAGCATCCTAATATTGCAAAATGATAAGGACGAAGTTCTACTTCAACCTCTCCTGAGACAAATTTTTGAGTGTCATCAAGGAATGTTTCAATATTTCTCATAACCGGCTCTAGATATTGAGCTTCATGCATAAGCTGACCATACCAATTTGATAACTGATCTTTCCAATAAAGTTGATTTTTGGTAAGTACATGTTTTTCAAGAAGGTGATGAGCTTTAACTATTATAAGTGGTGCAGGTGCTTCAAAAGCCACTCTACCTTTAGTGCCAATAATAGTGTCTCCAACATGTACATCTCTACCTATTCCGTACTTGGAAGCTATTTCATGCAATTTGTGAATAAGATCTATTGGAGACATCTTTGCACTATTAAGAGATATGGGTTCTCCTTTTTCGAAACCAATTATGATTCGTTCAGCATCAAACTTAACCACTTGCGATGGATATGCCTCTTCAGGTAATACGCCAGAAGATTTAAGCGTTTCGACACCCCCAACACTAGTGCCCCATAATCCTTGGTTAATTGAGTATTTTGATTTTTCCCACGAGAAATCGAATCCATTTTCTTTTAGATAATCAATTTCTTGTTGGCGTGATAAGCTTAACTCACGTATTGGGGCAATAATTTTAACATCAGGAGCTAAAACTTCGAACACCAGGTCGAATCTTATTTGATCGTTGCCTGCGCCTGTGCTGCCATGAGCAACAAAATCAGCACCAACTTTTTTAACATGATTAACAATTGCCATTGCTTGGAAAAAACGTTCTGAACTTACAGAAAGAGGGTAGGTGTTATTTTTAAGAACATTGCCATAGATAAGGTATTTAATACCTTTAGAATAATAATCTTCAACAGCGTTTATGCATGTATGAGATGCAGAACCTAACTTTATAGCACGTTCCTCAATTAAAGCTGCTTCCTGATCTGAGAAGCCACCGGTATTTACTATAACTGTATGAACCTCAAGTCCCTTCTCGTTAATTAGATATGGTACACAAAACGATGTGTCGAGACCACCACTAAATGCTAAAACTACTTTCTGTTTCATTTCTTTAATTTATTTTTTTTTCTTGTTTTAATTACCGGCTTTACAACTTTTTTGGCGAATGTGCTTGGTTTATGAACAGGTTGATCTTTAGCATCATAGAGCAGTCCAGTGCAGAGACACATTTTAAAATTGTTTCTTTGAAGGATGTCATAGTTTCTACAACCTTTACATCCATTCCAGAACTCTTCATCATCTGTTAATTCAGAAAAAGTTACTGGTTTAAATCCAAGCTCAGTATTCATTCTCATAACCGCCAATCCAGTGGTTATACTAAATATTTTAGCATTTGGATATAGTTTTCTAGAGAGATCAAAAATATTTCGTTTAATCCTTTTTGCAAGACCTTGATTACGATAGTCTGGATGAACTATCAGCCCGGAGTTAGCCACAAATCTTTTATGACTGAATGTCTCTATATAAGAGAATCCCACTAATTTGTCTCCGTCTAGTGCAATGACTGCTTTGCCTGAATTCATTTTTTCAGCAATATATTCGGCACTACGTTTGGCAATACCTGTGCCACGAGCTTGTGCCGATTCGTAAATTAAATCGCAGATTTCTTGTGCGTAACCTATATAACTGCTATTTGCTATATGAATTTCTACATTCATTATAATATAAAATAAGATTGTTGTTGTGTGAGGATGAAAAAAGCCAGTCGGCTTTATAGTAATGGAGGGAGGATACAGTCAATTTTTAGCTGTATATTTAATTCAAGAGCATCGTCGGACAATACCAACCGCTTTAATAAGGTGTATATGTGATATAATCATATTCATCTAAAACAAAAGTATGCATAATATTTTAATTACACATAGTAATTTGAAATTAATCTCATTCACAATAGTGAAACGGAGCAATTTGTTAATATAAATCATTATAATTGTGAAATTGTCATAAATATATTGTCATTTTGATACATTTTACATATTTTTGTTTTTAAGGTTGCAATTATTATACATCTATAACCATTCTTTGGTGTGCTTTAAATCCTTTCAATTCAATCTTGAAATATATATATATATATACAAATTATGGAAGAAATAAAATACAGAAATTATATACTCAGAAATTATAAAGATCTACCTCAAATGCAAAATCTTTCTGAAGAGGAAGGCGAAGCAATTGGAGTTGTGGGTCAGGTTTTGCCTTTTAAGGCAAACAACTATGTTGTAGAACAACTTATAGACTGGAATAATGTACCTAAAGATCCAATTTATACATTAACATTTCCCCGTAAGGAGATGCTTACAAAAGCCAATTACAAAGAGATAAAAAGACTGATTGACTCAAATGACGAAGCGGGTCTTAAACAAAAGGTTTATGATGTAAGGATGAGCCTTAACCCTAATCCTGCCGGTCAGGAGACTAATGTTCCCATGGTTGATGGTATAAAGCTGCATGGCATGCAACACAAATACCGTGAAACGGTTCTCTTTTTTCCCAGTCAGGGACAAACGTGTCATGCATACTGTACATTTTGTTTTAGATGGCCTCAGTTTTCTGGTATGAATGAGCTTAAGTTTGCAATGAAAGAGGCTGACTTGCTTCATAGGTATCTTTTAAAACATCGTGGTGTAACCGATGTTTTATTTACCGGGGGCGATCCGTTAACAGCCAAAACAAGCATAATGGCCAGATATATAGAGCCTCTGCTAACAAAAGAATTTGATCATATAAAGAATATTAGAATTGGATCTAAGACATTGTCATACTGGCCTTATCGATTTATTACTGATAAAGACGCCGATGATTTAATGGTACTTTTTGAAAAAGTAAAAAAAGCAGGTAAACATTTGGCATTTCAAGCTCACTTTAATCATCCGGTTGAACTTTCTACAGATGCAGTAAAAAAAGCTATTAGCAGAATTCAAAATACTGGTGCACAAATAAGAACTCAGTCGCCACTTTTAAGACATATAAATGATGACCATAAGGTTTGGGCTGAAATGTGGAAAGAGCAGGTAGCTCAAGGATTAATTCCATATTATATGTTTGTTGCAAGAGATACAGGATCGAAAGAGTTTTTTGATGTGCCATTAGAAAAAGCATGGAATATATTCAGAAAAGCTTACAGAAGTGTAAGTGGCATTGCTCGAACTGTTAGAGGACCTAGTATGAGTGCCAATCCGGGGAAGGTTCAGATTCTTGGAGTAAACGAAGTACAGGGAGAAAAGGTGTTTGTTCTTAGATTTATACAGTGTCGTAATCCGGATTTAATTGATATTCCATTTTTTGCAAAGTATGACAAAAAAGCTACGTGGTTAGATGAGTTGGTACCTGCTTTTGGTGAAAAGGAGTTTTTTTATGAAAAAGATAACTTGATGGATAAAAATGGAAGAGATTCAGATTTTATATGGGAATAGTGAAAAGACTTGTAGCTGGAGCTTATTTATCAACAAAAATCAGAACGTTTTAGATTATTAACACAAAAATATCTGATTTATTGCTTATTTTGCCACTCAGTCTAGCAGATTTTTATGAATGCTATTATAAACCGAAAGCTATGAGACTGAAATGAATAGTATGGGTAGAATTATTGCTTTGGCAAATCAAAAAGGGGGTGTAGGGAAAACAACCACAACTATTAATCTGGCAGCATCATTGGCAGCTTTAGACAAAAAAGTGCTTGTAGTTGATGCAGACCCTCAGGCAAATGCTTCTTCGGGTCTTGGAGTTGATATTAAAAGTGTGGGTAGTACCATTTATGAAGGCTTAATTGGTAAATGCACTTCACAGGATGCAATTAAACGTACACCCTTCGAAAATATTGATATTATACCTTCACATATCAATTTAGTTGGAGCAGAAGTTGAAATGGTGCAGATGGATAACAGAGAGAAAAGACTCCGAGATTTACTTTTACCACAGAAAGAAAATTATGATTATATATTAATAGATTGTTCTCCCTCCTTAGGTATTATAACTGTGAATGCGTTAACTGCCGCCGACTCTGTTTTGATTCCGGTGCAGTGCGAATATTTTGCACTTGAGGGTTTAAGTAAGCTCCTTAATACAATTAAGATTATAAAGTCTAAATTAAACAAGATACTAGAAATTGAGGGATTTGTATTAACTATGTATGATTCACGCCTTCGCCTTCATAACCAGATTTATGAAGAAGTAAAACATCACTTTAAAGAATTGGTTTTCACAACTGTAATTCAAAGAAATGTTACTTTGAGCGAGTCGCAGAGTTTTGCACAACCAGCTCTTATGTATGATGCCGGATCCAGGGGTGCAATAAATTACCTTCAACTAGCAAAGGAGCTTTTAGAAAAAAAATCCTAACTTTGTAATTCTCACCGAACCAAAAAGATTATGGCTAAAAAGAATGCATTGGGAAGAGGATTAGACGCACTGATTACATTTAATGACAGTGATGCACAAGGCTCTTCATCAATTAATGAAGTAGAACTTAGTAAAATTGTGCCAAATCCAGATCAACCAAGAAGGACGTTTGATGAAGCGGCACTTCAGGAATTGTCGGCCTCCATTCTGTCAATTGGATTGGTTCAACCCATTACATTGCGAAAACTTAACGACGAGTCATATGAGATAATTGCAGGTGAGCGCAGGTTTCGCGCCTCACAGATGGCAGGGTTGGAGTCAATTCCGGCATATATTAAAACTGTAGATGATGACGAGACAATGGAGATGGCGTTGATAGAAAATATTCAACGTGAAGACTTAAACTCCATAGAAATAGCACTTGCTTATCAAAAATTGATTAGTACACTTTTTCTAACACAAGAACAGCTTAGTGAGAGAGTTGGAAAAAAAAGAGCTACAGTGGCCAATTATTTGCGACTTCTAAAACTTCCTGCAGAAGTTCAAATGGGTGTAAAGGATAAAAAGATTGATATGGGCCATGCTCGTGCACTTGTTACTATGAACGACCCGGTTGCACAGCTTTCACTTTACAATTTTATTCTTCAAGAAGGTCTATCGGTAAGAAATGTGGAGACTATTGTAAAAGAAGTTAGCGAAGGAAAATCTATAAATGAGTTGCTAAACTCAAAACAAGGCAAGGTTTATTCTAATAAACAGTCACATAAAGAAAAATTACCCGACGATTTTGAAGAATTGAAAAAACATCTATCTTCATATTTTAATACAGATGTTCAGTTTAATTACAATAAAAAGGGAAGGGGAAAGATTACTATACCGTTTGACTCATCGGAGGAGTTGGAGCGTCTTATTGTGATGTTTGATAAAATGAAACGGGTAGATAAATAATTACATCGTAAAATTGCAACATTATTATGATGAGAATAATTGAAGTATTTATTTGTCTAATAATATTTTCTGCTTCTCTACTTGAGGCACAGGTTACACAACCTCAACAAATAATCCAACCTATTGGGTTAAATGAAAATGATACCGTAATTATAAAAAAAACAGAAACTTCTAACGGGAACGGCTCGACATTAGAACAAAGAGCTGATAGTATTATTAGTTTGACTTCATCCGATTCATTCACTGCACCATCATATTTGTTTAAGCCCTCACCCCGAAAAGCGGTAATATATTCTGCCATTTTTCCGGGTTTGGGACAGGTATATAATAGGCAGTATTGGAAATTACCAATATTATATAGTGGATTTGTTGGGTTTACTTATGCAATAACCTGGAACAATGGTTATTATAGAGACTATCTTGGAGGGTACCAAGATATTATGGATAGTAATCCAGATACTAATAGATGGCATAAAATGTTGCCATATGGCATGGATTGGGAATCGGTTGATACACAATGGTTCGCTGATGTGTTAAAGCAGAGAAAAGATTATTATAGATATTACAGAGATTTAAGTGTAATTGGAACAGTTGCTCTTTATTTGCTTGCAATTGTTGATGCTTATGTAGATTCACAACTATATGATTTTGATATGAGCCCCGATCTTTCTATGAGAATTGAACCTACTCTCTTAAGAGAGGATAAAACAAATTATATAGGGAATTCGTATGGATTACGATGGACCGTTAGTTTCTAGAATTAGTTATAATCTTATGATTAGAAATATATTATTTACAACGATTTTCCTTTTTGTGTGTTTTGCTTCTATCGCAAATACTCATTTAGTATTTCATAAAGCATTAATTTCAGATTCAACAAACCAAAGAGGGAACGTCAAAACTAAAGCAGTAATAAAGGATATCATAAGCGATGACGCGATTGTTTATCCTGAAAGTATGAGCGAGAAGTTATCTGATTTACTAGGGGCTTGGCAGTTAGAACTATCGGCAGTAAATTTAGAGTGTATGAGAGGCCAAAATATAACTTACCACGATACTGTTTATGCTAATAAGTTATATAGTATACCATCAGTGATGGAACTTTCATATAATCAAGTTGTGAAAACTTATATTGAGATGTACTCTACACGTAGAAGAGAACAGGTAAGTTATATGTTAGCATTAGGAGAATATTATTTTCCAATGTTTGAAGAAGCTCTGGATAGACATGGGCTACCCCTTGAATTAAAATATTTGCCAGTTATAGAATCAGCTTTAAATCCAATTGCAGTTTCGCGTGTAGGTGCCACAGGTTTGTGGCAATTTATGCTGAAAACCGGTAAGAGCTATGGATTGGAAGTAAATAGTTTGGTAGATGAACGTCGTGATCCATATAAATCTACCGAAGCAGCAGTAAGATATCTTAAAGATCTATATACAATTTATGGCGATTGGAACTTAGTTATTGCAGCATATAATTGTGGCCCCGGGAATGTTAATAAGGCAATTGCACGAAGTGGGGGTAAACGCGATTACTGGGAGATTTATTACCGATTACCCAAGGAAACACGTGGATATGTGCCTGCATTTATAGCTGCTAATTATATAATGAATCATTTTGCAGACCATAATATTTGTCCTGCTCATAATTCTGGAAGCTCACTAACCCTTGATACAATTAATGTGAGTGAGCAGATTCATCTTGAACAGATATCTGGTGTTCTAAATATTCCCTTAAGTGAGATTAAAAGGTTAAATCCACAATTTAAGAGTGATAGAATCCCCGGAAATATTAAGTCGTATTCACTTGTACTTCCTAGTGACAAAATGTTTGCTTATATAGATAGAAATGACTCGATTATAAATTATAATAGAAAGAGTTATTTTACTCATCGTACATATACTCATGGATATATGGATGGAACAAATTCTCTTAACGATGGGAATACCACAGATATATACTATAGTGTAAGGAGAGGGGATAATCTTTCATCTATTGCCAGAAGAAACGGTACAACTATTTCTCTTATAAAATCATGGAATAATTTAAATTCAGACAGATTAAGTGTAGGTAAAAAATTGATTGTAGGCAAAAAAGCAGTTCCGTTGCAAAAAGTAGCTGATGATGTCTCATTAGCACAAGCAAAAAGTGGAGGTAGCAATAGAACTGTAAATACGTATTATAGGGTGAAAAAAGGTGATACTTTAGGTGATATAGCTCAAAAGAATAGTATTAATTTAACGCAATTGCGTTCATGGAATGGATTAAAATCTACACGAATTAATATCGGAGATCAACTTATAGTTAAGCAAGAAGTAGTGCATGAGCCGATTGTTGACAATAAAGAAAGTGATGAAGATATATCTCCAGTTAGCTCTGAGAAAGGCAGCAATATTATTTCCGAATATATTAAAGAGCAAATGAGTAAATCGGCAGAATCAAGAATAGATTCGATTAAAGATAACAATACAGAAGAATTATAATTGGTTAAGTTAATAGAGAAGAACTTTGTTTCGGCTAATTGTTCCGTTTGCTGTTTTCACTTTAACAATATAAACACCTTTTGGCATATGAGCAGCTGAAATGGAAGCTCTATTTATACTTTTGTCTGCTCTTTCTTGATGTAGTTTTTGTCCCGAAACATAATATAATTCCCATTCAAGAAGTTCATCTTCAGATTCAATAAATACCCTTTTGACTTCATTTGAATAATAGACAGATATAGTTGTTTTTTTAGTACCTAGATCATCTTTTACTGTAGCATCCCCAATACCATAAGCTGCAATAAAAAGAGATGTATTTATTGGGTTCTCGATGTTCTCAGAAGATCTAACCCAACCTTGTGGCCCCCTCATCCATGCTGTTGATTCAATGCCCGATCCTAGTTTACGAGGATCAGTATTTAAAGAAGAAAAACCGTGAGGCACTCCATTCCTTTCAGAATATGAAATGTAAAATGTTCCAGATAGTGTAATGGGATTATCGAATTCGATGTAATTCTCTATATTATGCCTCATATCTCGATTACCGTAGCTAAAACCTAATCCACTGTAATATTTATAACTATATTTGTAAGGCAATTCGTATATTAAACTTTCAGGCCCTTTTTCACCTGAGTATACCCTTAACTGTATTTGCATTCCATTAATATTATTAATTGCCGGTGATGAAATAAACGCTCCATAAACCTGCACATTTTCGTTACTATGAAACTCTTCTGCATACTCGGTATATCCATAAGTATTATTTGTTGCAAACATAGGCACTGAGTTGAAATATGTCTCGCCGGGTTTTTCCTCTATTTTATAGTTATGACTTTTTGTGAATAATTCTCCTGAATATGGGTTAAATCCACTTAGCTGAAGTATACCTGTATCTTCAGGATCTAAATAATATTTTATAGGATTAGGGTTTTCTAGAGAGCCTTTTACATTCCAAAATTTATTTAATGATGCATAAATATCAGGACCTCGAGGGGAGGAGCAAAATGATTCACCTCCCGTTAAACTGCCTACTATGCGTTTTTCTCTGTCAAGAAGTGGTGAACCAGAAGATCCACCTTCTGTTGCTGCTATTTCCCAGTCTCTTACTACCCAAAATGAGGCTGGTTCCATATTGTATTTAGGGTTATCGAATGAGCCTATTCCCAAATTATCTTCTTCGATAGCAACTTTTTTTATACCTCCATTTGGATGATGTATCCCATGAAATGGAGAAGCAAGTGCTGAGTTTGAATTCCAGCCCAAATAGAATGGGTGATATTCTTTAGGAGGAGTCTGTTTAAATTTAAGTAGTGAAATGTCGTGCCTCTCACTTATCAGAACCGAATCTGCTGATGCCAGTGTCATTTGCAATGGACCTCTGATATCGGGAGAACAAACAGGAGAATCGTAGTTGAAAAATGCTACGATATTACCAGCTACCACATTATAACTTCTATTATTTAGGAATCTGTTATCATAATCATTATTTAAACAGTGCGTTGCTGTAAGTAGATATGGGGTGCCGTCTTCAGAACTATTATTTACCAATGATCCTGTACAGTATGTGGTTCCGTTTATTATTAAAGCAACAACTCCACTTCCCACTTCTATATCTTCGGGATAGCAAATTAAATTAGGATGACAAGATTGTATAGGGTCGCGCGGTTCAGTAGCCCTAAAAATACCGACGAAATCGTGATTAACTTCTCCAATCTCTAGCTCTCCGGTATCAACTATATCTAATGGTAAATGATACTCAATAATAATCTCATCCCCTCCAATGGGTTGTATCGGAAGCAGATTGAGATTGCTATTGTTTTCAGATGTATAAGAACCTAGAATTTCAGTTTGATCTGAGTTGTAAACAAATACTTGTGCTCCCTTTGAAAGCCTGTATTTAGAAAATAGTATATTTAAAGAATAGGCACCTCGAGATCTTATGCCAACTCGCCAAACTTTTGTGTTGCCATAATTGAATGTTATGCCCGAATTGTCGGGACGAAGGTTAACATCAAATTTATGAGCAAATTCAAGACTTTTGAAATCCGATTTATCTTGTTGAGATCTCCATAACGCAGCTTGATCGTCAAACTTAGGCATATCAACAAATAGTTCGAGAGCGGCATTTTGAAGCCGTGTACTTGCATCTGCTGACAGAGAGAGGGGTTTACCACCATAGCTAATCTGGCCCTTTATGGATAGAGAAAGCATATAAATAATTAATAAAAGGCAAAGTTCTCGTTTCATCAACAGAAAGGATTAGTATTTATGTTTCTGCAAATGTAAGGTTTTTTAAGAAATAGTGGTAATTTTGTCAAGTATAAATGATATTGTTATGATTAAATTGAAAAATCTACTTGACGAAAAAGCTGCATATTATAATAACCCTACATTCATTGAAAACGATCCAATAACTATACCTCACCAATTTACACTAAAACAGGATAGGGAGATTATGGGTTTTTTTGCATCAATTCTTGCCTGGGGTCAGAGAAAGACAATTATAAATAAATGTCATGACCTTATAATAAGATTTGAAAATGAGCCCTATAGATTTATTAAAAATCATAGTGATGAAGATCTTAAAGCTATGATAGGATTTAAACATAGAACTTTTAATGATACTGATTTGCTTTATTTTGTAGATTATTTAAGACGCATGTATAATGAATACGATACACTAGAAGATGCATTTTTACAAAATGGCAATTTCAACTCAATTGAAGAGTCACTTATCAATTTTGAATATAATTTTTTCAATCATCCAAACGCTCCTGCTCGTACTCGTAAGCATATAGCTACACCTGCAAGAAATTCGGCATGTAAACGTTTAAATATGTTTTTAAGATGGATGGTAAGAAGTGATGATAATGGTGTTGACTTTGGTTTATGGAAGAGAATTCCAAAAAGTGAGCTTATTTGCCCTATAGATGTTCATGTGGATAGAACAGCAAGGAAGCTTGGATTAATTACTAGAAAACAAACCGACTGGAAAACTGCTGTGCAACTCACAGATAACTTAAGGAAGTTAGATAGAGACGATCCTGTTAAATATGATTTTGCCCTTTTTGGACTATCTATTAATCCCATTAAAGAAATTTAATTAATTGGAGGCTTATTTCTTTTTCATCCGCATCAAAACATTAGTTTGAGTATTTTGGGTAGTTATTACATTAGGTTCCGCAGCCGAGCCTTTAATGTAATCATGACGGTACATGTTTAATAACAATATAAACATTGAAAGCAGAAGAGGACCGAAGATAATGCCCCAAAAACCAAAAATTGCAAGTCCTATCAATACTCCAAAAAATGTAATTAGTGGATGTATGTTTGCCAATCTTTTTTGAAGCATAAATCGTATTATTGCATCAGAACCTCCAATAATAAAAAGTCCATAAGTTAATAAGATAATACCTCTAACTAAATCTCCACTTAGTAATGCCGAAATTCCTATGGGTACCCACACTAGTGTTGTTCCTACAACGGGAATAACTGTGGTAAATGCAACAAGAACTGCAAATACAAGCGGCGTACTCACCCCCATTGATAGATAGCCTATATACGCCAATAATCCTTGTGTAAATGCCACTACTGGTATTCCTACAGTGTTTGAAAGAATTATTAACTTTGTTTCTTGGAGGAGTATAACTTTGTTATTTTCATTAAATGGGAGAATTTCAAGAATTACATTTTCAAAATGGCCGTAGCTATATAGCATAAAGTACAAAACGAATATTGCTATTACACTATTTATTAACATTGAGCTTAAACCTGATACAACAGATTGCATAATAGTGCTTCCGGCTTGTGGTAAAAATGATAAATTTTGAGGTGTAAAAACCTCTATTTTAAACTTGTTTTCAATTAACACTACAAAATCATCTATTGTTTTTGTAATTTCTGCATGATCTAAGTTTATCCCTGATATTGTATCTGCAACCAGAAATCCTATTCCTGTTAAAGGAATGAGTATGAATATTATTGAAGCAAGAACTATAATGGAGGCACTTAATCCTCTACTCCATTTAAGCTTCTCTGTTAAGTGTATCATTTGCTCTTTTAAAAGAGAATACATGGCTATAGCAGCTAAAAATCCCCCAAGGTAGTATCTTATTTCACTAAATATAATTATTCCTAGTAATAAAATAAAAATAATTAGGGCTAATCGATAATTTGATTTTTTATGAGTGTTAATCTCCTCCATACTCCATGAGATAGGCTTTAATGAAATTATCTATTTCCCCATCCATTACACCATTAACATCAGAGGTTTGATAATTAGTTCTGTGATCTTTTACTCTTCGATCGTCGAAAACATAACTTCTAATTTGTGAACCCCATTCAATTTTCTTTTTGCCTGCTTCAATTACAGCTTGTGCGGCTCTTCTTTTCTCTAGTTCAATCTCGTAAAGCTGTGATTTAAGCAATCTGATTGCATTTTCGCGATTACCCATTTGAGAACGACTCTCTGTGTTTTCTATTACAATTTCTTGTTCTGCTCCCGTATCGGGATCTTTATAAGTATAATGTAATCTCACACCAGTCTCAACTTTATTAACGTTCTGCCCTCCAGCCCCCGAAGAGCGAAATGTATCCCAACTGATATCTGAAGTGTTGACTTCAATATCAATTGAATCATCTACTAAAGGTACAACAAATACTGATGCAAATGATGTCATTCGTTTACCTTGTGCGTTAAATGGAGATACCCTTACAAGCCTATGAACTCCATTCTCACTTTTAAGAAAGCCATATGCTAAATCACCCTCAACCTGAATCGTAGCTGTTTTAATACCGGCATCATCTCCATCTTGCCAATTTGAAATGGTTGTTTTGTAGTTTTTATTTTCACACCATCGCTGGTACATTCTAAAAAGCATTGATGCCCAGTCCTGACTCTCAGTACCCCCAGCTCCGGCATTCACTTTAAGTACAGCGCCAAGTTTATCTTCTTCACGACGAAGCATATTCTTGAGTTCAAGATCCTCAAGAAGTTTAATTGCCAGCTCATATTGCTTGTCTACTTCATTTTCTGAAATAACACCTTCTTTAACAAAATCGAATGCTAGTCCTAGCTCTTCTGAAGCAGATTTCACTTTATTATAAGAGTTAATCCAAAACTTCAACTCCCTTATTACTTTCATCTGCGCTTCGGCAGTTTCAGCATTATTCCAAAATTCTGGTGATTGAGTACGAAGTTCTTCTTCTTCTAATTGAATATTTTTTGAATCGATGTCAAAGATACCCCCTCAGCGCCGACTCGCGCTCCAGTACATCTTTTAGCTGGTCTGCAGTAATCATAATTTATAGTTTTAAAATTGATTTGCAAAAATAGGTAAAAGATATGGAATATGGATTGCAAATTATATTTAGTTGTTCTTAATGCTTGACAATTTGTAGATTATCGCCGGTTTTTAACACACTTCCTAATTGTGGATTCCAAGAAATAAGATCCTTTACCGTGCATTCATATTGTTTTGATATTGAATATAATGTTTCGCCCATCTTTACAGTATGGATTTTTATAGGGGCTGGTATAAGAATTGTATCATCTCTTAAAATAATGTCAGAATTGAGCTCGGAAGTTTCTTTTTTCTCTTTTTTCTCTTTCTCGGCATGATTATGATTGAGCTCATCAGAATTGTTATTTGTATCAATTTTAGAATTGTTATATGAGATATACTCAGTATTAAGATTAGATTTATTCTGAACAATTATTATAGCAGGTAATGGGGGTTCAGGTTCAGAATTAATAGATTTTTGAGTGATATATGTATTTTCGTAAATTTTGTTTTCTATTATAACTCTTCCTCCTCGCAAATATCTAGATGAATAATAAGGCTCCGTAGAAGATGATATAATCACACCATGGGAGGTAGATGAATGGATGAAATTGAAATTATTATTAGGATATTTTTCAGTTACAATACCAACATGACCTACATGTCCATTCCTTCTTCTACCTTCAAAGAAAACGAGATCTCCGATAGCTAAATCTTCTTTTTTAGTAATTGTAGGAAACTGTCGGTCTTGCCCAGGAGAGCTTGAAGGCAACTTATAACCGAAGTTGCTGAATACAAATGAAGTAAATCCAGAGCAATCGAACGAATTGGGGCCTTTACCTGAATATCTATATGGTTTGCCAAGATGTTTTTTACTATATGTTAGAATATCTTCTTGAAGTGATGATGTCTTTTTTGTAGTTAAAGAACTCTTACTTATACCACATGAGGCTAAGATGAGAGCTAATGAAATAAAAATGAGTGCTTTATTGCTGATTATGCTAAGTAGATAATTCAATGACATAATTATTCTTGAATAGATCACAGCTACAAAAATAAGTAAAACCTACACTATAAACCAATAAAATCAGATTTATTTAAAAAATTGAATATTTTCAAAGGAAAATATTATTTCGAACATTAAAGTGTTAACTACGTTATTATAACTTTAAATAAGTATTTTAGATTTATGCAGATAAAGAATATTATTTTCGATTTTGGAGGTGTCTTGATAGATTGGAACCCAAAGTACCTTTATGGGAATATTTTTGAAACAGAGGCGGAAATGAGTTATTTCTTAGAGAATATATGTAAGTATGATTGGAATTTGCTACAAGATGCAGGTAGGTCAATTTCGGAGGCCACAATGCTTCTTCAAAAAGAGCATCCAAAATATAGCAAAGAAATCGCTTATTATTATGGTAGATGGGAAGAAATGCTTGGGGGTACAATTGATGAAAATGTAAAACTAATAAAGCCTCTCAAAAAAAGGTATAAGTTATATGGACTTACAAATTGGTCGGCAGAAACACTGCCAATTGCTATGGAAAGATATAGCTTCTTTAAAGATCTTGATGGCATAGTTGTATCAGGAGACGAGAAAATTGTTAAACCAGACAAGCAGATTTATGAGGTTTTACTTAAGAGGTATAGTTTAGATGCACAGTCATCACTTTTTATAGATGATAATGCGTTTAATATCGAAACTGCAAAAATAATGGGTTTTAAAACTGTTCATTTTACAGATAAGGTAAATCTGGAAGAAATATTGAAGTCAGAAAAAATTTTATGTTGAAATGATTGTAAATACAATTTAACTTTTAATTTTCAACTGAATTATATATTCTTATTACCTTTGTATTCAAATGTGGATAGATTTGAACTGCTTGCAACCACAGAAAAAAATGCTAAAACGATTTCTGCATTTTCATCTATTTATATCTGCTGCAGTTCAAACGTTATTTACATATATTATTGTTAAATGACGTTTTCTTTATTATAGAAGAGAACATAAAAATATTATTACATGAGCTATTTATTTACTTCCGAATCGGTGTCGGAGGGACACCCCGATAAAATTGCAGATCAGATCTCTGATGCATTATTAGATGAGTTCTTAGCTTACGACAATAACTCAAAAGTGGCTTGCGAGACATTAGTTACTACAGGACAGGTTGTTCTTGCAGGAGAAGTCAAGTCAAAAGCCTATGTAGATGTAGCAGATGTTGCTAGAAGCGTTATAGAGAAAATTGGATATACTAAGAGTGAATATGGATTTGAAGCAAATTCTTGTGGAGTTTTTTCGAGTATACACGAACAGTCCGATGATATTAACAGAGGGGTAGATCAAAAGTATGATCCTATGGATCAAGGTGCAGGTGATCAGGGTATGATGTTTGGTTATGCTACAGATGAAACTGACAATTTTATGCCCTTATCTTTGGATCTTAGTCACGCGTTATTAATTGAACTCGCTCATATTAGAAAAAATGAACCTGAGTTGATGCCTTATTTACGTCCCGATTCTAAGTCGCAAGTAACAATTGAATACTCAGAAGATGGAACCCCTTTACGTATAGATACTATTGTAATTTCTACGCAGCATGATGAATTCGAAAAGCCAAGGAGGGAAGGTGAAAAGGCCTCACTAGAAGCAGATGAAAGAATGAGGTCGCGTATAGAATCTGATGTTCGAACTATATTAATCCCTAGGGTAAAAGCTCAATATAAACGTAGAAAAGGAGTTCTTATGTTATTTGATGGAGACATTAAGTATCATGTAAACCCAACTGGTAAGTTTGTTATTGGCGGTCCGCATGGCGATACCGGTTTAACAGGAAGAAAGATAATTGTTGATACCTATGGAGGAAAAGCCGCTCATGGAGGTGGTGCTTTCTCTGGAAAAGATCCTTCTAAAGTTGACCGCTCTGCAGCATATGCAGCAAGACACATAGCCAAAAATATGGTGGCAGCCGGCGTTTCGTCTGAAGTTCTTATTCAGATCTCATATGCAATTGGTGTGGCAGAACCTATGAATATCTATATAAACACTTATGGAAAGTCTAAGATAGGTTTATCGGATGCAGAAATTGCAGATAAAATAAAACTTCTATTTGATTTAAGGCCTAAAGCAATAGAACAACGTTTAAAACTACGCAACCCAATCTATTTTGAGACTGCTACGTATGGTCATATGGGAAGAGAATCTAGAATTGTGAAAAAAGAGTTTAAATCACGATATATGGATCATCCAATGCAATTTGAAGTAGAATTGTTTACATGGGAAAAGTTGGATTTTGTAGACAAAATAAAGATTGCTTTTAATTTAGTTTGAAGTAATACATATTTCAAAGGAAAGAATTGTAAATTAGCCGAAAAGAGAGCAAAACCGTGGTCTATTTAACTTCGGAAACTATAAAAGATTCTATTTCTATTTACTTGAGGAATGAGGCCATAATTCCACAATCAGACTCAATTAGATGGAATTTTGGGCAATTTGAATATTTGTCTACAACCAATAATGGAATTCTATTTAATGATTCTGTTTTTGAAAACTCATATTCGTTAATCTCAAAAGGAGTGGAAGGATCACCGCCTATCTTCCCAATGCAAGTTGGCAGTGTTTTCTTTGTAATATTTCTGTTATGCTTTGTTGTCTTTTCTTTTTTATTTAGCAAAGAGCGAACTGCCTTAAAAGGAAATTTCAATACAATTATTTCTTTGAAAAGCAGACTGACAAACGCTTACAAAGAACAGGTTACAACGGCAGAAGTTTGGGGAGAATCTTTTATGGTTTTTCAAACAATTCTGCTTTTTTCTATAACTCTGTTTATATTTTTTTGGGGGGACGGTTTATCTATACTTACAGCTAGAAGTTTTATAGTAAGTTTTCCTCTAATTATACTCCTTTTATCTATACTTCTTGGTTTAAAGTTTCTTATTTACAAATCCATTTCAACCTTCTTTCTTCAGCATGACATCAAAAACTGGATAAATAGGTATTTTAGATTACTGGAGCTTGTAGGTGTTATTTTATTTTTACCTATAATGCTGTATGTGTATATACCTGAAATTAGGAGTATTATTCAATTGATGATAGTTTTAATTATCATAGCAAGTAGGCTTATTGTTATAATCGAACTCTTTAATATTTTTGTTAAAAATAAAATAGGCGGTTTTTATTTTTTTGTGTATCTTTGCGGAACTGAAATTGCTCCTTATTTAATTTATTATAAAGGAGTTGTTTTATTAATAAGTATAGCAGGAAATAATATTATATGAGTACTCGTAAAATTAAGAATATTCTTATATCCCAGCCAAAACCAAGTAGCGAAAAGTCGCCCTACTTCGATATAGCGGAAAAATATAATTTAGAGGTGCATTTCTACCCTTTTATTAAGGTAGACCGTCTTTCTGTTAAAGAATTTCGTCAACAACGAATTAATATTTTAGACTTTACAGCATTAGTATTTACTTCCAGAACTGCAGTAGATAAGTTCTTCTCTATATGTGAAGAAATGAAGATAGTGATACCTGAAGATATGAAGTATTTTTGTATTTCAGAGACAGTAGCACTTTATCTTCAAAAATATATTGTTTATAGAAAAAGAAAAATATTTTTCAGCCAATCAGGCAAGATAGAAGGACTTAACAACCCTTTTACGAAACACTCAAAGGAAAAGTTTCTGTTTCCTGTACCCGAAGAACATAACGATGAAGTAACTCAATTTCTAGATCACAAAAAGCTCAACTATACAAAAAGTGTAATGTATAGGACTGTAAGTTCAGATTTTCCTGTTGACGAGAAAATGGATTATGATATGATAATATTTTTTAGTCCTCTTGGAATTCAGTCTTTAGTGAAAAACTTTCCAGATTACAAGCAAAGTGATGCAGCTATAGGCTGTTTTGGTAGCACTACTGCAAAGGCTGTAGAAGACGCTGGATTAAGACTAGATTGTGAGGCTCCACAGCCAGAATATCCCTCTATGGTAGCTGCCTTGGACGCATTTTTAAAAGAAAATCATAAGAATCACAATAGTTGATATTAATCTCTTTGTTTTTTTTCTCCTAAAGTCTGATATTAGATTCCAAAAAGGATTATCTTTGTTAAAGTAATTGCTTTCGTTGGAATGCTTTTATTTATGAGCAACATAAACAACTATAAGTTTAGAAAAGAAGAGAAAATTGTCGGTGAAAACAGGATTAACTCCCTTTTTATCGAAGGAAAATCTTTTGTAGCATTTCCATTGAGAGTAGTATATCTAAAGACTGAACTTTCGTTATCATCACCTATATCGGTTCTTGTCTCAGTACCTAAAAAGAGAATAAAGTCTGCTGTAAAACGCAATCGAATAAAAAGACAAGTTAGAGAAGCTTACCGATTGAATAAATATTATCTCGACACTGTTACTGAAAGTATAGACCATCATTTGGATATTGCTTTTGTGTTTGTAAGAGAAGAGTTAATGGAATATTCAATAATTGAAAAAGGTATGAGAAAAGGTTTAACTGAAATAGCCAATCGATTATCCTGTAATAAAAAAGAATGAAAATAATTACTATTATCACCAGATTTGTTACATGGCTTTTGCTAATCCCCGTCTATATATACCGAGGAGCTGTATCGCCACTCCTGCCTCCCTCATGTAGATATACGCCCACTTGTTCGCGATACACGATAGAAGCATTAAAGAAACATGGACCCATTAAAGGATCGTATCTGTCAGCCAAAAGAATATTAAGCTGTAATCCATGGGGTGGATTTGGATATGATCCAGTTCCTGAACCAAAAAAGAGAAAAAATTTTACCAAAGCATAGGATTTAATTACATATGGAAATTTACGATGTTCATACACATAAAATTTATTCTGAAGATAATGATGATCCCTATCATTCATGTATCTTCGATGTTTACTCTCTTGAATTTGAAGTAGCTAAAGAACTTCACCAACGACATTCTTTTTCTTGTGGTATACATCCATGGTATTCCGATGATAGTGACACCCAAATGGCATATCTGACAGAAATAACATCAAATCCACGAATTGTAGCAATTGGTGAAACTGGATTAGATAAATTAAAAGGACCTTCGTTTGAAGTGCAAACTCCTGTTTTTAAAAAACATATAGAGATATCTGAGAAACTTGGCAAACCTGTAATTATTCACTGTGTTAAAGCATGGGAAGAATTACTAAAAATAAAACAAGATACAGTCCCCAGTCAACCATGGATAATTCATGGATATAGAGGGAAGCCGGACTTAACAAAAAGGTTGATAGATTTTGGTTTTTACTTTTCTGTAGGAGAGAATATTAATGTTGAGTCTATGCAACTTATTCCTCTAGATAGAATGTTTTGCGAGACGGATGAAGGTGATATGTCAATACATGAAGTCTATTTGCAAGCATCTAAATCGCTTAATATGAGTATCTTGGAATTTGCTGACGCTATTTCAACAAATGTACATAAAATATTTCCAACTATTCAAGCACCTAAACCATACTATACTGAGTTTGAAAAAGAAGAAGATTAAATTACTTTCTTCCAAAATCGGCAGGAATTTCACCCCATTTTTTAGTCTCCCATTTAAGTATTTTATTGGAGTAAGAATTAGATTCTAGCCATTTCTCGGCACGACTTATCATATCAAAAATATTGATGTTTTTGTCAGTCTTTTTGAGTTTAGTATTACACTTTTTATTTACTACCCATTTTATCGCATTCATGCTATCTGAATAAATAGGCAGGTTTTTATTTTTTTTACATAGAAGAGCAAGTGCATGAACTAATGCTAAGAATTCTCCAATATTATTAGTGCCCTCTTCTAGTGGTCCGATATGGAATATTTCGGTATTATCAGCTACATAAACGCCTCTGTACTCAAGTAAGCCGGGATTGCCACTACAAGCTGCATCAACCGCAATACTCTCGTATATAATCTCATTAGTAGATAAATCTGTACTGGTATTAGTTTGTGCCTTTTTCGATTTTAAGTGTTTCCATGGATTATCACTGAATGCTTTTTTTGCCTCCTCAAAGGAAGAAAAAGATTTATATTGTGCGCTCTCATAACCAAACACTTGTGCTTTGCACTCGTCCCATGTGGAGTATATCCCTGGAATAACACCTTTCCATACAACATAGTGTTTTTTCTTAGCCATTATTTTAACCTGTCACAACGATTCTAAAATATAAGGTGTGAGATCTTCAGGTAAATCGTGACTCGTAGATTCATCAATTGCTACTATACTATCAACGATGAACTTTGTATATCCTCGCCATGGTAAAGTGCCAAAATATTCTTTATAATGAAGTTGCACGTTTTTTCCACTGGAAATCATCAATAGTTTAGCAATATCTTCATCTTCGACTGAGAAGTCGAACTGATTCGATTGTAATCCCCCTGGTTTATCAGCACGAAATCCTGTTTGTATAAGTTTTCCTTCATACGTTTTAAAGATAACTCCTTTATAAACCAGATAATTAAGTTCGCCAGATTTAACACCGGTACCGAAAACATAATAATATCTAACATATACAAATGTACTGAGAGCCAATATTAATATACCTAAAAACCATATTAACCCTTTTCGATTTCTTCTTTTCCTGGGTTTCAAATCATCCATAATCTTAATTAATTAGAGAGCAAAGATACCTCTTATTTTGACTTTTTCTGAATTTAAACTATATTTGTTATTTGGTAATAATGAATCAAATTATTGCAGTTTATTAAAAGTGTATCATGAAGTGTTCAAATACAATTTTATTTAATTCGAAAACCTACTTCTACATTTAAACAATTATATTTTAATAGAAATGAGAAAATATTTATTAGTCTTTTCGATTCTGATAATCTCGGTTGCAGTTTCGGCACAGGGTATTTATAATTTCAGTGTAATAAAAGAGAACCCAATTACATCTGTAAAGAACCAAGCTAGTACAGGTACTTGCTGGAGCTTTTCTGGAGTTGCTCTTCTTGAGTCAGAACTGATTAGGATGAATAAAGGAGAATTTGATCTTTCAGATATGTATATCGTAAGAAAAAATTATGAAGATAAAGCCAAAAAATATGCTCGTCTCCATGGAAGTATTAATTTTTCACAAGGAGGGTCATTCGCAGATGTTGTAGAAACTATAAATGAATTTGGCATTCTACCTGAAGATGCCTACAAAGGATTAAATTATGGTTCCGAAATTCATGATCATAGTGAATTAGAGAAGGTTTTAACAGGATATATGGACGGAATAATTGGTTCACGCAATTTGACACCAATTTGGTTTAATGGATTCAATGCAATTCTTGATAGCTATTTAGGAGAAATACCTGAAACCTTTATTTACGATGGTAATGAATTTACACCCAACACATTTGCTGAATACATAGAGTTAAACCAGGATGATTATGTATCACTTACTTCATATACACATCACTCTTTTTATAAAGCTTTTCCTCTTGAAATACCCGACAATTGGAGATGGGCACAATCTTATAATCTTCCAATTGATGAATTTATGGAGGTTTTGGAAAAGGCTGTAATGAATGGCTACACGATTGCATGGGCATCGGATGTAAGTGAAGCCGGTTTTTCAAGATCTGGAATTGCAGTTGTTCCTGACGAGAATTCGCCTATGAATGCGGGTAGTGATCAAGAGCTATGGTTGGGTCAGTCAACCAGAGAGCGTGATGCAAGTTTAAGATCACGTGTAGGAATGGATATTTTGGCAGAGAAATCAATAACTCAGGAAATGCGTCAGGAGGCTTTTAATAATTATCAAACTACTGATGATCATGGTATGCAAATTTACGGAATTGCCACCGATCAGAACGATAATAAATACTTTATGGTAAAAAACTCTTGGGGCGATACTGGTCCTTACAATGGGTTGTGGTATGCGTCTTTCCCTTTTGTTAAATATAAAACTATGAGTATAGTACTGCATAAAGATGCTATTCCTTCAAATATTGCTTCTAAACTTGGATTATAAGTTATTATTGGGTCGAAAAACATGAATATAACTGAACTTTATTCTATTTTCTGCAATTATCCAACAGTAACTACTGATTCAAGGATGTGTATAAAGGATTCTATCTTCTTTGCTTTGAAAGGAGATAGGTTTAATGGCAATTTATTCGCCGAGGAAGCCCTAGCAGCTGGTTGTGCCTATGCTATAGTAGATGAGTGGGATGATGTGATAGTCAATGACCGAATAATAAGAGTTGCTAATGTTCTTAAAACTTTACAACAACTGTCAAGCTATCATCGTAAGAAGCTTAGAATACCAATTATAGGTATCACCGGAACAAATGGTAAAACCACAACAAAAGAATTAATATCAATATCACTTTCACGTGAATTTAATATAGCATTCACTCAAGGTAATCTTAATAATCATATTGGTGTTCCATTGACTCTGCTCTCTATGAATAAATTTCATGAGATAGGAGTTGTTGAAATGGGCGCGAATCACCCCGGTGATATTAAGGAGTTATGTGTAATTGCTGAGCCAAATTATGGTATCATAACCAATGTAGGAAGAGCTCATCTCGAGGGGTTTGGGACATTCGAAAATGTTGTCAAAACAAAATGTGAACTTTATGATTATTTGCGTGAAAATGAAGGTAAAGTATTTGTAAATCGAGACAATTCAATTTTATATGATTTGTCTGAAGGAATGGATCGTATTTTATATGGAAAGAACGATTCATCTTTATTTGCATCTGGAACAATTACTAATGCCAACCCTTTCTTGGAATTCGACTGGAGTTTTTTTGATAGTTCATACCGTGTTAAAACTCGTCTTGTAGGAGTGTTTAATTTCGACAATGCAATAGCAGCTGTTGCAGTATCTAAATTTTTTGGTATAAATGCGGAGCGCATCAGCTCATCACTAGAAGAATACGAACCAACTAATTATCGATCTCAGTTCATGCGAACTACAAGGAACGATTTAATAATTGATACCTACAATGCAAATCCAACAAGTATGAAGACATCTCTTGATTTCTTTATATCAATACCTTCTTCATTACCTAAAATGGCAATACTTGGCGAGATGAAAGAATTGGGTGAAATAAGTGAAATAGAACATGAAAGAATGATTGAATATTTATCCAATAATTCTAATATGGAAATTTTCCTTGTGGGTCAGATTTTTAATAATATAATTGTTCCCGATAACAAATATAAGTTTTTTGAATCCGTTGTAGAATTAAATGCATTTTTACAAAGTAATCCCATAATAGGGCATTACATATTTATTAAAGGTTCACATTCAGTTCAACTCGATAAAGTGATTGAGCTCCTTTAATTTAACGATTAAATTTTATATTTATCATTGCTATTTCAGAGACCGTTCCAATACGGAATTGTGGTCCAACCAAACCCAATCCGGACGTAACATAAAAATGTGTGTTTTTTGTTTTCTTATATCCATGTGCAACCTCAAAAACAATTTCAGTTGCAATATTGCCTGGAAATGCTTGCCCATGGTGAGTATGTCCATATAGAGCAATATCTACACCTGCATCCGCTTCCTCATTTAAATTGTCGGGTGTGTGGTTTAAAACAATTAAAGGTATAGACCTATCAACACCCTGCTCATTTAGTATTTCTTCTAATGTTTTTCTGTCTAAAACAATCCTGTCTTCTCTGCCAATAATATAAAATAAACTATCTACTAATACGGCAGAATCTCTTAACACTGTTATTCCAATGTCATTCAAAAGTTGAATCTTTTCCTCTGCATCATACCGATATTCATGATTACCTGTACATGAAAACACACCATATGGAGCATAAAGTCTTGCTAATTCTTCATCCATGTTCAGCTCTATTATAGGATCGATATTTGAATCAATTATATCCCCTACAAATAAAATTAAATCGGGATTTTGTGACATGATTAAATCTACAAATCGTTTCGTATGCTCCCTGTTTATCATCCACCCAAGATGAAGATCTCCAATCATTGCAACTCTTAATGAATCCAGATTTCCGCTACTTTTATTTATAGAAACAGGAATTTGTTGTACTACTGGATTTAGAAACTTTATATGACCATTAATCATTATAACTAACACAAATAAAATGGTAATTATATATGAATTTATTTTATATCTTTGAGACTGTTCTCTATAGCGCCACGATCTTTTTCTAATTCTATTAATAAATATATAAATCAAATCCGAAATTAACCATATTCCTCCAGAGTATAAAAGAAATAGCATCCAGCTTGTACCCATTACCCTTATCCAATGATTAATATTGTCTGGGAAATGTCGGTAGAAAATAAATCCAGCTGTATATATAATGAATTCAGTGGTAAAGACAGAAATAAGTATAATTCTGACCCATTTTTTACGATCAAAAACATGCCAACCTTTCAGAAAAACTAAAAGATTAAGGGTAAGATGAATTATAAAAGCATTAATAAGTGCACGCATATACTTTTTAATTGTCTTTTTCAGTTATACTTTCCAAGGGTGCTATATCAAGTACTAAATATTCAGATTTTGTGCCTATTCTGAATTTGCCACCCCATATTCCTATTCCACTGGAAATATAAAAATGAGTGTTCCTTTTCTTCAAATATCCATGAGAATGTTCAAAAATAGCATCGGTAATCAGAGAAATAGGAAATACTTGACCACGATGCGTGTGCCCCGACAACTGGAAATCAATTCTATTATTTACCGCATCGTTAAGTTTAGTGGGTTGATGATCCATTAAAACAGTGAACGTTGTCTTGTCTATATTTTGTACAATTTTTTCTAGTTTATCTCTTCTTAAATTGGTGTAATCATCTCTACCGATTATAGTAATTCCATTAATATTTATAAATGAATCTCTCAAAAGTGTGATGCCCGAATTTTTGTAAAAATTTATATCCTCTTTTATGGCAAACATCAGATCGTGATTACCGGTGCATGCATAAACCCCCATTGGCGCATTGATTCTATTTAGTACATTAGAAATTGAATCCTCTATTATTGGGCGTAAATGGTTATCTATAATATCACCCGCAATTATAACAATATCTGGTTTTTCCGCGTTTATTAAACTCACCCATTTCGAAACTTCTTTGGCTGAAATTGTATAACCAATATGTAGATCACTTATTCCTACAATACGTACTGGCTTTTCTATTTTACTTGATAAGATAGAAACTTGTTGTCTTTTTTTATTATGATATTGAACGTTCCCTATTATCAATATCAAAGCCACGGATCCAAATATAGCGATAGATGTCAACAAATTCTCGCGAAAAATAGTAACAGCATTTTCTTTATCTATAATGTGAAAAATATTATTCAATATTCTAAGAATATCAATTAATAAAACTGCCATCAATAAGAACAAAAAAGCAATAATCCAAGAAGTGCTGAATCTATAAAGACTACCCGAAACTATAGTAGGCATTTTTTCTCCAAAAGAAAAGAATAGCACCATACCTACAATACCCATAACAAATAATATAATCAATAAAATACGTGGAAAAAGAAAGGCAGGTAAAGTCTTGTATAATCTAAATCCAGTATAAATGTATGTAACCAGAAAAAGAATTAGCGTAGTTATTAAGATTGTCCTATGTGGCAAAATATCGTTTATTAAGAAGAAAATTTCATTTTTAATTAAACGTTTTTGAGGAAGGAATGTTTACTTATAAAAATTGCAAAATATGCTCAAATTCTATAGATACATACAATTCCCTCAAGAAAAAAGGTGAGTTAGTAAATAAATAATTTATTAGCAAAAATGGTTAAAAATATTTAACATAGGATTAATCAATAATCGTAATCCAATTTTATATATACTTTTACGTTTTAATATAACTTATTTAGAATCTATTTTTACAAACCACAACATTAAATGAAGTATTCATTTCTATTCCTATTGAGTATTATATTTACTTTTTCACTTTCAGCTCAGAACATTACAGTGATCGGTAAATTAGTATCTTCCGACAACGATGGCTTACCATATGCCACAATATCTATTGCAGAAAGTTCATCTCCAGATATCAGTATTAAAAAATTAGCTACAAAAGAAAATGGTGAGTTTTCCGCTTCATTAGAAAAAGGAGAATATCTATTTACATTTAATTTTGTAGGGATGGATGATGCGGTAGAGACTATTGATTTAACTCAAAAAGATAAAACATTTGACATTGGAACTGTTACCATGATAGAGTCCTCTACTGAATTAGATGAGTTGAGTGTAACCGCTCAGCGACCACTAGTTAAAGTTGAAATTGACAAGTTAACATATAGTGCAAAAGATGATCCAGAATCATCTACCTCAAATGTGCTCGATTTATTACGAAAAGTGCCTCTTGTTACAGTTGATGGTGAGGATGAAATTCAGCTTAAAGGATCATCAAATTTCAAAATATACATAAATGGTAAGCCCTCCAACATGGTTTCAAATAATCCTTCACAAGTCTTAAAAAGCATGCCTGCAAATAGTGTGAAGGATGTGGAAGTAATAACAGATCCAGGTGCGAAATATGATGCAGAAGGTATAGGTGGAATTATTAATATAGTAACTGATAAGAGAGTAGATGATGGATACTCGGCTTCTATAGGTGCAAATGGAGATACTTTTGGTGGATATGGTGCTAATGCATATTTAGCATCAAAATATGGCAAAATTGGTTTTTCTGGTAATGCCGGCTACTATTATCACAATCAACCTGAATCGGAGTCTAATTTTACTAGAGATGAATTTGATCCCTATCCTAACAGACTTATTCAAAATGGCACTACCAAGAGTAACGGAGGAGGTCTATTCCTTAGTGGTACAATGAGCTTCGAACCCGACACTGTAAATTTATTCAATATTTCCGCTTCCCGCTTTGGAGGAGAGTTTAAATCACTTTCAAGCACGATGGCTTCTTCCGTAGGGATACGTCCATATTCATATAATACCAGTAGCAACAGTATAGCAAATTATGGGGGTATAAATCTTTCCGCCGACTACCAAAGAAGTTTTAAAAAGAAAGGTGAAATGCTAACATTTTCATATCGTTTCGAAAATGACCCTAATGACAGTGAATTCGACAGTGAATATAATAATGTAGAAGGTGACTTTTACTACGAAACAGGTTACAAGCTAAAAAGCTCAAATAGTGCAGGTGGACAAGAGCATACTACACAATTAGATTATGTTAATCCATTGAGCAATAAACATAGCATTGAATTGGGCTTAAAATACATCTTCAGAGATAACTCTAGCAGAGGCAATCATACATATTATGATGTTACTGATGGTATTTGGCATCCTGATTTAGATCGAAAGAATGATCTTGATCATAAGCAAAATATTACTTCAGGATATCTGGGATATAGCTTTAAAACAAGAAAAGCAGGCTTTAAAATTGGATTAAGAGGTGAGCATACTCTACAGGACATACTTTTTATGAGTAGCTCAACCGACTCAATTAAAACAAACTTCTTTGATCTGATACCATCAGCCACCGTTTCTTATCAAATAGGTATGACTCAAAATATCAGGGCAGGATATAATATGCGCATTTCACGACCAGGGATATGGTACTTAAATCCATATATTAACAATATGGATCCAAGTAATATTAGCTATGGTAATCCAAATCTCGATTCAGAACAGCAGCATAACTTTAATATCAATTATGGCTCTTTTGCTCAAAAGGTTAATTTCAATGCTACCTTAACATATTCATTTGCTCAAAATGCGGTATCTTCCAGAAGTTTTATAGATGGAAATGGTGTTACCAATAATACATATGCCAATATTGGTAAAAATCAGACAGTAGGGACAAATATATATGTTAGTTGGACTCCGACTTCAAATATCCGCACCTACCTTAACGGTGGCATGAATTATACAGATATAAAAAGTAATGATGACAGTGGACTAAGTAACAGTGGATTTTCTGGTCGTGCCTACGCAGGTCTCACATATACATTGCCACACGACATAAGGCTTGGAGCTAATGGTGGATTGTTTATGAATCGCATTCAGTTACAAACTGTTCAGTCGCCTTTCTACTACTACTCATTTAGTTTGATGAAGAGTTTCTTAGACAAAAAACTTGATATTACATTAAATACGCAGAATGTTTTCTCCAAATATCGTGAAATTTCATCAACTACTACAGGCGTGGGTTTCAGTCAGAAAAGTATAAGCCTGAATCCTGTTCGTAATATACGATTAAGTATAACTTATCGTTTTGGTGATTTAAAAGCATCTATGAAAAGAGTGCAAAGAGGAATTATAAATGAAGATGTTATGCAGGGTGAGAGTGGTTCACAGCAAGGTGGCACAACTTCTACACCCGAAAGTTGATATACAGTACATTTAAAAAGATGTAATTAAACATATATTACTTACACTAAAATGAGGATTGATATAATTACTGTGCTCCCCGAAATGATTGAAGGTACAATTAATACTAGTATTCTCAAGAGGGCTCAAGATAAAGGGCTGGTAACTTTTGAACTTCATAATCTTCGCGATTACACACTCGATAAACATAAGAGAGTTGACGATTATCCTTATGGAGGAGAGGCTGGAATGGTTTTACAGATCGAGCCAATCGACAGGGTAATAACAAACTTGAAATCTCAACGAAATTATGATGAAGTTATATTTACAACCCCCGACGGTGAGCAGTTTGTACAATCTACAGCAAATGAGATTTCTCTTCTCAACAACATTATTATTCTATGTGGTCATTATAAAGGAGTAGATTATCGTGTAAGAGAACACCTGATAACAAGAGAAATTTCAATAGGCGATTTCGTGCTTACGGGAGGAGAGCTTGCTGCAGCCATTATAGCCGATGCAGTAGTAAGACTAATTCCAGGTGCAATTGGAGATGAGCAGTCGGCTCTGTCCGATTCCTTCCAAGACAATTTGCTTGCTCCCCCGGTTTATACAAGACCGGCAGATTATAAAGGTTGGAAAGTTCCAGAAGTGCTACTTTCTGGTCACGAGAGAAAGATTCAAGAATGGCGTCATGAGCAGGCCGAAAAACGCACAAAACATCTAAGACCCGATTTGTCTAAGTAAATGTAATGTGGTTCAATTACAAATACATCAAATAAAACATTCTCAATTCCTAAAATTTTATATCTTTGTGATAAACAGTGTATAAATTCAAATATAATGAAAGGAATTGTTTTAGCTGGTGGTTCAGGTTCAAGATTATATCCAATCACAAAAGGGGTATCTAAGCAAATGCTTCCTATCTTTGATAAACCAATGGTTTATTATCCCATTTCAACATTAATGTTGGCAGGAATAAGAGAAATTTTAATAATTTCCACTCCCTCCGACTTACCAGGTTTTAAGCGATTGTTAGGTGATGGGTCTGATTATGGAGTTAGATTTGTATATGCCGAACAACCTAGCCCCGATGGACTTGCACAAGCTTTTATTATTGGCGAAGATTTCATTGGCGAAG
The DNA here is from genome assembly GCA_015478775.1 of Fermentimonas sp. Classification (GTDB taxonomy): domain Bacteria; phylum Bacteroidota; class Bacteroidia; order Bacteroidales; family Dysgonomonadaceae; genus Proteiniphilum. Next base: position 416,703 of record JADMKP010000007.1, on the reverse strand, counting down.
ACTCTGTTTGCTTAATTTTAGGAGATAATATTTTCTATGGACAAAGCTTTAGGTTAATGCTACAGGAAGCTTTGAAAGATACCGTAAAACACAATGAAGCTACAATATTCGGTTACTATGTAAATGATCCTGAGAGATATGGTGTAGTGGAATTTAATAATGACAGGAAAGTTTTGTCTATTGAAGAGAAACCCGAGATTCCTAAATCTAATTATGCAGTGGTAGGGCTCTATTTTTATCCAAATAATGTAATAGACATTGCAAAAAGCATAAAACCTTCTGAACGGGGTGAATTAGAAATAACCACTGTCAATGATAACTATCTAAGTCTAAAGCAACTAAACCTACAAATATTAGGCAGGGGTTTCGCCTGGCTCGATACTGGGACCCATGATTCATTATCAGAAGCTTCAACCTTCATAGAGGTGCTCGAAAAACGTCAGGGTCTTAAAATTGCGTGTTTAGAGGAGATTGCTTGGAGTAATGGTTGGATAACAAAAGAGGATTTACGTAGAATAGCCGAACCGATGAAGAAGAATCAATATGGACAGTACCTTTTAAAAATAGTAGATTTAGGTTGATTTCATGGAGGTTATAGAAACTAAAATAGAAGGACTAAAAATAATTAGACCAAATATTTATAAAGACAATAGAGGGTATTTTTTTGAATCATATTCACAAAAGAAATTTGAAGAATTAGTTTGTGATACCGTTTTTATACAAGACAATGAAAGTAGCTCCAAATATGGTGTTCTTAGAGGTTTACATTATCAAAAGCCCCCTTTTGCTCAGGCAAAACTTGTAAGAGTAATTAAAGGGGAAGTATTAGATATTGCTGTTGATATACGAAAAAACTCAATAACATATGGTAAACATTTTGCTGTTGAACTCTCAGATAAGAATAGACTGCAGATTTATATTCCTCATGGATTTGCACATGGTTTTATTGCACTTAGCAAAGAAGTAATTTGTCAATATAAATGCGATAATTACTATTCTCCCGATCATGCAGAAGGTATAAAATGGAATGATGAACAGCTGAATATTAATTGGAAGTTGCCTAATGAGGATATTATATTATCTGAAAAAGATGAACTAAACCCTCCTTTTAGTCAACTATAATTACTCCATAGAGTTATAAGCAATGACTTGATAATCACTCAATTAAAATATAAATTAATTAAGGTAAGTAAGCAATTATAATTATAAAAAAATATGGAAGCAAAAAACATATTAATTACCGGCGGTGCTGGTTTTATTGGATCTCATGTAGCTCGGTTCTTTGTTAACAAATACCCCAACTACAATATAATAAATCTAGATTTATTAACCTATGCGGGCAATTTGCTAAATCTGAAAGATATTGAGGATAAGCCAAATTATACTTTTGTGAAAAAAGATATATGTGATTTTGAATCCATTAAGAATGTTTTTAAAAGTTATAATATTAATGGTGTTATTCATCTTGCAGCCGAAAGTCATGTCGACCGTTCAATCACAGACCCTTTTTCTTTTGCTAAAACAAACGTTATGGGTACTCTAAATTTGCTGCAAGCCGCAAGAGAACATTGGAATGGTGATTTCACTAATAAGATGTTCTACCATGTATCAACTGACGAGGTTTATGGAGAACTTAAGTTTAATGATGCGCCATTTACAGAAGAAACATCATATGATCCACATTCACCATATTCAGCTTCTAAGGCTTCTTCTGATCATTTTGTGAGAGCCTATCGCGATACCTATGGAATGCCGATACTAATTTCAAACTGTTCCAATAATTACGGCTCATTTCAATTTCCCGAGAAGCTCATACCGCTTTTTATAAACAATATTCGTAACAATAAGCCACTTCCAGTGTATGGCAAAGGCGAAAATATTAGAGATTGGTTATATGTAGAAGATCACGCAAGAGCAATTGATATTATATATCATAAAGGACGTAAAGGAGAAACTTATAACATTGGAGGTTTTAACGAATGGAAAAATATAGATCTTATTCATTTACTCGTAAAAGTATGTGATAGATTATTAGGAAGAGCCGAAGGTGAATCACAAAAACTGATTACATACGTTACAGATAGAGCCGGACACGATCTCCGCTATGCCATTGATGCAGAAAAAATCAAAAATGAACTTGGCTGGGAGCCTTCTCTCCAATTTGAACATGGACTCGAAAAAACAGTTCAATGGTATCTCGACAACCAAGATTGGTTAGATCTTGTAACAAGCGGAGAATACCGCACTTATTATTTGAAGATGTACGGTAGTTGATCTTATAAACTAATATTATAAGCAACACTCAAACCAATGTTATAAAATTGCTTTTTTAATATTGGACCGTCTTCATTACCAAAACCCATATCACAATATATGGAAAAGTCAAATGCGTTATATGCATAGCCTGCCAAAGGAGCAATAGCAAATGCAGAATAGCTAGGACCAATTGCTACCCCTATTCGAGGTTCAACAAAAAATCCATCTTCAACTCCTTTTTGTGTTATCCTATAGCCTATAAAAGGCAACAAATAGTTGAAGGCATCGTCTTTTTTATTCATAATGCTCGAGATGAATTTACCATCCCCATAAGGGTTATTATGCGCTTTTACACCGAGGGTGATAAAATTATTATTGTTTAATGATAGTAAATTATCAGTTGTCAACCAGCTTATATTGCCTCCTATGCCAAACTTTTTGTCACGTTGAGAGTTTACTATAGTTCCCATGTCTCCCGATATTCTTAAATAGCTGACATACTGAGCCTGGGCTTTTGCAAAAGATATAATACAGAAAACGACGAGAAATATTATTTTCTTCATTTGGTTAGTTATTTTAACGTTCATAATTCAAAATATTAACTCACACATTATGCAAATTTAGTTTATTTTCATCAATGACCATAAAAATTGCCAATTATCTCACGTTTGCGTGATAATATAATTAATGGTACATTTACAACGGTTTTAAAATTAAACACTATATTTGAAATGTTTAAAACATTAGTAGATAGATAGTTGAGTCAAAATGATTTTTTAAAGCAGCTAAAAGGATGGGTGAAAAAAGATTAATCAATAACGCATAAATTTATGACAGACAAATCATCTAAAATATATGTAGCAGGACACAAAGGGCTTGTTGGGTCTGCTATCTTTAATAATCTTAAAGAAAAAGGATTTACAAATATTATAGGTCGTTCTCATAGCGAGTTGGATCTACTAGACAACAGAGCTGTGTCTCATTTCTTCGAAGAAGAAAAACCTGATTATGTATTCCTTGCAGCTGCAAAGGTAGGAGGTATAGTGGCAAATAATACCTATAGAGCAGACTTTATATGTAAAAATCTACAGATACAAAATAATGTAATTGGTGAAAGCTTCAAGCATAGTGTAAAGAAGCTTCTATTTTTAGGTAGCACTTGCATTTATCCTAAAGAAGCGCCACAACCAATGTCGGAAGATTCACTGTTAACAGGTCCTTTGGAATACACTAATGAACCTTACGCTATAGCAAAGATAGCTGGACTGAAAATGTGCGAAAGCTTCAATATTCAGTATGGAACCAACTTTATTGCTGTCATGCCAACAAACTTATATGGTCCAAATGACAACTTCGATTTAGAAAAGAGTCATGTGTTACCCGCAATAATAAGAAAGATTCATCTTTCTAAAGCACTTATGGAAGGCGATTGGGATACAATCATACGAGATGTAAATGCACGACCTATAGAGCAAGTTTCAGGTTCAAATTCCAAAAAAGAGATTACTGCAATTTTAAATAAATATGGGATATCAGAGAACAAATTATCCTTATGGGGAACAGGGACACCTTTGCGTGAGTTTTTATGGAGTGAAGAGATGGCCGACGCATGTGTTTTTATCATGGAGCACATAGATTTCTCAGATCTAATAAAGGATAAAAAAGAAATTCGTAATTGTCATATTAATATTGGGTCTGGAGAAGAAATCTCAATTCGAGATCTTGCATATCTTGTTAAAGAGCGTGTTAATTATGTAGGACAAATAGAGTTCGATAGCTCTAAACCCGATGGTGCAATGAGAAAGCTAACCGATGTTTCTAAACTCAATGCTCTTGGTTGGAAACATTCAATAGGTATTCAAGAAGGAGTTAAGAGGTTGTATAAATGGTATCTTCACAATCTTTAAAAATTAGAGCAAGTAAGCTTTCTTTTATGCTCAAACTTAGTTATTTTTGCATAAAGAAATAAAGAAATAATATTTTTAAACATGAAGAGAGATCCACAAATTTTTAGTATAATCGAAAGGGAGCGTGAGCGCCAACTAAAGGGGCTAGAGCTAATTGCTTCAGAGAATTTTGTAAGTGACCAGGTAATGGAAGCTGCAGGATCCGTTCTAACAAATAAATACGCCGAAGGTTATCCAGGAAGACGTTATTATGGCGGATGTGAAATAGTAGATTTGAGCGAACAGCTAGCAATAGACAGATTAAAAGAGATGTTTAATGCAGAATGGGCAAATGTGCAACCTCACTCAGGTGCTCAGGCCAATGCTGCAGTCTTTTTAGCTTGTCTTAAAGCCGGAGACAAATTTCTAGGTCTAAATCTATCTCATGGTGGTCATTTAACTCACGGCTCACCTGTGAACTTCTCGGGATTGATGTATACCCCTTTAGAATATAATGTAAGAGAAGCAGATCAAAGAGTAGATTACGATCAACTGGAACAGGTAGCTCGTAATGAAAAACCAAAACTTATTATTGCGGGTGCGTCAGCATATTCACGCGAATGGGATTATGCACGCATACGTAAAGTTGCTGACGAGGTAGGTGCGATATTTATGGTAGATATGGCACATCCAGCTGGTCTTATTGCTGCGGGTCTGCTCGAAAACCCACTTAAGCATGCTCATATTGTTACTTCAACTACACACAAAACATTGCGTGGTCCTAGGGGAGGAGTAATTTTAATGGGTAAAGATTTTGAAAACCCATGGGACGTTAAGACGCCAAAAGGCGAAGTTAAGATGATGTCTGCAATGCTAGATTCTGCAGTATTTCCCGGAATGCAAGGAGGCCCACTTGAGCATGTAATTGCTGCAAAGGCTGTAGCTTTTCATGAAGCACTACAACCAGAATTTAAGGTTTATCAACAACAGGTTAAGAAAAATGCAGATGCAATGGCTAAAGCATTTATCAACAAAGGTTATAATGTAGTTTCCGATGGTACAGATAATCATATAATATTGGTCGACCTTCGCACCAAGTTTCCTGAACTAACCGGAAAAGTAGGAGAAAATATACTGGGAGAGGCAGATATAACAGTAAATAAAAATATGGTACCTTTCGATAGTAGATCGCCATTCCAAACATCCGGTTTACGGTTCGGCACACCAGCAGTAACAACCCGCGGAGCTAAAGAGGATTTAATGGGTGATATTGTCGAATGGGTAGATACAATTCTTTCAAATCCTGAAGATAATAAAGTTATATCTTCTGTTCGCGAAAAAGTAAATATTACTATGAAGCAGTTTCCACTATTTTCATGGTAGTGATATAAACAGATTACAAGTTTTTACTTGTTTGAATAACATAAGAAATAACGAGGGGTAGTAAATCTATTCCTCGTTTTTATTATATTTGCATAAACAACTTTCTGTATTAAATTATTTCCCCTCAACATTTAATAATAATGAGTGTACTTCAAACTGATATAAAATTCATCACAGGGGTAGGACCAAAGAGAGCCGAAATTTTAAATAAAGAAATAGATGTTTTCACTTTAAATGACCTTCTAAGATGGTATCCTTATAGATATATCGATAGGAGTAGAATTTATTATATCCATGAAATTGATAGCTCTATAGCGTATATACAGCTAAAAGGTCAAATAAAATCTTTCGAGACATTTGGAGAAGGGCGAAGAAAGCGCCTGGTAGCTCATTTTACAGACGGACACGGATTTGTAGATCTTATTTGGTTTCAGGGAATAAGGTTTATTGAAAATAAATATAAAATAAACCAAGAGTATATAGTTTTTGGTAAGCCAAATCTTTTTAATGGTAAATGGAATATTGCTCATCCAGATATTGATCCTTTCTTAAATGAAACTGATCGTCCTGACGGATTCATGCCATTGTACAGTACCACTGAGAAAATGAAAAACCACTATCTAAACTCCAAAGCGATGCACAAAATAATTGAAAATGCATATGCACTTATCAAGGAGAGACTTTCCGAAACATTATCTCATGATGTAATTGAAGCTGCAAAACTAATATCTTTTCAGGAAGCTGTTGAGAATATTCATTTCCCATCTTCATCTGCTAAATTACGTGATGCTCAGTTCAGGCTAAAGTTTGAAGAGCTATTTTATATCCAATTAAGTATAGTCAGGTATACTGCTGATAGAAAAAATAAACTCAAAGGATTTGTTTTTTCTAAAGTGGGAGATAACCTGAACATGTTTTTCAAAAAACATCTTCCATTTCCATTAACAAATGCTCAAAAGAGAGTAATTAAAGAAATACGTAAGGATACAGCGTCGGGTAGACAGATGAATAGGCTCTTGCAGGGTGATGTAGGAAGTGGTAAAACTCTTGTAGCTTTAATGTGTATATTAATTTCACTTGATAATGGATTTCAGGCATGTCTTATGGCTCCTACCGAAATTCTAGCATCTCAGCATTATGAAACATTATCAAATATGCTTTCAAACATGAATATTCGTGTTGAACTATTAACGGGATCAACTAAGAAAAAAAAAAGAGAGGGAATTCATGCAGGGCTCGCGTCTGGTGAGATTAATATTCTGATAGGAACACATGCTCTAATTGAGGATGTGGTTCAATTTAGGAATCTTGGTTTTGTTGTAATTGATGAGCAGCATCGATTTGGTGTTGCGCAAAGAGCAAAGTTGTGGACCAAAAATAATCAGCCTCCACATGTTCTTGTCATGACGGCCACACCCATTCCCCGCACTCTCGCAATGACTGTTTATGGTGATCTGGACGTATCGATTATAGATGAATTACCTCCCGGCAGAAAGCCTGTGGAGACTATTCACAGATATGATAAAAAACGGGGTGAGCTATATATGTTTATACGAAATCAAATCAAACTAGGACGACAAGCTTATATTGTTTATCCGCTTATTGAGGAAAGTGAGACTTTAGACCTAAAGAACCTTGAAGATGGATATATTCATATGCTAGAGGTATTTCCAGAATTTACTGTAGACAAAATGCATGGAAGAATGAAGCCTGCCGAGAAAGATGAAGTTATGCAGCGATTCGTAAAAGGGGTAACACAAATAATGGTATCAACAACAGTTATTGAAGTTGGTGTAAATGTTCCGAATGCTACTGTAATGGTCATTGAAAGTGCTCAACGATTTGGCCTATCGCAATTACATCAGCTTAGAGGTAGGGTGGGTCGAGGTGCAGATCAATCATACTGTGTATTACTAACCCCATACGAAATATCGGCAGACACCCGTAAAAGAATTGGAATTATGACTGAAACTAACGACGGTTTTCTTATTGCCGAAGCTGATCTAAAGTTGCGTGGACCGGGAGATTTGGAGGGCACCCAGCAAAGTGGGATACCCTTCAATCTTAAAATAGCTGATATCGTTAGAGATAATGATATTCTATATCTTGCAAGAGAAATAGCTGAAAAATTAATTGAAAAAGATCCTAAGCTCGAACAGCAGGAGCATTCCGTTCTCAAACAGCAATTGAGCCGTCTTGGTGGGAATCGCTACGACTGGAGCATGATCAGTTGAACTATTCAGTTGTTTTTATAACCAGTTCTTTCCCTTGCAGAAGTTGGTCATGATTAATAAACCAACCATCTACAATCTCATTACCATAATTTATTTCATTTATTTTCTGTCCGTTCCCTTCTTTTCTAATAGTAAATTTAGTTCCGTTACCAAGAGTAAATTTCACTTCATCAAAAAGTGGCACAGAAACTATATATTCGGTATCCGCCGGTGAATAAGTATAAAGGCCTATAGCATTAAATACATACCATGATGACATCTCTCCGGCATCATCCATTCCTGAATAAGCAAGTCCATCTACTCCCATATCATAAAAACGATCCATGATACTATCAAGAACGATTTGAGCCTTCTCTTGCTTATTAATAAAGTAATAAGTGTATGGAATTGAATGCGCAGGTTGGTTACCATGACAGTAATTGCCAATAAAACCAGTTAAATTGTGCACTTCATAACCTCTCCATGGTTCAGTAAACAGAGAGTCAAGTTTCTGATCAATAGCTTCATGACTAGGATAAAGATCGATCATGCCTTCTATATCATGGGGAGCAAAAAATAGAGATTGCCACGCATTTGCTTCTCTATACATATAAGCAAAATAGGGATAATATGGATCAAAATCCTCAATCCATGAGCCATCATCAACTTTTCCACGCCAGAAACCGGTTGAAGGGTCAAATAACTTCTTGTAATTATCAGATCGCTCCATCAGAATTTGGTAATTTTCTTCATCACCCAGTTCTTTTGCAACTAAAGCCGTTGCATAATCATCATATGCATATTCAACAGTTTTAGTTACTGCAGCTTTATACTCATCCCAAAAAGGCACTTCTGTTGTATCTTTTTCAGCGATCCATCCTCTTTCAAGATACTCATCCAGGTATGGTCTTCCACCTCTACCTGGTACCATCGCATTTTGCAGTATCAGTGCATAAGCTCTCTCAAGATCAAAGTCTTGTATGCCTCTTAGCCATGTTCCTGCTACAAATACAGAAGCGTGGTCTCCATGAAAGAATGTAGGCATATAACCGCCTCTTTTTTCACCCTTATCAATAATTGATTTCATTACATCAGTTGTCACATCAGGTGAAATCATTGCCAGAAGCACTAACTTATTTCTATAATCATCCCAAAAAGATGGGTTGGTATAATACCTGAAACCTTCATTTGCTATTTCTCCTCGTTCATCTGTAAAATCTCCATTCGAGTCGCTTCGTAAGGCAGGCCACAAGAATGATCGATAAAGGGTAGAGTAGAAGATGCCTTTCTCTCTTTCAGTTCCACCAGTAACTTTTATGTGAGCTAATAACTCTTCCCAAATATCATTAGCTTCTTCTTGTACTTGGGTAAAGCTTTTATTAATCATCTCTATTTCAAGATTCAATTTAGCATTTTCAATACTAACAAAAGAAAATCCAATCTTGAGTTCTAATGGTTCATTGTTATTGTTTTCGCTGAAGTTAACAACAGAAACTTCATGATTATCATCTTTTATTTGTTCTATGTTATCTATTGAATAGTTTGAGACTGCATAAAAATGCACTCGCTCGCCGGTATCCTGAAATCCAGCAAAACTATTATCATCCATCTTTTCAATATTCCAATCACGTACATGGTTATTGGAGCGAGTTAAGTCTGCCAACAGTTTCTTCTGATCTCCATCCTTGTAGTGATATTTATGGAATCCGCTTCTAAGAGTAGAAGTAAGTTCAACGTTTATACCATACCTTTCAAGAAAGACTTGATAATATCCCGGATTTGCAGATTCGTTATCATGACTGTAACCTGATACAAAATCGCTTGGATTTACTTCTCCCGTTACAGGTAGTATCGGAACATGAAGTAAGTTCCAATGGCCTTTATTGGTATGAGCAAAACCGTATATTACTGTATCTTCATATTGATAACCTGCACCACTTCTGTATTGAGTTACGGGGCTAAGTTGAACCATTGCATTTGGTAGAGATGTTCCTGGAAAAACTTCTGCTCCCCAAGTGCGTTCATCCCAAGTTCTTTCATACCCTAGGTCCTCAGTTTCCCAAAGTGTAGCTGTCCCCAAAAAAGGATTCACGTAATCAGTTAGTTGTTTATCTGACGCTACTGTGCAGCTTGTTAAAATGATAGATATAATAATAATGGGTGAAAATAATTTCATCTTATAACTGTTTAATAAAATAGATAAATAAGTAAAAAACTAAATTAGTAGATAATTATTTGTGAAACCATATTATATTGGGTTCACAACTATTTAATATATTCTTCATTCTGTAATAGGGCAATAGATTCAATTAGCATACAACCGCTTAATTGTTCGGTCAATCCGGTAGTACCACCTGGTTTTAAACGCCAGTTAGGTCCAAATAGGGTCCCTTGCATATTAGTGCCATTTTTCCAAAGTGTTTCAGCATTCAAATTAATAAACTGAAGATATCTTTTGCGCGTAGGCTCATCCAGTCTATTTTGAATAATAAGTTGGGTAAAGTATCTCACAAAGATACCTTTGAAAAGGCCTCCATCACCAGTTCCTTCACTTTTTAAAATAGAGTTATCAACCAAGCTACTCATTGTATAGTCAGCAGCAAGTGAAGCATCAATTAAATAACTTCTCTCATTTGTGATTTTGTGGAGTTCAACAGCTGCTCCTATATATGTACCTTGGTTATAAGTGAAAATCCAGTCTTTTTTTATCTCACCCGATCTTGAGTCAATATTATCCCAAACTGCACCATTATTGAGGTTTACAAGTGTTGATTTTTGCCAATTATAAATCTTTAAAGCCCATTCTTTATCATTCTCATTTCCAAATTCCTGATAAAGACGTGCTGCAAGTATTGCGGCTGGTCCGTTTGAGCAAGCGTTCTTGCTCCATTCCATTCCTTTTTTCCAAGTGATTCCACCACCGGCATTTTCGTTCCATCCATCTTTTATGTACCCCCAAAGTTCAAGAGCGGCGTCTTTGTATTTTGTGTCATTTGTAGCTTTAAAAGCTCTAAGTAGAGCTAAAGCATTCCACTCCATATCATCATAGAAGTCATTATTCCATGTGTTACCATTACGTGCTTTAACTCCTGTAAACCATTGGTTAAAATATGCTTTATATGATTCTTCATTAGTTCGCTCGTAAGCATCTATCAAAACATCAAGACCATGAGCATTTGGCCAGTATTGGAATGATGTATTTCCACTATTGTCCGTATTGAAGTAATGACCACCATTATTCCAAAATGAGGTTATTAAAGCTTTACTACTTCTATTTGCGGCCTCGTCCCAATTTATTTCAGTATCATTATTGTCATCATCATCCGGGGTAGGTAAATCATCCGATTCACAACTCCACCAGAAGGGTATTAGAAGTAATATAGAATATAAATATTTTTTTATCATAATATTTGTTTTAAAACAGAAGAATGAAATTGCAAAATCACAAATTTCATTCTTCTAATTATAAATATTTTATGGTGCTTCAACCGAATGCGTATAAGGTTGGTCAGCCTGCAAATATATTGTATAAACTGCGGGGTTACCATCAAATTCACTCTTCAACTTCCATTTATTATCCCATTGCGTTGGATTTATTAATCTCAGATAATAATATGATTCAGGACTACTTGCATCCGGACTTGAGTCAGTTTGATTTAGAGTTCCCCATTCCATTTCAGACTCATCGCTACTGCCATTTTCTTTCAAGAAAATTCTAAATTTATACCTTTGATCTCTTCCCCATCCTTCTTGTTTAAAGATTACTGTTTCCGTTGCCTGAAATACTCCATATCCCTGGTAGGGAAGATCGAAAAGAGTTTTATTATCAGGACTAAAGAAGAATCCAATTCTTGTTATCTCAGCAATAGTTGCTGCTCCTGTATTAAAATCCAAAGTGATTCTGTATACTCCATCGGAAGATACAGTTGATTGTCCTTCACTCTTAACTAGCCCATCAGTAAAGGAAAAGCTTTTTGGTGTACCAGTTTTACTATCTACAAAATAGTAAGGTTCATCTGCTTTCAGGTAAGTGTAAACTTCAAATTCACCACCTGATACGGCTTTCATTTTATGTGCTTTACTTAAGTCAGATCCACCTTCAGAAGCTGCTCCGGTTACAAATAAATCAATCGGTATATCTTCTTCCGGAAAACCTGCAAGTCTGGTAATAGATATTCTATTTTCAGTTGCTGCTTTTAACATATTTGTACCTTTTGATGAAAACACTGTCCATTTAAGAATGCCGGTTGCAGAAGGATTAATTCCCGCCATGCCTGCAATTTTATTCAGTTGTTTATGAGTTAGTGCAACACTATTAGTAAATCCGTTATTATTTGAAGATACTAAGTACAGAGGGTTAGAAAAATCTCCATCTGACTTGTCAAATGCAATTTGGTAAATTGCAGGACCTCCGCCTTGAATTACTGCATGTTCCCATTCGAAATACTCTGATGCAGATGCTGCAGGTTGAAGTGTTACTTCTTTACCATCGAGTGGTTCTGTAAGCCCTTTTACATTCGTTAGAGAGTTGTCCGGTTCCCCCATATTATCATTACATCCGGCAAATAATAGAGTAATGATTGTTATGAAAGATAATTTAAATAATGATTTATATATTTGTTTCATACTCTTTTATTCTTTAATGGTTAAGTTGTGTGTATATGCTCCATTAGGACTAAGAGAGAACATAAAATCATATGTTTTATCACTCCAACCTGTAGTTGAAGGATTTTTCCATATCTCTCCATCTGTCCATTGCTGAACATTGTCCCTTTCCACCATATAGTAATAAACATCCGATCCAGAAGGTTTACTATCGTTTCCTGGTGATCTCCATTCAGTTTCACCTTCAGAACTTTCCATTCTAAATTTATACCTGTCATCATTACTGTCATTGCCTGTAAGACCGGTAATTGCATGATTGGTAAGTTCCCATATTCCCAAACCTTTATAAGGGAGTTCAATAGTCATTTGAGACCAGCAAAGGAATAAATTAACTTTAGTAACTTCTTTAGTGGTAAAAGAACCAATATTAAAGTCAAGATAATATTTGTAGATTCCCGTGGTCTGTACAGTTGAATTGCCACCTTCTACAATTTTTTCTCCACTTAATGAAAAACTAAGAGGCTCTCCTGTGATATTGTTTACAAACTGGAAGGTTTTCCCACCTTCTAGTTTTGTGAATATCTCAAATTCACCATCATTAATTTTCTTCATTTTTATTGCTTCTGAAAGTTCAGCTCCTACCTCCGTCGCTTCACCGGCAATATATAACTGATCAGGTATATTAGCTAAACCAGCAAGTCTGGTTAAAGTAATAGTTCTCTCCTGTTCAGCTTTTACAGGGTTAATTCCCTTAGAAGAATATACCGTCCACTTTAATGTCCCAACTTCTGCTGATTCAATTCCAGCCAAAGCCGCAATCTGATTCAACTGTTTATGAGTAAGAGTAGCATGATTGCTGCCACCATTATTATCTGAAGCAATAACAGATACCGGATTTGAGAAATCTCCATCTGCCTTGTCAAAAGCAACTTCATATAAAACTCCACCACTATCTTCAGCTCTTGCCGGCTCCCATTCAAAATACAACATTGCAGATGCTGAAGATTGCAGTATTAAAGTTCTTCCATCCACAGGTTCATAAAGAGTTTTCACCGTAGTTACTCCTAAATCCCTAATTTCTCCATCACTATTACATGATATAGATGTGAGGATGAGGGATATGATAATTGATATACTTATAAATATTCTCTTCATAACTTTTAATTCTTATCTATTTTATTGAATTTAAATCAATATCCCGGATTTTGTGTAAGATTCTCATTAATATCCCTCTGAGATTGAGGAATGGCAAAGAGATAATCTCTCTCAGGATTAAACCTTCTTTCTTCAAGTTCAATATACTGGGTGTTATCGGCAGCAAATCTGGCTCCGTGAGGAATGCCATTCATCACGGTTTCAATTGTACCCCATCTTCTTATATCAAAGATTCTTAAACCCTCTATTGCTAGTTCTGAACGACGTTCTCTGCGAATAATTTCTCTCATATTACCTTCCTGTGGAAAGTTTAAAGCAGCTCCGTCGGTGAATCCGGCACGCTCACGAATAAGTCTGATAGTTTGATTCCATACAGATTCGTTCATTTCACCCAATTCATTTTTAGCTTCAGCATGCATTAAAAGAACATCAGCATAGCGCATCAGTATTATGTTTAATCCTGAATTCATTCCTTCCGGTGCTGTAGGATCAAAGTATTTTCTTATATAATATCCTGTCGATGTTGAGTTTTGGCCCGGACCTGTATATTCATCTAAATTAGTTGCTCCTGCTTCTGATGAAGAGCCTGGTCTGATATATATTGTTGAGACAATGCCATTACCATCTCTCCACTGATATCCATGATAAACGATAGATGCATTAAAACGAGGATCTCTGTTAGTATATGGGTCATTCTCATTATATCCCGATCCAGCTTCATTAATTGCTCTCCCGTTTCTCATAATGTAGTTGTCAACTAATTCTTGAGTAGGTGCAAATGCATTAATACGTCCACCTTCAGAAATTGGAATACCATCATACATTTCCATCCAGGTTCTAAGTTCAGGGGTATATCCCAAATCTAATATAACCTCAGAATTATGTTCATTTTCAGGAAGGAAAAGGCCTTCATAATTGGGGAACAGTTCATATTGTCCAAATTCACCCGACATAATTCTTTGTGTTATAGAAGCTACATCAGACCAGCTATTTTCATATAAATAGGTTCGTGCAAGTAGCATCATAACAGCTCCCTGGGTAATTCTGCCCTTATCTTTATCGCTGTAACCTTCTTTTTGTGGCAAACTGTTTACAATTGAAGTAAGCTCACTTCTTACAAAATCAATCACAGCCGATTTAGGGGAGCGTTCTATATTATTTGCTTCTTCACGTGTAATGCTATAATCAAAGAGAGGAACATCACCATAATGATTTGTTAATCTAAAAAATAGAAAAGCTCTTATGAATCTTGCTTCAGCAATCATTCTTTCTTTAACTTCTGAATCCATGTTAGGAACCAGATCCACATTATCCATGAATATATGTGTAGTCTTAATCCCTTCATAGCATCTTCTCCATTCATCTGAAAATCTTCCTAAGGAAGCATCTGCCTGTCCGGAAGTAATAATTTTCTCACTAGTATTACCTCTTCCCTCATAAAGGTTATCAGATAATCTCTCGTTGGCAAAAAAGAAATCTGCCCCAAACATTTGGCTATAAGCCATATTTAGAACTGCAGCCGCCTTCTCTGTTGAAGTCCAGTAATTGGCATCTGTAAATCTATTTGTTGGTGCCAAATCCAGATCATTACATGAGTAAAGAGCAGTTACTGCAATTAAAATTATTGTTATATATTTTATGATTTTTGTTTTCATATAGTAAAATATTAAAATTCAATATCAATTCCAAATCCATAGTAAACAAGAGTAGGATAATTACGTGCACTATTTGCACCTACGCCTCCTATACCTCCCATGTTATTTCCAAACTCTGAAGATTCAGGATCTATAAACGAGTTCTTTGTTAACGTTATAGGATTTTGAGCATTCACACTAACTCTAAATTTCTCAATTCCAAGCTTATTAGTCAATGTATTAGGTAAAGTATATCCTAGTTGAATGTTTTTAACTCTCAGATAAGCTCCATTCAGCAAATAAATGTCAGTCCCACCTCTTCCCCAGTTATTCTGAGAAGATTGAGAACTCGGAGCTATCAAGCGAGGCCATCTTGCATCCGGATTAGTTGGTGTCCAATAGTCCAGTTGATGAGTATAAATCGCATATGAGTAGTTGGCATGAAATGGTTCCACCAATTCACCTCGAACATACATCTCTCTTTTTCCTACACCTTGAATTAGTACATTGAAATCAAAATTTTTGTATTGTAAATCATATGTAAAACCAAAAGTATACCTTGGAAAAGCATTACCCAATACAACACGATCCTTTTCATCGATTACTCCATCAGCATTCTGGTCCATATATTTAACATCACCGGGTTGAAGTGTAACTCCAATTGGAAGTGCACTATTTGCAATTTCATCCATATTTTGGAAATAGCCATCGGTCTTATATCCATAATAAGATCCTAATGCTACACCTTCACGAATCAGTTTATACATCTGATCATTTTGGTCAATGCGTTCCTCTCCACCAAAATCAGTTACCTTATTCTGTGAATCCGAGAAGTTAAGATTAAAGTTGTGGTTGAAATCTCCTGATCTAAGTCTGTAATTGATGGTTGCTTCCCAACCTCTGTTTCTCATTTCACCAGCATTTTCACTAGCAGCAGAACTTCCAAATATTGAAGCCACTTCGGGGCTTAAAAGAATGTCCCATGTTCGCTTGTTAAAATAATCAAGTGATACATACAAGCTATTATTCAGAAATCCTGCATCTATACCTAAATTGAGATTGCCCGATTTTTCCCATGTTAAATCCGGGTTACCATATTTAAACCCTGTTCCGGGAACCGGAACGTTATTAAACACATAGCTATTGGTATGCATTTCATATACTGTCTGATAAGAATAGTTAGCAACATTTTGATTCCCTAAAACTCCATATGATGCTCTAAGTTTTAAATCACCAAACTTATCACGGTAATCTCCCATAAAATACTCCTCTGAAACTCTCCATGCGCCAGAAAATGAAGGGAAAAAGCCCCATCTGTTCTCTTTGGCAAATTTAGAAGAACCATCATATCTAAAGGAAATATCTCCATAATATTTATCCATGTAATTGTAGCCTACACGTCCGAAAAGAGAATTTATGCTAGTTTGGTCTGTATCATCGTTTGAATTTTTATTTCCGGTATCTTGTATAGAATCATCAGTGGTAGGTAATCCCAGATCCGGGTCAGTAAACCTCCATGCAATTCTGCTACCTTTAAAAGTGTATGACTCATTAGATATACCAACCAATCCCGATACATTATGATTATCATTAAAGGTTTTGTTATAATCTAAGAGAAATTGTGTACTCAAATTATATCTCTTATTATTGTAATCTTCAGTAAGACGGGTAGGATTGATATTTGCTGCAACATTTTCCAAATCTGCTATTGAATAAAGAGGAACTTGAATATCTCTTCTGTATCTGTGATGCTGTGTTAGGTCTATACCTACTAAACCTTTAGCGGTTAGTCCTCCACCAATATTATAATCCACATTTATACTTCCAATTATATTATCTTCATCTTTTTGTTCATAGCCTCCATCTTTCAATTTAGCCATAGTATTATCATCACCAATAATATTGTTTATTAGATATTTACCATCCTGCTCAAATTGATAGTAGTAATAAGGAGGTATACGAGATGAATTGATAATAGCATTTCCTGTTCCACCTGCAACAGTGCGTTCGTCCCTTCGGTTATATGACATTAACGAAGTTAGTTTAAACCTGTTATATTCAGTAGTAATATTTGTTCTGAAGTTATATCTCTCCATTCCGTAATTACCAATAAAGTTGCTTTCTTGATTGAGATATCCTGCAGAAACCATAAATGTAGTGTTTTCACTACCTCCGGAAACATTTATGTTATAGTTCTGCTGAAGTCCTTTTTGCATAATTCTGTCAAAGAACCAATACTCCTCATTTCTATGATCATAAAGATCACGAATCTGTGCAGGTGTAAAAACCGGATCTTCTCCAGAGTTTATGTTCGCTTGGTTGCGTAACATTGCATTCTCCCAGCCTTTTACAGGTTCAAAAAGTATATTTGGGTCCTGATAACCAAACAATCCTGTGAAGCGAACAACCGGTTTCTGCAATTTAGATCCTTTCTTAGTTGTAATCAGAATCACACCGTTTGCAGAACGGGATCCATAAATTGCCGCACTACCTGCATCCTTCAGTACAGATACACTTTCAATGTCATTCTGATTCATATTATTAAGTGTATTTGTTGTAGAAATTAATCCATCAATTACTATTAGTGGATCGTTATTTCCCATCGTGCTTACACCTCTAATATTTATACTTAGATTGTTATCGTTAGGATTCATGCTTTTCTGTTGAATCGTAAGGTTTGCCGATGCACCTTGAAGTGCTTGTACTGCATTACTTACTGGTCTATCCTCAAATATATCAGAAGTTACCTGATCTACCGCTCCTGTAATACTTTTACGCTGACGGGTACCATATCCAATTACAACCAGTTCATCAAGAATTTTCTTGTCCTCCTCTAAAACTATATCAAATCTAGTCTGGCCTGTAGTGCTTATTATTTGTTCTACGTATCCTATATATGTGATCTGAATTGTAGCATTATTTGCCACATTTAAAGAGAAGTTTCCGTCAATATCGGTAACCGTTCCATTTGTGGTTCCTTCTTCAATAACATTTGCTCCAATAATTGATTCGCCACTGATATCCAATACCCTGCCTGTAACCAGTTTGCCGTTTTGCTGTTGTATAGCACTTACCGATTTAATGTCATTGTTAGAGGTGCTAGATTCGTTAGACTCATAAATTACAATTTGTTTATCTATAATGCTATACTTTAATCCAGTTTTGGATAATACATTATCCAAAATTTCTTTTACATCTTCAGAGTTGACATTCAAGTCCACCTTTTTATTTATCATTTTTTCACTTACGTCTGAAAAAACGAAAATATAATCGCTGTTTTCCTCAATCTCACTAAAAATATCTTTAATTAATATAGATTCTACATTAAATTTAAAAACTTGAGAATAGCTATTACTTGCTTGAGAAAACATGATGCCACAAAACAATAAAATTAATGTTGTTCTCATTATTTTTAAAAAGTGTTTGTGATTAATAGGATACTTGTTATCCCTATTTAGTTTTATGTTCATAAATTCGAAAATTTAAATATTATTGAACTTTGCAGTTATTACTAATTTAATTTTGCATTTTTCTTTAATCAATTTTAATGTGTTTTTTCTTAATATTTCATAGGCTTTTAATTTTTTTACTTGTTATAATTAAACTCATTTGTTATATAAATATTATTTTTCTCTTTTCTATATCTAGTTGAAGTAAGTAAAGCTATTGTTGTCATAACATTATCAATATCTTCTGAAAGATAAATTTTACCACTACAAGTTCTGTTTTGAAGGTTCACATCTCTATCAAAATCAAATGATATATTATAATACCTTTCAATTTTACTCAGAACTGCAATCATAGGTGTTTTTTCAAGTGATAAATAGCCATCTTTCCAACTCACATGATTTATTATTTCAACAGTTTCCTTTTTAAAAGTTTCTGTGGTATTATTAAATGTAGCCATTTCATTTGGTGTCAAATGAAATTCTTCTGTACTTCCCGGTTTAATTAAGGAAACTTTTCCTTCAACAAGCGCAACCGAAGAGTTATAGTTATTATAAGAAGAGACATTAAATGAAGTTCCATACACTCTAATTTTATAATCTTTTGTATTTACATAAAAAGGTTTGTCATTATCTTTTGCAACCTCAATATATACTTCTCCAGAAGAAAGAAAAATTTCTCTTTTATCTCCATTGAAAAGTGTAGAAAATTCAAGAACCGATCCCGAGTTTACCCAAACTCTCGAACCATCAGATAATGTTATAGTTGTACGTTTTCCAAATGGTACAATCAGTGAGTTTAGTTTACCTGCTTTTGTCTTAATATCTAACTTTTCTGAGTTCTTGTTTTTCTGAGTAATTTCAGCATTTCCATTTTTATCTAATATGATATTTATATTTTCATTGTATGATTTGGTACTTTCATCAGTCACAAACTGAATATCTTCGTTTTGTAATAGCTCTCCAGCAATCAAACCATCATTTAAAATATCCGAATTAGTTTGTTCACTTTTTATTAGGAGAGAAATTCCGAAAATCAATAATGCTGTTGCTATGCATCCAGCTATAGTATACTTAAGATATCTAATTTTAATGTTCTTAGTAGATTTTAGCTTATATGTTTTATGTATTCTATTCAGTAACTCTTCTTTCTCTTTGGGGGTTAAGTCGCTTTTATTCAAACCGTTTGCCTTGAGATACTTTATAGCTTTACTTACCTCAATCTCTAAATCAGGATTATTATATAATAATTTTTGCCAATATTCTTCTAATGATTCATCTGGTGCTAGTTGCCAACTGATGAACTTTGGATCTTTTAAAATTTCGGTATGTCGCATAGGATTATGAATCATTTCTCTATGATAGTAACAATTATTAAAAACAGGCCTATAATAAAAGACGAAGTGTGATTTAAATTATCCCCAAAGATTTGGAAAAATAAAAAAAATTAACATTCAGATTCTTTTCTCATTATTTAATGCACAATTAAATAATGAGAAAACTCATTAGACATATAAATTTTTCCCTTAACGTTAAAATGGCTCTCGACATTAATTTTCTACATCCATGCACACTTATTTCCAGTAATTGAGAAATCTGTTCATAGTCATACTCCTGTACATATCTTAGATAAATTATCTCTCGTTGTCTGTCAGTCAGGATATTCAACATGTTTTGAATCCTTTCTTTTATTTGAGTCTTATCCTCTTCTTCAATAATGAGATTTTCAACATTTACATCAATAATAAACTGCATATCATCTTCAGGATTGATTTTATCTAATGAAAGTTCTTTTCTCACCGATCTATGAATATCGAATAACCTATTCTTTAATGATTTGAGAAGATAAAATTTTATATTATCAACTCTTGAAAGTATATTGTTCTCTAAAGCAATTTTTACAAATATATCATGAATAGAATCCTTTACAATTTCTCTATCAAAACCAAGGTTAGTACCATATATGAATAGAAGATCCACATATTCGGTATAAATATTTGCAAGATTCTTCATCTTATCCACAATTCTTCATTAATAGTGTTAGTTAGTTTCTCTTATTTCATTAGTATGTATAGTTGTCATCTAATTTTTCATATAACAAATATACGCTTTTTATATATAATAGGAAAGGTAGCACATTCTCTGCTATCTGATTCATGTAGTATGTAGAACTAAACTTTTGTTGTGAATTTTAAAATTATAAACCTTAAGATAATCCTGTAATAATATCACGCTTTTCTATCGGATAATAAATTACTTTTGTATAAGATGCAATTGTATACTAAAAAAAATTATGATAATACTAAATTAATTAATATGAAACGAGTTCTATTAACGCTCTTAAGCGTGTTACTTCTTTTGAATTTGTCAGCTTCGGTTAATATTATAAGTAAAGAGACACAAACAATTAAGATTACATATCCCATGGGAAGAGGTGAAAGTTCAAATGCACCTAAGACTATAATGGAAATTTCAGATGGTTGGGCACGTATTCATACAGAATTTGGAGATAGAGATTCTAATGCTCCGGTGCAAACAACATATCTAGATTATATTAATGGAAAAGAAATTAAAACAGCTCTTTTAAATGCCGAGGAGTCAATATATACTACGCGCTCATTTAAAATTAATGAAGGGCTTGAGTTGCAAGACGAAACAGAGGTTATAGCTGGTTATTTATGTAGGAAAGCAACAACCGTAATCAATACCAATTCGATAGAAGTATGGTATACAACCCAATTAGGAGCGATGGGTTCTGTACAACCAGGTGTGGGAGTGCCTGATGGAGTAGTGCTTAAAGTGGTTAGAAATGGTAATAACATTGCTCTTGCAAGCAAAGTTGAAATATTAAAACATAAGACCAATTTAAAGGCAGAACTAAAAGGTGATGAATTGAAGTCTTCTGCCTTCAACTATAAAATTCAACAGAGTAGGGTTATCACCGCAAATGTTTTTGATCATGAGAGTATTTACTATAGAGATATTCCAAAAGTAACTAATCTTGAAGATGAGAAAGTACTAAGGTTTGCACAAGGCTCTATTTTACTCAAAAAAGTGAAGCTTCCCGAAGATAATTCCGGTTACTCAATATTTACAGAGTTGTCTCATTACTCCGAGGGTGATGCTTACGACCGTACAGGTTCGGTATTTATGATACCTACTGATAGGGAACACTCATTCTTCGATGGACTGTTAAATGGTAAGGAACACCTACCTCAATATTTCGACAAAGACAAGAAACAGTATGAGGGAATGGTGGTTACCGATGATTATTTACCTCCTGTTGAATTAATGCGTTTCTACACTTCATTCGGAGTGCGTGGCTATAATCATATTGAGGTAGCCGACTACAATTGGCCCGATTCAGTAATATTTAAACAAGAGGTTACAGATTATGCATCTATGTTAAAGGGCGATGTGTGGGTTGGAATATGGATTGGCAACTATGTACACGATGGGCATAATGTAACGCTTGAAATTAAATACTACCCACAAACTGTAAGTACTCCAAAGAAAGTTTATCCCCTCTTCACTACAGTCAATATAATGGAAATGGCAGGTCAGGCTTATCCCGAAAATCTTTTTAGAAACGATTCACTAACTGTCAATTTTAGCATAGATGAGGATGTGAAAAATGGATATATACGTTACATCTCCACTGGCCATGGTGGTTGGGGAGGGGGAGATGAATTTAACCCCAAAATGAATGAGATCTTTTTAAATGGAGAACGAATTGCTGCTTATACACCATGGAGGGAAGATTGTGGCAGTTACCGTGAGCTTAATCCCGCTTCGGGTAATTTTGCAAACGGACTTTCATCTTCTGATTTAAGCAGATCTGGGTGGTGTCCTGGTACTGTTAGTTATCCTGTTTACATTCATGTGGGTGATTTAAAAGCTGGTGACCATCAAATTAAAGTTGCCATTCCTGTGGGAGACCCAGCAGCAAATAGCTTAAGTTATTGGTGCATCTCAGGCGTATTGGTAAGTGAGTAAAACCCCTACCTAAGAACAATAAATTGTACAATCGGGAGGGGATTATCCTTACAGGAGGGGATATATCACTATTTTAATATATTACATTTTAATACTCAATCCTCCCGATAACCAAAAACCAGGTTGAGGTATATTTCCAAAATCCACTTGTTGTGTATTCAAAATGTTATTAGCATTTAAAAATAAGTTGATTTTATTTAGGTTGTAATCAACTTTTACGTCAATCAAACCAAAAGGAGTATACTTTACTAATTCACTTGGTTGTAAGTCAATATATTGTATATATGATCCAATTCTGTCTTGCCAGCGAAATTTCCACGAAAATGTAAGATTTTCAACTACCTCATGTTGAAGAGCAGCAGTGAATTTATGTCTTAAATAATTTAGTCTATAATTAGAAATTAATTCACTCTCCTCTATGTTTTGGTCAATATACATATAACCCAATACAAGCGAGGTAAAAGGCTGTCTGTGTCCTATCCACTCTTTTAAATCAAAATTAATAGTAGTTTCAACACCCTTAGTTTCAATTTTAGTATGATTTTTTGATTCCCATAAAGCATCTGCATCTGCTTTTACCCAGTCGATCATATTCTTGCCATTCAATATAAAAGAGGCAAAAGAGGCTGTAATAAACGGATGTGAATATTTTAATCCTACCTCATAAGACTCCGATTCCTCGGCCTCAAGATCGCTATTCCCTATATGAGTTGCAGTTGTATAATAAAGATCAGTAAATGTAGGCATACGAGTAGCTTTATTCCACGAGGCATATAAGCTTAATTTGTCCGTTGCTCTAAATGAACCGTTAACTGACGGATAAAAACTGAATTTATCAATAATAGCTGTATTATAATTTAAGAGTCCTCCTAGTGAAAAAGTAAAAATGTCGTGAACTACCGTATGCTCAGCAAAATAGCTTAAGTTGGTTCGGTTATCCGAATTAGTATATTCACCAATATTCCTATCCATCGGTTTTCCTAGTACATTACTCAAAATGCCTTCATTTCGGATCTCACCTCCAAAACTAGTTATCCCGTACATCGATGCGTATTGCATATTCAAGTTCATGCCAAAAACATCACTACGGTGGTAGTTGTGGTTTGTATACCACGATGGCACATTTATAGTTCCTTCTCTAATTAGTTGAAACTCATCATAGTGGCGATTCCAATATATATGAGGTATAAACTTCAACTTTCCATTTGTTTCACCTCTCACCGACATAAATATCCCCCTGGTATCATCAAATTGATTTGGATATGCAGCCGAATAAAAAGTATTCGCTCCATAAGCCTTCTCATTCAAACCGGCATTAAAATCAAGAGACGCTCCGTTTATTTGGAATCTACTTTGCCATAAAAGATTAATTATCTCATAGTCGCTATTTGCAATATAGCCATCAGAACGTTTATATCCGGCAGACAGAGTATGTAGCGACTGATTTTTCTTATAAGCCCCTCTCGCTTCTGCGCCAAAGAGCCCATTCATACCACCCTCAATCTTAGCATATGAATTTGACACTCTATCATTTTTTGTGATAATATTTATACCCCCCGAGAAAGCACTTGCACCAAAAACCAATGATGCTGGTCCTTGCACAATCTCAATTCGTTCTATATCAGAGAGGTTTATTGGTAGGTCGAAGCTGTAATGACCGGTGTGTGGGTTAGTTAGATTTATTCCGTTAATAAGAATGGCTGTTTGATCAAAAGATCCGCCCCGTAGTGAAATGTCCGCCTGTACGCCGTGCGGTCCGCGTTGCAGGATATCTACACCTGCTACATAGCTCAGAAGATCCTCAATGCTCCTTGCAGGGGCTCGCTCAATCTCTTTACTTGAAATTACTGTTACCTGCTTCGATGCCATATTAAGTGGCAAATTAGTCTTCGAAGCTGTTACTATCACTTCATCCAATTCGGTTGGAGGAATAGAATCTGTTGATGTCTCGATTGCTATTTGCTCAATCGGATTCACAGAAGTTGCATGTGCAGCTGTAAGAGTACATCCCGTCAGCACTCCAATTGTAACTGCCTTATTTAAACTGTTAAATACACTGTACGACTTACGTGCAAATCGTTTAAACCGAAATGCTGTAATCTTTTTTACTTGATTTTTGTTCATTTTTTAATTCTTGAAATTAAACTAAGCTGCAAAAATAGCCATTAATTCTCCAGTTCAAAAAATGAATAGTGAACATTCCCATAAATTCTTTCTTTAACAAAGTGTGGGAAAAGTGAGAAATTTAATTTCTTCGAATGCTCAAGTATCAACAACCCGTCTGGCTTAAGAAGGTTATTTTCAATTATAAGCGATGGCAGGGAGTCAATATTCTTCATGTCATAAGGAGGGTCAGCAAAGATAAGGTCAAATTGCTCTCGGCAACTACTAATAAATTTAAAGACATCCGCCTTAAGTGGGTAAAGCTCAGTAGCATTTAACTCATCTTTTGTCTTACAGATAAACCTCCAATGCAAGTTCTCACTCTCTACACATACCACTTTTGGACATCCTCGCGAAACCATTTCTAAAGCAATACTCCCCGTTCCTGAAAAAAGATCAAGGGCTGTAATTTCCTCCCAATCAACAATATTATTTAAAACATTAAATAAACCCTCTCTTGCAAAGTCTGTAGTAGGGCGTGCTTTTAATTTAGCAGGTACTTGTATCCTTCTCGATCTGAATTTTCCTCCAATTATTCGCATAATGTAGCAATTAAGTCGGTTGGCACGTTTTGCTTCTGCTCCTCAGTAAAAGTCGTTTTTGGTGCTAGTTCAATACTCTCAATATTTTTAATCATGTTTTTTAATTCCCCCTCAACTTTATGCTGTAATTCAATTTTACCAGAAAGAAATAGTTTGTCTATGTTTTGATCAAAACCCAATTTACTCCAAATTCCCATTACAAAGTACGAAATATTGAAGGTGTTAGTTTCGGCAAATGTATTAGCGGTAAGCAGTCTGTTGTCGGAGAAGCAAACAACAGTCATATATTCATCATGAAAATCAATAAAGCATTCTTTGGGTGCCCGATTGCGTTCTACTTTCTCAAATGAATGAATCAGAGAGGTACTATGATGGTGTAAAGTTGGATAAGACAAGTGTCTTAAAATAAATGAATGCACCTCCTCATCAAGATTGTAAACAATATGAAATTCATTGTTTAATGACTTTTCATTTAATATTACTCCGTCAGGTGAATGGAAATTAAAATTAAAAAGTTCTTTTGTTAGATCCAGATCAAAGAATTGGTCGGGTACAAGTGTGTAATTTTTAGACACTACATACACCTTGCTTTTATTAAAGTTATTATTAAATATACCAAGATCGAATACAAACTTCTTTATACTTTCTAGATATGAAAGTTTGGTTCCAATTGATGCTTCCTGAAAATAAAACACCGATGGGTCGGTAGGAGAATTAATACAAAAAGAAAATCCATTCGGCGCAAGCCGAATGGATAAATTATAATTTTCCGAGTTAGCTAAATCTATATTTTCCGGTAGAAACATAATATTGGTTGCTACAACCTATTATTCCCAGTTTCCGGCATTATTGTTAGCTACTTCAAGTGAACCTACTTGCATTCCTGGATATCTGTTACCTGGACGATCTAAAACCTCTTGTATTTTTTGACCTAAAAGTTTGCCATCAAGATCACTTAAGTAAGCAGTGTAAGGTGTTTTGGCTTCAAAAACCTGAATTGGATATCCTGAAGCTGTAACAAGTGAGTCAATACCCATTTCAAATCTTGTTCCTGCTGGAGCAAATGGTACATATTGAAGTGAGTCAGAACTGAATCTTGTACGATTTGGAAATAAAACCTCAACAGCTGGTGAAAAGATTGAGTCTCTAACAAGTTGAGGAGCATTCTTTTGTTCATCCCAAAGACCTGCATCTCTAATTGCCTTTTCATTGCCGGATCTAATTATTTCCATTGCTTTTACTTCTGTCATCCCTGATTCTAATTGTGCTTCAGTAAGATCACCCGATCTAACAAGTGTTGCAATTTCCCCATCCCTAACAAATTGTACCAATGTGTCAAAGCTGGCTGTGTAAGTGCCTGTTTGAGAGCGTAGGGCTACTTGAGCTGTGCGTATATCCACTAATCGTTGGATAACTGCTTTATCTCTTTTGTCTACCTCTGCGTTAAAATCTATCGGCCCTTGGATACTTTTCCAACTGACCCAAGCTAAAAGAACAATGGCTAACGCTAGTAGCGTTCTCATTACAACTTTCATGGACTATTTTCTTTTTAATTTATACTGTTTATTTTGATTATCTTAATTTAGACTACAAATTTAGAAAAAGAATGATAATTATGCTACTTTTACCAGAAAAATAACCGTAAAATATGATAAATCGTTTCTTTATTGAGAAAATCAATGAAAATTTCCCTTTTGAATTCACAAGTGACCAAAAATATGCACTCGAATTGATTTCCACCTTTTTGTATTCCGACCTAAATGATCAAATTTTTTTACTAACTGGTTATGCCGGAACAGGAAAGTCTTCACTTATTGGTAGTTTGGTTAAAACCATGACCCAGTTTAAGCAAAAAAGCGTTTTACTTGCTCCAACTGGCCGTGCAGCAAAAGTCTTTTCAGGTTACGCTGCTAGTCAAGCTTACACTATCCACAAAAAAATATATCGACAACAGAAGTTTGCCGAGGGGGCCCCTCATTTTGCACTTTCAGAAAATCTGCATAAGCATACACTTTTTATAGTTGATGAGGCGTCTATGATCAGTAACGAATCTCCCGATTTCTCAATCTTTGGCACCGGAAGATTATTAGATGATTTAATCGAGTATGTATATTCTTCCCAAGGTTGCCGTATGCTAATCATTGGAGATGATGCACAGCTGCCTCCTGTAAAACAAGATAGCAGCCCAGCCCTCAATCGTGATGTCTTACAATCATATTCACTTAGTGTGACTGAAGCCACATTAACTGAAATTGTTCGCCAAGAGATTGAATCCGGCATTCTTTATAATGCAACTGCATTAAGAAATTTGCTTTTGTTTGCTGATACTGATGACTACCCTAAATTGAAGGTAGATGGTTTTTCTGATGTTAAAAGAATAACCGGAAATGATCTTATAGCAGAGATTTCTGATGCATATAGCAGAGATGGAGAGGAGGAAACTATTGTTATATCGCGTTCAAATAAAAGAGTCAATGCATACAACAATGGCATCCGAAACTCTGTACTATATAGAGAAGAAGAACTATCGACGGGAGATATTCTTATGATTACAAAAAATAATTATTTTTGGATTGAAGAGTATGAAAATCTCGATTTTCTGGCCAATGGAGAGTTTGTAGTAGTTCAGCGTGTAAGAGGTACGGAGGAGCTATATGGGTTTAGGTTTTGTAATGTTGTATTATATCATCGTGAGTATGATATTGAGTTTGAAGCCAAGATAAACCTCGATGTTTTACATTCTGAAGTTCCCGGTTTAACACGAGAACAGAATAATCAACTTTTTACTAATGTAATGGAAGATTATCAAGATGTTTCTCAAAAACGACTGAGGTATAAAAAGGTGAAAAACGATCCATTTTTTAATGCACTGCAAACAAAGTACGGTTACGCCGTAACATGTCATAAGGCTCAGGGCGGAGAGTGGAAAAATGTTTTTCTCGACTTAGGTTATATTCAGAAATCGTATATGGGTGAAAATTTCTACAGATGGCTTTATACTTCTATCACAAGGTCCACTCAAAAGTTATATCTTGTAAATTTACCTGATGAATTTGTAGAGCTTCCTAAAATATGATTAGCTTTGTAAGCTAAAGTGTTGAGTCAATTGCACATTGTGTGCTTTATTGAGCATTTTAAAAGGAAAATTAAATGTCAGAAAATAGAAATACGTATATAGATAAACTGTTAAGTGAATTAAAATTTTTGGAAAACAGTGTTCTTGAAATAAAGAATAGTGACTCCATGCCTTTCTCTTTTTTTAGAGAATCTTTTGAAAGAACTCAGGAGATTTCTCAACTACTCCATAAACTAGAGTTTGTGCAGGTTGATGATATGAAAAAGCAGATGGAGAAATTAGTATTTTTCCTTTCTGAGTCTGAGAAGAAAGGAAAAACTCAGGAGATAGAACTCGAAAAGGCCAGAGAGATTGAGAGAGAACTAGCCAAGGGTATAGAAAAAGAGAAGCAAAAGGAGAGAGAACTTGCCAAGGATTTGGTTAAAGAGAAACAAAGGGAGATAGAACTGGCAAATGATTTAGAAAAAGAGCCTGTGAAAGAGGCCGATGAGATTTATACCCCAGAAGTAATTGAGCCCGTTAATGTCGATGATCAAGCTCCCCTCCGAAATGTTTATGCCGAAGGGTTCGTGCTCCCTGAATATCGAAATCCACTTCCCCCAGAAGAGGTTTTCCAAAAGAGCAACATAAGTGGGCCTATGCACATTATAGATATTAAAAGAGGTGTTAGCTTAAACGATCGGTTTTTATTTCAAAGAGAGCTTTTTAATAATAACAGAAACGAGATGAACAATATTCTCGAACAACTCAACAGCTTTGAGTCGTACGAAGAAGCCGAAAAGTATTTACGTGACAACAATAATTGGGATTTCGAAAATCAAATAGTCAACGACTTCCTTTTAGTCGTAAGAAAAGGATTTAAGTAAACAAGATGGGAAAACTATACGTTGTACCCACACCAATAGGTAATTTGGAAGATATAACATTGAGAGCGATTAATGTTTTAAAAGAGTCTGATCTTATTTTAGCAGAAGATACTCGCACAAGTGGTTTTCTACTCAAGCATTTAGGAGTAGAAACTCATATGCACTCGCATCATAAGTTTAATGAGCATAAAACTACTGATAATATTATTGCAAGATTAGAACTGGGCGAAACAATTGCACTTATTTCGGATGCAGGTACTCCTGCTATTTCCGATCCCGGTTTTTTACTTGTGAGAGCATGCATTCAAAAAGGTATTAAGGTAGAGTGTCTGCCAGGTGCAACAGCATTTGTTCCCGCATTGGTGGAGTCGGGTTTGCCCAATGACAGGTTTTGCTTCGAAGGCTTTTTGCCTCATAAGAAAGGGAGGCAAACACGATTTAAACAGCTTGCAGAAGAAGAACGAACAATGGTGTTTTACGAATCTCCTTATAGAGTAGTAAAAACATTAACTCAGCTTGCTGAGTATTTAGGCGATGAAAGAGCGGCATCTGTTTCACGTGAGATATCAAAACTTTTTGCCGAAACAATAAGAGGAACACTTAAAGAGTTGATTATTTACTTTACATCAAACGAACCGAGAGGTGAGTTTGTTATAGTAGTTGCTGGAAAAGCTTAATATTAATAAATAAACTATGTTATTTATGAAGAATTTATGGATTTTACTTCTAGTGGGACTGGTAGTTTCATGTACAAATGTAAGAGAATCAAAAGAATATAAAGAGCTTCAAGCTCAACGCGATTCTCTTTTAATGCAATCTGCAGATGTTGAGGGAGAAGCTGCGGAAATGATGTCTGTTATAAGTGAGGTGGAAGCTAATTTTGAAAAGATAAGGGAGGCCGAAAAGTATATTTCTACCCAGTCTGCAAATCAGGGCGAAATGAGTCAGGATACCAAGCAAAGGGTAAATGATAATTTCAACATGATAAATGAAATACTGCAACGCAATAAACAGCAGCTTGACGAGTTGAATAGAAAATATAGTAGCAACAACAAAGAAGTTG
Source organism: Fermentimonas sp. (assembly GCA_015478775.1). Lineage (GTDB taxonomy): Bacteria > Bacteroidota > Bacteroidia > Bacteroidales > Dysgonomonadaceae > Proteiniphilum. Next base: position 386,419 of record JADMKP010000007.1, on the reverse strand, counting down.
CTGCTCTCAAAAATACTATTAGTAGACTCAATAATGAAATGGTTGCTAGTGCTGGTAGACTTTCTGATTTACAGGCTGAACTGGCTCTTAAAGATGAGCAAATTACACAACTTTCGCAAGATATAACCTCACTGGCAGTTGAAGCTGAGCAGCAATCTGCTACAATAAGGGAGCAGGAAAAATCTCTTAATACTGCATACTATGTATTTGGAACGATAAATGAACTTAAAGATCAGAAGATTCTTTCAGGTGGATTTTTAAGATCAACACGTGTTTTGCAGGACACATTCAACAAAGATTATTTCTTGCAGATTGATATTCGTGAGACTACAGAAATTCCTCTTTTAGACAAATCGGGTAAGTTGTGGTCAACTCATCCCGAAGGAACATATGAGTTTGTAACAGGTAACGATGGAAATCTAACTTTTAGAATCACCGATACTCAACGTTTCTGGAGTTTAACTAAATATCTTATTATTGAAGTGGGGTAATCACACTACTTTATTAAGATCGTAAAAGAGGCATAGTCATGCATCGGGGCCCTCCTCCACCGCGAGGTAGCTCTGATCCTTCTATTGTTATTACACATTTGCCCATGCCATCCAGGTGGGACCTTTCTTCTATTATATCGCTTGCGGTAACTATTTCATAACCATTTTTATTTAGTTCTTCAAGTGTGTGAATATTACGTGCATAGGATATAACTTTGCCGGGAGCAATCGCTAAAAAGTTTGCTCCACTATGCCATTGTTCCCTTTCCTGATCCCACTCATCAGCTTTTCCGCCACATACTATTGGCTCAATTTCAATCCCCAACTTACTGGTTACACTAAGGATATTACTAGCAGATGAGATTTTCACAACTTTGCCATTATCAATTTCCATATGAACAGTTTGATAAGGCGAACTTTCTAATATTAGAGGTTTATAAACCATTGCTGTATTTGTGTCGAGCATGGTAAAAACCATATCAAGATGGATAAACGATTCAGGAGATTCTGGCAATTGTTGTATTATAACATGCTTGCCGCCTGTGCCTATTTTGCAAAACTCTTTAACTAGCATATCTATACCCTGAGCGCTTGTTCTTGAGCCATTGCCAATAAGCAAAATATCCTCTCTAATAACAAGCACATCCCCTCCTTCAATCTTAACCTCGCTGTTGTTTCGCGATAAGTCGTAACTGTTAATTACTTTTGTGCTAAATGCCAAGTCGCTCTTAAATATCGCATCCAAAATTAGAGACTCACGCAATCTTACACCATTTGCCATTTTGCATATCAATGCTTTATTGCCAATCACTACTGATGGGTCTCTCGTAAAATAGAAGTTATACAGGGGTTGTAAAGCATAATACTCATCTCGCAGAAAATCTGTTAACGTATTTATTTGAATGGGTAAGCCTTCTATAAGAAATTTTGAAAGCAATGAGGCTGGCAGATTCATCAAGTAATCGGTATATCCTTTTACCTGCTCCATTTCGCAGATATTTCTAATCAAATTTTCTTTCAAGTCGTCTCTCTTTAGTACATCTGTAAGCAAATCCGAAACTTCATATACTTTCGAGCTTTTTCTTAATACTCCCAATAATTGATCATACTCTTTGCGTGCTATAGATAAATTCAGGATATCACTATATAACGCTCTTTGAGCATTACGAGGAGTCATATTCTCAACCTCTGGTCCGGGATAATGTGTGAGAACTGCATCAAGTTTGCCTACTTCCGACTGTACATTCAAGGTTATTTTTGAAGAATTCATAATACTATAAAAATGATTAGTTTTAACAAAGATATTAATTTAAGACGTCTTTTTTTGCTTATTGATTGATTTCTTGTGTTATTTTCTCTATTTTTGATATATACTTCTCTTAATTTCAAATGTATAGTTTTATAATGGGACAAATTACTTTAAAAGATATCGCAAAAGCACTTAATTTAGCTCCTTCAACTGTTTCCAGAGCAATGCGTAATCATCCTGCTATAAGTAAAGAAACCCGAGTCATTGTACAAAAATATGCAAAAGAACATAAGTATAAACCAAATTTACTAGCGTTACAACTCAGAACAAATAAAAACAACACTATTGGAGTAATTGTACCAGAAATTGTGCATTACTTTTTTTCTACTGTGTTGGATGGAATTCAGCAAGAGGCCGAAAAAGAGGGCTATAATCTACTTATTGCTCACTCAAACGAGGATTATAAAAGAGAAGTCAGAAGTGTAGAAACTCTTCTTGAAGCAAGAGTGTGCGGAATACTTGTTTCGCAATCAAAAAAAACTGATAAGTTTAATCACTTTCAAGATATTTTAGATAATAATGTTCATCTAATTTTTTTCGATCGTATTTGTACTGGTCTAAATACCGATAAAGTAGTTGTGGATGATTATACAGGTTCTTTCAATGCAGTAGAGCATCTTATACAAACGGGGTGCACTAGAATTGCATTTCTTGGGTCTACCCCACAATTGCCAATCTCAAACAACAGACGTATGGGATATGAGGATGCGTTGTTAAAACATAAGTTGCCGGTTGATAAAAACCTCATGAAGATATGCGATACAATTGAAATGGCTAAAGACGTTATCCCTCAAATGTTAAAAGAAGATGTTGCGCCAGATGCGTTTTTCTGTATCAATGATGAGGTAGGGGCAATATGTATACAAATTGCAAAATCGTTCGGATACGATGTTCCCACAGATATCTCTGTTTGTGGTTTCACTAATAGCTTCTTAACGGAGGTAACATACCCAAGAATGACAAGTGTAGATCAGCATGGCTTCAAAATGGGTAAAGAGTCAGTTCGACTTCTCATAAATCGTATCGAAGGAAAAGAAGTTAGGGAAGGAATGGTAAACAGACTTATAAAAACAGAGTTAGTAGTCAAAGAATCAACAAAATGCACTCGATTGCATAAATAATATTTGGGATAACTGGTTGTATTGTAAAATATGATCTGATAAAAGCGCGTATATTTGCTTATATATACAATCTAAACAGCATGAGGAAAAAGAAATTATCTTTTTGGGAGATTTGGAACATGAGCTTCGGTTTCATGGGTATCCAATTTGGCTTTGCCTTACAAAATGCCAACGTAAGTAGAATATTTGAAACCTTAGGTGCCAGAATTGAAGATATACCAATCTTGTGGATAGCTGCTCCTATAACCGGATTAATTGTACAGCCTATAATCGGTCATCTCAGCGATAAGACATGGAATAGGTTTGGAAGAAGGCGACCATATTTTATGATAGGTGCAATTTTCACAACTATTGCACTTATATTTATGCCCAACTCACCCTCTCTGTGGATTGCAGCAGGTATGTTATGGATAATGGATGCTTCAATCAATATCTCAATGGAGCCATTTAGGGCTTTTGTTGGTGACAATTTGCGCTCAGATCAGCGAACCATGGGGTTTGCTATGCAGAGTTTCTTTATCGGTACCGGAGCAGTTGTTGCATCTGCACTTCCTTATATTCTCACTAACTGGTTTGGTATAGCAAATACAGCCCCCGAAGGGGTTATTCCTCAGTCGGTAAAACTTTCTTTTTATATTGGTGGTGTAGTGCTTATTGCATCTGTTATGTATACTGTACTTACCTCTAAGGAGTATTCGCCAGAACAATTGGCTGCTTTTGAGGAGGAGGAAAAGAAAACAGCTGGCATAAAAACAATTATAAAACTTCCCGTATCTTCGGCGCAATTTATGAAAAGGGGGGTCATTTGGACAATAATCGGACTACTTGCTACTGCCCTCATTAGAACTTTTAAGCTGGATGATGATAATGCACAACTATACATTGTATCGGGCTTAATTCTTGTATTTGGACTAATACTTTTGTTTTCTGCATTTATAACCAGAAAATCTAATGACCCAAAAGGGTTAGTGGGTATTATGAACGACTTATTGCATATGCCTAAGACTATGGGACAACTTGCCATTGTTCAGTTCTTCTCATGGCTCGCATTTTACGCAATGTGGATTTATACAACTCCTGCTATAACGCAACATATATACGGTACAACCGACTCTTCTACAGAGTTATACAATTTGGGAGCTAACTGGGTTGGTGTATTGTTTGCAGTATATAATGGGGTTTCGGCAATTAGTGCATTCTTGCTTCCTTTAATAGCTAAGCAGATAGGTCGCAAGGCAACTCATTCAATAGCTCTTGCATTAGGAGGTATCGCATTTATCTCTCTATATTTTATTAAGGATCCCAACATATTACTTATCCCTATGATTGGAGTAGGTTTTGCTTGGGGTAGTATCCTTTCTATGCCTTATGCCATTCTCACTGGTTCTCTGCCAGCCGATAAGATGGGTACTTACATGGGTATATTCAATTTCTTTATTGTAATTCCTCAAATTCTTGCTGCAAGTATTCTAGGTTTTATAACTCGCGAGTTGTTTAACGGACAGGTGATATTTACAATGGTGCTAGCAGGCTTTTCTCTTGTACTTGCTGCAATTAGTGTGTTTATAGTACAGGATAAGGACGATGTATATAAATTGAGGAGGCATTAATTTAACATTTTTATAACTAAAACAAACTCTTGATATGAGAATAGATAAATTGCTTTCACTCATTTTAGTTGGGTTATTAACAATTTCATGTGTAAATCAGCCTACAAAACAGGAAGAGACCTCTACAAAGGGTATACACCCCGAATGGGTCTATGATGCAGTTATTTATGAAGTTAATACTCGTCAGTTTACTCCCGAGGGAACTTTTAAAGCCTTTGCCAATCACCTTCCACGATTACAAGAATTAGGGGTAGATATACTATGGTTTATGCCCATTCAAACAATTGGTGAGAAAGACAGAAAAGGTAGTCTTGGAAGCTATTACTCCATCAAAGATTATATAGAGGTTAACAGTGAGTTTGGTACACTCGATGATTTTAAAGAGGTGGTAGAAACGGCTCAAAGCATGGGTATGAAGGTGATTCTCGATTGGGTTGCAAATCACACCTCTCGAGATGCTGTGTGGGTAAACGAGCATCCTGAATGGTATGTAAGAGATAGTTTGGGCGATTTAAATATAATGTACGATTGGACAGATATCGCTCAGTTGGATTATAGCATACCCGAAATGCGTGATGAGATGATAGAAAGCATGATGTTTTGGGTTAAAGAAACAGGTATCAACGGCTTTCGCTGCGACGTAGCGGGCGAACTGCCTACCGATTTCTGGGAAGTGGCAAAAGATTCACTCATGAAAATTGAAAGTGATCTGTTTTTCCTGGCTGAGGCAGAGAAGCCCGAACTTAATGAATCTGTATTCGATGCATACTATGCATGGGATTTTCATCATAAAATGAATTCGGTTGCACAAGGAAAAGAGCCTGTTGATTCTCTTAGGGTATCTTTAGAAAGAATGCTGAATAACTTCCCCAAACATGCAATACCAATGTATTTTACATCAAATCACGATGAGAACTCATGGAACGGTACTGAGTTTGAACGTATGGGCGATGCTGTTCAAACATTTGCTGCTCTAACTTATGTACTGCCCGGGATGCCTCTTATATATAACGGCCAGGAGGCTGGTCTGAATAAGCGACTAGAATTCTTTGAAAAGGACTTAATTGATTTTTCAGATAATGATGATTTCACAGGGTTTTATAAAATGCTGAATAGCCTTAAAAAGCAACATCCCGCTCTACAATCGCAAGAGAGGGATGGAAGTATGATTGAAATAGCAAATAATCACCCTCAAAAAGTCTGGTCTTTTAAAAGATCAAAAGGAGAGAGTGAAATTGTTGCTATCTTTAATCTTAGTAGAGAATCACTAAACGTAACTCTAGAAGAAGATTTTAAAGGTGTAAAATACTCCGATTTAAACGATTCCACTGAAGTAGAGATCACAGGAGAAGTTGCTTTACAACCTTGGGAATACAAGATTTTATATAGATAATAAATTGTTAAGCAAGAAAAGGCTTTAGCTGTTCAACCCAATTTACAATGCGCTCATCTGTAAGCTCAGGCTCATAATCATCGTCTAGCGGCAGGCCAACAAACTCACCATCTATAAGAGCGCGAGAGTACTCAAAGTCATAACCTTCAGGTGAAACTTTACCTATAATGGTTGCCCCTTGCTTAATAATAATTTCATAAAGAATACCAATTGCATCAACAAAAGAACTTGGGTATATCGATGCATCTCCCATTCCGAACAAAGCAATAGTCTTGCCCGATAGGTCCATCTGCTCAAGTTTAGGAAAAAAATCATTCCAATCGTCCTGCAAATCCTGAACACCCCATGTAGAGACACCAAGAATTAATACGTCGTGTGTTTTAAAAGGCTCATCGTCTCCATCATATATATCAACAAGCGTTGGAGAGTAATCTGCCAATAGTTCTGCCATCCTTTCGGCTGCATCTTTAGTGTGCTCGGTACTTGATCCGTAAATGATTGCTAATGACTTCATATATTTTCAGTTTTATGGTTATAATTTATTTTGTGAACCTATTTATAGATTTACAAATGTGATTTTTACTTTTACCTTTACGCAAAGATAACATATCTTTCAAAAAACGCAATAAAAACAGCACATATTACATTTTGAAAAGCAAATCTGATTATACCTCTTCTTTAGTGCTAGATGGTCTATACATGAGTTGCATCTATTCCTTAATTAGTCCCTACCAAGTCTTGATTCTCATCGAAATTTTCGAGGAGGATCAGGACTTGGTCAGAACGATGGAAGTATTAAGCATATATCATATGTATAGAAAAGTCTTCCCATTCAATTCAATTTCGAGTTTGGGAAACATACTGTTTAGAATTTGTTACTGAATATTTTTAGTGCAAGTATGGTTGTATTCATACTTTATTTAAATAAAAAAAGAAAGATATTTTTATTCAGCTGTATTTGAAAATAGTCTGATATATTGTATGTATTCAAGCACAGTTGAAAATATAGTCGTAAAATAACTACAGCATCATTTAATCCCTAAAAGTACTATAAATACGGAAACTATTTGCCGGTACATTTATAGTCATTGTAGGTGATGTAACATTAATTGTTTCAGTCTGATTCATATAGTTGTACCAAGTACCTGTTGCAGGGAATTTAGTACTTGCGGTAATAGACTCGTTGGTGAAATTACCAACAACTACAACCTGTTTAGAGTTCCCGAAAGAAGAGAGAGTTATAAATCTGCCCTGCTCCCAGAAAGTGGGCGTAACCTCCCATTTAAGGGTGGCTGTGGAATTAAATAACTCTTCGTGCTCCATTCTAAGATTGATTAAAGAGCTGTATGTTTTGTTGAGCTGATTCCTTGATGTAATGCCCTGATAGTCCCATTTAACTGGTTTCCTGTCAGTTTTATGCTGATCGTTATTATAATCTATAACTACACCTTGTGTGTTACTCATAATGGAGATATCATAACCTAGTTCACCAAACTGCCATATCATTTTTGGACCAGGTACTGTGAAGAAGAATGCTGCGTTTGTTTCAAGTTGTTTCATGCGGGCATCTAGGTTTGTTTTGATTATTCCATTACCCCATGTCAACTGTTTATAGGCAATTCGTTCTTCGTCGTGACTCTCCATATAGCTTATCAAACTGTTTGAAAGACGTGATGATGTACCATAATATGTTCTTCTGAAATCGGAGTCATCTTTAAATCCCATAGCCGATTGTCCATACTGCCAATTTAAATTACGCCAAACCATCATTCCTTCATTGCTCAATTCGGTCTCTTCGCGGTCGTCGGCAAAATGCTCAAGTATAACGTATGCTTCGGGTTTAACTGCTTTAATTGCTTCGTTGTATTCTTTAAGTATGGCTACGCGACTTGCATCGTAGTTAGATGCATTTGATTCTGTACTTTGTTTTTGTGTGAAGCCTTTTGTTAGGTCGAAGCGGAAGCCATCGATATTGTATTCCTCAAGAAGGAATAGAAGATTTCGTTTAACAAAGTCTCTGACTATATATTTACCATCCACTTGTGCTTCGTGGTTGAAATCGTGAAATACTGAGTAGGGATGGGGTGCATCTATGTTAAAGAAAGGGTTATTTGCTGCAGTTTTATTGTTAGATGAGTTCCACCACATTCTGGCAAATGGGTTTGCACCTGTAGCGTGATTATAAACCACATCAAGTATAACTGCTATGCCTCTTCTATGGCACTCATCAATAAACTCTTTGTACATTTGGTCGGTTCCGTATGCCTTGTCCATTGCAAAGAAAAATGCGGGGTTATATCCCCAGCTATCGTTGCCATCAAACTCTTGAATTGGCATTAATTCTATGGCATTTACTCCTAGTGACTCAAGATAATCGAGTTTGTCCATTGCGCCTTTTAGATCTCCAATATCATTTGTTGTGCCAGTGAAGTCACGTAAAAGCATTTCGTAGATTACTAAATTATCTCTTGCAGGTATTTCAAAGTCTGTTACCTTCCAGTTGTATGATTCTTCTACAGTTTTAAATACAGATACAATACCTATTGCTCCTTGAGGATAAGGCTTTAGATTTGGGTATGTTGATTCGGGGATATATTGATCATTTGAAGGATCTAAAATCTTACGCGAATATGGGTCGGCAACCCTAAATGAACTTTCGCCTGTTTTTCCCATGTAGTATTGGAATGCATATTCTTTAGTTGGATCCAGACCGGTAATAGTAATCCACCAAACCCCTGTTTTATCATCGCGGTACATTTGCGACTTGTCATCGTTGCTCAATGTCCAGTTATTGAAGTCTCCAATAATATGTGCAAAGTCTTTTCTTGCTCCATTCTTATCTTTATCGAATAAGACAAACGTAACTGTTGAATTATCAACTATGTTTATTCCATGCTCAAGTCCTGCTGGCAGTGAGCCTGTTTTTATAGCACCCGGTTGAAATGGCTCGTATTTACTGTCGGTGATATTTTCAATGAAGAAATCGGCGTCATCTTTATTTCCCTTTTTGGTACCATCTGCACTTCTTGCAATTATCCCTATAGTGTTGACAGCTTTTTCGCCTGAGTTAAACCATTCTCTTATAGAAGGTGAGAGTTTTATGCTCCATGCATTATTTTGCCCTTCAACAGGTGACATCTTGCATTTAGCAATATTTTCATCCCAATCTGCTGGCACATCCTGCCACTGACCTTCAGAAATCACACCAATATGTACATATACATCGCCCTTGTAATTATACAATCCCGAAGCTGAAGGAGCTTTAAAGTAGATTGTTAACTCTTTATCTGCATCAGGTGTTGCAGGATCCCATGAGAACCAATTAGCTAACGGAGCTGGTTCTTCAGTATCGGGTTCTTCTGGTTTTGGATCGGGTTTGGTTGGTGGAACAACAGGGTCGTCTCCACAAGAAAAGATAAATAAAGAAATGAGCAGCAGTATAAATTGTGTACCAACTGATTTTACAGTCTTTTTATAAGGAGTTTTCATAATTGGTTTTTTTGTAAAGATTTTTAATACACAGTAATGCTACTGCTGCTCATTTTATTTTCATTAATATAACACCTGTAGTACTTATAAGTAGGTAAATAAAAATAATTACTCTAGTATAAGTATTTCTTTAGGAGATAGTTTTAATGTCTGACCCAAAGAAATGTTGTCACCCGATAGAAAGTCGGTCCAATCACTCTTGTTAGTTATCGACTCTGAATATCTATCTAGGTTTATTTCAACTTCATTGGTTGTTCCGTTCATAAATACTAAAACACTCTCATTATCAATATAGCGTTCATAAACATATACACCTTTTTGAAGAACATAATGTTTCATGTCGCCATAAGCAATTATATCGTTGCCCTTGCGCCAATGAAGTAGATTGCTAAGGAAGTCGACAGCTTCGTTTTGCAAGTCGTCACGATTTTCTCTTGTGAAGTGATTAACCTCATCTCCTGGCCATCCACCCGGAACGTCGAGACGAATATCGCCATCGCTTCTGCCTTTTGTACCATTCATCAAAAGTTCTGTTCCATAATAGATTTGTGGGGTACCTGGCATCGTTAGCAGAAAAGTGATTGCTTGCTTCCATCCGGATAGCTCGGTTGGGTATTCTTTTAGAAGCCTGTCGGTATCATGATTATCCAGAAACCTTAAAACGTTATAGATATCGGGATATATAAAATCATATGTCATATGATCAAAGATTCCATGTAGTCCACCTCCCCATTCGCCGGTCTCCTCAAAGAAGGCTGAGTGTGAAAGTCCCATAAATTTAAAATCCATTACAGACTTTAGTTTGGTATTATTGGGGTTAATAGGATTGTTTCTTTGCCAAAAAGCAGTCCCAATTGGATTGTTTAACCACGCTTCACCAACTATATTGTAATTGGGATACTCTTTTTCAACAGCATCAATCCAGTCGATCATCATGTCATAATCGGCATATGGATATGTATCTTGACGAATACCGTCAACGCCCGTATATTCAATCCACCAAATGCTGTTTTGAATGAGGTACTTAGCCACATGGCGGTTACGCTGATTTAGATCGGGCATTGTAGGCACAAACCAACCATCAACCATTTTGTCCCAATCATATTTAGATGCATATGGGTCGAAATACATCTCTTTCATATGTGAAGTTTGAACATACTCATCCAAATTGTTGAACCAGTCGTCCGACGGTACATCATACACCCATGGGTGATCACTTCCGCAGTGGTTGAAGATCATATCCATTACCACTTTCATATCTTTTGAATGTGCATTGGATATAAGATTTTTGTATTCCTCATTTGTACCAAAACGGGGATCCACTTTATAATAATCTGTTGTTGCATATCCATGATACGAGCCTCCTTTCATATCATTTTCGAGAACCGGATTTAGCCAAATTGCTGTTACTCCCAAATCTGAAAGATAATCTAGGTGGTCTGAAATACCCTTAAGATCGCCGCCATGCCTTGCACTATGATGTTCTCTGTCCATTTTATAAGGCGTACGCATTTCAATCTGATCATTTGATGGGTCGCCATTTGCAAACCTGTCGGGCATAATGAGATATAGTACGTCAGAGGCATCAAAACTTTCTATATCATACCTGTCGGGGTTACGCTCTTTGAGCTCATATTGAACAGTGTGGTTGCCTTTTGTGCCCTTAAAAGTTATATTAAACTGCTCGGGTTTTGAACCGGTAATATCTAGATATAATAGCTGATAGTTTGGACTTTTTAATGTTACTACCTCTTTAATTTTTATGTTTTCAGTACTTAATTCTGGTTTATAAGAAGCAATATTTTCGCCATAAACCAATAATTGAAGTTCTGTTTCTTCCATTCCACTCCACCAAAAAGCGGGGTCAATTTTTACTTGTTGTGCCTGGAGTACAGACACGGATATTATAATTGATAATAATATTGTTGTAAACTTTTTCATTCTCTTTATAATTTAGACTTTAGTCGATTAGTTTATTCTTACTCTTCTAAAAAAGCATCCATTGCTTTGGTTGGACGTCCATTTTCTCCCCATGCACTAAGTGCATAATGGCTCCAAGAACGGGCTCCTTGTGGCTCCCAATAAAAGACTCCTAAGCCTTTATTATTCGGGACTTCTCTCACTTTTTGAATTACTGCATTAAGCATATTGTAGGTGTTATTTGGTTGAACATCTTCTCCGCCAACTTCTACTACCATTACTTCTTTATTATATCTATTTGCCATATCGATAAGATTGGCTCCTAGGTCATCAATAACGTCTCTATAATCTGGCTTGTCATCTAGCCACCATGGGTAAAAAGACATGCCTATAATATCATATTTTGCACCATGCTCCTCCGCATTGTCAAACCACCAGCGAAAACGTTCGTTGTTATTTCCCTGATCGACATGTAAGATTATTTTTGAAGATGGACTTACTGCTTTAACAGCATCATAACCTTTGTTTAGTAGTTCCACTAACTGTGGCCAGTTGTCAGTATGCCCCTCGGGGTGTATCATTCCACTTGGAATTTCATTGCCAAGCTGTACCCACTCTGGTGATATATCTTCTTTTTTAAGATCATTCATTACATCATATGTGTAATCATATAGTGCCTGTTTTAGTTCTTCAAAATTGAGTCCCTCCCAATCTTTAGGCTTATTCTGTTTACCAGGATCTGCCCAGCTATCGCTATAATGGAAGTTGATCATAACCTTCATGCCCCATTCTTTGGCTCTCTTTGCCATTGCAACTGTTTCTTCTTTACTGCAATGACCGCTTTGTGGGTTATCTGAAGGGTTTACCCATGTTCGTAATCTTACAGAGTTTATACCGTGATCTTTAAGAATCTTAAAGCAGTCTTCTGGCTCTCCATTATCATTGTAGAAAACATATCCACTAGCTTCCATTTGTGGTAACCAGCTAATATCTCCTCCTTTGGCAATAGTGCTAAGAGGTAGTTGTTCAACATTGTCGGAGTTTTTGCATGACACAAAAACTAAAAGAAGAGCAATACTGATTGACGCAATTTTTAATAAGATATGTTTCATTTCTTTTCTTAAATGGATTTTTTATATTAAATGCATAAAAAAGCACGGCAGTAATTGCCGCGCTCTTTTATGAGAAACTTATTGTTTAACAATTGTTCCCTTGAATTGCTGTGAATCGCTTAAATCAAGTTTGATTGTATAGGTGCCTTCTTCAACTGAGATATTATCTCCTCCATAAGAAAGATTGTTTATACTTCCACCTAAGTTTATATCCCATACATCATTTGCACGGAACTTAAAAGTACCTGTACTTAAGTCAGTTGTTACAGTCCATATGCCTGTATTAGGATCAAAAGTCATATCAGTATCATTATCCCAACCTCCTAGTGTAGCATCGCCAATTAGCCCCCACTCAGTTTTAGTAGCTGAATATGTGTATGGCGATCCGGATAGGTCTACATCAAGTTTATAATAGCCCGGTTCTGCCATTACAAGATTGCCTGCTCCACCATCATCGCTGAGCTGTCCATCAGTACCGATATTCCCATAATTTGGACCGTCCCAGTTGGGTTGTGAAGTAAACTTATATTCTGTATTTGCTTCGGGGAAGTATACATAGCCATCATATTTGAAATCGAAGTTGCGACTATATAATGTTGGAGCTGTATCAGGACTCCATCCTTGGTGTCCGCCTGCCACATATAGAGTGAGATTCATTTCGCCAATTTCCACAATAGTGTAAGTATTCTCCATCATATTTAGGGTAATTCTGGCCCATCCAGGTCCTTCAACATTGAAATTGCCTCCTGAAAGATCAAGCTCACCTTCTAGTGCAGCTGCATCTAGTGTACCGAAAACTCCATCCCATGAAGCAGCTTCTTTACTCGATTTTGGAACAATCTTAAATTCACCAGGGTTTTCAACTAACAGTGAAAAATATGGATCGTCATAAACATCGTTACCGCTATGGCTGAACTGCCAGTCGTTTAAGTCTTCGATATTCCATCCATTTGCCGAGCCAACCATGTAATACTCAGTTTCGATAGTTGGTCCAACAGGCGTAACTGTAGCAGGTCCTAGTACTATAGGAGTTGGCATCAAAGAAGCAGTTGTGCCATCAACAATGTAGTAGGTGGCACGTAAATAAACTTCACGCGAGTCGGGTCTTTTGCCATATAGCTCTTTAACAGCCTCATTAAGGTCTGAAGCTAGAATTGTAGCGTTATTGCCATCGGCAGTTGAATTTAAATCAACACTTTTTGCAAAATCTTCAGTATCAGAAGCTTCAATAACTAGTTTAACAGTAGCGCCTTCAGCTAATTCTGGTGTGGCGGTTGTATTTATTGCCGCCAACATTGTTTCATTTTCAAGTAGCTCGTTTGTTAGCACCAAAGGAGATGCAAGGTCTGATGCAAGAGCAAAAGTGAACCCATTAATAGATTGCTGATCTTCTTGCTCGTATGATTGCGGGTCTGCAGCGATATGTTCGTAAACATCTTCACATGCACTGAAAAACAGTACGGCAATCAGTGTTGTAACTAAATATATATTTTTGTTCATGTTTTATTATTTTTAATTAGAAAGCCCCAAACCGTTTGGGAGTGGGGCTCCCTTAGTTAACTCAATTATTGTATCTTACCTTTACCTTCGGTAAAGTTGATATGTAATCTCATGCCAGCATTACCTGTTACACGATCTTGATCGTCTCCATCTCCACGAGGTACAAAGACACCATCTAAAACAATGAATTCGGTATGCCACCACTCATGCCCCTCAAGCTGAATGCTTGCCCTAACTTCTGCTGTATTTGAGAATGGAGGTGATACGAATTCTGCATCTGCACCTAAAGAGAGTTCGGGTATTGCAAAACGATAAGCTACATCGGTTGTTCCCCAGTTGCCTGATGCTGTTTCACCCTGAAGGTGAACATTTGGTGGGAAGAAGTCAACTGCATACTCATAACTTCTGCCTTCGATGCTTGTTGTAACAACAACTATATACCATCCTGGATTACCGATACCGATATTACCACCAGAATCTGAAGCTCCTACGTCTGCGGTTCCACCATTTTCATTGATAGCAGTTCCTTCGAATCCAAATTCATTTCCATCCCAAGCTTTGTCATAGTTAAACTTAATTTCTGCATTAACACCATCAGCTGTTTGGCCAAGATATTGCATTGCCCAGAATTTTCCGGGTGTACCCCAAACTGGAATCATTACAGTTGCATTATCCCAACTCCAGTCACCAGCAACATTACCAATGATATACATCTCTTCTGGCATTACCACCGGATCGAGTGCGAAATAACCTTTTACCTGTGGAAGTGTAACGATATTTGATTTAACTTCACCATCGTTCTTACTGTTCAATACAGAAGTAAGCCTTACATAAAGAGGGTGAGGACTTGTTGGATAATCTTCTTCTAGCTCAACTCCATGCAAGCCCATTAATACAAGAGCCAAGTCAATAGCTTGTATATTAAATTTTGCTGATGTGTAACTTCCTGGAAGTACTACAGAATTGGAGAAATCTTGATTTAATGAAATCTCTACACTATAGTTTGCGACTGCAGTAAAACCATACTCAGGTTGAGAAGTTGTAAATTCAATAGTCTCAATGTTTTGCAAGTCGTATATACCAGATGCATATTTTGGCACATTAAGCACAAAGCTCTCTGGTTGTTGCAGAATCACTTGATCATCCTCTTTGCATGACCACAACATGCCAAGAGTTACCAGCAGTAATAATATGTTATATATCTTTTTCATTGTTTTTCTTTTTTACAAATTAAATTTGATGTTAATCAATATCCTGTGTTTTGAACCAGATTATTATTTGCACCTAGGTCATCTGCAGGTATAGGATACACTTTAAAATGATCTGCAACAGATCTGCCATCCTTTACATTCCCCTTCCAGGGCCATATGTATGATGAACCAGTGAATTTATTAAAGCGGATAAGATCGCTTCTGCGCTGTCCTTCGAAGAAAAACTCGCGTCCTCTTTCATCTAGGATGAAATCGAGATTTAATTCACCCGCTGTTATGCTGTATGGTGCCTGGTGGTATGCTCTTTCTCTTAATTCGTTAATTAGCTGAAGGGCTGTAGCCTGGTCGCCACCTGTACCACCTCTTAATACTGCTTCGGCATAGTTAAGATAAATCTCACCTAATCTGAAAAGAGGAAAATCGGTATAAGCAATGTTGCTTGCTGGTAATGAGCCATCGCTATTTCTGTTATAGTATTTTACAACAGGTATTCCGTTATCTGTAAACAGAGAAGGATCTTCGATTTCAATATTTGCAGTTTTGTCTACATATACCATATCAAAGCGACTGTCATTCTCGTGCAAGTTTTCTTTTTCAAATGTGCGGAGTATCGAAGAGCGGGCGCGGTTACCTTGCCAGGCACCTACAGCGTTTACTTCCTCTTGCATATCAGATGGCTCCATAGCACTTAATAAGAATGTCATTCCTCCCCAAGTTTGAGTTTCTGCTCCTTCATAACGAACTGGGAGTATCATCTCGGGTGAGATGTGGTTGTCTGACGTAAAAATGTTTGCATAAACTGGATCTAGTGAGAAGTTCTCGTTAAGAACCTTATTGCTGTATGTTATACTTTCGGTGTATTTAGCATTTCCTGAATAAGTTTCAGCGTTTAGATACAAGCGAGATAGTAATGCCCAGTTTGCAGCTTTATGTACGCGACCGTAGTAATTTGGGTTATATCCAACAAAAGGATCTAATAATTCGGTTTCTATTGCAAGGAGTTCACTTTCTATATAATCAAATAGATCTGCACCCTGAATTTGAGGAGGAAGTGTACTGCCAACCGGGCTGTCTTCATTTACAAAAGGTACGTTTCTGAACATATCTAAAAGATAGTAATATGATAGTGCCCTGTGAAAACGAGCCTCAGCTCTGAAATAGTTTATTTGGGTCTGATCACTTGCACTTACACCTCTAGCGTTTAACTGCTCTTCAGTAGTTTCCCTTAAAAGTGCATTAGCAAGATTTATCTGATAATAGAGACGATAATAAAACCCTTTAATAAACACGTTACTTGATGTCCAGGAAATAGAATTTAAATCGGGCAAACCCACATCATTCCATGCGCAATGTGCTTCGTCAGTAGGTAATTGTTGAAGGTTCCATAGTCCCCTTAAAAAGGAAGCCTGGCTGCCACCATCAACGCCAGCCACATCAGGGTCACCGTCACCTGCACTGTTTCCACTTATTGCAAGCCCTGCATAAATTTTGGCCAATAGTTCTTGATATGGTCCTATTTCACTGCCAAAGACTACATCCGATACTAATTCATCTTCGTCGAGAGGAATAGTGTTCAGGTCGTCGAGACAAGAGGATAGGCCTGTAATCATTAATCCGATTACAAATAGGTATATGATTTTATATTTTGCTGTCTTCATAATAAGAAAGAATTAAAAATTTAAACTAACACCCAGAATAAATACACGGGGGTGAGGGTAGATGTTGTTGTCGATTCCGTTGTTTGTAAACTCAGGATCAAGACCTGCATAATTGGATATGACAAATGGATTTTGAACTGTTAGATATACTCTTCCAGATTGATTCTGATTAAGTATCTCTTCAAAATTATATCCTAAAGAAATATTATCCATTTTCAGGAATGATGCATTTTGAATGTAATGACTCGATTGATACTGTACAGCTTCAAATTGAGTATCTAATGCACTATTTACTCTGTTTTTTAACCATCCCGAAGGGTCGAATGTAGTATTTCTTGATTGACGATTAGATTGGATATTATTATAAGCATAATTACCCAAGTTTGCGCGAAGTGAGAAGTTGAAATCCCAGTTCTTATAAGAAAGCTGTGAAGAAAGTCCCATGTATACATCAGGTGCAGCATTTTTATAAGGAATTAAATCCCTCTCATTGATTGAGCCATCAGCATTCTGATCTACATATACACCCTCAAGAGGTCTTCCTTCATTATTATAAACCTGTTCGTATATATAGAATGAACCTGCTGGATATCCTACTCTGTGAATTGCAATATTATTACCAGTACCACCATCGATACCACCAAAAATTACACCTACATAGTTTGGATCGTCTGTAATTGTAAGCTTAGTAATTTCGTTTTTATTATATGTAACGTTGTAGCTTAAATTCCAGTTCAAATCTTTGCTAACTATTGGTCGGCCTGTAATTGAAAACTCAACACCCTTGTTTGTTAACTCACCTACGTTTGTAAGAAGCTGATTGCTGAAGTTAGTACCTGCAGCAATACCCACAGTATTTAACAGATCGGAGGTTGTGCGACTATAAACATCAAATGTACCGCTAATACGGTTGTTTAGGAAACCAAAATCTAAACCAGCATTAACTGTTGCTGTCTCTTCCCATTTCAGGTTCTCGTCGTAAGCAACCGGTCTTATCAAAGATACTTTTTGATCTCCAAAATAGTAGTTGGCACCTGCCTGACTGTAGCTGTATCTTCCCATCCATGGATAGTCGCCACTACCAAGGTTCTGCTGTCCCGTTACACCATAACCTAAGCGAAGTTTAAGATCTGAAAAGAGATTCTGATCTTGCATAAACTCTTCTTCATTAATTTTCCATGCAAAAGCTGCAGATGGAAATAATCCCCATTTGTTGTCGGGACTAAATCTAGATGATCCGTCGTTTCTAACAGTTAGTGTGAGTAAGTATCTATTCAAAAGAGTGTAATTTAAGCGACCAAAGAATGAAATTACATAACTCTCGGTAGAGTAATCATTTGACTCTCTGTAAAACTCTTCTCCTGTTTCTGAAGCCATAGCTGCTGAATAAGGATAGATATCTTCACTTTCGTTGTAGAATCTTTGCCATGAGTAACCTCCCATAACATCAAAGCGGTGCATATCAACCTCGTTGGCATAGTTTAGGTAGAAGTCAAAAAGTGTATTGCTTTTAAACTGAGAGTAGTTTCTATTATTTCCCCAACCAGATTTGTAATTACCCCATGTGTATGACATAGGAGAGTTATCTTCTATAATAACATCGCCTTCACTTTTTGAAATATCATATCCCAGGTTAAGATTTGCTCTTAGTTCAGGGAGAAACGGCATTCTATAATCCATTTGTAAATTACCTATGCTTCTGAGCACTTTAGAGTTGTCCTGTTTCTGCTCTAGAATAGCCAATGGGTTAGCCAAGGCTATATCAATAGGAGATCCGTCGGGTTTGAGCGACATATGATATCCATTACCATATTGACTTTCTGTTTGTGAATAGATAGGCATAGTTGGGTCGAACTGAGTTGCAGAGTTTATAGCTCCTTGATCTGCAAAGCGGTTTGTTATATACATTCCTCTTGCATTTATCTGAACTCTTAAATCATCGTCGAAGAAAGTGGGTGAAAGGTTTATACTACCAGTAAATCTTTCAAGATTTGATGTCTTTAAGATTCCGTTTTCACCTGTATAACCAACCGAAGCGCGATATGGAAGAGCATCGCCTGCTGAACCAGAAACGCTAAGGTTGTGGTCTGTGCTAACAGCTGTTCTGAATATCTGATCTTGCCAATTAGTTTCGGTGTCACCTAATGCGTTTGCTTGGGGACTATCTTCTCCGAATGAATTGTTTACATAATTTCTGAATGTAGGAGCATCCATTACATCAACTGCACCAGTTTTTGTACTTACAGAAACATTACCATTATATGATAGTTTCACTTTTCCTGAATGTCCTTTCTTTGTTGTTATAAGAATAACACCATTTGAAGCGCGTGAACCATAAATTGCAGTGGCAGAAGCATCTTTAAGTACTGTAAAAGTCTCAATATCATTTGAGTTGATACTACTTAGAGGATCTGCCATACCGCTTACTCCACTTGTATTGTCTACAGGTACCCCGTCAATTACAATAAGAGGGTCGTTACTTGCAGACATCGAAGATCCTCCTCTAATGCGAATTGTGGATCCAGCTCCAGGAGCACCACCGGAAGATATAATACTTAATCCGGCAACTTTTCCGGCTAACATATCTGATGGGTTAGTAGCAAGGCCTTTGTTAAGAGAAGTAGCGTCTACTGCTACTACAGAACCTGTGGCATCATCTTTTCTAACTGTTCCATATCCAATTACTACCAACTCATCTAATAACTCTCTGTCTTCTTCCAAAATGAAATTAATAGTTGTTCTGTTGTTAATAGAAACTGATTGAGGATTATACCCGATATAGCTTACTTCTAAAACACCATCTGCAGGTGCTTGTAGTAAGTAATTACCATCATAATCGGTAACTGTTCCGGATGAGGTGCCCTGTATAAGAATATTGGCGCCGATAATAGGATCGCCGGCAACATCCGTAATAGTACCTCTAACATTTATCGTAGTACCTGTTTGTGCACTTACCGATAAAACCATTAGCAGTCCTGATAAAATTGTTATCAAAAATGCTTTCGTTTTTTTGTTGAAATTTACATACATGTTGTTAACATTATTAGATTATCTGTTTAATTTAGTACTTTGTTCTCAATAATATAGAGTTGATTAACTTAAAAATATAACTCTATTGACAAAGTTAGTTTATCTTAAATCTGGATGTACACAAAATTAGGTAATTAACTTGGAACGATAGTGCAATCGTTTGCATTTTAAACGTTTAATGGCACTATTGTCAATTAGTTACAATAAGGGTATTGCGACAATTAAAATGGTGAATTGTCGCTAAAATGATGTTGATTCAGAAAGTGATTTATAGTTATTTCTTTCTTTTTGTAGAAAAAAGGCCTCTTTTCTCTATCACCTCTGACATTGTGCTAGGGGCAGTAACTTTTCTCTTTCTTCTGTTAGAAGTGATTTTTCTTTTTAGGTTAATAAGAAAACGTTTACTGGGTTTGCTTTTTATATAAGACTCGATATGACGGGCACGTTTGTCCTCTAAAATTTGATCAATTTCAATAAGGATACCCGATTCTTCAACATCTCCAAACTCATCATTTATTGAAGTCCCGAAAAAGCGCATAGTTGGAGTAAGTCCCATATATGCATTAATTAATGGAGGTATATTCCATCCCAAAGCACGCACTTCTTTGTTCAGGATTTTATAATCTACATTGAAGTTTTTGCCTTGGAAAAGTTTATTCATCTTTGCATAATCTGTATTTGTAACAAGCGGTTTGATGGGTTTAACCAAATTGTTATTATCTGGAAAATGCTTATTCAGAAAATAAAGTATCATGTTTCGAGCATCCTTGTTGTATGTGCCATACATTGTTACTTTACCAAAGAAATACTTGATATCAGGATCGATAACAGTTAGAGCTCCCAGTCCGTCCCACAAATTGTCGAGGGCGAATATGCCTTTTCTTCCCATTAGTGTTGACTGGTATTCAAGTGACACGAAAGAGCGGCCTAATTCTACTGTATATGGTAGATAATCATCCAGAAACTCCTGTGAGAAATCTAGAAGGTGTGCTGTTGCCAGCATTGGTTTACCACTTTCATCGAATTCTACATCTGAGCCATAAATAAAACGATAACCTCCAAGAATTTCCTCGTTTTCAGGATCCCATACAATTAATTGTCTGTAAGGAACTTTCATTACATCATAAGGGTCGATATCTGCTTCTAAGCCCGTGCCACCGCCATAGTGACGGAAGGCTATTTCACGAAGTCGCCCTACTTCTCTCATTAAATTTGGAGAGTCGTGACTTGTAAAGACGTATATTTCGTTATTTGCTTTATTAGTTGTTCTTACCCTTTTTTGTACGGTAAGTTCACTTTTAATCAAATTCTTATCTATAGGATCTATTATCTTTTCCATAATTTATCTTATTCGCACCATTGAAAATCAAATTATCGTATAAACGATGTCTTTCACAAATTGTGCCCATTGAGTGGGTGTTTTACTTTTGTCGAACTTTGTCCACGGAATGGGTTTGCCAAATGTGATTGTGAAAGTCTGATTTGAATTTTTGTACATTTCGTGGGGTAAATATATCAATTCTATATTAAATTTTAAGCCTAATTTTTTTCTTATATTAGCAAAGTTATAAAAGAAATTAGAGTTTTTGGCCTTAAAGTGAACTGGAATAACATCTCTTTTGAATTCTATTGATTTGATTATAAAACTTTTCATCCATTCCAAATCCTTTATCTCCCCATTTATCTTTCTTGAACAGAGTCCCGCCGGGAATGTTATTATTTGATTTTCTGAAGCATAAGCTTCGTTTATTGCTTTGGCTGAGTTTTTTGCTTGAGCTCCATATTTATTGATGGGCACGAATATTGGTTTTAAAGGATCGATGTAATAAAGAACATCATTAACCAGGTATTTTATTTTACCATCATATTTTTCTCCAAGTACTGCAGAAAGGCATATACCATCTAAACCTCCTAATGGGTGGTTGGAGGCAAATACAAATTTTCCGTGGTCAGGTATATTTTCCTCCCCTTTGATATGAAGTGTTAGTTTAAATTCATTGTCGACAAGTGAACGCATAAAATCTACCCCTTCCAGACCTTTGTTTCGTTCAAGTATGCCATTGATGTCATCCTGATGAGTTGTCCGTTTAAGATAGTTGATTAAAAAACGAGGTATTTTATTATAATATTTTGGAGCTTTGTCTTTTAAAATACCATCAATATCGATTTTAAATGCATCGTTTTTGCTCATTGCATTATCCTCTATTTCTGAATTTTGACGCAAATGTACAAAATTTAGCTTACGATATATCCATAATTTAATGTTTTTCTCTATTCAACTAAATTGCCCCACTTTGCTTGAGCTATGTAATGATCAGTGAATCAGGTGCTAAGCTCTTTTGAAATAGTTGTTGATAACTTTTTCATAAATATATGTGAAGAATTGTGGGGAGAAGTGGATAATTTTGTAATTTTACCCCTTAAAGTTCCATTACTTAGTTTTAAAATGAAATAAAGATGTTGCAGTTCTTAGGAAATATGGAGGCAAAGGCTGATGCTAAAGGCAGAGTTTTTGTGCCTGCTCTATTCCGAAAATGTCTGCAAGTGGAAGGTGAGGAGTATTTAGTACTGAGAAAAGATATTTTTCAGGATTGCCTTGTATTATATCCCGGAACAGTTTGGGAAAAAGAAATAGAAACGCTCAGAGCTAGTCTTAGCAGATGGAATAAAGATCAGCAGCAGATATTTCGTCAGTTTGTGCTTGATGCAGAAAGGCTTGAAATGGATGCAAGCGGAAGGATTTTAATTCCAAAGCGATATCTTAAGCTTGTTTCAATTGAAACTGAAATACGTTTTCTTGGTGTTGACAACACAATTGAGGTATGGTCTAAAGAGAAGCTAGAGAAGCCTTTGGTAGAACCAGATGAGTTTTCATTTAAGATAGAGGAGTTGATGGGTGATAAATAATAAAGAGCACCATTATGGGAATAGAGTCAAAAGACAATCAGAAGGCATTGTATCATGTCCCGGCATTGCTTAATGAAAGTATAGATGGATTGAAGGTTTTACCATCCGGTATTTATGTTGATGTTACGTTTGGAGGTGGGGGCCATTCTCGAGAAATCCTAAATAGACTCGGAGAAAATGGAAGGTTGTTAGGTTTCGATCAGGATGAAGATGCTGTTGCAAATATTATTCCTGATAATCGTTTTACATTTGTTCGCAGCAATTTTCGTTATCTAAAAAACTTTTTAAGATATCACGGTATAAACCAAGTTGATGGTGTAATAGCCGACTTGGGAGTGTCTTCGCATCACTTTGATGATTCTGTAAGAGGGTTTTCATTTCGTTTTTCGGGAGATCTTGATATGAGAATGAATAGGGGGGCCAGTTTAAATGCTGCAGATATATTAAATGAATATCAGGAAGAAAAGCTTGCTGATGTTTTTTATAAATGGGGTGAGCTTAAGAATGCTCGAAGAATTGCTTCTTCAGTTGTAGAATATAGGTCTAAAAAGAAGATAGAGAAAACAGATGATCTTCTTGAAATTGTATCTCCATTTACCCGAAGAGATAAAGAAAAGAAAATATTGGCACAAGCTTTTCAAGCACTTCGAATTGAGGTTAACGGAGAAATGGATGCTCTCACAGAGATGCTTGTACAGTCATTAGAGGTTTTGAAACCCGGTGGGAGGCTAAGTGTAATATCATATCACTCACTTGAAGATAGATTAGTAAAGAACTTCTTTAGAACTGGTAATTTTGAGGGTAATCTTGAAAAGGATTTTTTTGGAAATCCGTTAACGCCATTTGAGGTGGTTAATAGAAAAGTTATAGTTCCATCTGATGAGGAGCAGAGGAATAATCCTCGTTCTCGCAGTGCAAAACTTAGGGTAGCTGAGAAAATATAAATAAAAAATGATTAATGAAATTTAAGTTCGATAACATACGAAAATCGTTTGTCCATGTTTTTGGAGGGAGTGTTCTCACAGAGGATTTCTTCCTCCGAAACATGAGATTTATTCTTGTACTGGTGGTTGTTGTGATACTTTTTATAAGTCATAGATATACAATGCTACAAGGTATGTCGGATGTTGAGCGTTTGCAGCAGGAACTTAAAGATGTAAAATATGAAGCTCTAACTATCTCGTCTAGTCTAACTGAAGCTAGTCGACAAGGAGAGATTGAGAAAAGGGTAGAAGAGGCAGGATTAGATTTAAAGGTGTCTAATGAACCGGTGTATTATATTGACTAAAAGATAAATTAAGGAGCATTGTTTACTTATAAATAGTCTTGGAAATATGAATAAAGAGAATAGAAACATAAGAAATAATAAAGGTATTTTAGGTAAGTACGGACTAATTGTGACCTTATTAATGCTGTTTTCTATCATGATAATATTCTCTGCTGGTAAGATTGTTTTCTCGACTGAAGGTAAAAAGTGGAAAGAGGTTGGGGAGAAAGAGACAGTTATCAGGGATAGGGTAATTATACCTAAAAGGGGCAATATTTATACTCACGACTATAAACTTCTTGCCTCAACAGAGCCAATATATAGTATTTATATGGATTTTTGGGCAGATGGAATTAAGAAGGATACACTTATGAAATATGTTGGAGATCTATCGATTTTACTTGCTGAGAAATTTCCAGATAGATCTGCTGCTCAGTATAAAAATGTTATCCTTAACGGTTGGGATCTTAGGGAAAGGGAAGCAAAAAAGATTGCCGAAAACAGGGCCAAAGGTACTGAGGAGAGAGTTCCACTTCGTTCTAGATATGTGAAAATAATTAGACGTGATATTAATTATATAGAGCTAAAAGAGATACGTACTTTTCCATTCTGGAACCAAAGATCAAATAGAAGTGGATTGATTGCCGAAGAGCGAAATGCACGTAAGAAGCCGTTCGGAAATCTTGCAACAAGAACAGTTGGTAGTGTATATAAAGATATTGAAAAAGGTGGTGCGAGTGGACTGGAGTTAAAGTATGATTCACTTCTGCAAGGAGTTTCTGGTGTAAAGTATAGGCAAAAAATTCAGGGTAAGTGGATGGATGTAATTGAAGAGCCAGCGAAAGAGGGGTGGGATATTGTTACTACTTTAGACGCAGATATACAAGATATTTCGGAACGTGCACTTAGGAATAAGTTAACGGAGACTGAGGCCGAATCGGGCACAGCAATTATAATGGAGGTAAAAACTGGAGAAATAAAAGGGATTGTTAACCTAGATAGACTAAGCGATGGTAGCTACGCAGAGGGTAACCCAAACGCTTTCTCGTATATGAATGAACCTGGATCTACATTTAAAACGGTTACAACTATGATAGCACTTGATGATGGTGTTATAACTCCCACCGACTCATTCTATGTAGGTAACGGTCTTTATCAATATAATAAACGATGGGTGAGAGACCATTATTGGCGTAGAGGACAGGATAGAGGTTATCTTACTGTAGGCGAAGGGATGGATGTGTCATCTAATGTTGTTATGAGTAAAATTGTTCTTAAAGGTTATGAGAACAAACCTGAGAAGTTTATAGATGGTATCGATAGGATAGGTCTAAGAAAACAACTTAAATGGGATGTGCCATTAAGCGGTATAGAAGGAACATCGTCAATAAGATATCCAAATGATAAAGATAACTACTGGTCTAAAACTACTCTTCCGTGGATGTCGTTTGGCTATGAAACACAAATTCCTCCTATTTATTTACTGATGTTTTATAACGGTATTGCAAATGGTGGTAAAATGATTAAACCATTTATTGCTAAACAGTTTGTAGAAAACGGTAAGGTGATAATGAATATTGAAGCAGAAGTAGTGAATCCTAAAATTTGTAAGGATACTACATTAGAAGAAATTCAGGAAATGCTTAAATCTGTAGTTGTAAATGGTACTGCTAAAGTTGTGGGATCGGATTATTTTGAAATTGCTGGGAAAACAGGAACCGCGATGATAGCTGGTGGAGGGGGTTATTCTGGATATTATGTTTCATTTTGTGGCTATTTTCCTGCTGAAGAGCCTATGTATACAATCTTTGTGGGTCTTCGGAAACCAAAAGGAGTACCTTCAGGTGGAGGTATGGCGGGTATGGTATTCAAAAATATAGCAGAGCAAACATATCTTAGAAAAGTTCAGCTTTCTGTTGATGATTGCAGGATTGATTCTACATTAATTAAAGAGCCAGAAATTAAAAATGGTAACTCAAAAAAGAGTCTTATGCTATTGTCTTCTTTAAATTTAAAAGTTGAGAAGCCACAGGAGGACTATGATTGGGTAAAGGTTAATTTAGATAGCCTCGAATATAAACCAGTACCCATTGAGATTAATGCTACACTTATCCCTGATGTTTTAGGCATGGGTGCTAGAGACGCTTTGTATTTGCTTGAAAAGTCGGGTATGAATGTTAGTTTAAATGGATCAGGAAAAGTTGTAGCACAATCTCTTCGTCCCGGACAGAGATTGGTTAAAGGAACTACAATTTCTGTTACATTAAGATAGGTATTAGATTATGAAGTTAAGCAAACTGTTAGAAAAGTGTAAAGTAGTCAGTATTAAAGGATATGAGGATGTAGAGGTTTTGTCCATTACATCTGATTCGAGAACTGTTGACAAAGGCTCTCTTTTTATCGCTGTAGAAGGAATTTTTACAGATGGTCACTCATACATAGGAAAAGCTATAGAGCAAGATGTAGCAGTAGTAATTTATGATAAACCGTTAATTGACGAGTACTTTTCGCGAGTAACATACGTTCTTGTAGAGAATAGTGCTGATGCTTTGGCACAGATTGCATCTGAATGGTATGGCAACCCATCAAGTAAATTAAAGTTAGTGGGTGTTACCGGCACAAATGGCAAGACGACTGTAGCCACTCTTTTATATAATACGTTAAAAATGCTAGGCTTTCCTGCAGGTTTAATCTCTACGGTAGGCAACTATGTAGATGGAGACTTTTTTGCTACAACGCACACTACCCCCGATTCAATTACAATAAATAGTTATCTTCGTAGGATGGTAGATGCAGGTTGTGAGTATGCTTTTATGGAAGTAAGCTCACATGCTATTCATCAAAAAAGAGTGGGTGGCTTGAATTTTGTTGGAGGGGTGTTTACTAATCTTACGCAAGATCATCTAGACTACCATAAGAACATGCTTGAGTATCGTGATGTAAAAAAATCATTTTTCGATATTCTCCCATCAGAAGCATTTGCATTAACTAATTCAGATGATAGAAATGGAGCGGTTATGCTTCAAAACACAAAAGCCAGTAAGTATAGCTACTCTCTAAAAGGTATGGCAGATTTTAAAGCACGTGTTTTCGAAAAACACTTTGATGGAAGTGACATTGAAATTAACGGAAAAGAGTTGACAGTGCTTTTTGTGGGAGTGTTTAATGTTTATAATCTGCTTGCTGTATATGGTACCGGAGTGTTATTAGGCCTAAATAAAGATGAGCTTTTAAGAACACTTTCTATGCTTAAACCCGTTGCGGGAAGATTTCAGACAATTAGATCTCCAAAAAATATTACGGCTATAATTGATTATGCTCACACCCCTGACGCATTGACTAATGTTTTGAGTGCCGTGAATGAAGTTCTGGGTGATGATGGAAAGCTAATTACTGTAGTGGGATGTGGAGGTAACAGAGATAGAACTAAGCGACCTTTAATGGCTAGAGAAGCAGTTCAATTAAGTGATAGAGTGGTTTTTACTTCTGATAACCCTCGTTTTGAAGAGCCAATGGATATTCTCAGTGATATGCTTGATGGATTATCTGAGGAACAAAGGAGCATTGCTTTAACAATAATGGATAGGCATGAAGCTATAAAAACGGCATGTGCATTAGCTCAACCGGGCGATGTGGTGCTAATAGCTGGTAAGGGACATGAAGATTATCAAGAGATTAAAGGTGTGAAACACCATTTTGATGATAAAGAGGAAGTAGAAAATATATTTTTTAAGTAAAATAAAGTTAGAAGTTAAATAAGATGCTGTATTATCTTTTTGAATATTTAGACAAGCTTGATTTTCCAGGTGCCGGAATGTTTCAGTATGTGATGTTCAGGTCGGCTATGGCTGCAGTTTTTTCCCTTCTTGTGGGAGTGTTTGCTGGCAAGAAGATAATAAATAAACTTCAACAGAAGCAGATTGGTGAAACTATTCGTGATCTTGATTTGGAGGGGCAATACAGTAAGCGGGGTACTCCAACTATGGGAGGTGTAATAATAATTATTTCTATTCTAGCTTCAATACTTCTTTTTGGCAAGCTTGAGAATATTTATATTATCTTGATGATGGTTAGCACTATATGGTTAGGTGCACTAGGCTTTGCAGATGATTATATTAAAGTATTCAGAAAAGACAAAGAGGGTTTAAAAGGTAAATTTAAAATTATAGCACAAATTGGTCTCGGGTTAATTGTAGGGCTTACCATCATTTTTAGTCCCGAAATTGTAGTACGTGAAAACAGTGAAGTACGTGTGGATAATGTTATTGAGGATGTAACATTCAAGACTGAAGATGTAAAAACTACGGGAACAACTATTCCATTTTTAAAGAATAACAATTTTGATTACAAAAGACTTGTAAACTGGATGGGTGATTATGCCGATACAGCTGTATGGATTGTTTTTATATTAGTAGTTATCCTCATTGTAACAGCTGTCTCGAATAGTGCGAATTTAACTGATGGCCTTGATGGTTTAACCTCGGGGACATCTGCTATTATAGGTGTGGCTTTGGGTATTCTTGCATATGTATCGGGTCGTGTCGACTTTGCTTCTTATCTCAATATAATGTATATACCTGGAAGTGATGAACTAATGGTGTTTTCATCTGCTTTTGTTGGTGCTTGTATAGGTTTCTTGTGGTATAATGCATATCCTGCACAGGTTTTTATGGGTGACACGGGTAGCCTTACTCTAGGAGGAATTATTGGTGTTTTTGCCGTATTAATACATAAGGAATTATTACTCCCAATTTTATGTGGGGTTTTCTTTGTTGAAGCGCTTTCTGTGATAGCACAGGTTACTTATTTTAAATATACTAAAAAGAAATATGGTGCAGGCAGAAGGATTTTTAAAATGACTCCTCTTCATCATCATTATCAGAAGCCGGGAGATGGGAGTATAGATGCACTTATTCAAAAACCATATGCGCCAATTACAGAGCCTAAGCTTGTAACAAGGTTCTGGTTAATAGGAATATTATTAGCTGTTTTAGCAGTAGCTACTTTAAAAATGAGATAAGTAATATTATGAATGATAAATTGATAGTAGTACTTGGTGGTGGAGAAAGCGGAGTTGGATCTGCTTATTTGGCTCAAAAAAAAGGATTCAGGGTATTCTTGTCTGATAGCGGAAAACTAAAGGATAAGCATCGTGAAGCACTATTGAGTTATGGTATCGATTTTGAAGAAGATGGTCATACCGCATATAAAGTTTTGCAAGCCGATGAAGTAGTAAAAAGTCCTGGTATCCCCGACAATTCTCCAATTATAATCAAACTTATAGAAAAAGGAGTTCATGTTATCTCTGAGATAGAGTATGCAGCAAGGTACACTAATGCTAAACTTATTTGTGTTACCGGTAGTAATGGAAAAACAACAACAGTAAGTTTAATCTATCATATTTTAAAATCGGCTGGACTCAATGTAGCTCTTGCAGGGAATATAGGTGTAAGTTTTGCAAAACAGGTGGCCGAAGAGAAATTCGATTATTATGTGCTCGAGTTAAGTAGTTTTCAATTAGAGGGACTTTATGAATTTAAAGCAGATGTTGCTGTATTACTAAATATTACACCCGATCATCTCGATAGATATAATTACAATCTGCAGGATTACATTGATGCAAAAATGAGAATTATTCGCAATCAACAAATCGATGATGCATTTATATATTGGGATGATGATCCAGTTGTAACGAGGGAGATTGAGAAGCTTAAACCGCAAGTAACAAGATATCCATTTAGTGAGATTAACAAAGGACTTTCTGCCGGATATATTGAGAATGGAAGAATATTTATTAATTCTAAAGGGAGTACATTTAATATGGAGCTTGAATTACTTGCATTAGAAGGAATGCACAATGTCTATAATTCATTAGCATCGGGCATTGTTGCCAAGTTGATGGATATAACTGACGACCAGCTTAGAGAGTCTCTTGCAGATTTTAAGGGTGTACCCCACAGATTGGAAAAAGTTGCATCAATTAGAGGAGTGCAATATATAAACGATTCAAAAGCGACTAACGTAAACTCCTGTTGGTATGCATTACAATCGATGCGTAGTAAAACAATACTTATAATTGGGGGAGTTGATAAAGGTAATAATTATCAAGAAATCGAAGAACTGGTAACTTCAAAAGTTAAGGCGTTGATATTTATGGGTAAAGATAATAGCAAACTACACTCTTTCTTTGATGGTAAAATTGATGTTATAAAAGATGTAGACTCTATGTCTGATGCTGTAAAAAGTGCTTATGAGTTAGCAGAGAAGGGTGATACAGTTTTACTCTCTCCTTGTTGTGCTAGCTTTGATCTATTTGATAATTATGAAGATAGGGGTGATCAGTTTAAAGAGTATGTCAGAAAACTATAATCATTTAACTTAAAAAGATGCTTGATAAAGATTTTTTTAAAACAGAACATAATAATCCTGTTGAAGATATAAATGAATCAGGGTCAATTCTGAATGATTTCGGTCGCAAGGTATTCAAAGGGGACAAAGTAATTTGGACTGTCTTTATAATATTATGTGTTATTTCGCTAATAGAGATTTTTAGTGCTATAAGCACAATTGTTTATCGTCAGCAGAATCAGTGGGGCCCAATACTCAGACATGCAATGTTTTTGATAGGTGGAGTAGGGGTAATATTATTTATTCATAATATACCGTACCGTTTTTTTTCGTCGCTTATTTTTGTTCTTCTTGGTGCTATTGTTTTATTAATTCTAACGCCCTTTATAGGCGAGAGCGTTAATAATGCCGACAGGTGGATATCATTCATGGGATTTACTATTCAACCTTCAGAGATAGCTAAGATATCGCTTATGGGCACAATAGCATTCCTTTTAAGTAAGCAGAATGGGGTTAATGACTCTATTCTATTTAAATGGATGATTGGTTTAATGATAGTTGTTTGTGGAATCATTGCAATGGATAATCTTTCAACAGCTGTGCTATTGTTTGGTGTTTGTTTCCTTCTGATGTTTATTGGCAATGTAAAGTTAATGCGTATGTTTAAGGTAGCAGGTGCAGGAGTCGCATTGGTGCTTTTATTTATTCTATTTTTGAATATAATACCAGATAGTTGGACAGATAAGGGGCCTTTAAACCGTATGGGTACATGGCAGAATAGAATTACTCATTTTGGTGAAGCAAAAGAAATGTCTGAGGAGGAGTATTATACAATTACTGACGAAAACTATCAAGTTGCTCATGCCAAAATTGCTATATCAAATGGAGGTGTTTTTGGCGTTTTCCCAGGAAATAGCACAGAAAGGGATTTTTTACCTCAAGCATATTCAGATTTTATTTATGCTATAATAATAGAAGAAATGGGTATATTAGGAGGGGTATTTGTACTGCTCCTATATGTAATAATTCTTATTAGGTCGGGTATGATTGCAAGGAAAACAGAAAAGCTTTTCCCAAAATATTTGGTTCTTGGATCAGCAATGATGTTGTCAATTCAAGCGTTTGTGAATATGGCCGTTGCAGTTAATCTTATTCCTGTAACGGGGCAGCCACTTCCTCTTATAAGTAGGGGAGGAACATCTACTTTAATTACATGTGCTTATTTTGGTCTAATATTAAGTGCCGACCGTTTTGGAATTGGTAAAAAGAAAGAGCAGATGGTATCGGAAGTAAATGCAATTATGGATGAGGAAATTATCAATGATGAATTATTAACTACAGGAATTGCTTCCGATCAGAACGGTTTAGAAAAAGAGACTATTGCAGATCTTGAAGATAAAGTTGAATTTGAAATATATAAAGTATGAAGAGAATAATCATAAGTGGTGGTGGCACAGGTGGACATATTTTTCCTGCAATCGCCATTGCTAATGAAGTGAAAAAGCGTTGGAGCGACTCTGAAATACTATTTGTAGGAGCCGATAATCGTATGGAGATGGAGCGTGTTCCTGCTGCAGGTTACAAAATCATTGGACTTCCTGTTGCTGGTTTTAATCGCAAACGGCTCTTAAAGAACTTCAGTGTTGCTATCAAATTGCTTAAAAGCATGAAGAGATCAAGAAGAATAATTGAAAACTTTAATCCCGATATTACAGTTGGTGTGGGAGGTTATGCTAGTGGTCCTATTTTAAGAGCGGCTGCTGCTAAAAATATCCCCACATTAATTCAGGAGCAGAATTCATACGCAGGTGTAACAAATAAAATGCTGGCCAAAAAAGCTACTTCCATCTGTGTGGCATATGAGGGGATGGAAAAGTTTTTCCCAAAGGAAAAGATAGTGCTTACAGGAAATCCTTGTCGTCAAGACCTTGTGATTTCTAAAGAAAATCGTAATGAAGGGTATGTGCACTTTAAATTAGACCCGCAAAAGAAAACTATACTTATGCTGGGTGGCAGTCTAGGAGCAGCAACTCTTAATAAAAGTATTGTGAATGCTTTTACAAAAATAAATGCCATGGAAGATGTGCAGATACTATGGCAGTGTGGTAAATATTATTTTAATGAAATGAGTAGTCTGCAGATTAAAGGTGAAATTCCTTCGAATGTATACTTGTCAGATTTTATCTCTCGAATGGACTATGCTTATTCTGTAGCCGATTTAGTGATTTCCAGAGCAGGTGCAGGCTCCATCTCTGAGTTCAGTATTTTAGGAAAACCTGTAATTTTGGTTCCCTCGCCCAACGTTGCAGAAGATCATCAGACCATGAATGCTAAAGCTCTTGTTGATAAAGATGCTGCTGTAATGATGTCTGACAATATTGCAGTTGATATGTTGTTTGATTTAGCACTCTCATTAGTTAAAAACGATCGTGAATTAAATAAACTGAGTGAAAATATACTTAAGCTTGCACAACATAACTCAGCAGAAAGAATTGTAAATGAAATTGAGAAGATTTTGAAAAAATAAGATGAAGGTAAAAAGTAACGGTTACAAAAATATATATTTTATTGGTATAGGAGGAATTGGGATGAGTAATCTGGCTCGTTACTTCCTTCTTAAAGGTGCAAATGTTGGTGGTTACGATAGAACAGAATCTGAACTCACTGAAACACTTTCAAAAGAAGGTGCATTGGTTCATTATGAAGATAATTTATTACTATTACCTGCTGAGTTCACGGATAAAGAAAACACACTAATTGTTTATACACCTGCAGTCCCCACAACACATAGTGAGCTAAATTATTTTAAAGACAACGATTTTGTAATTGTTAAACGAGCTCAACTTTTAGGTGAAATAACAAAGCAGAGTGATGCAATATGTGTAGCAGGCACACATGGAAAAACAACCGTTTCGAGCATGGTTGCACATCTGTTCAAACAATCTCATATCGATTGTAATGCTTTTTTAGGAGGTATACTCAAAAACTATAATAGCAACTTATTACTTTCAGAAAAAAGTAACTTCACTGTTGTTGAAGCCGATGAGTACGATAGATCGTTTCACAGTTTACAACCTCATATCGCAATAATAACTTCTGCCGATCCTGATCATCTGGATATATATGGCACTGAAGAAGCGTACAAAGAGAGTTTTGAGAAGTTTACATCACTAATTAGCCCAAATGGTCATCTTATTTTAAAAATTGATGCACATCTTACACCTAAAGTAAATGATTCAGTTAAAGTGTGGAGTTATTCCGAGACTAAAGGAGATTTTCATGCCGAGAATATTAGAATAGGAAATGGGGAGATATTATTTGATTTTGTGTCACCAAAAAGTACAATAAAAGATGTTTCTCTTGGAGTGCCTGTAAAGATTAACATCGAGAATGGGATAGCTGCAATGGCGGCAGCTGAACTTTGTGAAGCGACTCCTGAAGAGATTAAAGAGGCTATGGGTTCCTTTATGGGGGTGAAAAGACGATTTGAGTTTCATTTAAAGAATGAAAATATAATATTTATTGATGATTACGCACATCATCCCCATGAGCTTAAAGCTGCAATAGTATCGATAAAGGCTCTTTATCCTGATAAAAAATTAACTGCAATATTTCAACCACACTTATATTCCCGAACGAGAGATTTTGCAAATGAATTTGCCGAAAGTCTTTCTCTTGCCGAAGATATAATACTTCTTGATATTTATCCGGCTAGAGAAGAGCCAATTGAAGGAGTTAGTTCTAAAATTATATTTGATAAAATAATGTCACCAAATAAGCAATTGATTATAAAGTCGGAGCTATTGGATTTGATTAGCAAGAAAAATCCCGAATTGGTTGTTACGTTTGGTGCAGGTGATATAGATAGAATAGTGCCTCGTATAAAAGAAATATTAAGCAAAAACAACTAGTAAAATAACTGAGAGTGAAGAGGTTTCTTATTATATTGATAGCCGTTGTGGTGATAGGATATATAATACTATCTGCCAACTTTTTCAGAGATTCATCTCATAACCGAGAGTGTATTGGTTTTGAAGTGGAAATTAAAGATAGCCTTAAAACTCAATTTGTTACTGCTGTTGAAATAGAGGAATTAGTGAAAAAACATGACTTGCACCCGGTGGGAAAGTCATTTAATAATATTAATACTCTTGCAATTCGTGATATAATAATGACCAGCCGACTAGTGGAATCTGCTAAAGTGTTTATTACATCTGGAGGAACGGTAATGGCAACTATCAAGCAAAGAGAACCTGTTCTTAGGGTAATATCCAATAGCAAAGGTGATTTTTATATTGACAAGGATAGGGAAATTATGCCTGTAGCTTCTAGTTTTGCTGTATATGTACCTGTTGCTACGGGAGAAATTGATGAGGAGTTTGCTAAAAATGAGCTTTATGATTTTGCAATGTTTCTTAATAACAATTCCGATTGGGATGCATGGGTAGAGCAAATTGTTGTAAAGAATGGTAATGAGGTCGAACTGATACCTCGAGCAGGTAATTTCAGAATTATTATGGGAAGCCTTGAGGATTACCAAACTAAATTGAATAAATTTGTACGTTTTGTTGACGAGGGACTAAATAAACTTGGCTGGAATCGATATTCTGAGATAAATCTGAAATTCGATAATCAAGTTGTTTGTACTATAAAATAATTAGCCTTCAATTAAAAGGATGTTAACAAAAAAACAAATGTAGTTGCAAGTGTGTTTGTTAAACAACTGAATAACCATTAACCAAAGTATGACGCAATCTGATTTTATAGCTGTAATTGATCTTGGAACCTCAAAGATAAAAGGTGTTGTAGGACGAAAAAATGAGAACAATGTGATTTCAATAATGGATAGTGAAATCATTGATTCTGGTAACTCTGTAAGAAGAGGAATGGTCTATAATATTGAGGAAGCAGGAGCGAGTATTCGAAAAATATTGACAATGCTTGAGAATAGCATTGGTGACAAAATTGGCAAAGTATATGTTTCGCTAACGGGACAATCGCTGCACACTCTGGAATTCAGAGAAAGGAAAATGCTCTCTTCAGGTGGAATAGTAAGTCAAGAGGTAGTTGATCAACTTAATAGCTCTGCAAAAAAGTATACACCCGATTTGCAAAAAAACTACGCAGTAGCTGACGTTGAATATTATGTAGATGCTAAAACAGAGAAAAATCCTGTTGGGGTTGCAGGGACTGAGGTCGAAGCATCCTTTCAGATAGTTGTTGGAAGGCCCAATCTCCTATCAAATATAGAAAAAAGTGTAACCGGAAAGGCTAAATTGCCAATAGCAGATTATATAGTTGGTGCCTTGGCTTCTGCTGAGGTAACTCTCAATGACGAGGAAAAAGAGCTTGGTTGTGTATTTATAGATTTTGGTGCAGGTACTACCTCCGTATCGGTTTACAAAGATGGTATTCTTAGAAGATTTGTTGTTATTCCTTTTGGAGGAAAAAGTATAACAAAGGATATTAGCGCTCTAAATTTTACAGAAAGTGATGCTGAGCAATTAAAGATTAAATTTGGGAAAGCAATGGAAACACATGAAAGTCCGTTCTTCTCATCTCCTTTCTCTTCTAAACCTGATATTGATCTTACTGAACTTAACAGGGTAATTGCATTACGTTTAGACGAAATAACAGCTAATATTATTGAACAAATACGTTTGTCAAACTATGAAAATAAACTTGGCGCAGGCGTTATTATAACTGGCGGTGCTTCTCAACTAAAAAATCTCACTGAGTATCTCGGACAAAAACTTAAAATGCCTATTCGTAGAGCTACTGCCAAGAAGTCTTTAATAAATAATGCTCCCGAACTTATTAGTAACCCTAGTTTCACTCAGGCATTAGGCATGCTGTTAATGGGTCAAGAAAGCTGTAAATTAGAAATAGAAGAGGTTATTGAAAAAAGTAATGAGGATCATTATTCTGATAAGAAACGATCTGAATCAAAGCAAAGTGCAAAACAAAGTGCAAAAGAAAGTAAGAAAAACAAGAAGTCAACAAAACAGGGATTATTGGACAAATTTGGAGATGTCTTTGGAAATATGTTTTCTGATGACGATGAATAAATTAAATGAAGTGATTTTATGAACGTAGATTTATTAGATTTTCAATTAGAGAGCCATACCGATGCTATCATTAAAGTAATTGGTGTAGGAGGAGGTGGAGGAAATGCCGTGAATCATATGTTTCAAGAGGGTATTCATAATGTTTCATTTGCACTTTGCAACACCGATAATCAGGCATTGATGGAATCTCCTGTACCAGTTAAAGTGCAGCTGGGATCACACACTACCGGAGGTCTGGGTGCAGGTAATAAACCTGAAATAGCCAGCAAAGCAGCCGAAGAGAGTGCAGATTTAATTGAGAGACTGATAAATGATGGTACCCGAATGGTATTTATTACTGCCGGAATGGGTGGAGGTACTGGCACTGGTGCAGCTCCTGTTATTGCTCGAATTGCTAAAGATTTAGGCATACTTACAGTTGGTATAGTAACAATTCCATTTGTTTTTGAAGGATCTCGTAAAATAGTTCAAGCTCTAAAAGGTGTAGAAGAAATCTCAAAAAACGTAGATGCATTACTTGTTATAAATAATGAGCGATTGCGTGATATATATAGTGATCTTACAATGCTCAATGCATTTGCCAGAGCCGATGATACACTTACAACTGCTGCAAAAAGTATAGCCGAGATTATAACGGTTCATGGGCACGTTAACCTCGACTTTGCAGATGTTAATACAACTCTTAAAGATGGAGGTGTTGCTATAATGAGTAGTGGAATTGCTAATGGAACAGATAGAATCAATGAAGCAATTAAGGATGCTCTTCATTCACCATTATTAAATAATAATGATGTTTTCAGTTCTAAGAAAATATTAATCAATCTATGTTTTGGCGAAGAGAATCCTCTCATGATGGAAGAGATGAATGCTTTACATGACTTCATGTCTAAATTCAGTAAAGAGATAGAAGTTATTTGGGGAGCCGCAGTTGATGAGTCACTCAAGGACGAGGTGAAAGTTACACTTTTAGCTACCGGATTTACCATTAATAGTGTACCTGGCATTAGGGAAATTAAAGATGAGGAAACCAAAGCTGAAGAGTTAGAACGTAAGTTTATTGAAGACGAAGAACGAAAGCAGGATACAAAAGATAGAGAGCTTATAGAGAAATATTATGGAAAAGCTGGTTTAGAATCACTAGCAACAAATAACTACAGACAAGAGCCATTTGTTCTTACAATTGAGGAGCTGGATGATGATAAGATTTTAGAAGCACTCGAAAAGAACCCTGTTTTTAAACGCGATCGTTCATTTAATCCTCGCACTTATCACATTGATATTCAACAACAGTCATCTACATTATTTGATTTATAACATTAATAAAATGAAACTTTTTGATATAATTACAGAAGAGATTAAGAAAGCCATGCTTGCTAAAGATAGAGTAAGATTAGATGCTTTAAGAGGTGCGAAAAAAGAGTTTATCGAAGCCAAAACAGCAAAAGGAGGAGGTGATGAGCTATCAGATGACAAAGCTATTTCTATCCTGCAGAGAATGGTTAAGCAGCGAAAAGAAAGTGCTGAGATTTATTCACAACAAAATCGTTCCGACCTAGCAGAAACAGAGATTGAGCAAATGAATGTTATTCAGGAATTTCTTCCTGCTCAGCTTTCAACTGACGAAATTGAGTCAATAGTAAAAAAAGTAATCCTCGATACCGAAGCTTCATCAATGAAAGATATGGGCAAGGTGATGGCAATTGCCACTAAAGAGCTTGCCGGTAAAGCTGAGGGTGGTGTTATTTCTGGAATAGTAAGAAAGCTATTGTCATAAAAAAAAGTAATAAATATATAACTAGTATATATCATCAAATGGTTCAAACTCTTTCTTGTAGCGTTTGTCCAGTCTATTACTTTTGCGTGCCCTCTTCTCTAGTTTCTTCAGTTCTTCTTCTCGTTTCTTTTCAATATTGAAGTTGTCGGTTAATAATATAATGGATATAGTTTCTTCATCAATTACATTATATCTAAGAACGGCAGTTGTCTCTTCTATTACATCATTATCGGCTAATCTTATACGATAGTCGCTCCCAGCCTTGTAGTCAAAAGCTATTGAATTATATCCCATTGCAGAAGCTACTATATTAATACTCTTCTCATTATCAGTTAAATATACCGTGCCGTCATTTCCTGTTACTCCTGCATTAATTGTTTTACCCGATTTGTTTTTCGATTCAATCAAAATACCTTGCACAGGATAATTGTTATCTGCTACTACTTTCACAACACAAGTATCTTTTTTAGAGCCTTCTAACTCCTCAAAGTTCGATTTCATCCCACTATATTCATCTGTATGTACAAGTATATAAGTGTCCACAATTTCGTAACTACCTTCACCCACAAGGGCAGATGATAAACCTCCAAAACCACTTATTCGGAAAGTTATATGCTCATTGGAGAAAAAAAGCGAATCTGAGCCGTTTTTGTAAGTTCCATTCAATGTTTGTGCTTCAACTAACATTACATTAAATAGAATAGCAATCAATATTATTATATTTTTCATAAATGCGATATAGAAGAATCAAATTAGTTGTTTCTATACAAAAGTAGCATTAATTTTTATTACAGGAAAAGTTAAGATAAAAAAACCGCCCTCATAACGAGAGCGGCTTAATTTATACTAGTCATATATATCTATATGCGTAGTGATTTCTATTCAACATCTGTAGCTCCGGTTTGTGCCTGTGTACTCCACCCTGGATTTTGATATACTACCGAAGTAGTGTAATTAGACTTATCA
Source organism: Fermentimonas sp. (assembly GCA_015478775.1). GTDB lineage: Bacteria > Bacteroidota > Bacteroidia > Bacteroidales > Dysgonomonadaceae > Proteiniphilum. Next base: position 347,245 of record JADMKP010000007.1, on the reverse strand, counting down.
GAAGATGTAAGTCTGAATACATCCATGCCAATCGGCTCTAGATAGTGTGCAGGAGTAAATAGGAAACCACCCTGAGCGGCAATATTATTATTTACAGTAATCTTTTCGTAAGGTAAAATATAATCGCTTAATGAAGGCGAAGACATATTACCGGTCGCCGGATTAACTAATGTTAGATCGGCAAGTTGAGTTTCATAATCAGTTCCCCAAAAACGCATGCCTTCTACTTTATATGGGTTGTTTTTAAGCTGATCTAATGCTCTCCAACGTTTTAAATCGTCCCATCTAAATGCCTCGGCAGCAAGTTCATTTCGGCGTTCTCTACGAATATTATACAAAACAGGATCTATAAGTTGACCATGAGAGTAAGCACCAAAGTCACCTTTTGCTTCCTCGCTCATTATAGTAGCATTAATTGTTTTATTGAAATCTTCATCAACATTTGCTCTTCTTCGTAAAGCTTTCCAATAGTTGCTTGAAGTAGCGTCAACTGTACCATTCTTTTCATATGAAGCTTCCATGTAAATTAGCATAGCTTCTGTTCCTCTAAACACTATACCTCCACTTGTACCCGCATTGTGGTCTTGTGCCATTACAGGAGAGTAATGCTTACCTTTTTTGATCATAAATCCGGTTGTTGACTGACTACCTGCATCACCAAATATTAATCTTATGTCAGCAATTGCAGGAGAACCATCAGTTTGATAAAAGTTAACATCACCAGGTTTTTTAGTGAAAATTACTATTCTTGAATCTCTATTCTGAAGAGTTTCATTAACACCTTCCTTTTCCCAGTCAGTGTTATAACCTGATCCTGGGGCATAAATTGGTAAACCATTGCTCATAACAAATGAATTTATCATTCCTTTTGTCCAACCAGATCCACCACCATTACGAGTTAGTTCCATCTGTAGGTTATTTATAATACCTACCGATCTGTTGAATTCTCTCCACATCAGAATTTCATCATACTTCTCCATATCCTCATCAGCAAACATCATATAATATGGATTTAAGGAATTCAAAGAAGAGTCCATTCCTTCTGCCGTCTCGGTGTTTACAGCCAGGCTATTTACCATTTGGTCACCAACTATCTTAGCAGATTTCATTGCTTCATCAAGGAAGTATGAGATCTCTGCATCTATATTGAAACCCTGAAGATCAGCTTGGTTGCCTGGCCATCCTGTGCCTCCTGGTACAAATGAAGTCCCTTTGTGATGCTTTTCCCATGTTCCTTCATATAGTGCAACACGTGCTCTTAAAAGATGAGCAACATTTTTTGATATTCTATTTTTACCATTAGGAGGAGTTACCATTAATAAATCAGCCGCTTTATCAAGGTCTTCCAGAATAAATCTAGCAACCTGATTTCTAGGTTTTCTCTTACTCGCTTCAATTAATAGATCTTCAGTATCTGTTAATACTTCAGTTACGATTGGAAAATCTCCAAATGCTTTTAGTTTATCAAAGTAGTTATAAGCTCTTATAACATACATTTCTCCAATGTAATGTTTAACGTGATCTTGATTACCACTTATTTCACCAGCTTCATATTTTGGTAGTACATTCTCGAAGAAATAGTTGTTAGAACGGATATTACCCCAGTCCCAGCCACCACTGCCAGAAGGGACTTTTTTCTCTCCTGGCTGCCAAAATGTAGGATAGCCTGTTCCAGCTTGATTATCAGTATGATTATCTATTCCAAACAAATTAAGACCATAGCCGGAAGTTACAGTTTGAAATGTGTAATTGTTTATAGTATAAGCTGCCAGATCGTCAACAGTTCTGAAGTACATCTGCGGAGTTACCTGATCAAGAGGCTCTCTATCAAGGAAAGAGTCACACCCAATAAACAGAGCAACAATAGCTGTTAATATTGATAGTTTTATATATTTTTTCATCATTGTTTTATTTAACTAAATTATTAAAGGGTTACTGTCAAACCAACAGAGAATGTTTTAGAAAGCGGGTATGTAGCTCCATCCCATCCTCCAACACCAACTGTTTCGGGATCATACATTTTCAATTTAGTAATAGTAAGCAGGTTCTCACCTGAAACAAAGAATCTTAAATTAGAAACACTTAGATTCTCAGTTAAAGATTGCGGTAATGTATAACCAAGTGTAACGTTCTTTAAGCGAGCATATGCTGCATTTTGCAAATATCTTGTTTGGCTATTTCTATTTCTTCCATTTTCAAGAGGACGTGGATAGTATGCCTCAACATTAGCTCCAAGTGGACTATTTGTGCCTTCAGGTCTAAAGTAGTCTAGATGTGGTTCAAAGAAGTTGGTTTGCCAATATCCTACGGCACCCCAAAATACAGTTGTACCACCACCTGGCATGTAATCTCTCTTAAGAGTCCCTTGCAAGAATACTTTCAGGTCAAATCCTTTGTAATCTGCATCCAGATTTAAACCAAAATTATATCTTGAATTTGAATTACCAATAATTTTGCGGTCTCCCGAATCATCAACAGTGTTTTTTCCACCGTCAATTTTCCCGTCACCATTTAAATCCTTATACATAATATCACCTGCTCCCCAATTAGACCCCAGTGCACTTTGCGCACCATTGTTCATTGAGTTTAAGTGAGCTTGCATTTCTTCATTAGTTTTTGCAATTCCCACAGTCTCATATCCCCATATATCGCCAATTACTGCTCCCGGATAATACAGAGAAAGTGATTTTGATTCGTTAGGGTAGCTATCAATTGTAACATTATTATCCGACAATGAGAAAGTTGCTCCATATCTGAAGTCCCCAACAATGTCTCTCCAGTTAAGTTGAATTTCCCAACCTTTAGATGTCATATCAAGATTATTGACACGTGGAGTTCCAATACCTAATATATGTGGAAGCTCCGGAGCTGGACCCACCATATCAAGTGATTTTCGCTGATACCAGTCAAAAGATGCATTCAATCTGTTGCGTAACATTGATAAGTCGGCACCTATGTTAAGAGTTTGAGTTTTCTCCCATGTAAGAAGTGCAGACACAAGTGAAGACTCTGCAGAAGTATTTGGTCTTTGACCATTAAGTAACCACGATCCATTAGCATTACCTCTATTGATAACTCTATAGAATGGATACCAATTGTCTGTGTTCTGATTACCCAACTGACCCCATGAAAGTCTTGGTTTCAGGTTACTTACAATATCTGTGTAATCTTCAAAGAATTCTTCTCTTGCAATATTCCATCCCAATGAGAATGATGGGAACCAATTCCAACGCTGATCAGCAAGGAATCTCGAAGTTCCGTCATAACGTAAGTTGGCTTCAACAAGATAACGTCCCAGGTAGTCGTAGTTTACACGTCCAAAATATCCTGCAGTTGCCCAATGACCATATCCACCACCAGTTCGTGCATTTGTAGTAGTAGTATTTAATGTAGGAATTCCAGCTGCAATATTGTCTTGTGTACCCGATAAATTTCTATCGGTATATACTTCAGCTTGAAATCCAAGTAAACCTTTAACATTATGTCCATAACCTAACTCCGTACTATATTCTGTGAAGATATTTGGATTAAAGAAATTACTCTTATATGCATATTCATTAACTGTAGTTGTATTATTAGAAATAGAATATGGTATTTCGTTCACATCATAAGCATAAGTTGTTTGCCAATTTCTGTGTCTGAAATGATTACTAGTTTTATAATTCAATTCAACATTAGTAATCCAGTTATCAACTGGCTCCAAAGTAAATGAAAGCTGTTGTGTTAAAACATCATTTTGAGTCTTTTCGCGACCACCATTTTGAATCTGATACACTTGAGATTCAGCTGTATAGTATCCATTTGGATCCTTTAAAGGAATTACTGGCCAAAATCTAAACATGTCAAAATAGAATTGGTTCCAAACTATATCATTACCTCCCGTATGAGTAGGGGCTTCATAATCAGTTCTGCTAAAACGAGCTGTATATCCCATTTTTAACCAATCGGCTAGCTTGCTGTTTATTCTTGCATTAACAGAATATCTTTGTTTGCTATCGTCACCATATGTTAATAAACCACCTTGATTTAGGTAATTACCAGAAAAGTAGTACTGAACGTTTTCTCCACCACCATTAATACTTAATGAGTGTTCTTGAGTAAAACTGTTTCCAAAATGTGTTTTTAACCAATCGGTATTCCCTGCAGGCATAATATCTTGTCTTTCAGGGTCATCAAACGAGTTCCAGCGACCATTGCGTTCCCACATAAACTGTCCAGATTTACCTTGCTGGAAATCCAATATTTGTTGAAGTTTATTTTCGCTATACATGGGAGCTTGCCCACCGTTACCTAACTGATCGTTAATAGCATTAGCGAAACTATATGAATCAGCCATCTCAGGCATATTCAGAGGAGAAAGAAATCTGAAACTATTATTATAGTTTACAGATGGCTTTCCTTCTTTACCTTTCTTTGTAGTAATTAAAATAACACCACCAGGAGCACGTGATCCATAAATTGATGAAGCAGCAGCATCCTTAAGTACAGAAATACTTTCAATATCATTTGGATTAAGGGTGTTCATATCACCTTCCATGCCATCAATAAGAACTAATGGTGAAACACTAGAGCCTGTGCCGATGGTCCCAACTCCACGAATGTTAAATCTTTGTGTCGAGTTTAATGCACCTCCACTTATACCTGTAGAGATATTCATACCCGGGACAACACCCTGCAGAGCTTCAACTACGTTGTTTACAGGACGTGCTGTAAGTTCATCCGAGCTCACTGCCGAAACCGCACCAGTAAGATTTTCTTTCTTTTGCGTACCAAAACCCACAACCACCACCTCATCAAGAAGTTCTGTGTCTGATGCTAGTAATATATCTATAGTTGATCTTCCCTCAACTGGAACTACCTGCGTTCTCATACCAACATAGCTGATTTGCAGTGCACCATTTGTAGGCACATTTGTTAAAGTGTAATTTCCATCAATGTCTGTAACCGTCCCACGAGTTGCGTCTCCTTCAACGATAACGGTAGCTCCAATAACCTCGAAACCGGTATCGTCTTTTATTGTACCACTCACGGTAACTGTTTGAGCAGAAATCGACAAGGCTATTAAACTCAGAAAAAGAGTCAATACACCTCTCAAGTCAAATAATTTGTTTCTTTTCATTCTCTCTTTTTAATTAATTAATTATTAGTAATATAAGATCATATAGCCCTATATATTTAAAATATGTAGTAGATAACCTAGCAAACCTTAAAATATTGTTGGCATTTTTAAATATGTATACAAATATAAGAGTAATAAATACATTTATAAAATCTAGTTAACATGATATATTCATTACTAAAGCGGTTTTAATGAAATATAAGATTAAATACAGATAATTGCAAATAATGGTATTTAATAATAATATTTATAAATAAAGAATTCAAGAAAACATACAAATACTACATTAAAAAAGTGTCTCAGATAATCAATTATCTGAGACACTTAATTTTATATTCTTTAATATCTAAAAACTTACAAACCTTTTTCAGATAAATATCGTTCGGCATCCATTGCAGCACGGCAGCCTGTACCTGCGGCAGTTACTGCCTGACGATAAATAGGGTCAGCCACATCGCCACAAGCAAAAACACCTTCAATGTTAGTTCTTGTAGTAGGATGTTCAGTTTTTATATAGCCTACATTATCCAACTCAATATAATTTTTAAAGATTTCAGTGTTGGGTTTATGACCAATAGCAAGAAAGAAGCCATCAATTTCAATATCAATTTTCTCTTCATCCTGTTCACCCATACGCTTAATGAGATGAGCCCCTTCAACACCATTATTTCCGAAAAGACCTACGGCATTATGCTCGAATAGTATCTCAATCTTTGGATTGTTCATAACCCTCTCCTTCATAATTTCTGAAGCTCGTAGATAAGGTTTACGAACAATCATGTAAACTTTATCTGCCAATCCTGATAGATACGTAGCTTCCTCACAAGCGGTATCGCCTCCACCAACAACAGCAACTCTTTTCTTCCTGTAGAAAAAACCATCGCAAGTAGCACAGGCTGAAACACCTTGTCCGGCATACTTAGTTTCATCTTCCAGTCCCAAATATTTAGCTGTCGCGCCTGTTGATATAATTACAGTATCAGCCTCAATCACTTTTTCGTCATCAATGGTCACTTTAAGTGGATGTGTAGAGAAGTCAACCGCAGTTCCTCTTCCAGATAACACTTCAGCGCCATACCGTTGAGCCTGCTTTTTTAAATCTTCCATCATCTGAGGTCCTGTAATACCTTCAGGATAACCAGGGAAATTCTCAACATCAGTAGTTGTTGTTAATTGCCCGCCTGGTTCCATACCTTCATAAAGTACAGGTTCCAAATTTGCTCTCGAAGCATATATAGCTGCAGTATATCCAGCAGGACCTGATCCTAAAATCAGACAGCGAACTTTATCTCTCATATTTTAATAGTTTTTTTTATTAGCTCAAAGATACTAATATTCCCCTTATTATTAAACGGATATTACAATTATCTATTTGGGTTAAACAGATGAAATAGCGTAGAATATTATCTTAAATCAATTACTTCAGTATCCTTGTATTCAGATTTATCAAATACAAAATCACTATCACTGAATTTATAATTATCGTTGTAGTCTGTAATATCTATCTTCGTTTTCATATTGTTTTTCAAAGTAAAAAGAGCTTGCGTAAGTCTTCCCGATAGTTTATCAACATAAATATTTATTGATTTAAACTCCTTATTAGCATCCATAGGAGTCATTTCAATCAAGTGAGCATTTATATTATTGACGGTTTTACTTATCGGAGCTTTTAATAGATAACCATCTTTATATAATCCCAATAATGCAAGAGGGCTAATCGATGCTAATTCACTATCAGACGGGTTACTTATATTTACTTCGTCAATACTTTTCATAAGTACCCATTGTGTTTTACCATCAAACCACACAATCATGTCGTTCATCTCAAGATGAAATTTATTACCCTTTATAGATGCAACTCCTTTTTGAGAATCATACTCGTCTCCATCAGAGTCTAGAGTAGTAAATATAAAGGATAATTTAATACCCTCAGAAGAGATATAATCGTTGTATGTTTTATCAACTATTTTTCTTGATTCAGCTGAGTTTTGGGCAAACACCCCCACTGCAAAAAGTAGTGTCAATATTGTAAAAATGCTCTTTTTCATATTATATGCTATTAATTTAACTATAAGACAATAATAGCAGAACTAAGTTTAATCTTGTTTAGTTTAAAGAATCGAGCAGTTTTTCTAGTGAATATTCGTCCTGAATAAACACCTCACGCGGTCTACTTCCTTGTGTACCTCCAACAATTCCAGCAGTTTCAAGCTGATCCATAAGTCTTCCTGCACGATTATAACCTATCGAGAATTTTCTTTGAATTAAAGAAGTTGAGCCCTGTTGATGCACTACAATAAGCCGAGCTGCTTCTTCAAACAAAACATCCCTGTCGTTTAAATCAACAGCACCAGGACCAGTTGCTGCCTCTGTAGTTACTTCTGGCAATGGGTATGCTGTATCGTAACCTTGTTGTTTTGCAATATATTTAGTCAGATTATCCAATTCTGGAGTGTCAACAAATGCACATTGTATACGAGTAATTATACTGCCCTGCGAAAAAAGCATATCACCTCGGCCAATAAGCTGGTTTGCACCACTCATATCAAGAATAGTTCTAGAGTCTATCTGTGATGTAACTCTAAAAGCCATTCTAGCAGGGAAGTTAGCTTTAATTGTTCCGGTTATAATATTTGTTGTAGGTCTCTGGGTAGCTATTATCATATGAATTCCTACAGCACGGGCTTTCTGCGCAATTCGGGCAATAGGCATTTCAATCTCCTTACCTGCAGTCATAATTAGATCACCAAATTCATCAATAATTACAACGATATAAGGCATAAACTTATGACCGTTATTTGGATTCAGTCGTCTGTTTTTAAACTTTTCGTTATACTCTTTTATTGTTCTTACATGTGCTTTCATTAGCAACTCATACCGGTCGTCCATCTCTTTTGTAAGAGAATTAAGTGTCTGTGTTACTTTAGTTACATCAACAATAATTGGTTTCTCCTCATCAGGAAGTTTTGCAAGATAATGATGTTCAATAGTTGAGTATAAACTAAACTCAACCATCTTAGGGTCAATAAGTACCATCTTCATCTCCGAAGGATGCATTTTATATAACAACGAAGTTATAATTGCATTAAGACCTACAGACTTGCCTTGCCCTGTAGCCCCTGCAACAAGCAAGTGAGGCATCTTGGTAAGATCGAAAATGAATACCTCGTTAGTAATAGTTTTCCCAAGTGCAACAGGCAACTCATAATCGCATTCCTGATAGCGTTTAGAAGACAGTACAGAGTGCATTGAAACTATTTGAGGGTCTTTGTTAGGAACTTCAATACCAACCGTTCCTTTGCCTGGCATTGGTGCAATAATACGTATTCCCAAAGCAGAAAGACTCAATGCAATGTCATCTTCAAGATTTCTAATCTTCGAAATTCTTACCCCTGCTTGAGGTACTATCTCATAAAGTGTTATAGTTGGACCAACTGTTGCTTTAATAGATGTTATTTCAATTCCGTAATTGCGCAGTGTATGAATGATTTTATCTTTATTCTCATTCTGCTCAATCATATTCACTTCGCGATTACCTGTATTGTAAATTTTGAGCAAGTCGAGAGTAGGGAATTTGAATGAAGAAAGATCTTTTCTAGGATCATACTCTTCGTCACTACCCAAAATCTTAGATTTAAATAACGATTTGTTTTTATCATTTTCAGGATGAAGGTTCTCAATCTTCTCATCTTCACCCGGTATAATTATTTCAAATTCACCATCATCTGTAGTGCCCTTTATAGTGGATGTTATTGTAGTAGGTGCATTTGTAGATATCAAAGATTCGCTTTTTTTCACAGGAATAGGTTCTACAACAACACTTTCATCTGTATCTATAATTTCTTCAGATTTAGGTGCTGCTAATCTAATCTTTGCATTATTAATAAAACGTTTAAAAAATCCTGGCTCTTTGTTTTCTTCTATATTAAACTCTTCTTCAGTTTCAAGGATTGTTTCAGATATAGCTTCAGATTTCATAAAAGATGGCTTGTTGTCAACCAGCGATTTCTGAATCTTATACATTGAACTTTTTTTTACCATAACCACAGTTATAATGATAAAAAGAATGATTAGTAATACAATCCCTGGCCAGCCAATACTGCTTTCAAGCAATTCTTCAACCTGATTGCCGTGAGCTCCTCCCCATTTAACATGAGAATGAGGAAGATGCTTGTCGAAGATAAAAGCACTTGTTATGGAACCACAAATAAGTCCGAATGCAGTTATAAATAGCGCCTTTAGAAAATGAAAGTTCGAAACATTCATGAACCGCAATCCAATGTATATAAAGAAAGCAGGAATCAAAGCAGAAAATATTCCGAACCAGTCATTCACCAACCTTTCGGCAATAAATGCACCCCCAGCGCCAGTCCAATTCTCTACTTCAATCGTATTAGATCTTACCAGTTCACCATATGTAGCATTAAGTACTATACTCTGATCGGCCGCGCCTGTGAAGAAGAATGAAATTATAGCAAGAAGCATAAATATACCTGAAAAGGCAATAATCACTCCAAGTATAAAGTGAGTGCGTTCACTTTTTAAGAATTGGAGCAAGATTGCACTCTTTTTTTTTGTTGAAGATGTTCTCTTCCTTTTTCTTTTTGCCATAAGTAGGGTGAAGCTATTTCTGAAATTTAAAGTACAAATTTAAGAAAAAGAAACTTAGATTGAAAGTATTAGCTCTAAAGTTATATTTTAATTGAATGTATACAATTATCTATAATATTGATATTCTATATATTGCGAAAGGTCCGCGAATCACTTCGCAGACCTTCCTTGTTAACACAATCTTCATGAAACAAACTACACTATCGAGTTGATTGCAGAATTATAATCTGGTTCATGTGCAATCTCAGGAACCAGCTCTGTATAAACAACTTTCCCTTCCGGATTAATTACTACAACTGTTCTAGCCAAAAGACCCTTAAGAGGTCCGTCTGCCATTAACAAGCCATATTCATTGGCAAAAGCCGTATCACGGAAAGTAGAAAGCGTCTCTACATTTTCTATACCTTCTGCAGAGCAGAATCTGTTAGCCGCAAAAGGGAGGTCGGCAGATATACCAAGTACCACTGTATTATCTAGTGCAGTAGCTTCTTTGTTGAATCGGCGAACCGATGCTGCACAAGTACCAGTATCAAGACTTGGGAAAATGTTAAGAACTACATTTTTTCCTTTAAAATCTGATAACTTTACTTCAGAAAGCTGACCGTTTACTAAACTAAAATCTGGTGCTTCTGTGCCTATTGCAGGAAGTTCACCAACTGTATTTACAGGGTTACCTTTAAATGTTATATTTGCCATATCTTCTTAAAAACTATAATAATATATATATTATGCTTATTTCAATTAGTAAACAATGGGTCTGTTTAAAAAGTTCAAACAAATTTGTATTTTAACGTTAAACTCATTATGAAAGTGATTTTACTAAATATAATTACTTCAATTCTTCTAAAAGAAACTTGGCGGTAAAGCTTTCTTTACTTTTGACAATCACTTCGGGTGTACCTGTAGCAAGTATTGTTCCACCTCTTTCACCACCTTCAGGACCCAGGTCAATAATATAATCTGCACATTTTATTATATCAAGATTATGCTCAATTACAATTACAGTATTGCCTTTATCCACAAGCTTATTTAATACTGTTAGTAAAACTCTGATATCTTCAAAATGCAAACCTGTTGTGGGTTCATCCAAAATATAAAGAGTGCTACCAGTATCAATTCTAGCAAGTTCAGTTGCAAGCTTCACACGCTGGCTCTCACCACCCGAAAGAGTTGTTGACGATTGTCCAAGTTTTATGTATCCAAGTCCCACCTCTTGCAGAACCTTAATCTTATGCAATATATTAGGTATATTCTCAAAAAAATCAACTGCTGCATTAATGGTTAAATCAAGAACATCAGCAATCGAGTTTCCTTTATAACGTACTTCCAATGTTTCGCGGTTGTACCTCTTTCCTCTACACTCTTCACATGGAACCATCACATCTGGCAGGAAATTCATTTCTATAGTTTTATAGCCGTTTCCTTTACATTTCTCACACCTTCCACCTTTTACATTAAATGAAAATCTGCCCGGTTTGTATCCTCTTATTTTTGCTTCAGGCATATTTACAAACAGGTTTCTTATATCAGAAAAAACACCGGTATATGTAGCCGGGTTAGAACGAGGAGTTCTGCCAATAGGAGATTGATCTACACTAACAACTTTATCCAAATGCTCTATACCCTTTACAGATTTAAATTCAAGAGGATCTTTTAGTGAGCGATAAAACTTTTGACTAAGAATTGGTTGTAGTGTTTCATTTATAAGAGTTGATTTTCCACTACCAGAAACTCCTGTCACACTTATTAGTGTTCCAAGAGGGAATTTAGCAGTTACATTTTTCAAGTTGTTGCCTGATGCACCTTCTATAATCAAATAGTTTCCGTTCCCTTTTCTCCTTTTTTCGGGGATAGCAATTTCCAGCTTTCCGTTGAGGTAGTTAGAGGTTAAGGTGTTCTTTTTAAGCATCTCAGATGGGATACCTTCAAATACAACGTCACCTCCTTTTATACCGGCAAAAGGGCCCATGTCTACTATATAGTCTGATGCAAGCATCATATCTTTATCATGCTCTACCACAACTACAGAATTGCCCGAATCACGCAATTTTTTGAGTGAATTGATAAGTCGGTGATTGTCTCTCTGGTGAAGCCCAATGCTTGGTTCATCCAAAATATATAAAACATTTACAAGCTGCGAGCCAATTTGAGTGGCAAGTCTAATTCTTTGACTTTCACCACCCGAAAGAGATGCAGAAGCTCTAGAGAGCGATAGATAATCCAGACCCACATCAAGCAGAAATTGTAGTCGGGTCATTATCTCTTTTTTTATTTCAACAGCTATTAAGCGCTGTCTTTCAGAAACTTCAGTGTCAGAATCTGCAAACCAATCGTATAACGACTGGATATCCATATCTGCAAGCTGAGAAATGTTTTTATCGTTTATCTTAAAATGAAGTGCCTCTTTATTTAACCGTTGACCACTACATTCGGGGCAAATAGAAGTTGTGATAAATTGTCCCGCCCATTTCTGTGCTGTTGCCGAAGCATCCTCTTCCTGCTGCATCTCAATATATTTTGCCACCCCTTCGTAGCTAACCATATAGTTTGAGTTGCCCAAAGACTCATTTTTTATCTTCAATCGTTCGTTAGTGCCGTATAGAATCTCTTCCATAGCCTCTTCAGGAATCATGTTGATTGGAGTTTTAAGAGTTACGCCATACTTCTCACAGATGGCTGTAATTTGCCAAAAAAGCATATTGCTTTTCTCCTTACCAAGCGGTATAATTCCTCCTGCAGCAATGCTTAGCTCAGGATTTGGAATAATCTTTTCCGCATCTACCTGATCTACTGTTCCAATACCTTTGCATTTGGGACAAGCACCTTGTGGAGAGTTGAATGAAAAGTTGTGTGGAGCAGGTTCACTATAAGAAAGACCAGTTGATGGGCACATTAAACTTCTGCTATAATGCCTTACTTCACCGGCCTCAACATCCTGAATCATAATAAGTCCCGACCCCTGCTTCATTGCAGTTCTAACACTAGCCTTAAGCTTATCAGCAAATTTATTAGATACAACTAATTTGTCAATCAATATTTCAATACTGTGATTCTTGTATCTGTCCACTTTCATTCCGGGCAAAATCTCTTTTACTTCACCATCCACCCTAACATTTAAGTACCCTTTTTTGCGAATCTGCTCAAAAAGTTCTTTGTAATGACCTTTTCTATTTCTTACTGCAGGTGCAAGAATATATATTTTCTTTCCAATATATTTCTCAAGAATTAGTTCAAGAATCTGCTCATCTGTATACTTAACCATCTTTTCACCGGTAAGGTACGAGTATGCCTCACCTGCACGCGCAAAAAGTAGTCGCAGGAAATCATAAACCTCAGTTGAAGTTCCAACTGTTGAGCGGGGATTCTTGTTAGTAGTTTTCTGTTCTATTGAGATTACAGGGCTAAGTCCGGTTATTTTATCCACATCCGGGCGTTCCATCTTCCCAAGGAATCCACGAGCATATGCCGAAAATGTTTCAATATAACGTCGCTGTCCCTCAGCAAAAATGGTGTCAAATGCAAGAGATGATTTTCCACTTCCACTCAAACCGGTAATTACGGTAAGCGAGTCGCGTGGAATTGTAACATCAATATTTTTTAAATTGTGTACACGGGCACCATACACATGTATCTGTTCTGTTTCAGAATTCATAATATGTATTAACGATTGATAACCTTAAAAGTTTATTCACTAACCCATACAGGATTGTGAACCTTTGGTCTATCTCCACTTTTGTAGTAGAGATCGTCTTTGGTTGGTATTAGTAATGTGTAAGATTTACCAGAAGCATTATTCAGCTTATCGCTTCTTAGCCATGAGTTGAAATCTTTTAGTTGTGCATACGTAATGTTATTATCCCTTGCAAATGCAACTAAATCGGGGATTGAATTTGTAATTGTAACCCTCTTAAAATCCATTGGTTTATAAAGATGCTCAGGTTTAATTACAAACCCATACTGTCTGGGATGCTCAAATATCTGTTTAATAGCCATCATCCTGTAGTAATATCTCGAGGTTTCCTCAACAAGCCACAAGTCAAGTGCTTCTTCAGCACGCTGATTGCTCAATGAATTGGTTATTCTACCCTGACCCCCATTGTATGCCATTGTTGCGGCACTCCATGACCCATATCTGCGATATGCATCCATTAAATATTTAGTAGCAGCAACTGTCGATTTTTCTACATGATAACGCTCATCCACATCAGTTCTCACTTCCAGACCATGCTCTCTGCCGGTTGTTTGTAAAAACTGCCACAATCCTACAGCATTAGCAGGAGAAACTGCTCTCCAGTCGAGGCTACTCTCAATAACTGCCAAATACTTCAAATCATCGGGCACTCCTTCTCTTTTAAGTATAGGTTCAATTATAGGGAAAAGACGATTGGCACGTTTGAAGAGCAACAGTGTAGTAGAATGAAAGTAGGTAAAGCTATTTAACTCCCTATCCATTCTCTCACGCTTGTCATATCTGTCGAATATAATTTCTTCACCGGCGAAATTCATTTTCTCGGGAATTTCCACCGAAGCAGTCATCGAAAGTACATGTGGCTTTTCAGATTCCATCTTCTCAAGCTCTTTGCCTGCAGTAAGCAGAACAAATGCAGTAGCAAGGATGGCAAAAAATATAAATATTGAGATAAAAAGAGATTTCTTCATTTTCAAAAGTGGTTTTATTATTAAACCAAAAATAGATAAAAAAAATGATTCATGGAAATCCTATTAGTTATAATTATACTATTTATAAATCAATAAACAAACATTAATCCACCATTTTAAACCATTACATTGTAACTTTGGATGCAAAATAATACAGATTACATTATTTGATATATATTTGATAATTAATATAAAAGTGTTGAGTATATGAAACTGAAAACTTCCAACTCGGTAATTAGAGCCCACGATATAAGCCAGCTAAGATTTAGAGATACCCCTTTCGTGAATTTGATGAATAAGCGTATTTATAATATACTTATGGTGGCTTCAAGATACGATATGTTCATACTCGAAGATGATGGGCGAGTAGATGAACAAATATTCAATGAATATACCTCTCTTAACCTCCGATATCCACCTCGCTTTACCCAAGTAAGCAGTAACAAAGAAGCGCTGGCCGAATTAAAATACAGCAATTATGAGTTAATTATTTGTATGCCAAATATGGATAGCAGCGATACTTTTATGCTTGCAAAGCAATTGAAAGAGCTATATCCACGAATACCTGTTGTTCTTTTAACACCTTTCTCAAAAGCAGTTACAAAGTCGCTCAGCAGAGAAGATTTAAGTGGTATCGACTATGTATTTAGCTGGTTGGGAGATACCGATTTGCTCTTAGCAATAATTAAACTTATAGAAGATAGCATAAATGTGGAGCATGACGTTAGCACAGTTGGTGTTCAAACTATTATGCTTGTAGAAGATTCAGTTCGTTTTTATTCTTCGGCACTATCACTGCTTTATAAATTTGTGCTTTCTGAATCAAAAGACTTTTCAAAAGAGGCTCTAAACGATCACCTCCAAATGCTCAGAATGAGGGGTCGTCCTAAAATTTTACTTGCCCGAAATTATGAAGAGGCAGTATCATACTACAAAAAGTATGGAGATAATATGCTTGGAGTAATAAGCGATATGAGTTTTAATCGCGATGGAGTGAAAGATAAATTGGCAGGAATGAAATTAGGCGAATGGATAAGATCAATAGACCCTGACATACCTTTTATATATACTTCTTCAGAATCTGACAACCGTAAATATATTGAGAACACACAAGATCTTTTCATAGATAAAAACTCAAAAACATTTCCACAAGATCTTTACAAGGCTATTAAAGAGAACCTTGGATTTGGGGATTTCATTATTTCCGATCCGGGTACAGGTAAAGAGATTTTCCGTATCAGAAATCTTAAGGAGCTTCAAATGAATATTAGAAATATACCCGATGATTCTCTTTACTACCACCTTTCACACAATCATTTCTCACGCTTTTTCTATTCACGTGCCATGTTTCCCGTTGCCGAGATGCTCAAAAAAATTGATGTTTCTGAGTATGCCAATATGAACGATGCACGTGAATTAATATATGCAACTATCGTACAATACCGTAGGATGAAAAACACTGGTGTTGTAGCAGTTTTTGAGAAAGACAGATTCGATCAATATTCAAATTTCGCAAGAATTGGCGAAGGCTCACTCGGAGGTAAAGGAAGAGGGCTAGCTTTTATTGGTTATATGGTAAAAACTCATCTCGAACTTAATAATCATACTAATCTTCCTGTAACTACACCAAAAACTGTTGTGCTCTGTACAGATATTTTTGATGAGTTTATGGAGGCAAACCAGCTTTACGAATCGGCGCTTGCCGATAGCCCAGATGAACAAATACTCAAACAGTTTCTTGCCGCTAAATTACCAAAGAGGCTTGTAAGTGATTTTTTAGTGTTTTTTGAAGCAATAGAATCACCAATCGCCATTCGATCATCCAGCTTGCTCGAAGATTCACAGTATCAGCCATTTGCCGGTATTTACTCAACATACATGATACCATACGTAAATGATAAATATGTAATGGTGCGTCTTTTAAGCGATGCAGTTAAAGCTGTTTATGCATCTGTCTTCTATAAAGATAGCAAAGCGTATATGTCGGCCACTCAAAACCTTATCGATCAGGAAAAAATGGCAATTGTGTTACAAGAGGTGGTTGGTTCAAAATATGATAATCTATATTACCCTGCTATTTCTGGTGTAGCCCGTTCTATCAATTATTATCCAATTGGAAACGAAAAATCTGAAGATGGTATCATAAATATGGCATTCGGTTTGGGCAAGTATATTGTAGATGGTAATACTGGACTACGTTTTTCGCCTATGCATACGTCCAACATTCTGCAATTAAGTTCACTCGATCTGGCATTAAAAGAGACACAAACACAGTTTTATGCCTTAGACCTCGATTCGGTGTCAAAAGATTTTACTGTTGATGACAGTTTCAATCTAGTAAAATCACGTCTCAAGATGGCCGATAATACAAGCCCATTAAAATATGTTGCCTCCACTTACGATCCTCAAGATCAGATTATTCGCGATGGTTATTACGAAGGAGGCAGAAAGATTATATCATTTGCAAATATATTACAACACGATACTTTTCCGTTAGCAGAAACTTTTGTCAAATTACTAAAAGCAGGGCAAAAGGAGATGGGGAGACCGGTAGAGATAGAATTTGCAGTAGATATACAGGATCAAAAAAATGCCACATTTTATGTTCTACAAATAAGACCAATTGTTGACAACAGAGAAGTCATGCACGAAAATCTTGAGGAAGTAGAATTGGATACCGCAATTTTATTTTCAAAAAATGCTCTTGGCAATGGAATATCAGATGATGTCTGTGATATAGTATATGTTAAAAGCAGTAGTTTTAATGCATCAAAAAATCCACTTATAGCAAGAGAGATTGAAGCACTTAACACAAAATTCATACAAAATGGAAACAACTATGTGCTTGTCGGTCCGGGCAGGTGGGGCTCTTCAGACCCATGGTTAGGAATTCCAGTAAAATGGCCTCATATCTCACAAGCACGAGTAATTGTAGAGTCGGGTATCGAGAGCTATCGTATAGAGCCCAGTCAAGGAACACACTTTTTCCAAAATCTTACTTCTTTCGGTGTTGGTTACTTCACGATTAATCCTTTTATGCATAATGAAGGTCTATTCAATGAGAGCTATTTAAATGAACAGCCGGCAGAATATGAAACCGAGTTTGTGCGTCACGTTAAATTTGAAAGTCCGATTATCATAAAAATAAACGGCAAAAAAAGAATGGGAGTGGTGTTAAAACCATAAAACTATACATTTACCATTCATTTGTCTATATGAAGTATATAATTGAAAAATATCAATATGAAAAAAGTAATCCTTGTACTATTAATATTAACTACTGTTTTAGGTGTAACGGCGCAAAACAGACCAATTATGAAAGATGTAAGTTATACCCAAGAGTGGTTGGAAGTAGCAGAATTTGAGAAGAAATCGTTGCCACAATCTGCTTCGAAAGTTGTAGATGCAATTCTTTTAAAAGCTATAAATGAAAAAAATAGCCCTCAGATAATCAAGGCATTAATACATCAAGGTAAGTATCAGATATCCATTGATAATCAAAATGATACAACTATCTTCCTAAACCTAAATCAGATGCTTGAAAAAAGCAGTGATGAAATCGAGAAGTCGGTAATACACTCAATGTTGGGAGAACTGTATCTTCAATATTATCAAAAAGAGCAATGGACTATCAACCAGCGTACAGAGCTTGGCGATTTTGTTCCTTCAGATATGAAGGAGTGGACCAAAAATACATTCTATAATAAGGTTGTTGAGCATCTCAGCGCCTCTTTATCCAACGAGAATCTATTGATTAATACAAAAGTAGAAGATTACGCTGCAGTTATTGAACTTGGCAAAGATTCACGCAAGTATTATCCCACTATGTTTGATTTTCTTTCACTCAGAGCTATAGAAGTATTTGCATCTTTAGAATCTGATGAAGATCTAAGCAAAACGCTTGCACGAAAAGGGATTCCTCAAAAATCACTCTTTGCGTCTGCCGAAGAGTTTGTTAAAATCGATTTCAATATAATACCTTCAGACTACAATTTGTGGGTTTATGAAACCTACCGCAATTTACTTTCTTCTTTGTTAGATAGAGGAAATAAAGGGGCAGTTCTTTTAACAGAATTAAATCTTTTGGAGAAGCTTTCTGTATTAAATAATAGTAATTCAGAAAACACTAAATCTCAACTCACAAAATTGCTTCAAAAATGGGAGGAAGATTCATTAAGTGTTGAGGTAATTGACAAGCTTGCAAACATATATCAAAATGAAATATACAGCATAGAAGAAAGCGACAGCCTTCTTAAAGCCACTAAAACAAAAGAGCTGTATGAGTTACTGGTAAATAGTATACGTAAATTTCCAGAATATAGTAGAATCTCTATTTTGGAAAATAGGGTTTCATCAATGACGCAACCTCAATTTAATATTACAGGAAATAAAACTTTCCCAATTAAAGCAGATAAGGTGCTCACCATCTCTTTCAGAAATATAAAATCTCTAAATGCCAAATTATATAGAATAAATTCTCCTATTGTTGTTCAAATGGCACAAATGAGATCGAGTTATGAGATTAATAATAAAAGAATATTCATTAAAGATATAAATATTCCGATACCTAAATCCGAAGAGTATTTATTCAATGATACAACATTCACCATTGGTGTAGACGTGCCGGGCATATATATGCTTGAATTTGATTCAACACCTAAATTAGAGTCATATGGCATAAACGCCAATTACTTCTTTACAGTTTCTGATCTGGCTGCATTCTCTCGATTATCATCTAAGGATAAATACGATCTATTTGTGGTAGATAGAGTTACGGGTAAGCCGGTGAGAAATGCTAAAGTTAATATCTATAAGCTACCCGGCAACTGGCGCGATACAAAGTTAACTTTGGTAGAGACTTTAACAACCAATACCAGCGGATTAGCAGTATATCACAAGAATATACCCAATAACGATGTTTTCTACAATGTTGAATCGGGTAATGATAATAGTTTAATGTTAAGCAGATTGCCCTATGCATATTACAACATGTCCAATAATCAGGATGTAGATAGAGAGTCGACACACATATTTACCGATCGTAGTCTGTACCGCCCTGGTCAAACTGTCTTTTTTAAAGCAATATCAACTCAATCAAATAATAATGAGCATCTACTGCAAACACAAAAAAGTGTTGAGTTTATTCTTAGAGATGCCAATTCTCGTGAAATTTCAAAGCAAACTTTAACTACAAATGAATACGGGTCTGTATCTGGTGAATTTGTTATACCACAGGGAACACTGCCCGGTTCTTTTACTATAGAAACGAAAAATGGTAGTGCAAACTTTCAAGTAGAGGAGTATAAGCGACCCACATTTGAAGTTACATTCGAAAAGATTGATAAGACTTATAAGTTCGGAGAAGAAATTACTTTAATAGGCAAAGCCGAAAGCTTCTCTGGTATTAAGTTGCAGAATGCATTGGTTGAATGGACAATCACTCGTCAGCAAGCATGGTGGTGGCGATGGGGTGGCTCTGCAGAGCATTATACCCAAGGCAGTGCAACAACAGACGAAGATGGAAATTTCAATATAACTTTCACTCCCGAGAAGTCCGATAATCAGACTTCTCTCAGATCTGTTTTGTCATTTAATGTTGAGGCAGTTGTTACAGATATAAATGGTGAAACTCAAGTGGCCAATTACTCTGTCACAGTTGGCGATATCTCAATGATTCTTCTTATTCAAATGCCTTCGTTATTTGAGAAAAATAGTGATGATGAAATAATAATAAGCGCTCAAAATCTCGATGGTGCTAATATTGATGCAAGTGGCATATATACTATCTATTCCTTACATGAGAATGATTCAATAAATAATCAAGTGTCTCAGGGTGAGTTTAAAACTGGTAATCAGGATGAAATTAAAAGGGTAGTTGCAAAACTTGAGTCGGGTAAGTATCGATTAAAACTGACCTCAGAGGATGACAGAGGCAACGCAATAGAAGCGCAAAACGACTTTGTAGTTTTCTCTTATGGAGATAAACGTCCTCCAATTAAGACCAACGACTGGTTTATCATAAAAAGCAATTCTTACTCAAAAGATAAAGCCGCTGAAGTAATATTGGGGGCTTCAGAAAGAGTTAATGTTTTATACGAACTTTGGCAGGAAAACAATCTTTTAGAACGAAGATGGATTGAGTTGAATAATGAGAACAAATTATTTTCTTTCCCATATAAAGAAGAATATAAAAATGGTGTAAGTCTGATGCTTACATATATTAAGGACCAAAAATTCTATTCTCATAAAGCTGAGCTTCGTCCCAAGAAAGAGCAGGATGAAATTAAAGTAAAGTTAGATGTGTTTAGAGATAAAATAATTCCAGGCGGTAAAGAGGAATGGCGTATTAGCATTACAGACACTCTTGGTAATCCGAGAGCAGCAGAAGTGTTAGCTTCAATGTATGATTTTTCTCTAGACAATATTTATCCTTCACACCCATGGAATTTGTCGCTTTATAATTTCGATAGATACATTTCTATGAGAATGCTCACAATCGATCTGTCATTTAACAAAGAAAATGCAAATGCATATTACCCGATATCTTTTAAGGAGGTAACATCTTTTGAGTATGATCGCTTCAATTGGTTTGGCTTTTCGTTTTATAGTGGGCAAGGAATTATGATAAGAGGTACTAGAAGTTTAGATGCTAGCGCAGATAATATTGTTGTTGGATATGCACAACTTAATAAAGCTGAAGTTGCTACGGAATCATCAATGGCTCCACCTCCTGCACCATCAAATGCGAAACTTGATAACCAAGTTGACTCTCAAGCTGGTTCCCAAACCCAAGCTCCTCAAATACGCAGGAATTTTAATGAAACAGCTTTTTTCTATCCACAGCTAAGAACAAATGATAAAGGTGAAACTCAAATTGTATTTGACGTACCCGAGAATAATACTCGTTGGCGTTTTAGAGTGCTAGCTCATGATAAAAAGTTAAATTATGCCACTGCAGAAGCCTTTACGGTATCTCAAAAGAAACTTATGATTACACCAAATATGCCTCGTTTTTTAAGGCAAGGTGACAGAGTTAGTATATCCACTAAGATCTCTAATTTATCAGATTCTGTTCAACAAGGTAAGGTCAGGATGGAATTCTTTAATCCTGTCACAGATGAAATAATAGATAATATCCTGTTAGACAATATAGAACAGTCGTTCACACTTAATCCTGCTGCTTCAACAGATGCCAATTGGATGTTTGATGTACCAGATAATATTGATGTCATAGGCATTAGAATTATTGCTCAAAGCAATCTCTTTAGTGATGGTGAACAGCACGCCTTGGCAATTCTTCCAAACCGTATGCTCGTTACCGAAAGCATGAGAATGGATTTGAATGGAGATGAAACAAAAACTTTCAATTTTGATAAACTTAATAGCAATTCTCTTACCCAAGAGAATTATAGACTTACTCTCGAGTTTACATCCAATCCTGCCTGGTATGCAGTTCAAGCACTAACGGTTCTTGGTGAGCCCACAAGTGATAATGCGGTATCGTGGTTTGCTGCTTTTTATGCAAATTCAATAGGTGCTCATATTGGTAAGGCTTATCCAAGAGTATCAGCTTTGATAGATTCATGGAAAAAGCAGGGTGGTAATGAGGAGACTCTACTATCTAATCTTGAAAAGAATGAGGAGCTTAAGAATATTCTACTTCAAGAGACTCCATGGGTGCTAGACGCTAAAAATGAAACAGAGCAGAAAGAGAAGTTGTCATTGCTGTTCGATCTTAATCGTAATAGAAATATCACTCAAACTGCTTTATTAAGGTTGCAAGACTTGCAAACTACCGAAGGGGGCTGGAGCTGGTTCAAAGGTTTCAGACCAAGTATAAGTATAACACAGTATATACTTTATGGCTTTAATCAATTAACCGGCCTTAATATCGATATCGATTCTGATCAAGTAAATTCAATGAAACTGAATGCAATAAAATATATTGATGCTGAGGCAATTCGCAGGTTCGAGTCATTGAAGAAATATAACAAAGATTGGAAAAATATTAAATCTATCTCCACTACCGACCTTGAGTATTTATTTGTTCGCTCTTCTTACAATCAGCATCAAATGGATAAAGAGGTAAGTGAACTATACAATTTTTATTTGTCGGTAGTTGAGAAAAACTGGACTAGCTACGGTCTTTACGAACGTTCGCTTATTGCTCGGTTAATGAATAAGAAGAATAATACAAGAGTATTGCAAGATATAATTAAATCATATAGAGAGCATTCGGTAGTTTCTGATGAGATGGGAATGTATTGGCCTAATAATCGTGCAAATGTATTTATGTCGCAATCTTCCATTTCTGTACATACATTTATTATGGATGCCTTTAAAATAGGTGGAGCAACAAATGATGAAATAGATAATTTGAAGAAATGGTTGTTAAAACAAAAGCAAACTCAGCTATGGGAGTCCACACACGCTACAGCAGATGCTGTTTATGCATTATTAAGCAGTGGAAGTGACTGGTTCTCTGTAGATGGCACTACCAAAGTTACGTTGGGCAATAAACTAGTAGAACCTAAAAGCAGCGAACTTGGTACTGGTTACTTCAAAGAGGCATGGAGCCGCACAGAAATATCACCAGATATGGCCAATGTTTCCGTAACTCACAAAGGTAATTCACCCTCATGGGGAGCACTATACCTTCAGTATTTTGAAGATATGGACAAGATTCAAAAGAGCGACGGCTCGCTAGATATCGAAAAGATGATGTTTGTAGAAGTAACAACTCCTGAAGGACAACGTTTAATGTCAATATCAGAAGAGAGGTCACTAAAGGTTGGAGATAAGGTAACTGTTAGGCTAACTGTCAGAAGCGATAGAGATATGGAGTTTATACATTTAAAAGATTTAAGGGCAAGCTCTTTCGAACCGGTTAATCAAGTATCGGGACTTAAATGGCAAAACGGACTTATGTACTACCAAACATCCACAGATGCTTCTACAAACTTCTATTTTGACAATCTACCAAAAGGTACTTATGTACTCGAATACTCGGTATACGTAACTCGTAAAGGCAACTACTCAAGCGGTATTGCTACAATTCTAAGTATGTATGCACCTGAATTCACATCGCACACCGAGGGCAATAGAGTTGAGGTAACAGATTAAAAACAGAAGTAATAGTTTAATGAAGAATTGAAGTAATAGATTAAAAACATGTTAAACGGAGAACCGTTCTTAAACAGAATTGTTACTTTTGTGTCTGACATTACAGATCTTAGAATTAAATAGTTGTATTAAATATATTTAGTAATGAAAAAAACAAGTCTTATTTTACTTTTTACAATCCTTTTCAGTGCTGTTTCATTTGCAGCTAAACCATCAATGGATTTCACTAAAACAGAACATGATTTTGGTACTATCAAAGAAGAGATAGGAGCGGTAACTACACAGTTTGAGTTTACAAACAAAGGCGATAGCCCTATTATTATTCAAAGAGTAGCTGCGTCTTGCGGATGTACAACACCGAGTTACACGCGCGAACCAATTTTACCAGGTAAAAAAGGAGTGATTTCTGTACAATACTCAACAGTGCGTCGTCCCGGTACATTTAATAAAACAATCAGGGTTTATAGTAATGTTCCCGATGAAGTTTATGTACTTACTATAAAAGGAAACGTTACTCCTAAGAAATAAAATATTCAGTATTACGGTTGATTATAGAAGCCGAATGAAGTAATTTTGTGAAGAAGCTTCGTTCGGTTTTTTTAATATTAAAATAAAATGATGGAACATCCTGAGAATCATTCAAAATTTAAAGGACTTTTGGTAAACAAAGGTGTAACTCAACCCCCAAGTGTTAATCCATACAGGGCAAAACGTAAAAAAAGCATATTGCTCACCTCGGATGAATTTGTAAAAGAAATTCTTTCTGGGAATAGAGTTGTATTAAGTCAGGCCGTTACATTAATAGAAAGCTCACTTGCAGAGCATCACCAACTTGCTCAAGAGATAATAGAGAAATGCTTACCTCATTCGGGTAATTCTATCAGAGTTGGGATTACAGGAGTCCCAGGAGCCGGAAAGAGTACTTCCATTGATACCTTCGGGATGCATTTACTCGAAAAAGGTCATAAGCTAGCTGTATTGGCAATTGATCCTTCAAGCGAAAGATCTAAAGGAAGTATTTTGGGCGATAAAACACGAATGGAGAACCTCTCAGTTGCAGAAAATGCTTTTATCCGACCTTCCCCTTCTGCGGGTTCTCTGGGTGGTGTAGCTCGTAAAACAAGAGAATCTATTATACTATGTGAAGCAGCTGGTTTTGATTATATATTTGTTGAAACAGTTGGGGTGGGGCAGTCCGAAATTGCCGTGCACTCTATGGTCGACTTCTTCCTGCTTATTCAGCTTTCCGGCACTGGCGATGAGCTTCAGGGCATAAAGCGTGGCATAATGGAGATGGCCGATGGCATAGTAATAAACAAAGCCGATGGTGATAACATAGAAAAAGCTAAGATGGCCCAGAGGCAGTTACGCAATGCTTTGCACCTATTTCCGCTACCCGACTCAGGTTGGGCACCAGAGGTACTTACATATTCAGGCTACTATAAATTAGGGATAGAACCTATTTGGGATATGATTGACAAATATATAAAATTTGTAAAAGACAGTGGATACTTCAATGAAAAGCGAAATGAGCAACTCAAATACTTAATGTTTGAAACTATCAACGAGAATCTGCACAACAATTTTTATAATAACCCTGTTATAACCAACCTTCTTTTAAAACTCGAAACCGAACTTCTTAATGCAAAAAAGAGCTCCTATGCGGCTGCAAAAGAAGCTCTAGATGTTTATAGTAATTTGATAAACAGGAGATAGTTTTAATCTCCCCATTCAGATAGTTTTAATCTCCCTATTAAGGTAGTTTTATTCTTACTATTCAGGTAGAATTATTCGTCCTCTTCTCCTCCTGTTTCATCCATATTATGAAATACATTCTGAATATCCTCATCATCTTCAAACTTCTCTAGAAGCTTTTCAATTTGCGTACGTTGCTCCGCATCCAGAGTTTTTGTGTCATGTGGAATACGCTCAAATTCAGCAGAGAAGATTTCGTAACCATTACTCTCTAAGTAGTTCTGTATTTCGGAATGAGAAGTAAAATTGCCATATAGAAGAATATCATCCTCTTCAACCTCAATTTCATCCACACCAAAGTCGATCAATTCAAGTTCAAGTTCATCAATATCCACGCCCTCTTTAGGAGCAATTTTAAAAACACATTTATGGTCAAACAAAAACTCAAGACTACCCGTTGTTCCTAAAGAACCACCATATTTATTAAAGTAGCTGCGTACATTGGCTACAGTACGTGTAGTATTGTCGGTAGCCGTTTCAACAACTATAGCAATACCATAAGGCCCGTAACCCTCATATATAACCTCTTTATAATCCGACGAATCTTTATCTGTAGCTTTCTTAATTGCCCTTTCTACGTTTTCCTTGGGCATATTTTCCTTTTTAGATTGCTGAATAAGTACTCGTAAGCGTGGGTTAGTCTCCGGATCGGGGCCGCCCTCTTTTACAGCGATTGTTATTTCCTTACCCAGTTTTGTGAAAACGCGCGACATATTGCCCCAGCGTTTCATTTTTCGTGCTTTACGATATTCAAATGCTCTTCCCATAATTTATTGTCGTGACCGTTTAATCCTTTATCTCTTAATTCTTTATCTTAATTGCGCGTTTAGTTCTCTCTCTAAGTTTTGTCTAATCTTTGCCATCACCTTGTCGATCTGCTTATCGGTTAGAGTCTTCTCTACATCTTGAATCTGGAAGTTAACCGCATATGATTTCTTGCCCTCGGGTAAGTTCTTACCTTCATACACATCAAATAGTGAGACCTTCTTTAGTAATTTTCGTTCCGACTTCAACGCAATTTGTTCAATCTCTGCAAAGGTGATGTTTTTATCAATCAATAGTGCTAAATCTCTGCTAACAGCCGGGAACTTAGACATCTCGGTAAACTTAACAGACTTCTTAGCTGTAATCTTCATCAACGCATCCCAGTTAAGTTCAGCATAATAAACCTCAGCGTCAATATCCGTAAGCTTGGTAAGTTTTTTTGATACTATACCAAAATAACCCAGCTGTTTACGATTTACAGTAACAGATGCAGCAGCAGAAAACAGGTCGTTCTTAATTGGCTCAAATTCTATTTCATCACTCTTAATTCCAAGTCTGTTAACAATACCCTCAACATAAGCTTTGAGTTCATACACAGAGCTGTTTTCTTCGGGAGCAGCCCAATTTTTATGAGTTCTTCGGCCACTTAACCACAACCCTAAAAATGTTGACTCAGAGTACTCAGCAAGAATATCTCCCTCTTTTTTCTTATTGTTGTCAAAGAAATAGCAATTGCCAAACTCATAAAAGCGAATATCACCATGCTTTCTGTTTCGGTTGTATGCAATGCTCTCAAGTCCACCAAACAATAGTGTCTGACGCATTACACTTAAATCGCCACTCAAAGGATTTACAAGAGAAACACAGTTTTGAATAGGATATGTTTCCTGCGATTCATAATAACTCTTTTTAGTAAGAGAGTTATACATAATCTCATTAAACCCGTTAGCAGTAAGCTGTTCGGATATTAATGTTTGCAGATTATTCTTTCTGTCAGTTAGGGTTTGATAAGAAAGATTGGCCTTAAGCGAATCACTAATCTCTATATTATTGTAACCATAAATGCGTAAGATATCCTCAATAACATCCACATCACGGGTAACATCTACTCTATATGTAGGAACCTTAAATGTTACATTTTCATCGGTTTCACTTTCAATCTCCATTTCCAAACTCCCCAGAATGCTTTTAATAACATCTGCCGGAATATCTTTACCTATAAGCTTTGAAGTCTTCTCATACGAAAGCGTTACAGTTTTAGGATTAATAGGAGTTGGATATATATCCCTTATCTCACCAGCAATTTCACCCCCTGCAATCTCTTTAATAAGCAAAGCAGCTCTTTTAAGCACATGAACAGTGTTGTTTGGATCAGCCCCACGCTCAAATCGGAAAGATGAGTCGGTATTCAATCCATGCCTGCGAGCAGTTTTTCTTACCCATGTAGGGTTAAAATATGCCGATTCAAGAAAAACATCTTTAGTATCAAATGTTACTCCCGAATTCATCCCGCCAAAAACACCTGCAATACACATGCCCTCATCCGAGTTACAAATCATCAGGTCTCTTTCGTTAAGCTCACGCACCTCTTCATCAAGAGTTGTAAACTTTGTCTTTTCGGGCAATGTTCTAACTACAACCTCATTGCCGGTTATATATCCCGCATCAAATGCATGCATAGGGTGACCAGTTTCATGAAGTATAAAATTAGTGATATCCACAATATTATTTATAGGTCTCAGACCAACCGTCAGAAGCCTTTCTTTTAACCAATCGGGGCTCTCTTCAACCTTCACACCACGTATAGTTAACCCCGAATATCTTGGGCAAGCCTCGGTATTCACAACAATCACCTCAATGCCACCATCCTCGGTGTCTACTGCAAACTGATCAACGGAAGGTTTAGTCAACTTAACTTGTTTGCCAGCCTGCTTAAGCCATGCTGCAAGATCGCGCGCCACCCCATAATGAGAAGCGGCATCAACACGGTTAGGCGTAATATCAATACCAATAACCCAGTCGCTTTTAATATTATAATAATCCTTTGCAAGAGTGCCCACTTTAGTGTCCTCGGGCAAAACAATTATACCATCGTGATTATCACTTAAGCCCAACTCAGCCTCAGAGCAAATCATACCAAGAGACTCCTCTCCTCGAATCTTAGAGCGCTTTATCTTAAACTCCTCATCACCCGAGTAGAGCGTAGTGCCAACCGTGGCAACCACAACCTTTTGCCCGGCAGCCACATTTGGTGCTCCACAAACAATATTAAGTAATTCTTTGGGGTTGCCAATATTAACTGTTGTAAGATGCAAGTGATCAGAGTTTGGATGATTTGTGCAAGTTACAACCTCACCAATAACCAATCCTTCCAACCCCCCTTTTACGGTTTGCACCTCTTCTATACTCTCTGCTTCAAGCCCAATGTGAGTTAACACGTTAGCTGTCTCTTTTGGCGTTAAATCAAATTGAAGATACTCTTTGAGCCAATTGTACGAAATATTCATTTAATATTTGAGTTAGTCCTTAAAATCAAACTTTTTAAAAGTTTTCAAAATTACAAAAAAATGATGAGATATCGTAATACTATCAGACACCAATTCACCATCAGCAGACCTAAATGATATATATGAATGAATTATATCTTCATGCCAAGCAGATGGCAATCGCATTTGTGCAGTTGAGTGAGACCTTTGTGCCACACAAATATTGTAAATAGCTTCTTTCTTTGTTTGGCTGTATGCAAGCAGCATCACC
Organism: Fermentimonas sp.; assembly: GCA_015478775.1. Classification (GTDB taxonomy): domain Bacteria; phylum Bacteroidota; class Bacteroidia; order Bacteroidales; family Dysgonomonadaceae; genus Proteiniphilum. The sequence goes on along the minus strand of JADMKP010000007.1, from coordinate 318,456 downwards.
AAATCGTTTGAGCGTGCATTTTCTTTTAAAGCTGTATCCCAGCTAAAATGTAATTGCCCATTAACTATTTCAGATTTAATATCGGGAGCAGTGATTAAAGAGCCTCGAGTAACCAGTACTTTCGAAAAATCTAATTCAATTTTATTGTTGTTTTCTGTGGTTGCATTTTTTATGTTGTATGAAGTTGCTGCATTAAATGCCGTTAGCCTACCCGTTGAATATTCTTTATAACCAATTCTTATGTACGGGGTTATACTTTTCAAAAACTCCATTGTTACAGAAAGCTTGCTTCGTTGCCTTACCTGACCTTTTGTTCTTGGATTATTTTTTTTGGTTGGCAAACTCCTTATGTAGTATATATCTCTCCATTTTGCACCAACAACAGTGCCAACCTTGCCAGTTAAGTCTCCATTAATTCCAGTTTTTAAACGTGCCATAATTTTTTATATTTATGTGTTAATAATTTATGTGCTCAAAGGTCAATGTTTGTTGTGGGATTATCAAAAAACGGTCGATTTGTCGTCGTTATGTATGGTTTTGGTATGATTTGTCCTGGTATTGTATGGTTTGTCTCGATTTGGCATGAAAAGGTAAGTAAAGGTATAATTATGTATGATTTGGTGCAGTTTTGTATAGAATAGCATAACACATGTGCATTTCATTAAAATGTTCTTATTATCACCTCGTCATTATTTTGCTCGTATGTAAATGGGTATTAACCGAACAATGTACGGGCAAGGTATGGATAAAGACTGAGCAAAGTCTGTCTTGTCTGTTCTTGTTTCCTAGCCATCATTAAAGGCAGAAATATAAATATACCGATGAAAGACATTATTAGACCACCAAGAATAAAGCCCCGGGATGGTAGATGCCATTGTGAACCATTTATGTTAATTTTTCAACAACTTGTCAATTTATGTGTATATTTGATGCAAATCTATAAAAATCAAATATCACATAACATGAAACGACGCGATTTCTTAAAGACTACAGCCATAGGAACAGGAATGATTGCTATAGGCAGTCGTTCTGATGTTTTCTCTCTACCTAATTATCAGATCAAAAAGAATAATCTGCCACATTGGAGAGGGTTTAATATACTCGACTTTTTCACTCCCAACAGGTATATTTCAAATCTTGAAAGATTCATGGCTACTGAACAGGATTTTAAATGGATGGCCGACTGGGGGTTCGACTTTGTACGCATTCCAATGGCGTATCCAAGCTATCTTAATTATGACCCGGCTGTCGGAAGGGATATTTATCCGGATGAAACAGTTGATTTCAGAGAGGAAGCTGTTGATGCTGTCGAAAGAATTGTTTATGCTGCCAATAAGTACAAATTGCATGTGAGCCTTAATCTACACCGTGCACCGGGTTTTTGTATCAATGCGGGGTTTCATGAGCCATTCAACTTATGGAAAGACGAAGAGGCGCAACAAGCGTTTTATCAGCATTGGGATATGTGGGCAAAGCGTTTCAAGAATGTTTCCCCAGAGTTATTGAGTTTTGATTTGGTAAATGAACCCTGTTTTAAGGAGGATATGAATGATCAATTTGCTCCTTCATCAGCAATTCCGGGTGATATTTATCGTAAGGTAGCCATTGGCTGCCTGGATGTAATTCATCGTCAGAACGCTGACAGGATTGTAGTTGCAGACGGTAATCATGGTGGCAGTCTGGTGATTCCGGAACTGGTGGATTTACCAATTGGACAGAGTTGCAGAGGTTATTATCCCCACTATGTGTCTCATTACCGTGCAGGCTGGGTTTGGAAGAATCCTGATGACGCACCTGTGCCTGTGTGGCCGGGTGTGATAGATGGCAAGAGATTTGACCGACAGGTGCTCGAGGAGTTTTATCAGCCATGGATAGATCTGGTTAATCAGGGTGTGGGAGTGCATTGTGGTGAGTGCGGCTGCTATAAAGAGACACCTCATGATGTTTTTCTCGCCTGGTTTGGTGATCAGTTGGACATACTGACTTCTCACAATATTGGCTGGGGTTTATGGAACTTCAGGGGAGAATTTGGCTTGCTAGATTCCGGTAGAAAGGATGTGGATTATGAGAATTGGCATGGCCATAAACTAGATAGAAAGCTTCTGACACTTCTGCAGAAATATTGATGAATAAACAAGAAACACATACCCAATAGTTTTTCATAACATCAAAATTTTCTCATGATAAATAAAAACAATAACTATGACTTATTCACGAAGACAATTTATTAAAACTGCCGGGTTAGCAACTGCCGGAACAATTTTTGCCACTCACGCATCATTGGGATCAAACTCTATATGGACATCTAACAGTAATACACTAAAAGTGGGACTTATTGGCTGCGGTGGAAGAGGTACAGGAGCTGCAGGTGAAGCTCTTAATGCAGATCCCAATGTGATTTTGACTGCTATGGCTGATGCTTTTGGAGATCATTTGCAATCATCATACAACAATCTGAAAGAGAGATATGGTGACAAAGTACAGGTACCTGAGAGTAACCGTTTTGTTGGGCTTGATGCATTTCAAAAACTGATAGACTCTGACGTGGATGTTGTTCTATTGGCTGCCCCACCCGCTTTTAGACCTATGCATCTGGAAGCTGCTGTTAATGCTAAAAAACACATATTCTGTGAGAAACCATTTGCAGTTGATGCTCCGGGACTACGCAGAGTTATGGAGGCTGCTAAAAAAGCGAAAGCAAATAATTTATCACTTGTTTCAGGTTTTTGCTGGAGGTATCATCAGTCAAAGAGAGATACTTTTGGAAGGGTATTAAATGGACAGATTGGAAATATCTTAGGAGGTGAAGCCACTTATGATACAGGTGAATTGTGGTTCAAGGAGCGACAGAGAGGCTGGTCTGACATGGAGTATAAACTCAGGAACTGGTTATATTACAGCTGGCTATCGGGAGATCATCTTGTTGAACAGGCTATCCACAGTATAGATATGTTTTCGTGGGCTATGGGTGATAAGACTCCATTGAGAATCAGCGGAACGGGTGGCAGACAAAAACGTACTGATCCAAAATTCGGTAATGTTTTCGACCATTTCGGACTTACATATGAATATGATAACGGAACAAAGATCTACTTCTTCTGTCGCCAGCAAAACAACACTACCCCTTCTTATGCAGTTGAACTGATTGGTGAGGATGGAAGATGTTATGTTGACTGCAGAACTGGTGAGCATAAGATTACAGGCAAACATGCATGGAGTCTTGCAGATGACACCAAATTTACCGATGCTGAGGCATATAAAGAAACTGAAGTGAGAGGCATGTATCAGGTAGAACATGATGAACTGTTTGCATCTATCAGAGCAAATAAGCCGATGAATGATGGTGAATGGATGACTCGCTCTAACATGCTGGCTTTAGCTGGAAGGATGGCTGCTTACTCAGGACAGACAATAACTTTTGATCAGGCTCTTAATTCTTCTGAGGTTTTGTTTGATGACAGCTTAACTCTGGATTCAAAATATGATATATCTATTGCTATCCCCGGTATAACTGAATTTAAATAATGTAATCATGAACAAAAGAGATTTTTTAAAATCAGCTGCGGTTATAGCGGGAGCAACTACTGTAAGCCCGTTATTTTCCTCTAGCATGAAAAGCTCTTCAGTTGCTTCTGAATTAACTACCGCTTCGGCTAAGATGAATAATCAATCGAACGGTAAAGTAACACTAAAAAAGAGTTTGGGTCTTGGCATGATAACTGAAGATTTATCTCTTTCGGATAAATTTAAACTTGCAAAAGATCTTGGTTTTGAGGGTGTGGAACTGAATAGTCCGGTTGATTTCACTCTAGATGAGATTAAAAAAGCTAAGGCAAACTCGGGTATCGAAACTCCTACAGGTGTAAACAAGGACCACTGGAGGGTTCCACTTTCTGATCCGGATCCTGAAGTCAGAAAAAACTGTATTGTTTCAGTTGCTAAGTCACTTGAAGAGATTAAAGAGCTTGGAGGAGATACAGTTTTAGTTGTTCCCGGCGTAGTAAATGACAAGGTTTCATATGAAGATGCATACTACAGATCTCAGAATTCTATTCGTGAACTGATTCCATATGCTGAGAAAACAGGTATGCAGATTGGCCTGGAAAACGTTTGGAACAACTTTCTGATCAGTCCGGTTGAAGCTAAGAGATTTATCGATGAGATTAATCATCCGCTTGTTGGGTGGTATTTTGATATCGGCAATGTATTGCGCTATGGGTGGCCTGAACATTGGATTAAGACTCTAAACCAGCGGATCATGAAGCTTCACATTAAAGAATTCAGCCGTGAACTTATGAACTCATCCGGTTTATGGGAGGGCTTCAAAGTTGATCTTTTGAAAGGTGACAATAACTGGCCTGTGGTAATGAAAGCAGTTAGTGATATTAATCATCAGGGAGGTTGGCTTACAGCTGAGGTTTCGGGAGGAGACAGGAATCACTTGAAGAAAATTTCGGAGCAGATGGATGAGATTATTTCTTATCTATAATAGATAATCTTTTTGAACTTACTTAACATCTAAAACATAGGGTACTTATTTATTGAAATTAGAAAATGACCCAGATGAAAATAGGGAGGATATGAAAAAAAATTTAGTTCTTTTTTTAGCTGGAGTATGTTTGTTGTTTAATAGCTTCGCTAACGATAATAAAAATTTACTTCGGGCTGTAGACATCGCCAACAGTACAATCTGGAAGTACACAAGCTTTGAAGATTGGGAAAATAGCAGGATTTTAAATCCTCACCCAAAATACAATATCTATACAGATGAAACGGTGGGAAAAAGCTATAACTGCTACGAATACACTAACATAATTGAAATGTTACTGACGGCAATGAAAAGTTTGCAGAAAGTTAAAGACCTTCCTGATGCAGACCCTGAATATCAAAGACTATTTAATCATTATGAACAGCTGGTATGGGACGCCTCAACAATAAATCTCGATTATTATAAAGGGTATGCAATTGTTACATCATCAACGCAATCTGACGTGAGATGGGAAAATATTATAGGTGTTCACAGACAGGATAAAATTGATATTCAAAATCATAATATAAGTGGTCGACTCAATGTGTATGATGATCAAATGTGGCTTATTCGCTGCTTCCTCGAAGCCTATTTTATGCTTGAGGAAGAAGCAGATAATCTTACTGGAGAAGCATTAGCGTTAAATAAAGAACGAAGAGACTGGTATCTGGATTATTCTGAATATCTTACCGCTTACTGTTTGGATGGTTGGGACCAGAGCAAAAAACCTAACGGTGAGGAATGGGGTGGAATTACCTGGGGACCGGGCTATAGTAGCAAGCATACTTGTTCAAACAGCCCTATTATTTCTCCATTGGTTTGGCTATCTGAAATTTACAGTGAATTGCCGGATAAAATTGACTTCTTGGTGAGAGGTGATTTCAACACTAACAATGTTACCTCCGAAACTATGCTGAAAAGTAGTTACTATCTGAACTATGCTGAAAAGATATATAACTTCGTTAACAGCACATTCTTACGTGAAGACAATGTTTATGGTGATATGATAGGATGCAGAACCACTATTCCTGAAGATGGCCCCAATAAAGGTTTAAGAACGACAATATCAAATGGTAATCTGGACAGGAAAGCATATTCTTACAATTCAGGTTCAACTTTATCGGGTGTTGCCGATTTATACCGTGTTACGGATGATCTGGAGAAGAAGAAAAGATATTTCGAAGATCTTGTTGCATTATCTGATGCTTCATTTAATTATTTCGCTGATCCGGAAAGAAGAGAGGGCTATTACTCGTTTCCACAGAATAGTACTGGAAAGGCAGAGTTTGATGCCTGCTTGCTGCGCGCATGGGTTGAAGTATATATTAATTCGATATATGACACATCTAATTATATAGATGCATTTTCCAAGACTCTTAACTATGCTTACGATAATTACTATAAAGATGGTTTTTTACCAATGGACCATCTGTTTGGTTGGAAACACGAAATGATAGCAGAAGATAATTATGACAACAGGGATGATGTTAGGGTTTCTGGCTTACGCACTTTCAGTTACTCAGCACAGTTTTCGTGGATTTCACTGGCTGATTTTTATAGATGAAGAACCTTTCAGAGACTTTTAAAATTTATGATAAATGAAAACAAAATTATTAATACTTGCATCATTTGTATCTAAAAAGGCTGCCCCAATTTTCATGAGACAGCCTTATCATATTTTATAGATACTCTAAAATAGTATTTTATTAGTATCCTCTGATTGCTTTAATACCTGGAAGTTCTTTACCTTCAATCATTTCAAGAAGGGCTCCACCACCGGTAGATACATATGACACCTCATTGGCATGACCAAATTTGTTTACACAAGCAACTGAGTCGCCACCACCCACAAGTGAGAAAGCTCCGTTTTTAGTTGCTGCTACAATAGCATCTGATACTGAGCGAGATCCTTTTTCGAAGTTCTCAAATTCAAATACTCCAACTGGTCCGTTCCAAAGAATAGTTTTTGAGTTTTTGATGATTTCTGTAAATGCTTTTTCTGACTCTGCGCCAATATCGAGGCCTTCCCATCCTTCGGGGATATCTTTTACTGAAGCAAATTTTGTGTTTGCATCGTTTGAGAAATCATCTGCAATTTTTGCGTCGGTAGCAAGAACAAGGTTAACACCTTTTTCTTTTGCCATCTCAACTAGTTCTTTTGCAAGTTCTAACTTATCATCTTCAACTATTGAGTTGCCAATGTTGCCACCAGATGCTTTTGCAAATGTGTAGGTCATTCCGCCCGCAAGAATTAGATTGTCTACCTTATCGAGTAAGTTTTTGATAATCTCTATCTTAGATGATACTTTTGAACCACCCATGATGGCGGTAAACGGACGAGCAGTATCTTTCATCACTTTTTCAACTGCTGTAATTTCGTTTTGCAACAGGTATCCAAATAATTTATGCTCGCTGTCGAAATGCTCAGCTATTAACGCTGTAGAGGCGTGTGCACGGTGAGCTGTTCCGAATGCGTCATTTACATATACATCGGCATAAGAAGCCAATTGTTTTGTGAACTCTTTCTGCGATTCTTTAACTTCTTTCTTAGCTTTTGCTGTTTCTTCTTCAGTGGCGTCGGCCGAAAGACGTGGCTTGCCTTCTTCTTCTGCATAAAAGCGCAGGTTCTCTAGAAGTAGAGCTTCGCCAGCACGTAAAGCGGCAACTTTTGTTTCTGTTTCTTCACCAATACAATCGTCGGCAAACTGCACATCAACACCAAGTAGCTCAGATACACGAGGAAGAATATGTTTTAGAGAAAACTTGTCGGTTGAACCTTTGGGTCTGCCCAAGTGCGATCCGATAATAACGCTACCCCCATCTTTAAGAATTTTCTTAAGCGTTGGTACTGCTGCACGGATACGAGTATCATCTGTAATGTTGAAGTTTTCATCCAGTGGAACATTAAAATCCACACGCACAAATGCCTTCTTATCGGCAAAATTAAACGAGTCCATTGTTTGCATTGTTCTGTATTTTAATGATAATGTAATTAAAATCACTTGCAGATAGCCATCTAAGTTTTAATATGATAACCTAGTTAGACGGAATTGTAAGTGAAGCAAATATTTAATTGCAAAGATAATAATAATATGGAAAATTTTCCGTAATAAAATTGAAAATGTTCTCTTTGTATTATATATGTCATCTTAAACAAAATAATAACACTTTTGTTTTGGATTATATGTGTCAAATAGATAGATATTGTTTGCAAATTGCTATTTTTGTATTCAAAATTTAAAGTGATGATTGATATAAACTCAAATATATTATTGATTTATACGGGTGGAACAATTGGGATGGTTGAAAATAAAAAAACCGGGGCTTTAGAGCCTTTTAATTTTGATCATCTATATTCCAATTTTCCAGAAATTAAACGATTGAATTTCAATATAGAGAGTTATTTGTTTGATCCACCAATCGACTCGTCGGATATGACATTGGATACGTGGAGACAAATTGTGGAAGTTATTGAAATTAATTATTACAAATATGATGGCTTTGTTATTTTACATGGCACAGATACAATGGCGTACACTGCTTCTGCATTGAGCTTTATGCTAGAAAACCTTACTAAGCCTGTAATACTAACTGGGTCGCAATTGCCAATTGGTAAGTTGCGAACTGATGGTAAAGAGAACCTTATTACAGCGCTTGAGATTGCTGCTGACAAAGATCAAAATAACAACCCCAAAGTGCCTGAAGTTGCTGTTTATATGCAGAATTTGTTGATGAGGGGAAACCGTACAACAAAACTAAATGCAGATAATTTTAGTGCATTCAGAAGTCCCAACTGCCCATATCTTGCAGAAACAGGTATAGAATTTAGATATGATAGTCATATAATAATTAAGCCCGATTATAGCAAAGAGACAGTTTTTAACTATTATTTAGATGCCAATGTGGTTATCCTGAAATTATTCCCCGGTATCAGCTTTGAAGCCGTTAAAGCTCATCTTAATATACCTGGATTAAAGGGAGTTGTGTTGGAAACATTTGGATCGGGAAATTCACCACTGTTCCCTTGGCTTACATCGCTATTGCAGGATGCAATTAGCAGAGGTATTGTTATTGTAAATGTCTCTCAATGTCTTTTTGGTAGTGTAGAAATGCATAGATATCAAAACGGGCAAAAGTTGGAAAAACTTGGGGTTATAAGCGGTCACGATCTTACAACTGAAGCTGCTCTGGCCAAAATGATGTATCTGTTTGATAGAAAATCAGATACAGCAGAAGTAATCAGAATCATGCAACTGCCTTTATGTGGTGAAGTATCTATTTAGAGAATCCATATTTTATCTTTTTATAAACCCTTACATCTATAATTGTGTTATACTTATTAATAATCTAGATGTAGATTTGTAAAAGAATATAGTATGGACAGTATAAATAATATGGATTACGGAGTAATTGGAAATTGTAGATCTGCAGCGTTAGTATCAAAAAAGGGAAGTATAGATTGGTTTTGTTTGCCTGATTTCGACTCACCTTCTATTTTTGCGAAGTTGTTGGATAATGAAAAAGGTGGCAGTTTCCATTTTGAGGTTTCTGACGATTACAATATAACACAAAAATATAACGGAAATACTAATATACTGATGACTCGATTTGAGTCGCCCGAAAATGGCTTTATCGTGTTTGATTATATGCCGCGATACAGAACTACAGAGCTTCAGCACTATATGCCACCCGAGATTCAGAGACTTATTAGGGTATTTAAGGGAAAGCCAAAAGTGCGGGTTATTTATGATCCCAAAATAAATTATGCACGTGAAGAGATTAAGCATGAGGTTGTTGGGAATTATATAAAAACACATTCAGTAGAAGATTCCGAAGATAAAGTATATCTATATACAAGTATGGATCTTGAGAGAGTGTTAAACAGAGAAGAGATTGAGTTTGAGAGTCATCAGTTCTTTCTTCTTTCGTATAATCAGAAGCTTGTAAATATAGATATAAACAGGATAATGCTGGAGTTTGAGCGCACCAAAGTTTATTGGCTCAATTTTGTAAATCGCTCAAGAGATTATGTGGAGTATAATGAAATGATTAAACGTAGCCTCTTGGTATTAAAGCTGTTGTCCTATCAACAGTCGGGTGCCATGCTGGCGGCCATTACAACCAGTTTGCCCGAAACTATTGGTGAGACCAGAAACTGGGATTATCGTTATTGTTGGTTGAGAGACGCTTCTATGTCTATTGATACGCTGTTGTTTATGCGACAGAAGACAGCTGCCGAGAGGTTTATAGGTTTTATTAAGCGTATAACAAAAAGTTCGCGTGATGAGCCTGTGCAGATAATGTATGGGATAAGAGGTGAAAAGGATCTAACTGAAGAGATTTTGCATCATTTGAGTGGTTATGAGAACTCTCATCCTGTAAGAACCGGCAATGCTGCCTATTATCAAGAGCAGAACGACTCAATTGGGTATTTACTGGATGTGATCTATAAGTATTATCTCTATTTCCCAGGTACATTGGATGAGGTGGAAGAGATTTGGGAAATTATAAAAAACCTGGTTAGATCGGTTCTTGCTTCGTGGAAGAAGCCCGACAGAAGTATTTGGGAGTATAGAACCAAAAAACATCATTTTGTTTTCTCTAAGGTTATGAGTTGGGTTGCTATTGACAGAGCATCGTTAATTGCTGAGTTGTTGCAACGTGATTTTTATGCAATAGAGTGGCGCAAAGAGGCTGATATAATAAAGAAAGAGGTGCATGAAAAGGGGTGGAACGAGGATTTGCAATCGTTTACTCAGGCTTATGAGAATAAAGATGCAGATTCTTCTCTTCTATTGATGTATTTTTATGATTTTATTGAGGTTGATGATGAGCGTTTTGTTAATACTGTGCAGTATATTAAAAAGGAACTCTATCACGAAGGGTTGATGTATAGATATAAGGCAGAAGATGATTTTGGTGTGCCTACCTCTTCTTTCACAATTTGCACATTCTGGTTGATTGATGCTTTGTATATGATTGGCGAAAAAGAAGAGGCAAAGGAGATTTTTGAGAACATGATTTCTTATTCAAACCATTTGGGCTTGTATAGTGAGGACCTTGATTTTAAGTCTAAAAGGCAGTTAGGTAATTTTCCTCAGGCATATTCTCATCTAGCTTTTATTAATACGGCTGCACTCTTCTCGGAAGAGAAAACTCTGTCTCAGTTTATTAGACCGTAAAAAGTTTATTTATCCGTAATTACAATAATACTATCGACTAATATCTTTATTATGGGATATTGGGGCTGAGTTGATTTTAGCAAACGAGCCAGGATAGTTTATATTTATAAAATCGATTAGTTTCTCGCGAACAAAGACTCTTAAGTCCCAGTTCTTCCCGGATTCGGAGCTACTAACCAATACACGTAGCTCCTTAAACCATTCCTTGCTTTCAGTTACCTGAATGTTTTGAACCCTTCCGTCCCAGTTAGGGTTGTCTTTGACTAGTCGGGCCAACTCCTCACGAAGAGGATCAACAGGAAGATCGTATGATACATACAACATGGCAGTTCCGAGAATTTCTGACTCACTTCTTGTCCAGTTTTGTACAGGGTTATTTAAAAAATATTCTATTGGAACTATCAGTCTTCTCTGATCCCATATCTTAACAACAGCATAGGTTATGTTAATCTCTTCAATTCTTCCCCACTCACCTTCAATAACAACAACATCGTCAATTCTTATTGGTTGTGTAAATGCAATTTGGATGCCAGAGAAGACCTGCCCAAAGCTTTTTTGAGCAGCAAAGCCTAGTATAATACCTGCAACACCTGCAGAGGCAAGAAGGCTAACTCCTAACTCTCTGATTGACTCAATTGTCATTAGTGCTATGGATACGAATATAAATGCAATAGTGATTATGACTATTCTTTCTACTATGCTAATTTGAGTGAGTTTTTTTCTTGCCTCTAAATTGTTCTCTGACGTGATGTCGAATCTCTTTTGCCAATATTGAAATAGACCTCTTATTACCTGAATAATTAACCAGCCTATTGTTAGCACTAGCAATATTTCACTTATCTTTTGGTAAACCGCATAAACTCGCTCATTTTCTCTTAAAAAAGAACTGAAAATATTTAATAGAATTGCAAAAATAGCCCATACGCCCGGTACTCTTAATAGACGTATAATTGTATCATCTATATTGCTTTTACTCTTACGGGCACGTACTTGCCACCTTTTTATAATGGATTTGTATATCCAGGCAAGTATAATGAATAAGATTATAAATGTAAGTGCAACTAATAAATAACGCACCGAGCTGTTTTGAGAAATATTATTAATAAAATCCATATTGTTAAATTTGTCAGTAATCAAATTGTCTAGAATTCAAGAAATTTATAATTCAAGTAGTCTAGTATTCAGGCAATTAAGTAATGAGATTGTTTAAAAAGGGAACTACAGACGATTGTAATGGGATACGGTATTTTGCAGCTTGTGAGAAATTGCCCACTTTTATACTTACTCCATCTAGTGGTAGTACCCTAAACATGTCTTCATCAGTAGTATCATCGCCAATGGCTAATATGAAATCATAATTATGATTTTCCATACGTCTAAGAACTTCACTTCCTTTTGTAAAATCGGGTGGTTTTATTTCTACAACTTTATTGCCAGGTACTATTTGAAGGTTTAATCTTGCGCAGGGGCCAATTAGCGCGTTTACTAACTGCTGTGAACGAAGTTCGGCTAGCCATACGTCTACATTACGATAGTGCCATACCAATGATGCTTCTTTTTGCTCCATAAATGAGCGTGGGGTTTTATCTATAGCATGTTGGATAATATTTAGGATTTCTTCATCCCACACAATTTTATCAATTAGATTTTTATGCCATTTGTTATTTTCCTTATAAAACATTCCGTGCTCGGCAGCAAAGTCCAGGTCGAGACCTTTAAACCACTTATCAAGAATTTGATGATTTCTACCGCTATTTATAACAACTTTATTTTTACTGTCGGAGCTCATTTTATTTAGTAAATCAATAACCTTATCTGAAGGAATGGCATCTTCGGGCTTTTTGACAAATGGAGCGAGAGTGCCGTCGTAGTCAAGTAAAATGAGCCTTGAGTTAGCATCATCATATGCCTTTTTTATCTGGTTGAGTTGTCTTTTACCCACTACTTTCTGTAAGATTTCTCTGTTTCGGTTTTTTATATCAAGCAGTTCATTTACAAAATCTTTTGCCCATTTTTTTACATCTTGTTTTGAAATACGCTTTTGCATTTTTTCTAAGCGTTCTTTTTTCTCTTTCTCGGGCATATTTAATGCTTGCAAAATAGCTTTTTCAATCTGATCAATATCGTTTGGATTTATTATAATTGCATCTGATAATTCAATTGCTGCACCGGCCATTTCACTTAATACAAGAACTCCGGGTTTATTGATTTTGGTAGCTAAATACTCTTTTGCAACCAGGTTCATACCATCGCGCACAGGGGTAACTAATGCAACTTTTGCAATATCATACATAGCTATGAGTTCTTCAAAGCTAAAACTTTGGTAAAAATAGTAGATAGGGTTCCATCCCAATTTAGAGTATTTGCCATTTATTTCTCCAATTAATTGATCGATATGAGTTTTAAGCTCTGCATAAATATCTACCGTATCGCGTGAGGGTACTACAATCATAGCGAGCGATACTTTTTCGTGATACTCAGGGTTGTTTTCGAGAAATTGTTCAAAGCCATTTAATCGATGCAAAATACCTTTACTATAATCGAGTCTGTCTACTGATAAAATAATATCTTTTTCACCAAAACTCTCTATTAAAAGTTTTGATTTCTCTTTCACTTCGGGCAAGTTTGGTGCATTATGATATTGTTCATAGTTGATACCCATTGGGAATGCATCGATATGAACAATTCTATTGTTTAGGCTAACTTCATCAAGATTACAATTTAAATTGAGTACTCTGTAAATTGCACTTATAAAGTGGCGCATATAATCATGGGTGTGAAAGCCAATTAGATCTGCCCCCAGAAGTCCTTCAAGAATCTCTTCTCTTTCGGGTAATACTCTAAATAGCTCGTAAGAAGGAAATGGAATATGATGAAAATAGCCGATATTAATATTTGGTTTTTTATCTCTGATTTTTTTTGGGAGTAGCATGAGTTGGTAATCTTGCACCCATACTATGTCATCGTCTTTTATGAATAGGAGTGCTTCTGAACAGAATAAAGAATTCACTTCCTGGTATGCTTCCCAATAATCTGCTCTATATTCTATAAATGAAAAGAAGTAGTGGCAAAGAGGCCATATTGTGCTATTACTATAACCTTCGTAATATTTTTCGATATGATCGGAAGATAAAAAAACAGGATGAAAATTCATGGCATGCAGCTTTTTGGTAATCTCCTTTTTTTCGTTTTTATCATCAGTAAAAATACCTGGCCATCCTACCCAGTATATATCTGAATCTGTTTCGAGCGATCCCAATCCTGTGGCCAATCCTCCCTCGCTGCGAATGATGTTGAATTCCTCGCCATTTCTTTCAATCTTAACGGGTAATCTGTTAGCTATAATAATTGTTTTCATATACTTAAGTTTCTGATATACTGTATTTAATTTACACTGATTATTGTTCAATCTTATTTATTATAACGCATGAACACGGTTATAGATTAATATTTAACATGTTTTTGCATATTGGTTGAACATTATATATAATACGGTGAACAAAAAGTTATTAAGTTTGTTGTTTCAACTTTTTTTCGTAATTTCGGCTTTCAAATCTTAGGAATATCGAAAATAACTACACTTGAATTCTATAAGTTAATAGTATCATATAATTATGGCAAAACAAAAAAATTATTTAACCTGCGATGGTAATCAGGCCGCAGCGCATATAGCATATATGTTTAGCGAAGTTGCTGCGATATACCCTATTACCCCATCGTCAACTATGGCTGAATATGTTGATGAATGGTCGGCTGCCGGAAGAAAAAACATTTTCGGACAACCAGTTTTAGTGCAGGAAATGCAATCAGAAGCTGGAGCTGCCGGAGCTATGCATGGCTCACTTCAGGCCGGAGCTTTAACAACTACATTTACAGCATCACAAGGCTTGTTGCTGATGTTACCTAATATGTATAAGATGGCAGGTGAATTGTTGCCGGGTGTATTTCATGTTTCGGCACGTGCACTGGCTTCGCATGCTTTATCTATTTTTGGCGACCACCAGGACGTAATGGCGGCAAGACCCACTGGTTTAGCGTTATTTGCGACGGGTTCTGTACAGGAAGTTATGGATTTGGCGGCAGTTGCTCATTTGGCAGCAATTGAAAGTCGTGTTCCTTTTCTGCATTTCTTTGATGGGTTTAGAACATCACACGAAATACAGAAGATTGAAACGCTTACAAATGAGGAACTTGCACCATTAGTAAATCGTGAAGCACTAGAGGGGTTCAGAAAAAGAGCTTTAAGTCCTGATAATCCAGAGATTAGAGGTACTGCGCAAAACGATGATATATACTTTCAAGCACGTGAAGCATCTAATCCTTTTTATAATGATGTGCCGGATATTGTTGAGAAATACTTAGGAAAGCTTGCTGAGGTGACTGGACGCAAATATGGATTGTTTGACTACTACGGAGATCCGGAAGCAGAAAGAATTATTATTGCAATGGGTTCGGTAACGGAAACAATTCGTGAGGCCGTTGATCACTTGAATGAAAAAGGTGAGAAGGTTGGTTTGGTTGCAGTTCATTTATACCGCCCATTTAAAGCTGAGGCATTCTTGTCGGTAATTCCAAAAACAGTTAAAAGAATTGCTGTACTAGATAGAACAAAAGAACCTGGTGCTCCCGGAGAACCAATGTATCTTGATGTTAAGAACAGCTTTTATGGTAAGGAAAATGCTCCTGAAATTGTAGGTGGTATATATGGGCTTTCATCTAAGGATACAACTCCAACTCAGATAATTTCTGTGTATGAGAACCTCTTGATGAAGATGCCTAAAAATGATTTCACCATTGGTATTTTAGATGATGTTACATTCAAATCGCTACCGATGAAGGCCGAAGTGTCTATGGATGAGACTACTTATGAGGCTAAGTTTTATGGACTTGGATCTGACGGTACGGTGGGTGCAAACAAAAACTCTATTAAGATTATTGGTGATAATACGGATAAGTATGTGCAGGCTTATTTTGCATACGACTCTAAAAAGTCGGGCGGATTTACTTGCTCGCATCTTAGGTTTGGCGATAATCCAATTCGTTCGCCATATCTTGTAAATACTCCTAATTTTGTGGCATGCCATGTTCCTGCATATCTACATTTGTATGATGTAACGGCAGGTCTTAAAAAGAATGGTACTTTCCTTCTTAATTCATTGTGGTCAAAAGAGGAAGTGGCAAAGCATCTTCCAGATCATGTGAAGAAGTATTTTGCCGACAATGATATAAAGCTTTATATAATTAACGCAACAAAAATTGCTGATGAGATAGGTCTTGGTAATAGAACAAACACGATTCTGCAATCTGCTTTCTTTAAAATATCTAATGTTATTCCTTTTGACCTTGCTGTTGAGCAGATGAAGAAGTTTATTGTTAAATCGTATGGTAGAAAAGGTGAAACTATTGTTAACATGAACTATGCTGCGGTTGATCGTGGTGGCGATGTTGAAGAGGTAGAGGTATTAAAAGAATGGTCGGATATTCAAGTTTATAATGAAAGCGCTGATGTGGTGCCGGAGTTTATAAAAAATGTTGTTCGTCCGGTTAATGCTCAGAAAGGTTACAGCTTGCCTGTATCAGCCTTTATAGGGCGTGAAGATGGAACATGGGACGTTGGAACTACAAAATATGAAAAGCGTGGTGTAGCGGTTAGTGTGCCTGTTTGGATACCCGAAAATTGTATTCAGTGTAATCAGTGTGCATATGTTTGCCCTCACGCAACAATTCGTCCTTTCGTCCTAGATGAGAATGAACAGCAAGGTGTTGGTGAAAACATTGAACTGCTAAAAACTCAGGGTAAACAGTTTACTAATATGGGTTTCCGTATTCAGGTTGATGTTCTTGATTGCCTTGGTTGTGGAAATTGTGTAGATGTTTGTCCAGGAAGGAAAGGCGAAAAAGCTCTGGAGATGGTATCTATAGAATCTCAACTAGAGAACCAAAAGAACTGGGACTGGATGATGGAGAATGTTACCAGTAAAGCGCATCTTGTTGATACTAAATTGAATGTAAAGAACTCTCAGTTTGCAACACCTTTGTTTGAATTCTCTGGTGCTTGTTCGGGTTGTGGTGAAACTCCTTATGTGAAACTGGTGACTCAATTATATGGCGACAAGATGATGATTGCAAATGCAACCGGATGCTCGTCAATATATGGTGCTTCTGCTCCTGCCACTCCTTATACTAAAAACGAAGAGGGTAAAGGTCCAGCTTGGGCGAACTCATTGTTTGAAGATAATGCTGAGTTTGGTTACGGTTTTGCTATTGCTCATGAAAGTATGAGAAACAGGTTGAATAACCTTATGACCAAGGCAATATCTGAAAAAGAATTCACGAAAGAACAAGACGCGTTGTTTAACTTGTGGCTTACCCATAAAGACGACTCGGATTTATCGAAAGAGATATCATCTAAATTAGTTTCGTCATTATCTGGAAGCGATTTACCCATAGCTAAAGAAATTCTTTCTTTGAAGAAATATCTTGCCAAGAAATCTATATGGGTGTTTGGTGGTGACGGATGGGCATATGATATAGGTTTTGGTGGTTTGGATCATGTTCTTGCAAGTGGAAAAAACATAAATGTGTTGGTATTAGATACAGAAGTGTATTCAAACACAGGGGGTCAATCTTCTAAATCTACTCCTATTGCGGCGGTAGCTAAGTTTGCTGCAGCTGGTAAAAGGGTGCGAAAGAAAGATCTTGGAATGATTGCTACAACCTATGGTTATGTGTATGTGGCACAAATTGCAATGGGTGCTAGTCAGGCACAGACTTTAAAGGCACTACGTGAAGCTGAATCGTACAACGGACCTTCACTTGTGATTGCCTATTCACCATGCATCAGTCACGGTTTAAGAAGAGGAATGGGACAGGCACAAACAGAACAGAAACTGGCTGTAGAATGTGGTTACTGGCAATTATGGCGCTATGATCCTCGTCTTGAGGAAGAGGGTCAAAATCCATTCCAGTTTGATAGTAAAGAACCCGATTGGAATAAATTCCGAAGCTTCCTGATGGGTGAATTGCGTTACACTCAACTACTTAAATCATTTCCTGCAGAAGCTGATGAATTGTTTAATGCTGCAGAGGAAAATGCAAAATGGCGTTATCGTTCTTATATGAGGATGCAAGAGGCCAATTTTGCTATGGAGAAGAGCGTAGAATAACATATTAAAGGAATAAATTTTTTAGAGAGGGTATCATGTAATGTGGTACCCTCTACTAATTTGCATTCTTCTCCAAATTTTTATTAGTATCTTTGCATATTATTTTCAGCACTCCATAGTGAAAAAAAGTATTTATATGCAAGTACAAATTATCAATGGGCCAAATCTCAACCTACTGGGAAGTCGTGAACCCAGTATTTACGGTGAAGAATCTTTTTCAGTATTTCTGGAAAGATTAAAATCGAATTACCCTAATATTGAAATATCTTACTTTCAATCGAATATTGAGGGAGAAATAATCAATAAATTACACGAAACAGGTTTTAGCTACGATGGTATTATATTAAATGCAGGTGGTTATACACATACTTCGGTAGCCATAAGAGATGCAATTAAGGCAATAAAAACACCTGTAGTTGAAGTTCATATCTCTAACGTATATGCAAGAGAAGAATTTCGTCATAAATCGATGCTAACTTCTGTATGTATGGGTGTTATTGCAGGTTTTGGGATGAATTCCTATAAGCTTGCAATTGAGTCGCTGCTATTTGCAAACAAATAGAGGAGTTAAATGTTAGATATTCAGAAATATTTGTCTCTAAGACATTTATATATAAATAATTAAAAGTAAGAAACTACTAAGCAAGGAGTTATAAATCAGTAAATAGAATAATCAAAAAAGCAATATGCGTAAACATACTAAAATTGTAGCTACAATTTCCGATAAACGTTGTGAAGTTCCTTTCCTTAAAGAATTATATGAAGCCGGAATGAATGTGGTGAGACTCAACTCAGCTCATTTAGATGAAAAAGGGTTCATGAGTATTATAAATAATGTTCGTGAGGTATCTGACGAAATAGCAATATTGGTAGATACAAAAGGACCGGAGATTCGTACAACATTTGCAGAAGATGAAATAAAACTTAAAACAGGAGAAGAGATTAAAATAATAGGAAATCCTGAGGGAATTTCTTCAAGAGAAACCATCTATATTTCATATCCCGGCATCGCAAACGAAATGAAAGTTGGAGATGACATACTCATTGATGATGGAGAAATTGATTTGAATGTTATTGAAGTAAATAAGGAATACCTGATATGCAGGGTAATGAATGATGGTGTTATAGGAAGTCGCAAGAGTGTAAACATACCGGGTGTTCGTATAAATCTGCCTGCTATAACAGAAAGAGATAAAAAGTTTATTGAGTTATCTGTTAAAAATGAAGTTGACTTTATTGCACACTCATTTGTTCGTAACGGAGAAGATGTAATTGCAGTTCAAAAGATACTTGATAATTTAAAAAGCCCTATCAAGATTATCGCCAAAATTGAGAATCAAGAAGGCGTAGACAATGCCGATGAGATACTTGTGCAAGCTTATGGAATAATGATTGCTCGTGGTGATCTTGGAATTGAAGTTGCTCAGGAGAAGATTCCTGGAATTCAGCGTATTCTTATTAAAAAGGCCATTCATCACAAGAAGCCAGTTATTGTTGCAACTCAAATGTTGCACTCGATGATTGTTAATCCAAGACCTACTCGTGCAGAAATAACAGATATTGCTAATGCTATATATTATAGAACAGATGCTGTAATGTTAAGCGGAGAGACAGCATATGGTAAATATCCGGTTGAAGCAGTTAAAACAATGGCTAGGACAGCCTATGAGGCAGAGCTTACAAAACTTACCGATAATGATATAAGAGTACCAATTAATCCAGAAGACGATAGAGAGGTAACAGAATTTTTAGCAAAACAGGCTGTAAGATCATCAACCAGGCTAAATGTAAAAACAATAGTTACCGATAGTCATACCGGTAGGACAGCTCGTGTATTGGCGGCCTTCAGAGGCAAGAGCCCTGTATATGCCATTGCTACTTCTAAGCGTCTTGCACGTGAACTAGCTTTATCTTATGGTATTTGGGCAGAGTACCAGGAGGGCAAAGGTGATGGCAATACGAAAGAGAGTCGTAGAGCATATTTCACTGAAGCACTAAAAAGATTAGTGGATCAAGACATGGTAAAAATAAATGATAGGGTAGCTTATCTTGGTGGAAGTTTTGGTGAAGTAGGTGGCACAACTTATCTTGAAATAGTTGATGTATCGAGAATTCTTGAGGCAAAAGAGAAATATAACTTACCAGATTATACTCAATAAATGAATAGGTGTTTGTTTAATGGAATCAATTGACGATTATATTACTGAACACATAGACCAGGAACCAGATCTGTTAAAACATATTTACCGTGAAGCTCAGCTTAAGCTGCTTCACGGAAACATGTCTTCAGGGCATCTTCAAGGACGATTATTGAAAATGTTAGTGCATATGATTAATCCCAAGAAAGTGCTTGAAATTGGTACTTTCACGGGTTACTCGGCACTTTGCATGGCCGAAGCGCTAGATGATGAGGCTACAATTCATACAATTGAAATTGATGATGAAATGGAGGATTTGATTGTCAACAATTTCAGTCAGTCCCTGTTTGGAGAAAAAATAATATTGCATATAGGTGATGCAAATGAAGTTATTCAGCAATTTGAGAATAATTTCTTCGATTTGGTTTATATTGATGGAAATAAGCGAGATTATTGGCTTAACTTTGAATCGGTGCTTCCGAAAACTGAAAAAGGAGGCTTCATTATTGCTGATAATACACTTTGGCACGGTAAAGTAGTTGAACCGGTTAAAAGTAACGATTGGCAAACTAAGGGAATCTTGGAATTTAATAATAAATTGAAGAGTGATAATCGTGTCGAAAAGGTTATTTTACCACTAAGAGATGGATTAACACTTATAAGAAAGATATAAAAAAATGGATAATAACAGACTACAAAAGGTAAACCGTTTAATACAGAAAGAGCTTGGAGATTTACTTCTTATTGAAGCAAAGAAGATGCCGGGGATATTAATTTCGGTTACAAATGTTAGGGTTTCGGCCGATTTAAGTGTAGCTCACGCATATCTAAGTGTATTTCCTACTGAGAAATCGGATGAGTTGGTAAGTAATATCAATGAAAACGTAAAAACAGTAAGATATGATCTTGGCAAAAGGCTAAAGAATCAACTCAGGGTTATACCTGAACTTACTTTTCATGTGGATGATTCTCTTGATTATATCGAGAATATTGACAAACTGTTAAAAGACCAGTAAAAAATTATTGCTTGAATATCTCTTTTTTCATAGCACGTAGATATCTGTTTTCAAAGAAATCGCATAATGCTATTAATGTGATTTCTGCAATATCAGTGTGTGGTATAGCCATTGCAACGATGGCAATGGTTGTGGTTTTATCTGTATTCAACGGTTTCGGGGGTATTGTGGAAGGAATGTTTAGCGCATTTGATCCTGATCTGAAAGTTACGGTTAAAGAGGGCAAGGTGTTTAATTATCATACAAGCACTTTTGATAAAGCATTACAGATTGAAGAGATAAATATGTTTTCTGAATCGTTGGAAGAAAATGCATTATTGACATTCGACGGTCAGCAAGTACCGGTAATTTTAAAAGGCGTATCAGAAGATTTCAACCTTATGACTGAAATGGAGAAACTTATGATTGATGGTACTTTTAAATTAAGAGAGGATGTTGTAGATTATGTAACATTGGGCGCAGGGCTCGCCATTTCTTTGGGTGCCCGTCCAGGATTTATATATCCTATTGAAATATTTGCACCTAAGAGAGATGTTAAGGTCAATATAGCAAATCCTTCTTCGGCTTTCACAACTGGTTATGCTCAGATTGGCGGTGTTTTTAGTCTCAACTCACCTCAGTATGATGATCAAATGGCTATTATACCTATATCTCTGGCACGCGAGCTCCTTAATTATGATAATGAAGTTACCTCTCTCAATATTAAGCTTATACCAACTGCTTCGGTAAAAAGAGCGAAAAGGAACATTCAAGGAATACTGGGCAATGATTTTTTAGTTGAGGATAGGTATGAACAACAACGAGAGTCTTTTAGAATGCTACAGATTGAGAAATGGGTTACTTTTCTTATACTAGCGTTTATATTGCTTATTGCCGTTTTTAATGTGGTGGGCTCGCTCTCGATGTTAATTGTTGAAAAGAAAGACGATATCAAGAGTTTTACCAATATGGGTGCATCTAAAACTATGATTGCCAATATTTTCATGTATGAAGGATGGCTCATTACATTTATAGGAATTATAGCAGGTATAACAATAGGGTTGATATTATGCTTGCTTCAACAACACTTTGGCTTTATCAGGTTGAGCGATACGCCTGGAGCATATATAATAGATTCATATCCGGTCATTGTTAAGATCTCTGATGTATTAGTAGTGTTTTCGGTAGTAAGTCTTATAGGAATACTTACAGTACTATATCCGGTTAATAATTTGAGGAGAAAATTAGAATTCAACAGGTAAATTTTAAACAAGTATTATGAAGGTAGCAATTGTAGGTACGGGTTATGTAGGTTTAGTCTCCGGTGCATGTTTTGCAGAGATGGGTGTAGATGTAACTTGTGTTGATATCGACAAAGAAAAGATTGAAGGACTTAAACAAGGAGTGATTCCTATTTATGAACCTGGTTTGAAGGGTATTGTGATGCGTAACTATGAAGCTGAACGTCTGCATTTTGTAACTGATCTTGCTTCTGTGGTAAACCAAATGGATATTGTTTTTATTGCCGTTGGCACTCCTTCTGATAATGATGGTAATGCCGATCTTTCTTATGTAGATAAGGTAGTAGAAACAATTGCAAATAATATGACTGTTCCACTTTTGGTGGTAACTAAAAGTACTGTTCCGGTTGGTACTTCTTTTAGGGTAAGAGATAAAATACGTAAGCGTCTTGATGAGCGTGGACTTACTAATCTTGATTTTGATGTTGCTTCTAATCCTGAGTTCTTGAAAGAAGGTGCTGCTATAAATGATTTTATGAGCCCCGATAGAGTAGTTGTGGGAGTGGAAAGTAAGACTGCCGAGGACTTGATGTCTAAGTTATATCGTCCTTTCCTGCTAAATAATTTCCGTATAATATTTATGGATATATTGTCGGCAGAAATGACAAAATATGCTTCTAACGCAATGCTTGCAACTAGAATTAGCTTTATGAATGATATTGCAAACCTTTCTGAAATAGTTGGTGCCGATGTAAATATGGTGCGCAAAGGTATGGGTAGCGATACTAGAATTGGAAGAAGTTTTCTGTATCCCGGTTGTGGTTATGGAGGCAGTTGTTTCCCCAAAGATATACGTGCAATCATCAAAATTGGTGAGGAGGCAGGCTACGAAATGAAAGTTATAAAAGCCGTTGAAGAGGTAAATAATAATCAGAAATCAATACTCTTTAAGAAGTTCGATCAACATTTCGATGGGGATATAAAAGGTAAAACGGTAGCTGTTTGGGGTTTATCTTTTAAACCCGAAACTGATGATATGCGTGATGCACCATCTTTAACGTTAATTGATTGTTTACTTAAATCGGGGGTTAATGTTCGTGCATATGATCCGGCAGCAATGCAAGAAGCACAAAAGTATCTAGATGACAAAATCTATTATGCAAAAGATATTTACGATGCAGCTTTTGAGGCTGATGCATTGATAGTGCCAACTGAATGGAAAGAGTTTCGACTTCCAGGTTGGGCGGTTCTAAAGAAAATAATGAGTAACCACTTAGTTATAGACGGCAGGAATATATATAATAAAGAAGATCTAGAGACTCATGGTTTTGAGTATAGAGGAATTGGGCAGAAGTCATAAAAATGGATCTTTGAAAAACTGAAGTGACCTAAATGGATTTTTAAAAATGATGAGAATGGGTCAAAACTGATATAACATTAGATCTTTAAAAAACTAAAGTGTTGAAAACAATGCTTAAGGTGATGAAGAGCACTTTTTAACTAAAAACGATAATACAATATTATTTAACTAATAACAAAAATACAATGAGTGTAAATAGGAGGGATTTTATTAAGAAAATGGGTGTAGGGGCTGCAGGGCTGGCAGTGGGAGCTCCTATAATGAGTAATACCTCAGCTAAAAGTTATAACCGTATAATTGGTTCTAACGATCGTGTACATGTTGCTATTGTAGGACTCGGAAGGAGATTGGGGGCTTTTATTGAACCAATTGCGATGAAGAGTTCAAATGTTGAGCTTCTGTATCTGTGCGATGTGCACAATAAGCAAATGAATGGTGCAATGAATGCATTTTCAAAGCATATCAACTACAAAGCTAAGCTTGAAAAGGATATTCGTAAGGTGCTGGCAGATAAACAAGTTGATGTTGTTCTTAATGCAACTCCCGACCACTGGCATGCGCCCGGCTCTATAATGGCTATGAAGGCCGGCAAACATGTTTATGTAGAAAAGCCATGCAGTCATAATATGTTCGAAAACGAACTATTAGTTGATGTAGCAAAGAAATACGATAAGGTTGTTCAGATGGGTAACCAACAGCGTTCATCACTTCATACTATTGAAATGATAAACGAGATTCGTAACGGTGCAATTGGAACACCTTATAAGGGTGTAGCATTTTACACAAACACAAGAGGAGAAGTGCCATTACAGAAGAGAGTTGCAGTTCCAGAAGGTCTCGATTGGGAGCTATTTCAAGGTCCAGCTCCCAGACGTGAATATACTTCAGAAACATGGGATTACAACTGGCACTGGTATGGTTGGGATTATGGAACTGCAGAAACTGGAAACAATGCCACTCACGAGCTAGATATTGCAAGATGGGCACTGGGTGTTGATTACCCAACAAGAGTTGATGTGGAGGCTGCAAAACGTCATTTTGTAAATGATGGCTGGGAGATGTATGATACCATGGATGCTACTTTCCATTTTACAGGAGACAAGATTATTAAATGGGATGGTAAAAGCCGTAATGGTTTTGAAACTTATGGTGCCGGTAGAGGTACAATCATTTACGGTAGCGAAGGTTCAGTATTTATGGATCGTGACAAATCTGTTTTATACGACAGGAATGGAAAAGTGATTAAAGACAATAGATCAACTTCAAGCGAAGCCGGTACTGCCTTAGGAGGAGGTGGAGATATGACTACAGGGCATGTTATAAACTTCTTTGATGCCGTTAGAGGAAAAGAAAAACTTTCAGCCCCCATTGACGATGCTAGCATTAGTATGGCTATGGTACACTATTCTAATATAGCATATAGAATAGGAAAAGGGTTTGATATAGACGAAAAAAGTGGTAGGATGTACGATCGTGATGCAATGAAACTATGGAGTCGTGAGTATGAACCTGGATGGGAGCCTACTTTATAGTAGTACTTACAACAATAAACTGCAAATTATTTATTTAATTTGCAGTCCCGGACCGTTAGCTCAGTTGGTTTAGAGCGCTACCTTGACAGGGTAGAAGTCACTGGTTCAAGTCCAGTACGGTTCACCTCTTCATTTCACTCACGATCATATTCATATCTCACTCTACAACTTCATCTCACTCTACATCTTCATTTACCTCTTCATTTCTTATAATAGTTTCTTTAAATGCCATATTATTTAAAGCATCATCTTTAGTTAATAGTGCATTACGCAGCTTATTTTGTGATAGTAATTCAAGTTGATTTTCTTTGAATTTGTGTGATGATTGGGTTGCATTGCCATAACTTAATAATACTTCTGCTCTAACCGAATCGCCAAATTCAACTACTGCAACGTATGTATCTCCATTGAAAGCATAGTTATTAGTCTTGCTAATTATTTCTCGTTCTTGAAAATACATTGTTCTGAATACCCCTAAATCGTGTTTGCCACCGTTGCCCGGAAACTCTTTTTCACCTATAATAAAACGATTTACCTCACCCCAAGCTATATCGAGTGAGCCATAAGTATCATTAACTTCTTTGGCAGCATCGACCAAAAGAGAAACAGCTAACTTCTTTTCACTTAAGCCATCGGGCGTGCTAACAGGATAGTCTGCACTCCAAGGAATTGTAAACATGCTATTATCAATTTTATCAAACCATTTAGCAAAAAGTATGGCGCCGCGACTATCACTATTGGTGCTTTTATCCCATTTCACCAAGACTGATGCTGCCTCATTTGCCAGAGAATCGGGGTATTCTTTTACAGCTTCAAGCAAATCATCCAAAAACCTATCTGCAACCTCCATACCGGTGTTTAGTTTATAGTCTACTAACTCTCTAAAGGTAATGGAGCTATCTTCTTTTATCATATTAATTGCGCGTTGTGCTCTAAATGAAGTTGCTAACTGTTGTGGCTTTGGCGACATATAAGATGGAAAATCATCGGAATTAAGTATTACAGGATAAGTAGCAGTCCAGGGTGCATCGTTTGCATTCTGCACAAACCCCGTTTCAGGATTAAATATTTTGGGGAGATCATCATAGTTGTGATAATCACTCCAAATTAAGTCAGATCTGGTACCATCTATATTTGATCGCCAGAATGTCCAGTCACCTTCTTCTCTAACAGGCACATTGCCATTAAACAGGTACATTATATTTCCATCCTTATCGGCATAAACTAAGTTAAACATCGGAATTTGCATCATCTGCAAAGCATTCTCAAATTCTTTTATGTCTTTTGCTTTGCCCATCTCGTGATATTGAAAATAATATGAATCATTTTCAAGACCAGCAACCTTTATTGCATATGCTTTATTGT
The DNA here is from genome assembly GCA_015478775.1 of Fermentimonas sp. GTDB lineage: Bacteria > Bacteroidota > Bacteroidia > Bacteroidales > Dysgonomonadaceae > Proteiniphilum. Next base: position 291,949 of record JADMKP010000007.1, on the reverse strand, counting down.
CTTTTTGCCCAATAATTGGTCCATGTTCAGAGTACTTTAAATTTACTTCATGGTCTTCTAGAGTGCCATCTTGTTGCCAAACCTTAATGACAACCTTTTTCTCTTCAAAAGGCAAGGTTTCTCCATCAAGCAAGTATCCATTATCCTGAAGGGTAAGCTCATAGCGGTCCGATGCATCTATCGTATTAACTGTATGTGTCCATCCTAAATGTTCATTAAATGCTATATTCAGAACAGGCATACCCACAAGAGTAACACCATATAATTTAAAATTGGGGGCATTAAGATGAGCTTCAAAAAACAGATAAAAATCCGACCATGGTAAATGGGGATTTGCAACTAGCATTGCATTTCCCGATTCTGACCTTGAAGCGGCAATTGCATATGAGTTTGAACCAGGTGTTATATTGCTATCAGAATCCTTTGTTTCATTATAGGCAGTCACAATATCCCTCATTCCAAGAAATTCAATGTTTATAACTCTTTTGCCATGTGCCAATACATCTATGGCAGTGACAGGCAATACCTTTTTAGCACTCTCGCTTATATCTTCAGGATGCTTTTCTGCATAATCGTTTATTCCGTTTACAAAAGCAACTAATATCTGTTTTTCTTCACCTGTAAACCTTTCATATTGAGCGGCTGCACTATCGGGTATAGAAAATAGATGAATTATTTGATCCATCCTAAAATGCTTTCTTCCATAATATTCACTTGCCTTGCCCCTAGCTGTTGCGTACATCTCGAGAATATGATTTGCATGATTATGCATCTGTGCCCATCCAAAAGCGTAATACATATCCGATTCGTTTTCAGCATAAATATGAGGCACACCCCATTTGTCCCATATAATTTCTGTGTGCTTATTGGAATCAGATTGATTACACGAAAAAAAGATAGTGATTAGTAAGATTACTAAAATCTTACTAATCATTTGAAATATGTGCGACATGTTTTTCTAATTTATATTAATATATAAGAATAGCAGGAGTTTCGCTTATAACACTGTGTATAGATAATAGTTTGAAACTGAACTGTTAAAATTACAATTAGCGTAAAACAAAGACTCGAAATTTGTTTTACGCTACCTTGTATTTGAACTTTCACAAATTCTTATAGTCTAAACGATATACCCAATTCTAATGCAGATATTCCATATCCAAGTTCTGCAAAAGCAGTGAATTTCTCAGAGAAATGGTAACGTCCACCAATAAATGCAGAATATCCTATACCGCTTGCAGTTGGACTATCTAAACCTCCACCGTTATCACCAATATTTTTGCTGCCAACAACATTATAGCCCAGCATCAATCCTGTATATGTATCGAGTTTATCAACAAATTGATAATGGAATATACCACGTGCACCAAGAATAAAATAAGTGTATTTATATCCATATGTACTATTTGAGATTGATGTTTCCCATTTATTGGCAGTATAAGCCAAATATCCACCTACACCTATCGAAGCCTTGCCATCTAACAAACCATCTACTACACCTTGTTCAAAAGAAGCTGAAATAGGAGGAATACTGCTTTTATATCCAGTACCACCATAGTAGCTTCCCAAACCAATACCAACATTAATAGCTCTGTCTCCCTTCGAGAAAATGTTTTGTGCTTGCATACTAATTAATGCGCTACATGAAAATACAATTAATAACGAAATACATTTTTTAGTCATAATATTAAGTATAATATATTCTTGCCTACTCATTGAGCTTTTCGGCTTCCGCTTTGTTTTAGCGTGTAAAGGTAAATATTTACCAAAGCGGCTGATCGTTGGGTCTTGTCTCTTAGTAAAAAACATGTATGCGTTAAGTAAAAAAGAAGAATGTGAGTTTTGGCTGTTTTTTGCAAATAGTAAATTCTATATACACCTAAGTATTCGTTAATTTATAAATACCAGTCTCTTACGATATGCTGTGGGTAAAAGCTTTGCAGAAAAGAAAAATATATATATTTTTGTTCACATTTTCATCTTTAATAATTACACCTTCTTAATTGAATTATGTCCAATTTATCATTTATGAAAAACATACATCAGAATGTCTTTTCTGGGCATAAGAGATTATTAATATACACTGTTGTCTTTTTAATAGTTTTATTAGGTCATTATTATCTAATGCAATTGCCCTTTGAGTCATTTAGATATATTCGCCAGTCGACAATGTCAATGCTGTGCTTGGTGTGCCTCTTTGGAGCTTTTATGATTGTGACACAAAAAAAAATGCATAGAGATGATATGCTTTTTGTTGTTCTTATGATTATTACAGGATCAACTAACTTTTTATCCCTTGTAAAAGGCCTGACCACTGGATATGCTGGTGTAGTTGAATATAAGTTTATGTCTCTCCCAATGCTGATATATGGTGTTGTTAATGCATATATATTTCTTTTATACCCTCTTGAAGCTTTACGACCCGGTTGGCTTACATTAAAAAGAGCGTTAATGCTTTTTTCGCCCACATTCATTATAATTCTTTTATCTCTGGTAGAGACTAATACACTATTTACAACTATACCTGTCTATAATAATTGGTCGTCTTTCATCAATGAATTAAGTATGTTTAGTGTATTGCTTAGATTACTAATTCTGCTTTATCCAATATTTGGAGTTATAATTATGCTGCGTTATAGGAAAAGTTACACTAGATGGTGTGAAAATAATTATGCATCAATGGAAAACATAGATATAAAATGGTTAAGTGATTACATATATGCTAATTTAATAATTTCCCTTTCGTGTTTGATTGTAGTGTTTAGTAATAATATACGTAGTGTTTTAATGCACAGCATTATTTTTCTGTGCTTTTTTCTATATGGATTTTATAGAGTACTGTTTAGGAAGAGTCCCTATCCAAATGATTATTTCAAAGAAGGGATGAACGATTGGAATGCTCAGATAAGAGAGGTTGAGCAAACTCAAACAGATGTAACTCTTGTATTAGATAATAATGCAATTTTAATTAAATCATTTAATGATAGGCTTACTAATTATAAAGAAAAGCTAGAAGAGTGGATGGAAACAGAGAAGCCGTATTTGCGCAAAGATTTTAAGCTGATAGATGCAATGGAAATTCTCCCACTCAATCGGAGTTACCTGTCACGACTTTTTAATGAAGGTTATGGCGAGAGTTTTTATCAATTTGTTATGCGATACCGTTTAGAAGAAAGTAAGCGATTGTTACTATCTCGTCCCGATTTAAAAATTACCAACATTGCCGAACTATCAGGGTTTAGCTCAATATCAGTATTTGGCAGAGCATTTACGCAAAAAATGAATTGTAGCCCCTTGCAGTGGCGGGCAGAGCAAACAGAACGGGCAGAACAATTAGAACGGGCAGAACAATTAAAAGAGTCCTAATTAACACTTTTAATTGCAATTTTCCATTTCTACAATATAGTATCCATTTTGCAATATCTCTGCCTCATTCTCGGGCTTCAGTGCCTCTATATGGCAAAATGAGCATTCTTTGGATGTAAGTTTCTGCCCTTCCTCACCTTTAGCTTTCAGGTACTCTCTGCCATATTCATATATTTTATCAGCATCTTTCATTTCAGCAGGTGCTATAATATCAAAATGCATAATTTCTCCATTTTTTTTAGTTACATAAGTATCCCACACTGCTACCTTCATAATATGTGATTTTAAATGTTTTACATTGCATATTCTTAATTTATAACAATGTTGTGAGGGGTTAAGTTCGTTCAGAAAGAAAGCAGAAAGAAAGCAGAAATTGGGCAGTTTGTGAGCCGTTAATGAGCAAATAGTGTACAGCTAAAAAGCACTTACTTTTGTTTGTTTGCGCTTATGTTTGTTTGCGCTTATGCTTGTTCTCGTGTTAAGTTTACAGAATGTGGTATACGTTGAAATGCGCTAGGTGTCATATCGAACTCTTTTTTAAATGAACGAGAGAAATATGCAAAATCATTAAATCCGCATTCCATAGCAATTTCTCCAATTGGTTTTTGAGTCAATGTTAACTGCTTCTTGGCCTTTTTTAATCTAGTTTCAAGAATTAAATGGGAGGTAGTCATTCCGGTCATCAGTTTTATTTTACGATTAAGCTGAGAGGAACTGATGCATAATTCAGAAGAGATAGCCTCAATTATATTATCGGTATTTGTAATTTCTTTATAAATAAGAGAGGTAACACGTTGTAGAAAAAGTGGGTCTATTTTGCTTCTAATAATGTTATCAAACTCACTTTCAACTTCAGATTTAATTACTTTGTGATTTGTTGTGCTGTCCATGGGGTGGTTGAATTCGTTACTCTCAAATAACCCGTTTAAATTGTGTGTTAATTGCTTCGTAACAAGCATTGCGATATTTGATTCTATATCGCCATTAAATTTTCTTTCATTATTCTTTGCTCTGGTCAACTTCTTGTTTAGGTTAACAACAAATGCAAAACTGATTAATGCTACAATTAGTGCAATAGTCAGAAATAAAGAAATAAATGTCAGATTCATAATTGTCATAAAGGGACTGTACTGTTTTTATAATAGACACTAAATTGAAAAAAATGGACAAACTTATTGACTTAATATTGTATGCTTTTGCCTTCGCATTACGTATTTCGGCATACTCATATTTATCGGACGCAAAGATAAATATTCGACAATAGTACAATACTCAAGACCTTTGCATATGGTAAAAACATGTTTACTCAAGGTAAAAATAAATGAATTTGTTCTTTATGTCTGTCTCAAATTTATTTTATTGCAATAATTAGATAAGGTTGTCATTATTTCAAAGATCAGCCAAGATTTTAAAACTTTGTTAGCTTATCAATGTTTATAATGAATAAGAAAATTAAGAACAGATAAATATGGGATTTTTAAGCAAACTATTCAGAGTGCCCGACAAAAAATTATTAAAAGAAAGGGTAAATAGCGGTGCCATGCTACTAGATGTGCGCACTAAAGAAGAATTTAAAGCAGGGCATGTTAAAAGATCAATTAATATCCCAGTATCACAAATACCAAGAAAATATAACTCTTTTAATAAGGAAAAGTCAATTGTTGTAGTTTGCGCTAGCGGAGCTAGAAGCGCACAAGTAGTAAGATTTTTAAATAAAAATGGGTACCAGGCTTATAATGGAGGCGGTTGGATGACATTTAAAGATTTAGATTCCCAATAATTAGAAGAACAGCGAAGGATTACAATCTATACACCTCATGGTTATGAAAACAGCAAACAATCGTATTCTGTATTTTATCTGCTCCATGGTTATGGTGGTGACGAAGAAGCATGGATTACATTAGGTCTTACAGTTCAGATTCTGGACAACCTTATTGCCCAGGGTAAAGCCAAGCCAATGATTGTTGTAATGCCAAACGGACATACTCAAAATGTTGCAGCTGTTGGAGAATCGTATCGACATTATCGTCCACAAATGGGTGGAGGACAACGACAGGCGGTAGCAAGTATGGAAGATAGCTTTGAAGATATATTAAAGTTTGTTGAAAACAACTATAGAGTTAAGAAAGATAAAGCCAATCGTGCTATAGCAGGTTTATCTATGGGTGGAATGCACTCGACAGCAATTTCAGCTCAATATCCAAAAACTTTCAATTATATCGGTGTATTCTCTGCACCTCCAATAGCAAGTATGATGGCACGAAGCGAGAGCGAAAGAGCAAAGTATGCCGAAGAGTTTATGCCGAAGCTAGAGCTACAGCAGAAGAATGGTTTTAAACTATATTGGATTGCTTGTGGAGCTACAGATTTTTTATATCAAGGTGTAAAAGATAGCATGAAGAAGATGGATGAGATTGGCTTCAATTATACTTACAGAGAAAGTGGAGAAGGGCATATATGGAAAAACTGGAGAATATACTTATCGGAGTTTGCTCCAATGTTGTTTAAATAAAAGCACATCTGCCATACCTGATGTGGATTCTCTTTATACTTTCCCTATAGCTTTCTTATGGTTTCCTTATAAAACTATAAGGAAACTATAGGGAAACCATAAGGAAACCATAAAGCAATCATAAGGGAACCCCTGTCTAGTCCTTATGGACGTTTGCAAATGATTTTAATAAATTAATCAGAACGAAACAATTTCTTTTGTGTCTTTTTCTCTATCGATAAATAGATTGTATCTATTGCGAATTTATTCTTCAAAACATTACATTTAATTTAGATTACTGAGTCATTAAATTTACTAGGTTTTTATTAAAATATTGATAAATAACGATATAGGTTTTAATTATTTTTGTTATATTTGTAATAACTCGAAAATATATAATTAAAAATAATGTAACAATGAAGAAAATAGCTTTTTTTACAACGATAATCGCATCAGTATTTCTTGTGGCTTGTACGCAACCTGCAGAGAAAAATCAAACAGTTGAATCAACGCCAGAAGCTACAGCTCAGGTTGAGTTTAAAGATTTTGGTCCCGAGCCTTTCGTATTTGATATTGAGGCCTATACCACTCAAAATGAAACTTATCGTACATCAATTTGGACCGGCACATACATGCAAATGACAGTGATGAGTATTCCCGCAGGTGGTGATATTGGCGCGGAGATGCACTCCGATATTGATCAATTCCTTCGCGTTGAGGCTGGTTCGGGAGTTGTAGTGATGGGTGATGAAGAAGATAATATGGATTTTGAAGCGAGAGTGGAGCATGATTTTGCAATATTTATTCCCGCAGGCAAATGGCATAACTTGGTTAATGATTCAGATGAGCCCTTAAAGGTTTACTCCATTTATTCTCCTGTTGAGCACCCACATAGCACTATACATCAAACACAGGCTGAGGGAATTGCGGCACATGAGGCTGAGCACGCAACTGAGCATGGACACTAGTGAAACATTTATAACATTTAATTCAACATTAAAATAACATCCTAGTAGAGGATATTGATTATGGGTGATAAGCAGAAGCTAACATCTGATTAAACCCTCAATATTCCTCTAAAACCTCTTGCAGCATAGTAAGATTCTGCGCCGTTGTGGTAGATGAAAGTTCTGCCATAGCGGCTATCTCCAAAAAGTGCGCCACCCTTATTGCGTATTTCGCTATCGGTGAGTACCCAGCTTGAAGTTTTCATATCAAAATCGCCCAGTTCTTGAAGTTCAAAATATTGCTCTTCAACCAAAAGTTCTATGCCCATTTCATTTGCCATGCCAAGAGCACTGCCTTTGGGTTTATTTTCTTTGCGCGAATTTAATGCAGCATCATCGTAACATAAACTCCGCCTACCTTTTGGGCTCTCGGTAGAGCAGTCGCAAAAAATATACTCTTTAGATTTTATGTCATATCCAATAATATTGGGTTCACCTCCTGTTTCTTCCATTTTATATAAAGACCAAATTTTATCGGGATTATTTTGGAGTTTATCTTCAACATCTTCCCATTTATATTTTGGTTGACCATTTGAATTTTCTAAACGTCTATTAAGAGTTGCAAATAGTTCTGCGATTTGTTCTTTAGAAACATCATTTCTTTTCATATCTAAAGTTTGAAGTTCAAAATTAATATCTGCGGTTACGCATAGATTGTTGCGCACCAGAATTGTTGTCTTTAGATATAACGCTTGTTCTTTGTCTTTGGTTTTTAGTGTTTTTATTGTTTTGGATGAGATTGCCCACCGGTTCTTTCCTGAGCTGATTATCGAAATCAACTAGCTCTTGCTCAATCCTTTCTTGCTCTGTTTTCATCTCTTGGGGTGAGTTGGTGTACTGAGAAATCGAGAGGTTGCCTGGGTTTCCTGTTTTGTATATCTCACCATCATACAATCGAGTTCTGAAAAAATCGTCGATGGAGCCTCTCATATTGTTGTTAATAGACGACGACATGGCTGACATAGTGCGCATCTTTTGCTCCACATCACTATAAGGAACCCAAAACAGGGGATAACGTGTTGTACCCTCGTAATTATCTATTTGATGAAGGATGGGGCAGAGAGATATTGGTAATACTTTTAAACTTGATGTGGAGGTATCGAAGTAATACACTTCTTTTAAATAATAGCCCTGCACAAGATGAGAAGGTATGTCGGCATCGTGCACTATAGTTGCGCCATTGTTATTTTCGTAATATATATCAAAACGATCCATGAATTCAGTAAAATTTATAAGGTACTCATCGGTAAAACTCTCTCTACCATCTAGATATTCATATGCTTTAATATCATTGTTTTGCAACAATCTGAATAGGGTTGTAAACAGATTCATCTTACCTTCCACCGGCGTTTCTGGATAGTAGAGTGGGGAGTTGGTTTGATTGGTTAGATCTATGTATCGGTATATTATTCTTGACCACCTGGCATTTTCTATAATATCTTTTAAAAGAATGTCTGAGTGGTTGGTTTGTGAAGTTGAAGCGCCACTATTTTGCTTAGCTTCTTCTATTCTCCTTTGTTCAATTCGCTCTCTTGCTGTTTCTTGTGGAAACAGCGACAAAGAAACAAATGAAAGTATAACTGTTAATATAATTGATTTCATATAGAAGTATTTATATTCAAATTTAATTTATTCTGATCTCCATTACTGCTATTTCGCGTTCTGTGCCATCGGGACCTGCTGCTTTAACCCCTGAGATATAAAAATATTTTCCACGGGAGAGTTGCCTGATCTGATCCTTTTGTCTTGAGGAAAACTGATTTCCATTTGATACTTCGGGGATTGCATTTCCCATAGAATCAAAAAATATTGTACGGAAATTCAGTACACGAAAGGGAATATTGAGTATCCCGTCGTCTATGGCAGCACCAATTCCATCGGCATTCATTAAGGTGCTTTTAGTAACAACTCCTCCTTTAAACATCACCAGGTTGCCATTTGCATCTTGAAAAGATATAAATGGAGTGGGATCGGGGAGTGCACGTACCCTAAATTCACGTGAGGTTACTTGCCTTGTTTTACCATTTGCTGTTTGTGCTGATATTGAAATTGTAACGTCTTGCCCTACTGCATTTGGACGAGCTACCCATAAATTGTCTTTACGGGTAATTGTTCCGTTTTTAATTGTTGCGCTTATACCTTGTGGTGCAATTCCGGGTACAGATATACTAATTTCGTTATCTATTCCGGCATAAAGCACATTCATAAGTGATGGAGCTATTGTTGCCATGGGTTCTATTACGGTGTAAGTGCTATTGAAATTTCGCTTTGTAATAATGCCATCATTACCGCTAATCTCTAAATATCCATCAACCGGGAAAGTGCCTGTAGAATTGGCGGACAAAGAGAATGTATTGTTTTCACTTAATGTGGGTGTTGCTCCATTTATATGCATTATGGGATGTTTGGTTGTGTCTTCGGCTGATAGAATCACCCTAGCATTATATTGACCACCCTGAAATACAATGTCGGACTCGGATATTACGTATGCATTAAGTTGATTTACTCGGAAATCGCCTATATCTATACTATTTAAAATATTTTCAAGTGCATCACCCTCTGCTGCAATTATATCGTTCTCTATTTTAGTGAGAATGGCAACCGCTGCTGCTAAGGGCATATTCTCGAAATGCAGAGCTTCCCAACTTTTATTGGTTTCACTTTGGGTACTTAAACTTCTTTCTATTATACTTCTGCGAGCCGGGTTTAGTACATGTTTAGTGATATTATTGCGATAATTATCTATTGCATTTCTGAGCTCACTGCCCTTTCCTTTAATAGGTGATAACATAACGATGGAGGCAGCATCCAAATCGTCTTTGCGTTTTATATTATTTACATCGGCTTTTTTACCATCTGCCTCTCTAACCATCTTATACTTTAATTCTTGAATATAAGCGGTGAGAGAGTCGGTCATGTTTCGTACTTCTAATCCCTTTTGAAACCAATCCCCTGCTTTTTCGGGATTTTGTAAGCTATAAACTTCAAGCTCCTCCATTATAAGATTGTTCCTATCAGTCAATGTATTGGATGAGTTACGTAAACTATTATCAACCAATCCAAAGCCATCCAGCACCTCTGCCGATACGTTTAGTGCCAACATAGCAATGAAAACCAGATACATGAGGTTTATCATTTTTTGACGTGGGGAGTTGGGACTGTTTACTGCCATTGTGTGTTAATTTTAGTGGTCTCTGTTGGTTGACATTGCATTAAGCATTCGAGCATAAACCTCGTTGAGCTCCTTGAGTTGCTGAGCCATTTTTTCGGTTTCATTTTTGAGGCTCTCCATCTGCTTGGCATATTCAATGGTTTGGGGAGAAAGATCGATGTTTGCTTCTGGAAACTCCGATGAGTGCCTATGTGGTTGATTTGTGCTGCTGTGTGAAGTCTGATTTAGCTGTGATGCTTGGTTTGGCTGTAATGCATAATCACCAGCGTCTGTTTTTTCTTGCCGTTCCAGTGTTAGAGCGGGAAAGACTTTGTCCCAGTTGTAATCTCGAATTGGCGTATCAAATGCAGAAAGAGTGAACACGATAACTTCTGTTACCATACCTATGAATAAAAGCTCGTTGCCAAACGGAAAATGAAGAAGCTTGAACATGGCACCGAGAATTACAATAGCCGCCCCTATACTATATGCAAAATTAATGAAGCGTTTGCCCCGCTCGGTTTGAAGAAAATTTTCGAGCCTATTTTTATATCTTTTGTATGCATTCATATTTATAATATTTTTTTGCTTATTCTTTAAGTGTCAATCATTCGCTGTATTATCTATTCCCTGGTAATTGAGTGCGCACACATCTGAATCCTATGTAGGAACGTCCAACATTTTGTGTTTCAGTATCTCTTGTGTCGGCACGAATAAATGTTGCTATATCTTTCCATGATCCTCCTTTTATTACTTTTCGTTTCATAAAGTTAGGGTCGTCAACTGAGGCATTATATCTGAATTCGGGATTTATGTTTCCCATCAACTCATTGCCTGCCTCGGTGTATGCTGTGGAAGTCCATTCTGCAACATTGCCGGCCATGTCATATAAACCGATATTGTTTGGCTTAAAACTCCTTACAGGTGCGGTAATGAGATAGTTGTCTGCCGCATAAGCACCTTCGCCCGGATTGAAGTTTGCCTGGTAGCAACCACTTTCGGAGGTAGTTTCATCAGTACCCCAAGGATAAATATTGTCAGAATTTCCACTACGCGCTGCAAGCTCCCATTCGGCCTCGGTGGGGAGTCGGTATTTTTCAACTTGAATGCCTGGCCTATTGATACTTTTTCTTAAAAACAGTGTGCGCCATTCGCAAAATGCAGTGGCTTGTTCCCAAGATACACCTACAACCGGATAATGAGAGTAGGCAGGATGTGAGAAGTAGTTGCGCACGTAAATCTCATTATTGCTATTATCAAAATCATTTATCCAAGTGGTTGTATCGGGATAAATGTTGACTATATACGTATGTACAAAGTCGTAGTGACTGCTATATGGACGAGTAATTGTTTCATTAACTACACTACCATCAATTGCAATATAAGCAGTGTCTTTGCTAATAATTAACTGATTATCATTGGCAACAGTTTGATATTGTCGTTTTGCTGCTTCACCTGCATCATACCATTCGTAACGAAAGTTCATCTGTTTAACATCCAGCATTTTTTCTCCGGTAATTGGATGTGTTTTATAAAGGCTATTGATAGCAACCTCTTCCTCTTCGGTATTACGTGTCCATGGTATTGGAATTGACCAGTTGAGATGAGGAGTTACCGGATCGCCATAAATATCTTCAGTAATCTTGTAGAAATCATCTCCAGCGTATGCAGGATCGGCCATTCGTTCACGTATTATCGAGTCGCGCACCCAGTACACAAACTGCTTGTATTGCGAATTGGTGATTTCTGTTTCATCCATCCAGAAATTGTCTACAGACACCCCGCGAGTAGGAATATTTATTCCCCAGATTGAATCAATTTCGCCACCCATAGTATAAGCCCCGCGTGATACTAATACCATATTATAAGGAGTTGGCTCGTTCCAAACCTTACCCACCGGAACACCAACTAATTCGCCGCCGATACCACCTCCCATACGGCTTCCACCACATGAATGGATTATAGGGATTATCATTAATAATAAAAAAAGTTTTCTCATTATTTTATTGTAAGTTTTTCTTCTTGTAAATATATTGTTTGTTTTAATCGTGCTAAGTTTATATTTCTTATCAATCAATGTGTGCTATTTGCTCTTCGTTATATTTCTTACCAATTAAAATGTACTATTTACTAATCGTTATCTCTTACCTATCAACGTATACTATTTAGTTATCGTTTTACTTATAAAAATCGTATACTTTTATGCGGTTGTGATCTTGGCTTGAGGTAATCTAAAGGAAAGTCATACTTTAAATACAGTTCGTGACTTCCTTTGCTATCTTTACCAAAACCGTTTTTATCTATTATATAAGCGTAACCAAGACCGAAACCTTGAATTGTTGTACCGGCGAATATTGAATACCCATTATCTGAGATCCAAGAGAATCCTCCCGAAAGCTTATTATCATATTCAATTTGCAAGGTTGCTTGCGTATATGTGTGATTACTATTTGATAATATCAACATCATAGGCTGTATTTCAAACGAATTAAATAGTGGAATATTGTATCCTGTGGTGAAAATTAATGATAGAGGTATATGCGATTTTAATGAGTCTGATGAGTTATTTGTAAGACTTTGTGATGAGTAATTTGCGTGAGTGTCTGATGAGTTATTTAGTGGATAATCTGTTGTGTTTGTTGGGCTTGTGATATTATAAACATAAAACTTTGGTTGATTGATATGTAGTGTAGAGAGTCCCACATAAAACTTTTTGGCGGTCCAAGATATACCTGCACTTATATCTACAGTTTGCTTTTTGGTAGTGTTTAAACTTATATTACTAAATCTGGTTTGATCTGGGTTAGTTATAAGATTTACCGTCCCTGCATCGTAGTTTAGGTTGTATATCCCAGCTTGTGAACCGATATTGAGCATTCCACTGCCTATTTGTTGCTTGAAGCTGTATTGTGCCGCAAATAGAGAATTACGAAGTGTGCCAATATTTTCGGTGTAAGCGATGATTCCCGCTCCGTGACGTTTATTTAGTAACGTGAAGGGCATATCTGCTGTAAATAGCATACGTTGAGATGGCCCTTCTATGCCATTCCCCTGATATTTATAAATTGCAGTTGTATTAATGCTATTTGCTATTCCTGCATATGAAGGATTGTAATATCCTTTAACTTCCCAATACTGGGCTATAGGTGATTCCCACTGTGCACACAATTTAATTGAACAACACAATAGTATTGTTATGATAAAATAATTTCGCCAATTCCTCATTATAGATATAACTGAGAAGAGGCGAAAAAATTGTATGACGTTATAAACTTTCGGGTTTAACCTTCATAAAGCGTAACATGCCAAGCATCCATTTTGGCAGTGATTTTGATGGGTAGCGCTTACGGAGATCGAGATAAATATTGAGCTTTTTCATGAGCGGTATCTTGTGAGCTTCCACAAGTTCTATGAGTGTGCCGTCGGGGTCTTCAATATAAGCAAATTGACCTGCAGCCTCGCCCATGTCAAATGATTCTCCTTCTTTGAAAGCGCTTGAACTGTCGACAGTGAAAGGATATCCCATTTCTTCACACTTCTTTCTTAGTGCATCTGTATTTCTGATATCGAAACATATCTGTATGAATCCGGGGTCTCCCCAATAACGTCCCTCATAAATTTTACGTGGAGTGCGATCTAATGGTTGAACTAACTCTATAAAAGATTTGCCAAATAATTCACTAAAACTGCCTTGGCGTGGGTTACTGTGAGATAATATACGACGATGAAATTGTCCTTCTCCTGAGGGGAGTGATTTAAGATCTTCAAAAGTTCCGGTTTCGTCTGCAACTATTACATCATACCCTAGAATATCGCGGTATATGGGCATAGCTTTTTCAATATCGGTGACACCAATCATAGCACCTGCAATACCACCTGTTAGTCGCCCCTCATCTCGGTAAACAGTAGGTTCATGTACAATCTGAAACAAATTACCGAAAGGATCTTTCATGAAAAATGTTTTATGACCATCTATACTGTTTTGTGGCTTTCCTAAAAGGTGCACATTAGGTTTTTTGCTGAAATGCTGGTAGGTCTTCATTACATCCCTACTCTTTATTTTTGCAACAAAAACACCCAAATCACCCACCTGAATCTGAAAGTCGATAGGTTTAGGTTTACGTTCTGAATATTGCCATATCTCAAATCCGCCCCCACCTTGCATATTAAGAGCTATGGCTGCTCTGCGCTTGTGTGGTTTACCACCAGTGTAAGGTAGCATTAACTCAGCTACTTTATCGTCTTCGAGGATACGAATATCCATATTGAAAACATCAATATAGTACTTCCAAGCTTCTGCAAAATTCTCAACTCCAATACCAATTTGTTGAATTCCGGATATGATATAATTCTCTTTCATTTTTTACTTCTTTTTTAAAGTCAATGTTCCTAAATTCTAAATATGAAGAAATTATTATTTGAAGAATATATAATAAATTATATTGACTTATGTTGCACTAACTTTACGTACCAATTTTCTAGCAAGAGCTGGGAAGAGTCGTTTTATATAAACCATGATTAACTCCTTGCCACCTACCAATACTTCGGGTTTGCGGTTGTTTATGGCTCTAACAATTTTAATTGCTGCTTTCTCGGCTGACATTCCGCCTTGTTGACCGGAATCCATCTTTGCATGTTTTGTTCCATCAGCTTCAAGTGCGTTGTAAGATATATTAGTTTTTATTCTACCTGGGCATACCATTACAACTCGTATGTTATCGTTGTAATACTCGGCATGGACAGTTTCGAAGAATCCATATACTGCGAATTTGGATGAGGCATAAGCCGACCTGAGAGGGAATCCGAATTTGCCTGAGATGCTACTGGTAACGGCTATTGTACCTCCTCCGTTTTCGATCATTTTAGGTAGTAAACGTTTTGTAATCTTTACTGGCGCAAAGAAATTTACTGCCATTATTTTTTCATCCACCGTGAAGGCTGTATCTAGTGTTTTGGAGCGTTGACTAATGCCTGCATTAAGAAAAGCAATATCAATATTCCCAAATGCTGAAATAGCTTTATCTGTTAGTTCATCAATATTTTCCAGATCTGAAAGATCGTATGGTATTACTTTGCAATGAGCACCCATACTAATACATATTTGCTGAACTTCCTTTAGTTTATCTTCCCGAGTAGCCGTTAGAATAAGGTTAGCCTTTTCTTTAGCAAATTGATAAGCAGAAGCTTCGCCTATGCCAGACGAAGCTCCAGTTATCCATATAGTTTTATTGTTTTGCATAATTTGATTAATTATGTGAAACGAGCATTTATGTAACTATCCAAACATTTTTGTGTAACAGTCCAGAACATCTTTTATGTGACTATCTAAACATTTATTGTATGACCATACAAACAACTACCGAATTGTGAGTTATAATATTAATCTCTCAAAACTTCATCCCAAAGTCCTTTGCGGAAATCGTCAATGAAATGGGGTGCACACTCTTCGACATTGCTTACTAATTGTGAGGTAGTAACCATTTGCTCTAAATAATATGGTGCACGGTTTGGACCTTCACCAATATTTATAAGAACTGTTTCTCCATCCTTAATTTTATTCTTTTTAAGAGCTAGAAAGAAACCAGCAATACAAACCGAAGATGCGGGTCCTGGTATTACTTTTTGCTCATATGCAATAAGTTTCCCTATGGATAGCAACTTACTTTCACGCATTCTTAAAAATGTACCCCCAGATTCTTTAACTAGTTTTGCAACAATAGGGTAGGTAGCTGGGTTTCCTGTGGCTAATGTTGGAACTTCGGTCTTTGGATTATCAATTATTGTATAGTTTTTTTCGAATCCTTCGGGAAAACCTTCTTCTTCGGCTTTTTCCCATGCACTCACCATTGGGTCACACCCATCAGGTTGCACCAGCATAAAACGAGGATTCTTAATATCGGGATATATTGATTTAATTTCTCTTATACCTTTATCTATTGCAATTGGACCCGTTCCACCGCTTACAGCTTGTATATATACATCGGGAAATGTATCCATCTGGCGAAGTAATTCAAACACCATAGTCTTTTTAGCTTCAACTCTAATTGGATCGATATTTCCGGTAGACATGGGGATTTTGTGAATCTTTGCGTAACCAGCAGCTATTTCCTTAGCTCTAGCGTAATCTCCTGATACTTTGAATACTTGTTGGCCATAAGAAGTTATAGTTGCTTCTGACGTACCTATTGTATCCTCAGGCATAAAAACTGAGCAGTTTACATTTGCCTTGGAGAGATATTTGGCATAAGCCGTAGCTGAATTGCCTGTTGAAGCAATACAATACTGATTTATTCCTATTTCGTTGAAAATACTTGCAGCCAAAGAAGCTGCAATATCTTTAAATGTGCCGGTGCCCCCATTGAGGTCGTTGCGGTAAACATGTACTTTAATATCTAGATTAAATTCTTTTTTGGCAAATTCCTCAAGGAAACTCCATCTCTCAACAGGAATTGCTCCTTCTTTAAATGAGACAATATGTCTTCTACGTAAAAGAGGCAAAAAGGGGAAGTAGGTCCAAAAACTATCGTTTACACGATTCATTATACGTGGCAATCTTTGGTATCTTCTATTATAAGATACTTCTGAATGCTTACTAGAACACTTTGGACATTGTTGGTTTTGATTAAACCAAGTCCAGAAGTTAGGGGTTTCATAACTGCACTGAGTACAGGTTAGCCAGTATTTGTTCTGGGCTTTTAATCTTAACATTATTCAATAGATTTGGATTGCATCTCGTCGCCCTTATATTTTCCTGCTTCAAGATTAGCTTTTATCTTTTTAAATACTTCAATTGTTTGATCTACTTCTTTCTGAGTGTGAGAAGCAGTGGGTATTAGCCTAAGCATTAGCACATCTTTAGGTACAACAGGATATGCAACAAGTGAGCAGAAAATATTATGGTTCTCACGCAAATCAACTACAACGTTTGTGCCTTCTGCAACATTTCCTTTGACATATACGGGCGTAACGGGTGATTCTGTGTTTCCGATATTGAAGCCCTCTGCAACTAAGCCTTCTTGTAAAGATTTAGTAACTCTCCACAGATTCTCTTTGTGCTCTGGTTGATTTTGGAGAATATCTAGTCGTTTTAAAGCACCAATTACCATTGGCATGGGTAGTGATTTAGCAAAGATCTGTGATCGCATATTATACTTCAGAGAATCTATAATTGCTTTTTCTGAACTTACAAATGCACCAATACCTGCCATTGATTTTGCAAAAGTTGCGAAGTAGATATCCACTTGATCCATTAGTCCAAAGTGCTCACTGGCACCAGCACCCGTTTCGCCCATTGTGCCAAATCCGTGTGCATCATCAATCATGATTCGGAAATTATACTTATCTCTCAACTTAATAATTCCAGGTAGATTGCCTAGGTCTCCCGACATTCCGAATACACCTTCTGTAATAAGTAAAATTCCACCACCTGTCTCTTCTGCATTACGTGTAGCAAAGCCAAGCATCCTATCGCAACGTTCCATATCGTTGTGTGGATAAACAAAACTTTTACCTCCTTTAGCTTTGTGCAAAAAGATGCCATCCATTATGCATGCATGTGACTCTGAATCATACACAATAACATCGTTTCTTGATACTAGTGAATCGATAATAGAAACCATACCCTGGTAACCATAATTGAGGAGGTATGTAGATTCTTTTTTCTCGAACTTAGAAAGACGAACTTCAAGTTCTTTATGATATTTTGTTTGTCCCGACATCATTCTGGCGCCCATTGGGTATGCCATTCCCCAATCGGCTGCTGCTTTTGCATCAGCTTCACGCACTTCGGGGTGATTTGCTAATCCCAGATAGTTATTAAGACTCCATGTGATTACTTCTTTACCAATAAATTTCATTCTCGGTCCTATTTCTCCTTCTAATTCAGGGAACATGAAATAACCTTCAGCCTTTTGGCGATACTGCTCAAGGGGACCGGCAGCACTTTTTAAACGATCAAAAATATCTGTCATGATTAATATTGCATTACTTTAATTATAAAACACTTGTTGATTTTCCTTTAATAACAAAAATAAGGAATATATTAAGAATACGAAAATAACTAGTTTTTATGTTCATTTACGATCCTTAATTTCTATATAATCTGCATCTTCAATTTCCGTAGACTCAAATGATTTTTTCTGATAATCTATAATTCTCTCTTCCTGCGATTCAGGTTGTTTGGGTTGTGTCGGGCGTTGTTGAGTTCTACTTTGCTGTGATTTGAATCTGCCAGTATTTAGAAATCTGAATAAGAAGGCAAATATGCCTCTTATAACCATAAATATAAGTATTAGGAAAAATAAAAATTTAAACATATGTAGTAATAAGCTATTTGTTATATAGTAAAGATACTATGATTCATCATATTCATGCTTATCTGTTTCAATAATTTAACGCTTAGTTTTGTAACTGTTACTAAATATTGAAATAAATATATAAGCAATGATACTAAGAGCTACTCCACCAATCCCAAATACTGCAAGAAATGTTATAGAAAGAAGTATCAGTATTAATTGGCTTACATTTCCTTTAAACCCTTTGTTTTTAGATTTAAAAGAAAACATCGGAATCTCTGCTATCATAATTATTGACATGATAATTACTGCAATCACAGTAACATAGATAATTATTTCATTATGTATGGCAAATTTATCAATAGTGTAACAATAACTAATCCAAAAAAGTCCATTTGCTGGAGTTGGTAGTCCAATAAAGGAGTTAGATTGACGAGAATCAATATTGAATTTAGCAAGTCGATATGCAGCAAATACTGGAATCAAAAATGCTATGTAAGGTATTAAATGACTTATAGATTGAAGGAAATAGGGATAGATAATGCCGTCTTTCATTAATATATACAGAGCAGAAGCTGGAGCCACTCCAAAACTCACTACATCAGCTAATGAATCAAGCTCCTTTCCCAAAGGTGAGAATGCTTTTAAAAAACGCGCTACCATTCCATCCAAAAAGTCAAATATAGCAGCTATAACTACCCAAATTACTACTCCTAAGAAATTACCATTAAAAGCAAGTGTAATTGCTATAGTACCCGAAAAGAGGTTTAGAAGAGTTATAATGTTGGGTATTTGTTTACGCATTATTTATATTATTCATTTAATAAAAAGTTCTATCTTTATCCCAAAGCTTTTTACTTATCCCAATGTTTTATTCTATTCCAAAGCTTTATTCCTCACCCATTGTTTCACTGGTTTTAGCTAACCTAGCAAGGAATGTATTGTTTGCGCGTACTTCATCTCCAATATTAACCATTAATTCTGAATTAACTGGTAGAAAGACATCCATCCTCGACCCTAATTTAATGAACCCAAGAGGTGAGCCAATATGCACTTCTTCCCCTTCTTTTACATAAGTGACAATTCTACGTGCAACAGCTCCCGCGATTTGTTTTGTTAGTATTGTGCCATGTTGAGGGGTTTCAATAATAATATTAGTGTGTTCGTTCTCAGTACTAGATTTAGGTAGGTATGCCACATGGAAGTTGCCATCAACATGTGAGAAATGTGTGATTTTTCCCGAAACTGGTATCCAATTTGAATGTGCATTAAAAATAGACATAAATATAGATACCTGAATCCTTTCTTCATTTAAAAAATTCTTTTCATGCACCCTTTCAATAGCAACTACTTTGCCGTCAGTGGGACTGTTTACTAATCCATGAAGATCGCCTTTATAAACACGTTCGGGACTTCTATAAAAGTTAATTGTCAATGCTAATAATATAAGTGATATACCAAGGAAGATTGTAGAAAATAGTGTCTCGGAGAAGAAATATAAAGTACAAACATTTATCAATAATATTATGATAAATGTATTAATTAATGGTGATTTACCTTCTTTGTGGATTTTCATAAATAATTTTTATACAGTAAAATGTTCTTTTTGAAAAACAGAATCTATATCTATTCCTTTTGGTCTGTTTTGAAATATGCTATCACTTTTTCTCTCAATTTCTTCTCTATAATTTTCGGGTATAAAATCCCAAAATTCTTTATCAAGATAGGGTACAACTGCAGGAACAACAGCTTCAACTCGTTCAAAAAAGAAGGATTCTTCTTTTATTTCTTTGCTAATAAGGCTTTCATTTTTATCTAGCATTAATACCAGATTAAGAATTATACTTAAAATAAGTATAAGAGTTCCTACGGCAATGATACTGCCAAGAATTCTATTTACAGTACCAAGTAGTACTGCTGCTAATAACTTTTGTATAAGTCTGCCGATAAAGGAAATGACTATTGCAATAGCAGCAAATGCCAAAACAAACGATAAAACTCTCGCAAGACTAGGTGATAGATCTAAAAATCTATCGAGTAGAGGAAGAAAGTATGCAGCAAGTTTTCCTCCAAAGATTGCAGATATTAAGATTATTGTTAAACCAACTAATTGTTGAATTAATCCTTTTCTATATCCATCTATTAAAGCTATTAATAATAGAATGATTATGACTAAATCAAACCAATTCATATCATAAGTCTGCATTATGGGCCACAATCTCCTCATCTAGGAAAATGGATGCCTGTTCTATAAATTTTGAGGTAGAGTCAGTAGTAAAGTAGGTTATTGTACCTTTTTTGGAACATAAAATATCCATTTCAGGATGTCGTTTCAGATAACTTTTTAGACTTTCGGCAATTATTTTCCCTTGAGATATAGCCCTTACTCCTTTTGGTAAAAAATTATTTATTTTTTCAATCAAAAGTGGATAGTGAGTGCAAGCAAGGATAATAGTATCTATAAGGGGATCTTTTGATAATAAATTGTCAATATGTTTTTTAATAAAATAATCTGCTCCAGGTTTATTATATTCTCTATTCTCCACTAGTGGAACCCACATCGGACATGCTTCACCAGTAACAAACATATTTGGGTGTAATTTATTTATCTCTATATCATAAGATTTAGATTGAATTGTACCTTCGGTTCCCATGATACCTATGTGACCCGATTGAGAAAACTTAGATACATTTTCAGCAGTAGGTCTAATTACACCAAGAACCCTATTGATTGAGTTTATTTGTGGAAGATCTATTTGTTGAATACTTCTTAAAGCTTTTGCTGAAGCTGTATTACAAGCCAAAATAACAAGCTTGCATCCTTGTTTGAAAAACCATTTTACTGCCTCTAGTGTAAATTCATATACTCTTTCATAAGAACGATTACCATATGGTGTACGAGCATTATCTCCTAAATAGATAAAGTCATATTCGGGTAATTGTGATTTTATCTCTGATAATACGGTTAGTCCACCATATCCTGAGTCAAACACTCCAATTGCACCAGCTCTATAGGTATCATTATCTTCCACAAAAGTAGCATGTTGGTTACCGAATTCCAAGTTTTTGCTTTACAAAGGGGCTTGCATCTTCAGCACGAGGAGAAATAAATGCAATTCCAGAATCGGCTAAATCATAAATCACAGTATAATTTCGCTCTAATCCAACAGCATTTATAGCTTCAGAAATCTTTTTCTTAAGTGGTTCTAGTCTTTCTTTTTCTTGGAATTCTATGTCTTTCTGTGCCATTTCCATAAACTCCTGCATTCTGTTTTCCAGTTCAGTCAGTTCTTGCATTCTGCGGAGTTTAATGTTTTCTGCCAGCGATGCTTGATATGTAATGTAGTCAGAATACTTTTTGTTATATTCGTTTTGCATCAGATCAAGCTCTTTTTTATACTCCTCACTTAAAATTAGTAGCTGGTCTGTTGCTTGTTTCCTTTCTGGGAAAGCTTCAAGAAGTTCATCACTGTTAATATATGCGACTGTGCTTTGTGCATTGGGCATAATTTGAGAGTAAGCAGAAAGGCTTACAAACAATACAAACAGACTTAGAGTCCATAATTTAATTTTTGTCATAATTATAAACTTTATGCAGTGAATATTCTTTTCTTACAAGGTTTTCTTAACCTCAATTTCTTCATAGGATTCTATTATATCACCCACTTTTATATCGTTGAAGTTGTGAATTGTAATGCCACACTCATATCCCACAGAAACTTCTCTAACGTCATCTTTGAATCTCTTAAGAGAATCCAGAACACCTGTGAAAATTACTATACCATCACGCACTAAACGTATTTTACTTGAGCGTTTGATTTTGCCATCACGAACCATACTTCCAGCAACTGTACCAACTTTAGATACTTTAAACACGTCTAAAACTTCTACGTTTCCTGTAATCTCTTCTTTAATATCGGGAGACAACATACCTTCCATTGCTGCAGTAACCTCTTCGATAGCATCATATATAATAGAATATAATCGTATATCTACTCCTGCTTTTTCTGCTTCTTTACGTGCTCCCAGTGATGGACGAACCTGGAACCCTATGATAATTGCTTCTGAAGCAGCAGCAAGTGTGATATCTGATTCTGATATTTGACCTACTGCTTTATGGATTACATTTATTTGAATTTCTTCAGTTGAAAGGCGTATCAAAGAGTCAGAAAGAGCTTCAACTGATCCATCCACATCACCTTTCACAATAATATTCAATTGTTGGAAATTACCTATCGCTATTCTTCTACCAATGTCATCAAGAGTCAGCATTTTTTGAGTTCTCATTGATTGCTCTCGTTGTAGCTGTTCTCTTCTACTGGCAATTGAACGGGCTTCTTGTTCTGTTTCCATAACATTAAAAGTGTCACCTGCCTGTGGTGCTCCGTTAAGTCCAAGGATAAGAGCTGGTTCTGAAGGCCCTGCCTCTTCAATTCGCTGATTGCGTTCGTTGAACATTGCTTTTACTTTACCAAAATATGCACCGGCTAATACAATGTCACCTTGTTTAAGAGTACCATTCTCAACAAGAATTGTTGAAATGTAACCACGTCCTTTATCTAATTCTGATTCAATAACTGAACCTGAAGCTTTTCGATTTGGGTTAGCTTTTAGCTCAAGTAAATCGGCTTCAAGTAAAACTTTCTCAAGAAGTTCACGGATGCCTACTCCTTTTTTTGCTGAAATTTCTTGAGATTGGTATTGACCGCCCCAATCTTCAACAAGATAATTCATTTCAGCAAGCCTTTCTTTTATCTTTTCAGGGTTAGCACCATTTTTGTCAATTTTGTTAATAGCAAATACAATTGGTACCCCAGCAGCTGCTGCGTGATTAATTGCTTCAACTGTCTGTGGCATCACATTGTCATCTGCAGCTATTATAATAATAACAACGTCAGTAACTTTAGCACCACGTGCACGCATCGCTGTAAATGCTTCGTGACCGGGTGTATCAAGGAAAGTAATCCTTCTTCCACTCGGCAATACTACGTTATAAGCACCTATATGTTGTGTTATACCACCTGCTTCGTCACCAATAACGTTAGTACTTCTTATACTATCAAGTAGAGATGTTTTACCATGATCTACGTGGCCCATAACTGTAACTATTGGAGAACGTGGAATTAAATCTTCCGGACTATCTATTTCTTCTGCAATAGCCTCTATTACATCGGCACTTACATATTCAGTTTTAAATCCAAACTCTTCAGCTACAAGATTGATTATTTCTGCGTCCAAGCGTTGGTTTATAGCAACCATTACACCTAGGCTCATACAGGTTGAGATTACATCAGTAACAGGAACATCCATCATGTTAGCCAAATCGTTAGCAGTTACAAACTCGGTGAGTTGTAATGTAAGACTCTCTCTTTCCTGTTGTTTGATTTCTTCTCTTTGCTTTGTAGCACTGGCTTCACGCTTTTCGCGTCTGTATTTTGCTCCACCCTTCTTGCCCCTTTTTTCTGTCAGACGAGCTAGAGTTTCTTTAATTTGTTTTTGTACATCCTCTTCTTTAACTTCAGCCTTAACAGGTTTTCTTAGAGTTGATTTTCTATCACTCTTTTTAGCAACCATAGATGGATTAAAGCTTCCAGGTTTATCCAGATTTACTTTTCCGGAACGTATACGTTTTCGTTTTTTCTTCTTGCTATCGTCCGAGCTATCAGCAGTTTGAGGATGTTTCTTCTGCTCGTCGATAGTTTCTTTCTTCAATAGCTTTATTTTTTCATCTTTCAGTTTTTTACCGTCAAGACTATTCTGTTCACGATCCAATCGTTCTTTTTTGCGTTCTGCTCTCGATTTCCTGGGAGGGCGCGTACGGTCGTTAATTGCACTCAGATCTATTGATCCCTTTACTACGATATTCGACTCCAGTTTATTTTTATTAAGCCTGAATACTTTTACAGATCTTGACCCTTCTGACTTCGATGTATCATCTTCATCTGTTTTGTTTTCTTCAGATTTTAAGTCTTCTATTTTAGAATCTTCAATCTGAATAGTTGTTTCGTCTTTTGTAGCCGGTTCTTCTTTAATCGGTTCTACAGTCTGTTTCTTAGTTTCGATCTTTTCTACAGTTTTCTGTGATTCCTTAGCTTCTTCTAGTATAGTGGGTTCTTTAATTTCAGGACTTTTATCCAATAATACCTCTTCTTTTATTTCTTTAATTTCTTCTTTTTCTATCCCAGTTTCGACAATTGGTTTAGACTCTGCTTCTACAATAGACTCTGCTTCTACAATAGATACTGTTTTAGGAATTGCTTCTTCCTCTTTATCAAAGCTTTTATCTACTTCAGTAGTAATTACTTTATTTGTTTTTGGAGAATCCTCAACTTTAGTTTCTTTTTCAGAGAACTGAATGTTTTCGGTCTCAATTGTTAAGTTGGTTTCGGTTGTATCAGTTTTTGAAACTTCTGATTTTTTAGGTTCTACCTCAACTGTATTTTCTTCTTTTAAAATCTCCTCTTTCTTCTTATTAACCAGCTCTGGTTTGTTTTTCAAAGAAGGAGTACGCTTTTTATTCAAAATTTCTAAATCGATACTGCCTACTACGTTAACTTGAGGTTTTAATTCTTGAGGAATTTCGGTCTCTATTGTTTCTTTATTTGCACTTTTTTTAGGTGCGTGATCTTCAGGCAAACCATAACCATCGATTGCTACAGTATCACGTTTGTCATCTCTACGATGTAGTTTTTCACGTGTTTCCAGTGCTTCAAGTTTGATGCTTTTATCTTTACCAAACTCAGTTACAAGTAAATTGTAATGTTCGTCCTCAATTTTTACATTGGGGTTTGCTTCTACTTCAATACCTTTTTTGTGTAGGAATTCCACGAGACTGTTTATTCCCACATTTAAATTTTTCGAAACTTTTATTAGTCTAATAGGCATATATAAATCTTCTATCCTTTTCTCTTTTTTATTTTAACACCATGTTATTGTAGTACGAAGTGGCAGATTTGAGTTTTATCTTCTTTATTAATCATTGGTGTCTTCAACGTCATCAATGTCTACTGTTTTCTCAATATCATCAATGTTGTTAATGCTATCAACATCTTCAACATTATCAATATTTTCTGTTTCTTCGTTTTCATCTTCAAACTCAAACCTAAAAATGGTTAGAATTTCATCTACTGTACTTTCTTCTAGATCTGCCTCTTTGATTAGTCTATCTCTGCTAGTTTCTAGTACATTTTTAGCTGTCGAGCACCCAATTTTCTTTAGCTGATCAATTACCCAGCCATCAATTTCATCACGAAATTCATCCAGGTAAATATCTTCTTCATCTACTTCATCTATATCTCTAAATACTTCTATGTTGTATCCGGTTAGCATAGATGCGAGCTTAATATTTGCTCCACCCTTACCAATTGCAAGTGATACTTCTTCGGGGTTTAGAAATACTTCTGCACGATTCTCCTCTTCTTTTAACGTAATAGAATTAATCCTCGCAGGACTCAAAGCACGTTGTATATATAAAGACGTGTTATTAGTAAAATTAATAACATCGATGTTTTCGTTGCGCAATTCCCGTACAATTCCGTGAATTCTAAAACCTTTCATCCCCACACACGCACCAACCGGATCAATACGGTCATCATAAGCTTCTACTGCTACTTTTGCTCTTTCTCCAGGTATTCTGGCAATTCCTTTAATAGTAATAAGTCCATCGGCAATTTCTGGTATTTCTTGTTCAAACAGACGCTCTAGAAATACAATTGATGTGCGTGAAAGAATTATTTTAGGGTTGTTGTTTTTGTTTTCTACTCTAGCCACAACTGCTCTTACATGTTCTCCTTTACGAAAGAAATCGCTGGGTATTTGTTCTGTTTTAGGTAGAATAAGTTCATTATGATCATCATCAAGTAATAGTAATTCTTTTTTCCATACTTGATATACTTCTCCTGATACTATTTCACCAACCTTGTCTTTATATAAATTATATAGGTTGTCTTTTTCAAGTTCCAATATCTTGGAAGCAAGAGTTTGTCGAAGGTTTAGAATCGTTCTCCTTCCAAAGTGTTCAAGGTGAACCTCATCGGTTAAATCTTCTCCTACTTCAAAGTCGTTGTCAATTTTAAGAGCTTCCGAAATAGTTATCTCCATATTGGGATCTTCCAGCTCACCATCTTCTACTATTACACGGTTACGCCAGATTTCCAAATCACCTTTGTCTGGATTAATTATAATGTCATAATTCTCATCTGTTCCAACAGATTTAGATATTACGTTTCTAAATGCTTCTTCAAGTACGCTGATAAGCGTTGCCTTATCGATATTTTTCAGCTCGTTAAATTCAGAAAATGTATCTATGAGACTTATGGTATCTTTCTTCTTGCCCATATGTTATTTAAAATCTAATCAGATATTTTGTATGTTTTACCTCATCAAACTCAAAGCTAATATCTTCACTAATTTCAACTTTTCGTTTGGCACCTTCCTGTTTTGCTTTTGTGGTTACGATAATCGTAAATCCGTTTTCATCGGAAGACTTAAGCTCTCCCTTGTATTTTCTACCATCCTTACTCAAAACCTCCACCTCTTTACCTTCAAATTTTTTATATTGACGTAAAATCCTTAATGGCGATGTTAATCCAGCAGAAGTAACCGTAAGCTCAAAATCTTCCGTTTCTCGATTGAATTTGGATTCTATGTAATGACTAAGAGCAACACATTCTTCAATATTAACCCCTTCATCATTGTCAATTTCAATAGTAATACTATTGCCAGAACCGATAGAAACCTCCACCAAGTAATTTGATGAATCTTTCAAATACTCATTAGTGAGTTCTAAAAGCACACTTTTTTCGATCATATAAGTTACTATCGAATAAAAAAGGAAGCGGTATTTCCTGCTTCCCCTCATTCATTTCAACTACAAAGATATTGTTTTCAAACGGATTCACAAAATGTTTGCTATTATTTTTAATACCCTCACTATTGTGTTGGTGATATTTATAATAATAATAGCTCCATTTAATTATATAATCTTTATCGAAAATATTATGTACTTTTGTCATATGGAACAGATAGAGAACGATAAAATAATATACGACAAAAACGTCATAGATTTTGTTACAGTATCGGTAGAGTTTTGTGCAATTCTTGAAGGCGAAGAGAAGTTACCTAGGATGGAGTGGATAGATAGGATGTTAAAGATTTTACCTCTTCTTTATCTAAAAGCTTCTTTGTTGCCCGAAACAGAAAACTCTTTTGGTACAATACCTGAAATATTTGTAAAGGAAGAAGATTATTCTAGAGTAGAATTGCGCGTATCTGATATAATGGGTGAAGAAGATATTTATCTAGATGTTTTTATTGAAGATATGAAATATAGTGATCGCCCTATTTCGGCTTTTATTTCAGAGAATATAGCAGATATTTATCAGGATATTAGAAATTTTATTTCAGTATATCAGTTCGAACTAACTAATCAAATGGAAAACGCTCTTGGAATTTGCTCGAATAATTTTAAATCATATTGGGGACAAAAACTTTTAAATGTACTACGTCCTCTGCATGCTTTGTTAAATAAAGAATATGATATGGCTGACGAGAGCTTTTTAAATCAGGAGGAGCCGTGGGATTAACTATTTCAAAACAACAAATTGCAGAACTCGATAGAGTAGTATATAACGGAGATATTATTGTAATAGATCATATTGTTCAGGTAAAAGATGCAGTGAATCATTTATCTTCCAAAATTGCCATTGGGTTTGATACAGAAACAAAACCGGCATTTAAACGCGGACAAATTAATAATGTCGCACTTTTGCAATTAGCTACAGAAGAAGAGTGCTATTTATTCAGACTTAATAAAATCGGTTTTCCCAAAGAATTAGAAGATCTGATGAGCAATATAAACGTAAAAAAAATAGGTCTTTCCCTTAGAGATGATTTTGCAGCGATAAGAAAACGCACCGGTAAAACCCCAGAGAATTTCATCGATCTACAACTATTTGTTGATAAATTTGATATCGATGATAATAGTCTTCAAAAAATATATGCAATTTTATTCGGACAAAAAATATCAAAAAGTCAAAGATTATCAAATTGGGAGGCGGCCGAACTTTCGCCTGCACAACAATCTTATGCTGCAATTGACGCATGGGCATGTTTATGCATTTATAATCACTTAACCCAAAAGAGCTAATGAGCCAACATAAAGAAATTATACTGAGACCAAAGAAAGATGAATTCTTAA
Source organism: Fermentimonas sp. (assembly GCA_015478775.1). Classification (GTDB taxonomy): domain Bacteria; phylum Bacteroidota; class Bacteroidia; order Bacteroidales; family Dysgonomonadaceae; genus Proteiniphilum. The sequence goes on along the minus strand of JADMKP010000007.1, from coordinate 263,442 downwards.
AAAGATTTCACCCCTGGGTGTTTTCCGGAGCCATATCATCAAAGACGATCAATTTGATAGAAGGTGATTTAGTAAATGTCTTATCTTTTGAAAAAGAATTTTTAGGAATAGGACACTATCAGATTGGTAGCATCGCAGTTCGAATTCTATCTTTTGATGAAGAAAAGATAGATGAAAATTTCTATGAAAAAAGAATTACTTCAGCATATAAAATGCGTAATGAGTTGAAGTTAATCAGATCAGATAACAATGTCTATCGTCTTATTCATGGCGAAGGAGATAATTTACCGGGTCTTATTATTGATATGTATGGTTCTACAGCCGTTGTACAAGCACATTCAGTAGGTATGCATGCCGATAGAAAATTAATAGTTGAAGCCCTCAAAAAAGTTTTCAGGAGCTATCCCGATTTCAATATATTCTATAAATCCGAAGGAACATTACCATTTAAAGCAGAAATAGATTTTGACGATTCATATATATACGGAAGTAAAAATGAAACACATATAGCGGTAGAAAATGGGCTAAAGTTTAAAATCGACTGGTTGAAAGGTCAAAAGACCGGCTTTTTTATCGATCAACGCGATAATCGTAGCTTACTAGAACATTATTCTTATGGTAGAAATGTTCTTAATATGTTTAGTTATACCGGAGGATTCTCTGTTTATGCTTTGCGTGGTGGTGCCACCGATGTTGTTTCTGTAGACAGTTCGTCAAAAGCTATATCATTAGCAGAAGAAAATGTAGCAATGAACTTTGGAGATGATTCACGACATCATTCAAGTTCAGAAGATGGCTTTAAATTTTTAGGAGAATTACCTAAAGGAAAATATAATCTCATAGTGCTAGATCCTCCCGCTTTTGCCAAACACCGAGGAGCAATTAACAATGCTTTGCAGGGCTATAAAAGATTAAATCATGCAGCTTTCAGTAAAATAGCATCAGGAGGAATAGTGTTTACATTCTCCTGCTCTCAGGTTATTACAAAAGAGCAATTCAGATTGACAGTCTTCAGCGCTGCCGCTTTAAGTGGTCGTAAAGTAAAAATTCTTCATCAACTAACACAGCCTGCAGACCATCCTGTAAATATTTATCATCCAGAGGGGGAGTACCTAAAAGGATTAGTATTGTACGTTGAATAGAATAGAGTGCAAAGTAAATATTGCTATAGAAAACGGCACAATTAGAGAAAAAAGATATAAAATATGAGGCAAACATGATAAAAAACTGTTTAACGAGGGTTAATTGTGTTAAACTGTGCAAAAAGCTTCATATTTATTCGTGATATTCATGTTCAGTATTAAAAAATACTCTATATTTGCAACGTGTTTTTCATGGTATTAGATTTAAGGTTAACAATGAAGATTGGTTGTCGTGAGACAACCTTTCCTTTTTTATATACATACCATTAGTTTTATATACTTCCCATAGTTATTTGCCTCTTTATTTCTATTTTTGTATCAAAATAAAAATTCAAGTGTATGGATTTTAGAACTCGCGTACAAATTGACAAATCGGAAGTAAGGATAGATCACACCACTAAAATGATGCTTTTCGGATCCTGCTTTTCTGAAAACATCGGTAATAAACTCAAAGAACACAAATTCAAAGTAGATTCTAATCCTTTTGGTATTCAATACAATCCTGTTTCAATCTCAAACAGCATTAAGCGTCTAATTGTAGATAAACAATTTCATAAATCAGAACTTGTTTATAATAACGAGATGTATCATAGTTTTATGCACCATGGTAGCTCCTCTCATGTTGATGAACAACTATGCCTTAAAAGTATCAATGATCGGTATAGCTATGCTGCAAACTCCTTAAAAGATACAACCATACTTCTTATAACATTTGGTACAGCTTATATATTTAAATTACACAACAGTCAGCAAATTGTAAATAACTGTCATAAGTTTTCCGCAAACAATTTCCAGCGCAGTAGGTTATCTATAGATGCAATTGTAGAAGATTGGTGTAACTTAATTAGTATGCTTGTAAATCAAAACTCTGGTATACGTTTTATATTTACAGTAAGCCCTATAAGACATTTTAGAGACGGAGCACATGATAATCAAATAAGCAAGTCCATTTTACATATTGCTATAGAAAATATTAAAAACAAATACAGAGACAGAATAGAATACTTCCCTTCATACGAAATAATGATTGATGAACTTCGTGATTATAGGTTTTATAATGAAGATATGGTCCATCCAACATCCGTTGCGCAAGATTATATATGGCAATGTTTTTCCCATTGTTTTTTTTCAGATGACACTCAAATGATAAACAGAGAATGGACTTCTATAAAGAGATCATTAGATCATCGTCCTATTAATGCAGAAACCCAAGCTTACAGCAAGTTTCTTCTTAATACGTTTAAAAATATAGAGACATTCGCAAAGAAATATCCTATAATAAAGTGTGAAGAAGAAATCAAACAATTATTTAGTCTAATAGAAAAAAGTAAATAGTATATAATTATATTATGAGATACTATATAAAACAAATTACTTCTATTTTAGGAGTTGAAGACAATAACCATTTTCCGGCAGTAATAACGAATTTACTTACTGATAGTCGAAAACTTTCAAATCCTTCTGAAACATTATTCTTTGCACTAGAAACAAAAAACAACGATGCGCATAATTTCATTTGTGAGCTTTATGATTCCGGTGTTCGCAATTTTGTTGTTTCAAAGCAGTTGCCTCAATGGAAGAGGTTGCAGAATGCAAATTTTATTAAAGTAAAAAACTGTTTGCATGCCTTACAGAAAATAGCAATATATCACAGGATACTTTTTAATATTCCCGTAATTGGGATTACAGGCAGTAATGGTAAAACAATAGTTAAGGAGTGGTTATACCAGTTGCTCGAAAAAGATTATAATATTGTTAGATCACCCCGTAGTTATAATTCTCAAATAGGTGTCCCATTATCTGTTTGTCAGTTAAATCAGGAGGCCGAATTGGGTATTTTCGAAGCTGGTATTTCCATGCCCAATGAAATGGAATTCCTGGAACCCATAATTAAACCTACTATTGGAATACTTACAAAAATTGGTGAAGCACATCAAGAGAATTTTAGTTCTCTTCAACATAAAATTATGGAAAAGTTAGAGTTGTTTGTTGACTGTGAAGTGTTAATTTATAACGAAGATAATCATTTGGTAGATAGATGTATCGATTTAAAGGTGCTTTCGCAAAAAACATTTACTTGGTCCCGAATAAATAGAGATGCTCATCTTTATATTTCACGAATTGAGAAAAACCAGGAGTTAACTCAAATAAGTTACTCCTTTATGAATTTCGATTATAGTTTTTGTATTCCATTTATAGACGATGCTTCAATAGAAAATGCAATAAATTGTCTTGCAGTAGCTCTTTATTTACACGTTTCACCAACGGAAATCACAGACAGAATGAATACCCTCGATCCTGTAGCTATGAGACTTGATGTGCGAAAAGGTAAGAATGGCTGTCTTGTTATAAATGATAGTTACAATTCAGATATCAACTCCATAAAAATCGCTCTTGACTTCCAACAACAGCGTAAGTTGCAACAATCTTTAAAGAAAACTCTAATACTCTCAGATATTTTACAAACCGGCATTTTGCCTAAAACTCTTTATAAGAGAGTATCTGAAATGATAGAACAGAGTGGTGTTCAAAGATTAATAGGTATTGGAAAAGACATCCTTGCAAATGCTGAATTTTTTAATTTACAAGATAAATCATTTTATGCCTCCACAGAAGAATTCCTTAAAAATATTACAAAAGAATCTTTCAAAAATGAATTAATATTACTTAAAGGAGCACGGAGGTTTCAGTTCGAAAAAATTAATACACTTTTGGAAGAAAGGATACATGAAACACGTCTTGAAGTAGATCTTGATGCTGTGGTGCATAATTTCAACTTCTATAAATCTAAGTTGAATCCTAATGTTAAACTTATATGTATGGTTAAAGCTAATGGATACGGGGTAGGGGCGATAGAAATAGCTAAAACCTTACAATATCACAGGTGCGATTATCTTGCAGTTGCCGTTGCAGAAGAAGGTGTTTCTCTCAGAAATGAAGGTATCTCGCTACCAATAATAGTTCTCAATCCCGAAGTAAATGGGTTTGATGAACTGTTTTCAAATGATCTTGAACCCGAAGTGTATAATTTTAGAATTCTCGAATCATTTATTAGAGAATCTCAGCGGAGTGGTGTTACCAATTATCCTATCCATTTAAAAATTGATACAGGTATGCACCGTTTAGGTTTCCTGATCAGTGATATCGAGAAACTAATAATCATTTTAAAAGAGCAAAAGGGATTAAGAGTAAATTCTATTTTCTCGCATCTTTCTGCAAGTGAAAGTTGGACATTCGACGATTTCACTCATCAACAGATTAGCAGTTTCAGACATGCGGCAGAAATTATAGAGAAAGAATTAAATTACCCGATAAATAAACACATACTGAATTCGGCAGGCATTGAACGTTTTCATGACTATGAATGGGATATGGCACGACTGGGAATTGGACTGTATGGTATTAGTCCCAGTAAATTAAATGGTTTGCAAAATGTATCTACATTAAAAAGTACAATACTGCAGATTAAGAATATACCGCAAGAAGAGACTATCGGCTATGGTCGAAAAGAAAAGCTCAATCGTGATGCACGAATTGCGACAATTCGTTTTGGGTATGCAGATGGATTAGATAGAAAGTTCGGAAACAGAAATGGTAAAGTTTTAATTAATGGAGAATATGCGCCCATTGTTGGTAATGTTTGTATGGATCTTACAATGGTTGATGTAACCGATATAACAGCAGAAGAAGGAGATATAGCAATTCTCTTTGGAGAAAATCTTACAGTAACAGAGTTAGCTGATAGTATTAGTACAATTCCCTACGAAATACTAACATCTGTTTCTCCACGCGTAAAACGAATCTACATTAAAGAATGATTTTATATTACTACTTATTGATCTTACTTTTCATGTTATATTGTTAATTCGTATTCACACTTTCATTTCTATACATTCATATAATCAATAATTTAATACACAAAAAAAAGCATCTCCAAAGAGATGCTTTTTTTATATTTTGTTATTTTGTTGAATTAGTCAACAAAGAATATTGCAACACGGTTCCAATCGTTTTCAGCATATGGCTGTTCTGTGTCACCCTTCCAGTCAATTGAGATACGATCGCTGTTGATTCCATGATCATTGATCAATGCATCTGCAACCGCTCTAGCACGTCTTTCAGAAAGTGCGAAGTTGTATTCAGGAGTACCTGTTTGTCTGTCAGCATAAGCTACAATGTTAACTTTCGCGCTATCGTTAGCCTTCATGTATTCAGCAGTGTTATATACACTTACTTGCTGTCCTCTGTCAATAGTTGAAGAGTTAATACGGAAGAATACAACGTTAGGAACATAAACAGCTTCAGTTACTGTAGGCTGTACTTCAGGACATTCTGGACAAGATTCTGGTCTTTGTCTCAATTGTTCGTTTTCAGCACGTAGTCTGTTGATTTGGCTGTTAAGATCATTAATTAAATTGTAATCCATAAGTTCAGCTGGTGTGAAATCTTGTTTTCCACCTAGTCCGAATTTGATACCTGCAGTACCTGTTACAATACCATCATAAGAGATGTTTTCACCAATGCCAGGACCAGTTTCTCCGTCAAAACCAGCGTCAGCTAAGCGTAGGCCTAATTCTACAAAAATAGCAACGCTATTTGAGATTTGGAAGTTGTTGATAAGACCAACATTGTAAGTTAGAGTCTGATTTTGGCTTTCAAATAATCCATTATCTGGATTTGGTCTTTTCCAATCATTGTCTAAACCGTACATATAACCAATACCTAAGTATGGTATAAGGCTGTAAACTCTGTCTGGATTATAAGTTCCCCATGCATTGATAATGTTATACATGATATCAACATGTCCTCCTACCCAGTTCTTTTCAGGACCGAATGGTGCAGTAACTGCAGTGTTCACATGTTTGATATGTCCACCATCAATAACTAAACGAGCACCCCAATTAGGAGAATTCCAACGACCAATTTCTAATTGACCCATCCAACCAAGACGATCGCCAAAACTGGCATCTGCGTCGCTTTCACCTTTAGTCATATAAAGGTTTGTGCCACCGCCCAGGCCTATATACCAATTATCACTTCCTTTGTTCTTCAGATACACAGTACCTTGAGAAACGTTTTGTACTTCTTGTGCACTTATGCTAAACGCTACAAGAGCAGTAAATAAAAGTAAACTAAACTTTTTCATAAATTTAAATTCTAATTAAACATTTTTTATTACAATAACTCGATATTCATTTTGCCATTTCACTCACGTGATATACGTTAGTACTTTTTTTATTTATTGTATTTATAACGTTTACGTTATAAAAATGTTCGATAAATTAGGTGTAAAACTGTAATGAATTCATAATATAAAATCCTATCTAAACCGATTTACACCAAGCTACTGACAATAGAATACAAATATAAAACTTAATTTTCACATTTACTGATTTTTGTGTAAAAATTATCCAAAATATAGCAATGTGTACAGTTTTTCTACATTATTTGTGGCTAACCGAACAAATTAAGTCTTGAATAGTGCTTTTGCTAGCCTAAATAACCTTTCAAAAGTTTGCTTCTCGAGTCTTGTCGCAAACGACGAATTGCTTTTTCTTTGATTTGGCGAACACGTTCACGTGTGAGTTGAAATTTATCTCCAATCTCTTCAAGAGTCATTTCTTGACAGCCTATGCCAAAAAACATTTTAATGATATCACTTTCTCTTTCTGTAAGTGTAGAAAGAGCCCTATCAATTTCTTTTTGTAGAGATTCATTAATAAGCTTTCTGTCGGCTATCGGAGCATCATCATTCACAAGTACGTCAAGTAAACTATTATCCTCTCCTTCCACAAAAGGTGCATCCATAGATATGTGTCTGCCTGAAACTTTTAAAGAGTCTCTTACTTTTTCTACAGGTATATCTAATACTACTGCCAACTCTTCAGCTGAAGGTCTGCGTTCGTTTTCCTGTTCAAATTTCTGTAAAGCTTTACTAATTTTATTAAGTGATCCTACTTGGTTGAGAGGTAATCTTACAATCCTTGATTGTTCAGCCAATGCCTGCAAAATAGATTGTCTAATCCACCATACAGCATAACTAATAAATTTAAATCCTCTTGTTTCGTCAAATTTCTCAGCAGCTTTAATCAAACCCAAATTTCCCTCATTAATAAGGTCGGGGAGGCTTAATCCCTGGTTTTGATACTGTTTGGCTACAGAAACAACAAAACGAAGGTTTGCTCTAGTTAGTTTTTCTAGAGCTAGACGATCACCTTTCTTAATTGCTTGCGCCAATTCTACTTCTTCCTCAACAGTAATAAGTTCCTCGCGACCTATTTCTTGTAGATACTTGTCTAAAGAAGCACTTTCACGATTGGTGATCGATTTTGTAATTTTTAATTGTCTCATTTATATCCTATCCTTCAATAAATATTTCTATCTTAAACGTTTGGGGGTGCAAAAGTACGAAATTATTTTGTATTATTGTTTTTAATCTCCTACACCTAATATATATAACAAAGGAATTTGGTGAATTTCACCCAATCCCTTTGTATAAGAAACATCTCATATAGTGATTTTGTTACTGAAAAACCACTAATTAACAATGCTTAACTGTGAACCTATTCTGATGATAAATCAATTGCTATATACTGCGTTCGACCATTAGGATAAAACCCAGCTACCAATAAAACCTTATCTTGCCTGTTTTGAATTGACGCAACAATGCTATTCAAGTCGTTTTCACTATTAACGGGAGTATTATTTATTCTCAAAATAATAAATCCTTTATTAATTCCTTCTTTTCTAAATAAACCTCCCGATTCTACACTTTCAACTTCTATACCGCTAGTAATTCCTAGTTCAGATTTTCTCTCTTCTGATATACTAGCAAATTTAGCTCCCAGTTTATCAAGCGGATTTGTAACTCTCGAAATTTCCGTGTTGCCCTCAGTGTTTTTAAGCTCCACATTAAAGTTTTGAGTCTTACCATTTCTATTTACAGTTACATTAACTTTATCTCCAGGTCTGTATCTGTTTAATTGAACCTGTAACTCTGCAAAATTATTAATAGTCGCATTGTTTATTGCAGTTATAATGTCACCTTTTTCCATTCCAGCAGCTTTAGAAGCACTTCTGTCTGAAAAGTCATCCACCAATACTCCTTTAATTTGCGATAATTCTCTAGCCTTTGCAGGATCTTCTTGTCTTACACCTTCAATATTCTGAACTTTAATTCCCAAATATGCTCTTTGTACAGTGCCATATTCTTTAATATCTGCTGCTACTTTTCCCGCAATTGAAATTGGAATTGCAAAAGCATAACCTGCAAAATTCCCAGTTTGAGAATATATGGCTGTATTAATACCTACTAATTCTCCTCTTGTATTTACTAAGGCTCCACCACTATTGCCGGGATTCACGGCAGCGTCAACTTGTATAAATGACTGCAGCCCACCTCCCATAACATTTCCTCTATTTTTGGCACTAACTATACCCGCGGTTACAGTAGAAGTTAAATTAAAAGGATTTCCAACAGCCAAAACCCATTCGCCTACTTTCAATGCATCTGAGTTGCCAAATGTGAGATATGGAAAGTCGTCTCCCTCGATTTTTAATAGAGCTAAATCGCTCTGAGGATCATTTCCTACTACCTTGGCAACAAACTCTCTATTGTCATTTAAAGATACTAAAACTTCATTTGCTTTTTCAACAACATGGTTATTTGTAATAATATACCCATCCTTTGAAATAATAACTCCAGAACCAAAACCTACCTGTTCACGTGGTTGAGAGGGACCCCGTTCTCCGAAACCAAAGAAGAAATCGAACGGGTTTATATATTGCTGACTGCTTAAAGTTTTTGTTTTTACGTGCACTACACCATCAACCGATCTTTCAGCGGCTTCTGTAAAATCAGGATAACCTTCAGAAGTCATTAAGTTAGTAAGTACTACATTTTTATCTTGGTTAAAAGAGTTTGAGTATAAGCCAATTTCTTCTGAGGTTGTACTAGTTTTTGATTTATCTAAAAAATTAATGTTATTACTGTTTGCCACATTATAACCCAATATGGTAACAATGGAGCTTACAATTGCTATTAGTACTATGTAAAGTACGTTTTTTATTTTACTTGTATTCATAATCATTGTTTTAATGTTATTTCTTTATTTCAAATATAAAACAAATAATGTGCAATCATTACTCGAGTCATTTAACTTTTAACACTTTTAACGCAATAAATTTTCCATTAACCCCATTTAACGCAGTCTCTGTCAAAAAGACAGTTATCTACTATATTTATTTCTTCTATTCGCATATTTTCTGAATCTCATATTACTTAATGGTTGCACTAAATCAAAAAATAAAAGGTTAGCATGAAATTTTCTTGAATCAAAACATACGCTATTTTTATTTATGATAAGCAGCAGTATTATAAAACGTATTATAAACAACAAAACAGAAAGACCCAATAATATATAATTCGAAAAATAAATACAAGCTGCTATTGAAAATAAAAGAATTAAATAAAAAGATTGTTTGGTAATCGTTTCCAAACCAAGAATAAAATTAGCTGGTCCTCTATAAAATTGTTTTGTATATAGATATTTAGATTTAATAGATCTCCATGTTGCAAAGCTATCCACACTATCTGTTTCTGTAATACTCTCTTTTGAAAGGACAACCCCTGTATTTTTTCTATTAGAAATTCTATTGATATATAAATCATCTTCACCACCATCAATCCCCAAAACAGAAGAGAGTCCTTTATTATTGAAGAAAAGTTCTTTTTTATATGCCATATTTCTGCCAATACCCATAAAAGGCCTGCCTGCAATTGCCATGGATAAAAACTTCAGATGGTGAATAAGGTTGTCATAACGTATGAAGTTTCCTAATCCAACTTTATTTGTAAAAATCACTTTGCTATACCCCAGCAATATGTCCTTTCCTTTTGTGAATTCTTTCCCAAATTCCCTAACCCAGTTATTTGAAGTTGGCCTGCAATATGAGTCACTGAACAAAACAATATCATACTTTGCAGCTTTAACACCTAAAGTAATTGCAAGTTTTTTTTCATTTATTTCATCAGCACCTGCTGGTATAAATGTGTGATATAACTGAGGATATTTCTGTTCTGCTGCTTTCAGTATAAGATCAGTATCATCTGTTGATCCGCTATTTACTACTATCACCTCATATTTTGGGTAATTCTGATTTAAAAAATAGGGAAGGTTTCTTTCTAACTCAAATGAGTTGTTTTTTGATGTAACTATTACAGATATGCCGGGTAGCTCGGTTTCATCAATAAAAATTTCTTCTCTTTTTTTTACAAAAGCTTGGGGTTTTCTAAATAAAACTATGCTGTAAAGAATTTGGATTAAAAACAATAAAAGTAAAGAAGCACCAAGCACCCATTCAATAATTGAGAATGATTCGAAATAAGAGAAGACAATATTCATACTTGCAATGAATTTATTTAAGAATTTGAAAGTTGAAGTAATACAGAAATTAAAAATTAAAGTGAGTCAGAATAATATGATTTAGGTATATCTCTGCAATTGTATCTAGAAACCATTGTTTCACCGTAAGCACCTGCCGAACGTATCGCAATTAAGTCTCCTCTTTTAGATTGGTTAAGAGTAATATTTTCTCCAAAAGTATCACTCGATTCGCAAATCGGACCTACAACATCATATTTGTTGAGTTCTCCGTCTGAACTTATGTTTTCCATATGATGAAATGCCTGATAAAGTGCAGGTCTGATAAGGTCTGTCATTCCTGCATCAATTATAAGAAAGTTTTTCTGAATGCCTTCCTTCAAGTATAAAACACGACTAATTAGTGTTCCACATGGTGCAACAACAGAGCGACCTAACTCAAAATGTAAAGACTGTCCATTCTCAAGTTTTAAATACTTATCAAAGAGACGAAAGTAGGACTCAAAGTCGGCCATAGGGAAATGGTTTGGATGTTGGTAATTTATACCAAGTCCGCCTCCTGCATTAATAATCTGCAGCGATACACCCTGTTCATGAAACCAGTCTCTTAAAAGTTTTATTTTAACACATAAATCCTCAAATGAGGTTAAGTCGGTAATTTGCGAACCAATATGAAAATGTATGCCAATAAGTTTAATGTTAGGCGATTGAGAAAGAGTTTTTAATGTCTCAGGTAAATCCTGTTCATTTATGCCAAACTTATTCTCATTTAAACCAGTTGTAATATATTTATGGGTGCGTGCGTCAACATTGGGATTAATGCGAAGTGCAACAGATGCTATCTTTCCTTTTTTTGCTGCCAGTTCATTAAGAACTTCAATTTCAGGAATCGACTCAACGTTAAAGCAAAAAATGTCATTGTCTAGTCCAATATTTATCTCTTTATCACTTTTCCCAACACCTGCAAATGCAATTTTTGAAGGTGAAAATCCACATTCAATTGCTTTTAAAATTTCATTTCCACTAACACAATCGGCGCCAAATCCCTGCGATGCTATCTCTTTTAATATACGTGGATTAGCATTTGCTTTAAGCGCGTAATGTACGTGAAACGGGCGATTTTCAGTTTCCTTGTTTATAGTCTGAAGTGTTTTTTTTAACAACTCCATATCATAATAGTAAAACGGAGTTTCGAGTGATTCAAATTTATCGTTCGGGAATATGCCTTTAATCATTTTAATATCAACTAGAGGGTTCTTGTTTTCACAACAAAATTACAACTTTTTTGCTAAACTCTACATATGGATATAAGAATAAGCTTTTTCAAGCTTTATGTCCATAGGTAAATTGGCATCTATCCAATTAATTTTTATTCCTCTTCGTTCCATGCCCCTAAACCATGTCATTTGTCGCTTTGCAAATTGATGTATAGCCACTTCTAGTCCATCAAGCATCTCATTATAACTGATTTTACTTATAGCATATAGAGTAACAAATTTATACTCCAAACCATAGTAAATCAAGTCACCAGGTGAAACACCAGAGTTCAGAATATTTTTAACCTCATCAATCATACCTTCATCAAGACGAGCTTTTAGCCGTTCACTTATTTTTTTACGACGTAATTCACGATCTATCATCACTCCAAGAATGCAGCTTTCAACTGGAGGGAAATCTCTTTCTGAGGGGTCTTGTTTTATCCTGAAATCTTCAATTTCAATAGCCCTAATTGCGCGTTTTTTTGTATCGGTATCCGTGATATTATGCAGTGATCTATAACTTTTCAATATTTCTGTTAGCTCTTCAAGTGTTTTGTTTTGAAGTGATTCCCTTAGTTTTATATTTGCCGGAACATCTGGCAAGTTATAACCTTTTAGTACAGATTCAATATAAAGTCCAGTTCCACCGCATAGAATGGGGGTTTTTTTACGAAACAGAATATCGGCATATGCATCGTGAAAATCGTGCTGATATTCAAAAAGTGTATATTTCTCTCCTGCCTCTCTTATATCAATAAGATGATAAGGAATAAGCTCTCCATTAATAAAATAGTCAGAAAGATCTTTGCCAGTACCAATATCCATTCCTCTATAAATCTGACGAGAATCGGCACTTATTATTTCTCCATATATGCTATGTGCAAGATTAGCAGCAAAAGTAGTCTTACCACTAGCGGTGGGTCCAAGTATTGTAATCAATTTATCTTTCATTCTACCAGCTACCTCCTGCACCACCGCCACCAAAACTTCCGCCTCCGCCTCCGCCGAAACCTCCGCCAAAGCCGCCACCTCCAAATCCGCCACCACCAAAACCTCCACTTCTTCTGCCCGTACCAGGTGGAAAAAAGAAGGGTGGCATATTTGTCCTGTGGTGTCCACCACCACCAATATTCTGGTCGCCCCCTCCGCCAATTATAGAGATTATTACAATAATAGCTATTATACCAATAATTATAAATAAAACAGGGAACTCTCCTTCATCGTTCTCATTTTCAGCTATATATTCGCCCGAAAGACGTGCAATCATTGCATCTACAGCAGCATTTACACCTCCAAAATAATCATCCTCAATAAAATACGGAATCATATCATTACGAACAATTCTGCCTGCATAAGCATCATTTATTCTTGCTTCTAATCCATACCCTGTAGCAATAAAAGCTTGTCCTCTACTATTGCCAATCTTTGGCTTTATTAGAATTACGGCACCATTATCCTTGCTTTTCTGACCAATTTGCCATTTCTCACCTAGTCTAAATGCATAGTCGGATGTAGCATATCCACCCAAATCATCTACTGTAACTACATATATTTGAGTAGAGGTTGAATCGTTATATGCAAGTAATTTCTGTTCAAGTGCATTATTTTCTGCAGATGAAAAAACACCTGCAAAGTCGTTCACCAAACGAAACGGAACCATAGGCTCAGGTATATCCTGTGCAAGGGTTCCGTTTGATATCAATATAATTGAGAATAACAGAAGTGCTTTACTCTTCAATAATAACTTCATTTTCTAATTCGTTTTTATCATCGTCGGCTATCGGATAATACTCTTTTAGCAGTTCACCAACCTTTTCTACCCCTTTAGAAATACCCAATCTAATTTCATTAAGCTTAAATTGAGTAAGCATCAGCTCTAGTGCCTCATTCCAGAACTCTTGCTTGCCAACAGTCTCATTTATACCCTCATCAGCATAAATAGCAGCCTTATGATCGGCAACAGAAATATATATAAGTACACCATTTCTCAAATGAGTTTTATCCATACCCAACTGATGAAATTTTTTAAATGCTGCTTCTAATGGCTCACTTTGGCAATGACGTGCTACGTAAACACGTATTTCCCCCGAAGTGTGGCTTTCTGCACTCCTTATCGACTCAGATATTTTATTTAGCTCTTCTTTGTTAAGCATATCTATTTATCGGTCTTTTGGAACTCTAATTATCAGAATTGTACCTGTGGAGCAGTTTGTGCTTCAGGAAGCGCTTCAAAATAAGCCTTACTTTCAAACTTAAACCATTTGGCATAAATCACCTGCGGAAATTTACGAATATATGAGTTGTAATCTTGAGCCAACTGATTAAATCTATTTCGTTCAACCGATATCCTGTTTTCCGTTCCTGCCAATTCATCCTGTAATGCAAGGAAGTTTTGATTAGCCTTCAATTCGGGATAATTCTCCTGAATTAGTAGTAGTCTGCCCAAAGCTTGACTTAGTTGATTTTGCGCCTGTTGATACTCTTGCAAACTTTCTGTTGTTAGGTTCTCCGGATTAATATTAGTTTGTGTAGCTCTTGATCTTGCTTCTGTCACCTGAGTAAATGTTTCCTGCTCATGCGTCGCATACCCTTTTACTGTGTTCACAAGATTAGGAATCAGGTCTGCACGTCTTTGATAAGCATTTTGCACATTCCCCCACTGAGAGGTCACTGCTTCCTGTTTCTCTACCATATTATTGTAACCCGAACAACTCGAAAGAGATAGTGCACCTGCAACAATCAATAAAATGTATAACAATTTTTTCATTTCTTTGAATTTTTTATTTGTTCAATTAAAACTATTGCAAATATATTCTTTTTTTCAAAATCTCTCATTAAAATGAACAGTAATGTTAGCTTTATGGTTTTAATACTTCATGTGTAAGTAAAATTTTTTATATCTTTGTGTTTATGTCTAGCTTTCTAAAAATATGAAACAACTTCTTACTTTTTTTATAATATCAGTTTTTTCAATGGCTTTAACGGCCTCTGAGGCTTTTCAGGTACCAGATACTCTTAACTTGTTTGAAAACATAACAGATATCAGTCGTCAGATTCAGCAGCGAACTTTAGTGAAAGAGTCTATTCCTTTAAATGAGGAAGTAATACCTGTGGATACTTTACCTAATACTTTGCCTCAAACTTTTCCTCCGGATACAATATTAATTCCAGAATTAAATGAAGATACTATAATTGTACCAATTACCCCTCCTTTTGTAAGTAGAAATCCTTTAGATTCTATTTATTCACGAAAAGCGAATGGTACACTGCAACTTCCCGAATATTATCAAAGTCCATATTCATTGAGTGGCTTAACTTTTAACGATACTCTTTTCTACAACCCTCTATTTCTTCCTATGATTTATAATGGGAAAATCATTCCTCGCGATTTAACATTTTATTCTATAGAAGATGAAAGTGATAAAGGATTACTTATTCCACAAGATAAAACATTCGCTTCCAGATTAGAGCAAGTTGATTTTATACAGAGGGTAAGACGCAATTATTACACGGAATACCCCGAGAGAGTTAAATACTCTGTTCTTAACTTCAACTCACTTCCAAGTGTTATGGCCAGTGATGAGGAAGTTAGAGAGACATTCAATCCTTTCAGAAAGCTTTTAGAGTCTGAAACAGCTTATTCACTTGAAGCACCTGGTGTTGACATTTTTGAAATACAAAGAAAGTATTGGGTTCGTTCAGGAGAACATTCGTTTCAATTTGCTCAGAATTATTTTTCGGACAATTGGCATAAAGGCGGCACTAACAATCTTAACTTTAATAGTTTTCATGTATTAAGGGCTAATTATAAGAAGGAAAAAGTTAGGTTTAATAATACTATCGAGTGGAGGTTGTCTGTGTTTAATGCACCCGACGACTCGCTGAGAGAATACAGAATAGGAAATGACCTGCTTCGTTACTATGGCGACTTTGGTATTGATGCATTTTTAAAAGGATGGTCATACTCTACTAATATGGAGGCTAAGTCGCAATTGTTTAATGCATATCCAGCTAACTCAAATGATTTACGTTCTGCATTTCTTGCTCCTCTATATGTAAATGCCGGTATCGGTTTAAAGTATGCTGTTAATAAGAAATCAGAAAAAGTACGTCACAGAAATGTAAAATGGGATTTAGCCATAGCCCCGGTATCAATTAACTATAGATATGTTGGGAACGAATCTGTTGATGTTGTTCGATATGGTATTCCCGAAGGTGAAAGGTCGCTCCTCGATCTTGGATCTACTATCACTTCAATTCTAAAATATGATTTTACACGATATGTTTCGTGGGACTCACGTTTAACCTACTTTACAAGTTACGACAAAGTTATAACTGAATTTGAGAATAGTCTTAATATGGCTTTAAGTAATGCATTTTCAACAAGATTATATCTTAATGTTAGGTTTGATGATAGTGTTCCTGCCGATCCAACTTTAGGATACTGGCAAATTAATCAGACACTAAGTTTTGGACTCAATTATAAATGGTAGTTGATAAGTATAAGTGATATTTGATTAGATAAGTGATAATTCATACTTCAAATTGGTAGTCGATAAGCAATTATTCAAAATAATCGCCTTCACCTAACTTATATCCATTTAAGAAATCTATATTATTCATACGCTTTTTACCTGAAAGCTGTAAATCAGTTATGCTAAGTAATCCGCTTGCAGTTACTACATTCAAATAACTCTTGTTATCGGTTATAATTGAGCCATTTTCTAGAGTAATTGCTTCATTATTTACTTTAATTGAGCCATCTTTCAGAGTCGCAAACTCTACTTCTTCAGGTAGCATACTGGCAAACAGTTTTACCCTTACAATTTCATCAGTCCCAGGTCTGTGCAACTCTGTCCATGCAGCAGGGTAGGGCGATAAGCCTCTTATAAAGTTGAATATTTCTTCCGTATTTGCATTCCAGTTCACCCTGCAATCATCTTTAAAGATTTTAGGTGCAGGTTTTAATTCATTTTTGTTTACATCTAATTCATCCTGCGGAATGCTCATTACAGTGTTATTAATAACAGCGTCAACGGTCTTCAGTACCAGTTGGGCACCCATCACCATCAACCTGTCGTGAAGTGTCTCAGCATTATCTGTTGAGTCTATTTTTGTTTTTTCTCTAAAGATTATATCACCAGTATCTATCTCATGAGATAGAAAAAATGTTGTCACACCCGTCTCTCTTTCTCCATTTATAATAGCCCAATTTATTGGTGCAGCCCCCCGATAATGAGGCAGTAGTGATGAGTGTAGGTTGAAGGTTCCCTTAGACGGCATGCTCCAGACAACTTCAGGTAGCATCCTAAAAGCCACTACCACCTGAAGATCTATTCTCAATTCTTTTAATTGAGTTAGAAAGCTCTCTTCTTTTAGTTTTTCAGGTTGCAATACCGTTAATCCTTTTTCTAATGCATACTGCTTTACAGGTGATGCCTGTAGTTTATATCCTCTCCCTGCGGGCTTATCGGGCATGGTAATTACAGCTACAACATTGTAGTTGTTTTCTACCAGTGCTTTAAGCGATTCAACCGCAAACTCGGGAGTGCCCATAAACAATATTCTTAAATCTTCTTTTTTCATAACAGCTAATTTACTCATCTTCCTGCGAATAGTTTTCTACCAACACTTCTCTATAAGAGTTAAATACAGATGATTGTGAAAGCAAACCCACATATTCACCTTTTTCATTAACAACTGGCAGGTTCCATGCTTTGGTAGTTTCAAATTTATCCATAACCTCCTCCATACTGTTGTTTATATCAATTTTTGCTGGAGTACCAACCATAAACTTCTCAACCGTAAATTTCTCATACAGCTCGGGACGGAACATTATATTACGTATATCATTCATCAAAACCAATCCCAAAAGAATATTGTCATTGTTAACCACAGGAAATATATTTCTGTTTGAGTTTGATATTACCTTAACCATATCACCTAAAGTCATATCAGGTGTAACGGTGGGTATGTTTTTTTCAAGCAGATCTTCTATCTTAAGGAATGTTAGTACAGCCTTGTCTTTATGATGAGTTATAAGCTCTCCCCTTTTTGCAAGGCGTATAGCATATATGCTATGCTTTTCAAAGATTAATATTGTGCCATATGAAACCAAAGAAACAATCATTAAGGGTAAAAACATGTCATATCCCCCGGTAAGCTCTACAATCAAGAACATCCCAGTTAGCGGTGCATGCATAACACCTGCCATAACACCCGACATTCCCATTAATGCAAAGTTCTCTTGAGGAAGATATGTTGTATAACCAAGCTGATTGAGAGTATATGAGAATACAAACCCCACTATACATCCCAAAAACAGTGTAGGAGCAAATACCCCACCGGTACCACCTCCTCCGTTGGTGGCACTTGATGCAAATACCTTAAAAAGCAGAACAAGTATAAGGAATACTATTATAGCCCATCTGCTCTCTAAGTTATAAAAGAAACTTTCGTTTGTAAGGCTGGTAAATGAATCCCCTCCTGCAAGAAGGGTATTTATTGTATTATAACCTTCACCAAATAGGGGTGGGAAAAGGAATATCAGAATACTTAGCATAACCCCACCAAGTACAAATCTTTTCCAATGTGGCAAACTGTGAAATATGCTTTCTAGCCAACTCATACATCTTATAACGTATAGCGATAGTATTCCACATACAATGCCAAGTAAAATTACGTAAGGTATGCGGTCAAGCGTAAACTGCTCTACAAGTGTATAGGCAAACATGGCATCCATGCCTGTCAGGATGTATGAAACCACTGTGGCAGTAACAGCAGTTACAAGCAGGGGTAGTATTGAAGACATAGTAAGGTCTAGCAGTAATACCTCTATAACAAAAAGTATCCCAGCAATGGGAGCTTTAAAAATTCCTGCAATGGCACCAGCTGCCCCGCACCCAACTAAAATCATCAAGCTGTGTTGTTCAAGCTTAAAGTATCTTCCCAGATTGGAGCCAATAGCTGAGCCTGTGAGCACAATGGGTGCCTCAGCTCCCACAGAACCTCCAAAGCCAATGGTAATGGAACTTGCCACTAGTGACGAGTGCATATTGTGTGGTTTTATCCTGCTTTTGCGTTGAGAAATAGCAAAAAGTATTTTTGTTACACCATGACTTATGTCGTCTTTAACTATATATCTGACATACAAACCAGCTACTAATATACCCACAATAGGAAAAAGTAGGTATGAGTAGTTGAGGTTTACCTGACTGAAGTTTTCTATAAGAAAAACATGAAAAAAATTAATTGCTAATTTTAGTACA
This sequence comes from Fermentimonas sp., assembly GCA_015478775.1. Lineage (GTDB taxonomy): Bacteria > Bacteroidota > Bacteroidia > Bacteroidales > Dysgonomonadaceae > Proteiniphilum. The sequence goes on along the minus strand of JADMKP010000007.1, from coordinate 244,390 downwards.
TATGCAGCAAAGGCTGTTAGTATGCCCACCAAAAAACAGACTATCAGCAGAAAGTGTTTTTCTTTTATATGGGTATCGCGCCAAAGCAAAAATCTGTTGTGAATTTCTTTCAATTGCATTTCTATTTTTAAGTCCTATTAAACAAAGATAATAATTTAGGAGTCTAAACAAAAAAAGGAAGTAATTCCCATTTTATTAGGTCAACTATTTTCTTATTATTTTAATGGTTCCGTCTCGTCCAAGTTTAAGGATGCCCGATGGTTTAGCTGGCTTATTCTCTTTCTTCCTGTAATTTACTATATAGTCAACACCATCTTTTATCGAAACTGATATTTTGGTGAAGGTGTTTGGAGATGGTTCACCACTTATGTTGGCAGATGTTGAAACTATAGGTTTGTTAAACCGTTTGCACAGCTCACGCGAGAATAGTTCAGCGGTAATTCTAATGCCAATTGAACCATCTTCTGCAACTAGATTGGGAGCCAGGTTTTTTGCACCATCAAATATAATTGTAAGCGGTGTGTCGGTAAGTTCAATTAGATCCCATGCAATATCAGCAACTTCATGCACATAAGTCTGAAGTTTAGCCGGGTTGTCCAGTAAAATTATCATCGATTTACTATCATCGCGCTGCTTCAGTTCATATATTTTTTTTACAGCCTTTTCATTGGTGGCATCGCAACCAATTCCCCATATAGTATCTGTGGGGTAAAGAATAATTCCTCCCGCTTTTAAAACCTCAATAGATTTTTGTATGTCATCTTGCATCTGGATCGATATTTATTTATTAGGAAATAATCAAATTCTCTTATTTATTTTTTGCATAACCAGCACATTATCAAATGTATTGCCTTTGGATAACCATTCATTTAAATTGCCAGTATGTTTGTATTCTGCTTTAGTAAACAGCTCTCTGCTTCCCATATTGTTTTCGGGAATCATAGCGTACAACTGTTTAAGGTTCAAAAAACTAAATGCGTAATCTTCTAGTATATTCAAAACCATTAAACCATATCCCTGTTCTCTGTAATTGGTATCAATAAGAATTCCAACCCCTGCTCTGCGATGAAAAGGATCGAAATCGTAGAGATCAACAGCACCAATGATATTCCCATCCGTTTTGTTCACAACCATCAACCTCAACTGCCTATCACTGTAAATATCATGTTTAGTATCAATTATATATTGCTTAAGGTCGAATCTTGAATAAGGAGCTATAGATGCACCATATTCCCAAAGAGATGTATCGTTTTCCCATTTATAGAGAATGTCAATATCCTCGGGCTCAGGCGCTCGCAAACGAATAGTTTTATTTTCAAGTAGTTTGCTCATTACTATATAATTGTTTTGGTCTATTCATTATTATCCAATGCACTAGAAATATTCTCCTGCACTGTTTCTGCATCATCTAGCTCTCTACCTACACTATCTTGTTCGGAATCTAACTCATCTTTTTCAAAATAATCTCCATTACCTTCACCCATATCCTCAAAGGGTTTCACAAGCCTCTCTAATTCAGGAAAAGAAGGTTTACAATAAATAAAGAGCAGGAAGAGTACAGTAGTTATCCAGAAAAAATTCATGTTTCCCGAGTAATCATACAATATGATATTTAAAAGGGATAATGAACTAATTGTGTATAGACGAGTATAAAAGGCTTTTTTATATTTACTAATAGCTATATCAATATTGACTCCTTGTGGCACTTTGCTTAATAGGTGTGCAAACAGCTTTAAAATACCTGGTATAGCAATAATTGTTATTACAATAATATATCTTTCGATAGTAACATTAACAATTTGCTTTTCAATAAAAAATGGTGTTAGTTTAAACATTGCCAGTATAAAGAATACTACAAGAATAATAACGTTTAAAAGATAGTGTCTTCTCAACAGTTTAATTGTGGCGTCTAATTTTTTTTCAGTCTCAATCATTTTGAAGCAAGTTTATAAGATTCGTCAAATGGAGTTCTGTTTATAATGGATCGCCCAAGTGTAACTTCATCAGCATACTCAATTTCATCTCCTATAGAAACACCGCGAGCAATTATACTTACTTTTACATTATGTGATTGAAGTTTTCGGAAGATATAGAAATTTGTAGTATCTCCTTCCATTGTTGCGCTCAGTGCAAGTATCAACTCATCTATTTCTCCGCTTCTTACTCTCTCCTCCAGGCTGGCTATTTCTATGTCGGAAGGGCCTACACCATCAATTGGAGAAATGATACCACCTAACACGTGATATTGACCTTTAAACTGACCGGTTCTTTCTATGGCCATAACCTCTTTTATGTTTTCTACAACACATATAAGAGATTTATTGCGACTATTATCAGAGCATAATTCACAGAGGTCGGTATCCGAAATGTTATGACACTTCTTACAATACTTAACCTCTTGTTTGAGCTTTACAATTGCTTCTGCAAAATTCACCACCTTTGCTTCATCCTGCCTTAGCAGATGTAACACTAGCCTTAGTGCTGATTTCTTCCCTATGCCTGGGAGTTTTGCAAATTCATTTACAGCATTTTCAAGTAAAGTTGAAGGGTAGGGACTATTCATAGAGTAATAAGATATATGAGCATATACAAAGATAATACGATTAGGTTTTCTGAACAAATATCTTTTTAAATTGAATGATTTCTATACTTTGTCTGTTAATTTCTACCGATTTCGTTTTTTGTTACATATAAGTTAGTAAATTTGTAACTTAAATATTATAAATATTTCCAACTAATTTTATTAAATAGGTTACAATATGAAAGTACTTTTGGCAACAAGTAAGCCCTTTGCATCACAAGCTGTAAATGGTATCCAAAATGTCATAGAGTCTGCAGGATACTCATTTGAGAAACTGGAAAATTACAGCGAAAAGTCGCAACTGCTTGATGCTTTAGTTGACGTGGACGCAATGATTGTTAGAAGCGATATTATTGACGCCGAGATTATTAATAATGCTCCTAAGCTAAAAATAATTGTAAGAGCCGGAGCAGGTTATGATAATGTTAACATACCAGCTGCAACAGAAAGGGATATTTGTGTGATGAATACTCCCGGACAGAATTCCAACGCGGTTGCAGAGCTTGTTTATGGAATGATGATTTATATACAGAGAAATCAGTTTGATGGATCTGTGGGTCGTGAATTAAAAAACAGACGTTTAGGTTTATATGCTTTTGGTAATGTTGCAAAAAAAGTTGCAAGAATAGCAAGAGGTTTCAATATGCCGGTTTATGCTTTCTCTCCTACACTCACCCATGACGATTTAAGGAAAGAAGGTGAGTATGGCGTAATAACAGCTTACAGCAACAGAGAATTATTTGAAAATACCGATATAGTTTCATTACATATGCCTCTGTTAGAAGAAACTCGTAATATTGTTAATTATAATTTGTTAGCCTATATGCCTCAGGACGGACTGCTTATAAATACGGCAAGAAAAGAGCTTATTGTTGAGGAAGATCTTATCCGTATAATGGAGGAGCGTCCATCATTTCAATATGCTACAGATGTCATACCCGACAGGCATGAAGAGTTTATTTCAAAATTTCCTAGACGATACTTTTCTACTCCAAAAAAAACAGGTGCACAAACAACTGAAGCAAACCGTAATGCGGGTATCGCATCGGCACATCAGATTGTTGCATTCTTAAAAAATGGTGATGATCGTTATAAGGTTAATAGTTAAGACTCTACCAACAAAATTCTAGTACAAAACTCTATAAAACTTATAAATCAATGGAAAAGTACAATTTTAATGCAGGACCTTGTGTTCTCCCCAGACAAGCAGTTGAGTCTGCTATTGATGCAATACGTAATTTTGATAATACAGGGATAGGCCTTCTCGAGATATCACACCGTACTCCAGGCTGGGAGCGCGTAATGCAAGAAACCCGTGAGCTTTGGAAAGAACTTCTAAATATTCCCGAAGGTTATCATGTACTATTTCTAGGCGGAGGAGCAAGCACTCAGTTTTTTACATTGCCTGCCAATTTGATGAAGAAAAAGGCTGCTTATTTGCAAACAGGTGTATGGGCAAAAAAAGCAATTAAAGAGGCTAAGTTTTATGGCGAGGTTGATGTAATCGCTTCTTCAGAAGATAAAAACTATTCGTATATACCCAAAGATTATACAATCCCTGCCGATGCCGATTATTTTCATATTACTACCAACAATACAATTTATGGCACCGAGCTTCACGAAGATATTGATAGCCCGGTTCCTTTGGTTGCCGATATGTCTTCAGATATTTTAAGTCGCCCAATCGACATTTCTAAATATGGAGTTATTTATGGTGGAGCTCAAAAGAATGTAGGTCCTGCCGGTGTAGCATTTGTTATCGTTCGCGAAGATTTGCTTGGGCAAACCGGTCGCCCCATTCAATCTATGGTCGACTATCGCACTCATATAAGTGATTCAGAGAAGAACCAGTCGATGTTTAATACTCCTCCTGTATTCTCAGTTTTTGTAATGCACGAAACACTCAAGTGGGTAAAGGAGCAGGGTGGGCTTGAAGCTATGCATAAATTTAACAAAGAAAAAGCTGCTATTCTTTATGATGAGATAGACAGGAATAAACTTTTTGTTGGTACTGCCGCCACAGAAGACCGTTCTATTATGAATGTTTGTTTTGTTATGAGCGATAAGTACAAAGATAAAGAGGGCGAATTCCTTCAATTTGCAACAGAAAGAGGAATGGTAGGTATAAAAGGTCACCGTTCGGTTGGCGGTTTCCGTGCATCAATATACAATGCTTGCCCTAAAGAAGCGGTTGAAGCACTTGTGAAGTGTATGCAGGACTTCGAAAGCCAAATATAATATAGCACGTACTACTAATTAATTTAAAAATAATAAATAGTAAAGGGAGAGTTTCACTTTGGTGATTCTCTCCTTTTTATTTGTAGATAGTCCCAATTAAGTCCCAACCAAGTCTTAATTCTCAATGAAAATTTCGAGGAGGATCAGGAGAAAGTGCGGAGTATGTAGGGGTTTTCTCCATAATTACTGCTTATATAAATAGACACAAAAAATGACAGTTTTAGTGCTATAATTTATGATAAGTAATTTTGACTATTTAATTGATTATATTTATTTAACTATAAAAACGTACGAAATAATTTGACAACTACGAGATAATCGTACATTTGTGATGTTGTAATATTGTAGTTGTAATTAATATAAAATATTATGGAGCGATTAACCCCTCAAGAAGAGAATGTGATGTTGCATGTATGGCAACAAAACGAATGTGCAATTAAGGATGTAGTTGATAAAATGGAAGAGCCAAAACAACCATATACTACTGTTGCATCAATTTTTAATAATCTCGAGAATAAGGGCTATTTAACTATGAGGCGATTTGGTAATGTAAAAGTATATAAGCCCAAAATTACAGAAGCGGCGTATAAAAGACACTTCTTGTCTGACGTGGTAAAGAGTTATTTCGATAACTCATACAAAGAGCTGGTTTCTTTCTTTGCTAAAGAACAAAAGGTTAGCGCCGAAGATCTTAACGAGATTCTAAGGCTTATTGAAAAGAGCCAGAAATGATTATAATAAACCATTAAAACAAAAAAATATGCACCCTTTAATTATCTATCTTATTCAAGTAAATCTTGCTTTGGTGCTGTTTTATCTCTTATATGCATTTCTGTTTAAGAGAGATACATTTCTGCATTTGAGAAGGTTCTATTTTATTTCTAGTATCGCTTTCTCTTTGCTTTATCCTTTATTGGTAGTACCTGGACTGAGCGATGTTTTTAATTTTATGAAGGACGAGCCAAAGGTTGTTGAGGCTACAGTTTTCTTTGAAGCTCCAACTATGCAAATGATTATAGAGCAACCCGAGGTGGCTGTAAGGCCGTTCAATATCCCATGGGAGCAAGTAATATCAATTATTTACATTGCTGCTACGCTCTTTTTTATCTTACGCTTCTTGTGGCAGTTGATATCAATTTTCAGAATGAAGGTTAAGAGTAAAAAAGTATCTGTATCGGGTGTTGACGTTTATGATTTAAGGACTGATATTACACCTTTCTCCTTCTTTGGAATGATTTTTATTAATACAGATATGCACACCGAAGAGGAGCTTAATCAAATAATTATTCACGAGCATACACATGTAAAAGAAAGACACTCACTTGATGTAATGCTAATTGAAGTATTATTACTCTTTAGCTGGTGGAACCCTTTTGTGTGGTTCTTTAAACGAGAAATGGCTATGAATCTTGAGTATCTTGCCGACAAGGGAGTGCTTAGGAAAGGGGTGGATAGTCGCGAATATCAATACCACCTTTTAAGACTGACTTATCATGAAACTGCAGTTCAGATAGTAAATAACTTTAATGTATCACAATTAAAACAGAGAATTATGATGATGAATAAAACCAAATCTTCTTCGCTTAAGCTGGCAAAATATCTGCTGATGCTGCCAATGTTTTTTGTTCTTATTGCAGCAAATAGTGTTTATGCGAGAGAGAATGAGCAAACTATTCAAGTACCATCACCGCCACCACCGCCACCGCTACCGCAACCACCAGTTAAATTAGCAGAAACAGATGAGGTTTTTGTGGTGGTTGAAGAGATGCCTGAGTATCCGGGTGGGGTTGATGCAATGATGAGATTTTTAGGTGAGACTATAAGATACCCTTTTGAAGCTATGACTAACGGTATTCAAGGTAGGGTAATTTGCAATTTTGTAATTGAAAAAGATGGCTCTGTATCAGATGTACAAATTGTAAGAGGTATAGATCCACATTTAGATGACGAGGCTATACGAGTAATTGAGGCTATGCCAAAATGGAAACCTGGAATGCAAAAAGAAGAGATTGTTCGCACTCGTTTTACGTTACCCATTGTTTTTAGATTGACGGGAGATGTTGATGACAACCAGAAAACGTCTGATAATTCATCTGTTCCAACCGAAGATATATTTGTGGTGGTAGAACAACAACCTGAGTATCCGGATGGAGTTGAAGCAATGATGAAATTTTTAGGTGATTCTGTGAGATATCCTATTGAAGCTCAGGAAAAAGGTATTCAGGGAAGGGTAATTGTTAACTTCGTAGTGAATAAAGATGGCAGCATTACTGATGTTAACGTTGTTCGTGGAGTTGATCCATCAATTGATGCCGAAGCAGTGAGGGTGATTGAGTCTATGCCTAAGTGGAAACCGGGCGTTCAACGTGGTCAGCCTGTTAATGTAAGGTATACTTTGCCAGTATCATTTAAGTTAGATTACGAACCACTAAGCGAACAGCAAAAGCAGGAACTTCAAAAAATAAAGGATAGTATAGTAGAAGCTAAATTTCCCGGTGGAAATGATGCATATATGAAATATCTGACAAATAATGTGAGATATCCTGTCATTGCACAAGAGAATGGTATACAGGGATTGGTGGTTGCAAGATATCGTATTCTTTCTACTGGGAAGGCTGATTTCATTGATATCGTTGAAGGGGTTGATCCTTCTTTAGAAAAGGAAGTACAACGACTAATTGATCAAATGCCAGACTGTACTCCTACTACGATTGATGGAGAAGCTACAACAACTGTATTGAATTTACCCGTTGTGTTTAGATTACAGGGTGAAGGTATTAAATCATACGATGGACCAACGCCCGATAATGCGGTGGTGGTAGTTGGGTATGGTAGTAAAAAGTAGTTTATAAGAAAAAAAACGGGGAGGTCATTTGCGACTTCCCCGTTTGGTTTTAATTCTTTATTATATATCAATTCTTTTATCTGGACTTTGTCTGTTATCCCAAAAAGAAAGTCTTTGAATCTCTGTTTCTGTTATATCATAATAAATTAGGTAAATACTCATAACAATAACTCTACATCTTTCATAACATTATTATGAGGCTTGTATTTTCCTTCTTCAATATCCTTTCTACCCGCTTCTATTGATTCTAATTCTTTAGAACTGGGTTTATATAATTCTTGCATAAAACATGAAGTTTTATAGAGTTAGTACTATATTTAACTGCTTCGTTTAATTAAATATATCATCAATGCCACTACTATTCACAGGCTCTGTGTTGCGGTAGAAGTCGGGTGAGTAACGTTCGTTTCCTTCACAGGGGTTGTATCCTTCGGGAATATCGAACTTGCCATTGTCTTTGTAATTAAGATCGGGGTCGGCATATACTTTTTGATAAAAGAGACCGTGAATAGGGAGTGCCATGCTGGCTCCCTGACCGTAAGCCATCCTATCGAAGTGAATTGATCTTTCTTCTCCACCTACCCAGCACCCTGCTACAAGTTCGGGCGTGAACGACATAAACCATCCGTCGGAGTTGTTGTTTGTTGTTCCTGTTTTACCTCCCATTTCACCTTTTAGGTTGTATCTCCAGCGCAGACGGTTACCTGTACCGCCATCAACAACTGCTGTTAGCATATCTAGCATTTTGTATGATGTTGATTCGCTAAATATCTCCTTCATGCGTGGAACAAATGATGTTACCTCGTTGCCGTATGAATCTTCAATGCGGGTTACTAATACGGGGTCGACACGAATTCCTTTATTAATAAAAGAAGAATAGGAGCCAACCATTTCATAAACAGATGCGTCATTGGGTCCTAAAGCAAGAGATACTACGGGGTCGGCAGGAGTTTTGAGTCCAAAAGATTGCAACATCCTTGCGAAAGCATATGGTGAGTATTGACTCATGATATATGCCGTTACCCAGTTGCTGGAGCGTTGCAATCCCCATTTAATTGTAACAGTTTCACCGCTTGTGTGGCCCGGGTTTCTTGGTGTCCATTCTTCACCTGTTTCCGTTTTAAGCGTTATAGGTTGGTGAACCAGTGGAGTGCATGGAGTCAATCCTTCTTCCATTGCAAGTGTGTATAGATAAGGTTTGATTGTAGAACCTATCTGACGTTTTCCGGTAGTAACCATGTCATATTTAAAGAATTGATAATCAGGACCACCCACGTATGCTTTCACATGCCCTGTATATGGGTCCATTGCCATAAACCCGGTACGAAGGAAGTTTTTGTGATATCTTATTGAATCCCAGGGAGTCATGGTTGTGTCAATTTCCTGGTGCTTCCACGAGAATACTTTCATTTCAACAGGCTTCTCCTTGAAGTTTTCGATGATAACAGCTTCGCTCAATCCTTCATTCTTAAGAATGCGATATCGCTCGGTCTGCCTCATTGCTCTTAACATCAGATCTTCTACCTGATTGGCAACTTCGCTAGAATATGGAGCATATTTTGCACCTCTTTTCTCTTTAAAAAACTCTTCTTGAAGAGATCCACCCATATGTTCTTCTACAGCATCCTCGGCGTGTTTTTGCATGCGCGAATCGATGGTGGAGTATATTTTAAGTCCATCGGTGTATATATTATAATTAGAACCATCGGACTTGAAGTTTTTATTGCACCATCCATATAAGGGGTCTTCAATCCAAGCCAGTGAGTCTTCGGCAAACTGTTGATTTTGCCACGATGCGTAGTTTTTTCTTTCGGGCTTACCTGCCATCATTAATTTTGCAAGATGCTGACGATAATATGGAGCTGCAATATCGATATGACTTGATCTGTTGAAGTCTAATTCAATAGGCAGTTGTTTTAACGAGTCCACCTCATCGAGAGATAAAAGTCCTGCTTTTCTCATCTGGTTAAGTACCACATTTCGGCGTTCCAAAGTTAGTTCGGGACGACGCACAGGATTATATAAAGAAGAGTTCTTGAGCATACCAATAAGTAATGCAGCTTCTTCTATTGTAAGTTCACTTGGACGTTTATTGAAATAAGTGCGACTTGCAGACTCAATGCCAACTGCATTGTAATTAAAATCGTATTTGTTAAGATAGAGGTTGATTATTTCATCCTTTGTGTAATATCTCTCTAATTTTGATGCTATAACCCACTCAACTGGCTTTTGGAAAACCCTTTGCAGCTTGTTGCTTGCCCTGGGCGAGTAAAGGAGTTTTGCAAGCTGTTGTGTAATTGTACTACCTCCACCACTTTCTTCTCTTTGAAGTATAACAGTCTTGAAAATTGCCCTTCCTAGTCCTATAATGTCAATGCCGGAATGGGTATAATATCTGATATCTTCGGTAGAAACCAAAGCACCTATAAGGTGAGGTGAAAGTTCGGAATAGTCGACCATTATTCTGTTATCGTCGCTAAGTGAGTATGTAAACAGCAGTTCATTATTAGATGCTATTACCTGCGAAGCATATCTGTCTATAGGATTTTCCAGTTCATCGATATCTGGTAAATACCCCACAGCTCCTGTAGATAGGAGGGTGAAAAAGAGGACAGCTAAAATAACCAGTACCCCGAATGCCTTCCACATTAATCCAACCAGACCTGTTTTAACTGATCTGTTGTTGTCTTTTGACTTTTTGTTCTTAGTTTCTATTTTCTTACCCATAATTTAGAAGAGTCACTTCATACTATAATGTATGAAGTGCAGTTATAATGAATGATGTGCTAGTTGGCGTAAAAGTACACAAACTAGTCGTAATGAGGAAGGATGATTTATTAAAAATAGTTTTTAGACCAGTTTTACCTCATTTATAATATGGTTTTTTTGCCTAGAATTTTAATGTAAAACCCCCAGCCACGTTTATTCCTTGTGCAGGATAACCATACCAGATATCATATTTTTGCGAAAGAATATTGTTTGCTTTAATATTTAGAGAAAACGATTCATTGATATCATACACACCACCAACATTCAGGTCGTTTATGTTATCCATTTTTATATTTCTATTCTCATAATTGGTCCACCTATCACCTTCAAAATAATAGTTGAAGGTAAGCTTAAGGTTTTGAATCAACTCAAGAGATGCTATGATATCTATATCGACACCGGGCATATTATAAGCTTTAGCATCAGCAATTTCTGTATCGTTATTCATAACTTCAGTAACGTCATAAAAATTCTTTTTAAGCCTGAGTGAAACATCAAGCGGCGACCAGATATTAGAGTGTATCATACCACCGATATATGAATGAGTAAGAGTACCGTATATTGGTTTAATTGTTTCCATAAACGGACCTAAAGCATCTTCACCAATAATATCTCTGCCATTTAATATCAAGAAATGCTCATCGTCGGTTTTCTTATATCCACCAAAAACATCGAATCTGAATCCACTAACCTCACCAATTTTGGTTCCTACCTCTAAATCTATGTGTGAGAATGATGCTCTAATAGGATTTGAAGTGAGAATATATCTTGATTCAGTCATAATTTCGGAAAGCGTATTGTGCTTAAACCCTCCATGTATTTTTGCGTATAACGATGAGCGTTCGGTTAGTCCCCACATAAGATCAACGTTAGGTACAATCCTCATTTTTGCATTTTCTGAGTTCTGAAAAAGCAGATCTACTCCCAGTTTTGCATGAGTATTGGCACTTCCCAATAAAACATATGGTGCTGCATTAAACAAAAAGTAATTATCGGCGCTACCATTGTAGAAAGTGGTTATGATAGAACCATCAACACCTATCTTGCTGCTGTTTCTGAATGGTTTGTCGAAACCTACAAATGCGTGAATTTGATTACCCTTCATCCAGTCGAATTGAGGCGTTTGGCTTTGCTTTGTATTGAAGTTCTTGAAATCGATGAACCCTCTGTAATTCAACAGGTCAGACTCAGCAGACTCTAATGCAACCTTTGCATTCAACATTCCCAGATTATATTTCTCGTTACCAAAATATCTTTCATTCTCAAAAGGGTTGCCGTAATAATTAAATTGAGAATTGAGATAAGAGAGGTGCATATTTAGCTTAAGCGATTCTGCAAGGTGCATATAGTTAAGCTGCCCCAGGTTATCCATTAAATATGCATTATTACTATTTCCTGCTACTCCATCCTGCGGCTCCTGAGTATAGCTAATATCTCCGTTTGTGGAGTTGTGCAGAAAAGAGAACGAGAGGTTATTCTTCTCATCCTCAACTAATCTATAACCAAAAGCTCCATTTATATTGGCATAATTACCAGCATTTAAGAATAGATAACCCCTTTTCGTACTAAACGGAATATCTGTCATTATACTGCCCGGACGAGGAAGTGCAATTTCAATTGGCGGGGTAACCCTTCCTGCCCAAGTTGAGTAATTTGTGTTAGCCTTTTGAATTGTAGGCTCACGCAAAGCGGGCAGTGAGTTTATCTTATCAGCATCCAGAAGGGTGGGGTTGAACTCACGCTCAAGCTCCATTTGTCGTCTCAATAATGAGTCTTGTGTCTGTGCAAATAGTCCAATTGACAATGCCAGTGCTGCTATTATAACAAATGTTTTCTTCATATTTAGTTATTTCAGTTTTCAGTTTTTTAATTTTTGATGGTCGATTTAGTTTAACCTTTCATTAATCATTTGTTGAATATCAGCTTCGCCTCCTTTATAATTATTTTTTAAGCTCTCGAGGTATTGCTTAGACTGAAATTCATCGCCCTTGGCCTTATATGTGTCTGATAATACAATCATTGAGCGAGCCATCCAATACTGATGAGGAGTGCCTTTTTGCATAAATTCCTTTACTTGCGCCTCGGCTCTGTCGTATGATTTCCATTTGTAAAATGTATCTGCTAAAATAAACTGAGCTTCAGCACCATAAATACTACGAGTGTCGTTGGCGATGAACTGGAAGTCTTCAACTGCACTTTCTATTTCATTCACCTGCTGATAAGCTTTTCCACGAAGATACCTTGCTTCTGTGATAGTTTCAGGTGAAAGGTTGCTGTTGGCAAGCAGTTCTGTTGCAGCTCTTGTGGCTTCGTGATGGTTGTCCAATTGCGATTGTGTGCGTACTACACCCATTTGACCAAGCTGTTTGTTAGTAGCATTTCGTGCCGAGTTTGCCAATCTTGAGTAATCGGCTAGTGCCTCTCTGTAATTTCCGTTTTGATACTCTGTTTGTGAAGTGTAAATGAGAGCATTGTCAAGGAATTTAACGTTTCCGGCATCTATAACTCTACGAAAATGCGATAGAGCCTGATCTTTATTGTTTTTCTCATCTGAGATTACAGCCATATAATAGTGAGCATCACTACTATATGCACCATTTGGATAGGTTTGCAAGTATCTTGTCATTGCAGATTCTGCTTCAGTGCGATTTCCTCTCATATAAGCGCTTTCGGCAGCAAGATAAGTGAGAGAGTCTTGTTTTGATGTAGTAATGCGTAATCCACCAGGAAGTGCATTGGCATAGTCCACATAAGACTGAATGTCGTTCATATCCCTGTAAACAGTTTCCATAGACACTAACGCATTGCGTGCATCATCAGAACCGGGGAAGTTGGATATCACAGTCTTATAAGCATTTATACTTTGTTGAAAGTTGTTGGTATTGTAATAAAGCTGACCTAACTGCACTCCACCCTGACTTGCTAGTGAGCTCCTTGGGAAATCGTTGAGTAGTCGTTGTAAAATAGCAATTGCTTCATTTTCTCTGTTGAGCATTGTTAAAGCACGACTTTTTTCATATAGAGCATCATCAAAATATTGAGAGCTTGGGTATCTGCTCATCAGGTTGTCTAATGCATTTATCTTTCCCTGATAGTTATGCTGAAGCCCCAATACAAATGCTCTTTGATACGCGGCATAGTCGGCTGCCGAAGGATTTGCATCTGCTGCTTGCGAATAATATCTTTCAGCTTCATTGAAGTTGCGATTAAAATAGTAACTGTCGCCAATTCTATTTAAAGCATCGGCATATTCAGCTTTTTTGCGATCTGTTTCTGCCGATATATATCGTTGAAAAGCAGGAACAGCCTGATCGTATTGCTGCTGTTTGAAAAGAGAGTAACCGAGGTTATACCAACCCATCGACCAGTTTGTGTCTGTTGAAGAAGCATTTTGTGTAAACTGTCTGAAATCGTTGGTTGCATTTGTGTAGTTGCCCATTCTGTAGTAAGTTTCACCTCTCCAGTATAATGAACTGTTGCGTGCCTGCGGGTTTAAGTTTCCTATACCTATACTATTATTGAAGTTTTGTATGGCATCAGACATATTTCCATTTATAAAATCTTGTGCACCAAGCTGAAAGAGTACCATCTGCTTAGCTTCGAGAATACGGTTGCCAGGACTATTTATCCTGTTTATTGCATTTAATGCTGCCCGGTAATCTTTGGTAGTAAGGAAAGTCTCGGCAAGTATATCATTTACCTGATCTCTATATTGTGAGTTTGGAAACTCTCTGAGGAAGTTCTCAAAAAGAGTAATTGATTCACTGAAAACAGAGAAGTTTGTTTCGTGCGATAACAGTGCATAGTTGAACATAGCAGTTTCGCGAACCTGCGGACTGTAATTGTCGCGTGAGGCCGCCTCAAATGCCATTTGAGCCTGTTGTTTTTGATTAAGTTTCAGATATGTTTGCCCTAATTGCAGTTGAGCATTTTGCGATAGCTCGTCAGAAACACCCACTGCTTGCTGAAACATTTGCAATGCTTCGTTGTATTTGGCTGTCTCGAAATATGATAAACCCATGAAGTATGCATCTCCACGTAATGGTTTATCTGCCATGTACATATATTTCTCGTAATATGGAATAGCACGTGAGGGTTGTCCCAAACGATAATAGCTATTTCCAAGCACTCTATTCAACTCTGTTGCATGTAGGCTATGTGGATATCTGTTAAGGAATGCATCAGATAACTTAATTGCTTCATCTATTCTGCCCTCAAAAAATGTAGCTTGTGCAGTATAGAAAGCAACTTCTTCTTCATATTCAGGATTATTTCTTAGACTTTGGAAACGTTGTAGTGCACTTTGGTAATCACCATTTGAATAGTCGATATAACCAAGATAGAAGTTGCCAGCATCGCGATATTGAGTACTATTCTGTGAAAGCAAACCAAAATATCTTCTTGCTTCATCATAATTGGCCAACTGTAGATTAGTATAACCAGTACGGAAACTATAATCCTCTTGTTCAGAAACCTTTAGGTAGTCGAGGTCGGCAAGATTAAACCATAGTAATGCTTTGCTCCAATCTTTATTATCGAAATAATGAGAAGCGATAAGAAAATTGATTTGATTGATGTGAACAGTTTCAGGATATTTTTCAAGAAACTCCTTCATTTTTAAATCACTGTTTACGTTTCCTTTACGAAAAAAGGCAACAGCAATCATATATTCTGCTTCTTCCTTTAGCTGTTTGTCTTTACTCTCTTTAGAGAATTTTTGTAACAGATCTACAGCACCGTTCCAATTACCTCCAAGGAACATCTCTTTTCCCTGATTAAACAGAAGTTCCGGTTGTGTATTATATACCGTATTCTGAGCAAATGTTACTTGCGTAATAATAGCAAGTGTAATTATTAAAATGATTTTTCTCATGTGTTTAAGTATATATGGAATATTTTTTTTTGATTAAATAATTATGTGTTCATTTTGAGAAAGTAGTTTCTCAACTCCCTTGCGTACTGATATCAAACCAAAATCTGAAGGATTAAGTTCAGTAAATGGAATAAAAAACAGTTCCGAAACATCATCCTGAGCTTTTAATTCACTAAAATCATCTACTGTGCATTTGAAGAACATATCAACAGTGTGTACTTCAAAGTCCGAGTAGAGATAAATGTTGGGAATTGAAAAGAGATATTCTGTTGTTTTTACAATTAAACATGTCTCTTCTTTAATTTCTCTGTAAGCCGCCTCTTCAGCCGTTTCAAACATATCTATAAAACCACCGGGAAGGTCGAAAGTGTCCATGGCAGGGTCTTTTGCTCTACGTGCTACTAATATTTCTCTTTTATTGTTTTCTATTACTGCAACCACTGCTGCTGAGGAGTTGAAATAGTAGTTAAAGCCGCAATTAGAACAGCTTTTGGACTTGTCGTTTTTTTCTTTAAAGTTAGAAGACCCGCACTTAGGACAGTATTTGAAATGACTCAGAGGATGTATCATAGAGTATTATTTTTTCTTTACTTCAACAATATGAGACTGAGGCAGTTCACTATTGCGTTTGTCAACTGAGGCAATAACCTTATCGGCAAGTGCACTAAATGCCATACCTGTTACAGAGTCGCTATTGAGTGCCACCGGTGTGCCATCATCTCCGCCTTCACGAATGCTTTGAACTACGGGAATCTGACCAAGCAACTCGTATCCCTGCTCCTCGGCAAGTCTTTTACAACCTTCTTTTCCAAATATATAATATCTGTTTTCCGGTAGTTCTGCAGGAGTAAACCATGCCATATTTTCTACAAGTCCAAGAATAGGAACGTTCACCTTATCACCTGTAAACATGCTAATTCCTTTTCTTGCATCTGCTAGCGCTACCTCCTGAGGAGTGCTTACAATTACAGCACCAGTTATAGGAACAGTTTGCACGAGTGTCAAATGAATATCGCTTGTACCCGGGGGGAAGTCGATAAGGAAATAATCTAATTCACCCCAATCGGCATCAGCAATTAACTGTTTTAATGCGTTACTTGCCATCGCTCCACGCCAGACAACTGCGTCATCTCTATTTACAAAGAAGCCAATTGAGAGCATCTTAATGCCGTAGTTTTCAATTGGTACAATAAGATCACGTCCATCCTTTTTCTCCAAGACAGGCGCAGAGCTTTCCACGTTTAGCATCTTTGGAACAGAAGGTCCGAAGATATCGGCATCTAGTAGTCCCACTTTATAACCCTTTTGCGCTAAAGCCACTGCCAGATTAGTACATACAGTGCTTTTTCCAACTCCTCCTTTTCCGGAAGCAACAGCTATTATATTCTTCACACCCGGTAGTAATTGAGGTAGTTCGGGTCTTGGTGCTTGTCTCGATTTAATTTCAATGTTTCCTATTATATCGATGTCTTTATCTAATGACAGGATTGCCTGTTCGGCCATCTTTACTAATGATCTTATAAAGGGGTCATTCACTTTTTCGGTGATAAGCGAGAAGCTTACCTTCATACCATCAATTCTGATATCATCTGCTAACATTCCTGCAGAGACTATGTCCTGACCTGTTCCAGGATAACGCACATTTTTAAGTGCATCAATAATAAGCTGTGGATATATTGCCATAATTATAATTATTCAGTTCGTCTATTGCGCCCAAAACTTCTATATTCATCCTTTTCGATTTCTACTTCCGACTCCGTCCATTCTTTATCTTTGGGACATATAAATTTGATATACTTAATGTTTAAACCTCGTTCGAGCCACTGTTGTTCATAAAAAGTTTGTATACCAAGAATCTTATCTTCGGGGTTTGAATTATACAGATCTTGAGTATCGAATAATACCGTTAGGTTATTTGTTTTAATCATTTCTTTGGTATAGCCATACAGAAAATTACTATCTGTTTTAAGATGAATTATTCCATTTGTCTTTAAGATTCTGCTATACTCTTGCATGAAACGTGTGGATGTAAGCCTTTTATTGACTTTTCTCATCTGAGGATCTGGGAATGTAATCCATATTTCAGATACTTCATCTTCAGAAAAAAAGTTATTTATTAGTTCTATATGTGTTCGTAGAAAAGCTGCATTATTTAGTTTTTCTGTTCTAGCTTGTGTGGCCCCCGACCATATTCTGGCACCTTTAATATCGATACCTACAAAATTGTTTTCAGGGAAATCGCGTGCAAGCCCCACGGTATATTCTCCTTTGCCGCATCCAAGCTCTAAAATTATAGGATTGTTGTTTTTAAAATAGGTGTGCCATTTCCCTTTAAGAGAAAACCCTTCTTCCCTCAACTTCTCGTAAGGCGTATGGAAAACATTATCGTAGGAAGCCATTTCGGCAAATTTGGCCAATTTGTTCTTTGCCATCAATTTAATTTTCAAATGATCACAGTAAAGGACTTTACTTTGTTTAACTCAATAATGAATTAAGTACATAACAAAAGTAATATTTAAACGTTAAAAAGCGAAACTTTAATTAATGAAACAACCTTAATATTAAAGATGTTTCTATCGGTTTTATGCTCCATTTCAAAAAATAACTCTATCTTTGTTAATAACCGTAACAATTATCTATTTAAGACCAAATAAGACATACCAAATCAATAAATTTAATTATATGCAAGTGAATAACATAATGTCACAGCTTGAGGCAAGGCATCAAGGGGAATCTGAATTCTTACAAGCTGTGAGAGAGGTTTTAGATTCAATAGAAGAGGTTTATAATCAGCATCCAGAATTTGAAAAGGCGGGCATAGTAGAGCGAATAGTTGAGCCCGACCGTATTTATACCTTTAGAGTACCTTGGGTTGACGACACTGGCAAGGTTCATGTAAATATTGGATATCGTGTACAGTTTAATGGAGCAATTGGCCCATACAAAGGTGGAATTCGTTTTCATCCTTCTGTATCGTTATCTTCACTTAAATTCTTAGGATTTGAGCAAACATTTAAGAATGCACTTACATCACTGCCAATGGGTGGCGGTAAGGGTGGCTCGGATTTTAACCCTAAAGGAAAATCGCAGGCCGAGATTATGCGTTTCTGCCAGGCTTTTGTAATGGAGCTATGGAATGTAATTGGTCCTGACACAGATGTGCCTGCAGGCGATATTGGCGTTGGAGCAAGAGAGGTGGGTTATATGTATGGAATGTATAAAAAGCTTGCCAGAGAGCACACCGGTACGTTTACAGGCAAAGGAATGTCATTTGGTGGTTCAGTTTTACGTCCCGAAGCTACCGGTTTCGGTGCATTGTATTTCGTGGAAAAGATGTGCGATGAGTATCATATATCACTGAGAGGTAAAACCATTGCAGTATCTGGTTTTGGAAACGTAGCATGGGGTGCTGTTACAAAAGCAAATGAGTTGGGTGCAAAGGTAGTAGCTATTTCGGGTCCCGATGGCTATATATATGATGAAGAAGGAATTAACACCCCAGAAAAGCTGGGATTTATGCTTGAGCTTCGTAATTCGGGTGAGGATATTGTTGCCCCTTATGCAGATGAGTACCCTCGATCTAAGTTTTATCCGGGAAAGAAACCATGGGAATGCAAAGTTGATATTGCTTTACCATGCGCAATTCAAAATGAATTGAATCTTGAAGATGCGAAGATCCTCAAAAGTAATGGAGTAATACTTGTTGCAGAGGTCTCTAATATGGGTTGCACAGCAGAAGCAGTTGATTTCTTTATAGAAAACGAGATGTTGTTTGCACCGGGTAAAGCTGTTAATGCCGGTGGCGTTGCTTGTTCTGGTTTAGAAATGACTCAGAATGCAATGCATATTTCGTGGGATAAAGAAGAGGTGGATCGTTGGTTGCATCAGATAATGAGCAACATCCATGCACAGTGTGTTACTTATGGTAGAAATGGTGATTACGTCAACTATGTTAAAGGAGCCAATATTGCAGGTTTTATGAAAGTGGCCGATGCAATGATGGCACAGGGTGTAGTTTGATAAAAATACTAGTTATCTAAAATAATAAAAGCAGGAGGAAAGATTAATTTCCCCCTGCTTTTTTAATTATTAATGTATAATGTCTTTACAATTATTGTTTAGTTACTTCTAATACTGCATTGTCGTTTCCAGCAGATAAGTCGACAGTAAAGATATAACTTGCTCCCTCTTCTAAAGTAGTACCTGAAACAATTCCTAAGTTACCATTATCACGACCGTTTTCACCGTCTCCAACAAATACAATATCACTTTCGCTAGATAATGCATCGCTTCCAAACTCACCACCCCAATCTTTTTGATAAAAGAATTTGAAGTTGATTTCAGATGGATTTATTGATTCTCCAGCCATAAATGTAATTTGATAGGTCTTGTTTCCTATAGGTGCCAAACATAACGCGTTGGAGGTATTCCAACCTACATGGTTTTCGGTAAATGATGGTTTCCCTACCTGATCTCCAATTATCCAAATAGCACCGGTGCCATCTGTTTTTAATACTGCTGGTGCATTGCCATCTAATACTTCTACTCTAAAATATTTGAGTTTGAGGTTCGCTCTTACTCGATATTTACCTGTGATAGGATTAAAACTGTATTTGCCTGGTTCAATTTCAGTGAAGTAATCAGTATCTATCCACCAATCTTCAATATCTCCTAGTCCTTCTATCATAAACTCCTGGTCTTTATTGAGATCAATGTCTATTTCGTAGTTGTCCTTATCTACCATTGTCATCTTTTTGCCATCAAGCAGGATTTCAAAGAATGGAGTAGCTTGATAATTCAGTGTATTGAAAGTTACTGAATAAGTGCCACCAACGGGACTTACAAATGGAATGCTTTCAGTAACATCGTTGGTAACTGCACCTGATTCCCATCCAAACATAATCTCACGTCCCTTTTCGTCTACAACTGGTGTTACTATATAAGCTGGCAATTCTGTAGATGGAAATGGTTCTGTTGCAGCATATTCATTTGGCTCTCCGGTTGGTACCATAGGGTATGATCCGTTTGTTGTTACCAATATTAAATATGGATACTGTGCACGAGTTATTGAAATATCGAACGATTGAACAGTGCTTTTTAGAGTTGTATTTACCAAAACAAACTCCAATGTTGCTGTTCCATCTGGTATATCCTTTAGAAAAGGTACTGAAATGTTACCGCTATATTCACCATTCTCTTTGGTTCTGATAGCCACTCTCTCTACTTCCTCCTCACCAAAGTAAAGTATAGCTGTGAGGGTTGAAAGTGGAATATCATCATTTACTATTGCATGAAATGTAAGATTATCTCCAAAATGGACATTAGTGAATTGATTTTGAATTACCAGCGATGGGTTACCTTCCTGCTTAATATCACTCACTTCTTCTTCACAAGAGAGGAGTCCGATTATTGCGAAAATACTTACTATATAATATTTTATACTTCTCATATTTTATTAATGTTGTTAGATTACTACTTTTTCCATTGATAAGAAACAACCGAACTTGCAGGAACCTCATAACTGAAGTGATTCTTACCATCATCTAAAGTTATGTTTTTTGCAGTAGCAGTACTGTTAAGCAATACAACTGCATATGTTCCGTTGGTATTCTCAAAAGCAGAATGAACGAATCCCGATTCGGAGAAACCAGTTGTTCCGATTCTAACTGCACCTGGTTTTACTACAGATGATAAATGGCCCATTATATAATAGTGCGAATTGCGGGTGATAGTAGAAAAATTAGAGCGGTCGATATCTACTGCGCCATAACACGTTTGGCAACCACCTTCGCGATTAGGACCACGATCACTGTCGAGCATCAGATTCCATACAATTACCGCTTTACAGCCATTATTTACTGTGCCCAAGGCCACTTCACGCATATCCTCAATTAATCTCACCTGAAGATTTCGTCCATCATTCCAAGTGCCAATTGAGGTTTCGGTGAAAACCAGTTCACGATTTGGGTATCTCTGCTGTACTTTTAATAATTCCGACTTATCACCACCGTAATTATGGTATGCAGCTCCAGCTACTAGTTCAGAATCAATTCCTGCATCATATATCTTCATTGGATATCCATTCTGATCTGCCATATTATCATAATTGTAATTATGGTCGAATAGATATATTTTTGTGTCTAATGATGCCTCTTTGAGCTTAGGTACCAAATGGTTTTGCACAAATTCATACTGCTCTTCCCATCCCATATAAAGAGATGCTGAGTTCCCTCTGTTCAATGGTTCGTTTTGAGGAGTTACTGAGTAAATTTTGATGCCATGCTGGTTGAGAGCTTGAATCCATTTTACAAAATAGGTAGCATAATCACCATAATATGTAGGATTTAGCTGACCGCTTGTCCATGAGTTAAATGGCTGCAAATCTGTTAAATTATTTACTTTCATCCATTGCGGAGGAGTCCAAGGTGATCCCATTATCTTAAGATTGGGATTTATAGCAAGTATCTCCTTTAGAATTGGAATAACGTAATCGTTTTCTTCTGATGTTAATCCAAAGTTCTCTATACCGGGAATGTCGCATAGACTATATTCACTTAATGAGAAATCTGAACAACCAATTGAAATTCTAACATAGCTTTGACCCATTCCCTCGGTATCAGAGAAAGTCTCTTTAAGGAATTTAGTTCTGTTCTCCTGCGTCATTTGCAACAGGTTAAAAGCAGTTGAACCCGTTATTGCTGCTCCAAAGCCATCCATTGTTTGATGACGCTCAGAGGGGTTTAGCTTAATAGTAGTGGGAGACATATTGCTTTTGCTACTAAAATCTTTAGCTTGCTTATTAAAGTCCTGCGACCTGTTATTTGTAGTAACATATATGGTTACATCGCCTTTAACTGGCAACTCTGGCTCATTTCCATTATTTTTAATATCTGTACTCTTCTTTTCACATGAAGAGCTGCATAGTGCCAGAAATAGCACAAAAAGTTTCAAATAGTTAAGTAAGTTCATATTAGTTCAATGTTATTTTTTCTATGTGTACTGTGTTATTATTAAGATTTACAGTAAACCTATAATTAGCAGACTCAATAATTGGGTCACCCTCTGAGTTGGAAACTGTCCAGTCGTTATCACCACTGATAATTTGCTCACCAGTGAATGTGAAGTCACCAGCTTTCTTTTCATTTCCCCATCCGGTATTTTCAAAGAGTTTAAAGCCAGCATAATGATCGTGCTCGCCAGGAGTATAAAAAGTACCTTGATAAATATTATCACCAGTTTTACGTAACAAAACATAGTTAAGAACGTTACCAAATCCCCAGTTTGTATGCGTACGGTTATGTCCCGAATAAACGGCACCAATCTCAGCAGAAGTAACATTTGTTGGATACCCTAATCCCCAGCCACTTGCCAAAAGATAATCTGGATAAGATGGGTCATCTGGCCCCACAAATATGTTTTTTCTAACAGGATTAAAATAGATAGTATACTCGCCAGTATTGCCAAGAAATTTAACTTTGCTATCCGACTCACGCTCAAAGAAATCGACATTATAGATGTTTTCACTATCACCCAATACTCCAAATAGAGTATACGACTTACCTTGCTCGAGAGTACGTGTAATTGTGCGGAAGGTTTCATTATCAATATCTTCACTGCCAAAACTGCTTAGAGCTAGGTCGTCTGCGCCCAGATTGTCACCCACCATTGTAGTAAATAGTGGTAAATTGTAAAAAGTAAAAGTCTTTGTATATTCAACATCTGGTATATACGCAAAAGCCGATTCGCCATTTTCGCCAATCATCCCTATTCTCCCTCCAACATTACCATATACATGACTGCTGTAATCTATACTATTATCGCTATGCAGCTTATGTGCTATCTTATATCTAAATGTTGGGTCTAGTATAAGCTCTGTGGCTTCAAACCTATTCTTGTCGGCATCTGATGACTCAAGTGGTACAACAGTTCCGTTTTCTGTAACCAGATACAACAGTTCATATACAGGACGTTTACCCATAAGCCCTTCCACCACATGGTGAGACACACCTTTAAGCACGTTTTGTGCAATAAGATTTATTTGTATAGGGGCATTATCAGATTGATCTTTTATAAGTGGCATATAAACTAGAAAATCTAATTCAGCGCTATCTCCATTTAGAGGAACACTACCCGTAGTAATTACTTTGCCATTATCTATAACCTCATAAAATAGGGTAGAAAGATTAGTTGCGGGATCAATAATATTTACCGATAAAGTAATAGTATCACCAAAATTAAATGTCCCCGGTGTTGCAGAAGCTGAAATAAATTGTGGCACTGATTCCTTTCGAGGACCATAAGAATCGTCGCACGAAGCAAAGACCAATGTCATTACTACAGCTGTAATTAAAATTTTATATATTGTTTTCATATCGAATATCATTTTGATTTAATTGATTACACCATTAATATCCGGGATTCTGTACAAGGTTGGGATTCTGATCAATCACATCTTGTGGAATTGGCAAAATATATGAAAGGCTTGTATATGGATAAATCTGTGCAGGGCGACCCTCATCCTTTGCATAAACTGCATTCATTACCTCTTCAACCTTATCTAGCCGTACAAGATCAAACCAACGATGGCCTTCCAGAGCGAGCTCAAGTCGTCTCTCTTTCAAGTATGCTTTTTGAATAGCGTCCTTACTTGAAATTGCTGATGCAGGAAGATCTGCTAATCCTGCTCTACGGCGTGTTTGATTAATGATTTGAGATGCAGCACTATAATCTCCTTTACTAATAAGTGCTTCGGCTTTTAATAAAAGAATATCGGCATAGCGCATCTTTATAATGCTATTATAAGCACTGCGGGTTTTATACATAAACGCGTAGTTGCTAGCAGGATAATAAACACTCCAATCAGTTTGATAAAACACAACTCCCTGTTCATATCTCAAATCACCAGGCTCACTATTATATGCTTTAATAAGATCACGCGATGGAGTAATCCATTTGAGAAAAGTGAAGTAAAAGTTCCAGTCGTCAAGCGGTCTTCCAAACATCCATGTAACCCAGTTAGTGTTACCTGGGAAATATTGAGCTTCAAATATACTCTCACTAGTGTTTCGGAGTTTTGCGTCAATAGCCCTGTTCTCTTGAGAAGGAGGAGAGTTTGGATCAATTAATATTACATCAAACAGAATACTGTAATTATCAACAAGTGAAAAACCGTCTGCAGCAAGCTCATCTGCGTACTTAATAACCTTATCATAATCCCTCAAAGGCTTCTCAGCATATACTTTTGCTAATAGAGCGCGAGCTACCGATTTAGAGAATTGAGTCTTGTCGTTAGGATTATTATTAGGAGCATTTTGTAAACCCTCTAATAAATCTTCCTCAATTTGTTGATAAATAGTCAATGGATCAGCCTGAGGAGGGAAGTATGCAGGATAAACGTCTTTTATTGTTTCAGATGTAATATCGCCAGCCGAAGTAGTTACAAGTGGCACATTTCCCCAAATCCTTACCATATCAAAATAAATCATTGCCCTCAAAATCTTAGCTTCTGCTTTATACTGTGATTTCTCAGCGGCAGTTAATGATGCATCATCAACTTGATCTATATTATTAATAAGTCTGTTGGCCTGTGCAATATTGCCCATATGGCTATTCCAGTCGCGTCTAAGATTTGTATTAGAGCCTTCAATTGAGTTTACTTCAAAAGGAGTAGTC
This sequence comes from Fermentimonas sp., assembly GCA_015478775.1. GTDB lineage: Bacteria > Bacteroidota > Bacteroidia > Bacteroidales > Dysgonomonadaceae > Proteiniphilum. The sequence continues at coordinate 219,412 of JADMKP010000007.1, read as the reverse complement.
TCAGCATTGGGAGCACCTGCATAGGCATTATCAGAGTGAGATTCAGAAAGCAGTAGTAAGTCCAGATACCAATGCTCCTGTCCGTTTTTGTATAAGTTTAGTAAAGTTTGTCTGTGAGATAAAACAGCAGCTTTATCTTTAAATACAACCTGAATGCTATCTTCGCTCACCCCTTCTGTTAAATCAGAATAGGTGTCAAGTGGCTCATAATCGAGCGAACATGAAGCCAGTGTTATAGCTAGTGCAATTATTATTATATATTTTGTTTTCATTACTTTCTAGAAGTTTAAAATTCAACATTTACTCCAAATACAACCGTTTTACTATGAGGGTATGTTCCCCAGTCTATTCCCTGAACTGCCCCACTGTTGCCCCACTGATTAACTTCAGGGTCCATGCCGCTATATTTAGTAATAGTTACTAGATTGCTCACTGTTACAAAAGGTTGCAAACGAGAGATTCCCGCACGAGATAGCACATTACTTGCTAAATCATAAGAAAGTGAAATATCCTTTACTCTAAGATAGCTTCCATCTTCAACAAAGTAACTTGATGGTTGAAGGTTAAAACCAGCTTTTGGAATGTCGGTAACCATTCCAGGTGTTCTCCAACGCTTAAGTACTTCAACAGATTGGTTCTTTAGGTCGTACATACCTTGCGTATCACCCTTCGAAGCATTGAAAATATCATTACCAACAGAACCTTGTATAAAGATATTTAAATTGAATCCCTTATACGAGAAAGTGTTTGTTAGACCATATGTAAATAAAGGATTTGGATCACCAATATATGTTTTATCAGAAGCTGTTATTTTGCCATCTTCATTTATATCGCGATACATTAATTCACCTGTTTCAGTGTCTACGCCATCACTTATATATCCATAAAATCCTCCGAGTGGGCGACCAGGTTCGTTGCGTACAACTCGTGTCTGATGAAATGCCTGAGTAGTTTCAGCCGCATAATATATTTGCTGAAGCTCGAGACTTTCAAGTCGATTCTTGTTAAAAGAAATATTGAAATTTGTATCCCAGTTAAAGTCCCCGGTTATATTTCTTGAATCAACAGTGAACTCAAATCCTCTGTTTATCATTTCACCTTCATTCCTTACAATCTCAGTAGCCGCTGCCGCTCCCGAAGGAAGTGAAACATACATTAGCATATCTTTGGTACGTTTGTAATACCAATCCATTGCAAGCGTTAATCTGTTGCTAATAAGAGTTGCATCCACACCGATGTTATACTGATTTGTAGTTTCCCATGTAAGATCAGATGTTCTTAAATTAGCCTGTGTAATTAATGGTAGAGAATCTTCTTTACCAGTTTCAAACCATGCTTGTCTGGTTATGTTATACCTTTGTAAATAAGCAAAATCACCAATACCAGATTGGTTACCTGTTTGACCCCAGCCACCTCTTACCTTCAGGTCGTCTACCCAGTCGATATCCTGCATAAAACCCTCTGATGATAAGCGCCATGCTGCAGACATAGAAGGGAATGTGCCCCACCTGTGGTCGGGATGTAGTTTAGTAGATCCATCTTCTCTTATATTAAAAGTAAACAGATACTTACTCTCATAATTATATGATAGTCTACCAAACATTGAAAAAATTCCCCATTGTGATGCACTTGAACCTGTATTGTCCCATCCAATTTTATTTGCTGCATTAAGAGTTCTAATGCTTCCGTCTTTAAAATGTGAACCATTTATGTAGCTTTGCGACCATTGCGAGTCTGTCCAAGAAGTACCAGCCATAGCCTCAAAGTTGTGCTTCTCTGCAAATGTGTTTTTATATGTCATCACATTATCAAACACCATTAATGAATTCATATTGCGGGTATCCCATGCATTACCCCAATCATTTCGGTCTGCACCATGAGATGGGGGAGTGAATCCTGTGTTTTTGCCATTACGACGATCTAAAGTGAATGAAGACTTAAGATTAAGCTCTGGCATAAAAGTTATAGTTGCATTTGCCGATCCAATTAGTCGGTTCTCATTATTTTTATTATTCTTGCCGTTTTCTATTTCCTCTATGGGATTAGCAATATTCTGTCCATAAAAAAGACGGTTATACAAACCACTTTGCTCATTTATAATAGTTGCAGAAGTAGGAAGATTTACTACAGCCAAAACAACCCCTCCACGATTAGAGCCCTGTCCGGTTGTTACTGCATTGCTTGTATTGTCTGAGTAAGATACGTTTACCCCAAAATGAAGCCAACTTCTTATCTGACTCTCAACATTAGTTCTGAAATTAAATCTTTTAAAAAAGGCTGAACTCAAAACTCCTTGTTCATCCAAGTATCCACCAGAAATAAAGTATCTCAATCGTTCATTACCATCAGAAACTTGTAATTGGTAGTTCTGAGTAATTCCTGTTCCATATACTTCTTTAAACCAATCTGTTCTATCGGTTATTCCTTCCGGAATAGCACCAGGTCTGAGCTCATCTATTAAATCTTTATACTGACTGGCATTAAGAGACTCAATTGGGTTGCTTACCCTGCTTAGACCCATCTGAATATTTGCAGATATTTTAGCTTCCCCAGAGGCCTGACGGGTAGTTATAAGTACTACGCCATTTGCAGCACGCGAACCATAAATAGCTGCCGAAGATGCATCCTTAAGAATCTGAATACCTGAAATATCAGTTGGAGAAAGAAAGTTTATATTATCAACCGGAACACCATCAACCACATAAAGAGGGTCGTTGCTACCATTAAAAGAAGTAGTTCCACGCACACGCACTACTATTTCACCTCCCGGTGTACCACTTGGTCTATATACATTTACACCCGCTGCCTTACCCTGTATTGCTTGTGCAGCTGACACTATTGGGCGTTCATTTAAATCGTCCAGAGAAACAGTAGAGACGGATGTAGTTACATCACCCCTTCTCACAGATCCATAACCAATAACAATGAGCTCATCAAGTGCTTTAGTGTCTTCCGTAAGCACAATATTTATATTATTTCTGCCCGAAGTATTAATTGTCTGTTCTAAATATCCAATGTAGCTAATATTCAAAAAAGCGTTCTCCTCAACTCCAATAGAAAAGTTGCCATCTATATCGGTAACCGTGCCATTAGTAGTGCCAACTTCAATAATATTTGCACCAATAATAGCCTCACCATTCTGATCTGTAATTCTACCAGACACCTGCTGCTTCTGTTGAGTTATTATCTCTGAAATTAGACTCGAGATATCTTCCGTAACCTTTTTAGTTTCATCTCGATAAATAACAATCTGATTGTCTAATATCTTATATGCTAGGTTAGTATTAGAAAGTACCTCTCTCAATATTTCTTCAATACTAAGTGAATTGTTTGAAAGAGTAACAGTCTTATCTACTATCTTTTTAGTATTACTATCAAAAACAAACCTATAATCACTTTCTTTTTCAATTTCATTCAATATCTCCTGAATTGAAGCCGATTTAAGTCTTATTTTGAGTTCTGTACTTTGTGAATATCCTATCGAAGCCTGTGCAAACAGGACGCTAAATAAAAATAGGAATACAGTTATTCTCATAATTTTCAGCAAATGTTTTAAGTTATCGATGGGGATGACCCCCTCAATAGAAATTTTATTCATATCTTTAAACGATTTTAATTATTAATATATGAGGTAATTAGAATTATTTTGGTCGAACGATAGTGCGAATATCGTTCGACTTTTTTGCTTTAAATATACATTGTTCATAGGCATTATTATTTATTTGTTTTTATATATGTAAATAGAATTGTTTTCTCTCTTGTAATTTGTAGACGATATTAATGATAGGGTAGTTAGTACGTTATCAAGATTGTCAGACAATATTATCTTCCCTGTGCAAGTGTTGCCTCTAAATGCAATGTTTTCATCAAACTTAAACGATAAATTATAATACCTTTCAATCTGTTTAAGAGCCTCAAGAATAGGCGTTTCGTTGAATGTCAGATAACCATCTTTCCAACTGGTAAACAAATTTACATCAACACTTTCTCTCTTAAAGTAGCCTGTCTCTGTAAAGATAGCCTGCTCGCTAGGTATCAGCATTATTTCTTTATTCTTGTTGGAGCTCAGTCCCACACTCCCTTCCACTAATACAACAGACGAATTAGATTTATCATATGAGGTAACATTAAATTTTGTTCCAAATACTCTTACATTAAAATCAGGTGTATTAACAATAAATACTCTTTTGTTATCAGGTTCCACTTCAATGTACATCTCTCCCGTTAGCCTCACCATAACAGTTTCACCATCAAAGTTGGTAGGAAATTCAAGTATAGAGCCAGAATTCAACCAAACCTTAGTGCCATCGGGCAGTTGTAGTTTAGATTGCTTTCCGTAAGGCACCACAAGTTTATTCATAGAGTTTTGAGCAATTTCAATATCGCTTTCAACTAAATCATCTCCTTTAATTTTAGCCCTGTTGCCACTTTGTATTTCTATTTCAATATTCTTGCTGAATGATGATGTGTTATTGCCAGTAGTAAAAAGTATATCCTCAGATTCTAATTCATTACCTACAATATAATCGGGTGACATTACCAATTCAGGCTCATTTTTATCATTTTCATTATTAAAATATAAAACAGAAATAAGTAAGAGTGATAAACATGCTGCAGCAATATAAACATACTTGCGAATTGTTCTTTTTCTTGAATAGCTTCTCAAAGATTCTTCCAGTTTTCTCATGTACAAATCTTTCTCATGTACAGACAATTGGCTTTTTGAGGAATATAGGGCTCGTAATCTCTCCTCAGCTAAAACAATGTTTGCTTTTTCATCAGGGTACTTTTCAAGATATTCATTCCAAAATAATTCTATTTCATCTGAAGGCAACAGTTTCCATTCAATAAACTTTTCATCCTTCAAATACTTTATAAAATTACTACCCTCATCCATCTTCATTGCACTTTTGTTAATGTTGTCGATTCAATATTAATTAGTCTTTACTATATAGACGTTCTCACATCGAAAACATAACGCTTATTTACAAGAAATGAAGAGAATGGTGATAAAATTAACTAATTATCGATAAAAACAATGAAAGAGACAGAGAAGATTTTTTTAATTTAGCTAGCGACTTACTCACAAGATTCCTACTCGTCTCAACGGATATATTCGTAATCTCAGCAATTTCCTCATATCTACACTCACGAATATAGCGTAGGTAAACAATCTCTCGCTGCCTGTTGGTGAGTTGATTTAAAACATGTTCCACTTTACTCTTTATTTCTTCTGAATCCTCTTTTTCTATTAACTCATCTTCACCAGAAGCAGTTAACTGAAAGGGCAAAATATTATGGTTTTCATCATAGTCGTTATTTAGTCCAATGAATTCTTTATTAGATCTATATAAATCTATCAATCTGTTTCGCAGCGATTTAAATAGATAAGTCTTTAGATTAGATATCTCATTTAACGACGAGTGCTGTATGCACAATTTATAGAAGACATCATGTATAGCATCCATAATCTCCTGCTCTTTAAAGCCCATATTTAATGCATAAGAAAAAAGAGAATCTAGATGTTCCGAATATTTTGAAGCTATGTCCTTAAACTCAATGTTCACAATACTTAGGTATTATAGGTTATTCAACCATTGTACAAATTAATACATAATATAATAAAGTTAATGTTATTTCCCGACAAAAGTAGATACAAATGTTACTTCTATTTTCTCGCCGTCACAAATTGTTATAAATTTGTATCTGATGTAATATAAAACCTATATAATTAATCATGACCCCATTCCTTTATCAAGTCGCACAACTATTCTATTCAAAATATGGCTCCAAGCTACATGAGCATACCTTTGTCTTCCCTAACAGACGAGCAGCCATGTTTTTTAGGAAGTATCTTGCCGAGATAACCGACAAGCCACTCTTCTCTCCTGCGGTGCTCACAATACAAGAGCTTTTTGCATCCCTTACAACATACAGGCAAGCCGATAGAATAGAAATGCTTGTTACACTATACAAACACTTCAAAAGAATAAGTGGTTCGGAAGAGTCTTTTGACGATTTTATATTCTGGGGCGAGATGCTACTCAACGATTTTGATGATGTAGATAAGTATCTTGTAGATGCAGAGCAACTTTTTGTGAATGTACATGATTTCAGATTACTCGATGATGATCTAACGCATCTTGATGAGAGTCAGATAGAGGCGATGCGTCGTTTCTGGGATAATTTTATGCCTGTAGAGGGAAATAATACTAAAGAGAAGTTTCACGAAACCTGGAAGATCCTTCTCGATCTCTACACTTCATTAAGAGATGAATTACACAAAAATAGTATCGCGTATGAAGGAATGATATTTCGCGAAGTAGCAGAAAAGGCTCTCAATGATGAGATTGAATTTATGAACGACAGGAGTTTTATATTTGTAGGATTCAATCTATTAAGTCCTTCAGAAGCAACCCTCTTTAATTATTTAAAGCGAAAGGGTTTTGCCGATTTCTACTGGGATTATGATTCCCCACTTGTGCATGACGATAACAACCGTGCTTCGTTCAGAGTAAAAGATAATCTTCGACAGTTTCCTTCAAAGCACCAGTTAGAAATAACCGAAGTTGAAGTAAAAAGTAAAATCGAACTTATTGGCGTCCCTTCAGGAGTTGGTCAAGCAAAACATATATCAAATATTATAACAGATCTTATAGATAAAGGAGAAATAAAAAATCCCGACGAAGCAATAAATACAGCAATTGTGCTGCCCGACGAGAATTTGTTAATCCCCGTTCTATACTCCATTCCCAAAGAGATAGGAAAGATAAATGTTACAATGGGATATAGCTTATCTCACTCTTCTATTGCCGGTTTAGTAGAACACATATCTTTATTGCAACAGAACCAGCGTAAATGGAATAACGAAGTTGCATTCTATCATCGATATGTAAAAGCGATACTAAATCACCCACTAATAATTCTGTCTGCAAACCAAAAAGCAAATGAGCTTAAAGAACATATCTTAAAATACAACCGCGTTGTTGTTCCGGTTTCTGAGATAACAGAAGACCCTTTACTTAAACTTATTTTTACTCCCATTTCCGAATGGAGCGAGATCTCATCCTATCTGCACATAATATTATCATTTCTCTATAATGCTCTCACCGAAATCAAACATTCAGATGATGATTTGGAAGAGGAGTATTTGGAGGAGGATAAAATAAATTACTCCACAAATCACAAACATGATGGTTTAGGTGATTTAAATGATAAAGATAAGAGCATTGTAAATAACTCTCATGAAACTTTAAAAGATAAGAATTCCATAAATCATTCCGATTTAGAAAGGGAGTTTATTGTACAGTATTATAAAACAATAACCAGTCTGGGCGACCGTCTAAATGGGGTTGATGTAATGTCGGTTGATACATACTTCCGCCTATTACGAAAGCTTGCTCGAGGAATTAGTGTGCCTTTTAGCGGCGAACCTCTTTCTGGATTACAAATAATGGGGGTTCTCGAAACGCGTACATTAGATTTCGATAACCTTATTATTTTGTCAATGAACGAAGGTGTGTTTCCAATAAAGAAGGCAACAACCTCTTTCATTCCCTTTACATTAAGGAAGGGGTTCGCACTACCAACATATGAGTTTCAAGACAGCACATACGCATACCATTTTTATAGAATGATTAGTCGCGCCAAAAACATATACCTTCTGTACGATACCCGCACAGAAGGTATGCAAACGGGTGAGGTGAGCAGATATTTCTATCAATTGAAATACCTCTACAACAGCTTATTCGATATCTCTGAAAAGGTTGTTACATATGATGTCTCGGCGCCTTCTATAACACCAGTGTCTGTAGAAAAGACACCTGAGGTTATGAACCTCTTAAGCAAGTTCAGAGCAGGAGGTGAGAAGTCGCTTTCGGCATCACATATTAATAATTATATCGACTGCCCACTTAAGTTTTACTTCACTGCCTTAGAGAATCTTTCGGAAGAGACAGATGTACAAGAGTCGGTTGAGTCTGATGTATTTGGTACAATCTTTCACAGGTTGATGGAGGTAATTTATAAACGTTTCTACAATATAGATGTTACACCAAATGCATTAACAGCAATAATAAACAACGACGCATATTTAAATGAAGTACTGGAGATTGCATTCTCAAAATACTTCTTTAAGGACGAGGGTAAACCTCGTAAGTTGCAAGGTCAATATTATCTTATTGGCGAAATCCTTAAGAGCTATGTCAAGCAAACTCTCAAAGTTGATATAAAGTCTACGCCATTCAGATATATTGGTTCTGAATACAGATTCAATACACCATATAAAGTAAACGAGCAGTTGGCGGTTAACTTCAAAGGAAGTATAGATAGAATAGATAACGTAGGCGACTCTGTTAGAATAATTGATTATAAAACTGGCACAGGCGAGACTAAGTTTAAAGATATTCAACAGTTATTCGATTCAACTAAAGATAAACGTCCATATCAAATATTGCAGGTTTTTGTATATGGTCTTTTCTATCTCAATCAAAATCCCGGTGTAAAGCTTTCACCCGCTGTATATTATCTCCGTTCTATATTCAATGATTTCGATCTAAAAATAATCATGGATAAAGTTCCCGTAAACGATCTCAATTTCTGTTTGCCCGAATTTAAAGAGAAGTTTGATGAAGTAATTGAAGAGATTTTTAATCCTTCCGTGCCGTTCACACAAACACAGAATAGTAAAAACTGTCAGTGGTGCACATTTAAAGATCTATGTAATAAATAATCTCATTAAAGCAGTTAACAACAAAGTCGGCACCCGCATCCAACAGAGTTTTAGCTTCAAACGAAGTTGTAATTCCCGCCACTTTACATCCCGCGGCTTTACCCGATATTATACCATTAATTGAATCCTCAATTACTAAAGTTGTAGATTTATCTGCATCCAAACTCATTAAACCCAGTAGATACGGGTCGGGAAATGGCTTATGTTTTTTAGTATCCTCTTCAGTTATTATAATATCAAAACTGTGAGTATGGTTTAAAAGCTCATTAACCTTATTCACTGTAAATAGCGAAGAAGAAGTAACCAATCCAGTTTTCCATTTCTGTTCTTTTACAAACCTCATAAAGTCAAGGTACCCATCCACATACTGCAAATCTTTCAGTAGATCTTCAAAATACAAGTTCTTGTTTTCTAGCATATCCTCCACTTCATGACTGCTATCCAGGTTATTAAAAACAAAGTCGAAGAATGACTCATCCGATCGGCCCACATATTCATTTAAAAAAGATTGAGTATAAGAGATGCCGAATTTCTCTAATGTAAGTCCCATTGCACGAAGGTGTAGTCTCTCCGAGTCGATAACCACACCATCCATATCAAATAAAATTGTTTTAATTTTGTTCTTCTGCATATAAAATGAACGAGAAACCTTTATTTTTTGTTCAATTATTTGAAATCTGTTGGATAATTTACTCAAGAATGATAAATAAGTTACTTAAAATCGGTAGGATAAGTTACTTTATATTTAATAGTCCCATCTAAAAGATGCAACCACGTATCAAACTCTCTTTGGGCTTCTTTAAGCATCACCACCCTCACGCCATTAATTACTGGTTTGGGGGTATATGTTGAAGTCCATCCGCTAAAATGACCGTAAGCAAGTGCAATATCGTAATAGTTTACAATATAATCGTTCACATGATCATGCCCTACAAAAGTTCCCATTACATCCTTCATTTCCTTCATTGCTAAAAACATTCCCGAGTTCAGTTCCGAAGGGCATTCATCTTCTAGCCTTACACCAAATCTTATGTTTTTCTCATCATCAAATGCCGTTCTGTATTCTGGAAGAGGAATATGAAAATATGCCAATGCAGGAAGAGGGTTTAAGTTGTTTTGAATAGTATAATGCAAACTCTGCTTCTTATACCAATCAATCTGTTCAGTTGTAATCCAGCCATATCCGCCCACACCGTCGATCGTTGAATATGAACCCGAATCGAAGCAGTAAATAAGCGCTGCAACATTCAAATCTTTCTTGCTGTTGTATATCGGAAGAACATCATTCAGCACCCTTCCACCCATATTGTTATGGGTATTTACATTATAAGGCAATGAGGTTACAAGATGAGAAATCTCTTCACGTGTTGCACCATTCTCATGGTCGTGATTGCCAAGAGTAACAGCAAAAGGAATCTCCCTTTCAATTACAAACTTAGTTATATCACTCCATCCCTCAATTGACCCCGTTACAATATCACCCGAAAATATTACTAAGTCGGGATTCTCAGCATCCAGCATTTTTGGAATCAAGATGAGTGTAGTATCCGATTTAGGATTCCCTTTAGAATAATGCATATCAGTAAATTGCATTATTTTAAACTCTCCATTTTCGTTAAACGATAACTTCTGAGCCTGCAGGAGTACGCTAAAACTAAAAATAATTACAACCAATACACTTCTTCTACAACTAAATGTTTTCATAGTAATAATCTGTATTAATCTGACTTAATCAAATCTTATCAGTCTTAAACTGTGTTTATCTACAGAAGTTTGTCTTAACCTGTATTACTTACTGCAAATACATCCCTGTAAATTTAGCAAGCAATTCACCATCTTTCTTTAATGAAAGAGTGTCATTTACGATTGAGTAGTTATTGCAACCCTCCAAAGCTTTAAGAAAATCCTGTTCATAATTTACATCCCTACAAGCCATTCTAGTAGTTGCCATTTGCGAGAATTTTAACTTCCCCTCGTTACCATAATCCGAGGTAACCTTAAAAGATCCCATCAAGTTGTTGCAACCGGTGTTACCCGCAACTCTGTTGTCATCCTTCATTAAAAATAAAAATGGCTCACTGTTACCACTCTCTGCATTAACAGAAATCTCTTTACCATTCAGTTCAATCAACTTCCAGTTTTTATTAATTAAAACAAAATCCATGTCAATCTTTTCTAACATGTAAATCTCAGGAGGAAAATTATTCTCAATTCTATTACCTTCAGCATCAAGCATAAGCAATTGGCTTTCACCCACTCGGTACCAGTTGCCCACACCTTCATCCTCAACAATAAACCTTATCTTGCCACCCGTTTCATCCCATTCAAAAAGCCCTTCACCCGTAAACTTGCTATCGCCTCTACCAAGATAATTCATAACCACATTATAGGTATTATCCTCGTTTAGCTGAATCTCAATATCAATACCCTCACAGTCGGCACACGGAATCATCCCCTTATAAACACCCGCCCAGTCCACTGCACTTCTACTACTATGCTCTGCTATAAATTCTGGCGACATCACAATTCCACTATCTGAATTATTGTTGCCAGAATTGCCAGATTGCTTGCCTGTGTTGCAAGATGCAAAAGCCAGTGCAAGTACAACTAATAAAGTAATCTCTTTTCTCATATACTTTATTTTTAAAATCTTAAACTGTTAAATTCTTTGTAGAAAGATATTTATTTCTCCAATTTCTCAGTCCTAACTCTTCTATAAATCAAATATATCAATGTAAACAACATAATTAAAAGTGCTGCATAAGCAATACCATCAGTTGTTTTAATGCTCTGAGGTTCAAAGCGAAACTGCACTTTATGTGCCCCTGCCGGAATTGCCAATGCGCGTAATATGTAATTAGCACGAATCATTTCTGCAGGTTCACCATCAATAGATACTTGCCATCCTTTTGGATAATAAACATCAGAGAAAATAGCAAGCTCATCTTTTATTGCATCAACCTCATATATCAGGTAGTCCGAATCGTAATCAACTAGTTTTATTGTCGATTGAGGGGCGGGCTGATCTAATGAAGGTTGGGCTATTTCAGAATGAAGTAGGGTAGATTGATCTTGGATTGATTGATTTGCATTAGATTGATCTGAGTCGGGTTGAACTGACACAGGTTGGGGTATAGCATCTAAATCAAACCCCTCCAAAACACTTTCAAACTCTTTATGAGCAACCGCCTCATTTTTTAAATCGATATTGGTCAATGCAGCGATCTCTTCATCAGCATTATCCACAAAAGTAATTCTATCCACAAACCAGGCATTACCCATAGCATGCGGGTTCTCAACCGGAAGAGTAGAACCATCCTGAGCAGGCATTATAACCCACTTGGTATTGAGCATATTAATCACCTTAAAAGAGTTGGCATCAACAGAATCAAGTTGTCCCTGTGTATTAAATATATCTTGTTGAAGTGCCATCATTTCACCCGAGATATGCACATCTATAAGGTCTTGATATCTACGTAACTTAGCAGCATGATAACCACCAATAGTATTATGCCAATAAGGAGTAACACCATCGTTGAAGGTGCTAGTAGCCATATTCAAAACCCTGTAGTATTTAGTAGTGTCCTGCAATATATACTCGTCGGTTGCAGTTCTTGAAAACATCTGCTGCTGATCGGTTTTATTAATAAAATCACTATCATTTAAGTATCTTTTATTCACACCCCACATATCCACAAGGCAAAGAACAATAATACCTGCAACAAGCCACTGTACTTTAAATTTCTTCTCCAAAAACAGCCACAACATCACTGCACCAATCGCAATAATAAAGAAACTTCTCCACGCATCGGCAGTGAATACCGAAACTCTCATATCTGTTAAGTTCGATAAAAATGGCTGTATATGTTCAGGAGGCAAAGCTTGAGCAAATGCCTGCATTTCAGAAGCTGATATAAACGACGAGAAGAAAACCTTGGGTGCAATTGCAAACAACAGGGCAAACCCACCAGTAACACCCAAACTGATATAAAGTGGTTTTCTTTTGCTTCTCAATCCCTCGGGCTTTGTAATTAACTCTTTCAGTGCCAATACCGCAAGAAGAGGAATAGTAAACTCAGCAATCACCAGAATGGACGAAACAGCCCTAAACTTATTATACATAGGTATAAAGTCGATGAAGAAGTCGGTTAGCCCCATAAAATTCCTTCCCCACGACAATAAGATAGAGAAAACAGTAGCAGCAAGGAGAGCCCATTTAACAGGACCCTTCACAATAAATAGCCCTAATACAAAAAGAGCAAGAATAAAAGCACCCACGTAAACAGGACCCGAAGTTCCAGGTTGATCGCCCCAATATTGACCAATTTGTTGATATATCTGTTGATATTCTGGTCGCGCATTACTCATAGCCCTCTCATTCTCAGAAAACGGAACCGATGCACCACCTTTAGTATTAGGCACCAAAAGCGTCCAAGTCTCCCCAATGCCGTAGCTCCATGCAGTAATATAATCGCGCTCCAACCCATCATTAGTTCTGTTTCCATCAGAATGATGTGTGAGTTCCGATTTACCCCTCATTGTCTCTTTAGAGTACTCATAAGTATGATACAGGTTGCTCAAGTTTGCCGAAACCCCAATAATACCTGCAATCAGCAAAATACCAGTAGCCTTAAAAAAGTCGGCAAGCTCTTTCTTACGCAGTGCCTCAACAAAAAAGGCAATCACCATAAATAACATCACAAACAAGAAGTAGTAACTCATCTGAAAGTGATTAGATGATATCTGGAAAGCCACAAAAATCATGAACAGCAAACCACCCAACACATACTTTTTGCGGTATACATATACCAAACCCGCAATAGTAGGAGGTATATATGCAAGCGTTATAAACTTCCATAGATGTCCGGCCGAAATTAATATAAAAAAGTAAGACGAAAATGTCCAAGCTATTGCCCCCAAAGCACTAATCAGCGGAGATGCTTTGAATGCCCGCATAAGGAGATAAAACCCAAGCATCATAATAAACAGAAGATACACATACTCAGGCAAGAAAAGCGAATAAACCTTCTTAGCAGCATCAAGCGGTTTAGAAGAGTTGTAAGTTGGGCTCATCTGATACGACGGCATACCGCTAAACATAGAGATATTCCATCTAGTGCGCTCACCATCATTACGTTCCATAAACTCACGTTGCTCCTGTCCCTGACCAATGGCCGCAAGTGAGTCGTGCTGAGAAATTACACGACCATCTATAACTGCCGGAGCAAAATATATAAAGGATATAATGATGAATGCCACAATCGCTATCAGATCGGGCAAATGTTTTTTAAATCTCTCAGACATTTTTAAGTATTTATGTTTACAACTCCTTTATTAAGAAGTTGAAGCTCTTTAATTTGATGTTTACAGCTCCCCAATTTACAGCCTCCTAATTTACAACTCCCTTATCCAGATGTTTCTAAAACTAATAGCCTCACTAGGGTCGCCATGATCCTGTAAAACAATTGGTCCATCACCATGCTCAACTACTTTAGGGAAGCCAATATACTCTGTAGTTCCCAAAATGGTTGTGTTATTTTGCAATAACACGCCATTCTGAATAACAGTTACAGTTGGCTTAGTTCTGTAAGTACCATCTTCCTTAAATGTGGGAGCGGTATAAATAATATCATAAGTATTCCATTCACCCGGAGGATTCATAGCATTTACAAGCGGCGGGGTCTGTTTATAAATGCTGCCTGCCTGACCATTTACATAGGTCTCGTTTTCAAAATTATCTAATATCTGAACCTCATACATACCTTGCATGAATACACCACTATTGCCTCTGCCCTGGCTCTCGCCTGTAATATCAACCGGCACTTTCCACTCTAGGTGAAGTTGAAAATCTTTGAAGTTTCTCTTTGTCTTAATGTCGCCAGTACCTTTTTTAACAGTAAAAACACCATTCTCAACTATCCATCCCGCAGGATTACCATTTCTACTTTCCCATTCCGTAAGATTTGTGCCATCAAACAATATTATAGCATCAGACGGAGCATTTAATGCTTCTTGTGGCGACTTCACCGGAGTTACAACAGCTGGTTGCGGTATCCAATACTCACTCATTTGTGGTGACATAGGCGCCTGTTTAGGATACTCCTTCACCTGAGCATTAATGCTGGTTAAACCAAAGCAAATTGCAATCGAAACTAAAAGTGTTTTCTTTGTCATACTTAAAAAGGTTTTATAGTGATTATTGTAAAATTAAATTATTAATTAGTGTGTATGCTAATCAATTTGCGTGTTAGTTAATCGGTATTAATGAACTATATATTTATCAGTTTAATTATAAATACGATAGATAAATCAAAATCTCTTCCCAATAGCAATACCCAAGCGCGGATAAGCACCATCATTAATAAAATCTCGTCCCAAGCCGGTGTATATTTCACCAACCCAGTTGTTTTGCGAAACATGTTTCCAACCAATGGCCAGTCCTAGTCCCGCTCCCATAACGTTTTCTTCATTCCCAATAACTGTCTTTCCATCATAATACATTTCATTTCTATCATAATTAAAAATACCCCCATTCGCTTCAATAAAAAAGCCAGCACCATATTTTCTCAGATTCTCAGAATTTCCACCAAAGAACCAACGCACATAAGGTATAAACAGAAAGTTTGAAAAATAAGAATCTTCCCTAAGAGGCACACCCAATGAGGCCCCAACACTTAGGTCAGCGTTGAGAACTCGTTCGTAAGAAACTTCAGGGAATAAGGCCAAAACTGTAGTACCAAGATTCATCTTCAATTCATTTTGAGGAATATCTTTCGATAATTTCCATCCCATAGCGCGATATGTCTTCTGTGAAAACATAGATAGGCTCACAAATAGTGCAATAATTAGAAGTGCATTTTTCTTCATATAGATATTTTTAATGATTTCAATTAGTCTCTATATATCAGATGTAAATCTAGTTAAATAGTTGTAATAGTTTAGTTAAATTAACCATTCTGTGGAAATTAACCCACTTCGATGCGCTAAACTATACCACCTGACTACCCGGACTAACCACACTACCCGGCTTCACCAATGCCAATGTCCCATCCGCATTCTCAGCCGAAAGTATCATTCCCTCAGAAAGAATACCACGCATTTTACGTGGCGCTAAATTGGCAATAAAACAAACCTGTTGTCCAACTAATTCTTCGGGGTTAGGATAATACGCAGCAATACCCGAGAGTATAGTACGCTTGTTTAGCCCATCATCAAGCAAAAAGCGCAATAACTTATCCGTTTTGGGCACCTTCTCGCACTCAATAACTGTTGCCACTCTTATATCCAACTTCTCAAAATCCTCAAACTCAATAGTTTTCTTAATGGGCTTTGCCTTTTGCGCAGCCTTCTCGCCCGCCTTCTCCTCAGCCTCATTAGCAACTTTAGTATCGTGCAATTTTTTAACCTGCTTCTCAACAGCCTCATCCTCAATCTTGTCAAACAACAATTCAGAAGTACCAAGAGCATGACCTTCAGTTAGCAGGTCGAAGTTACCCAGTCGGTCCCATCCCAAACTATCAATTTGCAAGAACTTACGCAACTTATCTGCCGAGAAAGGCAAGAACGGCTCTATAACAATAGACAAGTTAGCAGTAATCTGAAGAGCAATATTCAAGATAGTTGCAGTACGCTCAATATCAGTCTTAACAACCTTCCACGGCTCCGCATCAGCTAAATACTTATTCCCAATTCTAGCCATATTCATAGCCTCTTTTTGAGCCTCACGAAAGCGGAAATTATTGAGGTTGCTCTCAACAACAGCCTTCACCTTCTCAGCCTCCGCAATAGCATCCCTGTCCAAATCGGTTAATTTGCCCAAAGCTGGAACTCTATTTTCAAAATGCTTATTAGTCAAAACCAGCGCTCTGTTCACAAAATTGCCCAGCACCGCCACAAGCTCATTATTATTATGCGCCTGAAAATCCTTCCATGTAAAATCATTATCCTTAGTCTCAGGAGCATTTGCCGTTAGGGCATAACGCAGAACATCCTGTTTGCCCGGGAACTCCTCGAGGTACTCATGAAGCCACACCGCCCAATTACGCGAAGTTGAAATCTTATCACCCTCAAGATTCATAAACTCATTTGCCGGCACATTATCAGGCAAGTTGTAGCTCCCCTCGGCCTTAAGCATAGCAGGAAACACAATACAGTGAAAAACGATGTTATCCTTACCAATAAAATGAACAATCCTCGAGTCCTTATCCTTCCACCACTTTTCCCAATCATTGGGTAGCAGCTCAATAGTATTCGAAATATAACCAATAGGCGCATCAAACCACACATACAGCACCTTGCCCTCGGCACCCTCCACGGGTACCGGAACACCCCAGTTGAGGTCGCGACTCACCGCACGTGGTTGCAAACCCATGTCTAACCACGATTTGCACTGCCCATATACATTAGTCTTCCATTCCTTATGATCCTCAATAATCCATTTGCGTAACCACTCCTCATGCTTATCAAGAGGCAAGTACCAATGCTTTGTGCTGCGTTTAACCGGAACACTACCACTCAGAGTAGATTTAGGATTAATTAAATCATTCGGACTAAGCGATGCTCCACACTGCTCGCACTGGTCGCCATACGCCTTCTCATTATCACAATGCGGACAAGTACCCGTGATATATCGGTCGGCCAAAAACTGCCCCGCCTCCTCATCATAATACTGCTCACTCTCCTGTTCAATAAACTCCCCTTTATCATAAAGCGTATGAAAGAAGTTCGATGCAGTTTTCATATGAGTCTCAGAAGTAGTACGAGAATATATATCAAATGTAATACCAAATTCGCTAAACGATTTCTTAATCAATTCATGATACCTATCCACAATATCCTGAGGTGTAACACCTTCCTTGCGTGCTTTAATTGTAATAGGAATACCATGCTCATCCGAACCACCAATAAATAGAACCTCCTCACCCTTAAGCCTTAAGTAGCGGGCATAAATATCCGAAGGAACATACACCCCGGCAAGGTGTCCAATATGAACCGGTCCGTTTGCATATGGAAGCGCAGAAGTAATAAGAGTACGTTTAAACTGATTAGACATATACGTTTGATATATTGAGTTTTTATTAAGTTACAAAGATACAAAAAATAGCTCTTTTATCATTTAGTATGTTATCAAAAACTCAATCAATAAAATTGTGTTATAAATATAATCATACTTTATTTAAATGATTAATCATAGAATTAATGTTTTATAATATAGTTTTGTATTTCTGATAAACAATTAAAACTAATAAAACGGTTAAAAGGATAAAATAAAGAGATTGTAAAAATGGATTTCAATTTAAAAGGAAAGACCGCAATAATTGGAGGCAGCAGCAAAGGCTTGGGCAAAGCATGTGCAATAGCGTTGGCACAAGAAGGAGTAAATATTGTACTATGCGCAAGAAATATAAGTACGCTCATTGAAACCCGGCGAGAAATTGAAGCCTTGGGAGTGCAAGTACTGGCAGTACAGGCCGACATGTCGAGCCGCATCGACAATAAGCACGTAGTAAGAGAAGCCGTTTATCAATTTGGAGGAATAGATATCTTAGTTAATAACTCTGGCGGCCCCAAACCCGGCACTTTTAGAGATATAACCGAAGATGATTTAGACGAAGCCTATGAATCCGTACTGAAATATAATATCAGAATGATCAACGATTGCCTGCCTTATATGGAAGCCAGAGGGTGGGGCAGAATAATAAATGTAGCCTCAATAACCGTTAAAGAACCCTCACCAAACATGGTGTTATCAAACATATTCCGATCGGCCGTAGTTAGCTACGCCAAAACAATTAGCAAAGAGCTCATCTCAAAAGGCATAACAATAAACAATGTGTGCCCGGGGTATTTTAAGACCGATCGAGTAACCCAACTAATGGAAGTACGTTCACAAGAAGAAGGCATCTCGGTAAATGAGTACGAACAAAGAACCATAGCCAACTTCCCCCACAAAAGATATATGGATCCGCAAGAATTTGGCGATTTGGTATGCTATTTATGCTCACAGCAGGCACAATCAATTAACGGGGCAACAATTCAAATTGATGGAGGACTATTAAGCGGTTTGCTCTAATTAACCCTATTTCCGGTGCTCCTTCCTAAAACCAATCCAATAATCCCCAACTGTCTGCTTCACCTCCTTATGCAATATCAGCAGACCAATAAGATTAGGCACTGTCATAAATGCAACCGTAAGCATCGATAAATTCCATATTATTGTAGTATCAATAAACGAGGCAAAAAAGAATGCAATCACAAATATAATTCTATAAAATAGCACATACCTAGAGCCCACTAGGTATGTAATGGCCCTGTCGCCGTAGTACGACCAGGCAATGGCGGTTGAAAAAGCAAAAAGCAACAACCCAAATGCTACAATATACTTGCCCCAATCACCCAAGAAGCTTTGCGTGAATGCAATCGTTGTAAGTGGTGCACTATGAATCAGCGAGTTTCCCTTTAAAATAAGATCATTGGTCGTGCCCACTAACCTACCGTTTACCACGTTAATTTCACCATTATATGCTGTGCCACCTTTTTCCACCTTTATTCCTTCTGCCAATGAACGCGCGTGAAGTATTGAATTTTCATTAACTATCTCTCCATCCACAACCTGCAAAGCGCCCGTGTGAAAGGAAATTGAAGACCGGTTATTCAGAAAATTGCTCAGCTCTGCCACATCCTCTTCATTGCCCTCATCATAAGTATCGGCAAGAACAACAATATCGGTTTTCTGAAACTGATTATAAACCTTTTCTTTCCATACTCCTGAAGATAGCAGCACCATCCCCGTGAGAAAACAAATAATCATAGTATCAATAAAAGGCTCAAGAATAGACACCATACCCTCCGAAACTGGTTCGTGCGCCTTAGCAGCAGCATGCGCAATGGGAGCAGATCCTTGTCCTGCTTCATTCGAAAATAATCCCCTGTTTACACCATTATTAAACGCAAATGCAAAGCCAGCACCCAGGAAACCCCCAACCGCCGAGGTGCCATTAAACAAGTTGGTAAACAACGATAAAAACGAAGGAGCAATATTCTCATAATTAAAAAGGATAACCGCAATGGCACCCAAAAAATAAACAATAGCCATAAACGGAACCAGCCTTTCGGTAACCTTTGCAATACGTTTAATACCACCAATAATAATAAGCCCCAGTAAAATAGCCATAACAGCCCCGGTTATAATATGCTCAATACCAAAAGTTGCAAACATAGCATTAGATATACTATTTATTTGCGGAAGGCTACCCGTTCCAAACGACGATAAAACAGTAGCAACAGCAAAAAATCCCCCTAGCCAGTAGCCCGTTTTAATCAATTTGCCATTATTTAGCCTGATGTTAAGTCGGCTCTTCATAAAATACATCGGTCCCCCCGACACCATCCCTTTCTCATCAAACTCCCTGTACTTATGCGAAAGCGTAACCTCCACAAATTTGGTACACATACCCAAGAAAGCAGTAACAAGCATCCAGAAAATTGCAGCCGGCCCACCCAAATGGACAGCCAAAGCCACCCCGGCAATATTACCCGTGCCCACTGTGCCGGATAACGCAGTGGCAAGAGATTGAAAGTGAGTGGTATCACCCCTGTCATCTGCCCTGTCATACTTGCCCCTTACAACCTTAAATGCGTGCCTGAAATATCGTATTTGAGGAAATTTAAGGTATAGAGTAAAAAACAACCCTGTTCCCAAGAGCAAAAATATAAACCAGTTGTTTCCACCAATATATTGATGAAGAGTTGTAAAGAAGTCGTTTAATTGCTGCATATTTTCATTTGTAAAATATTAAGAAGATACCTAAACTCCCAAAAAGTCAAAAATATGAATAATCCGTTAAATAAACAGTAAAAACTCCATCCAAAGTAAAAATCTATCGTTTTTAGCAAATTTTACTAACTTTGCATCTACATGAATTAATCTAAAATGAGAATATATGGATCGTCGCAATTTCTTGAAAAAATCGGCTATAACAGCCACCGGCCTTAGTTTAACGCCACTGATGGGCAAATCATACACCTCATTGTATGGACAGAATGCCCCAAGCAACAAAATAAAAATAGGAGTAATAGGACTTCGTAACCAAGGGTGGAGCAACCTTAAAGCATTTTTAAAATACCCAGAGGTAGAATGCGTATCACTATGTGATATAGACGACGAGTGGTTGTATCAGCGCGCCAATGAGTTGGAAGAAATGACTGGCAAAAAGCCCTCTCAGCTTGTAAAAGACTGGCGAAAGGTGATAGACAATAAGGATGTTGACATGGTTATTATAGGCACCCCCGATCATTGGCACTGTCTGCAGATGGTAGCTGCATGCGAAGCCGGGAAGGATGTTTTTGTAGAAAAACCATTGGCCAACACAATCGAAGAATGCGATATAATGTTAAAAGCCGCACGCAAGTACAACCGCATAGTACAGGTAAATCAATGGCAACGAAGCGATCCGCATTGGGACGACGCTGCAGCTTACGTACAAAGTGGCAAATTAGGCAATGTTCGCACAGTAAAAGTGTGGGCATATCAAACAAGTAAATGGACGCTACCCGTTGTTCCCGATTCGGCACCACCTGCGGGAGTAGACTACGATATGTGGCTTGGTCCCGCTCCAAAGCGTGCATTTAATCAAAACAGATTTCATTACAACTTTCGCTTCTTTTGGGATTATGCCGGAGGACTAATGGCCGACTGGGGAGTGCATCTTCTCGACTATGCCATGAAGGGCATGAATGCTGGCCTCCCATCTTATGTATACGGTGCAGGCGGTAAGTTTGGCTACCCCAACGATGCCATGGAAACACCAGACACATTAATGGCAACATATCAATATGACGATTTTAATATCATATGGGACCATGCCTGCGGAATAGGCAACGGCCTTTTCAACCTACGCGAAGGAGTTGCATACTATGGCGAGAACGGCACATTAATACTTACCCGAAGAGGGTGGGAGGTAATGCCCGAGCAAGCAGTAAACAGTCGCAACTTCCCCTACTGCTATCCATGCGACAACGAGCGCAAGCCCAATACACCACGTATGGAGCCCGTTGAAATGCACCTGGGTCAAAACCAAGGCCTTCACCTTCACGTTGGCAATATGCTAGACTGTATACGCACTCGCAACCTTCCAAATGCCGATATAGCAATAGGCGCAGAAGTAGCCAAGTTAAGCCATATGGCCAATATCTCTAGTCGCGTTGGACAAGGACTAAAATGGGATAATGTTTCAGGCACTTTCGATAACCTCGAAGCAAACAGATTGATAAAAGCTTATTATAGAGATCCGTGGAAACTTCCGGTAGTTTAGATTTTTATAAAGAACAATCATAAATAAAAATTAATCCGATAGTGAACTAAAACTTCCTATCGGATTTTTTTAGAGGAAATTCATCCAACCCTCGAAACTCATTATGGTTAGTCCTAAACAACAATAGCACAAAATAGCAACAGGAATATTAAAAAAGAGACTGTCCTTTTGGAACAGCCCCCTTTTCTAAAAATATCTTTATAAATTTTTTAAATCCACCTCATATATGCAAAATCCATTCTATGTGGAAGATCTGAATTCATAGGATATATCCTAAGTCCATATTGGTGAATACCAGGATCGTTAAGGAGTTTGTTTGTTTCAAAATACTGAAGAGATCCTTCTGTTTTTACAAGATCAAACTCATAAGACTCTACAAATTGAGGGGTAGAGTTAATGTTTTCATGATCAACTACAACGCACTCAACCGCTAAATCGCATGCTAAGTCTTTCCTATCAACAACTACTGTGGCATATACCTTGTTACTGCCATTATTGATATTAATATCATGGTTTGAATTGAAATCTAATTTAATAACTTCAAATGAATTCCAATTTGCAGCAGTAGCCTCTTTCCATTCTACAATTTCTTTAGCTTTAGCATAATTATTATCATTCAATAATTTTGAACGCTTAGCTAATTTATTATAAAAACGGTCGAAATAATCATCCATCATCCGCTTTGTAGTACACTGGGGTGCGATAACTGCCATTGACTTCTTGATATATTGAACCCACTCATAAGAATAGCCATTGCTATTTCTAGCATAGTAAAGAGGTATAATCTCATTTTCAAGCATCGAATATATGGTGGTAGCATCAAGTTCATCTTGAAACTCCTGATTGTCGTAAGTTCTCTCATCTGTTAAAGCCCATCCGGCACCATCTTTGTATCCCTCATACCACCATCCATCTAATACTGAGAAGTTTAACACTCCATTCATTTCAGCCTTTTCTCCAGATGTGCCAGATGCCTCCTGAGCTCGTGTAGGTGTATTCAGCCAGATATCAACTCCAGAAATTAAACGTTTGGCAAGTCGCATATCGTAATTCTCTAGAAAAATAATCTTACCCAAGAACTCGGGAAGACGAGAGATTTCTACTATCTGTTTAATAAGTCCTTGTCCTCCACCATCTGCCGGGTGTGCCTTACCCGCAAATATAAATTGTACCGGGCGTTTGGGATTATTCACAATCTTCGCCAATCGGTCTAGATCGGTAAAGAGCAAGTGTGCACGTTTATATGTGGCAAATCTTCTTGAGAAACCTATAAGAAGTGCATTAGGATTCACTTCCTCAAGTATATTCATTATTCTCGATGGCTCAGCTTGATTTTTCAGCCATCCCTCTTTAAATTCAGTTTGAATATAATCTACAAGCTTTTGCTTTAGGTGAGACCGAAGAGCCCATACCTCATCGTCGCTTACATCGTAAATATTATTCCACAGGTCTGAATTAGACTGATCATTAAAAAAGTTTTCTCCAAAATGCTTTTCGTACAACGCTTTAACTGATGAGGTTGCCCATGTAGGGAGGTGAATGCCGTTTGTTACGTAGCTAACATGTAATTCTTCTGGGAAATAACCTTTCCATACCGGTTGAAACATCTTTTGCGAAACAGTGCCATGCAACTTACTTACACCGTTGACCTCTTGTGCAGTATTTAATGCAAATACACTCATTGAGAATTTCTCATTAGTACCAGGATTTGCACGCCCCATATCCATAAACTGTTGCCATGGAATACCTAATTTCTCAACAATTGGAGTAAGGTATTTTGCCATGAGAGGTTCATCAAAATAGTCATGACCTGCAGGTACTGGTGTGTGAACTGTATACAGTGATGATGCACGTACTAATTCAAGTGCCACGTTAAATGGTAGTTCAACTTCACTAACATAATCTAACAGACGCTGAACATTAATAAATGCAGCATGTCCTTCATTCATGTGGTAAACATCTTTTTTAATACCAAGCTTTTTAAGTAAAAGCATACCTCCAATACCAAGCATGTATTCCTGCTTCATTCTATTTTCCCAGTCGCCACCATAAAGTTGATGAGTTATGTAACGATCGTATTCACTGTTCTGCTCAATGTCAGTATCCATCAAATAGAGATTGATTCGACCTACAGCAACTTTCCAAATATTTGAGTAGATAGATCTGTCGTGAAATGGAACTTCAAGTATCATTGGAGATCCATCGTCATTCTTTACTTGTGAAATTGGAAGGTTGCCAAAGTTCTGAGCTTCATAGCTAGCTATCTGTTGACCGTCAACAGATAAGGATTGCGTGAAGTATCCATAACGATATAGAAATCCAACTGCTGTCATGTCAACCCTGCTATCGCTAGCTTCTTTTAAATAATCTCCAGCTAATACACCTAAACCTCCAGAGTATATCTTTAAAACATGTGATAATCCGTATTCCATACTAAAGTATGCAATACTTGGACGATCCTTGTCGTATGGCTCGTTCATATAGTTGTTGAACTTTTCGTACACCTTTTGTATACGAGTCATAAGCTCAATATTTTTTACAACTTTCTCCCTAACATCTGACTTGAGATTTTGTAACATCACAATGGGATTTTTTTCTCCCTGTTCCCATTCTTCTGGATCTAAATTTTCTAAAACAGCTTTAACCTCTTCATTCCACACCCACCAAAGATTATGTGAAATTTCTTCTAAAGGTTGAAGTTCTGTAGGAAGTACTGCGTGAACATTAATATCTCTCCAAACTGGGTTATTTGAATAACTCGATTTAATTATCATTACTATTCGTTTAAATTAATATTTTTTGATTGTAGTAGATAACTCTCTAAACAATAAAACAATAAACGTGGCAAATATAACGTTTTTAATCCGACTTTAGTTTATAGGGTTTAGATAATCTAACAAATGAGTTATGCAATGCTTTGCCATAAGCTTCCTTGTAGTATTGGATAAAATGCGCCCAGTCTGCTTTATCAGACAACTCAGCAGCTCTATCTTTTAAAATTGATATCTGGTCAGCACTTTTTAGCGAGAAGTCGAATATTAAAGATGCCAACTCTACAACCACCTCATTATAATTAAAATCATTTCTATATATCACTTCTATTCCATCATCTAATCCCGATTTGAAATCACCTTCTTTTCTTGCCCAGGTACCAAAACCTGATAGTGAAGTTGTAATAGTGGGAATAGCAAAAGCTACACTTTCATGAGGAGTATAGCCCCAGGGTTCGTAATATGATGGGAAAACAGACATATCGAGTCCAATTAAAAGGTCATAATAATCCATATTAAATATGCCATCATCTCCATTTAGATAAGAAGGAACAAAAATAATCTTCACTCTATCTTCTGGTCGGTTTTGAAACCCACAATGTCTTACATGATTTACAACTCTGTCATGCTCAGGTTCAATCAATTGATGTGTTACAAACGGATATGAATTTGCATATACATTATCTTGTAAAGATAAAGGATCGTTAGAATTATTATTGGATAGCAATTGTTGTAAATCTTTCCTTGGGCCTTTAATCCAAGCAGGAACCATAATAAAGGCAATGATATCTCTTGTGAGCTCAGTTAAGCTTAGAAGATGCTTCATTGAATCTATAAATACATCAATACCTTTATTCTTATATTCATATCTTCCACTTATACCCACTAACAAGGCATCGTTATGCGCTGTATGGCCTATAGTCTTTTCAGCTAAATTCAATAAAGCTTTTCGTGCTTTGTTATGCGCTCTTTTGTATTTTAACCCTTTAGGAATAAAGTCTTTTTCAAATCCATTGGGGGTTACTACATCGGGTCGTCTTTGAAGAAGTTGAGCACTTTCTTCAGATGTAATATCGCTGACTGTAGTAAAGCAATCTACGTTTTTTGCTACAACTTTTTCAATAGAGTGTTTGGCAGAAACATTTAATTGACGTGCCATTTGATCACCATTATATTCGCTAAGGTTACTGTATAAAGGTAAATTATTACCAGCAATAGAGCGGCCAATAGTGGTTGCGTGTGTTGTAAACATAGTTGCTATCTTGGGTACAAATTTCTTAATGTAAAGTGCACCCGCTCCCAACATCCATTCATTATAATGAGCTATTACATTGTATGATTCCAAACGATGAAAACGATAGAAACTCTCTATTAATAAACCAGTTGCATAAGCAAACATTGTCGACTCCTGATAATCGCCATACGAGTCTAAGGAATCCACTTCAAAGTCTTGCCACATTTTAGTGTATAACTCGTTATGCTTATCCATAAATTGCTCGAACTTAATCAAAAACACGATTGGCTCTCCGGGCACATCCCATCTTCCTGCTCTTATTTGCAGTTTTTGTGATAGTAATGCGTGATTTATCCATTCAGGATATAAATCTTTATCTTCCTTAAACCAAGGACTCTCCTTTTGTCCCCATAAGTCGGGACCCACAAAAAATATCTGATCTTTATGTAGTTTCTGTAATGAGCTAGCCCGTGTAGAAAGTACGGTGTAAATACCGCCAACTTTATTGCAAACCTCCCAGCTACTTTCAAAAATATAGTCGGGTGTATACTTTGCCTCTATTTGCATAATAATATAATTCTGTTGTCAACGGAACAAAGATAATAAAAAAATAAGCTAACTTTGTATATTCAATAAAATGGTTAAATCGATAGAAATTAAAGATCTTTTAGAGAGGGTTGAGAAAAACCCCGATATAACAGCTGTAGATTCTTTACTAAAAAAAGTAGATATTATATCAGTAAAGGGTTTGCAGGGTTCTTCGCGTTCTTTATTAGCCACTTCGTTATTAAAAAAGAGTCCACAAACATATCTATATATATTAAATGATGCAGAATCTGCCGGATATTTTTACCATGATATTACCCAGATTATTGGATCAATAGATGTATTATATTTTCCTTCAGCATACAAAAGATCAGCAAAATATGGTCAGTTAGACGCTGCAAATGAGGTGCTAAGAACCTCTGTATTAAGTCGTCTTCAAGAAAATAACACTTCACTTATAATTGTTAGTTATCCCGATGCATTGATAGAAAAAACAGTTTCCAGCGAGCATTTAAAAGAACATACTTTAACAATATCAGTGGGTGAGCAAATAGACTCTTCATTTGTAAGTGAAGTGCTCGACAGCTATAATTTCAGATATGTAGATTATGTGTATGAACCTGGTCAGTACGCCCAACGTGGTAGTATTCTAGACCTTTTCTCATATTCATCCGAATTTCCATTTCGCATTGATTTCTTTGGAGACGAGGTAGAGTCTATTCGAAACTTCGATATGGAATCACAGCTCTCAATAAAAAAGTTTAATGATATAAGAATTGTACCTGAGCTATCTAATAATAGTTCAAGGAATTCATCTCTCTTCTCATCACTTCCCAGCAATTCTATACTAGGAATAGAGGATATGCAATGGGTATTAACTCGTATTGAATCTTTAAATGAAGACGAACTTCGTATAGATATTGATAGTGAAAATGTAGAATATACAAAAGCTGATTTCCTATCGCGCAAAGAGTTCTCTGTTGCTTTAAGTAAGTTTACTCAGCTTCGATTTGATACTAAGTTTATTGATACCCCCAATGCTGTAGTAAATTTTAAAACTTCACCGCAACCCCTCTATCATAAGAATTTTGATTTATTATCAGACTCCCTACATCAGTTTATGGATGAGGGATATACAATTTATATACTTAGTGATAGCGAGAAGCAGCAGAAGCGACTGTTTCATATCTTTGAAGACAGAAACGATTCTATTCCATTTATACCTGTCAATAAAACTTTACATGAGGGGTTTTCGGATGCAACAACAAAAATATGCTGTTTTACTGATCATCAAATTTTTGATAGGTTTCATAAATACAATCTCAAATCAGACAAAGCGCGTTCAGGAAAAGTTGCACTTACTCTAAAAGAGTTAAATCAACTTCAAACAGGCGATTATGTTGTGCACATGGATCACGGAATTGGAAAATTCGTAGGACTTGTGAGACTACCAATAGGAGATAAGGTTCAGGAAGTGATAAAGTTGACATATCATAACAATGATGCAGTTTTTGTATCTATTCACGCATTGCATAAAGTTTCTAAATATAAGGGCAAGGAGGGAGAATCGCCAAAGTTAAACAAGCTAGGATCAGGTGCATGGGAGCGTGTTAAAGCGAAAACTAAATCCAAGTTAAAGGATATAGCTCGTGATTTAATAAAACTTTATGCCGAAAGGCAGCAAGAGAAAGGATTTGCATATTCAAGCGATACTTACCTTCAGACCGAGTTGGAGGCTTCTTTTATGTATGAGGATACCCCAGATCAAGTAAAAGCTACTCGCGATATTAAATCTGATATGCAGATTGAACAACCAATGGACAGGCTTGTGTGTGGTGATGTAGGATTTGGCAAAACAGAGATCGCTATTAGAGCTGCGTTTAAAGCAGCCACAGATGGAAAACAAACAGCTGTGCTGGTGCCTACAACAGTATTAGCTACTCAACACTACCATACCTTTAGTGGCAGACTAGATAACTTTCCGGTTAGAGTTGATTATCTGAGCAGAGTAAGAACAACAAAAGAGCAAAAGGAAATACTGGAAGATTTACAAAATGGTAAAATAGATATACTTATAGGTACTCATCGTATAGTAAGCAAAGATGTTAAGTTTAAAGATTTGGGACTACTTATAATTGATGAGGAGCAGAAATTTGGAGTATCTACCAAGGAGAAATTAAAGCAGATGAAGATAAATGTTGATACATTAACTATGACTGCTACACCTATACCACGTACATTACAATTTTCACTTATGGGCTCGCGTGATTTGTCAATTATCAACACACCCCCTCCTAATCGTTATCCAATACAGACAGAAGTTCATACTTTTGATTTGGAAATTATCCGTGATGCTATCAATTTTGAAATAAGCAGAAACGGTCAGGCTTTTATAGTTAATAATAGAATTCAGAATATTTACGAATTAGAGTCTCTTTTATTAAGAGAGATACCAGGTATTAAGGTAGCAGTAGGCCATGGACAAATGGATGCAAAGAAGCTGGAAGGTGTTATAACTGATTTTATGAATCATGAGCAAGATGTACTAATTGCTACAACAATAATTGAGTCGGGTATAGATATGCCAAATGTAAATACAATTATTGTAATCGATGCTCAGAATTTTGGATTAAGCGATTTGCATCAGTTGCGAGGTAGGGTGGGGAGAAGTAATAGAAAAGCTTTTTGCTACCTGTTGGCTCCTCCTCTATATACACTTAGCACCGATTCAAGAAGGAGACTGCAGGCAATTGAAAATTTTGCAGAATTGGGTAGTGGACTTAATATTGCTATGCACGATTTAGATATCCGTGGAGCGGGTAATTTATTGGGTGCAGAGCAGAGTGGTTTTATAGCCGATTTGGGCTATGAGACTTATAGAAAGATTCTTAATGAAGCTGTACAAGAACTCAGAAAAGATGAGTTTTCTGATCTATATAAAGATGAACTGGCATCAAAAAGCGATACAGAGGAATTTGTAGATGATGTACATGTAGAGAGCGACTTGGAGCTTATGTTTCCAGTGATGTATATTCCAAATGATGCAGAAAGGGTGGCTATTTATCGTGAGCTTGATGAAATGGAGACTGAAACTGAAATTATAAATTTCACAAATCGAATAGAAGATCGTTTTGGCAAGATTCCTCATCAAGCTAAAGAGTTGATTCGAATTGTAAGATTAAGGCGCTTAGCTAAACCTCTGGGTATAGAAAAGGTGGTTCTCAAAAATGGGCAAATATCGCTAAATCTTATTTCAGATGCAGACTCTCCTTATTATATGTCTCCCGCTTTTGAGAGGTTGCTGAATTATGTTCAGTCCAACCCTCGCAACTGTAAATTACGAGAAGTTGGACAAAAACGTTCTCTTGTAATTAAAAATGTAGATACAGTAGAAACTGCAGTTGCCTTGCTGCAATCAATATAAAAGCTTGTTATAAGCGGATATAAGCTTATAAATTTAATAAGTAAAAAGCAATTATATTACGTAATCAAAAGGACTATTAAAATCTTTAGCAGTACGAATTTTTACATCAACTGAGTTGTAAACCCTTGAATAAGGAATAATGCTCTTTGTGAGCCACGCTCCACCTCCAATTATAGAGTCGTGCCCAACTATAGTTTTACCTCCAAGTATCGTAGCGTTAGCATAAATAACCACATTGTCTTCAACAGTTGGGTGTCTTTTTACGTCAGATAACTTTTTCTCTACATATAATGCACCTAAAGTTACTCCCTGATAAATTTTAACATTATCACCAATCTCGCAAGTTTCACCAATTACTATACCTGTTCCATGATCCATAAAAAGGTTTTTTCCTATTTTGGCAGCTGGGTGAATATCTATACCTACTTTTGAATGTGCATACTCGGAAAAATATCTAGCAATAAGTGGCTTACCAAGATTGTGAAGTAGGTGTGCCAATCTATGTATGCTTAATGCAAAAAAACCAGGGTAGGTAAGTATTACCTCTTCAATAGATTTAGCTGCCGGATCTGAAGCAACATAACATTGTGCATCTTTAAACAGTCTATGTCTCATACTAGGCAAACTTTCCATAAATCCCTCTACAACTCTATCAGCCGTAGGTTTATCGGTTCGTTGAATAATATTCTTATGTAATATTTCTAAAGCATTATACAGTTCCTTGCTTATATTTGTAGTGCCATTACATTCACAAACCGGAAACATAGAAGTGTATATCGCCTCAACAGCTTCCTCTAGTTCGCATTTATTAAAAGGGATATTAACTGGTTCTGGCTTAAAGTCATGAATAAGTTGAATTGTTCTATCTGTCATATTTTATTTCTTTTATAAAAAGTGCAAATTAAGTCACACTTTTTATTCTTTCTATTAGTTCATTTCCCAATCTCTTTTTTTCTTCAATGTGCTTAAGTGTGGTTATTACAAACTGATTATTGTCAAAAGCACCCCTTACATACTCAAAATCCATTGCCCTATCTTGTATATTGCCATCAGCACCAAAGCCAGTTTTGAAAGATAAAGAGAACTCTTTTTTTGCATCTTGATATATTAATTCATCTAAACCAATAACCGCCTCTTTCCATTTTTCTACAATATTAATTATATCATCAGCAGTTATTTCGTCAACCTTTAAATTATAAAAAGATTGTATTTTATCCCATGCCCATGTCCATTCATTCTCGTAATAATTATTATGAAGTGTGTGAAATATGTTATTTATTTCTTTTAGTTTAGTTATTTTACCAGTTTCAATCTCAACAAGTAAATTATCAATCTCCGATTTAGGAGCTATTAGTCCCGAGAGGTCCACCCATTCACCCGATCCTAACGAGGTCCCAACTTTTAGTCTTTCTCTTATTTCTTTATTACTCTTAAATTTTGTCTTTTCCAGTCTTTTAATAATTGAATTACCCAGAAACTTATGAATAATAATTTCATATAAATTTAATCCTCTTTTAAGAGAGTGATTCGTAATTATACAGCTCTGGAATGTATAGATCTGAGAAGTTTCGCCGGCAGTAGACTGCAAATTTTTAAGTATCTCTATGCCAGCAAATACTTTTTGAATTGTATAAGGGCTCAGAAGATTGAAGTTTATACAATCCAATCTATCGGGGTCTTTTCTCATATCTCTCTCAGGCCATTTTTTTGCATCTCTAATTGTGCCCACACTTCTAAGGTTTACGCCAGGAGCTATATATGTGCTGTTGTCTTTTTCAATTAGATACGAGAAAGGAAGATTTGATGTATCGGCATGCTGTGAATGTCTTCCCAATATAAGTGAAAAAGCCCCCACTTTGGCTGGCCATAAAATATATGAGTTACTGGTTGTTTTAGCTCCTCTTTCTATAATACCCTGATGAATGGGTCCAAGCTTATACATATGATTGCTTTGGTTTGAACCCGATCCTGCGTTCATAAAAGAGAACATTCCTGCAATTAGTAATGTGGATTTATGATGAGTTACGGTATAAGGACCTGCAAAAAGTGCACAAGCCTCACCATTTTCCCCATGACAATTACTGAAAAATAATGAGTCAGAGGCAGAATATCCATGATCAATATAGCATGCCTGACCTATAAAACAGCGGGTTATAAAAGAACCTCCGCCTACCGTTGATCCCGAAGAAACTATAAAGTCTTTGGCAATTACATTACGACCTATATTTACCGGAGCATGTTGGTTACTATTTATGCTTCCGTTTTTTAGTTTCATTGCCCCGGTTATATTACAGTATGGCCCAATACGTACATTTTTTATATATCCTACATTAAGTATCATGCAGTTTTCGCCTATCTCACCTCTTTCAGATGCATGTTTATCACAATAAAAAAGAGTGATATCTTTCATCCTTTCAATCAATTTTGGCCTATGTCGGTATAATGAATAGATATATGCAAAATGAGCCGAAAGCTTATCGTTTATAAGCACCTCTCGTCCTCCTGTTTCATTTAACACATTAACCTCTACGCCATTGCCAAATGATGTTTTGCCTTCCACTAATATTACATCAACATTCTGTATAAAGCAATTATTTCCAATATCATAATTTGCTATATAATTTTGTATGTTTTCAATTACCACATTATCTCCAATAGTACAGTTATGAATTACTGCATTAGCAATACATGAATGTTTTGTTATTCCTCCGGCAAGTGTGAATTCTCTTTCAAAAACTCCAAGCTCTATCTTACCCGAGAACTGGGTATTTTTTATATAATGAGGTTCAAATCCCTCTTTTACTGATATTAATTGCCAATCTTTGCAGCTACAACCATTAAATACAAGGACATCAATCTCTAATTTTGATAAACTTCTGTACTTTTGCATGTGGGTTATATTATTGGTAATAAAAAAACGAGATTACAAATTTGTAACCTCGTTATATAAATAAACTATTTCTCTTTTAGTGCTTGATAAATAAGATTTTCCAACTCTTCATACAATTCTGGGTTATCCTTTACAGCCATTTTAGCCGCATCTCTACCCTGACCAAGTTTGGTGTCTTTATAACTATACCAAGAGCCACTTTTCTTTATAATTTCTAGTTCCGACCCCATATCTATTATTTCTCCTGTACGAGAAATACCTTCGCCATACATTATGTCGAACTCAGCTTTTCTGAAAGGAGGAGCTACTTTATTTTTAACAACTCTAACACGAGTAGGTCTGCCAATTTGTGTTTCACCATCTTTAATTGGAGTTCCGTTTCCTCTTATATCAAGACGAACGGATGAGTAAAATTTAAGTGCATTACCACCTGTTGTTGTTTCAGGGTTACCGAACATAACTCCAATTTTTTCACGAAGCTGATTAATGAATATACATGTGGTATTTGTTTTGTTGATTGCAGAGGTTAATTTTCTGAGCGCTTGAGACATTAGTCTTGCCTGTAAACCAACATTTGCATCACCCATTTCTCCTTCCAATTCTTTCCTTGGAGTAAGAGCTGCTACTGAGTCGATAACAACAATATCAACTGCTGCCGAACGAATAAGTTGCTCTGCAATTTCTAGTGCCTCTTCTCCACTGCTAGGTTGCGATATTAATAACTCGTCTGTGTTAACACCTAGCTTTTCTGCATAAAAGCGATCAAATGCATTTTCAGCATCAATAAATGCTGCTACACCTCCAACTTTTTGAGCTTCTGCAATTGCATGAATCGCCAGTGTAGTCTTACCTGAAGATTCGGGTCCATATATTTCTATAACACGTCCTCGGGGGTAGCCACCTACACCTAAAGCCAGGTTAAGGCCAATTGAACCAGATGAAATGACAGGTATATCCTCTATTTTCTCATCACCCATTTTCATTATAGAGCCCTTGCCATAGGTCTTTTCAATTTTGTCCATAGCAGCTCGAAGTGCTTTCAATTTCTCACTGCTCTTTTCGTTAACTTTGTTTGCTTTTTCTTTTTCTTCAGCCATTTTAAAATCCCCCTTTATATAATTTATTTGAAAAAATTACCTTCAAAGATATGAAAAAATATTATACCAATTGGTACATTCCACCCGGAAGTGCTTCAATAATATTTTTCATTTCTAATTCAAGTAGTGTCATAAATAGTTCCGTTACAGATACATTTAATTCTATTGAAAGTGTGTTTACATGCATAGTTTCACTTTTTTGCAAAACATTAAATATTTTCTCTTCATCATCTGATAATTCAAGAAACAGCTCCTGTTGTATGGGTCTCTTTTTCTCAACCTTTTCATCTTCCCAACCCATTGATTCAACAAAGTGATCTGTATTTTGAAGCAATACAGCTTTGTTGTCTGAAATAAGCTTATTGCAACCCGACGACATTTTATATTTAATACTGCCTGGTAAGGCAAACACATCTCTAAAGTATGAATTTGCTATATCGGCTGTAATTAATGATCCACCTTTTAAAGGAGATTCAACAACAATAACAGCATCAGACATCCCTGCCACTATACGATTGCGTCTTACAAAATTATGTTTATCAGGATTAGTGTTACTTTTAAATTCAGTTAATAAAGCCCCGTTTTCCATCATCTCAATAGCTGTTTGTCTATGTAGATGAGGATAAATTCTGTCTAATCCATGTGCTAATACTGCAACAGTAGACATATTGTTTTTAATAGCTGCTCTATGAGCGCAAATATCTACACCATAAGCCAGTCCGCTCACTATTTGCAGAGTTGGAATTTTAATTGATATTTCTTTAATGAATTCATTGCAGAAGTCCTGTCCATATTTTGTTGAATTACGAGTGCCAACTATACTTATTACTCTCTCACAATTAAAGTCAACCTTCCCTTTCGAATAAAGAACCATTGGCGCATCAATACAATTTGTGAGCCTGTAAGGGTAAGTATTATCAGTAAAAAAATGAAAGTCGATTTTATTCTTTTCAATAAAGTTCAGCTCCTTTTCGGCGTTTCTTAATGCCTCTGGGCTTCTTATCTCGGTTATCAGTCGTCTGGATATACCTGGTATTGATGATAATTGAGCAACATCTCCTTTGAATATTGACTCCTCATCTCCCATTATCTCCATTAAATTACGAGCGTGTGTTACTCCTACACCTTTAATACAGGTGAGTGCAATTTGGTATAACGATTTATTAGACAATTTATTAAGATTTAAAAGATTCATGAAACATCGTCCATGAAATAAAAGTAAAAAAGTAACACGAAGATATGGTCAGATAAAATCAGCAAAAGCTTCGTTAAAAATAACAGCTTCAGACAATTTGCCTTTAACAAGATTAACAACTTCTATTTTTGCTTTCGCACAAAGTGCATTATCTTCTGTTCTTCTTATTTCCTGATGGAAAATATATTTTACACTAACCTTATCTATTTTTGATATTGTACATTTAAATTTATCCATACCAACTAAAGGTATTTTATATCTGATATGCACACTAGATACAACTGCATCAATTCCTTGCAGATGAAGTTTATGAAAATTGAGACCTACTTTTTCGAGAAACTCATGACGTGTTACCTCAAAATAGTGCTGATAGTTGGCGTTATTAACATGCCCCTGTACGTCGCACTCATAATCGCGTACTTTTAAATCAACTTCAAAAATTGGTTCAGACACTGGTTGCTTGTTTATTTTGTTATAAGAATGAGGTGAATAAATTTTATCCACCTCATGTCTTTTATAATATTTGCTAAGTTATAAAATTATAATTATATAAAAAAGTAAATCTCCTAATTTAGCGACTGCTCTTTTAGCCATTCCCTCGCATTTACAAAAGCTTCCATCCACGGAGTAACTTCATGTTTTCTGTAAGCGAAAGGATAGAATGCATTTTGCCAAGGGAAAATTGTGCGCTCTAGGTGAGGCATCATTGCTAAGTGGCGACCATCTTTTGAGCATACTGCTGCTGCAGAATAATCTGATCCGTTGGGGTTACCAGGATACTCGTTATAAAGGAATTTAGCAGCGATATTATAATTAGACTCCTCTTCAGGTAGATCAAAACGTCCTTCACCATGTGCTACCCAAATTCCAAGCTTACTTCCTTCAAGTGATTTAAACATTACCGACTCATTCTTTGGAATTTCGAGACTAACGAATGTAGACTCAAACTTATTTGAAGAGTTGTGCAACATGCGAGGATGTTTATCTCCCAGTTCAGGGAAGATCAAGCCCAGCTCCATTAATAACTGGCAACCGTTGCAAACACCCAAGCTCATAGTATCTTTTCTAGCGAAGAAGTTTCTTAGTGCAGACTTAGCCTTTTCGTTATACTTAAAACCACCTGCCCATCCTTTGGCAGAACCCAAAACATCTGAGTTTGAGAATCCTCCGCAAAATACTGCAAACTGAACATCCTCAAGTGTTTCTCTGCCAGATGACAAGTCGGTCATATGTACATCCTTAACGTCAAATCCTGCTAGATAAAGCGAGTATGCCATTTCTCGCTCACCATTAGTTCCTTTCTCACGGATAATAGCAGCAGTTAGACCACTCTTTTCTTTTCTGTCGGGATTAAGCCCCATCTCCTCCATCTTGCCAGTGAAGCCATCTTTTATTTCAAACTGAAGTGGTTGATTTTTATAATTGTTGTATCTAAGAGTGGCATGCTCTTCTCCACTTTGTTTTTTATCTAGTAGGTACGATGTTTTAAACCACACATCACGCAGTTCATCAATATTGAATTCGCTATTAAAATCTCCTTTAGAGATAATAAGCTTTCTATCCTCTATAGGTCTTGCCACAATAGCGAAGCCCAAACCATAGTCTTGTAATATCTTTTCAACCAAACGATGGTGTTTAACTTGAATTATTACACCTGGATTTTCTGAGAAAAGAATTTTAATTATGTCTGTATGGAGAATTTTATCTAGTCTAACATCAAGACCTCCTTGTGGATTGGCAAAACACATTTCAAGCAAGGTGGTAATCATTCCACCTTCAGAAATATCGTGACCTGCTAGAATCAATCCTCTATTTACAAGTTCCTGCACAGCAGCAAAAGCATTTTTGAAATACTCTGCATCAGTTACAGTTGGCGCTTCATCTCCAATTTTACCTAATGTCTGTGCAAAGACAGAACCACCTAATTTAAATGTATCTAATGAAAAATCTATATAGTATAGGTAAGTTCCTTTGATATAAGCTAATACCGGGGAAGCAATTTTTCTAACGTTCTTAACTTCAGCTGCTGCCGAAATGATTACTGTGCCCGGTGAGAAAACTTTATCATCCTCGTACTTTTGAGTCATCGAGAGCGAATCTTTTCCAGTAGGGATGTTGATACCCAAATCGCATGAGAAGTCTGAACAAGCTTCCACAGCTTTATATAGACGTGCATCCTCTCCGGGGTTACGACAAGGCCACATCCAGTTGGCACTTAAAGAAACACTTTGTAGTCCATTTGTTAATGGTGCAAATACTATATTAGTAAGAGCCTCGGCTATTGCCATTACAGAACCGGCTGCGGGATCAATCATTGCTACCTGTGTCGCGTGTCCTAAAGAAGTAGCCATGCCGGCAAATCCTCTGTAGTCGAGAGCTATAGCCCCAGAATCGCTAAGTGGTAACTGAATCTCACCTTGTGTTTGTTGACGGGCAATTCTTCCTGTAACTGATCTGTCTACCTTGTTTGTTAACCAGTCCTTAGAGGCAACTGACTCTAGTTTTAGTATATCGTTTATATATGTCTCAAGATTTTTTGCATCGTATTCAGGAGCAGTGTATTCTTCTATTATGGTACTATCTTCCATTACTGTCTCGGGAGTTTTTCCAAAAAAGTCTTCCAGCTCCATCTCAATTGGGTTTGTGCCGTCGGGCTGACTAAAAGTGAGTTTCATGTCGCCGGTTGTTTCACCTACAACATAAAATGGTGCTTGTTCGCGCGCTGCTATTAGTTCTATTCTTTCAATATCTTTATCATCCACCAAAAGACCCATACGCTCTTGGCTTTCATTTCCCACAATTTCTTTTGCGGAAAGAGTTTTATCTCCAACCGGCAACTTGTCAACATTAATAATACCACCTGTAGCTTCAACAATCTCAGATAAGCAGTTGAGGTGACCCCCAGCACCATGATCGTGAATAGATACTATAGGGTTATCTTCCGATTCGGCTAGTGAGCGAATAACGTTAGAAACACGTTTTTGCATTTCAGGATTGGCTCTCTGAATAGCATTAAGCTCTATCCCTTCAGAAAACAGACCGGTGTTAACTGATGAAACCGCTCCTCCGCCCATGCCTATACGATAGTTATCGCCACCCATTACTACAATTTTCTCACCGCTTTTTGGGTCACCTTTTTTAGCATCACGCTTATTGGCATATCCAACTCCGCCAGCAAGCATAATTACTTTGTCAAATCCAAACTTTTTGTCATTTTCGGTATGCTCCAAAGTGAGAACCGATCCACAAATAAGTGGTTGTCCAAACTTATTTCCAAAGTCTGAGGCACCATTTGACGCTTTAAGAAGTATTTGTTCGGGTGTTTGGTATAACCAATTTCGAGGGGCAAGATGTTGTTCCCACGGACGTCCCTCTTCTAAGCGAGGATAAGAAGTCATGTAAACGGCTGTTCCGGCAATTGGAATTGATCCCTTACCACCTGCTAAACGATCGCGTATTTCTCCTCCAGTTCCGGTTGATGCGCCGTTAAACGGTTCTACTGTAGTAGGGAAGTTATGTGTCTCAGCTTTTAGTGAAAGTACACTCTCAATTTCTTTCGTTATAAAGTAGTCGGGTTTATCTCCACTTGCAGGTATAAACTGCTCAATAGTGGGTCCTTCTATAAAGGCCACATTATCTTTATAGGCAGAAATTAATGTATTGGGATTAACAGAAGAGGTTTTCTTTATCATCTGAAACAGAGACATTTCCTTCTCTTCACCATCTATTATAAATTTGCCATTAAAAATTTTATGCCGACAATGCTCAGAGTTTACTTGCGAGAAGCCAAATACTTCACTGTCGGTGAGCTTTCTGCCCATTTTCTTACTAACTGATTCAAGGTATTCTATCTCATCTGCACTCATGGCCAGACCCTCAGAATCGTTGTAGGCAGAAATATCATCGATATTAATAATAGGTTCGGGGCTACCTTTAATTGTAAAAATTGTTTGATCGAGTTGTGAGTATTTTCGTTGTAACATCGGATCAAAATCGAAATATGTCGCATCCGATTGTGGAGTATATTCCTCAATCCTGATAATTCCCTCTATTCCCATATTCTGGGTAATCTCAACCGCGCATGTGCTCCAGGGAGTTATTAATTCTCTTCGAGGACCAACATATGCATTGGTTATAGTTTCTGATTCTATTAACTCTGCATTGTCAAATAACCAGGTGAGTTTGCGAAGTGTATCTGGTGTGAATGTATAATTTGATTCTACAGCAATTATACTTTGTGAGGGGGTTTTGAAAAATGAAATCATATCTCTGTTTTTAGATCGATTTATATGAACTATTTCGTTAAGCTAAATGAGCAGAAGACAAGCTTGCTTGAATTATGCCATAGCGAGAAATAGTCTAACTTTAGTGAACTACAAAGTTACTAACTTTTTTGTTAAGTCAATATGAAGAACCTAAACTTGTTTGAATTGAAAAATGTTATCTAAATTATCACATTTTATTTTAATTATATCGTAACTATAAGAATAGAGGCCAAACATGTTAGTATATTTGTAAAATATATGCTTGAAACAATAACTAAGGGATTCATTATAGGTTTATTTGTGTCGTCAATCATGGGACCAATAAATATACTTACTATTCAGCGAACTTTAAATCGTGGTAGGTGGCACGGTATGGCTTCAGGATTTGGTGCAATGCTTTCAGATATTACCTATGCTACTATAACTTTGCTGGGTATGAGTATTGTATCTGGTTTTATGAATGAATATGAATCACAAATATTTCTTTTTGGAAGTGTAATACTCATCTTGTTTGGTTTTGGAGTTTATCGTTCAAATCCGTTAAAAGGCTGGCAACCTGATGAATTACCAAAAGAATCGCGTTATTTAAAAGATTTTGCTTCTACATTTTTGCTTACATTCTCAAATGCAACAATTATATTAGCTTTAGTAGGCCTTTATACTCGTTTTTCGTTCAATCCAATATTAGAGGGAACAAATTCATTATTAGTGGCTCTAACTTCATTTTCTGCTGCAGCATTATTATGGTGGTTTATGCTTACAACGCTTGTGTCGCGCCTCAGAAAAAGGTTTAAGCGTAAAGGACTAGTTATCTTAAACCGGGTAGTTGGAACCATCATTGTGGCAATTGGTATTATTGGAATTGTAACTAAATTAGCCCCTGTTGCCTAGCTCAATTACTTCTAAATCTTTAATATTACCATTGTCTAAAATAAAGCGTAGAAGTGTTCTCACCTTATGAAATCCATAAATTCCGGCAGCCCCTGGATTCATATGTAGTGTTTTAAGTTTCTCATCGTACATCACCTTAAGGATATGAGAATGACCTGAAATAAATAGTTTGGGCGGATTAGCTATTAGCTTTGATCTAATGGCGGGATCATATCTTCCTGGATATCCACCAATATGAGTAATGATAACATCTACATTTTCAACCTCAAACCTCAATGTCTCAGGATAAGCAATACGAGTTTTATAATCATCAATATTACCGTAGACGGCCCTAAATGGTTTTAACTCTTCAAACTTAAGGGCTATGTCCATTGTGCCAATATCACCAGCATGCCATATCTCTTCGCACTCACTGAAATAATCTTCAAACTTTTCATCCCAGTGTCCGTGTGTGTCTGAAAGGAGTCCAATTTTCTTCATTTCAATAATTTTGATCTGAACAAAGATAATATTTGGATTCTATTTTATCTAATAATAGTCTTTACCTCTTTATTATTTTGTTTTGTTATAACAGGATATTAATAGAAATCCCTTATCAGAAAGAGGTAAATCGAATAAACTTTGTATTTTTGATGGTATATATAAAAAAAACTAAATACAATGGGAAAACAAAAATACTCATATTTCAAAAGAGATATCAGTTGGCTCAGTTTTAATTATCGTGTACTCCTGGAGGCAAAGGATGAACGACTTCCGGTATATGAGCGAATTAAATTTCTATCAATATATTCCTCTAATCTCGAAGAATTTTACAAGATTAGAGTTTCAGGCTATCACAGTTCACTACTTGAAAGTATTAATCTTGACGAATCGGTAGAAGAAGCACTAAAAACAATTGTGCAAATAAATAATGAAGTTACTGCCCAAGAGAAAGAGTATTATAATATCTTCAATAATATGATTCTGCCTGAGCTGAAAAAGAACAGTATTGTTCTCTATCAAACCGATAAGGTGGAGCCATTTCATAAGGCTTATGTTGAGAAATACTTTAATGAAGAGGTGTTTCCATATCTTCAACCCATGGTAATTCAGAAAGATGATATTCATTCATTTATTCAGGATGGACGTATATATCAGACTATTAGCCTTCTTAAGAAGAAGAAAAAGATTGAAGATTCTCCTTCAAATTACACTTATGCAATAATGAAGATTCCCTACACAAAAATACCAAGGTTTATAGAACTTCCATCGTATGAAGGAAACCATTACATTATGTTTATAGATGATGTAATTAAGGCTAATATGAGTAGTGTATTTCCGGGATATGAAATTATTGATTGTTTTAGTATTAAAATTTCTAGAGATGCCGATTTTTCTTTAGAAGAAGAGGATAAGAATGATATTGCTGAGCAGATATTAAAGAAGGTTAGGAAGAGGAAAATTGGTGCTGTTACACGATTTCAGTATGATAGCGAGATGCCCGATTATTTTTTGAAATATCTTTGTGAAGCGTATGAGATAGAGGAAGAGGAGTTGTTGCCTTCCTGGAAGTATCTAAATTTGGCAGATCTTGCCAACTTACCCAACCCCGTTGGCGAATCATTGAAGCAACAATTGCCTCAACCTTTACGAGCCCCTGAGTTAGAATCTAACAGCTCCATTTTGCGTGTGTTGAGAAAGCAGGATGTATTATTGCATTTTCCATATCAATCGTTTGATTATCTACTCAGGTTTTTACTCCAGGCTGCATTCGATCCTAAAGTACTTGAAATAAAAGTAACCCAATATAGAGTTGCGGAGAACTCAGCAGTTATTAATAGTTTAATTAGTGCTGCTAAAAACGGTAAAAAAGTTACAGTTTTTGTAGAACTTAAAGCACGATTTGATGAAGAGAACAACTATCTGTCATCTGAGTTAATGCAACAAGCAGGTGTGAAAATTATTTACAGTTTGCCCGGTTTAAAGGTTCATGCTAAGTTGGCTTATGTACGTAAGAGGAGTAACGATCCTGAGGCTACTTTGAAGGGGTATGCTTATTTGGGAACAGGCAATTTTAATGAAAAAACTGCTAGAATATATTCTGACAAGGGACTCTTAACATCTAACAGAGAAATAATTAAAGATATTGATGAGGTGTTTAGAGTCCTTGAAGGTAAGTCTCATATGCATAATTTTAAACATCTACTTGTAACTCAGTTTAATATGCTTCCAGAGATTCACAAAATGATTGATCGTGAGATTGAGCATGCCGA
Source organism: Fermentimonas sp. (assembly GCA_015478775.1). Classification (GTDB taxonomy): domain Bacteria; phylum Bacteroidota; class Bacteroidia; order Bacteroidales; family Dysgonomonadaceae; genus Proteiniphilum. The sequence continues at coordinate 176,803 of JADMKP010000007.1, read as the reverse complement.
AAACGGAGGTAGTGGTTACATTATACTTAAAATGAATAGTCTGGAAGATAAAGGTATGATAAATGCTTTGTATCGCGCCAGTGAAGCGGGTGTTAAAATAGATTTGATTATACGTGGAATTTGTTGCCTCATACCAAATAAACCATTTAGTAGAAATATTACAATAACTCGTATTGTGGGAGCATACTTAGAGCATTCACGTGTGTGGTATTTCTTGAATGAAGGTAATGAGGATATTTATCTTACTTCAGCCGACTGGATGCAGAGAAATTTGCATCGTCGTATAGAAGTAGCTTTTCCAATTTACAATGAATCTCTAAAAAAAGAGATAATTGATATACTTAAGATTCAACTCGAAGATAATAGGAGTGCGGTATGTCTCGATGAGAATCTGAACAATATTTTTAAGAGGGATTTGGCTCCAGAGAGTGATATACATATTCGGGCTCAGACTGCTACATATAACTATCTAAAAAAGGCGAAAGGTCAGTAATGTTTCTACCTAATAAAAAAACCCGTGCTGGAATTCCAGACACGGGTTTAGTCATATATTACTTTCTAATTTTTATTTTTCTATAGTAGCTTCCTGGAAAAGATTGTTACGTTTATTGGCATTTAATTTTTCAAAATCATCACGAGAACCAACTATCAGTTTGTCAAATTCTCTCTGACCAGTACCTGCCGGAATTAAATGACCAACTATAACGTTCTCTTTGAGACCCTCTAGTAAATCGGTCTTTCCATGTATAGCAGCATCATTAAGAACCTTTGTTGTTTCCTGGAATGATGCAGCAGACATAAAGCTGGTTGTTTGAAGAGCTGCTCTTGTGATTCCTTGTAATACCTGATTTGCAGTAGCTGCTACTGCATCACGTGCATCCACAAGTTTTAGGTCGCGTCGTTTAAGTGAACTATTCTCATCACGCAGCTTACGTACTGTAACGATCTGCCCTGGTTCAAATATTTGTGAATCACCTGCATCTACTATAACCTTCTTACCCCAAGTGCGGTCGTTCTCTTCCCTCATATCAAGCTTATCAGCAAGCTGTTGTTCTAAGAACCTTGTATCACCTGGATCTACTACTTCAACCTTGCGCATCATTTGACGTACAATAACTTCAAAGTGTTTATCATTTATCTTTACACCCTGTAGTCGGTATACATCTTGTACTTCGTTCACAATATATTCTTGTACAGCAGTAGGGCCCTTTATTGCCAAAATATCAGCAGGAGTAATTGCTCCTTCAGATAATGCCATACCTGCACGGATATAGTCGTTTTCTTGTACAAGTATCTGTTTTGATAATGGAACCATATATTTCTTAGTCTCTCCTGTTTTAGTTGTAACAGAAATTTCTTGGTTACCACGTTTAATTTTACCAAACGATACTTCTCCATCGATTTCAGTAACAACTGCAGGGTTTGAAGGATTACGCGCTTCAAATAGCTCGGTTACCCTTGGAAGTCCTCCAGTGATGTCACCCGACTTACCTATAGCACGTGGAATCTTAACAAGAATATCACCTGCCTTAATTTTATCACTTTCGTTTTTCGCAATGTGTGATCCAAGTGGCAGTGTATAAGTTCTTATTACATCATCATTCTCATCTACGATATGTGCAGAAGGAGCCTTTGTTTTATCGCGAGATTCAATAATAACTTTCTCTTTTAAACCGGTTTGTTCATCCGATTCTACTTTGAATGTCATATTTTCTGTAAGATTCTCAAAACGAATACTTCCCGCAACCTCAGATACTATTACAGCATTAAATGGATCCCAATCACAAATCAAGTCACCCTTACTCACTTTGTCCTTTTGATTGAAGTACAACTTCGATCCGTAAGGCACGTTGTGAGATACAAGTACTATCTTAGTATTAGGATCAATAATACGCATTTCACATAATCGGCTCACAACAACTTTATAAGTTTTGCCTTCGGAGTCTGTAGCTTCTACAAAACGTAGCTCTTCAAATTCTACTATACCATCATACTTGGCAATAACTCTACTTTCTGTTGCAATGTTAGAAGCAATACCCCCAACGTGGAATGTACGTAAAGTAAGCTGTGTACCCGGCTCTCCAATTGATTGTGCGGCAATTACACCAACGGCTTCACCTCTCTGAACCATGTGTCCTGACGCCAAATTTCTTCCGTAACATTTAGCGCATACACCCTGTGATGATTCGCAAGTAAGAACGGATCTGATTTCAACACGTTCTATAGGTGATTTATCTATTTTCTCAGCTATATTTTCAGTAATCTCTTCTCCAGAATTAACAAGTATTTCTCCTGTATTAGGATGTTGAACATCATGAACAGAGACACGTCCAAGAATTCTTTCGTAAAGAGATGCAATAATTTCTTCGTTATTTTTTATTGCTGTTGCTGTTAATCCACGTAATGTACCACAATCAACCTCATTAACGATAACGTCTTGAGATACGTCAACTAATCGACGCGTTAAATAACCAGCGTCTGCAGTTTTAAGTGCAGTATCAGCCAAACCTTTACGAGCACCGTGAGTAGAGATAAAATACTCAAGAACTGATAGACCTTCTTTAAAGTTTGCAAGAATTGGATTCTCGATAATTTGTGCACCTTCGGATCCACTTTTCTGTGGTTTAGCCATCAGTCCACGCATACCAGACAGCTGGCGAATTTGCTCACGAGAACCACGAGCTCCTGAATCTAGCATCATGTAAACAGAGTTGAATCCTTGATCGTCTTCAGATAGCTGTTTCATAAGAATGTTTGACAACTTGGAGTTAATATGAGTCCAAGTATCGATAATCTGGTTGTAACGTTCGTTGTATGTAATGAAACCCATATTATAGTTTTCAATTATCTGCTCAACTTCGTTATATCCTTCCTGAATTAAATCATCTTTTTCTTTAGGGATAATTACATCCTCTAAATTGAAAGATAAGCCACCCTTGAAGGCCATTGTATATCCCAGATCTTTAATATCATCAAGATATAGAGCTGTACGAGCTACACCACAAATTTTAATAACCTTACCGATAATATCACGGAGAGATTTTTTTGAAAGTAGTTCATTTATATAACCTACTTCTTTTGGAATAGCTTCATTGGTAATTACACGTCCCACTGATGTTTCGTGCATTTTACGAACTGGATTCCCATCTTCGTCGATGTCATCAACAATAACTTTTACCAATGCATGAGCATCAACAGCTCCTTCATTATAAGCAATTATTGCCTCTTCCTCACCATAGAAAGTCATACCTTCACCTTTAGCTCCGGGACGAATTTTAGTGATGTAGTAAAGACCAAGGACCATGTCCTGTGAAGGAACTGTAATTGGTGCACCGTTTGCAGGGTTAAGAATATTATGTGAAGCAAGCATTAATAGCTGAGCTTCAAGAATAGCCTCGTTACCAAGTGGAAGGTGAACTGCCATCTGGTCACCGTCGAAGTCAGCGTTAAATGCCGTACAAGCGAGAGGGTGCAATTGAATTGCTTTTCCTTCAATAAGTTTTGGCTGAAAAGACTGAATTCCTAAACGGTGTAGGGTAGGAGCACGGTTCAATAGAACAGGGTGTCCCTTCATTACATATTCTAGTATATCATATACTACGGGTTCTTTTCTATCAACAATTTTTTTAGCTGATTTTACCGTCTTTACAATTCCTCTTTCAATAAGTTTACGTATGATAAATGGTTTGTAAAGTTCGGCAGCCATATCTTTTGGCAATCCGCACTCATGCATCTTAAGTTCAGGACCAACAACAATTACCGAACGTGCTGAGTAGTCAACACGCTTACCAAGTAAGTTTTGACGGAAACGTCCTTGTTTACCTTTTAAGCTGTCGGATAATGATTTAAGCGGTCGGTTAGATTCAGTTTTAATTGCACTTGATTTACGTGAATTATCAAATAGAGAATCAACCGATTCCTGAAGCATACGCTTCTCATTTCTAAGAATAACATCAGGAGCCTTAATGTCAATTAATCTTTTAAGTCGGTTGTTACGTATAATAACACGACGATAGAGATCATTAAGGTCTGAAGTTGCAAAACGTCCTCCATCCAATGGTACAAGTGGTCTCAAGTCTGGTGGAATTACAGGGATTACTTTCATAATCATCCACTCAGGTTTATTTATACTTTTAGAACCACGAAAAGCTTCAACAACTTGAAGTTGTTTTAGCGCTTCATTCTTACGTTGTTGAGATGTCTCAGTGTCTGCTTTATGACGTAAGTGGTTTGCTAGTTTATCTAGATTTATTCTCTCCAGCAAATCTAAAAGTGCTTCTGCTCCCATCCTTGCAATAAATTTATTAGGATCGGAATTTTCCAGCATTTGGTTATCTTTAGGAAGAGTGTCAAGTAATTCCAAATATTCATCTTCTGTTAGAAGATCTTTTTCTGTTACTTTATCTTCAAGAATACCTGCTTGAATAACTACATATCTTTCGTAATATATGATAGTGTCAAGCTTTTTTGTAGGGATTCCGAGCAGATAACCTATTTTATTAGGTAATGATCTGAAATACCATATGTGTGCTACCGGTACCACCAAATGGATGTGTCCGGTACGTTCACGACGCACTTTTTTCTCTGTAACTTCCACACCACAACGGTCGCATACTATGCCTTTATAGCGAATACGTTTGTATTTGCCACAATGACATTCATAGTCTTTAACCGGACCGAAAATACGTTCGCAAAATAGACCATCGCGTTCCGGTTTATATGTTCGGTAGTTTATTGTCTCAGGCTTTAATACCTCGCCAAAAGAGTTCTCAAGAACTTGTTCAGGCGAAGCCAGACTGATAGTAATTTTTGAAAAGTTACTCTTTATTTTATTCTCTTTTCTATATGCCATAATTAACTTTATAAAGAGTTATGATAGATATTGTAATTAATCGAGAGTGATGTTTAAACCTAATCCCTGAAGTTCATGAATCAGCACGTTTAGAGATTCCGGTATTCCCGGTTGAGGCATTGCCTCTCCCTTAACTATAGATTCATAAGCTTTAGAACGGCCAACTACATCATCAGACTTAACAGTAAGAATCTCTTGCAAAATATGAGCAGCGCCAAATGCTTCCAATGCCCAAACTTCCATCTCACCAAAACGCTGACCACCAAACTGAGCTTTACCACCCAGAGGTTGTTGTGTAATGAGTGAATAAGGACCAATTGAACGAGCATGCATTTTGTCTTCCACCATATGTCCAAGTTTAAGCATGTAAATTATACCTACAGTTGCTGGCTGGTCAAATCTTTCACCAGTACCACCGTCATATAAATATGTTTTTCCATAATTTGGAATACCTGCTTTTTCAGTCCATACATTTAAATCCTCCAGTTGTGCACCGTCGAAAATAGGAGTAGCAAATTTCAAATCCAATTGTCTCCCGGCCCATCCAAGAACAGTTTCAAAAATCTGTCCAAGGTTCATACGAGAAGGAACACCAAGTGGGTTTAAAACTATATCTACCGGTGTACCATCTGCTAAAAAAGGCATGTCTTCCTGACGTACAATTTTAGAGACAATACCCTTATTACCGTGTCGTCCGGCCATTTTATCTCCTACTTGTATTTTTCGCTTTTTAGCAACATACACCTTGGCGCTTTGCATAATTCCCGAAGGCAGCTCATCACCAATAGTAAGATCAAAACGTTTGCGTTTAAGCTCAGCATCAATTTCTTTAAAACTACGTAAATAGTTTATTACAGTTGTACGAATAAGATTATTCTTATGCGCATCCGTTGTCCATTTGTTTAATTGAACCGACTGGAAGTCTATTTCGGAGAGAACCTTATGAGTGAATTTAACTCCTTTTGGAACTATATCTATATTGGTATAATCTTTTACTCCTGCAGAATTTTTGCCTTCTGTAAGATTTAGAAGTTTATCAATAAGGATTTTTCTTAACTCTTCAAGTTTACCTTCATATTCTTCATCAAGTTTAGGGAGTATAGCTTTATTAGAAAGCTTTGTTTTTCCTTTTTTGGATGCCTTTGAGAATAGATTAGTTTGTATTACTACACCATTTAGTGATGGAGAAGCTTTTAAAGAAGCATCTTTTACATCACCTGCCTTATCACCGAAAATTGCACGTAATAGTTTTTCTTCGGGCGAAGGATCTGATTCTCCTTTTGGAGTAATTTTACCAATTAAAATATCTCCTGGTTTAATTCTGGCACCTATTCGTACTATACCTTTTTCATCAAGTTCTTTTGTAGCTTCTTCGCTAACGTTAGGAATATCAGAAGTTAATTCTTCCATTCCTCGTTTAGTTTCACGAACCTCTAAAGAAAATTCTTCAACATGAATAGATGTAAATACGTCATCGCTAACTAACCTTTCACTTAATACGATAGCATCTTCAAAGTTATAACCTTTCCAAGGCATAAAAGCCACTTTAAGGTTTTTGCCAAGTGCCAATTCTCCGCCCTCAGTTGCGTAACCTTCGGTAAGAATTTCGTTCTTAGTAACTTTCTGTCCAACTTTACAAATTGGTCGAAGGTCTACAGTAGTGTTCTGGTTTGTTTTACGGAATTTAGGTATATTATATGTTTTCTCAGAATTTCCAAAACTAGTGAACTCTTCTTCTTCACTTCTTTCGTATCTGATTTTGATTGTTGTAGCATCTACAAAAGTTATTTCACCCGAGCCTTCTGCTACAATTTGTGAGCGAGAGTCGAGTATTACCTGACCTTCAATACCTGTGCCCACAATTGGAGATTCAGCTCTGACAAGAGGCACTGCCTGTCTCATCATATTAGAACCCATCAATGCGCGGTTTGCATCATCATGCTCTAGGAATGGAATTAGTGAAGCTGCAATAGATGCAATCTGCATAGGAGATACATCCATTAATTCTACTTCTTCAGGTGCAACTACTGGATAGTCTGCATCTCTTCTTGATTTTACACGTGGATTAATAAATTTTCCTTTTTCATCCAAAGGTGCATTACCTTGTGCAATAATCCTATCTTCCTCTTCCTCGGCAGCAAGATAAATAATCTCATCATTTTTGGTATTTACAACTCCCTTTTCTGCTTTTCTATATGGAGTTTCAATAAATCCAAGATCATTTATTTTTGCATAAACACAAAGTGAGGAAATCAAACCAATGTTTGGTCCTTCAGGAGTTTCTATTGGACAGAGACGACCATAATGAGTGAAATGTACGTCTCGAACTTCAAATCCTGCACGTTCGCGAGAAAGTCCACCTGGTCCTAATGCTGACAAACGACGTTTATGAGTAATTTCTGCAAGCGGGTTAGTTTGATCCATAAACTGAGACAACGCATTTGTTCCGAAAAAAGTATTAATCACGGAAGAAATTGTTTTTGCGTTAATCAAATCTATTGGAGTAAATACTTCGTTGTCTCTAACGTTCATCCTTTCGCGGATTATGCGAGCCATACGAGTTAACCCAATTCCAAATTGTGTATAAAGCTGTTCTCCCACAGTACGTACACGCCTGTTGCTTAAGTGGTCAATATCATCAACTACCGTTTTGGAGTTTATAAGCTCTATTAAATATTTTATAATTTCAATGATATCCTCTTTAGTTAATACACGAATATCATCTACTATTTCAAGATTTAATTTCTTGTTAATTCTATAACGTCCTACATCACCTAAATCATATCTTTTTTCTGAGAAAAATAGATTATTAATAACATCACGTGCACTCGAATCATCTGCTGGCTCGGCACTACGTAATAGGCGGTATATATGACGAATTGCATCAATTTCCGAATTACTCGGATCTTTTTGCAAAGTATTGTATATAATTGAATAATCTATTGAGTTGTCTGTTTCCTTGTGTAGGAGAATGGAAGCAACACCCGATTCTAGAATATCATCAACATGTTCCTGTTCTAATATAGTTTCGCGTTCAATAATAACTTCATTTCTTTCAATAGAAGTTACTTCACCAGTATCTTCATCTACAAAATCCTCCATCCAGGATTTAAGTACTCGGGCTGCTAGTTTGCGACCTAATACTTTCTTCAGATTGGTTTTATTTGCTTTCACTTCTTCTGCCAAGTCAAATATTTCAAGAATATCCTTGTCATTCTCGAAACCTATGGCACGGAGTAGTGTAGTAACAGGTAGTTTCTTTTTACGATCGATATATGCATACATGACACTATTAATGTCAGTAGCAAATTCTATCCATGATCCTCTAAAAGGTATTACACGGGCAGAATAAAGTGATGTACCATTAGCATGCATGCTCTGTCCAAAGAATACACCTGGCGAGCGATGAAGTTGAGATACAATAACACGTTCTGCACCATTAATCACGAATGTACCTTTGTCGGTCATATAAGGAATTGTACCCAAGTATACGTCTTGTATTACTGGAGTAAAGTCTTCGTGATCGGGATCAGTACAATAGAGATATAGTTTTGCTTTTAGAGGTACACTATATGTTAATCCCCTATCTACACAATCATCTATGGAATATCTTGGTGGATCAACATAATAATCCAAAAATTCCAGGACAAAGTTGTTACGAGTATCTGTGATTGGGAAATTTTCTGTGAAAACCTTGTACAATCCTTCCTTTTTCCTGCTTTCTGGAGGCGTGTCGAGTTGGATGAAATCCTGAAATGATTGTAACTGTACTTCTAGAAAATCTGGGAAGTCAAGCGGATTTTTAATCGACGCAAAATTTATTCTTTGATTGGCTTTGTTTGAAGACATAGGAATGAGTTTATGAACCTAATATATATTGACAGAAAAGGTTAAGAACCTTCTATAATGAAGATTCCTAACCGAATTAACCTAGTTTAGGTAAATGCTATTTAAGTTCAACTTCTGCTCCAGCCTCTTCAAGTTGTTTTTTCAAAGCTTCCGCTTCGTCTTTTGATATACCTTTTTTCAATTCACTTGGAGCAGCGTCAACTAAATCTTTAGATTCCTTAAGACCTAGACCAGTAAGCTCTTTTACTGCCTTAACAACAGCAAGTTTAGCTGCACCAGCACTCTTAAGGATTACGTCGAATGACGTTTTTTCCTCAGCAACTACTTCACCAGCAGCAGGACCTGCAGCAACAGCAACAGCTGCAGCAGCCGGTTCGATACCGTACTCAGTTTTTAAAATTTCAGCTAATTCGTTAACTTCTTTAACTGTTAGGTTAACTAAGTCTTCAGCAAATTTTTTTAAGTCTGCCATTTTTTTTGTATTTATTTAATTATTGATTACTAATTCTGTTTGTTTGTTGTGTATGTGCAATTATTGTTCTCTTTCCGATAGTGTTTTTAATACACCATGAATTATTGTTCCACCGGATTGGAGCGCAGATATAACATTCTTTGCAGGAGATTGTAATATTGAAATAACATCTCCGATAAGCTCTGTTTTGCTCTTGATATTTACAAGATCTTTAAGGGTTTCTGCACCGATAAAGAAACTTTCCTGAACATAAGCACCTTTTAATGATGGTACTTTGTCGGCTTTAAATTTATCAATAAGCTTTGCAGGAGCATTAGCTGAATTTGAAAACATGATTGCTGTATTCCCTTTTAAAATAGGATACAATTCTTCATACTTTCCTTCCAGCGATTCGAATGCTTTTTGCAGTAAGGTGTTTTTAACTACAACCAACTTGATATCCTCTTTGAAGCACTCACTTCTAAGTTTACTCGTTTTTACTGCATTTAATGTAGCAATATCGGTAAGGTAAAAGTTTTCGTATTCTTGAATATCAGCTGATAGCTGTTCTATTATTTGTTGTTTATCTTCCCTTTTCATTGATTCCTTTATTAATTTGATTCTTCTAATGCTTTAGTATCCAGCTTAATACCTGGACTCATTGTACTAGAAAGATAAATACTCTTAATATAAGTACCTTTTGCTGCTGTCGGTTTCAATTTGATCAACGTTTGAACGAATTCTCTAACGTTATCTCTTATTTGTTCCGGTGAAAATGATACCTTTCCAACAGATGTATGAATTATACCAGCTTTGTCAACCTTAAAGTCAATCTTACCTTGTTTTACTTCCTTTACGGCTTTTGCCACATCAGGAGTAACCGTACCGCTCTTAGGATTAGGCATTAATCCGCGTGGTCCTAAAACTCGCCCTAATGCACCAATTTTACCCATTATCTGCGGTTGTGTAATAATAACATCAATATCGGTCCAACCACCTTTAATTTTATCGATATATTCATCTAGTCCTACATAGTCTGCACCAGCTTCTAAAGCTTCGGTTTCGACTTCCGGAGAACACAATACTAGAACTCTAACTTGTTTACCTGTCCCGTGAGGAAGAGTTACAACACCTCTTACCATTTGATTAGCTTTTCGCGGATCTACGCCTAAGCGCACATCGATATCTACAGAAGAGTCGAACTTGGTAGTAGTTATTTCTTTTACCAGTTCAGATGCTTCTTTCAGTGCATAAGATTTTCCTGCTTCAATCTTGCTAAAAGCCAACTTTTGATTTTTTGTAAGTTTACTCATGTCTCAATTGAAGTTTTAAATTGTAATATTTTCAGGAAATTTCCCTTTAACTGTGATACCCATGCTTCGAGCCGTTCCAGCTACCATTTTCATTGCTGATTCAAGAGTGAAGCAATTAAGGTCGGTCATTTTATCTTGAGCGATTGTTTGAATCTGATCCCAAGTAATAGCAGCAATCTTTAGACGATTGGGTTCTGCTGAACCTCCCTTTTGTTTACTAGCTTCTAATAATTGAATTGCAACCGGTGGAGTTTTAACAATAAAATCAAATGACTTGTCGGCATAGTAAGTGATTACCACTGGTAACACTTTACCGGGTTTGTCTTGAGTCCTGGCATTGAACTGCTTGCAGAAATCCATAATATTGATCCCTTTTGAACCTAATGCAGGTCCTACTGGGGGCGATGGATTTGCGGCACCTCCTTTGATTTGTAATTTTAGTTGTCCGGCAACTTCTTTAGCCATTTTCTTGATTTTAATTAATTGGTTTTCGAAACACTTAGTAGAATTTACAGAATCTGCGTAACCAAATAACTGATTATTCTTTCTCTACTTGCATATAGCTCAATTCCAGAAGTTGTTTCCTTCCGAAAATTTTAACCATCACTTTGAGCTTCTTTCTCTCTTCATTGATTTCTTCAACTACACCAGAAAAACTACTGAAAGGACCGCTAATCACTTTCACGTTTTCGCCAACGTAGTATTTCATATCCATTTCATCACCAGCTTCTTCCAATTCATCCATTGTGCCCAAAATACGCTTAACCTCCGACTCATGTAATGGTTGAGGGTTAGTTGTATTTGGCAAGAAGCCAGCAACATAATTGATATTTTTAAGTTCATGAATAACTTCTCCCGTCAGTTCCGCTTCAATCAATACGTAACCAGGAAGATAAGCGCGTTCTTTCATCACTTTCTTACCGTTACGAACTGTGAAAATCTTCTCTGTAGGGATTAGTACCTGAGAAATGTATTTACCCAATTCGGTTTTTTGTATCTCTGATTCAAGATATTCTTTGACTTTATTTTCTTTACCACTAACGGAACGTAAAACGTACCATTTTTTTCTATCTTCAGTCATTATGTCTTATCTTCAGGAATTATAAAATACCGTAGAGGATTTTTAATATCCACTCAAATAAAGAGTCCATGCCAAATACTATAAGGGCAATAATTAGGGAAGCAATTAAAACTATTACCGTACTGCCTGATAACTCTTCTCTTGAAGGCCAAGAAACCTTATGTACTAATTCGCTATAAGAATCCTTGATATATGCAACTATTTTTTTCATCTAATTTAGATAATTATGCACGGGTCGAGAGACTCGAACTCCCGACACCTGGTTTTGGAGACCAGTGCTCTACCAACTGAGCTAGACCCGTATAAGAACCTTCCTTGCCCTCACATAAAGTGAGGAGAATGGAAGGTCTATATTTATAATTCATTGTTCTCTTTTCAGAGAATAATATTTAGTCAATTAGCTCAGTAATCTGACCTGCACCAACTGTACGTCCACCTTCACGGATAGCAAATCTTAGACCTACGTTACAAGCTACTGGATAGATTAGATCCACTTCAATTGTTACGTTGTCACCTGGCATTACCATCTCAACACCTTCCGGCAATTTGATTTCACCAGTTACGTCCAGCGTACGGATATAGAATTGAGGACGGTAGTTATCGTGGAAAGGAGTATGGCGTCCACCTTCTTCTTTCTTCAAGATATATACTTCTGCTTTAACTTTAGAGTGAGGTTTTACTTTACCTGGGTGAGAAATAACCATACCACGTTTGATACTTTCTTTGTCAATACCACGAAGTAATAGACCTACGTTATCACCAGCCTGACCTTCGTCAAGTATCTTACGAAACATTTCTACTCCTGTAACTACTGATTTTTTACCTTCAGCGCCAAGTCCAATAATTTGAACTTCTTCACCTGTTTTGATAATACCTGTTTCAATACGACCTGTAGCAACAGTGCCACGACCAGTAATTGAAAACACGTCTTCAACAGGCATAAGGAATGGTTTGTCAACATCACGAGGAGGTAGTGGAATCCAAGTGTCTACAGCACTCATAAGTTCCATTACTTTATCTTCCCATTTTGGTTCACCGTTAAGTGCACCAAGTGCCGAACCTTGGATAACAGGAGTATTGTCTCCATCGAATTCGTAGAATGAAAGCAGTTCACGCATTTCCATTTCAACCAATTCCAACATCTCCTCATCATCAACTAAGTCAACTTTGTTCATGAATACAACAAGTCTGGGAACGTTTACCTGACGTGCCAAAAGAATGTGTTCACGAGTTTGAGGCATTGGTCCGTCAGTAGCAGCTACAACAATGATAGCACCGTCCATCTGAGCAGCACCAGTAACCATATTCTTCACATAGTCAGCGTGACCAGGACAGTCTACGTGAGCATAGTGACGATTTTCAGTTTCATATTCAACGTGTGAAGTATTAATTGTGATACCTCTTTCTTTTTCTTCCGGAGCGTTGTCGATTGAATCGAACGAACGTGTTTGAGAGAAGCCCTTCTTTGCCAAAACAGCAGTTATAGCAGCTGTAAGAGTTGTCTTACCGTGGTCAACGTGACCTATAGTACCGATATTGACATGCGGTTTTGTCCGGTTAAAATGTTCTTTTGCCATAAAATGTCCTATTAATTAGTTTAAATAAAATATGTATTCTTATTATTTACGTTTATAAACAGCGAAACTCAAGACACACAGCATTACTGCCTAAATCTTGAATACTTGTCGTTTAATAAATAGTGGAGCCGATGGCGGGAATTGAACCCGCGACCTCTTCCTTACCAAGGAAGTGCTCTACCGCTGAGCTACATAGGCAAAAAAAAGCGGTGACGGGACTCCCCTGTATCACTCGGGATAATCTTCTTTGACCCGTGCAGCATTGTGCTCATTAAATATGAGCGGAAGACGGGACTCAAACCCGCGACCCTCAGCTTGGAAGGCTAATGCTCTATCAACTGAGCTACTTCCGCAAAATAAAGATGCCTTAGTTTATATATAATAATGTTCTTTTAGAAAACTATTATATTAGTTCATAGACAAACTTTTATGGTGGGCAGTGATGGATTCGAACCACCGAAGGCGTAGCCAGCTGAGTTACAGTCAGCCCCATTTGTCCACTCTGGTAACTGCCCTTAGAAAATATTTGTGAGCCTCTTGTCGGATTCGAACCAACGACCCCGAGATTACAAATCACGTGCTCTGGCCAACTGAGCTAAAGAGGCTTGAACGCTTGTTTTAGCTATCTCTAGATATTTTATCTGAGAAACGGTCGCAAAGGTAGTGATATTTTTAATTGTGCCAAAACTTTATTTGACTTTTTTCAAATTATCTTTCTTTTTTTTCTTTTGTTTTTAAGATCTGCTTTTCAATTGCCATAATACAGAGGTCTATAGCCTCTTCAAATGTATCTGCATTTTTATTAGCAAATACCTCTTTATGTTTAATATTTAATTTCAAAGCTGCAGCTTTGTTTAAAACTGTTTCTGGTTTTACAACTTTTAGTATTACTTCTGCTTGAATTATCTCATCAGAAATCCTTTCAAGTTTCCTTACTTTTTTCTCAACAAATGTTTTTAATTGATCAGTTGCGTCAAAATTCACAGATTGAATTGTTAGTTCCATGCTATTACCTCCTTTATTTATTTGCTCTCGGATGAGCGGTTTCATAAGTTTTCTTCATCTCTTCAAAAGTCACATGAGTATAGATTTCAGTTGATGAAAGACTGGCATGTCCCATCAACTCTTTTATAGAATTAATTTCAGCCCCATTATTAATCATTGCTGTTGCAAATGAGTGCCTGAGCACATGAGGGCTTTTCTTTGAAAGTGTTGAAATGCAATTTAAATGGTTGTTAATTATTTTATAAACGAGTTTTGGATACATTGCGTTTCCATCATCTTTAACAAAAAGAAAAGGTGATTTGTTCTCTATTTCTTTGTTCCTTACATGTATGTATTTTTCCAACTTCTCTTTAGTCAGGTCTGAAAATGGAATTAGTCGTTGTTTATTGCCTTTTCCTGTTACTCTTATTGTGCAACTCGTAAAATCTATATCATTGTCTTTAAGCGATATGAGTTCTGCTCTCCTCATGCCTGTAAGATACAGAATTTCAATTAAGAATTGATTACGTACACCTATAAAGTCTTCAGAAAAGTTGGTTGCATCATCAAGAATTTCGTTCAGCTGTTTTTCACTTGCAAATGAAGGTATCTTTGAATTTAATTTTGGACCCGAAACAGATTCAACCGGGCTCTTCTCAATGATACCAGATTTAGTTAAATACTTATAAAAAGTTTTTAAAGAGCTTAGTTTTCTGTTTACCGAGCTTGCTTTAAAACCTAGTTCAATTAAACTGCCTACCCAAATTCGAACAATATCCCTATCAACCTTTATTAAACTGAGGTTGTCATCTTTTAGTTTAATGAATTCTTCAAACTGAATAATGTCTTTTAAATATGAAATCTCCGTCAGAGAGGAGTAGTTCCTTTCATAACGGAGATAATCAATGAATCTTTCTTTCCACATCCAGTAGCCTTTTGAATGAATCTATAGTACTACGAAGATAAAGAAATTAATATTAAAATGGAAATTTATTCCATATCTTCTTGCAGTTTTTGCACATAAACAGCATGCTGTTTTTGCTTACGGTTTTTAACCGATGGTTTCATAAAGGCCTGACGTCTGCGTAGCTCTTTAACAACGCCTGTTTTTTCATACTTGCGTTTGAACTTCTTTAGTGCCCTTTCTATGTTTTCTCCTTCTTTTAATGGAACTATTATCATTATGCAATAACCTCCTTTCTATTTGGAGTGCAAAGATATAAATAAAAATAACAGTTTCGATTTAAATACCAAAATATTTAAATTTTTATGGTGTATATCATAAGAGTACGTTTGTCCTATCAGAGCCGAACATGAGTCGGCTTAACACTGTATCAACACTGTATTAACCCTGTATCAACCCTGTGGTTATACAGAGTTAATCAGGACAATGTCTGGTCAATATACGCACAATTCATAGACTTTGTACAGGCTTTAAACAAGAGGCAGATACAAAAAAAGAGACCGCCTCAGTATAGAGACAGTCTCTTAAATAATTTATCGTATGTAATGTAAAATTACTTCACCTCTTCAAAATCTACATCAGTTACATTATCCTCAGGTGATTTATTTTCACTTTCAGACTGATGTCCTCCATCTGCTCCGGGTTGTGATGCCTGCTGAGCATTTGTAGCATTATACATTTCTTGAGAAGCTGCTTGGAAAACAGTGTTCAATTCATTTGATGCAGCGTCAATAGCATCAATGTCTTGTGCTTTATGTGCTTCTTTAAGCTTGGCTAGTGCTGCTTCAATTGGAGCTTTTTTATCAGCCGGAATTTTATCTCCCAAATCTTTCAACTGTTTTTCAGTTTGGAAGATTGTAGAGTCGGCTTGATTAAGCTTGTCTATTTTCTCTTTTTCCTTTTGGTCTGATTCTGCATTTGCTGCAGCCTCTTCCTTCATACGTTTAATTTCATCATCGCTTAAACCTGATGAAGCTTCAATACGTATTTTTTGTTCTTTACCTGATGCTTTATCTTTTGCAGATACACTTAAAATACCATTAGCATCGATATCAAAAGTTACTTCAACTTGAGGTACACCTCTTGGAGCTGGTGGAATTCCATCAAGATTAAAGACTCCAATCTGTTTATTATCCCTTGCCATTGAACGTTCGCCCTGAAGTACATTTATCTGTACCGAAGGCTGATTGTCGGAGGCAGTTGAGAAAGTCTCACTTTTTCTAGTAGGGATAGTTGTGTTAGCGTCTATTAGCTTTGTCATTATACCACCCATAGTTTCAATACCTAATGATAATGGAGTAACATCAAGCAAAAGTACATCCTTTACCTCGCCAGTAAGCACGGCTCCTTGAATTGCGGCACCAATAGCTACAACTTCATCAGGGTTCACACCTTTATGCGGTTTTTTACCGAAAAGATTTTCAACAAGTTCTTGTACGGCTGGAATTCTTGTAGAACCACCCACTAGAATAACCTCGTCGATATCAGAGTTGCTCATTCCTGCATCTTTCATTGCCGAAAGAATAGGCTGCTTACACTTCTGTAATAAATCATCAATTAATTGCTCGAATTTAGCACGAGAAAGAGTTTTTACCAAGTGCTTTGGAATACCGTTAACAGGCATTATATAAGGGAGATTAATCTCAGTTGAGGAAGCGCTTGAAAGTTCAATCTTAGCCTTTTCAGCAGCTTCTTTTAAACGTTGAAGTGCCATAGGATCTTTTCTAAGGTCGATACCCTCATCTTTCAAAAACTCATCAGCAAGCCAATCAATAATACGATGGTCGAAATCGTCTCCACCTAGGTGAGTATCTCCATTTGTAGATTTTACTTCAAAAACCCCATCACCTAATTCAAGAACGGATATATCAAAAGTACCACCACCAAGGTCAAACACCGCAATTTTTGAATCTTTATTTTGCTTGTCTAGTCCATAAGCCAATGCAGCCGCAGTTGGTTCATTAACTATACGGCGAACAGTTAAACCTGCAATCTCGCCAGCTTCTTTGGTTGCCTGTCGCTGAGCATCACTAAAATAAGCAGGAACAGTAATCACCGCTTCTTTTACCTCTTGGCCCAAGTGGTCTTCGGCAGTTTTTTTCATCTTCTGCAATACAATCGCAGATATTTCCTGAGGTGTAAATAATGTGCCATTAATATCAACACGTGGAGTGTTGTTATCACCTTTTACAACTTTATAAGGTACCCTTCCAATTTCTTTTTGAACTTGGTCATATGTTTCTCCCATAAATGTTTTTATAGAAGATACCGTGTTGGTAGGGTTAGTAATTGCCTGACGTTTGGCAGGATCACCCACTTTACGTTCTCCATTATCCATAAAAGCAACTACAGAAGGAGTTGTTCGTTTCCCTTCATTATTAGGAATTACAACTGGTTCATTACCCTCCATTACAGATACGCATGAATTTGTTGTTCCTAAGTCTATTCCGATTATTTTTCCCATAGTTTGTTATATATTAATTTTTGTATGTTCAATTTTTTGTCTGTTTATGTTATATTCAATTGTTTTCAAATGTTGTGCCAAAAATCTGTAAAAACTACATTCTGCCAATATGACGTAGATAAATTATGAGAGAATTAAGTTTTTTTGGGCGAAATTCAAATTCTTAGCAAGATTTATATATCTTTGAAGAACAGATATCTGTAAGATTTTATAAAATTCAAAAGTTATGTATACAGAACAAGATATAGATTTATTAAAAATAAAAGGTATATCCAAAGAGCAAATTGAAACTCAACTGGAAAACTTTAAAAGAGGATTTCCTTTCTTAGAAATTATCTCTGCTGCCCGTATTGGTAATGGGATTTTGAAAGTTGATGATAATGAAGAAAAGAGTTTTCTGAATACATGGAATGAGTTTTTGCAAAGTGATAAAACGGTAAGTAAATTTGTGCCTGCGTCGGGTGCAGCAAGTAGAATGTTTAAAGATCTTTTCTCGTTTTATTACTCAGATGAAAATAAACCTACAACTGACTTTGTGAAAACATTCTTCGGACGAATTCATGAATTTGCATTTTTTTCGCCTTTAGATAATTTATGCACTGAGTTGTACGGTAAGTCTATAGATCAGTTGTGCAATGAAGACAGATATAAAGATGTTTTGAAGGTTTTGCTTTCAGATGAGGGAAAAAACTACGCCAATAAGCCCAAAGGATTGTTACTTTTTCATAGTTATCCTGAAGGTAATCGAACACCTGTAGGTGAGCATTTAACCGAAGGTGTATTGTATGCCAAAAATGCAGATAATATTGTTAATATACATTTTACTGTTTCTGAAGAGCATAAAGAAATGTTTGAACTTCTTACTGCGGCAAGGAGATTGAATTATGAGTTAAAGCTCGACTCGAAGTTTTTGGTTTCATTTAGTGTTCAGAAGCCTTCAACAGATACTATAGCGGTGGATATGAACAATGAGCCGTTTCGTGAAGAAGATGGTGGCCTGTTATTCCGACCAGGAGGCCATGGTGCACTTATTGAGAATCTTAATGATATTGATTCTAATGTTATTTTCATTAAGAATATTGATAATGTAGTACCCGATAGATTAAAGGAAAATGAAGCTCATTACAAAAAACTACTTGCAGGCGTATTAATTACAATGCAAAAAAGAGCACATGACTATTTGAAAAAACTTGATTCAGGTGATTTTATCAGTGAGGATCTTAACCAAATGCTTTCATTTACCAGGAATGAATTGAATATACATAATTCGGCAGAGTTCACCTCCGAAGATGATTTAAAGAAATACTTGATAAAGAAACTCGACAGACCATTTCGTGTATGTGGAATGGTAAAAAATGAAGGTGAACCGGGTGGTGGCCCATTTATTGTAAAAAACATTGATGGAACTGCATCTCTGCAAATATTAGAAAGCTCACAGATAAATAAAGACGACAAAAGGTCGATGGATTTATTCAATAATGGTTCTCATTTTAATCCTGTAGATGTTGTATGTGGTGTGAAATGCTACAAAAATAATAAATTTGATTTAACAAAATATGTAGATGCAAATACAGGATTTATATCACTTAAGTCCAAAGATGGTAAAGAGTTAAAAGCTTTGGAATTGCCTGGTTTGTGGAATGGGGCAATGAGCAATTGGAATACTATTTTTGTAGAGGTTCCTGTTTCAACATTTAACCCTGTTAAAACTGTAAACGATTTGCTTCGACCAGAACATCAATGAAGTTTTTCAACACAATCTGTTTAATCTTTAGCCTACTACTCATGATTTCATGTAAGCAGGCTAAATTAACTGATGCCAGGGATCAATATATCAGAGGAGATTATTACTCAGCAAGCGAAACATATAGAAAGTTATATACCCAAAGTAAAGACAAAGATAATGCCATCAGGGGTATTATATCTTTTGAAATGGCAGAGGTATACAGAAAGTTAAATCGCTCATCACTTGCCATTAACGCATACAAAAACGCAATAAGATATGAATACCCCGATAGTTTAATCTATTTGAGGTATGCTCAAATGCTGCATAAGGAGGGTGAATATAATCAGGCAATTGAAATTTATAATAAGTTTTTAAATCTAGATCCCGATAATCTACATGCTAAAAATGGATTGGAAGGAGCATCTCTATCAATGTTATGGCAGGATGAGAGCACAAAAAAGTCTATTGTAACATATTCAGAACTAATTAATTCTAATAGAGGAGAATTTTGTCCTGTTTTTGCTCAAAATGACAATGTAGTTTATTTTAGTTCTTCAAGAAACGATGCAATAGGAGAAACTAATAGTCCCATTACAGGGGTTAAGTATAACGATATATATATTGCCGAGAAGAATGCAATAGGTGAGTGGCAAAAACCTAAAAGATTATCTTCAGAAATAAATACTGAATTTGATGAGGGCACACCATCAATTACCAGCCACGGAAAATATATGTTCTATACGTATAGCTCTCCCAATGCCTTTCTGCCTGGTATTACCAAAATATATATATCTAAAAGAATTAATGGAACTTGGAGTATTGGAAGAGAATTAGAGCTTGCAGAAAATGACAGCATATCACTATTTGCACATCCATCAATTTCTCCTTCCGGAGAATACCTTTACTTCGTATCGGATATGCCGGGAGGATACGGCGGAAAAGATATATGGCGAGCGAAACTTACAAATTACATTGAAACCTTATTCATAGAAAATCTTGGACCAGAGATTAATACACCTGGAGACGAGATGTTTCCTAATTTAAGAAATGATACAACTCTTTATTTTTCTTCGAATGGACATCCGGGAATGGGAGGTTTGGATATTTTTGTTGCAAGAAAACATAATAATTCAGAGCATTGGAATGTTGAGAACATTAAACCTCCAATAAACTCATCATACGACGATTTTGGAATAGCATTTGAAAGAAAATCAGAAAGAGGATTTTTCAGTTCAAATAGAAATGATACTCGTGGTTATGATCACATCTATTCATTTGAGATTCCAAATAATAGTATTACTGTTGAAGGTATTGTAGTAGATCAAGAAGATGAGTTTATCTATGGTGCTACCGTACTGGTTGTGGGAAGTGATGGTTTACAAAAATCTTTTAAAACTAATAAAGAAGGCGAATATAAATTTGAAGCTAAAGGTGGGAGCAACTATTTAATAATGGCAACCAATGAGGGTTTTCTCAATCAGGAACAATTACTTAAAGTAGGTTCTGATGTTTCAGATACATTGTTTTATGTAGATTTTGAGATGATTCCATTTAATAAACCAGTAGTTTTAGAAAATATATTCTATGATTTTGATAGCGCATTGCTTAAAGAGGAATCTAAAGAAGAGCTAGACGCTTTAATTGATATTTTAAATGAGTATCCAAGTATTATAATAGAGTTGAAAGCACATACCGACAGATGGGGAAGTGAAGATTATAACAATAAACTTTCACTGAATCGTGCTAACTCCGTAAAAGATTATTTGATTGGTAGGGGAATCAAGAAAGAAAGAATAATTGCCATAGCTGTTGGTAAAAATGAGCCAAAAAAAATTACTTCTTCAATTTTAACTCAATATAATTTTCTAAACGAAGGTGACGTGCTCAATGAAGAGAGAATAAAGACGTTTTCCAAAGAGCTTCAGGAAATAGCTGATCAGATAAATCGTCGTACTGAGTTTAAAATAATTGATTTTTAAGAATTCATAAATAGGAATCATATTCTCCAAAAAAATATGTAATTTTGCTCACCGCACAATAAGATACTCACTTTGCGTATTTAAGAGGAATTTATGCTAAAATCATTATATATAGAGAATTACGCTTTAATTGATTCACTCAATATAAAATTTGAAACCGGATTAAATGTAATCACCGGCGAAACAGGAGCTGGAAAATCAATTATTCTTGGTGCTCTTTCGCTTATACTAGGACAGCGAGCCGACAGTAGACATATCAAGCATAATGAAAAAAGATCTGTGATAGAAGGCGTTTTTCATATTTCTGACTATAATTTAAAGCCTTTTTTTGATGACCACGATTTGCTATTCGATGAAAAAGAATGCATACTGCGTCGTGAAATATGGACTAGCGGTAAATCGAGAGCTTTTGTTAATGACTCTCCTGTATTACTGAATGATCTGAAGGAGTTGGCCGATAAATTGATCGATATTCATTCACAACACCAAAATCTTGCATTGAGCGATAACTTGTTTCAGCTTAAAATAGTAGATGTTTTGGCTAATACGGCCACCGAACTTGAAGAGTACAAAGTGGCTTATACTAATTATATAGTATCAAAAAAAGCTTTAAAGGATCTATTTTCTGAATCACAAAAAAGTAGGGAAGAAGAAGATTTTCTTAGATTTCAATACGATACTTTAAAAGAAGCTAACCTTAAAGTGGGAGAGCAGGAGGAACTTGAAATAGAATTAGAAGCCTTAACACATTCGGAAGAAATAAAATCGGCCTTGTTTTATACAACTAACTTGTTATCAGAAGGGGAGAATAGTATTGAATCACAACTAAGAGCTGTAGGTGATAAGTTGCAGGTTATTGAAAGGGTTTTTCCAAAGGTTTCTGAGATAACTGAGAGGGTAAAGTCTGCTTATATCGACATGAAAGATGTTCGTGAGGAGGCTTCAAGGCTTTTTGAAACTGTTGAATTTGATCAGGATCGTCAGGATTTTATTGAAAACAGGTTGAGTACAATTTATGGTCTTCTTAAGAAACATAATGTGAATACTGTAGATGAACTAATCAATTTGGAAATTGAAATTGGACTACAATTGGCAAATATTGAGTCGTTTGATGAACAGCTGTCTGCATTAGAAAAAGAGACTTCAGTTAATAAGGAGATGATGATAGAGAAAGGTAAAGTGTTGAGGGATAAGCGCAAATCATCTTCCCTTAAAATTGAAAAGCAACTAATTGAAAAACTGTCTTATTTAAAAATGGCAAACACCCGTTTTGTTTGTGATTATAAAGAAAAGAAAACTCCGGACATTACAGGAATTGATGATCTCCAATTTCTATTTTCTGCCAACAAAAAAAGTAGTTTGCAACCCGTTTCTGATATTGCATCCGGGGGTGAAATATCTAGATTAATGTTATGTTTAAAAGCTATGATTGCTGGAGCTGTAGCTTTGCCGGCAATAATTTTTGACGAGATAGATACCGGAACATCTGGTGATGTTGCTGATAGAGTAGGAGCTATTATGAAAGAGATGAGTAGCGGAATGCAAGTTATAGTTATAACTCATCTTCCACAAATTGCATCAAAAGGTAATGTGCACTTCAAAGTATATAAAGAGGAAACTGATTTGGAGATGACTACTAATATAAAGATGCTGACTTCATCTGAAAAAATAGAGGAGATTGCAGGAATGCTAAGCGGAGCTGAAATTACAAAAGAGGCATTACAAAATGCAAAAGTAATGCTTGGTGTGTAATGAAAAATATAATAATAATAAATTGTGGAATATAATTATAAATTAAATGGGAGATAAAGAGATGATTTTTGGCATCCGTGCTGTAATAGAGGCAATTGATGCAGGTAAAGATATTGATAAAGTTTTGATTAAACGAGAACTTTCTGGCGATTTAATACTTGAGTTACAACAACTGCTACGTGATTATGAAATTCCAATGCAAAAAGTTCCAGTTGAGCGTATCGATAGAATAACTCGAAAAAATCATCAAGGTGTTATCGCATTCACATCTGCAGTTACTTATCATAAGCTAGAAAATATTATTCCACAATTATATGAAGAGGGTAAAAACCCATTTATTCTTGTGTTGGATGGATTAACCGATGTTAGAAATTTTGGTGCTATTGCCCGTACATGCGAGGTAGCAGGAGTTGATGCGATAGTTATTCCATCACGCGGAAGTGTATCTGTTAACAGTGATGCTGTTAAAACTTCTGCAGGTGCTTTGCATACAATACCTGTATGTAGAGAGAATAGTTTGAAAGAAGCAATAGTTTTTCTTAAAAATAGCGGAATTAAAGTAGTTGCTGCAACCGAAAAAGCTGCATCTATTTATACAAATTCAAATATGAGCGTTCCTGTTGCAATTATTATGGGCTCTGAAGATGTAGGTATATCAAATGAGCTAATCAGGATCAGTGATGAATTAATAAAACTTCCTCAATTTGGAAAAATTCAATCTTTGAACGTATCAGTTGCAGCAGGTGTTATTATCTATGAAGTTTTAAGACAGAGGCAAGAGGTACCCTTATGAAGTCCAATAATTATAATTAAATAATATGAAAAATCAAATATCTACAAACAGTGCACCGGCAGCAATTGGCCCATATAGCCAAGCAATAGAAGTTAACGGAATGATTTATTTATCAGGTATGCTTCCCATCGATTGTGTTACGGGAGATTTTGTTCATGGAGGAATAAAAGAGCAAACTACTCAAATATTTGTAAACATTAAGGCCGTTCTGTCTGCTGCAGGTGCCAATATTGATAATGTAGTAAAAACTACAGTATTTTTAAGTGACATTTCTCTTTTCGAAGGAATGAATCAGATATATTCTAAACAATTTTCTGAACCATTTCCTGCCAGGTCTACTGTTGCTGTAAAAGATCTCCCCAAAAATGCACTTGTAGAAATTGAGGTAATTGCAGTAAAATGAAGACCATAGGTAATGTGATATGGATAGTATTTGGTGGTTTTGTTATAGCTATTGAATACGTATTTGGTAGTATTGCACTAATGATTACAATAATAGGTATACCGTTTGGTATTCAGTCGCTTAAGCTAGCTGAACTTGCCTTATGGCCTTTTGGAAAAAAAATAAAGAATAATGGAGCAACATCAGGATGTCTATCTCTTGTAATGAATATAATATGGTTCTTTGTAGGGGGACTTCCCATTATTCTGACACATCTTTTATTTGGACTGCTTTTCTATATCACAATAATTGGAATTCCTTTTGGACACCAACATTTTAAGTTAATGAGATTAGCTATTAGTCCTTTTGGCAAAGAAGTTGTATCCAGATAGAGTAGAGTTAATCAATCACTGATGGCAATATGTCTTCCTCTTCAGGTGGATCTTTAACTACTACAAAGGCGCTTATTTCCCATAATGCATAAATGGGTAGAGTTACAACGATAAGTGAAAACGGATCACCAGATGGTGTTATAAGGGCAGCTGCAATTATAGAGCCAACAACTGCGTGTTTACGGTATTTCTTAAAAAAGGATCTGTATATCAATCCAAGGCTCGATAACAACCAAAATACAAGAGGCAGCTCAAATACCAGTCCCATTATAAGTATCAAAGTATAAAAGTTGTTCATATATGAATCTAAGGATATCATATTTTCTATTGAATCACTTAACTCAAAAGTAATTAGGAATCGGAAAATAAGTGGGAATACAATAAAATATCCTACCAAACATCCAATAATGAACATGAAGCCACCAAATCCGAATGCTTTTTTTACTCCTCTTGCTTCATTATCATAAAGCGCAGGACTTACAAACTTCCAAATTTCAAATAATATAAATGGGATAGTGCAAAGTATTCCAAAAGCAAATGATGTGGAAATATAAGTCATGAACTGAGTAGTCATGTTTATATTAAGCATCTCCACTTTGAATGAATCGGCAGAAAAGTCGGGTAGAAAAGGTATATATTCACCTGCTTTTTCAAAAAATCTATATGTTACAAAATCAGAATCTCGTGGTGCAAGTATTACATTATCAAATATGTGAGGTATAATAATAAATCCCACTATAGAGAAAACAACTACCGCAATAAGAATACGAATTATAGTCCATCTAAATTCCTCCAAATGGTCCCAAAAGGACATCTCTTTTTCTGCCATATATATACTTAGGCCTCTACTATTAGGCTGATTTCCTATTACTTATCTCCTGTTGAAGAAGTTTTGTGATCTGTTGTATCTGCTTTAATATCTTCCTCTATATCATTTAGACCCCTTTTGAAACTATTAATTCCTTTACCTAAACCTTTCATGAATTCAGGAATTTTCTTTCCACCAAAAAGAATTAAGATTACGATGACTATAATAGGTATTTCCCAACCGTTTAAATTTATAAGTAATGGATTCATTTGTGTTGTTTGTTTTAGTTTATAATCGATTATTAATTTGCTGAAATCAACCAGATGTTACAAATGTATGCGATATTTGTGAAATATACCACTCTTTTAATATAAAGTTTTAAAAAAGGCTATTCATTATACAAAATATTTAGATCCATATAAATTGGAAGGTGGTCACTGAAACCCCCATTATATCGTGGTCCTATATTAGTTCTAAAAGGTTTCATCCCATAGTATTTTTCGTCTTTTTCTAGTAAAAAATTATCACTGTATATAAAAGCTTTGTTGTTTTTAATATGAGTGAAATTAGCATTGCTCAATAATCTGCCATTTACTATAAAGTGATCGATTACGCTCCATACCCCTTGGTATTTATATGTGCCATATTCAGGTTCTTTGTTTTTAATATATAGAAGGTTATAAAGCTCGTTGGAGTGAATATCTTCTTTTATTTGATTTGCTTTAAGAACATTCAATAGGCTTTTATCGTCTGGTTCGTCATTGAAGTCACCCATTATAATTAAATTAGGTCTAATACGTATGGTTAATAGACTGTCTACCTTATTTCTTAAAACTTGAGCAGATTCAATTCTTGATTGCTCCGTATTGAGTTTTCCAGAAGCTCTAGAAGGAAAATGACCTACGAATACGTCAAGCGTATCATTATTTAAAATTATACCTACGGCATGTAAAATATTTCTAGTCGGACGCCTTTTTTTATCACGGAATTTTATATCATATTCAGTGTACTCAATCAGTTTAAACTGGTGTCTTTGAAAGAGTAGTGCTACATCAATACCCCTTTCATCGGGTGAGTTGGTATTGATAAAGTCATAACCCTGAACACTTAAAGCCGAGCGTTTAGTAAGGTCATACAAGACAGAATCATTTTCTATTTCGCATAACCCCACTAATGCCGGTGAATACATACCCCCAACTGCTGTTATTACTTTTGTTATATTTTTCAACTTCTCTCTATACTTCCATTCGTTCCATCGCATAAAACCGTCTGGAAGGAAGTCGTTATCATCTGTTAGAGAATCGTCACGTACATCAAAAAGATTTTCAACATTGTAAAACAACACTCGGAAATTGTTTTGAGATGCAATTTCTGTGAGGGTAATAAACAATAAAATAATTATTGTATAAAATCTTAGATTAATCAATTTATCAGCTTCTCTACTTCTCTTCAGGAAGATTTTCTGCAATCTTTAATAGGTAATCCCAGAATTTACCTACTGAGGATATTTTCATTTTCTCATCTGGTGAATGCACATCTGTCATATCGGGCCCAATTGAAATCATATCAAGATTTGGATATTTTTCAAGAAACAGGCCACATTCAAGTCCAGCATGAATAGCCTTAACTTTTGGTTTTTTATTATAAAGTTTCTTGTACTCATTTTGTGCTACTTTTAATAACTCTGAGTCTGGATTTGGCTGCCAACCTGGATATCCATCATTGTTCACAATTTTAGCACCTGCCAACTCAAATACAGAAGTTACCATATTCACAATATACTTTTTTTGCGATTCAGAAGAGCTACGTTGACTAGTGCCAATTTCAATTTTCCTATCCGAAAGCATTTTTATTGATGCCAGGTTGGTGGAGGTTTCTACTAGTCCGGGAATATCTTCACTCATACCTATAACTCCATGCGGGCATGCATAAAGAGCAAGGATAAGACTTTCAGTAGTACCTTTATTTATAACTTTAGATGGTATTTGTACAGATTCCATCTGGATATCGATATTGGGCTCGGTGTGTTTAAGTTCCTCTTGTATATCTGCAAGAAAATTATTCAGCTTTATACGTATATCTTCTTTATATTTTTCTTTAATACCTAATATCGCATTAGCTTCTCGAGGTATAGCATTATGCAAGTTGCCTCCTTCAATTCTAGAAAGCAACATTCCATATTTTTTTCTTGTAAGAGAGTGAAGAAAGCGGGTAAGAATCTTATTAGCATTTCCAAAGCCTTTATCTATGTCACTTCCTGAGTGACCGCCGCGCAATCCTTTGACTTTAATTTTGAACCAGAAGTATTTTTTAGGAGAATCTTTTTCTTTGTAATCAAAATAAGCTTTTGTTCCTTTACCACCCGCACAACCAATATAAATCTCACCTTCTTCTTCAGTGTCAAGGTTTATAAGGAGACTGCCAGTAAGAAAGTCTTTCTCAAGTGAGTGGGCACCAGTAAGTCCAGTCTCTTCATCAACAGTAAAAAGAGCTTCAATTTTACCATGAGAAATATCGTCGGCAGCCAAAAGTGCAAGTTCTGCAGCAACTCCAATTCCGTTATCGGCCCCCAAAGTAGTTCCGTTTGCTTTTACCCAATCACCATCAATAATGGTTTCTATTGGGTCAATGTCAAAATTATGTTCAACGTCCGAGTTTTTTTCACATACCATATCAACATGTGATTGTAAAATAAGAGTTGGAAGTTTTTCTTTACCTTGTGTAGCTTCCTTGGTAATAATAATATTACCTGCTTTATCCTGTTTAGCTTCAAGGTTATGCTTCTTTGCGAAGTCTAACAGGTAAGAAAGTATAGCTTCTTCTTTTTTAGATGCTCTGGGTATCTGTGTTATATCATAGAAGTAATTCCAGATAGCTGCAGGTTGTAAGTCTCTGATTGGCATAATGTATTTAATTTTAAAAAGTAATTTTATTTAACCGGGTTGATATTAAGTAAGCCATAAAAATAGTGGAAAAAAGGGGGTTGTGCAATAAATTTAGCATCTTTAATGACAAATTTAGCAGTGTAATAAGTTAATTCCACTATCTTTGCTCTTGAATTAAAGGAGTATATTATGTTACAAACACTAATAATAGGTATTGCACTAGGGTTAATAGCCTTTTTATTGATGGGTATTCGAGTTTTCTTTACTAAAAATGGTGAATTCCCAAACACTCATATCGGAGCTAGTAAAGCTATGCAGGATAGAGGTATTAGCTGTGCCACTTCACAAGATACAGAATTTCGATATAAAGAGAGTCCAGTAGTAAAATTATTAAAAAAAGAAAATTTATAAATATCCTGAAATGAAGAGTTACACCAATTACATAGTTAGCGGAGTGTTAGCTGTAGCAGTTATTATTCTATTTATTCTGCATTTTAATTCTAATTCCAATTCAAAAGAAGAGAATGGAAAAAACCTTTCAGTTTTATTAAATGATTCATCATTTACATTACCCATTGCCTATGTAAATGTAGATTCATTATTAGTAAACTATAATTTTGCAAAAGATCTAAATGAATCGCTATTGAGAAAAGAAGAAAGCACGCGTGCCACTCTTAACCAACGCGAAAATCAGATTAACTCAGCAGCACAAGAGTTTGAGCGTAAATTGCGAAATAACGCTTTCTTAAGTCAGGAGAGAGCACAGCAAGAGCAAGAGCGTATAAT
The DNA here is from genome assembly GCA_015478775.1 of Fermentimonas sp. GTDB lineage: Bacteria > Bacteroidota > Bacteroidia > Bacteroidales > Dysgonomonadaceae > Proteiniphilum. The sequence continues at coordinate 147,765 of JADMKP010000007.1, read as the reverse complement.
GAAAATGAATCAAGAGTATCAGCAGTTGGCGGAGCGTTTATCTCAAGAGTTCCTTCTTGAGCAACAAAAGTTGAATCTTCAGATGGAAGACACTATAAAAGTAAGAATTGAAGAATTTAATAAAACCCGCAATTTTGAGGTTATTTTCAGTAATATTTCAACAAGTACACTTATTTATGCAAAAGATAAATATGATGTTACGGAAGAAGTAATACAGTTTCTTAATAATAAATATGGTCCTGCAACTGCAACGACAGAATAATAACTGTTTCATGTAATTTGAAACATTGGTCATCATACTTGCAAAAGCATTCTGGAAAATATATTAATTCTAGATTTCCGAATAATGCAAATGCAGATATAATTGTAGTTATACCTTGCTATAATGAGATGAAACTCATACACACATTGCAAAGTATAAGAAATACTAATAAACCTAATGCTAATATATTAGTAGTAGTTATTATAAATTCTGCTATAAATGCACATCATGATATTTTATTGCAAAACCGTTCAACTTTCAATGAAGTTGAGCGGTTTGCTATTTTAAATAATAATGTCAACTTAATATATTTTTCATTATTGTGTGAGAATCTTCCGAGAAAACATGCTGGAGTTGGTTTAGCAAGAAAGATAGGAATGGACCTTGCAATCGATCATTTTTATTCAAATAATAATAGTAAGGGGATAATTATATCACTGGACGCAGATTGTGAAGTGTCAGAAAACTTTTTCACTTCCATTTATGATGAGTTTAGCCGAAATGAGAAACTAAACGCTACTATTCATAACTTTCATCACCGAGTAGAGGATAATGACAAAGATATTGAAAGTGCTATAAGGCAGTACGAAATGTATTTACACTATTTCAGCGAGAGGCTCAAATATATAGGATTTCCTTATTATTTTCATACTATTGGGTCTGCTTTTGCTGTTTCTGCCGATGCATATGTTAGGGTGGGAGGTATGGGGAGACAACAGGGAGGGGAAGATTTTTACTTTTTACAAAAGATATTTCCGCTTGGTCATATAAATGAGCTTTACGAGACTTATGTTTTTCCTATGGCAAGGTTCTCAGATCGGGTTCCTTTTGGAACAGGACCAGCTATACAAAAAATATTGGATGAGCCTGATAGAAAAATTAAGGTATACTCACAACAATCGTTTTTTCATTTGAAATCTCTATTTGAAATAAAAGATAGTTTTTATAAAAAGAATGAAAGTGAAATATTACCCTTACTATTTCAACTTCATCCAGCTCTTCAAAACTTTCTTACAGAAATAAACCTCATAGAGATTTTGAGCGATTGTAATAATAATTGTGCAAATCTAAATAGTTACAGAAAAAGATTTTTTCACCATTTTAATTCATTCAAAATCATTAAATATCTAAACTATGTTCATCCTACACCATTTTCTTTTGAAAGATTGAATTAGTTGATAGCAAAATATGGTTTTTCATTTGAAAATATACTGTAAAATTGTATTTTTGTGCTCAAATTGTAACAGTAAACTTTCTTTTTTCTAAATTATCTGTGAATCATGAACATTAATATCCTTGAAATTATTAGTGCATTCTTAGTATTATTTGCTATAATAGATGCCCCTGGTTCAGTGCCCATTTTCTTAAATATAAAAAGTCAAAATAGATCAATACATCCCGAGAAAGCTACATTATACTCTCTGATTATCTTAATTGGCTTTCTTTTTATTGGTGAGTGGCTCTTAAAATTATTTCAGGTTGATATATCTGCTTTTGCTGTTGCAGGAGCAATAGTTTTATTAATAATTTCCATAGAGATGATATTTGGCGTCGAGATTTTCAAGAATGATAATCCTTCTTCTGACAATTCATCAACGCTTTTCCCAGTTGTTTTCCCACTTATAGCAGGTCCAGGTAGCTTTACCACACTTCTTTCAATGAGGGCAGAGTATCATACAATAAATATCATATTAGCTGTACTAATCAACATGATTGTAGTGTATTTCGTTTTGAGATATTTAAGTTCGGTAAAAAGGATGCTTGGTGATACTGGATCTTATATTCTTCGTAAATTTTTTGGTGTCATACTTATGGCAATCTCAGTAAAACTTATCACTTCTAATCTAAGCCAACTTATAGCAAATGTAAATGCAGTAGGTTAGATAAGTAGTTTAAATTCAGGTGGAAATATAATATTAATTATAGTTTAAATACTTGAATTTACAAGAAAAATTTGTATATTTGTGTTCTCAATCAGCATGGTTTCACTTTAGTTTTTAGGTTATATTTTAGTAAGTGATAGCTATACACAAATGAAGATAAATTTATTATATATATTAAATTCAACAACATGAGAATTTTAAGTATTTTAGGTCGTGAAATTTTGGATTCAAGAGGAAATCCAACAATCGAAGTTGATGTATTAACATCGTCGGGTGCATTTGGACGTGCAGCAGTACCTTCAGGAGCATCAACAGGTGAAAATGAAGCATTAGAGCTTCGTGATGGCAATAAAGGTCGTTACCTCGGTAAAGGAGTATTAAAAGCAGTAGAAAATATTAACGAAACTATTGCACCTGCATTAATTGGACTAAATGTTTTAGAACAAAACCAGATTGATGCAACAATGCTAAAACTGGATGGAACAAAAACTAAATCAAACCTTGGGGCAAATGCTATCCTTGGTGTATCTTTAGCAGTAGCAAAAGCTGCGGCTGACTATCTTGGTCTTCCACTTTACCGTTATATCGGTGGAACAAATACATATGTACTTCCTGTACCTATGATGAATATTATAAACGGAGGTTCTCACTCAGATGCTCCTATTGCATTCCAAGAATTTATGATTCGTCCTGTAGGTGCAGAATCATTCAAGGAAGGACTTCGTATGGGAACTGAAGTATTTCATGCATTAAAGAAAGTTCTTCACGACAGAGGCTTAAGTACAGCAGTTGGTGATGAGGGTGGTTTCGCGCCTAATCTTGCCGGCGGAACAGAGGAAGCTCTTGAATCAATTCTTACAGCTGTTAAGAATGCTGGTTATATTCCTGGAGAGGATGTTAAAATTGCACTTGACTGTGCAGCTTCTGAATTTTATGAAGATGGTATTTACGACTACTCAAAATTTGAAGGACCTAACGGTAAAAAACGTACGAGCGAAGAGCAGGCTGCTTATCTTGAAGAGTTAATTTCTAAATATCCAATTGATTCAATTGAAGATGGTATGCACGAAAACGACTGGGATGGCTGGAAACTATTGACAGATAAAATTGGTGATAAATGTCAATTAGTAGGTGACGACTTATTTGTAACTAATGTTGATTTCCTTGAAAAAGGTATTCAAATGGGTTGTGGAAACTCAATTCTTATCAAAGTTAATCAAATTGGTACATTAACGGAAACACTCAATGCAATTGAAATGGCTCACAGACATGGTTACACAAGTGTAACATCTCATCGTTCGGGAGAGACTGAAGATTCTACAATTGCGGATATAGCTGTTGCAACTAATGCAGGTCAAATTAAAACTGGTTCACTAAGCCGTTCAGACCGTACTGCAAAATACAACCAACTACTTCGAATAGAAGAGGAATTAGGTGATAGAGCAGTTTATGGTTACAAAAAAATCAGATAACTGATATACTGAAACTTATATATTAAAAACCACTCCTTATGGGGTGGTTTTTTTATTGGGCTGTTTTTATATTATTTATAATATTTTTTGCATATTTGCAGAGAATCTAAATTAATAGCCTATGAAATACTTCTATCTTGTTCCGATTGCCTCGGTTGTTGCTCTGATATTTGCGTACTATTTCTTCACAAATATGATGAAGGAGAGTGAGGGTTCAGAGAAAATGAAAACTATAGCCGGATACATCCGTGAAGGCGCAATGTCTTATCTTAAACAACAATACAAAGTTGTTCTAATTGTTTTTATTATTCTTGCACTCATATTTACCGTGATGGCTTATTTTGGAATGCAAAATAATTGGGTGCCTTTTGCGTTTATCACAGGTGGGTTTTTTTCAGCCTTAGCAGGTTTCTTTGGTATGAAAACAGCAACATTCGCATCTGCAAGAACCGCTAATGCTGTACAACACTCACTAAATTACGGATTAAAGGTTGCATTTAGATCTGGAGCAGTAATGGGGTTGGTTGTAGTAGGTCTTGCTTTGCTTGATATTTCTGCATGGTATTTAATTCTCGATTATTTCGAGGACGATGTGGATGCGGGTCATAAGCTTATTATGATTACAACAACAATGCTTACTTTTGGTATGGGAGCCTCAACACAAGCATTGTTTGCACGTGTTGGTGGAGGCATATATACCAAAGCAGCTGATGTAGGTGCAGATTTAGTTGGAAAAGTGGAGGCGGGAATACCAGAAGACGACGCACGCAACCCTGCTACTATTGCAGATAATGTTGGAGATAATGTTGGAGATGTGGCAGGAATGGGCGCCGATTTATATGAGTCGTATTGTGGGTCAATATTATCAAGCGCCGCACTTGGTGCATCAGCATTTGTGTTGAATCCAACTATGCAGCAAAATGCTGTATTTGCACCAATGATTATAGCTGCTATAGGAGTGTTTTTGTCTATATTGGGCATCTTTATTGTAAAAACTAAAGATGATGCTAACATTCAAGAATTAATGAATTCTCTAAATAGAGGAGTAAATATCAGTGCAATATTTATAGCTTTATGTACTTTTATTATACTTTATCTTCTTGATTTCAGTAACTGGATGGGACTTTCATTTTCAGTAATCACGGGTCTCTTAGCAGGAATAATTATTGGTAAGGGAACAGAATATTTCACCTCCTCTTCTCACAAACCAACGATTAGAATAGCAGAAAGTGCTAAAACAGGACCTGCAACAGTTATTATTTCGGGTCTTGGCACAGGATTTATTTCCACCTCCATTCCCGTTTTAACAATTGTATTTGCTATACTTATCTCATTTCTTTCTGCTACAGGATTTGATATTACTAATATGCTCACTGCCGAAAGTGTAAGTATGGGTTTGTATGGTATAGCTATTGCATCTGTTGGTATGCTTTCTACATTAGGCATAACTTTGGCTACTGATGCTTATGGTCCTATTGCAGACAATGCAGGTGGAATAGCCGAAATGAGTAATTTAAATCCTGAAGTTAGAAACAGAACCGATATGCTCGACTCGCTAGGTAATACAACAGCTGCTACTGGTAAAGGATTTTCTATTGGTTCTGCTGCATTAACAGGTTTAGCATTAATGGCATCTTATGTTGAGGAACTTCGGGTAGCACTTTTAAGAACGGGTGACACCCTTTTAGAAATGAGTAACGGTGAAACTATTGAAGTAGTAAAAGCCAGCTTTGTGGATTTTATGAACTACTATCAGGTTACTTTAATGAACCCAAAAGTAATAGCTGGTATATTTCTAGGATCTATGATGGTTTTCCTTTTTTGCGGATTAACAATGAATGCTGTAGGCAGAACTGCACAAAAGATGGTAGAAGAGGTTCGTCGTCAGTTTCTTGAGATAAAAGGTATACTAACCGGCGAAGAAACGCCTAATTATTCGCTATGTGTATCAATATCAACCAAAGGGGCACAACGTGAAATGCTGTTGCCTTCACTACTAGCCGTAGCAGCTCCTATACTTACTGGTCTATTTATGGGCGTATCTGGTGTAATGGGATTATTGGCAGGAGGACTTGGTTCAGGATTCGTAATGGCAATCTTTATGGCCAATTCAGGAGGAGCTTGGGATAATGCAAAGAAATATATAGAAATGGACAATCTTGGTGGTAAAGGAAGTGAGTGTCACAAAGCTTCAATTGTAGGTGACACAGTTGGCGATCCATTTAAAGATACTTCCGGACCATCATTAAATATTCTCATCAAACTTATGAGTATGGTTGCAATTGTAATGGCAGGACTTACAGTGGCATGGAGTTTAATTTAGGAAGATTCAAACATATGTTTAGTGAATATTATAATATTACATAGATGAAGTTAGAGTAAGATTTTGTATATTTGATGTCCGAAAAATTCCCATTCGTAAGATAAATATTAACATTAAAATAGAATTAAATTATGAGTTTTTTAACGAACGACAAATTAACTATTGTTGGTGCTGCCGGTATGATTGGTTCCAACATGGCTCAAACAGCTGCTATGATGCGCTTAACTCCAAATATCTGTCTTTTCGACCCATTTGAAAAAGGTCTAGAGGGAGTAGTTGAAGAAATGCGTCATTGTGGTTTTGATGGTGTCAACTTTACATACTCAACAGATGTAAAAGAGGCATTCACAGGCTCAAAATTCATGATTTCTTCAGGTGGTGCTCCTCGTAAGGATGGTATGACGCGTGAAGATCTACTTAAAGGGAACGCAGAAATTGCTGCTCAGCTAGGAAAAGATATCAAATCATATTGCCCCGATTTGAAACATCTTACAATCATTTTTAACCCAGCTGATATTACTGGTTTAGTTGCTCTTATCTTCTCAGGTTTAAAACCTTCACAAGTTACAACTCTTGCTGCATTAGATAGCACAAGATTGCAGAGTGAATTAGCTAAGCATTTTGGTGTATCTCAAAGCAAAGTAACAGGTGCTCGCACATATGGTGGCCACGGTGAGCAAATGGCAGTATTTGCCTCTACTGCTCTAATCGATGGTAAACCACTTGCGGAACTTATCGGAACAGATGCATTTACAGAAGAGCAATGGGCTGATCTTAAAGTACGTGTTACAAAAGGTGGTGCCAACATCATTAAACTTCGCGGACGTTCATCTTTCCAAAGCCCATCATACACATCAGTTGAGATGATACGTGCTACAATGGGTGGAGAAGCATTCAGATGGCCTTCAGGTTGCTATGTTAACGGTCAGGGATTTGATCACATCATGATGGCAATGGAAACTACATTAGATGAAAATGGTGTTGCTTTTGGAGAAGTTAAAGGTACTGATGCAGAAATTGCGGAATTGAAACAGAGCTATGGTCATCTTGTAAAATTACGTGACGAGGTTATTTCTATGGGAATTATTCCTGCTACAGCCGACTGGAACAGCGTTAATCCTAATTTATAGTAATTTCAATAACGGATATATTTGTCTTAATAACCATTAAAGGTTAAATCAATAATTAGTTTATACCATAAGTTTGAAGATTATCTTTAAGCTTATGGTATTTTTTTATCCTCATTAAAATGACACTTTTTGGTTAATTTAGTATAATAGTTTAAAAATTGAGCTATATTTGCGTGGAAAACAAAATGTTACACATAATTATTATCTAAAAGTCATGAGTAATCAATTATCTAGAAGAAAATTTATTAAATCTGCAGCAGTAGGTGCAGTTGGAGTAGTAGTTTTTCCTCAGTTCCTTGCATCTTGTAAACAAAACAAGAAAGCAACCACTGATGATGGTCTTTTACGTCTTGGATTCATTGGACTAGGTCAACAAGCGATGTACTTATTAAACGGCTACATTGGTATGTCTGATGTTAGAGTAGTTGCAGGCTGCGATGTATATGGCATCAAAAGAGAAAGGTTTTTGAAAAGAGTAAATGAGCATTATGGAGAAAATGGTATTGAGGTTTCTATTGAAACTTATGAGCATTATTCCGATCTGATCGCTCGAGAAGATATAGATGCTGTAGTTATAGCAACACCCGATCACTCTCATGCTTTTATTGCTATAGAAGCATGTAAAGCTAAGAAAGATATTTATCTTGAAAAACCATTAACATTTACTATTAAAGAAGGCCAGGCACTAACAAAAGCTGTTCGTGATAATGGAGTTATCTTAGCAGTAGGTAGTCAGCAACGCTCAGATGCTAATTTTCAGCATGCAGTCAAAATGGTACAAGATGGTAAATTAGGTAAAATTGAGCGTATTAATGCTTACGTAGGAGCACCACCTATACCTTACGATCTTCCTGAGGAAGCTGTCCCTGCAGATCTAAACTGGCCGTTATGGTTAGGTCCCTCTGAATATGTGCATTACAATTCCCAACTTAACCCTCCAATTTCTCTTAATCCCGATCAAAATGAACAGTTTTGGGGAGCTTGGCGTTGGTATAAAGAAATAGGCGGTGGATTCACAACCGATTGGGGAGCACACATGTTTGATATTGCTCAGTGGGCAATAGGTATGGATAAAAGTGGTCCTGTTGAAGTTATCCCTGCAGGATATCAGGATACTAAATTCCTTACCTTTATTTATGAAAATGGTGTGGTAATGACCGAAGAACCATTTAATGAGCAAAAGACCAAAGGTGTTAAGTTTTGGGGAGATAAGGGTTGGATAGAAATCTCTAGAGATCATTATATTGCGTCTGACGATAGTCTTCTTCCTGCTAAAATAGAGAATACAGAAGGTGCATACGAAACACAGATACCTCATCTTACCAACTTTATTGAATCGGTTAAAAACAGAACCGAGCCAGTTGTACCAGTAGAAATAGGACACAGCTCATGTGTTGTATGTACACTTGGAAATATTGCTGACGATATGGGACGTCCAATTAAGTGGAATCCATCTACAGAAACATTTGTTGATGATCCTGAAGCAGATGCACACAGACTTTTCCATAAAACATATGCAAATGGTTATTCAATATAACTAAAGCGATATTAAGTTTAATAACTGATACAAGAAAAAGCTGCTCAAATGGGCAGCTTTTTCTATCTCTGTTAAACTATGTTTAAGTAAACTTACTTCTTTTCTTCGGGCTTTAACATTATACCAAGTTCATCAAGCTGATCTTCGGTTACAGTTGAAGGAGCATCAATCATAACATCTCTTCCAGCTGTGTTTTTTGGAAATGCAATAGTATCCCTAATACTGTCGAGACCGGCCAGTATAGATACAAACCTGTCTAACCCAAATGCAATACCACCATGTGGAGGAGCACCATATTGAAATGCTTTCATTAGGAAGCCAAACTGTGCTTCTGCCTGTTCATCAGTAAAACCTAGTACAGAAAACATTTTCTTTTGAAGGCTGCTATCGTGTATACGAATAGAACCACCGCCAATTTCAACACCATTAATAACCAAATCATAAGCGTTTGCGCGAACTGCACCTGCATCACTATCAAGAAGTGTAATATCCTCAGCCATTGGAGAGGTGAATGGGTGATGTTTGGCAAAAAATCGTCCCAATTCTTCATCCTTTTCGAGAAGCGGGAATTCTACTACCCAAAGACATTTATAATTCTCTTTATCTCTTAAACCTAGACGAGTGCCCATTTCTAGTCGCAGTTCATTCAATTGTTTTTGAGTCTTTTCTGTCTCTCCGCTTAATACTAGTAATAAATCACCCGGGTTTGCATTACATTTTTCAAGCCATTTTTTCAGAATCTCTTCGTTGTAATATTTGTCAACTGAAGATTTTATAGAACCATCTTCATTATATCTTACATAAATAAGTCCAAGAGCACCAATCTGTGGGCGTTTAACAAAATCTGTTAATTCATCCACCTGCTTGCGTGTATAACTTGCGCAACCTTGTGCACATATAGCTCCTATATATTCAGCAGAATCAAATACTCCAAACCCAACACCACCTGTCAGCTCTTTTATCTCAGTAAACTTCATCTCAAAACGTGTGTCAGGTTTGTCTGAACCATAAAGTTTCATTGCATCGGCATAACTGATACGAGGAAAATTAGGAATATCAACACCTTTAATAGTTTTAAAAAGATGTTTAGTAAGTCCTTCAAATATATTCAGAACATCATTTTGGTCAACAAACGACATTTCACAATCGATCTGCGTAAACTCAGGCTGTCTATCTGCTCTCAAATCTTCATCTCTGAAGCATTTTACTATCTGAAAGTAGCGGTCAAAGCCCGAAACCATCAATAACTGTTTAAACAATTGAGGCGATTGAGGTAATGCATAAAACTCTCCCTGATTCATTCTAGATGGGACAATAAAGTCGCGTGCTCCTTCTGGTGTTGAGCCAATTAAAACGGGGGTCTCAACTTCCATAAAGTTTTTTTCATCTAAATACCTGCGAGTTTCAAATGCCATTCTATGACGAAGTTCAAGGTTTTTGCGAACAACATTACGACGAAGATCTAAATATCTATATTTCATTCTTATCTCATCACCACCGTCTGTCTCTGTCTCAATAGTAAAAGGAGGAGTTTTAGAAGCGTTTAAAACATTAAGTTCAGAAGCAATAATCTCAATTTCACCTGTTAGGATGTTATTGTTTTTACTACTTCTTTCCATTACTTTTCCTATTACCTGAATAACCCATTCACGCCCCAGCTTATTAGCTTGTTCACACAGATCGTGATTTACCTCCTGATTAAAAGACAATTGAGTAATTCCATACCTGTCTCTCAAGTCGATAAAGGTCATTCCTCCCATTCTGCGAATCTTGGATACCCATCCCGCCAGTGTTACTTCTCTGTTTACATCAGCAAGTCTAAGCTCGCCGCAAGTGTTTGTTCTATACATAAATAACTTCCGTTCTGTTACGTTAAATTCAATATGCAAATGTACACAATTATAAAATACTTACCACTTTATCGGCCACCTTTTCAAACTCTTTAAGATGAGTTGCCATCAAAATTGTGATACCCGGATATCGATTTTGTATATTTTGAAAAATAGCAATTGCATTTTCTGTGCTAATACCTGCTGTGGGTTCATCAACAACCAGTAATTGAGGGCGTTTAAGTAAAGCCTGAGCCAGTAATAACTTCTTTCTCTGTCCACCACTTAATATTTCACCATTTTCCCCAATCCAGCTTCCCAGCCCATCCGAGAGGGATGAGCGCCAAGTTGCCAAATCAACAGTAATTAGAACATCCTCAATTTCTTCATCTGAATATCCTTCAAAATTTTCTCGCAACGTACCTGTTAGCAAGTAGGCTTTTTGAGTTACATATATTGCTTCGGGAATCGGAAGATTTGTTATTTTCTCATCATTCCAAACAATAGTTCCTTCCTCAACATACTCAGGATAGAAAAGACTGTTTAATAAAGTGCTTTTGCCTTTTCCTGTTTCTCCATACAATGTTACCCACTCACCTTTGTTTATATTAAGCGAAAGGGCACCAACTTTTACAGGTGTATCCGGTATCATTGCTCTTAAATTCTTTAGTTGTAATTGTTCCAGTATCGAACTAACTTTTACATCTTCCACTGAAGTACTGCCCGCATTTATAATAGAATCAATATCTTTTATCTGATGCTCAACAGAACTCTTTTCCGATTTACCAGAAAATAGCATCTCAGATAATTCTGCCTGTGCCATTATTCCAAAGAATATGCCAATTGCAAGGGGGGCATTCATGCCTAGCTGACTAGAATGCCATAGCAGAAATGAAGCTATATAACTAAAACCAAGTCCTGCTATTAACTGAAGATAGAAAGAATTGATTTGAATCTTACTTTCTAATCGTTCAATCTTAACTCTATTATGTTCATTACTCTCAATGGCCTTATCCTCCATATTATATTTAGATATCTCTATCCTTCCTCTAAAACTTTGTATTAGAGATTGATGATTATCCTCCCTAATATCTTTTAATTGAGAGTACAATATTTTGTTTCTTCTGTATACAAATTGAGGAACCAAAAACAAAAGTATCACTGACGATATTAAGAATTCAAATGCTATAACACGAGAAAATATTACAAGAAATATGAAATAAACTGAAATAGTTAAAAGTAAAGCAGCAAAAGGCAGCAACCAAAGTAGTATGTGGTTTAATATCTGATCAATACCATGAGTGCTGTTTTCCAATAACGATGAGTTATTATTTACCTGTTTTTTGAAATAAGGCAATCTGGCAACCGATTTGAATATTTTCAGTTGCAAACTCTGTTGCACGTCCAATGTAGTCTTATGGTTTTCTAATCTCTCGAAATAGCGAGTAGCAGTTCTAAATATTGCCAGAAGCCGTATTATCGCCGAGGGTACTAGATAAGAAAAACCAATATTAGCTGTAACAAATACTACACTGCAAATTGCCAGAAACCATCCCGAAATAGCAGGCAAAGCCACAAAAGCAACAGTCCATAAAGCTAAAAGGAAAAAGCCTCTTCTCCATTTTCCTTTAAAAGGATCCACAATATATTTAATAATAAAATTACGCATACACCATTTTTTCACCCCAGTTTAAATTTAAAATTGAATCTGCTACAGCCTCAAATTTCTGTTCATGCGATGCCACAATCACTAATCTTTCTTGTGCCATATGTACAATCTCCGAAATAATAATCTCGGTTGTGTCTGAATCTAAATTAGCAGTTGGTTCATCTAATAATGCAATAGGTTTGGGGTGAAGCATCATCCTTGCAAGCGTAACTAGTTGACGCTCACCTCCCGATAGTTGTTTGCCATTGTGACTTAGAATAGTATCCCACCCATCTTCTTTTTTATCTAATATCCTATTCAAAAACTGAGGATATGATTCTTTATCGTTAGAATCTTTATTTAGAAAAACGTTATACTTTAACGTGCCATCAAATAAAAATGGAAACTGATTCATATACGAACTATTAACCTTTAGCCATTGACGCGACCAGTCATTTTCTTTTCCATTAACCGACACTATTCCTTCACGAGCAACAAGGCTTCCTGCACATATTTTCAACAATGTAGATTTCCCCGATCCCGATATTCCTTTAATTAAAACAAGACCTTTATCAGGGAATTCCTGATTGATATTATGTAACACTTTCACAGGTGAGTCGGGGTAGGAGAAGTTTAGATTGTCGATATGTAAATCTTCAATAGGCTCACTTTCATCTGAAAAAGGTTTTTCTTCATCCTTTGTAAGTAATGGTATTAACAATTCAGCAGCTGCCAGAGCTCTGTTCCTGTCGTGATAAGCACTTACAAACTTTCTAAGATAAAAGAAAAAATAAGGTGTAATAGTAAGCAAGAATAACGCGGTTCCAAAATCGTACCCTTTACCATAATTTTCACCGTTCATAATCCCCATAAGACTCATACCTAAGTATATTGCAATTGCAGCTATAGCGATAGTAACAAACAACTCCAGTACAGCCGATGATAGTATTGCAACCCTCATCACATTTGTTGTAGCATGGTTCAACTCCTCACTCTTGCGTTTTAAAAACTTATATTGTGGCTTGAAGTTGTTCAAATTAACAATCTCAGCAACTGTTTGCAATCGGTTATAAAATACTGCTGAATATTTGAGAAACAAATTTGTATGTTTCTTATGAATAGATTCAGCCCCAATGCCAATCACTGCCATCTGTATAGGAATTACCAACAACGCAATTAACAATATTATAGCAACCCATTTTTCTACCACAAAGCATATAACAAGCAGCACAACACTTACTACAGCTGTAGCTACTGAATAAGGAACAAAAAATGCAAAATAGGGTCTCAAGTCGTCACTTATCTTAGTTACATATAATGCACTTGATGTAGAATCCAAATTGCTATCTCTTAAAAGTACAGGAAAAAGCTCTTTTTTTATATCGGCTACTATTTCATTCCCTGCGTAGTAATTGCTTCTCGACTCTAAATGAGCAAATAAATATCGTCCCGCTAAAAAGATTGATGCGTATATCATCAGTCTAGGTAGTATTATGCCGTCATCCAGCCAATTAGCTGCAAATATCGACAGATGCCAACTAAACACAACAAAGCATATTGCACTCAAAAGCGTGAATATTGAAGCTATTATATATCTGCCTCTTGCACCCGACATTCTTTTGCCGAGCCATTTTGAAGCATTCATTTGTTTTGCATTCATCTATAAATCTGTAATTTTTAATTCCCGCTAATAAAAATAAATATGACGATATGTAGCAAAGATAACTATTATGCAAACAAGTAAACCTTAATTTAAACTAGATGCCATATCAATTTGGTTTATATCAAAGTATAGGCTTGAAACCTTATGGTATCGACTTAGAATTTACTACGTATGACCAATTTATCAGGGTTGATAATTAGAATAAAAAGAGTAAAAATAATAATATAAAAAAATCCTGATAGAAATTATTAAATAATAACTATCAGGATTTTTATATTTCGTCGGGGTGGCGGGATTCGAACTCGCGACCCCCTGGTCCCAAACCAGGTACACTAACCGGACTGTGCTACACCCCGAAATACAATAAATTTCTCTATTGCGGTTGCAAAAGTACAATTATTTTTGTTAACATCAAATCTTTTCAAACTTTTCTTTTCAATATTATCATTAATTTGTTCTATTAATATTTTGCTCTATACAGAAACATTTAATCAATTTCTCCAATTGATATAAATTTGAAAGTGACATAAAGAGTGATTTTGAAAGTTAAAAATCAAACTCTTCTTCTCTCTTTTTCTTCAACTCCTGCACCACCTCCGTTACATTAACTGTATCGTTTGCAAGCTGTTTTACGCGAAACTCAATATCATCGCTTACAATTTTATCATTAAGAAAGAAAGCCTCATTTATAAACACATATTTAGGAACGATAATGGCTTTCATATAGTTGAGAATAGGTTTGAGTTGAGATTCCACCATAAGAAAATGTTTATCAGAACCGGCTGTGGTAACAATCCCTACCACTTTATCAATAAACGCATCTTTAGGAAGTAAATCAAATAAGTTTTTTAAAACTCCGGGGATGGACGACTGATATACAGGTGTGCCAATAATAAAAGCATCGGCAGCCATCACTTTTGATATTACCGTGTTTGTATCGCCATCATAATCACGATAATCTCTTCCATCGCTATAAGCAATATTGTAATCGCCCAAACTAATCAGTTCGGTCTCAATAGATTCATCTTTATTCTTAATGGCTTGCAGTATAGTTTCTACTGCTGTTATAGTTTTCTGACTCTTTATCGATCCCGATATACCTAAAATCTTCATATTTAATTTAATCCTTCTTTGTTTCTCTTCTTACAACAGGTGCAACCTTGTTTGCAAGCAAGTCGATAATCTTCTCAATTTTAGAAAATGGCAGTCCACCGAAATCTACCTGTGCAAGAAAGCGTTGATGTCCATAAAGCTCGTGTTGATAAATAATTTTTTCAACAATCAGCTCCCAGTCGCCAACCATAAGCGTGTTTTTGCTGTTTTTAGCTTCTGCAAAATGATATTTTGAGAAGGGTCGACCATTAACTAGTTCAAAACCTCTACTCATATATGGGAAATACTCTCTCATTGCAGTAGTTGTATCATCAGCAATATAGCACAGGCTGGTTGTTGCAACTGGCATCTTATTTGAATCGAAACCGCTATTATCTAACACAATACGATAGGCATCAATAGCATCTTTAAATGCTGATGCGGGTCCAGCCAATGTGGCAAGTGTCATTGGTACACCTTGATGTCCTGCTTTAATAGCACTTGCAGGCGAACCGCCCACACCTCTCCAAATTAGCAGTTTGTCATTAAGCGGACGTGGCAAAATTTCAGCGTCCTCCAACGCAGAACGATATTTACCTTCCCAATTAACCACTCTCTCCTTATTCATTTGAAGCAGTAGTTCAAACTTCTCCTCAAAGATTGCTTCATAATCTCTCAAGTTAATACCCATCAATTTATAAACACCTGTTCTGGAGGCGCGTCCCGCAATAAGTTCTATGCGACCGTTAGAAAGTAGGTCGAGTGTAGCGAATTCCTCATAAACCCTCAACGGATCGGCAGTGCTTAATACAGTTACACCACTTGATAGTTTTATTTTTGATGTTATTGCAGCTATATATGCAAGTATCACTTGGTGCGCCTGACTAATGAAATATGGTTGATGACTCTCTCCTAGACTAAATATATCCAAGCCTGCATCTTCGGCCAATTTTGCCGACTGAATAATATTTTGAATCCTTTCCTGCTCAGGGATAGTGCTGCCAGTATGCACGTCTGGTAATAAATCGCCAAGAGAGTAAAGACCAATCTCCATTCCCTTAGAACTGTCTATTTTGTATTCCTTCATAATAGTTTTTATCTATTTTGAAGAATAAACCATCGAAAGAGCAATTTGTTCGATTCGATAGGACAAGACCTTTCAATACTGTAAGATTTTTTAAAACCCAATCTATATCTGATTTAATGCTTACTTAAGCCCTACCAACTCCTGAGTTTCTTCTAATTTATACAGGGTTGATTAGGAGTTGGTACGGACTTAGTCAGGAGTTAGTAGGGAGTTAAAGTAAACAAAAATCAGGACGACACAGGATGATACAACACAAAGTCCCCCACACAGAATAACAGAGATGAAAAACGGTCGTTACAAAGTCTTACCCGGTAAAATTCAATATTTCCCTTTTCAAAATATATTTTAAAGAACACTAAAATAGAGTTATTTAGAAAAAATTTAACTAAACTTGTGGTTGTAAACTTTATTTCGAAGTCTAACATAAATCTTTGTGAAAATAATCCGTACAAAATATATTATACGTCAATCAGTTAACAATGAATATATCAATACGTTCATTAAATAAGGTATACCCTAATGGGAATCACGCATTAAAAGATATTAATATGGAGATTCCATCGGGTATGTTTGGACTCTTAGGACCTAATGGTGCGGGTAAATCTACTCTTATGCGAATACTTGTAGCCCTAATGGAGCCTTCGTCGGGGGAGATTGATGTATTTGGATATAACTTAATTAAAGAGCGTAAAGAGGTACGTGGTATACTTGGTTATTTACCTCAGGATTTTCGGTTCTTTGCTAAATATAAAACATACGAGTTTTTGGATTATGCTGCGCGTTTATCCGGAATGAATAACGGGAAGATGCGTCGTCAAGCCGTAGACGAAATGCTTGAAAGCGTGGGGTTATTTGATGTTAGAGAGCGCTATGCCAGTCGTTTGTCTGGAGGTATGAAGCGACGTTTAGGAATTGCACAAGCACTAATTCATAATCCTAAATTAATTATAGTAGATGAACCAACCACAGGGTTAGACCCAGAAGAACGTATTCGTTTTCGAAACCTTCTTTCGAAAATAAGTGAACAAGATGTCACTATCATTTTATCCACGCATATTGTTGGAGATATATCAAGTACCTGTAATTGCATGGCCTTAATGAACAAGGGAGAGCTTGCTTTTTTCGGTTCTCCTGAAGATATGATAAAACAAGCGGAAGGAAAAGTATGGCGAATGAAAATTAGTGGCGATGAACTGGCAATAGTAGATAAAAAGTATCCGGTTATTACTACCATACCGTCGGGAGCAGGATGGGAAATACAGGTAGTGGCCGATGAAATAGAGGGCTATGATGCAGAACCTTACCCCCCAAATCTAGAACATGCATATGTATATTATATGGAGAATAAATTGAATCGTTGGGTTGAGGACTAATAATCTTAAGAAAAAAAGCATGTTCGCATTACATAACATACAGTCGGTTGCAAAATATGAGAGTAAGCTTTTAATGAGGAGCTGGTTTTACAGGATTTTCCTCATAATGGCAATACTGTTTTTATGTATATTTAATTTTGTAGCGCTGGTCTCAGAGCAAGCAGGCGGATTTTGGTTGATGAAAGCACTTCCTGCAAATATCCCATACATAAATTTGCTGTTTATAAATACCGGGCAAGCAATTATTGCCATGTTTCTGTCATCCGAATTTTTAAAATCGGATAAAAAACTTGATACTTCCGAAGTTTTTTATGTACATCCTCTTAGTAATGCAGAATACGTAATTGGCAAGATTTGGGGTAATACGCGAGTTTTCATACGGTTAGACCTCGTTATAATTGTCTTGGTCATTGCTTTTAATATTATGTCAGGTGTAACCATCGATTGGATAGCCTATCTGATTTATTTTTTGTTAATCTGCATACCTACCTTAATTTATATATTTGGTTTATCAATTGGACTAATGCTTGTCTTAAAAAACCAGGCAATTACTTTTGTGATTTTGCTTGGTTATATTGCCCTTACACTTTTTTACATTGGAGACAAGTTTTATTATCTGTTTGATTATATGGTGTATAATCTTCCATTAGTGAAGTCTTCAATCGTTGGATTTTCGAACTTGGCAACAGTAATTAATCACCGATTGATTTATCTTTTTCTTGGATTAGGTTTTATTTGTCTTTCCATTTTCTTGTTCAGGCGGCTCCCTAATACAAAAATGGGAAGATATCGCTGGCTGGTTGCATCGTTTATTTTTGTTTTTGCGGGGATTTGGGCTTCATATAATCATGTATCTACATTCCTAAAAGCATCAAACATGCGACAAACCTATACAGAGGTGAATAATATGTATGTGAACAGTGCTAAAATGGTGATAGATAAGTATGATATCAACATAAAACAGCATCCACGTAAAATCTCTGCGGAAGTTGAGATGCATGCGGAAGCATTGAAGGGTGCAGAAATATTCACTTTTTCTTTGAATCCCGGTTTTGTAGTAAGCCAGGTAATGGAAAACAGTAAAGAGTTGGCATTTACACGCGATCACCAAATCTTATTGATTGATTTTGGACGTGAAATAATGCTAGGGGATAAGGTTAATTTAACGTTGAAATACGAAGGTGTAATCGATGAAGGTTTTAGTTATTTGGATGTCCCCGCCGAGGTTTTACAGGAAGTATATGCTAGTAATATTTTCAAGATAGATAAAAAATACAGTTTTCAAGATGAGAACTATGTGTTATTCACACCCGAGACATATTGGTATCCACGCCCAGGAACGTCGTATAGCAGTGAAAACCCAGATTGGCAGCAGTCATATTTTAGTCATTTCAGATTGAAAGTTACGACTATAAATAATTTAAAAGCGTTGTCGCAGGGAGAAATGAAATGGCCAGTAATAAATAAAATCGCTGTAGAACCGACAGAAGCAGAACAGGTTGAGAGACAATCAGCAAGACAACCCGGTATAAATAGTGAAGGCGATTCAGTTAGAGTTAGACCAGGTGGTCAACCTGCTAGGGGACCTAGAAGAGGCCAACCTGCCGGTGAAATTAGACCCAGCCCCGGTGAAGTTAGGCCTGTAGGTGGTCGGCCCTCAGCGGAGGGACGTTCAAGAGGTGAGCGCCCTTCCGGTCCGGATGGTGCTAGAAGAAGGATGAGCAGGGATACTATGGAACAGCGTACAGAAAGATCAATAACTCCAAGTCCTAAAGTAATTACTGAAGTTACTTACGACAGTGTTTTTATTTATGAGACTGATTTACTCACCCCATCCATTTCACTTATCATAGGTGATTATGAACAGAAAAGTGTTGAGGTGGACGAGACTCTATACAGTATTTGGCATTTAAAAGGACATGATTATTTTTCACCTGTATTTAACTCTATCGTAGATACAATTCCATCACAAATAAGAGAGCGCCGACGGTCAATTGAAACTAGCTACTCGCTTGACTACTCGTTTAGTCGTTTTTCTCTTATTGAGGTTCCCGTACAGTTTTACAGTTATGCGCGTACATGGACTCAAGCACAAGAGGTGATGCAGCCCGAGATGGTGTTGTTCCCTGAAAAAGGGAGTTTAGTAAATAACGCAAATGTGGTGCAAGGCGTGCGTGGTGAGATAAGTAGGGCACGACAAAACGGACAAGAAATAAGCGAAGAAGATGCTGCAATACGTGTCTTAAACCAGTTTATGAGGCTCTTCGAGCGCTCAGAATCTAGTTTTGATTGGTCGCAGAACAGAGGATCGGTGAATGTTTCGGTGAAACCAAATCCTTTCTTTGTTTTTCCTCAATTATATAACTTCAGATACAACGTTTTTTCTTCGGAGTGGCCTGTTTCAAACCGACTTATCGAGCTCTATTTACAGAATAAAACAGATAATAACAGTTGGATGAGAGAAACGAACGGGATAAGCAATAATGAAAAAGCTAGTTTGCTAATGGAGCAAGCACCATTTAAAGAATTGCTTTCCAACCCAGATAATATGGATATACTTGATAATGTAACCTCACAGAAAGCTAATTATTTGTTTGCTTATGCAGAGAAAAATATTGGGTATAGAGAATACAGAGATTCGCTTCGTGCGGTATTACAACGAAATATTTTCACCAATTTGAGGTTCGAGAACTTGTTGGATACCATGGGAATGATTGCAAATGCAGATTTGCGAACTCCACTTAAAGCGTGGCAATATCCAACTCTTCTACCGGTTTATATAATGGGGACTCCAGAAGTTACCCAAATTACTAATCGCGACGGTGAAGTGTTTGTTGTTAAGCAACAGATTACCAATGATTCTGATTATGATGGTATAATAGATGTAGAAATAAATTTTGGAGGAAGGCAAGGAGATGTGTATGACCCACGGGCTAAAAGGAAAATATCGCTAAATGCAGGTGAAACTAAAAAACTCGTGTCGGTATGGGATGAGGCACCGCGTAGCATTAATATTAATACACTAATCTCTGCTAATTTACCAAGCTCTATTAGCCTTCCGGTAAACAATATTATACGTGAGCGAAATAAACTTATCGATGAAGAAGGAGATTTCATAGTTGCAACAACCTCTTATGATATACCAGGGGAAGTGATTGTAGACAATGAAGATTCCACCCTATTCAATCTTTCTTCTCCAGAAGTAGTGGGTCTTTTACCACAATGGCTTGAGCAGGTCGACGATAACTCGTTCCGCTATTCTGGTGTATCAAGTTGGCGTCCTCCATTGAAATGGACATTAACAACAAATGAGAAATATTACGGCACTCATGTTCGTTCAGCCTATATAATTAAGAGCGGAAGTGGTAGCCAAATGGCGACATGGAAGATTCCTGTTCCGGATGCCGGACAATACGAATTGTATTATTGGGTATTTAAACCTGAAGAGCTACGCAGAGGTGGTCGCAGAGGCGGCGGCAGGGGCCGTTCAGGTAGCGACGCCGAATATCATTTTAAAGTAATATATGATGGAGATGAAGAAAATGCCTTCATCAATTTACAAAGCTCAGAAGAGGGTTGGAGTATACTTGGTACATACTTTTTTAGCGAAGATACGGTGGAAGTTGTTTTGGGTGATGACTCGAAGTTACGATCCGTAACTGCCGATGCTGTTAAGATTGTGAGGAGGTAATATTATAAATACAGTTGAAAATAGAATAAATAAAATAAATATGGATACGAAAAGGTTAAGGATAAGACTTTCTTGCTTACTGATATTCTTTGTGGGAGTATTATTGTTTTCATACACACATGCTCAAGCGCCCTTGACCATTGAGCAGGCATTAGATATTGCAGAAGAGAATAACCCCGATTTAAGAGCAGCAAAATACAACCTCGAGAGATATCAATATAACCTTGTTGCACAACGTGCATCGCTTAAATCACGGTTTTCGTTAGATCTTGACCCAATTAATTATAGTAGATCAAGAAGATTTGATAATCGTTTATCACAGTGGTATACCAATGAAACCTTAAACACCAGCGGTACATTTATGGTGTCACAGCCAATTTTGTTTACCGATGGTGAAGTTTCGCTTATAAATACATTTGGGTGGCAAGACAATCAGTCGACTGTTGAAGGTGTGAATAACAGAAATAGGGCATTTAGCAACGATTTATACTTGAGGTTTAATCAGCCAATTTTTACGTATAATCGTCGCAAAATGGAATTGCAACAGATTGAATTTGATTATGAAAATGCAGGTATCAGGTTTGCGTTACAGCGATTAAATACTGAGCGAAGCATTACCAATCAATTTTATTCGGTGTATATGGCTCAAAGCAACTTATCTATTAGTAGGGAGGAACTTGCAAATACAGAACAGAGTTTTGAAATCATCCAAAACAAGGTTGAGGCAGATTTGTCGGCAAGAGAGGAGCTTTATCAGGCCGAACTGAATCTTGCCAATGCACAATCTGCCGTAGAAGAACGAGTGGTTTCGTTAGAAAATGCAAAGGATCAGCTGAAGCAAACGTTAGGGATGGCATTAGATGAGGATATAGAAGTGACCCTAGAGATTGAAGTGAGCCCTGTAGCTATAGATTTGCTTCAGGCAGTGCAGAGTGGCCTAAGCTCAAGGATGGAGCTTAGGCAGCGTGAAATTGATATAAAACTAGCCGATCTCCAAATGATACAAACCAAAAGTCTCAATGAGTTCAGGGGAGATATTTCCCTATCTGTAGGAATCATTGGAGACCACCGAAGATTTGAAAATATTTATGATAACCCAACACAAAACCCCCGCGTGGCAATAAGTTTGACAGTTCCCATTTTTGACTGGGGTGAAAAAAGGGCAAGGGTGAGGGCGCAACAAGTAGCGCAAACACTTGCTAAACTTGAGCAAGAAAACTTACGAATTGATATTGAACTTGAGGTTAGGCAAACATGGAGAAGGCTTGAGAATTTGCGTACTCAAATTGATATAGCTGAAAAAAGCGTTCGAAATGCACAGCTTACTTACGATATAAATCAAACAAGGTATAGGGAAGGAGATCTCACAGGTATGGAAATAAGTCAATTCCAAACCCAGTTGTCTAATAGGAGAATGGCATATTCACAGGCACTTATAAATTACAAGATTGAGCTCCTTAACTTAAAAATTTTAACATTGTATGACTTCGAAAATGAGATGCCCATTGTACCAATTAGAGAATGGGCTGGCACCTTTGAAAATAAATAGTTATAATCATATGAAATACAGAATCTTATTATCTACGGTGATATTTGCTTTAATTGCTGCATGTAGTAATCCCCAACAAAGCAGCCCAAGCGAGATTGAAACACCTGTCTCTGTGCAGGAACTTAAAAAAGGTTCCATCAGTAGGTTGATTAACACTACCGGAACGGCTATGGCCACGTATAGTACAGTGCTCAATGCTGAGATGAGTGGACTTTACACCCTTCAGACCAATCCTTCTACCGGCAGATCATTTAAGTTGGGTGACACCATGAAAAAAGGTCAGCTGATAATCCGCCTCGAAGATAAGGAGTTTGAAAACGGAATTGCTTTGGAATCTAAAAAATTAAGTCTTGAAATTGCAGAACAAGAGCAAAGCAAACAAAATGCGTTATATGAAAAGGGTGGGGTTACATTGAGTGAAATGCGCAATACCGAAGTGAGAGTTACCAATGCTAGGTACGACCTTGAAAACGCAACCTTTAGCCTTGAGAAAATGAACGTGCGAGCACCCTTCGACGGAGTAATCGTATCTTTACCTCACTATACTCCACAAAGCAGGGTAACACAAGGTGAGGAGATGGTTGGCTTGATGGCTTATTCACGAATGTATATGGAAATAAATTTACCAGAAAGTGCAATTGAATACGTGAGTGCAAATCAACCGGTGCATATTACACACTATACCTTGCAGGATGACACGCTTCGCGGTGAAATAAGTGAGCTTTCGCCCGCTATCAGCACCGAAACACGTACATTTAAAGGAAAGGTGTTAATTGATAACAACCAATTGAAGTTGCGTCCTGGTATGTTTGTAAAAGCAGATATCGTGGTGAACCAAGCGGATAGTGCAATTATAATTCCGAAAGAAGTGGTTTTTACAAGAAGAAACAGAAAATATGTTTATATAGTAGAAAGAAATACGGCTATTCTGCGTGATATTCAAACGGGACTTGAAGATGAAAATAACATGGAAGTTACCGAAGGACTAAATGAGAATGATAACCTGATTATACGTGGATACGAAACGCTTCGTGAAAACAGCCGCGTTAAAGTATTGAAATAATAGGGTACTATAAATGAAAAATATACTCCGATTCGCATTAAAAAATCCCGTTACCATCAGTATGATAGTGTTTGCTATCTTGCTGCTGGGAAAGATATCGTACGACCGACTAAGTGTGGATTTGCTGCCCGACATGAATTCGCCGCGGCTCTTCGTGGAGTTCGAAGCTGGTGAGCGTCCACCTGAAGAGATCGAAAAAATGTTTGTTGAAAGCATGGAGTCGATGGCTATCAGGCAAAGTGATGTGGTGCAAGTTTCTTCAGTAATACGAGCAGGGTCTGCTCGTTTAACAGTAGAGTACTTGCAAAACAAAGATATGGATGAGGCCTTTTTAGATCTTCAAAAAGCAATTGCTCAGTTCTCGCAGAATCCAGATATCGAATCTATCAATATCACACAACACGATCCAAATACAGCGCCGGTTATGCTTATTGCGATGTCGCACCATTCTATTACAGATATGTCGGAGCTTCGCAAGATGGCAGATAGTTATATCCGCAATGAGCTGATTCGTCTTGAAGGTATTGCCGAAGTGTCTTTGTCGGGTGAAGAGGTGCCTGTGCTAACCATAGAAACCGACCCTTACCTCTTAAATGCTTTTGGTATAACAATGGAAGAGATTGCTTCGAGAATCGAAACTAACAACCAAAGTATTTCTGGGGGGAGAGTAAGTGAACTGGGATTGCAATACCTAGTAAAAAGCTCGTCGTTGTTCAACTCCGAATCGGACTTCGAAAACCTAATTGTAAGCTACAAGCCCACACAGGCTGCTGCATCTGGTGCCGCTTCCAGTAGCAATATAGAAAACGCACCTTTATTTTTACGAGAAGTAGCCACTGTTAAGTTCGAAAACGCTCGCCCCGATAATATTACACGAATCAACGGTGAGCGTTGCATTGGCTTATCGGTTTATAAAGAAACTAATTTCAATACGGTTAAGGCTGTTGATTTAATAACCGCCCAACTTGCGGTTATAGAACAGGCATTACCAGGTTACAGCTTTAAGGTTATTGGTAATCAGGGTACCTTTATTAAGCAAGCAATAGGAGAGGTAATTAACAGTGCTTTCTTTGGAATGATACTTGCAGTATTGGTACTGTTTTTCTTCCTTCGAAGAATAGATACAACTCTAATAGTGAGTGTTTCTATACCCATATCCATAATTGCCACATTTACAATGATGTATTTCAATGGGCTCACACTTAACGTGATGACATTGAGCGGCCTTGCATTGGGGGCAGGTATGCTTATTGACAATGCAATTGTGGTAATAGAGAGCATATTCCGAAATCGCGAACATGGTGCTGAGCGTAAAGATTCCATCATCAGTGGTACAACAGAAGTATCGGGAGCAGTTATCGCATCCACCTTGACAACCATCGTGGTGTTCATCCCAATAGTCTATATGCATGGCGCATCGGGTGAACTATTTAAAGATTTGGCATGGACTGTGACTTTTTCATTGCTGTCTTCGCTTTTTGTTGCTCTATTGGTTATACCAATGTTATACGACAAGTTAACAGGTCAAAAGATTGCTAGCACCGAAACAAAAGCGGTGGAATTTAAAGGATACAGCAAACAGCTACGGGGTTTACTCAATCATAGATGGTGGGTAATCATTGGTTCAACAGCTATACTCTTAGCCACAATATTACTAATCCCTTTTATAGGCACCGAGTTTATGCCGCGTATGGAAGGGAAAGACTTTACTATATCTGTAAAATTACCAGAAGGTACTAAGTTTGAACGAACAGATGCCGTTGTAAATAATTTGGAGTACCTATTGCAGACAATTAGTGAAGATAGCCTGGCCACTATCTACACTCATATAGGGAAAGGTTCTTCGGTTAACGAAATTTTTGAAGGAGAGCATACGGCGATGATGAAGGTTATGTTATCTAAACAAAGTATGGTCTCACCTGAAGTAGTTATTGCACGGTTAGTAGAAACAACAGATAATATTGAAGGATTGGAGCTTTCCTTTAAGCAGGATGATAATTCGTTGGGCTCTTTTTTGGGCGACGAGGAAGCTCCCATTGTAGTGGAGGTAAAAGGAGAAGATCTGGAAGAAATAGCCTTTATAACTGACGATGTTTTATCTCGTATGGAAAAAGTGGACGGAATATATAATGTGAAATCGTCTATGGCAGACGGGGCGCCAGAACTTAATGTTTATATCGACCGCACTATGGCGGGAATCAATAATATATCTGTAGCCACTGTAATACAGCAGATTGGACAGCAACTGCAAGGACGTGAGGTTGGGAAAATGGATTATCGCGGTGAAATGCGGGATATAGTAATTAAAGTGCCGGATATTGGCACAAGTGAATTAGAAGATTTGATAATTACTAGCGGAAATCAGGAGTTTAGATTGAGTGAGATTGCCACTATTACCCGTTCACAAGCACCTAAAGAAATTTTTCGTCGTAACCAGAATCGAATAAATAAAATTGTATCCAACATAGATGCAAACAGGTCACTTGACAAGGTGGCTCAGGAAATTAATGCTGCAGTCAGTGATATCGAACTCTCTACTAATTATTCAATTACTGTGACCGGAGAAGAAGAGAAGCGAAAAGAGTCTATGCAAAGTCTATTGTTTGCTTTATTGCTTTCGGTGGTTTTGGTTTACATGGTATTGGCATCTCAATACGAATCGTTGTTGCATCCGTTTACTATATTATTGACTATACCTTTTGGTTTGGTGGGGGCTGTTTTGATTTTCCTAATCACCGGGACACCATTAAATATAATGGGTGCGATGGGAATTATCATGCTTGCAGGTATAGCCATTAACAACTCAATACTCTTAGTAGGACGCATAAATCAGCTTAAGGAGACAATGGACTTAACCGAGGCTATTGTACAGGCGGGACAACAGCGTATACGGCCAATTATTATGACCAGCCTCACTACAATTCTGGTGTTATTACCTATGACATTTAGTTTCGGCGAAGGAGCAGCGATGCGTTCCTCTATGGCAGTGGCAGTAATAGGGGGGCTTGTTACATCTACATTAATGAGTTTGGTAGTGATTCCGTGTGTCTATTATGTCTTTGAACAAATGAAATGGAGGGTAACAAAGAGAAAAGGATGAACTTTCTTTTAAATAAAAGAATAACAATCAGCATGTTGTTTATAGCCACTACCTTGTTGGGGTACGTGTCGTATAAGCAATTGCCGGTAGAATTACTTCCCAATGCGGAATTGCCTATGCTGTACGTTTCTGTCAGCTCTCAGCAGGATATGGATCCTTCTTACTTGGAATCTGAGGTGGTTATTCCTCTTGAAGGTGCTATCAGCTCAGTAGGGGGAGTGGATAAAATACAATCGGAGATAAGTAGTCGCCAAGCATCTATTCGCGTTGATTTTAATAGTAATGTGAACTTCAAGACCACTTCTCTGAGACTGGAAGAAAAGATGAAGGAGATGTCGGCTTCTCTTCCTAATGGCTTTAATGTGAGCGTACAAAAAATGGACGTCTCAATGATGAGCAACACGT
This sequence comes from Fermentimonas sp., assembly GCA_015478775.1. Classification (GTDB taxonomy): domain Bacteria; phylum Bacteroidota; class Bacteroidia; order Bacteroidales; family Dysgonomonadaceae; genus Proteiniphilum. The sequence goes on along the minus strand of JADMKP010000007.1, from coordinate 120,658 downwards.
TCATGTCGTTACAGATACGCGGTTCGGGAGGTGTAGATCGTGTGCGTCATATAGTTGATGAGGAAGTGGTGTCAGAACTGGAAAATATTGATGGAATAGCTGGCATCAGTGTCTTCGGGGGGCGTGAGCGAGCCATAGAGGTTCAGTTAGATAGGGAAGCTAGTAATGCATTAAATATCACTCCTTCTCGAATTAGCAACTTGTTGAGCAGCAATGCTCGCGAAAAAGTATTCGTGGGCACTGTTAATGAAACACACAATCAGTATTTTGTTCACGTTAACTCGTCGTATACCAAAGTTTCGGATCTTGAAAATTTAGTGATTGCTCCGGGACCAATCTTGTTGAAAGACGTGGCTACATTATTTTTCGATTTGAAAGAGGAGGTTTCTTATAGCCGTGTTAACGGGAAAGACGCAATTTCAGTTTCACTTGTTAATGATGCGCAAACGAATCTTATTGACTTATCTCATCGCACTATAGCAACAATAAACCGATTGAATGAGCAATTGAAAGTATTGGACGTGGAGATCGTAGTCGACTCCAATACTGCCGAAACGATGGAGAATAACATTAACCAAATCATTCAACTTGCACTAATTGGCGTATTGTTGGCAGTATTTGTTCTTTGGTTTTTCTTGAAAAATGTGCGTTTGGTGCTATTAATTGCCCTTGCTATGCCGTTATCTGTTTTTACGGCTTTCAACTTTTTCTACTATGCAGGTATCTCAGTAAACAGTCTTACTCTTATAGGGATGGCATTGGCTGTAGGTATGCTGCTGGATAACAGTATTGTTGTGCTTGAGAATATTTACCGTTTGTCTGGAACAGGTATGCGAGCCGATGATTCGGTTAAACGGGGAACAAAAGAAGTGTGGCGCTCGATAGTGGCTGCGACATTAACAACGGTAATTATATTTCTCCCATTCCTTTTCTCAGACAACTTCTTACTCAAGCTAATGGGAATGCACATAGGGGTATCTATTATCTCTACACTCTTGGTTTCCTTGGGTGTTGCGTTATTGTTTGTTCCTATGGCTGCTTATTTTATTCTTAAGAGTAAAAGAAATAAAAGTGTTTTTTATCAGAAAGTCTCATTATTGCAACGTCCTATTCAAGTATACCTTGTCTTACTAAAAGCATGTATGCGAAATCCGGGTATAACAATATTCGGAGCCATACTTTTGTTGTTTGCTACCCTGCTTTTATCGCTTTCCACTGCCACGCAGCAACGAAGAGAGGTTGATGCAGATAGGTTTAATATATATGTAACAATGCCTACTGGAAGCACGTTGGAAAGCACCGATAACGTGGTTAGGGTGTTGGAGGAGCGCTTGGAAAAGATCCCAGAAAAGAAAGACCTTATGAGTCGTGTTAACGAAGAAGAGGCGGTGTTAACACTCATCTTACAAGAGAATTTTAGAAAAATAGGAAAGAGAACTGTATCCGAAATTAAGGCGGATGTGCAAGCCAAAATTCCTAACATGGGGGGTGGCGAGATTTTCGTGGCAGATGCAACGGGAGGAGGACAAAGCAATAGTGGAGGTTTGAGTGGAATAGTTGGTTTCATGAGTTTGCTGGGAATAGGCGAAAATCAGGAACGTATTGTCATTAAAGGTTCTGATTATGAAATGATGCAACTGGTAGCAGGTGATATTCAATATCAGTTAGAACAGCAAGATTTCATCCAAAGTACCCGAGTATCATTTACTAGTCGACAGCCTGAAATTCTTCTTGATTTTGATCAGATATTGCTCACTTCATACGGTATAACACGCTCAAATATAACTACTGGATTATCAGAGCTAAACACTGAATTCTCGTCGGGAACAACCTTCAAGGTAGGTGAAGAGTCTTATGATATTATTATCAGAGACAAAACGCCTGAAGAGGAAGAAGAGCAGACGAGTAGACAAAAGACCATTGATGATCTGGAAGCTGTTCAGATTTTAAGTAGTAGCGGAGGCATGCACAATCTAAGAGATATTGCAACGGTGAACAAAGGCTACGGTCGTTCTCGAATAACTCGCATAAATCAAGATAAACAGTTGGATGTTCAGTACGGATTTTCACGAAGTGTTACGGGTTCTAAAACATTGCTTGAGGGGTATCGGGGCGATATTGATCAGCTGATTGCTAATTACAACCTTCCGGCAGGAGTGGCTATCGAAGTGGTACACGAAGAAGATCAGTTTGCAGATTTCAAATTCCTTATCATTGCTGCCTTTTTACTTATTTTCATGATTTTGGCAATGGTGTTTGAGTCGGTTACTACACCTTTGGTAATGCTTTTTTCTATACCATTGGCAGCTATTGGTTCTTTGCTTGCATTAATCATTACTGGAAATAGCCTTTTAAACGCAAATACATTAATGGGATTCCTTATCTTGATTGGTGTAGTGGTGAATAACGGAATAATCTTGATTGATTATTCGAATATATTGAGGAAGCAAGGTTTCCGAAGAGAACGAGCATTGATTACCGCAGGTTTGTCGCGTATACGTCCAATCTTGATTACTGCCATTACAACCATTATAGCTATGCTTCCACTGGCAATGGGCGACAACGAGTACGCCGGGGCTATTGGTGCTCCATTTGCTATCACTGTGATAGGGGGACTAGCATTTTCAACCCTATTAACGCTTATTATTATACCTACGGTTAATATGGGATTGGAAAACACATTGGAGTGGTATCGGGGCTTGTCGCCAAAAATAAAGATTGTACATCTCGTCCTTTTCATAATTGGAACAGCATGCATATATATGTATGTGGCAGGAATGCTTTACCAAGTGCTTTACATTACAGCACTTGCAGCACTTATTCCGGGAGTCACTTTTTTTGCACAAACTAGTCTGCGTCGTGCCAAAGCTAATGTTATTGATCCTAATCAGGAGATACATATTGAAGTACGTAACCTTGTTAAGATATATGATAGATCTGGTCGTTTTACTAGAGAGTGGAACAGTGGTTTGGAAATACGTAGACGATTGGGACTAAGTGGTGAGTATCGTTCTATGAAAGATTTCACCAATGTCATCTGGCAAATTATCCTGTGGATCTTCGGTATTTATTTTACCTACATTTATATTGATAGCAAGTTGTGGGGCTTTCTTTTGTCTTTTGTTATGTATGCGGGCACTTTGTATTTATGGCGTAAGGTTAGGTCATATCTGTTTTATCGTTTCGATGGAAATAAGACAGTAACATACTTGAATCGGATTGTTTTTTGGAGTTTACCCCCTTTAATCTTGTTTGGCTTGTACAAAATGCTGGATAATCTTCCTATGGTGTTGGTAATTGGTCTGTTATGGGGTTTGGGTATTGCTATTTATATTTCTTCTAATTATTTATATGCGAAGAATATCAACATAGAACGAATTACCGGAAAGTTTGAAGGAGTAAGACGAGCATATTTCCGCTTTGTTATGAGCATTCCGTTTATTGGAAAACGTCGTCGACCGTTTAAAGCATTACGCAGCGTATCGTTTGAAATAAAAACAGGAATGTTTGGTTTGCTTGGGCCGAACGGGGCTGGAAAATCGACTTTGATGCGCATTATCACGGGTATTTTAGAGCAAAGTTATGGTAGTATCTGGATTAACGGTTTGGATACGCGTGTTTATAGGGAAGAGTTGCAGAGTTTGATAGGTTTTCTCCCGCAAGAATTTGGAACGTATGAGAACATGAACTCATGGGAGTTTCTTGATTATCAAGCTATCTTGAAAGGAATAACGGATAAAGAATTGCGTAATGAACGGTTAGAGTATGTATTAAAAGAGGTGCGTATGTATGAGCGCAAAGATGATAAGATTGGTTCATTCTCTGGTGGAATGAAGCAACGGATAGGGATTGCATTGATACTCCTTCACCTACCTCGTATACTTGTGGTGGATGAGCCTACTGCCGGATTAGATCCTCGTGAACGTATACGTTTCCGAAACTTACTGGTAGAATTGAGTAAGGATAGAATCGTAATATTTTCTACACATATCATAGAAGACATCTCCAGCTCGTGCAACCGTGTGGCGGTGGTGGACAAAGGGGAGTTGAAGTACTTTGGGGAACCGGAGAATATGCTTGATATGGCTGTAGGTAAAGTATGGCAGTTCTCAATTGATAAGGAGTCGTTGGATGAAACGCTCGATAAATCTTTGGTAGTGCATAATATCCAAGATGGAAACCGTATTCAGGTACGTTATATCTCGTTGGTTGAGCCTTACCCTGGAGCTGTGTTAGTGGAGCCAAATCTGGAAGATGCATATTTATGTTTACTGAAAAATATATGAAGCCATGGGTTTAAAAAATTATATAGACATAACCATCAAAATTGTACGGTATAATTTAAAGATTATATTTGGCGGTAAATTCTTCTGGTTTTTTTTAGCAGCATTTGCTTTTTTCGCCTTTTTTATGTTTCAGCAAGCATGGAATCGGGCAGAGATTAACGAAGGTTCGATATATGGGCTGTTACTATTCCCATGCTTATTACTTATTTTCTACCCAGTTGTTTTTGGTATTCAGAACGATGAAGACAACCGTATTTTAGAAATTATATTCGGGATTCCCAACTATCGTTATAAAGTATGGGGTGTGCGTATGCTGATGATTTATGTGGCTAATTATTTCATACTGGTTATTTTTGCATACATTGCCCGCATCCTTCTATATCCGGTTAACCCTTTTGAGATGGCTGCCCAGCTCATTTTCCCAATGCTGTTTTTTGGAAATTTTGCTTTTATGTTTTCTACTATAACACGAAGTGGTAATGGAACAGCAGTGATTATGATTGTTTTGGGTCTGTTGTTTTTTATTTTTATGGGCAGTAATAACCAGATGTCTAACTCTTATTGGAATGTTTTTCTTAATCCTTTTTCTATGCCTAATGAAACTCACCCCCTGATTTGGCAAAACACACTTTTAAAAAGTCGTCTTTTCCTGTCAATAGGCGGTATAGTTTGGCTGATGATTGGCTTTCTAAACTTACAAAAGCGAGAGAAATTTGTATAGTAAAATGATTAGTTAAACAATTATTTAATAATTTCGGCAAAATCCTCAATATTATCATCTACATACTGAGCAACAATTAGAGTCTCTTCCTCTTCAATGTAGAAAAACTTCTCTTCAAGTTCATCAAATTGCTCAAACTCCACATACATAGCCATAAACTCCTCTTCTGTGGTTTCTCGCTCTAGCTCTACACGATGTTTTTCGTATATGTCTTTGGCTTTATATAGAATCTTAGAGAAGCCTTTGGCACCAATTTGTTTGAGGGACTTGGCCGTTGGGTTATCGAACACATAACCTCCATATCCATTTTGAATTAATTGTACAAACCCACCTTCGTTTACCTCTTCAATAAAAAAGCGCAGGGCAAGTAAAGTGTGCTGATAACCATTGAGTATGCTGATGTTATCATTAGTAATATCACCACCTAACGCTTCGAGGTATGCATCGGTGAATACTTTTAAAAATTCATCCATCCCCTTTTCGGCTGCTTCAACTATTTTTGACTCCTCAATTTGTATCATATTGTTTTATTGTTTTTTTGATAGCAAAAGTAACGGTTTATTATGGAGAAAATGGTATATTTGTCTGAAATAACCTGTCGAAAGTTTAATTTAAAAAAAAGTATTTATATGAAGGTAAAACCTTTTAGGGGTGTTCGTCCCCCAAGAGAGATAGTTAAAGATGTAGCGTCTCGCCCGTATGATGTGTTAAACTCTGATGAAGCACGCAAGGAAGCCGAAGGTAATGAGAAGTCGCTTTATAGAATTATAAAACCCGAAATAGACTTTCCTGCAGGCAAAGATGAGCATGATGCGGATGTATACGAAAAGGCTTCAGAAAATTTTAAACTGTTTTGTGATAACGGTTGGTTAGTTGAGGACGATAAGGATTATTATTATGTTTATGCTCAGACCATGAATGGTAAAACTCAGTACGGCCTTGTTGTTGGTGCATCTGTAGATGACTATATGACGGGTAAGATAAAAAAACATGAGCTTACACGTCGTGATAAAGAAGAGGATAGAATGAAGCACGTTAGAATAACCGATGCTAATGTTGAGCCCGTATTCTTTTCATATCCCGATAATGACGTTATAAATACCTTAGTAGAAAAAGTTATTCAAGGTGAACCTGAGTATGATTTTATTTCTGTTGATGGTGTAGGGCATCATTTATGGCTGATTGATGAAGACAGCGATGTTAATTCCATAACTGAAACATTTAGTAAGATTCCGGCACTGTACATTGCAGATGGTCATCATCGTTCTGCAGCTGCAGCCCTTGTTGGAGCAGAAAAAGCTAAAAATAATCCAAATCACACGGGTGACGAGGAGTATAATTATTTTATGGCTGTGTGCTTCCCAGATAGCCAATTAACCATAATCGATTATAATCGTGTGGTAACAGATTTAAATGGTCTCACTCCTGAAGAATTTCTTCAAAAACTTGAAAAGAATTTTGTAGTTGAACCAACAGGTTCTGAGATATTGAGACCAAAAAACTTGCACAACTTTTCAATTTACCTTGATGGGCGCTCGTTTAGTGTAACAGCAAAACCTGGCACTTATGATGATAATGATCCAATTGGTCAGCTCGACGTTACTATCAGCTCTAACCTGATACTTGATGAAATATTGGATATTAAAGATTTACGCAGCGATAAGCGAATTGACTTTGTGGGTGGTATCAGAGGTTTGGATGAACTCAAACAAAGAGTAGATAGCGGAGAGATGGCATTTGCAATTGCTCTTTATCCGGTATCAATGAAACAGTTGATGGATATTGCCGATACTGGTAACATTATGCCACCCAAGACTACATGGTTTGAACCAAAATTACGATCGGGACTTGTAATTCATAAGCTAAAGTAATCATTTGCATTTTTTATGATAGAAATAAGAAATCTATGTATTAATTTTGCGGTAAATAACCCTTATTTGTAACAATTTAAAAGTAGTTGTATGGCCCATCATGATTTAGACGAACTGGATGAGAAAATTCTCAGTATGATTGTAGAAAATGCCCGAGTTCCATTTTTGGAAGTGGCTCGTGCTTGTAATGTGTCTGGTGCTGCCATACATCAAAGGGTGCAGAAACTTACCAACCTTGGTGTTGTTAAAGGATCTGAGTACATTGTAGATCCAGAGAAGCTTGGTTATGAGACCTGTGCGTTTGTAGGACTCTTTCTTACTTCTCCTTCTACTTTTGATTTTGTAGTTAGGGAGCTGGAGAAAATTCCAGAGGTTATAGAATGTTACTATACATCTGGGCAATACGATATTTTAATAAAGGTGGTTGCAAAGAACAATAAAGACCTGCTACGTATAATTCATTCCGAACTTCAACCACTTGGTTTGGCCAGAACAGAAACACTTATTAGTTTTAAGGATGCTTTTAAAAAAAGATTCCCTATAAACTTTACTTCAGAACAATAAAAGAAACGTATTCTTACATCATTTAGAATATATTAATAACTTATTAATAATAAACTATTGTGACATCACGTAGAAATTTTATCAAGAAAACAGCACTGGGGTTAACTGCAATTGCAGTAAACCCGTCTAAAATTGCATCTCATAACTCTATCGCTAGTGTTAGGGCAGTTAAACAGAGGGAAAAGTATGTATCTAAGAGATTACCTCTTAATGAACGTAATTTCACTTCAGATTCAGTTGAAAATACTATCAATAGAGTAAAGCCTTTAATTAAGGATCAGAAATTAGCATGGATGTTCGAGAACTGTTTCCCAAACACTTTAGATACAACTGTGAATTTCAGTATAAGAAATGGTAGACCAGATACTTTTGTGATAACTGGTGACATTGATGCAATGTGGCTGAGAGATTCATCTGCACAGGTTTGGCCATATTTGCCCCTAACTAATTCGGATGATAAGCTTAGACAGTTGATAGCAGGACTTATTAATAGGCAAACTGAATGCATAATTGTTGACCCATATGCAAATGCATTCTATAATGAAGATAGGCCTGATGGGGATTGGCAGAGTGATATGACGCAAATGAATCCTAGAATACATGAGCGTAAATGGGAAATTGACTCACTGGCTTATCCAATTCGTTTGGCGTATAATTACTGGAAAACAACAGGTGATACGTCTGTTTTTGATGCTCGCTGGACAAAAGCAATGAATCTTGTTATTCAAACTTTTAAAGAGCAGCAAAGAAAAGATGGTACGGGTCCCTATAAATTCCAAAGAAAGACAGAGCGTCAGCTTGACACATTAAATAATGATGGTTGGGGTAATCCTGTTAAACCCGTTGGTCTTATTGTGTCTTCATTCCGTCCATCGGATGATGCTACCACATTCCAATTTCTTATTCCTTCTAACTTTTTTGCCGTAACATCGCTTAAGCAACTTGCCGAGATAGCACAGAAAGTAACAAAGGACTCTGAATTGGCTTCAAAAAGTTTGGCTCTTGCTAAAGAGGTTGAAGATGCAATCAAAAAGCATGCAATTGTTGAACATCCTAAGTATGGAAAAATATATGCTTTTGAGGTAGATGGTTTTGGAAATGCATTTTTAATGGATGATGCTAATATCCCTAGTTTATTGGCATTGCCTTATCTGGAAGGTTTGAATGTTAACGACCGAATTTATCAGAACACAAGGAAATTTGTACTGAGTGAAGATAATCCTTTCTTCTTTAAAGGTACGGCTGGCGAAGGTATTGGTGGTCCACATATTGGTTATGATATGGTTTGGCCAATGAGTATTATTATGCGAGCGCAGACAAGCAGAAGTGATGAAGAAATCAAATATTGTTTGCAAATGCTACGTGATACTGACGCTGACACAGGATTTATGCACGAGTCGTTCAATAAAAATGATCCAACCTATTTTACCAGAACATGGTTTGCATGGGTGAATACATTGTTTGGTGAGCTAATTCTCGATCTCGAGGGAAAAGGTAAAATGAATTTAATAAACAGTATATAAGAGATTTATGATGATGAGAAAATTATTAATAATTGCACTGATACTGTTATCAGCTTTTGGTTTAGAGGCTATAAAAGCGCAAAATTATGAAACTCCAGTTGATTATGTAAATATTCTGATGGGGACTCAATCTGAGTTTGCTTTATCAAATGGAAATACATATCCAGCTATTGCTCTTCCGTGGGGAATGAATTTTTGGACACCACAGACACGTAAAATTGGTGATGGATGGCAATATGCTTATACTGACAATAAGATTAACGGTTTTAAACAAACACACCAGCCAAGTCCATGGATGAATGACTACGGTCAGTTCTCAATTTTTCCAATGGTTGATAAGTTAGAATTTGATCAGGAAAAGAGAGCAAGTTGGTTTTCACGTAAAGCAGAGGTTGCAAAACCATATTATTACAGTGCTTACCTTGCTGATTATGATGTTACAACAGAGGTTACACCAACAGAACGCGCTGCTATCTTTAGGATTACTTTTCCTGAAACTGATAGCGCAATAGTGCTTGTAGATGCATTTGATAGAGGTTCAGCTGTAGAAGTACTGAAAGATAAAAATGCAATTATAGGTTATACAACACGTAACAGTGGTGGTGTTCCTGCAAACTTTAAAAACTATTTTGTTGTGGTATTTGATAAACCATTTGAACTGACTCGTATTGTTTCTGACAAAGAAATACAAGAGAGTGGTTTAAAATCTGAGTCAAAACACTCAGGTGCATTTGTGGGTTTCTCTACTGTAAGAGGTGAGCAAATAACTGCTAAGGTGGCTTCTTCATTTATAAGCTACGAGCAGGCTTGGTTGAACCTTAATGAGGTTGCCGACAAAGAGTTTGAAGCTGTTAAACAAGAGGGTCGTGACATTTGGAATGAGGTTTTGAGTAAGATTGAAATTGAAGGTGGAAATCTGGATCAACAGCGCACCTTCTACTCAACATTATATCGCTCTACACTCTTTCCACGTAAGTTTTATGAAATAGATGCTAATGGAAAAGTTATGCATTACAGTCCATATAACGGAGAAGTACTTCCTGGGTATATGTATACTGATACCGGATTTTGGGATACATTTAGAGCATTATTTCCACTCCTGAACCTTGTTTATCCTTCTGTTAATATGGAGATTCAAGAGGGATTGGTAAATACTTACAAAGAGAGTGGTTTTTTACCTGAGTGGGCTAGCCCAGGTCATAGGGGAATTATGATTGGTAACAATTCAGCTTCGGTTGTTGCAGATGCATACCTAAAAGGATTAAGAGGCTATGATATTGAGACTCTTTATGAAGGCATGCTTCACGGAACAGAAAATGTTCATCCAAAAGTATCATCAACTGGTCGCTTGGGATATGAATATTATAATACCTTAGGTTATGTTCCGTATAATGTTGGTATTAAGGAGAACGCTGCCAGAACGCTGGAGTATGCGTATGCAGACTGGACAATTTATATGCTCGCTAAAGAGCTGAAGAGGCCTAAAGCGGAGATTGATTTGTTTGCAAAGAGAAGTCAAAACTACAGAAACCTTTATTCATCTGAGTATAAGCTAATGAGAGGAAAGAATAAAGACGGTAAATTTCAGTCGCCCTTTAGCCCTACAAAATGGGGCGATGCTTTTACTGAAGGAAACAGTTGGCATTATACATGGTCGGTTTTTCATGACACACAAGGGCTAATTGATCTTATGGGAGGCAATAAAGAGTTTGTAAATATGCTCGATTCGGTATTTGTTATGCCTCCAATATTTGATGATAGCTATTATGGTGGTGTAATTCACGAGATTCGCGAGATGCAGATAATGAATATGGGTCAGTATGCCCACGGCAATCAACCTATACAACATATGATTTATCTTTATAACTATGCCGCAGAGCCTTGGAAGGCACAATATTGGAATCGTGAAGTAATGGACAAGCTTTATAACCCAAACCCTGATGGTTATTGTGGTGATGAGGACAATGGGCAGACATCTGCTTGGTATGTATTCTCTTCATTAGGTTTCTATCCTGTTTGTCCTGGAAGTGATGAATATGTTATTGGATCGCCACTATTTGAAAAAGCAACAATACATTTAGAAAATGGCAATAAGGTTGAGATTAATTCACCTAACAATAATTATAATACCAGATATATCGATAACATAAAAATGAATGGTAAAAACTATACTAAGAACTACTTTAAACATTCAGATCTGGTGAAGGGAGCTAATATTGATATTAAAATGTCAGAAGAGCCAAATAAAAAGAGAGGTGTAAATAAATCAGATGCACCTTATTCATTTACAAACGAAAATTAATGAAATCTGTTTGATTTATAAAAGTTAGAAAGTGCTGATATTGCGGATATTAATCCAATATATCGGCACTTTTCTTTATATAAGAGATATTGATTTATAGAAAAATAAAACGAAAGATATTTACACAAAAAAACCGACTCTTATTAAGAACCGGTCTTCTGATAGTTGCGGAGGCAAGATTCGAACTTACGACCTTTGGGTTATGAGCCCAACGAGCTGCCACTGCTCCACTCCGCGATATTGTTTTCCTTAAAGGGAATGCAAAGATAGACATTATTTTTGAATGACCAAAATTTTGAGAATTATTTTTACATTCTACTCTAAAAGCAGTATATTTGAACAAAAATACAACAAAAATATGTCAGACAGTTTAGTAATTATCCCTACCTATAAAGAAAAGGAGAATATAGAGAGTATTATCAGGACGGTTTTTGGACTTGAGAAGAAGTTTCATATTCTTGTTGTAGATGATAACTCACCCGACGGTACAGCATCAATAGTTCATAAACTAATTGAGGAAGAATACTCCGACAGACTTTTTATTGAGGAAAGAAAGGGTAAGCTTGGTTTAGGTACTGCCTATATTCATGGATTTAAATGGGCTCTGGCGCGCTCTTATGAATATATATTTGAGATGGATGCAGATTTTTCTCATAATCCTAAAGACTTGATCAGATTATATGCCGCATGCCATGATGAGGGTTATGATTTATCTGTTGGATCAAGATATTCATCGGGTGTGAACGTTGTCAACTGGCCGATGGGACGGGTGTTGATGTCGTATTTTGCATCATGGTATGTACGTTTGATAACTGGGTTGAAAATTATGGATACCACGGCCGGTTTTGTTTGTTACAAAAGGAAAGTGCTGGCTAAAATAGACCTTGATGATGTAAGATTTAAAGGATATGCTTTTCAAATAGAAATGAAATACACCTCAATTGTTCTGGGTTTTAAATGTAAGGAAGTGTCTGTTATTTTTATAAACAGACGACTTGGTACATCTAAGATGGATTCATCAATTTTTGGGGAAGCTTTTTTTGGTGTTATAATTTTACGTTGGAGAAATATAACAGGTAGAATTAAGCCTAAATCGGTAAGAATATGATTCTCATTCATAAAGCCATAATAATAAATGAGGGAGATTCTTTTATCGGTTCCGTATTGATAAAGAAAGATAGGATCTCGAGAATTTACAGGAATGCTGTACCTGAAAGATTGCTGGCCGAATGCAGCGAGATTGTTGATGCAAGAGGATTATATTTGATTCCTGGAGTGATTGATGATCAAGTGCATTTTAGAGATCCGGGTTTGACGTATAAAGGTGATATTTTAACAGAGAGCAGAGCTGCCGTTGCAGGTGGGGTAACTTCTTACATGGAGATGCCAAATACTAATCCTCAGACGGTAACCATTGAAGAGTTGGATAAAAAATTTGAAATGGCAACAGGTAAATCTGTTGCTAATTTTTCTTTTTATTTAGGAGCTACCAATAATAATATTGATGAACTAAGGAGAGTGGACAAGAAGCATGTATGCGGTGTGAAGATATTTATGGGTTCTTCTACCGGTAATATGCTTGTGGACAACGAGAGAGCTCTTCAGCAGATATTTGCAGAGGTGGATATGATTATTGCCACACATTGTGAGAAAGAGGATATTATTAGAGATAATATTGAGTCGTTTAAAAAGGAGTTTGGTGAGGATTTACCATTAAAATATCACCCTCTTATTAGAAGTGAAGAGGCATGTTATCAATCTTCTGCGCAGGCAATTGAGCTGGCTGATAAATATGGCTCACGACTACATGTACTTCACTTGTCTACTGCCAGAGAACTTACTTTGTTAAGCGATTCTACTATAGAGGATAAGAAAATAACAGGTGAAGTTTGTGTTCATCATCTATGGTTTACTGATGATGATTATGACAATTATGGTGCTAAAATAAAATGGAATCCTGCAGTTAAGACAATAAATGACAGAGACGCTCTTAGAAGGGGTTTGATTAATAACAAACTTGATGTTGTAGCTACCGATCATGCTCCTCATTTGATGAGTGAGAAGGAGGGTGGGAGCTTGAAAGCTGCATCGGGGGGACCACTTGTTCAACATTCACTACAAGTAATGTTTGAAATGGTGCATGAGGGTTTTTATACTCCCGAGCTTGTAGTGGAAAAGATGTGTCATGCTCCTTCAAAATTATTTAAAGTAAGAGACAGAGGTTTTATCAGGGAGGGCTATTATGCCGATTTAGTATTGTTGGATTTTAATGAGAAATATACAGTTACAAAGGATAATATACTTTATAAGTGCGGCTGGTCTCCATTTGAAGGCAAAACATTTAACACAACAGTGAAGATGACATTTGTTAATGGGAAGTTAGTTTTTGATAAAGGTATTGTCATAGAAAATCAATACGGAATGGCACTTGATTTTAATTAATATTTAAAATAGTGAGATATTTATTTACAATACAAGGAGAGGGTAGAGGTCATTATACACAAGCTCTGGCGTTATCTGCCTTACTTCGCAAACATGGGCATGAAGTGGCCGGTGTGTTGGTAGGTACAAGTGATAACCGACAGGTGCCTTCTTTTTTTACAGAAAAAATTGGTGCACCTATATATGAGTTCAGCAGTCCAAGCTTCTCTTCTTTCTACAAGCAGAGGCGACCAAGTATTTTTATGACTGTTGCAAAAAACATTTCTCGTCCTTATATATTCCGTAAAAGTCTGCAAATAGTAAGAGATAAAATTAAAGAGATACGTCCAGATATGGTGATTAACTTTTATGAGATGATTACCGGTATGGCCTATGAGATTTATAAATTCGATAAGAAGTTAAATATACCGATGATATGCATTGCTCATCAGTATGTGCTTCTTAATAATAATTACAAAACCACAGCTGAGCAGGATATGAAATTTTATTTGCTGAGCATGATATCGCGAATAACTTCTAACCGTGCATCTAAAATACTCGCTTTATCTTTTAGAGATATTCCTCGTTCCGGAAAAATTGTTGCAATGCCTCCTTTGTTACGTTCAGAAGTTTTTGAAATTGAACCAAAAGAGGGTGACTATATTCATGGTTATATGCTTAATGCAGGCTTTCTTGATGATGTAACCAGCTGGCATGAAAAGTATCCGGAGGTGCCTCTAAAGTTTTTTTGGGATAAGAAAGATGCTGAAGAGATAACTAAAATATCCGACAACTTTACTCTGCACTCACTTGATGATAATCTCTTTTTGCAAAGTATGGCAGGTTCTAAAGCATACGCTACAACCTCAGGATTTGAATCGATTTGTGAAGCACTATATTTTCGTAAGCCAATATTGATGATTCCTGTACATCTTGAACAGGAATTTAATGCTTATGATGCAGGCCTCTCGGGGGCAGGGATAACAGCTAAGAAGTTTAACCTAAGCAAACTAATAGAATTTATCCCCAAATATTCCCCTGATGAAGGTTTTCACGATTGGGTGCACAAAGCCGAAGAGATGTTTATTAAAGAACTTGATCTACAAGCCAACCGAATCCCGATAGAAATCGAAAGCTTCGAATATTAATTCTTTTTCTGCTGTTTGGTCAATCTTAACATTGCCTATTGCCGAAAGAAGTGTAAAGTTGATTTTATCACCTTGATTTTTCTTGTCATGCTTTGCAATTTCAAATAGAGCTTCATAATCGTCGCAGCTTATATTAAACGCACCGTAATTTTGTTGAATAAAACGAACAGTCTTCTGAAGCTTATCTTGGGGGAAGTTACAGATTCGGAGTGACAAATAGAGCTCTACAATTATACCCCATGCAACTGCATAGCCATGTGGAACTGGTCTTTGCTTTGCAATAGCAAAACTTTCAAACGCATGAGCGGTGGTGTGACCTAAGTTCAATGCTTTTCTAATATTATTTTCAAAAGGATCTTGATCAACTATTCCTCTTTTAATACCCACAGAGCGAAATAATAATTCATTTAGCTGACTAAAATCTATGTTATCGAGTGGGAATGTGAGCAACTTATCGAGGTCGGATGATGAGTGTATCAAAGCATGTTTAATCATTTCTGCATAACCCGAGAGTATTGCTTCGTGAGAGAGTGTATAGAAAAACTCTGTAGAAATTATAACCTGTTCAGATGGATAAAATGCACCTATCTCGTTTTTGTATCCTGCAAAATTAATCCCCGTTTTACCTCCAACAGCTGCATCAACAGCGCCAAGAAGTGTTGTAGGTATATTAATATATTTAATTCCCCTTTTAAATGTAGCAGCAGCAAAACCTCCTAGATCGGAAACCATTCCACCACCCAGATTTATGAGCAATGAATGGCGCGTGGCACCATTATGTGTAAGTTCTTCCCATACCTTAGAGAGATTGTCGATTGTTTTATTACTATCATCTGCTGGAATGATGATAAGTTTTGCTTCGCTAATTGAGGGTGTGTTTTTTATAAATGGATAGCAATGTATGTGTGTGTTTTTGTCTGTTAGTATAAAAATTTTGTCGTGACGAATACTCTTTATGGCTTTTTCAACATCCACACTTATGTTGCTACTTTTCATTATCTGTTGCATTATATCTTATTTAGAAGTTGTTTATTAATTAAGTGCCTTATACAGCTCTTCTTGGATTCTCTCTCTGATTTCGAGCGAGGAAAGTCGGTTTGGCGATCTTGAAGGATTCACTCTGTTTGAGAGAAAAATATAGATCATATTATTATTTGGGTCGACCCAAAAGCATGTGCCAGTGTAGCCGGTATGACCATATACTTCGATAGGGGTGCCTGGACTGGTGGGGTTTGTTTTACTATTACGTGGATCTGGTTTATCAAATCCTAAGCCACGACGACTTATACTACTCTTGGTTGTAGTAAACAATTTAACAGTTTCCGAGCTTAAATATCGCTCTCCACCGTACTCACCTCCATTTAGCCACATTTGGTATAGTTTGGCAAGGTCGTTTGCATTAGAGAAGAGTCCTGCATTACCAGATATCCCTCCAAAAAGTGCTGCCCCTTCGTCATGTACATACCCAGTGAGATGCTGTTTTCGAAAAAAAGGATCATTCTCTGTTGGTGCAATATCTTCTTCTTCAAAATATCTGAGTGGTAGATAGGTAGTGGTTGTAGCGCCTAGTTTATTAAAGTAATTTATTTTTACGTAAGTGTCTATATCCAAACCGGAAATATCTTCTATTGCCTCTTTCAATAGCATAAAATTCAAACAACTATATCTGTATTTGCCTCTGTTGCTTAGTGGAGTATTGATGATATCTTGAAGTAAAGCATTGTTCATTTTATTGCTGGCATACATATCTCGGGCAACTGGTTGATAAAAGATTTCACTGGGTTTTGATGAAATCATACCAGAATGAAATTTATAATCTGTCCTTCCCCATGCTCCAGCATAATTAGCGTTATATCTCTGTGAACGTTTACCAAACAGTGAGCCTGTATAACTATTTTTATTAATTGCAGTTGTATAGTAGGGGATAAAGGCTGTAATTCCCGATTCATGAAGCAGAAGTGTGCGTATGCGGATATTTTCTTTATCGCTACCTTTAGTTTCTTTTACATATTTGCCAATGTTGTCTTGTAGTGCAATCTTTTTCTCGTCGTAAAGTTTCATTATTGCAGGAAGTGTGGCAGTCGCTTTTGTAACAGATGCGAGGTCGTATATGGTTTCGGGTGTAACATCGGGACTATTACCATAGTTTAAGTTGCCAAATTCTCTTTCATAGATGATTACTCCATCCTTCGCTACTAATATTTGACAGCCCGGATAGGCTCTCTGACGTACTCCTTCTAAAGCTATATGTTCAATATTTTCTAATCTTGCAGAATTAACACCAACCTCTTCTGGTAATGAATAACTTAAGCGGGTTTTTGTTGTGATAATGCCTGTACCCTCCTTAAAAGTACCAGAGGTTACCGGAAGTTTTCCACTCAACCCAATACCTCCAAATATCCCCTGAGCAGCACTCATTTGTGCATGTTCGCTATTATCGTATGCTACAATAAGCGATGAAGCAATGAGAGCTGATGTTTGGAAAGCACTTAGCCTGTATGGAGAAGTGAAATTAACCAATATGGTTTTTTTTTCCTTAGCAATTTTCTGCAGTGCAGATGAGTCTGTTATTTTATCGGTATGAATTGAGATTATAACTATATCATAATCTTTTAATTGTGATAGGTTAGTTAATTCAGATGTGGATTTAATCTGAAAGGTTGATACCTCTGCGTATTTTTTTAAATATGTTTGAAATTGATTAGAAGCTGCAGCTCCAACAACTACAGAGGCAATTTTGATCTCATCTAATTTTGTTAAAGGAATAATATTATCGTCATTCTTTACAAGTGTAACAGCACCGTCGTAAATCTTTCTTTTTGTCCATTCTGCAGAAGATGAATTTACTCTGTTGTGTATTGTTGCCTTATCTATTGGCTTAAAATTTTGAACATTGAGAATATATTTATAAGAAAGTATTCTTCTCACTTTCTCATCAAGTAAGGAATTAGAAATAATGCCATTTTGTACGGCCTTCTTTACGGATTCAAATTCATTTTTCTGATTTATTACACCTAATACGATATCGTTGCCAGCTAATAAAGCTTTTACGCTTGCATCGGCCTGAGAAGAGACACCCTTCATTGCCATTCCATCTGTGAAGGTTAGTCCTGTGAAGCCCATCGACTCCTTAAGCAATTTTGTAGTAACTTCTGGCGAAAGTGAAGAGGGTATTCCTTTTGTCTGTAATGCGGGTACATTTAGGTGTCCCATCATCATACCCGAAAGGCCTGTATTTATATACTCTTTAAATGGCAACAGCTCCACCTGATCTAGTCTGGCTCTGTTGTGACTTATTGTAGGCAAGGTTAGATGAGAATCTTCAGATGTGTCGCCATGACCAGGAAAATGCTTAGCTACAGCCATAACGCCTTTAGACTCTAAACCTAATGAATAGGCTATACCTTTTTTTGCGACATTACTTGCATTCTCACCAAAAGCGCGTGATCCGATAACTGGATTCTGAGGATTGCTATGTACGTCGAGTACGGGAGCGAAATTGACATGTATGCCCATTTCTTTACTTTGCCTCGCTATCTCTTCTCCATAAAGTCGAACTATTTCATCATCACTTATTGCACCAATAACCAGGTTTCTGGGGTAGGACGGGGCATCTTGCAATCGCATGGATAATCCCCATTCACCATCAAGTGTAATCATGAGTGGAATTTTGGAGATTCCCTGTGCATAGTTTGTGATGTCGGCCTGATTAGCTAGTGTTCCTTTTGAGAAAAGTAAGCCACCAACTTTATAATTTTGTATGTAACCTGCTATTCTTGTTTTCCAACTACTGTTTGACTCCACAATAGGTATAAAAAGCTGACCCACTTTATCATCAATAGACATAGTATTATATACAGAGTCAACCCATCGGTTCATCTTTTGTTTATCAGCCTGTTTGTATAAGTTGGTGGTTACCTGCCCTGATGCAGTAACTATGAAAATGCTTAATATAAAATATAATAAAAGAGTTTTTCGCATCATTTTGCCTTTTCGAGTTTAACATCAATTCGACCTACATAAACTCCTCTGCCATTGGTTTGGAATACCAATACATCATTCTCATCAATGTTTTTACGTATTGAAGGGGTTTTCATAAAAGTATGACTGTGACCTCCAATAATCAAATCGATACCTGTTGTTGATTCAGCCAGATTAAGGTCGGGATTATGACCCAAATGAGAGATGCAGATTACCATATCGCAGTTATGAGTAACTCTAAGCATTTGAGCCATATCGTTTGCTGTTTTTATAGGATCTAGATATTTAACTCCCTTGTAATTATTGGCTGCTATTAATCCTTTTGGTTGTATGTTTATACCAATTACACCAATTTTTACCCCTCCTTTTCTAATGATAATAAATGGCTTGATTAATCCGTTGAGTTTGGTCTCTGAAAAGTCGTAATTTGAAGAAACAATAGGAAATTTTGCCAATCGTGCAACTTTCTCCAGCACTTCTAGACCATAATCAAATTCATGATTTCCAAGTGTAACGGCATCATAACCCATATGGTTCATTGATTTTACTTCAATCTCACCTTTAAATAGATTGAAGTAAGGTGTACCTTGTAAAAAATCACCCGCATCGAACAGAAGAACGTTTTTATTTTCTTTTCTTACTTGATCTATGTAATTAGCTCTACGTACAACTCCACCTTTGTCGGCGGAGTATTTGTCGGTTTTAGGTAGAGGCTCAATCCTGCTGTGTGTATCATTTGTATGCAATATAACGATCTCTTTTTGAGAATATGATGCTAAACTGAGAGTAAGAAAAAGTGATATTATATATATTCTGAGTGTTGTTTCCATTGTATCGGTTTTTTTATTCTTTTATAATAATTCTGCCATCAATAGCAGACTCAATTTCATTTCCCATTCGGGTTTGCTCTTGCACCCATTCTATCATAATATCTCGAAGAGTGACACCCGTATTATTAATTGAAATGGCATTTAGAAATGCACTCATGTTATCATTTCCTTCGGCAAGATAATCGAGTGTTACAATCTTATAAATCTTATCATTGTCAATGGGCTTATTATCTACAGTTACACTTTTTACTTGCCTATCTTCAATAACTAATTTTACATTAGATGAAATACCAGCCCCACCTATACGAGCGTAAGCATCAAACATCTTTTTTAAATCACTTCCTTTGAGATCGAGGAAAGTAATAGTATTATCGAAAGAATAGATCTCAAAAAGATTGCCTATGGTAACAGGTCCTTTGGGCATAGTAGCACGATGGCCGTGAACGTTCATTACCCCTATGTCTGCACCATCACGCAGATGTTCATCACCATATTCTTTCATCACATCAGATGTGAGATTTGTTAGAAGACTTTCGGGACGCCTGTAATCCATTAGACTTGCAGATGTACCGATAGGGATATTCATTTCGCTGTCTAACTGAGTTTTGTAAGATAATACTAACTTATGAATGTCGGTGTTTGGTTTTGTATCGAAAGTTGAATCTATTTCGATTATTTCTCCCTGCATATCTACAATACGGTATTGTGGCTTGCATGAAAACAGAGATATTATTAATGCGAAAACCCATATTAGTCTTATATTCATGTGATTATTAATATTGTTGAGGTTCTGTTATTTTATCTTTCAAAAATACACCTTTTTCTCTATAGTGTCAAGGTGTGAAAAAAAATAATAGTAAAATAGCTGTTAAATAAAGTTTTATGTAGCAAATAAAAAAATTATTGCTACCTTTGCATCCGCTTTGCGTAATCTCTGTCGGTGAACTTCCGTTATATTGCGCTTTATTCTGGTTAATAATTAACATAAAGCATTTAAAAAGATGGACTTAATGAAAGTAGCGGAAGAAGCTTTTGCAGGTCAAAAGAAAGAATTCCCAAAATTTAAGAGTGGTGATACAATTACCGTAGCATATCGTATTGTTGAAGGAAACAAAGAAAGAATTCAGCAGTACCGTGGTGTAGTTATTAAAATTGTAGGTGCTGGCGACAACAAAAGATTTACTGTAAGAAAAATGTCGGATAACATTGGAGTTGAGCGTATTTTTCCTATTAACTCTCCATTTATCGATAGTATTGTACTTAACAGTGCTGGTAAAGTTAGAAGAACTAAACTTTATTATCTTCGCAGCAGACGTGGAAAAGCTGCACGTATTAAGAAAAAATTATATTAATACTAAGCAGTTAGTAGAAATAAATGCTCCGAATTATTCGGGGCTTTTTTTATGCCTAATAACTAGCTGTAAAATAATAGAAATGATACTTAAATCTCTCTTTGAAACTATCTTGAGAATGATTAATTTTGAGAGTCTAAAAATAATTTATTGAAAAAGGTGTATGCTACACAAAACAGAAGGTATCGTTTTAAGTACATTAAGGTATAGCGACCGTTATGCCATTACTCATGTATACACCGCAGATTTTGGTGCTACTTCTTATCTACTGCCAATTACAAGCAGTAAAAAAGCAAAAATAAAAAATTCTTTATTCTTCCCCTTTTCTCTACTAAGAATGGAAGTTGAACATTTGCCTAAAAGAGATATTCAAAAATTGAAAGAGGTGGAAAGGTTACTTCCACTTTATGAGATCTGTACAGATATGTCAAAACTGTCTCTAACTTTCTTTTTGTCGGAATTCCTTTATAGGGTGCTTCGTGAATCTGATAACAATGAAATTACTTTTCAGTATATTAAGAATTCTGTAGAGACGCTTGAAGCGGCTAATAAAGGTATTGGCAACTTTCATATTGCATTTATGATAGGCTTGACTCGCTTTATGGGTATTTATCCAAACTGGGAAAATACTGAAAGTGATAGATATTTTGATATGCTTAATGGTGAGTTTAAACATAATATTCCATCACATACACATTTTTTAAAACAAGATGAAAGTGGTTATATTAAATATCTAAATAGAATAAACTACTACAATATGCATAAGTTTAAGCTGTCTCGAGACAATAGAAATATCATAATTAACTATTTACTTGAATATTATAGATTACACCTTTATGATTTTCCTAAATTGAAGTCTCTTGAAGTTTTAAGAGAGATGAATTGATAAATTAAATATTATAGGCTTGAAAAACTATTACTCTTCCGGTAGTTTGAATTGTAAAGCTTTCATATAAAGATTCGTTGAGGGAGCCTTCCCACCAATTGGAAAGAATTCTGTTTGATAGGGGATATTTTAAATTTTGAGTAGATACTTTTGTATGATCAATTGAGAAAATTGAAACTTGTTCTCCAACGAAACTTTTGAATTCTGTAGTTGATTTGATTGGAGTAAATATCCCCCAATTAGTTGCCATAACAACAGTGGCAATATTAATATATTCAGCAAGCAAAGAGATATTGCCTAATGTATGGTCCTCACGCTTGCCAGTTCCCCCTACAATAGCTATATTTTTATAGCCATTATTTACACAGAACAGTACAGATTTGGTTAGATCATTTGTCTCTTGGTCGTTATTAAGGTAAAGTATATCAGCAAAACGAATACTATTTTCTTTTGATATGGAGTCGCAATCACCTACTATTGCATTGGGTATACCTCCATTTTCTATAAACTCATTAGCTGCACCGTCGCAGCAAACAATAAAGTTAGCTCTTTCGATATATGATAATGGAGTAGGGTGAGTGGGAAATCTTCCGTTGGCAATTATTACAGTCATATATTATTCTTTATATCACAAAGATAATCACCTTATTTAATAAATGAATAAGAGAGGCCTTTATAAAGCCTCTCTTAAATAATAGTTAGTTAAATTAATTTTATTACTCTGCTATTGACTCAGTTAGTTCAATTGCTTTAGGAAAAAGAATATTATTCTCAAGATGTATATGACGATGCAAATCCTCTTCAAATTCCTGTAGTAAGCTTAATGTTACACGATATGTATTGCATGCATCAGCAGGAGGATTGTAATTGTCAGTCAAATCACTTATAGTTCTGAATCTATCTCCCTCCACTGAATGGTCGTCTTCCATTAGTGCAATGTAATCTTTGGCATCACCCATTTTAGTTACAGGTCTATTGCCACCCGACATTTGAGCCTTTACCAGCTGTCGAATATATGGGAAAAGCATTAACTCCTCTTTCCTTAGATGAGCAGATAGATCGCCAGCAGATTCTTGAAATAGCCGTTCTACTTCAAGTAGTTCAGGATGATTATCCCCATGTACACTTGCAATTCTTTGAACAAATGGTGTAATCTCTGCTATTTTTGAATCAACATAACGATGATGAGTTTTTTCTATATAGTCAGCCAAAAGATCAAGTGGAAATGTTTTGAAATCTATGTCTCCCTGAGCGTTTTGTGCAACTGCTCCTTGAAGCTCATTAATAAGTTCTTCTTCATTAAGTTGTCTTTTTCTGCTGGCATCTGCAATTGTACGATTACCATTACAGCAGAAATCAATTTTATGCTTTTTAAATACTGAGGCAGTTTTGTAATTTTCTGCAACAATATCTCCGATTATACTTTGGTTGTTAATTTCCATTTTGCATTTATTTTTAATAGTTACTAATAAATGATTCTCAACATGAGAGATCATTTTTTTTCTTCTAAATCTTTATATGTCTCTTTATCTTTCTCATTTGGCTCTCTTTTCTTTTTCATTGTCAATTGAAATACAAACCAGAAAAGTGTAAGGCTGCCGATTGCAAATATTGTGTCTCCTACCGTACGGAGCCACTTAAATATACTTAATAATGGTTGTTGCATAAACTCTGCCGAACGTGCATACCACATACCTTCTTTAACACTGGCTACGGTCTGCATTAGTCCCACAGGCAATAGGCTGAGTAATAACATTAACATCAGTCCTATATTAAGTGACCAGAATGTAAAAGATATAAGCTTGTTGTTCCATTTTTGTTTTCTATACATACTACGAAGCACAAATAATATCAGTCCGATACCAAGCATTCCGTAAACACCAAATAATGCAGCATGAGCATGTACAGGTGTTGTATTTAATCCTTGCATATAGTATAATGCGATTGGTGGATTTATTATGAACCCAAAGATTCCTGCACCTAAGAAGTTCCAGAATGCGACAGATAACAAGAAGTAAATTGGCCATTTATAATCTTTTATCCATAAGGTTGATGTACTCAAACGGTAGTTATGAAATGCTTCAAAGCCTATAATAACAAGTGGAACAACTTCAAGTGCACTAAATGTAGCACCCACTGCCATTACTCCAGTGGGTGTACCTGTGAAGTATAAGTGATGGAATGTTCCGAGTATACCGCCAGATAAAAATATAATTGTTGCAAATAAAACATTATTTGTTGCAGACTTTATTCCTAACAATCCTAATCTAACAAAGAGGAAAGCAGCAACTACTGTGGCAAAGACTTCGAAGAAACCTTCCACCCAAAGGTGCACAACCCACCAGCGCCAATACTCTGCAATTGCTAAATTGGTTGTCTGACCCCACATAAGTCCCGCCGCATAAAACAGTGCAATTGCAGCACAGGATATGAGAAACATTATAAGCAACCCTTTTTCGGAAGTGCCTTTTCGGATTATAGGAACTATTGGACGAACCATAAGAGCTAGCCACAAAAATAGACCTATTACAAGTAATAATTGCCAGAATCTACCTAAGTCTACGTATTCATATCCTTGATGTCCGAACCAAAAGTTGTCTGTGAGACTTAGTCTTTGCATAACCCCAAACCACTGTCCGATTAATGATCCTGCAACAACAATAAGAAGTGCTACAAAAAGTACATTTACCCCAGCCTTCTGATATTTTGGGTCCCTACCACTGAGTGATGGAGCAATATACAGACCAGTTGCCAGCCATGAGGTTGCAATCCAAAATATTGCAAGCTGAAGATGCCACGTTCTAGTTATGGAGTAAGGGATAAATCTGGAGATATCAATTCCATAAAAACCATCACCCTCTACCGCATAATGGGCAGTAATTACACCCAAAAGAATTTGAGCAAGAATCATAATATTTACTATCCAGAAGTATTTTTTTACACCCCACATTGAAGGAGTAATCACCTGATTCATTAATGGGTCTTCTATCGGTTTCAGAATCTCTTCCTCTTTTGTACGTGCCTGTACAAAAATCATAATACCAATACCTAAGAGAAGCATAACGATACTGAAGCCTGTCCATAAAATAAGATCGCTAGTAGCGGTATTGCCAATCTGCTCGTCTGGTGGCCAGTTGTGAGTATAGGTTATATCAGAACCGGGACGTTCAGTAACACATGCCCAAGATGCCCAGAAAAAGAACTGTGACATTTTTTCCATACGACCTTCGTCTCTGATTGTATTTTCTGCTATTGCATAATCAGATCTCAATTTTTTGAGCTCTGGATCATTCATAAATAGTTTACTATAAAAATCATGAATATGCAGAAATGCTTCATACCTTTCTTGGTCAATAACAAGTTCTTTGGAACCTTCATCGTAAGTATTAACTCTGAGAAATGTTTGAAGCCTGCTTTCCAATGTTGCTTTTTCGTCTTTGGTTAAATCATCGAAAAGAACACCATGATCTTCCTTTGACCATTTATTTAATAGAAACTGAGCCTCCATGTGTAAATAGTCGGCAGTCCAGTCTGGAGCCACATAAGCGCCATGTCCCCAAATACTGCCTATTTCTTGACCTCCAATACTCTGCCATACATTCTGTCCATCTTTAATATCCTGTCCCGTGAAAAGAATATTTCCCGATTGGTCTACTACTTGTTCAGGTACAGGAGGCGCCTTTTGGTAGATTTCACTACCATAATAAAGTAGTACAGCAAATGATATCATAATCACTGCTCCCAGAGCAATCCAAAGTTTTTTTTGTGACATACTTGATCATTTATTAAAAGTTAGTTATAAAGTTACCTGTGATAATTAATTGATTTCATATGTGAAATATAGAATAAATATCTTATCTAAGACAAAAACATCATAAATCAGAATATTATAATACTTCTCTTCTGTTTAATATTGTTCTTTTGGTCGGACTATTAAAATTATTCTCTAATGTCTATTAAGATTCCTATCCATTGCCTATTAAAAATATATACTTCAGTCCTTAAATAGTGTATCAGGGCTTTAATTGGCGTAATAGACATTTAACTAACGAATCAGAATTGATTCTTTACTCTCGATACCTTTTGCAAGTTCAAAAATTGTAGTGTCTTCCAAAACATTCTTCATCTTACTTCTTATAGGGTTTACAGTTTTATGCATTGGGCAGGGCTCATTCGGATTACAGTGATTTAATCCTAAAACACAACCTTCAAAGAAATCATTACCCTCAATTGCTTTTACTATTTCGGCTATAGTTAGTGTATGAATATTTTCTTTTTTAATTTCATATCCTCCATTAGGGCCTGTTTGTGAACTAATTATATCGTTTTTTGACAACACTCCAAGTATTTTACTTGTGAATGCTTCCGGGGAATCTATGTTTTGTACTATATCGCCAATTTTTACTCTTTTATTTTCTAATGATTGTGAAGCTATATACAAAACCGCTTTAATTCCATACTCACAAGTTTTTGAAAACATATATTACTCCTCCTATCATTTATGATATATTGTTATTAATTATAAGTGAGAACCTTTTTGGAGTTTAACTGTTATGATTAAACCCTTTTAAAAATAACACAAATGTAATAGCAAAGATATATTAATATTTTAATCTCAGACTAAAATGTCCAAAATAATTTTAGGACTATATTAGAGATTAGATTAACTTTGAAAGGTAAATAAAACATAAAAAGAGGTCAATATCAAACAATAGGAACTAGAAACTGTTCTTATAAAGACTCATTATAGTTAATTAAAACATACAATAAGAATACATTAAAGGAGCTAATATGGCAAAGGAAAATGCTAAGAAGGAGACGAAATTGTCTAAGGACAAATTGTTGGAAATGCATCGTATGATGTTGGATATACGCAATTTTGATAATAAGGTTAACCGTCTTGTAAAAAGAGGTGTAGTACCGGGTATGACACATTTCTCGGTCGGAGAGGAAGCAGCGAATGTTGGAGCGGTAGCTGCTTTAAATATAGGTTCTGATCTTATCACATCTAACCATCGTGGTCATGGTCAAAGTATTGCATTAGGTATAAACCTAAATGAAATGATGGCCGAGATAATGGGTAAAGCTACCGGTACCTGTAAGGGTAAGGGTGGGTCAATGCACATTGCTGATTTAGATGGTGGTAATTTAGGTGCAAACGGAATAGTAGGTGGTGGTATGGGTATGGCAATAGGTGCAGCACTTACCCAAATGATTAAAAAAACAGGAAAAATTGTTGTCTGTTTTTTTGGTGACGGTGCTTGTAATGAAGGTACATTTCATGAAACACTAAATATGGCTTCAATCTGGAAATTACCTGTTATTTTTTATTCTATTAATAATATGTATGGTATCAGTACACCAATTAGTAGTGTAATTAATATCGATTATAATTACAAACGCGCAGCTTCATACGGAATACCCGGACATTTCATAGAGGATGGAAACGACTTGATGGCTGTTTATAATAAATTTGAAGAGATTATAGATTATGTACGTGAAGGCAACGGTCCTGTATTGGTTGAATCAATAACTTATCGTTATTTAGGTCACTCTACTTCCGATCCTGGAAAATATCGTACAAAAGAAGAGGTAGATGAGTGGAAAATAAAAGATCCGATTCCTCGCTTCGAAAAATATCTTTTAGATAACAAACTTGCAACTAAACAAGATATTGAAGCTATTGAGAAATTATCTGAAGATGCAGTTGAAGAGTCGGTTAAGTTTGCATTAAGTAGTCCCGAGCCAACTTTAGAATCAGCTTTTGAGGATATTTTTGCACCATGATTATAATTATCAATTGAATATAATAAAGAGATTGACCTAAAAGGTCTCGAAGAAATAAAAACAGCTCAGTTAAAATATAGATGGAAAAAGAAACAAAATTAATGTCTGTCCGTGATGCAATAATCATGGCAATGTCTGAAGAGATGCGACTCGATGAGAACGTATTTCTGATGGGTGAAGACGTAGGTATTTTTGGTGGTGATTTCGGCACATCGGTTGGTATGCTGGAAGAATTTGGTAAAGAGAGAGTTCGAGATACTCCAATTTCAGAGAATGCAATATCAGGTGCTGCAATTGGCGCTGCAATGACCGGTTTACGTCCTATTGTGGATGTTACATTTATGGATTTCATTGTATATATGATGGATAATATTGTTAATCAGGCTGCCAAAACAAGGTATATGTTTGGAGGAAAAGGACAGATCCCTGTTGTGTTTCGTGCAGCTGCCGGTGGGGGAGTTGGATCAGCAGCACAACACTCGCAGTCGCTGGAAGCATGGTTTACGCATATACCCGGACTAAAAGTAATAGCTCCTGGTACACCAGCAGATGTAAAGGGTTTACTAAAAGCAGCTATAAGAGATAACAACCCAGTAATTTTCCTTGAATATAAAGCCCAGTACAATATGAAAGGTGAAGTGCCAACCGATCCTGAATTTGTACTTCCTATTGGCAAAGCAGATATTAAAAGAGAAGGGAAAGATATAACTGTAGTAACATACGGACGCATGCTTGAAAGAGTAATGCAAGCAGCTCAAGAAGTTTATGATGCAGAAGGAGTTGAAGTTGAAGTAGTAGACCTGAGAACCCTTGCTCCTTTGGATAAAGATGCTGTTATACAATCAGTTAAAAAAACTGGTAAAGTTCTACTTGTTAACGATGCACACAAAACTAGTGGTTTCATTGGTGAGGTAGCTGCTATGATTGCGGAGAGTGAAGCATTCGATTATTTAGATAGTCGTATACTTCGTCTAGCCGGTGAAGATGTGCCAATTCCATATAACCAGACTCTTGAGAAAGCAATGATCCCAAGTGTAGAACGAATAAGGAAATATATCCTCAGATTAGTCAATAACCGATAAAAACTGAGTGGATGGAAAATAAAAAGATGAGGGCTACACCTGCTGCAAGAGCTTTGGCTAAGCGATTGGGTGTGGATTTGCTTAGTGTAATCGGTACAGGTTATAAAGGCAGGATTCACAGGGATGACGTTGCTGGCTTCAATTATGAAGATAAAACACACGTATCTCCTCTTGCACAGCGAATTGCCGATATACATAATATTGATCTTAAGGGGGTAACCGGAACAGGATTCCGCAATAAGATTATGAAAGACGATGTTCTTCAGCTTATTGATGATCCAGAAATTAAATCGCGCTTCATGCTAGATGATTTCGGATATCAGATGGTTTCATCTGGCCATGTTGCAACTAAAACTACTCCTGTTAAACAGGCCGAAACTACAAAGAGAGAGACAGTTCAGGACACTGCTAAGGAAGGTGAATCTGAAACTATTCAAATGACTCAGATGCGTAAGATTATATCAAAACGTATGTCAGAGAGTTACTTTGGCGCACCAACTTTTATACAGACTTGGGAAATTGATATGACGGAGTTGTTAGCTCTTCGCAAACGACTTATTGACCCAATTATGGAGAAAACAGGTAAGAGGGTTACAGTAACCGACCTGATTTCAATGGCTGTTATTAAAACATTGCCAAAACATAAATATATCAATTCGAGTATGAATAAAGAGGCTACAGAGATTACATTACATAACTATGTAAATCTAGGAATGGCCGTGGGTTTAGATGAAGGACTTATGGTACCTGTTGTAAAAGGGGCAGATAAAATGACTCTTACCGAATTTGTAGTCGCAATGAAGGACCTAACCGATCGCACTCTTTCAAAAAAGCTGTTACCGGATGAACAAGCTGGCAGTACATTTACCATTAGCAACCTTGGTATGTATGGTGTAGATGAGTTTACAGCAATCATTAATCAGCCAAACGCTGCGATTTTAAGTGTAGCATCTACTCAGCAAAGAGCAGTGCCAAAAGATGGTGAAATTGTTATTCGTCCGATTATGAAAATTAGCCTTACATCTGATCATAGAATCATTGATGGGCTAACAGCAGCAAAGTTTATGACAGATCTTAAAGCTGCAATGGAGGATCCCTTGACCCTGTTTATTTAACGGGTTGATTTTTTTAGAATATATAGTGAGAATGACAACAGTAAATAAAAGATAAAATATGGCTTTTGAAGTAATTATGCCCAAAGCAGGTATAGACATGACCGAAGGGCAAATTGTAAAATGGTTAAAAAAAGAGGGTGATCCTGTACAAGAGGGAGAGATCATTCTTGAAATTATGACCGACAAAACTAGTATGGAGATTGAGGCAGAGGCCACTGGTATCTTGCTAAAAATTGTTCACCATGACGATGAAACGGTCCCAGTAACTACTGTGATAGGTTACATTGGCGATGAAAATGAATCGGTTGATACACTAATGCCAGAAGAGTTTAAGGATACAGGTGACGAAGAGAGTGAAGAAGATAAACAAATGATCCGTCTCGAAGACAGCTATAACCTCGCAGTAATTGGAGGAGGTCCTGCTGGCTATGTCGCTGCTATCAGAGCTGCTCAGCTTGGTGCTAAGGTTGCGATCGTCGAAAAAGGCACGTTCGGAGGAACATGTTTAAATGTTGGTTGTATTCCATCAAAAGCTTATCTGAAGAATGTTGAGATAGTTGAGCATATCAAAAACGCAGCGTCAAGGGGTATTATTATAGAAAACCCACAGATTAGGATTGATATGAATAAAGTTGTAGAGTTTAAGAATGGTGTTGTAAAAAAACTCACCAGCGGAGTAGAAGCTCTACTAAAAGCAAACGGAGTTGATATCTATAAAGGATTTGGCAAGATCAATAAGAATAAAGATGTTGTAGTTGATGGCAGTCAGATAATTAAAGCCGACAAAATAATTCTTGCCGGAGGTTCTAAGGTATTTATGATAAATATCCCTGGCATTAAGAATGATAAAGTTCTAACCAGCGACGATTTACTAGATATTAAGGAAGTGCCCGAAACTATGGTTGTTTTAGGTGGTGGAGTTATTGGCGCCGAAATGGGTCTGTCTTTTGCGGGACTGGGTTCTAAAGTAATTATTGTTGAGATGCAGGATCATATTGTATCCATGTTTGATGATGATGTTACTGAAGAGCTTACAAAGCTAATCAAGAAAAAAGGAATTGAAGTTGTTACATCAGCTAAGGTTTCTGAAGTAGTTGATAAAGAAGATAAGCTCGAGATTAAAATTGAAGGCAAAGACTCTATTATAGCTGATAAAGCTCTTCTTGCAATTGGACGAGTTCCCGATCTGGAATCCTTTGGAGAGGTGAAATTTGAAACCGATAAAGGCAGAATTAAGGTCGACCAGTACATGGAAACCAGTGTAAAAGGGATTTATGCACCGGGGGATATTAATGGGATAAAGATGCTTGCTCACGTTGCATTCCGTATGGGTGAAGTGGCAGCCGAGAACGCGGTTAAAGGGAACCATCGTCAAGTAAAACTTCTATCAACCCCTTCTGTTGTTTACACATTGCCCGAAGTGGCCATGGTGGGGCTCACAGAAGCTCAGGCGCGTGATAAATATGGCGATGATATAAGAATTGGTCGTTTTAACTTCGCAGCCAATGGTAGAGCACTCGCCTCTAGTGAAGCAGAAGGCTTTGTTAAAGTAATTGCTGATCACCGCTATGGAGAGGTTTTAGGTGTACATATAATAGGGCCAACAGCAGCTGAACTTATCACTCAAGCTTCTCTGATTATGGAGATGGAGATAACCGTTGAAGAGGTTGTAAACACTATTTACGGTCACCCAACATACTCTGAAGCTATATTCGAAGCATTTGCTGATGTACTCGGTGAAGCGGTTCACATCATGCCAAAGAAAAAGAAATAATATTCTCACAAGGTAATAATACCTTATGATATTTTCATTACTAAAATAACCCGGTCAGATTTTATTTATCAGATCGGGTTATTATATTTGTGTTGTTTTAATATTCTGATCTGTAAACTTTATACATATATGATTTACATAATAAATAAATCCAATAAACCCGATTTCAATATCGCTCTAGAAGAATATTGCTTTAAAAATCTAACTCAATTTGATAAAATCTTTATTCTTTGGATAAATGAGCCCTCAATTATAGTGGGTAAGAATCAAAATACGCTGGCAGAGATTAATGAGAAATATATTACAGAAAACGGCATCCATGTAGTTAGACGTATTTCGGGTGGAGGTGCAGTTTATCATGATTTGAATAATCTTAATTATACTATTATTTCTAATGAAAGCAAGGATAGCAGGAACTTCGATTTTAAAGCTTTCTCTGAGCCAGTTATTCAAGCACTAAGAGATTTGGGTGTAGAAGCAGAATTTACTGGTAGAAATGATATAACCATTGATGGAAAAAAGATATGTGGTAATGCACAAGCCTACCTAGATGGACGTGTCATGCATCATGGTTGCCTTCTCTTTGATGTAGATTTATCGGTATTGTCTAAAGCACTAGAAACTTCAAAAGATGTGATAGATTCTAAAGGAGTTAAATCGGTGCGCAGCCGAGTAGTAAATATTCTACCATATCTTCAAAAAGAAATAACAATCAACCAATTTTCAGATAGGATTTTAAATCATATGAAAGGAAAATTCCCCGAGATGAAGGAGTACACATTAAGTGATGAAGAGATGCAAACTATTGAAAAAAACAGAGCGGAGAAATTTGGAAATTGGAACTGGAACTTTGGCTCTAATCCAATAGCTGAGATTATACGTGAAAGACGTTATCCGGGGGGCAAAACACAATTATTTATTAATACTAAAAATGGTGTAATTAAAGACGTATTATTTTATGGTACATTCTTTGGCGTAAAAAGTGATCTAACGCAAGTGCAAAATTTACTTAAAGGGGTAAAATACACACCCGAAGAGGTTAAGAAAACCCTTTCCACTACTGATACAACTCTCTATTTTGCCGGATTCACAGTAGAAGAGTTAACTGATGCCATAGTTGGATAAGATTGGTTTAACATCATTTTTTTCCACTTCAAATAACCAAAAACGGAAATAATTGAATAGATGCCAAAAAGTATAGAAGTGGTATATAAGCCTTTCCATACATACAATGCACACGAAATAATATTTACCACAAACCAAAACCACCACTGTTCCACATGTTTTTTTGCCAGCATCCACATACCTAAAATGCTAAGAGCAGTTGTGAGGCTGTCTCCATATGGTACAGGGCTGTCGGTATATCTCACAAGAATAAAAGCTGTTAGAGCAAAAAGTAATGAGCTTATTATTAATAATGGAAAAATAAACCTCTTTGGAGTATGAGAAATAGGAAGAATTCCTTGTTCACTATTCTTATTCCTGTTCCAATAAATCCAGCCATATATACTTGCAAATAAATAATATACATTTACACCCATATCTGCATAAAACTTACTTTGGAAAAATATCCAAATATACACTATAGGCATTACCACACCAACTGGCCAGAGCCATTTACTTGCTTTAAACTCCAGATAGAGGTAAATTAACCCAATAATTGCACCTATGATTTCAATTGTTTGCATTTAAATCTATTCAATAAGACTTTTAAACATAACTCGATTCTTTGAAGAATCGAGTTACAAGATTAAAACGACTTTAAAATAAAAGTGTTAGTCGTGTGATAAAGTTGCGTGTTGCCTGAGGGTAATAACCAATATAATTAATAGTGCTACCATCAGCAAAAGTGTCAGTTGCTGCCCAACCATTTGCAATATATTTTTTATTTAATATATTGTTTACGAATACTTGCAAGTTTAATGTGCCAATAGATGTTTTATTAAATGTATAACCTGCTGAAAGATTACTAACAAAATATGCATCTAATGATTTTGTATCATCAGATGTATTATCCATGTATTGCTTGCTGACATATTTACCCATCAAATTTAAATAAAATGCAGAATTTGGTTGCCATGTTGCACCAATTGCGCTTATAAAATTAGGTGAGTAAGAAATGTTGGTTGTACCATATTCTTTAGGAATTTGACCCTGCCAGTTCCAATTTTCTTGATTATCATAGTGATCAAACCAGGCTACATAGTTTTTAATTTTATTACTGCTGAAGGTAGCATTAACATCAAGTTGAATCTTATTCATCCATATAGGAACAGAGGCTTCAAGTTCTAGTCCGGCACGATAACTGTCTTTTACGTTTTCCATTAATTTGTATCCTATATCAGTTAATTTGCCTGTTTGAACCATTTGATTGTTATAGTCCATTAAATATAAATTAGCACCCAAATGTAATCCGTTTGTTTTATTAAAACGATATCCAAGTTCATAATCTATCATTCTTTCTGGCTGAATTGGACTAACGGCACCACCTTTGATGCCATCTTTCAAGTCGGCTCTTAGTGGCTCACGTTGTCCAACAGCAAAGGAAGCGTATATTTGGTTTTCATTGTCAAATCTTATAGATACACCTGCTTTGGGGTTGAAGAAGTTATATATAAAATTTCCTGTAAGATCTTCTAGATCGTCATCAATCCCGCTAAATTCATACCGTACATTTCTGTACTGCAAATCACCAAAAAGCGATATTATATCACTAATCTGAAATTCTGCTTTTGTGAAAATATTAATATCTGTTTTTTCTCCTAAATTACTGTACCATTCAAAATCTTTTATAATATTTTCATTATGCTTTATCCATGGAAGCTTACCAAAATGATAACCATTATAAAAACTGTACATGCCACCAAAAATAAGATTCAATTTATTTCTTGAGTAATTGAAACTAAGGTTTGATACATAGTAATCATTTTCCATAAGTTTTTGTCTAATGAAATCACTTCTTTCAAATGTAACTCCATCTATTGTTTGTTGTTCGAGCCCAAAATCAGAATACTTTCTATTATATCTGTAATTTTCATAATATCCATAGCCATGATTATAGCTTAGACCGGCATTCATAGAAAAATTATTGTTCAATTCTCTTGATAATGTTAGTTGTAAAATATCAGAATAATAATTATCTGTTTCATTATCATAATATAAACGATTTCCTGCATCATCATAATACTCTCCCGCAGGATTATATCTTCTTCCATATTCCGTATCTTCCATTTGCTCTTCAGAAACACCCTCCCATGTAATACCTGTGTGCTGAACTCCTTTTAAGTAGCTTAATCTAATTAGTTGTTTCTCGGTATAGTGTGAAAGAGCTGCGTAAAAATTGGTATGATTCACACTTCCATTTCTAATATAACCCTCACCAAGAACACGAGAAAACCTAGCATCTAAGGAAAGTCCGTTATTTGATATTCCTGTACCAACGGCAATGTTAGAAAGAAACGTACCATAGCTTCCTACTGCAGTAGATGCTTCGCCATAAGCTTCAGAACTTGCTCCTCTAGTCTGTAATGATATACTTGCGCCAAATGCAGCAGAGCCATTTGTTGATGTTCCAACACCACGTTGAATTTGAATATTCTGCAAAGAGTTTGAAAGATCGGGTAGATTTACCCAAAACACCTCTTGAGTCTCAGGGTTGTTTAGAGGCATTCCGTTAAGAGTAACATTAATACGAGTTGCATCTGTCCCTCTTATTCTGAAATAAGTGTTACCTACTCCTAATCCATCTTCAGTAAAAGATACAAGTGATGGTGTAGTCTGAAGAATAGCCGGAATATTTCTTGCAGCATTCTCTTTTCTGATATCAGATATAGAAATGTTAGAATACGATACCGGTGTGTTAACTCCTGCACGTGTAGCCAATACAACTACTTCCTCAAGTTGAACATGATCGAGGCTGTCTGGTGACGCAGCCAACAATTGATAACCTTCTGCTGACAAGAATATCAGAATTAATAATAAGAAAACCTTTTTCATTTACGTAAAGTTTTACAATGTGCAACACAACTGTCTTGCAGATGCTAAACACATCAGGTTTATTAAATAAAAAAGGGGATTGTAATAAGATATATACCAAAAAATCACATTTAAGTGACCTATTCTCCCTCCGCCGGCATTATCCGGATCAGGTAATTTGGGTTTGATCTCAGCCCGTATGAGTGGGCACCCCTGTTATATGAAGAAACAAAGATATAATCTTTTTGTTCAATTTCAAATTCCGTTATATAAGAGATTCAATCACAACAAAAAGATAATTTGCATCGTAAATATTAACTAATAGCAATATTATACAATTTATTTAAAGAAGCAAAAACTTATTGTTAATTTGATATATATCTGGAAATATTCGTAATTTCGTCAATAAATATATGAATTAAACGTATATCTAGAAAATAAGTCGAAACAGTTATATGGTAGACAACAATAAAGTAATAATAGATGAAGATCAGTTTATAGAAGATGAATTTCAAGCTCTTCTAAACGATTATTTGAATTCTAATCACCGTAGAAAGGTTGATATAATTACACGTGCATATAATATGGCTAAAGAGGCACATAAAGGCGCCCGCCGCCGTTCGGGCGAAGCGTATATCTTACATCCTTTATCGGTAGCTCGTATTGTATCAAAAGAAATAGGACTGGGGTCTACTTCAATTTCTGCTGCATTACTACATGATGTTGTAGAAGATACTGATTATACTGTTGAAGACATAAGAGCACTTTTTGGCGATAAAATAGCATCTATCGTTGATGGGCTCACAAAAATATCTAGTGGTATGTTTGGAGAGAATGTGTCAGCTCAAGCTGAGAATTTCCGAAAACTGCTACTAACCATGTCCGATGATATACGTGTAATACTTATTAAGATAGCAGACAGATTGCACAACATGCGCACATTGTCATCTATGTCACCTACAAAACAGTTTAAAATTACTGGAGAAACTTTATATATCTATGCTCCATTAGCTCACCGTTTAGGTCTTTTTGCAATAAAAACTGAACTTGAAGAATTATGTTTTAAATATGAGCATCCCGAAACATATACTGATTTAACTAAAAGAATTGAGACTACTGCTCCTGCAAGAAATAAGATATATGAAAACTTCTCTGTGCCTGTAATAGAAGCACTAGATAAAATGGGCATTGAGTATGATATGCATGCACGCGTTAAATCTGTATACTCAATTTGGAACAAAATGCAGAAAAAGGGTATCGAGTTTAATGAAGTATATGATCTTTTTGCCGTTCGTATAGTTTTTGAATTAACCTCTGGTATTGATGAAAAAAAACGATGCTGGGATATATATTCCGCCATCACAGATATTTATAAATTACGCCCCGATAGAATAAGGGACTGGGTAAGTCATCCAAAAGCAAACGGTTATCAAGCTCTTCACCTCACAGTTATGGGACCGGATGGTAAGTGGATAGAAATACAAATTCGAAGCCGAAGAATGGATGATATTGCAGAAAAGGGATTTGCAGCACACTGGAAATATAAAGAAGGTAAAATAGAGGAAGATAATGAACTAGAGAAATGGCTTAAAACAATTCAAGAGATATTGTCAAACCCAAACCCCAATGCAATTGATTTTCTTGATACTGTAAAAATGAATCTTTTCTCTTCAGAGATATTTGTGTTTACCCCAAAGGGAGAGATAAAGACTCTGCCTCAAGGTGCAACGGCACTGGATTTTGCTTATTCTATCCATACACGCATTGGAGATCATTGTCTTGGTGCCAAAATTAACCATACACTAGTTCCATTAAGTCAGAAGTTAAGCAGTGGAGATCAAATAGAAATCCTTACATCTCAATCTGTTCATCCTCAACCCGAGTGGCTCAATTTTGTGTCCACAGCAAAAGCCAGAACTAAAATAGAAGCTTCAATTAGGCGTCAGCGAAGACGAATTGCTGAAAAGGGAAAAAATATGCTCGATGAGTTATTTGATAACGAGCCTATCGACAATACAACATTTAATAAAATTCTCTTTGTTTATAATGCAGGGAATAAGGAAGATTTATATTTTCTAATAGGTAATAACGACATAATACTTCCACAAGATAAACAAGTCTTTATCAAGGTTAAAGATGAACCTGAGAAATTTGAGAATCTTTTTGTAAGATATATGAAACAGGCCATGAGTGCAATAAAGAAGCCTAATACAGATCATAAATCAAACAAAGTGGAAAAGGAATTAGTTGATCTGGTAGAAAATAAAGGGGATGTATCTCTTAATTCTGTACTACGACCAAAAGTAAAGATAGATAGAAAATCGATATATAAACTAGCCGAGCAAAATTTCATAAAAAACTTCAATATATTATCCTGTTGCAATCCCTTACCTGGAGATGATGTTTTTGGATTTATAACAGATAAAGAAGAAGTAGAAGTTCATAAACGTTCATGTCAGAATGGTTTAAGAATAAAGTCTAATCATGGAGATAGAATAATTGATGTGGCATGGGGAGATTATCGTCAATACTCATTTTTATCATCCATAGTATTTACCGGAATCGATAGGGTAGGAATACTTGGTTCAATTCTTGCAAAATTAGCTGAAGATGTGATTGTAAATATACAAAGTGTAAATGTCTCTTCAAATGATGGAATATTCGAAGGTGTGTTCAATGTGCATGTTCATAGTGCCGAAGAGGTTAATCAACTATGTGCTAAAATAGCAAAAGTGAACGGCGTAAGCACCGTTCACAGATCTAATTTATAATAATAGAAGAATTGAGAGTTATCCTCTTTTTCTTTTTCTTCCAAATAATGCTGATGTTACTTTCTTAGCGCCAAAAGCTAATAATGCCGGCTTCGCAAATTTCCAAGAAACAGAACCTATAAATGGTAAGTTTGACATAATGATCTGCAACGCAGCATTATTTAACCATGAATTATGCCCCTTAGTAACAAAAGGTGTTATTGAGGTGGAAGATGAAGTTGTGAGGCTGTCAACTGTTTCTGTAAGCTTAGATCTTATTGAAGATGTAATACCTTTAGTCAGTAACGATCCCCAATTATCATTTAGGTACTGTAATTCATACGATAAACGCTGACTGGCAATTGCACGTTCTTCTTTATGACGTCTTTTCTCCAGTTGCAATTCTTCTAGTGGATTTAATTTATACCTGCTCATTTGTCGCTTATTTTATCATCTTTATCATCCTGTTTTAAAAGAAAACTAACGATACGATTTGTGAGTACAGTTTGAATCGGCTTTTTGCAAAACAATAATATTATTATTACCAATATTGCAAATCCTGAAACAATGACAAATCCCTGCCAATAACTATTAAGCAGTTCTCCCAAATATAGTCCCGCTGATACAAAAACAAACAACAGGGCTATTAATGCTATCGCTCCTAGCATAAGTCCATACAGAAAAGCTGATGAACCTACACTAATCTTTTCGAAAGCTGCTAGTTTTCCGAGTTCAAGAGTGCTGGAGATATATTTTCCAATATCATCCCTCATATCCTCAAACAACGTACTTACTTTTTTCTCTTCCATTTGTCAATTAAATTTTGATGATATTATTGCTTAGATAGCTCTTTTTTTGCTATATCGGCCAAATCATCTATGTCTTCTTTAAGATCGTGAACTTCACTCTTGCCTTTGTGAACTGCAGTTTTTACATTAGCTTTAACTTTATCGGCAAATTCATTAGCGTATTCTAGCCACTCTTCTCTTTTGTCAGTTCCCATGATATAACCAACTGCAGCACCAAGTGCCATTCCAATTCCTAAACCTAATAATAATTTTGCTTCTGATTTCATAATTTATCCGTTTAATGGTTTGTTATTATTATTTTACAATCACTGATAGTTTATTTTATTTTTTAGCTAAAACGTAATTTATGCCATTTGTTTGGGCCTTACAATAGTTAAAACGCTTAATATACAAAAAAGTTTATGAAAA
Source organism: Fermentimonas sp. (assembly GCA_015478775.1). Taxonomy (GTDB): domain Bacteria; phylum Bacteroidota; class Bacteroidia; order Bacteroidales; family Dysgonomonadaceae; genus Proteiniphilum. Next base: position 81,073 of record JADMKP010000007.1, on the reverse strand, counting down.
CGAAACCTAATTATAATTCTTTATATAGCTTCACCAAATAAAGTAGCCGATGTATAGCCCGTAATTATAACTTTTGCGAACTGTCCAATCCGATAATTTTTCTTATCAAATATTACAACCTTATTCTGTTCGTTTCTTCCAAACAGCTGTTCTCTAGAACGCTTAGAAAAACCTTCAATAAGCACTTCAAACTCCTTACCTAAATCCTTTTCATTGCTTTCTCTAGACAACTCTAACTGAAGGTCGATTATCTCCTGTAATCTTCTCGACTTAACCTCTTCTTTTATATCGTCATCTAGTTTCTTAGCTGCATAGGTTCCCGGTCTCTCCGAGTATTTAAACATAAAGGCCGAATCAAAACCTACTTCGCGCATTAGTGATAGTGTTTCTTTATGATCCTCCTCCGTTTCTGAGTGGAAACCACACATAATATCTGTAGAGAGGCCGCAATTTGGTATAATTCGTTTAATTGCGGCTATCCTTTCCATGTACCATTCTCTATCGTATCTTCTATTCATTAGCTTTAGCATTCGTGAGCTACCCGACTGCACCGGCAGGTGAATATAATTAGCAAGATTCTTATACTTGGCAATTGTTTCTAGTGTTTTATCATTCATATCCCAAGGATGAGAAGTAGTAAATCTAATTCTTATCTCTGGTGCTTGCTCAGCTACCAAAGCAAGAAGATCTGAGAAATCAATTACTCTGTCTTCATCCTTAAATTTATATGAATTTACATTCTGACCCAAAAGAATTACTTCTCTAAAGCCTTTCTCTTGCATATCACGCAATTCGTTTAATATACTCTCCGGTTCTCTACTACGCTCTCTTCCGCGAGTGAAGGGCACAATGCAGTATGTGCAAAACTTATCACAACCTCGCATTATAGAAAGATATCCCGAAATATTACTTCCACTTAATTTAAGAGGTATCACATCTTTATAGGTTTCTGTTTTTGAGAGCTCCACATTCATAACCTTCTCACCCTGCTCGGCAGCACCCACCAGATTAGGAAGATCCAGGTATGCATCGGGACCCACTACAATATCCACTTTGTGAGTATCTATCAGGTCCGATTTTGCTCTTTCTGCCATGCAACCCAAAACGCCAATGATTAGGTTCTTATTTCTTTTTCTTTTAAGTGATTGAAAATATTCAAGTCGCTGTATTACCTTCTGTTCAGCATTTTCTCTAATCGAACACGTATTCACGAATATAGCATCTGCATCTTTATCGTTATCGGTCAATATATATCCATCCATCTCCATTATCGAAGCGACTACTTCAGTATCAGCCACATTCATCTGACATCCATACGTCTCGATAAATAGTTTTCTGTCTTTTATATTTAGTGAATCCATTTTTTTCCTTTCGAAGCTTTTTAAAACTGTGATTATAATTATTGTCTGGAAAATGAAAATTTAAATAGTATTTTAAATGACTTAAATTGCATTTATTCGATTATTTTCCTATTTTTGTAATAAGGAAAAAATAAGATTTTTTTCATAGTTAAGGTTTTGGTTAAAAATGCTCGAGAGTGACTGTGAAGTTGCTCTCGTTTTTTTTCTCCAAAACATTCTTAAACAGGTAAAAAATAACTATTTTTGTCCCATTACAAAATTAATAAAATTATGGAAATAGGGGACCTCTTTTATATAATCATTCTTTCACTTTTCATGATATTGGGTTTTTTTAATGATTCCAGAAAGAAGAAAAATGAGCAAAAGCAACAATCACAACCAAAACCTGATATATACGAATATGATGAGCCAGAGATAATTCCGCCCCTATATAAGAAAATTACACCTCCAAATCCAAAAGTTGTAAACAGAAAAAGCTCATGGGAAAGCGATATTGCCAAGAGTCATGTAAAAGAAGGGCATACCGCGTTCCAATCATCAATGCAATTTTTAACCGATTTTGATAAAGAATCGTCACTCAAAAATTCTATATACGTAAATGATACCGGCGAAACATACATGCAAGACACCGATTCTCAAAACAGAATTAAAGCTATTAGTAGTCCAACTTTAGGAAATGATATAGTAAACGATCTTACAGGTGATAATAGCAGAAACGAACTAGTTAAAGCCCTTATATATAGCGAAATTATAAAAAGAAAGTACTAAGCACGTAATCGTTAAGCCGATACCATGCATATGATAAATCAAACAAATAATAAGTAACAACTAAACAAAATATAGTTAATTAATATGGCATTAAAATTTATTAGCGCTGAAGAAGCAGCATCACTTGTGAAAGACAATGATAATGTAGGATTCAGTGGCTTTACTCATGCAGGTTGTCCTAAAGTTGTTCCAGTAGCAATTGCTACTCAAGCTAAAGCAGAGCATGCTAAGGGCAATCCATTTAAAATTGGCGTATTTACAGGTGCTTCAACTGGAGATTCAATTGATGGAGAACTAGCACGCGCAAAAGCAATTAAAATGCGTACACCATATCAAACGAACAAAGATATGCGCATTGCTCTAAATAATGGAGAGTTTGACTATTTTGATCTTCATCTTTCACAACTTGCACAAGAGATTCGTTACGGCTTTCTTGGAAAAATAAATGTAGCAATAATTGAAGCCTGTGATGTAACAGAAAGTGGTGAAATTGTTCCCACATCGGGCGTAGGTATAACTCCAACAATTTGCAGATTAGCTGATATTGTAATTGTAGAACTAAATAAAAAAGTTCCTACTAAGCTGCGAGGTATACACGATCTATATGAGTTGCAAGACCCTCCCAAACGTCGCGAGATACCTATCTACGAAGTTCAAAACCGTATAGGTCTGGAGTATGTTAAGGTAAATCCATCAAAAATTTATGTTGTAGAGACAGATAAGGAAGCCGAAGGAGGCGGATTTGCACCTATTGATGATATTACTGCAAGAATAGGCAATAATGTAGCCGACTTTTTCGTGACCGAGCTCAAAGCCGGTAGAATTCCTGCACATTTTTTACCAATTCAATCAGGTGTAGGAAATATTGCTAATGCCGTATTAGGTTCAATGGGCAACAATCCGGCAATACCTCGTTTTGAAGTTTATACCGAAGTTATACAAGATGCAGTAATCGATATGATGCAACAGGGCAACATTTCATTTGCAAGCGGGTGCTCACTGACTGTGAGCAACGAAGTTCTCAATAAGTTTTACGACGATCTCCATTTCTTTAAAAATAAACTTGTACTCAGACCTTCTGAAATATCAAATAACCCGGGTCTTGCACGTAGATTGGGCATCATTTCTTTAAATACAGCTATAGAGGTTGACATTTTTGGCAACGTTAATTCTACACATGTTAATGGTACCAAGATGATGAATGGTATAGGAGGTTCGGGCGATTTTACACGCAATTCATACCTATCTATATTTCTTACTCCTTCGGTTGCTAAAAATGGAGCTATCAGTTGTTTAGTCCCTAAAGTTACGCACGAAGACCATAACGAGCACTCCGTTAAAATTGTAGTTTCAGAATATGGTGTAGCCGATCTTAGAGGTAAAGGACCAAGAAAGCGTGCCGAAGAAATAATAGAAAAGTGTGCACATCCAGACTATCGTCCCCTATTGCATGAATATCTCAATATAGGTGTTAAAGGGCATATTCCTCAAGATTTGTATAGTTGTTTTGCATTTCATCATTCACTTGCCGAAACAGGAAGTATGATAAATACAGATTTTGCGAAATACAAACTTTAAATCAATTTAACTTTATAATAACAAAAACTACCTGTTAGCAATTAATCTAACAGGTAGTTTTTTTATTTTGATGCTAAAATCAATATCCAGATTCGTTGTTAATACCTTTTCTTGTCAAGAAATATTCGGTGTTTCTGTTGAATATATCAGCTCCACCATCGTCAACTAACCCTATAAGGCAATAAGTTTTACTGTATGGGTCGTACATTAATTCTCTAACTAATGAAAAATGTTCAATCTCCGATGTATTATTGATATGGAATCGCGGACCGTCACACTCTATAATCTCATCTCCCATCATTATATGATTTTCATCATAATAAGATATTTCAAGATTCTCAGCAATTTGTAAATCAATTAACTCTGCCAGTTTATCAAGATCAATAATGGGCTTTTTCATAAATTTAATTACAAATCCATTTCGAATTTCAGAGAAATAATAGTCATCTTCAGGAATGTTGAAGGTTTTGGTTAATATCGAAACCACCACTTCTTCAGCCGAATGAGCCATTTTACGATAACGTAGTGAATCGTGCACAATTTTATAAATGCTTGTTGGTTGTGGTCCAAAAAGACTTGGACGTGCAAGGATTATTTCTTCTCCAATACCAACAATTACATCAGCATTTCTACCTAAAGCAGGATAGATTAAATTAAAATGTTCTATAACAACTCTCCTTTTTTTCTCAAGAAGCAATTGAACATATTCAACTATTTCATACATCTGAGTAAATGCCATTTGAAATCTTACATCAATATGAAAAGTAGTGGCATCATCCACTCCCTGAAATGTGTTTCGAACCTGCAACATCTTCCGGGGGTTTACAATATCATCATCATTAGATAGCTGCAAACCAGGGAACATTCCTTTAATTAATGAAGATTTCCCAGCTCCTGCATCCCCAACTACCCCTATCAACAAATCGTTGAAATTTATGTGTCTATGAGATATTTGCTCGCCCAGAAAAAGTAGTCTCTCTTTGCCACGAGGTGCAAAGTATTGAGTTGAGACCATATAATCTTGAATAAAATTATGCATTTTCTGTACTTAGTTATTAGAGTTCAAAATTATATTTTATAAGGGGCGAATGTTGCTGGGCACCATATACATCAGTTTCACCCAGAGAACCAGATGGGATAGGTCTAATTATTGTAATTTTTACTGCTTTTGCAGGATCAAAATATATTATATTCATAATTTTTGATTCAGGTATATTATAAAGCGAGGCAAACATACTAGAATTGAATAATTTAGCGTCTTTTATTTTTTCATACATTTCAAACTCTTTGAAAATAATATCAAAAGTAAGCTCGTATGGTCCTGAATTCTTACTTCTTATAACCGAAGCAACATCTGTTAGTTTATATTCCATATTGTTTTTTTCTTTATAGAAATGATACTTGGCTTAGTTTTATTTATATGTGATATTAATTCAGTTCTATCAAAACTGAATATATCTTATAGGAAAAATATTTAGCGGATCGTCAACTTTCATTAGATGATAAATGCAAAATTCATAAACTTCACCCATTTTTGAATCGGAAGGTGAAAATGGAAAAGCAAGATTGCCGGCAGTAGAGACTCTTCCTTCATAACCATAATGGAGTAGGGTGCTTCTAGCAAAACCACATATAGTATCTGCCTGTTCCTCAGTTGGAGCAACAGCCTCAATTATTATAAGTAATTCATTACTTATCATTTCATCAATACTCTCAAACATGCCCATCACTGCGTTTTTTCCATATACCTTAAAATCCAGGAAGAAATCAATAATACCATAATTTTCGAAATTATTTCTAACCCTTTCACTTACACTTGCTGTGATATTATCAATATCAGCAATCATTATCGGATCCTTTACTCCTGCACATGAAATAGTTCTATAACCAACTTTTTTAACACCTTCAAGCTTCACATAGTAATCGTCGGTTGGTATAAATTTACTGCCACTTACACGCACACTACTCTCATCAATCTGCTCAAATTTGCATTCATGCAAATCAATTGCACCACCCGGCCCAGGAAGCAGATAAGGGTTAGATTTTTCGTACAATGTATGAGCCGCAACAGATAGTGTTGTACAACGACGTATTGGCGATAGAGGTTCAAGGATAAAGCAATCGTGTCTAAGGTATCCAAACATACTATCGCTACCGCTGCCAGGAAGAGCAGTTATAGCAGCACATTCCAGAATTTTTCCCATATGAATTGCCAACCCTTTATCAAATCCCTCTTTTATAGCCAATGCAGAAAATACAGAAGGGTCGTAAGCTCTTCCAGCAATAATCATATCGGCACCATTATTCAAAGCTTCAATAAATGGTTCTTCACCCATCTGAGCAACTATTCTCACTGAATTGTCTATATCTTCCTCATTTATTTGTTCTGCAGGATATAAGGGAGATATGTTACCCAAACGAAGATTTTCTTTTATAAAATCTTTTTCGAATTCAGAATCTATAATAGCCAACTTATAAGATAAACTCTTTTCTCTTGTAATCTCTTTTATTATATCCACTGTTAAATTAACGTGAGGCTTGCCTCCACTACCACCTGCTGTACCAATTATAAGTGGTATTCCGGCTTCGAGTGCTGCAGGAATCATAATTTCAAGATCTCTCTTCACTGAATTCCTGTCTGTGAAAGATTTACCTGCTCCCAGATAGTAAGGACCCGGATCTGTTGATCCGGCATCAACCGCTATAACATGCGGCTTGCGCTCCATTCCTGCAATAAATGATTCAATAGGAAATCCATAACCAAGAATAGCTGTGGGTGATAATACTCTAATCTCTTTCATTACTTTTTAAAGTTCTCAATATTTATGATTCTGACTTAATTGAATAACACTCTATATTAAATTTTATAAATCTAATGTGCTGTTACCGAATGTATAGCTAATATGCGTTTAATCTCATTGTAAACAATCATATACCCCTCATCTACTCCCATGCCTGGCTTGGCAAGAATTTGATCGGGTTGGGTGGCCATCGCAATATGAGCACAAATTTCTGCAGAACGCGATGTTTCATTACAAGTTCCACCCAGGTAAGCCCCAATTCCATGCTTTTTACAATAAAGGACGGCCTCAATACTATTATTAATCCCCCCTAAATCAGGAGTTTTAATTTGCATCATATGGCCTGCTTTCATTTCGCAGAAGTCGATAATATCTTGCAACGTATTGCACCACTCATCAGCAACAATCTCAGCTGATATGCCTCTCTCTTCCATTTTAACTCGTAATGTTTGCAACGCCTCCATCTGAGCCTTCTTCTCACCCATATCAACCGGTCCTTCAACTCTAAGTAAAAAAGGACTTGTAATTTGTTCTAATTCACTTATGTAATTTGCTATTATATCCAAATCGTTATTAAATATAATGCTTAATGTACCATACAAATCTATATGAATTACCGGTTTATAATTGCTATCCGGTCGCATAGAAATAATTCTATCTCTCAACCAACTCAAATATTCTTTAACCTTATGTCCGTTAGCTCCAACCTTGCTTTCGGGGTGATTAAATAATGCATGAGGTAGTACATCGGCCCTCTTCATTATCATTTTATCTACATTTAGATAGCGATCATCGCCCGATTGTGAGAAAATGGGTATGGTTGTTTCAGATAAGTTAGTGCCATATTCATCTGCTATGACCTCAGCCATTAACAACGATTTGCTTTTAGCCACTGCATCAAGACAGGCCTGAGTTATGCCATATCTTATTGCGGTATGATATTGTTTACCCGTATTGGGGTTAATAGCATTTTCAATTATATTGCACATCTCTTTAAAAGTGCTAATATCTTTTCCCTCAAATAGCGGAGCAATCTCCTTTTCTATTATAGGAATAAAGTTGTCAGCCAGAAAAAGAGGATCACGTCCTCCTGCACCCGAATATTGTACCGCTGCACAATCTCCAAAAGCAAATGCTCCATTTTCTAAAACAAAGATTATTGAGATCGATTCTCCAGCTTGTCTTACTGATTTAAAACCTGGTGTTGCAGTCACTCCTTTATAAAATGCACCATCATTCTCAGCTCCTCTTTTAATTGCCAGTTGGTCGTCAAAATAGAATCCTGTTTTACCTGGTGAACAAATAAGTTTTTTTATCTTCATCTGTTTTTTTTATGCTAAATTTTATCTCTTTCCCGGACGTCCAACTAAAAAACCTTTTCCAATTGCATAAACATCATCTATTACCATTTGTATGCTTACGGGACGTTTTTCTTGAACGGCACGTTCTTCTAATTTGCCTCTGTGGAAGTTTTTTAGTTCGGGGGTGAATGGTAAGTTGCCGGTGTCTATTAATCTAACTGCCCCCATCTTATCTCTGGCTGGCATAACTTTGCCTGCATTATATTTACTCGGAGCAAAAGGAATATCAATAACTCCTGCCTCAAAAGCAGCAACGGTGCCCACCGCAATATCTCCTTTTCCTAATTCTTCAACTTTGTTTAATATACATTTAACCTCTTCACTAATAATTTCACTTTCCGCAATTACAGCTGGAATAGATCGGATGTCCTGATCTCTAAGCATCGAGACTAATTGTTTAGTTGCAAGTAGCCCCGCTGCATTTGCTTCTTTAGTTGGTACACCCATTGCCTCATGTGGTGTTTTAACAATAACTTTTGTCGCTTTAGCAAGCACCGCCACCGCTGCCCCCCACGATATAACCCCAAAAGCTTTTGATTCATCTTGCGGAAATCCTCCCATCCATTGATGAAAAACTGTAGTAACTCTTACATCATTATATCCAAACTTATTCAGATACTGTCTTGTTAGCAATTCCAAAGATTTAATGGCTGCTACATCTTGTATTAAGTTGCCACACTGACCATAGCCAACTGTAATGTCTTTAACCCCTTGTTCTGCAGCAAGCAAAGCTTCAATTATTGCTACCGATCCAGATAAGCAAGGCGAAATAAGAGTGCCTGTTAATGGTCCAAATGGTTCACGATTTATTGATACTCCAGCTTCTTCATACAATCCAATTAATCGGTCTGTATATTGCCAATGAGAAATTGTTTGTTCAATTGAATGATTTTTAGAATACGGTATATTATATGAAATGCCACCACCTTCATATGATGTGAACCCCCCTGCTATTGAAATTTCAGTAAGCAATCTAGCGTCAGGAGTTCCATGACGTACTTGTACAGGTTTTTTAAGGGCAGATGTAACTTTACGACAGATATCAACTCCGTAATTTACAATAGGAAAGCCATTTAACATTGATCTCCCAGTGTCCTTACTTTTATTTATTCCATCTTCCGCTTCATTATATCTATTCAATCTGGTATAACTGTCTACTGTAGTAGGTAGTAGGTCGGCTTCACCCTCATTTTCAAGATACTTAAGCAAATTAATATGCTCATCATATAATGCTACACCTGCTCTGGGTTGGATTAAAGTAAGACTATTTGCCGCAGCTTCAGCCAACTTCAATCCAAATCGTTTCTCTGTAGGTATTGACTTTTGGTACTCTACAGAAGATTTAAAGTCAACCTCTTTGCCTGTTTTCCATTGATTTAGAACTTTCTCACGTTCTGCAAAAAAGAAGTCATCGGTTAATTTTTTATTAGTTATTTCCATACTTTTAGATTAAAATACTTTTAGGCTGTTATCTTGATATTAATTATTTGTATTAACCTGCACAATATTCTCTCTCAATAGTTTATGAGCTAGATGTGGGTATTCCTTACTTAATAAACCCATCGAAGAAAATATATAACTTTTATCGATAAAGTAATTGGGCATTATAGGTTTGGCAAATTTTATATCCTCGCGAGATTTCTCCACACTTTTTAAAATTTCGATTGGATTTATAGCATTTACTATTACTCCGCCTATACCAATTACAGTTTTAATATTTGAAAGATCCTTACCGGTAAGCGCAAATGATTCACCAAAAGGAGTGTAAATTAACTCATACTTTCCTACATGTCGTTCAAGTGCAATCTTACCCGCCGAGAATGCTAAATACTCTTCTATGACTTGCTCAACCGACTCTCTCTCAGCTAAACTTTCGGGCCTATTAATACACTTATTAATCCATCCATCAATTATTTCCTTTTCGATACTCGCTGATTTTAAGAAAGACGGTAAATTGAGTTCTTCTCTCGGAGAGCTTAAACTATATCTCATACCAAGGTCACCCTCTACACTACGCTTACTTTTGGGTTCATGTAAACCTTTAATAATAGTATTTGTTAAAGTTGGATTACCCTCGGCAATTGAGTATATATCGGTAGTTGCTCCACCAATATCAATTGCAATTAGTTCTCCAATGCCTTCAACTTCAGTGGTGCCCTCACTAAGTAATTCGCAAGCCATTAAAACAGATAAAGGAGTTGGAATTATATCATTATTAGACATCTCCTGTAACTTGTTTAATCCTTTAGCTTCAATAATGTGATTTATGAAAAGCTCTTTAATTTTCTCACGAGCAGGCTCAATATTTAGTTTATTAAAAGAGGGCATTACATTTTCAGTAATCACAAATTGTTTATTTGCTGCTCTAAATATTTCTGTTATTTCAGAGGTTGCACTTTTATTTCCAGCCACTATAACTCTGAAGTTACCCTCAATCTCGGCAAGTTTTTTTGCATTTTGTAATATTACCTCTTTGTTACCTCCATCAGTACCGCCAGATAGTAAAATCAAATCGGCATCTATATTCTGAATCTCTTTTTGCTCATTAGGTGAGAGTTCAAATGCATAACTTTTTACCACTTTTGCACCTGCACTAGATGCTGCAAGTTTAGCCGCTTTAGATGTAAGCTCTGGAACAAGTCCAATAGCTATCATTTTCAAGCCACCCGCCGCACTACTACAGCAATAAAGCTTATCATAACTGAAGTTAGGAGTTATATTTTTAAGTTTGCTGTAGGCCTTGTTGAACCCTTCCAAAACATCCGTTTCAACAGTTGTAAAAGCAGAAGATGTTGCAATTATTCTTCTTTGTATAGAATCAATGGCGGTTAGTTTGGTATATGTACTGCCTATATCTGCAGTGAGTAGATTCATTTTGTCAATATGTTTGAACCCTTAATAAATTTTTTAAATATTCTATACCCTCCTCAATATCAGAGCCAGGTGGAAAGACTTTTGTGAACCCCATGTCGAGAAATCTTTTTTCTACATCCTCAAAATTCTGTTTGCCAACAACTAAATTTCCGCCCACAATAAGTGGAATATTTGTTAAGCCTGCCTCGTCGCATTTTTCACGTAGACCCATGCAATCAATTTCTCCATGTCCATAAAGAGATGAAACCATTATTGCATCAGCATCTGTTTCAATAGACGCATCAATATACTCTTCCTGATCAACCATAACTCCTAGGTTTATTACCTTAAAGCCTGCTTCTTCAAGTTTATATGTAAGTATTTTATTTCCTACAGCATGAACATCAGAACCAATAACACCGGTTACAATTGTTATTACATCGTTGTTAGATTTTTTGTTTTTCATAACATTAAAAACTATATTTTAAAATGCCATTAGATTTAGTATTTCATCAATTAATACTTCCACAAAATTATACCTTTTAAAGTTAAAAGCAAAACAAATCGATTAAATTAAATATTACTAATTTATCTCATACATATGATAAAAAGCAGTATGTGATTTATCAAAATTAAAAGAGATTGCACCTTAGTGGGAGCAATCTCTTTTAATTTTGATAAATAATAAAGATATGGATGTATACTTTATTATCTTCTTTTTAGCAATTCAGGAATCAAACTTGGTTCATTGGCAACCGGTACTCCCACTGCCTCAAATGCTGCAATCTTTTCTGCTGCTGTTCCTGATCCACTTGATATAATAGCACCGGCGTGACCCATTTGTTTTCCCGGAGGTGCTTGTTGTCCGGCAATAAATGCAACAACTGGTTTAGTTATATGTTTTTTTATGTACTCAGCTGCTTGTTCTTCTGCATCACCACCAATTTCACCAATAAGAACGATGGAATCTGTATCGGGATCATTCTCAAACATATTTAAAAGCTCTTGATAGTATAAACCTACAACCGGATCACCTCCCACACCCACTGCAGTAGACTGACCTATTCCGCCGGCAGTAAGATTATATACTACTTCATACGTTAGAGTGCCACTTCGGCTAATTACTCCTGTGCCCCCTTCTTTGAATATCATTGTCGGCATGATTCCAACCATACTCTTTTCGGGTGAAATTAATCCCGGACAGTTAGGCCCAATAAGTTTTGCACCTTTTTTAGTAATAAAATTATATGCTTCAATTACATCAAGTGTGGGCACACCTTCTGTAATACAAATGATTAAATCGATACCTGCATAAGCGGCTTCCATCATAGCATCTTTAGCGAACGGAGCTGGCACAAAAATAACTGATGTGTTTGCTCCTGTTTCATTAACGGCATCCTTAACAGTATTAAATACCGGAAGACCATCTACTAGTTCACCTGTTTTCCCGGGTGATGTGCCACCAACAACATTTGTTCCATAGGCTTTCATTTTTGCAGCATGAAAAGCACCATCTCTACCTGTTATGCCTTGAACTACAAGTCGTGTGTTTTTATCAATAAGAATACTCATAATTAGTTTTTCAGTTTGATGTTATTAGTATGGTTTAATTTTGAAGCTGTTTTGCTAGATCCACTGCCTTTTGAGTAGCTTCTCCCATTGTGTTTGCCACATGCAAATTGGTGCCTTCTAATAAAGCACGTCCTTCTTTTTCATTAGTACCGGTAAGTCGTATCACCACCGGCACATGAGTCTTTATTTGTCTAAAAGCTTCAAGAAGACCTCTTGCAACATCATCGCATCGTGTTATACCTCCAAATATATTAATTAATACCACTTTTACATTTTTATCGCTAAGTAACAACTTCATTGCCTCAATCACCTTGTCTGGGTTAGAACTGCCTCCAATATCTAAAAAGTTAGCAGGATTGCCACCATAAAGCTTTATTACATCCATTGTAGCCATTGCTAAACCTGCACCGTTGACCATACAGCCAATTTCGCCTCCCAAATTTACATAGCTAAATCCTTTACTTTTTGCAAAGAGTTCTTTCTTCTCTTCTTCAGTTGGTTCGTTCAATGACGCTACTTTAGGATGCCTGAATAGGGCATTGTCATCAAAAGTCATCTTAGCATCTATAGCTACAATATTTCCTTCGGCTGTTAATACAAGTGGATTAATTTCTGCCAAAGATGCATCAGACTCTACAAAAAGTTTATAAAGATTTTGAAATATTACTGCAGTCTGTCTTACAAGTTTTATATCATCAAATAGTGTAAAAGCAACTTCGCGGGCAAGAAAGTCTGGTACTCCAATAGAAGGGTCAATTGCTATCTTATGAATCTTTTCTGGTGCAACTCTTGCAACTTCCTCAATATCCATTCCTCCTTCTTTACTAATCATTAGAATGGCTGATTTTGATCGACGGTCTATTACATAACTTACATAAAGCTCTTTCGATATGTTAACTGCCTGACCTACCAAAACTCGGTCTACAGTAAATCCTTTTATATCCATTCCAAGAATGTTTGCTACATGTTTGCGCAATTCAATCTCATCTCCTGCAAGCTTTACCCCTCCAGCTTTACCTCTGCCACCGGTATGAACTTGAGCTTTAACTATAACTTTCTTTGAGTCTAAATGTGAATATGCTTTTACAGCATCCTCCACAGAGCGGCATACTACACTTTGCTCCACAGGTATTCCGTATGCTGAGAACATCTCTTTTGCCTGGTATTCGTGAATTTTCATACGATTAATTATTTTCAGAAACCGTAAATCTATGATTTATATCTTAGAATAGAAAATGAATTTACGATTGATTGCTATAATGATTTTAAAAAAGATGAAACGTCTAATTTTGAATAAAGTTTAATAAATGGGGAAAATAAATATTATTTGTTGCGATAGTGTGATAAATAGTAAGTATTGCCAGATATGTAAATGGTAATATAATGGTATTGTCCCCCTATAGTTTTTGATTTTACTTTGCACCATTCAATTAGCACCCTTTATTAAAGTAAGTGTTGATAAACTTAAGGAGTTTGTCTAAATAAAAATTGAGAGAGGTTTTAGGTTTGTACAAATAGGTGTAGAAACAGATTCGGATATCAATGTAATAAGACGTAATAAGCATAACTACTATATAAAAATAAATATATAAAAATAAATGAGTAAAAATTTAATCATTTTCATAATAGGTTTAATAACTAGCCCTTTCATGGTATTTAGTCAGAATAATAATTTATTTTCTGGAATAGTTACAGATAATGAAGGTAATGAACTTATTGGAGCTACGGTTTACTTCGAGGAACTGGGTATTGGTGATGATACTGATATCTCAGGTGAGTTTAATTTAAATAATATTCCTGCTGGTAAATACTCTGTTGTGGTAAGCTATGTAGGATATACACCACAATCCAAAGAAATAGTGTTTCAACAGAATCAAGAGAAAAATGAGAACTTTGTTTTAGAACAAGATGAACAAGTATTGCTGGAAATTGAAGTTTTCGGTAGAAGGCGAGAGCGACCCGAAAAGATGGATGCTCTCACTCGTATTCCTCTACGATTAGATGAGCAAGTACAGAGTGTTTCTGTTATTTCTCAAAAAATGATTGCAGATCAGGGTGTATTAACACTAAATGATGCTGTTAGAAATTCTCCCGGCTTGGGCACATTCGCCACTTTTGGCAACACAACAGAGAGTTTAACATCTCGAGGCTACAGGGGAATACCTGTTGTAAAAAATGGAGTTAGGGTGCACTCCGATTTCAGAGGAAATGGATTTCTTACTGATATGCAGGGTGTAGAAACTATACAAATCTTAAGGGGGTCGGCTGCAATAGCACAGGGTCTGGGAAACGATCTGGGGTCTGCAGGAGGTGTTGTTAATGTTGCTACAAAAACTCCACGTTTTGTTAATTCAGGTAATGTTGGTTTAAGAACTGGCAGTTGGGGATTACTTCGTCCAACTTTCGATGTACAGTTTGTTACAGATAAATTACAACGTACAGCCTTCCGTATCAATGGTGCTTTTGAGCGTGCCGATAGTTATCGTAATCATGTCTCAAAAGATAGAATCTATCTGAATCCCTCATTTGCATGGCGTCCCGACAATAAGACGCAGGTCACAGTTGAAATGGACTTTATGCACGACTCTCGCACGCCCGATCAAGGAACCATAAACCTTAGCGCCGATAGTGTATATAATGTTTATGATATGCCAAACAACAAGTTTATGGGCTTCACAACAGACCGTCAAGTGGTGAATACATTTACATATATGACACAAATAAACAGGAGTTTAAACGATTGGTTAAGTCTTAGGGTTGCTTATGCTGGTTCTGATATGGGACTAACAAAAATAGTTGCTCATGCAAGCCCTCTAAGAAATGTCACACAAACAGGTAACTATAATTTGCGTTCAAGAGCTTATAGTGGTAGCGAGCGATTAGATAAGAATGGAGTGTTTCAACTCGATCTTATTGGAAAAGACTTATATTCAGGAGCAGTAAAGCATACCTTTAACTTGGGACTCGATTATCGATGGACAGATGTTTCTACAACTAATACCAACTCAATTGTAGTAGATACTATCGATGTGCTTCAATCAATTAACAATGTCCTGCCGCCCGTAAATCTGGTAAATGGCGAGCCAGTAAACTCTCGTGATTATGCTTATGGTATACTATTACAAGAGGTTATGACTTTCAACAAATATCTTAAGTTGTCACTAGGTTTAAGGTATAGTCAAATGAGTGGTTTATCTGATAACACAGTCTCCACGTCAGGTGGAAGTGTTTGGGATCCATTATTTGGAATAATTGTTACTCCAGTAAAGAACCTAAATATGTTTGCTTCCTATACAACAACTACATCACTTCGTGGTGCTGGCAACTTATTGGAAGACAAAATTACTCCAGTGGGAGCTACACGAGAAAAACAAATTGAGGCTGGTTTCAAAACTGAGTGGTTCAATAACAGACTCAGATTTAATGCTACATGGTTTAATATACTTAATAATAATATCTCATATGCTGCTCTTGACGAAGCTGGAAGAAACACTGGTTACTATATTAAAGCTGGTAATCTTAAACGTCAAGGTGTGGAGCTAGAGTTGACTGGTAAGATTCTTAAAAATATGGATGCTGTGCTTGGATACTCGTACCTTGACGCGGGATATCACGATAGTCCCTATTATCACGAAGATTCAGAACCAATGAACACTGCTAATCACATGGCCAATGGATGGTTTAATTATACTTTCTTCGAAGGGTTTTTAAGAAATGTATCACTCGGGGCAGGTGTTTATTACGTAGGTGAAAGACCGTTTGCGGAGTATACATATCAGGTATTGCCGGGCCACAATGTGCAACCAAATACAAAACCTTTTATTGCCGACTCATACACCACTTTCAATCTACAAGCCGGTTATAGAGTCAATAAAGTTCAGTTGAGGTTGTTCTACAACAATATATTCAACTCAAAAGGATACACCTCATATTACAGGGGAGGTTATTTAAATCAAACAGATCCAGTTAATATTGCTGCAACAATAAATTATCAATTCTAAATTTCTATATCTTCTATATCTACAATCTTTTTTGAGATAGCATAAATGGTTAAACCGGACTGACTGCGGATACCAGTTTTAGTGGTAATGTTTTTCCGATGCCTAACAACAGTATGTATGCTTATATTGAGAAATTCCGCTATCTCTTTATTGAGCATTCCATTTACAATTCCGGTAAGAACTTCAATCTCTCTTTTGGTCAGATTGTCGTCCTTCTCATTGTATTTAGAAACATTTTTGTTTTTACTATCCAGTCTCGAAATCAGATTTACAATATGCTCTTGTGTATCGTAAAGTGAGAATAATGCATCTGGCTCTGGGTCCGGTTTTTGCATCATACCATAGTCAATACCAACAACAGATATATTAGGATTGTCCTTTCTAAACTTCTTAATCTCTTTTTCCCGATTCACAAAATGCAGTAAATTAGCAACGAAAATGTCTATTTTCTCAGTTTCTAAAACACCACTGAGTTCATCCATTGCTTCAATTCGGTATATTTTGCAATCGAGTTCCGACTGGTAAAGTATTGTATAAAGACCCTCAAAAATGATTCTCGAGCTTTCGAGAATTAAAATATGTAATGGATTTTTATGCATTTTCTTTATCTTCTATTTGCAAGCCAGACGGAATTAATATCGATTCCTCAATCAGAGAATGTATATATAGGTCGTACTCTAGTTCATACAACGAGAAAAACAGTTTTCTGCGTAAATCCAAATCATTGTCCACCTTCACATACTTAAGAAGTAAATTCTTCAAATCATGCAGCTTTAGCTCAATATCAGTATGATGATCGCTATATTCTTTAGATGAGTAAAGTTCGCGAGCCTCATTAGTGTTATTTTCTTTTAATAGCTTTATAAAATAAGGAAATGCAATGTCATCTTCATAATCTAAATGCTCTTTCACTTCGCTAAAATATTCATTAAAGAACATCTCAATCAGCCTCAGCTCCACTTCAGGGTGGTTCTCTTGTAGTTGGTGAATATAGTTATTTATTTGCGGATACATATCTAAGCGATAATATTGGTGAGTGTTTTTCAAAAAATCAATCACCTGCAGCAGATCTTTCTTTGTATAAGTGTGGTTCTTCTTCGGACCAAAACCGTTATATAAGTTGGCAATATCCACAAATAAGTTCTCGCTTATGTCATATTCTTGACAAAGTTGCGAAACCGTTAAATCACTAACTCTAAAATCGATGTTAAAGTGCTGCAACATCAGTAACAGCTTCGGGTTAGAATCTATCTGCTCGGCCATCTTAATAGATGGTTTCATTTTTATTATTGAAGAATGATGCATAGTGTCAAACATTTTGTTGCAAAATTACAAAAAATCTTGGTAATATAGATTTATTCTAAATAATACTTCCTGATCATAAGTGTTTTGAACAAATCCCATCTCACTTTTACGGCGTTTAAGATTGTCATTTTAGTTTAAATATTCCATTCTTTTGCTTATTATTGTAGTCTGTTCTCGTGTTTGCAGATTAAATAGACTACTTAAGATGGAAAATTTTCAACAATTACTTATAAAAAGACGCAGTATACGTAAATATACACCTGAATTGCTAACGTCAGATGAAACAAAATTGATTCTAGAGGCTGCACTTCTTTCGCCCACATCAAAGAATAGGCATTCTTGGGACTTCATTGCAGTTGAAGATAAAGAAACACTAAAAGCATTATCGTTATGCAAGCCTCATAGTGCTGCTTTTATTGCAGATGCTGCAATGGCAGTGGTAATTGCGGGCAATCCGCTTATCAGTAACGCATGTATAGAAGACGCCTCTATTGCAGCAATAAATATGCAAATGCAGGCCGAAGAATTGGGTATAAGCAGTTGTTGGGTTCAGGTTCGAAGTCGCAATTATTCAGAGAATATTACTTCGGGCGAATATATAAATGATTTGCTCAACATACCTATGCCAATTGAGGTTGTATGTGTTATCTCTTTTGGAAAGAAGGAGAAAGAAAGAACTCCCGCTGATATACAAAATCTAAAATGGGAGAAAGTACATATTGGTAAATACGAATTTGAACCAGAAAATGGTGATGATACAGAATTGTAATAATCAGGTTATTGCATAAACACACTAGTGCTTATGCATATATAACCTACAACTAAAACATAAACATCAAATATAAATAATGATAAATTTGGCTAAGATTCCCTCCCCCTGTTTTGTAATGGAAGAGGAGCTCATGCGTAAAAATCTACAACTTATAAAGTCAGTAAAAGATAGGGCTGGCATCGAAATTATATTAGCATTCAAAGCATTTGCTGCCTGGAAGTCCTTTCCAATTATAAGAGAGTATATTCAACACTCAACTGCAAGCTCAGTAAGTGAGGCGCAGCTTGCGTTTGAAGAAATGGGAAACCTGGCACATACATATGCCCCTGCATATACAGATGAAGATTTTCCTCTCTTTTTAAAATATAGCAGTCACATTACATTCAATTCTTTATCTCAATTTCAACGCTATTATTCACAGGTATTAGCTTCGGGAAAGAAAATTAAGTGCGGTTTACGTGTAAACCCCCAGTTTTCTGTAGTAGATACAGATTTATACAATCCTAGCAGTCCCGGTTCACGTCTCGGAATTACCGCAGCCCAGCTAGGTGATACTTTGCCAAATGGAGTCACCGGCTTGCATATGCATAATCTTTGCGAAAACAACTCTTATGATCTCGAAAAGACTCTTGAGGTGCTTGAGCAGAAGTTTGGTAAATTTTTCTATCAAATTGAATGGCTTAATCTGGGAGGGGGTCATCTTATAACCCATAAAGATTACGATATTGAGCATCTTCTCAGTGTATTGAAAGGATTAAAAGAACGTTATCCTCACCTACAAATTATAATGGAGCCCGGTAGTGCATTTGTATGGCAAACGGGTGTGTTAGTAGCAACTGTTGCAGATATTGTTGAGAATAATGACATTAAAACAGCAATGCTCAACGTATCTTTTTCGTGCCATATGCCCGACTGTCTCGAGATGCCCTACAAACCTCGCATAAGAGGTGCTTACCACGATCCGGTTGAGGGTAAACCCACCTATAGGATGGGTGGAAATAGCTGTTTGAGCGGCGATTTTATGGGTGATTGGTCGTTCGATAAACCTCTGGAAATTGGCGATCGCATTGTCTTTGAAGACATGAATCACTACACTACTGTAAAAAGCACAATGTTTAATGGTGTGTCTCATCCCTCCATTGGATTATGGAGTCAAAATGATGAGTTTGTACTCTATCGTAGTTATGTATATGAGGACTATAAAAATAGGATGTGCTAATTTTTTTTTGATGAATGTTAAACTATTTCTTTGTTAAACGTGTTTAAATAACAGAATGTCGATAAAACATTGGCAAAATTCAATTAAATATTAACTAAAACAAAGAAATTATGGGATGGTTATGGTGGATTATTATCGGAGCAGTAGCAGGATGGCTTGCAGGCACTTTAATGAGAGGCGGAGGTTTCGGCTTCATAATTAACGTATTAGTAGGTATAGCAGGAGCTGTAATTGGAGGATGGGTCTTTGGACTCCTGGGAATAGCTGCAGGAGGAATCATGGGCTCTCTCATAACCGCACTAGTAGGTGCCGTATTACTGCTTTGGATTATCTCTCTATTCAGAAGAAGAGTATAGTCGGCCCCCGAAAATCAAATTAGAGAGCATTGCTCTCACAATAACCGGGGGTATTTCAAATAATCATTTAATTTTGAAATTGAAATGAATATTCTTCAATAAAAGATCGGTGTTTCTTCGGATGCATCGGTTTTTTTTAAATGTATATATTAATGAATAGAAAAAGGGAAATAGGAATATTTTCAGGATCATTTAATCCAATACACAATGGACATTTAATAATGGCCAATTATATGTGTGAATTTACTACTCTCGATGAGGTTTGGTTAATTGTTACCCCACACAATCCATTAAAAAAAAGAACTGACATGCTTGATGAGCAAGTAAGACTAAAGATGGTTGAGCTTGCCGTAGAGAAGTATGAGAATATAAAAGCTTGTGATGTAGAACTGCATATGAAGCGACCCTCATTTACAATAAATACTCTTGAAAAACTCTCTCACGAATACCCCGAATGCAACTTTTCACTCATTATAGGCGCCGATAACTGGTCCTTTTTTGATAAATGGAAAGATTACAATAAAATAATCGAAAATTATAAAATCCTTATATACCCCCGGCACAAAGCTGAGGTGATAATTCCTGAATCATTACAAGAAACTATAATACTGGTTAATGCCCCCATTATAGAAATCTCATCTACATTTATCAGACATAACATAAAAGAGGGGAGAAACATTAGAGCCTTTCTTCTACCAGAAGTTTATGATTATATAGAAAGTGAGGAACTATATAGACATGAAAAGCCTTGAAATAGTCTATACCTTGTCTGGACCCTCCTCGAAATTTTCAATGAGAATCAAGTCATGGTACAGCCAAAGTCAACACTTGTTATGTATAAACTCAGACAATTTTATTCTGAATCATATAACATCTTGTCTACGATAATTGGAAGTATTTTTGTGTCTACCTCTGCTTCTTTTAGCACCTCTGTGTCATCTTCAAGCATTGAATAGAATGCTTCTAAACTTCCTGCAGCATTTTGAGAATGCTTATAGAATTCAACAGCTTTATTATTATTGTTCAGGCATAACTCAACGTGTCCCGCATTAAGATAATCGTGAGCATTTGGCTTATTTTCCAGAATACGGGTATAATAGGTTTGTGCGACATCAAATTTATTTGATAAAAAAGCACACCACGCAATTGATCTCCAAGCGCGAGTGTTATTGCTATTTAATAGCTCAACCTTAAAATAGTAGTTTAGGGCTTCATCATATTGTTTAAGCTCAAGGTAGCAATGACCAATATTAAGCTGAACATTTAAATCATCGGGTCTAAACTGCTCTAATCTTCGGTAATATTGCAAGGCTGTGTCAGGTACTTTTAAAACTCGATAACAATGAGCTATCCTGTTTAGAAGCCAAGTATTATTATCTTCAATTAAATCTGCATGCAGATAATCATCAAGTGCACCTTTTATATCCCCCATCATTTGTTTACAAAAGCCCATCTTTTGCCAAAATTCACTTTGTGGTTGCACCTTTTCTGATAACATTTTGTATGCACCTAATGCTTCTATGAAATTGTTTTTTTCGAAATAATACAGAGCAATCTGTTCAAGATATCGAGGTTGCATAACAATAGGATTAAATTCTTCAATCTCATGAAAATTAAGCGGTAGATTAAATATATCTTTAAAGTTGGAGCTTCTGGGGTGAAGTTTAAAGAATCGATATAAATCTTGGATATATTGCTTAATAATTGAAATTTCTTTTTGATTAGGATTAAGACTCAATTCTTCTTCTTGTAATTTTTTTATTTCATCACCCTCTGCACCAAGCTGTCCAATCATCATATTGCGGTACTCCTCAGGCATTAACATGATGCTGAAGCAAAACGAATATTTATCTGAATTACAAATAAGAGAAGTCTCAAACATAGATTCAATCATTGTAGAACTCTTCATCTCGCCACTAAAAACTGGTCTAACGCTACTGTGCTGTGGGTCGAAAGGTAAAAACCAATTACTTAGCTCATTAAAAAAAGTGTAATTTTTTAAATTTGAGAATGTTGAGTGAAATACATCAGCACCCTCCATCTGCAGATTTGAGAACTCCTGTAGTTTGTCGGTTAGTCCACTCTCATCAAGAATTTTCTGCCACTCTGGGTTCTTTTCATCTAGTCCCGATTCACCCATCCATTCGTCAAGTTTAATTTTTTTTCCAATCATAGGGCTCAATTTCATCATTTCGGGAATGATTTCTTCATTAAGCCTTTTAGTGATTTTCTCTGTTTCATGAGCTCGGATATAACCTGTTACGGCACTCATAAACATACGATTAAAATCTATTTTGTCGGACAATAGCTTTAATCTGTTGCCAAGCTCAGGATATAGTGGGTACCTTCTTCTGTAAATTTGAAATATTGGTATAATGCCAATAGTGGCACGAATAGCAACCTCAATTTGCGGACTGCGACAAACATCAAGTAAAAATAATATTTTTTTTGCGTCGAACCTTTCAAAAATATTAAGTGTGAGAGCTGAAATTACCATACATTTATCATTCACAGGAAGTACTCCGTCATTGATAAATGTGTTTAGTGATTCTATGAAATCGTTGTTGGCTCTTGGTGAAGTATAAATAAAATAAAACAGATCGCGTAAAGTGTTTTCGTGAGCTAGAGAATTTTTTCTTAATCTTAAGTCCTTTTCTTCACCAGCCTCAAGTAAATCTAAAAATTTTACAGTATCGGCCTGTTTATTTAAAATATCCCTATAGTCATCAAGTGTAACCGTTTCTCGTATATTTATAAGCCTAAGTTTTTCGAAGAAAATTGAGCTGCTATCTTGCAGAAGCAAGTTTTCAGCGGCGTCGTCGGCAATAATATAAATATCTCTGAAAAGTTTATCGTATATCTTATCCTGTTGTGGATCAACATTACCTTTAACCAGATAATGCAGCATGAACTTGTAGTTAGTTTCTAGTTCAGAAAGCTTTTCAGATATAGACCAGTTGTATTGTAGTTCAACCAGCTCTTTAACTCCATCGATTGCACTTTTAAGCTGTTTCTTTTCTATATAACTAAAAATATGCTCTCTTTTTTTATTTATATCATTTGGACTCATAAATGTCTTATGTTGTTTTACTTTTTATTATCAGGATGGATGGAAGATTCCCAATCCATGGTAAATTAGTTTTTACTAATTTATTCCAACCTTCAACACCAATTATGCAGAGATCCTGCAGTTGCACAAAATCTACATCAATTTTTTTATTATTATCCCAAGTATAAACTTTATCTTCGGTTAGCTTTTGGCAGTTGTTATAGAATTTCTGTAACTTTTGATTATGTTCAATTGCGCCTATTGCATCCCAAAACATAAATTCTGTATTCTCCTTACGGGCAAATCTTGCTATTGGTGATGGCAAGACTTTAGTATCTGAAACACCAAGTATGGGGACAAAGAATTTATTCAAACCCATAAGGTCGTTATTTATAAACAAACAAGTAGTTATCGGGTTCATATCCAAAAGCTCAGATACTCTGTTTAGCATTAACCATTCACTGGGCTTTAATTGTTCTTTAATTTCTGAATCTGAAACTGTTGGAGCTGTTTTGATATTTTTTATGCTTAAACCATACATTAATAGAGTAAAATTTTGCTCCTTAATAGTTTTCTTTATCTCGGCAATATAATCAGTGGTATTTTTTATGAATGTGCGAACACTATATTTGTTCTTATCTAATTTGCCAACGTAACTCTTAAAAGCATTGCTCTGATATTCATCCTCATTTACTGAATAACCAGGTTCTATATCTTCTTGGGAGAGATGCAGAAATGTAATCGATGAATTCTCCGATCCGGTAAAAGCAAGATAGGCAGCAGTCTCGCTCATAGCCTTGGCTGTTTCGGTATCTTTAAAGCAAACGAGCAGATGTACAGCAGCCTTAATATTTTCTACAGTTTCCATAATTCAACTGATATTGATACCTAAATTAGATGTTAACCATTTCGCTATCCAGCATGGAGTCCTTATAGCCAAGAAAATACAATATGCCGTCTATGCCCACTGAAGAAAGCGACTGCCGTGCATTTTGAATAACTTTTGGTTTAGCATGAAAAGCAATACCTAAACCTGCTATTCCCAGCATAGGCAAATCGTTTGCTCCGTCGCCTACAGCTACAGTTTGCCTTATATCAATTTTTTCAACCTGAGCAATGAGTTTTAGAAGTTCAGCCTTTCTCTTTCCAGTTACAATGTCTCCCAGATAATTGCCGGTAAGTTTTCCATCAACAATTTCAAGTTCATTGGCATACATATAATCAAACCCATATTTATTTTTAAGGTAGTCACCAAAATAGGTGAATCCTCCTGAAAGAATTGCAGTTTTAAAGCCAACTTTTTGCAACACCTTAACGAGTCTGCCAAGCCCCTCAGTTATTGGAAGGTTCTCAGCAACTTCTTTAAGAACAGATGCATCAAGTCCTTTGAGAAGTTTTATGCGTTTTTTGAAGCTTTCTTCAAAGTCTATATCGCCCTGCATAGCCGATTCTGTAATAGCTCTGACCTGTTCTCCAACACCAGCTCTTTCTGCCAGTTCATCAATTACCTCGGTTTGTATGAGGGTAGAATCCATATCAAAGCATATAAGTCTTCTCATTCGTCTAAACATACTTTCTTCTTGAAACGAAATATCGAAGTTAAGCTCGGATGATAATTCCATAAACGATTGTTGCATATGTTGGCGGTCTATGGGTGTGCCACGAACTGATAATTCGACACACGACTTAGCGGCACGCTCTTCCTCATCAAGAGGGATACGACCAGTTAGCCTTATCATATTATCTATATTCAGATTCTGATTTGCAATAATTCTAGATACAGCTGCAATTTGTTTGGCAGTTAAAATTCTACCCAATAGGGTTATGATATACCTGTTTTTGCCCTGCATACTTACCCAATTTGAGTACCTTTCTGTTGAAATGGGAGTAAATTTTACGTTTACCTCCATCTCATATGCCTTGAATAACAGGTCCTTTAGTATTTCACCTGAGTTGTTGTGCATAGATTTGAACAGGATCCCAATTGCTACATTTCTATGAATGTCTGATTGACCAATATCGAGAATAAAAGCACCATGTTTAGCTAAAATCTCTGTAAGTGCCGCGGTTAGTCCCGGTTTATCTTCACCATTGATATTAACTAATATAATTTCAGAATTTTCCATATCTTCGTTAAATTTTACCTTCAAAAAAATATTCAATAATAAGTTGTTAGACACAAAGTAAAAAAAGAATTTAGAGATTAAATAATAGGTAAAGAAACCTGATTGTAAATATCCTCTATCTCACTTTTATCAATTTTAATAAAATCTTCTTCTCTCACAGTTATTAGAAGTCCCGCCATATCAAGTGCCCCTGGACTAATTAGAATTTTGGCGTCTCCTTCGTTGTAATATTGAGTTGGGCGATGTTGCTTACGTGGGAATATATTTATATTATACAAGCCTTTCTCATAATAAGAAATTACATTCATCATGGGCTCTTCCTCGTTGGGCTGTAGCGAACTTAAATATTGATACACCTCTTCAAAAAGTTCTATTGCTTCGCCTCTATCTTCGCTTTTTATCGTCATGCATGATCTCAAATCGTTATCTTCCTGTTGCAACACCCCTGATTTTAGTCCTGCCTGAAAATGAAAATGATCTGGAGCCGATGCACCGCATTTAGGACCATTATAAAAAACGATATAATCATCAAGTCGTTCGGATAGAATAAGCATATCTCCTATTTTATTACGTATTCGCTGTGGAACGTGAGAATGTAATGCTATGGTGAGGTGGTTTTTGAGAATAGGAAATGGATTACAGAGAATTACATACTTCTTAATAAAAGGAATACTCATTTGATCGGTTGGTCGATTATCTTCGCATAGAAAACAAGGTCTTTCGCTAAGATGTTTTTTATCAATATTTGCTGCGGTGGAAGTTATTCTGGAAGGATTAAACTGTATAGTTACATAAGTGTTATCATCCCATTTTATTTGTTTAGTTTTAACTCTGTTTAGCTGTTCTATAGCATCCCTCAATTGAATCCAATTGTTTTGCTGATTTAAAAAAAGGCTTTTTATCTCTGCCTGCAAATTCATTTTATCCTCATAATTTTTAGAAACTATTATAAACAAAGATAGCAATTATTTCTTTTATAATATGTTATACATTACTATTTGGTTATCAACTTTTTTTGTATCTTTGTGAAAGTCAATGATTGGTAATTTCTTATTTATGAAAAAAGTATTTTTTATCTTCTTCTGCATATTATTTTATGTGCTTGTTTCTTGCAATCAGAGCAGGGAGAAGAAAGAGAATGTTTTTGATGATGATAAGGCTAATATCACTGTTATTGATAGCAATTTAACTGAACTTCCACATAAAGACAGTGAAGATTTCAATTTATTTGTTGAGAAATTTAGTGAGGAGGAAATTTTTCAGATGCAACGTATTAAATTTCCAATTAATATTGTTGTTCCTGATTCAGAACATGAAGGTATGGCCTCGATAGAAGAGACAATAAGCAGATACGAGTGGGAACAACTTGATTTAACTTACGATAGCACGTACTTAACCAGACCTTACGACCAATACTATCAAGTTGTAAGATACAAAAATGACACCGCAATTGTAGAGATACGTGGTATAAATAATGGAATATATGCCGACTATTATTTTGCACTCATAGATAAGAAATGGTACCTGGTAACTCTTTATGAAGCATCATTTTGATGCTTTTAGCTGCTCATCTCCAAAGCTCAATGGCAGCAGGTTTTTAATGCTGTTTACAACATAAACACCCTCTTCGCTGTACATTAAAATTCTCATAGGTGAGCTAAATCTATTTTCTGTTTCAAGAAGTACTTGTCTGCAGCCTCCACAAGGTGTAATAGCGTCTTTGGTGAATGTGTCATTAGCCCATGCAGCTATAGCGATAGCTTCAATTTTTTGCTCGGGATATACTGAGTTTGCATAAAATATGGCAACTCTCTCTGCGCATAACCCGGATGGATATGCGGCATTTTCCTGATTATTACCAGTAATTATTTCTCCATTCGCTAAAAGTAAGGCAGCACCAACTTTAAAATTTGAATATGGAGCATAAGATTTTTCAGTTGCATGTTTTGCAGCAGCAATTAACTTTTTTTCTATATCAGAGCATTCAGCTAAAGGATAAACAGCTATCTTTGTAGTTAAATTTATTTCTCGCATATTTAGATACTTGTTAAAATTGTAATGCATATTAATTCATACAAATATAGTCATATTCCACAACTCATACCCCTTCTATTATTTTTATTTATTTCTTCTCACTTATTTGGGCAGTCAGGAGTAAGGACTTACGAGATAT
This sequence comes from Fermentimonas sp., assembly GCA_015478775.1. Classification (GTDB taxonomy): domain Bacteria; phylum Bacteroidota; class Bacteroidia; order Bacteroidales; family Dysgonomonadaceae; genus Proteiniphilum. The sequence goes on along the minus strand of JADMKP010000007.1, from coordinate 53,778 downwards.
ATGTTGAAAATTATAGCGACCTTGCTATTGAGCATATGGATAGATACAAAATTCCTGCCTCAATTACACTTGCGCAAGGTATATTGGAATCTGGTGCGGGAATGAGCGATTTGGCACGTAGGTCTAACAACCATTTTGGTATAAAATGCCACAGAGGATGGAGCGGAGGTAGGGTTTTTGCTGCTGACGATACCCCAAACGACTGCTTCAGGAGCTATGGCAAAGTTGAGGATTCTTACCAGGATCATTCTGAATTCTTAGTAGGAGGCAGTAGATATAGAAACTTGTTTGAGCTCTCTATTACAGACTATAAGGGTTGGGCAAGAGGATTGCAGAAATCGGGTTATGCCACCGACAGAGCTTATGCCAATAAACTGATAAAGCTGATTGAAGACTATGAGTTGTATAGGTTCGACGATAGAAAATATCGCAAAGGAGTGAGTCGCCAGCAAAGAGAGGTCCTTCGTAACCGAGAGGCATCCGTTGCTACATGGAAGCATCAACCTTATATTACTCACGGACTTGTTTATATAATTGCTGTTGATGGCGATACATTTGGCAGTATCTCCAACGAGTTTGGATTTAAAGAAGAAGATCTTTTAAAATATAATGAAGTGCCTTCAGATTTCCCGTTGAGCGATGGCGACATCGTATATTTTCAAAAAAAGAAAACAAGAGCCGATAAAGGATTTGAGTATCATACTGTTCAGGTGGGGGAATCTATGTACAGCATTTCACAAAAATTTGGCATACAACTCCGAAATTTATACCGTTTGAATAAAAAGAGCTATGAGTACATTCCCGAAGAAGGAGATTTGCTTAAACTGAGATAACAGAAATATAAACAAAACTAGAAATACAAAAATAATTATGCAATATAATACACAAAAGACTAAACTTACAATGCCTGAATATGGGAGAAATATACAGAATATGGTTAACCATTGCATTGGCATTGAAGATCCACAAGAGCGTAAAATCTGTGCTTACTCGGTAATTGATGTTATGGGGAATATGTTTCCTCACTTGCGTGATGTAAATAACTTTAAACACATCCTTTGGGATCATTTGGCAATAATGTCTGACTTCCAATTAGATATTGAATATCCATATGAAGTTATAAAGAGAGAAGAATTATATTCAGCACCGGGTAAAATTGAATATAGCAGGCCCACAATGAAGTATCGTCATTATGGTAAAATTATGGAGAGAATTATTGATATAGCTGCAAAAATGGAAGAAGGTGATAAGAAGATGCAGCTTATGAAAATGATAGCTAGCCAAATGAAGAAGTCATATGTTCAATGGAATAAAGATGTAGATGATCAAAAGATCTATGAAGATTTATCAGACCTTTCAGGTGGTAAATTAAAACTTACCAAAGAAGTGTATGTAATTCCGGAAGTTAAAGTTGCTCCTAGTCGCGATAAGCTCAAGAATATTAGACACCAGAGAAGACGATAATAATTATGATCTCACCACAAGAAATCATGCAGGTTGGACGCACTCAAAAGCCATATGGTATAAAGGGTGAAATAAATATACTGTTCATAAACGCTGAATATGCGGAGTTGGATAGCGAGTATTATTTTTTGATAATTGAGAATATACCGGTGCCATTTTTTATTGAAGATTTTACCTTTTCTACCGATGTTGTTGCAAGAGTAAAATTTGAAGAGATAAATGATGAGAAAGATGCCTCCAATTATACAAATCTAGACGTATACATGCCTCGAGAGATGGCGAAAGAAATAGAAAGCAATGATGCCTCAAGCTGGAGTTATTTTATAGGTTATAAAGTTGTAGGGGCAGATGGAAAAATGATAGGAATAATAAATAGCATTGATGAATCAACCATAAACACGCTGTTTATTTTGCATAATGGTGAAAAGGAGATATTGATTCCTGCAACAGAAGATTTTATCACTGCTATTGATGAGGAAGAGAAAATCATTAAGATGAATCTGCCGGAAGGACTTTTGGAGGAGTGATATGTCTTTTCTAAACCTCTCTAATATAACTATAGGATATCCAGATAAAAACCGGACAAAGGCGGTTCAAAGCAACCTTAATCTATCTGCCGATAGGGGTGAACTTATTGCTTTGATAGGTAAGAATGGATGTGGAAAATCAACCCTCATTCGCTCAATTTCATGCCTGCAACCCATTTATAGTGGAGAGATATTTCTTGAAAATAGAGATTTAGTTAACCTAAAACCAGAGAAGCGGGCCCGATCACTGTCGGTAGTACTCACAGAACAGTATTCTGTTGCGTCGTTTAATGTAAGAGAACTTATTTCAATTGGGCGCGATCCATACACAGGATGGTTAGGCAGCTTATCTTCAAGAGATAATGAAATTATTTCTGATGCTATGAAAATGACATATCTTGAAGGATTTGACGAAAGGAATATTCATGAGCTGTCTGATGGTGAGCGACAAAGAGTGTTTATTGCTCGCGCACTTGCACAAGATACCCCACTTATATTGTTAGATGAACCTACGTCTCATTTAGATTTATCGAACCGTATAAATATTTTACTCCTGCTACAGAAGTTGGCACGTGATACTGGGAAAACTATTTTAATATCAACACACGAACTGGAGACCGCTATGCAGGTTGCAGATAAACTTTGGCTTATGGAGCACGGCAAGGGTGTGATTGTGGGAGCACCAGAGGATTTAGTGCTTAATGGCAGTTTTGAAGAGATTTTCCATCATAGTTCATATGAATTTGATAAAGAATATGGTAGTTTTATAGTTCAGAAAAATCTTGATAAGTATATAACAACTCATGTAAGTAGGCCCGAAGGACTAATGGCCAGATGGACAACAAAAGCACTTTCGAGAAAAGGATACAAAATTATTTCAGATGCACCTGTTGAGCTTTATGTAAATGAAGAAAATAAAAGTTGGACCTTGAAATATAACGACCAAATAGTTGTTAACTACAGCATTGAAGAGGCTCTGAAATCATTATCTTATTTATATTAGTTTTTATTACCTTTGTAAGATTTTGGTACAACTATCAAACATGGAAAAGAAGAAACGAAAAATTGCTATTTTAGGATCAACCGGATCAATTGGCACGCAGGCACTTGATGTTATATCGAGGCACGCCGATAGGTTTGAGGCTTATGTTCTGGTTGCAAACAATAGCGTTGAATTACTAATAAAACAGGCACGGGAAATGATGCCTGAAGTAGTTGTTATAGGCAATAAGGATAAATATAATCAACTGAAAGAGGCATTGGCAGATTTACCAATAAAAGTTTGGTGTGGTGTTGAGGCAATTGAAGAAGTTGTAAGGGATGAAAATATAGATTTAGTGCTAACCGCAATGGTTGGCATTTCTGGATTAAAGCCCACTGTAAGTGCTATTAAAGCTGGAAAAGCAATTGCTTTAGCAAATAAAGAGACACTTGTTGTTGCCGGTGAGCTTATTGCAACTTTAGCTTTGAAACATCGAGTTCCTATATTGCCTGTAGACTCTGAGCACTCGGCTATATTTCAATGTCTTAACGGAGAAGGAAATAACAGGATAGATAAAATATTATTAACTGCGTCGGGTGGACCTTTTAGAAATTTCACCGCTGAGCAGTTAGCAAATGTCACAAAAAAGGAAGCACTAAATCATCCCAACTGGGATATGGGTATGAAGGTAACAATCGACTCATCTACTTTAATGAATAAAGGATTTGAGATGATTGAAGCAAAGTGGTTATTTGATGTTGAACCTTCTCAAATTGAGGTGCTTATACATCCGCAGTCGATAATTCATTCTATGGTGCAATTTAATGATAACACTATAATGGCTCAACTTGGGCAACCCGATATGAGAGCGCCAATTCAGTATGCTTTTTCTTATCCCGAGCGATTGAAACTGGATATGGAACCAGTAGATTTCATTAAGCTTTCGCAACTAACATTTGAAGCTCCGGATAGGATTAAATTCCCTAATCTCAATTTTGCATACGAAGCAATTGAAAAGGGTGGAAATATGCCTTGTATTCTAAATGCAGCAAATGAAGTGGCTGTATCATTGTTTTTAGAGGATAGAATAGGGTTTTATGAGATGAGCAGGTTGATAGAGAAAGCGATGGATAAATCTGCTTTTATAAAGGAGCCAACACTAAGTGATTATATTCAGTGTGATAAAGAAACAAGAGAAATAATATATAGTTTAGTAAATTAGTTAATATTGCCTTTGGCAAAGAAGTGTGTAATTAATAATAAAATCAATAGAAGCACAGTTTTGTGTGAAACAATAACTAGATGGAAACATTTTTAATAAAAGCTCTACAGCTCATTTTGAGCTTATCGATACTTGTAGTAGTACATGAATTCGGTCATTATATTTTCGCGAGGATGTTTAAAATCAGAGTAGAGAAATTCTATCTTTTCTTTGATGCAGGCTTCGCCTTATTTAGATATAAGCCTAAGAACAGTGATACCGAATATGGTGTAGGCTGGTTGCCACTTGGTGGGTATGTGAAAATATCGGGTATGATTGATGAGTCGATGGATAAAGATCAGATGGCTCAACCCGCACAGCCATGGGAGTTTAGATCCAAACCAGCATGGCAACGCCTATTGGTGATGACTGCGGGTGTTATATTTAACCTCTTGCTTGCATTCTTTATATATGCAATGGTACTTTTTACGTGGAGTGATACTTATCTCCCACTTGAAAAAGTTTCGCAAGGTATGGAATTTAGCACCGCTGCCAAGAAAGCTGGTTTTCAGGATGGTGATATACTTTTAATGGCCGATAACAAAGTGTTGGACAGATTTGGTGTTCGCACACTTATTGATATAGCAGATGCAGAAACAGTGACTGTGAAGCGTGGTGGTGAGGTTGTGAAGCTTCAAATGGAGAATGACTTTATGAAAAACCTTCTTACAGACCAGGAAGGATTTGCCAATATTCGTATTCCAACAGTTGTTTATGAAACCATGGATGGAAGTGCTGCCGCTAAGGCAGGACTAGTGAAGGGTGATAGTATTGTGTCAATTAACGGTGCTGTAACACCTTCTTTTGGCGATTTAAGGCAACAGCTTGAGAGCCATAGTAATGAAATTGTTACTCTCGATTACTACCGTAACGGTTTGCTAAATAGTACGGAGGTGCAATTGGATGCCCAAGGGACTTTGGGCTTCTATGTAACTCCTGCGGGATTAATATATGAAGCTGTGACTGTTGAGTATGGCTTTTTTGAATCATTCCCTGCCGGCATGCAAATGGGTATACAAACACTTAAGGATTATATCGCACAATTTAAATATGTATTCACTAAAGAAGGTGCATCGTCATTGGGTGGCTTTGGTGCTATTGGGGGACTGTTTCCGGCGCAATGGAACTGGCAATCGTTTTGGATGATGACAGCCTTTTTATCTGTTATACTTGCATTTATGAATATTCTTCCAATACCTGCACTAGATGGAGGGCACGTTATGTTCCTTATATATGAGGTTGTAACCAAAAGAAAGCCTAATGAGAAGTTTATGGAATATGCGCAAATGGCAGGTATGATTCTACTGCTTGTATTAGTACTATATGCCAATGGAATGGATATAGTTAGAGCAATATTTAATTAATAGCGACGTTTTTGTCCGTTGAAATAAAGGATTATGAAAATTTCGGAATTGATAAATAATGGAGGCAAGACAGCTTTTTCATTTGAACTGCTACCTCCTCTAAAAGGGAATAGTATTAATAAATTGTTTAAAGCAATAGATCGTCTTAAGGAATTTGATCCCAAATATATTAACATCACTACTCATCATAGCGAGGTAATTTATAAAGAAGATATAAATGGTGTTTTTCGTAAAGTGAATGTTAGGAAACGCCCCGGTTCTGTTGCCATTGCTGCAGCAATTCAAAACAAGTATGGAATTAAGGCAATACCTCATATAATATCTCAAGGTTTCACACAAGAAGAGACTGAGTATGCGCTTATCGACCTCTCTTTTTTAGGTGTTACAGATTTATTGTTGTTAAGAGGTGATGCAAAAAATCTCGACCCACAACAGAGGTCACTCAACAGTCATAAATATGCTACAGAATTACAAATGCAGGTTAATGATTTCAACTTAGGGAAAGGTTTAGATGACACGGTTTTTACACCATCTGAAGTGCCATTCTCTTACGGAATGGCCTGTTATCCAGAAAAGCATGAGGAGTCGCCCAACATGGAGTCTGAGATATTCTATACAAAGATGAAGGTAGACAATGGAGCCGATTATCTTGTTACTCAGATGTTTTTCGATAATAAGAAGTATTTTGAATTTGTTGATAAATGCCGAGTTGCAGGAATAAATGTGCCAATAATACCGGGTATTAAACCAATACATCTTAAGAATCAATTAACTGTATTGCCTCGAATTTTCCGTACAGATATACCTGAGGAATTAGAAAAAGAACTTCGGAAATGTGAAAACGACGATGATGCTAAAGAAGTAGGAGTAGAATGGTGTATAAAACAGTGTAAAGAGCTTATTAATGCAGGTGTGCCAAGTTTGCATTTCTACTCTATGAGTGCAGTAGGCAGCGTTAGGAAAGTAGCACAACAGATATATTAATTATAATGTATTTTAGCAATGTAATAGGCTTAAACGATGTAAAGCAGCATCTTATAGATAGTGTGCACAGTGGTTTTGTACCTCATGCACGTATTTTCTATGGCCCTGAGGGGGTAGGGAAGTTGCCCCTTGCCATTGCTTATGCCAGATACTTAAATTGCAGTGAAAGAGGTGTTAATGATGCATGTGGTGAATGCCCTTCTTGCCATAAGTTTGATAAGTTGGCTCACCCCGATCTTCATTTCGTTTTTCCGGTAGTGAAATCTAAAGTAAGCGACGACTACTTGCCGCAGTGGCGTAAGTTTTTGAGTGAGCACTCTTATTTTAATATTAACCAATGGCTTAGCTTTATCAATGCTGAAAATGCTCAGGGTTATATTTACTCAAAAGAGAGCGATGAAATTATTCGAAAACTAAATCTAAAAGTGTATGAAGCGCTTTATAAAGTGATGATTATTTGGCTGCCTGAGAAAATGAACATTGCATGTTCAAATAAGTTGCTGAAGTTGATAGAAGAGCCACCTGCAAACACAATATTCTTATTAATTTCTGAAGAAAGCGAGAGTGTTTTACCAACCATAAGGTCTCGCTGCCTACCTCTTAATATTCGTTCTATTGAAAAAGAAGAGATGGTGGGTGCTTTAAGTCTTAACTTCGATTTAAGTGATGCAGAAGCAAACTCAATTGCACACATATCAAACGGAAGCTATACGGCTGCTTTGCACATGATTGAGTCTTCAGAAGATAATAGATTCTTATTTCAGTTATTTGTGAATATGATGAGGGCGTCGGTTTCGGGAAATATAAAATCCATAAAAGAAACCGCAAATGAGATTGCCGGAATTGGAAGAGAGATTCAAAAAAGTTTTATTTCCTACTCATTAAAGATGTTTAGAGAGTACTTTGTAGCTAATTTGGGTGAGCCTGCCATGGTTTATCTAAATGATTATGAAGAGCAGTTTGGTGAGCGTTTCTCTCCTTTCATAAATGAAAAGAATATAGAGCAATTTAATGATGAATTTTCGCTTGCCTATCGCCAGATAGAACAAAATGGAAATGCAAAAATTATTTTTCTGGAACTTTGTTTAAGGGCTACACTTCTTTTAAGAAAATAATTTGTAACTTGCATTTGATTTATTTAATTTCAAAAAGTCTTGCTAATCATTACGATATAGCAATTTATATATATGGATAGAGAAGTATTTTCGGATAAACTTGCAGATATAGCGCCCATAAAAGAGGTGACCGTACGAAATACAAAGAGCTGTAAAGGCTGCACACGACATACAAACAAGTTGCATACTTACGACTGGCTACACGATTTTCCTGAATTTCAGGAATTGAGTAAGATGGTGGAGGTACAGTTTAAAAACACACGCAAAGGATATTATATAAATAGCAATAATTTGCAATTGGAGCTGGGCGATTTGGTTGCTGTGGAAGCAACACCCGGACACGACATAGGTACTGTTACACTTACGGGGAAACTTGTTGAGAAGCAGATGAAAAAATATAACTACCGTGAAGATGTAAACGGTGGTTTGAAACGTATTTATAGAATTGCCCGTCCCACAGATATTGAAAAATATGAGCAAGCAAAAGAGCGTGAGCAGTCCACAATGATACGTGCACGCCAGATTGCAGAAGAGCTTAACTTGCAAATGAAAATTGGTGATGTTGAGTATCAAGGAGATGGCAACAAAGCTATCTTTTATTATATAGCAGATGAAAGGGTAGACTTTCGTCAGTTAATAAAAGTTTTAGCAGGAGAGTTCAGAGTAAAAATTGAAATGAAGCAAATTGGAGCACGTCAGGAAGCTGGCCGAATAGGTGGAATAGGTCCTTGCGGAAGAGAGATGTGTTGCAGCAGCTGGGTATCGAGCTTCGTATCAGTATCGACCAATGCTGCTCGTTTGCAGGATATATCTATTAATCCGCAAAAACTGGCTGGTCAGTGCGGAAAGCTTAAGTGCTGCATGAACTACGAAGTGGATATGTATGTTGAGGCACATAGAAGTTTGCCTTCGCGTGACATTGTTTTGAATGCAAAAGATGGTGATTACTATCACTTTAAGAGTGATATTCTTGCAGGAATGATTACATACTCTACTGATAAATATGGTGCTGCTAATTTAGTTACAATTTCTAAGGACCGCGCCTCTGAAATTATCAAAATGAACAAAAAGGGGCAAAAACCAGAAAAAATTAATATTGTAGTAGAGGAACCTAATCAAAAAATGGGCATATATAAAAATGATATACTTGAGGATGAAAGTATAACTCGTTTCGATAGTAATAGCAATAGCCAGACACGTAAGAAGAGAAATCCAAGAAGAAGGAATCAAAACAATCCCGGTAGAAATAGAAATCCAAGAAAAAACAATTCTTCGGGTGAAAGTCAGGAATAACATCTTTTTTTTACTTGCAGGACTGATATTGTTTGCATCCTGTAAAAGGGAAGAGCTATATTTTCATTATCAAAACATTGAAAAAGGGAACTGGTACAGAGATTCGGTTTTAACCTTTTCGCTCGACACACTTGATGTTAATCAGATAGGTGAATACAATGTCTCGTTAGAGCTAACTACTTCAATGCTATACCCATTTAGTGATATTCAACTAAGAGTGGATCATAACTTTAATGATACAATTATTAGTAGTGATACTATTCGATATAAAATTGTCGATGAGCATGGAAAATCGTTAGGTAAGGGTGTTGGTAACCTACGTCAGCTATCTATACCATATAAAAACGATATTTGGTTAGACTCAACAAGGAGTTATGAACTTAAGGTATTCCAACTAATAAATATAGATCCAATAAAAGGAGTTGAGAAGGTAGGCGTAAAAATTTTTAAGGAAGGATATTAAAGTGCCTTATTGAGTATGAAAATAGTGTTTATAGGTTCGGGTAATGTGGCAACACATATGGCTATGGCATTGAAAAATGCAGGTAGTGATATTATTCAGATATATAGTAGAACAGATACTAATGCTCAGCTTCTTGCCCATAAGGTCTCTGCCGAACCGATTAGTGATTTAAATAACCTAAATAGAGAGGCCGACCTATATATCTTCTCTTTAAATGACGATATACTTCCAAGTTTTGTTAAGATGATGCCAGATACTTCGGGGATATGGGCACATACTGCCGGTAGCGTACCGATGAATCTCTTTGGGGGAAGATTGAATAGAGGTGGATATGGTGTTATTTACCCTTTGCAAACGTTTAGTAAGGAAAGGGAAATGGATTTCACTAAAATATCTATTTTTATAGAAGGGGATATTATAGAGACCAAAAACAGCCTTTTATCTCTTGCTAGAACAATTTCTGATGATGTTAAATTTTTAGATAGTGAGAGCAGAAAATATTTACATTTGGCGGCCGTATTTGCTAATAACTTTTCGAATCATATGTTTACTTTAGCAAACGAAATTCTAAGAGAAAGAGGGATTGAATTTGATGCGCTAAGGCCTTTAATTGTTGAAACGGCAGCTAAGGTATTAGAAATGGAGCCGAAAAAAGCACAAACTGGTCCTGCAATCAGATTAGATGTAAAGGTGATAAATAAGCATCTTGAGTTGATAAAAGATGATAAAATAAAAGAGATTTACACTATTTTGAGTGAAAGTATTAATAGACATTCATCTTAATAATTCTCTTCAATAATATTGGAGAAAAATAGTGATTTAGCTATTCGGAACTCATCAAGAATAGGTATATTTGTAAAAATTAATCTAAAATCAATTTAATAATGGCAAAATTTATTGGGTATGTGGAGGTAAACATAGATCACTGCAAAGGATGTGACCTATGTGTGGTTTCATGTCCAACCGATGTGCTTGAGTTAGAGCCACGTGAGGTGAACGATCGGGGATATCACTACGTATACATGAAAAACCCGGCCAATTGTATTGGATGCGCAAATTGCGGTTATGTTTGTCCGGATGCTTGTTTAACTGTTTATAAAAAAAGGGTGGGGTAATATGGCAGAAGAAATATCTTTAATGAAAGGGAATGACGCTATCGCTCATGCAGCTATACGCTACGGAGTAGATGGTTATTTTGGTTATCCAATTACACCTCAGTCTGAAATTATAGAAACCTTGATGGCCGAAGCTCCCTGGAACACAACTGGAATGGTGGTGCTACAGGCCGAAAGTGAAGTTGCAGCAATAAACATGGTTTATGGAGGAGCTGCATGTGGTAAGTATTCTATGACATCGTCATCAAGTCCTGGTATTAGCTTAAAGCAGGAAGGAATATCTTATATGGCTGGAGCGGAACTTCCATGTTTGATTGTGAATGTGCAAAGAGGAGGGCCAGGGTTAGGTACTATACAACCATCGCAAGCCGACTATTTTCAAACTGTGAAGGGTGGAGGTCATGGCGATTATAAGCTTATTACACTTGCGCCCAACTCGGTTCAGGAGATGGCCGACTTTGTAGGTCTTGGTTTGGAACTTGCCTTTAAATATCGAAATCCTGCAATGATTCTTACAGATGGAGTGATTGGGCAGATGATGGAGAAGGTAAAACTACCTGAGTTTAAACGCAGAAGAACAGAACAGGAAATAAGAGATCAGTGCCCATGGGCAACTCTTGGTAAAACTCCCGATAGAGGTCCTAATATCATTACTTCATTGGAGTTGGACTCTGTTTCGATGGAGAAAAACAACATTCGTTTTCAATCTAAATACAAAGAGGTGGAAGCAAATGAGGTTCGTTATGAAGAGATTAAATGCTCTGATGCAGAATATATTATTGTAGCATTTGGTTCAGCTGCAAGAATTTGCATGAAAGTTGTTGACTTGGCACGTCAAGAGGGTATTAAAGTTGGTTTAATTAGACCAATCACGCTTTGGCCTTATCCGAGCAAGATAATTAATGAGTATGCTGATAGGGTAAAGGGAATGCTTACAGTTGAGCTTAACGCAGGACAGATGGTTGAGGATGTGAGACTAGCTGTGAACGGTAAGGTGCCGGTAAAACATTATGGACGATTGGGTGGAATTGTTCCTACACCGGATGAAGTTCTCAGAGCATTAAAAGAGAATATTGCAGAAAAGTAAATTGATAGTAAATTTTAAAATCAATCTTTATGGATCCTAAAATAAGAAATATCTTTCTTCTTTTATTTTTGATAGCCTTTATAGCAACATTTATTGTTTATTTTTCAACTGAAAAAAATATGCAATTAACATGGTGGTTTGGGGGGTCAGCAATTTTATTTTACTTGATTTACCGATTTAGTAAAAGATAGTGAGATAACCACTTTAAAAAAGATTTTGAAAATGAATAAAAACGAGATAGTTAATCCTGAAAATCTGGTATATACCAAACCGGAATTGATGAATGATAATTATATGCACTATTGCCCGGGTTGTTCTCATGGCGTAGTACATAAGATAGTAGCAGAAGTAATTCAGGAGCTAGGCTTACAAGAAAAAACAATAGGAATTGCACCTGTGGGATGTGCAGTTTTTGCTTATAAATACCTGGATATTGATTGGCAGGAAGCGGCGCACGGTAGAGCACCGGCGCTTGCAACGGCCGTAAAAAGACTACTTCCAGAGAAGATGGTTTTTACCTATCAGGGCGATGGAGATCTTGCGGCTATTGGGACAGCCGAAACGATTCATACTGCTAATCGAGGTGAGAATATTGCTATAATTTTTATTAATAATGCTATATATGGTATGACAGGTGGGCAGATGGCACCCACTACGTTAGAAAATATGCCAACTGCAACTAGCCCATACGGAAGAGACATAAATACAATGGGGCGACCACTAAAGATTCTTGATATGCTAGCTTTGCTAGATGGAGTTTGTCTTGCTACTCGTACTAGTGTGCACACTGCAGCTGCTGTGAAAAAGACAAAACGAATGATTAAGCTTGCTTTTGAAAATTCTTTAGCAGGAAAAGGCACTTCAATTGTGGAGGTGGTTTCTACTTGTAGCTCGGGTTGGAAAATGACACCTGCTGGGGCCAATGATTGGATGGTTGAGAATATGTTTCCGGCTTTTCCAATCGGAGATTTAAAAAATATATGATTTTATAAAAACTTTAATCTGATATAATGTTAAAGGAAATAGTTATAGCCGGTTTTGGTGGACAGGGTGTGTTATCTATGGGAAAAATACTTGCCTACTCAGGTATCATGGAAGATATGGAAGTGTCGTGGTTTCCTGCTTACGGTCCCGAACAGAGAGGTGGAACTGCAAATGTGACAGTTATCATTTCTGATGAACCAATAAGTTCACCCGTCGTAAACAACTATGATATTGCAATAGTGCTTAACCAGCCATCACTTGATAAGTTTGAAGAGAAAGTAAAGCCTGGTGGTGTGCTTATCTACGATCAGTATGGTATAAATAACAAGGTGAAACGTAAAGATATTGATGTATACTGTGTAAATGCAATGGAAGAATCTATGAAAATGAAAAATAATAAGGTCTTTAACATGATTATTCTTGGCGGGTTGCTGAAGGTTACGCCTATGCTTAAGATAGAAAATGTGATGAAAGGACTTAAAGAAACACTTCCGGAGCGCCATCATCATTTATTGCCTGTTAACGAGCAAGCCATACTTAGAGGAATGGGTATTATAGAGATTGAGCAAAGAGCAGAGCTTCAACTGGTATAAGCAGAATTTCAATTGTTGTTAACAAAACTTCTAGTTAGATTAGCAGAACTTCTAGTTAGATTAGCAGAACTTCTAGTTAAATTAAGCAGAACTTTCAGCTAGTATAAATCGAGTATATAAAAAAACAGGTGCAATAAATTTTTACTTATTGCACCTGTTTTTATAAATATCAGTTTGTTTTATTTCTTTCCGAATGGGAGCCAGTCCCAGAAACTCTTTTTCTTTTTAGTTGCATTATTATCAAGAGCATTTTGTTTTACCTTTTTTTCCGATGATGAAACATTATCAACTAAATCTTGTTTCTTTACAAGCTTCTTTTTAACCACTTTTTTTGGAGTAGAATCGTTTGTCTTTTTTGAACCTAGAGTATTATTCTCCTGTACTAAATTATTCTTTTTATTTGACTTTTGGTTGTTCTTGTTTTTTTGCTCATTTAAAGGTTTGTTTTCCTCTTTAGTTATTTTATTTGTACGATGCTTTTTATCAATACGAGGTTTATTTTCTGCACTAGTCTTATTATCCTTACTAGTTATATTGTCTGTAGCAACATCTTGCTGAGTTTTAGGTTTGCGTTTTTTCTGTGACTTCTTTGCTTTGTCAGTATTCGTGAGGCCATCTAGTTTTGTGTTTTCACCATCCGGATTTAAATTATCTGGTTTATTCTTAATTTCCGTACGATTGTTTCGTGGCTTCTGAGTTCTTTTCTTATTAGGGCCTTCACCTTTATTAGGAGAACTTTCATTTGTATCAACTGTTCCTTTAGATGATTTCCTTCTTTTTGAAGCACTTGCTATACTACCTCTCTGTCGTTTGTTTTTACTTGGGTTATACTCTGGTACACCACCAAACTCTGTGGGAACAGGGATTCTATAAATTTTCTTTTGAAGAAATTCTTCTATCTGCTCAAATCTATATTGCTCTTCTGGTGCAACAAAAGTAATAGCCATTCCTGAGTCACCTGCACGTGCTGTACGACCTATACGATGAATGTAATCTTCTACATCATAAGGCACATCAAAGTTAATTACAAGCGTGATATCATCGATATCAATACCACGGGCTACAATATCTGTTGCAACAAGAATATCAACTCTCTCGTTTTTGAACTCATGCATAATATGTTCACGTTGTGCCTGATCGAGGTCGGAGTGCATTTCTCCAACAGATAGCTTCATTTGATGCAAGGTCTTAGCAATATCTTTAACCTTTTGTTTTGATCCGGAGAATAAAATCACTTTGTTGGGTTTCTTCTCATGGAATAATTTCTTCAAAATCTGCAGCTTCTGAGGCTCATAACATATATAGGTAGATTGAATAATGCTTTCTGGAGGACGTGCTATGGCAATTGAAATTTCCTCTGGATTTCTAAGAATTGTTTTAGCCAGTTGTTGTATTTTTGGAGGCATTGTGGCTGAGAACATTACTGTTTGCCGCTCTTTAGGCAACAGTTTTTCAATCTTCATAATGTCATCAAAGAACCCCATATCTAGCATCCTGTCAGCTTCGTCGAGTATGAAATACTTTACTCCCGAAAAGTCTATATTATACAAATTGATATGTGAAAGTAATCTACCTGGTGTTGCAATTACAACATCAGCACCGCTAGTTAATCCTTTTTTCTGAATATCCCATGCATCACCATCGTTTCCTCCATATACTGCTACAGATGAAAAAGGAGTGTAGTACGAAAAACCCTCCATCATTGAATCTATCTGTTGTGCCAACTCACGTGTGGGTGCCATAATAATGGCATTGACCTTATTCTCATTATGTTTGTCGGTCTGTAGATTATTAAGCAATGGGAGTAAAAATGCAGCAGTCTTACCAGTCCCAGTTTGTGCACAAGCAATTACATCTTTTTTATTTAGTATAATAGGTATAGCTTGTTCCTGAACAGGTGTGGCCTCTTTAAAATTCATAACATCAAGGCCTTCTAATAGCGAATCGGTAAGTGGAAGTTCTGTAAATAACATGTTTAAGTCGTATCTAATTTACACAAAGATACAACGAAATATTGATTTTTATTATTTTGATTAAAATAATCCCTTGTTAATGTTTTTTCTTTTCGAAAATAGTAATATCTTTGCACTCGCTTTTCGGATTTAATATATATTGAAATATAAGCAAAGGAGAGATGGCAGAGTGGTCGATTGCGGCGGTCTTGAAAACCGTTGAAGTGCGAGCTTCCGGGGGTTCGAATCCCTCTCTCTCCGCCAGAATGCTATGTGAATAGCAGATAGAAAGAAGAAAAAGTCTTACAAGTCATTGACTTGTAAGACTTTTTCTTCTTAAAGTATTTTGTTTAATGATATAAAAATGTAATTATGGGCATAATCTCTTAATCAAACAGAAAATTATTCCCACTCCATATAATAAGGCCACGACTCTTTATCTGACAAGTCAAACTGTTCATCGAAAGGTTCGATTCCTTGATCATCATTATATTCAGATATTCGCTGTACACCTTCTGCTGTACTACAACCTGTTTGGTTTACTACATTCGAAATATTGCCAGACCCACTAAATCGTGTGGTGCACATTTTTTCAATCTTTACTTTAGGATTGTTGGGAACTTCAAAAGCGTTCCTCTTATTAACATTTCCATCGGTTCCGGTAAATACAGCGTATGAACCAAATCCTTTACTATGGTGCTCATTTATAAAGTTCCCAACTTTAAATGAAGCATATCCTTCTACTCGACCATCTTGGCTGCTCCAAGCCTCTTGGTTAGGCGGATCATAAGGAGGTTCATTCTGAAAGAAAAAGGTTCTACCCCTCTCACCCAACCACAGCACTTCATACTCTTGATAGTGCTCAGCAAACAATGCATAGAGTGTAACATCATTTCCAGTAACAATAATACCATCTTTGTCATCTATGAATATACACCCCCACTTATTATTTGTAGTAGGTTCTAATGTAACTGAAGCAATACCTGCACCCAAAAGAATTGCATTTTCTCAGTTAACTTGGATAGGGGCATTTAAAGAGTAATGACCAGGTGTGAAGAATATGTTTTTACCATTCTTAAGTGCTGCATTTATTTCAACATCTGTATCACCCTCTTTCGCTACATACCATTCTGAGAGTAAGTCTTGTATCTCTCCTTGCCAAACAAAATTATAAGCACCACCCATTGAGCCCTTGCCAGATGGAAATATTGTATTTCTGGTATACCACTGCTGTTGTCCTTCCCAGTTTGGTCTATCTAAATATAAGTAATGGCTGTCTGCAATATGTAGTAGTTTTCGTACTTGTTCGTGTTAGGATTATTGTCAGTGAAAATCAACGCTGATGTTGAGCCTATTAATTCAAAATTAGTAGCCATGCGACTCCTTCCTCTTGAAATTTTGTAGTTTTGCGACGAGCCAAACTCCGACCATGATATTGTTATGGTGTTTTTGGCTTTATTGTATTCTATATAACTATATGAATTAATATTTTTATCCCTTGTTGAGTATGTACTTTTTGTGCATAACAATCTTGGGTTGTTATAATCGAAATTATAATGAGGATGGCTAAATTTATCTTATTCATTTACTTATTTTTCTTATGATAGTTTTTCAATAGAGATGTATAAGGCTGATTGATATAGCAAATACAAAAAAAATAGGAAGAAAACCCTGACATTGCTTTCCTCCTATTTTAACTTTTACATAAGTAGTGAATTTTGTTTATTGGTCACTGTTGGTTTCATCCTCAGTTGGTACAATTAGTTTGTAACCCTTACCGTGGATATTAATAATTTCGATATTTGGTTCAGGCTTCAATAACTTACGAAGTTTTGTAATGTAAACATCCATACTACGTGCATTAAAATATGTGTCCTCTTCCCAAATCTGTTTTAAAGCATGATTACGTTCAAGGATATCATTAGCATGAGCACAAAGCAGTGATAGTAACTCAGACTCTTTAGTGGTAAGTTTTGTTTGAGTATCACCAATGTTAAGGATTTGTTTCTGAGTATCAAATGTCATTGTTCCAAAATGATACACTTGTTGTTCTTTACTCTTTTTTCCTTTTACTCTACGAATAATAGCTTCAATACGAAGTACAAGTTCTTCCATGCTAAATGGCTTTGTGATATAATCATCAGCACCAGCTTTGAAGCCCTCCAAAACATCTTCCTTCATATTTTTAGCAGTAAGGAAAATCACTGGAATTTCTGAGTTGATTTGTCTGATTTCCTTTACTAATGTCACTCCATCCTTTTTAGGCATCATTACGTCAACGATACAAAGGTCGTATTTTGTTTTCACAAAACCTTTGAAACCGGCTTCACCATCAGGGAATAAGTCGGTGTCAAAACCTTTTGCCTGAAGATATTCTCTTAGTAACATACCAAGATTTTCATCATCTTCACATAAAAAAATTTTCAATTTTTCTTCCATATTATTTTTGTGTTATTACGGGTAAACTTATTATAAATTTAGTTCCTTTTCCTAGATCACTTTCTGCACGTATAGTGCCGTTGAGATCATTAACAATCTTCTTTACATATGCCAGTCCCAGACCAAACCCTTTTACATCATGTCTGTTACCGGTATGTACTCTATAGAATCGTTCAAATACTTTCTTAGCATCTTCCCTTTTCATTCCTATACCATTATCCTCAATAGTTATTATGATTTTATTACCTTCATTTCGTGTACGCATCATCAGTTCAGGCGGAATATCACGTTTGCGATATTTTAATGCATTATCCAAAATATTGAATATAACATTAGTGAAATGCATTTCATCAACACTAATTGTTGAATTTTCAGCTTGTAAATCCACATCAAGCGTACCTTCTAACTTTTCAACCTTCAAAACATGAGTATTTGCTACACTCACTACAAGATCGTTTGCATCTATCTCTTTCATCTTTAGTTTAGTCCTTTGCTTGTCAAAAAGCGACATATGCAGGACTTTTTCTACTTGAAGGCTCAATCTCTTGGTCTCATCATTTATTACTCCTGTTACATGTTTAAAAACTTCAGGCGATTTCAAGATAGACTCATCTTTAAGCATCTGAGATGCAAGTGAGATTGTAGATACAGGTGTTTTCAGTTCATGTGTCATATTGTTAATAAAATCATTCTTCATTTCAGACAAACGCTTTTGTCTGAATAGAGAGACCATTGTAAAGATAAACGTTATCAACAGTATAAACGTAAATATCAACGATGGTATAAAAAACGTCAACTCACTGTATATATAATTTCTTTTCGTTGGAAAATAAACCCTTAAAGTATTTAGCTTTGCAGGAGGATCTTGAGGGAAAAGTGTCTGTGTATAAATTGCATTTTTGTCTCTATTCGAAAAATCTGGAGATGAATAAACTACCTGATTATTGAAATTTACAACTTGGAAACCGAATGGTTCATTTAAGCCATTGTATGATAACTCATACCGAATATACTGTTGTAAAACTTCAAAATCAATCCTTTCCTCTATCGGTTTATTACTCGAACGGTTCATAATTTTATAAATTACTTCATCAAGTAATGATCGTTCGTGCAAATAACGTCTCGAAAGTGATTGTTGAAGTTCGTACTGAGTTTTAGAAATAGTGCTTGCACTCTGTTGTGGTGTTACAAACACTCTTTTCTCATCATCTTCTGGACGTAAGGATTGATCTGTTCTTTCTATTTCAAATCTCTGTCTTAATCTATTGACTGATGATATTGCAGGTGTGGTTTGTTCGCCAGCGACATTAGATGAAGGGCCCTGTTGGTAACTTGAATACCTATTCTCGGATTCAATCATATCCTGTTCGAGATAATCAAGAGTCTGGTCTTGTTCCAAGTCTCTCATCACATTATAAAGACTTCTGTTTACTTGTTCGTCGAACTGCTGAGTACGAATATCCATAGTTGTACTCATATATCTCACCTGTAGAAATAACAGAGCTAAAAATGCTGTAAACATCACTACGGCAAGCAACCAAATAGTTGATTTTTTCATATTTATTACTTACCTCCGTTTTTTGTTACTATATTTCAAAGATCGTTCATTCAATTAATAATTTAACAAATAAACAACTTATTTGTTTAACATATCCTCTTAAAAATGGAAAAATGCGTAAAAAAATAGAGGTAGTAACATAAATTAAGAAAAAGTGTATTGTTAAAGTTCAAATTTATGATTTGTTAAAATCATTGTTCTCACACTTTGTACTAGACATTTGGGTAATAAAAGTCTACACATTGAGTTATTAAAATTTCTGCATTATTAACCAAAAAGAATTAATCGTTTAAATTTAATCTAATACTTAATCCCGCAATACTATTAGATGTAGGATAAGAATAGGATGATACAAGAGGACGATGCATATAAAAGTCATAAAAACCTTTTAAAATTAGCCTTTTACTTAATGAATAATCTGTTGAAAAGCGAAAAGAAGAAGTTCTTAATCCGGTAGTAGCTTGTGTGAAACCGTCTTCAATTTTTCTTATTAAAGCAGATGTGGTCTTACGTGAAATATCAATTTTTATATTAAAATCTTTGTACTTATAGCCAAGACCCACCTCAATATCATTATCACTGGTTTCCACCATTTGAAAAGAAGCAATATTCAGATTAATACCTCTAGTTTTATTAATTCTGAATCTAACATTCATATTATTATAAAATGCAGTCTGTGCTTCAATAAGAGGATTAAAACTTTCAGTTATACTTACCGAAGGGATATTAAAAGGAGAGGATTGGAAGATTGACCCTGTAGTGTGGTCTGTGACATACCCAAGAGTGTTGTCATTATTATAAGATTCCCAGCTTTGAAAAGAAGAATATGAGCCTACACGGTATTGCGACAAGTATCTGTGGTTGAGGCTGAATGATTGTACTAGATTTTGAAGATCTGGGAATAACGATATAAGATTATAAGTTATTTCCCAATTAGGTAATAATGATTTTATATCAGGAAAAGGAGTAAGCCCAATATTTTTAGAGCTCCTTCCTGTATATGCTGCCAAAAAAGCAGGTATTAATACATCTGCAGAATTTCTATTTATTATTTCAGAATTTAAATTTATTGAATTAGTCCCTATGATTTCAGAATACTGGTTTAGTATTCGTTCTGATATAATCTCTCTCGTGTTTAAGAATTTTTCAAAAGTTGAAGAGTAATAGTTGTTTTCGGTTTTAGAATTCTCAAAAGCAGAAAATAGAGATACTGTTGTCATGGCAAAACTTCCACCTATTCTATTGGGCATTCCATCAAGCATGTAATATATTTCATTTCTTTTGTTATCCTCATAAAGCATACTTAGATTTATGTTTAATCCCCTAAAAGGCTCTATAGAGGCATCTAATCTTAAATTCATAGTTTTGTTGAACATTGCCGGATTAAGGTTGTCCTTATTAATAACTAAAAGGTTTTTGGCAAGAGAGCGCTCAATAAACTCTTTTCCACCATTAATGCCAAGAGCAAAACCCAATCCTGGCTTCATGCTACTTTCATCTCCGTTCTGACCTAAGAAATCACCAATTAAAGGAATATAACCCGGTACATCGGTTCTTCTTTTTAAGCTAAGATTCATATTTATACTCTTAATTGGGATTTTATTATAAATTGAAGCAAAATTAAATCTACTATTCAAGGCTAATGATAGGTCGTTATAGATATAATTTCCGATAGTTTCATCAGTAATATAAGCCCCTCTTTCCCATTTATAAAGAGAGCTGTAGACAGCACTAGAATTAATCCAACTAAGCGGAGCAATCTGAGCAAATGGGAAGGTATAAGTTAAATTTGTTAGCTGTTCATAATTTAAAGGCTTTCCTAAATTAGCAATACTACTTACAATACTATCTTTCCAAATATCATAATCATTTCTATTTATTTTTTTATTCACTTGCAGATAAGGTTCTTCTATTTCTGATAGTGTACCGGATCTGAGTGAGAATAATAGGTTTCTTGTAATATTCCAGTTAATATTAAAATTTCTTTTCCAAAAAAAACTACTGCTAAATGTTAGATATTTCTGATTACTTAAGAATTCATTAGATGAATATTCGCTTATTTCCTTTAATTGTATCTCTTGATAGTATCTGTTAATGTCTGAAGAGAATCTAATATTATCTGGCATGAAATTAAAATTTATGATTTTAAATATGCCGAAATCGTTTTTTATTTTCCTAAATGGTTCCCACGGTATAACCTTTGGAGAGTATTCATATTCTGCTTTAAAACGCCAATCTTTTATAGATTCATATTCTGTATTAGGACTATGCCTGCTACTAAGATTATGAGCATATGTAAAGCTTAAATTAGCCGGATCATGTGGCATGGGGTTTTTACTTTTAATATCCATCTTTACGTTACTTAAACTAATGCTTTTATTTGTCCATTTTGATACAGCAATACTTCTTATAGAGTCGTTGTAGCGCTGATCATTAGATAACCCGCTAGTCTCTTTAAGTAGCAGGTCGGTGTTGAAAGGATCATACAAAGGCGTAGAAAGCTGATTTGAATAATTATAATAAAATGGAGCAGAAAGTTTTATCTGTTTAGGTAAAAATCTACCTAATTCAAAATTTAATGAAATATTATAAGAATTAAAATCATCATTTCTCCTTTCAAGCAGACCATGATTGAGGGCACCATAGCCTGCAGTTTCTTTTCTTCCCGAAAAATTTATATTTCCGATATCTGACAAAGCCAGATTTACGTTAGTTTGTGCCGCCCACCCACTATTATCATCAAACTCAGTAAGTCTTAGTTCATTTACCCATATTTCTGCAGAACGACTTCCATTAGAGCTATTACGGATACCGATCATTATCACTTTTACATCTGCAAGTGATGGATTTCCAATAATAGATACTGAGTTGTCAGGTTTTTCAGGATCTTGTCTTCTGAACCTATTTGATTTATCTTTAAACGTTCCTAAAAGTTCCTCTTTATTTCTATTAAGTTTAAGTGACGTAAGTAAATCGAGAGATAAGTTAAGCAAATTCTCTTTGGGCCATACTATTTCACGATCTGTGTTGCTATTTGTGCTATATTGCCCTTCAGGAGTTATTTTTAAAGGGATCTCATATTCATAATAATTATTTCTATAATCAGACCCCAATCTAATAAATATTGTCAAATCTCCATCTTCGGGTGTTGTGGGATCATCGACCAATTTTTCGGCATGAACAAACATTTGCAACTTTTTGTAACGTCGCAAATCATATGCACTATTTTTAAAAACCGAGCGTGTATCACCTGGTTCTAAATTGCTTATTTTAATAGATAGCGATTGTTCATTTTCTTTTCTAAGTTGTGGTTGCCCAGGATCTATGATTCTTGAAACTCCGGGAGGTATTACATAATTTACAGGAGATCTACTTCCATTCTCTTCAATATTCACCGTAGAAATATCGATTTCACCTGTTCCGTTAATCTCTCCACCTGTAATTAAATCTCTGCTAAATGTTCTCCAATCGCTTCTCACAAGTTCCATAGTAGCAAATCGTAAGAATATCGGCTCATTAAATCCTGTGAGAAACATCCTAATAAATCGTATATTATTAAATCCTCGAATGTTGCCTATTCTAGACTCATACTCACGTATAGGAATTTTAAACTGATACCATTTTACTTTGCTATCACTTCCATTTCTTAATCTAACTGTAGCTTCACGACTATCTACAATATAGTTTGAACCTACCTCCATTGCACCCGGACGCAGTGAAATCTTGTATTGATAATACGATTCGCTTTCATTAAGTGTATTATCATTATTTATATCTTCAATATCAGGTGTTGTACGTGAAGCACCCGAGAACTTATCTTCCTCAGCCTCTAGTGAATTTCCCTCACTTCCGTTAAAATATTTGTATCTGTCTAAGATGCTCAATCTCATCCTATCCTGTGGTGTTCCTCTGTAATGTCTGAAATTGTCACCTGCCGGATCATTTAAAGGTGAGTGGTTGTCAATCTCCATATTAGAAATTGTCTCGGCAGAAACTATATTCTTAATTTCTTCTATATAGTTGAAGTAAGCTGGAAATTGTTTTTCTTCTTCACTATTAAGTCCATTAAACCCAACATCCTGCAAGCGTCTTGAATCTATCCCTCCTGAGTTGTCGAATGCATATACTGTAGATTGTCGTTTTGGGTATTTTCCCCACACTGTATTGCCAACCACAGTGGTGTCGCCATTTACCGGCAAACCATTTTCAAAAAACTTCTTACCATCTTTCAGTATGTCTTCAGAAATATTTCCAAGATTAAAATAAAGATCTCCACCGGGGTTTATTAAGGAAGAGTCATTTATAAACGGATCCATCAGCCAAAACTCAATATATTCGATGTTAGCCGCCTCAAAATCACTTGTATCCATTCTTCGTGTAATACCTCCCCATCTGTTGTTAGGGTTAAGTAAACGTCCCTCACTGTTGATATCAGTATCAAGATTATATGGACCTCGTTCATCGGGATAAAAAGAGATATTTAAAACAGGTATGGTTGATGGCAAACCATAATACGAATCTCTATTAGGAAATATTTCTCTCTCATATACCTCACGTACCCTGTGATCAGAAAGTTGATCAGGATCGTTTTTCAAATGAGAAGGCGTCAATCCTGAATTTCTTCTTGTGAATATCCCATCAATGTAAAACCAAGCCAATTGTGCTCTGTTTTTTCCATATTCAATATTATTACTTAAAGCAGCTTCAGGAAATAATCCCGTTGAGCTGTTATTGAAAGGAGTAGAAGATAGCGTCCATGAATAAGGGTTTCTAATATCTATTACCGATGATGAATTTTCAAAATCATCAAGGTATGAATATTCTCCAATATACTTATTCTTATAATGCCCGGGCAATAATTGAGCAAACTCCAAATTGACACTAATCTCAGATGGCAGAGTAGCCTCAACAAAAGGAAGCAGATTTATAAGATTGGTTAAAGTATAAGATTGCTTCCTATATGATAAGTTTGCCCCCCACATTGTGTTTCTTACAGCTTCATTACCAAAAACTGTCTTCACAATCAAGGGCTTTTCGTAATAATGCATCAGCGTACCACCCAATGATAAGTTTTTTGAAATATCATATGTAAAATTTACTCCCATTAAAGTTTTCCTTTGAGTCTGGCTCATTAGCAACATATCGCTAGTAAAATCAGATCCAGAAGAAGCTCTATATTCACCACTAATACGAAATCTGTTTTTCTCGGGAAATTGTTGTGCAATTGTTAGAGTTGAGTCGTATAACTCTTTGTAAACATATTTCATGGCAATTTCGTCATTCCCTATTTTATCCATTAAATGTGATCCAAATGGCTCAATTACCGGGAATATTATATTACCATTTTCACTATCTATTGTAAAACCTTCAATAAAATCAAAAACTCCATCAGGATAGGGATCATTCCTACTATTAAGCTTGTCTAAGTTCATAGTTCTAAGCAGAATCTCATTTCCAAGATTATTATCGGGGATATAATTTAAATAGATGCCAGTTGTATCGCTTAAGTAGCTGACATCCAATTTAAATCTATCTTTTTGTACTTCATAAACATTATATCCCAGTGAATAGATGTTTTTCATCATCAAATTCCAAGTATAAGAGTATGGTGAAAACGATACAGGCTTTAACAGTTTTACAAATAACGCCTCAGATAAGTCATTATTGTTGCTGTTATTGTTATTAGTAAATTCCCCCACCTGATAAATATCTCCATCATATATAAACTCAAATGCTACTGCCAGCACCTCATCATCATTCAAAGGGTAATTTAATGAAAGATAGCCTAATTGAGTTTGAAACTTATATTCGTTACTATTCAGTAAACGAGCATTTTCAAGCTTCTCATAATCTTGTCCAGACACCATTTCTGAAGGGAAGATATTCTCAATATTACTAATATTTCTAACTTCAGAGTAAGTAGATGTTAACTCTTCATACATCGAGTTAGCACTATTACTTGTTACTTCAATTTCATCTTGTGAATACCACAAGTCATTGCCAATATTTTCATATTCACCTAAGTCTGCCAATGCTACTATGTTTCTTGCCTGATTATAATCTCCTTGCTTATTTGTAACCCACACTTCAATACGACTAATTGAAACTCGGGATTGTATATAAGGTAATTTACTCAAAGCATTTTCATAAGCCTCCCTAAAATAGTGACCCAGAAAAAAATGTCTGTTCTCATCATATTGATCTGCTTCAATTTGGAAAGTATATGTAGAGGGTCCTTCATTATTGAGAAACGGTTTAGATTCCGATAATTGTCTTGAAAATATGGTGTTAATTTGCATTTTGCCAAACTGGAGGTCACTTTTCACGCCAAATAATGCTTCACCTGTATTTATAAGTGAATTTGTTATTGTCATGCTTACATTTCCCGCCTCAATATTTTTAACAATATCATCCTCTTCACCCAAATAAGACAATTTTATTTGCTTTGCATCTAAGTCGAATGAAGCATCACTATTATAATTTATGTCGAAATTAACCTTATTCCCAACCTTGGCATTCATCGTCATATCAATATCTTGGTCGTAATTGAATATACTTTTCCTTCTAGCTCTCTGTGGAAGGGTAGGATTATTAAAAACATTACGTTTAATTCCTGCGGATACTTCAATATAACCACTTGTAGTAACAACTACACCGCCTGGTCCAAAAATAGATTCGAGTGATTCTTTTTTACTGCTTCTATTTGGAAGAGAAAATCTTTGAGAGTAATCAGACTCTTGGTATAAAAGTGAATTTCTGCTTCTAAAAAAACTAATCTGATCTTCCCGTTTTCTGTATTCCCTATATTCTTCAGAAGACATAGTGAAGGGAGTATAAATGATTTCATGCCCAATTCTGTTTTCAAAAACATACCTATTACTAATATAGTCATACCTAACTTCAGTGCTTATATTAGATGGGCCATAAAGGTTGATAGGTTGTTTAAAAAAAAGGTCGACTGCATTGTTTAATAATCTCGATTCATACTTAATACTATCCACTGATTCAAGTATATTTGTGTCAGGTAGTCTCGATTTATACTTTAAACTATCATCTGGTTCAAGTGCACTAGTATCGGGTAATATCGATGTTTCAATTAGTAAAGAGTCGCTTATATTAGGTAAGGTTTTGGCAATAATTGATTCAGATGGAAAAACATAATCTCCGCTTCCATTTAACATAAATAGAAGAAATAATTGAGATATGTAGAGCAAATTTTTCAGAGAATCAATAGTTAAACAGTATTATTTGCAGTTTTTTTAATGAGTATTACGTAACCGCCAACTGTTTTTGATCTCTTCTATAATCTTTTTAAAGCTTCCTTTATAATTGCTTCAACTGGCAATGAAGGAGTTTCTTTTATTAGCTTAGATACAACTTTTTGAGAAGCATTTTGTACAAAACCCAACATCACAAGAGCCGAGACCGCTTCATGACCTGTGTTTGTAAGAGTAAAACCTTTTGGAGATACAATTGTTCCGCCATCATCAGTTAATTTTATCTTGTCCTTTAGGTCAACAATAATACGTTGAGCTGTTTTTGCTCCAATCCCTTTTACTGTTTGCAATATAGTAGCATTCTCTGTTGCAATAACACTCTCAAGTTCGTTAGAACTAAGTGACGATAGAATAACCCTTGCTGTGCTCGGACCAACCCCGGAGACACTTATTAGCATCATAAAAAGTTCACGTTCATGCTTGTCCATGAAGCCAAACAATTGATATGCATCTTCACGAATAGACTCATAAACATAAAGCTTTGTACTCGATTTATCACTAATAGCTCCATATGTGTTAAGCGAGATATTCATCTGATACCCTATGCCATTGGCTTCAAGAGTTGCTGACGTTGGAGAAATCTCAGCTACTTCACCTTTAATATAATCAATCATTTTAATTTAGTTGGATAATTACGTAATACCATCACTATAACGGGAGAATGTCAAATAAATTATACTTTTAAAGCAGAGTTTTTGTATTAATCATGTAAACTTATGACCTTTTGCTAAACCACCTTCACTTGTTTCTTTATAAAGCGATGGTAGGTCGTGTCCTGTTTGCTTCATTACTGCCACAACCCTATCAAAAGAAACTCGGTGAATACCATCAGTAAAAGAGGAGTAAAGATTAGCATCCAAGGCACGTGCTGCTGCAATAGCATTACGCTCAATACAAGGAATTTGCACCAATCCGCACACGGGGTCGCAAGTCATTCCAAGATGATGCTCCAGGCCCATCTCTGCAGCATACTCTATTTGAGCAGGGCTTCCTCCGAATAGCTGACTCGCAGCAGCTGCCGCCATAGCACAAGCAACACCAATTTCACCTTGGCAACCTACTTCTGCACCCGAGATAGAAGCGTTCTTTTTTACAATATTGCCAAATAAGCCCGCCGTTGCTAAAGCCCTTAGCATTCTATTTTTACTAAAATTTCTACTTTTTTCTAGATGATATAAAACTGCAGGAATTACTCCACACGATCCACATGTTGGAGCGGTTACAATCTCTCCACCAGAAGCATTTTCTTCTGATACAGCAAGTGCATAAGAAAAAACTAATCCTCTCGACTTCAATGACTCTTTATGACCTTTTGCTTTGATATAATAACTAGTAGCTTTTCTGTGCAAGCTTAGAGGACCGGGTAATACTCCCTCATTATCAAGCCCTCTTTTAATAGCTGTCTTCATTACTTTCCACACCTCATCAAGATAATCCCAAATATCGTTATCCTCACACTCCTCAACATATTCCCAGTAACTCTTTCCTGTATTTTCACACCACTCCATTATCTCTGTTAAGGTGGTCATGGGGTAAATATGTTTATTCTCACCATTGGTTACCCCAATAGTTTTTTCCCCGTCAGATAGAGCCCCACCACCAACACTATATAAGGTGCGTGAATTCAATAACTTATTATTTTTATCAAAAGCCTCAAGCTTTAATGCATTGGGATGAAAAGGAAGAAATGTTTTTGGCAACCACTCAATTGTTGTAGGAGCAACTTGCTCAAGCACACTAAGTAATGACTGATCAGTAAGATGCCCTTTTCCTGTAGCAGCTAAGCTACCGTAAAGAGTAACGTTAAACCGGCCAGCATTAGGATACTCGCCAATAAACATTTCAGCAGCCTTCTTAGGACCCATGGTATGACTGCTTGATGGGCCATTGCCAATTCTGTATAATTCTTTTATTGATAGCATTTTATGAGGTGAGTTGTATGATTTATATCTTTCAAACAAAGATAATCATTATTTATTGAATTACCGATTTCATACTTCAATGCTCAACATCTAAAAACAATACCATTACACAGTTAAATCAAATTTTCATATCTTTGAAGCTAAACTTATTATTTGAAAATAAACAGATGAACACTAACAATAATTATCAATACAATATTGAGGCACAGGATATCGATTTTAGAAGAAAAGTTTCACTTACTTCATTAACCAATTTTATTTTAATAACTGCAGGGAAAAATGCAGATGAAAATGGTTTTGGTATATTGAATTTATTGGCAAAAGGATATACTTGGGTATTATCAAGGTTGGTTATCGAAATGGATAGAATACCCACAGAAAACGATTCCATAACAGTAGAAACATGGGTAGAGAAAGTAGGAACAGCCTTCACCACCCGTAATTTTAAAATTGCCGATTCTAACCAGCAAATACTTGGATACGCAGCATCCTCCTGGGCAGTTATGGATATGAATACTCGTCGCGGTGTACCACTTGTCTCAATTCCTTCAATACAAAGTTTTGTGGTTCCTAAATCCACGCCCATAGGTGAGCCAGAAAGAATTGGAAGTGCTGAAGGAGAAATTGCTAATAGCTTTACGGTTAGATATAGTAAGATCGATGTTAACAATCATGCCAATAGTCTTTATTATGTTCAGTGGATATCCGACTGTTTTTCACTCGATTTCTATCGCTCACACAAGATATGCCGATTTGAAATTAACTTTATAAAAGAACTCACAATAGACGATAAAGGTAAAGTTCACCGAGAAGAGGTTGCTCCCGGTGACTTTTACTTTTCTATAATTACTCGCGATAAGGGCGTTGTTTGTAGGGCGAGAATATTATTTGAAAAACTTTAAAGCAGATTGCTTGCAAGCTCCGACAGTTCACTACGCTCTCCTTTAACTAAGTTGACATGACCAAATAAGTTTTGCTTCTTCATCTTGTCAATCATATATGCTAAACCATTAGACTGCATATCAAGATATGGGGAGTCAATTTGTTGCAAATCACCCGTAAACACCATTTTAGTATTCTCACCCGCACGTGTTATAATTGTCTTCACTTCATGTGGAGTAAGGTTTTGTGCTTCATCAATTATACAGAAAGTTTCGGTTAAACTTCTGCCTCTGATATATGCCAAAGCTTCAATTTCAAACCTTCCCGACTGTTGCAACTCATCAATGAGCTTCAGATCTGAACTGTTTTGACCTAATTGCGATTTAATAACATTTAGGTTATCAAATAATGGCTGCATGTATGGAGCAATTTTTTGTTTCTCATCTCCAGGTAGATACCCCAAATCTTTATTCGAAAGCGACACTATGGGCCTTGCCAACAAAATATGACTATAAACCCTGTGCTGCTTTAATGCAGCCGCCAGCGCTAATAGTGTTTTTCCAGTTCCGGCTTTACCAGTTAATCCGACTAGTTTAATATCAGGATCATTTAATATTTCAAACGCAAATGTCTGTTCAGCATTTCTTGCATGTATTCCAAAGTTTGCCTCTTTTTCAATCTTTTTTATCTTTTGTGTAAACGGATTAAATCTGGCTAAAACACTATTTCTATCACTTTTAAGAATAAAACACTGATTTGGATTCAATTCAGTTTCGAAGTTAAACTCATCTATATCTACACCATTTTGTGCATATATCTTATCAATAAGTTCCGGGTCAATTTCTTCAAATACCAGTTCACCCATTTCAAAAATGTCTATATCAGTAACCTTATCATTGATATAATCTTCGGCAAGCAGTCCAAGTGAACGTGCCTTCATTCTTAGGTTAATATCTTTTGAAACTAAAATGGTTTTAACACCAGGTTTCTTTTCAGCTATATCCGCAACTACTGAAAGTATACGGTTGTCTGGTGATTTCTCAGGAAATGCATCGGTAATCTTTTTATTATCTAGTGGTGCGTTTACTACAAACAGGCTTCCTTTACCTACTCCCAGGTCGGCACCTTTTGTGAACATCTGGTCATCAGATATTAAATCAAGCTCTCTTACAAAAGCCCTGGCATTAAAGTTAATCTGTTCATTACCTTTTTTAAACTTATCCAGTTCCTCCAAAACAATAAAAGGAATATAGATATCATTCTCCTCGAAATTATTGATTGCGTCATAATCGTGAAGAATAACATTAGTGTCTAGAATAAAGTTTTTTTTAGTAGTTGTTGCCATGTTTTTTTTCTTTAATATTAAATTTCAAATAGTGCCTAATAGTATTCTTAAGACATCAGCAAATATAATTTAAAAATATCAATAAAGGCGTAGAACACTGATATTTTCGAAAAAGTGGAAATATTCTCAATATTTATTGCAAAATATTTTGTCGTAATCAAATTATATCTATCTTTGTCAGGCATAAGTATTAACAGCAGGTCGTTATTTAGTTACTTCACATTGTAAAGTTATTTCCTAACTCCTCTTTTTATAAACTTCTGCGCAATTATTTATTTAAATATTATTATTTTACATGAACATTTTTGTAGCTGGCTTAAGTTATCAGATTACTGACGCCGATTTAAAAGAACTGTTTGAGGAGTATGGTGAAGTATCCTCAGCAAAAATTATCTCCGACCGCGAAACTCGTCGTTCTAAAGGCTATGGCTTTGTAGAAATGGCAACTGAAGAAGATGGACAACGTGCCATCGAAGAATTAAATGATGCAGAATATGACGGACGTACGTTATCTGTATCTGTTGCTCGTCCCCGTACAGAAAGAACTGGTGGTGGTGGCGGTAACCGTGGAGGTTACGGCAATCGCGACAGAAACAGGTACTAATCTTTATAGGTTAAATCAAAATAAACTGCAGCTCTTAGAGTTGCAGTTTTTTTTGTGCTTCTATTTTAGTAATTTTGTGCTGCACTTTTTAAAAATAGCAAATGGCAATAATACTTTCTATCGAAACAGCAACACCTATATGTTCTTGCGCTTTATTACAAAACGGAGAAGTAATAATAAACAGAGAAAGTCGCGAAGGACAGTCGCATTCAACTCTTCTTGGTGTATTTGTGTTTGACATCATGAATCATATAAGAAATAGCAATCTAAAATTAGATGCAATAGCTATCAGTAGCGGTCCGGGTTCATATACAGGCCTCCGTATTGGAGTTTCAGAAGCAAAAGGATTGAGCTATGGTTTGGGTGTTCCAATGATATCTATACCAACTCCAAATATTATGGCTAGTATAATAAAAGATAAGGTAGATGAAGAAACTCTGCTTTGTCCGATGATAGATGCCAGACGAATGGAAGTTTATGCCACTTTTTTTGATAAATCATTAAATGTAATACGTAAAACCTCAGCTGACATTGTTGACTCTAATAGTTATATGGATCTGTTAGAATCAAACAAAGTTGTCTTTTTTGGCAATGGATCCGAAAAATGTAAAGATGTACTCACTCATCCTAATGCTATTTTTATTGAAGATATACATCCTCTTGCAAGTGCTATGGGCACATTAGCCGAAAAAGCTTTCAGCGAAAAAGATTTTGTAGACAGTGCTTATTTCGAACCTTTTTATCTTAAAGAGTTTGTGGCTACAATACCAAAAAATAAAATAATTTAAGGTGCCAGACGGTGCATTGTCCAACCGTCTTCTGTTTTGTAATATACTATTCGATCGTGCATCCTGCTAGGTCTTCCTTGCCAAAATTCTATAACTGATGGTCTTATAAGGTATCCACCCCAATGACTGGGGCGATGAACAGGCATATCTTCAAACTGTTCTTCAATTTCTTCTTGAAGCTTTTCAAGTTCCTCTCTATCTTTAACAATTTTACTTTGAGGTGATGCCCAAGCACCAATTTTAGCATCTTCAGGACGTTCATTAAAATAAGCCTCCGATTCTTCTACCGAAAGTTTCTCTGCCCTTCCTTCTACACGAACTTGACGTTCTATATCATGCCAGTCAAATACTATCGCAACTTCGGGGTTAATAACAAGCTCTCTTCCTTTTCTACTCAGATAATTGGTGAAGAAAACAAAACCCTTGTCGTTTACTTCCTTAAGTAATACAACGCGAGCCGAAGGTTTACCATCTAAGGTTGCAGTAGCAACGGTCATAGCGTTAGGTTCTGTAAGACCCGAATTTATAGCAAAATCCAGCCAAACATTAAACACCTCCATAGGATTATGAGGCATATTGGTCTCATTAAGACTACCGGCAGCATACTCTTGCCGCATTTGACGTAAACTATCCATAACGCAAATATAGCAGAGCTTCCCAATTTTCAGATATTTCAACTCGTTAATTATACATAAAGAAGCAAATTTTATTAACTTCGTGCTATAAATTTATATTAAAACTAAAGTAGAGTCATATTAATGATAAAAGTTGAGAATATTTTTAAGAGCTTTGGTGAACTGCAAGTTCTTAAAGGAATAGATTTGGAAGTAAAAAAAGGAGAAATTGTTTCAATAGTCGGACCAAGTGGTGCAGGTAAAACAACACTACTAATGATTATGGGTACATTGGAAAAGTCTGATGCAGGCAAAATATACATAGATAATAATGAGCTCAGTAAACTTAGCGAAAAAAAGCTTTCCGATTTCCGAAATAAGAATATTGGATTTGTGTTTCAGTTTCATCAATTATTACCGGAGTTTACAGCTCTGGAGAATGTAATTATTCCGGCTCTGATTGGTAAAGTTAAGCATTCAGAAGCAGAGAGGAAGGCTTTAGATTTGCTGAATATGATGGGTCTCTCAGATCGAATAGAGCATAAGCCAGCAGAACTTTCAGGAGGAGAGAGGCAGAGGGTCGCTGTGGCCAGAGCCCTTATTAACGACCCATTAGTTGTATTTGCTGATGAACCATCAGGTAGTCTGGATAGTGATAATAAAGAGGATCTCCATCGCTTATTCTTTGATTTGCGAGACAGACTTAACCAAACATTTGTTATTGTTACACATGACGAACAACTAGCCTCAATTACTGATAGAACTATTCACATGATTGATGGTAAAATAACTAATAACTGACAGAGATTATATTAAAAATGAAAAGGAAATTAATACTTATGGCAATTATTTTAGGCGGAAGCTTATTGTCTTGCAACAATGCATCAGATGCTTCAGCAGAGAAAAAGAATAAAGATATGGGTGAAATAATTGGTAAAGTTAACCCCATAATAGATGATAATATATTGTCACCAGAAGTGCTTTACAGTTTTGGTAGAGTAGGAGATGTAGTGGTATCACCCGACAAGTCTCGATTTATATATCAAATTACATATGTGAGCATTTCAGAAAACAAAACAAATTCAGAGCTATTTGTTATGAAAAGTGATGGTACTGCTAAAAAACAGCTCACAATAACTAATAACCGCGAAAGTAGTCCAACCTGGTTAAATAATGGACAAAAAATTGCATTTCTGGGAAATGAAACCGGTTCTTCTCAAATATGGAGTATGAATCCCGATGGAGGGGGAATGACACAAATATCAAATATTGATGGCGGTATAAACGGATTTAGCTTTTCTCCAGATGGAAAAAAAGTGCTTTTTTTGAAGGATGTAAAAAGTGTGGAAACTGCTCCCGACAGATATACAGATTTACCAGAAGCTTCCGGGCGTATTGTTGATGACCTTATGTATAAGCACTGGGACCATTGGGTAGAAAGCATACCACATCCATTTATTGCTGATTTAAACGGTAGTAGTTTATCCAATATATTAGATATAATGGAAGGACAACCCTATGAATCTCCTTTAGCTCCTTTTGGAGGGATGGAGCAACTCGCCTGGAGTCCCGACAGCAAAACAATTGCATATACTTCACGAAAGAAAACAGGAAAGGAATATGCTGTTTCAACAAACTCCGATATTTATTTTTACAATATCGAAACGGGTGAGACTATAAATATGACAGATGGTATGATGGGTTATGATATTAATCCACAATTCTCTCCCGATGGATCTCTTTTAGCTTGGCAAAGCATGGAAAGAGATGGTTATGAAGCCGATAAGAATCGATTATTTATTATGAATCTATCTACAGGTGAGAAAACTTACATCACTGAAGAGTTTGATAATAACACCGACAGCTATATATGGGGAGAAGATAATAAAACAATTTATATGTTATCATCAGTTGCAGGAACTAGTCAGATTTACCATATTGACATATCAACAAAAGAGATTAAAAAATTAACCGAAGGTAAACACAATTATGTGTCATTATCTTTAGGAGGAGAAGGATTTATTGCCACAAGACAATCGATGTCTCAACCAAGTGAAATTTATAGTGTAGATATCAATTCAGGTGAATCAACAGAGCTATCTTTCGAAAATAGTCATATACTCAACCAAATTCAAATGGGAGAAGTAGAAGAGCGTTGGATTGAGACTACCGACAATAAGCAGATGCTCACATGGGTAGTTTATCCTCCTAACTTCGATTCAACAAAGAAATACCCAGCACTTTTATACTGTCAAGGAGGACCACAAAGCACGCTCGATCAGTATTGGTCTTACCGATGGAACCCACAGATGATGGCAGCAAACGGATATATTGTTGTAGCACCAAATCGCCGTGGAGTACCCGGTTTTGGCTCTGAGTGGTTAGAGCAGATAAGTGGAGATTACGGTGGTCAGAATATGAGAGATTATTTATCTGCTATTGATGCAATAGCCAAAGAACCTTTTATAGACGAAACCCGATTAGGAGCAACCGGAGCAAGTTATGGAGGATTCTCAGTCTATTGGCTTGCCGGAAACCATAATAATCGTTTCAAAGCATTCTTTTCTCATGCAGGTATTTTTAATACCGAAGCACAATATCTAGAAACCGAAGAACTTTTCTTTGCCAATTGGGATATGGGTGGACCATTTTGGGATAAATCTAATGCAGTAGCACAAAATACTTATGCCAACTCTCCTCATCGATTTGTTGATAAGTGGAATACACCAATTATGATATCTCATGGAGAGTATGATTACCGCATCCTCGCTTCACAAGGTATGATGGCATTTAATGCAGCACAACTAAAAGGTATTCCATCACGAATGCTCATCTATCCCGATGAGAATCATTGGATAACAAAACCGCAAAACGGCATACTATTCCAAAGAGAGTTCTTCCGTTGGTTTGATGAATGGTTGAAATAATATAATTACTAAAAAAATATACTCAAAAGTTTTGCAATTCTGAAAATATCCCTATCTTTGCACTCGCTAAATGAAACAGTACAAACAGAGAATAGAGATTCTTAGATGAAAAGTACTAGATGTTTCAGAATTGCAAAACCAATGGTGTGGTAGTTCAGTTGGTTAGAATACCTGCCTGTCACGCAGGGGGTCGCGGGTTCGAGTCCCGTCCATACCGCCAATAATTCAATAGGTTATAAGTATACCTCAGAGAGTCAAACGATTCCTGAGGTTTTTTTTGCTCTAAAGTGCCGTTTTAGGCATATGAAAGCATCAAAAACGAGGAATAATATATTCTATTTAAGTTCTGAAAGTATTAATTTCTTTTGTTTAAATGTGTTTGTTATCGCTTTTTCCCTTACTTTTGAATCGCTACTTTGTATTAGTTCAAAATATTCAACCGGCACAACTTGCCAAGATAAACCATATTTGTCCTTGCACCATCCACACACCCCCTCTTCTCCTCCATTAGAAGTAAGCGCTTCCCAATAGTAGTCAACTTCGTCTTGGTCTTTACAATTTATGACGAGTGATATAGCCTCATTGAATTTAAAATAGGGTCCTGCGGCAAGAACAGAGAATTCTACTCCTGCAAGTTCCATTATAGCAGTATCAAAACGGTTAGTATTGCCACTACCGTCAGCAGATGGCATATTTTCAAATAACTGATAGTCTTTCAACTTACCATCTTTAAATATAGATAGATAAAATTCGGCTACTATTTTAGCATCTTTATCAACCCAAAGGCAGGGAGTTATTTTTTGATTGTTCATTATCTCTGATTTTTTGATTGTTACGGTATAATTTAAACATATCCGGAGAATATTGTGTTCATCTATCCTAAATATTTTAATTGGTATAGTTTTTCTTAATCTCTATACCAACTTATACAGCCATAATATATATTTCCTTCGTACTTCCTTGATAATTCATTCATACTTCCTCCAATGCCTCCTCATAAATTTATGATGTTGATACATAGAGGATATGATGAGGCATCGAAGAGGCTTTGGGTTTGGTATAGGCTTTTGCCAGTATAATAATGTGATTTATGTTAATAATTAATGAACATTATAAATTATAATTATGTTATTAATATTTAGAAATGGTTGAAAGATGATAAAAAATTGTAGGTTTCACCACATTGGTTACGCTGTGCGTGATTTAATGGAAACGGCAGATATTTATATTTCTGCCGGGTGGACTCTTTCGGAGATTTTTGATGATTTAATTCAAAATTCGAAGATAGCATTTCTTAAAAGAGATGGATTTCCTATTATTGAGCTCGTGGCGGCGGTAGATGATAAATCGCCGGTTGTTAATACTCTCAAAAAATCGGGCGTATCGCCATATCACATTTGTTATGAGGTTGATGATATAAAATCTGCCATTAAGGAACTGAACGATATGGATTTTTTCACTCTTTTTGATCCCGTACCTGCTATTGCACTCGATAATAAATTGATTTGTTACTTGTATAGTGCCAATGTTGGTTTAATAGAGTTGGTAAGTAAACTTTAGAAATTTACTAATATTTATACTAGATCGACTGAGTCTTAATAGACTCAGCTTTTTTATTATATACTTGTTTATCATGTCTTTAATTTTGCTAAAATGAATTTAAATGAAGCTAATTATACAGTATATATTATTGATATGGGAAGAGAAATTCAGGGAAGCCGCTTTAAGATTTGGCAACGCGATGCGTGGGGCATGCTTTATGGTGGTGAGAACGTGGAGATATGGGAGATTTGGATTAGTGATGATAAAGATCCTTCTGATGGTGTTTTTGATGGATGGGAACTTGTGGGCAGGTATAGATTAGTGCAGCCTTCTAATGTGATTGAGGCAAGAAATGAGGCTCGTAATGGACATGAGTATATTTTCTATCCTGAGAATCCAAGATTTACCAAGCCATTCCGTTATGTAAGATACAAAGGTATTAAGCAAGTTGGTGGTGGAAACTCCGGTTGTACTTCAGAGATTACGATTTACGGAACTGAGGCTGACGGATCGATTATTGAAGATCCTGAGACTTTAACCGGTGTAGTGGAAGGATGGGAATAATTCATAAAACAATAAATTTTTAAGATATATGAAACAATTCAAATCGATAGTTATTATTAGCATTTTGCTTTTTACAGTGTCATATTGGGGCTGTGAGAGTATGGATGACAACTATAAACAATATATTGAAGAATACAACTACTCAGGAAAGGTGGACAGTTTGCGCGTTTATCCGGGCTTTGAGCGTGTTATTCTTGCATGGGATAACCCCAAAGATCAGAAGTCTAAGTCTATAAGAATATTATATGGTGAGGATAGTACAGAGATCAAATATGATACAATGGTGGATTCTGTGAGTATTGAAGGACTTAACGCAGGTACGGGCTATGAATTCATAGTTTATACTCAGGATCAGTTTAACAATCAATCAGTGCCGGCTTATATCACTGCTTTCCCTGTATCACAAGCTTTTGTGGATGGATTAACTCCTCCAATGGTAGTTGTGCAGGCAATTAGTTCTGACCAGTTTGTTTCGATTATGGGTACATCTAACGTGCTGATGAGCTTCTCGGGTAACATAGAATATAGTGTTAACGGTCCCGACGGATTCACAATGAGTGAGAAACTGTATATGCCTGAAGCTATTGGTGCATCGCAGGTAAATATTCCTGTTTCTTCTTTAATTCCTCTTCCATTCTTACCCGTGGGTGAGTACACTTTTGAGGTGAAGGTATCTGTATTTCCTATTATGGGTAACCTTGTATCTGTTGATGAGGTGGTATTAACTAATGAGCAGACTATTACTGTTGATCCTGTTGTTATTAACCTTATGAATATACCGGGCACTGTATCTGATAGATATAATACAGAAGGTGGTGAAGGTGTTGCGAAGGTTGTTGATGGAGCTGTTAATAGTAAGTACTTAACAGGTAACCAGTCTACATGGATAATGTGGAAGATGGACCGTGAGTTTATTGCTACTTATTACACACTTTTATCTGCTAATGATGCTCCAGAGCGTGATCCAAAGAATTGGATACTTGAAGGATCTAATGATGGTACTAACTGGACACAACTGGATGAGCAAAATGAGGTTAAGTTTGGAAGTCGTTTTGAGCGGAAAACTTTCCTTATTGACAACACTACTCCTTATTCGCACTACAGACTAAATGTTTCTGCTAATAACGGAAGTAACCTGTTTCAGCTTGACGAGTGGACGCTGTATTACGACAGTGGACAATAGATTAGTGAAATAATTTAGATTATTTTTTAAACGAATCCGACTATTGCCTTCATACAAAATGAAGTTAGTCGGATTCGTTTGTTGATTTAGTATTTATTAGTAAATTGCGGAATATTATTTCAATAATAATTTATTTATACAAAAAGTAAAAACATATTATTTCAAAACTTTAAATGAGACAATATTTATTATCAATAGTTTTGCTTATATTTTTGTGTAGCTCATGTGAAATTGAGCCTGATAACACAGATACAACCTGGGATAATTTTATATATCCTGAAATTAATTTTGTTAATAACGCTGCGCATACAGAGGGTTGGACCATCTACAACAGAATTGTACCTAACCCCCAAGATTTGATTAAAGAGAGTATTTTGGGTGTTGTGAAGACTCTTTACTGGAGCACATCGGATAGTATACCCAGTATTAGAAAGATTAATTACTCATTCGACGATAGGGAAGGTATTTCTGCTAAGGGTGGAGGTGTACCTGAGATAAGTATTTTTTATAGCAGTCGTTGGGTTGAGTTTTCTGCAGAGAACGGTGGCGACGACAGGGTATTGTATGAGACTGAAGGTGTATTGTATCATGAATTGGTGCATGGTTTTCAGCTAGAACCACAAGGCATTGGCTCGTATGGCACAAATAAAGTTTTTTTTGCTTTTATTGAGGGAATGGCCGATGCGGTTAGGGCGCATAATGGTTATTTTCCTGATGAAAACAGAATGGCCGGAGGACATTGGATGGATGGTTACCAAACTACAGGTTTTTTTCTGGAATGGCTTACTACTAAAGATAAAGTTTTCTTGAAGAAATTCAATCGTTCTACCCTTGAAGTTATTCCATGGAGTTTCGATGGTGCTATTAAACATGTTTTAGGCGAAGATCACTCCATTGATACTCTGTGGGATGAGTATCAGTTGGAGGTTTTCTAACTGTAATAGTAGCGGGTGATATGCCAGCCGTGGTAGAAGCAAACCCGAGAATTGTGAAGTTTGTTGCGGGTGCACTGTTTTCGGTGGGACTTATTATGGTTTCGCTAACCGGGGTCGGCAAATGTGGGTATAATTAATCATAATTCATGGAGGAGTTAAAATATAAATTATAAGATGAGGAATAATTTACTTTTGTTTTTGTTTGTATTACAAGGGAGTGTAGTCTTTGCACAGAACATGACTGATGTGAGTCTTTTTTTACGTGCCGACAGCACAACTTACTTGCATGAAGTATCTTCAAATACTGGTGATTTATATAGAGCTTTGGGGCATCACGGACCTGCTATCGAAAACGAGTGGGTAGGAATAAGATATTATTTTGATAAAAAAGCAGCTATCGATATCTATTCAAAAGCTAATCCCGGACTTGAACTTGCAGAATACAAATGGTATCCTACCACACAACAGCAGTTAGATGGAAAAGGTGCCGATTATTATAAAGTAGGTCCAACAGTTGGTCTAGGTGGTATCCGTTTGTGGGATGGAGAAAATGTTTTACCGTTAGATCCAGTATCAAATAGAACTGCTAGGGTTGCGAAGGAGGGGAGTATTTCCTATTTGGAGATGTTATCAGAAGATGTGCCCTATCGTGGAGGTACAGTTGATATTCTAGTTAGAGTAACTGTCTATTCAGGTTACAGAAAAGCGAAGGTCGAAGCATACGCACTATCTGAGAATGATGTTGAATTTGTGACCGGTATAAATTATCATCCCAATCAAGAGGTTGTGGTTGAAGATGCTTGTGTATTTGCATGGGGATTACACCCAGAAGATGTAGCGGCAGAACAGGTTGAACTTGGTTCAGCTATCTTTATAAATCCTGACGATTACTCACAGACTTTGGACGACGGTAATCAGCATGTTTTTATTTCAAAGCCTGCAAGATATCTTAGTCTATGGATAAGCTCTGCAAACGGTAAAGAACCCTTTGTAAATTCACTTGATCGATTTATAGATTTTTCTAAATTTGAGATAGGGTTGAATAAATGATTTACCGAGTAACCGAAAATACCCATTTCCCCGATCCTACAGATTCTATAACCGTAAAGTTATTATCATGTGAAGATTTCACTAATTTATCATTCATCTTAACTTTTTGCTTCTTGCTGTAATAAGGCAAATAAATATCGGCAGTTGTATTGGCTGGAATCTCTACAGAAAGTTCAAAACTTTCTACTGGGTAATTAATAAACTCCATAAATATATCACCTTTAATTGTTGGATACTTTATTGAAGCAGTTTTTAGTGTAGCAGGTTGAGGTTTAATCCTAATTTTACTGAAGCCCGGTTCCATGGGTTCAATTCCCATCAATTTTCTCGGAATAATATTTGCAGGCGCAGATCCCCATGCATGGTTCCAGTCCTGATTAGGTTTAAAAATATCGTCCCATGCTTCAGTTGTAATAGTAGAACCAATACGAATCATATTGTACCAACTTCTTTTTCCTGTAGAAGTAAGTAGCTCCAAACCGTAATCTGCATCATCCGCATCATATATACCATCAAGTAAAAACTGACTACCATAAACACTACATGCCATTCCGCGTAAACGAATGAATTCAAGAACTGACTCTTTATTTTTTTCATCCACCATCCCAAAGGCAAGTGGAAACATATTTGCATGAAGTGAAGCATGATCAGTATCTAGCCCATCTTTATATACTCCTCTTATTTTATCAAAAAGCTTTTCATTAAAAGCTTTTTTAAGACTAGAAGCGCGTTGGGAGTAATAATTATAGTCCTCATCC
This sequence comes from Fermentimonas sp., assembly GCA_015478775.1. Taxonomy (GTDB): domain Bacteria; phylum Bacteroidota; class Bacteroidia; order Bacteroidales; family Dysgonomonadaceae; genus Proteiniphilum. The sequence goes on along the minus strand of JADMKP010000007.1, from coordinate 12,206 downwards.
TTTTCAAGTGTTTTTGCAATTTTTGAAATCAGCTCTAATGCCCTATAATGAAATGCATTTACAACGGTATTTATATCTGTAAACACAAATCCATCTGTTTCACCTTTTTTGTCATCCACCATACCAAAGCTCCCCGGATGCGGCCAATCAACAATATCACGAATGTTTCCATTGTAGTTAATGGAATTCATGACTTCTGGTGTTACTTTCCCGGTTCGAGTACTTATAAACCCACTATCATCAGAAAGCTCAATAAGAGTCTTTGCTTTTAAATCTGAATAAAATTGTTCTAGAGAGTGCTTATTTCCTGTGTATTTGTAGTCCTCCCATGCAATTAATACCGATTGCAATATCCACTCCGTAGGCCAAGTTGGGTTGTTAATTAAATACTCATGCGTGTATCTTGCCATATTGTATTCGCGTGCATTGCTATAGTGTGATAGTTGGTTTATTGTTACATCTGCCTCATATGGAATCCGCTCTCTATCACCATCTACATAAACACCAAGAAATGAAGTTGCTTTTATTGAATATTTCGATAATTCCCAAATTTGATTCAATATAGTGTTTGAACTGATAAAATAAGACTCTGTTTCATCGAATGGATAATAAGCCGTTTCTCTAACAATATCTTTATCTTGAAGAGGGTATTTATAGTTCTCAATCTCACAATACCTAAAAGGAGTAACTTCTCCTATATGCTCAGGTATTAAAATTGCCTGGGAACCGGTGTTCTTTTCATCGGGCTTTATTGTTATTACATAGCTATTTAATCCACTTTTTGGAACGATAGTGTATTGTGAATAACGAATTGAACCTCCTGGTTCACGGTTAACTCTTCCATTTATTTGAGATTCCCCTAAATGGAGTTTGATTGTATCGGTGCCAGTTTTAGAAAATAAATTTATTCTAATTCTACCAAAAGCTGATTTTCCAAAATCAGCAAAATAATTCACTTTATCAAACTGTTCAATCTCAACTGGATACTCGTCCTGTTTTTGAACAGGATGTCTGTCCGTACCATAATTAGTTAGTGTTTTGGCTGTAATAAATTGAGCTGTCTTAGAGAAAGCAGATTCATTTCCATGATTATCCCAAACTTTAACTCTCCAGAAGTAAACATTCTCAGGTTCAAGTGGTAACCCTTGATAACTGATGTTAGAAGACTCAGAGCTATTTACTGTCCGCGAATCCCATAAATCGGGATTATCACTTAATAGTTTATCTAATGTACTTGCTACAGTAATTCTGTATGCTGTTTGAGTAGTGCTGTTTTTTTCACTTTTAATAATCCATCCTAGAATAGGTGTTTTGGTACTTATAGTTGCAAATTGAAAGTTCTCCTTTTGATTGAAAGTTTCATGAAGTTGAGTAACAGTAGGGTAACCATTGATATATACCTGCTCTGCGTTAAACAACATATTAACACTAAGATTTTCTACTGAAAGTGAGCTTTGTGGGTTTTTAGGATAAATGTTAGAGCTATTAAACAGTACAAAAATGATTAATAGTATATGTTTATATTTAAGTAGTATGGGTGGAATAATCATACGTAGTGTGCTTTAATTTTATTATATATTAGTGCCTCAATGCTATATTGTTGTGTTATAGCTATATGAATAGATAATGTTAGTATATGTAGTTTTCTATCGATAAGAAATTTTAAAAGTATAACTGCCAGAATCTAGGTCAATTTTGTCAAAACCTTTAGTATCGACACCATGAACCTCAGTGTGCTCAGGAAGATAAAAAGTAGCTCTGCTGTTTGCCGGAATTACAACATTATAAATCACAATATCATCATCCCATTTCCAGTCAGAGACAATAGTTCCGTATGGAGAATTAAATTCTGCACTAAACTCTTCAAGATCTTTTTCAAAATGAGGTCGTAGAATTATATGCTTAAATCCCGGATGATCTGCATCCGGATAAATACCTCCCAGTCCTTTGAAGAACCAAGCTCCAATCTCACCAAACATCATGTGATTATCAGAAATATCCCTTGCTGCATCCAGATCCCAGTTCTCCAGAAGCGTTGTAGCTCCGTTTACAATCCACCATCCCCATGAAGGATATGTATCTTGTACAGCGACCTTATATGCAGTTTCTGGATATCCGTTTTCGCTCAACGCATTTAAAAGGGCTTTTGCTCCTAATACACCTACATCAAGGTGAAAATCGGCCTCTTCAACTCTCTTGTCAAGATTCTTAGCAACTAGAGGTATCATATTATCCGGTACAATTTTCCACTGCAAAGGTACACTAAGCTCTGTTTGTGTGCCATTTGCATAGATACCTGTTTCATTATTTAAATACTTATTATTAATTGCATTTTTAATCTTATTGGCTAAGTCACTATAATATTTATAATCATCATTTTTGTTAAATAGCTTGGCCGCTTGTGCTAAAATATTTGCATCTACATAAAAATAAACCGATGATGTTAGCTCAAGGTTAGATTGCGACTTAACAGGCACCCAATCTCCACGGCCCCATGAGGTGAGACCATTTGGGCTGGTACGATCAACATAATCAACGTACCTTTTAATATTCTCGTAAGTGTCATTCAGGAGTTTGCTGTCTCCATAAAATCTATAAATCTCCCATGGGATGATTGCAATAGTGCTAGTCCAATCCAATCCATTTGCTGTACCATATCCCCATCCCCCAGTAGGGATAATATCAGGTAGCACTCCATTTGGTTGCTGTTCGTCTCTATGATCTGCCAGCCATTTTTCATATATAGTGATCCCATCGAAGTTGTAGAGTGCTGTCTCTATTGCAAAATGTCCATCGCCTGTCCATCCATTCTTTTCACGCTGAGGACAATCAGTAGGGTAGCCCATTAAATTTGACAAGTAAGCATTATTGGTAGCCCACCACAAACGGTTAATAAGTTCATTTGAAGTATTTATCATACCTCTTTGAGGAACGTCACTATGCATAAAATAGGCAGTAAGACTTTTCTCATTTATCTCAATAGGGTTATTTGCTATTACTTCAACATAACGAAATCCTTTATAATTAAATTTAGGCATAAACTCATCTTCATCCTCACCACTTAATATCAAAATATCTGTTTGAAAGGGATCAGTTTCATTATCACCACGGTAGTAAACATCAATATTAGACAGGTCAATACGACCATTTTCATCAAGTCGCTCCCCATGTTTAATTCTTACCTCTGTACCTTCAATTCCTGAAATTTTGATTTTAGTAACTCCAGACATATTTTGTCCGAAATCGTAGAAATAAGTACTATCATTAATTTTTTTGTAACCAACAGCCTGAATTGTCAATACATTCCTTATTGGTCTTAAATGCTGTGCTGTAATATTATTAGAAGGGGCAGACCTGAGTTTTACTCCTTGCCATTTTGAATCATCAAAACCTGGTTCACTCCAACTTTCCTGATCAAGTCTGGCATCATAATGTTCTGCGGTATATATACTATTAAAAATAATCGGGCTGTCTGATTTTCTCCAACTCAAATCCGTAGGGATAATTTCTACGCTTCCGTCAGAGTAAGTAATTCGTATGTCCATACAAAACGTAGGTCTGTTTCTCCAAGGAGCCCTTTCAAAATCCCATACAGCCAGTGACTGATGGTTATACCATCCATTACCTAAAATCACCCCTATAGCATTTTCTCCTTTTTGCAATTGCGAAGTAACATCATGAGTAACGTAAAGATTTCTTCTGTCAAATCGAGTATACATTGGGTCCAACCGTTGCTTCCCGATCTTTTCTCCGTTAATATATAATTCATATAGTCCCGCTACAGCTATGTATGCACGTGCAGACTCAATCTCTTTTTTTGAATTGAACTTTTTACGAAAATATGGTGCCGGTTTATAATGAATATCTCTATCGTCACTTATCCAGTTTCCACTCCAATTTGACATATTCACCATTCCCATCTCGAAAGTCTGAAGATCAGAGCTGTTTTCATTTTCTTCATCATCCCATATAATTACTTTCCAGTAGTACTTAGTAAATGGTGAAAGATTTACACCAGCATAATTAATTAGTTGAATATCTGACATCACTACTCCTGTGTCCCAACTAATCCCGCTAAAACTTCCGGAAGCTGGAGTACTACCAACAATGTTCTTTACTTTCTCACTATTGGTACCTACTATCAATCTATAGGCAGTTTGCTTAGCACCTTGCTTACTGTCCTTAATATTCCATGTTAATCTAGGTTTTTGATTATCAATTCCAATGGGATTCTCAATATAGTCTGTTTGCAAATTCACAATCAAGGAAGATGCCTCACCTTTAAGGTTATAACAATATATCAATAGAATAAATAAGATGTAGTATTTGTATGTTTTTGACATAAGAATAATTGAGTTTTGTATGAATTTATTTTCTTCAAATAATCATAAGTTAATTTCATTACCTACGATTGGGTTTAATATATGATTTAATTTTTAATTGGACATTATCAAAGATGCGAAATATAACTTATAAAAACATTACATTTATTTTGTAAATGTGTAATTTCCACTGCCCACTGTTTTATATTCTTTCTCATTTGGCATATAAATTTTCGCCGTACAATTAGCTGGTATAGATACATTGAGTGTGAAAACTCCATCTTGTTTATTCCAATCCACCATTATTTTACCATATAAAATTTCGTATGATGCTTCAACAAATTTTAAATCACCTACAGGTTGAGGTGAAATAATTATTTCCTGAAATCCACTATTTTCCTCAGATCTTATTCCGGCTAATGATTTGAAAAACCACTCTTCTATCTGGCCCATCATAAAATGATTCCAAGAAGCACCGGCTCTCGGATCCCATAGCTCGGTTAAAGTTGTTGCTCCAAATTGCAGCTGAAACCCATATCCGGGAACCTCTTCATGATTATGCATCTTATACATTATTTCATTTAATCCATTATCGGCTAAAGTTTGAAAAAGATATCGGTTGCCCACATCTCCGGTAGAGAGTCTGAATCCTCTCTCCTCAATATTTTTTACCAAACTATTTAAAACTGCTTCTCTATTTTGAGACTCAACAAGACCTGCAAAAAGTGGCATAGCGTTAGATGCTTGACTACCGGTACCATAATACATGTTGTCTTCGTCAAAGAATTTATTGTTAAAAGCATCTTTTACATTACTCCTTAATTTAGTGTAATGTATTATATCCTCTTCATTTCCTGTTATTTCTGCTGCTTGCAGCAGGTAATCAACAACCATATAATAATGAGTCGTTGCAGACAATGGTACAGGCGTATTATGAGAAACGCCATAAGGTTTATCTTCTCTGTAATCACACCAGTCGCCCAGTCCATGAGAAACAATATGGTTATCTGCAGTAGAAGTTAAGTATTCAACATATCTTTTCATTACATCATAATATTCTATTATAAGCGAATTGTCGCCATAGAAATGATAATACATAAAAGGAAGAATTACAGATGTGCTTCCCCACTCAGGAGAATCTCTAAAACCACCATCAAAAATCACATACTCAGGCGCAATATCCGGAACTAAACCATTTGGAAGTTGAGAGTCACGAATATCCTGCATGATTTTTGGTGCGAAAGTTTTAAGATCGAAATTGTAGAATAGTCCGGGACCATTTAGGTGAACCTGTTCCAGCCAACCAAGTTTTTCTCTGTGGGGGCAATCAGTAAACACAGCGTGCATATTGCTTTTCATTGCGTTTACAATAAGCCGGTGAGTATTATTGAAAATCTCATTAGAACAATTAAATGTTGAAGTTTGTGGATTGGAATTATATACAAACAGCGACTCAATGTTTAATATTTCAGGGATATCTCGCTCGTCATTGTTATTTACAGAAATATCAGAATCTTTTGGAGGCTTTGCCCCATCAACCTGAATATATCTGTAGCCATAAAAAGAGAAACGAGGTTGCCATATTTCCTCTTCCCCACCTTTAAGTATATATTCAAAATAGTATGGACTTCCTGATTGTGATTGATTTACAGAACCATCCTCATAAATGTTTTCTCCAAGTATTAATCTTATTTTGTCACCTTTATTGCCTTTCACTTTTATATTTGGGAACCCTGATAAATTTTGGCCCATATCGTAAACATAAGAGCTACTTACTCTTTTTACAGATTCTGCCGGGAATATTTCCATTGACTTAATGGGATACGTTATTTGTGGAGTCAACTTGCCTTTAGGAGCTTCCTGAACTACAACCGTCATCCAATGCGAGTCATCGAAGCTATAATTATCCCATCCTTTTTGTTCTAGTCGTGCATCATAATCCTCACCGCCATACATATCATTAAACACTATAGGGCTGAGTGAATATTTCCAGCTTTTGTCCGAGACGATCTCTTTTATTGAGCCATCTTCATATGTGATGTTCATTTTAAAAAATAGAGTAGGAGGGCCAAAGCTTACCTGCATCTTTACATACCTACCACCCTGCTGATTATAAAAGCCATTACCTAACAGAACACCAATTGCATTATTATCCTCTAACAGATTAGTAACATCAAAAGAATTGTAATAAATAGTTTTATCATAATCGCTCCACATAGGGTCAAATTGTGATTCACCAAGTTTTTCACCATTTAATGTCAATTCATAATGTCCCAAGCCACTTATGTATATAATGGCATCTTTAATTTTTTTATTGTTGGAGAATTCTTTTCTCAAATAGATGCTCCTTTTTGAAAGGGGATGAGTCTCCTGCCATTTTTTACCATCTTCAGAACTTAAAGCCAATCCATGATAATTTCTTCCCTCTGGTATGTTAGAATCCTCTCGGCGTATAGCACCAATCCACTGAGTTTTATTTTCGATATCTGTAGGTGCTAACCTGAAGTTACTCATTTCACTCCATTCTGATTCTCTATCTTTGTTATCCCACACACGAACCCTCCATTGATATTTGGTACCCGATTGAAGCAAATTGCCTATATATAGTGTCAAACCATGGCTTTGATTACTTATAAATTTGTGTGAGTCCCATATTTTTTCTTGCTTTCCCGATAAATCAGAGTAAATCTCTATTTGGTAAGCAGACTGTAGAATATCATTTTCATCTGATTGTAGCTGCCAACTAAAATCAGGAGAGTGGGAAATTATGGCAGAAGGATTTTGAACATTATCTACACTAATATTTATAACTCTTAAGGCATTTCCATAGTTAGCATTAGCAAGATTGTATGATAAAAATATAAAAAGTGAAGTGAATACTATGATTCTTGGTAAGAAGTATTTATCCATGTTTTCTTGTTATATTAGTAATATTCTTAAATGCGTGAACTTCAAATTTATAAAACTTTAATTTTTTACATAATTAAAAGACCTAATTGTAACAGGTCCAAATAATCCCGATGGCTGTAATGGAGATTGGGCACTGTAAGGATTAACAAAGCACCATGTTTCTCGTTTGTCTTCAGGTATATTTAAATCACCAATAATCCTATTCATCCAATTATTTACAACAGTTACAGATATCTTGTTCTCTCCGCTTTTTAAATATTTAGTGATATCTAAACTATAAGGTGAAGTCCATGCACCTCCTGAATAATTGTCGTTTACATAAACTTTAGCCATCGCCGTAAGATTTCCAAGATCAATAACATAATTCTCGCCATTTATTATTTCAGGAATATTAAAATCGATATTATATGTAGCTTCACCAGAATAATATTTTATTCTTTTGTCAGAAGAGGTAGTCCAATCATGAAGAGCATCGAATGTAATCTCTTCAGCAGGACCTCTTCTTAAAACATCAAAATTTACTTTCCATGGACCCACAAGCTTCATAATTTCAACGTGTTGCGGATAATTATCCGTTGTTGACTTGAGTGGATCATTGTCGGCCTTGTTTTTAAAAACAACAAATGCGCTTTCATAGGCTGCAAGTTTTATTGGCACCATTGTAGAACTTTCTTTCATTTCAAAAGCGGGTAGCAGCCTAGTAGAGCCATTAATTGCATTCCATAATTCAGGGTGTTTACCAGTTAACCTAAACTCTGGTTGAATTATTTTTTCTTCATTGGTTTGATTAGATACAAAATATATATCAATCAAATCATTAATTGTTCTATGACCATAATGTATCGAATTGTCTTCAGGCAGTTTGCAATCAGGTATAAGATCAATAAAATCAAATAACTCCTCCATAGACAAGCCATTCATTATAAGCCCTTTCCCATATTTTCTATACTTTACGTTAACTCCATCAACATCACCCCAAACTTCAGAGACCATTTGTTTAATCTGATTATCGGCTTCTGGTTGATTCTGAAGACTAGGAGAATGAGTGGGCGCAGGTCCCAGAACAGTGGCACCTGCATAAACTAACTCCTTAATTTTGTTAAGCACCTCGGGTCTCATGGTCTCTTGCTTAGGTAGAACCAAAACTTTGTACTCAGTGCCATGGGGCAAGGTGAGCATGCCATTTTTAATTGTCATATCTCTAACTATAACCTCAGCATTAATATAGTCAAACTGATAACCCACTGGAAGAGGAGGATCAGTTACTCCAGTCATTTTTGGTGTATCCTCACCTATAAAATAAGCAACATCAGCCACATTCAATCCTTGTTGTAGCATAAAGTTAGACCTTTTCAGGTATTCTGTAAAAAGATCTAGTTGAGAAAACCAAGTGTTCTTTCTATCGAACTCATTCCCAAACCATGCATTAACTCCCGGATTTTTGTCTTCATATGGCTGCATTATGTATACGTGCAGTAATGTATTATTTATGCCCTCTGCGAAAAATCTATCAGTTCGTTGTTTCATCATTGCGGGATAACGAGAATATGCCGGTCCACCAGAAGTATTAGATTCTGCAGATATCTTTGTTTTCCCATAAATATGCCCTGCAGATGTTGCAGCTCTATTTTCAATATCTCCCAGTTCGCCTTCACTCCAATACTCACCCCCAATTTCATCAGACTGGCTGCCATACATTAGAAACTCACCTGGAAAGCCCCAATGACCATAGTTCTCAAGCCAAGTAGTAAGTCCATGCTCGTGGCTCACTTCTCTCAATCCACCTACGTAATCATATGCTACTTTATCAGCCACCATTCTTCTAATATCCCACAAGAATCGATCCGACTCAAGTTGACTGTTAACCACAAACCCATTATAAACAGGAAGATATGGCACAGCGTTATAACCATATCTGTTTTCAAAATCTTCAAGGAATGCGTCAGTAAAATTCTGTCCACCAGTTTCATAGCTATCCTGAACTACTATTTTAAAGGTTTTCCTATCCTCTTCTGGAATTCTTCTTAAAATCTCTCCAATAAACCTGTCAAAATGCTCTGCCACCCATTTTTTGCTCATCTTGTCCACTTCAAGGCCAGTTGCCTCCGGTGAAGCAGGTCCGTTAGTAACCTTTGTTGGTGTCATGCCAAACCTAATCACTGTCCATTCGCCATCAGGTACATCCCATGATAGAATGCCTTCATTAGACATGTAATTAGAAATATCTATAATATCATTTTCATTTATAACTAAACCTTCACCTATAGGCTCACTTTGTTTATCCCATAAATATGCATTCCAATATGGTAGAGGTGTTTGGTGCATTTTAGCCAAAGTTTTTTCGCTGTATCTTTCAACACTTGGTATTGAACTTAATATCACTTCAGAAAAACCAGCATTGGGTGCAACATTTCGTAATACTAATCTAAACTCATCTGAAGTTACTTCATCAAATGATATTGTAACTGGAGCAAAAGGCACAAAGCCAACATTCAATGCTGGGTTAGATCTATTAACTTGGAACTCTTTTACTACATCAAACACATCATTACTTTTAGCTTCCAAAACAGCATGGGCATTAATTGGAACTTCATTTAAATAAGCTGTTAAGCTTCTTGCAGTAAAAGGTTTGTCAGTCTTAAAGTTAATCTCAGATTTACCAACTTTAGGAAAACTAATTAGTTGTAAATTATCATTATAAAGATTTGGTATGGCAATAACCCTCACATCCTGAAAAGTATCATTAGGTTTACTCAATTCTAATTTAATCTTCCCTGGCCCCTTAATGTTTTGTTTGGATGAGATAAGATATCTCATAGACTCTTCAGTTTTTATCCATGGTCCACCCGACTGACTCCAACCGGGTGAATTGAAAATTCCTATTTCTATACCCAATTCAGATGCAGTTTTCAATGCTTGATGCATTACCTCCCACCATTCATCGCTTAAGATTTTCACATCTCCATAAGGTAAATCTTCAATTCCAATATTTCCAATAAAAGCACGGTTTATACCTGCATTTTTCATAGCATGCAAATCTCTTACTGCAGCATCTTTTGAAATGTTATCAGATATCCAGTACCAATAAACGCTTGTTTGTATAGTGTCTGGTGGATTAATAAAACCCATTTCTAAATCATGAGAAAGCCTACTAATACTCATCTCTCTATCATTAAAGCATGAAGCATTTAATAATATTAGTAATGATGTTATAAAGTATATACTTTTCTTCATTTTTCTTGTATTTTAATCCAACTCATGAAACTTGCATCTCACTATATATTTTCATTCTTAACCACTATAATTTTCACTTCATCAGGCGCATCTACTTCACTAGAAATAGAGCCGTCTTGTTGTTTTTTATGTCTTACTGTCACAACACCATAAGGAGTTGGAAAAGTTCCTTCAGCAAATTCTAAATCTCCAAGATTTGGTGAAATACGTATTGCTTTTGATCCTGGTTCTAAGACTTCAATGCCCAATACATGTTGTGTTAGCCACGAAGTGGGACCTGATGCCCAGCCATGGCACAAGCTAGCTCTTAAACCTATGTAGCAATGATCGCCTCCATCAGAATGTATATTAAACCTTGTAGTATCTGGCATCTCATCTATGCCCACAGCATTGTGTCTTTCTTCGTAATTAAAGTTTTCCCAAAAGGTTGTGGCTCCTAAATCTATCATTGCACCCCAATAATCTGATATTATATTAATAGCTTTGTTGTATTTGTTGTTTTTAGCTAATGCTTCAAGCATATAATATCCATAAAAAGTAGCAAAACCATTTGCTCCATCCTTAAGTATAACTTTTGCAGCCTGTTCAGGATTTTGAATACCTGACAATGAAAGTAATGCAGCAGCCTGTTTATTGTTTTGGTCAGAAGGTGTGTGTGTGTTTAATTGTGTTTGAGCATCGAAACATTTTTTCTCCAGATCTTTGTCGTTTAGCCAAACTGCAATATCTTTTCCTGCCCCCATGGTCATTAGTGTTAGCGCCTGAAGACCAGAATGAATAACCTCAGTGTCTTCTGAAGTGGGCCAGTCCAAAAATCGACCGCCATCCAAGTTTTCCTTGCCGTCGGTTCCTATTTTAGTGATTATCTGGTCTATCAATTCATTTAAATATTGTTGTTGCTCTTTCAGGTAATTTATATCTCCATTATATAGATAGAAATCTTTATGAGAAATAATCCACCAAAGTGAGTATGAAGACATTCCATTCATCCATCCGGGTAGGGGAGTAGTGTCACGACCAAAATCCAGGCTCTTCCTTACTACTTCCTGATCGCCAAATACATTATTTATTGTCATAACTTCAGGATGGACATCACCAAGCCATACAAGGCGATCACGTTTAATACCGTCCCACAGATACTCCTGCATATTCATATGTACGGTATAAGCTCCAATTTCCCATATTTGGTTTAGTCTTTCTGAGCTGGAGTTGAAACTACCCAGATAAGGTAAGTCTCGATAACGAGCAATTGCCCTTACTGATCGTATAGGCAGATCTACATCATTATCAAGCACATCTATCCTAACAAATCTAAATCCTGAGTTTCCAACTTCAATAGTACCTAGCCAAGGAATATCTAGTGTGTAATCTCGCAATGTATGATCGTTTGTTGCCGATCCCATTCCTGGCATACTATTATCTATACAATCACTCATTGCTTCGGTAACAGATTCCCCAAGTCGTACTCTTACTTTAATTGGATTTTTACTTTCTCTTATTCCACCCGCAATCTCTATCCCTCCATATATCTCTTTCCCAAAATCGAGTAAGATTGAGGCTTGCATTTCTTTATCTGATTTAAATACAGACATTCCGATTCCATTTGTAGTTAATTGTCCGTCAAATGGGGAATGTAAAAACTCAGAATTTTTTACCTGTTTGTTTTGATTATCAGATTGCCAGACAATTTTTGCTGGTGTTAGATATGCTCGGGTTATTTCATCCTTTACAAGCTTACCT
>JADMKP010000006.1 GCA_015478775.1 Fermentimonas sp. | reverse complement strand
AAAGTACAACTACTAATCGAAAGTACAACTACTAATCGAAAGTACAACTACTAATCGAAAGTACAACTACTAATTAAAGGCGTTTAACAGTAAAACAATTTATGAGAAAATCAATAATACTGCTCGCCGTATCACTCTCACTGCTTGCTTGTGCAAACAAAGTAAGCAGTGATATTGATGCTGGTGGCGACTTCACACAATATGTCAATCCTTTCATTGGCACCGCCTTCACCGGTCACACATTCCCTGGGGCTACTTATCCTTTGGGGTTTATGCAACCCGGACCCGAAACCGGTAATTACTCATGGGATTACTGTTCAGGTTATTTTTACGATGATGACAGAATAAACGGGTTCTCACAAAACAGACTCAATGGCACTGGCATTGTCGATCTTGGCGATCTGCTAATTCAACCCTTCTCAGGAGATATTCGAGAAGATCTAAGCAGCGGATTCAATAAAAGCAGTGAAAAGGCAACTCCCGGATACTATGGTGTAGAGCTAACCGATAATGATGTTAAGGTTGAAGTCACAACTTCTCCACATGTTGCGTTTCATCGCTATACGTACAATTCCCAAAAAGAAGCAAATGTGCTTGCCGATTTCCAAAGTGGATTAGTTTGGAGCAAAGACCGTGCTGCAATACATGTACTCGACAATGAGGTTAACTTCGAAAGCGACAGAATCATAACTGGTTATACCACACGCACAGAATGGGTTCGTCGCACCTACTATTTCGTAATCGAATTCGATAAACCAATTCTTTCTAAGGATATGCTCGAACAACGCGACCCTCGCGAAAAGGCACCACGCTACATACTTAATTTTGATATGAATGGCGAGAACGTACTCAATATGAAGGTAGCCATGTCCACCACAAGCATAGAGGGCGCAAAGGCCAACCTCGCTGCTGAAGTTACACACTGGGATTTTGACAAAGTATATACCAATGCCAAAAACGAGTGGAACAAATACCTCTCACGAGTACAAGTTGAAGGTAGCCAAAACGATAAAGTCAATTTCTACACCTCCCTCTATCATCTCTATATACAACCAAACAACATTGCCGATGTAGATGGCAGTTATGTTGGGCCCAATAGAGAAGTCGCAAAATCACCAACCGGAAAATACTACTCCACACTATCGCAGTGGGACACCTTCCGTGCGGCCTTCCCGATGTATACCATCCTCAGTCCCGAAATTATCGACGACCTCGTAAACAACATGCTCGAATTTAGCGAGCAACAGGGCCACCTGCCCATTTGGGCATTAATGGCACAAGAAACCTACACTATGGTAGGAAATCACTCCGTTCCTATGGTTGTAGATGCCTACCTAAAAGGGTTCAACGGCTTCGATGCAGAGCGTGCTTACAACGAAATTAAGAAGTCGCTCACACAAGGGACACACAAGAATGCAGGGTGGGAGCTCTATGATAAACTGGGATATTACCCATACGACATTGCAAAAGTTGAATCAGTATCACGTACACTCGAAGCAGGATACGACGATTACGCTGCTGCACTAATGGCACAGAAGTTAGGCAAAACCGATGATTATAAGTTCTTCATCAATAGATCTAACTTCTATAAAAACCATTTCGACAGTGAAACAATGAGCATGAGACCAAAAGATTCAAAAGGAGATTGGTTGACACCGTTCGACCCATATCAGCTTGCCCATGCCGATTCACACATAGGTGGTCATTACACCGAAGGCAATGCACTTCAATACACATGGCATGTAATGCATGATATACCAGGGTTAATTCAACATATGGGAGGTAAAGAACAGGCAGGCAAAGCACTCGACTATCTATTCACCACAGAGCAGGAGTCAACCGGTCAACTATCAGACGTTACCGGACTCATCGGTCAGTATGCTCATGGCAATGAACCTAGTCACCACATAGCATATTTATATATGCACCTCGATAGGCCACATGATACGCAGCGACTAATCAGACAAATTTGCAAAGATTTCTATCAAAACAAGCCAGATGGACTAATCGGAAACGACGATTGCGGTCAGATGTCTGCTTGGTATCTATTCTCTTCAATGGGTTTCTATCCAGTAAATACAGTAGATGGCCAGTACATATTTGGTGCACCACAACTTTCAAAAGCTACAATCAATCTAGGTAATGGCAACTCGTTTATAATGGAGGCAATTAACCTATCTGAAGAGAATATGTATATCGAAAAAATAGAGCTCAATGGAGAGCCCTATAAAGAAAACTTTATCACACATTCCGATATAATGAATGGTGGCAAACTCACATTTTATATGAGCAATCACTAATTATGATTGTGACCCTCTGCATCATAAGAAATAAAAATCTCTTTAGATGCAAATGATTCCTGCCCTGCCTCATCGGTACAATACACTATAAAATGGTAATGCCCCTCCTTCAGGGGCATTTCTTTTTGTTCCCCATCAATGGTTCTGGTTACACTGGCAGGAATTTTCATATGATGATGTTTAACGCTCACTTTTGTCTTACCCGAAATGGGCTCTTCACCCAAAGCTATAAAATCGCTCTCCAGCCAAGTCCTACTAAACTCCACCGAATCAGATGCAGCACGGGTTGTTGCAGAAAGAGCTTCTCCATGTCCGTGCCCATCAAAAGCACCATGAATATTCACCTTATACGATGATAGAGCTGCATTATCGCTCATCTCCACCTCAAAATGAATATCACTACCCGGTATTACCAACTCATCTTCTGAGGGCAAAATTACCTTTACTACAGGTCTCTCATTATCCAGGTTTTCGCTATCACACGAAACTAAACCCAACACAGCTTTCAACACAATAGCTGTAATTAATACCGATTTTTTCATATTTTAATTTAATACATTTAGATTATTACAGAGCTTCAAAACGGAATTTTAACAATCAACTGAATATTCCTGCCCGGTTCAGGAGCATTAAGCTTTTTATAAAAACTCAGATGATTCATAAACGATGTGTTAAAAATATTATCTACCTGTAGTAAAGTAATAAACATCTTACCCCTGATATGCCAATGCACATATGCCGAGATATTCCAAAGTGCTGCACCAGGAGTAGCTGCCTCATTACGTGCAACCGAAGTCTGATCCATCACCAGCCTATTTTCAAGCTTTATTTCATAGTTTGATATTAAACTTTTCATACTGTTTCCAGAATATGTAATATCTGTTGTCACCACTGTAGGGGGCGTAAATGGCAAAGCATAATTATCAGTAATATTTCTATTAAAAACATACTCAACATCCATATTCACACTCCACATGCTGTTAATCTTGTAGCCCATCATTAGCTCACCTCCAGCCACCAAAGCCTCCGCCTCGTTGTAACGGTAAATCTGCCCAGCGTGGGGTAGAACCGACCAACCACCTGTGGGTTCCAAATATATATAGTTCTCAAACCAACTCACAAACGGATTCAATCTCACATTAAATACTCCATTTTCATATAGATAATCAATATTCAGCTGATAACCTCTCTCAGAACTCAACTCTTTATTCCCCTGCTCATGCCTAAATGCTCCATGATGAAGACCGTTACTGCTCAACTCATTAGCCCCAGGATATCTAAAACTCCTACCCACATTAAACTTTAAAGAATGAATAGTAGAAGGACGATATTCAAACCCAACCGAACCCGATAAATCACCAAATACCCTATCTAAGTTGGCCGCTCTCATCGCGTAAAACTCCACATTCTCTTGCGTATATCCCTGCAACATCAAAAATTCTGCCAATAAAGGGTCGTAAAACTCACTAACATTAAGCCTACCCATATCATATCTCAATCCTCCGGTAAGCACAAACTTATCGTTGAGTTTCACACTATTAATCCAAAACAAACCGCCTGAAAGCCGCTCAAAGTCGGGCAATAAAAATGAGTATCCACCCACCCGGTTGTGCTGATATTCGATAGAACCACCAAATGTTTTACTCCAACGCTTACCCTCACCCTTAACATACCTGGCACTACCTGATAAAGTGTTAAGACCGAATTGCAGCTCCACGTTCGGTTTCTGTACAGGAGCATCCTGATTTCCGTAGTGAGTATGAAATGCCGACAATTCCTCTCGCTTGTTCTGCTGATATCCAACATCTAACATTATCTTATCATTATCTGTAAGCTTTAATTCGCTATTCCAAATCAGTTTAAAATGATTAGATATTGCAAAAGGCATCTCAATATTTCTAAAGCTATCATCATGTGCAACCCTATCTAACGATGGAATACCATGTGCGCCGGGGTAAAAACCATTCTTACTATAAATATCAGATAAATGAAACCAACTGCTTAAGTTGTCCTTACTGTAATTTACCGATAATGCCAGGTTAGCCTCCCTTCCAGCTGTATTCTTCATCCTGCCGTTATGCACAGGCAAGCGCCAAGTAAGATATTCAATAGTATCGGCAGGCACCCTGTAATCGCTATAACTCTGAACCGTAGCACGACCACGCACAAACATGTTGCCTCTCTTAACACTAGCTGCAACCGAAGCACCAATCAAATCGTTGTTACTCTTAGCAATAATTGTTGCATCACCCCAAAACATATCTTCAAATGGAATTACAGGAGGAATAATTTCAATTACCCCACCAATAGCATCGGAGCCGTAAAATAGTGACATCGGACCTTTATGAACGCGCACACCATCCACATCATACTGATCAATCTCTAGTCCATGATCAGCACCCCACTGCTGGTTTTGTTGCACCACACCCTTGTCAACCACCGCCACGCGGTTAAACCCAAAACCTCTAATCATTGGCTTCGAGAAACCCGCACCAATATCCATCGACGAAATACCGGCAATAGACGACAGAGTCTGTATAAAATTAGCAGCGCTGTTCTTCAAAAGATAATTCTTGCTTATCTCTGTTACAGGTAGCGACGAAGCAGCACCGTTAAAGTCACCCCTCTCAGCACCCACCCTCACCTCCTGCAGCAATAGTGGCGAAGGCTGCATATGAATATGAACAAGAGTATCGCGTTGCAAATTAATCGGTATCAATAAATCATCATATCCAATAAAACTAACCTTCATCAAATAGTTAGCAGCGGTCAGTCCCTCAAATAAGAAATACCCATTAACATCAGCCTGAACATGCTTGCCTACCGGTTCCAGCGAAACAGTAGAAGCCGCTAAATAACTTTCATTTTCAGCATCATGCACAAACCCTCCAATAGAAATACTTTGCGAAAAAGCATACAATAGTCCCACTGTCAAGAACAGCATTGTAAAAGATAACCTCATCCCTTCAATCTAT
>JADMKP010000005.1 GCA_015478775.1 Fermentimonas sp. | reverse complement strand
TTAAAAAAGTACGAAGCATGGCTAAGAAATAAAAATCTTGCAGAAAATACAATTGGAATTCGTTTTCGTACTTTAAGAATGATGTACAATGTAGCAATAGAAGAAGAATGTGTAAATCCGGACATGTACCCTTTTCGTTCTTACAGGGTCTCCAAACTACAGGAAGAGACTGCTAAAAGAGCCTTAACAAAATCCGACATAAAACGAATTATCAACTATAAATCAAGCAATGAAAGAGAGCAATTATCACTTGACATTTTTATATTCTCTTATCTTATGGGTGGAATAAATTTTGTTGATATTGCTTTACTTACAAAAGACAATATTATTAATGATAAAATAATTTACAACCGTAAAAAAACAGGTAAACTCATAAAACTACCCTTACACCCTATTGCACGTAAATTGATAGATAATTACAGCAACCTGAATAATACTTATCTTTTACCCATTTTGTTTGCATACCATAAAACCGAACAGCAAAAAGCTAACAGAATACATAAAATAATAGTGAAAACTAATAAAGATTTAAAAGCAATCGGGAAAACATTAAATTTACCTATCAAATTAACTACCTATGTAGCACGCCATTCTTTTGCAACTGTTTTAAAACGCAGTGGAGTTCAAACATCTGTAATTAGTGAATCGCTGGGACACAGTTCTGAGAAAGTAACACAGTTTTATTTAGATAGCTTCGAAAACGATAAGCTTAAGGAATCAATGAAACACTTGCTTTGAAAGTCTGTAATAATTCAGGGACAAGATCAACATGTAAATGAAATTGTCCCAATTTATTCTTAATTGTTTATATTACCCCAAAAGGATACCATTATTCCATTCCAAAAGTATACCATTTTAATTTAATCTCAAAGTTTATTTAACTCTTGGTGGCGGTACCGCCACCAAGAGTTAACGGGAGTTCTTATTTTTACTTTTTTCTTCATTATTCCTTCATCATTTTTTCCGTTTCTTTCAATCTGTATGATTCTCCGTTCATATTTACAAGATAAGCCTTATGGGTTAGCCTGTCTACAAGTGCTGCCGTAAGAACAGGGTCTCCAAAGATCTCCTCCCATCTGTCAAAGCCTAAGTTTGTTGTTATGATGGTTGATTTTCTACCCACTCTCAAAGAGAGATGGTTAAACAACAGCTCTGCTCCCTGTTTATCGAAAGAGATATAACCAAACTCATCACATATTACCAGGTCATACTTTTCAAACTGGTTCTCTACCTGTTTTAAAGTACGTTCAGATTGCGACTCACGCAGCAGAGTTATTAAGCGGTGTACGGTTGTAAACAGTACTTTATACCCCTGCATACAGGCTTTAAGTCCAAGCCCTATCGCGATATGGGTTTTTCCCGTACCCGGGTTTCCCGCGAGTATCACATTCTGTGCTGAAGCTATGAAGTCTAATCTCTCAAGAAGCGGCAGTTTCTCTCTGGCACCCTGAGGCAGCTGTTCACGCTCAAGATCGGTAAGATACATTTTAGAAGGAAACCGTGCATTTCTTATCTGTGACTTTTTACGATTCTCCGACTTAGCCTCCCATTCACGCTCCATAAGTTTAAGCAGATACTCCTCATAATCGATTCTGTCTTTTGCTGCCTCGAGGGCAAGTTCTTTGTAATCACGCCTGAAGACAGGCAGTCTGAGAGCCTTGCTATATTCTGTTATTTGATTGTTTATATTGTCCATTGTCGTTTGATTGATGCATTAATTCTGTAATCCACGATAGCTGTTCTTTAGCTGACTCTTCAAGCTTTTCTTCACTTACCATATGATCACGACAGTATGATAGAAGCTCGATAAACTCTCGTGATTCATTTTGGAAGAGATCAAAATAAAGATTCCGAAGGTAATGGTTGCCCGCCAGAGCCTGACTCCCTACAAGGGCTCCCGGCTTTTTCTTAAATGTGTCAAGGTAATGCTCTATATCAACAACCCAGTCATGAGACTTGTAACTTCTATGATGAATGGCAACTCGTTTGTTTTGAGAGTAGATATGCATCTGTCTGCTTCTGACGCTAACATCAACAAACAACCCCACGAGATTGTCGGGTACCGAGTAACGATTGCCATGATAACTTACAGTTGCATATTTATCTGCCCTTAACTGAATCTGTTCACTGCAAATCATTACCGATGATGGATGTTTTGCCAGAACTTTCTTTTCTTCAGCCAAAAGCTCCTCGGCACTCTTGCCAGTCCCCTGCTGCTTGAGAGCATTAAGCTTGTTTAAAGTAGAGTCTAGCCACTCCTGTGCTTCGATTGCAGAGGCAAAGCTGTCTTTGGGTGCAAAGGCCTTGCGACGTACGTACTCAACGCTACGCTCAACGTGACCTTTCTCGTTTTGCAATAGCCACACGCATGTTATCATAAACCATCTTTCGGTGTACACCACCTATCTGACGGAAGAAGCGTGTATGGGCTTCCATGAAAGAGAGGGTGTCCTGACGGTGATAGACATAAGCATACCGCCAGTTGCTGTAGGCACAGGTGAAAACGGCAAGATGCAGACTTGTGCGTTTACCACCTATCAGAAGTTTTATCTCACCCCAGTCAAACTCGCATACATCACCTGCAAGGTATGCCTGACGGATGTATGCTTCTTTTGATGTCTGACTGTTTTCTTTAAACCTGATATAATTGCAAACAGTGGAGTAGCTAACATCAAAACCCTGTCGAAAGAGCTATTCATGGATGTCTTTCTTCTTCATCATCTGCTTGCGTAATCCCTCTTGCAGCTTCACTTTGTTTTTCAAAAGCTGCTCATCTATGATCTCTTGTACATCGGTTGTTAGCTTGACTTTTTGGCGAGGTACAGTCATATTATAAGCAGGCTTGTCTGATAAAGCGATGGACTGAGCGGCTTCTTTAGAGCAAACAGACTGTAATAATGCTTCATGCTCTAAAATGTACTTTTTTACAGTCTTACGATTAATCTGCAAATCGCGGGCAATGGTGTGCTGGCTCTTACCCTGTCGAAAGCTGTCAATAATGATTTCTTGTTTTGTATACATGCTTATCATTTGTTAAGAACGGATAGAATCCATTCATGGTTGTAAGTGGTATACTTTTCGATTAGAATATGGGGTATTATTTAATATATACAGCCGGTTTTTCTATTGGTTGTTGAATTTCCAAATCAACTGGCATTTCAAAATTTACTAACAAGTAAAGAATTACAGGATTTGGCACCTTAAACCTACAATGCGGAGATTAAGCGCTTTATTCGGAGCATATATTGCGGAGAATGTTTTATTTGCAGAGAATAAAGTGTATATTTGTCGCATAATTTGCGTAGAATGAAAATATATATACACGAAAGGGATAACTGGACCGACTTCACTTGGGATGATAAGAAAGTGATGATAAAACTTGGTGAGGCTAGAAATCAACAAGGTAGACTTCTGGGTAAAATGGAGTCGCTAGGTTTTGATTTACAAAATGAAGCGGTATTAAATACCTTGACTTTGGATGTTATTAAGTCATCGGAAATTGAAGGTGAAATTTTAGAAATTGAACAAGTGCGTTCTTCAATTGCACGTCGGTTAGGAATTGACATTGCTGGAGCTGTGGAATCGGAACGTTACATTGACGGGATAGTTGAAATGATGTTTGACGCTACCCAAAATTATGATATGCCTTTGAGCAATGAGAGAATATTTGGTTGGCATGCTGCACTGTTTCCATCAGGATGGAGCAATCTTTATAAAATCACAGTTGCAGACTGGAGAAAAGATACGACTGGTCCGATGCAAGTTATATCGGGGCCTATGGGAAAAGAAAAGGTTCACTATCAAGCACCAAGTTCAGACAGGATAGAACCAGAAATGAACAGATTCTTGGACTGGTTTGAAAACGAGCATGAAATAGATTTGGTTCTTAAGGCAGCTATTGCTCATTTATGGTTTGTGACAATTCATCCATTCGACGACGGAAACGGACGAATTGCAAGAGCAATTACAGATATGACATTGGCACGTTCTGACAAAAGTGTTAGGCGGTTCTACAGTATGTCTGCACAAATTAGAGTTGAAAGGAAACAGTATTATGAAAAACTTGAAAAAACACAAAAAGGAAATTCAGATATTACAGAATGGATTTTGTGGTTTTTGCAATGTTTAATAAATGCTATTGACTCCACAGAAGAAACTTTATCGAAAATACTTCATAAAGCAGAATTTTGGAAATGGCATTCCACCACAATTCTCAATGATAGGCAATACAAAATTATAAACAGATTGCTTGATGGATTTGACGGAAAGCTTACAACGTCAAAGTGGGCGAAAATTAATAAGTGTTCACAAGATACGGCACTTCGAGATATTCAAGATTTAATGAAGAAGGGTATTTTACAAAAAGAAGCTAGCGGTGGAAGAAGTACATATTATGAATTAAAATAAATGCCAGTCGGTAACATCATGTACCGTTTGGTGACCTGCAGCAGGCAATTTAAACTAATACTAAATACTTGATAATTAAATTTATTTTGACGTGATATGTCAAAATGATTGCTTTGCTTTGTAGTTAAAAGAGTTGAATTAATCTACAAAGTATATAGATTTGGGAAAATTAATAACAATCGAAAATTCAATATTATGAAGATGTTTAAAGCCTTATTTACAGGCGTGTGGATGCCAGTTTGCCATTAATGGGAATGCTTTCTTACGACAAAAAACAAGTGGCTTCCATTAAAAAAGCAGAAGTAAGCATTGCCAAAAATTACTTGAATGAAGATGAAATGAAGCTTTTGGGCTTGTTGGTTGAGCAATATTTGGCATTTGCCGAGACAATGGCGCAACAGCAAATACTAATGTATATGAAAGATTGGATTGAACGATTGGATACCATTTTGCAATTGAACGGCAGGGAGCTGTTGACCCACGCAGGAAAAATCTCGCATAAAATAAACAGCAACAAAAGGCCATTGAGAAAGAAGCTAGCATGAAAGAATTAGAAGAAGATATTAAAAAACTGAAGAGTTTGAAAAGGTGAAATTCACAGAAGCGGAAATGAAGGCTATCCGCATTTTGTGGGTAGTAGTTTGGGGCGTGCAGATGAAAGCGAAGTACTCATTGAAGAAGACTTAAAAACCTACTTGCTCACTCGCTACAAAAAAGACATACCTGAACTGTTTAAATTCAATGCTTTTTGCATTATTAGTGATGGTGTTAACAACAAAGCAGGTTCTTTTTTTGCTCCTTATGAGTTTTACTACGCTTGACGAAGAATAGCAGGTTTGGCAAAAGACGTGGACGGTATAGATAGTATGTTTACACTGGTTCAGGGTATGTTGCATAAAAATCGGTTGCGAGATAATATTCAGAATTTCATTTTTATTCCCGATTCATCAAAGAAAGATGAGAAAATAGTATTTTTAATTATTTATATTTGGTGTTAGTCCATTGCATAAGTATAAATATTAAAATATGAGTATCGAAACTATTAGTGCTGTTGCTCTTGGAATGGGTTTAAGTGCAAGTGCAGGATTTAGGATTTTCAATTTTATCGCTCGTTATTCGGCTAACCTATCGGTTAATGGCATACGAGTGAATTATTCTTTTCTTCAAATGGCAAATTACCAGGTATGTTTAACGTCAAATTATCCGGCATGGTCAGCTCATCTCTTAGTTTTACATGCTGTTCCGGCAATGCGCGGAACTTTGTAGTCTTGTACCCATTATAGGATATCTTTATCAGTTTATTCACACTGTAGTAATTGGGAAATGTAAATTCACCACGTTCATTGGCAGTGGTTCCGGCAATCTGCACAGAGTCGGGTAGGGAGTAGATAGCAACTTTGGCATACTTGACTGGATTATTGTAGGTGTCGGTTACTGTACCCTTAATTTGGGCGCTCATAGGGATTATCATCCCGACTAATAGCATTGTAAAAAGAATTTTTTTCATCACGTTGATTTTTAAATTGTTCAGCAATATGACGAAAGCAATCAATTTTTGGTAACATCAAAAGTGAACAATCTTATTGTTTTTAACAATATTTTTGATGATGCTGCTCCAATTGCAATTTTTTTATCACAGGGAGAAAGGAACATTTTCATATTTGAAAATGTTGTAACTAAGCTATAACAACTTGTTGTACCATACTAGTTTAAGTAAATATAGAAAAGAATAATCCAATGGAAAAATATATTTCATCAACAGACAACATAAATATTCACTATACAGAGACAGGGAAAGGAAATACTGCAATAGTTTTTGTGCATGGTTGGCTCGGAAACACAAATTGGTGGAACAGTCAAGAGGCTTTCTTGAAAGATAGGTATAAGATTGTTAAGATTGATTTGGGTGGGCATGGAAAATCAGATAAGACAAGGCTTAATTGGACAAGCAAGCAGTATTCAGACGATTTAATAACGGTTATAAATCAAATTAACGCGTCGGAAGTTATACTTGTTGGTCATTCAATGTCCGGTGCTTTTGTAACTGAGGCGGCTGTTGATTTGCCTAAAGTGAAAGCTATCATTTTAGTAGATACTTTAAAAGACCTGGATGATACATTCGATCCGGAGCAAGCTGAAGAGTTTATGTTTAGTCATTATCGTAAAGATTTTAAGTCGGCAGTTGAAAATATTTTGCCTCTATATCTTTTTGTTGATGAAACACCCATTACTATAAAGAATCAACTTCAAAAAGAGTTTCTTCAACAGGATGCAGAACTGGCAATTAAAGCTCTTAAGCCTTTATATGAAATGGATATAAGAAAAATTGCAAAGCTCATGGATATTCCTGTCAGAGCAATTAATTCAGATTCACAACCAACTGAAATAGAAAATAATCGTAAGTATTTTAAGAACTATGATTATAGAATAATTACCGGGACAGGTCATTATCCAATGCTGGAAAAACCTGAAGAGTTTAATAAAATATTGAAGAAAGTAATTGAAGAATTAGTTTTACCTGCCACCTCGACGGATTAATATGAAATAAATAGAGAGGTTAAATCTATCCATCATAAGAGCAATAATTGAATGTTATTTTATGTCATAAAAAAATATATAAAACACTTTGAATAGATGCGTTGTGAGGCACCTATATTGAATTACATAAATATTTGAAGAGTATTTTATTTAACCATTTAACCCTTAAAGTTTCGTAAAGTATTTTCTTTAATCAATCATTTTGAGAATAGGTTTGTTTTAATTATAATCACTTAAAATACTAATATGATGGTTTTAAGCTAGATAGCATGTAAGTGATTATTAAGTTTCTTAATCTTTAAAACTGTAATTATGAGTAAATTAATTAAGGTGATAGTTATAGCAGTTGTCTTAGCAGCATTATTTACAAGATGCGATAAGAATGATGATAATAATAACGATGATAATATAACCATCTTCAAGGCTACACTGGTAGGATCGAGCGAAGTTCCGCCAAATCCTTCTACTGCAACAGGCAGTACTACATTAACTTATAATGAATCAACAAAGAGATTTGTTGCAGTAACCACTTATACCGGCATAACTCCAAGTGCAGGGCATATACATAATGCCGCAGTAGGAGAAAATGGAGGTGTTGTATTTCCGTTTGTAATGAGTTCCTCTCCAATAACACTAGAGAGTGAAGTGTTGACTCAAGAACAGATTGATGAGCTTTTTGAAGGCAGGATGTATGTTAATTTACATACCGAGGAGTATCCCGGTGGAGAGATCAGGGGTCAGCTAATTAAACAATAGATTACTTATTTACAAAGGAGGAGCTGTGGTTAAAAAACAGCTCCTTTTTGTATCCTGCTATTTGCTAGGCAGATGACACTTCTGACGTGGTAGTTGTGATTGTCGTATTAAATCTTCAATTCTCCCAACTTTGCAATCTCATTAATATTAAACGGAGTTGATTGATATACAAAGTAATTGAGCCAATTTATAAACAATAGATTTGCATGAGAGCGCCACTTCACTAAAGGTGGTTGCGTGGCATCGTTATTTCTATAATAGTTTACCGGTGGCTCCACAGTGTCCATTCCTTTTTCCATGTCTCTGAGATATTCGTTGTGAAGGGTGTATGGAGAGTATTCGGAGTGTCCGGTAACATAAAACTCTCTTCCACCTCGTGAGGATACTATATAAACACCTGCCTCATCAGATTCGGAAAGAATTGTTAGTTCGGGGTGTTGGTTGATTTCTTCGGCAAGTATTGTTGTGTGCCGGCTGTGAGGAGCATTAAATTCATCGTCGAAACCACGGAAGAGTGGAAATGAGGGGTCGTTTATTTTATGGTTGAAGATTCCAAATAGCTTCTTGTCTAACGGATATTTATTTACACCATAGAAATGATAGAGTGCTGCCTGTGCGCCCCAACAAATATAGAATGTGGATGTTACATGTGTTCGTGCCCATTTGCATATCTGCGTTATCTCATCCCAATATGTAACCTCTTCAAATGGCAGCATCTCAACGGGCGCACCGGTTATTATCATTCCATCGTAATATGAATTCTCTATTTGAGAGAATTGTTTGTAGAACGACATTAAATGAGAGATTGGTGTATTTTTTGGTGTATGGGTGCTGAGTGCCAAGAAATCTATCTCTATCTGCAAAGGAGAGTTTGAAAGTAATCGAACAAGATCTGTCTCTGTTGTGATCTTAATCGGCATGAGGTTTAAAATAAGTATTTTGAGAGGGCGAATATCTTGTGCGGCAGATCTTAGATCGTCCATCACAAAGATGCTCTCCTTCTTTAATATTTCTATAGCTGGTAATTTATCGGGTAAATTAAGAGGCATAATAATTAATATATGAATGATAACTAAAACAATAGGAGGGCTATAGTAAAACTACTTCCTCTTTCCTTATTTTTAATTCGCAATAGTGGCATTGTAGTTCCACTTTCTCCTTATCAGTTACATGAAAACGAGTTTTCATTGGCTCGTTGTTTGTAATGCATTTGGGATTATTGCATTTCATTATTTCGATGATTTCGTCGGGAAGTACTACCTTTTTCTTTTCTACAACTTCAAAGTTCTTAATAATATTAAGGTTTACATTTGGGGCAACTAATGCTATGCGGTTGAGCTCATCTTCGCGAAAGAATTTATCGGCAACCTTTATAATACCTTTATGACCCATTTTGTTGCTCTTGAAATTGTTGCCTATAGTAATGCGGTTGTTTATACTCTGCAGTTTGAGTAGAGAGACAACTTTAAATACTGCATTTGGCGGAATATGATCTATTGCGGTGCCATTTTCTAGTGCAGCTACTTGTAATTCTTTTCTCATAATAATTCTGTTTCTATACCCATAAGATCGCAAATAATAGCCTGACGCGTGTACATGCCATTTTTTGCCTGCTCGAAATAATATGCTTTAGGATTGTCATCAACATCCTGATTTATTTCTTTTACCCTTGGAAGTGGGTGAAGAACCTTAAGATTATTTTTTGAATCTTTGAGCATATCGTTATGCAATACGTATACATTTTTCACCTTTTCATACTCCATTAGATCAGTGAACCTTTCTTTCTGAACTCTTGTCATGTATAAAATATCGGCACTATTGATTGAGTCGGGTGAGAAGTTGGTAAACTCTTTATACGGAATATTTTTGCTGTCGCAGAATGTTTTGTATTTATCGGGAATGTGAAGCTCTTCGGGAGCCACAAAGTTGAATGTTGGATTAAAATGCGACAATCCGTGTATGAGCGAATGAACTGCACGCCCATACTTGAGGTCGCCCACAATAGTAATTGTAAGGTTCTCAAGTGTTCCCTGTGTTTCGTATATTGTGAACAGATCTAGCATCGTTTGTGTAGGATGCTGGTTAGATCCATCGCCGGCGTTTATAACCGGAACAGGAGATATTTCAGATGCATATCGTGCCGATCCCTCGAGGTGATGCCTCATAATTATGATATCGGCATAATTGCCTACCATCATAATTGTGTCTTTAAGAGACTCGCCTTTGGCTGAACTACTGGTTGCTGAGTCTGAGAAGCCAACTATGCGCCCTCTGAGTCGATTTACGGCAGTTTCGAAGCTCAGGCGGGTGCGAGTAGAAGGCTCGAAGAAAAGTGTTGCACAGACACGCCCCTTTAGTAAATCGCGGTTGGGGTTTTGTTTGAACTTTAAAGCACTTTGGAGGATTCTGAAAATATCATCCCGGCTATAATCTCCTATATTTACTAAACTAGTGGGTTGCATATATTTTTACTTTGGGGTATTTACCTGATATTACTATCACAAATGTAAGTAAAAAAAACTTTATACAATCCTTATTAGAAATCGTTCACATAATTATCGATATAAGTGGCTCTGCCGTTTAACCAAGTTTTTAATTGGTTTATTTTTAATGAATAATTTAAAGTTCCTGGAAAATCGGGAACAACACTCCATACTTGATAATCTTTTGCTTGAGATTCGGTAAGATGTGCAGAGTAGAAATCTACATACTCAAGTAGTGGTTCCATACTTTCGGTACTGAATTTTTGCCATATCTCTTTGTATAATGCTTTTACTTCGGGATCTTCCATAATTCTGGTGAAGAAATAATAGCCCTTAGAGTTTGGGGTGATAAGTTTGAATAAAGGTGTGTTAAAACTTTGAAAGTGAATGCGATTTCCCTCATAACCGAATGCCCAATCGAAATCCCAAATAGGGCCCATAAAATATTTACCCGTTTCATCTTTATGCATATATGTGCTCTTGGGGTGATTAATTTCCATGTTATGAGTTAAATCGAATACAATAAGAAATTTAACTAACGATTGAATATCGATATAATTCTTATAATTGCTGTTTGGAAATTGATCTGATGCTATTGCATCTTCGAGCTGATGGAAGTCGCTTTTTATATTATCGAATAATACTGCTGCCTCTTCAGTGCTGAAATCATCTAAATCTGGGTCTTTTATCATAATAGGCAATGCATAATTGTTGGAAAGAAACTGATAATCTTCATCGAAATTTCCATCTATTTCTAGTAAAACACCTTTTTCTTTGTGGATATCAACTCTACTTGAAGACCTCTCAACCTGCTCTGTAAGCATGTAGCTACCGACATATTTACCATTTAATGTTAAATCTACGGGAATTGCATGATTTGTATATTTTAAATCTAATAGATCACCTATTTTAAATGCTACTGCATTTAGCATCAGTGTGGGATCTATTATATTAGCTAATAATACCCAATCTTTCTCTTCTGCTAGTCCTAATATAACCGCATCTTCATCTAATTTCAATCTATAAGGTTTTTTAGGTAAAACCCATGTTGTATTTCCTCTACCTCTAATGCGGGTTTTCCCTGTAAAATCTTCTCCCCAACCATTTGCGGTTATTTCTATATCAGCATTTATATAATCATCTTTTGAAACAATATCAGCATTTTGTTCTGTAACGATATTAATGTGAGGAATGGGAGAAGTCCAATTAAATTTTAATGTGTATGTTTCGGTTATTTTTCCACTTTCAGAAACCAAGGTATAGGTCACGGGTTTGGAGAAATCATTGATAGTAACGTTACTTGTTTGCTCAATTCCGTTTACAGTAACTTTAGAAGCGTTGGTCACAAAAGTTGCTATTAGATTCTTTGTAATGGAAGGAATAGTCACCTCTATTTGCTTATCAGTAATTACAGCATTATAAGCCTTTGATAAAAGCTTATTGTTCTCATCTTTGAAGCTAAATGAAGTTAATGCGAGAGCAGGTTCATCCTTTGGTTCTTCGAAAATTTCTCTTTCATCCTCACAACTTATTAGGAAAGATGATAATAATATGACTAATGAAAGGAGATTGAAATCAATTTTTTTCATATCTATGCATTTTTAAACCTTAATTAATATTGCACAAATATAATAAAGAAATTAGAAATATCACAAAAAAAACACTTTTTTAGCGGAAAATATTGTTTTTAAGACAATTATATTTATCAACTTAGTTTCTATATGTTAATTTAACAACTGGTTTTTTTTAATTTTATAATCTAAAGCTTATGAATTATAGTTGATGTTAAAATCAGTATAAAAAAAAGATATAAATTTGTTCATAAACAAAATGTAATTGAAATAATTTTAAAAAACCCGCAAAGCAAGATTAACTGCTTTGCGGGAAATATGTATGTAAATTATTTCGTTATATAGCTAATACTATTACAATTCTAAGTCGATATCGAACAGTTCATGCCAAGGAAGTCCTTGCTTATTTAATTGCTCCATAAATGGATCGGGATTGAATTCCTCAACATTAAATACACCCGGCTTTTTCCATAAACCTTGCATAAACATTAGGGCACCAATTGTTGCGGGAACACCTGTCGTGTAACTCACACCCTGTGCACCTGTTTCTTTATATGCTTCTTCGTGGCTGCAATTGTTGTAAATATAATATGTGCTCTCTTTGCCATCTTTAATGCCTCTGATGCGACAACCAATGGAGGTTTGACCAACATAGTTTTCGCCAAGTTCTCCCGGATCGGGAAGTACAGCTTTTAGGAATTGAATAGGTACAATTTTCTGACCATTATATTCAACTTCATCAATTCGAGCCATTCCAATATTTTGAATTACTCTCAGGTGAGTAAGATACTCCTGACCGAATGTCATCCAGAATCGTGCACGTTTTAGGGTAGGGTAGTTTTTTACAAGTGACTCCAGCTCTTCGTGATATATTACATACGATTCTTTTGGTCCAATTTCGGGGTAGGTGAGTGGTTTATGAATTTCATGCGGTTCTGTTTCAATCCATTCTCCATTTTCCCAATATTTGCCTTTTTGAGTAACTTCACGAATATTGATTTCGGGATTGAAGTTTGTGGCAAATGCTTTACCGTGATCTCCGGCATTACAGTCAACAATATCCAGGTAATGAATCTCGTCGAAGTGATGTTTTGCTGCATGAGCAGTAAAAACACTGGTTACACCAGGATCAAATCCACAACCCAATATAGCTGTTAGTCCGGCCTTTTCAAATCTTTCTTTATATGCCCATTGCCATTTATATTCGAATTTAGCTTCGTCTTTTGGTTCATAGTTAGCAGTATCAAGATAATTGACACCTGCTTCTAGACAGGCATCCATAATTGTAAGATCTTGATATGGCAATGCCACATTTATTACTATTTCTGGTTTAAACTCATTCATAAGTGTTACCAGTTCGGGCACATTGTCTGCATCAACTCTTGCTGTTTTAATAGTTATGCCGGTGCGTTTTTTTACATCAGTAGCAATTACATCGCATTTACTTTTTGTGCGACTGGCAAGCATTATATCAGTGAATACTGAGCTATTCTGTGCAACTTTATTGGCAACCACCGTACCTACACCTCCGGCACCTATAATAAGTACTTTTCCCATATTTATGACTTGTTATAATATTAAATATTTATCATTACAAATCTACATAAAAAAAATGAAACGAGTGAGCAAAAAAAAGTGCATTAAACAGAAATACCAAACAAGTACTTTAAACAGATGTACTAAACAGAAAAGAATAGTTGTAGCTTATTTTTTAGTTAAAATCAAAATTTGTATATTTGTAGTAATCATATAATTTGTAATTAATGAACTTGTAACAATATGAATGAAGAAAATATAGAGCAAATTTCGCGCTCTACAAGTGCAATAAGTGAATGGTCCTTTAATTTCCTTAGCAACATGGGTATTGCCGATAACTGGGTAAAATACATAAACATGGTGCTACTAGCAGTGGCATTGATTTTAGTGGTATTTATTGTACAGTTTGTTACTCGAAGAATTTTGCAAATGGTTTTAAACAGATCGTCAAAGATTACAGGAATGCCAATACTACACCATTTATCTCGTAGACGCTTCCCACACTTTTTGGCAATGATTATACCCTTTAGCATAGTTAAGGGTTCCATTCCAATTGTTTTTGATCAATTTCCCAGGCTGATGGTTGTTATGGATAAGCTGGCAGATATATATCTGATTTTTTATCTGATATGGCTTATAATGTCAATTATAAATGCAGCTTCGGATACACTAAGATTGAAACCTAGCTTGAAAGATAAACCTCTGGATAGCTATGTACAAGTTATTAAAATAATATTTTATATATTTGGATTTGTTATTCTATTTTCGGTATTAACTGGACAAGAAACGGGTGTTGTTCTTGCAGGACTGGGTGCAGGGTCGGCCATAACAATGCTTATTTTTAAAGACTCCATTTTAGGGTTTGTAGCCAGTTTGCAAGTGAGTGCAAATGATATGGTGCGAATTGGGGACTGGATTACTATGCCAAAGTATGGTGCCGATGGAGACGTTACACAGATAACTCTTACCACGGTGAAAGTTAGGAATTTTGATAAAACAATCACTACATTACCTCCATATGCGCTTGTATCGGATTCGTTTCAGAACTGGCGTGGTATGCAAGAAATAGGGGGGAGAAGGTTAAAAAGATCGGTACATATTAAACAGGGCACTATAAGGTTTGTGAAGCCTGAAGAAATTGAGAATTTACAGAAGATTGAATATATTTCGGACCATGTGAAGAGTAGAATTATAGAAATAGATAATTATAATAAAGAGCACTCTATAGATAAATCGCTCTTGATTAATGGACGCAATTTAACTAATATAGGGCTATATAGACAGTATATTTATAATTATCTAAAGAGTCATCCTAATGTACATAAAGAATTATTACTAATTGTGAGGCAATTGCAACCAAATGAAAAAGGTATGCCTTTAGAATTATACTTTTTTACTGCAACAACTGTATGGGTGGAGTATGAAGCTATTGTTTCTGATATATTTGATCATATAACGGCAGCAGCAACATATTTTGATCTTGAGCTTTTTGAAGATCTTTCTAACGATTAAGATTATAATATTATTATCTTTTAGCAACCTTTTTAATCATTCTTTGTTTATATTACATTGACTAAGAAGAGGTGATTTTTATGAATTATATTTCCTACCTTTGTTTACATGAAAAATTGATTGTATAATTATCAACATAAATATAATGAATAAAATATATAGTGTTTTTACAGGTACAGGCAGTTACGTTCCGACTAAACAAATTAAGAATGATTTTTTTAATTCTTATGAGTTTTTTGATTCTACCGGAGAAAAATTGCCTACTCTAAATGATGATATAACGAAAAAGTTTGAAGAGATTACAACTATAGCTGAGAGAAGATATGCTGAGGATAATGAATCTACAAGCGATTTAGCACTAATTGCTTCACAAAGGGCTATTGAAGCTGCGGGTATTGATAAAGAAGATCTAGACTATATAATTTTTGCACATAATTTTGGTGAAACAAAGGTTGATAATATTGCTATTGATATAGTGCCTTCTATGGCAGCGCGTTTAAAAAATAAACTAGGAATAGCCAACCCCAGTGCTGTGGCATATGATTTATTGTTTGGTTGTCCGGGTTGGGTTCAGGCGGTAATTCAAGCCGATTATTATATACGGTCTGGAGATGCTAAGAAAATACTTGTTGTTGGGGCCGACGTTTTATCACGTATAGCGGATCCGCACGACCGTGATAGTATGATATATGCAGATGGTGCGGGTGCCGCAGTTATGGAAGCCAGAGAAAGCGATACTCCGATTGGTATACTTGGACATAATACTAGAAGTGATGCATTAGATTACGCATATATGCTTCGGATGGGAAACTCTTATAATCCAGAACTAGCTAAAAAAGGTGATCACTACCTTAAAATGAACGGTCGCCGCTTATATCAATATGCATTGGAAAATGTTCCTAAAGCAATAAAGGCTGGACTAGATAAATTGAATATGAACATTAGAGATATAGATAAAGTATTAATTCATCAGGCCAATGGTAAAATGGATGATGCCATACTTTACAGATTATTTAAACTTTATGGCATAAAAGAGGTTCCTGAGTCTATTATGCCAATGACTATATCGTGGCTGGGCAACTCATCGGTTGCAACTGTACCAACACTTCTAGACCTGTTGACGCGCAATGAGCTGGATGAACATCAATTAAATAGTAATAATAATATAGTTTTGGCATCGGTTGGTGCCGGTATGAATATTAATAGTATAATATATCGACTGCCCTAAATAAAGAGCCTATACATATTGGAATCTCTTTTTTGGAATCCCAATTTAAGATATAGATTATTAGCGGCCTCTCTCCATGGACTTGAAGAGAGGTCTACTTTTTCTGCCTGATTCTCTTGTGCTATGTTTATGGCATGCCATATTAGTGCAGTTGCAACGCCTTTGCCACGTGCTTCGTCACTGACAATTACATCTTCAATCCAAGCTTTAATACCTGAAGGAACCTTGTAAAACACCAAGGTGAGTGTGCCTAGAATAACATCTCCATCTTTTGCTATAAGAAGATGATTATTTGAAAAACTTATCACTCTTTCGAGATCTTCTGTAGTTGGAACTCTATCTTTTTCGTTAGTTAATTCTGGTATAAAATATTGAAAGGCCTCTAGTATTTTATCGTTTATTTCAGTTACTCTTTCTATATACATTATGTTTGCATTTACTTATTAGATGTTTCCCTAACAAAGTTAACCAAATAATGAAGTTTTAGTAAATCTGTTATATATCGTTTGCATATTATAGTGTATTAATATAATTGTTAACAATATGTTACTTTTTTAACTTTAAAGATTGAATAAGCTGCTACATGTTTTTTATTAGGTTTAAATGGAAAATTAACTAATCTACTTTTGCAGAATCTGATTAATTTCATTTATGATAAGTGGAAAAGCAGGATATGTCATGCCATGGTCGTAACCCTGAAGCTCCAGCAAACGTGTATGTTCATGTCCTACAACTTTCATCATTCGAGCCAAATAAGCATTCTCTTCATATCTTCCAAGCATTTCAAGCTCCCTGTCTCCTGTAATAAGTAAAAGGGGTGGTGCATCATTACGAACATGAAATAATGGTGCAAACTTATCAACAAGCGGTTGTGTATCTTTCAAACCCATCTCTTCTCGAATATTAAAATGGGTTATTGTTTGTCCGCTTAGTGGAATCAAGCCAGCAATTTTATTAGCATCAATATCATGTTTAAACAGATAGCTTTTATCTAATCCTATCATCATAGTTAGATAACCTCCAGCCGAATGACCCGATACAAAAATTTTAGAACTATCACCTCCAAAATCTTCAATATTCTTAAATACCCATGCAACAGCAGCAGCCGCATCTTCAATGTATGAAGGGGCTCCAATATGAGGCGAAAGACGATAATTTACTCCCACAATGCACACCCCTTTATTTTTAAGGTATTCGGGTAATTCTTTGCTTCCACCAGTTAGACCGCCACCATGAAACCATACAATTGTTTTAAAATCCTTATCGTTTTCAGGATAATATATATCAAGTTTGCATCGATCTTCTATATATTTATCGCTGTTTATTATACTGTCTTCATAATAAGGAATGTCGTAAACAGTCTTATAACTAATTTCTTGTGTGTGTGAAGTTAAAGTAATACTTAATAAAAATACTAGTATAATCAACTTGTTTTTTGTAATCATAATCAACAGTTTTCATTCTTATTTATTCGTCAATTTGTCTATTTCTCGATTTCTCATTTTCTATAATTGTCAATGGCTAATTTTATCGAACCGCGCGGTACCCGATTTCATCCGTGTGCTTCCAGTTACATATTCAGGTCCTACTATAGGTTCAATTTTAATCTCTGCTTCCTTAGCTACATCAGAATCAGGATTACAACAAATAGCAGCAGTCAAGATTCCATTTTCTCGAGCTCTTCTCAATGCGGCAATAACCTATCTATTTGATCATTTTTGTGTTTTTGCCCCTAATTTATCTTCAATTAATTTGTTCTCCTTTTTAGCTCTTCCAAAGTCTTTATCAATTTTTATAAAAGGAATAATTAATAAAGTAGGAATGGTTGCAATCATAATAAAAATAAAGAAATTTAGATATCCGAGTTGCTCCTGAATCCACCCGGCTGCCATTCCCGGAAGCATCATACCAAGAGCCATAAATCCGGTACAAATTGAGTAATGCGCAGTTTTATGATCTCCCTGCGAGAAATAAATCATAAACAGCATATAAGCAGTAAACCCAAATCCATATCCAAACTGCTCTGCTGCAATGGCAATATTAACCCACAAGAAGCTTTCGGGCTGATATATAGAAAGTAGGAGATATGCAGCATTCGGAAGAGTTATAGCTAAAGCCATAGGCCATATCCAATACTTTAATCCTTTTTGAGATGCCAGAATGCCACCAATAATACCACCAATAGTAAGTGCAACAACACCAACGGTACCGTAAGCAATTCCTGCATCCTGTGTTTGCAGACCCAATCCTCCAATTTCACGCGGATCGAGCAAGAAAGGATATGCAAGTTTAACCAGCATAGCTTCGGCAAGTCTGTAAACAAGAATAAAAGTTAATGCCAATACTATCCCTTTCTTATTGAAAAACGATTTAAAAGTATTGCCAAATTCCTTTATTACCTCGCTCGGGGTATTAGCAGCTTTACCGGTGTCGCTTATTGGGTAAGGCAGCACAAAACGGTGATATATAAAGAATGCGAGAAAAAGTCCCGCCATTATAAAAAATGTCAGACTCCAAGAGTATGGGATATTAGAAGTTGTTCTTTCGAAATAACCTGCAAGTATTATTAAAAAGCCCTGACCGGTTATTGAGGCAAGCCTATAAAATGTACTACGAATGCCTACAAAAAAAGATTGCTGTGATTCGTCAAGTGCAAGCATATAAAAACCATCTGCCGCGATATCGTGTGTGGCTGAACTAAACGCCATTAGCCAGAAAAAAGCTAGCGTTGCCTGAAGATAAAATGGGGTAGGAAGTGTAAATGCAATCCCTGCCAAACCTGCCCCAATGAGAAGTTGCATTGAAATAATCCACCAACGCTTTGTTTTTAATATATCTACAAACGGACTCCAGATTGGTTTAATGACCCATGGCAGATAAAGCCAGCTAGTGTAAAGTGCAATTTCGGTATTTGAAAGCCCAAATCTTTTGTACATAATTACCGAAATTGTCATAACAGCTATATATGGCAATCCTTCAGCAAAATAAAGTGTAGGCACCCATGTCCATGGATTACGAAAGGTTTTTTGATTCTTGTTTTTCATAATTAAGTTGTAAATATAATTTTTACATTATATATTTATAAGCCAGGTAATTATAAGTAAACATATATTATTGTAACTATACATTCATATTAATGCTAATTATACTAACGTCTAATACTCTGTTTTTATTAATGTGCCCGGAAAGTAGTGTTTTAATATTTCGTTATACATATAACCTTTTTCTGCCATTAAAGCTGCACCTATCTGGCACAAGCCAACGCCGTGGCCCCATCCGGCGCCCTTCAGTAAAAATTTTTGAGGTATACCTTCATCGTCTTCATCCTGAGCATCGACAATAAAAGCAGAACTGTATAAATGAGATTTTGATAGAGTTCGTCTTATTTCGAGCTCTTTTCCAATTACCATAACTTTATCGGTCCCCATGATTTTAAGCCTTTTAATTCGTCCAGAAGTACCCCTTTCGAGTGGTATAAGATCAATAATACTACCAAAATCTATACCCAAACGATCTTTTATGATTTCAGATAGCTCGCTCTGACTATAGGTTATGCTCCATCTATAAAAATCGAATGTTTCCCTATCATAATCATTTAGCACTTGATTAAGAATAGTTTTATCCTGTGTATTGCAAAATGCATCGGGGGAATTAGAAATCCACTCTTCTGCGTTTTCTTCTATTGTTAGATCTGGAAAAGGGACTCCACTAAAACTATCAGGTTTTCCTTGCAAATATGGATGTACAATGGGTTCCCAAACATTCTCAAAAGTCTCCATTACTCCACCACAACATTTATAATATCTGGTATCGCAAATAGAACCTCTGTATGAAAGGATTTTGCCATAAGTATCGTTAATTACACTGTTAACAAGTTCAGAAGACTGTTTGGTTATACCTTGATATCGCTGGCAATGGTCGTCTGCACAAACATCAAAATGCTCATGATCTTCTCGATCATACCATCTGATTATTTCATTTGACGTTACTATTGATGTTTGATAATTGTTTTCATGTTTATTGAATAGTTTGTTTTTTGTTAACTGTGCCAAAAGCCAGCTTCGAGAAATAATTGAATGAGCTTTTAGAAGTTCTTCAGAACTGGTAGAACTCATTTCAGAAGATATAACACTCTTAAGGTAATCTTCAATTGAAACCACATTTATAGCAGTTACACTTGCACCGTTTTCACCATCTTCAACTGTAATAAACTTCAATCCTCCCAGAAATCTTTGATTCTCTTTTCTCTCCCAGTGGAAATCTACACCAATGGTAACCATTTTTAATTCAAAACTATCGCTGTGCAGCTGATCAGATTCAAATGTTATCTCAGTGTATTCTTCTCCATTGAATAATAAATTACCATCATTTATTCTCACCTCATATTCTCCCGGAGGAAAATCTTTACCTTGAAGTTTATAAGTAGAAAGTAAAGAAAAACCTATCACCTGCTGCCTTTGTAAAATACCCACATGTATCAAAGGCTCACTCATTTTAAATTGTTTCTCGTCTGAAGTTCCCATGACTTTATTCTTTCTTTATAAAGGTTATAAATGAATAATCAAACTGATTTTTCTCATCCGCTTTATGTTTTTCCTCCACAATTAATTCCCAATTATTAAAATCTATTTTTGGGAAAAAGGTGTCTGCCTCTTCAAATATATGATGTATGCGTGTAAGGTACAATTTATTGGTAAGATGAAGAGTAGAATCGTATATTTTTCCACCTCCAATTATAAAAACTTTCTCTTTGTCTTTGATTAATAAAAATGCTTCATCAATAGATCGGACAACAATACATCCGGGATAATTATTTGCATTATCTGAAGTAATTACAATGTTTATTCTATTGGGTAAAGCACCATTCGGGAGAGATTCATATGTTTTTCTACCCATAATAATTGTGTGACCGGTGGTAAGTTTTTTAAAGTGCTTTAAATCGTTGGGAAGATGGCAAAGTAAATCGCCATCCTTGCCAATACCATTGTTCTCGTCAACTACCACTATTATAGCAACTTCTGTCTTTTGCTCTTTTATCATTTCGGAATCTAATTATTAAACGGAGACTTAATAATAAAGCTTCACTCGTTTATCGAATTTCTCACAAATAACTCTCAAACTTTTCCTGAATCTAATTCTTATTAAATTGAGACCTCGCCCTTAATATGAGGATGCGGATTGTAATTAATCAGTTCGAAGTCCTCATACCTGAAGCTAAATATATCTTTAACATCAGGATTTATTTTCATCTCGGGTAAGCTACGTGGAGTTCGCGAGAGTTGCAGATCTACCTGCTCCAGATGATTTAAATATATATGAGCGTCGCCAAATGTATGTACAAAATCTCCCTCTTGTAAACCT
The DNA here is from genome assembly GCA_015478775.1 of Fermentimonas sp. GTDB lineage: Bacteria > Bacteroidota > Bacteroidia > Bacteroidales > Dysgonomonadaceae > Proteiniphilum. Next base: position 11,565 of record JADMKP010000005.1, on the reverse strand, counting down.
GTAACCTGAGCCATCATTTTTAGTAAAAGTGCATAAGAAGCAATATTAAATGGCACACCTAAAAATATATCAGCGCTCCTTTGATAAAGTTGTAAGCTTAATTTACCATCTGATACATAGAATTGAAAAAAAGCATGGCAGGGCGGAAGATTCATATTTGGAAGATCGGCCACATTCCACGAGCTAACCAATATACGACGTGAATCGGGATTGTTTTTTATAGTTTGAACCACTTGAGAAATCTGGTCGATATGCCCTCCATTATAATCGGGCCACGAGCGCCATTGATATCCATAAATATGACCAAGGTCTCCTTCTTCATCTGCCCACTCATTCCATATATTGACGCCGTTGTCTGTAAGGTATTTAATGTTTGTATCTCCATTCAGGAACCACAAAAGTTCATGAATAATTGACCTGAGGTGTAGTTTTTTTGTAGTAAGAACAGGAAATCCTTCGTTAAGTCTATATCTGCTCTGATGTCCAAAGATACTTATCGTACCAGTGCCTGTACGATCTTCTTTTTTGACACCTTCATTAATAGTTCTTTGTAATAAATCGATATATTGTTGCATATTATTTGTTTTTTGCACGAAGCTATAAGTATCCACTAAAATGAACCATTTTTATTAATTCATATTAGCAACAAGACAAAAATAACTTATTTTTTGCTGACAACAAGCTATTATTATAAAGTAATTGGAATTGGAATTTTTTTCGCAATTTTCTTTGGGGTTTTCATATACAAACAATTAAAAATATGAACGATTAATGGTTTAAATTGTTTTATTTTATAAGTTTGGAAAGCATTATTTTATTAAACAACCATTTATAAAAACATTTCTCATGAATATTTCAGAATTACTAAACAGCTCGATAGGACAAACTATTGTTAAAAATGCTGCAGGCAAATTAGGAATGAATACTAATGAAGCATCAAGTGCAGTTAGAACTTCACTATCCACCATTTTGGCAGGGATGACTCGCAATTCTCAATCGAAGGAAGGAGCCGAGAGTCTCAATAAAGCAATTGAAACTAAACACGATGGATCTTTACTTGATAACCTTTCGGCTATGTTTCAAGGAGATAATGAAAATCTGCAAAGAGACGGAGATGGAATATTGGAACATGTTTTTGGTAGTAAAAGGGAAGTTATAGAGCAAAATATTTCGAAGAAAACTGGTGTAAATAACGACAAAATTTCACCTCTTCTTTCAACTTTGGCACCAATTGTAATGGCATACCTAAGTAAAGAGAAACAGCAATCGAATGCAAGAGCGAGCGATTTAAACACACTGTTGAGCAATTTAATCGGCGGTTCTCAGCATAGTAGATCAGGTGGTGGTGTAATGGATATGATTAGTGGTATTTTAGATAAAGATAGCGATGGCGATGTAATGGATGATTTGTTGAATATGTTTGGGAAGAAAAGATAATTGTTATATTTGTTAACGCATAATTATAAATAAGAAGAAATTAATATCGACTTAAAATAATATCAATGATAAAAATGAGTAAAAAGAAATTTGGAATACAGTATTATATCACTGCTTTAATGTTAACGGCAATTTTATTTGCGGGTAATTCTTGTTCTACTTCAGATGATTATATCACGAGAGCAGAAGCTAGAAGATTAATTGAGGAAGCACTAAGAAGTCAAGGTAATGGTTTAAATGAAGCAGAAATAAAAAGATTAATAGACGATGCAATAAACTCAAACAATAACAACCTTGAGTTTACTCAGTGGGAAATTGTTAACATAACTGTAAATGCTGATGATTGGGAGTGGAATAACAATTCGGCACAGTGGGAAGCTTTTTATAATTTGAGTGAATTAACTGAATTTATATATGAGTATGGTGCTATGATTTCCTACGTCTTTATTGGTGAGCAAGGAGTTGATGAAGTTCAGAAGCTTTTGCCATATATCAATACTTATTCTGTTATGGAAGGTCCTGATACAGTTACTTTTACTGAAACAATTAGTGCCGATTTTCAGCAAGGCAATCCCAGTACAGTTGCCTTTTTTATTAAGGATTCAGACTTGGCACAAGATCCCGATGCACCTCAAAATTATAATTTCAGAATTGTATTAATTTGGTAATATAATTACTCTAATATCCTTAGTATTATATTTTTTTTAGTGGGTAGTTTTTTTGAAGAACTATTCTATTACAATATTGTTTTAATTTAAACGAAAGTTGATTTTTTATGTGATATACTTAACATTCAAATTTGAAAAACTTATTATTATGAAAAGAAAAATATATACATCACTCTTTACAGGAATATTATTTTTGAGTACCCTGTTTATAGCCACATCTTGTAGTGACAGCACCGATGACATTATTGAAACTGAATGGAATATCGAGAACTTTACAGTAAATGCATCACAGTGGACATGGAATTCTGAACTTAACAGATGGGAAGCAGTTAGACCATTAGGATTTATAGATGAGTTTATATATGAAAATGGTGCAGTAATTGGGTATGTATTTATTGGTTCACAAGGTGTTAATGAGGTGCAAGTGCCTTTACCTTACATAAGAAGTTTTTTGGTAGAAGTGGGTCAAAATGAATTTGTTGATTTCACAGAAACAATAAGTTTTGAATTTAGCCAGCAAAGAAATGAAGTTACATTCTATATAGAACCCTCAGATGGTGTTCAAGATCAGGATGCAAGACAAAACTATAACTTTAGAGTTGTAATGGTTTGGTAATATACCAATCATAAAAATAGCTGCTAATTATTCATTTATTGGTTTTAAAATCCTCATAAAAATATAGCCAGTGCATCTGCCACTATAAACGAGCTACCGCCGATAAAGATAAGATCATCATTGTCGGCGTTTTTTATTGCAGCTTTTATGGCATTTGAAACATTAGAGTGAGAGCTGCCCAGCAATTGGTATTCAAAAGCTTGTTCTTTTATTATATCTTCATTTAACGCACGTTCTGTAGATGCTTTTGTGAAATAATAGACTGCATTTCTAGGTAATATCTTCAATACAGAATCAATATCTTTATCATTTGCCATCCCAAATACAATATGCAAATTATTATAACTCTCATTTGCCAACTGATCTACAACATATTGTATTCCGTGTGAATTGTGTGCAATATCACAAATGATTTTGGGTTCTTGCTGCACAATTTGCCATCTTCCTAATAAACCGGTAAGCGATATTACATTTACAAAACCACTATATACCGCCTCTTTTGGTATATTATAGCCAATCTCTTTAAGAACTTCAATTGAAGTTAATACCGTTCTGGCATTTTTTTCCTGAGCGGGCCCTCTTAATTCTCCTTTTAAGTCGTTATATCCATCTGCTTTAAAAAGCATTCCACTACTATTTCTTTCAGCCACAAAATTATTAATATATAATTCAGAAAATACTAAAGGAGCCTCTACGGAATTAGCTTTATCTATAAATACTTGTGCAACTTCAATACTGCCTGCTTCGCCAATTACAACAGGTGTGTGTGATTTTATTATACCTGCCTTTTCTGCTGCAATCTTCGGAAGTGTATCACCCAGATACTTGATATGATCCAAACCTATGTTTGTGATTACACTTAAATCAGGAGAAATAATATTAGTGCTATCAAGCCTTCCACCTAATCCCACCTCCACTATTGCAACATCTATCTTCTGCTCTGAAAACCATAGAAACGACATTTCCATTGTGAGCTCAAAAAATGAAGGCATAATTGGCTCGAACTTATCTTTATATTGCTTTACAAAATCTATTACAAATTGCTCATCAATCATCTCGCCATTAATGCGAATGCGCTCTCTAAAGTCTATTAGGTGAGGAGAAGTATACAATCCAACCCGATACCCCGATTCTTGCAATATGGCTGCTAAAAGATGAGAAGTGGATCCCTTACCGTTAGTACCACCAACATGAATTGTTTTGAAGTGGTGATGTGGGTGATTAAAAATTTTATCCAGAGCGAGGCTGTTTTCAAGTCCCTCTTTATAAGCAGCATGCCCAATTCTTTGATATTCTGGCATTTGAATATATAGATAATTAAGAGTTTCGTTGTAGTTCATTTATATTAATTTCTAATTATAAGTAAAATGATTAACAGATAGTTACTTACCATATAATTATATGACGATTATAAGACAATAACAATATTATTATTAGGTAATTACTAAACGAGGGTGAATTCACATTGTGAAACACCCTCGATATTATTATTTTCAATTATTGAAATTGAATGCAGGAGTAGTTGAAATCTAATTTTTAAGTGGCAGAACCGAGTATTGTTTAGAGTAACGCATTTGTTGATTTACATAACTTTCGTTATATGAAACCGTTACATCTGTAACATTTCCGTTATCGTCGGTTATCAGCTTATAAACAGGATTCACAAATCCTTTATATGGGGCTATATCAAGAGATTCATATCGTGACAATACTTCATTATGTATATCCTTATTCACCTTTACGCCATATGTTTCAATTAAGGCTTTACCAGCTTCAAAATCACCTTCCGATTTTATTCGTTGTACTTCCGAAAGAAGTTCACCAAACAAAGAGCGTACTTTATCATAATCGTTAATAACTATGTAAGTTTTATCATCTCTTTTTTCGAAAGTAACAATATTATCTTCTTTTCCTTTTTCAATTATCCAATTAGAAATTGTTGCACGGTTACGCATATGAGCCTGTTCAATATCTTTTCCAGGTTGTATGCGCGTTAGCTGAGTCATTGCACCATTCATTATATACGAATAGTACTCAGCTTTGTAGGCGTCATTATCGGGCAAAAGACCAAGCTCAACAAGTTTTGGATCGGCAAGGTAATATAGCGCAAACAAATCGGCACGTGTTTCTTCAAGAGGAGAAGCATAAGCTTGTAAGACATCTGTACTAATTCCAGGAAGCAATTTTCCCGATCCGTGACCCAAACACTCATGCAAGTCGGTGTGAAGATTATCCGTTAAAGTTCCATATTTTTTAGATAATTTTACTTCATTATCACTCCACATAAACTCTTCTTTAAATCCATTACCCTCAGATGCTCTATCGTAAGCAAAAGTTATATTGTCAATAGTAACAGACTTTGATCCATGGTCTCGTCTTATCCAATCTGCATTGGGTAGATTTATACCAATTGGAGTAGCAGGGTAGGTGTCACCACCAAGCATTGCAACAGTAATAACTTTTGCCGATACTCCTTTAACTTCCTCTTTCTTGAAACGATTATCAATAGGTGAATTATCTTCGAACCACTGTGCATTATCACTTATAATAGTTGTTCTTTTAGAAGCTTCTATACTTTTGAAGTTAACTATTGATTCCCAACTTCCTTTCAGGCCCATCGGATCGGTATATGTTTCAATAAAGCCATTGATGAAATCTATACGCGAGTCGGTATCTTTTACCCATTTAACAGAGTAGTCATCAAATGTTTGAAGGCTACCACTTCTGTAAAATTCAATAAGAGTGTCAATTATATCTTTTTGATGTTCATTCTCAGCAACAGCCGATGCTTTCTCAAGCCAAACTATTATTCTATCAATAGCCTTATCATACATGCCACCCAACTTCCATACTTTCTCAACAATTTCACCATTTTCTTTAATAACCTTGCTGTTTAGTCCATACGAAACAGGAGTCTCATCATTAGAGTCTTTCATAGAATTATAAAAGTTCTCCACTTCCTTTTGTGTTACCCCTTCATAAAAATTTACTGCTGAAGTTTGTACGATATCACTTCCTTGAGCCTGACTCATTCTCTTGGGCATTAAAGCCGGGTCAAACATTACAGGAATAATTTCGTTAAGTGTTTCATCGGCAGCCATTCCATCCCTGAAAGGCATTCTTCCCGGATCTACGCTCTTTACAATAGTAATAAAATACTCTTGAGAGAACTGAGGCATAATTTTATCCTCAGAATAGTGATGATGTATACCATTAGCCATCCAAATCTGTTTCAGATAAGTCTCAAAATTCTTCCAATCGTCAGTAGATTTGTCACCCATATAATTCTCGTACAAACCTTCACATACTCTTCTAATAGTAAGGTTGTACCTGTTGTGCTGGTCCCACAATATATCGCGTCCCTCTAGGGCAGCTTGTGAAAGATAATAAATAAGCTCTTTTTGTTGTAACGACAAGCTGTTGAATCCCGAAACCGGATATCTTAGTATTTCAATATCGGCAAATCTATCTACTTTATATTCAAATGTAGTATAATCGATATCGTCTGCTATCGTTTCTTTATCTGTCTTTTTACCTTCATTGCAGGCTGCAAACAGAAATATGGTTGTAAGCATAAAAATTACTTTTTTCATTTTGAAAAGAATCAGTTTGTTTTGTACTTATATTTTATAAGTGCCAATTCTTCATTGGCTTTAGAGATTTTATTTTTCAGGTCCGATTTATATTCAGCCATTTTATTTTGTGCTGACTCATCGCCGGAAGCAATTATTTGTAGTGCTAATATGGCAGCATTTAGTGCTCCGTTTATACCTACGGTTGCCACCGGAATGCCGGGAGGCATCTGAACTATTGCAAGTAGTGCATCTATACCATCAAGTGTAGATTTAATTGGAACACCAATCACTGGTATTGTTGTCATTGAAGCAATAACACCAGGTAGATGTGCTGCCATACCGGCTGCTGCAATAATCACCTTAATACCTTTTTTAGCAGCACCTTTTGCAAATACCTCTACCTCTTCTGGAGTTCTATGTGCAGACAAAGCATTCATCTCAAACGGAATTTCCATCTCATTTAAAAATTGAGCTGCTTTTTCCATAATGGGAAGATCGGACGTACTTCCCATTATTATACTTACGATTGGATCCATATGTTTAATTTATTTTCCAATAAATTCTTTATACTCAGCAGCACTCATTAATGCATCCAGTTCTTCAGGATTTTGAATACTTATTTTAATGATCCATCCACCTTCAAACGGTTCTTTGTTGACTAGTTCAGGAGCATCTTCAAGTTCCTCATTAACCTCAAGCACTTCTCCTGTAACGGGCATCATTAAATCAGAAACAGTTTTTACAGCTTCAACACTACCAAACACTTCACCTTTTTCAACTGTTTCTCCTTCAGTTGTAATATCAATGAATACAATATCACCCAATTCTTCTTGAGCAAAATCGGTTATACCTATAAAAGCCTCATTGCCTTCTACTCTCACCCATTCATGATCTGTAGAATACTTAACATTTTCAGGAAAGTTCATAGTAATTCAAATTTTAATAAAGATTTATATTTTGTAAATGTACAATTATTTTTGATATATAAGAGCGATTATTATACGCCCAATTTCACAAATAAAAAAGCAACAGAAAATCCTAAAAGAAATCCTGCGATAACCTGCGAGAGTGTATGTCGTTTGAGAATCAACCTCGATGTACCAACAGATCCGGCTAGTAAAAATAGACCAATAAATAGCCAGTAAGGGTTAGAATGCTCAACATAATAACATACCGACATAACACCACCTAGAAGTCCTCCAACCCCAAACATGTGTGCGCTAATTTTCCAGACTAAAGTTATTAAAATTGCTATTATCATTATAGCAATAGAGCCAGCCATCATAGTTATAAACCAAGTGGGCATTTGCGCCTTGTAGTAGAAAACCACCATTGCACTGTATGACAAAAGAGTAATAAAATATGGGTAAAAACGCTCTTTTCTAACTTTTAACGATAAATCTGATATAAGTCCTATTCGAAGCAGCAGATAAATTAGAATGCCAGGAATTGCAAATGAAAAAAGCATTATGGGAGTTACAATATGCCAAAATTTATTTGAGTATGCTACACCAAAATAGGTGTACATAAATAAAAGCATCACTCCGTACGTTGGCATCAACAGCGGCTGGAAAACTGTGGATATTACATGTGAAATCGATTTCATTAGACAAAGTTAAAGTTTTTTTCTCAAACGTGCTACAGGAATGTTTAATTGCTCTCTATATTTTGCAACAGTCCTTCGTGCTATTACATAACCTTTTTCGTTAAGTATTTTAGTTAACAGGTCGTCTGTCAATGGTTTCAAAGAGTTCTCATTCTCTATACTTTCTTTTAATATCATCTTCACTTCCCTAGAAGAAATATCTTCTCCATCGGAAGTATGCATAGCTTCAGAAAAAAAGTACTTCAAGGGATATATTCCGGTGTTTGTTTGTACATACTTACTGTTGCTTACACGCGATATAGTAGAGATATCAAAACCGGTTCTTTCGGCAACATCTTTCAGAATCATTGGCTTGAGCATAGTCTCATCTTCCGTTATGAAAAAATCGTATTGAATATTTACAATTGCTTCCATAGTCCTTTGCAGAGTGTTCTGTCTCTGTTTAACGGCATCAATAAACCATTTAGCAGAATCAACTTTTTGCTTCATAAACAACATTGTCTGTTTATCGTCTGCCGACATACTGGTTTTATTTTCACTAAAACCTTTTATCAATTCAGAGAAATTGCGATTCAGTTGTAAACTAGGTATGTTGCTATTGTTAAGTTGAATCGTTATAACATTATTATAGTTATCCACAATAAAATCAGGCGTTATATTATTCATTGCGGTTTGCATATTTCCACCCATAGTATTTCCCGGTTTCGGATTTAACGAAATAATCTCATCAATCACATCTTTAAGTTCATCCTGCGAAATAGCCATCTGTCTGATAATCTTATCATAATGCTTTTTCGTAAACTCCTCAAAATATTCTTCAATAATTTTAATGGCCAGGTCGGCTTCATAACCACGCTTCTGTCGTCTCAACTGAATAAGCAAGCACTCTTGTAAATCTCTGGCCCCAACACCTGCTGGATCAAAATCTTGTATCTCATACAACATATCCTCCAGTTGAAGAGGAGTAACATCCATTTGTTGTTGAAACAGTAAATCATTAGATATCGATAATAAATCGCGTTGTAAATATCCGTTTTCGTCTATGTTACCTATAATATACTCGGCAATAATCTGTTTGTTTACGTCTAAATCTAATAAACCGATCTGCTCTAACAGGTAATCATGAAGCGATTTATCATCAAAATAACTAAATTCAACCAAATCGGGCTCATTCTTGCCCGTAGTAAAACTCAGTCTGTAATCGGGCACATCATCATCCGATAAATAGTCACCCAAAATAATATCCTCTTGCGAAAGTTCTTCAGATGTGCTTGAGTCTTCGTTACTATCATCCCTGCTCTGCTCAGCTTCTGCCGTTTCAATTGCAGGATTATCTTCTATCTCCTGTTTTATACGCTCTTCTACTTCCACATTATTCAGCTCAATAAGCTTTATAACCTGCATCTGAAGAGGAGAAAGCCTTTGTAACTGTTTAAGTTCCTGTTGCTGTTTTAAAGCCATTTACAAAAAAAATATATCATTATGTCAGCAAAGATAAAAATTTATTTAAGATTAATTGCACATAGGTTCGTCATATCCAGCCTTACAAGTCAATGGTGCAAGTGCATAGGCATCATACTCGTCATAAGCCGGACCAGGTATGCCATTAATGACCACTATGCGATCTAGCCGAACCTTGTCTCCATTATCAAAGAGTAGAAAAGATCCCTCGTCCTTTATATCTTCTATGTTTGTTATCTTGCCATTCGATTCTTCCAGTTGAGGCTCTTCTGAGTAAGAAAAAAATATCACTCTCGATTTATCTTTTGCCATCTCCTTTTCCAACAATTCTGTGTAATCAGAATCTATAGGCATATATTTAAATTTATTCATAATTACTTTGTATTTCTATATATAAAACAATTAATCAATAGATAGGTTCAACAGTTTATAACCGCATAAATAAACAAGCTGTTTGTTTTGAATTAAAACTTTTTACTAACTTTGAACTATCAAACTACACGTTTAGGAATTTATATATAAATAAGAAAAACAAAATAAATATGATTTTCAAATTTCTAATTTTATCGGATGAAGTAAACGACTTCAAAAGAGAGATTAAAATTGATGCCGATGCAACATTTTTGGATTTATATAGCACGCTTATAGAAAGTATCGGTTATAGCGAAAAAGAGATGGCCTCGTTTTTCTTAAGCGATGATAAATGGCGCAAGAAACAAGAAATAACTTTGATAGAGATGGATACCGATTCAGATGTTGACTCATTAGTTATGGAAGATTGTGTTTTAAACGACTTTTTAGAAGATGAAAAACAAAAGTTGATGTTTGTGTTTGATTATCTCACTGATAGAGCACTTTATATCGAGTTATCGGAAATTATACCAGGAAAGAATCTTAAAAAACCATTTTGCTCAATAGCAGTAGGTGAAGCACCTCCTCAAATAGTCAAACAAGACGAAGTTAAGCCAGTTGCGGTTTCTATCGATTTGGGTGAGTCGTTTTATGGCGATGAAGGATTCGATATAGATGAACTTGATGCAGAGGGTTTTGAAGGGTTGGATAATTTAGAAGACCCATCTTCAGAACTAGATACCTTTGAAAGATTCTAATTAAAAAATGAAAACGTTACTTGTGCTTCTCGGGCCCACCGGAGTTGGAAAAACTGAGTGGAGTATTAGAGTAGCGGAAGAATTAGGTTGTTCAATTATATCTGCCGATTCCCGACAGATTTATAATGGAATGACAATAGGAACTGCTGCCCCAAATAAAAATCAACTAGAGCGTGTTAAACACTATTTTGTAGGCAAGCTCAATCCCCAGGATTATTACAGCGCAAGTGAATTCGAAGATGAGGTTCTGCTTCTCTTAGCAGAACTTCATACCCGGCACAACACAGTGGTTATGACAGGTGGATCTATGATGTATATCGATGCCGTATGCAAGGGTATTGATGATATACCCACCATAGATGATAATTTAAGAAGGGATTTGCAAGAACTTTACCAAAAAGAGGGAATCGATCCTATTCGCAGTCAATTGAAATTGCTTGATCCGGAATTTTATGATGAAGTCGATCTCAAAAATCCAAAAAGAGTAATTCATGCATTAGAGATTTGTCTAATGGCCGGGAAACCCTATTCATCTCTTAGAACAAGCATAAAAAAAGAAAGACCATTTAAGATTGTAAAGGTTGGTTTTAATCGTGACCGTAATGAGTTGTACAATCGTATAAACCTCAGAGTAGATCAAATGATTAAAGATGGCTTAGAAGAGGAGGCAAGGGGTTTTTATCCCATGCGTCATCTAAATTCCCTAAATACTGTAGGCTATAAAGAGCTGTTTAATTATTTTGATGGCAAGTGTTCTATAGAGTTTGCAATAGACAAAATAAAGCAACATTCGCGCAATTACGCACGCAAGCAACTAAGCTGGTTTAGAAGAGATAAAAACATTTATTGGATAAATTTATCAGAACCTAAAGATGGTGTAATACAGAAAATCATCAACTTACTTTAAGTTCGAAAAGTAAATTATATATTTTGATATATTTTTTTTCGGCTTGTATTGGTTCTTTCAGAAAATTGTACTACTTTTGCATCACTTTTTCAGGTAATGATATAAATTCTTCCTTAGCTCAGTTGGTTAGAGCATCTGACTGTTAATCAGAGGGTCCTTGGTTCAAGTCCAAGAGGAAGAGCAAAA
>JADMKP010000004.1 GCA_015478775.1 Fermentimonas sp. | reverse complement strand
GAGGTCGGAAAACGAAAGTAGGTAGAAAACTACTTCGTTTTCCTCCTACTCGATTTTTTATATTCATCAGAGTACTATACTGTTACGGAAATTGCACATAAATTACTTTTTTTAAAGATACATAATTGTTATTTATTGATACATAATTGAGGGTGTTTCTACATGCTATCTTGTAGGTTTGCGCGGAATTTAACGCTATAAATATGCTATAAATATATTCTATATCATCAATAAATTTAAGGTTTAAATTAACTATATAATCTTTTTTTAATACTATTAATTCTAAAATAAATATGCTGGATATTTACATATTCTAATGCTCCAAACATAAACTAATTATACTTTACTAATAATTAATATTAAATATTTAATAACACTATCAAAAAAGAATGCTAATGAATTATCAAAAAAAGTACTCTGCTTGTTTAGTCGCAATTTTTATTGCGATAGGCTTTTTAGCCACAAGTTGTAGTCAAGATGGAGGTTTTGAAGGCAACAAAAAAGCCGTACCAGCCGATCCATCGCAGCCGGTATTATTTACAGACTTTTATCCCAAAGAGGGACCTGTGCGAACACTTATCTTTATTGAAGGTAGTAACTTTGGTACTGATATTGAAAATATTGAAGTTCTGATAGGAGGAGTCTCAGCACCAGTTATTGGCTCATCGGGTAGCAAAATTTGTGTAATGGCGCCACGTCGATCTAACAGGGGTGATATAGTTGTAAGAATAAATGATAAGAGTAATAAGCTTATTGATGAACACCAATTTGATGAAACTTTTAATCTTCAATCAGCACTGCTGGTAAGTACACTTATCGGGAAAGTTGATCCTCAGACAAACTCTTCGAGCATTATAAACGGTTCATTTGAAGAAGCTGAATTTCAAAATCCATGGTGGCTTGAGTTTGATATCGATGAGGAAGGCAATAAAGTTATCTATTGTATCGACTCAGAAGGTATGGCAGCACTTAGAAAGATTAACCTAAATACAGAAGAGGTTTCAACAGTATTTATGAAAGGTCAGGCAGGAGTGCAGAATGTAAAATCTATGCTATTTGATACACCTACACGCGATACATTATTCTTTGTAGATGATAATGGTCGAGGAAACTGGAATGATAGACATCAAATGCCTCATATGTTTTACGCTGTGCGTAATGAGGGCTTTCGTAAGGTATATCCATACTTATATGCTCAAACCTCTTATTCGGCAGTATCTATGAGTGATGGTGCTCAGTTTTATAATACATGGTCGAACTCTTCTGTATATAAGGCCAAACAGGTGTTTGATGAGCAAGCTCAAATGTGGGATGGTAAGCTACTATTTAGTGTAAAAGCGAATTCATCTGATCATATCTTTATGTTTCGTCATCCGGACGACTTATACGTATATATAACAGGATTTAATGGTGTATATAGATGTGCTTATGATAAAGAAACAAAGGAAATGGTATCCTCTGTTCTACATGTGGGCGATTTAGGTGGAGAAAGTGGTTATGAAGACGCACCCGGTAGTTCGGCCCGTTTCAATCGTCCCCGTCAAGGTGTATTTGTGAAAAACAAACAATATGAAGCTGAAGGCAAAGCTGATATCTACGACTTTTATGTTTGCGATCATCATAATGATGCTATACGAAAAGTAACACCCACTGGTGAAGTAAGCACATTTGCAGGTCGAGGTAGTGTTGGTGTAGATGGAAGAGTATGGGGTTGGATTGATGGTGAAGCACGTGAAACAGCACGTTTTCGTGAGCCCACAGGTATCTGTTACGATGAAGAAACAGAAACATTCTACGTTGCTGATCGTGAAAACAAACGTATTCGCACTATCTCTGTAGAATAATGACCTAATAAAATCAATCAATTAAAAGAATAAAACACGAAAAGATGAAGAATTACATTCTAACCATTTTATGTTTGGTTATATATACTATAGGTGCTTTCGCACAAAAAACTACTGTTCAGGTCTCTGGAACAGTGCTGGATGAAGAGGGGGAGCCTCTTATTGGGGCAACTGTTATTGTAAAAGAGAAACCGGGATTAGGTGTCGCAACTAATATCGACGGTGAATACTCTATTCAGCTAGAATCATTTCAATATTTAGAGTTCTCATACTTAGGATTTGAAACACAAGAGCATTTGATTAAAGACCAAGACATGGTGCTCAATTTAGTACTTAAAGAGTCGCATGCAACCGAACTGGATGCTGTTACTATTACCGGTATGGGACCTCAAAAGAAAGTAACCGTAACAGGTGCAATAACAACTGTAGACGTAGGAACATTATCTACACCAGTATCAAGTATTAGTAATGCATTGGCCGGTAATGTTGCTGGTGTTCTTGCAATGCAACGTTCGGGACAGCCGGGATCTAACACTTCAGAATTCTGGATTAGAGGTATATCTACTTTTGGAGGAAGTTCTAGTGCACTTATCCTTGTTGATGGATTTGAACGCGGTATGGACGAACTAAATATTGAGGATATCGAATCGTTCTCAGTGCTAAAAGACGCATCGGCAACAGCAATTTATGGGTCGCGTGGTGCAAACGGTGTTATCCTCATAAATACAAAAAGAGGTAACGATGGAAAAGTGGAAGTAACAGGTAAGTCGGAATACACATGGACTACGCGTACAAGTACTCCAAAGTTTGTAGATGGGCTCACTTATGCTAAAATGGCAAATGAAGCACGGGTATCACGTAATCAGCGTCCTGTATATAATAATCAGGAACTAATGATGATTGATGAGCAGCTCGACCCTGATATTTACCCTAATGTAGACTGGATGAATCTTCTTCTTAAAGATGGTGCTCCAACTCACCGAAGCTCAGTAAGTGTAAGAGGTGGAGGCTCAAGAGCTCGTTATTATTTATCGGGTAGTTACCTTGATGAAGGTGGTATGTATCATGTAGACAAAACAATGAAAGAGTATGATACTAATGCTAATTATCAAAGGTATAATTATCGCATGAATATTGATATGAATATTACCGAAACTACACTTGTACAAGTAGGTATTGGTGGTGCATTAGAGAAAACAAATCATGCAGGAGCCTCGTCGGACCATATTTGGAATTCGGTATTTGGATATAATCCTATTACAATGCCGGTTATGTATTCTAACGGATATGTGCCTGTTATACAAGGTGAAGAAAGCGAAATGCTGGAAAATAAATATAATCCTTGGACTGTGGCCACTCAAACGGGATATGCTGAGGTATGGCAAAATACAATCAATTCAAACATATCGTTGCAACAAGACTTGCATTTTATAACAGAGGGTCTTAAGTTTATTGGACGATTTGGTTATGATACATATAACCATAACTATATTCAACGTCGCAAAAATCCTGAGATGTGGCGTGCGGAACGTCAACGCGACTCTGATGGTAGAATAGTATTTAATAGATTAGTGCCAGAAAGACTACTTGAGCAGCATTCAAATGCTTTTGGTGATCGTAAAGAGTTTGTTGAAGCAGAACTATCATACGGAACTGATATAGGTAACCACAATATTGCAAGTGTTGTTAAATATACACACGACAACTATATAAATACATCAAGTTATGGAGATAACATCATGGAAGGTATTGCTCGTCGTCATCAAGGTGTGGCTGGGAATCTTTCATATGGATATATGAACCGATATTTGCTTAATTTCAACTTTGGTTATAATGGTTCAGAAAATTTTGCTAAAGGGCATCAGTTTGGTTTCTTTCCGGCATATTCTGCAGCATGGAACGTTGCTGAGGAGAGTTTCGTAAGAGATAATATCGATTGGATGAGTATGTTGAAAATACGTTATTCATACGGTGAGGTAGGAACTGACAATTCATCTTCACGTTTCCCATATCTTGCTGATTATGGTAATTATGATCGCAATACCGGTGCAGGCGATCAAGCACTTTATTATAACTGGGGAGATCTTAATAGTGCATTTGGTTACAATGGATTAACTTATACACGTGTATCATCAAACAATGTTACATGGGAAGTAGCTCGCAAACATGACTTAGGAATGGACATTTATCTATGGGGAGATAAGTTTGGATTTACAGTTGACTATTTTGCCGAACATCGTGATGGTATTTATATGGTCCGTTCTTTTCTTCCGGATATGGTAGGTATTCAGGGTCAAAACCCATCCGCCAACGTAGGAAGCGTAAAAACAAACGGATTTGATGGTAACTTCAAGCTTGATCATAAAGTAGGTGAAGTAGGATTGCAACTACGTGGCAACTTCACATACAGTAAGAACGAAATTACTGAAGCCGATGAGATGGTTAATCGTTATCCATACCTACGCAACACAGGTTACCGTGTGAGTCAAGCTAAAGGTCTCATTGCGCTTGGTCTGTTTGAAGATTATGAAGATATACGCAATAGCCCACGTCAAGATTTTGGCGACCAAAAGGATATTATGCCAGGTGACATCAAGTACAAAGATATTAATGGTGATGGAATAATTAATAACGACGATATAGTACCAATTGGAGCTACAACTAGACCTAATCTTATATATGGACTTGGTCTTTCTGCTAACTGGAATGGATTTGATTTTAATGTACATTTCCAAGGTGCAGGTAAATCTCACTTTTTTATTGATGGGTTCACTGTATATCCTTTTGTTAATGGCGAATGGGGTAATATTATTGAAGATATGGCAAGCTCAAATCGTTGGATTTTAGGAGAAAATGAAGATCCTAATGCCGAATATCCACGTCTTAGCTATGGAGGTAACACCAATAATTACCGTGCATCTACATATTGGCTTCGCGATGGTTCATATGTAAGGTTAAAGACTCTTGAAATGGGTTATACATTACCAAAGAAGTTTACTACAATATTTTACATGGATCAGGTTAGATTTCATGTTATAGGTCAGAACTTACTAACATTCTCAAACTTCAAACTTTGGGATCCTGAAATGGGAAGTTCAAATGGTATGAGATATCCTCTGGGTAAAACTGTAACCTTTGGTGTAACAGTCAATATCTAATGTTATCAATTAAACTAATAAAATTCAATCAAATGAAGAAAAAACATACTTTATTATCTATATTAATATGCTTGGGGACTCTCTTCACTGCATGTTCTGATTACTTAAATGTAGAGCGATATTTCAACGATAGACAAGATCTCGATAGGATATTTAATAGTAGAGACTATACCGAGGAGTGGCTTGCAAATGCATATTATCAACTACTATCTTTCAACTTGGAAGTAGGACACGTTAGATTTACTCTAACTAATTATTCTGATGATATGATTTTCACAGAAGACGGAGCAGGTTTATCATTTTCAAACTATAAATTTGGTGAATATGGTCCACAATATAGTGGCAACGTAGGTGCTTTAATATCACGTCCATGGGATCAGTCGTACGAAGGAATTCGCCAGGCATCCATCTTCATTCAAAATGTACATCCGGGGCCCGAAATCACTGAAGAGATGTATCTAGACCTTAAAGGTCAAGCATATTATATAAGGGGTTATCTCTATTGGTTGTTGCTTAGAAAATATGGTCCGATTCCGATATTACCGGATGAAGGTCTGAATTATGAGTCTTCATACTCTGAACTTGCACTTCCAAGGAATACTTACGATGAATGTGTTGAATATATATCAGAACAGATGTTGCTTGCAGCAGAACTTCTTGAAACCGATAGAAGTACACGCGATGCATCACGTCCAACAAAAGGAGCTGCATTAGCAGTTCGTGCCAAGGCATATCTATACGGTGCCAGTCCACTTATGAATGGTAATGCTGAAATGGCAGATTTTGTTGATGATAAGGGAAATCAACTAATATCAGCACAATATGATGAAGAGAAATGGGCAAAAGCTGCTGCAGCATCGTTAGATGTAATTAAGCTGAATAAATATGAACTGTATACAGCACCAAAACGTCTTAATGGTGGTCTTTGGGGTGCATACCCACATACAATAGAACCTCCTTATCATCCTGTTTATTCAGAAAAAACATTTAAAGAGGGAGGATGGTCTGACATTGATCCACTTGATTCTTACCGTGCATTGTTTAATGGCGATTTATATGTGTCTGAGAATCCAGAGCTAATATTTTCGAGAGGTGACAACCAGTTAAATGACGAGTATGGAATTCAGTCGATGACACGCCATCAAATGCCTGTTAACAAGGGAGGTGGCTGGAACTGTCACGGTATCACCGGAAAGCAAGCCGATGCTTATGCAATGGTTGATGGTAAACCATTTGATCGTAACACAAGCCTAAAAGGATTTACAGAATATGATGGTCAATATCCGTTCCTAAGAAAAGATGTATGGTTAGAATATGCAAACCGTGAGCCACGCTTCTATGCTTCAGTTGCTTTTAATGGTGCTAACTGGTCTAACACCAGTGCTAGAGATGCACAGAATAGGGACTTCCAAACATTCTATTACTATGGTGAAGATGAAGGAAGAAAAATTGTGAGTACAGACGATCAATGGATACCTACTGGTATAGGAATGATGAAGTTTGTAAATCCAAAAGAAAGCTATAGAGATGGTACGGTTTACCCTAAGGTTGATCCAGCCATAAGATATGCCGACATCCTTTTGATGTATGCTGAAGCATTGAACGAACTAACCGGCTCATATCAGATTGCTTCATGGGATAATTCTGAGACTTACTCAATTTCACGCGATGTAGAGGCTATGAAAGCATCCGTACTTCCAGTTCGTCTTCGTGCTGGTCTCGTAAACTTTAACGAAATAGGTATGGGCGACCCTTATAGCAATCCTGATGAGTTTAGAAAGCATTTAAAGAGGGAACGTCAGATTGAATTTCTTGGTGAAAACCAAAGATATTATGACCTGCGCCGCTGGAAAGATGCTCCGGAAGAAGAAAGCCAAATGATTTATGGTTGTAATACCACCGTACCAAGAGAGTACCGCGAATATTTCTATGAGCAGGTAGTTGTTTCAAGTGTTCAGACATCTTGGTCGATGAGAAAATACTTTTGGCCTGTTTCGTATAATGAATTAAGAAGAAATGCCCGTCTGACACAAGCACCGGGATGGCCTTCATTTGATTAATCATAAACAATAATTTACATTTCAAAAGAGAAATAAATATATAAAATATGAAAAATTTTTATTCTTATTTGATCATCTTGTTTAGTGCACTTTTTATCTTCACCGGTTGTAATGATGAGTGGGAAGATGAATTATATACACGCATGGTATCTTTAAAAGCACCAATAAACAGAGATGATGTTTCAGTTATTTACCTAAGGTATAATCCAAATAATGAGGTTGTTACTTATAGGCTTCCAATTGTTGTGAGCGGGTCACAAACAAACAATATAAATTATAATGTTAGAGTTGCTGTTGATAATGACACTCTTAATGATCTGAATTTTGATAAGTATACAGAACGAAGTGATCTGTATTATAAGCAATTACCAGAGAATTTTTATAGCTTTCATTCTAAAACTTCCAGTATTCCCGAAGGTTCTGATATAGGCTACTTCAATATCGATTTCCGTTTTTCAGGAATTGATCTTGTAGATAAATGGGTACTTCCTTTAACTATACTTCCGGATGCTTCTTATACAATGAACACATACAAGGGACGCCAAAAAGCCCTACTATGGGTAATGCCGTTTAATGATTACTCTGGTGTATATAACTCAGGAAGTATGTATGTGTATTTCGGTGACAATACTACGAAGTATATGACAGCAACCACACGTGAAACCAGAGTTGTTGATGAAAACACCGTTTTCTTTTTTGCAGGTATCACCGAAGAGCTTGCTGAGAATCGTGGAGATTTTAAGATCAGATGTGAGTTTTTGGATCCTGAAGAAGTTACCGAAATTGATGATCCAAATGCTGAAGAAGGTACTACTCTTTATCAGAAAAAAGGCAAGTTAGTTCTAAGTGCCGATAACCCTCAATTGGGATTTGAGGTGTTAGGACAGCCCACATATGAAATTAAAGAAGAAGTGGATATTGATCGCCCTCATATCATTAAACGCTTTTATACATTAACTATGGATTATAAGTACGAAGACACAGTTTCAAGTAGCAATATGGTATTCCCATATCATTGTAAGGGTACAATGCTAATGCAACGTAACGTGAGTACTCTTATTCCTGATGAAGATCAAGCCATATTCTGGTAAGAGCTAATTTTTACTTTTAAAGTATAAAAAAATGTTATCCTTTTGTAGTACTTAAGGATTACATTTTCTTATACTTTTTGTTTTTTTTGATCAATATTTGTTATTTTGTGAGACAATATTTAAATTTTATATATGTTTTTCCTTTAGTTTTGTACAACTAACTCTATTAAAACATAAGATGACCAAAAAACTATTTTACCTTATAATAATTTTATCAGCACTTTTAACATCACATTCTTATAATGGTGCAAACGATACTGCTAATTTAGTTCAGTTAGCAGATCCATTTATTATGCTTTTTGAAGATACTTACTATGCATATGGTACCGGTGCATCAGATGGAATTGAGGTAATGATTTCAAGTGATCTTAAAACATGGAGAAAAGTAAATAATGATTTAAATGGATTAGCTCTTCATAAAGATGATTCATATGGAGATAAATGGTTCTGGGCACCTGAGGTCTATTTCGTAAAAGAGAAGTTTTATATGTATTATTCTGCAGATGAGCATATATGTGTTGCAACATCAGATTCTCCTTTGGGCCCCTTTGTACAAAATGAACAGAGACCGATGATTGAGGGTGAGAAAACTATTGATAACACGTTATTTATTGACGATGATGGAACACCATATATTTTTTTTGATAGATTTAATGACGGTTTAAATATCTGGGTAGCAGAATTAGAGCAAGATCTTAAAACAATAAAAAAAGAAACAATGCATCCTTGTATACATGTGTCTCAGGAATGGGAAGAAGTATGGCCAAGAGTAAATGAAGGAGCTTTTGTTATAAAACACAATGGTATTTATTATATGACATATTCTGCAAACAGTTATGAAAGTCAGTTTTATGGTATTGGATGTGCTACAGCAACGGATATAATGGGTGAGTGGTCTAAGTATGAGCATAACCCATTACTTCAAAAGCCTGGAGATCTTGTTGGAGTTGGACATAGCTCTATGTTTATAGACAAAAAAGGGGATTTGAAAATAGTGTTTCACGCACATCAAAGTGATTCATTGATTCATCCAAGAAATATGTATATAAGTTCAGTCGGATTTAAAATTTTAAAAGGAAAGGAGGAATTATTTATAAATTCAGAATATGTAATACCTGCAATGGAAACACATAACATACACATAAACTAAAAATGATATATTAATTTATATTCAAATTATTTTATGAAATCTATAATAATCTAAACAAAATGAAAGAATGAAAAAGAAAAGTTTTTTTAATTTCAGCAAAGGTTTGCTTTCCGCTTTCATGTGGATTCTTGCCCTTGGTATAACTGCTCAAAACTTAACTGTGAGTGGAATTGTAAGAGATGTTTTGGGAGAGCCTCTCGTAGGTGTTACTATAAAGGTTATGAATACTTCTGTTGGTACAATCACTGATATGGATGGGAATTATAGTTTATCGAATGTCTCA
This sequence comes from Fermentimonas sp., assembly GCA_015478775.1. Lineage (GTDB taxonomy): Bacteria > Bacteroidota > Bacteroidia > Bacteroidales > Dysgonomonadaceae > Proteiniphilum. Next base: position 150,229 of record JADMKP010000004.1, on the reverse strand, counting down.
CCAAATGCTGTGTTAGAAGTATCTTATGTGGGTATGACAGATCAGAGAATTAATGTTAATGGAAGGACAAATATTGAAATTGTATTATCCGAAGATACTGAGATTCTAAGCGAATTAGTTGTAACTGGGTTTGGACTTTCTCAGAGAAAAGAGTCTTTAACATCGGCAATCTCTGTTATTGGAGCTGAAGATATAAGTAGATCACAAGCATCAACTTCTTCGGGAGCACTTGTGGGAAAAATACCAGGTATAAATTCACGTCAGGTTGATGGTCGTCCCGGAGCGTCTACAAATATTCAGATCAGGAATATGGGTGCGCCACTTTATGTAATTGATGGTATTCAATCTGATGCAGGTCAATTTAATAATATCGACTTTAATGATATTGAGACTATCTCTGTTTTGAAAGATGCATCTGCTGCTATTTATGGAGTAAGGGCGGCTAATGGTGTTGTTGTTGTAACAACCAAAAGGGGTACAAGAAATACTAAAAATACTGTTACATTAAACACTTATTATGGATGGCAAAGTTTGTATGCATTTCCCCGTCCGGCAAGTGCAGAAACTTATGTAAAAAATTATATTCAATCACAAACTGTTCAGGGAGCCACAAACTATACTTACTCACAGGAAGATTATCAAAAATGGCAGCAAGGAACTGAAAAAGGGTATGTTCCATTTGATTGGTATGATTTTATATGGGAAGTGTCACCTCAAACATATGTTAATGCTAATGTTTCAGGTGGTTCAGAAAACATAAACTATTATCTTAGTGTTGGTAATCTCCGTCAGGATGCTATGATTGTAAATTATGGTGGTTTTGAGCGAACCAACATTCAGATGAATGTTAATGCTAATATTTCAGACCGCTTCAGAATAGGTGGAGGTATGAATGGACGTATTGAAAAAAGAATAAATCCAGGTGTTCCGGAAGCGGATGACTATTGGATGCCAAGATTTGGTACATATAGGAATTTACCTACCAGAAGACCTTTTGCAAATGATAACCCACTTTATCCTACCCTTACATCAACAAACCCGGCAACAAACTTTGGTTGGCTTACATATGACACAGCAGGAAAATTTGAAGATACTTGGAGGGTTGCTCAATTGAATTTTAATGCAGAGTATGAGATTTTTGATGGATTAAAAGCGAAAGCACTTTTCAGTTATTTTTTAGCAAATCAAAAGTTAGATAATCATGAGTATACATATAAATTATATGGTTATGACGATGATACTGATACATATCCGGTAATCTTTGAAAACAATAACCCTTGGCGTGAAAGAAGACAAGGTTATACAGAAGATGTTACAACTAACATTCAGCTTGCCTATGACAAAAAGTTTGGACTTCATAATATAGCAGCTGTAGTTGGTGCAGAAACAATTAAGAGGGATACACCGACTACATGGGTGCACTCAATTCCTACATCTAATGCACTTAATTTGATTGATTATGAAACGATGGATACTTATGATGATGTGGGTAATAATACACAAGCACGTGTAGGTTTCTTGGGTAGATTTAATTATGATTTTGCAGGAAAGTATTTAGTTGAATTCTCAGGTAGGTATGACGGATCATGGAAGTTTCCACCAAATCACAGATGGGGATTTTTCCCTTCAGGATCTGTTGGATGGAGATTGTCGGAAGAGAATTTCTGGCGTGACAGTCGTTTAACTGATGTGTTTTCAGACTTCAAGATCAGAGCATCTTATGGATTATTAGGAGATGATAATGTCAGTGGATATAATGCTTTTGATTATATGGGTGGATATACTTATAAAAATGGTGGTTCTGTTATCGATAATAAATATACAATTGGTACTGTTCCACGTGGTTTGCCTGTTACTACCTTATCTTGGATTAAAGCAGAAATTCTTGACGTGGGTTTAGATGCTAGTTTTTATAATGGTAAACTTACAGGGTCATTTGACTTTTTCAGACGAAAAAGAACCGGTTTACCGGCTTCAAGATACGATATATTATTACCGTCAGAAGTAGGATTTAGTCTTCCGAGAGAAAACTTGAATTCAGATATGAATATGGGTTATGATATATTAGCAAAATGGAATGACGTTGCAGGTGATTTGACATATTCTATTGGTGTGAATGCTACTTATGCTAGATTCTACGATTGGGAACAATATAAGCCACGTTTTAGTAACTCATGGAATGTGTATAGAAATTCAATTGAACAGCGCTATGGTTATTTGAATTGGGGACTTGAGGCAGATGGACAGTTCCAGAATTGGGAAGAGATTGCTTCATGGCCTATTGATAACGACAGACAGGGTAATAAGACATTGCGTCCCGGTGATGTAAAATACGTTGATGTGAATGGTGATGGAACTATTAACTGGTTAGATGAACGTCCAATTGGTTACCGTCAGGATTCTACACCAATATTTAACTTTGGATTTAATTTCTACTTTGGATGGAAAGGATTTGATCTTGCATTTGATTTAACCGGAGGTGCTTTATCTACTTGGTATCAGGAGTGGGAACAAAGAAATCCATTCCATGATGGTGGTAACAATCCGGAGTTTTATATGGAAGATACCTGGAGATTGGCTGATATATGGGATGCTAATAGTGAATTAATCCCCGGAAAGTTCCCAATGTTGTTGATTGGTAATAGCAGCCACAGTAATTACTGGAATAGTACATTCTGGAAGAAAAATGTAAGGTACTTGAAAGTAAGAAACTTGGAGTTTGGTTATAATGTTCCAAAATCAATTGTTGGAAAAGCAGCATTATCTGATTTGAGAATTTATGTTGCAGGGCAAAACTTATTTGGTATCTCTAATTTGATTGGTGTTGACCCGGAAATCCAGGATACAAATGGATTAGCATATCCAACTACTAGGATTGTAAATATTGGTTTAACAGTTAAATTCTAAATGATTATGAAAATTAAAAATATATTTATTGTATTAGCATTAATGCTTTTTACACTGGGTAGTTGTTCTGAATTCCTAGAGCGAGAACCGGATACAATATTGTCTGATGATCAAGTTTTCGGTGATGAAGTGATGATTAAATCGGTTCTGGCAAATTTCTATGGTAGAATTACTTGGGGACAGCATATAGACGACTCATATTCATATACCATTTTAGATGAAGCCTCTAGATCTGATAGCGGACCTGATAATCGTCAGGGATTTGAAGATAATCGCTGGAGAGTGTATGATTATACTTTGATGAGAAACCTTAATCAGTTTCTGAAAGGAGTACGCGAAACGGAAGTGTTAGACTCTGAAACACAGAACCAATTGGAAGGAGAAGCTCGTTTTATCAGAGCATGGCTGTATTTTAATATGGCAAGAGGTATGGGTGGAATGCCAATAATTGGTGATGATATTTTTGAATATACTCCAGGCATGGATATAACAACTTTACAGTATCCGAGATCAACTGAGGCAGAGATTTATAATTATATAATTTCTGAGTGTGAGGCTATTAAAAACATGCTACCAACTGATCCAACTGTTAATGCTGCTAGGGCAAATAAATGGGCTGCTTTAATGCTAAAAGCCAGAGCTGCAGTTTATGCAGGATCACTTGCCAACTACAATAATAAGATGACAAGTCCTATAACAACACCCGGTGGTGAAGTAGGTATCCCTGCAAATCTTGCAAGTGGATATTATGAAACAGCATTATCTGCTGCAGAAGAGGTAATAAATGGTGAAATGTATGAATTGCAGATATCAAAACCAGATGATTTAGGTAGAAGTTTTTATGAAGCTCTTTCTGTTAAGGAAAACAACAAAGAGGTGATTTGGGCACGTGATTATAAGTATCCGGGACAAACTAATGGTTTCACACAGATCAATATTCCTGCTTCTCACGCTGAAGATATCGACCGTGCGTATGCTGGTCCGATACTTAATCTTGTAGAAGATTTTGAGTATATTAACGATAGGGATGGCGAAATAAACATTAGAGATAACAGCGGTAATTATATCTTTTATGATAATCCTGAAGATGCGTTTGCAAATAAAGATCCAAGATTATGGGGAAGTATAATTTATCCGGGTGCTGTATTCAAAGGTATGCCAGTAGTATTACAAGCAGGACAAAAGTATTTAGATAATGGTGAATGGAATGTTATTACAAGCTCTCCTGGTAATACTGATGATGATGGAGTTATTATAACTTCAGTTAACGGTCCCAATCAGTCGAATGATCAGTATGTAAACAAATCAGGTTTTTTCTTCCGTAAATTTTTGGATGAGACTCCCGCTGCTTCAACTCGAGGTAGGAGAAGTGAGATGTGGTTTCCTAGATTTAGATTTGCTGAAGCTGTTTTGATTGCTTCTGAGGCAGCATTTGAACTTGGCCAATCTGCAAAAGCGCTTTCATACCTAAACATGGTTAGAGAAAGAGCAGGAATACAATTACTCACCTCGATGACATTTGATGATATTGTACAGGAAAGAAGAGTTGAGTTTGCTTTTGAAGATCATAGATACTGGGATTTGAAACGCTGGAGATTAGCTGATCAGGTGTGGAATGGAATTCAAGATGATCCTAATGCACAACAATGGGGTCTATTCCCATATCTTGTTAACGATCCTGGAAATCCTAATCATGGAAAATGGATATTTGACAAAGTAAAAATTCATATGTCACCCTTCCCTCGTCATTTCCAATTGAGAAATTATTATAACTTCATTGATCAGGGTTGGATAAATAATAATCCTAAATTGGTTAGAAATCCTTATCAATAAAGAGTGTGTATTATCTATAAAATAGAACAAATTATGATACAAAATAAATACTTTATAATATTATTCTTGTCGTTAATAGTCTTTACTGCTTGTGGATTAGATAACTACGATGCTCCACAATCGGAACTCCATGGCAAGGTTACATATAACGGGCAGACACTTGGTTTACGTGGAACAGGTGAGGCAATTCAGTTGCAACTATACCAGGATGGCTATGAATTAAGAGACAATATCCCTGTGTATGTTGGACAGGATGGAACTTTTAAAGCTCTGCTTTTTGATGGTGAATATAAATTAGTAACAAGAAATCAAAATGGCCCTTGGGTTAATTCACGTGATACAACAATTATTAATGTGAAAGGATCTACAACTATAGATGTTGGAGTTACACCCTACTTTACCATATCTAATGCAAACATTTCATTGAGTGGTTCAGTGTTAAGTAGTACATTCACAGTTAATAAGGTTGTGCAAACCGAAAATATTGATTATGTAATGTTATTGGTTAGTAAGACTCATTTTGTTGATGATGTAGCTTATATTGGCAGACAGGATTTTAGAGGTCTGGAAGCAGGTGCATTAAATTTGTCAATGGATTTATCAGAAAACCAAGAGTTTGCCACGGCAAAAGCACTTTATGCAAGAGTTGGTGTGAGAACTGCTGGAGCAGATCAGGCAATTTATTCAGAGGTAATTAAAATTAAGTAATTAAGAATATTTCTTTGTGAGGTTCAGAAAATTATCTGGACCTCACTTGTTTTTGAATAATAAATTAAATATCAAAGCCATGGTTAAATCGGGATTTAATATTCTAAAAATATTTGTTTGTTGTCTCACTCTTGTTTCTTGTGTTATTTCAACGGAAAATAGTCCCGTTATATCTACCGATCTTAAAACAGATCTACGTGCACCATCATACCCATTGGTGACTATTGATCCATATTTTAATGCTTGGTCAAATGTCGATAATTTATACGATGATCAAGTGAGGCATTGGACTGAAAAAGAGTTTCCATTACTTGGAGCCCTAAGGGTTGATGGAGAAGTTTATAGATTTATGGGAGTTGAAAGTTTGCCATTAAAGGCTGTTTTACCAACAGTCCATGAAGAGAAGTGGGAAGGTAAATATACTTTTAATCAACCCAGAGGAGATTGGAAGTCAATAGATTTTAATGATAGTTCTTGGGAAACAGGATTGTCAGCTTTTGGTACTCGTAATGAACCAAACCTATCTACGTTATGGGATACAAATGATATATGGATTCGCCGAACATTTATTTTAGAGGAAGATCTTGAAGGTAGAGATATTTATCTTCATTATTCTCATGATGATATATTTGAATTATATATAAATGGGGAGCAGGTTGTAGGAACAAATTATTCTTGGAACTTCAATGTTCAAGAACCACTTACAGATGATATTAAAGCATTACTTAAAAAGGGTAAAAATATTATTACTGCCCATGGTCACAATAGAACCGGAGGTGGTTATGTTGATTTTGGTCTATATGAAAATGAACCGGAGAAAGCAGCATTAACTATTACTGCTGTTCAAAAATCTGTTTCTGTTTTACCCACACAAACAATCTACACTTTTGATTGTGGACCGGTTGAGTTAGATTTAATTTTCACTTCACCGCTTCTTTTAGATGATTTAGAATTAGTTTCACGCCCGGTTAGTTACATTTCATATCAAGTACGTTCAAAAGATGAAGCAAATCATGAAGTACAAATATACTTTGAAGCTACACCTCAATGGGCTGTGCATAATGACAGCCAACCTGTAAACTTTGAAATGATAGAAAAAGATGATTTGAAATTTCTAAAGACCGGCACTATTGAACAACCAATGTTTGAAAAGAGAGGTGATGATGTTAGAATTGACTGGGGGTATTTCTACATGGCAGGTCAAAATGAACAGTCGTCTTCTCTAAATTTTGGAGACTATTGGAATGTTAAAAAACTGTTCCAAACAACCGGAACAGTTGGAACTGCTAAAGCTGAAAACTTATCTGACAAGATGAACGAGAATATGTCAGTTCTAGCTTATAGTAAAGATTTAGGAGAAATATCAACTGATAATACCACCGGATACATCATGCTTGGATATGATGATATATATTCAATTCAGTATTTTGAGAAAAATCTTAAAGGATACTGGACAAATAATGGTGAAGTAGATATTTATCAAGCATTTAATAAGGCAGTAAATGAATACTCATCCATAATGAAAAGATGTGATGAATTCAACAGAAGCATAATGGATGATGCATTAAAAGCCGGTGGTAAAAAGTATGCTGAGCTATGCGCATTAGTATACAGACAGGCTGTATCAGCTCATAAACTTGTGAAGGATGAAAATGGAACCCTATTGTTTTTATCTAAAGAAAATAATAGTAATGGATCGATAGGAACAGTTGATATTACTTATCCTTCTTCACCACTATTTTTAATATATAATCCAGATCTAGTAAAGGGAATGCAAAATCCAATATTCTACTATAGTGAAAGTGGAAAATGGACAAAGCCTTTTGCTGCTCATGATGTTGGTACATATCCACTTGCTAATGGACAAACCTATGGAGGTGATATGCCTGTTGAAGAATCGGGTAATATGTTAATATTGACAGCAGCAATTGCAAAAGTAGAAGGTAATGCAGATTATGCTGCTCAACATTGGGATGTTCTTACAACTTGGACAGACTATCTTGTAAAAGAAGGTCTTGATCCGGATAATCAGCTTAATACTGATGATTTTGCAGGACATTCAGCTCATAATGCAAACCTATCTATAAAGGCTATTATGGGTATTGCTTCTTATGGCAAGCTAGCAGAAATGCAGGGTAAAACTGATATAGCAAACGAATATATGCAGATAGCTAAAGATATGGCAGTAAAGTGGGAGAAGATGGCTAAAGATGGGGATCATTATAAATTAACATTCGATCGATCTGGAACTTGGAGTCAGAAGTATAATATTGTTTGGGATAAGTTATTAGGATTTAATATCTTTGACCCTGAAATTGTGGTGAAAGAGATGGCTTATTACAGAACAAAGCAAAATGAATATGGACTCCCACTTGATAGTAGAGCTACATATACAAAATCAGACTGGGTTATGTGGACTGCAACATTAACGGGTGAAAAAGATGATTTTGAAGCATTAGTTGATCTTATTTATAAATATGCTGATGAAACTCATTCGCGTGTACCAATAAGTGATTGGCATGATACTAAAACAGCTGAAAGAATGAACTTTAAAGCTCGTTCAGTTGTAGGTGGTTACTTTATGAAACTGTTGGAATATAAAATAAATGAGTAATTTATTCTACTAATATTTTAATATATGGATAAAGAAAAAGAGGCAAGCAGACAGTCACGACGTAAAGCTCTAATGACTTTAGGTGCTATTGCAGGTACATCAACATTAGGAGTACTTGGAAATAATAAGTACTCTAAAATTGAAGATCAAACTGCTCCAGTAACTGAATATTTGCCTCTTTTTTCTATTAGAAATACCAAATCGGGGCAACTCACAACTTTTAATAGTGATTCTAAACAAAAGGCTTTTCCCATACAACCTGGAGAGAGAAAAATAATCGCTCAATATAACAAACCGGGTATCATTACTCGATTATGGATGACTATGTCTGGTTGGTTTTGGGAAAACTGGGATGTTCGCGAAGAAAAATGGCCTGATACATCAATCTTAAAGAAACTGATTTTAAGAATTTATTGGGATGATAATGATTTTCCTTCGGTAGAAGCACCAATCGGTGATTTTTTTGGAATAGGGCATTGCGAATTTAAACATTATGTCTCTAAATACTTGGGAATGTCAAGTGGAGGTTTTTACTGCTATTTACCAATGCCTTTTAATAAAGTTAAAATTGAAGTTGAAAATTTGCATGATAAGTCAATACCTCATCTGTTTCTGAATGCCAATTATACTTCATACGATGTTTTACCTGATAATGCGGGACGACTGCATTGTATGTATAATGCCGGAACTAATGCAGGTTCTGAGCCGCAATATATTATAAAAACAAAAGGGAAGGGTCATTTTGTTGGATGTTGTTTGTCGATGCAGAGTTGGCTACCAAACTATTTAGGATATCTGGAAGCTCCGGAATATATTTACATAGATGATAACTTCGAACAAAAAGTTCCTTCAATTGTGGGTACCGGTTTGGAAGATTATTTTAATGGTGGATGGTATTTCAGAGATGGTGAATTTAATGCACCTCTACACGGTGTCCCATTAAAAGATGCCTTACGTTCTATGATATCAATGTATCGCTTTCATGAAAATGATGTTATCTGCTTTGATAAGAGTTTTGTGATGATGTTTCAATCACCACGACCGCCCGAACATACACGTGAATATAAATTTTCCTCAACTGCTTACTGGTACCAGCAGAAAGCGTCTGAGTTGTTATTTAAATTACCTCATAAAGATAAACTAGTTGATTGGTATAGAATACGGGATACCGATCATCAGTCCATTCCATAAATAAAAAGTTATAATGAAAAAAACAGTACTTATATTTATTGCTTTTTTACTTCTGTTTTCTGGATCTTTATTATCACAGAACAACATTGAAGTAACTATTGTTGACAGACCTGCAACTGACGAAGTTAACCCTAACTATATCCAGAATCGTACACCATTACTGCAGGAGAATTTTATCAAACTACCTGTAGGTGATGTGAAACCTGCCGGGTGGTTGTTGAAACATTTGGAATTACAAAAAGAGGGATTAAACGGACAACTGGGAGAGATAAGTGCTTGGCTTGATAAAGAGAATAATGCTTGGTTAGGAACCGGTACAGACTTTGGTTGGGAGGAAGTTCCATACTGGCTAAAAGGCTATGGCAATATGGCATACATTCTGGATGATGAAGAGATGATTAAAGAAACTAAATTATGGTTGGAGGCAGCACTTAACAGTCAGCGCGGAGATGGTTATTTTGGTCCTTACATCGAAAAGAATGGTAAACCCGACTTATGGGGTAACATGATTATGATTTGGTGTTTGCAATCTTATTACGAATACTCAGGAGATAGAAGGGTAATTGATTTAATGAGCAATTATTTTAAATGGCAACAAAATTTACCTGATGACATGTTTCTTGAAGACTACTGGGAAAACAGCAGAGGTGGAGATAATCTACTTAGTGTTTATTGGTTATACAATATAACAGGAGAAGATTTTTTACTTGATTTGGCTGAAAAAACTCACAAGAATACAGCAAACTGGAGTCAACGATCTACTTTGCCCAATTGGCATAATGTGAACATTGCACAAAGCTTCAGAGAGCCTGCTTCTTATTATATGCTTTCAAAAGATTCTGCCGACTTACTCGCTACATATAATGTACATCATTTGATTAGAAATACATTTGGACAAGTTCCCGGTGGAATGTTTGGTGCAGACGAAAATGCAAGGATGGGATATATAGATCCACGGCAAGGAACAGAGACTTGCGGGTTTGTAGAGCAGATGGCCTCAAATGAAATATTACTCAGATTAACCGGCGACCCTTTTTGGGCGGAACATTGTGAAGATGTTGCTTTTAATTCATATCCGGCTTCTATGATGCCCGACTTGAAATCACTCAGATATATTACTTCACCAAATCAAACAATTAGTGATTCAAGAAATCATCATCCCGGTATAGATAACCGTGGACCGTTTTTAGCTATGAATCCTTTCAGTAGTCGTTGCTGCCAACATAACCATGGTCAGGGATGGCCCTATTATATTGAACACTTGGTTTTAGCTACTGCTGACAGAGGTGTTGCTGTAGCTATGTATGGTGCCTGTTCTGCAAACATAACGGTAGCAGATGGAAAATCCATTGAAATAATAGAGCAGACAAATTATCCCTTCGAAGAGTCTGTGAAGTTTATAATAAATACTTCCGGTAATGTGAATTTTCCTTTTTATTTAAGAATTCCAACATGGACAGTCAATCCGTCAATTATATTAAATGGAGAAACACTATCTGCAGAATTGGTGAACGGTAAATATTTACGAATTGAAAGAGAATGGAGAAATGGTGATGAGATTGTATTAAACATTCCTATGAAATTATCACAATCTATATGGCAAGCAAACCAAGATAGTAGAAGTATTAATTATGGACCGATTACATTTTCACTTAAATTGAAAGAAAATTATGAAAAGGTAAGTAGTATTGAAACTGCTATTGGTGACTCTAAATGGCAGAAAAAAGCAGACCCTGAGAAATGGCCAAGTTATGAGATATACCCAGGGGATGACTGGAATTATGCTTTGGTAATTGATGATTCATTACCCTTAGAAAAGAATTTTGATGTTAGATTCAAAACATGGCCATCAAACAATCATCCTTTTACAGTTGAAAGTGTACCTTTGGAAATAAGAACTAAAGGGAAAAAGATAATAGGTTGGGAGATAGATGAAAACGGATTAACGGCTGAACTACCCATAAAAGAAGAACAACGGTTTGAAGAAAATATAGATGAATTGATTCTTATTCCTATGGGAGCAGCTCGATTAAGAATTTCAGCATTCCCTATATGGCAATCATTTAGAAGTAATAATTATTAAAACTAAAGAAAATGAAAGAGAACTTGTATATTTTATCGATATTTCTGTATATTTCTTTCTTTTTTAATTCTTGCAATCAGTCAGTAAAACAAAATGAAGTCGAAAAAAATAAAATCAGAGATGTTTGGATTACTGAGCAGGCAAATGAATGGTATAGTGAGTGGGAATGGCAAAGAGGTTCAAACTTTATACCAAGTACAGCTATTAATCAATTAGAAATGTGGCAGGCAGAAACATTTGATCCGGAAACTATTGACAGAGAATTGGGTTTTGCAGAAAACATTGGATTCAACTCAATGCGTGTATATTTGCATCATTTAGCGTGGCAAACAGACCCGGAAGGATTTAAAAGCAGAATGAACAACTATCTTGATATAGCTGATAAGCATGGTATTTCTACTCTGTTTGTTTTCTTTGATGATTGTTGGACTCCTACCTACAAGGCAGGTCTTCAGCCAAATCCTAAGCCTGGTATTCATAACTCGGGATGGTTACAAGATCCAGGTGATTCTATTCATACTAATCCTGAAATGATTGAGAATCTTGAAATGTATGTAAAGGATATTCTAACTACATTTTCAAACGATAATAGAATTGTTTTATGGGATTTATATAACGAGCCGGGTAATTCGGGTTATGGAAACAAGAGTATGCCATTACTTGAGAATGTGTTTGAGTGGGGTAGAGAGATCAATCCATCGCAACCATTATCTGTTGGTGTTTGGAATTGGGATTTAGATGAGATATCTGAATATCAGATAAATAATTCAGATGTAATTACATATCACAATTATGGTGATCCTACCAATCATCAGTGGTATATTGATACACTACGCAGTTTAACTCAAAAACCATTAATTTGTACCGAATATATGGCACGTAGTAGAAATAGCACTTTTCAAAACACCATGCCTATACTTAAAAATGAAAATGTTGGAGCGTATAATTGGGGTTTAGTAGCTGGGAAAACAAATACAATTTACGCATGGGATACGCCAATTACAGATGGGAGTGAGCCGGAACTTTGGTTTCATGATATATTCCGCAAAGATGGATCACCTTACAAAGAAGAGGAGGTAGACGCCATTAAAGAATTAACAGGCCACTCTAATTAATTTTATTAACTATCAGTTATTCTGTTTAAATGTTTCGACCGAAAGTATATTTAATTTTATTACTCTTTACCATATATACGATAAACTGTGTATCTGTATTAGCAAATAATGACTATTCATTTAAGCATTATAATACAGATAATGGTTTGTCTCAGAATACTGTACGTTCTATTTTCCAGGATAATCTTGGATTTATGTGGTTTGGTACAAAGGATGGATTAAACAGATTTGACGGGACAAACTTCAAACTATTTAAATTTTCAACTGATAGTGATTTGAGTGATAATGTTTTTCATAGAATATTACAGGATTCTAATGATAATATATGGGTGTCAACAGAAGATGGTGTTTATATCTATGATATATATCAAGAACACTTTCATCGTTTTGATAAATATACTCCCGAGAATTACTCGGTACATGGCGTGGTAACCGAAATGGTTGCTGATGATGATGGTGATATATGGATGTCGGTAGAGGGTAAAGGGATTTTTTGCTATAGTATAACAGATGATGAATTAAAATTATTCCCAATACCAATTGTAGAAGATGGAATGAAGATGGTGAGTCTGTATCCGACTAATAACAGTGGTGTATGGGTTTTAAGATACTCTTCACCACTTTTATTTATAGATAAAATTACTGAAAAGATAACTGAATTCAATTTAGTTGATGATGAAGAATTACTTTACAATACAGGTGAAATACAGGCTGTCTTTTCAGACCAGAATAATCTTTTGCTGTTTGGCAGCTCACAAAAGGGTTTGATAGAAATAAACACTATTAATAAGACTCATAGAATATTACTTGAAAAAGATGATTATGGTAACCAAATTTTTGTAAGAACCATAGAAAAAGTAAACTCCAACACATTATGGATTGGAACTGAATCTGGTATATATATATATAACAGATTAACAGAGGAAGTAGTTAACATTCGACATAATCCATCATTACCTAACTCATTATCTGATAATGCAGTATATTCAATTTTTAAAGATAAGGACGATGGAATATGGGTTGGCTCTTACTTTGGAGGAGTAGATTATTATACAAATATATATAACAACTTCGATTTGTTTTTTCCTATCTTAGATGAGCAAAGCTTACAAGGGAAAAGAGTAAGGGAGTTTTGTAGTGCTCCAAACGGAAATATTTGGATTGGAACAGAGGATGGAGGTATAAACCTATTTGATCCAAATAACAATATTTTTCTACCATTACCCATTCCACTTAGAACGTTGTATTCAAATATTCATTCAATCTTACAGGATGGTAATTTCCTATGGATATCAACCTATACAAAAGGTTTGAATAAGTATAATCTCATATCTGGAGAATTAGTAACATATACTCATTCCAACATTACAAATTCAATTACTCAAAACAGCACATTTGCACTTTGTAAAGATAGGCAAGGACTTCTATGGATTGGAACTTTATCTGGTGTGGATTTGTATGATGAGGATAGGAATCATTTCACCCGAATTAATGAGCTGGCAGGAATTGCCATTATGGATATTTTTGAAGATAGTAATGGGTTTATATGGATTTCTACATTTTTAAATGGGCTTTACAGGTTTAATCCTGCAACTAATGATTGGAAAATTTTTACTCACAATTCTGTTGATCCCGGTTCCATTCCATATAATAAACCAACATCCGTTTTTGAAGATAGCAAAAGAAGATTGTGGGTAACAACACAAGGAGGTGGAATTGGACTTTTTGACAGTGACACGGAGAGATTTGTGACATATAATAGCAGTAACGGTCTTCCAAATGAAGTGGTATATCAGATTGTTGAAGATCGGAATAACAACCTGTGGTTGTCTTCAAATAAAGGTTTAGTTAAATTTATTCCCGAAAAAGAGATTTTTATAAATTTTACTGTAGATAATGGTTTAAAGACTAACCAATTTAACTACAAATCGAGTTATAAGGATTCAAATGGACATATATATTTCGGTTCTCTTGATGGTTTTGTGCGCTTTATAGCAGAAGATTTAAGTCATACTCAGGTAAATAATAACATCATTTTCACTAATCTATTTATAAATAACATTAGAGTAAAACCGGGTAAGAAATCTCCCCTGAAGGAGAGCATAATGACTACTGATGAAATTGTACTCTCACATAAACAGAATTCAATCAATTTGCAATATGCTTTATTAGATTACTCGCTTTTTAACAATAACAGAGTTTATTATACTTTAAAAGGCTTTGATTATGACTGGATCAGACCATCAGATAGTAATAATATTTTTTATTCAAATTTAGCTCCACGAAAATATGAATTAATACTTGGAATAGCAGAACAAGGGAGTAATGATCCAATAACTCCTATTAAAACACTATCAATAGTTGTTCGACCTCCATACTGGTTAAATGGGTGGGCTTATGCATTATATTCTATTTTGCTACTTTTGGGTCTTTATCTTGTGTTTCGTTTCATTAAAAAAAGAGAACGACTACGGCGACAAGAAAGTATGAAAGATTTTGAACAGGAGAAAGAGAGAGAATTATATCGCTCAAAGATTAATTTCTTTACAAATATTGCACACGAGATTCGAACTCCACTTACATTAATTAAAGCTCCTCTTGATCATATCATTATGACAGAAGATATTCCTGAAATTATAGATGACAATCTGCAAATTATGCGTAAAAATACCGATAGGTTATTAGATCTTACGAATCAATTGCTTGATTTTCGTAAAACCGAATCGGATTCTTACCTTCTTAATTTAGAAACACAGAATGTTACAGAGCTGATTAGAGAATTGCAATCTCGTTTCAATCCTTTCGCAAAACAAAAGGGAATTGAATTTGAGTTTAATCTTCCTGAAACAGATATGTTCGTTCAAATTGACAAAGATGCCTTTTTAAAAATATTGAGTAATCTGTTGAATAATGGAATAAAATATTGTGAGAATTATGTAAACGTAAATGCTTATATAAATAACGAAGATCAAAAATTTCATCTTTTTACAGAGAATGATGGTTCCTTGATTCCACAGGAATATGATGAAGAGATTTTTAAACCGTTTGTTCAGTTTAATGCCAATGAATTTAAAAATGGCTCAGGCACAGGTATTGGATTAGCGTTAGCTAGTTCTCTGGTACAACTGCATAATGGCACTTTAAGTTTAGAAAATGCCTCAGAAGCAAATAGATTTCATTTGGAAATACCCGTAGGTGAATTAATACATACTAATAGTGGTATTTCTGCAATTGAGGTTAATGAAATAAATATGAAATCGAATGGTAGCGAAAATTTAAAGGAGTCAACTGTTTTGTTAATTGACGATGATATAGAGCTATTACAATTTGGAGCAAAAATTCTATCTGAGTATTATAACATTTTAGTTGCTAAGAATGGAGTAGAAGCCATTGAGATTTTAAAGTATTCAAATGTAAATATTATCGTAAGTGATGTAATGATGCCTGAAATGGATGGTTTTGAACTCACTGAAAAAATTAAATCTACTGTAGAGTTCAGTCATATCCCTGTAATTCTACTTACAGCAAGGGTAAATACACAATCGAAAGTACAAGGTTATGAACTCGGGGCCGATGCTTATTTGGAGAAGCCTTTTTCTGTTGAAGTATTATTAGCTAGAATAGATAACCTGCTTCAAGGAAGAGAGAAACTTCGTGAGACATTTATGAAAAATCCTTTTATTGGTGTTACTACTGTTGCCTTAACCAAATCAGATGAGGAGTTCATAAAGAAACTAAATAATTTAGTTCAGGACAATATATCAGAATCTGATTTTAATGTAGAAAATATGGCTGAGCATTTTAATATGAGTAGAGCCAGTTTTTATAGAAAGGTGAAAGGTGTGTTGGATTTGACACCTAATGAATACCTGAGAGTAGAAAGACTAAAGAAGGCTGCACTACTTCTTAAAGAAGGAGATAATAAAGTTAATGAAGTTAGTTTTATGGTAGGCTTCAACTCCCCTTCATATTTTGCTAAGTGTTTTCAGCAGCAGTTTGGCATATTACCAAAAGATTTTCAAGAACAATAATGATTTTGAGAAGAAATTGCTATTTATTGATTAGTTTTTAATCAAAGGGGAGTTTAATAAACACTATTTTCGTAATCTGTAGAATTAGTTAATTACCTAAAATATTTTTTATGAGAAAAATTTTTACTTTTTTCTTAACGTTATTAATGACGTTAAGCCTCTCTGCCCAGTGGCAACCGGCTGGAGATAAAATTAAAACTAAGTGGGCATCTGAAATAGATGTTAACAATGTTTTGCCTGAATATCCAAGACCAATAATGGAAAGAGGAGAGTGGCAAAATCTTAATGGTTTGTGGGATTATGCAATTATTCCGGTAGGACAAACCCCAACAAGCTTCAATGGGGAGATATTAGTTCCTTTTGCAGTTGAGTCTAGCTTGTCGGGTGTACAAAAAAGAGTTGGAAAAGACAACGAACTCTGGTATCAGCGAGAGTTTACAGTGCCTTCGAAATGGAAAAACAGTAAAATACTTCTTCATTTTGGTGCAGTAGATTGGAGGGCAGATGTATGGGTAAATGAGGTGAAAGTTGGAAGCCATCAAGGAGGCTATACACCATTTTCTTTTGATATAACACCTGCTTTAACATCGGGTAATAATACCGTTAAAGTGAAGGTATGGGATCCAACCGATGAGGGGTTTCAGCCTCGTGGCAAACAGGTAAATGATCCACACGGTATTTGGTATACTCCCGTATCAGGTATTTGGCAGACAGTATGGCTTGAGCCTGTACCAGAAACTTATATTAAGGATCTGAGGATAACACCAGATGTTGATAGAAATGTTCTTTTAATTGATGCTGTAACAAATTTAACCTCTTCAGTAAAAAAGGTAGAAGTGAAAGTCAAAGATGGTAATAGTGTTGTAGCAACCGGACTGTCTATAAATAATCAGCCTGTTGAAATTTCAATGCCACAGAATGTAAAGTTGTGGTCGCCCAGCAATCCTCATTTATATGATATTGAAGTTGTTGTTTGGGAAGGAAACAAGCAGCTAGATAAGGTTGATAGCTATGCAGCTATGAGAAAGTACTCAATGAAACGTGATGATAAAGGTATAGTACGCTTACAGTTAAATAATAAAGACCTGTTTCATTTTGGTCCTTTAGACCAGGGATGGTGGCCCGATGGTCTTTATACTGCTCCTACCGATGAAGCTTTAGAGTATGATATAATTAAAACCAAAGATTTAGGATTCAATATGATACGTAAACACGTTAAAGTTGAACCCGCCCGCTGGTATACTCATTGTGATCGTCATGGTATTATTGTATGGCAGGATATGCCAAATGGAGACAGAGGTCCCGAATGGCAAATGCATTCTTATTTTTCAGGTTCTGAGAGAGAGCGTTCGGCTGAATCTGAAGCAAATTTCCGTCAGGAGTGGAAGGAGTTAATGGATTATCTGTATTCTTATCCTTCTATTGGTGTGTGGGTACCATTTAATGAAGCATGGGGTCAGTTCAAAACAGAAGAAATCTCAGAATGGACTAAAGCTTATGATCCAACAAGGTTAGTAAACCCTGCAAGTGGTGGCAACCATTACACTGTGGGAGATATGCTTGACCTGCACAATTACCCTAATCCCAGAATGTATTTGTATGATGCACAACGTGCTACAGTGCTGGGCGAATATGGTGGAATAGGTTGGGCACACAAAGATCACCTATGGGAACCTGATCGTAACTGGGGTTATGTTCAATTTAACAATTCAAAAGAGGTTACTGATGAGTATATTAAATATGCTGATGAACTAAAACAATTTATTCGCCAGGGATTCTCTGCTGCAGTTTATACTCAAACAACAGATGTGGAAGTAGAGGTTAATGGATTGCTTACTTACGATCGTAAACTTGTTAAAGTTGACGAAGAACGAGTAAGAAAAATCAATCAAGAAATATGCAATATCTTGAACGACTAATCTTTATATCTATTCTTCTTTTCACAGCTGCATCTTGTGATAACTCTGAAAACCAGAATAAAAAGGATTACTTTATAGAATGGGATAATAACTCTCTCGTCTGCATTGCAGATGAGGGAGGATATCCTCGTTTAATTAGGATGCTTGATGAATCATTATTGGCTGTATATGAAAACCGAAGAGGAGATGTAGTAATTAAGAAAAGTTTTGATAATGTTGCAAGCTGGAATAATGAGGTCTTGTCATTTGAAGCTTTTAATTACACAAACAATACAACAGGAGAAAACACAATAGTAAATATTGCAAATCCGGAAATCACTCAACTTTCAAGTGGAGATTTACTGCTTGCAGTTAATCTTCGTCCACGGATTGAAGGAGTATTTCCTTTTTCAATTGCTTTGAAAAGGAGTACTGATAATGGAAACACTTGGTCTGATTCTTCTATTTTATTTCAAGCTGCGACACATTTTAAAGATGGTTGCTGGGAACCTTCTTTTTTATTATTACCAGATGGTACAATTCAAATATATTTTGCAAACGAATTCCCATATCTACAATCAGATGAACAGGAAATTTCTGTATTAACCTCAACTGATAATGGTTATACATGGGATTCTGAACCTAAAACTGTGAGTTTTCGTAGCGGACATCGTGATGGTATGCCTGTTGCAGTACATGATGGTGAATCGATTTATTTAGTAATCGAAGACAATGTTTCGGGGCAGTTTAAGCCTTGGTTAATAAGTAACCCGGTCAACAATAATTGGGAAAGTCCAGTTCTTGCAGACTCTCCTGAAAGATATTCTGCACTTAAAAATAATCTTGCTGATACTGTATATGCAGGTGCACCTTATATGATAAGATTGACTAATGGGATTTATCTTATATCATATCAGACTACAGAAGGCAGAACATCTAACTGGGAATTATCTACCATGGAAGTAGTATTAAGCGACAAACCATATGGGTTCAGAAATCCATCTCAACCCTTTGAAGTGCCTTTAGATAAAGAAGCAAAATGGAACGCTTTATCATATCTTGGTAATAATACAATAGCAGCCCTTGCTTCAACAAATTTCAATTCAGAAAAAATAGGTGTCTGGATGATTAAAGGTAAAATTATTTTGAAATGATTTATCATTAATAATCACACATATGCCAAACAGTGAAAGTTTAATTAAATGTGTTTGATTTTTTTATTATAATGAAATGAAGAAAAATTTTATATACCTTATATTCCTTTTCATCACGATTATAAGCTGTAAGGCTAATGAAACAATTAATGAAAACCCAATTCGTAAGAATGTATACAGGAACCCAATCCTTAATATTAGTTTACCCGATCCTACAATAATTAAAGCAGAGAATGGTGATTTTTATCTTTACGCTACAGAAGATATTAGTAATACACCTATTTATAAGTCGGAAAATCTTGTTGATTGGCAATTTGTAGGAACAGCTTTTACTGATTTTACAAGACCCACTTTTGAACCCAATGGCGGACTCTGGGCTCCGGATATTAATTATATTAATGGTAAGTATGTATTATACTATTCCATGTCGGTTTGGGGAGGAGAATGGACCTGTGGAATTGGAGTAGCTACCGCAGATAATCCGGAAGGACCATTTACCGATCATGGTAAACTTTTTAAGAGTGATGAGATTAATGTTCAAAACTCCATAGATCAGTTTTATATAGAAGAGGAAGGTAAAAAATATCTTTTTTGGGGTAGTTTTAGAGGGATATACTATATAGAACTTTCTGAGGATGGTTTGTCTATCAAAACCGGAGCTGAGAAACAGCAAATTGCAGGAACAGCTTATGAAGGAGTTTATATATATTCGAGAAATGGCTTTTATTATATGTTTGCATCAATAGGTACTTGTTGCCAGGGATTAGAAAGTACTTATACAACTGTTGTAGCGCGATCTACATCTCTTTTTGGTCCTTATGTTGATAAAGATGGCCAATCAATGATGAATAATAATCATGAAGTGATAATAAATAAAAATAATAAATTTGTAGGCACAGGACACAACTCCGAAATTGTTAAAGATAATGAAGGACAAGAAATGATATTTTATCATGCAATATCTGTAGATAAACCACATGGAAGAGTTTTGATGATGGATAAAATTCAATGGAACAATAATTGGCCATTTATTGAAGGAGGGAGCCCTTCATTAATTGCTGATAAACCTATGTTTAATTGATAATACAATATTAAAACAGATTTATTTATTACATTTGTTTTTAGAATAAAATAGTTAATTGTTAAATATTAAACATAAATATAAATCAAGAAAATGAAATTAAAACTTAGAAATTTTCTGCTACTATCAATAGTTATTTTGGTATCTAGCTGTACAAGTAAACAGAAAGAGGCTAATGTGGTTGAAACTACAAAGTCGGGACTAGTGAAAAGCAACTTTCAAACTGTTATAGATGGTGACTCAACCAACCTGTATGTTTTGACAAATAAAAATGGTATGGAGGTTACAGTTACAAACTTTGGAGGTAGAATTGTATCGGTAATGGTGCCCGACAAGGATGGTAATCTTAAAGATGTTGTTCTTGGTTTTGATAATATCGACGATTATAAAGCCGTGGATAACAATTTTGGTGCCACTATCGGAAGATATGGTAACAGGTTAGCAAATGGTAAGATTAACATTTATGGTGTTGAATACCAACTACCCCAAAACAACTTTGGACATACACTTCATGGTGGTCCTGCCGGTTACCACAACAAAGTATTTAATGTGTTACATGCGGATGATGAAAGTGTTGTTTTAACATATCTGTCGGTTGACGGTGAAGAGGGTTTTCCAGGTAATTTAGATGTTAAAGTTACAATGACCTTAACTGATGATAATGCTATTGATATTCAGTATGAGGCTGTGACAGACAAAGAAACTGTTGTGAATTTAACTAATCACTCTTATTTTAATCTTTCGGGAGATGCGAATAATAGTATATTAAATGATGTGTTGATGATTAATGCCGACTCATTTACACCTGTTGATGATACTTTTATGACAACTGGCGAAATTGCTCCGGTTGAGGGTACTCCAATGGATTTTAGAACGCCTACTGCTATTGGAGAAAGAATTGATGATTATGATTATGAGCAATTGAAATTTGGTGATGGATACGACCATAACTGGGTTTTGAATACTGCAGGAAATGTTTCTCAACTTGCTGCAACTGTATACTCACCTGAATCAGGTATACAACTAGAAGTTTTTACAAATGAGCCGGGAGTGCAGGTTTATACAGGCAACTTCCTTAATGGAACTAATATTGGTAAGTATGGAGCAGTTTACGGCAAAAGAAATGCAATTTGTTTAGAGACTCAGAAATATCCTGATACACCTAATAAACCCGACTGGCCTTCAGCATCTTTGTTGCCGGGTGATACTTACAACAGTAGATGTATTTATAAATTCAGTGTTAAATAATAAGAAATTAAGTGGTGTACTGATTTTGTAATTATCAATATAAAACTTAAATTTGGATTTTTATATTTCAAACTACGAATTTTAGAATTCAATATCGAAGATAAAGAGTCCAATCATGTTTAAAACTATACTACATATATTAACAGGGGTGGGTATGTTCCTACTCCTGTTATTTTATATGCCATCATGCGGAATAAATAATGATAAAGATACTGAGAATGAAGAACAGGAGGAGTCAACATCAATTGTAAAATATGGAATTTGTGTAGATTCACTCGAAATTAACCATTACTCAATTGAAAGGGGAGATCTTTTATCATCCATATTAAATGGATTGGGTTTTGCAGCTAATTATATAGAACAAATAACAGAAACCGTTACTCCATTTTATCATCCTTCGAAAATGCAAATAGGCAATACCTATGCAACTATAACATCTCAAGATACATTGAATGAAATTAAGTATTTGGTGTTCGAGAAAAACAGAACCGATTTTGTAGTTGTTGATTTATGTAATGAGAAGCCAAGTGCCTATGAATCATCTAAGCCAGTTACACTAAAAAGAGAGTATGTAGAGGGAACCATTACTTCTTCTTTGTGGAATACGTTAGTCAATGCTGGAGCACCCATGTTACTTGCACTTAAATTATCAGATATTTATGCTTGGCAAATTGATTTTTTTGATGTGAAGGAAGGGGACTCATTCAGGATGATGTATGATGTTGCTTATATTGATGATACAACTTATGTGGATATAGCTTCTATAGAGGCAGCAGTTTTTACACATCAAGGAAAGAATTATAGTGCAATTCCTTTTGAACAAGATTCTGTTAGAGAGTTCTTTGATGAAGAGGGTAATAGTTTAAGAAAAGCTTTTCTTAAATCGCCATTAGATTTTTATCGCATATCTTCTAAGTTTTCAAATGCTCGCTTTCATCCTGTTTTGAAGCGTTACAGAGCACATCATGGAGTGGACTATGCTGCTCCCACAGGTACACCTGTTAAAGCTATTGGTGATGGTGTAGTAATTGAACGAGCATTTCAAAGGAATGGAGCAGGCAATTATTTAAAAGTGAAGCATAATTCTGCTTATACTACCACTTATATGCATCTGAGCAAATTTGGAAGTGGAATTGAAAAAGGAAGCAGTGTGAAACAAGGACAGGTAATAGGATATGTAGGTTCAACCGGTTTATCAACGGGTCCTCATTTAGATTTTAGAGTTCATAAAAACAATCAACCTATAAACCCACTAACGATGGAGGCACCACCTTCACTTCCTGTTAAACCGGAATTGAGAGACAGCTTTATTCTGGTACAGAATCAGATATTGAATGAGCTGGATAGCATACGACAGATTGGTATTTATTATGCTTCAAGACCTGATTCGGTACAACAGAATGTGAATAAGACGTTGTAGATAATATTGTATCTACTATACAATCTCAATCATTACATCGTCTTCCATTACTCTATCATTTGGTTTAACAAAGATTCGTTTTACTTTACCTGAATAAGGAGAATAGATTTCATTTTCCATTTTCATTGCTTCGAGTATAATAACTATCGAATTTTTTATAACCACATCACCTTCTTTTACTAATATTTTAAATATATTACCAGGCATGGGGCTTGAAATTACATTACCTGTTATTTCTTCATGAATAATATCTCCATTATCACCTATATTAGATTTAGAGTCTTTTTCAGTGTTGTCTTTTTCTTTATTAGAAAGAAACTCCTGCTCTCTGAGTCCCCTCAAAAAACCATTTGCTACAGCTGGAAACAGTTCTAGTAGCAACTTCTCTTTCTCGGTTTTAGCCAAACTTACATTTCCATATTCCGTTAAAACAGGATTATCATGATATTTATAATTTTTGGTATTATAAGGTATCTCTTCAGGTGAGCCTGTTATTTGTTTTCTGAAGGATGGATCTACCGGTACAGGTGTTTCGCCATACTCACCTTTAACCAGAGCAATAAACTGATTTGAAGGGTTTGAGTATTTAGGATTACCCTTCTTTAGGTTCATGGCTGATACTACAGCTTGTACACCAACAATCTGACTGGTAGGAGTTACAAGGGGTGGGAGTCCAGCATCTGCTCTTACACTAGGTATTAAACTCATTGCATCTTCTAGTATATCAATAGAGTTTAGTTGATTTAACTGTGCCACCATGTTTGTATACATTCCACCTGGTATCTCGGCATTTTTGACCAATTCATTTGGTTTGGGAAACTCGAAATATGCCTCTATTGATTGACAAGCTTTTAGCAACTCTACTTCATCTTCTTTTTCAATAGCATTAATTGCTATATCGAATTGCTTATCAATTTCTACGGGAAGAGTATCTGTTAGAGGATTGAATGGTTTGGGAAATTGCTTTGAGGTATCAAATTGCCCCAATTCTTCTCTGATTGAGAACAACTCTTTATTAATCTTGGCAACGGCCTCCATATTTACATCTAAATCTATGCCTAGCTTCTTGCAGAATATATAGATAAGCTCAATTGCCGGTGCTGCAGGTCCTTCTGCAAAATACCATATATTGGTGTCTACAATATCTGCTCCGTACATTATAGCTGTAACAACCGAAGCAAGCCCATATCCGGGAGTGCAGTGTGTATGAAAATCAATGGGCACATTTAGCTCTTTTTTGAATAGCGAAATCATAGAGGCTACTCTGGAAGGAGGGATTAAACCACTCATATCTTTTATGGTTATCATATCTGCACCGAGTGCGACCATCTCTTTAGCTTTAGATAGAAAATAGCTGTCGGTAAATACAGGCTTTGGTTTATCTGCAACTGCTTTATTTCCACCAAATAAAGATAATATATCTTTATTTTTTTTCGTGCTTCTATCATCCTGATTTGAAGCAGATTTTGAGTCGACAGTATAACAAACAGCACAATCGGCTTGTCCGTCATACTGCTTAATATACTTAACGCTTGAACGGATATTGTTCACATCATTAAGTGCATCAAAAATGCGCATTATATCTAGGCCTGAATCGACTGCATTTTTGAAAAAACCATCAATAATTTCATCTGGGTATGGAGCATATCCATAGAGATTTCTTCCTCTGGAAAGAGCGGTTAATTTACTAGTGTTTCCTACGGCTTCATTAATTTTCTCTAAACGGTTCCATGGGTTCTCTCCTAAATAACGCATCACTGAGTCTGGGACAGCTCCACCCCATACCTCCATTGCATAAAAGTTTGCATCCTTATAGTAAGGAAGTACACGGTCTACCTGAGCTTGACTCATTCTGGTAGCAAAAGCCGACTGTTGTCCGTCACGAAGGGTAAGATCTCTGATCAAAAGTTTTTTTTTCATTGTTATTTAATTTATAAGGATTAACTATCAGTTATAATAACTGATTTACTATAATATTTGCACCATTTGCTGATGCCACATTGTTCACATTTGGGTTTTCTTGCTATGCAAATGTATCTTCCATGTAATATAAACCAATGATGTGCTTTAGTAACAAGATTTTTGGGTATATATTTAACAAGTGATTTCTCAGTTTCGAGAGGTGACTTTGAATTATTTGTGAGGCCTATTCGGTTTGCAACTCTAAACACATGAGTGTCAACCGGCATAGCGGGTTTGTTGAAAGCTACAGCGAGTATTACATTGGCCGTTTTACGACCTACACCGGGAATGGTAAGTAAGGAATCTATATCGGATGGTACAATTCCATTATAATCGTTAACCAATTTATTTGCCATACCATACAAGCTTTTTGACTTGTTGTTAGGATACGTGCATGATTTGATATATTCGAATATTACTTCAGGAGACGATTCCATCATTACTTGAGGAGTAGGAAAAGCTTCAAATAAAGCAGGAGTGATCATATTAACCCGTTTATCTGTACATTGAGCAGACAATATAACAGCTGTCAGCAACTCAAAATTATTATTGTAATTTAATTCTGTTTCGGCTGATTCTGCATTGGCTTCGAACCAATTCAGTACGTTTTTATATCTCTCTTTTTTTGTCATTCTATTAAGAGACTTTTCTGTATGTGGTTTATTTATTTGATATTAGGTTATTATTTGCTGGTTTTTATTTGCAAGCTTTTATTAATATTTGATATTATCCGAGCTGGGAATAAATTGTGCCTTAAGGTCTGGGTCGTCCATATCAGAATCTATAGGGTACATTGGTCTATTTATTCTCTTATAAGGTAACCTTAATAAATCTTGATCTACACCCCCTGGAGTTAGAGCCATTAACCAATCGGCACGTAAATCATACAGCTCTGTTGTTAAGTATCCAAGTTTTACAACCAGAATATCTATGTTTTCAAGTTCTAATCCGAGGTCAGTGAAGTTCTTTTTATAGTGGTAAGCATTTCTCTTTTCAGTTATAATTGTGTATATATTGCCACTCTTGACTACCACTTCAGTATTATTATCACTCTCTTTAATAGCAGTTACCTCGCCAATTATTCTTACAGGTGGAGCAAATCTGTTGTCTACCTCTGCACCTGCCATTGCATCAACTTCTCCTCCGACACCCACTTCAAGTGCTTTACTTATAAGCTCTGGTCCGGGGATAGATGCATAAATAATACTCTTGCTGTTTGGCGATTTAAATTCTGGGCGTTTAAATATTTCGTGTAATGTCCATGTTACATCTCCTGCACCACCGGCAGTTGGGTTATCGCCCATATCGCTGATAATAAAAGGCTTTTTATCACTCTTTAATGCTTGACTAATTGCGTCATCAAAATATGTTGTTGGGGCCACAAATTCAAACTCTTTTCTAACATTCCAGAAGTTGCTGGCTAATGTTTCTGCAGCTTTTGCCACGGCCTCTTCATCATCGCCATAAGCCATTACGACCCCATGATTACGAGGTTCGTCTGCCCAAGGGTATGACATCCATATAGCAGCATCTATAACATTATCATCATCTAGTAAAGTTGGAATTTGTGCATATAGACTTTTACCGGGTTCGATTCTTGTACTTGTTTTTTCTCCTGGAAGTAAAATAGGCACTGGTATCCAAACTTTAAATGCCGGTTTACCTTTTCCATTTTCAAGCCTTTCAAGCAGGTTCGTTACCGCTCTTTTCTTTGATTCTAATGCATCTTCGTGAGGCGCTAACCTGTAACAGGTAATTAAATCTGTGTTCTGAGCTAAACGAGGAGATACACTTCCATGAAGGTCCATTGAAGTCGAAATTAATACATTGGTGCCTACTAGTTCCCTAATTTTTACCAAAAAATCCCCTTCGGGATCATCAATTCCCTGAACGCTCATGGCACCGTGGATATCAAAAAACAGAGCATCTAATGGTAATGCCTCTTCAAGCATTTTTAAAGTTTTATTTACCAAAGATTCGTATGCTTCTTCTGTAACAATGCCACCCGGCATTGCATGACCTCTTAGAGTAGGAATCCATACAGCTCTATTTATAATACCTGAATCGGGAGACATAAAAGGATAATAACTAAAAACATCTTCACCCTCACGTGCTCTAAATGCTTCTTCATGACTTACAGCCGGAGAAAATGTACTTGATTCTATTGCAATTCCTGCTATAGCTATTCGTGGCAATTCTTTTTCTGTATTATTGCACGAAATAAGAAAGATTAGTAGGAGTATAGATATGATAAGTATGCTCTTATTCATGATTGATGCTATATTATAAATGATTTTTAATTAAGATAAACTATTTATTACGTGTATAGTGTGAGTAGCAACTAATGAAGCTGTTTCAGTTCTTAATCGCGACTCGCCAAGACTAATAGGACTAAAACCACTATTTATTGCTCTTTCAACTTCCTCCTCACTAAAATCGCCTTCGGGTCCTATTAATATTAATGCATTTTCTCCTTTTTTATATATTTGTGTAAGAGGTGTTTTTGGTGTTTCATAACAGTGAGCTATGTACTTATTTCCTTTAAATGGAAGCTTGATGAAATCATTAAAACTTACTGTTTCATCAATTTGTGGTAAAAAAGGTTGCTGCGATTGCTTCATAGCAGAAATAGCCGTTTTTATAAGCCTTTCAAATTTTATCTCTTTACGTTCTGAGTAATTTGAAATAATTGGGGTTAACCTATCTATTCCGATTTCAGTTGCTTTTTCTACGAACCATTCGTTTCTGTCCATTTGTTTTGTAGGAGCAAATGCAACATGAAGGATGAAATTTCTTGGCTGTTTAACATCGATTTTATTAATTATGCTTATGGTACTATGTTTGGGGTTGGCATCAATTAAAGTGCATTGATAAAAATGGCCCTTTCCATCGGTTACAGTAAGCAAATCGCCATTTCGCATACGTAATACCTTTACACAATGATGAGACTCAATTTCGGGTAATTGAGGGTTATTTATTATATCGGGACTATAAAATAGTGTGTCTGACATCACTTTATAAAATCAGGATCTATTCTCTCTTCTGTTAATTTCGTCACGTAAGCGCGTAGCCAATTCATAGTTTTCTTCACTAACTGCATCTTGCAAACGAAGTTTTAGTGCATCGAGACGAAGATCTGATAATTCCTCTTCGTTTTTAACTGTTTCATCTTTAAACGGGTCTATATGATCAGAAGCTGATTGTTCATCAAAAACAATAGCCATATTTTTCATAATCTCTTCTGTAGTATATATTGGAGAGTTGGTTCGAATAGCCAATGCAACTGCGTCTGATGTACGAGAATCAATTCTGAATTCGATTCCGTTTTGCTCTAATAAAAGCTCAGAGAAAAAAGCACCTTCTTCAAACTTATATATGAGAACTTCAATTAAATCAATATTTAGTTCTTTGAATATTGAACTAATTAAATCATGTGATAGTGGTCTGGGGGGTGTAATACCTTCCATTACAATTGCAATGGATTGAGCTTCTGGTGTTCCGATGACTATCGGGAGACGTCGAATACCATTTTCTTCTGAAAAGATGAGTGCGTAAGCTCCTGCCTGTACCTGGCTAAATGATATTCCCAATATTGATAGTTTAATTCTTTTAATCTCCATTAATCTGGTTCTTTTATTAATAGCTGGATCAAATATACTAAATTTTTTGCATGAATAATTTTCTAATCCATAAATTTTAAATTTTGGAGAAACTTTATGTGTATTGATAAAATTATTATATCTTTGCACTCGAAAATAAAAATGGTGGTCATAGCTCAGTTGGTTAGAGCGTCGGATTGTGGTTCCGAAGGTCGCGGGTTCGAATCCCGTTTTCCACCCAGGCTCCCTTTGTGGGAGTCTTTCATTCTCATTAGATTAGTTTTAGGTGATCACGTATTAGTCAATACGTGATTTTTTTGTGTTTAAATGTTATATACTAATCAGAAATGTCTTCTTCGAAACTCTGAGCATGTAATGGCTGTTGCTACTGCTACATTTAATGATTCAGATGATTTGTTGTCTACAGGGAAGTATGGTATAAACAAACGATCAGTCACTAGTTTATCAATTTCACGGCTAATTCCTTTTCCTTCGCTTCCCATTACTATTAATCCATTTTTGGAAAGTGATTCTTCATAGATGTTTTTGCCTCTTAAAAAGGTGCCATAAACAGGAATGTTATTGCTTTTAGTAATGAGTGCGAATATATCAGTATAAGTCACCCTTACCCTAGCTATTGAACCCATTGTGGCTTGAACCGTTTTTGGATTAAATACATCAGCACAGTCAAACGAACAAAATATATTATTAATGCCAAACCAGTCTGCAATCCTTACAATTGTTCCTACATTACCCGGGTCTTGTACTCCATCAAGAATAAGATTTAAACTTGTGTTAAAAGATTGTAGGTTAATGTCTGATTGTGGTTGATAAAAAACTGCAATTACAGCAGGAGCTGTTTTAAGTGATGTTGCTCTGTCTAATTCAACCTCAGAAGCTACTATAATCTCTTCTGCAGCTATCTCCTTATGTAAAGATAAGATGCCAGGCAATGCTGCAATCATTTGGCATTTACAAGTTTCCATCAAATCAAAAACAAGTTTTTCTCCTTCAGCGACGAAGCATTTGTATTTACTGCGAAACCTTTTCTCTTTAAGAGATTTAATGTATTTTATTTTATTGTGACTTAAACCCATATCAATTTCTTATGATTATCAAAAGTACTTATTTTATCTCATACAAATAAAAAAACACTATCTTTGTAACAAATCAAATAATTTTAAACCTATATATTATATCAATTTCTTATGAACAATAGTGCATTAATGAATAAAGCAGCTGATAACATCAGAATTTTATCAGCATCGATGGTTGAGGAGGCTAAATCAGGACATCCTGGCGGTGCCATGGGAGGAGCTGATTTTATAAATGTTTTATTCACAGAGTTTTTAGAGTACGATCCCGAGAATCCTCGTTGGGCATCGAGAGACAGGTTTTTTCTTGATCCAGGACATATGTCAGCAATGCTTTATTCTGTTCTATGTTTAAGCGGGAAGTTCTCTTTAAATGAATTAAAAAACTTTAGACAATGGGGAAGTCCAACTCCAGGACATCCTGAAATAGATTTAAATAGAGGAATTGAAAACACATCGGGTCCACTTGGTCAAGGTCATGCGTTTGCAGCAGGTGCCGCAATAGCTGCTAAGTTCCTTCAGAATCGTTTAGGTGATACAATGGATCATACTATTTACAGCTACATCTCAGATGGATCAGTTCAGGAAGAAATATCACAGGGAGTTGGTCGAATAGCCGGACATTTAGGGTTGAATAACTTAATAATGTTTTATGACTCCAATGAAATTCAACTTTCATCTACCACCAATGTGGTAACAAGTGAAGATGTTGGAAAAAAATATGAAGCTTGGAACTGGAGAGTGATTAAGATTGACGGTAATGATGTTGATCAGATACGCCAAGCTTTAACAGACGCAAAAGCAGAAAAAGATAAACCAACTCTAATTATTGGTGATACAATAATGGGAAGAGGCGCTTTAACAGTAGATTGTACTTCATTTGAGTGTCAAGTTTCAACTCATGGCCAGCCATTGAGTGCCGCTGGAGCTGATTTTGATCAGACAATAAAGAATCTGGGAGGTAATCCTGATAATCCTTTTGTTATTTTTAGTGAAGTTGAAGAACTTTATGCTAAAAGAATGGAAGATTTAAAAGCTATTGTGGCCGCCAAGAAAGAGAATGAAAATGTATGGGAAAAAGAAAATCCCACTTTGGCCGAGAAAAAAAACAAATGGTTTTCTAGAGAGTTGCCAAATATTGATTGGAAAGCGATACAACAAAAACCAAATGCAGCAACAAGAGCTGCTTCTGCAACTGTTTTGAGTGAATTGGCAAAACAAGTAGAAAATATGATTGTAGCTTCTGCCGATCTCTCTAATTCAGATAAGACAGATGGTTTCCTAAAAGAAACAACAGCATTCGCAAAAGGAGATTTTTCAGGTGCATTTTTACAAGCTGGTGTTTCGGAGTTTACTATGTCATGCTTAAGTATAGGTATGAGTCTACATGGAGGTGTTATTCCCGCTTGCGGAACATTCTTCGCGTTTTCAGATTATATGAAGCCTTCGATACGCGTTGCTGCAATTATGGAGACTCCTGTAATATTTATATGGACTCATGATGCTTTCCGCGTGGGAGAAGACGGTCCAACACACCAGCCTGTAGAGCAAGAAGCTCAGATTCGTCTTTTAGAGAAACTGCAAAATCACTCTGGCAATAACTCTATGCTGGTGCTTCGTCCTGCAGATGTTAATGAAACAACCGTAGCTTGGAAAATGGCTTTAGAAAATAGTAATTCTCCTACAGGATTAATTCTTTCAAGACAAAACATAAAAGATTTACCAGCTAAGGGATCCAGATATGAAGAATCATTGCAAGCATCCAAAGGAGCTTACATTGTAGAAGATGACGAAAACTATGATGTTATCTTACTTGCTTCGGGATCTGAAGTTTCTACATTGGTAGAAGGCGCAGAGTTGCTTAGGAATGATGGTGTAAAGGTGAGAATTGTATCTGTACCATCTGAGGGGTTATTCAGATCACAACCCCAAGAATATCAGGATTTGGTGTTACCTAAAGGAAAAAAGAAATTTGGTCTTACTGCAGGACTACCTGTTACATTAGAAGGACTAGTTGCAGGAGACGGTGCAGTATGGGGAATGAATTCATTTGGATTTTCTGCTCCTTATACTATATTAGATCAGAAACTTGGATATACAGGACAAAATATTTATGATCAAGTTAAGAAAATTTTATAGGAGCGATATGAGAAATTAAAAAATAGTAAATTATGTCATTAGTCGATAATTTAAATAAACCTATTGGATTGGCTTCAGACCATGCGGGATTTGATGCGAAGAATTATTTAGTAACAGTTTTGGAAAATATGGGTCTTGAATATATTGATTTTGGGACCAATTCCCCAGAAAGCAGTGATTATGCAGACTATGCACACCCTTTGGCTAAAGCTGTTGAAAGTGGAGAATGTAGGTTTGGAATTGCAATTTGTGGCTCAGGTAATGGTATCAATATGACAATGAATAAGCATCAGGGTATACGTGCAGCATTATGCTGGACGCCTGAAATTGCTTTCTATGCCAGATCACATAATGATGCAAATGTTCTTTCTCTCCCAGGCAGATTGCTTACCGATGAGGAATTTTATGAAATTCTGAAAATGTTTATAAACACGCCTTTTGAGGGTGGCAGACACCAAAGGAGAATAGATAAGATTCCTTGTGGCTGATTAAGAGCAATCTTGCTAATGAAATTCACCAAACAGACTATCATATTTTTATTCATGCAACTAGTATTATTACCGAGTTGCATGAATATGAATATGGAGTTCGATAATAACCCCAAAGGCAACTTTGAAGCTATATGGAGTATAATCGACAAGAATTACTGTTTTTTTGAATACAAAGATATTGATTGGTCTAGTGTTTATGAAGAATACGAATCGAGAATATCATCTGAGATGAGTAATGAGAGTCTCTTTAAGTTGATGGGTGAAATGCTTTCCGAATTAAAGGATGGTCATGTAAATCTAACCGCTTCTCATGATATTACACGTTACTGGGAGTGGCAGGAAAACTACCCTCCTAATTTCGATAGTGAGATTCAGAAAAATTATCTTCAAAAGGATTATGGTATTACTTCAGGAATGAGGTATAAGATATTAGAAGATAATGTTGGTTATGTTTATTATGGCAGCTTCTCTAATGATGTCAGTGAATCGGGATTAGATCTAATTTTAAACCGAATGGCAATTTGTAAAGGACTTATAATTGATGTAAGAAACAATGGAGGTGGTAGCCTTTCGAATGTTGAAAAGATTGCAAGCAGGTTTTTTAATGAACGAACACATGTAGGTTACATTTCCCATAAAATTGGTCCCCGGCACAATGATTTTTCTGAGCTATATCCTAGATATACAGAAAGTTCGAACAGAGTAAGATATCAGAAACCAGTTGTTATTCTCACAAATAGAGGTTGTTATAGTGCAACAAATGAGTTTGTAAGCATTATGAGACATGCCGAGAATGTAACTACTATTGGTGATAAAACAGGAGGTGGCAGTGGCTTACCTTTTAGCTCGGAGTTGCCAAATGGATGGTCAATCCGTTTTTCTGCATCTCCAATGTTTAATGCAAATAAAGAACATATTGAATTTGGTGTAGAACCAGATGTTTTTGTTAATATGAGTCAGGTTGATATAGATGAAAACAGAGATACCATCATAGAAAAAGCACGTGAATTGTTAAGTAATTAATTTTAACATCAATTTATGAACATTGTTTTTTCTCCTTCCACTATATCATCATTCAACCTTTCTGCAGAAGAGTACCTTTTTAAAAAGACCGGAGAAAATTTCCTTTTCTTATATAAGAATGATCCGAGTGTTATAATTGGATCTAACCAAGCTATAATGAATGAGGTTGATATTGATTATTGTATTGATAACAACATTACAATTATTAGACGTATGTCGGGGGGTGGAGCTGTATATCATGATAATGGCAATATAAACTATTCTTTTATACATGATAAAACAGGTGCACCACTAAGCGCACAATTTTTAGAACCCATTATAGAGGTACTTCATTC
This sequence comes from Fermentimonas sp., assembly GCA_015478775.1. Taxonomy (GTDB): domain Bacteria; phylum Bacteroidota; class Bacteroidia; order Bacteroidales; family Dysgonomonadaceae; genus Proteiniphilum. The sequence goes on along the minus strand of JADMKP010000004.1, from coordinate 116,303 downwards.
GATGGAAATTCCTGTTGAAGTAGGTAAACGAAAAGATATATGGTTGGAAGGATATAAGATATCAGGCACAGCTTCACATGTATCTAAGGGGCGGGAATTGCATCACGGAACACTACTTTATCATTCTGATTTAATCAAACTTCAAAATGCACTATCATCAAAACAAAAAGATATTACAAAAAAAGCAACGGCATCAGTGCCTAGTCCAGTTATAAATATCTATACTTATCTTCTTAATAAAAATAGAGATGTTCCGACTATTTCTACTTTTTTGGATGATTTAACAGATAGACTTTTGTGTTATTTTAATGTTTTGGAGCTGGCCACACTTCATGACAGTGATATAGAGCTAATTGAAGAGTTGAGAAGAAGTAAATATACAAATAGAGAATGGAACTATAGAATGTAATAAGTACAACTAATTTTTCTCTTTTGTGTAAAAATATATTACTTTTATAGGCAAATAGCTTTAGACTATAGATAAAAGTTATAATTAAATTTTTCATATCATATTTTACAATGGCGAGAATTTCAATGAGGAACAACAAACCTAAAAAGAAATTTTATAAACGTAAAGGTTTTTTCCTAATTACAGGAATTATAATAGGAGTTGTATGTGTGGCTGGATTGTACCAGACATCGGTATATTTTTCTACAAACGAATCGTGTATGATGTGTCATGTGCACCCTCATGCAGAAGAAAGTTGGGAACTATCTGTTCACGTAAATAATGGTAGTGGGGTTATGGTTAACTGCGTTGATTGTCACCTACCACCAAAAGATGATACATATGCTCATTATACTGCAAAACTTGCTTTAGGAGCTCGTGATGTTTGGGGATTTATTACTAAAGATAGTGCAGATTTTAATTGGGATATGAAATCTGAATTAGAACATGCTGTTAAATATATTCCAAATGAATCATGTGTGAAATGTCATCAAAACCTATTCCCATTGGGAGTAACAGATGATGGTATTACAGCACATTTATATTATGAAGATAATGTAGAAAAACTCGACCTTCAGTGTATAAGTTGTCACTTGGATGCAGGTCATTATAATCCGAATTATGCACATGGACAGATGGTGGGCATACCAGGGATGTCCGGTTCCTATGAGGTAGACAGTAGTAGCTTCTATACAGAACCAGCTCATATTACTCGTTTTACTAATTTCAGAGAGCAAATACCTCGAACTGCTATCTCTTTTAATATGATTGCAATTGATGGTGGTACTTTTAAAATGGGAAGTCCTGAGAAAGAGCCATTTCGTAATCCGGATGAATCTCCACAACATGAGGTTACTGTTAGTCCCTTTTTTATGGCGGAAGTAGAAACAACATGGAATCAATACTGGGCATTCTATTCTGAAACCATGAGTGAAGGAAGAACCCCACCAGAAGTGGTGTACCAAAATAATTTGAATGCATTGGGTGTTGATGCTATTTCAGGACCCACACCTCCTTTTGGTTATCCCGATCAGGGATGGGGACAGGGAGACCGACCAGCAATTACAATGACTCATTATGCTGCTGAGACATTTTGTCAATGGTTATCTGAAAAAACAGGTAAGAAATATAGGTTACCAACTGAGGCTGAGTGGGAGTATGCTGCAAGAGGTGGAAAAGAAACTTCATATTTTTTCCCTGGTAGTGCAAAAGATTTCTCTGAACATGGTTTTATGAGAAATATATTTAAACCTAAAACAGATAGTATAAGTTCTTATGTAATTTATAATCAAAATAGCAATGGACGTACTCAATTGCCAAGCGAAGTAATGCCTAACCCATTTGGTTTAAAAAATATGTTGGGTAACGTTATGGAATATACTTCAGATAAATATGATTCAGAAGCATATAATAAAAGAGGAGCACGTACTGTGGACCCTATTGTAACAGTAGGAGATGAGTGGGTAGTTCGTGGCGGTTTTTATAATTCTGATGCGGCAGACGTAAGAAATGCATCAAGAAGTTATACTGAACATGATGACTGGATGAGAACAGATCCTCAACAACCTAAGAGTATATGGTGGTACTCAGACATTAAGGGTATCGGTTTTAGAGTTGTATGTGAACCTGACTCATTAATAAAATAACACTATTTTGTAAATTAGACAAGTAAATTACCAAATAATTACGGACTTTTAAATATTAATTCAAATGAAAGAAAACAATTTAACCAGAAGATCATTCCTGAAAACTTCTGCCGTAGCAGGGGCTGTAGGAGTAATTGGCACAGGATCGGCAGGCTTGCTGTCGTCATGTAGTGATACAAATAAAAAAAATGGTGCTGTTGTACCTTTAAGAGAATCGGGGACTTATTATATCCCAGAACTTCCCGATTTAGCTACGGATGGAAAAGAACTAAAAGCAGGTGTTGTTGGTTGTGGAGGCAGAGGCTCTGGCGCAGCAATCAATTTTCTTAATGCAGCCAATGGAGTTACTATAGTTGCATTAGGAGATGTATTTCAAGATAGAGTAGATGGTCTTGCAAATAGCTTGAAAACAGATAAGAGCATAGATATTCCAGAATCAATGCGTTTTGTAGGCTTAGACGCATACAAACAAGTTATAGATAGTGGTATTGACGTACTAATAGATTGTACTCCTCCGTTTTTCCGTGCAGAGCATTTTAAATATGCCGTAGAAAAGAATAAGCACTGTTTCCTCGAGAAACCAATATGTGTTGATTCTGTAGGTTATCGTACAATTGTTGCTGCCGCAAAACAGGCACAGGCAAAAAATCTAACAGTTGTTACAGGAACACAACGTCATCATCAACGTAGCTATGTTGAATCATTCCAACAAATAATGAATGGTGCAATTGGAGAAATAACAGGAGGAGCTGTTTATTGGAATCAGAGTATGTTGTGGTATCGCGATCGTCAACCTCAATGGAACGATTTTGAATTTATGGTACGCGACTGGGTAAACTGGAAATGGCTGTCTGGAGATCATATTGTTGAGCAACATGTTCATAATATTGATGTCTTTACATGGTTTTCAGGACTTAAACCAGTTAGTGCTGTTGGCTTTGGTTCACGTCAACGTCGTGTAACAGGTGATCAATATGACAATTTCAGTATTGATTTCACAATGGAAAATGGAATTCATTTACATAGTATGTGCCGTCAGATTGATGGTTGTGCAAATAACGTAAGTGAATTTATTCAGGGAACTCGTGGTTCGTGGTCATCAAATGGTGGTCATGTCATAAAAGATCTTGCAGGAAATGTTGTATGGGAATATGATCATGATGCTGAAAAGACCAACTTCAAACAGACCGACCCATATACACTTGAACATGTAAACATGGTAAACTGCATTCGCGCAAATAAGCCAATTGAACAGGCTTCTGAGACTGCTATTTCTAACCTAGCAGCAATAATGGGAAGAGAGTCATCATACACAGGTCAAGAGACTACATGGGATGCAATGACAGCTTCTCCACTTGATTATACACCGGCAGATCTTAACATCGGAAAGATGGATATGTCAGGATATACTACTCCAGTACCTGGTTCAGGTCAAAGATAACATATTATGAAATTTGATAGAAGAAATTTTCTTAAATCGTCAATAGCGGGTTCAGCTGCTATTGTTATAGGAGGATGCAACTCATTTGCATCTGCTGGATCAAAAGATAATAATTCCTCTAAAGACGTTAAACTGAATATTTCATTTCAGGAGGGTACAGCACCTGGTGCTAATCTAAATGAGAAGTTCGACTTCATGGAGGAGCATGGAGTTGTTGGTTTTGAACCTCATGGAAAACCTCTGCTGGAAAGAAAGAGTGAATATATAGAAGCACTGAGGGGCAGAGACATAAAAATGAGTGCCGTATGTGCAGGATTTGATGGATTTATACTTTCTACTGATCCAGAAATTCGTAAACAATGTATTGACAGTATGACTCAGCTAATTATTGCTGCAGGTGAAGTAGGGTCGACGGGTGTTATAATCGTACCTGCATTTAATCATCAGGTTCCGGTTATGCCTCATACCCAGGAGACACGAGACTTCTTGTGTGAGCAATTTGATGAAATGGGAACTTTAGCTCATCAGCATGGCACTACGGTTATTTTAGAGCCTCTGAATAGGAAAGAAGCTTTTTATCTTCGTCAAGTAGCTGATGCAGCTTCAATATGCCGTGATATAAACAATCCGGGAGTTACTCTCTTGGGTGATTTCTGGCATATGACTTGGGAAGAAACATCAGATTATGCAGCCTTTATTTCGGCAGGTAAGCACTTGCAACACGTGCATATGGCAAGTAGAAAACGTCGTAGCATGCCTGGTGAAGATGGTGAAGCAGATTACTATGTAGATGGCTTTAAAGCCCTAAAGAAGCTTGGATATGATAAGTATGTGAGTTTTGAATGTGGTAGTCAGGGCGATCGTGAGGTGGTAGTACCAGCAGCTCTAGAGCTTTTACGTAAGCAATGGGAAGAAGCATAATGCCATCTTGTTGAAGATGGTTTTGTAGAAACTTAAGAAGATTCTGTTTCTCTATAATATTTTAAATGGGTAAGATGGCTTTTATAAGTTACTCTTACCCATTTTTCTATATCTTTGTGCCAAATAATTTTTTATTTTTATTGTAGATGGAACGATTTTATATTTTCTTAGCCTCTTATAGAGGTTCTATTATATTGATGTTATTCTATGCAATTGGACTAGCATCTGCTACATTTGTTGAAAGTATAGTTGGCACAGAAGCCGCAAAAATGCTAATTTATTATTCTCCCTTTTTTATTTTTCTTCAATTACTGTTAGTGGTTAATTTTATACTTATTCTTTTTAACAGCAAATATATTACAAAAAAGAAGTGGACAATGGTAGTAATACACATATCGCTTATTGTCATATTAGGTGGGGCACTTACAACCTTTTTGTTTGGTAAAGAGGGTCAAATACATATACGTGAAGGAGAAAAATCCAATAAGATGGTAATGCACACATCAAAAGGCATGAAAACTGAAATATTGCCGTTTGAGCTTGAGTTAGTCGATTTTAGATTGAATAGATATCCAGGATCTCAAAGCCCCTCTTCCTACGAAAGCGATCTTTTAGTACACGTGGATGACAAAGTAATTGAAGCTTCTATATATATGAATAATGTACTTGATATGAAAGGATATCGTTTCTTTCAGGCATCATATGATCAGGATGAGTTGGGAACAATTTTATCTGTCAACAGAGATATTGCTGGTCGTACAATTACATATTTAGGTTACACATTATTGTTAGTAGGATTTCTTTTTATGTTTTTTATGCCCAATTCCAGATTTCGCAAATTAGGAAGAGATTTGAAAGAAGTTAGAGAAGCATCAAAGATAATTACGGTATTACTAATATTTCTACTAATGCCTTTTAAAGGTATTGGACAAGAAAGCTTAATAACTGTATCTGTAGAACAGAATAAGATTAATCAAATTCATGCCGAACGATTTGGAGCATTGTCGGTACAATTTAAAGGTAGGGTAATGCCTATGAATACTTTCTCATCTGAGATCTTACGCAAGTTACATAAAGAAACTACAATCTATAATCTTAATTCAGATCAATTTATGCTTAGTGTGCTTGCTACTCCTCAAATATGGATGCAAATTCCATTTATTGCTGTAAATGATGAGCATGTATCATATCACAGGTATTTTGATAATCAAGGTAATTATAGATTATTGCCACAGTTGCAAGAGATCTATCACAAGCCTAATGGTGAGCTAACTGCTGCTGATAAAGATTTAATTAAACTTGATGAGCAGATTAATATTTTTTATATGCTTATGTCTCATTCTATGCCTGGAGTTTTTCCAGATCCGACAGATGATACACATTCGTGGATACCACCTAATGAAGATAGTTTGCAATTGTTCAATAACTATTTGACAGAGGTTAATTATGCATTGAAAAGTGACGATTGGGTAAAGGCTGATGAGGCATTGAAGATAATAGCTAGATATCAAATAGAAAATGATAGAGCAAATCTTATAAATACAAATAAATTAAAAGCAGAACTAATATATAACCAAATGAATATTTTTAATAGCAATAAGCTTGGTTATTTTATATTTGGTGGGTTGCTTTTAATTTTTTCTTTTATTCAGTTGTTTCGTAAACAGAAATGGATGAGAAATATATCCATTTTTTTGATAGCAGGAATTATCCTTTCTTTTGTATATCATATGGTAGGAATGGGTATGCGATGGTATATTTCTGGATATGCTCCATGGAGTAATTCATATGAAACAATGGTTTATGTTGCTTGGGCTACCGTTTTGGCGGGTTTTATTTTTGGAAGAAAAAGTACAATAACACTTGCACTTGCCACTTTATTTGGTGGAGTAATACTATTCGTTTCTAGCCTTAATTGGATGGATCCACAAATTAATACCCTGGTTCCCGTGCTTAAGTCGCCTTGGCTCATGTTTCATGTTGCAGTTATTGTTGCTGCTTATGGTTTTTTTGGAATTAGCTTCTTAATTGGAATTACGAATCTTTTCACAATTTCATTTGCAAAAAAAAGTACGTTATTAGCATATCGAATTAAAGAGTTGACTATAATAAATAATATGTCTATGTTGATTGGACTTGCCCTTATGACAATAGGAACATTTTTAGGTGCAGTTTGGGCCAATGAATCTTGGGGCAGATATTGGGGTTGGGATCCAAAAGAGACCTGGGCTCTAATTACTGTTGTAGTATATTCAATTGTAACTCATATTCATCTTGTAAAGAAATGGAATAACAGTTGGTTATTTAATCTTCTTTCGGTTTATGCATTTTCTACTGTTTTAATGACATACTTAGGTGTAAATTATTTCTTTAGTGGAATGCACTCTTATGGTCAGATGGACAGTACGGCTTCTATATTAATATACATTTTAATTGCATTTATTGCTTTTGCACTTTTGGGATATATCTCATATGCAAGAATCAAAAAGGATTAGTTGTGAAAAATAAAAACGAGTATTTATGATACGATGGGGATTTATTGGTTGTGGGTCGGTAACAGAAAAGAAAAGTGGACCAGCCTTTAATAAAGTTGATGGCTCAGAAATTGTTGCAGTGATGCGTCGTAATAAAGAGAAAGCAAGGGATTATGCTATTCGTCATAATATTAAAAAATGGTATGATAATGCAAATAATTTAATTAATGATAATGATGTAAATGCTGTTTATATAGCCACACCTCCAGGGTCACATTATAAATATGCAATTGCAGCAATGAAGGCAGGTAAGCCTGTCTATATAGAAAAGCCTATGGCAGCATCCTATGACGAATGTGTAGAGATAAATAAAGTATCCGAAGAGACCGGTATTCCATGTTTTGTTGCTTATTATCGTCGAACTTTGCCCTATTTTTTAAAAGTGAAACAACTCATAGATAGTGGCAAGCTAGGAGACATTTCAACAGTACAAATAGGTTTTGCCATACCTCCTTATGCTACAGATTATAATAGTGATAATTTGCCTTGGAGGGTTAAAAAAGAAATTGCAGGTGCTGGATATTTTTATGATCTAGCTTCGCATCAATTAGATCTTTTAGATTTTATTTTTGGTGAAATTGAAGACGTTTATGGATTCACTCATAACACTGCTGGTTTATATGATGTGGAAGATACTGTGTCTACTACATTCCGTTTTAAGAATGGAGTGGTTGGTAGTGGAAGCTGGACTTTCGTAGCTCCAAAAAATACACGTTTAGACCAAATCACTATTGTGGGGACAAAAGGTAAACTGACTTTCTCTACCTTTAATTTTTCTCCAATTGAACTAGAAACTTCAAACGATAAGCAAGAGTTCTTATTAGAAAATCCTGAGAATATACAATTCTATTTAATTCAAAATATTGTAAATTACCTGAATGATAAGGGAGAAGCCCCTGTTAGTATAGAGGAAATTCCTGTTAGTACAGGAGCAACTGCAATTCGAACTAATTATATAATGGATAAAATATTAGGAAAATTATAATTTAAAAAGCTCCAAAATAAGTGACTCCATAATTCAAAAGAGATATTATGGAGTCACTTATTTTTAGGAGAGGGCTAAAGTATAGGAGAGTGTTAAAGTAAAAGTATAAATTGAGTAAGTCTAGAATTTCCCGCTGAAGATAGTCGGATTAATAGTAAGACTTATATATGCCCAATCCTGCCATGAATCTGGGTTTCCTGGTCTGCCTTTTGCTATAGGCATAGCATCTGTAGCTAGCATAAATGAGTAACCTCCTTCAAATACAATGTATTTTCGAATAGGGTAGGTGAATTTGAAATCTATTTCTGAGCCTAAATTCTTTTTATCATTTCCCGAAACTTCAATATATTTATCAGAATTGAAATGATGATAGCTTAAATCTAATTCAAGTTTTTTGCTAGCATTCCATTTAAATCCTAAGTATTTATGGAAAACGCCATAGTAATCGTTCCCTTTGAAGTAGTCCATTGCACCCATAAAGGTGTGATTTGATCTGTAAAGTAAATCCATATATGACTTTATATCCGAGTCGGAATCCTGTCCAGGATGAAACTCTGTTCCACTATATACAGAGAACACTGGGGCTATTTTATAACCTCCACGTAGAGCAAGCATATAAGCACTGACGTCTTGTCTGTTAGCATTCTTACCCATTTGGTAGTAGGCAGTACCCATTATATTCCAAAGGTTGTTTTTATATCCAATATTTGTACCCATAGTTTGTAAGTACTCTTTATCCGAAATTAGAGCATCAGCAGTAGGATCGCCAGTTTCAAACCCAAGATTTATAAAAAGAGCTGATGCACTAAAGCCAGTTTGATTATGGTACTGATACCATATCGTTTGCATATTCTGATAAGGCTGTCCTATAGGAAAATAGAATGTGCCAGAGTTTGTGACTTCTCTAGATTGGTTATAAGCCAAGATTAAATGTAGAGTATTTAGTTCGTTTTCATAACCTAGTTTAAGAGCATCGTGCCATATTCCTGTAGGAGTCCAATTTGAGACCGATAAAATTCTGCCATCATCATAATTTAGAGATTGTCTACCTACTTTCACAAAAAACTCATTATGTGTAATTTGTGCCCAGGCTTCATTTAAGGTAAATCTGTTACCTTCATTATCATTTTGAGGCTTCTGTCCCCATAATGAAATATCTTGTGCTGCCATACGTGCAGATAAAAAACCATTATCAAAATTAATACCTAAGCGTGCACGATTTGAAATAAACGCCGAAGGTTTATCTGATTCCAAACGAGGCTGGTTGTAACCATTACGATACTCTAATCGGGGACGCAGATTGATGTCTATTGAAAATTCTCCACCTTTCTCTTCAAGCTGAGCATGTAGTTGATATGGTGTTAACAAAGTTGCTAATAATATTACTAGGATAAATTTCTTCATAGAAAAAGTTGTTTATGAATAAAAATGGTTATAAAAGCAAAGATATATGTTTTTCAATTAAAAACTATTAATCAGAAAGCAATCACATATCAAATCAATTTATTGTAACTGTCGATAGCATTTTTAACCGATCCGTTGAGCAATAACAGGTTCTTTGCCTGTTCATATGATAAACCCAATTCTTCCACAATCATGCGCGTACCCCTATCCACTAGCTTTTGGTTTGTGAGTTGCATATTAACCATGCGGTTGCCTTTTACCCTGCCCAGCTTAATCATGGTGCTGGTTGTAATCATATTAAGTACAAGTTTTTGTGCTGTGCCTGCCTTCATTCGGGTACTACCAGTTACGTATTCCGGTCCAACAATCGGTTCTATTTTTATTTCAGCTTCCATTGCCACTGGTGAATTGGGGTTACAACTGATGGCTGCAGTGAGGATTCCTCTTTCTCGTGCGTTACGTAGTGCACCAATAACGTAGGGAGTGGTGCCCGAGGCAGCAATGCCCACAAGAACATCGTTTTGATTTATCTTATAAACCATGAGATCCTCCCAACCTTTCTCCAAATTATCTTCAGCTGCTTCCACTGGGTTTCGCAAAGCCATATCACCACCTGCTATCAAACCTATGATGTAAGTGTCAGGCATCCCAAAAGTGGGAGGAATCTCGGAAGCATCAAGCACGCCAAGTCGGCCGCTTGTACCTGCTCCTACGTAGAAAAGTCGGCCCCCTCGTAGCATTCGCTCCACAATTCCCGTTACCAGTTTTTCGATTTCGGGAATAGTCTTTTGCACGGCATCCGCTACTTTTTGATCCTCCTTGTTGATCTCGCTGAGTATGTCGAAGACTGATTTTTTATCTAGATCATCATACAATGACGACTGTTCGGTAACTTTAATAAAACTCATAATTAATGTGTTTATTTACAAATGTGAAAATTGATTTGATGTTTTATCTATGAAGTATTAACTGCATATGTGCATATTATGCGTTATAATAAGTGATTAATCCCTCCATAGGTGATTGAATTATGTTGCCGATTTCAATTCCTTTTTTCAACGCTACTTCCTTTATAATTGACGAATAGTGCCAGGCGATTGATCCCACAAAATTAACCTTATTATTTTTAAAGTCGTACTGCATAACGTTTCTTTCGAAGAAATCGGAAAAACTCTGATGCACAAGGCGACTAATCGTGGGGTCATCAATATGCTTTAGTATGAATGGTGATAGGCTAGCAAGGAAACGACTGGGAAATTGTTGTCTGTATACTTTCTCAATCACGAGTGCAGGGGTTAGCTGGTATTCTTGGAGTAATGTCTCTTTCAAACCTGCAGTTAGCTGTCCCTTCAGGGCATCGCTTAACAACTGCTTACCCAACGAAGCTCCACTCCCTTCATCGCCTAAGATAAAGCCGAGTGGAGAGACCTGTTTTATCACTTTTGTGCCGTCCCATTCGCATGAGTTGCTGCCTGTGCCTAATATGCAGGCAATTCCTGCTTGGCGTCCACATAGAGCATGAGCTGCTGCAATCAAGTCGCTATATACCTCAATAGTTTCTAATGGAAATGAAGCATGTAGCGCATCTTTCACTATTGGTACATTTTCAGGGGTGCATCCAGAACCGTAGAAGTAAATAGCCTTAATAGATTCTTCTTTAAGTAGAGGCAGTATATTCTCTCTGATCTCATGCTCCATCTCCTCCTTAGTCTGGAAGACTGGACTAATTCCATTGCTTTTGAGATTATGAGCTATTTCTTTACTGCTTACCAGGTACCAGTCGGCTTTGGTTGCACCACTATCTACAATCAGAATTAATTCTTCTTTTGATTGATACATATGAAGGGTCAGTTTTCTAAAGTTTTATATAAATATTTCGCTTATAGAGGATATACCCAAATAGCCAACAGATGGTAACAAACAGTAATGCGTAGAATAACGAGCCTAAATAGTCGCCAGCCCATGGACGCAGTAACACCTCGTAGGTAAATCCTTTTATGGAGATAATTTCACCTTGCCAGTTAAACCTGATGCTAGAAAACAGGTTTGCCAACACACCTGCGAAGATATACACAATCAGAGGGTTTAATCCAAATGAGTGGAAAAAACGGCTCCATCGCTCTTTTTTATGAATATCGATTATCCAAATAAGCAATCCTAGAAGTTGGGCTGCAAAACCAGTAGTGACAAGAACAAAGGTAGCACTCCATATTTTCTTGTTTAAAGGAACCCCATATTGCAATAATAACCCGGAGAAAGCGAGGATAGTTCCCCAAATCAAAAGCTTTTCTACCCGCGTGTGGTTGTCTTTATTTTCAATAATCAGCTTACCGAAAAGGAACCCTATCAATACATGGGCAATAGAGGGGATAGCACTAAGCAACCCTTCGGGATCGAAAGCGATACGCTCTCCCGCTGGCGTCCAATCCTTATACATATGTTCTGCCCCCCACATGGCTCTATCAACTATGGCAATAATATTCTGCTCCATCATTTCATATCCATTCCCTAATTTTAAGAGTAAATGGTAACCAACCAGCAGTATCCCAATTACCCATGGTATATGCTTATTTTTCACTATCACTGCAAGTAATGCTGAGAAACCATACGCTAGAGCAAGACGTTGTAGCACTCCCAGAATACGAAGTGTATCGAAATGGTTAGCAGCCACCAGAATCGATTCCCCTTGGCTTAGCCCACTGGTAAACATACCAAACCAGCCTAGTGTCAAGCCAATTACGAAGATTAAGATGGTGCGTCGGACTATCTTCCATACGGCAGCTCTTGAGGGCTCGAAGTTGAATTTCCTTAACGACATAAAAGTGGAGACTCCCATTATAAACATGAAGAATGGAAACACTAAGTCAGTTGGAGTAAGTCCATGCCATTGCGCATGCCCAAGAGGTGTGTATACGTAGCTCCAAGATCCGGGGTTGTTTACCATAATCATTCCCGCAATGGTTATTCCCCTAAGAATGTCAAGTGATAGTAAGCGGTTGTTATGTTGTGATGTTGCGATTTTATTCATTTCCAAATATATTTGTATTAGACTGTTGGCATTGCGTTCAAAAAAAATTAATTAGGTTCTAAAAAATTATTTGTAAAGGTAATATTTCTTCGATAATTTTCTAAATGATTCTACGTCTTTACTCCAGTAATTTTGAATATCTGCAAAACTATGGTTTTTAGAGAATTCTCGTTTAATAAAGTCGCTACCTGATACCTTATTGAACATATCAAATCGATCCTCAGGAGCGTGATCGAATACCTTCTTATCGGGGTAGAGTTTAGCTGCTACCTCCATAACGTGGAACTGGATTTCCGACAGTTGTGCCTTTTGGAAATCAGTAAGATAAATTTGTACCCCCTGAAGATTATTTCCCTGACCTACCGAATAATAAGGTTTAAGGTGGATTGGACGGAATGTAATACCCGGTAGTTGTTTTGCATTCAAAGCAGCGGAAAATTCTTCGGCGATTATCCATTCTGCAGCAATCATCTCGAAAGGAAGTGTGTATCCTACGCCAATGGACATATAGCCTAACTCACCAAGAATACCCGATACGGGGTAGAAATATGCAGAATGAGCAAACGGAATATGAGGAGATGTTGGAACCCATGGCAGGCCTGTATCCTCGAAATTCATCTTTCTACGCCATTTTTTCATTTTCACCACTGTCAGCTTGCAGGGTTTGGGCATCATACGTTCTCCAATTATCATCTCTGCTAGCTCACCACAGGTAAGTCCGTACACATAAGGTATCTTTAGTTGGCTTACAAAAGAGAAAAAACCCTCTTCCACCAGATTGCCTTCCACTTTCATTCCCCCTAACGGATTAGGTCGGTCCAGCACGACAAATTCGATATCATTTTCTGCCGCTGCCTGCATAGCTAGGTACATGGTTGAGATATAGGTATAAGAACGGCATCCGATATCCTGAATATCATATACTATCACGTCCACCCCTTCTAGCATTTCAGGGGTAGGCTTGCGAGTAGCACCATAAAGCGAGAAAACAGGAACGCCAGTGTTAGTATCACGGAAGTCAGATATCTTGTCGCCCGCATGTACATCACCACGCACGCCATGCTCAGGTCCGTACAATGCAACAAGCTGTACTTCCGACGCTTCGTGCAAAATATCAATGGTAGATTTCAAGTTGTTATCAACCCCTGTCGGGTTTGTGATAAGGCCTACACGCTTTCCTTGCAGAATTTTAAAATTACTCTCTTTCAATATCTCTATCCCCGTTTTCACACGAATTGTCTGCGCAGAAGAATGTAGTGAGATAATTAAACCACATATAATAAAGACTGATATTAGTTGCAGTTTACCTAATTTTCTAGAAACAGGTTTACCCGATGTAGAATATTTATTTATACCTGTAAGAATATCCGGTTTGTTCATTTTGCTCATTATCCTTGTTTTAATCCTTTAAATTTTACAATAATTGAAAATACTTTACACTTTCAGCTGCTTTCTCGCTTGCACTTCCCATGTCCTAATTCGGTCTTTATAGAGGTTGTGTGCATTCATCTTCATTATATCTAGTGACGCATCACTGTTGCCTTCCCAACGCCGGCATAGGTAGATAACATCGTACACACGGCCTATCCGGTAGCGACGAGATATATTGAGGCCCACTGCATAATCTTCACCATAGCTGGTATTTGGTATTTTTATATCACGTAAAACAGGTGTGTAGAAAGCGCGAGGTGCACCCAAACCATTAATACGCAATGCGTTGTTGTGTCCATTATCAGGAGTCCATTCCTTATGGTCGATAATACCAGGTGGTATTTCTTGCATTTCAAAGTTAGTCATCTGGTAGGTACCCACCACCATGGCGCAGTTCTGCTCGTGAAAAGCATTCACAATCTTTTGCAATGTATCGCTACCACTATAAACATCGTCACTATCAAGTTGAACTGCAAACATACCGCAATCGGGGTGATGTATTCCCATATTCCAACAACCACCAATTCCCAGGTCGTCTCTATTAGGGATTAGGTGAATGAGTCTACTGTCCTTGATATCAGCAATTGCTTCCGTGGTACCATCTGTGGAGTGGTTATCCACCACAATAAGGTTAAAAGGAAAACTGGTTTTTTGCATCAACACTGAGTTAATGGCGTCCCTGATGGTTTTGATACGATTTCGAACGGGAATAATAACCGATGCTTCGTTTACGAATGATGAGCGGTCGAATTCAATTTCTCTGGTTACTGGTTCCAAACAAGCACCTATTTTCAGAAGGTGTTGTGTGCATGCATGCTCCATCTCTATCTGAACTTGTCGGTTTTTAGGATCCACGTAGTCGAATATCTTTTCACCAGAAGCTCGCGTATCCTCTTCAATCTCAGTATATAGATATTCGTTAATTCTAATCAGCGGATGCTTCTGAGACACCTTGAGGCGCAAATCATATAATCCTGCAAACATGTAGGGCTTATCATTTTCCGTAACTGCCTCCTTCAAAGCCTTAGAATTATAGAGTAGGAGCGATCCAAAGTCGAAATCATCCCTAAGACTTCCTTCCTGATAATCGATTACAGGATGGTTTTTCTTCTCGCCGTTAATTACGGTGTAATAGTCGGCATACACCATCCCTGCTTGGGTATCTTCTGCTATACCAACCATTCTCTCTAAGGCGAAGTAACCCAGTTTAAGCATGGTTGGTTTAATGTAAATAAGTGTGTAGTCAACTATAGATTTGCTTGCTATTAATTCAACAGTTTGGCTACTTCCTATACCATCTATTTCTATGATTTCACACCCTTCAATGTTGTTATTGTCTATACCGCTTTGACTTTTCGGTGCTAACAAGTAAATCTGATGGATTAGATTAGATTGCTTGAGTTCATTCACTGTTTTTAATGTCTGTTCTGGTTCGGTATAAAAGATAAAAGCGTTTATTTTTTTCATTATTTTGTATAATTAAATTATCAATTGATTATCGATTCTGAATTGAATGCATCGGTAATTTGTTTAATAAGCTTGTTACGGTTATCCTGCCCATTTATGGATTCTACGGGGAAGCCCAGTATACATGTTTTGTACTTCTCCCCCAGGTAGAGAACTCCCGCACTTAGGTTATTCTCAGAGTATCGTAAAATTGTGAATGCACCCTCATCGGCCGGTTCAATGGCATCGGGGTTCTCCACCACGTAACTCTCACTATTAAGTGTGTTGTAATAAGTATAGTATCCATTAATAGCAGGAAAAGGAGAAGGCACGGCTTTTACTTGTCCGGTTACCGCCCCATTATTGTTTCGCCAACGGTACTTAAGAGTTTCCATTGCCCATTTTCTGTCTTCTTCGGTGGCTAAGGGGTTGTCCCATAAATCAGTGCCTACAAAGGCACCACTTACAAGGATATTACCACCTTGATGACAAAAATCAGTGATTGCCCACATTGCTTCGTTTGAAAATGTTTTATATTTAGGTGGATTAGCACCCCGTGCAATCACCCCTTCCTTTTGTTTGCCAAGTATCCAGTCCACAATTGCGTAATCAGTAAGTCTCACGTAACCATTTTCAACCGCACTTGCAGAAGAGGAGATGAAAGAGTAGCCCGCTTCTGCGAAAGCTAAGCCATGTAGGTAGGGATAGTCGAAAGTATTCCCTGCAATTGCAGTTGTTTCATAATTGGCGTTGCTATCTCCGAAGCCCGATGCGTCGTCATCCATCCAGGGTATTACCCTCCTGAATTCATGCATCTGCCCAATAAAGTGATGATCTGCTATATAAGGAACACCATTGTCAACGCTCCCCATAAACCCTGCGATACTATCGCTGGAAGTTTTGAAGCTGAAGGGGGCCGACAATCGGGTGAATCCATTAACTATAAGCACTTCATCCAACGTGTTATGTGATCTACATACCGATAAAATCTCAGAGGGAAAGCTTTTGCCCCCATCATTTACTGCAACAATCTTGAAGCTATAGATGTCACCCTTTCTAATCGATGTTTTAAAGCTGTTGCTTTTAGCTATAACACCATTATCGAAACCTTCACCATTGACTCTGGTGTATACAATGTATTGGGTAGGGGTTGCCGATGTTTCTACTGGATCCTCGGTTGGTAGCCATGATAGCACCACTTTTGTATCACTTAAAAAATGTGCATGAAAATCCTTTACCGGCAAGGGTTGAATTACGTATGGGCGGTTGTATTGCGTAGCCAGAAACTTGAGCATGCCTTTATAGATAGAGCGACTCACAACGAAACGGAATGTGGGATCAAGCCCATACCTCATATCGGCAAAATTCTGATGAGATAGTAATTCCAGCAGCATAGTTGGCACATTTGGCACTCGTGCCTCCGCATATGAACGGTTCCATAGGTGACGACGAGTCCATTCCGGTTCAAACTCACGTATAATATCCGAGGTAATTTCCTCCATAATAAGTTCACTAAGGTCTCGTGAAGCCCACCTAGATTTCCCGTTTTCGAACAAACCGTTGTTAAACTGCGTCATGTAAATACCAAGAGTGCCAACAATGGTATCACCCCAGAAAGTGCCAGCATCGGTATGGAATGCGAAAGCTAAGTCAAGAGGAATATTGAGTCCTTCTTCTTTGGGAAGTACCGAAGAGCCACCTGCTAGCCAGTTGACCCATACGCCGCGACTTGCAAAGTCATCGGTATAATCGTTTTTACCTTCAGATCGATTATATACCGAGTCTGGTACACCTGCCCATTGCATCCAATAACGTGCACCTTCAGTATAACGTGGATAACCGCTTACTTCAGGAGAATAGTTTATCTTCGGAATCACTGTTTTCACCATCTGAGCATCGGAACTTTTGGTATTTTCTACTTCAAAACCGTCGGGGTGGGGCATTCTAGCTATATTTCCCATTCCTCCACCAATCTTTACGGCATCGGCAGTTATGACTCTATTAGCGCTCTTGCTCTTGTTAGAAAGTGTAACCTTATGTCCTTTCTCCACTTCGAATTGAAATTCCCCTAAATATATCCATGTTCCACCACCCATCTGTTGGTTTACCTTGAAATCTGTCTTACCCCCAGCGTGGTATACGCTATATAGAGCATTATTGGCACTATTCTTCACAGTTTGGTAGGAGACATAGACGCCGTACTTTCCTTTCTCAGGAATTACGGGTATCCATTCGGCTAAACTCACCTCTCCACGGTTGATAGATTGTATTTGGCGTATCGTTCCCATCCGGAACGGGTTCTCTCCATTAAGATAGACCTGTTTAGAATGGGCAAATCCATCTACAGCGCTTTCCTTCCACGATTCCTTACCGTTATGTTCTTTATAGGTTGATTTACCTATACCGGGGTCGTTATCAACAATTATCTCCATCCGATTGTAATCTCGTTCACGAGGCAACAGAACATTTGCACCGGCATTCTCAAGCATAGGCACTAAGAAGGGCACCACATAACTTTGCGTATAAAGGTCTTCAACTGTTTGAAATATACGTGCCCGTTGCCATTCCCAACGAGCCAGCTTCTGTTCGTAGTGCCACCCGTGGCTCTGCCATACTGCAAGATGGTTGTTTTGCAATCCTTTAGTTGGTATATCCGAGGGGTCAGAAACACGCATTACCAATGGTGTATTCACCTTATACGCTATCAATCGGTTTTTATCTATTTGTTTTTTGCGAAAGAAGTTCGGAACAAGGTGGCTTATCTCTTGTTGGTCAGAAAAAACAGCAATGCGGAATTTCTTATATTCCAGGGGAAGGTGAAAACGTACACTATCATATATTAGCTGTACAGTCTCGTCTCTAATTGGGAGGTAAGATAAAGACAAGTTAGTATGAAACTCAATGCTTTTCTTCCTTTCATCTAGTGCAATGCTATCCACCGTTACCCTTCCGTTACGTAGTAAAGTCTCCTTATAAATATTAGTTAACGATTTATTAATATATTGTTTAAACAATTCGTCCTGCAAATCCTGAGGGGTAAGCGGAATCAATTCATTAATTCTTTTAAATAAATATCCTCTGTTACTTAACTCTTTAATAAGATCATCCAGTCGATTATATAATTTATCAGTTCGTTTAGGATCAGTACCAATATGTATCAACAATAAAAAACCATTTAGACCATTCTCTTCTTCATAGGCTAAAATGTTGTTATAGATAGTTTCCGATGATCTGTAGTTATTCATATCTGGTGTAGTGTAATCGGCATTGGAGGAGGTTCCCGGAGTGAAATTAACTATTTGCACGCCCATTGCCTTTGCCCAATTACTAATTTCCATATTGTACCATTCGTAAGGCGGCATAAAATAGTGTGGCAATTCAATATTAACGCCACTATTTTTCATTGCAAGATAGTTATCGTTAAGGTCTTTCTCGAAAATATCCTTCGATACCAACGTAGAATCCCTATTTTGCCAATCTGTGTACAAGAGGTGTTTGTCTGAATGTGGACCAAGATAATGTCCATCATCTTGAAGATCTCGTGTTATTGCAGGGTGATTTCGATAGAAATTACCTGTCAGAAAAAAAGTTCCTTTTATCTTATTCCTTTCAAGCATTTCCATTATAACATTGGCACCATCGGCATGTTCGTCACCAGTAAAAACAAGGCAAATCTGTTTCTCAGAAGCATCTCCCTTTATGATACCACCTAATAACATTTCAGGCTGTTTTGCAAATGTGTCGATACTAAATATAAAAAGTAAAACCGCATAAATTATCTTTAGCAGATTTAGTTTTCTGTTGGTTTTTATTAATCCCATTATTCTTAAACTGAAGGAATGTTGTTTTCTCAAATCATCTTTTTATTTCAATCACCCTCACATTTTTGCTATTAACCCCCATTTCTATGGTAAGTATGTTACCATTGCTTTTAACTTTTTCTTGAGTCTCATTTATTACATCCCTAAGTGTATAAACCCCGTCTAAATTAACGTTTAGATTTATATTCACCTCCTCATTGCCAGAGCTGTGATTGATAGCAAAAACAATAAAGCCTTCGGGCGTATTCTGCAAACGCACTTCAACTTGATCTGATATTCTTCCATCTAACGATGTTGTGAAAGGTCTTTTTATTTTAGCCCAATCCAACAGATTAACAAAGAATCGATCGTTATCTTTATTAAATTTCTGAAAATTGGCCATTCCCATATAAGTGCCAACCAACATAGACTCTCCCTTTCCATACTGTGTACTCACAATTGTTGGTTGTTCTTGTTCGTTAGTAGCCAGTATTTTAACATCACTATCACCGAGGATGCTTAAGGACTGGTTATATAGCGATCCGGTGAGTTTACTTACTTTCTCGAAACCTTTAATTGCAGGATGGTTTTCGTCTGTTAAGATGAAATTGATATCATCTCGCATCCTAATTTCATCTTCCCTCACACCAAATATATCATGCATACCCATGCCAGGGATGATTTCCGAAGCATAACCTCTGTCGTCGTTCCATCCAATACGAGCTTCAGCCAATACGTGTCCACCGTTTTCAATATAAGCTCGTAAACCGGCAGCTGCTTCTTGGGTAAACATAATCGGGTAGGGGATAATGATCAGTTTATACTGATCTAAATCTTGATTTTCAATATGTTCTCTATGAATGAAGTCTACTGGTATATTATGATTCGCATATGTTTGGTAATACCCAATTAGCGACTGGCTTAAAGCACCGGGGTAATCACGTCGTTGCATACCTCCTACCATTTGGGTGAGTGGGTTATACACAATACCAATTTCTGCTTCTGCCGGGGTCGCATTCAGAAAGAGTGATTGATTACGGTTCACCACATCTGCCATCTGCCCTGCGTTCACGGCCCTTTCGGTTATTGTCCCATCTAAGTTAATCAACCCATATCCTCCCGCTTCATACCCTGATGACATTGGATAATATGCATAGATATTTACACCCTTGGCACCTTTGGCAATTGCCGACCAAGCCCATACTCTATGGTCTGCCGAAGTAACTGGGTCGCTTACTTGAAGGGCTACAGTCCCTAAACCAGCTTGCAATTCTCCAACATACCACCCACCGTTTTCACGGTTTGCACTACGAATAAAGTCCATCACAGTACGTAATGTAGTAACACTCCATGCCTGTTTAGGATTGTTGTGTTTCGGGTATAGTGATACACCATAATAGTCAAGCGGTCGCGCCATTAGGAAGTCGTCCGTGGCTCCCGCACCAACGTGGGGCGACTGGAATAGTGATGCTCCCACTGCGTGTGCCGTAATAAGATGTGTTTTATCAATGCTTCTGATTGCCTTGTAACGAGCAGCCATATCTTCCTCCAGCTTTTCATAAATAAACGTCTTCCAGTCAATAAAATCTGTATAACTCAGAATAGTGCTAAACCTAGGAGGATCCACTTGATCCCACTCCTTGAAGTTACGGTACCATGCCGTGTTAAGGTTATCCAACGAGCTATACTTATTTTTAAGCCATTCTCTAAATCTCGAACGTGTTCCATCACAGAAACAAAATTGAACGTTCGGAATATAATCAAGTGATGCCCAGTTAATAACATGAGGTTCGCTCCAAAGGTCCCATCCAAAAAAGGTAGGATATTGAGAGGCTACTTTGGCTGTTTCAGAATAAAAATTGAGTATGGCATCTTCAATAGCTTTATTGTCTATACAAGCACCTGGTGCCGATTGAGGATGTACTTTATCGCCACTTTGTGCCTCAAACAGAGCGTGCGGATGAATATGTGCAACCCAGTCAGGAGCCGAATCCACATATATCTGTATAAACACTCTCAATCCCACTTCATTTGCTAGTTTCAAAAGAAGGTTCAGGTTATCGAAGTTGTAATTTCCAGGTTCAGGTTCACAATTTGCCCATTCAACCCATGTGCGAACGGTGTTAAACCCCAAATCCTTTATCTGTTGGAGATCAATTCTCCACTCTTCCTCAGAATTAGTGGTAATCTCAGACAACATCGGAGCTCGGGCTTTACCGCCACTATACCAAACAGAAAAAGGGAAAAAGTCTTTTTCAATTCCTTCATGTTTCTTTTGACCTTGAACTCCTATCGAAATCGATAAAAAAATTATAATGAGTAGTTTAAATCTAAAATCTTGTGTTTTCATTTATAATTCCATTTAGCAGATGCTGAACAATTTTTACTTCTTGATACAATAATATCAAAGGCTGAATATACATATATTATTTAAAAAGAGGGTAATAACCCGATTAGATTTTACCCTCTTTAAAGATATGTTTAAATTAGTACTTTAATTCCAACCAGGAGTTTGTGTTAGTGTAAAACCTTTGTCCTTGTATTGATCTATTTGAGCATTTCCAACAGGTGCCAGATAAACTCTGTCATCAAAAGCTTGTCTATCGGCGGCTCTTTCAATCATATAGAAACCTACCATTTCATCACCATTTGTACCGTCATAAGTGACAACAGTACCATCGGCTTTTTGTACTTTTAAAAGTCCAACTTTCTCACTTGTTAAAAGAGAAGGTACTTCCTCTTTTACATTTATCCATAATCCTAGCAAAAGGTCTGGATTTTGCGTTGCACTCATATAGTTAATTTTCTTCCAACGTTTAATATCCAACAGCCTTGAGTATTCAAAAACAAATTCCATTCTTCTTTCACGTCTAATTTCCCAAATCAATGGCGATACATCAGGGTCACGATCCGGATCATCAGGTAATGTTGCTAAACTCATAGGAGCGGTTTTTTGCACACCTTTTGCAATGGCTTCTGAATCCAAAGGCCTATTCCTAATCTTATTGATGGAAGCGTCAATATTGGCCTGAGTTACTGCAGCACCGCCCATGGTAGCAAGTTCTGCTTTGGCCTCAATCCAGTTCAATAGAACTTCCGAGTAGCGCATTACCGGAGCATCATTTGTGTTGGTATTACTTGCATACATGGGTGGTATATTACCTGAATCCCAAAATGTGGGACCGGTTCTGTCTATGAACTTGCTCGCATATAGTAGGGTTGCAGATTGTACCTTGGGTACACTCTGAAATGTTGCTTCAAACCTAGGATCACGAGTTACTATCATATTACTGATATTCAGCGAATCGGCATTTTCAACTGTAGATAATGTATAGGGCTGTCCGTCAATGGCTATAAAAGATTTTGCCAAGGACAGATTTGCCGAAGGTATTTGACTTTCATATCCATTTGAATAAGAAGCCACATGATGTGTTACACCTACTGCTGCATCATAATGACGATACATCAACATCTCTGGATTTCCCTTCAGATCCTGTGAGCCAAACAAACTCCTAAAATCTGAAGTAATATCATATTGTCCGCTATTGATAACAAAATCTCCTGCAGAAATTGCCAGCTCTAGGTATTTTTGAGCTCTTGCCTGATCGTTGTGATGATATTTTTGCCAGGTTCCTTCAAACAACATAATTCTAGATATAAATCCTGCAACTATATATCTGTTAAGAACATTACTGCCATCATTCAAGCGTACATTTTCAAAAGCATACTTAAGATCATCGTACACATGATCCATAACCTCACCTCTAGGAGTTCTATCCTTATACATGTTTTCAAAGTCACTTGAATCAAACTGGTCTTCATAATAGGGCACATCTCCAAATACACTAACAAGTCTGTGGTATTCAAAACCTTTAAAGAATCGGGCAACTCCCATCCAGTGTTTGTATGCTTCATCATTAACTTGCGATTTGGCTACATTCTCAATTCTGTCAATGAACAAGTTAGATTTACGTACCCATGCAAAATTCCAGTTCGGACCAGCATATTGTACCAACATATCAGGTGATTCCGAAGTACTTCCTCTACTTGAAGGAGCACTTGATTCAAAATTAGATTGCACATTCGCGTTAGAGAAATCATCACTAAAGTAATAGCCTCTCAATGGAGCATAAGCAACTCCCCAAGTGTTGTTATATCCTACAAAATAATTAATATAAAAACCATTGGCAAAGAGGCGAAGGTCAGTCTCATTTCTCCAATAAGTATCGTCGTTCATATTATTTAATTCTGGTCTTTCAAGAATATCTGAACAACTACTTATTAAAAAAGCGATAAGTATTAAACTGCTTAATATTATATTCTTTTTCATTTTATCCTTATTTAGAAATTAATTTGTAATCCTACAGATCCACTCTTAAAGGTAGGTGTTCCAACACCTGTTCTGCCAGAGTTATAATTAGTATCGTTAAACATTGAGTAACCAGAAATTACTTCCGGATCAATAGGTAATCCTCTAAGATTATCAAAAGTGAAGAAGTTTTCAAGAGATAAATATACACGTAGTTGATTTATCATTACTTTATTTATTACGCTTGGTGGAAAGCTGTAACCTACAGTAATATTCTTTATTCTCAAATATGACATGTCTAGTAGATACTTAGACTGTACTTGCATATTGTTACCCGAGTTGCTTCCAGCCATATTATATGGTGCCGGATAAAAAGCATCTGTCCTATCTGGTCTCCAGAAATCTCCAGCAATTGTTTGTGGCATTGCACCGTCAGAAGCGTGAAAACCGGGAGTTGATAAGAACCCCACACCCCAAACTTGTCTGCTTCCTATACCTTGCAAGAATACAGAAGCATCCACTCCATACCAGTCGGCCCCTAAGCGAAGACCATATTCAAAACGAGGAGTTGAATTTCCTATTATTTCCAAATCACCATGATCATCAATCAAACGGCTACCAGCATCAATTTCGCCATCACCGTTTAGGTCTACAAATTTCACGTCACCAGGTCCGAAAAAGAAATTGGAACTGTTTTGTAAAAATGCTTGATAAACACCGTTCGAATCCGATAGTTTATTAGCTGTTCTTCCAGCATATTTTGCACTTTCATTGGCTGTAAGTACAATTCTTTCAGGGTTGCCATTTGCATCTAAAACAAAATCACTTTCCTGATACAATCTGTCTGTTCTATAACCCCAAATCTCGCCATACCTCTTACCTTCATACCATCCATCAACACTTTGGGTATCTCCATATTTTAATATGGTGGTTACCGCATCAGACATAGTACCCATTAAACTAATACCCAATCCGTTGTCGAAAGTATGTTTATAGTCTACACTCAAATCCCAACCTTCAGTTCTCATAGAACCAAAGTTGCCTTTTGGGGCTCCAGCACCAAATGTAAGTGAAACACCTTCACCAGGTACAATCATATTCTTTGTATCTCTTCTAAACACATCAAAGGTAACGCCTAGTGCATTATTAAAGAAGCGTAAGTCTAAACCTAAGTTCGCGTTCTCTAAATCCTGCCAGGTTATATCCCTTGTAATGGCTGAAGGTGTGCCCACTGCTACTGTTTTTGCAGCTCCATCAAGCCACATAGTTTGCGTTGTTGTCATTGAAGGTGAATAGAGTCCGCTCGGTACCGTTTGATCACCAATTACACCCCATGAACCTCTAATCTTCATCCAAGAAACTGTTGGTTGAATCCACTCCATCCATGGTTCTTCTGTTATCATCCATCCGGCAGATACAGAGGGGAAGAATCGCCACCATAGTCTTGATGGGAATTTAGAACTACCATCATAACGAAGACTACCTTCTAATAGATATCTATTTTTTAATGAGTAATTTATACGACCAAAATAACCTAATTGAGCATCCCAATAAGTATTACCGCCGGCTGTCATTGTTCCAACAGCTTTGCCGAATTGAGGATTGGTAATATCAGCCAAATCGGTTTGCTGCGACCAATTGTTTTTCGCATCATAAGTCACCCTATTCATACCAAGCATAAACTTAAAAGCATGATCTTGATTCAGATTAAGGTTATAAGTTGTAAAGATATTTAAGGTGTTTGTCACACCATTCAATACATTTCGGTATATATGATCAGGATTTGCTCCATGTCCGGTATATTCAGTTAAACTAAGTTGATAGCCTGGTAATGCACCAGGTGTTGTGGAGGAAACTGATTGACCCTGGTCATTTACATAGATTCTATTTCCGCTTTCATCATTTAAAGGAAGAGCCCCTCCCCATGAATTCAATGCAGTATATCGTGTACCTAATCGGTTATTGATATATGTTTCATTAGCATTTGTAAAATCAAAATCAAGCGTCCAATTATCGGTCAAATTAACCAATGCGCCAATATTCACATTAAAATATTTATTCTCCTGATTTGCAGTATTGGCCTGTGTAGCTTCTGAAGCTGGACTTCGAATGGGGTCTCCATTTTCCGTTCCCATTGGTTGTACGGGGCCCCATCTATAAAGATATAGCCAGGGGTCAGCAGTAGTGCTATTGGTAATGTAAGGATACCTTTTGTCTCTATTAGAATATATTGCTCCGGCTCTTAATGTTACATATTTGGTTAGTTCCGTACTCAATCTAATAGTTCCATTGTATCTAGTAAAATCGTCATGTTTGGCTGGTTCCATCAATCCTGTTTGATGAAGGTAACCTAAGCCTACATTGAAATTAGTCTTTCCACTTCTACCATTTACCGACAAATTATGAGTCATAGTAGGTGTCCATTCTCTAATCATGTAATCATAAGGATCGTATGTGCGTAGTCCTAGTTTGCGGTTGTTTGCATCTACGTACCAATCCCTACCATAAACCATTTCTTGTTCAGGGCCCATACTTCCATAAGTCGAATGCCAGTCTCTCGATTTCTCATAACTTTCACGAGTTATCTGCCAAAAGGCACCTGCAACAGATCCACCAACTCTTTCCATTGATAGAATAGAATATTCCATGGCGTCTAGCATACCCATTTCCATTTTCTTAGAAATATTTTGCCATGCAAAGTTGTTTGAATATTGCACATCCACTCTATCCTGATTAGCTCCTTTTTTGGTAGTAATCAAAACAACACCAAACGCTCCTTTGGCTCCATATATAGATGCGCTGGCAGCGTCTTTTAGAATAGAAATTGATTCAATGTCGTTAGGATTAACAATCTGTATGCTTGGTATTTCTACGTTATCCAATAAAATCAAAGGTTGAGATCCACCTTCAAAAGAACCAATTTGACCTCTAATTTTTATTAAAGGATCAGAACCAACCTCACCACTCGGAATTATTACCGATAAACCAGGAGTTGATCCTTGTAACCCTCGTCCAACATCAGATATCGGGCGACTACCTAAAGTTTCTTCAACATTAATAGATGATACTGCCCCTGTAAGGCTCTCTTTCCTTTGGGTACCGTATCCCACAACCACCACCTCTTCCAAAGATTGAGAGTCTTCAATTAAAGTAATGTTGAAGTTTGTATTGCCTGTTGTATTTATATTCTGACTTAGATAGCCGATATATGTAATTTGTATTACTGCATTGTTGGCTACTTCTAATGAGAAAGTTCCATTTATATCGGTAATAGTACCATTAGAAGTTCCCATCTCAATGATGTTTGCACCTATGATAGGATCACCATAAGCATCAACAATATTTCCTGTAATAATTTTACCACTCTGCTGAGATGTATTCGATTCTGTAAAGGTGTTTTCTGCACCTACTGTAAAAACACATAAAGTAGTTATAAGAATACATATGCATATGATATTTATAAACTTATTGTGTTTTATAAAAGTACGTTGTTGATAAGTAAACTTTATTTGCATATCTTTTTTGGTTTGATTTAAAAAATTTGATACCGAAAAATTATAATCCTCTTAAATAAGAAATTAGTATTAGTAGTCAATCCTTATTTTATTTCGTGTTTAGGGTTAGTATGTGTAAAATCACTAATAAACCTACAATCATTATCATTCATAGTTTTTTTTGTTTAAGCATAGGCATATAATTTTAAATTAGCTGGTTTAACACTTTGTCAGTGTTTTTATACAGTTATTGTATTATTCTATTTAAAGTTTCTAAATGCAAGTTTAATTATTTTATTTGAAAAAAAACCATTTTTAAATATCTTTCTATACAAAACTTTTATTATTGCTTTTCATTTATACAAATATTTCGGTGTAATATGTAACTTTTCCAAACTAAATAAATCAAATTTTAGTCTATTTGTATGGAATTTATGTAATTTAATTACGAAATGATGTTAAAAAGTTGTGAATGCTAATATTGGTTAGTTTTATATAACATTTGGGCATTAATGTATATTATGGGTTTTTTATTGATGCTTTATTTTAGCATGATTCCAAATCTGCCATGAATTAACTAAATTCTGCCATAAAACATAAGCACCTGGGCCAAGTGTTGCAAGCGGGTTCAGATATGTTTGTGTAAGCCAAATTGCAAGAACTGTGTTTTTCTGACCTAACCCTTGTCCACCAGCTACCGTCCTCCCAAACTTTCTTCCAATTTTTCTTCCAAAGTAAAACTGCAACAAACATATCACAAGTGAAGTAGATGCTATAATAATTTCAAGTGTGTAATTTCCATCAGCCTGTAGCAGGATGTATTGAGTAATATTTCCAATAACAATAGTAAGAGCAGCAGCCCAAATATAAAATGATATTATCTGTGCCGATTGTATCTTTTTATGAACAACGGGAGCAACTTTTTGTACTGTTAGAGCAATAATAAACGGGAGGATAAGAATAGGGATAACACTAATTAAAATATGCCAAAATGAAGAGGTTAAACTTATATCTCTATCCGTTTGGCCAATAAAAGATAGAAAAACAGGACCAATTAATGCAATAGACAGGTTGCTGATGATTGAATAAGCTGCAGTTACCGAAATGCTACCTCCTAGTAAACCGGCAACTACTGGTGCAGATGTGGCTGTTGAAGTAAGAACGCATATCATCGCTGCCTGAGCCAACACCTCATTTAAAGGCCGTAAAAGAAGGTAAATAGTGGCACTGCCCACATATTGAATTGCCAGAAGAATGTAATGAAACTTAGTTAGCCTGATATCACTCATGCTTACTCGGCAATAAGAAATAAACAGCATTAAAGCTATAAGAAATGGAAGTATTGGTGAGAGAACTGAAAGTTGCTTGTGGAATGCAATTCCCAATACCATAGCTATAGGAAGCAAATATTTCTCAAGAAACTTTTGCATAATTAACTATAAAAGACGATTTTATATTGGATGTCCGCAAGTATTAATTAGTCATATAAAATCGGTAACAATTTTCAGAATCTCCGTCCTGGTTCTATCATAATCATCATTGCAAATAGTAACGTCAAATTGAGGGGCAAAGCTTATCTCATACTCTGCTTTTGCTAGTCTGCCCTCTATTACTTTAGGCGAGTCGGTTCCTCTTTTTTCCAATCTCTCTCGCAAAACCTCAAGTGAAGGGGGCATAATAAAAATACTCAGTGCTTTATCTCCATAAATCTTCTTTATATTTAATCCTCCTATGCAATCAACATCAAAAATAACATTACTACCTTCAGCAATTATCCTATCTACTTCAGATTTAAGTGTACCATAAAACCTGTCTGGGTATACCTCTTCATATTCAAGAAACTCGTTATTCTCAATTTGTGAGCGAAACTGATCAGGAGGAAGAAAATAATATTCTATTCCATCTTTCTCTTCCCCGCGTGGCTTGCGACTTGTTGCAGAGATAGAAAATCTGATATTTAAATCCTGCGATAGCAGATATCTTACTAATGTTGATTTACCAGCACCTGATGGAGCTGAAATAATGATTAATTTGGCCATCTTTCTCACTTTATTTATACTTGAGATATTGTAATATCCTAATATTCTGCTAAAGAATATTCAATACCTGTTCTTTTATTTGTTCTAGCTCATCTTTCATTTGAACTACAATCCGTTGCATACCCGACTGGTTAGATTTTGATCCCAGTGTATTAATCTCACGACCAATTTCTTGTGTAATAAATCCAAGCTTTTTTCCCTGCGATTTATTCTCCTTAAGAATTTCTTCAAAAAAGTTGAGGTGATGAGAAAGGCGAGTCTTTTCTTCGTTAATGTCAAGCTTTTCCAGATAGTAAATAAGCTCCTGTTCAAATCTATTTTTGTCGTATTCTATTCCTCCCAGATTGTTTAATTCTTCTAAAATACGATTTCTAACTTTATCAATTCGCTCCCCTTCAAATGGAGCAATATCAGATAAGAGGTTTCGGATATTGCTAATTTTCTCAATCAACACATTTTCCATCATCCTACCCTCCTGTTCACGAAACACTATTAGGCTTTCAACTGCTTTATTGATAGTTGCTTTTATGATGTTCCATTCTTCATCGTCTAGCTCCTCAACTTCCTGTTTCATTACATCAGGAAGTCTCAATAGCACAGAAAACCAATCATCAGGCGCTGAAACACCCATGTCGTTGGACCACTGCTCAATATCTTTTTTGTATTGATTGAGAACATTGTAATCTATCCGTGAAGAAACATCTTTGGCAAACTGCTCCACATTAATAGTTAAGTCAACCTTACCCCTTTCAAGCAACTGCGAAATCGAGTTCCTAAGCTCTATCTCTTTCACACGATATATAACCGGAACACGTGTATAAAGATCAAATTGCTTACTATTAAGAGATCTTATCTCTATGGTTACTTTCTTATTTGGGAGTTCAGCTACAGCTTTACCATAGCCCGTCATTGAATGTGTCATCTTTGTCTTGTTTTATGCAAAGATAAAGATTTAGATCGATTTTATTAAGTTGTAGAGGTTTAAAAAAAAAACTGGGTATCAATATCAAGCATTCTCCTTGTGTAAGTTTTTCAATTCCTCCTTTTTAAGTCGCTTCTCTTCTTTATCACGTTCATCTGCCATTTTAAGGAGTTTGCGTGTTTCTACCAAATTTGATATCAGAATAACAACACACGCCAGAGTGGCCAGATATCTTATCGAACCAGGAATAAAAACCTCAAGTATAAGTATGGTTGCAATAAGAACTCGCACCTCGGTAGGGCCAAAAATTCCTGAATCAATAGAGTATTGTCCACTAATTTTGTATCGCAATTGAGCAGTAATCATTTCCCATCCATAGAGTACCACAAAGAAGAAGCCGGTATACTTCCAAATTCCGGGTGCATAAATAGTAAATCCTGTACCAATCAGCAGAGTACCAATCCAGTCTACGGTAACATCGAGAGAGAAACCATACCATTTACGGGGAGTATTTCTATAGTAAGCGAGCCTTCCGTCCAACGAGTCGCCAAACCAATTTATAGCAAATCCAATAACAGATATAAGCAACATGTACCTATTTACAAACGCACCAAGAACAAAACTTGCAGCAACCATAAGATTGCCAAATAAACCAATTGCCGTTAGACCGTCGGAGCTAATCCAAGCCGGTATTTTCTGTACCAGGTAAGCTATTGTTTTTTGTTCCCATCCACGTAATATATTAGTTCTTTGCCTACCAGTTGATATAAGTCTGAGCGACTTGGCCATTTTTAGTTTATCGAGATTCATATAGCTGTTAGTTTTTATTATTGGTAAGGTGCCATCTTCACGTTATACAAATGTAACCAATAAAATAAGATGTTGCGAATTTGTTACGAAAAAAAAGTTTTTTTGCATATTTTCTACTCTTCTGCAAATCATTTTTTATGTAAGTTTGTAAGATGAAAAAGCTGTTCAGTTCGTCTCAAATCGAAATATATAAGCCCGAGTTTTCACAGATGGAAATTCCTTTAGCAGGTATCGTTGCTGCCGGCCCTTTCACCAATGTAGATGATTTTGTGAGCGAGCGCATCGATTTAAATAGGTTACTCATCAAGCATCCAGAGGCAACCTTTTACGCTAAGGTAAAAGGAAGCTCAATGAATGAAGACTTCAGCGAAGGCGATCTGCTGGTGGTGGATAAAGCCGAAGAATGGTCGCATGGCCGCATAGCTCTCTGTTACTTAGATGGAGAGTTCACAGTTAAGCGTATCGAGATAGAGAAAGGTGTATGCAGGCTAATGCCCTCCAACCCACAATTCGAACCTATCACAATCACTTCCGAAAATACTTTGGTGGTATGGGGTATTATACTCTATTCTATAAGAAGGCATAATTGATTTTTTTTTATAAAATGATATCTCTGATAGTAAAATGGTAGCTCTGGTAGATTGCAATAATTTTTATGCCTCTTGTGAGAGGGTTTTCAACCCCTCTTTAAACGGTCGTCCCGTTGTTGTGCTTTCCAACAACGACGGATGCGTTATTGCCCGTAGCAACGAAGCCAAAGCAGCAGGAATCGATATGGGCATCCCTGCATTTAAAGCGGCAGATCTAATCAAAAGACACAATATAGCAGTCTACTCAGCCAACTTTGCCCTTTATGGAGATATGAGTCGCCGGGTAATGAGCATACTATCAAACTTTACTCCCCACCAAGAGATTTACTCAATAGACGAGTGCTTCCTTCACCTATCAGGTATTCAGGAAGATATGAGAGAGTACGGACTAAAAATCAAGAATAGCGTTTTCCAATGGACATCTATACCTGTGGGCATAGGCATTGCTCCCACAAAAGCTTTAGCCAAAATAGCCAATCGAATTGCCAAAAAGTACTCCGTGCAAACCAATGGTTGCCATGTTATGGATACTGAAGAAAAACGACTCAAAGCTTTAGCATGGCTCCCAATTGAAGATTTATGGGGAGTAGGGCGTAGTGGTGCAAGAAAGCTCCATGCCGAGGGTGCCAAAAAAGCGATAGATTTCGTTCAGATGCCAGAGTCTTGGGTGCGAAAGCACATGACCATTACGGGAGTAAACCTTCAACGCGAACTCAAAGGAATGCCCTCCATAGAGTTGATAGATGATAGTGAAAAATCTAAAAGCTTTTCTGTCACCCGTACATTCGAAAAAGAATACGATACCTTTGATGAATTGAAGGAGAGGGTAATAACATTTGCATCGCTAGCAGCAATAAAATTGCGTGGTCAAGAATCTCTTTGTCGCCGCATACAGGTTTTTATCCAAACCAATTTTTTCAAAGATAGCGTAGAGCCTATTGCCAGAAGTGTAGAGATAAGGCTGCCATATCCCACTTCATCAACCCTCGAAATCGCAAAGTTTGTAGTCGCAGGGCTCAAGCAAATACATGAACCTCATCGTCGCTATAAAAGGGCAGGAGTTACACTTTATGACTTCATCAATACCCAAAACCTACAACCCTCTCTTTTCCCAGAGATGAATACCAATCCCCGCCACATTAAACTTATGGAAGCGATGGATTATATCAACAGGCGAACCAAAAGTGGTGTTAGAATAGCTTCAAGAGATGCACAAACATTTAAAATGCATCGCAACCATCTCTCAAAAGAATATACTACTAATATAAATGATATTCTGGAGGTTATGTGTGATTAATAACAACCATACAAATGACGACATATATTTCAATTCTAAGAGGAATAAACGTTAGCGGACAAAAAATAATTAAAATGGACGCTTTGAAAAGAATGTATGAAAAGCTAAACTTTGAAAATGTACAGACCTATGTGCAAAGTGGCAATGTCATATTTTCAGTAAAAGAAACAGACACGAAAGTAATTGAGAAAATAATCTTATCACAAATTGAAAAAGAATTTGGATTTGACGTACCTGTAATTGTACTAAGTGCAAAAACTTTAGAGACAATTATAGAAAATAATCCTTTTACGAAAGACAACTCCAAAGAACCTCAATTTTTACACGTAACTTTTTTAGCCGATAACCCCGCCGAATTTAATAAAGAAAAAATTGTTGAAAAGAAACAGGCAGGTGAAGAATTAGCTTTTACGCAAAATGCAGTTTATTTGTATTGTCCAAACGGATATGGAAATACTAAACTCAACAACAACTTTTTGGAAAACAAACTAAAAGTTAAAGCAACAACACGAAATTGGAAAACGACAAATGAGCTTCTAAGATTAGCAACAAAAATAATATGACAAAAGTTGCCAACCGAATGGCGATTAACATATGAATATTACACGATGTAAAAATATACCACTAATATAAATGATATTCTGAAGGTTAAATGTAATTAATAAATATTATATTTGTAATCGTGAACCGAAAGATAATCCATATCGACATGGACGCCTTCTACGCCTCCATTGAGCAACGCGATCATCCCGAGTATCGTGGTAAGCCTGTAGCTGTGGGTTATGGCGAAAAGCGAGGTGTGGTTGCAGCAGCCAGTTACGAAGCTCGCAAGTATGGGGTTTACTCTGCCATGCCATCGGTTACAGCACTTCGCAAATGTCCACATCTAATATTTGCAGCTCCCCGATTTGATGTTTACCGAAGCGTATCAAATCAGATTATGCAGATATTTCTGGAATACACTTCAATGGTTGAGCCACTTTCACTTGATGAAGCATTTCTTGATGTAACAGTGAATAATAAGGGCTCACGTTCTGCTACTATCATTGCAAAAGAGATAAAGCAGAAAATATTTAACCGTACACATCTTACCGCATCTGCCGGAGTATCATACAATAAGTTCCTCGCCAAGATTGCATCAGATGTTAAAAAGCCTAATGGGATATTTGTTATCGAACCTGATAAAGCTGAAGATTTCATAGAAAAACTACCTGTAAACAAATTCTTTGGAGTGGGCAAAGTCACAGCTAGGCGTATGGATGAAATGGGCATTAAAACCGGATATGATTTAAAACAGTGGTCCGAATTAGACCTTGCAAAAGAGTTTGGCAAAGCAGGAATCTCTTACTATAATTATGTTAGAGGCATAGACGATAGAGATGTGGAGTCGGAGAGGGTTCGCAAGTCACTCGGTGCTGAAGTTACCTTCTTAGACGACCTTGATGAGATTGTAGATATCCTTGGAGCTCTGGACCAAATTGCACACGAGGTACAACGAAGGTTGGAGAAGAAAAAGTTTATGGCCAAAACAGTTACTCTAAAGGTTAAGTATGCCGATTTTACCATGGTTACACGAAGCAAAACGGTTAAAAACTTTGTAAATAGTTACGATAAATTATTCGAAATAGGCAAAGAGCTTCTCTTGCAAGTGGAGGATATTGAAGAAAAGAAAATCAGGTTAATGGGACTTACTATCAAAAAATCTGAAGCCGACCTCAATTTTTTACTCTCCGAAGGAATTCAGTTGAAACTCGATTTTGAGGATTAATTTTGTCTTTGATTTTTTTTCTTTGTTTATAGATTAATTATGTTTCTGGTTGTATTTTCTTTGTTTATAGATAATTTTCATTCGGATTATATCTCCTTGTTTATATTTCTTTTATTCCTTGTTTTTAGATTAATTCTTTGTGTTAATAAAAAATTCAAGCTTATTTAGGACAGTGCAGTTTATAACTTTACTTTAACTTGCGCATTACCAAATCCTAATATAAAGGGAGTTTAAACGAGCAACATAAGAGCAAGGTAATACTAAAGTAAGAGCAAATTGCCTATAAAATTAGAGAGAAATCTTACTTTGTTTGGGAATTAAATCGTCAAGACTTAGACTTTTTTGCAATGATTAGGTGTTTTTATAAAATGAAATTCTCAGGCTTTTTAGCTTCAATATCCTTAAAGCTATCTTTTATATTAAGAATATCTACTTCGTAGTTTCCAGTAGGGTAGAACATATCTAATACTCGAGCCTCTTTCTTCCCATAATCCAGGCCGATTAATAATATTGGCACTTTTGCATTCAATGCAATAAAATAGAATCCTTTCTTCCATTCTTTCACCGGTTTGCGTGTTCCTTCGGGAGTTATGCCCAAGTGCATCCATTTACGTACTTTAAACTCCTTGGCCAGTTTATTTGTAAGAGATTCTTTTCTATCTCTATTAACAGGTATCCCCCCCATTTTGCTAAAGATAATATTAAAAGGAAAGAAGAACCATTCGGCCTTTATAAGAAAATTAGCCTGCCTGCCCAAAGAGTTGTAAGCAAGTTTTCCCACAACAAAATCCCAGTTGCTAGTGTGAGGCGCCACGGCAAGTACACATTTAGGGATAACAGGAAATGGATCAATAACTTTCCAACCCATTATTTTGTTTATGATAAATTTGCTAAGATTGCCCATAAGTTAATGAATTGATTAAGTGTTTTTGAAGAATAAATTAAAGTTATAAGCCTTCCTGAAGTTTCTCTAATTCTAACGTAGAGCGTTCCCATTTGTTCATAACCTTGTCCAGCTTATTTTTGATATCCAAATATTTCTGAAGGTAGTTCATGTCAGATGCACCTTCGGGTGATGCAAGATAAACCTCCATTGTCGAGATTTCATTCTCATATACTTCAATCTTCACTTCATCCTGCTCTATCTGTCTCTCTACTTTACGTATTTTACTGTTCAGCTCTTTCTGTTCCTGATACGACAATTTATTTGTGGATAAGTTAGAATTTACTTTCGATTCAACTTTTGTCCCCAATACAGGCTCAGTTGCAGGTTTAGTTGGTGATTTTGATAACTCCAACTGCTGCAAACTGTCGAGCTTCTTTTTAGAAAGATAATCATAGATACCTCCAATATGCTCCAACACCCTGCCCCCACCAAACTCATAAACTTTATTTACCAAACCATCCAGAAAGTCCCTATCGTGCGAAACAATAATTGCAGTGCCATCAAATTCCAAAATTGCCTTTTTAAGTACATCCTTAGATGCCAGGTCGAGGTGGTTAGTAGGCTCATCCAAAATCAATAGGTTCACGGGCTCTAGTAGTAGACGAATCATTGCCAAACGACTTCTTTCACCTCCTGAAAGCACTTTTACTTTCTTGTCAGATGCCTCTCCTCCAAACATAAAGGCCCCAAGTATATCTCTTACTTTTGTTCTAATATCCCCAATAGCCACATCATCAATAGTCTCAAATACCGAAAGATTGTCATCTAGCATCTGAGCCTGGTTTTGAGCAAAATAACCAATGCTTACGTTATGTCCAAGCTCTAGCTTTCCGCCAAAATCTATCTGGCTCATAATACATTTAACCAGGGTGGATTTACCTTCACCATTTTTTCCTACAAAGGCAATTTTCTCACCCCTCTCAA
This sequence comes from Fermentimonas sp., assembly GCA_015478775.1. Taxonomy (GTDB): domain Bacteria; phylum Bacteroidota; class Bacteroidia; order Bacteroidales; family Dysgonomonadaceae; genus Proteiniphilum. Next base: position 80,120 of record JADMKP010000004.1, on the reverse strand, counting down.
TAGTCAGATTCACATCTTTAATAACCATATGATCTCCATAGTTTTTATAGAGATCTTCCATAACAACAGGGTAGGAACCCGAGCGAGGTGCAGGAGGAAATTTAAGATTAAGTCTTGAGCTATCAATTTCATCTACCTCAATCCGCTCAATTTTATCAAGTTGCTTAATTCGCGATTGAACCTGATTTGATTTTGTAGGCTTATATCTAAAACGCTCAATAAAATCTTCAGTCTCTTTTATTTGTTTTTGTTGATTCTCAAACGATCTTATTTGTTGCTCTCTCCGCTCTTTTCGAAGTTCAACATACTTAGAATAGTTAACCTTATAATCATGTACATCTCCAAGTACAATTTCAATAGTTCTATTTGTCACAGCATCTAGAAAAGCGCGGTCGTGCGACACAAGCATAACAGCGTTAGCTTCATTTAAGAGAAAGTTCTCAAGCCACTGAATAGATTCTATATCGAGGTGGTTGGTGGGTTCATCAAGCAGTAATACTTCGGGAGATTGCAGCAATATTTTAGCCAGCTCAATTCTCATTCTCCATCCACCACTAAACTCTTTTGTTGGTCTATTGAAATCACTTCTGGAAAAACCAAGTCCCATCAGTGTTTTTTCAACTTTTGCTTCAAAGTTATGAATATCAGAAATCTGTAATAGCTCCTGTAGGTCGGTTGCCTTTTCAATAATCTTATGATATGCATCAGACTCATAATCTGTTCGTTCTGCCATCTCATTGTGTAGTCTATTCAGTTCTTCATCCATCTGCTGCAGATGTTCAAATGCCAGTGAAGCCTCCTCCATAACTGTGCGGCTATCATCCAATATCATTTGTTGAGGAAGGTAACCTATAGTTATATCCTTGGGGGTTGATACATTGCCTTTTGTAGCAGATTGTATACCTGCCATAATCTTAAGCAGAGTAGATTTTCCTGCACCGTTTTTACCCGTAAGTGCTACCCGTTCATTTTTATTGAGAACAAAAGAGATTTTATCTAAAAGAGTGAAGCCACCAAATTCAACTGTGATATTTTCTATAGAGAGCATTTGAACAAATTTTTTGTGCAAAGAAAATGTATTTTGATTGACAAAAAAAATCGAGCTTGATAAATTCAAGAATTTTTATTAAATTTGCACCTTCGCATTACATATTGAAACTCAAATAGTCGACTATCAAACGACTTGCCGACATACAATTATCTTTCAATCTGTAGCGATAATAGAAATTAACTCAAAAAACAACTTAAAAATAAACAATGGCAAAATCAAATTCATTTAATAAAAGAGAAATAGAAAAAAACAAAAGCCAGAAAAGAAAAGAGAAACAATTAAGAAGAGAAGCTCGAAAGAACCAACCAACGGATAGTTTTGAAGATATGATTGCATATGTTGATGCCCACGGTGTAATCACTGACGAACGTCCAGAACCTTCAAAAGCCGATGCTATAGCACTTGAAGATATCGAAATATCAATACCTCCACAAGAAGTAGTAGAGGTAGTAGGCGACCCAACAGGCAGGGTAGACTTCTATGATGAAAGCAGAGGTTTTGGCTTTATCAAAGAAGCAAATAGTCCAAGAAAGTTCTTTTTCCATAAAAGCAATGCAGAGCATGGAATAGGAGAAGATGACCTGGTAACCTATAGATTAGAAAACGGACTAAAGGGTGTAAATGCTGTAGACGTAAAGCTAGCTAAATAAACTTCCTCTTTAAATCATCAACTAAAACAGTTTTCTGTTCACCCGAAATCATATTCTTAAGAGTAACAGAACTGTTTTTCATTTCATTTTCCCCTATAAGTGCAACATAGGGGATATTATTAGTATCGGCATACGATAATTGCTTCTTCATTTTAGCCGACTCAGGATATAGCTCACAGCGTACTCCTGATTTTCTCATTTTAGTAATTAGGGGTAATATGAAGTCAGACTCTTTCTCTCCAAAATTAACAAACAAAAGATCGGTAGAGTGAGAAAAGTTATTGGGGAAAAGACTTAAGTCGGTGAGTACATCATAAATACGATCGGCACCAAATGAAATACCAACACCCGAAACATCTTTAAGTCCAAATATACCAGTTAAGTTATCATACCTTCCTCCACCTGTTATACTGCCCATCTGCGCATCAAGCGCTTTCACCTCAATAATTGCACCAGTATAATAGTTAAGCCCTCTGGCAAGAGTTAAATCAAGCACAAGCTCGTTTTTCAATTGAAGAGCGGCACACTTATTAAAAATATACTCCATCTCTTCAACACCATTTTGTCCTATCTCCGAAGCCTCAAAAAGACCTCTTAGCTCAAGCAGTTTCTCACTTGTGGTTCCACTAAGCTGAAGTATTGGCTGAAGTTTTTGTATCGCCGCATCATTAATACCGGCTAAGCTTAACTCTTCATTAACTTTCTCTACACCAATTTTATCAATCTTATCAATTGCTGTAGTGATAACTGTAATATTGTCGGCTTCACCAATTATTTCTGCAATACCCGATAATATTTTTCTGTTATTAATCCTGATAGATACATTAATGCCAAAACGAGTAAAAACCTCATCAATTATCTGAAGCAGTTCCACCTCATTTAAAAGAGAGTCCGAGCCAACTATATCGGCATCACATTGATAGAATTCGCGATAACGACCCTTTTGCGGACGATCGGCCCTCCAGACTTGTTGAATTTGATATCTCTTGAAAGGAAAAGTTATTTCATTTCTATGCATCACAACATACCTTGCAAACGGCACTGTAAGATCATATCTTAAACCCTTTTCAGATATCTTGTTGGCAGTCTTAACAGAGTTGCCTTCATCAATATCCTCATTGCTCATGCTGCGCAAGAAGTCACCTGAATTTAGAATCTTAAAAAGAAGCTTATCACCCTCTTCACCATATTTCCCCATCAGAGTATTTAGGTTCTCCATTGCTGGAGTCTCAATCTGACTGAAGCCATATAATTTATAAACCTCTTTGATTGTATCAAATATATAGTTGCGTTTCGCCATCTCTTCGGGCGAGAAATCACGTGTACCTTTAGGAATTGAGGGTTTTTGCATCTTACTAAATTCTTACTTATTCAATTAACTACAAAGATAGTGCTTTTTTTATCTGCCGCCGAATTTAAACTCCACCGGAATGGCTGCAGGAACCTTTACCAACGTGTTTCCTACCGTAAGTTTAGGCCATAACTTCACCATAACAGTTGTTTCATTAGGTGTGATACCCAAAAAAGAGCTCATCTCTTTAGTTACTCTCTCTTGCGAGTAGCGGTTTATCAAACTCCTTAAATCAACACTCACAGGAATAGGAACAACCTTTGTCTCACCCGGCTCAATACGAATGGGCATATCCATTTTACCTTCAACAAACTCTAGATCGTTAATAATTATTTGGTAATCAAGAGCGTCCAAAAATGCCGCTGCAGTGTTAGGGTTTGTAACATCCATATTTAATGTCATGCTAAATGGTATGGTTTGCGAATTACCACCAGCCAAAACTGTTGCAATAGATGCAAGATTAGAAATTGATATACTAGAAGCATTGCCAAGCTTCATGCCAGCCAATTGAATATCGTTCAGTGAACTATATTTATAAATACTTTGCGAAAGTCTGTAAGCACCCCCTATATTATTCATTACATCACACGAAGGTGTGAAGGTTAAAGAAAACAGAACAATTAAAGAAACTAGAGTTTTAGTTATTTTTTTCATTATTTATTAGTTTTTATTTAATAATTACCATAGTGGCACCATAGCCATACTCCTGAAAAGAGGCATCCTGATACTGACAACTAGGATATTTTTTTTTCAACTCATTAATTAAACTTGTTTTTAATACACCATCGCCCTTACCATGAATAAAAACAATTTTCCTGTTTTTAAACTTCAAGCTATTTCTCATAGTTTCATGAAATTTGTTGAGCTGGTATTCCAAAATAGCTGCATTATCCATTCCTGCAGTTGAGTCAAGCAGTTCATTTATATGCAGGTCAACCTCAATAATTGGATTCCTTTCTTTCCTCTCTATACGCTGCCTTGCGGGTCTTTTCAGCTCAATCTGCTTTTCTTTCAATGCACGCTCCACATCTCCTGCGGATACAAGTATTTCTTTCTCAGGAACATCATCGCGCATTATATAATATACAATTGCATTATCATCAAAGTAATCGTTCTCTTTAAAACTATGTAGTTTGTAGAATTTCACTGTGTCAATACGAAGTTCAACAGAACAAGGATTTTTAAACTTAAAAGTTTTCTCATGTTTAAAAGCGATATATTGAATTGCAACCTTCTCGATATCATTAAGTACACTCTTGTCAAACTCCTCTAAGAATATTTTTGTGTTAGGCTCAACTGTGCCCGAAAAGCGCGACTTCCATGAGTTATTTTCTCTGCTCATGTAATTAAAAAATAGATAGTAATTACTATCATTCACAAAATAAGCCTCATAAGTAGTTGTGGACAAGCTCTTTATATCCATAGGCAGAAAAGCTAAACATGCCGTAATGCTCTCGCCCTCAACCGTCTCTTCAGGTACATAATAACTATCCACTTTAGCTTCTGGTCGCGATTCACTCTCTTTGCCAACCCTGCTCACAGGCTCATATGTCTCATTTTCTGACTTATCATCACTTTCTTCCGGAATCATGCCCATCTTCTCATCAGAAGCGGATTCCACCACAACACATTCGGTAATAAGCACAGGCACATCAAAACCATGCTCATCTTCCACTATTACAATTTGTTTGTTTTGGAAACCTTTCACAGTTCCTCCTCCCACTGTATTAAGGAATCTAACTTTGTCTCCTATATATAATTTTCTCATCGTGTAGTTTATTCAATTCACCTCCTTCAAAATAATAAGATTAAAGCCGTTGGTGAAAATATTTTTGTTGACTCTTGCAAAGTTGAGTAATTTTGCGGAATAAATGAATTAAAAAATGAAAAAAGATACCGTCCATAAGATAAGAATTGCTGATTTCAATTATCCGCTTCCCGACGATAAAATAGCTAAATACCCATTATCAGTAAGAGATCATTCTAAATTACTCATATATGGAGATGCAGAAGGAGGTAGAACGAGCATTCAATCTCAAACTTTCAACAATCTAACAGACTATCTTCCAAACGATACTCTACTTATTATGAATAATACAAAAGTTATTCATGCTCGTTTGTTATTTAAAAAAGATAGCGGGGCAGGTATAGAGATTTTTTGTCTCTCACCATTCAATCCTTCAGACTACACCGAAAGTTTTGCTCAAACCCATAGTTGTTCATGGGTATGTATGGTTGGCAACTCGCGTAGATGGAAATCTGGATCACTTAATATGATCATAAAAATTAATGGAGTTAGTGTAACATTAAAAGCAGAAAGAATAACTGTCCCCCAAGGTGAGCAATCTACAACAACCGATTCAATTATCAAATTCACATGGGATAATTCAGAATACACTTTTCCCGAAATTATTGAGGTAGCAGGCAAGTTGCCCATTCCTCCGTATTTAAACAGAGAGGCGGAGGATTCGGACGATGAAACATATCAAACTGTATATTCTCACGTAGAAGGTTCTGTTGCAGCACCAACGGCAGGACTTCATTTCACCCCCGAGATATTAAAAGCATTAGAAGAGAAAGGGATCAAAACTGCACATGTAACTCTTCATGTTGGGGCCGGTACATTTAAACCGGTAAAATCTGAACATATTGCAGAGCATGAGATGCATAACGAGTTCTTTTCGGTTTCTAAGGAAACAATTAATAAGATATATAACCATAAAGGCAAAATCGTGGTTGTAGGAACCACTTCTATGCGTACACTCGAGAGTTTATATTACATCGGTAAAAAACTTATTTCAAATCCTAAAATTAGTGCAAGCAATTTGTCGGTCAACCAGTGGGAGCCATACGAAGAACTGTGTGAGGAGGAACACGAGACACAAAATAGCTCAATCCATCCCTCGCCTTATCTTAACCCTTCAACATCTCTTACCCCCTCAGCTTCTCTGCAAGCGATAATAGATTATCTCGATAAAAGCGGACAAGATAACCTTATTTCATCTACCAGATTGATGATAGCGCCAGGTTACACGTTTCATTATCCGGATGCGTTAATTACTAATTTTCATCAACCACAAAGTACTCTACTTTTACTTGTTTCCGCCTTTGCAGGAGAGAACTGGATGAGTATCTATGATTATGCATTAAATAACAACTACAGGTTTCTAAGTTATGGTGATAGCTCCATCATATGGAAAAACATCAAATAATCATGTAAATTGGTTAAAATGAAATTCAGCACTCATTAACTATCTATTTTTTTTGTATTATTGTAAACTTTAAGAATGCTTTAAAAGTTATATTTATCTAATTAAGATATAATTAAATTTATTGACTAAACTACAATTGATTAAAAAGATATTACGCATATTCGCAATTATTGTTATCAGTATTATACTGCTTAATATATTACTCTTTTTGACCTTTAGCATTCCTCAAGTGCAAAAAAAAGCAGCAGATTTTGCATTAAATAAAATTGGTAATATACTAGGCACGAATTCCCAGCTTGAAGGAATTCGTATACGTATGCTCAATTCTGTAGAGCTCATTGGACTTTATGTTGAAGATCAACAGCAAGATACTCTATTATATACCAAGAGCATCTCTGTTAGAATTAGAGCACTTGACCTATTAAAAGACAGGATAACTGCACATAAAGTAGTGTTAGAGGATTTTGTAGCCAATGTTAACAGAAATACACCCGAAGATCCCTTCAATTTTCAATTTATACTCGATTCTCTTGTAGTTGAAAAAGACACAATAGTAATAGAAAAGAAAGCTTGGCAAATTAGTGCCCAAGATGTTATACTTAAGAATGGAAATTTAAGCTATAATGTCTTATCTGCACCACATACACCTGGTCAGTTCAACACTAATCATATCGAAGTTGAGAATTTAAACTTCAGAGCATCTGCAGATTTTGTATCTATAAATGATATGAGTGCAAAGGTGAAGCTGTTAAGTTTCAACGAAATAAACTCAGGCGTTTTACTCAATAAGCTAGAGGCAGAGATAGTTGGCAAAGACTCTCTTTTAAAGAGCAGGAGGTTGCACCTTGAATTAAATCATACCGATTTGCAACTACGTGATGCTAGTTACCATTTAGGAACTAAAGCATTCGCTTTAAAGCTTTCGAGCGACCAGATAGATCCAAAAGATGTTGGCATTTTTTATTCACCTCTAAATGGTTTAGATAAGATGCTATCGCTAAATATTGAAGCAGATGGTACCTTGCCAGAGGCCAATCTTGCCAAACTTGAACTTGAGTATGGAACCGATACAAAATTAAATATTTCGGGAATGATATCTGACTACAGCAACTTTAATAATAGCAACCTAAGGGCAGATTTAAGAATGGTTCAAACCAATCAGAAAGATTTAGAAGCACTTATAAAAGTTTGGGCTCCTGAATATAGTTCTGTCCATCAATTGGTTGCTTTGGGTGATGTAGGTGTAAAACTTACTGCATTTGGCAAGCTCAGTCAATTTAGATATAATGGTAACGTCAAAACCGAGCAGGGCAGTGTAGATCTCAATGGTGTAGGAAGAATAAGTACAGGTTTTAAAAACCTAAACTTACAAGGGCCGGTTGCAGTCAACAATTTCCAAGTAGCAAATATAATCGGTGAAGGTGCCGGTGTAGGAAATACCACCTTGCGCACAGATGTAAAAGTAGATATACCACGCGGAGGTATTATTTCTGTTGCTGCCGATGGTAGTATTCAGTCGGTTGATTATAAAGAGTTTACATACAATGATATCAATTTTGATGGTCTATATCAGGGCAATAACGTAGCTGCAACCATTAATATGGACTCACCCGGTAATAAATTCAACATATTTGGTGATCTCACTTTTGGCAATCAACTGGCATTTATTGTAAAAGGAGATGTTGAGGAGCTTGATATGAGACCTTTCCTTATGATGGAGAACTGGAAATCGCCAGTGTTATCTACAAGCATAGATGCCAATATGTCGGGAAATACAATAGATGATATTGCCGGAACACTTATAATTGACAACACCTCAATTGTAGATAGCAACTTTATTTATAATCCGGGTCCCATTTACCTGCAAGCCCTTGCAGATGAGGGAGAGGGTAAGAAAATTCAGTTGATGTCGAGTTTCCTGGAGGCCGAAGTTACAGGTGATTACTATTTCACAACCATAGCAGATGAGTTTAAGCGACAATTACAACCTCATTTGCCGTCGTTATTGCAAATGGCCCAAACACATACCGGTTCACAATCAACAACAACTTATGCTTATTCACAAACATCAGGTAATGTTTCTGATTTACAATCAACAGGTTCCGATTTACAATTATCAGCCGGTAAAAACAATTTTGATTTTAAAATTACACTAAACAATACCGAGGATTTCTCTTATACATTTGCACTTCCATTTTATAACGTAGAGGAAGCTACAATCAATGGAACTATAGATATGGCACAACAAACCGGGTTGACGTTAGATGCGTATGTGCCGCGATTAATGTTCGGTAATAATGATGTGAGACAAACCAACGTCAATTTAAATAGCAGATCTTCGGGTGTTAATTTAGATTTAAACAGTTACCTCGTACAGAATAATGGTTATATAAATGCTAAATTAAATAGCAGTGTTGCAAATGACTCGATAATAAATAGAATAGGTTTTGATGTTGAAAAGAGTAATAGTCATGCCGATGGCGAATTGCTCATTTCATTAGGATTCAATCGAAACGCAATGGATGAACTGACAACAAACATAACAATACACTCTACATCTGTAGATTTCAATAATACTAAAGTTGATATCAGCGAAGCATCAATTGTTTATATCAAAGACAGAATAACAATAGACAATTTTGGTATTAGAGAAAATGAAATGCTTCTTTTGGGTATAGAAGGAATAGCTTCAAAAAGTGAAGCTGATAATATTCGTATCTATTTTAATAACACCGAGCTGTCGAATATCCTGGCGGCATTCAATGTCCCCAACTTCTCTGGCTCTATCAATGGAGAAATTTTTGTTCGCCAAGCACTTGAAACCCCTATGATTAGAACAGAGGCGTTGCGTATAGAAAATATAACTGTTCACTCCGACACTATTGGTACACTGCAAATAGAGGGCAATTGGGATCAGATGTTTTCAGGATTAAGCTTGAGTGCAGAACTTGTAAATAAGGGAGAGCGAAAACTAAATATTGGAGGGTTTGTTCCTACGGGAGATAATAGCCCTAACCCTATGGATGTAAATCTTACAATGGAAAATTTTGAGCTGTATGCTCTTCAACCACTTGCAGCCTCTGCACTAAGCGAGCTAACGGGTAGGCTAAACTCAAGTATCAATATATCCGGCTCGCTGGCAGAACCAATAACAGAAGGGTGGCTAGGCATAGACGAAGGCAAAATGAAGGTGGCATTTACCAATGTAACCTATTACATGTCAGATACCATTGAGATTAGCAGAGATAACGTGGGACTCGATGGTCTTGTAATTCGAGATCAAAATGGTAAAACAGCAAATCTCAATTTAAAATTAACACACACAAACTTTGGTCGCCTCGTTTATACAGCAGGTATAACACTCGATGATTTTATGCTGTTGAACAATAAAGAGCGAACCGATCTGATGGTTTATGGAGATATGAGAATATCGGGTAAGCTCAATCTAACCGGTTCTCCAAACGGAATATATGGCGATGCTAATCTAACCACAGAAAGTGAATCAGAACTAACATTTGTACTTCCTCAAACAGCCAAAGCAACAGAATATAGCGGAGTCATTTATATTAATACAGAGCAGGAGGATTCGCTTGCATTTCTTAGAATAAAAGACGAGACCACTAACAAAACAAACCGTCGCCCCGCCACCGCCATACCCATTATAATGAAAGCAACGGTAAACTTAACGCCACTGCTGGAGGCAAAGGTTGTATTAGACCCCACCACCGGGAATGCACTAGAAGTAAGCGGAGGTGGAGAGATTAGTATAAACTACAATTCCAAATCTACGCCTCCTGTGCTACTCTATGGCGATTATGAAATAAACAGTGGTAAATTTCATTACAACCTTCAAAACCTAAGAACAATAGACTTTAGTATACGCGAAGGTAGTCGCCTCACGATGGAAGGCAACCCTATGAATACTCAGTTTAATATTATTGCTTTCTTGCCCGTACGAGCAGATTTAGCAGCTCTTAGTCCAACCTTCACAACAGAAATGGTAAATACACGAGTGCCGGTAAACGCGTTACTACAAATAAGAGGGGATCTTGAAGCAATGGACCTTCAGTATGATATAGAATTACCAGAGAGTACAAACGACATACAACAACGAGTAAATAGTTTTATCAGCGATGAAGAAACAAAAATACTTCAGTTTGCATACCTCGCAACCACCGGTAGCTTCATCCCTTCAGAAGGGTCACCCGACCTCAATTTTGGCGGTTCTATGTTCTCAAAATTTGCTGCAAACACTTTATCAAGGGGGTTGGATGCACTGTTTGCAAATGCTCTAAGTGACAACTGGACGGTGAGCACTAACCTGGAATCGGTTGACGGTACATTAGATAACGTGCGAATGGGACTTGATGTATCTACGCGACTACTTAATAATCGCTTGCGTTTATCCACCAATCTTAGTTATGGCGATAACAGTATGATGGCATCAGAGCAAGCTTTTATGGGTGAGTTTGAACTTGAATATGATTTAAAAAACTGGTTAATGCTTCGTGCCTATAACAGGGCAAATGATCGTTTCTATCGTCGCAATCCCACCACACAAGGTGTAGGAGTTGTTGTTACCCGCGAGGCACAATCTTTTAGAGATCTTCTAAGGTTTAGGTTTATAAGGCCAAAAGATGAAAATGAATAGACAGGTAAAGACATATATATGGTTTGTGTTTACATTGTTGATATTATCATCATGCAATGTCACAAAAAAGGTGCCCGATGGTAGTTATCTGCTCGATAAGGTAGATATTAAATCTGATATAAAAGGAATAGGATCATCAGATCTTAAACCATACCTCAGACAAAAGCCCAATTCATCAATACCGCTTATAGGAAAATGGAAGTTGCACATGTACAATATTCCAGACAACGACTCTACTTGGCTTAATCGCCAATTACTAAAATATGGCGAACCACCTGTTTTATATAACGAGCAGTTAGCTATAATCTCTGCAGAACAGATTCGTTTACATTTAAGCAATAAAGGATATCTCAATGCAGAAGTGGATACAACGGTAATAAAAGAAGATAAAAAAGCAGAAGTTATTTATGATGTAATTGGTAACGAGCCACACCGTATACGAAATTTTAATGATACAATAAACTCGGTAGACACCACCATCTACAATATACTAAGCACCACAAACAGGTTAGATATTATTAAAGAAAACGATATATTTGATCTTGAGGTGCTTGAGCAGGGAAGAGAAAATATGACTACCATGCTCAAAAACAGAGGATATTATAACTTCTCAAAAGAAAACTTTATTTTCTTAGCCGATACAACAGTTGGTCAGAATGAAGTAGATGTAACATTAACATTAAACAACCCAACCGATAGCACAAGATTTAGTCAATATTATATAGGTGATGTTTTAGTTATTAATGGTATAAGATCAGATGTGCTAGACGATTCCACTAAGCATATAAACCTGGATACCATAGAATATAGAGGAATAAGCATTGTGCAAGAGAAGGACCCGTTTCTTACTGCAAGAGCTGTTTATTACAACACTTTTCTAAGACCTGGCAGGCTATACTCAGATCGTATAGTGGAAAGAACTTACTCGTCGCTTAACGGCATGGGCCCCATTAATCAAACGGCTATAAACCTAACTCCGGTAGTTAGGAACGACTCGACCTTACTCGATTCAAAAATCTCTTTGTTCCCAGGTAATGTTCACTATATGCAGTTTGGGGTTGATGGCACAAACTCGGCGGGCGACCTGGGTGTAGGAAGCAACCTGACCTATGAACACCGCAATTTTTTAAACGGTGGCGAAACATTTAGAGTGAGATTAAATGCAGCATATGAATTTATACGTGCAACGGATAGTCTCGACTTGCTTGACAACAGCTATTACGAATATGGCGCCGAGGTGTTTCTATCAATTCCGCAATTGCTGCTGCCATGGGTATTGAAGCAACTTAGAGATCAGCCATCGGCATCAACAGAGTTTTCAATTGGAGCCAACTTTCAGAAAAGACCCGAATATTTTCGTCAATTCTTCAATCTGGCAAACCGCTTTCAATGGTCGTCAATGGAATGGAAACTAGTAAATACATTAGAGCCATTGGGTGTCACCTATGTTAGAATGCCCTGGTCGTCGCAACGATTTAAAGATCTTTACCTCAGTGAAGATGTAAACCCTATATTACGTTATAGTTACGACGAGCAACTTATTGTTCGTTCATCATACAATATTACCTATACCAATTACAACCGTATATCCCGAGGCGACATGCCCAATATTCCATTTCGAATAAAATCCGGAATAGAGGTTGCAGGCTGGCTACCCCGCATAATTACCGGCATGGGTGGCGGCAAGCAAAACGATAGGGGCGTAGAGGAGTTCTTTGGAATACAATACTCAGAATACGTGAAGGGCGATTTTGATATTGCACCACTCTTTAGATTAGACAACACCAAAACCATTGCAGCACACCTTTCTTTGGGAGTGGCAGTGCCGTATGGCAACTCGGATGTTATGCCATTTGAGAAGAGATATTTTGGAGGCGGCGCCAATAGCGTAAGAGGATGGAGCACCCGAACACTTGGACCGGGCACATACAGCAGAGACTCAACAGGTCACGATTTTGGTCACAGGGTAGGTGAAATTAAACTAGATTTTAGTGTAGAGTACAGGCGCAAGGTATCAAAACTAATAGAACTTGCCGGTTTTGTAGATGTCGGTAATATATGGACAATAAAAGAATATGTTGAGCAACCCGGGGGTTTATTTAATTTCAGCGATTTTTATAAAGAGCTAGGTGTGGCATATGGAATAGGTGTACGATTCGACCTCAACTTCCTCCTAATAAGAGTAGATGGAGGTATGAAAGCACACAACCCCGCACTACCCGAAGGATCGCGTTGGACAATATTTAAACCAAACTTTAATAGAGACTTTGCATTTCATTTTGCAATAGGATATCCATTCTAATAAAATTATTAATCAATAAATTATATTATTTATCAGTTGCCTCTAATATCAGAGCTTAAAAAATTAATAAAACTATGGATCTAAGAAATTTAAAATTAAGCGGTAAAACGCGTAAAGAGAAAGATTTATTAGGAGAAAGAGAAATCCCAATAGAGCACTACTTCGGAATTCAAACACAAAGAGCACTCGAGAACTTCAGTATCAGTCGCACCAAACTCTACCATTACCCTCAATTTGTTGTTGCCCTTGCCGATGTAAAAGAAGGGGCAACATTGGCCAACAGAGATCTTAAATTGATGGATGAAGATATTGCCAATGCAATTATAGAAGCATGCCAAGAAATAAAAGAAGGCAAGCTACACCAGTATTTTGTTGTTGATATGATACAGGGGGGCGCCGGAACCTCCACTAACATGAATATAAATGAAGTGGTAGCAAACAGGGCACTTGAAATATTGGGCTACGAGAAAGGCGATTATATACACTGCCACCCCAATAATCATGTAAACCTATCGCAGTCTACCAACGACGCTTACCCATCGGCAATGAAAATAGCATTATATCGTCATATTGGCGATTTAATGAAGTCGCTCGAAAAACTGGTTGAAGCATTTAGAGAAAAAGGCAAAGAGTTCTCTCAAGTCATTAAAATGGGTCGCACTCAATTACAAGATGCCGTGCCAATGACACTGGGACAAGAGTTTGAAGCATTTGCATATACCCTCAATGAAGAGGTACAACGAATAAAACAAAACAGAGATTTATTCCTCGAGATTAACATGGGAGCCACTGCAATTGGCACAGGTATAAATTCCGACCCAGATTATACTCCTCTTGTAACCCGCCATCTTGCACAGATTACACAGATACCACTCAGAGAGGCTCCAAACATGATTGAGGCAACAAGCGATACGGGTGTATTTGTTATGAACTCATCTACTGTAAAAAGGTTAGCTATAAAACTATCAAAGATATCAAATGACTTGCGACTCCTATCATCGGGCCCACGAACAGGTTTAAATGAAATCAACCTTCCACCAATGCAACCGGGATCTTCTATCATGCCCGGAAAAGTAAACCCGGTAATCCCCGAGGTAGTTAATCAAATAGCATATAGGGTAGTGGGCAACGATCTCACAATTACTATGGCCTCAGAGGCAGGTCAGCTGCAACTTAATGTAATGGAACCAATAATAGCATTTTCGCTACTTGAGAGTATAGATATACTGATTAATGGCATGGACACCTTAAGAGAAAAGTGCATAGTGGGCATAACCGCCAACGAAGAACATTGCAAAGAGATGGTTATGAATTCTATAGGATTGGTTACTGCTCTTAACCCATACCTTGGTTACGAAAACTCATCTAAGATAGCTAAAGAAGCTATGCTAACGGGCAAAAAGATATACAATATTATCTTAGATCAGGGTTTAATGGATAAAGATTTGCTGGATGAAGTACTTAAACCCGAGAATATGATTAAGCCTAGGAAAATAAATCTGAACTAACTTTAATTAATCGCATAAGCTTAATAAACTAAAAAAGTCGGACCAACTATAAGAGAGTCCGGTTTTTTTTGCTCTAATTAATTACCTTTGTCTTCAAGGTTATAAAAAAGATAAATTATGGAGATTGTTTGGTTATTAATATCGTTATTGATACTTTATTATGGGGCTGAGGGACTGGTGTTTGGTGCATCATCACTGGCAAAGCGTTTAGGCATTAGTGCACTTGTAATTGGATTAACTATAGTTTCACTTGGTACCAGCTTGCCCGAGCTGGTAGTGAGCGTTAAAGCAGCCTTACATGGGCAGAGTGCCCTGTCAGTTGGCAACGTGCTGGGCTCAAATCTATTTAACATAGGCATTATCTTAGGCCTCTCTGCAATTATATATCCTTTATTGGCAAAGAAACAGCTATTGAAGTTTGATGTACCGGTAATGATATTAACCTCGGTACTTTTCCTATTACTGTTTTTAGATTCCAGGATATCAAGAATTGAAGCGCTGTTATTGACACTGCTATTCTTAACATACACAATATATTTACTTGTATCATCAAAAAAAAGTAAAAAGAGCAAATCCAATACAGACCAAGACGATGATATAAAGTTAACAAAACACTGGTCGCTTGATATAATATTTATAGTGGTGGGACTAATAGCCTTGGTATATGGCTCAGACCTGCTGGTTGTGAATGCTATAATCATTGCCGAGCGACTGGGTATGTCAGAAGCAATGATTGGTTTAACCATTGTGGCAGCCGGCACCAGTATGCCAGAGCTAGCGACATCAGTTGTGGCAGCCATAAAAAAACGCTCAGATATTGCCATAGGAAATATTGTAGGTTCAAATATATTTAACATCCTCTTGATCCTGGGAGTAACCGGACTAGTACATCCCATAAGCACACCCCAAATAAACTACATAGACTCACTTGTAGTTGTAGCCATCGGAATATTGCTTTGGTTATTTATGAAGAAGAGTGCAAGCATTCGTCGCTGGCAGGGAGCTACATTTCTTGTATTGTATGTGCTATATATAGTGTTTAAATTGTCTGTTTAAGGCTTATAATCATCTTCCCGGTCTAAATTTGAGCTCAAGTTTTGGGCGTGGTCTCATCTTCCCCGACATCATATCTCTGCTCCAAATCATACCACCTTCAACACCCATTGTTGGTTTAAACCAATGCTCGACAGTTCCACCAAAGTAAGGAGTGCTCATCATAGGCAACATAGGCTGACTGGGATTATTATTAAATTGTTTTATTGGTGCGCCTCCATAAGCGTTTAAGAACCAATCGTTATTGATGCGGTAGCGACTATGCAGGTCTGCTGTAACTACGGCTTGATTAACACCAAAGTAATTATTTGCTGTTTCCATATAAGTTATTGATCCGTCGACCATCAAATTAGGATTTATAACATAGCTTGCATCTGCCCCAATATTCCAAGTGGGTATAATATCATAATTGGAGAAGTATCCACCCCTTAGTCCGACATTTAGAAAAGGAGAAACAGCATAGATTCCACCTGCATTAATTGAATAAAAATTTGCCTTGCCAAAAAAAGGAGTTTCAATTATTCCAAGGGTGGCCGACGAGTGCAGAAGCAATCTACTTGTAGGCATAGCTGTAGCTACGGCAGTACTACTTTTAGAAAATATGAAATCAGAAGCAATACCGTTCCAATGTATATCGGGCAGTATTCCATTTCTAGTATAATTAGGGGGAGTGAGAGTAAATCTCTGGAAAGGGCTAAATTGAGGTTGAAGTTTATCGGCAGGGTTTAATCGAGGGAATTTTAGATTGATCTGGTCATAATTATTCAATTCATTTTCAATTAGAATTGATTTAGTTATATCAATTTTTGTGCTGTCGGGATAAGTGACTTTGGCTTCTTGCCCATAGCAAATATATGCAGTAAACAAAAAAGTGATATTTAACAAATGCCTCAAATTCATATTCATAATAAACTTATTTCATTAGAATTAGGATAGCTCCAATTGAACAAAGATAAATTTTTATTTTAAGTTGTTTGCATATATCCAACTTTTTGTTTTTCTTTGCTTTTGTTAGTGATAAATAATAAACTCTAAAATAATTGCCTATAAGTCCTCTTTACTCAACTAAATTAACATAAAGATTTAAGCAGTAAAGCTATGGATAATTACTCAGCGATGACCGATGAGCAGTTGGTTGTTTTGTATGCTGATGGCAATGATACAGCATTTGACACACTTCTTGAAAGGCACAAACAAACCGTATATGCGTACATTAATTATACAGTAAGAGATGCTGATTTGGCAGACGATATCTTCCAAGACACTTTTATAAAAGCCATAACAACTATAAGGCATGGCAAATATACCGAAACCGGTAAGTTTAAGGCATGGGTTATGCGGATAGCTCATAATTTGATGATCGATTTCTTTAGGCAAAAGAAACACGAAAACACTATATTTAACGATTCGTACGAGGTTGATTTATTGAATAATGTAAATCTTTGCGATGATACATTTGAGTCGCATTTAGTTAAAGCTCAAGTCCTGCAAGACGTTAAAAAGCTTGTATGTTATTTGCCCGACAAGCAACGTGAGGTTCTTGTGATGAGGTATTATAAAGATTTAAGTTTTCAGGAGATTGCAGACATAACTGGTGTTAGTATAAATACAGCATTAGGTAGAATGCGATATGCTATTTTGAATATGCGTAAGATGGCTAGTGATAATAAGATGATACTTACGTTGAATTGATATATACGTTGAATTGAGACATAAAAAAAAGCCGACTATTGAGTCAGCTTTTTTGTATAAAGAAGGAGTCCTTATCATTTTACTCAGACATTTGCTAATGATGATAAAGTGTAAATATCTAATGAAGATTAAAAAACTTAAAAAATAGAAACAAACGTTGAGGTTCATTCTAATTATCTAAGTGCTAATACTTCAGAATGCGGATACTTCAAATAACGTCTTGATCAGTTTTTTAGGTTGATTAAGCTGCTCTGAGAAGTCTTATATATCATTCGGTTCGATAACAATTGAATCGTTAGATACTAATTTTCCAGATCGTGAAGCAGAATTAGAAAAACCTTGATTTTAAATAAATTCAGCACGAAATAAATACTATAAATTTCACGAATGAAATTATGTAGTAAATAAAACAATTCTTAATCTTCTTGGCATTTGCAGTAAGTAGTAATAATTTCGTTAGAAATGTATTTCTAAATGCTGATACTTTATCGCATGATGCATAGATATATCATTCAGTTTGTATGAAAAAAAACAAATAAGCTTTTAGTTATTATAAACATCGGAGATTGATTAAACAAGTTTAATCATCTCTAGAATGATAATCTTTTTATGTCTTTTGCAAAATTTCAAAGAACTCCTTTTCTGTCATCTTTAACTATAAAACGATACTCTCTCGTTTTTGTTCATTGCAAATATAATTATTTATCAAATTAATATGCAAATATTATGGAGTGTATTTATTAACAAGCTTTGAACAGGTTATGAACAAGTTACAAACAAATTGGTTTAATCGTTCCTACAAGCGGTACTTACTTATACTTGTTATCTAATTTGCAAATATATTTAGGAGAAAAATTATTTACTTCAGAATATTTTATTTTGTATTAGTTGCGCTCAATTCATTAGATGAGATAATTAACTTCAAATACTATTTGTGAGAAATAATATTTAATCCTACAATTGAAATTATGAGGGTACAAAGGAAAAGTAATTTTAATGCCGATACTGGCTCCTTTAAAATGAATATACCGGCAAGTACTGTGAATGTAGCTCCTAAGCCCGACCACACTGCATAGCCCACACTAACACTTACGCCATTGTCTATTGCTTTATATAACATCAGCATACTCATTGATACTGACAAAATGAATGTCAGTACCCATAAATACATCTCTTTACCCGAAGTAAGAGAAATTTTAGACAGACTAAAGGCAAATATGGCTTCGAAGAGTCCGCCAACTAATAATAGTATCCAATTCATTATAACGGTGAGTTGCCATGTTTTTTAGGAGGATTGCTTGCGGTTTTATTTGCAGTCATTTCGAGTCCCTGTATTATTTTTATACGGGTGTCGGCAGGCAAAATAATTTCATCTATATAACCTTTCTCGGCCGCCCTGTATGGGTTAGAAAATAGATTGCTGTATTCTTTTATTGCTTCTTTGCGCTCTTCTTCATTTGATGATCTGTATAGTATATTAACGGCACCCTCGGCACCCATAACAGCAATTTCTGAATTTGGGTAAGCAAGGTTTAAATCGGCTCCTGATTCTTTTGATGACATTACTACATAGGCTCCACCGTATGCTTTGCGAGTAATGAGAGTAATTTTAGGAACTGTAGCTTCAACGTACGCATACATTATTTTGGCTCCATGACGTATAATGCCATTGTGCTCCTGATCTCTACCAGGCAAGAATCCGGGAACATCTACAAATGTGATAAGAGGAATGTCGAAACAGTCGCAGAAACGAATAAATCTGGCCGCTTTATCTGATGCATCTATATCTAATACTCCGGCTAGATATGCTGGCTGATTGGCAACAATACCTACCGGTTGTCCGCCCATTCTTGCAAAGCCTATGACAACATTTTTTGCAAACTGGCTCATTACTTCAAAGAAATAGTTTTCGTCTACCACCTCCTCGATAAGTTGTTTAATGTCGTAAGGTATATTTGAATCTTCGGGTATCAACTCTTCTATGCCTGTTGTTTTGCGAGTGTTTGTATCGCGTGTGGTTGTTAATGGAGGGTCTTCCATGTTATTAGATGGAAGGAAGCTAATAAGCTCTCTAATCATCATTAAAGTCTCTTCTTCGTCGTTACCTACAAAATGAGCAACTCCACTTTTAGAAGAGTGAACAGAAGCACCACCCAACTCCTCTTTAGTTAACTCCTCGTGAGTTACAGTTTTTACCACATCTGGTCCGGTTACAAACATATAACTTTCATCCTTTACCATAAAGATATAGTCGGTAAGCGCAGGTGAGTAGCAAGCACCACCGGCACAGGGACCGAGTATTGCAGATATTTGAGGAATTACTCCGGATGATTTTACATTCTGATTAAAGATTTCGGAGTATCCGCTTAATGCCATAACCCCTTCTTGAATACGTGCTCCACCAGAATCATTTAAAGCAATTATTGGTGCACCATTTTTGAGAGCAAGCTTCTGTACCTTTACAATTTTATTTGCATTAGTTCGAGATAGCGATCCTCCATACACAGTAAAATCATAAGCATAAACATAAACCAGACGGCCTTCAATCTTTCCGTAACCCGAAACAACACCGTCGCCGGGTACACGTTTGTTTTGCATATTGTAGTTGTGCGAGTCGTGAAGTATAAATTTATCAATCTCCGCAAAGGTGTTGTCATCTAGGAGCATATCTATTCTTTCTCTTGCTGTTTGCTTACCTGCTCTTTTCTGCTTTTCTACAGCTTTTTCGCCTCCACCCAATTCAGCAGTCTTGTCTTTTTCTACAAATTCCTGAAATATATCTTTTAATGTCATTATATCTCTATTTAGTTAGTTTTAAAAGTGATGAGAAGTTGATCGCGAAGTACCGAATCGCCTTCATCAATATGAACTTTCTCTACAATTGCATTTTGTGCCGCAGTGTAAGTACTTTGCATCTTCATTGACTCAACAACAATTAACGGATCGCCCTGTTTTACCTCTTGGTTTTCTTCAACCATTACTTTTATTATTTTACCTGGCATTGGCGAAGTGATAGTTTCCTGCACATCGTCATTAGAAGACTGCCTGCCTCTTAGGTATTTCTTTTGAGGGTGAGACAATTCGATATCGAAATTTCTGAAATGTGTGGTAATAGTATACCTGCCCTCAGAGTGTCGTACCGACTCGGCATTATATGAGCGCCCCTGGTATATTATTGAGCAGAAGCCACTTTCGGACATCACCACATCTATATCATATATTTTGCCATCTACTGCTATCTCAACCTTGTTTCCGTCTTTAGAGATCATTTCAACCTCACGTAACCTATTATCTAGCTTTGCTCTCATATTCTTAAAACTCCTTTTTGTTTGCCAAATGCACGCCATTTGCTTATTGGACGATTATCTGGAACTGCAGTAGCTGTTTCATTATTATTTACTATATAATCGATATATGCAGCAATTATTGCCATATCCTCTATCTCATCTTCGAGCTCATTGCCTTTTTGTAGTTTTTGAGTATTTTCGTCTATAAAATGTGTTGTATAATTGCCCAGTACAAACTCTCGGTTATCCATTATTCGTCGGAGGTAATCGATATTTGTTTTTACCCCAGTAATCTTATACTCATATAATACTCGCCGCATTCGTTCCAGCGCATACGTTCTGTTGGTTGCCCAAACAATAAGTTTGCTAATCATTGAGTCGTAATAAATAGAAATTTCATAACCTGTATATATGTGTGTGTCGATGCGCACTCCCAAGCCTTTGGGCGTTTGTATTGAATGAATTACACCTGGAGAGGGTGTGAAGTTGTTTTCGGTATCTTCGGCATAGATACGACACTCAATTGCGTGACCGCGTTGATGAAGTTGGTTTTGAGTATAGCTAAGCTTCCTTCCGTTTGCAATATTAATTTGTTCTTTTACGATATCAACCCCCAGCACCTCTTCCGTAATGGGATGCTCTACCTGCAGACGGGTATTCATTTCAAGAAAATAGAAGTTCATGTTATTGTCAACTAAAAACTCTACCGTACCCGCTCCAACATAGTTAATTGATTTTGCTGCCTTAACAGCTATTGCGCCCATGGCAAGACGGGTTTTATTGTCGATAAAAGGAGAGGGACTCTCTTCAATAATCTTTTGATGACGACGTTGCACGGAGCATTCGCGATCGAAAAGATGTATTACATTGCCATGAGTATCGCCAAGAAATTGCATCTCGACATGATGAGGAGATTCGATATATTTCTCTATATAAACAGAGTCGTTGCCAAATGATGACATGGCTTCTGATTTGGCTGCGTCATAAGCCTCTTGTAGATGCTTCTCTTTATAGACTAGGCGCATTCCCTTCCCACCTCCTCCTGCGGTGGCCTTAATTATAACAGGGAGGCCTATTTTTTTGCATACACGATATAGGTCTCGGGGCTTTAAATCTTCGGAAGTGCCTGGTACAACAGGTACTTTTGCTTCTATCATCTTTTTGCGTGCAGATATTTTATCGCCCATTGCTTCGATACTCTCGGCAGTAGGACCAATAAAAATAATGCCTTCCTCTTTGCAACGAAGTGCAAAATCAGCATTCTCACTCAAAAATCCGTAACCCGGATGTATTGCGTCTACATTAAACTGTTTAGAAGCTTCAATTATTTTATCTATATTTAGATAGCTGTCTTTTGCTGATGCTAGTCCAATATTTACGGCTTCGTCTGCATAGGCAACATGTCTTGATGTTCTGTCAACCTCAGAATAGATGGCTACCGTTTGAATGCCCATCTCTTTGCATGTGCGCATTACCCGAACGGCAATTTCGCCCCGGTTAGCAATTAATATTTTTTGTATCATTTATTTCTATATCCCTTATAGATTTTCGTTGGAATATAGTAACAACAATTATTATTAATAATTGTTTGACCAGCTAGGATGGATAATGCTGCCCTTATCTTCGTGGTTTTCGATATGAAGGTGAGTTTCAATCTCCTGTTGCATCTCTTCTACATGAGAAATAACACCTATAATTCTATTTTCTTTTCTCAGTGATTTAAGTGTATCGAAAACTACACCAAGAGATTCTTTATCGAGAGAACCAAAACCTTCATCGAGAAAGAAAAAGTTTTGATTAGACTCTGTTATTTTTTGTATATTATCGGCCAGTGCAAGTGCAAGTGATAGAGAGGCTTGAAAGGTTTGGCCACCAGACAGGGTTTTAACGCTTCTTTGTTTGCCGCCATTCATGTAATCGCGAACTCTGAAATTATTGTCTTCGCATATTTCGAGGCTGAGCTTTTGACGGGTTAACTGAAAGAAACGGCTGTTTGCGGCATTGCATAGGTTTTGGAGGTAAACAGATGAGATATAATTGACAAAACCACTTGCTTTGAATAACGACTTCATTGTTTTAATGTAATCGGACCTGGTTTCTAGTGCTTTTAACTCCGTTTGCAGTGTGAGTTGGGTTTCAATATTTTTTATCAACCTATTATATTTTTCATTCATCTGCCCACGATCTTCATTCATCTGATCAACCTGAGTTTTGATTTCAACAATCTCTTTTTTAAGCTGGATATGAGTCTCGCTATCATATTTACTATCGCCAACTTCATTTTGATGATGCTCGAAAGTAGATTTGCTAGTCAATAGATTATTCTTGAACTCCTCTATTCTTAACTTATCGACTTTAACATCAATAGTGTCTGATAGAATAGTTTCTACCTCTTCAATAGAAATAAAATTTGATTTGGCTAATTCGTTATTTATTTTTTTTTTGAGATCCTCTATTGATGATTGTTCTTTTTTTAGTTCACCAATATTTGCTGCCAGTTGACCATTTAATGTGTCTCTTTGTTGACTTTTCTGCTTTAACAGATTAACATTAAGACTGTAATCCTTTTCTATACGTTCATATTCTTTCAAAAGAGTATTTCTCTCTTCAATTATACTCTCTTCTTTGCATTCTGTGTAATCATGGAGACTAACTGTTTGCAATTGTTGTTGTAAGGTGTGTAGTTGAGTTTTATGTATTGTAAGTGATTTATTTAGTTCCTCCAACCTGAGCCTTGCACGCTCAAGTTTACTCTCGTTATTATTCAGATAAGACACTTTTTGCTTCAACTCATCTTCGCTTGTTTTTATATTATTCTGAATCAGCTTCATTTCTTCGAAAGCACTGTTCAGCTCCTCATAAGTGTTGTATTTATTCCATGTAAACTGTTGAGAATGATTGTTGTAGTTGGTAACTGATTTATTGTTCTCCTTCTCAAGCTCTTTGGCTCTATGTTTTAATTCGTTATAGCTAATTTCAAGAACACTCAACTGTTTACTAACTGATGATACAGTTTGTTGCTGTTTATCCAATGTAAGCCTCCTGTTTTTTATTTCAAGTTGCAACGCTTTTAGGTCTTCACTCTTAAACAGTTCGGGGTGATGCAGTGAACCGCATAGAGGGCAGGGGGTATTATCCTCGAGGTTCTCGGCAAAAGCCTCTAGTCGCGACTTTACAAATACATGACTCTCGTGCTCTGTTAAATCGGACTGTAGTTTATTTAATTTTGAAGTTTCGGACTCCAAATATTGAGTGCATTCATTGAAACTCAAGTGAGTTGCGCCATTAAATATTGGGTCTTTTAGTATACTCTCTTTATTTGTTAGAAGTTCTTTTTGCTTGTCGCTACAAATTTTTAGCTGATCTTTTATATCGTTAATTTGTTTTTCTAAACTATGCTTCTCAGTATACCAAGCCTTAATATTAGTGAGAAGAGTGAAGTCGGGCATACTAGCTCGCAATTCACTTAAATTCTTCTCGAGTATATCTTTGTTTTTCTTTAAACCAACTACAACTCCATTAGTTTCCTCCCAGTATTTATTGCCATCTTCCACACTTTTGGCCTCACACTTAACTGCTTTCTCTAACTCTTTTATCTTAATTATAGTGTTAAGCTCATCGGCCTTTCTCCTCAGCTCCTCGCGCTTCTCGTATAGGGACTTTAATTCTTCAACAATCTTAGCTAACTTATCAATACTCTCATTATCGAGTTTGAGCTTTGTCTCATCAGACAATATTTGTTTTCTGCGAGTCTTCTCATTAGCTCTGTATTCGTTTAAAGATTTCAATAAGTGTTTAAAGGTTGCCACAACTTGCTCATACCTTGTAATTCTATTTTCTAATTTTGTAAATTCGGGCTGTTGCTGTATGAGGTTATTTAGAATTTTTTGCGACTCATCTCTTTTCTGAATCTTATCTAAAAGACCCCTTAGTTGCTCTTCGGCTTTTTGGAAAGCAATAAGTTTTAAGTTTTGCTCTTTGATGCTGTCTTCTAGTTCTTTAAGTTGCTTGTTGTAAACATTAACTTTATCATGGTCTAGAGTACCCAGTTGTTGAAGCTGTCCAATAATAAGCTGCTTTTGACTAATATTTTTAGTCTCTATAGAAACCACTTTGTAGTAAAACTCATACTTCTGTAGGTTAAAAAGCTCCTTCATCATTTGAGTTCTGTCTCTGTTGCCAAGTTGAAGGAATTCTTGAAACTGACCCTGAGGTATAATTATGGTACGCTTAAAATTCTCGTAACTCAGTCCCACTGCTTTTTCTAAATCAGCAATTTCAATAGGTACCCATTCTTCTTCTATTTTCTTGAAAGCCCTTCTTTCAAAAGTCTTTACATCTTCAAATCGTTTGCTGTTGCGACGTCCTTTTACAGTAGATTTATACTTTGTTTGTTCCCTGCCGGTTTCGAATATGAAGTCTATCAGTAATTCATTGGACTTAAGATTCATCATATTGTAGTTGCGGTTATCGCCCGACTGATTAAGCTTATCTGTCCTACCATAAATTGCATAGGTGATAGCCTCTAAAATAGACGATTTGCCACTGCCAACTGTGCCAAATATGCCAAACAGACCAGCACTTGTAAGTTTTGTGAAGTCGATTGTCTGACGCTTCTGATATGAATAAAGTCCTTCAATTGTAAGTTCTAACGGTATCATTCTTCATCCTCCTCTGCAAGTATTTCTTTAAACAGATTCATAATATCCTCGTTGGGCAATTGCCCTTTTATATGAGTGAAATAATCATTGAAAAGCGATTCCATACTCTGATTGAGGTCGATTTGTTTTTTATTGCTTTCTGCAAACAAATCGGGATTAAGAACTTCAGGGATAATTGTAACAATGCCATTGTGAGCAACATTTAACCTTCTTCTATCCTTAGCGGTAATATAAGAATCTGTAACAAGAGTTAGTTCAACCAGCGCATTACTATTGTCAGTAAGCCACGCAATAGCATCATCAACACCATAAGCACGTTTTCTTAATAGTGGTCGAACAGTTGACAGTTGAACCTCACTTACTTTGGCGGTCTCACCGGGTGTAGCATCAACTATTAAAACATATTTCTTTTGATTAGCTTCGGAGAAACTATATGAAATGGGGCTACCACTATAATATATAGGAGAAGGAAAGTCATCTACTTTATGCATTCTATGAAGATGTCCTAATGCAGTATATTGAATTTGCCGAGGAATATTTTCACTATAAATTGCTTGGGCACCACCTACATGAAGTATGGGTTTTTCATCCTCTGGCTCTTCAGGAACTACTCCACCTTTTTTAATCATAAAAAGATGTGAGATAAGTATATTTACTCCTTTATCATCGCAATATTTATTGCATAATTTTTGCCATTTTTCGTGCAATACACTTCGGAGTTCCTCTTCACTATTCTCTTCTCCTAAATAACTTTTGAGACGATATTCATTTGCATAAGGTGTAATCAGTAAACGGATTGGAAATGATTTACCTGGAATAGATAACTCTATAAAACCTTCTTCACTAACTATTACTTTAAGTCCCGTTTCCAATTCAAACACAGGTACCTCCGAATTAGGATATCCGCCAAAAATGATTCCACATTCTCTTGCCAAAGGATCGGGAGCTTCAATTCTGTCGGGAGAGTCGTGGTTGCCGGCAATAGCAATAACCGGTCGGCGCCCCCCATTTGTTAGCCTTTTTAAAGTCTTATAAAAAAGTTCTACCGCCTCTGCAGGTGGATTAAATGTATCGAAAAGATCTCCTGATACAATTACAATATCAACATTTTCATTATTTGCTATTTGGCATATTTCATCCATTACCACTCGTTGCTCTTCGAGACGAGAAAAATCTTCGAGTCGCTTTCCCAGATGCCAATCGCCTGTATGAAGTATTCTACACTTTTTATTCAAAACGAATTGATTTAGAAGGTGTTATTTTGGCAACTAAATAAGAGGGCCCAATCATCATAAGCAGTGAAACAAATAAAGTGCCCACATTTAAAAGAATTATATACAAAGGATTTAAATCAACCGGAACTGCAGAAAGATAATAAGTAGATGGGTCGAGCTTTAGAATTTTAAATCTGTCTTGTAAGACACAGAATAAAAGAGCAATAATATTTCCCCATAACATACCTCTACCAATAAGAAATGCCGAAAGGTATAGAAACACCTTTCTGATGCTAAAATCACTTGCCCCCATAGATTTAAGCATACCAATCATATTAGTTCTCTCTAATATAATTATAAGTAAGCCAGATATCATTGTGAAGCCCGATACAATTAACATAAGAGTGATTATAACCCATACATTCATATCAAGTAGGCTTAGCCAGTTGAATATCATTGGATTTATATCCTTTATGGAACGAGTATACAGGGCATTACCTAGTCGGTCGTTATAAGACGACATTTGAAAAAATAGATTCTGAGTAGTTATATCAAGGTTATTATAATCATTAACCAACACCTCAATTCCACTTACAAGATCCTCATCCCAATCATTTAAATTGCCCAGAATCTCTTTATCCGTAATAATAAATAATTTATCCCAATCTTCGAAGTTAGTTTCATAAATACCTACAATATCAAATCTACGCGCTCGCACGGGGTCTTGAACGAAATAGCATGTAAACCTGTCTCCAACACTTAGATGAAGCTTATTAGCTATACTTTTAGAAATGATTGCAGAATTTGTAGCGGAGGTGTCGTTGCGAAGAATAACATCACCCTCGAGCATATTAGTTTTAAAAAAATCCCAGTCGTAACTCTCAGAAACGCCTTTAAGCACCACACCCATAAAGTCCTCATCAGTTTTAATGATACCTGGCTTTGTTATAAACTCTTGGAAATGTTTAATATCTTTATTAGAACTAAGAATTTGACGCAACGTATCTGATAATGCAATGGGGGAGTGCTCGTAGGAGTTGTTGGTTTCAAATGCAGTAATCTGGATATGAGAACCAAACCCAATTACTTTCCCTCGCACTTCATTCTTAAAACCAACTATAATGCATACTGCCACTATCATAACAGCAAGGCCCAGAGCTATTCCTGCAATAGCTATTTTAATGGCGGGAGAAGCTACTTTTTTTTTATTGGCTTTTTCTCCCTTATAAATTCTTCTTGCTATAAAAAGCTCTGCATTCATGGTTTAAAAGAAAATTTAATTATTAACCCGTAATCTTTTTATATGCCTCTAATGCTTTTTCAAGAACAGTCATAGCATTAGCCAAATCATTTTTGTTAAGTACATATGCTATACGAACCTCATTCTTGCCTAGACCAGGAGTTACATAAAAGCCCGATGCAGGAGCCATAAATATGGTTTGACCCTCATATCGGAAGTCGGATAAACACCAAGCGCAGAATTTATCGGCATCTTCAATAGGAAGTTGAGCCAAAGTATAAAATGCTCCTTGTGGCATCGGTGAGTATACACCTGGTATTTTATTTAAACGTTCGATAAGGAAATCGCGTCTGCTTTTATATTCGTCGAAACTACGTTGCATATATCCTCCATTACCTTTTAGAGAGGCGTTTGCTGCTATTTGACCTATAAGAGGTGGACTCAATCTTGCTTGACAAAATTTCATAACCGTATCGTGCACCTCTTTGTTTTTAGTTATAAGTGCTCCTATTCTGATTCCACACTCGCTATATCTTTTAGAAACAGAATCTATAAGTACAACATTTTGGTCAACACCTTGGAGATGACAGGCAGAAACGTATGGAGTATCATTATATATAAACTCTCTGTAAACCTCATCTGAGAAAAGATATAGATTATACTTTAAAACCAGCTTACGTATTTGCTCCATCTCATTGGGAGTATAAACATAGCCGGTTGGGTTGTTTGGATTACAAATTAGAATTCCCTTGGTACGTTCATTGATGAGTTCCTCAAATTTTTCAATGGGAGGAAGTGCATAATTAGTTTCTATATCAGATGGTATGGTTTTTATTATTGCACCTGCAGATATTGCAAAAGCCATGTAGTTGGCGTATGCAGGCTCTGGAACAATAATTTCATCTCCAGGGTTCAAACATGCCATAAATGCATATAGTACTGCCTCTGATCCTCCAGCCGTTACAATAATTTGCTCGGGAGTAAGCTGGATATCAAACTTTTTATAATATTCCACCAGGTTCTCTCTGTAATACCTATACCCGTCGCTAGGACTATATTCAAGAGTAGTACGATCTATAGATTTGATTGCATCTAATGCTTCTTGTGGTGATGGCATATCGGGTTGACCTATGTTAAGGTGATATACCTTTACGCCTTCTGCTTTAGCAGCATCAGACAATGGAGCTAATTTTCTTATTGGTGACGCAGGCATTTGTATGCCTCGCTGAGAAATTTCAAGCATAATGGAATGAATAAATTCTGAATGACTTATAATTTTATCGAAAGGCAAAGTTAATAAAAAGTGTGGAAAACATTCCGCATTAACACAAATTGAGGAGTATTGCAATAATCTGAATTGGATAATATTTACTTTTGTACAATAATACAATATAAATGGACAATAAAATTAATTTGAATACTTATATGAATAAGAATATAATTCTATTATTAACAGTGCTGGGATGCGTGCTCAGTTCTTGTTTTCAACAATATAATAATGATGATAAATTCCGCAAAGGATGGTCAGTGGAGTGGGAAGAAAATTTTGATGATCAACTCGACCAGACATCTTGGTCAAAAATACCAAGTGGCAAACATCATATGTATAGATATATGAGTGATAGTAGTGCACTGTATGTTTTAGAAGATGGGAATTTAATCTTAAAAGGTATTGCAAACCCTTTGGATGATAAGAGGTTGCCATTTCTTACCGGTGGAATTTTAAGAGAAGGTGTAAAAGCAAACGAAACAAAAAGAATTGAAGCAAGAGTTCGCATTAATGCAAAAGTTGGTGCTAGCCCATATATTGCACTGGTTCCTGATACCGGTGAAGATAATATTATAATTGATATTATTGACCAATATGGCAATGATGAGTTTGTATATCAATCGGTTACATCTGAATACACAACTACACAGGGAATGCCCGATAATCCACCTTCAAGTGCACTTGTAAGTGTAAACCCAATGGAATATCATATTTACGGAGTAGAAAAATATCCAGATAGTATTGTGTTTTATGTAGATGGAACACGTACAAAAAAATATCCGAGAATTCCTACAGATATCCCCGGACAGTTTCCTTTTAATGATATGGATATGAATCTATTGATTGGACTTAGACTAAGCAAGGATACGGATCAGGCGGTACTACCTGCTGAGGTTTATATCGACTGGGTACGTTATTATGAACCCCAAACAGAAGAAACTTCTAAATAAGAAATAATAAATTATAACGGTATCGAATGTGTTAAGAGGCGCTGATCTGCAATATTTTCATATTTGGTGCCTTTTCTTCCATAATTTGCAAAAGGATATATACTTATTCCGCCTCGTGGAGTGAAAATTCCTGTGACTTCAATGTATTTTGGATCCATTAATTTAATTAAATCTTTCATTATTATATTGATACAATCTTCGTGAAATGCACCATGATTTCTAAAGCTGAACAGATAAAGTTTAAGACTTTTACTTTCAACCATTTTAATCTCGGGTAAATAGTTGATTCTGATTGTAGCAAAATCAGGTTGTCCTGTTATAGGGCAAAGACTTGTGAATTCGGGGCAATCAAAAATAACCCAATAGTCGTTTTCCCTATGCTTATTTTCAAAAGCCTCTAGCATCTCGGGTGCATAATCCTGTTTGTATTCTGTTTTACTTCCAAGGTGGCTTAATCCATCAATTTGCATAATAATTTGTTTTTTTATCTAATAATAAAATAGGTATGTACTCTATTATATCTTATTGTACAGTTTCAATTTCTGATAAGAATTCTTCCAGACCTTTATTACGAATAATACATGCAGGGCACTCTCCACATCCGTTGGCCTGAATTCCATTGTAACAAGTAAGCGTTTCGTTCCTTACTAACTCAAATATTCCCAGCTCGTTGGCAAGCTGCCAAACCTCTTTTTTGGTACGCCACATTAAAGGAGTATGAATAACAAACTGCTTATCCATTGCCAGATTGAGTGTGGCATTTGCAGACTTAATAAATGTATCCCTGCAATCGGGGTATCCGCTATAATCCGCCTCTGAAACACCAGTTACTATATGTCGTAAGTCTTTAGGATAAGCTATGGTAGATGCAAATGTTAGAAACAGCAGATTCCTACCGGGCACAAAAGTGTTTGGATATGATTTATCAGGCTTTTCTTTATCCATTAGTAATCCCTTGTCAGTTAATGAGTTTGGAGCAAGCTGAGAAATAACAGATGTGTCGAGATGAATGAATTCTACATCCGCAATCTTAGCCAATCTTTTTGCATTATCAACTTCTTGTAAGTGGCGTTGGCCGTATGTAAAACATAGAGCTTTAACATTTCTGAATTCTCTTTTAGCCCAAAATAGGCAAGTTGTTGAATCTTGTCCTCCTGAGAAAAGAACAATTGCATCTTGATTTTTGTAATCTTTCATTTTACTTTGTTTTTTATATGGTTTACTAAGCTACACAGATAAAGTAAATCTTTTTCGATAGCAAAAGTAACCATATTTTTATTATTCTCATATTTAACAAAACAATATGAACATGTTTTTTATATATGCGTTGTATTGTGAAAGAGAAGTTTGAGAAAGAAAATAAGCCGCCCAAATTTCACAATCAGAACGGCTCCACAATTAAGGTGTCATATAAAAATGACAGTATGCAAAAATAGGCATAATTTGATTATATGGTGTATTAAATTAGCTATTATTCCACTATAAATGCAAATAATAATTAAAACATCGATTTTTAATCTTTTCGACTATGGATAATAATATGATTAAGAATAATCTGGAAAGCAATTACAAAGAAAATAGTATGGTAAAGGCTATTCTGGTAAAGTGGAAATGGAATGAAGAGCATACGGGTCGCAGGTTTCTTGGTCTACGTTATGGTGGTTCTGCAGAAACTCAATACGACTTGAATGTAAGATACCCCATTGGATCAAATGAAAAAGTAACACTTTTGCTACATGCCGACCAGTTGGCCAATCTCACTAAAGAAGAAAAGAGAGATAAGATTATGAGTTTGCTTGTTGGTCATGGCTGGAAATGGGATTTCAAGAATTCTAAAGATTTCCAAACTGAAATTTCAAAGTTTGTAAAATAGCTTCTTTGTACACTATTTAATCATTAAAAACTTAACAAATTTGTAACAATTATAAGAATACAATATAGTTAACAAATAGTACTTTTGTGGATAATCTTTAAAACAATACACTAGAGGTTTATTTTAATGAGGAAATTATTTGTTTTTTTGCTCTTTCTGATTTTATTATATTCTTGTAATAACATTAATTCCAGCCAAGGTGGCAGCAGTTCACGAAGTACCATATCGGGCGCTGGAGCAACTTTCCCTTATCCATACTACAATATCATATTTCGCAATTTTATGCAAGCTAACGCTGGCTATACTGTTAATTATGGAGCTATTGGCAGTGGAGGTGGTATACGCAGTTTACGCGACCATTCAGTTGATTTTGGTGCAAGTGATGCATTTCTAAATCAGAAAGAGATTGAGTCGATGAATGCTGAAGTAATTCACATAGCCACTTGTATGGGAGGTATTGTAATGGCTTATACTTTGGAAGGTATAGATAGTTTAAGGTTAACCGGAGAACTAATATCTGATATTTATTTGGGTAAGATAGATAAATGGAACGATAAAAAAATTGCAGCAATAAATCCCAGTATAAACTTACCCGACCTCGAAATCACTCCTGTTTATAGATCTGATGGTAGTGGTACAACCTTTAACTTTTCAGAATATCTTTCTATTGTAAGTAAAGAATGGAACGATAATATGGGAATAGGGAAATCATTGAAATGGCCCGCCGGTATAGCTGCAAAAGGAAATCCAGGTGTTGCCGGAATAGTTCAGCAAACTGAAGGTTCACTTGGATATATAGGCTCTGAATATGCATTAACATTAAGATTGCCAACAGCTAAACTTAAAAATAAAGCAGGTAATTATGTTGATGCAACGCTTGAAACGATATCTGCTGCTGCAAATGTGGAGTTACCCAACGATATGAGAGCTACGATCACAGATTCAGATGGGACAAATGCCTATCCTTTAAGTCTTTTTACCTGGATACTTGTGTATAAAGATCAAAAATATGACAATCGTACAATTGAAGAAGGGGAAGAACTAATTAAGCTGTTGCAATTTGTAATTAGCCCAGAGGGACAAAAAGTGGCAGCTCAGATTAATTATGCACCGCTCTCTGAACAGGCTCTTGAGAAGAATCGCAACTTAATAAATGAGATAAATTATGGAGGTATTTCAATACTTGAGAATGCAACCTCTTCTAATTGATTTATAATATTATAGTTTAATTAAATGAAAGATAAAGTATTCCGGCTTTTGCTGTTTTTTGCAGCGTTTATTGTTATACTGCTGACTGCCGGTATTATATATGCTCTTGTTACTCGTTCAACTGATGCATTTCAGGAATATGGTATTATGGGGTTTGTTGCAAATTCCGAATGGGACCCGCGTCCGGCAACTGAGGAGTATGGAGCATTATCCTTTATAATAGGTACAATATACACTGCGTTTTTGGCTCTTCTATTTTGTTTGCCTTTTTCACTTGCTGTTGCACTATTTAATGGTGAGTATTTTAAAGGAAAAAAGATATCATCGGTTGTGAGATCGGTTGTAGACTTGCTTGCTGGTATACCTTCAATTGTATATGGTTTGTGGGGGTTTTATGCAGTAAGGCCACTGATAATAGAATTGGGCTTAAATGCTCAAGGTTTTGGAATATTGTTGTCTTCAGTGGTATTGGCTATAATGATTATTCCATATGCTTCATCTCTTAGCACTGAGTTTATTTCTATGGTTCCGAATAATTTAAAAGAAGGGGCATATAGTTTAGGCGCCACACAAATTGAGATGGTACACTTTATAAGCCTTCCAACAGCATCTTCTGGTATTGTTGCGTCATTTATATTGGCACTTGGGCGTGCACTTGGTGAAACAATGGCTGTGACAATGCTAATTGGTAATACCGATAGGATTCCAAAAGGACTGCTAGATACGGGAAATACTATGGCTAGTGTCATTGCTAATCAATTTGGAGAAGCAGATGGGATTAAACTAAGTTCTCTTATTGCAATTGGGCTATTGCTGTTTGTTATTACAGCTTTGATAAATCTTGTTGCAAAGTTGGTTATGAAAAGAGTTGCCAGAGTATAATTAATTTGAACATGAATATAAGTAAATCGATAAGTATAAGAAAGAAAAGTAACCAAATGGTATATTGGATGGTTTGCCTATTTTCTTTTTTAGCAATGATTCCTTTATTTTTAATATTGTGGGATGTTACTTCAAAAGGTTATAAGAATTTCAATCTTAACCTGCTTACTGAGGTTACGCCATCGTCTATGGATGCTCTTTTGGCTAATATGAATGGTGATCCAATTCCGGGAGGTATTTTAAATGGTATTACCGG
Organism: Fermentimonas sp.; assembly: GCA_015478775.1. Lineage (GTDB taxonomy): Bacteria > Bacteroidota > Bacteroidia > Bacteroidales > Dysgonomonadaceae > Proteiniphilum. The sequence continues at coordinate 45,808 of JADMKP010000004.1, read as the reverse complement.
ATCGATCTTGATAGTTTTATTAGCAATTCTATTTTCGGTGCCATTAGGACTGTTTATTGGTATCTACCTTTCAGAAAATCGTGATAGGAAGTATGCACAAGTGGTGAGCTTTTTAACTGATTTGCTTCAGGGAATGCCTTCAATTGTGATTGGTATTATTGCATATGCCTGGGTGGTGAAACCGCTTGGAGGTTATTCTGCAATCGCTGGAAGTGTCGCTCTTACCATAATGATGTTACCTATGATTGTAAGATCAACTGAAGAGACATTAAAAATGCTTCCACGTGCGTATAAAGAAGCTGGGCTTGCTTTGGGCTCTTCATATACTAACGTTGTATTTAGAATTTTATTACCTTCGGGCTTTGGGGGAATATTTACAGGAATATTACTTGCTATTTCACGAGTTATGGGCGAGACTGCACCTCTTATGCTTACAGCATTAGGTGCGTCTGTTGTGAACTGGGATGTTATGGAACCAACTAGCGCTATACCTTTGTTGATATGGGATTTTTATAATGATCCAAACTTGGTAGATTTGGTATGGTCATCATCATTATTATTATTAATTGTAATATTCATTTTGAACTGGATAGCGAAAATTGTAGCACGCAAATGGAAAATATAAAAAATAATAACGGAATGGAACCCATTCTTCAATTGAAAGAGGTGTCTGTATCTTATGCACCTGGAACTAAGGCTGTAAAAGACGTAACTACAGATATTTTTCCCAATACTATAACTGCAATAATGGGGCCTTCGGGATGTGGTAAAAGTACACTTTTGCGTGCCATTAATCGTATGCATGATCTTTATCCAAATATTAAAACGACTGGTGAGATACTACTTAAGGGTGAAAATATTTTTAATTTTGATCCAATGGAGGTTAGAAGAATGGCAGGTATGGTATTTCAACAACCTAATCCATTTCCAACAATGAGTATATATGAGAATGTGCTAGCCGGATATAAGCTGAATGGGATAAAACTAGATAAAAAAGAAAAAGAAGAGATTGTTGAGCAAAGCCTTATAGGGGTTGCTCTTTGGGATGAAGTAAAGGATGTTATGAGCAAACGAGGTTCGTTTCTCTCAGGTGGACAACAACAACGACTTTGTATTGCGCGTACGCTTGCGCTAAAGCCTGAAATATTGCTTATGGATGAGCCAACTTCTGCCCTGGATCCTATTTCTACGAACAAAATAGAGGAATTGTTACTGGAATTAAAGAACCAATTCACAATTATTATTGTTACACACAACATGTCTCAAGCGGCTCGTATTTCAGATAATTCTATGTTCATGTATTTAGGAGAATTGATTGAGCATGGCAATACCACTCAAATGTTTACCAAGCCCAAAAATAAACGTACAGAAGAATATCTTACTGGGGTGTTTGGTTAATTAAAACAGTTTATTAATAAATCAATTAATATCATTAAAACTGATGAATACACTCAACGAAAACAGAAGTTCAACTCCAGTTTTGGGAATAAAAGATAAATATTTAGATCAATTGCATAGCGACTTCCAATTATTATCTGAGATTGTGCTTACTCAAATGATTAAGGCCGAAGAGTTAGTTTACGATAATCACAACAAAGATATTGTAGACATCCTTAAGCGAAATGAGAAGTTGATAAACTCACTTGATATCACAATTAAGGAGAAGGTGATTAATGCTATAATGCTGTTTACACCTCGTGCATCAGATCTGCGCCGCTTAATGGCTTATCACGATATGACCATTTCTATGGAGCGTGTGGGAGACCTTATTGAAAATGTAAGTCTTGCTTTAAAAGAAATAGATTTCTCTATTAAAGGGTTTGAAGTATACAAAAGACTGTTAGGTAAAATGTTTACTCAAACAGATAAAATGTTGCGAAAAGCTGTATTTGCTTTTTCTGGAGTTAGTCATGAAATGGCTTATGATACAATATTAATGGATGACAAAGTAGATAAGCTTGAACGTAAGATTGAACGTAAGCTTGCTGAAGATTTCAATAATCAGGTACTTAACACTCAAAGCCTTGTTAATATGATGAATCTTAATAGCATTTCATATTACTTAGAACGTATTGGAGATAAGGCAGTTGATATTGCCGAGTCTGCCGTGTATTTGATTGAAGGTAAAGATATACGTCACGATAAGTTTGTGAAAGTTACCAAAAAAGATGAGGCAGACGACAAAGTCCAAAAATTAGATAAAGAAGATAAGACTAAGTCAGAAAATCAATAATTGATAAGGTAATATTATGGAGAGTAGGGTTTTAATTGTTGATGATGAAAAGGATATTTGCGATATTCTTCAGTTTAACCTTGAAAAAGCGGGTTACATAGTAGATATTGCTAATTCTGGAGAAGAAGCTTTGAAACTAATCACCGATGTTCATCAGCTTATAATTTTGGATGTTATGATGGATGGTATATCTGGTTTTAAGATGGCCGAAAAACTGAGAAATGGAGGTAATTTTATACCAATTATATTTTTGACAGCTAAAAACAGTGAGAATGATATCTTAACAGGATTCTCTTTGGGGGGTGATGATTATATCTCAAAACCCTTTTCAGTAAAAGAGGTAATTGCAAGGGTTGGAGCGCTAATAAAAAGAACCTCTCTAGTTAAACAGCCATCAGAAACAAATTGGAGTTTTGAAGGATTGGTTATAGATATTCCCACCAGCAAAGTTACTATTGATGACATCGAAATTTCATTAACTAAAAAAGAGTTTGAAATTCTTTCATTACTGGCACAGGTTTCACCTAATGTTATCACTCGCGCAGAAATTCTTAGCAGTGTTTGGGGTGAAAATGAGTATGTACTTGATAGGACAGTTGATGTACATATAACCAGATTGAGAAAAAAACTAGGTGACTATTCAACAATTATAGTGAATAGATCGGGATTTGGATATTATTTAAATTTGGAGTCTAAAGTCGAGAATGAAATGACAGAAAAATAAAAATACAAAATCAATGAATAACAAAGTTTCTTTTAAAAGACGTATAATAATATATTTTTCTGTAATAATAGCTGCTTTTACAGTGGGTATTATAATATTCGAGCAGAATCAAATTAAAAAAGAACGAACTAGTAGTCTTGAGCGAACTCTAGAAAACAACGCTGATATCATTTATAATTTCATTCAAAAAAATAATATCACGCCACAGTATGCCCAAGAAGTTATTGCAGAGCAGTTAAGTTATATGCCTTCTGAGCTTAGAATGACAATTATTAACTGGGATGGCAAAGTTCTATTTGATAATTTGCTAGAATCAGATAAGATGGAGAATCACCTTAAACGACCCGAGATTCAAAAGACTATAGGTTTCGGATCTGGTTCTAATATACGTGTTTCTAAAAGCAACAGTATTGAGTACTTATACTTTGCAAAGGAGTATAAAGAAGGTTTCTTTATACGTATGGCACTTCCTTATAATGTAGATTTACGTTCTTTTATTAATTCAGAAAATAGTTTTATCTATTTCATTCTACTCTTTTTTATAGTATGCGCTTTAATGATGCAATACTTCACAAATAGGTTTACAAAATCTATACGTGAGCTGAGAGAGTTTTCATTGAGTTTAAAAAATGGTGTTCCCATACCCGATTCTTTTAAGTTTGCAGACGATGAAGTGGGTGAGGTTAGTGCCGATATAGTTGAAAATTACAATTTACTGCAAGAAAATAGATTAAAATTAGCAGCAGAGCGTGAAAAGCTATTGCAGCATTTTCAACTTTCAGAAGAAGGAATCGCAATATTTTCTAAAGACAAGAAGAAGATATATACAAATTCATATTTTCTGCAATTCCTAAATATTATTCTCGACAAACCAACTTTAGAAGTAGAGCACCTCTTCCTTGATGCTGCTTTTAGTGACATTGTAGATTTTATAAATTTGAAAACTCGCGCAGGCAACATGTTTTCAAAACGAATTGAAAGAAGTGGTAAGCAGTTTAATATAAGAGTAATTATTTTTGAAGATGAGAGTTTTGAGCTTTATATAAGCGACATTACAAAAGCGGAAAAGACACGTCTCTTGAAACAGGAAATGACAAACAATATAGCTCACGAACTACGTACACCTGTAACTAGTATCAGGGGATATTTGGAGACAATACTTTCATTAAACATGGATAAAGATAGTGAGAGGATTAAAAACTTTCTCGACAGAGCCTATGCTCAAACTATACAGCTATCTGAGTTAATTCAGGATATTGCTATGCTGACAAAAATTGAAGAGGCTTCCGATAAATTTAATATAGAACGAGTTAATTTAAAAGGCTTATTAGAGGATTTACATTCCGATATTTCGGACAAACTAAAAGAGAAAAATGACGAGTTTATAATTGATATAGAGGATGATGTTGTAATAAATGGAAGCAAAACACTTTTATACTCTATATTCAGAAATTTAGCAGAAAATTCAATTACCTATGCAGGTAACAATATAATGATATTTGTACGCTGCTATAGTAAGAATAATGAAACATACTTCTTCGAATTTTATGATACCGGAAGTGGAATAGAAGATAAACATCTGGTTAGAATCTTCGAGCGTTTTTATAGGATTAATGAAGGTAGGACCCGAAATAGTGGAGGTTCGGGTTTAGGTTTGTCGATAGTAAAAAATGCTGTACTGTTTCACAAAGGAAGTATTTTAGCAAAAAACAGATCTGAGGGAGGTTTATGTTTTTTAATAACCTTTCCAAAGAAATAAACATTATAATAGATATGAAATTCGTAGGTGCACACATAAGCGCATCGGGTGGTGTAGAGAATGCCCCCGTAAATGCTCAAGCTATAGGCGCAAAGGCTTTTGCTTTTTTTACAAAAAATCAGCGTCAGTGGTTCGCTTCTCCATATAAGGAGGAAAATATTATAAATTTTAAGCAGAGATGCAATGAGTTTGGGTATTCTCCAGATCACATTTTGCCACACAGTAGTTACCTCATAAATTTAGGGAACCCAACAGAAGATGGAATAAAAAAATCACGTCAGGCTTTCTTTGATGAGATGCAAAGATGTGAACAACTGGGAATTAATAGAATTAATTTTCATCCTGGTAGCCATTTAAATGAAATATCTGAAGAAAAGTGCCTTGATCTTATAGCTGAATCTATAAATATGGCACTCGAAAGAACATCAGGAGTTTGTGCTGTTTTAGAAAATACTGCTGGTCAAGGTACCAATTTAGGGTATAAATTCGAACAACTTGCACACATAATCGATAAGGTTGATGATAAAAGTCGTGTTGGTGTATGTTTAGATACCGCACATACCCTTGCTGCGGGATATGAGATACGTACTAGAGTAAGCTATGATGAGACTTTTAATAAGTTTGAAGAGATAGTAGGTTTCAAATATTTAAAAGGCATGCATATAAACGACTCAAAAAAGGAGCTAGCTACACGTGTTGACAGGCACGATAGCCTAGGTAAAGGTGTAATGAATATGGATTTATTTTCTTTTATGATGAATGATCCGCGCTTTGACAACCTTCCACTTATTTTGGAAACTCCGGACGAGTCGATATGGGCAGAAGAAATTCAATTACTTTACTCTCTTCAGAAAAAAGAAGTTTAGTGGCTAAGATAATTGGATATTTAAACCAATTCAATCGATTATAAACAAGAGCGCCAAATCTAATATGACTTGGCGCTCATGTTTAAAATTCAATTGCAAGTTCCGTTAGTTGAGTTTAATCTCATCTACAAATATATAAGCACGTCTACCACTTCCGGGGTGCCAGCTAGGCATTATGGAGCACTTTACAGACACTTTATAGTATCTGGCGCTGATTGGCTCAAATGAGACTTTATGAGTTGAAATATCGGCCCAGTGCTCATTTCTATCATCAATAATTGTTTCATTAGCAACAGCTGAATAACTATTTCCATCATTAGAATATTCGATAATAATTTCAGAAGCATCAAATATCCAGTCGCCTGTTACTACAGCATTACTTATTTCCAATGAACTTATTTCGGTAGGTTGCAACATATCAATAACGACAACTAAATCTTCACCTTGAAAACCTATCCATCTACCTGTGCGATAGTTGGTGCTATTTCCACTTAAACCATCTACTAACATACCAGCACCTGCATATTCATAATTACGTGCTGGAGTAGTTAATAGTTCTATTGGCTTATAAGTTGCTTTGTTAACATTAACCACTTCACTCAGAAACTTACTCTCTACACCATCGCGAATTGCAACAGCCTTAACTTCAGAGTTTTCATTGATTGTAAATTTACCTTCATATTTTATTGAAGATTCAGTTGGATCAGTACCATCAAGAGTGTAATATATATCTGCATCGTCAATAGTAGTAAATTCAACTTCAAGAGCATTTGAATCGAAGTTAGCAGTAAACACTCCGTTAACATCAAATACATGAGTAGCATAATTATAATCAAGTTTATTGTAATGACTTATTAATCTTGGCAACCTTTCTAGAAACTCTTCATAATCCTTTTTATCAGCATCCATCCACTGAACTTCGCTCATGGCTGCAAGTCGAGGTAATACCATATATTCTACATGCTCAGGTTCTTTAATATATTCTGTCCATAAGTTGGCTTGTGGACCAAGAATGTGTTTTTTTTCTTCCTCATTTAGAATGTCCGGTGCTGGCTCAAAACTGTAAACCTGCTCTAGCGGAAGATAACCACCAATACCAAAAGGCTCCTCATCTATATTCTGAGCTTGGTAATAGTCGAAATAACTATAAGTAGTGGGTGTCATAATAACATCATGCCCCATTTTAGCTGCTTGAATACCACCTTCCATACCACGCCACGACATTACAGTGGCATTTGGAGCAAGTTTACCTTCAAGTATTTCGTCCCATCCAATAATTTTACGACCATTTTCGTTAAGAAACTTTTCAACACGACCAGTTACATAGCTCTGCAAATAATGCTCAGCATTATATCCATCTTTGTCGGTAAGTCCCAATTCTTTTATTCGTGCCTGACATAGAGGACATTCTTCCCAACGTGTTTTAGGCGCTTCATCACCACCTATATGTATAAGTTCTGATGGAAATATTTCCATTACCTCAGTAAGAACTGCCTCCAGAAATACAAATGTTTCTTCCTTTCCGGCACATAGAATATCATCAAAAACACCCCATTCTCCAATAACGTGGTATGGGCCACCTGTACATCCCAGCTCAGGATATGCTGTTAAAGCGGCCAGCATATGACCAGGTAAATCAACCTCTGGAATAATAGTAATATACCTTTCCTTAGCATATTCCACTACTTCTATGAGTTCGTCTTTTGTATAATATCCACCGTGTGGTGTTCCATCATATTCATCAGAGTTGCGACCAATTACCGTTTCGTCTCTCATAGAGCCTACTTCGGTAAGACCGGGAAAGGAATCTATTTCAATTCTCCATCCCTGATCATCTGTTAGATGCCAGTGAAAACGGTTTACATTATGTAGTGCAAGTAAATCGATATATTTCTTTACAAATTCAACTGGTTGAAAATGACGTGCCACATCAAGGCTCACACCTCTATAACCAAACCGCGGCTCATCTATAATACTCACGGCTGTGTAATTAACTGATCCCACTTTTTCGACTGGTGTTGCTTTTCTAATAGTTTGGATACCATAAAAAACACCCGCTTCTGTTGCACCATTTATAGTAATATTCTCGCTATTTACATTAATTGTGTACGCTTCCAGATTATCACTTTCGAGACCCGTACTTAGAATTATTGCGTTTGGTGTTTGCAAATCATTACTTAGCGCAAGTTTTAGTCCTGTAGCAATATTAAGATACTCAGCCATGAATTTTGCATTTCTATGCATCATATCATTACCTTCCGAATACACAATTTTTGTCTGGGCAGTTAGAATAAATGCCTCTCCATCTAATAAGTTAATTTCGTTAGGTAGAGGTATAACTTCATAATTTGCTATAGAAGAACTTTTACCTTCCATATTACATGATGCCATAAAAGCTGTAAATAGTATTAAAGTTATGAATTTGAATATTTTCATCTTAACAGTATTTATTTAATATATATATTATTTGTTTTCAAGTGCATTTATTGCCGATCTAACGATATTTGAACTTGTAACATCTACTTCAAATTCATTAATCACAACAGCTGTTCCCCCCATTTTAAGGTTAGGGTTGCGATAAATCATTCCGCTCTCAATTGGCTCTCTAGCAGAGAAATGAAATTCTTTTGCACCAGTCTCAATTGCTAGTTGCGAAATATTATTTGCATTTACTCCACTCCCCGGCATTATAATAATTCTATCTCCTCCTATACTAACAAGATTTTTCAGGAGTTCAACACCCTTATCTGCAGTTGGTTGCTGTCCTGAAGTTAGAATTCTATCACATCCCAGATCTATAATCCTTTCTAAACTCTCAAAAGGATCACGGCACATATCAAATGCTCTATGAAAGGTAACACTCATTTCACCGGCTGCTTCAATCAATTCACGGTTTCTAATAATGTCTATTTCACCATTTGAAGTGAGACAACCAATAGCTACACCATCAACTCCTAGTTTCTTGGCAATTTCAATGTCCTTTAGCATAATCTTATGTTCCAGGGTGCTATAAAGAAAGTCACCTCCTCGTGGACGAATTATTATGTTAAGTTTAATATCTAAAAGTTCGCGACCTAGAGATATATCACCATAGGAAGGTGTAGTTCCACCTTCTGGAATTCCGGCACACAGTTCCACTCGGTAGGCTCCTCCTTTTTGTGCTTCTAGACAACTCTTCACAGAGTTTGCACAAATTTCAATTTTGTAATCTTTTGTCATAAATGTACTTAATTCTGTTTTCAATTCAGATTATAGCACAAACATACTACAAATTAATAATTACTCAGAACTCCTGAAAGTTATGATATTGTAATAATAATGAACAAATTTCAACTTTATAACGATATACGTTTATTATAATTCAACAGCCAATAATTGTGCTATGGCTTTTTGAAAATCCCGTTCAGCTTCAAGTGCCAAATTAACTGTATCATAATAAAGTGAAATCTCGTTTAGATAATTTAGTAGAGAAATCTCTCCAGCTTCAAGGGCTTTTTGTAATAAGTCTGAACTATTAGAAGAGCTAAGTAAATTGCGATAGTTTTGTGAAATTTCATTTAATCCCATCGCCTTCGAATATTGATTTTTTACTTCAATATAAAACTTCTGAATACCATCAGCACGTCGTGCTTCAGCAGCATTTACTGAAGCTTTTGCATGTGCTACCTGATTCTTATTTTCCCACAATGGCACCGAAATGCCTACTTTAATTCCTTGAAACGTTTCACCAACTATTTTCTCACTCATAAAGCCTGCAGAGAATGTAGGTAATCTTTTGGCCCTAGTTATTCTTGCAAAATCTTTACTTACTTCCACCTCTTGTCTCACAAACAACAATACAGGGTTAATCTGTTCTGCGTGAGCATACCACTCTTCAAAATTAGGAGGTAACAAGATCGCCTCAGAATACTTGTCATTTAAAGATATAGCCTCACCACCATTAAGTTGCATTAATTTAGATAAAAGAGCATCTCGCTCAACTTCTTTACGTTGCAATTCTACTTGTGCATTAAGTAAATTCAATTGGGCTTTATTAAGATCAAGCATGTTTGCATCACCCTCAGACAAGCGCTTCTCATAAATTTCAGCAATTCGTTGAGCATGTGAAAGTCTTTTTTCAAGTTCTTCAATTATTGAATTATAATAAATTAAATCTATACAAAGTTGCTTGGCATCCAGCAAAATACTCATTCTCTCAGCTTTTAAGAGCATTTCCACAGAAACATTTTGCTTATAGGAAAGCCTGCTTTTCATTCCAGTTATTGTAGGAATATCAAAAGCCTGCATTGCACTAAAATCTGTGCGGTTTCCAATAATATTGGGTTTGCCCCATAAGTACCCGAAGTCTATCTCCGGATTAGAAAGATAAATACCAGTTTTGTTTTCCAGCATTTGTGCATCTGCAGTTTTTCTTAAAGCAATTAGTGTATAGTTTTTATCTTCAATAGATTGCAATACCTCGCTTATACTATTTTGAGATAATATTAGAGAACACTTCAAGAAAAATATAGTGCCAATAAGAATTATATTAGTTTTCACCTTTTTTATTTGTTAGTAAGTACATAATAGGAATAATAAAACCATTTAATAAAGTGGACGTTAGCAATCCTCCCAATATAACTTTTGCCATTGGACTCTGTATTTCATTACCGGGCAGACTACCACTTACAGCAAGCGGAATCAGAGCCAGTGCTGTAGTAAAAGCAGTCATCAAAATTGGGTTCAACCTATCAAGGGAACCATGTATTATGCTTTCAAATACACTATAACCCTCTTGATGTAGATCGTTGTATCTCGAAATTAACAACATTCCATTTCTAGTGGCAATTCCAAAAAGAGAAATAAAGCCAATGATAGCTGGAATGCTCAAGTTGCCGCTTGTAAAAAATAATATTAATACACCACCTATAAGTGCAAGGGGTAGATTAAGTAAAATAACAACTGATTGAGTTACATTACGAAACTGATTAAAGAGTAATAAAAATATTATTAATACTGAAAATATAGATGTTATCAATAATGTGCGAGATGCACTTTGTTCACTTTCAAACTGTCCACCATACTCAATATGATAATCTTTTGGTAAATGTATTTCACTATTAATTATTTGTTGAATCTGATTAACTGCACTACGTAAATCACCACCCGAAATATTTGCCGAAACAACTATCTTGCGAGACACGTTTTCTCTATTTATAGTATTTGGACCCATAACAGACGAGATATTTGCAACATTGCGTAAAGGTATTTTACGACCATTTGCATCTATGATCAACTCATTAATTTGCTGTAGGGAGTTGCGACTGTCATCGCCTACCTTTAAAGTCAGATCGTATGACCTATTGCCTTCATAAACCTGCGATACTATTTCTCCTGCAAGCATTACTGAAATAATCTCCGAAAACTCAGGTAACGAAATACCATATTTGGCCAACAATTCTCTTTTAGGTGTTATTTTTAGTTGAGGTCTCTCAATCTGTTGCTCAACATTTAGATCTACAATTCCATCAACATCCTGTATAGCATATTTAATTTGATTACCAATATCAAACATTTTGTTTAGGTCGGATCCAAAAAGTTTGATAGCAATATTTGCCTGAGAACCCGAAAGTATAGCATCCAGTCGATGAGATATAGGTTGGCCAATTTCGATATTAACACCGGGTATTAAGCTCATCTTTTCTCTAATCTCATAAAGAATTTCATCTTTCGATCTCTTGTTTAGAACAATTGGAGCTTCAATTTCCGAAATATTTACACCTAAAACATGCTCATCCAATTCTGCACGACCTGTCTTTCGTCCTACAGTTTGTACTTCAGGAATTGAAAGAAGTATATTCTCTGCCATAAGACCAATTTTGTCCGACTCCTCTAATGAAATACCAGGCATAGAGCTCACATTAATTGTAAAAGACCCTTCATTAAAAGGTGGCAGAAAACTTCTTCCAAGGGTTAGAAACATGATAATAGATATTACCAATAAAATACCCGTAATGCTCAACAAACCCTTTTTGTGTTGAAACGAATAATAAAGAGCTCTCTTGTAATATCTCTTCAGAAACCTCACAACGTAAGGTTCTTTTTCCCCAAGCTTATTTTCATCTTTTTTCCTTCCAAGTAAAAAACTACACAATACAGGTGTAAGAGTTAGTGCAACAATAGTAGAAGCTACAAGTGAAACTATAAATGCTATTCCTAGAGGTGCCAACATACGACCTTCAATTCCTGTTAGAAAAAATAAAGGAACAAAACTAACTATGATTATTAATGTAGAATTCAGAATAGGTAATCGCACCTCTTTCGACGCATTATATACCACTTGTATTACTGACAACTGTTCATCTTTTAATTTCTGACTATTCTCCCTAAGTCGTTTAAATACATTCTCCACATCCACAATGGCGTCATCCACTAGTGAACCAATAGCAATTGCCAAACCTCCCAAGCTCATGGTGTTTATTGTTAGGCCCATAAGCTTTAAAACAAGTATAGCAACAATCAACGAAATAGGAATTGTTATAATAGAAATAACAGTTGTGCGGGTATTCATCAAAAAGATAAAAAGCACAATTATTACAAAAATACCACCTTCTAACAGTGCCTTTTTAACGTTATTGATAGAACTTTCTATAAAACGCGATTGGCGAAAAATATGTGTAGACAACTTCACATCTGGTGGCATAACAGATTGTAGTTCATCAATTGATTTAACCAGCTTATCCGTCAACTCCAAAGTGGCGGTTGCAGGTTGTTTGGTTACAGTTAACAATACTGCATGTTTGCCCCCTTCAGATGCTATCCCAAGTTTAGGAGACTTGTCGCCAATAGTTATATCAGAAATATTCTCAAGTAAAATGGGACTATCATCTATAGTTTTTACCACAGCTTTCTTTAATTCCGAAATGTTATTTGTTGAAAGCATTCCACGAATTATATACTCATTGCCGTAATCATTTATTATACCACCCGATACATTTTGATTCATCTCTTTAACCACAGCAATAACTTCATCGAGGCTCACATTATAATGCTTCATCCTATCTGGGTTTAGAAGAATCTGATACTCTTTTATCTCACCACCCAATACAGAAACCTGAGCAACACCTCCAGTAGATAATAAACGAGGACGAATAGTCCAATCGGCAATATTTCTCAAATCCCTCATAGACGTACTGTCTGCAGTTATACCTATAATCATAATTTCTCCCATGATAGAAGATTGCGGCCCTAATGTGGGATTACCAACATTTGAGGGCAGCGACTCGCTAATCACTGCAAGCTTTTCTGATACAATTTGTCTTGCAATATATATGTCGGTACCCCAATCAAATTCCACCCAAACAACCGAGAAGCCAGTAGTAGAAGAAGACCTAACACGCCTAACATCAGTGGCGCCATTTAAAGCAACCTCTACTGGAAAAGTAACCAATTGTTCAACCTCCTCAGGTGCCAAACCTTGCGCCTCTGTCATCACAACCACCGTAGGAGCATTTAGATCAGGGAAAACATCAACCTCCATATTAGAAGCTGTATATACACCAGCAAGCATAAGTAAAACCGATGCAATTAAAATAACCAGTCGGTTATTTAACGAAAACCTAATTAACTTATTCAACATAACTCGTTTTTAGTTATAAATTAATGAACATGACCCTCGGGAATTACCGATGGGGTTGCAGCTAACTTAACCTGATAAACTCCTTTAGTAACTACATTGTCACCATTCTTTAAACCTGATAGAATAAGCACTCGTTCTCCATCAGTCTCTCCAAGAGTAACTTCTTGTTTTTCATAATGCTCATCGTCAATTTTTATATAAACAAAAAACAAACCCTGCTCTTCTGTAATAGCCGATAGTGGCACTGATATTACATCCAACTGTGGAGTTGAAAGTAGAAATATCTCGGCAAAAGAACCTGAAATTATATTACCTTTATTATCAAACTCAAAGGTAATTGGAACGAAAAGGCTCTCACCATCAGACGCTTTACCATGAGATACTAACCTTCCATTAAGTTCACTTAGCTTGTATAGCCTATCGTCATATGCCATTTTAAAGTTTGCATCGTTAATTGATGATATATTACCAAAATGCATTTCAGAGACTTCAGCACGAAGCTGTAATTTCCTATTTTGAGATATAGTAGCAATGGGTTGTCCCACACTCACATAGCCTCCTTGATTCACAAAAAGATTCTTAACGTAACCACTAAATGATGCAGTTACTCTTACTCCCCGTGTACTATAATTAGATGCCTGTGCTTCATAATTCATCTTGGCAGTTTCATAAGTTAAACGAGTCTGTTCAAACTCTTTCTCCGATATAATCTGATCCTTAACCAAGTTGCTTGCCCGCTCAAATTCTTTAAGAGCAGATTCATACGCAATTTTAGACTTAGCAATCGGGTCACCTTCTGGAAGTGAGTTAGACGATATGGTTACAATAGATTCACCCGATTTTACTGCTGTGCCTGAAGCAATATTGCTTTTAGAAAACGACACTATTCCATTTGCTGTAGCCGAGATAGTTGCTTCATCACCTTGACCAGATAAAACTTGTCCGCTTGTTTTAATAACCTGTCTAAAGGTATCCTGAGATATAGTCTCCACGCTAACTCCAGCTGCATCAGCTTGCTCTATAGAAAAATAAATAAGATTCTCTGCGCTGTTATCATCGATATGCTGGTGGTTATTGTGATCATTGAGCTCATTGTGTTCATTATGCTCATCACTTTTATATTGATGGCAACCAGCTAAGGTCAAAGCAATGGCTATGAGTATTAATATAATAATAGTTCTCATGTGAGATAAAATAAGTTGATAATTGATATTGAAATAGTTAACTAATAAGACTATTGTTGGGAATAATCTTAGACATGAGCAACAGGAGGTGCTCGTAACCCTAAAGGGCTGGTTTTAAAAGCAGATTTTAAGTAGGAGGAAGTTTCACATGTATCTAATCTTTTTTCAGATAACAACATGTTTATATGTTCTAAAACAGAGAGTGCACACAATGAATTAAATTCATTCTCGTCATCATAATTGAGGGAGAATGACTTTATACGAATATTTGTATCTAATTGTTGTATAACAAAATTAGCATGTAAAATGCAGCTGGAGCTTTCAGTACTATTTTCTGTAGTTGGGTTGTGGTGTTGAGCATGTTGATCATCACAAGAATGATTCACCAAATCAGTTTTAAAACATTGCAAACCATCATTGTGATGATGGTGGGGAATAGCAGAAAATACAAGCATTAATATGCTCGCAACAGTAATTACAGATATGTAAGCTATTCTTTTCAAAAGTTATTTATTCACTAGATTTGCCCACAAATATATAACATATATTTTGCATCATAGTTTTAATGATGTATTAGATAATTATAACTAACACTAAATTAACAAGACCATTAATTATTATTTCATGTTTGTATGATCACCGAATATAACCATCGAACACTAAATAAACTATCGGACACTAATTTTCAAACTAGCCGACTCTAAATTCTCAGACACAGCCTTTAGTTGCATAGTCTCTGATTTTTTTCCACCCTGCACAACTACCAAGCATTTGCCGTAAAAAGCTTTTCGTTGTGGTTCAACAAAACTTTCCATACTTACTGGGTTGCCATTGTCCACACCAACAATTTTGCCATTGCCGCTCAGTTCAAAATCTATTTCATTATCTGCATTCGGACAGAGATTGCCATCCTTATCCATAACCTCAACAGTTATAAAACTTAAATCTACCCCATCATTACTTATTCTATCTCTGTCGGCTGTAAGCTTTATCTGATAAGGTTCTCCGGCAGTATGCTTTTCAACAGACATAACCTCTAAGCCATCCTTTCTAGACACAACCTTAATGTTACCAGGCTCAAAAGTTAGTCGCCACGAAACATGAAAAACATCACTCTCCTTTTTTCTTACTCCTTGCGAAACATCATTCAAAAAAAGTTCCACCTCATCAGCATTATTATAATATGCCCAAATATCTATTTCTTGTCCAACATTCCAGTTCCAATGCGGAAAAACATGAAGCATTGGTTCCTCTGTCCATTCCGATTTATAGAAAAAATATGCATCCTTAGGGAAACCAGCAAGATCCACCACACCAAAATATGAGCTTCTAGCCGGGAACCAAAAAGGAGTAGGCTCACCAATATAGTCAAACCCTGTCCAAATATACATCCCACTCACATAGTCGTTGTTTTTAACCTTGTTCCATGTCTCTTCATGCGTAGAGCCCCA
Source organism: Fermentimonas sp. (assembly GCA_015478775.1). Lineage (GTDB taxonomy): Bacteria > Bacteroidota > Bacteroidia > Bacteroidales > Dysgonomonadaceae > Proteiniphilum. The sequence continues at coordinate 29,973 of JADMKP010000004.1, read as the reverse complement.
TGGAACGTGATTATTGTCGTATGAAGAACATGCATAAGTAGAATCAAAAAATGGTATATCCCAACTCGCAGGCCATATATAAGCAGAATCAGATGGCATACGATAATAACCCCTAGTTGCCAGAGCCGATGTTGTTTCTGTAGCAATAAAAGGTCTGTTTGGATACCTTGCCCTCACACTATCAAAATCTTCTAGGTGATAATTAATACCGATAATATCAAGGGTATCAGCTAAGAACAGATGGTTCCACGGATTTGTTTCGTTATTGCCAGCAGTAATCGGTCGGGTAGGGTCCAAGCTTTTTGCTAAACCTGTTAATTTTTGTGTTAACATCGAGTTAAAGCTCAGTCCTTCATCAAGAGCCGATTGGTCCAACTCACTTCTCTGAAGATTTAGAAGTATGTTTGCCATTTTAAGGTCGATAGTATCCATCTCGGCATGAGTCCATTGCTCCATTACCTCATTAGCAATACTCCACATAAAAACTGATGGATGATTTCTGTCTCGCAACATATGATCAGTAAGATCCCTTACATGCCACTCATTAAAATGATGCGAATAATCGAACTCATTCATTCTCTTTCTCCAGATATCAAACGTCTCATTCATCACTATAAAACCCATCCTATCACAAAGCTCAAGTAGTTCAGGTGCCGGTGGATTATGCGCTGTACGTATCCCATTAACGCCCATCTCTTTCAATATCTCCAATTGTCTTTCAATAGCTCTAGTATTAACCGCTGCACCCAAACAACCCAAATCGTGATGCATACATACACCTTTTATTTTCGTTGCCTTACCATTAAGAAAAAATCCTTTCTCAGGATCAAACGAAAACGATCTAACACCAAGTGGAGTAGAGTAGTTGTCTATCAATTTGCCATCTTCAAACACTTCACTTACAACGGTATATAAATAAGGATCTTGAATTGACCAAATTTTAGGATTCATTAATTCGATATCATGTGACACCTCTTTTACAGAACCCACAACCAAATTTTCTTCCGACTCAGTACTAACTATCCACTTCCCAGATGAGTCGATTATAGTGCTCCTAAGCTTTACATTAACATCAGTACCTTTCTCATTCTTAATCTTTGTAGCCACATTCACTACAGCTTTCTCGCTAGCTACTTGGGGAGTAGTAACAAAAGTACCCCATAAATCTACATACACCCGGTTAACAACCGTTAGCCAAACATTTCTATATATGCCACTTCCCGAGTACCAGCGTGAGTTTGGTTGCAAGCTATTGTCCACTCTCACAGCAATAATATTATCACCACCAAAATTGACGTGTGGAGTAAGATCATATCTAAAAGAAATGTAGCCATAGGGGCGTTTACCCAGATAGTTGCCGTTTATCCAAACCTCTGAATTCATATAAACCCCATCAAAATCGATAAAAACCTTTCTTCCTTCTAGCTCTTTATCGATGTTAAACGATTTTCTATACCAACCAATTCCACCTGGCAAAGCACCTCCACCACTACCAGCAGGATGATATTCGCTAAATTCTCCTTCAATTGACCAATCATGTGGTAAATTCAACTTACGCCACTGTTTATCGTTAAAATCTACAGATGAGACCTCGGAGTAATATATAAATGAGTCCATGGAAAAATCTATAGATGAATCCTCGGTATAATCTTCAAGTTGGAAAGTCCAATTTTCATTAAAACTTTCTACACTCCTAGGTTTGCTTTCACTCCCAACCTTTATCTCATAACAAGAAACAAAGATTAATAAAGATATTGTGAGAAAGAAAATTGTTATTTTATTCTTCATTTGAAAAACATTAATTATAACACTTATGTTATATTTTAAATCCATTTTATAAAAACTCTATAATGAAGTACCCATTTATTGCTCTCGGACTATCAATTATTTTTTTAATTTACGTATTGTATCTCACTTTTGTTACTAAAAACATTAGATCAAAATTTAGAAGTAATATATTACCAGGTCTTTTTTTTCTTATAATCTGGATTTCAATCTCATTTTTCTTGTTGAGATAAACTAATTGTTTGTTCAACACCATTATATTCAACAACGATACCTACTGTTTCAAAATCTAATGCTACCGGTTTGCTTTCATTTACATATACAATATTAAATCTTCTCTCTTTAAGCATTCCAGCAAAATCTCCTTGTCTATCACCAATCTCCAATGTCTTGGCAGCATCATTATAAACAAATGTGATATTGGCAAACTCACCATCTTCATAATTATAATTTATCCCTTCGTCTTCATATAAAGTAAACGAACCGTCCTTGCCTGCATATACATACAAAGTAATCTCATCTGCTTGCTTCTCGTTGCTATACATCATCTCAGGACCAAAAGGAATAATACTCCCTGCACTGGCATAAAGAGGCATTTTGTCATATGGAGCATCAACCGTAAGTGTTTGTCCACCGACAATAAAATCTCCCGTAAATAAATCATACCAACCCTCATTACTTGGGAAGTAAACCTCTCTGCTTCGCGCTTTATATTCATAAACGGGGCACGCCATAATAGCCGGACCAAACATATACTGATCACTAATATTTAAAACATTATTATCCTTTGGGAAATCCATTACCAATGCTCTCATAATTGTGTAATCATTAAACCAAGTCATTCCCGCAAGTGAATAAATATAGGGCATTAATCTGTATCTCAACTTATTGTAATATAGCATCGATTGATAAGCAGGATGATTCTCAGGAGCTATATTAAACATTTCTCTGTAAGGAAACTGCCCATGCGAACGGAATAGTGGAACAAATGCACCAAACTGATGCCATCTATTATTCAGTTCACGCCACTCTTTCATGTCCTCATTTTCAACACCCGTTTGATCATATATCCGTTGAGCGTTTTCATACCTTCTCTCCACACAAAATCCACCAATATCCATTGTCCAATATGGGATTCCTGAAAGTGCAAAATTAAGTCCAGCCGAAATCTGTGCTTTCATATCTTCCCATCTGGTACCAATATCGCCACTCCAAACTGCAGTTGAATACCGTTGTATCCCGGCAAACCCTGATCGTGTAAGTAAAAACACCCTTTTGTCGTTATCTGCACTGCGCTGCCCTTTATAAATAGACTCAGCATTAACCAATGAGTAAGCATTCAGATATTTAGTTGACGGTCCAAGTGCAGTAGGTCCGGTTAGGGCCTTACGATATTCCATAGACGTATTGTCTTGAACGTTGGGCTCCGAAGCATCCATCCACCATGCATCAAATCCAAAAGGGTAAAGCTTCTCTTCCAATTGATCCCAAAACATTTTGCGAGCGCCAACAGCATAAGCATCATAAAAAGAACCAATATACCCTGGATATATCCAGTCGCGAATACTATCTTTTACTGCCTGCTGATACATCCATCCCTGTTCATCAAACGCTTTATAATTTTTGGTGGTGATATAAAACTTAGGCCAAACCGAAATCATAATCTTAGCATTCATAGCATGTACCGAGTCCACCATCCCTTTCGGATCGGGAAAACGCTCCGGATCGAACTCATGATCACCCCATGCATCAACCGGCCAATACGACCAGTCCTGCACAATATTATCAATAGGAATATCTCTTTCTCTAAACTCAGATAGTGTAGTCAAAAGCTCATCTTGCGTGCGATATCTTTCCCGGCTTTGCCAGAAACCCATAGCCCACTTAGGCATTATCTGCGATTTTCCAGTCACCGTTCTATATCCACTAATCACCTCATCCATATTTTCTCCATAGATGAAGTAATAGTTTATCTCATCACCCATTTCACTCCATAGCGACAACTTATTTTGAATCTCATCAGGCACTGGATCAAGCGCCCTCAACGATAAATACGAAATATCACCATCGGGTTCCCATTCAATTCTTATAGGCACACTTTCGCCCGCATTTAAACTATACGAAAACTTATAATCGTTTGGGTTCCATGCCGTTCTCCATCTCTCCTCAACAACCTCCTCGTTGTTTACGAATATACTTGTATAACCAGCATAACGAATATGAAAACGATGAACACCATCCTTGTCCGACTCAATCTCACCTTCCCAAGTAACTTTAGCACCGTTTAGCGGAAATCCTTGGGGAAATTCTTTAATCCTCTCTAAATCCTCATAACTAACAACACTTTCTTTCCTTACAACCCTTTCACTACTATTCTCATTAGTGTAAGTTGCAGTCAATCCACCCTCATTACCATCCTTGTCGTACAACTTAAACTGATTAAGTTCGTCGTAATCCCTAGGATCACCAAACTTGGTCCACGAGTAATTATCCCAAAGAATACCATAGTTCTTATTTGATACTACAAAAGGAACCGAAACTTTAGTGTTGTACTGATAAAGCGACTCATTTTTGCCTTTATAGTTAAACTCGTCAGACTGATGCTGACCAAGTCCGTAAAATGCTTCATCATCAGGCGATTCAAATACTTGGTGCAATGTGTAGCCATGCGTTCCATCTACTTCAATAGGTGTAAATGATTTACCACCCCCAATATTCTCTTTCAGAATTATACTACCGCTTTTATCAAAAAATGAGACTTCGCCCGTTGTTTTATTTACCTTAGCATCAATCTCTTTTGTTGATAGAGTAACAAACACAGAGTCCTCGCTTACCATAAAATCACCCGAAAATGTAAGTTCCGGATCTGTAATCAAACTCTCTTCGGAAGAAAACTCACCTTCAGGAATTGCCGAAACCTTAATAACCCTGTCATTTATAGGCTGTAACCTGATATTGTTTACAATTATACCATTGTCTGTCTTTTTGTAGCTTGTGCTTTTACATCCAGATAAAAGTACTGCGGAAATTAAAGTTAAAATTAAAAATAGTCGTTGCATTTTATATTATTTTATTACACCATTCATAAGTGCATTTAATGTTTGCTTATCAGTTACAGTGTAGTCATTTCTGTTGAAAATTCTTGAAGAAGATGCACCGTTATCCCAATAGAAAGGTACCAAACCATAATATCTTGCACGATTGGTAACATATTCTAAATAATATAGTCGCGATGCTTCATGAACAGTTTGTTCCGCTTCAGTTAACAAAGTACGTTTAAATACACCATACTCTCCTAATATTACTGGTATGTTTTTATCAATAAACTGAGACTTCATTAAGGCGAACTGTGAGTTTACATAATCTTCCTCTCCCCAATTGGCATTCCTGTCAGAACCTTCAAAATGATATCCATTACCCCAAAAGTAGAACATATTTCCCCAGCTTTCATCCTTTTCCATTCCGCAGAAGTTCCATGGTGAATAATAGTGCATCTCCATCATCAAACGGTTTTCTGCCTGATCAACAGGTAGTGTAAGCATTAGTTCATTGGTTTTGGATATATCTGTTGAAGGACCCTGAATTATGATATTCCTGTAACTATTATTTCCACCTGTTGAGCGAACAGCATCAATAAATGTTTGCAGATATGAATTAAGCACTCTCATTTGGGTTGCGTTATCAACATTAGGCTCATTGGTTCCTGCAAACAACAGATTCTCACCATAATCTCTAAAGTGTGTTGCAATTTGCGTCCATAGTGCGTGCTGTTTTATATTATTCTCATCCTGTTTGTTGAGTAAACAGTTGTTCTCTAGCCAGCCACCATCCCAGTGTATATTTATAATAGTGTACATATTATTCTCGAGACAATAATTTACCACATCTTCAACTCTGTTCAACCACGAATCACTTATTTTATGTGAAGAATTATTCTCAATATAGCCATTCCATGCAATAGGAATACGAATGGAGTTGAATCCTGCTGCTTTAACAGCATCAATCAATCCTTTTGTAACTTTAGGATTACCCCACATGGTTTCAGATGCGCTTGTTCCGTCTGTTGCCTCAAGACTATTACCTAAATTCCATCCAATGGTCATTAATGATGCCATAGTCATTGCATCGGTATTCATCGATATGTTACTATTTGCATCTTGTTTTATTATTACTCTTTCAGTTATTTCATTCAATTTAAATATAATAGATCCCTCTCTTTTGGATGCAGTTGGGTTAGAAGCAATAATAAATGATTCTGTTTTATCAGTCAAACTTCTTGAGCCTACCTGCTGTTTTATCCATGATACATCAGGGCTTACCTCATAAATACCATTAGTTTTCAATAATACTTCAATAGTTCCTCCCAAGTGAGATACTTCAAAGTTTGTTTTATTTATATTCAACTGGTGGTTTAATGAATCGGAACAGCTTCTCAATACAACAAAAACGACCAAGAATGAAAATATAATCCTGTAAAAGAGTTTTTCTCTGAACATATTATATGAATTATTATCTGTTTATTATAACAGAGGGCAAACTTTTATTTGCCCTCTGATCATCAATTACATTATTACGAGTATTAATTTTTAGGAACAAATACCCAAAAATATGCTGTTCCCCACTCACCAGTTCCAGCTGGAGCGTAAGCTAATACCAGTCTGTCTGCAGTTAGCTCAATAATATCGTAAGTGTTTACAAGTATTTTACCCTCATCAGGTGAAACGCCACACAATATTGTTGTTCCAACAGTTTTGAACTGACCAATTGCCCATAATACACCGCCAGATGTATACTTATCCTTACTCATATCAAACGAGAAAGTTCCTTTTACTTCAGCACCGGTGTTTAGTTTTTTAGTAAGAGAAGCACCGCTGATAGAGAAAACCATACTTGCGTCTAGTCCTTCACCCTCTACTTGGTCCTCAACACCTGCCGGATCATTCACCCACCATGCTGGTTCAAAATTAGCAAGGTAACCACCGTTTCCCCAACTAGCAGTTGGACTCCACACCCATTCTTTTGTGCCATCTCCACAAAGTAAAGCCCATTCCTGAGGTACTGCAAAAGAGAGTTCTTCCACATTTACTGTCAAAGATTTTGTAATGGAAGTTCCATCAGGATTAAGTCCAGTGAATATAATTTCATTATCACCTTCAATTACAAGTAGAACAGTATCAGTCATTTTTTGTGATACACCCACACCATAGTTCCAGCTAGATAAAACTGGACTATGATTTTCCATTATAATCTTATTAGATCTTTTACCATTTACCATTAACGGAGTTGCTGAAATATCTAATTGCTCAGCAGTAAGTGCATCGCCCATTGGGAATCTGTCTTCGATGGGTTCACACGCCATACTTAGAAGAAAAACCACTAAAGCAACTATACTATATATTATTGTTTTTCGCATATTATACAATGTTTTAAATTAAACAAAAATCAATTATTACCATCCGGTAAACTCAGCATCAGGGGTTCCCCAGCCAGCGTTTTGAGTAAGAATACCATCCGAAAGCTCAACTTGAGAACTAGGTATTGGCCAAAATCCTCCTGTAGCTTCATATCTTGCTCTGTAGCCACCTCCAAAACCTCTCATAACAGCATCAACACCACGGTTTTTAATAGAAACACCTTCTTGTGCTGCTAATCTATCAGCGGCGTCACCCCATCTCATAATGTCAAAATAACGCAAGCCTTCAAATGCAAGTTCCCATCTTCTTTCTCTCTTTAGAGCATCAAGTGAGTAGGGAACCCCTTCTAATCCAGCGCGTGCGCGAACTCTATTAATTCCTGTATTAGTTTGTGACAGCTCAGAGTGCATCAACAACACATCTGCAAATCGTATTAATACTAAATCCTGAGTATGCGCAAGTTGATAATCAGCCTGTGCATCGTCTTTCAAAATAGCATAAGAAATAGTGAAAACATCGTCGCTATCATATGCAGTAATAGGAACATATTTTTTCTGCCAGAAACCAGTCTCTTCCATTTGAGTATCGGCGCCATATTCATAGCTATCTAGCTCAGTTTCCACATTAAGGATTGAAGCTGCTCTTCTTACATCATTGGGCTCTCTCATAGACCACTCATTCCATAATTCACTATTTACCGGGCCGGCTCCCCATCCTTGTCCAAATGGGAATGTAGATTCACCACCGTTATTAGATCTAAGTCCGAAGTGAAGATTATACTGATTAGAGTAGCCTATTTTAAATTGATCACCCCAGTCAACTGATGTTCCAAACTTAACTGCAAACACAGTCTCTTTGTTACCATCATCTTCCCACATCAAACCTTTGTCTTTTGTGAAATCATAATGTTCAACTGTATACTCGTTGGTATATGGCCATAAATTGCGATAATCACTTACCAAATCATGACCGCTATTTGCAATACAATCATCTAGCCATGCAACAATATCGTTGCTTGTTACATTTCCCTCTCCCTCCGGTAAAGGTAGGTCGTTTTTAGCATAATAACCAGTATAAAACAAGAACACTCTAGCCATAAGTGCCTGTGCAGCCCACTTGGTAGCATGACCTGATTCAGTACTGGTATATGGTGTGGAATTCATCATTTCAATAGCATTCTTAAGATCCGATGCAATTTGTGCATAAGTAACCTCAGCGGGAGACTTTGGAAGGTTCTCAGCTTCTGTTTTAATAACTAATGGAACCTCACCGAAAGTTTGCGAAAGTTCAAAATAAAACAGAGCTCTTAAGAAATATACTTCACCAATAAAATGACTTCTTTGAGCGTCACTTTCCCAATCCGTAAGATTCTCTAAAGTTTCCAACGCCATATTGGTACGGAATATTCCTTGATATCTTGCTTCCCAGTAAGTTCCAAATCTGTTAGGTTTTGTATTCATTAAATGATCAAAACCCTGCATGTCTTTATCATTCTCACCTCCGCCCCCAAATCTATCGTCAGAGGCTAGCTCAGCCATATAAAAATGTGTATCGGCAACATTGTTTACCGCTGTACTCATTGTACTGTAAATACCTGTCAATTGCTTCTTTGCATCGTCAACTGACATTGGAAAATTACTTGTGTTTTGCTTAGTGTAGTTCTGTGTATCAAGAAAGTCTTCACACCCATGAAAAAGTAATGTTAAACTAACTACTATAGCAATATATATTGTTTTCTTCATATTCATGATTTATTAAAATTTTAAATTAACACCAACCATATATGTTCTTGGACTAGGATAAAAGCCCAGGTCGATTCCCGAAACCCATCCCTGATCAAAACCATATCCAATTTCAGGATCCATGCCCGAGTATTTGGTAATAGTAAACAAGTTTTGAGCCGAGAAGTATATACGAGCCTGGCTAAGAGGCATGTTTTTGATAGCGTGCTTGAGGTCATAACCAATTGTAAGGTTCTGAAGCTTAAGATAATCACCATCTTCAATGTATATGTCAGAAATATTTTGCCAGTTAGGGTTGCTACCGCTTGTTAGTCTTGGCAACCTGTTAGAAGTTCCTTCACCATGCCATCTTTCAAAGATATCAGTTGTATAGTTCTGCAGAGGCGAGTCGGCAAACGAGCGATAAGATTTAGCAATCTGATGACCAAACTTACCCACAGTTGTGAAAGATAAATCAAAACCTTTATATCCAAAGTTTAGTGAAAGGTTGGCCTGAAAATCAGGATTAGGATCACCAATCATCACCTTATCGTCATCTGTTATAGCTCCATCACCATTTGTGTCCACATAAATAAGATCACCGGGCTGTGTACCTTCAAGCTTAGCAGTTGCAGCAGCCACCTCATCGGCATTCTGGAAAACACCATTTGTTTTATAGCCCCAGAAATATCCAATCGGAAAACCAACTTCTGCTCTATACATCTCTTTAGTACCCTGGCTAAGAACGTTTTCTTCACCATGAATAATACCTTCGGCATTTGCAATACGAATTACCTCATTCTTATTACGTGATATGTTGAAGTTTGCACCATATGTAAAATCATTAATTCTATCGTTCCAGTCCAATCCAATTTCAAATCCACGGTTCTCGATATCACCACCATTTATAAAAGGAGGATTAGTACCGTACGAAGCCAATATTGGAGCAACAACAAGCCAGTCTTTAGTAGTTTTTATATACCAATCGAAAACAAAACCAAGTCTGTTATTAGCAAAGCGTGAATCAAATCCAATGTTCAGCTGCTCAGAAGTTTCCCAAGTAACATCAGGATTAGGAAGAATATCAGCATATCCACCTGTTACAATGTTAGCTTTATCATCTCCAAAATAATATCCATTCTTTGTATCAAATGAAACAGTTGCTAGATACTGAAATGGCGAAATGCTTGCATTACCATTTCTTCCCCAGCTACCTCTTAGTTTAAAGAAGTCTACAAAATCTCTTGCATCTTCCATGAAATCTTCATTAGACACCAACCATCCAGCAGAAGCCGAAGGGAAATAACCCCATCTGTTACCTCTTGCAAAGTTTGACGATCCATCGGCGCGAACAATCAAAGTAGCCATATATTTCTCTTTGTAATCGTAATTAAGACGACCAAAGAAAGAAGCTAATCCCCCTTCGCCCCATGGAGAACCACTAACTGAAGTAACACCAGCCGTTACACCTTGAGTGTTTGTTAACCATGCATGATCCCATGATCCTGGGAAGAGAGTATTTGAATTGCCGCCACTAACACCTTCACCCATTCCCCATTTTTCAGCCGATTGTCCAATTAATGCATCAAGACCATGGTCTTCACCCATGTCAAATATATATGATAATGTATTATCAAGAGTGTAGCTGTATCCAAGTGATTGATTCTGATTTACGTCATCTGTTGTGTTTACAGTCGTTGTACTCAAATTATATATTGGAGTATATTGCCTATAGCTCGATGCGCTCATTCTATAACCAAAGCTGCTTCTAAAGCGCAGGTTTTTTATTGGTTGCAGCTCTAAATAAACATTTGCAAACAACGAATGGCTTTTTGATAAGTTCTGTCCCCTACGATAATGCATCTCAGCTATAGGGTTAGCAATAAAACCGGCAACACCCCAATTATCAGCAACCTTACTTGGTTGATCATAATATTTACCATCACTGTTATAGACAGGCATAAGTGGATTTCCTACAAGCAAATTGTGGACGTCGTTCCAGTAAATATTACCAATTCCAACTCCAGAGTTTGTATTGTGTGTATATGTTAGGTTTTCCCCAATAGTTATAGCATTAAAATCTTTAATCTTTAATAATACATGATCAGAATTTATTCTAGCGGTATATCTTTTAAAATGAGGTTCAACGGGTTTACCTATAATACCATCTTGCTCAGTATAAGAAAAGCCCATTGAGATTTTCGATAGCTCTGAACCACCGGTAAGACCAAAAGCATGGTTTTGAGTCTTTGCATTTTTATTAAGAGCTTCTTCCAGCCAGTTGGTGCCATTCCAGCTTCCATCCATTATAGATTGATACTGATTTGGTATAACAGATTCAAAATCAATTAAAGGAGTACCTTCATTAAATCTCGATTCATTTACTATCGACATATATTCTCTGGCATTGAGCAAAGAAGGCATTTTATAAACATTCTGAATTCCCATCCAACCATCATAGGTTAGCTCAGTTTTGCCCGCTTTAGCTCTCTTAGTGGTAACAAGAATAACCCCGTTTGCTGCACGAGCACCATAAATAGCTGCAGATGCAGCATCTTTAAGTACATCAATAGACTCAATATCCGAAGGGTTAAGTGAATTGATATTTCCACCTGCAACACCATCAATTACATAGAGTGGAGAAGAGTCGCCAACTGTACCAATCCCTCTAATGTTTACTTTAAAACCCTCACCCGGCATACCCGAGCTTTGAGTAATGTTTACACCCGGAGCTTGACTTTGCAAAGCGCCCAGTGCACTTGTAGTGCTTAATTTAGTTATATCACCACCATCAACCTGTACAGTGGCTCCTGTAACAAGCTTTTTCCTTTGCACACCATATCCAACAACTACAAGCTCATCCAATGCCTGAGTGTCTTCTTGCAAAACAATATTAAAATTACTTTGTCCGGCAGTACCAATTGTTTGTGAAAGATAACCTATATACGAAACTTGAATTTCCGCATCATTTGCAATATCCAAAGTGAAATTACCATCAATATCAGTCACAGTACCATTTGTGGTGCCAGCCTCAATAATATTTGCACCAATTATAGGTATACCAGCATTGTCTATTACTTGTCCTCTAATCTGTTTGCTTTGCTGTGCAATTTCGGTTATCATTGTTGCAGCAGATGCAATGTTTGCACTCACCTCATTCTTATAAAGAGAAACTTGTCTCTCTACAACACTATAATCAAGATTGGTTCCCTCTAATAGCAGATCAAGAATGTTGCTGATGCTCTCATTATTAACTCTAATAGAAGCTTTGTTATTAAGTTCTGTTTTAGCCTCATCGGTAATGAGGAAAACATAATCACTAGCTTTTTCTATTTCCAGTATTGCACTAGTAATAGTTGCATTTCTCAGTTCAATAGAAATCTCTTTCTGTTGCGGATAAACATTTTTGGCTGTTAGGCTAAAAATGCTGATAAATAATAGTAAAGTTGACAACTTCATGATTATTAAGCTTCGCCTATAAATTTTATAAGCAATTTGTTTAGATTTAGTTATTTCTTCCATACATTTGTTATGAATTTAGTTTACCTGATTAAGGTCGGTTTTTAAATTAAATTTTCTAATGATCGGGCGGTGTGACAGCACTGTCCGATTTTCTTTTTTGTGATTTTAAGTATTATATCATAGGCATATCATTTTTTACTAATAAATATTTTATTATTTTCTCTTAAATACTCTGTGGATGAAAGGATAGATATCGAAGTCATAACACTATCCAAATTATTAGAAAGGAAAAGTTTACCCGAAAAGCTTTTATCATTCAAGGATACTTCTTGTGTTTTCTCAAATTCCACGTTATAATATCTACCTATTTTTTTAAGTATATCAGACATGGGTGAGCTATTAAAAATCAACATCCCGTTTTTCCAGCCTACATACTCATTAATATCTACAATCTCTTTTGTAATGGTTTTATCAATAATTTCAATCTTTTCATTTGGTATTAGCTCTGTTTGGTAATTATCATCAGTTTTAATTTTTACTTTTCCCTCTACCAGTACAACCGTTTTACTAATATCATCATTGTAAGCAGAAATATTAAACGCGGTTCCATAAACTAAAACATCCATTCCATCTGTGCGAACTATAAATGGAGTTTTTTCATTATGTGCCACATCAATATAAATCTCACCATTCACAAAAATTTCTCTAACATCACCTTCAAACTTAGTTGGGAAATCGAGTTGAGTTCCAGAATTTAACCAAACCTCTGTACCGTCTGATAAAGTAAGCATTGTTCTTTTTCCATAAGGCACAACAAGCTTGTTAAGCTTTGTTTTGGCAAGTACCAACTCTTTTTGAGAGTGCAAACTATCGGTTATTACTGCTTTACCATCTTTTTTTAAACCAATTTGCGACTTGTCTGAAAGTATAATCTTTTCTCCTTCCGAAATAATATAAATATCTTCATTAGGCAGTGCTTGTCCAATAATCTTATCAATAGCTTCTGGAGTATGTATTTCTACATCTTGTTTCATCTGTTTTATAAACATAAAAGAAGCTAGACCTATTAAAAGTACCGCAGCAGCATAGCCCGAGCGAACAAACCACATTCGTCTCTTGTACACTTTAATCTTTCTATTAATATTTTTGTAGATATGCTTCTTCTCTAATTTAGAAATGGTATAATGATTTATTTTTACTTCTTCAAACTGAAGAATTGCTTCATTTAACTCTTTATTCAAATGAGGATTTTGATCTCTGAAATTTGCCCAATATTCATTTAGTTCTTTAGTTTTAAACAGACGCCATTTGATAAACTCCTCGTTTTGGAGTAATTTATCTACATTTTGGAAGAATACATTTCTGTTGTTCATAGTGCCCCTTTATTATATGACGAATCAAATATCTTTTCGTGGACACAAAAAGATAAAAAAGTAAAAATTTAACAATTGGTTATTAAAATATGAAACCGGTATTATATCATTTTAATAAGAACTTGTAAAACTGCTAGCAGTGCAGTCTTTTTGGAAAGCTCCTCGTCTGAAGCCATTTTGCGTAGTTTATCCATAGCTCTGTAAAGGAGTTTACGTGCCGACTCCTCATTTATGTTTAATATCTCTGCAATTTCTTTATGTTGAAGTCCTGTCACATATTTCAAGTAAACTGCTTCTCTTTGATTGGGAGTAATATTTTTCAAAAGTCTATCTACTTTTTCTTTTAAGATAATAGCTGTCTCATTATCAATAATATTATCTAGCACAGTAACTTCCAGTACGAAGTTGTCGTCAAAGCTGTTGATACTATCACTGTATTTGTCTATTCGTGAAAAGTCTATCAGTCTATTTTTAAACGATCTGAAAATATAGGGAGTAATATTATGGATGTGAGATAAGCTTTTTCTTGATAAATAGATTTTTATAAATACATCCTGAATTGCATCCTTACAGTTTTCTCGTTGAAAACCTAAACTTAAACCATATGCAAATAGGTCGTCTGCAATCTGGTTATAGACTTCGGAAAAAGAAGCATCATCTCCTATTTTAATGAAATGTGCCCAATTATCTAAAATAGACCTCATTCTTATGGTCATTTGAAACTATTAGACACAAATAAACAATTTTTTTCGTTTATAAGCAAACATGTTGAGATTCATTTCACGCAGTAACCACTCCATGTATGCAAGTTAACAAAAACATATATATATATTAGTTATTATTCTCTCTTAATTCCATTTTTTCTTTACATGATATCGCAACTAGTATCGTCCTGATTTCCCTTATATTTCCCTTATAGTTATCTTATATTTCCCTTATAGTTGACTTATGTTGTAATAAGGAAAACATAGGTAAACTATAAGTCATACATAATTCAAACTGGGACTATATCCCTTGTAAAGAACATTTATCTAAACAACAAACGCCCTGAGCAATCAGGGCGTTTGTTGAATTATTACCAATTCTATAATGGTACTCTTCGTGTTAGAAGAACCACAAAAGTTTAAAAACTCCATGCAGCACCTATACCGGCTGCTGTACTTCTACGATCATACTGTTCTAGCATACCAATACCATTGTAATTGGCTGTTTTTGAGTAATCGTCGAAATTTGTCCATAGCACACCTAAATTCAAATCCAGGTTTTCTGTAGGGCTGTATTTCAAACCACCACCCAAAGAGTAGTTGCTAACCATGAAACCGGTGTTGCTGTTGTAGTTGTCTGTTACTTCATAATTGGTGAACTGCACACCAGCGCTCAGTGTCAATTTTTGGCAAAGTGCATATTCTGCTCCCAGCATATACTCAACAGTATTGCTGTTAATCTCATTCTCCAACCCATTGTAGTTCACATTCTTATCGAAATAATAGTGCATACCGGTTGATAGCTTTAAAGCTCTTGTGAGATCGTATGCAGCTCCTGCAGTTAATAGTGCTGGCTGATCCGATTGGCTCTTCACTCCATCTTTAAAGCGTGCAAGTGCAGCAACACCATCAAATTGTTCGGGGAACTTGGAAGTACTGTTTTCCACCTCAATATTAGAACCAAATTCGTATTTCACGGCCAAATTAAGTCGGTCCAATTTATAATCTATACCCACAATAGGAGCTATACCAAAGCCCGTTTGCTCAGCCAATAAGTCCATATTGTTTTCCTGCCCATTTAGAGCGTAGTAAACCGAACCCTCGTATTTCGACTTCGCCATCAGCAATCTAGCACCCGCATAGGCAGACAGGTTGTCGGTCAACTTGTAGCTTCCTCCCACTTGCCATCCAAACAGGTAAGTCTGTCCAGAGAAAGAGGAGTTTACATCAGCTGCACCAGCCATCTGGTAAGCCTGAGTAGCTGCAGTGGCTTGTGAAGCCCCACCACCCATAAGTGCTCCATATACATTGCCATAAATCATCTGACGTACCATCACATCAAACATAGGCAAACCGTTTGCATAATCCAGTTTTCCGCCACCCCCGGGTACACCGAAATGCGAACTGATACTCCAGCGGTCTGATACATATGCAAAATGGATAGATGGAATCACTGGTGAAACAATTGTACCTTCATACAAGCTGTTTTGCATTGCAGTAGTAGGCACAAACATATTATCCTGAATAGTTGCAGTAATATCGCGATTTTGAAATGCACTCTGGTTATTTAGCCCAATATGAAATCCCTTTTTCATAAACGCCACACCTGCAGGATTGTAATAAACTGCATCCAGCTCGAGTGACGCCATGCGCGCTGGGTTACGAAGAAAAGATGCACTGTGGTTAGTATTCGTAACCAAACCTCCGGCCAATGCCGATACAAAGCTCTCAGCTAATAAAATAGAGCACAAAAATATTTTTCTCATAAAAATGATATGAATTACTTTAAAAATTATTAATAAAGGATTGTTAATATTTATTCTTGATCCTATTCCAAAAAGTGAGAAAGTGAGTCTGGATAGGTTTAATTATAGTGATAGCTTTTTTAGAAAATAAATGCAAAAATACAAACTAATTTAAGACCATCCAAATTGCTATGAAAGTTATAACTCCATTGGTAATAATTTCTCTCAAATTTGATACATTGTAATTCTTGCTGTTTTGTATTATTTTTGTAATAATAAAATGAATTATTGAATAACAAACAATGAATGAACAATAATAACGCAGATTCTAACTATAATGAAGAAATGGGCTGCAGTTGCGGCGAAATAAGTGAAGATTCTATAAGTAGTAATTCAAGATGGAAGACCTACCTACCTATTATAGTAACTCTAACCCTTTTTATTATTGAAATTCTGCTCGATTTTTTCTTTAAACCTTCATTTTTTACAGAAAACACTCGCCTCATTTGGTATGTCTTAGCTTATCTACCCGTTGCACTACCCAGAATTCGGCAGTATTAAAAGCAACAAAGAACATTAAAGCACTGCTTGATGTCCGGCCAGACAGTGCAACGGTTATCAGAAACGGAATTACATCTGTTGTTGCTCCCAAAACTGTTTCAATTGACGAAAGAATTCAGGTTAAAGCAGGAGAAAAAGTACCTTTAGACGGCACATTATTGTCGTTAAAAGGAAGTTTTAATACTTCTGCACTAACAGGCGAGAGTGTACCAAGAACAATACACATGGGTGAGCAAGTATTGGCCGGTATGGTAAATACAAATAGTGTAGTTGATATAAGAGTTAACAGAAAATATGAAGATAGCTCACTTGCCCGTATGCTAGAAATGGTGCAAGATGCTACTACACGAAAGTCTAAAACAGAATTATTTATTCGTAAGTTTGCACGTGTATATACCCCTATTGTATTTGCTCTTGCATTGGCAATAACTCTGATTCCTTATTTTGTTGTTACCGATTATCTGTTTTCCGAGTGGCTATACAGAGCATTGGTCTTCTTAGTTATATCCTGTCCTTGCGCATAAGTAATATCAATTCCCTTAAGTTATTTTGGCGGCATAGGTGCCGCATCACGAAATGGAATATTGTTTAAAGGGGCAAATTATCTCGATATGATTGCCAAAGCTAATTCAGCAGTGATTGATAAAACCGGCACTCTTACCGAAGGGGTTTTTCAAGTACAGAAAGTAGAATCAGTATATTACAATAAGGAAAAAATGATTGAAATTGCGGTATCACTCGAATCGAAATCAAATCACCCTATTGCTAAAGCCATTTTAGAGTACTTCCCAAATATTGTAATATCTAACAGTAATATCGAAAATGTTGAAGAAATTGCAGGATATGGCATGAAGGGTTTTGTGAATAACTTAGAAGTATTGGCAGGAAATGCAAAGTTGATGAAGCTTCACAAAGTTGAATACGAAAAGAAATTAGATGCTATTAAGGAAACAATAGTGATAATTGCTATAGAAAATCAATATGCAGGCTACTTTATTATTTCAGATAAAGTTAAAGTTGATGCTGGCAAAGCAATCAGTCGGCTTAAAAATTTGGGAATAGAAAACATTATTATGTTGAGTGGCGACAAGAAGTCTATAGTTGAAGATGTTGCCAGTAAGTTGAATATCGACCATGCTTATGGTGATTTACTTCCTGAGGATAAGGTTTATCATATTGAACAGTTAAAGAAAGAAAATGATAACTTGGTTGTTTTTGTTGGTGACGGAATTAACGATGCACCGGCACTCGCCGTTAGTGATGTGGGTATTGCCATGGGAGGAAAATGGGTAGTGATGCAGCAATTGAAGTTGCAGATGTTGTGATTCAGACCGACCAGCCTATTAAAATTGTAGTGGCTATACAGATAGCACGATCTACCCGAGTAATAGTTATTCAAAATATTGTTATTGCCTTAGGTATAAAATCGCTTATAATGCTATTGGGCGCATTTGGTATAGCTTCAATGTGGGAGGCGGTGTTTGCCGACGTGGGAGTTTCACTAATTGCAATACTAAACTCAATCAGGATTTTAAAAAAAGATTTTAAATAATCAATTTAAACCTCAAATAAACCTCCAATTAAAATTTCGAACTAATTAAACGTACATCCACAACCCAATTTTCAAGCTAACCTCATAACCCTCTCAACCGCATCATCAACGTGGGCAATAGACTCCATTCCTAATGTCATGCAGTGTGTGTTTCCTTTAGTAAGAGCAAACTTAATAGACTGCTCTCTTTCGGGTTCGCTCACATGTTTGCCCTCGCCAAAAATTTTCATTCCAATAACACCAATACCCTTCTTTTTAGCCTTACCAAGCAGATCGCTCACCACGTCGGGCGTATTATCCATATTAGTCTGGAAAGGATTTATACGCGCCATAATAACATCTACCCAAGGATTGTCTACAGCCTCAACCATAGCTTCCCAATTATGACATGATACACCCACAGCCTTTATTACACCATCTTGTTTGGCTTTCAATAAACCATCCATATAATGTGTGCGATTTTTACTCCAGCCAGGTTGCATAAGACAATGCATAAGAACAATATCAATATAATCGGTATCCATCTCTTTACGATACCTGTCGAGGGATTCACTAACAGGTGCATTTCTATCCGAACCATCCTCGTGAGTCCATATTTTAGTAAGCAGCGTTAATTTCTCGCGTGGTAAAGTTTTGATTGCATGTCCCACAAAAGTGTGGGAGCCATACGAATCGGCCATATCAAAAAATGTAATGCCTCTGTCGTAAGCATGGTGAACCATATCAGCAAACTTATCCATTCCAAGTCTAGTTTGGTTTGATGCCTTATTACCTCCAACAGAGCCGGTGCCTAAAGCCACTCTCGAAACATTAAGTCCACTATTGCCTAACTTCACTTTATCTACCGTTACCTCGGGTTTTAAATCGATATTAAACGATCCTTTTCCTATAACTGTTAGTCCAGCAAAACCAGCAAAACCTTTGCTAATGAAGCTACGTCGAGATAATTTTTTCATCTTTCAAATAGTTTAAATTACATGTACAGAGTCAAAAATAGAAAATAAATTCTATAAATCAACTGCTAGATCAGATATTAAATAAACATTTTATTTTAAATTTGGTTTAATAAGCATGAGGTGCTTTTATTGAATCAATTCACCTGAATAACAACATATGGCAAAAATCAGAATATCTGTAATTAAACAAGGTATTAAAGAAAGACTTAGGTTTAAGGAAGAAACTCGCAACTTTTATAACGGTATTTTTATTGATCTTGGAGAATTAATATTGTTTACTGGAAAAGTAATCAGGCAATTTTTCCAGCCCCCTTTTGAATTTCGCGAATTATTAAATCACAGCTTCCTGTTAGGCAATAAATCTCTGGCACTTGTGGGAGTAACCGGTTTTATAATGGGACTTGTGCTTACTATGCAGATGAACCCAATTCTCTCAGATTTTGGTGCTCAAACATTATTACCGGGTGTAATTGCTGTATCAATGATACGTGAGTTAGGACCAGTAATAACCGGACTCATATGCGCCGGTAAGCTAAGCTCTGGAATTGGTGCCGAGATTGCCGCAATGACCGTTACAGAGCAAATAGATGCCATGGAAGTGTCAGGAACACGTCCCCTAAGTTTTGTAGTAGCATCTCGTGTAATGGCTACCACATTGGTGGTACCAGTGCTGGTAATATTTGCCGATGCATTTAGCCTTCTTGGAGCTTTTTTAGCAGTAAACATATTTGAGTCGATGCCGTTCACTCTTTTCATTAATCTATCATTTTCTATGTTGGATTTCGTAGACTTGTTACCTGCAACACTCAAAACTGTATTCTTTGGCTTCTTTATTGGCTTAATTGGATGTTACAAAGGCTATACTGCAGGCAGGGGAACAGAATCCGTGGGTCGTGCCGCTAATTCGGCTGTGGTAGCATCATCACTCACTATTTTTGTGATCGACTTAATATTTGTATTGATAACAAGCATTTTTTAGGAGGTATATGGAGAAAGAAAATGTTATTGTTGTAAACAACTTATATAAATCCTTTGGCGATAATGATATATTAAACGGCATTGGCTTTACGTTGCAAAGTGGAGAAAACCTTGGTGTAGTGGGTAAATCGGGTATTGGCAAATCGGTTCTTATTAAATGCATTGTAAGGCTTATAGAACCCGATTGGGGCGAAGTTAATGTGCTCGGAACAAATGTGCTGGAGTGCAATGAGATAGAATTGAACGAGATTAGAAAAAAGGTGGGATATCTGTTTCAGGGAGGGGCTTTATACGACTCTATGAGTGTGCGCGAGAACCTGCTTTTTCCCATACGCAGAACACAATTTGTTGATAAGAAGAAGGATACCGAAGAGCTGATCGAAGAATCGCTCCGAAGTGTAGGGCTACTTGATGCAATTGACAAAATGCCATCCGAGTTGTCGGGAGGAATGAAAAAAAGAATAGCATTGGCACGAACGCTCATATTGAGACCCGAAATTATCCTATATGATGAGCCCACTACAGGGCTGGATGCCGTAACATCGGGAGAAATTAGCGAACTGATACTTAAGATCCGAGAGGAATATAATACTGCTGCCATTATCATTACACATGATATGAAATGTGCCAAGATAGCAACCGATAGTATAAAAATAATGAAAGATGGCGGATTTATTGTTCAGGGAACCTACGACGAGTTAAGCCATAGTGAAGAAAAAGAAATACGTGATTATTTTATTTAGAAAAAAACTTAAACAATATAAAGATGAAAACAAAGAAAGCTTTAAGGCTGGGTATTTTTGTAGCATCGGCAGTCATACTCTTTATTGTAGCTATATACCTGATTGGTAGTAAACAAAACCTGTTTTCTTCTACCACAGATATTCATGCTTCGTTTAAAGATATTAGAGGATTGATGACAGGTAATATAGTGCGTTTTGCCGGAATCAATATTGGTACGGTAAAAGATATTCAACTCGTGGCCGACTCTTCCGTAATAGTTACAATGACGATACGCGATACTTATACCGATTATATTTATAAAAACTCCGCGGTGCAGATAGGGCAGGAGGGATTGATGGGAGGAAAGATTGTACTTATTTCTACCGGTGATCCAGCTACGGGCAAGGTGCAGCAGGGCGATTATTTGCCAGTATCTACTGGGTTAGATATACAGGCTATGATTGCTCAGGCAACCGAAATGCTTGATGAGGCCAAAGGCACTGTGGCAAACTTGCGTTCTATAACCGACAAACTTAATGAGGGTGATGGAGATATAGCACGCTTGCTAAATGAAAACAACATTACAACAAGTCTGGAGAGCGCTACAGAACGTATACATGCATCGCTATCGGATATGAACCAGATAACGGGCAAAATAAACAGTGGTAAGGGCGACATAGGAAAACTCATTAACAGCGATTCGCTCACTACCAACCTAAACAGTATAATGGGCAACTTAAATTCCACAACATTAAAAGCAGACTCATTGGTAAATGAACTTTATTTGACTTCTTATACGATTAATAATGGTGATGGGGTTCTACCACGACTGCTACACGACAAGGAGATGGGATTAAATGTTGATACCGCTATTGCTAAAGTAGACCAAAGTTTGATGGAAGTTACAAAAGCTGCTGAAACCATCTCAAACAGTTGGCTATTCAGGTTGTTCTCAAAGAAGAAAAAAAATGGCCAAGACGAGCAGAGTTTAGGTAAATTGGAGGTTAATGCCGGTGATACAATAATCATTAGGCGAGAGAATACAAGCGAACCGACAAAAAGCATAAATTGAGTCACCTTATTGCTATTTTATATTCATTTTCCGATATGTTTTGTCTACTTTAGCAGATTAGTTATGATACAAACAAAGATATTTAACGAACAAAACAAACCCTCCGAGAGTGAAAAAAGTGAAGTTGTCGATTTCCTATTCGATAATCTTCAAGAGTATGGCGACCCAAAATATCAAATTGAAAGAGCGATAGATTATTCCACAAAAGAATTTACTTCTTTTGGCGGTTTTACTATGGTTCTTAAAGAGGAAGAGGAGCTAAGAGCAGCTGTAGTTGTTAATAGAACAGGTATGGATGGTTATATTCCCGAGAATATTCTGGTGTATATTGCCACCGATAAAAATCACAGAGGTAAAGGAATCGGAAAAACTCTTATAAAGAACACAATTAAACAAACCGAAGGAGATATTGCATTACATGTAGAAGCCGATAATCCAGCTAAAAAGCTGTATGAGAAATTTGGTTTTACGACCCCCTATCTCGAAATGAGGTTAAAGAAATAAATATGGCCCAACTGATAATACAGACAGAGAAAATAAAAGATAATATAAAGAGTTTAAGCGATTTTTTTGAAAAACATAATATACAGTGGAGCCTTGTAACAAAGGTGTTTTCTGGTGATAAAGAGTTTCTAAGACACATTCTTACAGATGAAGTAATTGAAAAGATACACTCAGTAGGCGATTCAAGATTAACCAGCCTAAGAAATCTTAGAGCGGTTAATCCAAATATGAAAACTATTTACATTAAACCCCCGGCCGAAGTTTATGCAGATGAGGTTGTGGAGTATGCTAATATATCGTTAAACACTTCACTCAGTACAATTAAAGCATTGAATGAAGCTGCCGGAAAGCAGGGTAAAATTCATCAGATTATCATTATGATTGAGTTGGGAGAGCTGCGTGAAGGTGTGAATAGAGAAGACTTAATGTCGTTTTACGAAAAGGTTTTTGATCTCTCTCATATTGATGTAATTGGGTTAGGCTCCAACCTTGGCTGCATGTATGGTATTGAGCCCAATTACGACAAACTGCTACAGTTATCAATCTATAAAGAGTTGATTTCGGAACGTTTCAATAAAGACTTAAAATTCATCTCTGGTGGGTCTTCCATAACTCTTCCGCTAATTGATCAGGGTACTGTACCAACTAACATAAACCATTTTAGGATAGGGGAGGCTGTCTTCTTTGGAGTTAGCCCCTTGAAGAACGAACAGTTTATGAATCTTCACACAGATACATTTGAGTTTAGGGCAAATATCATTGAATTGGAGAAGAAAAAGATAGTGCCTGAAGGAGTTCTAAGCGATGCAAATATTGGTCACACTGCCGATTATAGTAATTCAAAACCCAATGGTACCACCGTGAAAGCCATCCTCGATTTTGGTATGCTCGATGTAGATGATGCCGACCTTGAGGTATTGGATAAAGATGTAAAGTTTGTTGGAATTACCTCCGATATGATGGTGGTTGATATAGGTTCAAACAAAACCGAAGAAGGCAAAAAGAAATATCATGTTGGCGATGAAATAGTATTCCAAACCAACTATATGGCTGTTGCAAGATTATTGAACTCTAAGTTTATTGACAAGATCTTTGTTTAATCTCACACCACCACCTGATTTAATTTCTTCATCACCTTTTCTAATTATATCCATCATTGCAGGTGATTCCATTTAATTTAATCAATTGGATTTCTTCTTCTATTTTATTATTTTTGTAATGATATTTAGATGGGCAAATTATGAAAGAACTTGAGCAAAAATTACTAGATAGAGAGGTTAAACCAACAGCGGTGAGACTGTTGATATTTAAGGCAATGGTGGATTATCCGCAGGCATTTAGTTTGTCTGATCTTGAAGCAACATTGGAAACAGTTGATAAATCAACAATTTCAAGAACAATAACTTTGTTCCATGATCATCTTGTAATTCATAGTATCGACGATGGTTCAGGCTCAATGAAATACTCGGTGTGCAATGATGATTGTCAGTGCGAATTAAATGAGCTACATGTACATTTCAATTGCACACGTTGTCATAAAACCTATTGTCTCGAGAGTATATCAATTCCTCCTGTTCAATTGCCAGATAAATTTTTACTCGAAAACATTAATTTTGTAATGAAAGGGCTTTGTGATAAATGCTCTGGTTCTGGAATTAGAAATCAACAATAATCTTACTACAATACCAAAATCTGCTTATGCTTTATTGCAACTAAGTTGCGGGATATTCAACTTAACTTTGCCGTATAAAATTACAAATATATGGTACAAGATTCTTTTAAAAATATAGAAGTTGATTTAGATAATTATAAAGATCCTAATTTCAATAAAAATATAGAAGTTGATTGCAATAAAGATGTTGGTTGTGGTTGTGGAGAAATTAGTTCAAATACTGAACTGAACGAGTCGTCATGGAAAACCTACATGCCGATAATAGTGACTGTAGCCCTTTTTATTGGTGGTGTTCTGCTTGATTTTATATTAAAACCATTATTCTTCACAGGCAATATACGACTGTTTTGGTATATTATTGCTTATCTGCCTGTTGCACTGCCTGCTTTTAAACATGCGGGAAATGCTATACTACAAAAGGACTTCTTTAACGAGTTTACTTTAATGATTGTTGCCACGCTGGGTGCATTCTTTATAGGTGAATATCCTGAGGCAGTTGCCGTTATGTTGTTCTATACAATTGGAGAGATGTTTCAGAATTCGGCGGTATTAAAAGCAAGAAAGAATATTAAATCTTTACTGGATGTTAGACCTGATAGTGCAACGGTTGTAAGAAACGGAGTAACATCAGTTGTTTCTCCTGAGTCAGTTTCTATAGGTGAAATAGTGCAGGTTAAAGCAGGGGAGAAAGCACCTTTGGACGGCACATTATTGTCATCCAAAGGAAGTTTTAATACGTCTGCACTAACAGGAGAAAGTGTACCGAGAACCATACGTGAGGGTGAACAGGTATTAGCAGGTATGGTAAATCTTAACAGTGTTGTTGATATCAATGTAGAGAAGAAATATGAAGATAGCTCTCTTGCTCGCGTATTGGAAATGGTGCAAGAGGCATCGTCTCGAAAATCTAAAACGGAACTTTTCATTCGTAAGTTTGCACGAATTTACACTCCAATTGTATTTGCGCTTGCATTGGCAATAACAGTAATTCCTTCTTTTATTCTTGCGGATTATCTGTTTTCTGACTGGCTATACCTTGCACTGGTGTTCTTGGTAATCTCTTGTCCATGTGCATTAGTTATATCAATTCCATTAAGTTATTTTGGAGGTATTGGTGCAGCTTCACGTAATGGAATTCTGTTTAAAGGGGCAAATTATCTTGATATGATAGCAAAGGCTAATACCGTGGTGATTGACAAGACCGGCACTCTAACAGAAGGAGTTTTTCAGGTACAGAATATTGTGTCGGTATATCCTGAGAAGGAAAAAATGATTGAATTTGCAGTGGGGCTTGAGTCGCAATCAAATCATCCGATAGCTAAAGCAATTTTGGAGTATTTTCCGAATATTGTTCCTTCAAACAACAATATTAAGGAAGTAGAAGAGATAGCAGGACATGGTATGAAGGGTTTTATTAATGGACAAGAGGTTTTGGCAGGAAATTCAAAATTGATGAAGCTTTACGAAGTTGAATACGAAAAGAAAATAGATGATATTAAAGAAACTACAGTTATAATTGCAATCAATAATCAATATGCAGGCTATTTTGTGATTTCTGATAAAGTGAAAGAAGACTCCCGGAACGCAATAAGGCAACTTAAAAAACTAGGTGTAAAAACCATAATGATGCTGAGTGGTGATAAAAAATCTATTGTAGATGATGTAGCTGAAAAGTTGAATATGAACCTTGCTTATGGTGATTTGTTGCCTGAAGATAAGGTTTATCATATTCAAGAGCTAAAGAAGGATAAAGACAATTTGGTTGTTTTTGTAGGTGATGGAATTAACGATGCACCGGCATTGGCTATTAGTGATGTGGGAATTGCCATGGGTGGTATGGGGTCTGATGCTGCCATTGAGATAGCAGATGTTGTGATTCAGACCGATCATCCATCAAAAATTGCTACGGCTATACAGATAGCACGTTCTACTCGTGTAATAGTTATTCAGAATATTGTGTTTGCCTTGGGAGTAAAGTCGCTTATAATGCTATTAGGTGCATTTGGTATAGCTTCAATGTGGGAAGCGGTGTTTGCTGACGTGGGAGTTTCACTTATTGCTATATTAAATTCAGTCAGAATGTTAAGAAAAGATTTTAAATAATTCAAGCCAACCTCATTACTCTTTCAACAGCATCAACCATCGCTTCCCAATTGTGACACGAAACACCTACTGCCTTAACAACACCATCTTGTTTGGCTTTTGATAGTCCGTCCATATACGAGCCATCGGTCTGACGCTTCATAAAGGTTGAGAGCGCTGATGGTGGTAGATATGTTTTATTGATAAGACGTTTGTATGATTTCCATTATTTAGCATTGAATCTGTAACCTAGCCCTAACATTAGATTATTAGGATCTTTGAAACGGTAAAGCTGATAACCAGTATGCAGGAACAGGTTGTCAGTAATATTTGTCTTTAACACAAAAGTTTGATAAAATGAATTCGTATCATCCCCCTTACACAAAAAGTTCTTTCCTACTCCCAGATTAATGGAGAATATAGGCATTACAATCTCTGCACGTAATGAGATACCTGCAGAAAACTTCTCTCTGAAAGAAGGTCTGTAGAATTTAAGATTCTCGGGTTCAGGTATATAATCATTGGCAATATGTTTGACAATGTTGGCGCTCTCATCATACTGCAGGTCGAGAGAAGCACCCGCACGAAAATATTTACTGAAATTATATAATGGATTAAAGTTTAGTCCTGCTACACCAAAAGAGCCCGGAACGAGCATAGGGTTAGAGTTTTCAGGAAATATACCCTTTTTTCGTATTGCCCCATATATTATAAGGTCGTAGTTAATATAAGAATTAAATAAATGATTACGTGATTGATGTAAAGGGTAGGTGCTTCTTTCATTGTTTCCAAAAAAACGCGTTACACCAACGGATGCTCCTATAGTGTTAACACCAGAGTTAGGATAGCTTGTATTTCCGTTGGAATAATGTGTTACACCCACACCGCCACGCAAGTTTGTGTTTGATGATATCTGCCAGTTCAGCAGGAAACCAAGATTGATATAAGCATTGGCGTTTGATCCGACGACCATATTTAGCGGATTTTTCTCTTCATCATATTTTTTCCATCCTATTGAAGTGCCAAAATTCCATTCATAATCGAATGATAAATTTTGAGTAATGTCTGCAATCCTTGAGGTTTGGAAAAAGTAAACGTTTAGCGGGTCACCCAGTTCCGAAGATTTGAAGAATGTATTATAGCCAACTCCTATACCTTGTATAGCATGTGGATAAATATTACCCAAACGAGTACTTGGAGAAAACTTGAAGCCATACTTTAGGTGTCCCGAAAGTGTAGAGTTTATCTTCTGTTGTGCATTATTGGCACCTTCAAAAAACTCATGAGTTGGAAAAGTGTATCCAGGCTTTAAATCAATACCTATCATGTGTATGAATTTTCCGGAAGTTGAGTCTCTATTAACAGCATGAATATTAATTGAGATGAGCATCAATAATAAAAAGCTAAGGGTAGTTTCAGATATGATCTTATTTAACTTAGTTTTCATCCAATACCTGTTTATGGATTAAATAATCAATGGGTTCCTCACTATGCAGTTCTCCTGTAAAGCTGCGACGTTTACCAGTTTTAGTGTTGGATAAATATAAACTGTAAGGCACAGTATATATCCTGACTAGATTAAAAACACTTATTTTTCTATTATCGAACCCGCCTATTGTTACTTCAGCAGAAAACTCCGTGTCTAAATTTGTTTTAAGTTGTTGGTCTCTAATTCCAAATGTAACTTTAGTTTCATTAAGAACAGGTTTTGAATCTACTATATCGGGAATGATTATCTCAGGAAGTGGTATACCAAACAACCTACTGAATATTTCTTTATCCCAAGGTAAAGTTGGATCATTAAAACTAATTTCATGCGTAGATTTTCTAAACGGATAGAACATAATTGTTAGAGGTGAAGAGGATTTATCGTTATTAACGATAAGACTTTCCATTTCTTTTAAATTACTTTCATAAATTTCAAACTTATCCCAATCATATACTACGCTATCAATCTGATATTTACTTGTTGGTGCCAGAACCATTTTGATGTATTCCTCTTTATACTCGTTGCCTACTATTATCAATAATTCTGCATTTTCATTATGTAGGTTTTCATTAAGTGTAACTTTTAGCCTGTTGCCGCTCACTTTCTCAACATAAAAATCTATATAGTCACTAGTGTAATGAACAGTGCCCAGTTCTCTTTCATCGAAAGGAGAATTTATTAAACTACCATCAAGATCATAGGATTTAATAGTGTATGAATAACTCGTTTCACAAAATACATTAATCAGCCTCCAGTTATCTGATTTAAAATCAATTTCTTTAATATTATCAATTTCAGAGATTGTAATTTCTTTGTGTCCTTCCGGGAAGAAAGTCATCAACAAAAACATCTCCATTACAACCGGCAATAGTTATTAAAGTGATTAAAAGGAATAGTTTATGTGTTTTTATCATCATAATATTGTGTAATATTATCATCAGGCAAAGGTAATTAACAAATAATATATGACCAAATATTGTTGTATTAAATGGTTGTGAATGTTTCAATCAATCCAGGGTCCACAAACAAATATGAGCAAGATTAAATAAAACAGTTTAAATATCTTTTGCTCTAGCCGAACGACACCAACTCTCTTAAACTTCCAATAACCTTTGCATTTTTACTTAAAAGCTCATAACTATTATGTCCACCACTATATAATAAATAATTTATACCCAGAGCCTCTGCCACTTCGGCATCATGCAGTGTGTCTCCAATAATAAGTGTTTTCTTTGGGTCTAGCGCGTTCTCCTTCATTAGCTGATTTCCTCTTTCTATTTTTCCAGCTGCATGAATATCACTAACCCCATATATACCATTAAATTTATCGGCAATATTAAAGTCTTCAAGCATCGTTATCAAAACCTCTTGCATAGCTGCAGAGAGGATATACTGGTTTGCCCCTTGCACATATAACATGTCGATTACAAATAGCGCATCCTCATTTAATTTGATTTCATTTTCATATTGTTTATATGTAGAGTGATATTCAATGGCAACCTCCTCAAAAGGTTCTTTCTCGAAATCAAATCCAACCAAACTTTGAAATGTCTTAACAGGAAAACAAAACTGCTCTTTATATGTAGCCATATCCAGTTGCGATAACCCTCTTTTTAAGAGCATATCGTTTACTGTTCTCACATTAACCTCCACATCATCCAAAAGTGTACCGTTCCAATCCCATATAAAGTTCTCTATCTCCAGCGAATTAATATAAGTAGTATCTATCATTATCTTTTTAGTAAATTCAAATGCAAAATGTATTTTCAAAGATAAAAATTTAAATCTTATCTTTGACGCATGAAAACAGAAAATCAACAATCAACAATATTATCAAACCTAGGTATAGATGCATTAAATAAGATGCAGTTTGAGGCACAGAGAACGATTTTAAGTAAGAAAAATACAATACTACTTTCTCCCACCGGTTCGGGAAAAACGCTGGCCTTTTTGCTGCCCATACTACAAATGCTTAGCGAGGATGTTAAAACTGTGCAGTGCTTGGTTATTGTGCCATCGCGCGAGCTAGCTCTGCAAATTGAACAGGTATGGAAAAAAATGAGTACCAACTTCAAAGTAAATGTGTGCTATGGTGGGCACTCTATAGAAACGGAACTAAACAATTTGAGTAATCCTCCGGCATTGCTTATTGGTACACCGGGTCGACTAACAGATCATTT
>JADMKP010000003.1 GCA_015478775.1 Fermentimonas sp. | reverse complement strand
TTAACAATGGAGAAGAAGGACAATAAAACAATCAAATCAAACGGACAAGGAGCAACACCTTTCGCACAAACATATTTTCACGGGACAAAAGCAGACCTGAAAATTGGCGACTTAATAGAAGTTGGTTTTAACTCTAACTACGGACAGCAGGAAAACGCAAAATATATCTTTTTGACAGGGACTTTAGACGCTGCAATTTGGGGACCTGAACTTGCATTTAATGACGGACGAGAAAGAATTTATTTAGTTGAGCCAACAAGTGAAATAGAAAATGACCCAGATCTGACCGACAAGAAATATCTAGGAAACCCAACTCAATCTTTCCGCTCAACTCAACCTTTTAGAGTTGTTGGAGAAGTAACCGTTTGGCAAGGACACCCAGCAGAACAAGTAAAGACAATGAAAGAACATCTTAAAAAATTGCAAGAGCAAGGCATTAATTCTCTAAATGACTAACTAATCAGCAGTATGACAGAAGATCAATTAAAAAATCATTTTCAGGAGATTGAAGACAACTTCAACAAAGCCGTTATTACAAACGACATTAACGAAATCAAAAAATATATAACAAGCGATTGGGTTTTGGTTGACAGCCAAGGCGGAATAATACCACAAGAAAGATTTTTCAGCGTTCTTGAACAGGGCTTGTTATCACATTCAACAATGACAAAAGAGATATTAAGAGTAAAAATCTATGGAGACATTGCATTGGTTACCGGGCGTGGACAAAATACAGGGACTTGGCAAGGACAACCAATGGAAGCTGACGAATGGGTTACTGACATTTACAAAAAGGAAAATGAAAAGTGGCTTTGTGTATTGACACATTTAACACCAGTAAAAAAATAGTTTAACAATGGTATCAATAGAAGCGTTTAGGAAAATAGCACTTTCGTTTCCAGAAGTAACAGAAGAACCCCATTTTGAAAAAACTTCATTCATGGTAAAGAAGAAAATATTTGCGACCTATGATGATATAAACAAAAGGGCTTGCATAAAGCTATCTGAAATTTACCAAGACGTTTTTGCTTCGGCTGACCGAACAACTATTTATCCTGTTGACAACAAATGGGGTAAACAAGGTTGGACAATGATAGAAATGAAAAAAGTGAAAAAAGACTTGTTTACAGATGCATTGACAACTGCTTATTGTGAAGTGGCACCAGTGAAGCTTGCTGAACAGGTAAGGCAAAAAAATAGTGACTGATTATGAATTCAAATGACAAAGTTATACTTGAAAAATTATCAGTAAACGATGCAAATATCTTTTACAGTTTGTATGCAAATCCGCATTTGTCTGGAGATTTTGATGAAAGTTCATTTTTACAAAATGAAACGCCAACACATTTCACTGAACGTATTATTACAAGCTGCAAATATATTTTCACAATCAGACCTAAAGACAATCCCGAATTAATCATTGGCGATTGTGCCTTGCACCATTGGAACCAACAAAAAAGAGAAATTGAAATTGGAGGTTCACTACTTCCAAAATATTGGGGAAAAGGATATATGCAAGCTGCATTCGAACTATTGATAATAATTGCAAAAAAGGAACTAAGAGTTGAAGCTTTATTAGGTCAAACAAAAACAAGTAATATTAAAGCCATTCGGTTTTCTGAAAAAATGGGTTTTGTAAAGCATCAAATAGACGGGCAAGCTACCATAATGAGAAAAGAAATTTGAAAAGTCCGTTGAACGGATAACTCTTGAAACAAAGACTTATCTTGTCCACGACATTTTTCATTTTGCAGTTGAGAAAAATTTAGGATATACGAACGGTTTTGGGGTATGTTATCGCAGGGGTATACATTCAGCGCACTGTTCGGGGTAAAACTCTACACCAAATGGTATTTGAACTCAAAGAATCAGATAGAGTATGATAGTATTGAGTTCTTTTCAGATGGATATTTCAACAATGCTTTTGTTGGGATTTGGGGAAGCTATTCAAATGGGAATAGTAAAATTTGTAATTGGGATGATTATAGAGTTCCGAATGCAAATAAAGACTTCGATATTGGAGTTGGTGAATTTAATGTGTCTGAAAAATACTGGAATAAAGGTTGGTTAGACATTGCCCTGAAAAATCAAGCCCCAAATCACGCCATTAAACGAAGTAAATGGAGCCAGTTGCCAACAGCGTTTAGCTTCACAAATGCAGACTAAAAGTAAGACTCAAATGTTCACAAGATACTGCCATACGGGATATACAAGACTTAATTTATATCGAAATGTGAAATATAAACAAATAATATATACCTTTGATTCTTAATATCATTAGTGCAAACTATGAAAAATAATATTCAAAATCCATCCTTTTTACATGATTCACCTTGCGCCTCCCATTCAGGGCTAAACTGGTTATTCTTACTTTTAATAGCATCATTTTTAGTTTCTTGTGAGTTTGAGAGCGATAAAGAGTTTTTTCGCGAGTTAGAAAAACCGGGTGAAATAATGATTGGCTTAGATCTGGCAGGCGTTAGACCCGGTGATCCTATCTATATTTATGATGATACAAAGCTTTATTTTAATTTGAGTAATTCAGGTAAGAAATTACTAGATCAGGAGATAATGATAAATGGTCAGATACTGTATTTAACAGGGGGAGATTATATTACTATTATTAAAGACAATCTGATAAAAGGAGGTTCTAATAGTCTAAAAATGACTTTCAGAATTAAAACTGGTTCAGGTAGTCTTGCTGATCTTGTGAATGCCGAGTTTTATGAAGGTGTGTTCGATTTTATTCTGGTTCCGGTAGATAACGCTTTTGATCTTGGTGTAAGGGATGGTATTACAAATGAAGGTTATTTTGAACTTAAATGGGATAAACCCTCATTTGAGCAATTGGATATTGAGAGCTACGAAATAAAGTTCAAGGATTTTAGAGGTGATAATAAAATTATAACTTTAGATGGAAGTGCTACCTCATTTGTTGATAAGGACTTTGTTGAGGGGTACAGATCTTACAGTATATCGATGAAATTTGCTGATGGTAAGATAGAGGATAAAGTTGTATATTATAATATGAGTTATAGTGGTATAACCAGCGATGATATAAAGATTGAGTTTAATGATCTTGAATCAACTACTATAGAATGGCTACCTAATAAGTACAGATGTAAATATTTTATATTGCATAATAGAAATGACTTGGCAGTGGCATCTGTTTCTTTTGATTCTCCTGTAGTAAGATTGCAAGCATCGGTTTTTCCAGAGGAGAGTGGATTTTATACTGTGATTGTTGCGCCTGACGATATGGATGTTTCTGAGATTTCTTATTCATCTGGTGGTATTGAAAAGTTTTATGAATATAAAGCCCCGGCAAGTAAATTAGCTATGGCTGTGGATAGCTATAGTATTGAAGATATGCTCATTTATGGTCGCGAGGGTATTGCTCTTAAAGTTGGTGATGCACGAACATTAGAGACCATTAAAGTGTATGAATCGCCCTATTTTGAGAATATGACGTCTGTTTCTGTTTCTCCAAACAGTGATAAGTTGTTATTATTTATTGGTTATGATTGGGGTTTTAACAGAGAGAACAAGGTATTACTTTATGGTAACAAGAATGATTTATTGGGTGTGCCAGCCGTGATAGACACTCCTAAAGCTAATGGTAGATATAAGAGAATTGATCTGATTAGTGACGATCTTATTTTTATCGAGAGCTCGCTTGATGAAGATGGAGTTAATACTAATCTTATTCTTGTTAGTGCAATAAATGGTGAGGTTGTAGAGAGTATTGCAACAAATATATATAATAATATCGATTTGTCGTACGACGGAAAGAGAATTGCTGTAACCGACAGGGCAGGGTTTAAGGTTAATATATATGATTTAACCGATCAGGGCTTTAAGTTATTTAAGTCAATACCGCTGAATCCCTTTTATAATCCCGATGATCTGTTGTTTTGTAAAATTAATCCTCAAAACCGAGATCAAATAGTCTTTTGGTCTACAACTGCACGCAGGGTATTGGTGTTGGATATAGCATCTGAAAAATCAGAATTTATTGATGGAAGCTTTGAAGGGATTGATCCGTTTACCGGAAGAATATTTAGTTTTGATGCCGAATGGAATAACAATAAGTTCATGAATGTTTATAATAATTCGGATATTAATTTACCTGCATTTAGTTTCAGAGCACATACATATGGTTTAACTGCAATAAATGATTTCGTTTTGATGTATCAGAGTAGTACTAATATTTCAAAATATTTTAAATAATGAAAAGAGTATTTTTGGCTGTTTTCTTTTGTATTGCTATATTCAGCTTGCAGGCGCAATTCAGATTCGATTATCATGCTTCTTATGCTACATATAATATGAATGATATGAAAGGTCTTATGAATTCAATAAAAATAAGTGAGCCTTTTAAGAATCTTGGATTAGAAATAGTAGATAATTTCCCTGCTTATATTGCCCACTCAGTTAATATTGGGTATAGAGTAAATAATCATGAATTTGGAATTAAAAGTGGATTCTACACAACAGGAGGAAAATTATCAGTTGCCGATTATTCTGGAAAAATAAGCACTACGCTTATTGCAAATGGATATAGAGAGGGAGTTTATTATAGGAATTATTTCTTTACATCTTCTATAGAGGATGTAGATAAAGGGTTGAAGGATAGATTCTCTTTGTGGGGCGAAGTCTCGCCGGCATTAATAATATCTACATTAAAAATGAAAACAGTTGTTTCGGATGTGGATTTTAATGAGGTTATGGAAGAACCACAGTACAATGAGAACGCATATGCTCTGCTAATTCAGATAGGTGGTAAATATTATGTAACAAAGAATATCAGTTTTGATGTTGCAACCGGGTATGACCTCTCCTTTGGTGGTAATTACGAAAACCTTATTGGTTCGCCACGACCTGATTGGAGCGGATTTAGGCTGAGTGGAGGTCTAGGTTTTTCTTTTTAATAGATGTATCCTATCATATAATTGCAAAATCTATCAAAAACATGTTGTATAACATATAAATTGTTGTATCTTTGTATCGATTTAAAAAGCAAGCGTGTTGTTTTGAATCATATAAGGTTATCAAAAATATACTGAATTAGGTTCTTAATGAACGGTTGTTGATAAATCATAAGTTTAATTTTAAAGAAAGGAAATATTATGACAATCAAAAGCCTATCAAAAGATGAAATTTTGGGTCAGATTAAATATCTGGAACAAAATATTTCTAAAGGATCTGTGTATCGTACAAATAGATTAAACAGAATCCGTAGTTTGAGAGCAAGTTTGCGTTTTGCAAGCTAAGATCTTTCTAAAGATCTAAAAAATTAGAGCAGAAAGCAGGAAAGGCCTGCAAGTATGCTGATGAAATGTAAATAGAGGCTGCCCATAAGGCGGCTTTTTTTGTTTAACCACCATGAGAGATTTCTACATATAATTTAAGTCCATTTGTTTTTGTCATTATTTTAGTAAATTATGCCATTAAGTATGATATTTATATATCTTTGTGCCGTATTATATCATAAAGTAAAATAAAATATGGAATTACTGTCTACAAGATTATTGGCCCTTTCGCCTTCAGAGACATTTGCGATGGCCCAAAAAAGCAATGAGCTAAAAGCTCAGGGATTTGATGTTATTAATATGAGTGTGGGAGAGCCCGACTTCTATACACCTGATCATATAAAAGAAGCTGCTAAAAAAGCGGTAGAAGATAATTTTTCATTTTATTCGCCGGTAGCAGGATTTCAAGATCTAAAAAAGGCTATCTGTGAGAAACTCCAAAGAGAAAATAATTTAGAATATACACCTGCACAAATTGTTGTGTCGGGAGGAGCAAAACAGTCGTTATGCAACGTTATCCTCTCTATAATTGATAAAGATGACGAGGTTATAATTCCTTCACCTTACTGGGTAAGTTATCCGGAGATGGTGAAACTGGCTGAAGGGAAATCTGTTTATGTTCATGCTGGCATAGAGCAGGATTTTAAGATTACACCTCAGCAGCTTGAAGAGGCTATAACTCCTAAAACCAAAGCACTGATTTTGTGCTCACCTTCAAATCCTACTGGTAGTGTTTATACAAAAAATGAGTTGGCTGCACTTGCTGCTGTAATAGAGAAGCATCAAAATGTATATATAATTGCTGATGAGATTTATGAGCATATTAATTATATAGGTGAACATGAGTCGATTGCACAATTCACTAAAATATTTGATAGGGTAGTAATTGTTAATGGAGTTTCAAAAGGTTATGCAATGACTGGCTGGAGAATTGGTTGGATTGCAGCACCTCAGCTGATAGCTTCGGCTTGCACCATGCTTCAGGGGCAGTACACATCCGGACCTTCTTCAATCTCACAAAAAGCTGCGCTTGCAGCGTATACTGGCGACCAGTCGTGCGTTGGCGAAATGAGGACTGCATTTGAAAGACGTCGTAGTCTTATTGTTGATTTGCTGAGAGAAATTCCTGGACTAAATGTTAATAACCCAATGGGGGCATTTTATGTTTTCCCCGAATGCAAGAGTTATCTTGGTAAATCTTTTAATGGAAAAACTATTGAAACAGCAACTGATGTTGCCATGTATCTGCTTGAAGAAGCTCATGTAGCTTGTGTTGGTGGCGATGCGTTTGGTGCACCTGGTTGTATCAGATTTTCATACGCTACCTCAGATGACAATATCAAAAAAGCAATTGCAAGGGTTAAAACAGCTTTAGAGAAATTAGTGTAGGAGGTAAGTTCTTAAAACCTAGCTTCAATAACAACAGGGAAGTGGTCAGAAGGGAAACGTCCATATTGCATATCATTTAGTACTCCATACTTTTCGACCTTGATGTTTGGTGTAACCCAAATATAATCTATTCGGTTGTTCATCGGGGCATCAAGGCGAAATGAGTTGAATGTACCAATTGTTCCGTATGGAGGATTCTTTGTTACATGGTATGAATCTAATAACACCTCAGAATTCATAAGAATTTGAATAGGCTCAGAGTCGGGAGTGGCATTAAAGTCGCCCGTAGCAAATAAGGGATAGTCTTTGGCTATCTCTTTTACTTTTTCTATAAGCATAAGAGAAGAGTTTTTGCGTGCTACTTCTCCTTCATGATCGTAGTGAGAATTGAAAACATAAAACTCTTTGCCGCTGCTAACTTCTTTAAATTTTGCCCATGAACATATTCGGTTACAGCATGTAGCGTCCCAACCTTTGCCTGGGGTTTCGGGAGTTTCGGAAAACCAGAAGTCGCCGTTTTCTAAAACTCTATATTTGTATTTATTGTATATAATAGCAGAATGTTCACCTTCATCCTTGCCATCGTCTCTTCCGGCACCAACATAAGCATATTGAGGAAGCTCAATTATCTGTTCTAGCTGATGCTTAAAACCCTCTTGTGTTCCTATTATATCCAGACCGTGAAAACTTATTAATCCCTTCACCATCTCTTTTCTGTTGGCCCAAGCATTTTCGACATCACCTGATGTGTCCATTCTTAAATTAAATGAAGCAACTTTGTGTGTTGTAAGATTGTTTTGTGCCGATAAACCTGATGTGGTAATCATTATGCATATTATTATAGTGCTTAATATATTTCTCATATAATTTTTATTTTGGAAATTAAATATATCACAAATATACTATTTTGTTGGACATTACAAACCCACTTAACTAATCTATCGATTGTCTTTTCTTATTTTATTACTACCTTTGCACACTAATTTTTACAGGGATTAATTTATTGAAGATGAGTAAAAAATTTCCGGAAAAGAGCAGTTTAGACCTTGCAGAAATAAATAGAGAGATACTGCGCGAATGGGACGAGAAAGATATATTTAAAAGAAGTCTCGAAGCACGCGAAGGTAACACACCATTTGTTTTTTATGAAGGTCCGCCATCGGCTAACGGAATGCCGGGTATACATCACGTTATTGCACGGTCTATTAAAGATATATTTTGTAGGTATAAAACTATGAAAGGCTTTTTGGTTAACCGAAAGGCCGGATGGGATACGCACGGATTGCCAGTTGAGCTGAGTGTTGAAAAAACACTTGGAATTACTAAGGAAGACATTGGCAAAAAAATTACTGTTGAAGAGTATAATGCTGCATGCCGTACCGAGGTTATGAAATATACCCGTGAGTGGGAAGATCTGACCAAAAAGATGGGTTACTGGGTTGATATGAGCGATCCTTATATCACTTATGACAATAGATACATAGAAACATTGTGGTATTTGCTAAAAGAGCTATACAACAAAAATTTTCTATACAAAGGATATTCCATACAGCCATACTCACCTGCTGCTGGTACTGGATTAAGTTCACACGAACTAAATCAGCCTGGTTGCTACCGTGATGTAACTGATACTACTTGTACTGCTCAATTTAAGATAATAGACCCATTAAATGAGTGGACGGGATTTGGAGAGGCTTTTCTTTTAGCATGGACCACAACTCCTTGGACTCTACCTTCTAATGTATTGCTTGCGGTTGGTAAGAATATTGATTATGTAGCTGTTGAGACATATAATCAGTATACAGGTATGCCAATTACAGTGGTGTTGGCAAAGAGTCTGATGGGGGCATATTTTTCTGAAAAAAATGCTGAACTTTCTTTTGATGATTATAAGAAAGGCGATAAAAATATCCCTTATCGGGTTTTAGATAAAATATGGAAGGGCTCAGAGCTTGAGGGTGTTAAGTATGAACAGTTGATGCCTTGGGTAAATGTCTCTGAAAATGCGTTTAAGGTAGTGACAGGCGATTTTGTGACTACTGAAGATGGTACAGGTATTGTACACATAGCGCCTACTTTTGGGGCCGACGACATGAAGATTGGAAAAGAGCATGATGTTGAAGGGTTGATGCTTACCGATAAAGATGGTAATAGAAGACCAATGGTTGACTTAACAGGTAAGTATTTTAAACTTGAAGAGTTGGATTCTGATTTTGTTGAAAATAACATGAATGCCAAGCTTTATGCAGAGTTTGCTGGTAGGTATGTAAAGAATCAATATGATGATACTCTTACCGAAGCCGATGCGACACTTGATGTTGATTTATCTGTAATGCTTAAGCTTCAAAACCGTGCTTTCAGAATTGAAAAGCAAGTTCACAATTATCCACATTGTTGGCGTACAGACAAACCTGTATTATACTATCCGTTGGATAGTTGGTTTGTTAAAACTACAGCTGCTCGTGAAAAAATGATTGAGCTTAATAATACTATAAACTGGAAGCCACAATCTACTGGAACCGGACGTTTTGGTAAATGGCTTGAGAACTTACAGGATTGGAACCTGAGCAGGAGCAGATATTGGGGTACACCACTGCCAATTTGGCGCACAGAAGATAGTAAAGAAGAGAAATGTATTGGTTCTGTTAAAGAGCTTTATGCTGAGATGCAAAAGTCGTTAGATGCAGGGTTTATGGCTGAATTACCTTGGAAAGATCTGGATTTGAATGATTACAAAGACTTAGAATACGACAAGATAGATTTGCATAGACCTTATGTGGATAACATTGTGCTGGTCTCGGAAAGTGGAAATCCCATGTATAGAGAATCTGATCTTATAGATGTGTGGTTTGATAGTGGGGCGATGCCATTTGCTCAAGTTTTCTATCCTCATCTTCCTGAAAATGAATTCAATAAAGTGTTTCCGGCTGAATTTATTGCAGAGGGGGTTGACCAGACAAGGGGTTGGTTTTATACTTTACACGCTTTAGCATCTATGGTGAAGGGGAGTGTAGCGTTTAAGAATGTTGTTTCGAACGGACTAGTGCTCGATAAGAATGGCAATAAAATGTCGAAACGACTTGGTAATGCGGTTGATCCATTTGAGACTATAGATAAGTATGGTTCTGATCCACTTCGCTGGTACATGATAACAAATGCTGCTCCATGGGAGAATCTTAAGTTTGATGTTGAGGGTATAGAGGAGGCTCGTAGGAAGTTCTTTGGAACATTATATAATACGTATTCTTTCTTTACACTTTATGCAAATGTTGATGGTTTCCGTAATCAATATCCGCAAATTGATATAGAAAAACGACCAGAGATTGATCGTTGGATAATTTCTTTATTAAACAGTTTGGTTCAGGAGGTTGATGAGGGTTATAAAAACTATGAGCCAACTAAAGCCGGACGTGCCATAGCAGATTTTGTAAATGACAATCTTAGTAATTGGTATGTAAGACTCAATCGCAAACGCTTTTGGGGTGGTGAAATGAGTGATGATAAGCTTTCTGCATATCAAACTCTTTATTATTGTTTGGTTACAATAACCAAACTTATGGCACCTATTGCACCATTTTATTCAGATAGGCTTTATCTAGATTTGACTTCTGTTACAGATGGAAGCAATAAGATGGATTCAGTTCATCTTGATGATTTTCCACAAGCTGATGAAGCGGTTATTGATAAACAACTAGAGGAGCAAATGTATTTGGCTCAAGCTGCATCATCAATTATACTTTCGTTAAGACGTAAAGTTAATATTAAGGTTCGTCAGCCTTTATCAAAGATTATGATACCTGTTGCAGACGATAAGCAGAAGATGAATATTGAAGCTGTAGAGCAATTAATATTGAACGAGGTAAATGTAAAAGAATTGTTGTTTGTAGATTCTGCTAATGAGATGCTTGTTAAGAGAGTGAAGCCCGACTTTAAAAAGCTTGGTCCTCGCTATGGTAAGATTATGAAACAGCTTGCTGTTATTATTCAAGAGATGGAAAACAGTGATATTAACAAGCTTGAAAGTAATGGTTCTTTCAACCTGAATGTAGGTGGTGAGGAAGTGGTGATTGGACTGGATGATGTTGAAGTAATTTCAGAAGATATTCCGGGTTGGCTTGTTGGAAATGAAGGCAGGCTCACTGTTGCTCTTGATATAACAATTACTGATGAATTACGCAAAGAGGGTATAGCCCGTGAGTTAGTAAATAGAATTCAAAATATCCGTAAAGCAAAGGATTTTGAGATTACTGATAGAGTGAAGGTTGAAATTTCATCTAATTCTAACATAGATAATGCAATTATCGACTATGATTCTTACATAAGAAATCAGGTTCTGGCCGATGAAATCATTATTGTAGAAGATGTTATG
Organism: Fermentimonas sp.; assembly: GCA_015478775.1. Taxonomy (GTDB): domain Bacteria; phylum Bacteroidota; class Bacteroidia; order Bacteroidales; family Dysgonomonadaceae; genus Proteiniphilum. Next base: position 27,974 of record JADMKP010000003.1, on the reverse strand, counting down.
GAAGAGGAGATTGAAATTGATGATATGCATCTGACAATCAGTATATATAGAAAGAGTTGAGTTTTATTAGTATTATACCTATATTTGTGAAAGTTAAATGAACTGAACAATACGAATTATCGGTTGTTTTAACAGCACCTTTATTCCCTGGAGACATAAAGTAAAAAAATAAAATATGAGCAAAAAAACTAAGTATTCAGCCGAGGAATTGGAAGAATTCAGAGCTATTATTAATGAAAAATTAGATATTGCCCGTCAGGAATATGAAAACTATCGTGCCGCAGTAACAAATGCCGATGGCAATGATACTATTGACACATCTCCTACATACAAAGTGTTAGAGGAGGGTGCTTCTACTCTTTCAAAAGAAGAGGCTGGAAGATTGGCACAACGTCAAATGAAATTTATTCAAAATCTGCAGGCGGCATTGATACGTATCGAGAATGGAACTTATGGAGTATGTAGAGAAACAGGGATATTAATTCCTAAAGAACGCCTACGTGCCGTACCACACGCAACCTTAAGCATTGAAGCAAAATCTAGCAAAAAAAGATAATTTGTTTGATGGAAAACTCCTCATCTTCTTTTAAAAGTAGAAAAAAGACACTCGCAGCAGTTGCAGTAGTAACTATTGTACTGCTGATAGATCAGTTATCCAAAATTTGGATAAAGACCCATATGGAGCTTTATGAAATGTATGATATAACTGACTGGTTTAAAATATATTTTGTCGAAAATAACGGAATGGCTTTTGGAATTGAGGCAGGTGGGAAACTCTTTTTATCTATATTTCGTATTATTGCTGTTACATTTATTATCCTTTATATAAGGAAATTGGTTAAACTAGGATTCAAAAATAGTTTTATCTGTTGTGTGGCACTAATACTTGCAGGTGCTGCTGGCAATATTATTGATAGTATTTTCTACGGAGTAATATTCGAAGCGAGTTATCCAGGTCATATAGCATCATTTGTGCCATGGGGGCAGGGTTATTCAACATTACTGCATGGCAAAGTGGTTGATATGCTCTATTTCCCGTTATTTAGTGGCACTTTCCCCGATTGGATACCTTTTGTGGGAGGAGAAGAATTTCTTTTCTTTCGGTTTATCTTTAATATTGCCGATTCTGCTATCACAGTTGGTGTTATTCTACTTCTACTATTCTATCGTAAAACGCTCTCATACTCTCTACTATCAAAATCGGAGCGTGAAAAATATGACTTAGAACATCCGGAGAATATATTCTACAGTAAGGACAATAAAGTAAATTCATATAATAGTGTACCCTAGATTTGTTTCATATTATCTCCTACTCATTTTAATGAGTATTTTAATTACTTCTTGTCAGAACCGACCCAAAGAAGTATTGAAAAGGAAAAAGATGGAACAGATAATGTATGAAGTTTATGTTGCAGAAGCTACAATAGAAAACGATTATCGGAATTTCGACTCATCTGAAAAGAAAGAAGCTTATATCAACCAGGTATTTAAAATGAATGGGGTTACTCAAAGTCAATGGGATACATCTTTGTCGTGGTACTCAGATAGGATTGATCTCTATTTGAGAATGAATGATTCAGTGAAGTCTAGACTGAAACGTGAGCAATCTATCCTTGATACTGAAATAGCACAAATAAATATTCAAAATAATGATATGGGTGAAGCAGTTTATTCTGCATCATATATACCAAAAAACTTTTCTTTCAGATCTCTTGATATACAAAGAGATAGATTAAGATTTCGAATAGATTCAACTGAGATATCTGAAAATATAAAAGATAGCGTTTTCTCATTCGATTATAGTGTGTTAGGCGTAAACCCTTCATCGGTTTATACTCTTACCTCTTTAATTACACTGGTTTATTCAGATACTACAATTTACAATCCAAAGAAAATAACAGAAAACATAACTTATAGTACATCTATTGCAAAATACATTAACAATGATACACTAAAACAAATATTTGGATATATTCAGTTGGAAAATCCAACTGGTATAAATCCTAATATACAGTTATATAACATATCTATGAGTAATAAATAATTAAGTTATCTGTAAGAAATCCTTAAGATAAGTTAGTAAGTTTGTGAAATTAATGAGATCTAATATATAATTAATTTAACAGTTAACAATCATAACTAAATTCAAATGGAAAAAAAGAGAGTATACACCTTTGGTAACGGAGTAGCTGAAGGTCGTGCAGATATGAAAAACTTATTAGGTGGTAAAGGGGCAAACCTTGCGGAGATGAACTTAATTGGAGTGCCTGTTCCTCCGGGTTTTACTATTACTACTGAAGTATGTACAGAATATAACAAGCTTGGTAAAGATTATGTTATAAGTGTATTGAAGAGTGAAGTTGAGAATGCTATAAACAAAATTGAAGGTCTTACCGGTACTAAGTTTGGAGATAAGGACAATCCTTGTTTAGTATCTGTTCGCTCGGGTGCAAGAGTTTCTATGCCAGGTATGATGGATACCGTTTTGAACCTTGGATTGAATGATGATGCAGTTGAGGGTATTGCAAAGAAATCGGGTAACGAACGATTTGCCTGGGACTCTTACCGGCGATTTGTACAGATGTATGGAGATGTTGTTTTGGGCATGAAACCACAGAGCAAAGATGATATTGATCCTTTTGAGGAAATAATGGAAGAGATGAAGTCTTCAAAAGGAATTGAACTCGATAATGAGTTTACTACAGAAGACCTTAAAGAACTTGTTAGGAAATTTAAAGCTGCAGTTAAAGAAAATACAGGGAAAGATTTTCCTGTAAGTCCATGGGATCAGTTATGGGGTGCTGTATGTGCCGTTTTTGACAGTTGGATGAATGATCGTGCTAATCTCTACAGAAAAATGAACAACTTTTCTGATGAGTGGGGCACTGCAGTTAATGTTCAAGCTATGGTGTATGGAAACATGGGTAAAACATCTGGTACAGGTGTAGCATTTACCCGTGACTCAGCAACCGGTGAAGATATTTTTAATGGAGAGTACCTTATCGATGCACAGGGTGAAGATGTTGTTTCAGGTGTGCGCACTCCACAAGAAATAACCATTGAAGGTTCTCGTAGATGGGCGAAATTACAAGGTGTTTCAGAGGAAGAGCGTAAAAATAAATATCCATCTTTGGAAGAGGTGTTGCCTACATGTGCTCAGGAGCTGATTGAGGTTCAACAAAAACTGGAAGATTATTTTAAAGATATGCAGGATTTAGAATTTACTATTCAGGATGGTAAATTGTGGATTTTGCAGACTAGAGGAGGAAAACGTACGGGTGCCGCCATGATTAAGATTGCCATTGATTTGTTGCATGAAGGTTCTATTGATGAAAAAACAGTTTTAAAACGCTGTGATGCTGATAAGCTTGACGAATTGTTACACCCTGTGTTTGATACAAAAGCATTAGCTAATGCAAAACCTGTTACTCATGGTCTTCCTGCATCTCCAGGTGCTTCGGCAGGGCAGGTAGTTTTTCATGCTGATGATGCAGAGAATTGGGCAAAAAATGGCAAGGATGTTATTCTATGCCGTATAGAAACTTCCCCTGAAGATTTACGTGGAATGTCTTCTGCAAGAGGTATATTAACTGCACGCGGAGGTATGACTTCTCACGCTGCGGTTGTAGCTCGCGGAATGGGCAAGTGCTGTGTTTCTGCTGCCAATGATATGGTAATTGATTATAAAGCCCGAACGGTTACTATTAAGGGTAAAGTTTTTAATGAGGGCGATTGGCTTTCTCTTGACGGATCAACAGGTTATGTTTATGAAGGAAAAATTGCTACTCAGGACGCTGAAATTGATGATAATTTTAGAGAATTAATGTCGATTGCAGAAAAATATGCGCACATGGACGTTAGAACAAACGCCGACACTCCTAACGATGCTGAAGTTGCACGTAGCTTTGGAGCTAAAGGAATAGGACTTTGCCGTACCGAACACATGTTCTTTGAAGAAGATAAGATTGTTTCTATGCGTGAAATGATTCTTGCTAAAGATGAGGATGGCAGACGCGATGCGCTAAAAAAACTGTTACCATTACAGAAGAAAGATTTCATAGGTATTTTTAAAGCGATGGATGGACTACCTGTTACCATTCGTCTTCTTGATCCTCCATTACATGAATTTGTTCCTCACGATGAAAAAGGGCAGATGGAAATGGCAAAAGTTATGAATATCTCTTATAAAGATATCAACGAAAGAGTTGAGAGCTTAATGGAATCAAATCCAATGCTTGGTTTGCGTGGATGTCGTTTGGGTAACCTTTATCCCGAAATTACTGAAATGCAGACTCGCGCAATTATGGAAGCAGCTCTGGAATTGAAAAATGAAGGAATAACAGCTGTCCCTGAAATAATGGTTCCACTTACAGGTATTGTATATGAGTTTAAAGCTCAAAAAGAGATTATCGAAACTACTATAGCGAAAGTGTTTGCTGAGAATAACGACTCGGTTGAATATAAGATTGGTACAATGATTGAGATTCCACGTGCTGCTCTTACTGCACACAAAATTGCTGCAGAGGCCGACTTCTTCTCATTTGGTACTAATGACCTTACTCAGATGACATTTGGATATAGCCGTGATGACGTTGCTAAATTCCTTCCAATGTATATTGATAAGGGTATTTTGAAGCACGACCCATTTGCTGTAGTTGATCAGAATGGCGTGGGACAACTTGTGAGAATGGCTGTTCAGAAAGGTCGCGAAGTTAAACCTACTCTTAAATGTGGTATTTGTGGTGAGCATGGTGGTGAACCAGCATCAGTGAAGTTCTTTCACTCTGTTGGTCTTAATTACGTGTCTTGTTCTCCATTCCGTGTACCTATTGCTCGATTAGCCGCTGCTCAGGCTGCTATTGAAGGTTAATAATAACATAGATTTTTATAAGTTCTAGCAGAGACGCCGTGATGGGCGTCTCTGCGTTGTTATAACTACTTTTAACCATCGAGTTGTTTGGCTGTTATGGGTTTTATACCTACTTTTACAACTATATAATTGTTAAGTTGACTGTTCAAAAAATATTCTTATATGCGTCTATCAGTGAAGATTTTATTTTTTTTAATTTCATTATTTGTTTCTCATCAAGCTATATCTCAAAACAACATAATAGATGAGATTGTATGGGTTGTGGGAGACGAGGCTATACTTAAATCTGAAGTTGAGGAGTACCGGAAAGAGCTGCTTATGCAAAATCAGCGAATAGAAGGTGATCCTTATTGCTTTATTCCGGAGCAGTTGGCTATACAAAAACTATTTCTGGATCAGGCTAAGCTGGATAGTATAGTAGTGCAAGAATCAACAGTTAACAGGGAATTAGAATATTATGTGAATAATTATATCACATCAATTGGATCGGTTGAACGACTAGAAGAATATTTTGGAAAAAAGCTTTCTGCAATTAGAGAAGATTTGAGGAATCAGATTAGAGAACAGCAAATTATACAGGGTGTGCAACAAAAGCATTTTGGTAATATTCAATTGTCTCCATCTGAAATTAGGCAATACTACAATAATTTACCGCAGGATAGTCTGCCATTTATACAAACTACTCTTGAAGTGCAGATTATAACTGTAGAGCCCATAATTCCCCTTGCTGAGATAGATAAAGTGAAGTCTCAATTAAGAAATTATACTGAGCAAATAACAAGTGGTGAAACAGAGTTTTCTACATTAGCGTTGTTATATTCTGAAGATCCTTCTGCAATAAAAGGGGGAGAACTTGGGTTTATGCCTCGCTCGGGATTTGTTCCTGAATTTGCCAATGTTGCATTTGCTTTAAATGATCCATCTAAAGTTTCTAATGTAGTTGAATCTGAATATGGATTTCATATTATTCAGTTAATTGAGCGTCGTGGCGAGATGGCTAATTTTCGTCATATATTGATGAAGCCTAAGGTGCCAAAAGAATCACTTGATACTGCAATTGTAAGATTGGATTCTATACGCAATGGAATAATAGGAGGCAAGATTACCTTTGATGATGCGGCTAGTTATCTATCTGCAGATAAAGATACCCGTAACAATAAAGGTATTATGGTTAATAACTCTCAAATGAGTTCCAGCAGAGGAACCCCCCGTTTTGCACTTAATGAGCTAAATCAGGATATTGCAAAAATTGCTGGTGAAATGAAAGCTGGTGAAATATCTGAGCCCTTTTTAATGCTCAATGATAAAGGAAGGCAAGTAGCAGCAATGATTAAGATATCTAACAGAAACGAGGGTCATAAAGCAAATATAAATAACGATTATCAAGTAATAAAGCAGATGGCAGAAAATGCTCGTCAACAGAGTCTTGTGGATAAATGGCTTCAGGCAAAGATTGATAAAACTTATGTTAGAATCGATCCAGAATGGCGTAAATGTGAATTTAAATATGATGGATGGTTGAGATAGAAATTTTTGCCAAAACATATGAAAAAACTTCTATTACAGTTTATACGTGAAAGCACCCTTATTGTAAGTGTGCTTTTTGTCTTAATCTTAACTTTAAAAGCTGAGCCAAAACCTGTGCCTTTAGCTCAACAACCTCCTGTACAACAGCCGGACGTTCGAGTTGTAGAGATGAAACAAGCCGATCTTTGGAGTAAAAGAGAAGGTTTTGATGCAGAAGTGCTTACTGGAAATGTTATATTCTACCATGAAGGTGCTTATATGTACTGCGATAGTGCATACCTGTATCAGCAAAATAATTCATTTGAAGCTTTTAGTAATGTAACTATGGAACAGGGAGACACCATATTTGTATATGGCGATTACCTCTTCTATGATGGTAATACTCGTCTTGCACGTTTGAGAGATAATATCAGGATGGAAGATCAAACTGCTACTCTTTTTACAGATAGTCTCGATTACGATCGTATAGCAAATCTGGGCTATTATTTTGAAGGTGGAATGTTAGTTGATGAGGAAAACGAGCTTACATCTTATTGGGGGCAATATGCTCCTGATACTAAGGAGGCAGTTTTTAGTGATAGTGTGAAGTTGGTTAATGAGGATTACACAATATTTGCTGATACATTAAAGTATAACACTGAGACCAAAATTGCTGATCTTTTGGGACCCTCCAGAATTGTTTCGGACAGCGGTTATATTTATACAGATCGTGGTTGGTATAATACCTTAACTGAAGAGTCGCGTCTGTTTAATCGTTCTCAGGTATATAGCAACGATGGTAAGAAAGTGCTGATTGGAGATACCATTTTTTACAACCGCCTGTCAGGTGATGGAGAAGCTTTTGGAGATATGTATCTTGAAGATAAAGAGAGAAAAACTATCTTGAAAGGTAATTACGGGTATTATAATGAGCAGACTGGGTATGGTCTTGCAACAGACTCTGCTTTTGTGTTAGATTATTCGCAGATGGATAGTTTGTTTTTATATGGAGATACTTTAATTATGTCAACTGATTCTATATATAGAAACGTTAAAGCGTTTCATAATGTAAGGTTTTGGAGATCAGATATTCAAGGGGTTTCCGATTCGTTACATTATTCTTCGCGCGACTCAATGATTTATATGCTTGGTAATCCTGTTATTTGGAATGAGAGTAATCAGATACTTGGTTACCAAATAAATGTATATCTGAACGATTCGACGGTAGAAAAGGCTCATATAATTGATTATGCTTTAGCTATACAAGACAGAGGTGTTATGGATCAATACAACCAGTTGAGTGGTAAAGAAATGACTGCGTTTTTTAATAACGGAGAACTATATAATGTGCTTGTAGAGGGCAATGCGATGTCTCTCTATTATCTAGTAGAGGATGACGGTACAGTAATTGGACTAAATAAAACAGAAAGTCCCTATTTATCAATGGATATTGAAGAGGAGAAGCTTCAAAAACTTAAATTATGGCCTGCGACAACTGCTGTTACGACACCACTTCCTCAGTTATTGCCTGAACAAAAACGACTGGAGGGGTTTGTTTGGCTTGATTATCTTCGCCCATTGAATTCACTCGATATTTTCCGGCGTAACATAAGGGAAATAGGAGATGTAGATGAACAACCTCAAAGACGCTTTGAGCGCGAGGATGTTACTTTGTAATGAATATAAAAAATCATTAAGCTATGACAAAATTCTTTTTTTATAATAATCGAAAACCCCGTAAGTTTAATTATAAACCTATTCTTTTTGATCCAGATGAAGATGCAAGGAAGGAAAGATTGCAGAATAGGATCAATTCTGTTAAGCGAGAAATGGGTGTTTTATCGGAAGAGGAGGTGAAAGAGAAAAAAGACTTTAAAGCAGAATTTGTGTCACAAACTAAACATTTAAAAAAACGCCATGATAGGGTAGAAAGTGGAGGAAATTCATTTATATCAAATAATGGTATCCTTATTATATTTGTGATAATTCTAATTGCAGTTTTCTTTTTCTGGCTACTAAAATAATATTTTATCATGTCAGATATTATACATCTTTTACCTGATTCTATAGCTAATCAAATAGCTGCCGGTGAAGTAATTCAGCGTCCTGCATCTGTTGTAAAAGAACTAGTTGAGAACTCTATTGATGCAGGCGCAGAGCATATTCAGATATCTATTAAAGGAGCCGGTCGCAGCTTAATTCAAGTAACAGATGATGGTAAAGGTATGTCTCCAACAGATGCAAGAATGGCATTTGAGAGACATGCTACTTCAAAGATTAGAAATTCTGAAGACTTATTTTCGCTTACCACCATGGGGTTTAGAGGGGAGGCATTGCCTTCAATTGCTGCTATTTCACAATTAGAAGTAAAGAGTAGACAAAAAGAAGATGAGCTAGGCACACTTTTAATGATTTCTGGATCTAAATTAGAAAAGCAGGAACTTATTGCCTGTGGGGTGGGTACTTCAATTTCGGTAAAGAATATTTTCTTTAATGTTCCTGCCAGGAGAAAGTTTCTTAAATCAAATGAAACTGAAAGAAGAAATATATTCACTGAGCTTGAAAGAATAGCATTGGTGCATCCTGATATAGAGTTTGTAGTTATCGAAAATGATATTGAGACTCTTCGATTACCCAAATCGGGTTTAAAGCATCGCATAGCTCAACTTGAAGGTAGGAACATTATACAACAATTAATAGAGATCGAAGTCGAGACTACGCTGGGGAAAATTTATGGATATGTCTCACGTCCTGAATATGCAAAGAAGATAAAAGCTAATCAGTTTTTCTTTGTAAATAATCGTTATATTCGACACCCCTACTTTCACAGAGCTGTTGCAACTGCGTTTGAACAATTAATTTCTGCTAATGAGAAACCAAGTTATTTTATTTATTTTAAAGTAGATCCAGAAACACTGGATGTAAATATTCATCCCACCAAAACGGAGGTTAAGTTCGAAAATGAACAAGCACTTTGGCAAATACTTATGGTTACTATTAAGGAATCGTTGGGTAAATTCAACGCGGTTCCTACAATTGATTTTGATAGAGACGATGCGCCAGAGATACCTTTGTACAATCCTGCCGGTAATGTTTCGATGCCCAAAGTAAATTTAAATCCCTCATATAATCCGTTCAATAATCCTGCACAGGATATTCGACAGTCTGCAGCACCAAAGTTTGAATGGGAAAAACTTTATAAAGGCTTTGAAAATGAGAAGGATTTATTGGAAGATAATGTATTAGAGTTAGGACACTCTTCTCCATCTTTGTTTAAGTCTGATCATAGTATAGTAGAAACAGACCTTTTCCCGGAACATTATCAGTTTAAGCAAAAATATATACTTACATCTGTAAAATCAGGCTTAATGATAATTGATCAGCATAAAGCAAATGTAAGAATACTATTTGATAAATATCTAGAACAGATTAAAGAGAAAAGAGGTGTCTCTCAAAGAGTACTCTTTCCGGAGGTTATAGAACTTTCAATTACCGAGGCTACTGCATTGCCTTCATTAATGGATGATATTGAAGCACTGGGTTTTGAGCTAAATAATCTGGGTAATAATTGCTATGCAATTCAGGGCGTTCCCACTGAAATAGAAAATATTAACCCAACCGAATTAATACATTCTATTATCGGGAAAAGCATAGAAACAGGTAGTGATGTTAAATCTGAAGTACAAGAATCAATAGCATTATCTCTTGCCTTCTCAACAGCAATTCCATATGGTAGAACATTAACGGCAGATGAGATGTTGATTTTAGTAAATCAGTTGTTTGCAACTAGTGCACCTTCATTTACTCCTGAAGGGCAAAAAATAATTAGTCTGATAAGTGATAGTGAAATAGAAAAGAAAATGCATTAGAATTTACTTATTGTTCCATTGTTTAATATAAAAAGTTATATCTTATGAAATACACATTTTGTGGCAATAGCGGTTTGCAACTTCCGATAATATCTTTAGGATTGTGGCATAATTTTGGATTTGTCGATGATTATGATACTTCTCGAGAAATGATTAAATATGCATTTTCAGAGGGTGTTACACATTTCGATTTAGCAAATAATTATGGACCACCTCCCGGTTCAGCTGAGATTAACTTTGGGAAGATAATTAAAGAAGAACTTTCATCACACCGTGATGAAATGATTATATCATCTAAAGCTGGGCATCTTATGTGGGATGGTCCGTATGGAGATGGATCTTCAAGAAAATCAATTATAGCTAGTATCAACCAGAGCTTGAAGAGAACAGGACTTGAGTATTTTGATATTTTTTATACTCATAGGTATGATTCTGATACCCCTGTTGAAGAGACTATGCAGGCATTGGTTGATGTAGTAAGACAAGGGAAAGCGCTGTATGTCGGTATCTCTAAATATCCTCCTAAAGAGGCTTTAAAAGCGATGAAATATCTTAAAGATAGGGATGTGCCTTGTCTTATATTTCAAGATAAGTATAGCATGTTTAATCGTAAACCAGAAGAAAAAATATTAAAGTTAACTCGGGAGAATGGATCTGGTTTTATAGCATTTTCTCCTTTAGCACAAGGACTGCTAACTGATAAATACCTAAATGGAATTCTAAAAGAATCTCGTGCGGCAAATCCGAATGGATTTTTAAGAAAAGAGCAAGTTACTCCAGAATTGGTTGAAAAAGTGAAAGCGCTAAATGTAATAGCTATAGAACGAGGACAGACTATGGCTGAGATGGCTTTAGCATGGGCTTTAAGAGAAGTTGCGGTTACATCTCTTATTGTGGGAGCAAGAAATGTTCCACAACTGCAAGATAGTTTAAATGCTTTAAACAATTTATCGTTCACTGAAGAAGAGTTATCATTAATTGATTCAATACTTGATAGTGCTAAATTATGAGAAAATATATTCTCTCATTTATAATTCTAATCGTTTATTTGGTCTCTTGTGATGATCAAATACCTAGTTATAATATTCCTAATTCAGCTGTTAGCTTTAACCTGATGTTAAATAGTAGAGATAATATTTTAAAGAATGGGTTGGCTTATGTAACTTTTACAGAAAAAGACAGGCGTCTTGACAGTGATAGGTTTGGATATGGAGGACTGCTGGTTGTGACTGATAATACTGGTAGTGCAATTTACGCCTATGACCTTGCATGCCCTTATGAAGGAAAAAAGAATATTCTTATTGAACCCGGTGATATTGGGAAAGTAAAGTGTAATGAATGTAGATCTGTGTTTATAACTATTTATGGCAGCCAGATACCAGGAAGAGGGATGGTTGGGTTTGGCACTGCTGAGTCGGGACCTGCAGCAAAAGAGAGAATATCATTAAAATCTTATAATGTACTCCCACTTCAATATGGGGAGTTTAGAATTTTCAATTAAAACATACAGGTTATCTGAACAATTGCTCATATTTTGTGTTTATCATACTCACAAAATATTAACTAGGTGTTTTCTTTAAGATTTTCTATCACCTAAAAATTAAAAACATAAATGAGAAAAGTCTATACTTTTTCCTTCTTACTTATTATTGGTCTTATATTATCACAAATCCTACCCAACCTTTTAGGGGGTAATTACCCAACATTCAAAGAAGTTAACGATGCGCTTCTATATATATCATTAGCATTTATAATGATTAATGTGGGACGCGAATTCGAAATTAATAAAAAACAATGGAGTAGTTATACAATTGATTATGGTGTGGCAATGGGTGCAGCAGCCTTTCCATGGATATTTGTAGCCTTATATTATTTGTTTGCAGTTGCCCCACCAGAAATGCGTATATGGGAAAATGGTGATGCATGGAAAGAAACATTTCTTTTGAGTCGCTATGCAGCCCCTACTTCAGCTGGTATCCTCTTTACTATGCTTGCTGCAGCTGGTTTAAGATATACTTGGGTTTATAAGAAAGTGCAAGTTCTCGCAATATTTGATGATTTAGACACTATAATTCTTATGATTCCAATTCAGATTCTAATGATTGGAATGCGTTGGCAAATGTTTGTTATAATAATAGTAGCTATATTCTTAATTTGGTTGGGTTGGAAGAAGATGAACTCTTTTTCACTTCGCCAAGATTGGAAATCAATTATACTTTACTCAATTATTTTATTTATATTAATAGAGGTATTATACAGGCTAACTACACATCTTTATGGTAGTGCAGGAGGTATTCATATCGAGATTCTACTTCCAGCATTTATATTGGGTTTAGTTATGAAAAAAGATCACTCTATAGTTCCTGAACGACAGGAAGTGCTAGTAGCAGATTCAATATCTTATATTTTTATGTTACTTGTTGGAATAAGTATGCCACTTTTCATAGGTGTTGATTATAATGCTTTGGGCTTACTGACCTCTTCTGTTATAAATCAAATACCTATGCCGGGCTGGGATGTAATTCTTATACATGTTTTAATTGTTACTTTTATATCTAATGTTGGAAAGCTCTTTCCATTACTTTTCTACAGAGATAGAACATTGTCTGAAAGGCTAGCAGTTTCAATTGGTATGTTCACAAGGGGTGAAGTTGGTGCAGGAGTTTTATTTATTGCTTTAGGCTATCATTTGGGAGGAGTGTTATTAGTAGTATCAGTATTAGCGATGAGCTTAAACCTTCTCCTAACAGGAATATTCATAAGTTACGCTAAGAGATTAGCAATGGTTTCAACCAAGGATAGTATTGCTAATACTGAGTAAATATTGATTAAAAGAGTATTTTAAAGAAAAATTAGTCCATATTGATTATTTTCCCTCAAATTACTTTGTAAACTAGAGAAACTTTTCTACATTTGCAGTCGCAATTTCAAAACAGTGCTAGCGAGCATCTACTTTAACAAAGTAACATTTTGCGAGAATATTATGCAAAAGTAGCTCAGTTGGTAGAGCACAACCTTGCCTCAAAAAGGACAAAAGTAAACCCAACCTTGGCAAGGTAGTAAGCATAATTATTAATGGGTAACTAAACATATTGCGAAAGTAGCTCAGTTGGTAGAGCACAACCTTGCCAAGGTTGGGGTCGCGAGTTCGAGTCTCGTCTTTCGCTCTTTTTAACTTATTGGTGAGCGACATTTGAACGTCCCGCCTTGAACTAAAGGTCCGCTCGGATGGTGGAATGGTAGACACGCAAGACTTAAAATCTTGTGGCCATTATAGGCTGTGCGGGTTCAAGTCCCGCTCCGAGTACCAGTTTACAACCCTGACTGATTATATCAGTTGGGGTTTTTCTTTTTTGATATATCTAGTTTCTCTAGAGCTTTCTCTATATTGATACCATTTTGGAGAACGGGCATAAAAAGATCACCTTTCTTTTCGATTCTACTCAAAGAGTTTTTAATTGTAAAATCCTTAATTGAAAGATCATTTGTCAGTTCATCCCATTCTAGAGGCATAGAAATAGTAGCACCAGGTTTAGGTCTGGCACTATATACACTTGCCACAGTTTGCCCCTCTCTGTTTTGTAGATAATCAAGGTAAATTTTAGGTCCCCGTTTACTAAGACTCCTTTCTAGAGTAGTTGTTTTGGGTAATCTTATTTGCACCATCTGCATTAGCAAGTGAGCAAAATCTTTAACCTGTTCATATTCATAATTGCCACCCATTGGAACAAATATATGAATTCCGCTACTACCTGATGTTTTACAATAACCAGGAATATCTGCCATATCCAATATTTCCTTAGTTACCTCAGCTGCTTCTATAACCTGTTTAAAGCTGTTTTTGTCAGAAGGATCGAGGTCGATTATTAAATAGTCGGGTTTATTTGGTTCCTTTATCCTGTTACTCCATGGGTTAAGCTCAATACATCCTAAATTAATGAGGTATCCAAGTGTCTCTACATTATTGCAAACTATATAATCTATATCTCTATTACTCGATTCGGAGAATATTGAGATAGTCTCTACCCACGAAGGGGCATCTTTACCTGCATCTTTATGATAGAAGCCGGGTTTATTGATGCCATTAGGAAACCGGTGAAGCGATTGTGCACGATCTTTAAGATGAGGTAGAATATATTCACTAACAGAAAGGTAGTACTCTATTAGCTCCCCCTTAGAGATTTTCTCTTTTTCCCAATAAAGCTTATCAATATTGGTGAAATTCAAATCAATTTCTTCCGACTTAGCATTTTTATTTTCTTCCGTCTGAACATTCTTAGTTCCTTTTTTATTAGAATTGCTCTTCTCTGCATTTCCTTTAATAGCTGTCTTGTCTTTTGATTTTAAATCATCAATTGAGATATCTTCCCTAATCCCAATAAATACAGGATGTCTGAATCTCCCTTCTTTAGTTAACTGAGTATATTTAATAGTTGCTACTATATGGGGTTCAATCCAAGTAGGAGGCATATTGGTTTTAGGCTTTTCTTTAAAAGGCATTTCTTTGGTTTTATAAGGCTGTATAATTTCGAAAATCTGCTTCAGTGTCTTTTCACTGAAGCCCGTGCCTACATGTCCGGAGTATTGCAACTCACCATTTATAAACCTTCCGAGTATTAAAGAACCAAAATAGCCCCTAGAGCCTTTAGGTTCGGTATAGCCCACTATTACAGCTTCTTCGGATAGTTTGTTCTTTATTTTAAGCCAATTTTCACTTCTGTTTCCATCTATATATTTACTAGATTTCTTTTTAGCCATAACTCCCTCGATGTTTGATTTTTGTATTTCACTATAAAAATCTATGCCATTACCATCTATATGATCGCAATATTTTATACGTGGCGTTTCTATTAAAGCATCTTTTAATAACTCTTTTCTCTCTATAAGAGAGAGGTTTCTTGTGCTATGCCCATTTAAGTATAAGAGGTCGAACACTTGAAACATGACTAGTATATTTGGGTTTTCTGCAAAATGTTGCAACAACTGAAAGCTCGGAGTACCTTTTTCGTCAAATGCTACTATTTCGCCATCAATAATCATACTATGCTCTTGTTTCAATAAATCCTTCTGTATCTCAGGATATCTGTTCATAAATGATATTCCGTTACGTGAATATAGTTTCAGATTTTTATCATTACTTAAATCTGCTATTGCACGATAGCCGTCCCATTTAATTTCAAATAACCATTTATCATCATTAAATGGTTCTTTGCCCGATGTTGCCAACATTGGTTTGATATAATCGTTTAACTTAGTATTCTTTTTTGTAATTATTATAGAGTCTTTTATTGGGGCATCATTTAGTAAATGGTCTTCTGCATCATAACTTAATTCAACAGCATACTTATCTTTGTGTTTAATAAGAAGCCAGGCGTTTTCCTCTTTAGCAGTTTTCATCCTCACCAATGCAAACTCACCCTTAAGCTTTTCCCCATACATTATAATTTTAACATTGCCTTTTTTTAAACCTTCCAAAAGAATTGTTTCCTTGTCTTTGCCATCGATCTTATTAAGTGGCTCATATACACCCTTATCCCATATAGTTACTTCGCCAGCACCATAATTCCCTTTGGGTATTGTTCCTTCAAAGGAATGATAATCATATGGATGGTCTTCTACCATTATTGCAAGTCGCTTATCCGAAGGATTTAAAGAAGGACCTTTAGGAACAGCCCAACTTTTTAAAACTCCTTCCATTTCTAATCTAAAGTCGTAATGCAAATTTCGTGCATCGTGTCTTTGAATTACAAATATTAAAGCATCATCATCCAAGCCTTTTTCTTTCTTCGAAGACTTTTTATTCTGCTCAGGTTCCGAGGTTTTGCTGAAATCACGCTTGTTTTTATATTCTTCAAGTGGAGTCATGAAACATTCTTTTTATTTTTTTGAAGACTTGCTTTAAGTTTCTCCATTAAATCAACTGTTTTTATATCAACATCTTCAGTTTTAGTAACCTTAAGTGGTTTGCCTTTAGCTTTCTTATTAATTATTTTAAGAAGATCTGCATTGTACTGATCCTTAAATTGTTCTGTGTTAAAAGACTCGGAGTTCTGCTCAATTAGTGAAATGGCTAATTTTAATTCACCCGGTTTAGTTTTAGCCTTCGGAACTTTAAGTTCATCATACTCGCGCAGCTCCTCCGGAAATCGGATTTTATTTATTATAAGTAATTCCTTATATGGTTTTATAATACCCATTATCTCTTTGTTTCTTAAAACAAAAGTTCCTACACCAACCATTTTCGTCTTTTTTAGAGCTTCAAATAAAAGTGTATATGCATTCTCTCCATGTTTTTGTGGTTCTAAAAAATAGGGTGTTTCAAAATATACACTATCTATCTCTTCCTCTTTTACAAATTGTTCAATAGAGAATATTTTATTTTTCTCGGGACTGGCAGCTTCAAAATCTTCATCTTCAAGTATTATATATCTATCTTCAAGTTTATAACCCTTAACTATGTTTTCCCATTCTACTTCTTTGCCACTTTTCTCATTCACTCTCTTAAACTTTATGTTCGCTAGATCTCTTTTATCCAGCATATCAAGGTCTAGTGAACTACTCTCTGATGCTGAATATAGTTTAATAGGTATGTTTACTAATCCAAATCCAATTGCTCCATTCCAAATTGATCTCATATATCTGTATTTTTATAACTACCTTAATTGTCTGTGTAATAATTAAAACACAAATTGAGTGATTATAGTTCTGTGTATAAATATCTATGATAAAATGCAGTTTATTATAAACATTTTAAGTAATTTCGTGACTACTGACATATACTAGACTAAATAATATTAACAATAAAAACTAAAATTAAAATGAGCAACCTTGAAACATCGTACATGGGAATCCTTATAAAAAGTCCGGTTATATTAGGTGCCTGTGAATTGACATCAAAAACAGATGTTATTAAAAGAGCAGAACAAGAAGGAGTTGGCGCTGTGGTATATAAATCTATTTTTGAAGAACAAATTCAAATGGATAACCTGATGCATGATGAACTTTTGGAGGAGTATAACGATATACATGCCGAGATGCTTACAAATCATCCTAATATAGATCGTTCAGAAATTGAGCATTACCTTCATCAACTTAGAAAAGCTAAGGAAAGTTTATCTATTCCGGTTATTGCAAGTTTAAACGCTGTAAATGAGTCTTCTTGGATACGTTACGCTTCATTAATAGAAGAAACAGGTGTGGATGGCATAGAGCTAAATCTTTATCAAACACCCACTCGTTTCGATATAGATAGCAATGCAATTGAAAAACAACAAATAGAATTAGTCTCTAAAATTAAAAACAAGTTATCTATTCCAGTGAGTGTAAAATTAAGTCCAGATTACACCAATATACTACACTTCGCACATCAGCTAGATAATGCTGGAGTTGATGCTATGGTTATGTTTAACGCCTTTTTTCAGCCTGATATTAATATTGAGAAAGAGAAACATAAAAAATCTTTCAATTTAAGCAGGAGAGGCGATTATAAGAAATCTCTAAGATACGCAGGAATGCTGCATGGACGTATTGAGGCCGATATTTGCAGTAGTTTAGGTGTTTTTGATGGAGAGGATGCAATAAAACTACTTCTTTCGGGTGCTACATGTGTGCAGGTTGTAAGTGCCGTGTATAAGTATGGTACATCTGTAATTTCTGAAATTAACAAAGCAATTTCAGAATGGATGGAAAGAAAAAGCTATAACAACATTAGTGATTTTGAAGGAAAGTTATCAGATTCGGCTATAAATAAAAACGATAGTGTGCTTATATATAAAAGAGCACAGTATATTGATCTTTTACTAAATTCTGATACTGTTTTTGGCGAGAAGATATAAGTATGTCTTCATAAATTAAGGATAGATGTAAAATAGGGGAGCTTAATCTGGATACAGATATGGCTCCCTTTTTATATTTATTGCAGAAGGAAGTTAAAATCATCCTCATCAGAGAGTTCCAAAGGCTCTTGACCATACTTAAATACTCTGGCCTTTCTTTTACCAATTAAAGTTAAATCGTCGTTTTCAAGCAGAAGCATTGTTCCTTCACGAAGACCCACCACAGGTGTTTCTCTGTTTACTTCTATAAACTCATTTATACGCACTTCACGAGTTTCACCACCATGGTTTGCAGGGTTATCATCTAGATAATGGGGGTTTATTTGAAATGGCACCAGCTTTAGTGTTTTAAATTTAATTGGCTCTACAATAGGCATATCATTGGTTGTTTTTAACGATGGGCAAGCTATGTTTGAGCCCGCACTCCAGCCAATATATGGTGTGCCTTGCTTTACCTTTTTACGGATAACTTTCATTAAACCTTTTTCTTGAAGCATCTTTACTAGTTGCCATGTGTTACCTCCACCCACAATAATAGCATCTGAATTTTCAATTGCTTCTATAGGGTTTAAGAAACGATGTATACTTGTAACTTGATGGCCAATTTCTGCAAATCGATCGTTTACCTTTTTCTCGTATTCTTCAAAAGAAAAAGTTACTGCTGCATAAGGTATAAAAATGGCATTCTTTGATTTTTCGCCCAAAAAATCTTTTATATTATTCTTTGGATAATCCAAATAGTCTTCTCCCGGGTTAGTAGAATTGCTAATTAACAGTAGTCTCATCTTATTATTTTTTAAGTTGTGAAAATACAAATATAGAGAAATTTAGGCAAAAAATATTTTAATACTATGAATTGAGCTAAATTTGCATTCTATTAATTGTTGAGGAATAATGAAAGAGGTAATAAGAAAAATAAGAACCGACCTGAGGTTATCTATGAACGGTGCTGTTTCTTCCAGTATGCGCGATAAAGGCATTGACTATAGAATGAATTTTGGAGTAGGTATCCCTAGAATATATCAGATATCAGAAAAATATAAGCAAGATAAGGAATTGGCCGAAACTTTATGGAATGACGATGTTCGCGAATTAAAGATTTTAGCTACTTTGCTATATCCAATCAACCAATTTAACAAAGAATTGGCAATGAGCTGGATTGTAGAAATTAATGACCAGGAGCTACGAGAGCAACTTTGTAAGAATCTATTACAGAACCTGATATATGCCAATGAGCTTGTTGAGGAAAGCATTAAAAACAGCATTGATTATATTCGCTCTACCGGCTATTGGTTGTTTGCAAGACTGTGTATTACAAAAGCAGACACACTAGAAAAGATTAATTCTGATGAACTCCTTCACAATGCTATATCAGACCTTGATAGTCAATCAATGTTATTGCGCCAAGCAACTCTTAATGCGCTCAAATATTATGGTCGTATCTCCGATGAGAATGGAATTAGTGTATTGCAGAAAGTTTCGCACTTAGAGGGTTCAAAAAATCATGTAGAAAAAGAAATACTTAGTATACTTAAATTTGAATTTGGAGTGGACAGCTAACTTCACTCCAAATCAATTCAGTTTTTATAATTTCTCTTTATAAAAAACATAGATAATAATATATTAAATATCAGGAAGCCACCACCTCCTGCAAAGAAAACTCCTTTCCACTGCGGAAATATAATTAATGATGTTATTGATGCAATTGCCAGAATAGCAATAACAACCCATAAAACTGTAAGAACTTTTTTCTTTCTAGGCATACTGTTGATATTTTATTCAATTTTATCATTCATGATGATACGGTTCATTATTCAATATTGTCATTGCCCGATAAATCTGCTCTGCAAATAATAGTCTAACCATTTGATGCGTTAAAGTCATTTTAGAAAGTGAGAGTTTTTCCTTTGAAATAGCCACAATATCTTCAGAAAAGCCGTATGGTCCACCAATTAAAAATACCAAACGCTTTGAAACTGAAATCATTTTATTCTCGATATACTTTGCAAAATCTTTAGATGTTAGTTGTTTCCCTTTATCGTCAAGTAATACTATATAATCAGAAGGTTGCAGGCATTTCTTTATACTCTCTCCCTCCAATATTTTTTGTTCTTTTTCTGATAAATATTTACTCTTTTTTACATCCTGCAATGTGAATAATTCAACAGGTATATAATAGTTTATCCTCTTAATATATTCATCAATTAATTGTGAAATTAGCTTATTGTCGGTTTTGCCAACAGCTATAAGTAATATCTTCATATAATTAAACTACAAGATTTCTAATGTTTGATCGATATATCTTTGGGCCAAACAATTAATAACCGTTCAGTATTTACAAATATAGCAGATAAATTTGTAATTTTGCATAAATTATTTTTCGAAATTATTAACAAAACAGGTGTTCGGTTGTTTAAGTAGCTAGCAACCCTGTCTTTTATAAACACTAATTGATGGATGAAAAAAAACTGATAAGCAGCTTAGTGGAGTTGGCTTTTGCCGAAGATATAGGCGATGGAGATCATACAACATTATGCTGTATTCCTCCAACCGAGATAGGCTCATCGAAGCTAATAATTAAGGAAGACGGTATTCTTGCTGGTGTTGAAGTTGCCATTGGAGTATTTAATAAACTGGACTCAAATTTAAAAGTTGAGGTTTATATAAACGATGGGGCACAAGTAAAAAAAGGAGATGTAGCTTTTATAGTTAAGGGTAAAGTGCAATCCATCTTACAGGCAGAGCGACTTGTTCTAAATATTATGCAAAGAATGAGTGGTATAGCAACAGTTACTAGTAAGTATGTAAAAGAATTGGAGGGTACATCTGCTAAAGTTTTAGATACTCGTAAAACAACTCCAGGTATGCGTATTTTAGAGAAGCAAGCGGTGAAAATTGGTGGTGGAGTAAACCATAGAATAGGATTATTTGATATGATTCTACTCAAAGATAATCATGTAGATTTTGCCGGAGGCATAGAAAATGCTATACTTAGGGCCAAAGAGTATCTTGAGAATAATAAAAAGGATTTAAAAATTGAGATAGAGGTAAGAAGTCTAGAAGAACTTAGAGACGCGCTAGGAGTAGGTGGAGTAGATAGAATAATGCTTGATAATTTTAGTCCAGAAAAGACCAGGGAGGCTGTTAAAATAGTTAATGGTAAGGTGGAACTGGAATCGTCGGGTGGAATTAATTTCAATACAATACGCGAATACGCTTTAACAGGTGTTGATTATATATCAGTTGGTGCACTTACACACTCTGTTATGAGTTTAGACATGAGTCTCAAAGCAATTTAATTATAAAGGTTGTAAGTATTTATGAACGAAAATGAGGTGAAGCAAGATCTTCTTGATAGAAGATATATGAGAATGGCTTTTATATGGGCGGAGAACTCTTACTGTAAGCGAAGAAAAGTGGGATCACTTTTAGTAAAAGATAAAATGATTATTTCTGATGGATATAACGGTACTCCATCGGGATTTGAAAATATATGCGAAGATGAGGATAATGTAACAAAACCTTATGTATTGCATGCAGAAGCCAACGCTATAACTAAGGTTGCACGCTCAAATAACAGTAGTAATGGCGCAACTCTGTATGTGACCTCATCACCATGCATTGAGTGTGCAAAATTAATTATACAGGCAGGAATAAGTCGAGTTGTTTATTCAGATGCCTACAGGTTGAGCGATGGTGTTGAATTACTAAAAAGAGCTAAGATAGAGCTGGTTTCAGTAGAAACGAATTAAAAACGATAGAGGGAATTGATGAATTCAGAAAGTAGAAAAGGTACTTGGTTGCCCCTATGGATAGCAATAGGTATTGCGCTAGGAATATTTATTGGTAGTAAGTATGGTGTACTTGGCAGAACCGGCAAAGTTGATGGTTTTGGCAAGATGGGTGCAGTATTAAACTATGTACGAGAATCGTATGTAGATAGCGTAGATATGTATAATCTGGTTGAGGATGCATTACCCAATATATTGCAAGAGTTAGACCCTCACTCCGAGTATATATCTGCAGAAGACATGAAACGGGTAAACGAATCGCTTGAAGGACATTTTACCGGAATTGGCGTAAGCTTTTATGTCTTAAAAGATACAATAGTTGTTACAAGCATAGTTCCTGGCGGACCTTCTGAAGCAGCTGGAATAGCTCCTTGGGATAGAATTGTACTAGTAGATGATTCTGTTGTAGCGGGCAAGAGTATTAAAAATGAAGATGTACTTAAAAAACTACGAGGTGAGGGTGGAACTGAAGTAAAACTTGGTATTAAAGGGGCTGATAGCAGTGTGATTCATGATATTATTGTTACTCGTGGCAATATACCCACTAACAGTGTAAACGCTTCTTATATGCTTACTGATAAAATAGGATTTATTAAGCTAGGCACTAATTTTGGGTTCAACACCTTCAGTGAATTTATCTCTGCTATATCAAAACTAAAAAGCCAGGGTGCTAACTCATTTGTAATAGACCTGAGAGGAAATTCTGGCGGGTCGTTAGAGGTGGTTGTAGCAATGGTAAATGAGTTTTTGCAAAAAGGTGATTTAATTGTTTATGCAGAGGGACGTGATTTTCCAAGGACTGATAATTATGCTAATGGCTCTGGAATAAGCAAAGAGGATGACGTCGTTGTATTAATTGATGAGCTGAGTGCATCGGCAAGTGAAATCTTTGCAGGGGCAATTCAAGACCACGATAGAGGTTTAGTAATTGGAAGACGCTCTTTTGGAAAGGGTATTGTGCAAAGTCAAAGGCTATTTCCCGATGGTTCTGCAGTAAGGCTCACAGTTGCAAGATACTACACTGCTTCTGGCCGCTCTATTCAAAGAAAATACGAGAAGGGCAAATATGATGAGTATGAAATGGATGCTATAAACAGGTATCTAAAAGGTGATTATATTAATATAGATACTCTGTCAAACAACCTTACTCTGTATCAAACTCTGGGAAAAAGAGCAGTATATGGTGGAGATGGCATTATGCCCGATATTTTTATTCCTCGTGATACAGTTGGAGTGAACTCATATTTCAATACAGTTGTTAATAGTAGATTAGATGAACAATATGCAATGATATATTCAGATTCTAACCGAAAACAACTAAGTAGCTTCGAAACTTGGACTGAACTTTACAGGTATTTACGTCAACAGCCACTTTTGGTGAATTTAGTTAGTTTCGCAGATAATAATGGTGTGAGGATAAGACCATACTATATACAGGAGTCTAGCAATCTATTTGAGAAAAATTTACACGCTTATATTGTACGAAATTTCTTCGGTGAAGAAGCTTTCTGGGCAGCTTATTATAAGGATGACCCCCTGATTCATAAAGGGATTGAACTTATTGAAACAGGCAAAACAAAAAAAGAAAGTATTATAAATGAGGAATATAAGTAAGCCATTTTATTTGGTTAAACCATTAAAAAGTGAAATTTATTATACCTTTGTTCTCTAACACTATCGTAAAGTTATTCAAAGATTTATAAGCAGATGAGCAAAATTATTCAAAATTATTTAGCACGTAGAGTACTTTCAAGAACAGCTATTCTTGTTATAGATACATTAATGATTGTTTTTTCGTGCCTTTTAATGTATTTAATAGCATATGGTTTTGAAGGATTAACACA
The DNA here is from genome assembly GCA_015478775.1 of Fermentimonas sp. Lineage (GTDB taxonomy): Bacteria > Bacteroidota > Bacteroidia > Bacteroidales > Dysgonomonadaceae > Proteiniphilum. The sequence continues at coordinate 4,259 of JADMKP010000003.1, read as the reverse complement.
AGATGTCAGAAGAGACGGTACAACAGTATGTCTACTTCTAATATTCTTTAACACTATTGCTTTTGTGTCATTACGAACATTTAGTGGTATTCTGCGTTTTTCTTCTTTTACTGATTTACTCAGAATTGTATATGCATTAATTTTAGGTTACGCTGCAACATTAATTTCAATTGTAATTCTAATGAAATACAATGAAGTTTTTTATCTCTCTACTCAAACTTTTATTTCAATATTCTCTCTGAATACTTTTTTAATGATTTTCTCCAGGATTATTGTAAAAGAGGTATATGAAACAATAACAGGAAATAATATAAAGCCGGTTAATATTTTTATTTATGGAACCAAACAGGCAGGAATAAGTGTGGCAAAAGCATTAAAAGGAAATAATGAGTTTAAATATCGCGTATTGGGTTTTATATCTGACGAGAGTCACATGGTGGGCAAGGAGATAATGGGAGTTACCATACATGAGAATAACGATAATCTTTTCAGAATTCTTGAGAGTAAAGATGTAAGAACAATAATTGTTTCTCCACAAAAAATGGATGAAATTAAAAATTCAACACTATTATCCAATTTTGTCGATCATGATATTTCGCTACTTACAACTGTTCCAATAAATGAGTGGGATGGTTCATTAAAGAGTAGGGAGCAGATTAAAGATATACAAATAGAAGATTTGTTGCCTCGCGAGCCAATTAGAATTAATATGTTGGATATTGCGTCTAATATAGAAGGAAAGCGAGTAATGGTAACTGGTGCGGCTGGTTCCATTGGTAGTGAAATTGTAAGGCAGGTTGCATCTTTTAATCCCAATAGTATAATATTGATTGATCAGGCCGAAACTCCATTGCACGATCTATACCTAGAGTTGAATGAGAAATGGAAGTTTCTTAGAACAGAAATAGTGGTGGCAAGTGTAAGCAATCATTCCAGAATGGATAAAATATTTTCCAGAACACGGCCGCAGTACATTTTTCATGCAGCTGCATATAAACATGTACCAATGATGGAGGTTAATGTTTCTGAAGCTATACAAACCAATATTTTAGGAACTAAAGTAATATCCGATCTTGCAATAAAATATAATGCCAGTAAATTTGTAATGGTATCAACTGATAAAGCAGTTAACCCATCAAATATTATGGGTTGTTCAAAACGTATATGCGAAATATACGTGCAATCATTAGCTAAACATTTCGATAAAAATGAAGGAAAAAAGACTCAGTTTATTACCACACGCTTTGGTAATGTTTTAGGCTCAAATGGTTCGGTTATTCCTTTATTTAAAGAACAGATAAAACGAGGGGGACCAGTTACAGTTACACATCCCGAAATTATCAGATATTTCATGACTATACCCGAAGCTTGTCAGCTGGTACTCGAAGCAGGTGCTATGGGTAAAGGGGGTGAAATATTTATATTTGATATGGGCAAGCCGGTCAAGATAGTTGATTTGGCTAAAAGGATGATAAAACTATCGGGGTCTACAAAGGTTAAGATTGAGTTTACTGGACTGCGTAATGGAGAGAAGCTATATGAGGAGCTCTTAAATCAGGCTGAGCATACAAAACCTACACATCACGAGAAAATAATGATTGCCAATGTTCGTGAATATGAATATCAGGAGGTTATTCAAAAGATCGATTCACTTATAAGGTCATCATACGAATATGATGATATGAGAACTGTTAGGAAAATGAAGGAGCTAGTTCCAGAGTTTCAGAGCATTAACTCTCCATTTGAAACAGTTGACAGGGTATTGGAAAAAATTGCAAAGGAGTCTATTTAAAAAGACTCCTCTGTCATTAAATTACCCTGCATATCACATAACTTAGTGTAGTAACCATTTTGAGCATACAAAGTCTCGTGTTTCCCCGACTCTACGATTTCTCCATCTTTTAATACACAAATCTTATCGGCATTTTTTATTGTAGAAAGCCTGTGTGCAATAATAATAGTAGTACGATCCTTCATAAGTACATCTAATGCTTCTTGAACTAGTCTTTCTGAATCTGTATCGAGTGCAGAGGTTGCTTCATCCAGAATAAGAATTTCGGGATTCTTTAATATTGCTCTTGCAATACTAATTCTTTGTCTTTGCCCACCCGATAGCTTACCTCCACGATCGCCTATGTTTGTTAAGTAGCCTTTCTCAGTTGCCATTATAAATTCGTGTGCATTGGCCACTTTAGCTGCTTGAATGATTTGACTCTCGCTGGCCTCTTTAACACCAAATGCAATGTTGTTGTAAAATGTGTCATTAAAAAGAATGGGGTCTTGATTTACATTTCCCATCAGCGATCTTAACTCGTTTATCTTGAGGTCTTTTATGTTAGTGTCATCAATAAATATACCCCCTTTTTGTATATCATAGAATCTAGGTAAAATATCGGCCATTGTAGATTTACCCGAACCCGATTGACCAACCAGTGCTACTGTTTCCCCCTTTTCTATAGTAAGGTTCACTCCTTTTATAACCCAATCATTATTGTATTTAAACCAAACATCCTTATAATTGATGCTTTTGTTAAATGTTAATTTAATGGGCACATTAGGATCTGTAATAGTATTTTTGGCATCAAGAATTTTGTCAATCCTTTCCATTGATGCCAATCCACGTTGCACAGCATAAGCAGATCTGGAGAATTCTTTTGCAGGATTAATAATACTATAGAATATGGTAAGATAGTATATAAATGTGGCAGCGTCTATTATACTATTATTACCTAAGATAAGCGAACCTCCAAACCATAATACAATTGCAATTGTGATGGTTCCCAAAAGCTCGCTCATTGGATGTGCCAGTTGTTGTCTGCGCGAAATTCTGTTGGACATCCTTCTAAATTGGTTGCTTCCGTGATGAAATCGTTTAGAAATTTTGTCTTCAGCAACAAATGCTTTTATAATTCGTAGTCCACTTAGTGTTTCTTCCACTTGCGACATTAACTCACCCCATTTGTTTTGTGCTTCAAATGAACTTCTTTTGAGGTTTCTGCCAACTCTTCCCATTATAAATCCCATTATTGGAAGTACCACCAAAACAAATAGTGTAAGCTGCCAACTCAAAATTGTCATTGTTACCAGATATATAACAATGAGTATGGGATTTTTGAAAAGCATGTCTAACGAACTCATTACGGAGTTCTCAACCTCATTTACGTCTCCCGAAATTCTTGCTAATATATCTCCTTTTCTCTCTTCAGAAAAGAACCCCAGTGGTAAAGAGAGTATCTTGTCATTAATATTGTTTCTTATGTCTTTTACTACACCCGTGCGTATTGGAATTATAAAATATGAACCAAAGTATGCCGAAGCAGTTTTTAAAAGAGTCATTACTATTAAAGCAATAGCTAACATCATTAATGTATAACTGCCCCCATATGTCTCAATTAAAGATGTGACATACCAATTCACATTATTAAGGACTACATCAATAAATGCTTTGTCGGTACCTTTCCATGCTATAAATTCAAATGTTTGGGTGTTTACTTTAAATAATACCTGAAGAATTGGAATTATAGTGGCAAGTGAAAATACATTTAATACTGCAGTTAATAGATTAAAGATAAAAGCCAGTGAAACATATTTCTTATATGGTGGCAAAAATCTTTTTAAAATATGAATAATACCTCTCATTAATTGTAAAGTTTGAAATTTTGCGCAAGATACACATAAAATGTGATTTTATATTTACTGGCTCATGTTGAACTTACCTGGTATCAGTTAGACTGGTTATTCTGTACCAAGTCCCTGCTTATTCCCTACCAACTCTCAGTTAACACTGTATCAACTCTGTATTAACAATGTGTTGGAACAGGGTTGATACAGTGTTAATCAAGAGTTGGTAGGGAGAATGTACAGATAAAGTACAACGTGTATCGGCTTGAAATGGGTTTATAAAGATTGAAAACTCCAAAAAGGTGAATGAAAAAAATCATTCATAGAAATGCTTTTATATATAAAAACAGATGTTAGAGCGATTATTTTACTGTTTTCGGCTCAAAATGTGCTTTATTTATGAACTTAAATTGATGCTTAAATTTCCTCTTTTGCGCTAAATTTCATCAAAAGTGATTTTATTCAGAAAAAAGATGTTTTTTCTTCAATTTTTATATCCTTGATAATCATGCAGATGATGTTCTGCCTTGAAAAAACATCATTATTATTTGAAAATAACTTGTGGTTTTGTTTGCACGGTAAGAAATAACCTCTATCTTTGCACCCGCTTTTGGAAGGAACACTATCTGGAAGCAAAC
>JADMKP010000002.1 GCA_015478775.1 Fermentimonas sp. | reverse complement strand
CATTTTCATTTAACTGGACATTATCATTTTCATTTAACTGGACATTATCATTTTCGTCCGCAGGTATTTGATCGGACACATTGTTGTATTGTTGTCGAGCTGATTCAGCTACATCAGTTTGATCTGTAATTTCAGAAACTACTAGGTCGTTTGTTGGCAAGAGAGGTGATTGGTTGTTGAATGGGAATAAAACCAATAGAATAATTGCAACTGCTGCTACTGCAACGCTGCTTAACGACCATAATAATATTTTTCTTCGAGGCTTATCGATATGCACTGGACCATAGAAATCGACATGCTGCTCAATATCTTTCCACAATCCTTCGGGTGCGGTCTCCTCATGCAAATCCATTCGTTTGCGTAGGTTATCTTGCCAATGATCGCTCATATTGTTTTAATTTTAATCTGTATAACTCAATCTCTTTTACTAACAAGCCCTTTGCTCTATGAAACTGGGAGGCTGATGTGCTTTCTGCAATATTTAGTATAGTTGCAATTTCTTTGTGACTCTTCTCTTCAAATACATAAAGATTAAATACCGTGCGATAGCCTGGTGGCAACGATTGTATCATATCTAAAATAGCAGTAGTGGGTATATCTTCAAAATCGGGTTCCTGATTATCGGCCGTATCCGGCAGGTCCCAACTAGGTAGTGTTGTTAATTGCATTTTATCAGTTACTTTAAGATGCTTCAATGCTTCGTTTACCACTATGCGTGCCGACCATGCTCTGAGCGATCCCACTCCTTTGAATTCGAACTTATCTATTGCTTTAAATATTTTGATAAAACTTTCTTGAATAACATCTTTAACATCCTCTTTATTTGAGATATAGCGAGAACAAACCGCAGTTAAATACCCGGCGTTTTCTTCATAAAATTTCTTCATGGCAACTTTATTGCCTTGCACCATTTGCTGAAGAAGTTTATGCTCTTTAATTTCTTCTTTTGTCATTTACAGGTTTAGTCCTGATGTATATATCAATTATTTTAAGCTTAATAAAAAAGGCTGTACCCTTATACAAAGGTACAACCTTAAATGATAATTGATTATTTAATTGGGATTACACTTCTTTCGGCTGCAACAGCATTAGATGCTGGAGTTGCTGAGCGAGTGCGGTAATCGAATTCTGCTGATTTATTACCATTAAATGATTTCCATACGAGTTTCAATTTAACGGTTTCACCATTTGTATTGGGAAGATCATCGAGCTTGAAAGCAACCAAGCCATCGCCCATTCTGCCACTTACATCTCCATCTGCATCATGCCTGAACTCCACCTCATAGGGGTTATCGGGATTTTCGGTTGATATAAGATTTACAAAATGAGTTGTTCCACTTCCTCCCCAAATGGTTCTAAATCGAAGTGTGAGATATCCATCCTCAGCAATTGTAACCCAGTCGTTTATGATTTCAACAGGGTCTGAGCCATATCTTTCATCATTTTGATCTCCCAAATTAGGGGCCATGGGTTTAGTTCTTATACTATCAATCCAATTTACATGAACTGCCATGTCATACACTCCACTTGGGTCGTCTAGTTCATTATAATTTACTAATGCCCTAACTTCCTTAGAATTGAAGGGATGAGAAGTTAAGTTGATTGGAAGCAGAGTAGTATTATCATCTAATTGGAGAAAAACCGTTTCATCTACTGCCTCTCTAACAGTTACCAAAGCATTGGGATACATTAGGTTTATATCATCATCATCGTCGAGACAAGATGGAAGAACCAAAATGCCTATCAGTATAAGTGTTGTTAAAAATAATTTTGTAGTCTTCATAATACCATCGTTGTTTTTAAAATAGTTATTAATTCATTTCTCATTCTATTAAATAGATGTATATAGGAAACCTTGCATGAGAAATAGTTATTTTATGTGAAAAAACACAAGTATTGTAGTTTTACATAATAGTATACTTGTTTAAAATTAAAACAATACAACCTTGAATTCTGTTTAATTGTAGTTATCAATAAAAATTAAACTATATGAAAATAGGAGTTACAGGAGCAACAGGACAATTAGGAACACTAGTAATTAAGGAATTAAAGAAAAGAATTCCGCATGATGAAATAGTAGTATTAGTGCGCACACCCGAGAAAGCAAGCAAGCTGGGAGTTGAGACTCGCAAATTTGATTACAGCAATAGAGATGGATTAACTGACTCACTTAAGGGTATTGATCGTTTATTATTAATATCAAGTAATGAAATTGGACAACGTGCTAAACAACATCTAAATGTAATTGAATCTGCATGGAAGAATGGTGTAAAATGGATTGTTTATACTAGTTTACTGCGTGCAGATAATTCTTCATTATCTCTTGCTGCTGAACATCATACAACAGAACAGGCTATTATTGATTCGGGTATTGATTATACTATTTTGCGGAATGGGTGGTATACCGAAAATTATGCCAACACTATAAAAGGTGCAGTTGAAGGTGGTGCTTATATAGGTAGTGCAAGCAATGGCAGAATATCCTCGGCATCACGCGCTGATTACGCAGAAGCTGCAGCTGTTGTTATTACCGATGAAAGTCACAAAGGTAAAATCTATGAACTTGCGGGCGACGATTCATATACATTACACGACTTGGCTGCCGAAGTTTCGAAACAGTCTGGTAAAAAGATTCCGTATAAAAATTTAACTGAGGGTGAGTATATTGAAGCACTTAAAAGTTTTAACGTACCCGGTCCTTTAGCTGAAGCAATTGCAGGCTGGGATGTTTCTGCATCTAACGACGATTTATATGACGGCTCAAAACAACTTTCGCAACTAATTGGCAGACCCACTACCCCACTTTCTGAATCCGTGAGAGAAGCTTTAAAAAAATTGTGATTAAAGCATAAAAGTAATTGAGAGAAGAGCTTTAAAATAATTTCGTTGCTTATGTTTAGAAAATCGATTTCGTTATTCTTACTACTTAGCATTTTCGTATTCACTGGAAATGCTCAGTATACGCCTTTTGACAGTTGGGGGATTGGTGTTAATGCCGGCTTATATGGTTTTGGAGTCCAGGGGGCTACAACGCTTTCGCCTAACTTCAAATTGAGAGTAGGTGTAGATTACTTCTCTTATACTGACAAGGAATCTGAAGAGTTTGACATAGATGTTATATTTAGAGAATATGAAGTAACCACACAGGCGAGGTTGAACGATACTAAAATTACATTTCCTAATTTCAAGGCGATGGTAGACTACTACCCTGCGGCTAATAGTATATTTTCTATTACAGGTGGCCTCTACTTTGGAAATAATCATGCATCTACAAATGGACTAATTGATGACTATGAGGCTTTGGTTGAGACTTTGGGAGACAAGCCGGTGTTGAGGTATGAAGATATAGTGATTACTCCAAATGATGATGGTAGTTTTGATGGTAAGCTTGTAATGGGAAATACAATAAAACCTTACTTGGGTATAGGAGTTGGAAGAACTATTCCTCAAAACAGAGTTGGTGTTAGATTTGAATTGGGGATGGTATATCAGGGCAAATACACATTATCTAGCCCAAATATTAATGAAACAGGTGAAGTATGGTTTGACCGACTGACTAATGAATTGGATTTACCTTTTTCTGAGAGTCTTTTAAAATGGTGGCCTATGCTTAACCTATCATTAACGTACAGAATTAATTAATAAAAGCAATATGAAAACAATCTCATTTACTATTGATATAAATGCTCCAATTGATAAGGTTTGGGATGCAATATGGAACGATGATAATTATAAGGAGTGGACAGCTCACTTTTCACCAGGTTCTTTATATGAGTCTGATTGGGAAGTGGGTGGAAGCACTTTATTTCTTGGTCCCAACAGCAATGGTATGTATGCTACGATTACAAAACTGGAGAAACCTAATGAAGTTATTTTTAACCATCTTGGAGAAATGGTTAACGGAGTTAAAGGCAAGAGATATGACAATGGTTCGTTCGAAAAATATCAACTAAAAGAAATCGACGGCATTACAAGATTAGTTATTACAGTTGATATACTTAATGAATATGAACAAGAAATGAATGAAGGTTTTTCTAAAGGAATTGAAGATATAAAAAGGATTGCTGAGACACTCTGACCTTAGGGGAGCTAAATATCAATAAATGAGTATTAGAATAAGAATCATATAAGTTTATTGAATTTAATACTTTATATTCTTAAAAAGTACTCTGTTTTCTCGTGCTTCGTTAAGTCGTGTAAGAATTTTTCCACGATCGTAATCGTCGTAATCCGAGATATCATTTCCCATTAGCATACTCAATAATAAACGAAGCTCATCGTCGGAGAATTGCTGCATTATTTCATCAAATGGTTCTTTGGATCCTATCTCGAAGCGTATAAATGCGAGTCGCGATTTTGCAGTAGGAAAATCGGGTGCAAGATCTAAAAGCTCTTCTAGATAATTTGCCGCTTCAATATACTTTTCTTGTGCAACACAAACATTTGCCAATCTATCTAGTACATCTTCATTTTCTTCAGAAATTAAAGAAGCTTTTATATAGGCTGCCTCAGCAGTTATAAAATCATTTTCATTAAATGCCAACTCACCTTCAAGTAAGTAATAATCGAATGTTTTTTTATCGGATTCGGTTATTTGGAGAAATAGATCTTTTGCTTTTTCATACTCTTGCTTACTGATATAAACACTTGCACGTTTGGCAATAATGCCTGCACTTCCAAACAAACTCTCTTTAAGATCTATAATATTATCCATTTCATCATAAAGCTCCAATGCGGCATAAGCCTCTAGTAAAGAGTCGTAGACCGACTCATCATGGGGCGATAGTGATAAGCATTTTCTGAATAGTTTGATTGATTCTTCTACATTTTCATTTAAGTACAATGAAAGAGCCTTCATTTTCATTGCTGCCATATCATCCTCTCTTATAGTAAGGGCAAAGTCGAATGCTTCAATGGCTTTATCATGCTGTTCGTTCATTGAATATAGCTTCCCTATATTTACCCATGCATCAAAAGAATATGGATCTATATCGAGTAATTGATCGTTGTACTCAATAGCTTTTATCATATCTCCTTTCATTTCATATGCATATGCAAGATCAACTATAACATCAGTATTAGAGTTATTTATCTTTAAACTTTCTTCGAGATATGCTATTGCGCGATTGAATTTATCTACATCATTTAGTAGATATCCCACCTCAGTTATGAAATAATAAAAATCTTCTTCTGGAAGATCACGATCTAAAATCTTAATAGACAACTTCTCAACTTCATCAAACTCAGATAGGTGTAAGAGTGCTTCTATCTTCAGTAGTGCATAGTCGATATCACTATCATTTGAAGAGTACCTTAAATAATCGAGCGCTTCCTCATATTTAGTAGAAAGAATAAGTATTTTAGCTTTGGCAAGCATTAGCAAAGCACTACCAGGATGAATTTTTAATCCTTCTTCAACAAGTGTCTCTGCCTCTTCTTGATCACCTTCGCCACTATAATATTCTATAAGCATAGCAAACTCATCGGCATCTAAATAAATATTTTTGCCAAGAGCTTGCATATTCTCATATTTCTCTACCAGTGAGTCTATATCCAGTTCGTTATCTTCCATATTAACAGGATTTGCTTATTCACCTTTGTTCTTCCACGAATCTCTGAGTGCAACTGTACGATTAAATACTAAGTTTTGAGGAGTTGAATCTGAGTCGATATTGAAATAACCTATACGTTGAAATTGAAACCTGTCACCAGGTTTTGCTTCATTTAGGTACTCTTCAACTTTGCATCCTTTCTTTACTATTAGCGAATTGGGATTCATAAGATCTTTAAAATCTTTCTCTTTATCTGCAAATGGATCTTCAACCATGAATAGCCTGTCATAAAGTCTAACCTCTGCATTGAGGCTGTGTGCAACAGAAACCCAATGAATTGTTCCTTTTACTTTACGGTTCGCTTCGGGCATTCCACTTTTTGTTTGAGGATCATATTCGGCATAAACCTCTAAGATATTTCCTTCTTCATCCTTTTTGCAACCGGTGCACTTGATAATATAAGCACTTTTAAGTCGCACCTCACTACCAGGGGTTAGTCTGAAGTACTTCTTTGGAGCATCTTCCATAAAGTCATCTCTCTCAATCCAGGCCTCTCGCGAGAATTTTAGTTTTCTGCTACCCATAGTTGCATCTTCCGGATTATTAATTGTCTCCATCTCTTCAACCATATCTTCGGGATAGTTTGTAATAATAAGTTTGATAGGATCAATCACTCCCGAGACTCTTGTAACATGTTTATTAAGATCCTCACGAACAGCATGTTCCAGTAGCGACATATCGTTGACACCATCGTATTTTGTATAACCAATGGAGTCAATAAAGTTACGGATAGACTGTGGTGTGTAGCCTCTTCTACGCATTCCTGTGAGAGTTGGCATACGTGGATCATCCCATCCCGACACTAACTTCTCTTGCACGAGTTCAAGCAATTTACGCTTACTCATTACCGTGTATGTGAGGTTTAGACGATTAAACTCAATTTGTTGAGGACGATACTCAGTATCGGCAAGTTGATCTAGAAACCAATCGTATAATGGACGGTGAACTTCAAACTCTAATGTACATAATGAGTGCGTGACGCCTTCAAAATAGTCCGATTCGCCATGTGCAAAATCGTACATAGGATAAGCTTTCCACTGATTTCCTGTGCGATGATGCGGTATATGGATAACACGATAAATAATGGGATCTCTCATGTGCATATTTGATGAAGCCATATCTATTTTTGCACGTAGAACCATCTTCCCTTCAGGAACGTCACCGCTATTCATCTTTTGAAACAGTTCTAGTGTTTCGCTAATAGGGCGGTTACGAAAAGGACTTTCCGTTCCGGGTGTAGTGGGAGTACCTTTTTGTTTGGCAATGTCTTCGGCCGATTGCTCATCTATATATGCTTTACCTTCATTAATGAGTTTTATAGCAAAATCCCATAGTTGTTGAAAATAATCTGAGGCATAATAAACGTTGTCCCAATGGAAGCCAAGCCAATTTATATCCTTCATGATAGAGTCAACATACTCCACATCTTCTTTAACTGGATTAGTGTCATCGAAGCGAAGATTGCAGATGCCATTATATTTTTCGGCAATTCCAAAGTCTATACATATGGCTTTGGCATGACCAATATGTAGATAGCCGTTGGGTTCGGGTGGAAATCGAGTTTGTATTCTTCCATCATTATGACCTTCGCGTAAATCTTTCTCTACAATCTGCTCAATGAAATTGAGACTCTTTTTATTTTCCTCCATCACTATTATTTGTTTTTTTTTGTCTAGTTAAATTGAGACTCTTGCAAAAGGTGCAATATCTGGAGTTGCAAATTCTTTATCGAGATATTTATAATAACCTGATATTGCTACCATGGCTGCATTGTCTGTAGTATATGCAAACTTAGGTATATGAATTTTCCATCCATACTTTTGACTATATTCTTCAAATGCACTTCTTAATGCTGAGTTAGCAGATACCCCTCCAGCTACAGCAACTTCTTTTATTTTTAGATCTTCAGAAGCTTTGTAAAGCTTATCCATAAGAACTTCAATAATTGTTTTCTGCAATGATGCACAGAGATCGTTTTTATTATTCTCTATGAAATCGCTAGCATTTTTTAGTTCATCTCTTAAGAAATAAAGGAATGAAGTTTTTAATCCACTAAAACTATAATCATAGCCGGCGATTCGTGGTTTATTGAAATTGAATCTATCAGGATTGCCCATCTTAGCGAGTCTATCTACAACGGGGCCTCCAGGATAACCTAGTCCCATAACCTTGGCGCACTTGTCGAAAGCCTCACCAGCAGCATCATCTATAGTTTGACCTATAATTTCCATATCGTTATATGATTTCACAAGTATGATTTGTGAATTACCCCCTGATACCAATAGACAAAGAAAAGGAAATTCTGGTTGATTTTTATCGTCTTCATCTTCTTTTATAAAGTGTGCCAAAACATGAGCCTGCAGATGATTAATCTCTATCATAGGAATATTAAGAGCTGTGGAAAGACCTTTAGCAAAAGATGTTCCTACAAGAAGCGACCCAAGAAGGCCTGGGCCCCTAGTGAATGCAACTGCAGTTATTTCGTCTCTTGTAACTCCCGCTTGTTTTAAAGCATCATGTACTACAGGGATTATATTTTGCTGATGTGCCCTTGAAGCGAGTTCTGGAACCACACCACCGTAGCGCTCATGAACTGCTTGTCCGGCTATTACATTAGAAAGGGCTACCCCATTACGTATAACAGCAGCCGAAGTATCATCGCATGAAGACTCTATACCTAAGATCGTAATCATTTAATTATGTCAATTATAAGCTACAAAGATAATACAAAATAAAACATGATGGTATTGATAGTGGAACAGCTATGTATTTTTAGAAATCTCTTTTGCTTCAATTAGAATTTCACGAGAGACATGAGCAATATTATAAATTAATCCTGCTCTGGCGTTGGAAGTATCTTTCAGCATTTCCTCCAAAGAATCTTCCCAGAAAATTGCAGATTGAATAAGTGAATCTATCTGTTGTTGGTTGGCCATATTATTAAGCAAATTCGAAACATTTTGTAATACTTCACTTATTCCGATACAAAACTCTTGTTCTTTATTTGTAAGCTCCTCGGCATGCTTATGAACACCAAATGCTGATATGTACGACAGTAATGCATGATTCAGATTAGTTAAGCTGAAGGCACTTTCTTGATATTGCTTAGAATCCTTAGGCTCTAGTCGCATTCCTTTCCATGCCGAAGTAAGTTCATTATCTGCATTATAGGCCGTGCGTCGGTTGTGCAGATAATCTTCTTCTGTGACAGAACCTTCATATATACTTTCGAAGTAGCGTTTGTTTTTCTCAACAGCAGTAATAAGAAGCTGTGGCAATCGTTTGTACTGCCAATCGGGCCACACAAAACGAACCACCAGGTAAGCAATTGCACCTCCTAAAAGTGTATCAATTATTCTGGGAAACATTACAGCAACTCCTTGATCAGAAAGTATATTGAACGAAGCTAGAACATAAGTTGTAATAAAAACAGCAGCAACAACATAGTTTTTCTTCAACCAATAGAAGAAAAGATAAATTGATGTGAGTTGAAGAATTATCTGCCCAGAAATGGTTGGTAGTATTTGAGCTACCAAAACCCCAAGTATCACTCCCATAAGGGTCCCTAAAACACGATTAAACAATCTAATACGGGTGGCACTATAAGTTTGTTGAAATACAATTAGTGATGTAAGAAGTATCCACGCACCTTTATCGATATGCAATAATTGAATTGCAGTATATCCCAAAAGCCAAGCTAAAGTAAGCCTTACAGCTGATTTAAAACGAGGATGATATGGATTTAGGAGTGTTACAATACTTGTATGTTGGGGTTTGCGACTATTGAAAACAGTTACATCAATTTTTGAAATAAGAATCTCTTCCTTTCTTAAATTCTCTTCCAACCCCTTCAGATTTCTCATTAGTAAAAAGAGGGCTTGATTATGCGTAGAAAACTGCTCCTCTTCGATCATACTCTCAACAGCCGAGAGTGTCCAGCGTAATGAGAGTGGATGCTTATATGGCTTGTCTGTAAGCAACGAGTCGGCATATTTATGCATTGCACTACCAAGCTCTTTCATCAATTGTCCAAAACCTTCTATTAATTCAATATTGCCAACTTCTTTACTTAACAGATCATATCGTTCGTGACTAGAAAGTGCGCGTTCTTGCATTTCCTGTAGTAAGAACCATTTACGGTAATAGTTATTTACAACAGGCATTGTATCGGCATTGCTTTCATCTGAAAAACTATAGAGATGATTTTTACAATTCTCGATCTGCTGTGCAAGCATAATATTTTTTTGAGCCAATTGATTACGAATACTCTTTTGAGAATACGAATCGCTTGGGAATAAGTTTGCCTTGATATCGATATAATCTGCAAGATAATGAAAGCCACGTGCCAATTGCTCTTTTAACAGCCTATATGGTCTTCTGCGAAGAAGTAGTATAGAAACAGTTGAGTAAGCAAAAGCACCAATGGTATAAAGTATAGGTTGATGATACCAAATATCAGTTGAACTGGCACCTAACATGGTGTATACAAATATCAACAAGGCTCCGAAGGTGATACCCTGCATTCTTTGGTTTAAACCTCCAATTAATGTAAGTGTAAAGGCAGAAACAATTATAAGAAGAGCAAAAAATATTGGATAAGAAAATGCAAATTCTACGCAACAGCTTACTATCAAGTAAATTACAAGAGAAACTAAGGCTGATTTGCTTCTGCCACGAGGGTGAACATCTGTTTCACCTAAAGCCATAGCTACCACACCTAAGGCCATTGTGGTTCCAATAAAAGGGTTGTTAAACAGAAGTAATGATGGTATTAGTAAAAAAGCAATAGATATTGTGACTTTTAATGCCGATAGATGATAGGGGCTTTTCCAAAATACCTCTATCCAGGTATCTGCAATATTGCTTTTTAATTTATTTATCCTATCAATCATTATCTTATAAAAAAACTTTACCCTTTATTTTTCTTTAATCTTGGTAATTCTTTGTTCTTAATACAACAAAATTCAGTTTCAAAATAGAATTATAATGTAACGTCAATTCTAACTTTACCTAGCAATGCATCGGGATGATTGCGATATGTGAAACGGTGCACATATTCAACTCTAAGTAGCCCCAAGATGTTTGTAATACCTATAGTTCCTTCTACGTATGGCTTAGATCCGTATTGATATGAAGCTTGTGGGAAATTATAAAGATTTAAGGGATGTGAAATCATTTCATCTGAATTTAAAAACCCACGCTGATTTCCTGAAGATAACCTTCCGTACGATGCTCTAAATGACAGCAACTCTCTAATTTGCAACTTATTGATGATTGGAATTTTTGCTAATAATAAATCGTCACCAACAAAAGTAGCACGCAGCGTAACTTGCTCATCGGCAACAAACTCTAGCGCACGATTAAGAAAGAATGCATTGTTTTCGATATGGTGTCTATATCGTTGATTTGGATAAACCAGTAGAGGAAAAGGAACAACATTCCATACCTTCATTGCTTCACCAACTACATCAATACGACCAGTATAACCTAATACAAAACGTTTTTGGGCTGATATCTCGGTGCGGTGATAGGGTGTTTCTGAACCCATAATTTCGGCTAATCCTATTGAGTGAGAAAGGAATAAAACGGGACTAGTTGTTTCTATAGGAATTCTTTTGCGTTTTTTTTGTATATATGCCTCTCTTGCTGCATAACGCAATTGCAAACCTACTTCTGTTGTATGTAAAGAATTGTCTATAAAAAGTGTGTTTCCTGAAGTGCGTTGGAATAACAAATCACCTTGTGGAACCATTCGCGATTTCCTTACCCAAGCTGTATAGGCCATGCCATTCTGATGCTCCCTATCCCAATTTACTTCTGCAAAGTTTCTGTAAGTAGCCTCATTTTCAGATCTGCGATATGTAATCAACAGTAAGTTGTTGGGCGACCTGGGATGCATTTCTCCAGGAGAATAAATATCGTTCTCGTAAATTAAGTTGATATTATTCTTAGGAAACTCCTGGTCGTGATATGCCTTTTTATCAAATGAATAAGTTATTTCTCCCCTATATTTGAATTTCTGATCACCAAACCCATAAGCTCCGTATCCTTTTATAAATAAATTGGGACTTAATCTGGAATTAGAGGCAAAACCAGCTCTTAGTCGTAGACCCTCAATTGGGTTAAATGTTGGGAATGTTTGTATCCTGCCGAAATCGAATTTATTAGTTTCTGGATTACCAAGCGGAATCCAATCATCTTTAACAAAATTAGTAGCTTTAATTATAAATGAATTAAAACCCCCTGTACTGACCGAAAGGCTATCTTGAATTGTTTTTGACCTTTGCTCAAAATCATCGGGAATTAGAGTTATTAAAAACTCTTCATTAAGCTGATTGTCAACATCAAGATATTGCAATTTATATTCTGTACGTGCAATTACCAGTTGAACATTATTTAATGAATCAGGAGCCATAAATGAGAATTCGCCAATATTGTTGGCTACAGTTCCATAACGAGTGTTTTGTATATAAACCGCAGTGTATGCAACAGGTGTGTGGAACTTTGCGTCAACCACCCTACCCTTATACAATTTCTCTTGCCCATATATAAATGAGCAAGAGATAAATATAAATGCAAACAATAATAATTTTCTCATATATTGATGATAATCAGCAAAATGAATAATTAAGCTTAAGGGCAATTCCCTAAACTAAAGTTTACGGTAACGAACTCGTTTGGGCTCAACATTACCCATTCGCATCTTTTTGTTTTCTTCATACTCACTGTATGATCCTTCAAAAAAGAATACCTCTGAATTACCTTCAAACGCTAAAATATGCGTACAAATACGATCAAGGAACCATCTATCGTGCGATATTACCACAGCACATCCGGCAAATCCCTCCAAGCCCTCTTCTAATGCACGCAAAGTATTTATGTCGATATCATTAGTAGGCTCATCCAGAAGCAGTACGTTAGCACCAGCTTTTAATGTAAGAGCAAGATGAAGACGATTACGCTCACCCCCCGAAAGCACTCCGCACAGTTTTTCCTGATCGGCACCCGAAAAGTTAAAACGAGCAAGATATGCACGTGAGTTAATATCTTTTCCACCAACTTTTACAAACTCTAAACCACCTGATACAACCTGAAATACCGTCTTGTTAGGATCTATTGACACGTGTTGTTGGTCGACATACGCAGTTACAACAGTTTCTCCCACTTCAAAATTACCAGAATCAGGTTTCTCCAACTCCTCTATCATTCTAAATAAAGTGGTCTTTCCGGCACCGTTTGGTCCTATCACACCAACAATTCCGTTTGGAGGTAGCATAAAGTTGAGATTATCGAACAACAACTTATCTCCAAATGCTTTAGATACATCATGAGCTTCAATTACTTTATTACCTAAACGAGGTCCGTTTGGAATGAATATTTCAAGCTTCTCTTCTCTCTCTTTCTGATCCTGATTAAGCAACTGCTCATAAGTATTCAAACGAGCCTTACCTTTGGCCTGACGAGCCTTAGGAGCCATATTAATCCAATCAAGCTCTCGTTCAAGAGTTTTACGTCTTTTACTAGCCTGCTTCTCCTCCTGAGCCATCCTCTTGGTCTTTTGTTCTAGCCATGAGGTGTAATTACCTTTCCATGGAATACCTTCACCACGGTCTAGTTCAAGAATCCAACCAGCCACATGATCAAGAAAATAGCGGTCGTGGGTAATACAAATAACCGTTCCTTGGTACTGTTGCAAATGCTGCTCTAACCAATCAATTGATTCTGCATCGAGGTGGTTGGTAGGCTCATCTAATAGTAGAACATCCGGCTCTTGCAAAAGAAGGCGGCAAAGGGCCACTCTGCGTCGTTCACCACCCGAAAGCTCGTGAATTGACTGATCTTCGGGTGGGCATCGTAATGCATCCATAGCACGCTCTAGCCTATTATCTATACTCCATGCATCAGATGCATCGAGCTTATCTTGCAGGTCGGCCTGACGAGTAAAAAGAGAATTCATCTTATCTTCATTCTCATAATATTCAGGTAAACCAAACTTCAGGTTAATTTCTTCGTATTCGGCAAGCATATCCATTATAGGCTGAACACCTTCTCTAACTATATCAATAACGGTTTTTGTTTCATCTAGCTTCGGGTCCTGCTCAAGATAACCCACTGTAAAGCTTTTATCTGAAACAACATCGCCTTGAAACTCCTTTTCAATTCCTGCAATTATCTTTAGTAGAGTAGATTTACCAGACCCGTTGAGACCTATAATACCAATTTTGGCACCATAAAAAAATGAGAGGTATATATCTTTTAAAACTTGTTTATGAGGCGGGAAAGTTTTACTTACACCCACCATAGAAAAAATAATCTTTTTATCGTCGGACATTTCTATAATTTATAAATTCAATCTTTTTTATTATTGGGAGCACAAAGATAGTAAAATGATTCGAAATTTTAATGCTAAGCTCACCATCCTCAACATGAAACATAATTGATTTAAATATTGTTATTGCAAAGAAATACAATACGTTATATATTTGAGATTATAAACTTTAATTTAAGTGTTATGAAGGCAGCAATTTTTATATAATTGATATATAACAAAAAATAAATCATATATTTTCAAACCAGATATATTTCATTAATACTTAATCCCTGTTTTGTCCCAACCTTTATCGGATTCCCATCGAAATTTTCGAGGAGGATCCGAAGAAAGTCCAGACAAGGTACTAACAAAACACATATCATAGCTTTAACTATTTACAGACCACGTTAAATCATTTTAAGCAGTAAACATGAGTAAGAAGTGTGAGAGAAATAATTAATGATGTGCTTATGGTTATAATTTACAGTTTTTTGCATAAAAAGATTTCATATAAAAGAAAAGATTATGTATTTTTGTGTTTCTATTAATAAGATAGTTTTTAGGCAAAACAGATAACACTTTTAACAAATAAAATTCAATAAATTATGATTAAAGTAGGTATAAATGGTTTCGGCCGCATCGGACGTTTGGTTTTCCGTGCTGCTCAAGGTAGAGATGATATCCAGGTTGTGGGTATAAATGATTTACTTGATGTTGATTACATAGCTTATATGTTAAAGTATGACACTATTCATGGTAAATTCAACGGAACAGTAGACGTTAAAGACGGCAAACTAGTTGTAAATGGAAATGAAATACGTGTAACTTCAGAAAGAAACCCTGCCGATCTTAAGTGGGATGCTGTAGGTGCAGAGTATGTAGTTGAATCAACAGGTCTTTTCCTTTCTAAAGATAAAGCTCAACTTCATATTGATGCAGGTGCAAAATATGTTGTTATGTCTGGTCCTTCAAAAGACGATACACGCATGTATGTAGTAGGCGTAAACCACAAATCTTACACTAAAGGTGAGCAGTTTGTATCTAACGCATCATGTACAACAAACTGTTTAGCTCCAATCGCTAAAGTATTGAATGACAAATTTGGCATTGTAGAAGCGTTAATGACTACAGTTCACTCAACAACTGCAACACAGAAAACTGTTGATGGTCCTTCAGCAAAAGACTGGAGAGGTGGACGTGCTGCTTCAGGCAATATTATTCCTTCATCTACAGGAGCTGCTAAAGCAGTAGGTAAAGTAATTCCAGAGCTTAATGGAAAACTAACAGGTATGTCTCTTCGTGTTCCTACTCTTAACGTATCTGTAGTAGACCTTACTGCACGTTTAGAAAAAGAAACCACATATGAAGAAATTTGCGCTGCAATGAAAGAAGCTTCAGAAGGTGAATTGAAAGGTGTTCTTGGTTATACTGACGAAGCTGTTGTTTCAAGCGACTTCATTGGTAACCCACACACTTCTGTATTCGACGAAAAGGGTGGTATTCAGTTAAGTCCTAATTTTGTTAAAGTACTTTCATGGTATGATAACGAATGGGCATTCTCAGTTAAATTGCTCGATTTAATTGCGCACATGAACACTGTAAACGCTTAATTAAGCAATACTATAATAACCTTTAAAGGTTTATAAATCAAAATTATCCGATGGGAAAGCTCAATCTCCTATCGGATTTTTTATATACAATTTTGACTAGTCCTAAATAACCGTTACTGGTATTTTTGACTGGGCATATGCATCATAAAAAAAGCTGAACATTTTCTGTTCAGCTTCTTTTTGTCTCAAATTACAGTCTTTTATACTGGATGAATTGATTCTGTAGGACAAACATCTGCGCAAGCACCACAATCGGTGCACATATCTGCATCAATTGAATAGATGTCACCCTCTGAAATTGCTTCAACAGGACATTCATCAATGCATGTACCACAGGCAATACAACTGTCGTCAATTACGTAAGCCATATTAAATTAAAATTTAAGTTATTATAAAACGATTTTGTATTATGCAAAGGTACAGATTTTATTTAATTGCAAAAATTGTTTGTGTTATAAAAATAAAAAATCTGTCATAAGGAATATCTATTGTTATCCCCTAAATAAAAATAATAGTCACATTATAATAAATAAGCAATTTTATCGTTTAAGTGAAATGAGAACTAAGAAGGTTTATATTCTATTACTATCAATATTATTTACAGTAAGCCTGTTTGGTCAGCATCGAAAATTACAGAACCAACCTTATGCAGATCAACGAGAATTCCACATTGGGTTCACTATTGGTTTACATACACAAGACCTTATCCTTACTCAGTCGGGGTTGGTTAATGTCAACGGTGAGGTATGGTTTTCGGAAATCCCCAATCACACTCCTGGTTTTGCAGTAGGTATCATTGGCGATGCCTATATTAACCAATACATAAATTTAAGAATTACACCCACTATTCTATTAGGAGAAAAGGGATTTGTTTTTAAAGAACAAACTTCGGGTGAAGAGCATAGCACTACAGTTCGTAACAACTATTTTTCAATACCCGTACACCTTAAGGTATCAGCTGCAAGGACAAATAATTATAGACCTTATATACTTTTTGGAGGATATGGTAGCATGGAGTTGGCATCTAATAAAGGATTGGCAGTTCTTTTAAAACCCTACGATTTTGGCATTGATGTAGGTATTGGCTGTGATTTTTATCTGCCTATGTTTAAGCTTGCACCTGAAGTAAAATTCAGTTTTGGAATGATAGATATTCTGAATAAAGACAGGAAAGATTTAAAAGATGAAAGTCTTTTGAAATATACAAATTCTTTATCTAAAGCTACCCAAAGGATGATTACATTAAGCTTTAATTTTGAGTAAAGCAGTTTAATTACGCAATTTGGTAATGCAGTTTTATTGTGCAGTTTTGCGATACAGTCTGGTAGAGCAGTATTGTGATGCAGTATTATTTGATTAATGAATTGAAAGTCTTATTTCCTGAATAATATTTAATTAATATACTCTTGTTATACTGACTTGAAATATTTGTTACAATAATCTTACTGATATTTTCTGCTCTCACTGATTCATATGATTTACGCATCTCGAAAAAATCTCTATATGCCTTCACAACTGCTTTGACACTTTTAAACTGTCCTTTCAACAACAAATGACTAAAAGCCATGAAATCAAAAATATAACGGAACAAGAATGTATGTTTAAAGTTTTGTGGAGTAACATTTTTGTACAACATCAATAAATTATTCCTAAAATTGAGATACAACTTTTTTGGATTGTCTTTACTTAAAGAAGCTCCCCCTACATGATATACAATAGATGAAGGTATGCACATAATCTTTCTGCCCCTTGCATTAAATCTCCAGCATAGATCAATTTCCTCCATATGGGCAAAAAAGCGGCCATCCAATCCACCTACCTCTTGGTAATCTCTCAATCTCACACACATACAAGCACCAGTAGCCCAAAAGATATCAATTTCTTTATCATATTGTCCCTCGTCTCTTTCAACAGTATTAAGAATACGTCCTCTGCAAAAAGGATATCCATATTTATCTATAAATCCACCTGCAGCTCCGGCATACTCAAACTTATCCTTTTCGTTATATGACAATATTTTGGGTTGAACAGCTGCAACGTGAGGGTTGTTATCCATAAATGAAATTAAACCAGTTACCCATCCGCTAGTGGTTTCAACATCAGAATTTAATAGTACAACATATTCTGAATCTACATTCTCTAAAGCTTTATTATAACCATCGGCAAAGCCATAATTTCTTTCTAAAATAATTAGAGGAAGTTGAGGGTAATTATTCTTTAGAAAGTCAACAGAATCGTCGGTAGACCCATTATCGGCAATAATTACTCTGCAATCTTCAGTTACTGTATGCTCAATAACAGAAGGCAGAAATTGCTTAAGCAAACTCTTACCGTTCCAATTTAAAATTACAACAGCTGTTTTTATCTTAATTTTGGTGGTTATCATTGAGTTGGGAAGGTTTATTAAATTTCCAGCGGTTATGCGACCAAAGATACATAGCAGGATCGCGAATTACTGATTCTTCTAGTTTCCTGATATATCTTTCCATTATTACATTATCGGGCTCATCGGTTGCATCTGGCGTGATTACAAAAATCTTAGCCACATAATAACCCCTCTTTACCTTTTTAATGTCTAAATAAACTATAGAACAACCAAGATGCTTAGCTATTCGTTCCATACCATTTTGTACGTTAGTATCTTGGTTTAAAAATTTAGTCCAATATTGGTTAACATTTTTTGGTGGTCGCTGATCCGACAAGAACCCAACTAGCATTGTCTGTTTTTCTTGCTTAAATTGAACCATTCTGCGAAATGCACTTAACTTCTCTATAGGCACTGCTCCAAAGCCCTTGCGCATTTTTAAGAACAATTGATCGAATGCTATTGAATGAAGTTCTTTATATAAAAAGCCTAGCTTTAATCTCGGTTCTAAGTGTAAAATAATAGAAGACACCCATTCCCAATTAGCAAAATGGCCCAAGCCTAAAATACACGAATTTCCAGATAAAGTTAATCTCTCAATAATTTCGGGATTCACAAACTTCATCCTTCTTTTCATTTCCTCTTCAGAAATACTCAATAGCTTAATAGCTTCAAAGTAACAGTCACACAAATGGAGATAAAACTCCTTTTCTATTTCTATGATTTGCTTTTCACTCTTTTTGGGAAATGAGTTCTTGAGATTTTTGCGCACAATTTTTCTACGATATCTTACTATATAATAAACAATAAAATAAAGTATGTCTGAAAAAACATATAATACTGAAAAAGGCAACAAAGCAAAAAGATATGTCACCGCATATAACAGTGAGTATCCAAGACTCTTTTTATTACTATCCTCCTCGTCCATTAATACAAAGCTTTCATTGCCATTTCTTCCTCATTATACTCACCTACCTCAACCTCCATCGCTTTATTAATAAAATCAGGATTGTAATCTGCGTATAGTTTTATATAATTCTCGGTGAAGCCATGCATCTTTTTGCCCCTCATAGTATGTTCAAACAAAACTGTCTTTTTGTTTCCAATGTGAGACTTTTGGAATGCGAGATGTTTTTCATCAGACAAATCAAGTAACGCTTTACTACGTGCATGTTTTGTTTTAGTGTCTACAGAATAATCTATCTGAAGAGCCTGCGTACCAGGTCGTTCCGAATAAGTAAAAACATGTAGTTGAGAGAAGTCGATTGATTCAATAAACGCCCTTCCTTCTTCAAAATAAGCATCGGTCTCACCTCTTACTCCAACAATTACATCCACTCCAATAAAAGCTTCTGGCAGAATCGATTTTATCTTTTCTATTTTATGACGGAACAATGCAGTATCATACTTACGTTTCATAAGTTTGAGTACCTCATCACTACCCGACTGCAATGGCATATGAAAGTGAGGTGCAAATCGTTTTGAGTTGGCTACGAAATCAATAATCTCATCAGTAAGCAAGTTAGGTTCAATAGATGAAATTCGATATCGCTCAATACCTTCAACATTATCAAGCTTTTTAAGTAGATCTATAAAATTCTCTTTGGTGGTATGACCAAAGTCTCCGATATTAACGCCAGTAAGTACGATTTCTTTTCCACCTTCAACTACCACCTGTTCTGCTTGCTTTACAAGATCTTCTATTGATCCATTTCTACTTCTCCCTCTTGCAAATGGAATAGTACAAAATGAACAGAAATAGTCGCATCCATCCTGTACTTTCAAAAAGTATCTTGTTCGATCGTCTGCAGATACAGAAGGCACGAAAGATCTTATTCTATGAGTTTTAGATGTTACAACTTCACTTTTATCTTTTTTCTTAAGATCGTCTAAATACTTAACAACATCAAGCTTCTGCTCTGCACCCAGAACTAAATCTACTCCTTCAATCTTAGCAATGTCATCGGGTTTCAATTGTGCATAACAACCAGTAACTACAACAAAAGCTGAAGGATGCTCTTGAATAGCCTTTCTTATTGCCTGTCTTCCCTTTTTATCTGCCAGCTCGGTAACCGAACAAGTGTTAATAACACATATGTCTGCTTGTTGTCCTTTTCTAACTCTAGTAATACCCGAATTAAACAGCTGTCTTCCAATTGCAGAAGTCTCTGCAAAGTTCAATTTACAACCAAGGGTGTAATATGCAGCAGTTTTATTTTGAAATATAGATTGATCAATCATACTCTTTTATATCTTTCTGAATCTGACCTTTAATATTAAAATTAACTGTAATTATTATATCCATTCAGATCATTAACTCACAAAATTACAATATTACTCTCAATTTATTACCATTTTTACTTTGATAATAAAATATTTGCAACTATTTTTACACACTATTCAACAATGTGTGCAATAAAGAGTAAATTAAATATATGATTGAACAGAATTTTATTAAAATATATGAATATGGTTTCAAAAATAATTGGGATTTACCGGCACTAACCGATTATAAGGTTAATACTTCGTATACTTATGGTGAGTTGGCACGTGAAATAGCCAAACTTCATATATTGTTTTCTGAATTAAAAATACAACAAGGCGATAAGATTGCTCTTATAGGTAAGAATCACTCATCATGGTCGATTCTGTTTATGGCAACAATTACATATGGTGCTGTAATAGTACCTATCTTACATGAGTTTAATAACGAAAGTATGGAGCATTTAATTGAACACTCCGACTCAAAACTTTTGTTTATAAATGAGCCTATTTGGGAAAAGCTAAATAAAGACAATATAAATATACCGATATTTGATATACCAACTTTTAATCTAATTAATAGCAACAACAACCATGTTAATAAAATTACTGATTCAATAGATATACTATTCAGCAAAAAATATCCAAACGGTTTTACCAAAGATGATATAAAGTATAATTATGTAGACAATGATGAAGTTGTTTGTATTAATTATACATCCGGAACAACAGGTTTTAGTAAGGGTGTGATGATTACAGCAAATAATTTTGCCGGAAATATCATATATGCGGATAAACTTAATTTATTGTTCAGAGGCGAACGAACACTTGCTTTTTTACCAATGGCACATGTATATGGTTGTGCCTTCGATTTCTTATATGCACTTTCTGCCGGTGTTCATATTACTCTACTTGGAGTTGCCCCAACACCCCAAAATCTTATCAATGCTTTTAAAGAAGTTAAACCAAATATAATTATTACAGTTCCGCTAATATTTGAGAAAATATACAAGAAGAAAATATTACCTGTTATTAATCAGCCTGTAATGAAGTTTGTACTTAAAATTGGAGTACTTAACAAACCTATTCTTAATAAACTCAAAAAAAGCCTTATTAACTCATTGGGAGGCAATTTCAGAGAAGTTGTGATTGGAGGTGCTGCTCTCAATGCCGAAGTAGAAGCTTTTTTCTATAAAATTGGTTTTCCATTTAGTGTTGGTTATGGCATGACCGAGTGCGCACCACTTATTGCATTTGATAAACATTCAAATTTTGTTCCCACATCATGCGGGTCTGTGCTAGAAGATATCATGGAGGCAAGAATTAAATCACCAGATCCTGAGAATATTGCAGGTGAGATACAAGTTAGAGGAGAAAATGTGATGAAGGGTTATTACAAAAATAAGGAAGCTACCGAAGATACCTTTACACCTGATGGATGGCTAAAGACAGGCGACTTAGGAATAATGAAAGGAAGAAGATTATTTATAAAAGGTCGCATTAAAACGATGCTACTTTCTGCAAATGGTCAAAATATTTACCCCGAAGAAATCGAATCGCGTTTAAACAATCTACCCTATATATCAGAATGTGTTGTTATATTACGTGAGTTTAGATTGGTGGCACTTGTATATCCTGATAAAGAGGCTATGCGATCTGATAACATCAGCTATGAACAGCTTGTAAACATTATGGAAACAAACAAAGGTATACTCAACAAATCTGTTGCACTATACGAAAGACTAAGCGCCATAGAACTAGTAGAAAATGAATTTGAAAAAACACCCAAAAAGAGCATTAAACGCTTTCTTTATCAATAAAACTTTCATTTACGCATAAAGAGAGAGCTTTAAAATCAAGCACTACAATCAATTAGTGTTATTTAACTAAAAATAAATATCCAAACATGTTGTATAACATGTTTAATGATGTACATTTGCAAAGTTTTTAGAAGAATGTATTCAATTAGCTCACTGGTTAAGAATCAGATAAGGCTCATTAGAGCACAATACAATAAAAACAGTTTAATTTTGCTCTCAAAATTATTTATCGTTTAATTTTTATAAAGTAATGAAAAAAGCGGTGTTATTAGTTGCTACTATAGCAACATTAGGTTTTGTCTCTTGCAACAATGCACAAGTAAATGCTGAACAAGCTAGATTAGATAGTTTAGCTGAAGTAGCTAGGGTTGACAGTATCGCAATAGTTAAAGCTGACAGCATTCAGGCGGTTATCGAAGCTGAAGCAGCTGCAGCAGCAGATACACTCAACCAAGTTGTTGAAGAAGCTACCATTAAATTAAACTAAGTTTATTGGTAGTTGTTTTGCAGAGACCACCTCAAAAGGGTGGTTTTTTTATTTGTATCTAGTGCAAAAATAGTAACTTTGTTATTCAATTAATATTGATAATGATGATTAAAGTTATTTCCCCTTACAAAACGCTTATTCCGCTACTCATAGTAGTATTAATAATATTAACCAGTTGCAATCAAAGAGCTAACACCTACTTCGAGAAACACCTCTCCTTTCCCGATCTCCTTACCAAAGATCAGAAGGTAAAATTAGCCGCTTATGTAGTGCCAACAGAAAGTCAGTACGAATGGCAACAACTAGAATTAACCGCATTTATACATTTTGGTATAAACACCTTCACCGGGAGAGAATGGGGAGATGGTACTGAAGACCCTAATCTATTTAACCCAACTAATTTTGATGCTGAGCAGTGGGTAGAATCATTGCAAAACGCAGGCTTCAAAATGATTATATTGACTGCAAAACATCATGATGGCTTTTGCCTCTGGCCCACCCAAACCACTAAACATTCAGTAGCTTCATCAATCTGGTTAAATGGCAAGGGAGATGTTGTAAAAGCAGTTAGGGATGCCTGCGAAAAATATAATATGAAGTTTGGTGTATACCTATCACCCTGGGATAGAAATGCAGAAAGTTATGGCGACTCACCTACCTATAACAGAATGTTTGTTCAACAGCTTATAGAACTACTTACCAATTATGGAGAGATTCACGAAGTTTGGTTTGATGGAGCTAACGGCGAAGGACCAAATGGAAAAGTTCAGGAGTACGATTGGACCCGCTTTTATCATGTAATAGATAGTCTACAACCAATGGCAGTGAAAGCTATCATGGGTGACGATGTTCGTTGGGTTGGCAACGAAAGCGGCTTGGGCAGAGAAACTGAGTGGAGTGTTACACCATTACAGCCAGAAATTAATAATACAATTATTAGCGAGAACAATAGATTAAACATAAACAATACAGCAAAAGATTTAGGAAGCAATGAACTTATTGTTGAAGCAAAATCATTATACTGGTATCCTTCTGAAGTTGATGTTTCAATCAGACCGGGTTGGTTTTATCATGCCGAGCAAGACAGTCAGGTTAAAACATTAGCACAACTTGTAGATATATATTTCCAATCAGTAGGAATGAATTCTGTGCTGCTTCTTAATGTTCCCCCAGATACTCGTGGCAGAATAAATGAAGTTGATGTAGATCATTTAAGTCAATTCGGCGAATATATAACTTCCACCTTCAGTAATGAAAAACTAACCGATGGGGAAGCAGAATGGAAAGCTAAATCAGGTGCAAGCAAAGAATTTAATGTTCATGAGGGTCAAGTCATCAACACAGTACTACTGCAGGAAGATATTTTAAAAGGACAGCGAGTAGAAGAGTTTATGGTAGAAGGCCTAATAAACGATGAGTGGGTTAAGCTTACCGAAGGAACAACAATAGGCTACAAGCGCCTACTCAGATTTGCAGACTCTAAGCCTACAAAAATACGTATTACAATTGAGGAGACACGCGACATTGCAAACATTAAAAAGATAGGCGCATATTTTGCCCCAGTATTAGAAGGAAGTATTATGGAGTTTAAGTTATCAGACATTACATCAGATAATTGGGTAGTTGGCAATCCTCAACCACTTACCATAGATTTGGGCGAAAGATATTTAATAAAAGGATTTACATATTCACCTGTTGAATCTATGGAATCGATATTTAAATATACATTCTCGGTAAGTGAAGATGGTGAAACCTGGAGGGATGTAATTACTAACGAGTTCAGTAATATAAAGAACAACCCAATAGCACAAAGTGTTACATTTGACGAAGCCGTTAATGCTCGATATATAAGAATCGAATCAATTGAAGGTACAGATGGTGGCAGCCCTTCTGTTGATATAAAACAGATTGGAATTCTAACAAATTAAATTATCACTTGATACAGAAATAAATGAAAAAATATATCTTCACTTTAATTCTATTAGTCTCATTTGTTGTACACAAACAAAAAGTTTATAGTCAAACCATAAACGAGATATTTATATCGATGCCAGCTGAACTGCTCCCAGGTATTTCAGAAGGCAATAAAACAATGCTTACAGTAGACACCTCCAAAACAGCAATTCCATACATATTCGGAGAGATTCAAAAAGTAAACCATGGTAGCAGCTATCTAAATATAAAAACCTCTGACGTAGGAAATACTCAAATAAAGCTACTGCCTGTTGCTGGAGATTCATCAATTGTATCGGTAATACAAACTGTTTGTGGTGGTGCCGAAACAGATATATGCAATAGTATCATCACTTTTTACACAATCGATTGGAAAGAATTAGATAACGAATTATTCCTTCCCTCGCTATCACCTGAAATGTTTATGGATTCTTCGAAAAAGTACATAGATAATTATAAATATGCCCTATCTTTACCTGATATTTATCCTATCTCTGCAAAATATGATGAGACAAGCACAGATTTAACACTGCTGTTCCATTATAAAGATAGGCTCGATAATATGCACCTTAAGGAGTTTGAATCATTTTTAAAAAGTGATAGTGTTATCTTGCAATGGGATGAATCTGGCTTTAAATAATTATCCTTCTCAGGTATTAATTAATATGCACCCGTAGTTCAATGGATAGAATACCGGATTCCGGTTCCGACGATGCGAGTTCGATTCTCGCCGGGTGTACAATTATCTTGTCATACCTTTTATTTAAACAAAAGTTTAATGTTTGTCATCACTTTAATGAGTGGTAGATTAGCAGTATGGCTAGGTGCTATTTTGTGAATCTTGCGCAACCGTTTGTTGGTATACATAAACGAATACCATTTTCGATGTAGAGACGACCGAAATCTTTTATCTTGAAATATTGCATAACCAAAACTCCCGCCGCTAAAGATGTCATCCATTACCATATCCACATTCTCATCATTAGTATCAATCTCAAAAGGAAATATAGCCGGATTTGCGCCTATATACTTCACGGCAACCGAGGCAAATATTTGCATTGCATATAGCAAATCAAACTCGTTTACCAGTCGCAGAAAATAATCTTTAGCTATTAAGGAAGAATTACGGTCAAGAAACAACACCCAATCGCACAGCTGTCGTATACCTATTCCCAAATGAATGAAATGATGGAAGATATGCTGAAAGATAAAGAATGCATTAAACTCATGAGGAAGTACCTGCACTTCCACCCCATCTATATAAATTTTCAGAAAGCTGTTGTTTGCACTTATTTCGTTAACTTTATACTTTAAAAGTTTGTCATATTTTCTTATGCCGAAGAAAGAGGCCCATTTATGATTTTCAATGAGTACCCCCTCATATTTAAATGATTGATGATGAATATTTTCTGCATCCATTACCAACCCTTTGCTTCGTGCCCAATCGTTGGCTTTCTGGTAATCTCCGTTTATGTATAAAAATGCATCTATGTCACCCGTAGTACGATGAACAGGATTTGGATAAAAAGAGGCGTTGGCTTGCCCTTTAAGAAGCACAAAGGGGCAGCCTAATTTCTCATACTCCTCAGATAGCTTTTTGAGGACATTATTAATTCGATTATTCGCTTTCTCAATTGACTCGGTTTGAAGATGAAGCTTAAATAATATTTTTTTTTCAGGAAGCAATTCAGAAGGCAAAGTCATTATACCATCGTAAATAAGAGCAACTACTTTTTGTTCGATAGCTAATTCGCAAACTTGTTGCCACAAGTTGCTTTCAACTCTATCAAACAATTGTGGAATAGCCAAACGCTCCCAAAGTGCTGCTGACAATAATTCAAGAAAAAGAGCTTTTGCTCTGTTCATATTTATGAAATTTATAGGCCATTAATCTTGATTCAAAACAATTTCAAGTTCTTCTAATTAATCACTAGTTGCTCAAATCAATTATAAGTTTTTCTAGTTGATCACAAGTGTCTAGTTAAATGCAAGTATTTCGAGTTAATTACTAAATGTATCTCCCTTGTTAATATCTCCTGTCTCCATCCCCAATTTAAACCAATAGGTGCGCTCTGCAGAAGTACCATGTGTAAACGAGTCGGGTACTGTATATCCCATCGAGCGTTTCTGAATAGTATCATCACCAACTGCGGTTGTGGCACTTATTGCCGACTCCAAATCTCCAGGTTCAAGTTTAATAATATTCATTAGTTGTGCATGATGAACCCACACACCCGCCAAAAAGTCGGCCTGAAGTTCTAGCTTAACATTAAGTTTATTGTATTCTGTTTCACTAATTTTACCTCTGTACTGATTAACCTGATCAAGAATACCAAGTAGTTTTTGAACATGATGCCCAACTTCATGAGCTGTAACGTAAGCCATTGCAAGGTCGCCTTTTGCTCCAAAATCACTTCTCAGCTGATGAAAAAAGTTAAGATCTATATACATTTTCTGATCAGCAGGACAATAAAAAGGACCAACAGAAGAAGTTGCT
Organism: Fermentimonas sp.; assembly: GCA_015478775.1. Lineage (GTDB taxonomy): Bacteria > Bacteroidota > Bacteroidia > Bacteroidales > Dysgonomonadaceae > Proteiniphilum. The sequence goes on along the minus strand of JADMKP010000002.1, from coordinate 14,732 downwards.
CCACCACACTCCGAAGTAGTTGCATCAGTAAATGTAACAAGAGTAGGGTTCTGATATGTCTGCTGCATCTGTGTTCTAAAAATCTCACTCCACACCTCATTTGCACTATTGAAAACACCTAATGTAAACACCTTCAAGTCCTCATTTTCATTCACCCTTGAAGGATCCACAACTTCTGTTGATGCGCCACCCGGTGAAATACCGTTCACCATATTTACTGCTTCAAATGGATCCTGACCAAATAATAGTGCGATAATTGCAACTATAACAGCCCCTGCACCTCCGATTGCAGCTTTTTTTCCCCTGCCTCTGCCTCTTCTATCCTCATAATTGGCATCACTATCATTTCTTCTTACCCATTTCATCGTAAATAAAGTTTTATTTGGTTAGTTAATTACTTCTCATTTATCAGCCTTTTTCAACCACTCATGAACTATTGACTCATCGTAGCCCATAGATTTAGCTTTCTCAAAGTCGGTCTTAGCAGCTTTCTTGTCAAACTGATCTAGTCGCACTCTTCCGCGAAGGAAATAGTAATAAGGATTTCCGCTTTGCGAAAGTTCCACAGAGCGCAAGTCGGCCGAAGCCAGTAGTGTTTTACCATTATTTATATAACACTCTGCCCTGTTCATATAAAAACTAGGATCACTATTTGGTTCACTGTTTATCAAATCTGTATAAACCATTTCGGCAAGTTCCCACTTATTATCAAGCTTAAATAATAAAGCCTTGCTTAGTTTAGTATACATATTATTCGGATCTATCTCTTCCGATTTTTTAAAATCTGCTTCAGCTTTAACTCGATTATTTTCTTCAAGAAAAAGTACTCCCCTGCGATAATATGCCTCTATATCATCGGGGAAATCTGTAATAAGTAAATTATAATCTTCCATAGCCTCATCAAACCTACCTAGCTCCATTAGCAAAGAGGCTCTATTGTGAAGCACGATATCCGGAATAGGATTATTGGGAAGTGAAGCAGTAAAAGAAATATAAGCATCATCGTAATTCCTTAGCTGCCGTTGTATAATGCCAAGATTTAAAAGTAAAACCGAGTTATTTTCATTAGCTGGATCAAGCCTCATTGCTTTTTGCAAAGAAATTGCCGCACTGTCAAGATTGTTATTATCTATATGCGTTGCAGAGCGTTCTACCCACTCCAGATAGTTAGGTGACTGTGCTTTTATCTGCACAGAAATTGCTAGCAGTAGTGCAACTATAAGTGTATTATTTATTTTCATTTGCTTTATTAATTCTAATTATAAATAGCCCACATTGAGGATAATAACCAACTTAAGAGTTATAAACATTCCTTATAATGAGTCATGCACAAAAATAGACGTTTTTTTCTGTATTTGTAGTAACTTTGCAACCAATTAAAATAAATTATATGAGCATGTCTTCTCTCTTACAACCAATTATTCCATCTGACAGCATCAATTTGCATACAACTCCACAACCAACATTTGGAGAATTAATAAAGACTGGCCAATTCGAGCAGGTACTTGATAACGCTTTAACCTGGGGTATAGATTTAGCAGCTAATATTATACTGGCACTTGTAATATTTTTTGTTGGACGTTTTATTATATTAAAAATAAACGGTCTCAGTAACAATATATTAAAGAAAAGCTCGTGGGATGTTGTACTTAAAGGATTCATAAGCAGCATTGTACAAACCATACTTTTTATCGTGCTGTTTATGATAATAATTAGAGCCGTGGGAGTAAAAACCGTTTCCATTGCAGCCTTAATTGGTACTATGGGATTGGCTATTGGATTGGCCATGAAAGACAACCTGTCTAATTTTGCAGGAGGTGTACTTATATTACTTAGCAAACCATTCAGAGGAGGCGATTATATTAAGGCTCAAGGTCTTGAAGGCACAGTTGTGAGTATTGGCATCTTGCACACCATACTTAGAACGGGAGACAACAAGACTGTTTATATTCCAAATGGACCGCTTTCTACGGGTAATATTACAAATAATAATAGCTTAGATGGTACTCTTCGCACTGATATTGTTGTAAATGTTGATTATGGCAGCAATGTAGAAGAGGTGAAAAAAGTGCTATTGGCTATTGCTCGCGAACATCCAAAGGTGCTTATTCAGCCAGACCCTTTTGCAAGAATGACAAAGATAAATACTGCCACGCTTGAATTTACTGTTAGGGTGTGGGCAGAAAAAGCCGACCTGTGGGGTGTTAATCACGACCTCACTGAAAAGATTTATCAAAATCTTTTTGAGAGAGGTATGATTAGTTCTTTGCAGCAAATGACTATTCACATGGCAAAGGATTAAAAATAGTAATCACTTAATACTCCGATGCAAAGTGGAATTTAATATTCTTAAAATCCTGCTGTGCCATCATTAGTATATAATTAGATTCAGCAAGGAATACATCTCTACCCTGCTTATCATGAGCCATATATTGATACTTACGCCTTTTAAAATCGGCTAGCTGCTCTTTATCTTCACTCTCTATCCAACATGCTTTAAATAGCTGAATAGGGTTCCACCGGCACTGTGCACCGTACTCATGTAGCAAGCGGTATTCAATTACTTCAAACTGAAGCTGACCTACTGTTCCAATAATCTTTCGTCCATTAAATTGATTGGTGAATAGCTGTGCAACACCTTCATCCATTAGCTGCTCCACTCCTTTTTGAAGTTGCTTAGACTTCATCGGATCTGCATTCTCTATATATTTAAACATCTCGGGCGAGAAGCTTGGCAAGCCTTTAAAATGCAAGTCCTCTCCAGATGTTAATGTATCGCCGATCTTAAAATTGCCAGTGTCGGGCAATCCAATAATATCCCCTGCAAATGCCTCTTCCAGAATCTCTTTCTTTTGAGCCATAAATGCTGTGGGAGATGAGAATTTCATCATCCTATTAAAACGTACGTGCTTATAATTTACATTACGCTCAAACTGTCCTGAGCAAATCTTAACAAATGCAATACGCGAACGATGGTTGGGGTCCATATTAGCATGAATCTTAAATACAAATCCCGTAAATGTATTTTCATAAGGATCAACCACTCGTTCCTCTGCCTGAACCTTTCGGGGTGATGGCGCAATCTCCACAAAGCAGTCTAGCAGCTCCTTAACACCAAAGTTATTTAAAGCTGAACCAAAAAATACAGGTGCAAGCTTGCCAGCAAGGTAGTCTTCTCTATCAAATTCTGAATAAACCTCTGTAATCAACTCAACCTCTTCTCGTAATTTAGATGATAAGGCACTTCCTATATGACTTTCTAGGTTTGCTGATTCCACATCTAGCTTTATAGATTCAGTTACAACCTGCTTACTTGGCTTAAAGAGATCCAGACTATTTCTATAAAGATTATACACACCCTTAAACCTATCACCCATATCAATTGGCCAGCTTAGGGGTCGAACAGCAATCTGCAACTCTTCTTCCAGCTCATCCAGAACATCAAAAGGATTTTTACCCTCACGGTCCAGTTTATTCACAAATATCATCACAGGAGTGTTGCGCATACGGCAAACTTCCATAAGCTTGCGTGTTTGCACCTCCACACCTTTTGCAATGTCAACCACCACTATAACACTGTCAACAGCGGTTAGAGTTCGAAAAGTATCTTCGGCAAAGTCTTGGTGACCAGGTGTATCCAGAATATTTATTTTATGCTTATTGTAATCAAAACCCATAACAGAGGTGGCAACAGATATACCACGTTGCTTTTCAATCTCCATCCAGTCGGATGTAGCGCTTTTCTTAATCTTATTCGACTTTACAGCACCAGCAACATGTATTGCACCTCCAAAGAGTAATAGTTTTTCTGTAAGTGTTGTTTTTCCCGCGTCGGGGTGACTAATCACGGCGAATGTTCTTCGCTTTTGTATCTCTTTTTTCAAATTCATCTATTGAAAATTATTCTATATGTTTATTTTTTTAATACAACGCTCAAGTGCTTCTTCCCAACTTGGAATCTTAACACTAAAAGCATTAGCTATTTTTGATGGGTCAAGAGCACTATATGCCGGTCGCTTAGCCACAGCCCCATATTCTTTCGCCGAAATACCACTGACTTCACAGTCCTTAATTCCTGCCAAGCGTTTTATCTCTTTTGTAAATTCTAATCTCGAAACCTCGCCCCTATTACAGAAATGATATAAACCTGTTTTCCACTCATCCTTCTCAGACAATTGCAAAATGTGAATAATCATCTCGGCCAAATCGGCAGCATAGGTGGGAGTGCCCACTTCGTCTTCAACAATAGTGAGCTTATCTTTTTGTTTCATTAAGCTAATCATCGTCTTCACAAAGTTGCTTTTAAACTCCGAAAACAACCAGCTCGTGCGAATAATTATCCAATTGATACTCATCTGCATTAAAGCCTCTTCACCCTTTAGTTTACTAGATCCATAAACCGACAAAGGGTTAGGAGTCATCTCTTCTGTATATGCAACTTCAGAAGCTCCATCAAACACAAAATCTGTAGAGATATGAATTACCTTAACACCAAATTGTTTAGCAACCAATGCTATATTTTCAACACCAGTTACATTAACCTCAAATGCTTTGTTACTATCTGCTTCGGCCTTATCAACAGCGGTATATCCAGCACAATTAATTATATATTGAATATGGTTGATTTTAACGTATTCTTCAACTTTATCTTTACTTGTTATATCAAGATTATCGGCATCTGTAAAATGAAACTTAAATGGAGTGTTTGTCTTTTGTGCAAGCACCTTAATTTCGCTACCCAGCTGACCATCAGCACCTGTTACCAACACATTTTTCTCAACTAGTCCATAAAAATATTGCTCCCTTACAACCTCTTTCTCGCCTGCACCCAAAAGTTTAATAGCCTCTAATATTATTGCCATACTTCAATTATTTAAAAGTACCTCACCAAAACGTTATATAAAATGATCCAATTACAAGCTTGCATAAGTTCCTTTTCTATACAATATTCTGCTCTTGTTCTTCTACCTCTCTATATTTTTTAGAAAGAAGTCTCAACAACGCCGTAATTTGCTTAACTGCCGCCTGCGTTTCTTTAGAGATCTCTTTTTTCTGCACTTTCAAAAGCAGATAACCATAAAGAGCAATAAAACAAGTTTCAAGTTCAGGTGCCTCTTTATCATCCGATTTAGAACGAAGCTCCACTATATACGGAAGCGTGTTGTAATAAACACCAATATAATCAGACTCTGTAGGATTTTTAAGGAGTCGCAAGTGCAAGTCGGTGAGCTCAATAATAATATTTTTATTAATCTGAAGATGACCGTTCTCCTGCACAGCCTCAGACTTCATCATCATCACCAGTCCCTCATACCAATTGCGTGCTTTATTGCGCTCGCTTTCGGTTTCATATACAGTATCGATAATAGATTTCTGAATTAAATCAATATCCAGGTTATAGGCTCTCAAAAGGTCTTCTATTTGCCACATATACAACAAATACTCTGCAATATTATACTTCTTTTCGGGAATCTTCATAAATAAAATAGTAAATTTGCTACAAAAATACAACAATATGCTTAAGTTTCATATTATTGAATCAGGTTATTTTATGGGAGACGGCGGAGTGATGTTTGGTCCGGTGCCCAAGAAATACTGGTCGGCCAAGTACAAAACAAACGACAATAACATGTGTGTAATGGCTATGCGATGCCTATTTATAGAGACTGAAACACGGCGTATTCTTATCGATTCGGGTATAGGAAATAAGCACGACTCTAAACTAAAATTCTTTCAGCCTTTCGATCAGAAAGATATAAGAGACGAAATCAGTAAGATTGGCTACAAGCCAGAAGATGTTACAGATGTAATAGTATCGCACCTTCATTTCGATCATTGTGGAGGCAACACAGTGCTAAACGATAACAACGAAGCAGTGCCCGCCTACCCAAACGCCACATATCATTTAAGTTTAAAGCAGTGGAACAACTATCGCAAGCCTTCGCTATTCGAGGCGAGCTCATTTTTCGCAGACAATATAGAGCCTATTTATGATGCAGGGCAACTTAGGTTTGTGCTGGACGACATACAACTCGACGAGAATATCTATCTTGAGCTTTATGATGGTCACTCTCCTGGTCAGATTGCAGTATTATTTGAAAACGAAGATGGTAAGTATGCTTTCCCGGGCGATGTGGTTCCAACTTCATTAAACCTCCAACTCAGCTGGCTTTGTGCTTATGATAACAGCATGGTTGTGGCCATGGAGGAGAAAAAGAAGTTTATGGATAAGGTTAGGGATGAAAAACGTACTCTTATTTTTTATCACGATGCTTATACTGAGTCGGCAAAGCTTTAATTTATAACTCTATTTATATAGTATCGTCCTGTTTTTTGTTAACACTAACTTCTAACCAACTCCCTTATAAATTATAACCAGCTCCTAACCCTTCTCATATATATACGGAGTTTATATGGAGAAGGTAAGAGCAAGGTACGAACAAAGCAAGGTCCTTTTAAGAATAAAATCAGGCGCTTTGAATAACTATATTATGCTCTATAAGTATATTTCACCTCTTTAAAACTCTTAAAACTAAAACGTTAAAAACAATCGTATATTATTTTTAATAAATATTGTTTAACATTCGAAAGAATGCCATATCTTTGCACAGAATTTTTGGTTTTAATCACTTCAAAGGCTTCGAAGTGATAGATGAAAAGGGAATCAGGTGTAAATCCTGAACAGACCCGCTGCTGTAAGCTCCGCTTACGTGTTGAACAAAACCTCTTTGCCACTGTCTTTAACCAGATGGGAAGGCGTTCAAACACGGGAGTAAGTCAGAAGACCTGCCAGAATCGATATATGTTTTTATAGCTTTCGGGAAATAAAGCTTCGAAACAAGTAAGGGTTCTTCTTTACCAACTCCATTTGGTATATTATACATACGACTCGTCGTTAATTTCATCCCTGTTTCAACTGTTTCTTTTCCCAAAAGCCAAAGATATTAAAGGCTTTATGGTACGTTTTCGTTTCTTTACTTTATTAGTGGTTTGCATATTGCACACTGCAACAGGTGCTCTTAGTGCTCAGTCGGCAAAAGACTCTACCTCAATGTGGCTGCAACTAGATGAATTTGTTGTTGTGGGTAGTCCTCTTATGAATGAGGTTATTCCTGTACAAAAGCTATCGGGCGAGAAGCTCAAGAACCTTAGTTCGTTTTCGGTTGCAGATGCTATTAGATATTTCTCTGGTGTGCAAATTAAGGATTATGGGGGTATAGGTGGACTTAAAACTGTGAATGTGCGCAGCATGGGCACTCACCACGTGGGCGTGTTTTACGACGGTATTCAATTGGGCAATGCACAAAATGGGCAGATCGATCTAGGAAAGTTTTCTCTTGAAAATATAGAAGAGATATCGCTTTATAATGGACAGAAGAGCAATATTTTTCAACCAGGCAAAGACTTTGGTTCTTCTGCTACTATCTATCTGCGCACCCGCATACCTAGCTTCGATAATAATAAACAGTATAACCTTAAAGGATCTGTTAAAACTGGGTCGTTTGATCTTGTTAATCCATCTTTTCTTTATGAATATAAAATCAATGATAACATAAGTGCTTCGGTAAATGGCGAGTACATAATTTCATCGGGGAAATATAAATATCGATATAAACGTGTTTTCCCTAATACAAACGAGGTTATGTATGACACCACTGCGGTGCGTGAGAATGGAGATATTGCTTCTTTACGATTTGAGGGTGGCCTATTTGGTACTATACCAAAGGGTTACTGGAGAATTAAGGGCTATTTTTACGATTCGGAGAGAGGTATACCAGGAGCGGTGGTGAATAATAAATGGAAAAATTCGCAACGCCAATGGGATACAAGTTATTTTGTGCAGATGATATTTCAGAAATCAATTGCTCCTAAATACGACCTGCTGGTTAATGCAAAATATGCAGATGATGGTATGCGATACTTAAATCCTGATACAACTTTAATGTTTATAGACAACACATTCAAGCAAAAAGAGGCGTATATCTCAACCGCCAACCGGTATAGAATTTCAAACAAATGGGATGCTGTTCTATCGGCTGATGCTCAGTATAATACTTTAACTTCTGATGTTGCCGGATTTGTTTATCCCAAAAGGCTAACATCTTTGTTTGCTCTGGCTAGTGCTGCCGATTTGGGCAAGGTGAAGATGCAGGGTAGCATTTTGGCTACTCTTGTGCGTGAACAAATTAACTCTGGCAACACGGCTGCTGATGATTCGGTAAGTACTGCTCCAAATAAGAAAGAATTTACACCGGCTTTTTTTGTATCATATAAACCATTTAATAAACAGAACTTCAATGTTCGTGCTTTTTATAAGCAGATATTTAGGATGCCTACTTTTAACGACCTCTATTATACTGATATTGGCAATATTCATCTTAAACCAGAATTTACGCATCAATATAACTTAGGATTTCAATACGATAATGATTATTCGCACCCATTTATAAAAAATTGGCATCTACAGGCCGATGCTTATTACAACGAGGTTACGGATAAGATTGTGGCTGTGCCAAAGGGAAGTGGACAATACCGCTGGATGATGATGAATTTGGAGTATGTGGAGATTAGGGGAATAGATATGTCTACTTCTTTTTTAATCGAACCCTTGAAGGATTTGTTGCTGAGTATTAAGCTTATGTACACATATCAGAAAGCACAAGATTTTACACAACGAAAAAGTGATATACTGCAGAGTACAACGTGGGGAGGGCAAATTCCTTATATACCGTGGCACAGCGGATCTGTTATTGCAAGTATAGATTACAAGAACTGGATATTTAATTACAGCTTTATATATGTAGGAGAGAGGTACCACTCGTCGGCAAATATTGCTACTGAGTATGAGCAACCTTGGTATACTAACGATATGACCATTGTGAGAATGATTAAATGCAAAGGTGTAAACCTACGTTTGAGTGCCGAAATTAATAATATTTTTAGTCAAGATTATGAAGTGGTACTCAACTACCCTATGCCCCAACGCAATTATAAACTAGCACTTACGGTTGAAATTTAATCTTATAAAACTATGAGAAATAATATAGTTATTAATGTCATTTTAATATGTCTGCCGCTATTACTTGTAATGTTGATGAACAGTTGCAGAAGCGATGTAGAAATGATACTTTCTGAAGATATTGCTATTGGAAACTCTGAAGTAATAAAGGGTTACAAGGGTTTTTATCTGCTCAACGAGGGAAATATGGGCAGCAATAAAGCTACTCTTGATTTTTACGATTTTGCAACTGGCATTTATACCAGAAATATATATGCCGAGCGCAATCCGAATGTGCCTAAAGAGATGGGCGATGTGGGAAATGATATTGGCATCTACAACAATAAGTTATGGGCGGTGATAAATGTATCTAACAAAATAGAGGTGATGGATGCGCACACGACCAAAAGAATTGCTCAGATAGATATTCCTAACTGCAGGTTCATTAAATTTTATAAGGGTTATGCATATGTTACTTCTTATGCTGGACCGGTGGTTATAGATCCGAATTACGAGCAACTGGGTTTTGTGGCAAAGATTAATACTGTTACCCTCGAAGTTGTTGATAGATGTTTGGTTGGCTTTCAGCCCGATGAGCTAGAGATTTCTGGGGATAAAATATATGTAGCAAACTCTGGTGGTTACATGGGAGCCGGTAATTCTGAGGGTTACGAACGTACTGTTTCGGTAATTGATATAGCAACTTTTAAAGAGGAGAAACGCATTGATGTTGCCTATAACCTAGAACGTATTAAAGCAGATAGTAGAGGGAACCTTTGGGTTAGCTCACGTGGCGATTATAAAGGTTTGCCTGCTCGTTTATACTTCCTCGACAGAGAAAAAGAAATGATAACTGACACAATCCCTATTGCTGCAACTAATTATTGGATTGATGACGACTTATTGTATGTATATGGCACCGAATTTAGCTACTTAACAAATAGCTGGAACATCTCCTATTCTATTGTTGACACCAAATCTCGTGAAATAGTTAGTAGAAATATCATTGCCGACGGTGCCGATAATGAGATTGAAAAGCCATACGGCATTATGGTGCACCCCGAAACGAAAGATATATTTGTTACTGATGCGGGCAACTATGTAACGCCGGGGGTGCTTTATTGCTTTGATAAAGAAGGCAGAAAGAAATGGAGCGTTATAACTGGCAATATCCCCGGACACTTTGCATTGCTGCCGATATACAACTGAATAATTAAACAGGTAAAACAGAAAAATATTAAACAACATAACAGTAAATCATGAGAAGGAAAGATATTGCAATTGGCTCTAGGCAAAACATGCTGATAGTATTATTGTTAATAGCAGTTTTGATTGGGTGCTCAGATGAAGAACCAATAGTAACCTCTCCCGAGGTTCCAGATACAGAGATAGAGAATCCAGATAAAGAAGCAGAAGATCCTGATACAGGAACAGAAGATCCTGCGGATTCTCCTTCGGTAGAGGATATAAATTATGAAACTAAAACATTTACATTGCTTACATTGGAAAAACCTTCGTATTTCGCCAGTATAGATGATGTGAAGTGGAATGTGATTTCATCCCCATCGGAGCTATTCCGCATATCGCATTTGGATGCGCAAACTGCTATGTTTGTTGCTGCCAATGAAGGAGAATACACGTTAAAAGTAACCGGAGGTGATATTGAAGGAAAAGTGATAGTATCGGTTGCAAAGCCCAATAAACAACCATCACCATACATTTCTAAAGTATTTGATTATATGCCTGCTCCGGGGCAATTTGTGAATAAGTTACCCGAATATGAGGAGGGTGATACGCATAGTGATATGGTGAGAAAGGCAAATGAATGGTTGGTGGGTAAGGATGCCTGGACCATCACACTTGGTGGTTGGGGTGGATATGTGGTATTTGGTTTTGATCATACTATTGTAAATGTACAGGGAAGACGCGACTTTAGAATCAACGGAAATGCTTTTGGAAGTGCAATAGGTAGACCTGGTGCACCATTTGGCGGTAGTTGCGAGCCAGGTGTAATTATGGTTGCGTATGATAAAAACAAGAATGCCAAGCCCGACGATGATGAATGGTATGAGATTAAAGGGAGTGCTAACTTTAGTGCAGAAAGCGAGCCGTGGTATGATATTGCTTTGGAAAAGGGAAAAGACACACAGGTAATTAGAGATTACGAAATGATATATCACAGGCCATCGAGCGAAGAACAGAATATTGAGGCTCAACCAGATAATCCCAACTCATTTGCATCTATCCAAAACTATATCTATTGGGAAGACAACAAGAACAATAGCGGATATAAGGTTAAGAATGTATATTATAATCAATCCTATTACCCTGCCTGGGTAGAAGATGATAAGCTTACATTCAACGGAATTCGCTTACCTGAAAACGGTATTAATGAGGGGGATCATATCCCAGGTATGAACGATGCTAATGTATACTTCGTGTTATATGGTTTTAGATATGGCTATGCTGACAATTATCCTAATATACATGATAATTCGGCAATAGATATAGATTGGGCAATAGATAAAGAGGGAAACAGGGTTGATCTGCCCGGTATAGATTTCGTTAAGATATATAACGGGGTTAACCAAGAAAATGGCTGGCTGGGAGAGTCCTCTACGGAAGTTGAAAGAGGTGAGGACCTGCATCTTTTGGGTAAAAGCATAGACACTGTTTTTGATTAATAAAAGATTATTTATATAAGTAAGACATTAATAAACCATTATGAAAATTAATTTAAAATGAAAAGAACGTTTAATTATTTGTTGGTGCTAACTTGCGCAATTGCGCTATTTAGTTGTGTTGAGGATTATGACGACAGCTTCCTGAGAATTGAAATTGATAAAATAAAGGAGGATATCAGTTCTCTTAAAACTCAGGTTTCTACGATGCAAACTGTGGTAGATGCTTTTAACGAAGGTAAAGTAATTACTAATGTGGTAGAAATAAGTGGTGGTAAGGGTAGCAAGATTACTTTTAACGATGGAACTACTATTGAGATTGTAAATGGCAAGGATGCTCCTGTAATAGGGGTTGAGGAGTTTGAAGATGTTTATTATTGGACTTTAACAACAAATGGAAATACATCTTTCCTGGTAGATAATAATAATCAAAAACTACCTGTTTCAGGCAGGCCTGGTGTTCCAGGTGAGGAAGGAAAAACACCTCAGCTTGAAATAGATGTAGAGGGTTATTGGACTGTAAACGGTATTCGTGTAAAAGACAGTAACAACAATGTTGTTAAAGCAAAAGGAGATTCATTTTTCAAGGGAATTGAAGAGAATGAAGAATCTGTTACATTTATACTTGCAGATGACTCCACCATAGTGATTGCTAAATCTGTTGGTGCATTTTTAAGATTTGTAGATGATGCTTCGTTATTTAATGCAAATCAATCTAAGAGTATTACTTTTCAATATGCAAATCTTCACTCGCTAGAGATAGTTTCTCAACCTGAAGGATGGGTTATTAATATTCACGCACCACAAAAGTATATTAATGTTACAGCCTCAAATGAGGGATATGGTGCAAAGGATATTAAGTTGCAAGGTTTAGATAAAAACGGGTTGACATATCAGGCTACAATAAAAGTTAGTATTATTGGAAGTGGTTATACAGCTGCCGGAGGAGTTTTTATTTTGAATGAAGGAAATATGACTACCGAAAACGGTTCTCTGATATATATAGACCCCTACGGCCAGGTTTACGATAAGGTATATAATAATGCCAACGGAGCCTCTTTGGGAAATACAGCGCAAGATCTTTTTATTGATGGTGACAAGATGTATATTATTTCGCAAAATGGAAAAACTAACCCAATGGGATTAGGATTTAAAAATGATGGATTGTTGATTGTGGCTAATAGCGAAACATTGCAAAAAGTGGATTCTTATACAGATGAGTTATCTGCTTTATCGTACCCATCGCATGTGGCTGTTTTAGATGAAGACCATATTTTTATTCGTGATAACAATGGTGTAAACCGTTTTAGTAGTACAACGGAAGAGCTCAAACTAATATCTGATACAAGAGGTGCTGCAAAGAACCGTATGGTTGTTGCTAACGACAAGGTGTTTTTCTATGCAGGTAAAAACCTAAGAGTAATTGAAAAAAACAGCGACGATGTGAGTATTACAATTGATATGGGAGCCACTATAAGTGGTATAGAGAAATCGAAAGATGGTAATATTTGGGTTGCTACCACAGGCTCACCACACAAGATATCGAAGGTTAGTAGCTCTGATTATACTGTTATTAAGTCAAATGAAATCACTATAGGCACTGTAGCTGGCGGCATGTTTGCTACACCTTCTATTACTACCAAGGGCGATACTATTTATTATGGAGGTAGCAGTTTGAACATATATCGACATATTTTTAGTACAGGCGAAAACAAGGAGATGATTAGTAAAGCAGAGCTTCAAAATCTTGTGCCCGATTCTAAGATGGTTTATAACTCTATGGCCGTTCATCCCATAACTGGTAAAGTTTATTTGAATACTATTAAAGGATATGGATGGGATTTTAAGATAAATAATATTAGTGTGTTCGACTTTGATAACGCTGAGGCTTCATCGGTATTGGATACAAACTATACCAACTATACAAGTTTCCCGGCAGGAATATTTTTCCCATATAATTTCAGAAAATAATTTTTTATTTTATACAATCGAGTAAGGAGAAAAGTAAAATGGTGCAGCTTGTTGAGCTACACCATTTTTTTTGAACTAAGAAACAACTCCCCTAGCCACTTCAATCTTATACTTCTTACCTTTCATCTTTTGGTCTCTGATGTTATTCAAGAGTGGTTTAACCACTGGTGTTTTAACGGCGGCAAACGAAATGAAGTCTTTTATCTCAATTAGTCCTAAGTCTGATTTATCTAGTTTTCCTTTTTGCAAAAAGAATCCTACGATATCGCCTTTATTGAGTTTGTTTTTCTTGCCTCCACTAATGTATATTGTTTGATATTCGGGGCGTTTTGGTAGGGGCTTGCCCTCTTTAATTTTAAGGATGTCTAAGCCTTCGGGTATATAGTCGGGCAACTTATCTTCTTTATAGGATATAATATAGGCTGTTCCCTTGGCTTGCATACGGGCGGTGCGACCGTTACGGTGGGTAAAATCTACCTCCTTTGCGGGTAGATGATAATGAATTACATGTTTCATTTCGGGGATATCAAGTCCTCTTGCCCCTAGATCTGTTGTAATTAGATAGTTTAGACTACCATTTCTGAATTGTATCAAGATTCTTTCTCTATCGTCTTGATCCATTCCTCCATGATAATATCCCGAATATATTCCTTTAGAGTCTAGTAGGTCGCTAATTCGCTCTGCAACCTCCCTATGATTACAAAAGATAAGTGCGGCTTCGGATTTTAATGAGCAGAGCAGTTTAAAGAGCGTATCAATTTTATCCTTTTCGGGCGATACAACTAGTTTCACAGAAAGGCTGTCGTTTTGTTCTTCCTGTGTAAAATCGAGTGTTACAGAAGATTCCATACCAACAAAATCTGGTATTTCAACCTCTGAAGTGGCAGAAAGCAGTACTCTTTTTTCGAGATTAGGCAACTCACTTATAATGGCATTCATCTCTTCAAGAAAGCCCAACTGCAGCGATTTATCGAACTCATCAAGCACCAATATTTTGATATCATCGGTAATTAACGACTCCCTCTCTAAATGATCTGTTAGTCGACCCGGTGTACCAATAAGCAATGCCGGAGGATTACTCA
>JADMKP010000001.1 GCA_015478775.1 Fermentimonas sp. | reverse complement strand
AAAATAGGGTCATTGTCTGTAAGCAATATGTCTAAGTCTGTTCCAAAAGGCGTTCTACCACTGTTTGGCAGTTTATAGGGGACACCTCCGATATGTCCAAAACTACCTTCACGGTATGGTTGATCGGGCATCCAAACGACTTTAGTTTCGGGATCCTTGTAATACCTGTTTGTACCGAGTAGTAAGCTTAGCGTTTTAAACTCTCTGCTTTCGTTATTATATTTATAAGGGTGTAGAGTAAATTTTATACTACTAAGATCTTTAACTTCCCCACTTATGGCAAGAAGGGTGTTTTCTCCTTCAGTGAATGGAATATCCCAGTTATGTATATATTTGTACAAGATGGTATACTTATTGAGTAAATATTATCATAAGGTGTTACAACTCAATATACAATTAATTCCAAAAACTTTTGTAATAGTCAATAGTCTCTTTAGTTATAATATCAAGTTGAACAAAATTTTGAATTGTAACAGGGTTTTTAAATATTAAATATTCAAGAAGAGTTTTCATAGCAGAAAATCCCTGATATTCAGGTCCCTGACCTATTAGCAAGTCAATTTGTCCTTTCTTTACTGCTACTATATTAGGTGTGGTTAGGTCCATACAAATCATTTTTACTTTTTCGATATTGTTATTATAGAGATAATCTGAGACTATGCTTCCGCGAGAGTTCATAACAACAATACCTGGCACGTTCTGATGATTTTTGAAGAAATGAGAAAGATGCTTTTCGTTGTGTTCAGGTTGAGATACAGAAAATGGTATCTTAAGAACTTGACTTGTGCTTTTCATTTCAGTTAGATAATCAGTGAATCCCTTTTTTCTTAAAATGGTAGTATATGCGCTACTGTCTCCGGTTCTTACAGCCTGCAGCAGACCGATATTAGATCCTTTAGGAATTATTGAAGTTATTAAATTCGCTATTAGCCTACCAACCATATAATGATCTGCCGAAAAGAAAGCCAAAGGTTTGCATTCATCTAAAGAAGAGTCTACAAATATATATGGTATTTCTCTTTCATCCATTGTATTGCACAATTTAATGGTTTCATCTTTAAAGGTTGGTCCAATTATTAGTGCATCCATTTCAAAACGAGATATCTTTTCGAAGATTTCCCTGCATGAGTAAATATCGTATTGATTGTAGGTTAAAACATGATACTCCACTTTTATGTTTTCATATTCATTCAATGCATGTTTAATTCCGTTGTGAATGCTTTCCCAATATGCTCCATTTGAGTATTGTGGTGTGGTTACTGCAATTTTATATCTTCTTTTTAGTGAAAGTGAAGAAACATGCATATTAGGTTTGTAATCAACTTGCTCAATAATTTTCTCTACAGCTATTCGGGCATCATCCGAAACATTTCCACGGTTATGAAGGACTCTGTCAACAGTGCCTGCCGATACACCGGCCATGCGTGCTATATCTTTTATTCTTATTTTTTTATCCATAAAAAAAGCTTAATTTTGGACTGATTTATTATTTAACATAAAATTACACAAAATGTGTATTAATGTAGATTTTTCGAGTAAATGACTTTGTTTTGTTCAAATTATTAGTACTTTTGTGTACGTGCACAAAATTATAGTTTATTTTTCATTTATAAAATAAAATTTGAAGTTATTTTTATTTTCTTCATAATTCAATACAATATGATGTTAATTATAAAATTGTATTATCAAGTAATAATAGATGCTGTGTACGTAAACAAGTATAGTGAATTCAAAATAATATTTTAATAATTTTCTATAATGAGTAATTTTATTCATCCAGATTTTATGCTTCAGACAAAGACAGCAGAAAATTTATATCATAATCATGCAGAAAGCTTGCCAATTATAGATTACCATTGTCATTTGGTGCCTAAAGAGATTGCTGAAGATCATCTATTTAGAACAATTACCGAACTTTGGCTTGGAGGAGATCATTATAAATGGAGGCTACTTAGAGCTAATGGAGTTAGCGAGAAATATATTACAGGTGATGCATCTGATTGGGAGAAGTTTGAGAAATGGGCAGCTACAGTTCCATATACCATGAGAAATCCAATGTACCACTGGACCCATCTGGAGTTAAAAAGGGTTTTTGGTATTGATGATTTGTTAAACCCTGAAACTGCATTTGATATTTATACTAAAGTAAACGAAATGTTGCAAATGCCTGAATTTTCGGCTAGAGGACTAATGAATAAATTTAATGTTGAGGTTGTTTGTACTACAGACGACCCTTTGGATTCACTTGAATATCATAAGCAGATAAAAGAAAGTGGATTTAAAGTGAAAGTGTTGCCAACATGGCGCCCAGACAAGTCGATGGCTGTTGAAAATTGCATTAATTTTAGAGCATATGTAGATAAGCTAAGCGTAATAACAGGTATAAATATAACAAATCTTGATGAATATTCTTTAGCTATATCCAAAAGACACGATTATTTTCATTCTAATGGTTGTAAACTTGCAGATCATGGAATAGATAATTTTTTCTCAACACCATATAAGAACGATGAAGTGTTTGAGATTTTTGAAAAGATTTATAATAGAAAAGAGAATCTTACAAATGAGGAAATTCTGAAATTTAAATCGAAAATGTTGCATGATAACGCTCTGCTAAATCATAGTAAAGAGTGGGTACAGCAATTTCATTATGGCGCAATTAGAAACAATAATACAAGAATGTTCAATAAGATAGGTGTTGATGCCGGCTATGACTCAATGAACGATGTTTATGGTGTTGCAAAAAACATGTCTCGTTTTTTTGATAATCTCGAATTTGAAAATAAACTGGCAAAATCAATTATTTATAATCTGAATCCAAATGATAACTATCTGGTAGCATCAATGATTGCTAATTTTCAAGATGGTTCAGTCCCAGGTAAAATTCAATTTGGCTCGGGATGGTGGTTCCTTGATCAAAAGAATGGTATGGAGGATCAGATGAATGTTCTTTCTACACAGGGTTTATTGAGCAGATTTGTTGGTATGTTAACCGACTCTCGTAGTTTTGTCTCTTACCCTCGACATGAGTATTTCAGGAGAATTTTATGTAATCTTATTGGTAATGATGTGGAGGCTGGGCTTCTTCCTAATTCGGAACTCTATTTTCTTGGAAACATGGTAGAGAATATTTGCTATCGCAATGCTAAAGAGTATTTTAATTTCTAATACATAAATAAATAATCGAAATCTAAATTTACAAAAACTGACTAAATAAATTATTATGTACAAATTATTTGATATCAAAGACAGAGTAATAGTAATCACTGGTGGTACAGGAGTTTTAGGTGCTTCTATGGTTGAATATCTTGCTGCTCATGGCGCAAAAGTGGCAGTTCTTGCCAGAAACGAAGAGAAGGGTAATGCGCTAATAGAAAAAGTGAAGGCCGAGGGTGGGGATGCTATGTTTTTGCAAACAAACGTATCTGATGAAGAAGTTTTGAGAAAAAATGCAGAAGATATAGTAGCCAAATATGGTAAAATAGATGTTTTGATAAATGGTGCCGGTGGGAATATGCCAGGTGCTACCATCGGACCAAAGAACACTGTTTTTGATCTTAAGATAGATGATTTCCGAAAAGTGGTTGATCTTAATCTTATGGGAACAGTGATACCTAGTATTGTTTTCGCTAAATATATGGTTGATGAAAAAAAAGGAAATATTATAAATATTACTTCTGCTTCTGCCATTCGTCCACTTACAAGAGTTGCAGGTTACGGAGCAGCAAAAGCAGCAGTATCTAACTTTACAAAGTATATGGCAGGTGAACTTGCAACTAAGTTTGGTGAAGATTTTAGGGTGAATGCAATTTGTCCGGGTTTCTTTATAACAGAACAAAATCGTACTTTATTAACTAATAGCGATGGATCATATACAGATAGAGGAAACACTATTATTGGGCATACGCCATTCCGTCGTTTTGGAAATCCCGAAGACCTATTAGGGACTCTTCACTATCTCGCAAGTGATGCATCGAAGTTTGTTACAGGCACTGTTGCAATAGTAGATGGTGGATTTGATTCTTTTAGTATTTAATAATAAGTAAACAATATAACTATGTCACTTGAATTAAGAAAGGAGTTTAAATATTCGTTGGTTGTGCCAACAAGTATGGGGGTTAGAATAACTCCAATTAATGGACAACCGGTACAAAGCACTAATATGTTTCAGATGCAAGCAACAAGTGCTGAGTCAAATGTAGCTAGTATTTCTTCATATCTTGGATTACCTGTCAAAGTTTTGACCAATTTTGTGAAGGATAGTCCCATTGCTGCTTTTATCAAAGCTGATTTACGTGCTCGACATATGGAGTATGAAGGACCAGAAGTGTTTCAAGGAGGACCATGGGGATATAGACATCAGTTTAATATTGCCGATAGTGGTTTTGGCCTACGTGGTCCAAGAGTTCAAAACGATCGTGCAGGAGAAGTAGGAAGGATATTAAATGTAATGGACTTCGACCTAGAACGTATATTTGTGAAAGAGGGAGTGCAAATTGTTCATCTATCAGGACTAATTGCTGCTTTGTCTCCTGAAGCTAGTGATTTTTGTTTAGAAATTGCTCGCTTTGCTAAAAAGAATGGAACACTCATCTCGTTCGACCTAAACCATAGGGCTACTTTTTGGAAAGGTAGAGAAAAAGAGCTTAGAGAGACTTTTACTGAAATTGCATCTTTATCTGATATTCTTATTGGAAACGAAGAGGATTATCAACTATGTTTAGGAGTAGAAGGCCCAGCCGCAGGGGGTGAAAATATTGAAGATACCATTGAAGCTTTTAAGGGTATGATTTTAAATGCAAGTAAAGCTTTTCCAAATGTTTCGGTCTTTGCAAATACTTTGCGTGAGGTCATTAGTGCTAATGAACATCTCTGGGGAGCAATTGTTTATGAAAATAAAACATGGCATGAAGCGCCACTCCGGACAATTAATGTTATTGACCGTATTGGAGGGGGTGATGGATTTGTAGGTGGACTGCTTTATAGCATATTAAGTGGTATGGATTCTGAAAAATGGATTAAATTTGCATGGGCAAGTGGAGCACTCGCTACAACTTTCCTTACAGATTATGCCCAACCTGCCGATGAAGATGTAATCTGGAGCATTTGGGAAGGTAATGCAAGAGTTAAGAGATAAAATATAAACATATATGAAACAAAGAGCTGATATTGGATTAATTGGGTTGGCCGTGATGGGCGAAAACCTTGTGCTAAATATGGAGAGCAAAGGTTATACAGTAGCTGTATTTAACAGAACTGTTGAGAAGGTTAACAACTTTATAGCAGGAAGAGGTAAAGATAAAAATTTTATCGGTGCTCAAACGCTAGAAGAGTTTATAGCTTCTATAGAAAGACCTCGCAAAGTAATGTTACTTGTAAAAGCCGGTAAGCCTGTTGACGATTTTATTGATAAACTTATACCTTTGCTTGATAAGGGCGATATAATAATTGATGGAGGCAATAGCCATTTTCCTGATACAGTTCGCAGAACTAAATATGTAGAGAGCAAAGGACTTCTTTATGTAGGGTCGGGTGTTTCAGGTGGTGAAGAGGGTGCATTAAAAGGACCGTCACTAATGCCGGGTGGTTCTACCGAAGCCTGGCCACAAATAAAAGAAATTTTTCAAGCTGTTGCCGCAAAAGTTGATGGTGGAGTTCCATGCTGTGATTGGGTAGGAGAAGATGGTGCCGGTCATTTTGTAAAGATGGTTCATAATGGTATCGAGTATGGAGATATGCAGATTATCAACGAAGCATATCATTTAATGAAAGATCTTTTGGGAATGGATGCCTTTGAGCAACATCATATTTTTAAAAAGTGGAACGAGGGTGTGCTGGATTCATATCTTATAGAGATAACAAGAGATATTCTTGCTTATGAAGATGAAGATGGTTTGCCTTTAGTAGAAAAGATATTAGATACTGCTGGACAGAAGGGTACGGGTAAATGGACCGCTGTAACTGCTTTAGACCTTGGTATACCATTAACTCTGATAGGTGAATCGGTATTTTCAAGATGTCTGTCGGCACAGAAAGATCTGAGAGTGAAAGCTTCAAAGACTCTTGTTGGTAAAAAACCCGACTTTAAAGGCGATAAGGAGCAGTTTATTAATGATTTGGAGAATGCAATTTATGGTGCAAAGATTATTTCTTATGCTCAGGGTTATGACCTCATGATGGAGGCAGCAAAAGAGTATAAATGGAATTTGAACTATGGAGGAATTGCTCTTATGTGGCGAGGTGGGTGTATAATCCGTTCTCGTTTTCTTGAAGATATTAAAAAAGCATTTGATAATAATGCTCAATTAGAGAATTTACTTCTTGATCCTTTCTTCACTAATGCTGTTCAATCGGCCGAAGAAAGCTGGCGAAGGGTATGTGCAACTGCATTAATGAATGGAATTCCTGTGCCTGCATTATCTTCTGCTCTAGCTTATTATGATGGGTTCAGAAGTGAACGACTTCCTGCTAACCTACTACAGGCTCAGAGGGATTACTTTGGTGCACATCAGTACGAAAGACTTGATAGTCCTCGTGGAGAATTTTTCCATACCGATTGGACTGGCCGCGGAGGAAATACTGCTTCATCAACTTACGATGTATAAATAATATTGTTCAATGATATATTATGAAATAGGTTCTCCTCAAACTAGTTTATCTCGTGATGATCTTAAGAGAGGGCTAAATGATGCGATGGATAAATTGGGTGAACGGCATAAGGTTATTGCCGTACCACCCGATTATACACGCCTTCCAAGCAAAGCAGGTGAGTTAACAGAAATAGCATGGGAATATTATGGTGATAAACTCACTGATATTTTACCTGCACTTGGCACCCATACTCCAATGACGGATGAACAGATAAGCCATATGTTTGGACAAACTCCCCGAGATTTGTTTCGCGATCATGATTGGAGAAATGATGTTATAACACTTGGTGAGGTTCCTGCTGAATATGTTCGTGAGATTTCTGAAGGTAAAGTAGATTTTACTTGGCCGGCACAAGTCAATAAAATGCTGATTGATGGAAATTATGATTTGATCCTTTCTATAGGACAGGTTGTACCTCACGAAGTAGTAGGTATGGCAAACTACAACAAAAATATTCTAGTTGGCACAGGTGGTAGTGAAGGAATAAACAAGAGCCATTATATAGGCGCCGTGTATGGTATGGAGCGAATGATGGGGCGTGCCGATACTCCAGTTAGGAAAGTTTTTAATTATGCATCTGATATATATTTAAAAGATCTACCAATAATTTACGTACTTACAGTTGTAGGAGTAAACGGAAAAGGTGAACAGCAGATATATGGTCTATATATTGGAGATGATATTGAGGTATTTGACTTGGCAGCTAAGTTGTCTTTAGAGGTTAACTTTGTAATGGTTGAAAAGCCTCTTAAAAAGGTTGTTGTGTGGCTAGACCCCACCGAGTTTAAAAGTACTTGGTTAGGTAATAAATCTATATATCGGACTAGAATGGCCATAGCTGATGGTGGTGAATTAATAGTATTGGCTCCAGCACTAAAAGAGTTTGGTGAAGATAAGGAAATAGATCGACTTATAAGGAAATATGGATATTTTGGAACACCTTATACGCTTGAGGCAGTTGATAATGACGTTGAATTAAGAAATAATCTTGGAGCTGCTGCGCATCTTATTCATGGATCTTCAGAAGGACGTTTTTCAGTAACCTATTGCCCAGGCAAAGAGTCGGAGAATCTCACAAAAGAAGACATTGAGAGTGTTGGTTTTAAGTGGGGCGATTTGGATGAAGTGCTTAAAAAATATAATGTAAATGCATTGAAAGAGGGTTTTAATATACTCTCAGATGGAGAAGAAATCTATTATATTTCAAGCCCTGCACTTGGTCTATGGGCTTACAAAGATAGATTTGAATAGATTAAAATATAACTTAAGTTTAATTGTCAAATAATTATAATAATGACAACCAGAAGAGATTTTTTGAAAAATGCAGCTATTGCATCGGCAGGACTTGCCATGGGAGGCATCTCAACTAAAATGAGTGCAGCAAGTTACAATAGAGTAGTGGGTGCTAATAAAAAAGTGAATCTTGCTTATATTGGTATAGGAAACAGAGGACTGGAGGTTATAAAGGAGTTTGCGAAAACAGATTTGGCTAATGTAGTTGCATTGTGTGATGTTGATCTTGGTGCTGATCATACAAAAGAGGCGCTGGGAATGTATCCTAAAGCAAAAAGATTCAAGGACTTTAGACAGATGTTTGATAAAGCGGGTAATGAATTTGAAGCAGTTGTAGTTTGCACACCAGACTTTGCTCACTTTCCGTCTGTGATGATGTCGATAAAAGAAGGCAAGCATGTTTTTGTAGAAAAGCCCTTAACAAAAACATTTCATGAGTCAGAATTGCTTATAAAAGCATCAAAAAAATATCCCAATGTGGTAACTCAAATGGGCAACCAGGGGCACTCAGAGGCAAACTATTATCAATTTAAGGCTTGGAAAGAAGCAGGAATAATTAAGGACGTAACTGCTATTACAGCACATATGAATAATCCAAGACGTTGGCATGGATGGGATCCTAACATCACGAAGTTTCCCGCAGCTGAACCAATACCAGAAACATTAGATTGGGATCTTTGGTTGATGGCAAGTGATTATCATAGTTACAATAAAGACTTCCACTACGGGCAATGGCGTTGCTGGTATGATTTTGGAATGGGTGCACTTGGTGACTGGGGCGCTCATATCATAGATACGGCACATAGGTTTCTAGATCTGGGATTACCATCAGAGGTTACACCTTTAAAGCTATCGGGTCATAACGATTTCTTTTTTCCAATGTCAAGCACAATTGAGTTTAAATTCCCTGCTCGTGGTGATATGCCACCGGTAGTGATTACATGGTATGATGGTGTTGACAACATACCGTCAGTGCCAGAAGGATATGGGGTATCTAAACTCGATCCTAATATTCCAACAGTTGCTGGAGGTCAAATACAGCCCACAAAGCTCAATCCTGGTAAAGAAATATATAGCAAAGATCTCACGTTCAAAGGTGGTTCGCACGGAAGCACTCTTAGTATCATACCTGATGAGAAGGCGAAAGAATGGGAAAGCAAGTTGCCTGAAGTACCAAGAAGCACTTCAAATCATTATGCTAACTTCCTCCTTTCATGCCAAGGCTTAGAAAAAACTCGATCTCCATTTGAGATATCAGGTCCATTGAGTCAGGTTTTCTCCCTCGGCGTTGCAGCTCAAAGATTAAACAGGAAAATTGTTTTTGATAGGGATAATAAGCGAGTAACTAATGATGCTTTCGCAGATGCGTTTCTTGCAGGAGAACCACCTAGAAAAGGATGGGAAGATTTTTATAAGATATAATTGAAACAAAATAATTATGAGACACAAGATTTTACTTTTAACAGCAATTACAATGATGCTTGCTTCATGTACACAGCAAGGACCAAACTGGAAGTCACTATTTAATGGTGAAAATCTGGATGGATGGGAAAAATTGAATGGTACAGCCGAATACAGAGTTGAGGATAACACAATTATTGGTATTTCGGAGATGAATACACCAAATACATTCTTAGCTACAACGGAAAGCTATGGAGACTTTATCCTGGAGTTTGATTTTAAAGTAGATAATGGGCTCAATTCAGGTGTTCAATTCAGAAGCTTGAGTTTACCAGAATTCAGAGATGGTCGTGTTCATGGTTATCAATTTGAAATAGACCCGGCAGAACGTGCTTGGACTGGTGGTGTTTATGATGAAGCACGAAGAGGTTGGATATATCCGCTTAACTATAATCCTGATGGACAAAAAGCTTTTAAGAATGAGGAGTGGAACAGTGCAAGAATTGAAGCTATTGGGAATTCGATACGTACATGGGTTAATGGAGTAGAGTGTGCCAATTTACTAGACAACACCACTGCCTCTGGATTCATAGCACTTCAGGTACATTCAATTGGTAATGAAGATTTAGCTGGTAAGACCGTTTCATGGCGTAATATTAGAATTCTAACTGAAGAGTTAGATAAGTACAGTACACCTAGCAATAATAACGTTAAACAGCTTAATCAAATAGCAAATACAATCTCAGAGCAAGAAAGAGCAGATGGTTGGGAACTTTTATGGGATGGCAAGACAACAAATGGTTGGCGTGGCGCTAAGCTGGATGGGTTTCCTGAGCAGGGTTGGTCTATTAGTGAAGATGTACTAAAAGTTCACAAAGCAGATGGAGGTGAATCAACCAATGGTGGTGATATCGTAACTACTCGCCCTTATAAGAATTTCATATTGAAAGTAGATTTCAAAATAACTGAAGGTGCCAATAGTGGTATAAAGTATTTTGTTGATACAAATTTAAACAAAGGTGAAGGTTCTGCAATAGGATGTGAATTCCAAATACTAGACGACAGAAATCACCCTGACGCTAAACTTGGTATTGATGGCAACAGAACTTTAGGATCGCTTTATGATCTTATTCCAGCTCCTGAAGATAAGCCATTCCGCAGAGGTTTCTTCAACACAGCTATGGTGGTAGTAGAAGGTAACCACGTTGAGCATTGGCTAAACGGAGTAAAACTTCTGGAATATGAGCGTAATACAGAAGAATGGAAAACACTTGTTGATACAAGTAAATATAAAGATTGGCCAAACTTTGGTAATGCAGAGGAGGGCCTCCTTCTATTACAGGATCATGGCGATGAAGTATGGTTTCAAAATGTGAAGATTAAGGAGTTAGACTAGTTTATAGCTCATAATATATCTTTTTAAATATCAGGGGGGGGGAACAACGATGTTCCCCCCCCCCTGATATTTATTTTATCACTTTATCTCCATTTGTTTACTTGTTAGATATTTACCTACTTGTTTTGTGTTTATTCTCTACTCCTTAATCTACATTACTCAGTTGTTCTCAATTTACTCAATTCTTTTCTATTTTCTCACTCATATTTGTTTTACTTAATTGTTCTCCATTTTCTCCGCCAAACACATGTATTATAAGTCATTACACTTTTATTGACAAATATTATATCTCATAGAATTAATCTTTTACTTAATACAAAAACTATTAAAACAACAGATTAATTACATTTCTTAGCTATTTTTGCAAATGAGCTACATACTCATTAATGTTTAATTTAGAATAAAAGTCAATCAGCAGTTATGCAAGTTTTACATAACCAAGTTTCAAATAAAGAACTTAAAAAACGAATGCACGAAGAGACTGAGCCTAGGGCAACAATCTCTTTTTATAAATATTTTCAAATAGATGATCCTTTGATGTTCAGGAATGAACTTTATCTGAAGTTTGTAGAAATAGATGTGTTTGGTAGGGTCTATATAGCTTCTGAAGGTATAAATGGCCAAATATCTGTACCTCAAAATAACAAAGATGCATTCAAAGAAATTCTCTATAATGCTCACCCTGCGTTAGACGGAATACGTCTGAATGAAGCGTTAGTTAACGATGGTAAATCATTCTGGGTGTTACGTATGAGAGTGCGTAAAAAGGTTGTTGCAGACGGAATTGATGATCCATCATTTAATCCATCCAATACGGGAAAGTATTTAACAGCCAAGGATTACAATAATCTAAGTGAACAAGCAGACACCATTGTGGTAGATATGCGTAATAGTTATGAGTATGAGGTAGGGCGTTTCAAAAATGCAGTTGAAGTACCTGCAGCAACTTTTCGTGAGCAATTACCTATGGCTGTTGATATGCTTAAGGATTATAAAGATAAAAACATTGTAATGTACTGCACCGGAGGTATAAGATGTGAAAAAGCAAGCGCTTATATGCTTCACAACGGTTTTAATAATGTTTATCACATTGAAGGTGGAATTATAGAGTATGTTAGAAAAGCAAGGCAGGCGGAGCTGCCAGTTAAGTTTATTGGAAAGAATTTTGTGTTTGATGAACGATTAGGAGAACGGGTAACTGACGATATAATTGCCAAATGCCATCAATGCGGAGAGCCTAGTGATAGACACACAAACTGTGCAAATCAGGAGTGTCACGATCTTGTTATACAGTGCGAGAAGTGTTCGGAAGAGTTTATTGGTTGCTGTTCAGAGCAATGCAAATCTGTATTGCTAAAAAAAATTGAGGTTGAATCATTAGCTTGATACAACCTCAGTAATATAACTGTCCAGGATTAAACCCCAGCATTAATTATCTTATACAAATTCTTTTTTCAAAATCTCCACCCATCTTACAAGGCGTTCTTCTGTAAGGTCATACTCATTATCCTCATCAAGAGGTAATCCCAGCCACATACCATCTTCAACTGCGGTAGAATCGTCGTAGGTGTATCCTTCATCCGCGACCTGACCAACCACTTCCACTTTATCACTAATTTCATCATAAACAACTTTCATTGATTCGGCAAAACTAGTTGAGTATGATGCACTGTCGCCCAAAGCAAAAATAGCAACTTTCTTTCCTGTAAAATCAATTCTTGCAAATGATGGCAGGAATCCTTCCCAATCGTCTTGTAAATCACCAATTCCTGTAGTAGAAGTGCCTACTATCAGATATTTATAATCTTTAATTTCACTAAGTGATACATCAAGTACATTAAATAAATCGGCACTGCCCTCAAAAAGGTCTTGTAGCTGTTTTGCAACAGTTTCTACGCTCCCACCAGATGTACCGTATAATATGGCTATATTATTCATGTTTGTTCTTATCGTGTTTGTATATACTTATAGTTTATAATGGTCTCAATTGTAATCCAGACCATACATATACTAAACAGTTGATCTATAAAATTGTTTTTTTGTTATCTCCTAAATACAAATACTTTGAATATAATGATAAAAAATGCTACTTTTGCAATCAAATCTGGCGCGGTAGTTCAATGGATAGAATAGAAGTTTCCTAAACTTTAGATCAGGGTTCGATTCCCTGCCGTGCTACTACTTTACTTCTATTACTCTAATGGTATCCATTTCATAAATTTGGTAAGACTATATATCACTACAAGGAATTACCCTTTTTGCAGTAATAGACTCTATTTAAGTTTATATCGTTTAAAGTTCTAAAATTGAAATTATCTTTGTAAAAAACAACAACAAATTATAGCTATACATTTATGAAAAAGAATAAACTATTTATACTAGCAATTTTAATCATAGTATTACTTTCATCTTGTAGTAATAAAAGCACTGAGAGTGAATGGATTCAACTATTTAATGGTAAAGACCTAACAGGGTGGACACCTAAAATTGTGGGGCACGAGTCTGGAGATAACTTCGGCAATACCTTTCGTGTTGAGGATGGGCTAATTAAAGTGAGGTATGAGGAGTATGATACATTCGGCAATCGTTTTGGTCATCTTTTCTATAAAGACGAGTTCTCGCACTATAAGCTTAGGGTAGAGTACAGGTTCGTAGGTGATCAGGCTCCCGATGCACCAGGTTGGGCTTACAGAAACAGTGGTATAATGATTCACGGGCAGATGCCAGAGACAATGGACATAGATCAGGATTTTCCTACTTCTATTGAAGTTCAGTTATTGGGTAGCGACTCAACAACAGAGCGTACAAATATGAACTTATGCACCCCTGGAACTAATGTTGTAATGAATAACGAACTTATTCTGGACCATTGTATAAACGCTTCTTCTGAACTTTATTTTGATGATATGTGGGTAACAGCAGAACTTGAAGTTAGAGGTAATGATGTTATTTATCACATTCTTAACGGCGATACTGTAATACAATACAATAATCCGCAGCTCGACGAAAGAGATTATACTTACACAAAGCTTGTAGACCTTAATAATGGTGATAAAATGTTGAGTAAAGGATCAATTTCACTCCAGAGTGAGGGGCATCCAATAGATTTCCGTAAAGTTGAAATTTTAATTCTTGAATAGTTTTATTTTTAGAGATTAAGACCAATTTGTTGTTAAGACAAAGCGCGTCCTTAGTCTATACCTAAACCTTACTTGGCTCGGTCATTTATCGTATATATAAGGGGCGTAACCGAGCGAGGTAAGAGCAAGGTCCGACTAAAGCACGACCAAAGTATATACAGATTCATCAGACAACACACACTTTTAATTGTTTCGCTTTATTGGTTCACACCCTTTGCAACCCCCACAATAAGGAGAATTTCTATTCGTGAAAAAGAATTTATAGATGTTTCTCAGTAGTATTATACCAACTACTAAGCCAATTAAAATTACTATTATAAGTTGTATGTTCATAATAATTAAATGAATAGACTGCCTATCTGGTATGCTAATAAAGCTATTAACCATGCAAGTCCGGTTGAGTAAAACATACTAAACAGTGCCCATTTCCACGAATGGGATTCTTCTTTTATTGCAACAACTGTTGCTATACAGGGAAAATAAATTAAGACAAAGAGAAGTAGTGATATAACTACTAGAGGTGTGAATACATATGAACCATCGGAATGAGTTTCAGAAAGTAGTCGGTCTTGAAGAGATTGCTGATTTTCGCTATCACCTGTATACAATACCCCCATGGTACTTATAACAATTTCTTTAGCAGCCATACCAGAGAGCAGGCTAACCGATATTTTCCAGTCGAACCCCAATGGACGCATAACGGGTTCTATAAATTTCCCAATTCTACCTATGTACGAGTTTTTTTGATGTTCGGTGTTTTTAATATGTTCAATTTCTAAAAGAAGACGTTGATGTTGTGTGGTATTTATCTCATTGTTTTGAAACTGCATTTCCACTTGAGCCACTTGTTGGTTTATATCATCCGACCAGCTTCTTTCTATGGGAAAATACCCTAAGAACCATATAACAATTGATGCAATTAATATGGGACCTCCCATTTTTCTGAGATACTGGCTAGAACGGTCCCACATGTGTGTGATTATTGATTTGACAGTGGGCCTGCGGTAGGGGGGAAGCTCCATAACAAACGGGGTTTCTTCCTCTTTAAATAAAGTCTTGCGAAAAATAATTGCCGTGAGACAGGCTATTAATATTCCAAAAAAGTATAATCCCAGCAGTGCTATACTGGCATGATTAGGAAAAAATGCTCCGGCTAAAAGTAAATATACCGGCAATCTGGCGCTGCACGACATAAATGGTACTATGAGCATTGTAATCATGCGGCTGCTTCTGCTCTCGATGGTGCGTGTGGCCATTATTGCAGGCACATTGCATCCAAAGCCCATAATTAGAGGGATAAATGATTTGCCGTGCAGTCCAATCTTATGCATCAGTTTATCCATTATAAAAGCAGCTCTGGCCATGTATCCCGAGTCTTCCATAAAGGAAATGAAAAGATATAGAATAACAATATTTGGAAGGAATACTATAACCCCTCCAACACCGCCAATAATTCCATCAACAATAAGGTCCTTAAGTGGACCTTCCGCCATATTAACCCTTACTGAATTCCCTATCAAAGCAACTAGCCCCTCTATCCATTGCATTGGATAGTTTCCCAGCCTGAAAGTGGATTCAAACATAATCCACATGAAGATAAAGAAAATTGGAAATCCAATATACTTGTTTGTAACAATGGTGTCTAAGAGTTTGGTCTTATCGGCAAACTGAGTTTTTTCTGTAAGTGTCTCTTGCAGTCCTCCCGCTATAAACCCATATCTTGCATTTGTAAATGCCGATTCGGAATCCTCTCTTAATAGCTTCTCAATATAATTTTGTTCCTTTTCTCTACGATAAAGTATTTGCTGAAAGTTAGGAAGATTGTCAATATACTTTATAATCTCTTTATCTCCCTCAAGTAGTTTAATGCATACATGTCTTAAAGGTACCCCTCGCTGGGCTTTAAAGTTGTCTTTTAACTCCCGCTCAATTATAGAAATTGATTTTTCTAATACTCTGCCATAAGGTATCTGAACGAAGTCGTGCTCCGTTTCATTATATATTTTTAATACTGCTTCAAGAAGTTGAGGTATACCTTCACCTCTTTTACCAACCGTGGGAACAATGGGTATATTTATTAATTCAGAGAAAGTTTTATGATCAAATTTTCTCCCACTATCTTCTAGCTCATCATACATGTTTAGAGCAATAACCATTGGAATCTCTAAATCTATAAGTTCTGTTGTGAGATATAGGTTCCTCTCTAATGTTGATGCGGACACTACATTTACTATAACATCGGGCTTATCATTTGTAATGTAATTCCTTGCATAAAGCTCTTCGGGTGAGTATGAAGAAAGAGAGTAAGTGCCAGGAAGGTCCACGAGAGTGAACTTGTACCCATTGTGCTTAATAATTCCTTCTTTAGAATCTACCGTAACTCCACTATAATTACCAACATGCTCGTGAGCTCCTGAGGCAAGATTAAATATTGATGTTTTACCAGAATTAGGATTACCAATTAGTGCTACTTTTATATTCTTCTCCGAATAATTATGTTCTCTGGTTCTAAATTTCCTTATGTAATCGGGTTCACTGGCAATTTGAGAATTTGTGTCGTCGTTTGAAAAGCCATTCTTTGTCTCTTCGCGGATCATGGTTATTTCTATCAATACGGCCTCACTACGTCGTAATGACACATCATAATCCATTATTTCGTACTTAATGGGGTCTTTAAGAGGAGCATTGAGAATAGATTTCACTTCTTCACCACGCACAAATCCCATCTCCAAGATTCGCTTCCTGAATGCACCATTGCCATGTACTTTTTTAATGTATGCAGTATGACCTGTTTGAAGTTCTGATAGACGCATCCAAGCAATCCTTTATTTAAGACCGCAAAGATAATCAATTAGGTCTATTGTTTATAACTGTTTTAAATAAAGAATATTTAATTTACTAAATATGAGTTGATATGTGCTGATGTATAGAGTGATATACTATTTTAATAATTAACAACTTGTAAGTGATATTGTAAAAATATGCAATAGCTAAGGAATTTGTTATTTTGTAGCGTTATAGATTACAAGTCACAAATAAATAATTGAATAATATTAATTATATGAATTACAGAATTGAAAAAGACACGTTAGGCGAAGTGAAAGTACCTGCCGATAAGTTGTGGGGTGCTCAGACCGAAAGGTCTCTTAATAACTTCAAAATAGGTAACCCAGCCTCTATGCCACGTGAGATTATTTATGGTTTTGCATATCTAAAAAAAGGTGCAGCATATGCTAATCACGAATTAGGAGTTTTGTCGTTCCAGAAACGCGACCTAATTGCGCAGGTATGCGAAGAGATTCTTGAGGGTAAGCACGATGATCAGTTTCCGCTTGTTATTTGGCAAACAGGTTCTGGTACGCAGAGTAATATGAATGTTAATGAAGTAATTGCCAATCGCGCACACCAGATTGCGGGACATAAAATTGGTGAGGGAGATTTAACTTTACAACCTAATGACGATGTAAATAAATCTCAATCGTCTAACGACACATTTCCAACTGGTATGCATATAGCATGCTACAAGAAAGTGGTAGAGGTAACTTTACCCGGTTTGAAGCAGTTGCAAAAATCTTTTTCTCGAAAAGCAAAAGAGATGGGAGAGGTGGTTAAAATTGGCCGTACTCACCTTATGGATGCAACACCACTTACGTTAGGGCAAGAATTCAGTGGTTATGCTGCACAGTTAGAATATGGTATAAGAGCCATTGAAAACACATTGCCTCATCTTGCAGAATTGGCTCTGGGAGGAACAGCAGTGGGAACCGGTTTGAACACTCCAAAGAACTATGACACAACGGTTGCCAGATATATTGCAGAGTTTACTGGCCATCCGTTTGTAACGGCTCCTAATAAATTTGAAGCGCTTGCTGCTCATGATGCTTTGGTGGAAACACACGGTGCATTAAAACAAACAGCTGTGGCAATTAATAAGATTGCAAATGATATAAGATTGCTTGCATCGGGACCACGAAGCGGAATTGGTGAAATTACGATACCTGCAAATGAACCTGGGTCTTCTATTATGCCAGGGAAAGTAAATCCTACACAGGCAGAGGCTATTACAATGGTTTGCTCGCAGGTGATTGGTAATGATGTTGCAATCACCGTAGGTGGTATGCAAGGTCATTTCGAATTGAATGTCTTTAAACCTGTTATGGCTGCCAATTTTCTGCAAAGTGCTCAGTTGCTGGGAGATGCTGCTATTTCTTTTGATGAGCATTGCGTTATGGGTATTGAGCCTAATAAACCTCGTATAAAAGAATTGCTAGACAACTCATTAATGCTAGTGACAGCCCTCAATACAAAGATTGGGTATTATAAAGCTGCTGAGATTGCAAACACTGCGCATAAAAATGGTACTACTTTAAAAGAGGAGGCAATAAATCTTGGTTATGTTTCGGAAGCAGATTTTGATAAATGGGTGCGACCCGAAGATATGATTGGTCCCATGGAATAGTTGTAATGAATTAGTTATATATGTCTAATTGTTTAAAGGAATATTAAAAGCATCTTTTTTGATGACGTTTTTCTTTGTATTTTTGTAGCTTATAGCTCATAAATAAAACAAATAACAATTATATAACTTTTAACGATTCATCTATGGCAACAAAACCATTTATTTACCAAGAACCTTTTCCCATGTCAGAAGATAAAACTGAATATTATCTTTTAACAAAGGACCATGTTACTACTTCTGAGTTTGAAGGCAAGGAGATGCTTAAAGTCTCTAAAGAGGGAATCACATTAATGGCACAAACAGCTTTTCGCGATGTGCAGTTTTTACTTCGTCCCGAACATCAGGAGCAGGTAGCACAAATTTTACATGACCCGGAAGCTAGTGAAAACGACAAGTTTGTAGCTCTTACTTTTCTTCGCAACTCCGAGATTTCTGCCAAAGGAATACTTCCTTTTTGCCAGGATACTGGTACTGCCATAATAATGGGCAAGAAAGGTAATCAGGTATGGACTGATGGTGATGATGAAGAAGCACTTTCAAAGGGTGTTTATAACACATATGTGAATGAGAATTTGAGATACTCGCAGAACGCTGCTTTAAATATGTATGATGAGGTTAATACTGGTACAAACCTACCTGCACAGATCGACCTCTATTCAGTGAAGGGTAGTGAGTATAACTTCCTTTGTATTGCAAAAGGTGGTGGTTCTGCTAATAAAACTTATTTATATCAGGAGACAAAAGCACTTCTTACTCCCGGGAAGCTAGAAGCATACCTAATTGAAAAGATGAAGTCACTTGGCACTGCTGCTTGTCCTCCTTATCATCTTGCATTTGTTATAGGTGGTACATCGGTTGAGACAAACTTGAAGACAGTTAAGCTGGCAACGGCTAAGTATTATGACAATCTGCCAACTGAGGGTAATGAGCTGGGACAGGCTTTTCGTGATATTGAATTAGAGAACAGACTTAAGAAAGCATCTGAAGACCTAGGTCTTGGTGCACAGTTTGGGGGTAAATATTTTGCGCATGACATAAAAGTTATCCGTCTTCCACGCCATGGAGCATCAGTGCCTGTTGGAATGGGTGTATCTTGTAGTGCAGACAGAAATATTAAGGCTAAAATTAACAAAGATGGTATTTGGATTGAGAAGATGGAGGATAATCCTGCTCGTCTTATTCCTGTAGAGTATCGTCAGAGCGGTGAAGAGGGTGGAGTGAACATTGATTTGAATCGTCCGATGGAAGAGATTCTTAAGGAACTTTCTGAATATCCTGTTTCTACTCGTTTGTCTCTTAACGGAACAATTATTGTTGGTCGCGATATAGCCCATGCAAAGCTTAAAGAGCGCATTGATAGGGGTGAGGGTCTTCCGCAGTATGTAAAAGATCATCCAATATATTATGCCGGACCTGCAAAGACTCCCCAAGGCTATGCTTCAGGTTCTATGGGACCAACAACAGCTGGGCGTATGGACTCTTATGTTGATCTATTACAATCGCACGGTGGCAGCATGATAATGCTTGCTAAAGGTAATAGAAGCCAGGAGGTTACAGATGCTTGTAAAAAGCATGGTGGTTTTTACCTGGGTAGTATTGGTGGTCCTGCCGCTATATTGGCACAAGAAAGTATTAAGAGCCTCGAGTGTGTTGAGTATCCCGAACTGGGAATGGAGGCAATATGGAAAATAGAGGTTGAAGATTTCCCTGCTTTTATACTTGTTGATGATAAAGGTAACGATTTCTTTCAAGTAGTGTCTCAGCCAAATTGCTCTTTCTCTTGATAAGGGATTAGAGGTTTAGTGAGAAATAGTCTAACTTTAGTGAACATTTGTTTTGAGGAGGCTGCTTTATGTCTCCTCAAATAATAATAAATTAATCGTTTTAACATTTTGAAAAAAATAATTCTTTTTTTTGCACTAATTGCTGGCCTTTCCACAGCACAGGCGCAAGTGCGTAGTGAAATTACTCTTGAGAAAGGGTGGAAGTTTACACGTGATGATAATTCCAAATCTTCGGAAGTTGATTTTAATGATAGCAGCTGGGAGTCGGTTCGTGTGCCACACGACTGGGCAATATATGGTCCGTTCGACAAAAACAATGATATCCACAGGATGGCAATTGTGCAAGATGGACAGACATCGGCAATTGAGCATTATGGACGTACCGGAGGGCTACCTTTTACAGGTGTAGGATGGTATAGAAATAGTTTTAGTGTTCCTGATTTTGAATATGGCAAGAAAGTTACTATCAAGTTTGATGGTGCAATGAGTAATGCCAGGGTTTATGTAAACGGTAAGGAGGCTGGTTTTTGGCCATATGGTTATAATACATTTCATTTTGATATTACAGATTTCATAAACAGCGATGGTAAGAATAATACTCTTGCAGTGAGACTTGAGAATTTTGAAGAGGGCTCTCGCTGGTATCCCGGTGGAGGATTGTATAGGAATGTGCATGTTATTACTACAAATAAAGATCATTTTCCGGTATGGGGCACTTATGTTACTACTCCGGAGGTAAATGACGAGTTTGCACGTGTGAATGTGCGTACTAAAATAGAGCAGGGTGAGGGTATCTCAGAAAATGTTAGCTATAAGTTGAAGTCTTCAATTATAGACCCAGAAGGTAATGCTGTAGCGGAAACTGAAAGTTATCTCACAAAGTTTGATCTTGGTGAGTTAGAACAAACATTATTTGTTGAGAATCCTAAACTTTGGGATATTAAGCAACCTAATCTTTACAAGGTTAATTCGGTATTAACAAGAATTGAAAGTAAGGAAACGGTTGAAGACAGCAAGACAACAAAAATAGAAAATTCACGTGTTGTTGATGAGTATACAACTACTTTTGGCATTCGCACAATTGAGATTATAGCGGATGAAGGGTTTTTCTTAAATGGTAGGAAAGTCAAATTCCAAGGTGTGTGTTTACATCATGATTTAGGTCCACTTGGAGCTGCTGTAAATGATGCTGCTATTCGTAGACAGATAAGCATTATGCAAGATATGGGTGTGAATGCTATTAGAACAGCACATAATATGCCTTCACCCGATTTTGTAAGAATAGCTGACGAAATGGGTATGATGGTTATGGCAGAGTCTTTCGATAGTTGGAGAATACCAAAGGTGAGAAATGGTTATAACCATCATTTTGATGAATGGGCTGAGAAGGATTTGGTGAACTTGATCCATAATTTCAGAAATAGTGCAAGTGTGGTTATGTGGTGTATTGGTAATGAAGT
The DNA here is from genome assembly GCA_015478775.1 of Fermentimonas sp. GTDB lineage: Bacteria > Bacteroidota > Bacteroidia > Bacteroidales > Dysgonomonadaceae > Proteiniphilum. Next base: position 171,160 of record JADMKP010000001.1, on the reverse strand, counting down.
TGAAGAACAGAGCCACCCACAGGGAGCTAGAGTTGCTCGCTTCCTTCAGGATATTGTTCATAGAGAAGATCCTACTCGTCCAGTAACAAACGGTATGGATAGGCCAGATCATGTTTTCTCTAATGGCATGGCTGCAATTATGGATGTGCCAGGGTTTAATTACAGATCGTTTCGCTATCAGGAAGCTTATGATAAGTTGCCACAACAGATTATTTTGGGTGCAGAAACAACTTCAGCATTGAGTTCAAGGGGTGTGTATAAGTTCCCGGTTGAGCGTAAAGCAATGGCAATATATGACGACAACCAGGCTTCTTCTTATGATGTTGAGCATGCTTCATGGTCGAATCTACCAGAGGATGATTTCATTCAACATGATGATTTGAATTATGCTATGGGCGAATTTATTTGGACAGGAATTGATTATCTTGGTGAGCCAACGCCTTATTATAGCAACTGGCCAAGTCACAGTTCTCTGTTTGGTGCAGTGGACCTTGCAGGTATTCCGAAGGATAGATTTTATCTTTATAGAAGTCACTGGAACAAAGAAGAGGAAACTCTTCATATTCTACCTCACTGGAATTGGGAGGGGCGTGAAGGTGAAGTAACTCCGGTTTTTGTATATACTAACCATCCATCGGCAGAGTTGTTTATTAATGGAAAGAGTCAAGGTGTAAAAACTAAAGACCTTTCTATTGAACTAGAGGGAAGTTACACTGCAGAAGCACAAAAGTCATTTGAGCGTCAGAAAAGGTATCGACTCATGTGGATGGATACTAAATATGAGCCCGGAACTGTTAAGGTAGTTGCTTATGATGAGGCGGGTAATACTGTTGCTGAAAAGGAGATACGTACAGCAGGCAAGCCACACCAATTGGTTCTAGAGGCCGACAGGAATGTGATTTCGGCTGATGGAAAGGACCTTTCGTTTATAAAAGTTTCTGTTGTTGATAGGAATGGCAATCCTTGCCCGAACGTAAATGAACTGGTGAAATTCAACGTTAAAGGAGCTGGTTCATATCGTGCAGGAGCTAATGGTGATGCCACGAGCCTGGACTTGTTTCACCTTCCCCAGATGCATCTTTTTAATGGGAAGTTGGTAGCAATTGTTGAGTCTTCAGAAACTCCGGGAACTATCACTCTTGAGGCTAATGCAAAAGGATTGAGAAAAGCAAGTATTCAAATACAATCTAAATAGTATTAAAAAATAAATTAATCAAGCAGGGGAGCACTTATTAGTATGCTTCCCTGTTTTTTATTTTCATATCTTTGTATAATAAATTATCAAATAGCAGAATGGCAAAAAAAAGAAAACAACAGCCTTTGTTGGAAAATGTGGAAATTATTGATGTTGCAGCCGAAGGTAAAGCAATTGCTAAGGTGGATGGGATGGCTGTTTTTGTGCCATTTGCTGTGCCTGGAGATATTGTTGATATACAGATAACACGAAAGAAAAAGAGTTTTGCAGAGGGGAGGGTTGTACGCTTTGAAAAGTATTCTGATAATAGATCTGTACCATTTTGTGAGCATTTTGGAGTTTGCGGTGGATGTAAATGGCAGAATCTACCTTATGAAGAACAGTTGAAATATAAAAATAACCAGGTTGCAGATAGTCTAAAACGCATTGGTAAGGTTGATTTGCCTGAAATCTCACAAATATTAGGTGCTCCTGAAGATAGATTTTATAGGAATAAACTCGAGTATACATTCTCAAATAAGAGATGGCTCACAGAAGCTGAGATATCGTCGGAGAAGGAATTCACTCATAAAAATGCAGTGGGATTTCATATTCCTGGAATGTTTGATAAGGTGCTTGATATTAACAAGTGCTGGTTGATGGATGATCTTCAGAATAATACAAGAAACAGTGTACGCAGATTTTGCCTTGATAATGATTACACCTTTTTTGACCTGCGTAATCAAAATGGACTGATGCGAAACTTAATTATTCGAAATACGTCTATTGGTGAGTGGATGGTAATTGTTGTGTTCTATGATGATGATAGTGAAAAGAGAGAGAGATTGATGAAGTTTATAGAGAATGAATATCCTCAGATAACTTCTCTTCTTTATATCATTAATCAGAAGGCAAATGACACTATTACAGACCAAGAGGTAATTGTGTGGAGTGGAAGAGATCATATTTTTGAGGAAATGGAGGGATTGAAGTTTAAGATTGGGCCTAAATCATTTTTCCAAACCAATAGTGAGCAGGCATACCATCTTTATGAAATAGCAAGAGAATTTGCTCAGCTTACTGGTCCTGAAGTTGTTTATGATCTTTATACAGGTACCGGTACTATTGCAAACTTTATTGCTCGTAATGCCAAAAAAGTAGTTGGTATAGAGTATGTTGAGGAGGCAATAGAGGATGCGAAAGTTAATTCTGAATTAAACGGAATTAGTAATACTCTTTTCTTTGCCGGAGATATGAAAGATGTACTTAATGAAGACTTCATCGACTTTCATGGAAAGCCCGACGTTATCATTACAGACCCACCACGTGCAGGGATGCATGATGATGTAATAAATGCTATTCTGCTTGCAGAGCCAAAAAGGATTGTATATGTGAGTTGCAACCCAGCTACACAGGCACGTGACCTAAGCTTGCTGGATATAAAATATAGAGTTACAAGGGTGCAGCCAGTAGATATGTTCCCTCAAACACATCATGTTGAGAATGTGGTGTTGCTTGAGAGGAAATAATCCTCAAAAGTTAAACTATTTCTCGCTTATGCATAAATCAAACAAGTTTACTTTATGATAATATAGCATAACAAAATAGTTTCTCTTGTTTGTTATGAGCAAACTAAGCAATTTGCTATTTAAATTACTAACTAAACAGCATATTAATTAACTAACAGGTTCTACATTGTATCCCCGTGCCCTTAATCCTTCAATTAACCCTACTTCGCCGGGAAGATGTAAACTGCCAACCGCAATAAACGAAGGTTTATCTGCCATTATAGCTGGTAGTTTTTCTAACCATTTGATGTTGCGGTCCTTATTTAGTGCGTTTTTCTCTTCCTCTGTGCTAGGGCACGGATCGTTTGGAGTATCTTTAACAGAAAGCTCAAAAAGAGCATTGATGTCTTGAGAATGATATGCTTCTTGAAGTTCATCCATTTGCTCTTTCAGTAAGTCAGGATTTTGAACCATACAAATAAGCATTTCAGCCTGCCTTTCTATTGTTTGCGAATTTAGTAGTACATAAATTTGGTCTTCTGTATTCTCAAGTCCAATTATAGGACGGTTACGATTTATTGCCTCCGATTGAAAATACTGATCTATGTTAGCTTCATTTGAAATTGAGGGGTAATATTTTTGATAAAAACTTATAGAGATTAAATTGGATAGCATTGTTGGCTTTAGTGTTCCAAGATGTTCTAAACCTACATTTAATAGGCTTTTAAGAGTACTGTCTAATTGTGTATATTCTTGCGGTGTTAGTAGAGAGTCGTAAGTAACTCCTTCTGGTAGTTGGGAATGACCCATAAGCTCCGTTTGCATTTCAGCCATGTTACTCATGTCTAATTCTCCGACTGTTTGTTCAGTGTTTTCAAATGCATCATGGATTCCTGCTACAGAATCGAGGAAAGAAACAGGTATAAGATGATGTGTGCCGAAAATATAAGAAGGTTTCTCTAATCCGTTTCCAGAAACCTTCCACAGTAATGAGTTATCGTTTTTTGGATGTGCTGTACATGAAAGAAATACAAAAAAAGAGAGTATTAATAAAAGGCTTTTACTATAATTCATAAAGACATTACTTTAGCGAAATATTATATGAGGGTTATTTTGTTTAGATAATTTTTTTCTTTTCCAATCTTCAGGAAATCGAACAGAAACCAGAAAATAGTAAATGAGGGGATAATATCAGTTGCAGGTAATATTTCTTCTATAAAGGTTATAAGCGAAGTATATTTACCTCTTTTTTCTCCAAACATTTTATAACTGATGCTTGCAGCTATAGGTGCCCAAATTACATCAATAAGAGGACCTATAACAGGTATATAAAAAGAAATAACACCTACAGCGTCGAGAAGAACACATTTTACTAATTTCTTATATTTATTATGCATATTATTCTCCTCCGGATGTGGCACTTAATGGCGTGTATTTTCTTTGACCCAGCTCTTTGTCCATTGTGTACACTCCAAATCCGTTATCTCCTATAAGCTTAAGAGCGTCAATCATACTCTGTGCAGTTTCTTCTTCCTCTACTTGCTCACTAACAAACCATTGTAACATGTTTTCAGATGCATAGTCGTTTTCACTTCTTGCAACAGAAACAAGTTCGTTTATTAATGATGTTACAATTCTTTCATGATGTAATGTAACTTCAAATGCTTTAAGAAGTGAATCCCAAGATGTGTCAACCTCTTTAATTGGTTGCAATTCAATTTTATTGCCTTTTGAAATCAAATAATTCATGAACTTGAGTGCATGATCTTGTTCTTCATGAAACTGAACATTAAACCAGTTTGCAAAACCTGGAAGGCCTTTGTTTGCAAAATGTGCTGACATAGATAAATAGAGGTATGCCGACCATAACTCAGCATTTATTTGGTTATTTATTGCTGACTCTAATTTTTTACTTACCATAATATTAGTCCTTTTATTATATTAATAAATTATATTTTTCTGTTTTCACAGTTTTGTGTGCTATTCATACATTGTTAAAACATACGACAGATTAAATTGTTTATTGACAATTTAATTATATTTTTTTTAATTGCACTTATTACAAAGCAAGCTCAAGTCTATTCAAATGTTTTGTAAGAGAACGTTTCATTGAAGTTTCCATAAATTGCTTTATCTTTGTGAGAGCCATATTATTATTTGTTTTAGTGCGATTCAAAATATTTCATGTAAATTTGCGCACTATTTCAAAGCAGATATATACTTCTGATGTCATAAAAGACAGGAACAAAATTATTAATTTCCTTCAAATGAATTTGCTAAGAGAAAAAATGATGAAATATGATGCCCCGCAACGTGCGAAGGCAGCAGGAATATATCCCTATTTTAGGGCAATTGAAAGTGATCAGGATACTGAAGTTGTAATTAATGGCAAAAAGGTGCTGATGTTCGGCTCTAATGCCTATTTAGGATTAACGAATCATCCTAAAGTTGTAGAAGCTTCAATAGCAGCTGCAAAAAAATATGGCACAGGTATGGCAGGCTCACGTTTTCTTAACGGAACCCTAGATATTCATATCGAATTAGAAAGAAAGCTAGCCAATTTTATGAATAAAGATGAGGCTGTTGTATTTTCAACCGGGTTCTCTGTTAATCAAGGTGTTCTTGGCTGCTTAACAGGCAGAGAGGATTATATAATTTGGGACGAGAGAGATCATGCATCAATAATTGAGGGACTTAGAACATCATTTTCTACAAAATATAAATTCAGACATAACGATATGAAATCTTTGGAGAACCAACTTAAACGTTGTAACTCGCAAAGTGTTAAGCTAATTGTGGTGGATGGTGTTTTTAGTATGGAGGGCGATTTAGCCAATTTGCCCGAAATAGTAAAGCTTGCTGCTAAGTATAATGCCAATATAATGGTTGATGAAGCACACAGTTTAGGAGTGCTAGGTAAAAAGTATAATGGAAAAGGGGTTTGCGATCATTTTGGTTTACTGGATAATGTGGATCTTGTTATGGGAACATTCAGCAAATCATTGGCTTCAATTGGTGGATTTATAGCCGGAGACTATTCAGTAATTAACTATATTCGCCATAATGCACGTACTAATATATTTAGTGCCAGTATTTCTCCTAGTGCAACTGCTGCCGCCTCTGCAGCATTAGATATTCTAAAAGCGGAACCAGATAGGGTAAAGAGATTATGGGAATTGACTCACTACGCTATTAATCAGTTCAAAGAGAATGGATTTGAGTTAGGACCCACTTCTACACCAATAATGCCACTATATGTAAGAGATAATGATAAAACATTTCTGATTACAAAGATGCTCTTCGAAGAGGGTATTTTTGTTAATCCTGTGGTTTCACCTGGTGTCGCTCCTGGTGATACGTTAATTAGATTTTCGTTAATGGCAACTCATACAACTCAACAGATCGACTTCGCTATAGATAGCATCACAAAAGTATTTAAGAAGCTGGATCTACTTCAATATTAATTAGAAACAATTTTATTTAACATGAACTAAACTATTTAATCGCAAAAAAATAGTTACTTTTGCATGCAATAAAAAATTAAAGGTAAAGCTTATGTCATTTATTGCAGATAAAATAGTTATGGAAGGACTCACTTTTGACGACCTTCTACTAGTTCCCGCCTATTCTCAGGTACTTCCTCGCGATGTTAGCCTAGTAACAAAATTCTCAAGAAATATTACTCTAAACGTGCCAATGGTTTCTGCTGCTATGGACACTGTAACTGAAACTGTTATGGCAATTGCTATAGCCAGAGAAGGTGGTATTGGAGTTATTCATAAAAATATGAGTATCGAGGAGCAGGCAAAGCAGGTGAAAGCTGTAAAACGTGCTGAGAATGGCATGATCTTAGATCCTATAAGTATAACGCCAGATAAAACTGTTGCTAATGCTCTTGCACTTATGTCAGAGTACAAAATTGGTGGTATCCCTGTTGTAAACGAAGAGGATATTCTGGTAGGTATTGTAACTAACCGTGACCTCCGTTTCGAAAAGGCCATGGAAAAGAAAATTTATGAGGTTATGACTAAGGAAAACCTGGTTACTACTAGCATATCCACCGATCTTGAAGATGCTGCTGAAATTCTTCAAAAACACAAAATTGAAAAGCTTCCAGTTGTAGACTCAAACTACAAGCTCGTGGGTCTTATCACATATAAAGATATTACTAAAGCAAAAGATAAGCCTTTTGCTTGTAAAGACGAACAGGGCAGACTACGTGTTGCAGCAGGAATTGGTGTGACAGGTGATTCAATAGAAAGAGCAACAGCGCTAGTGGAAGCAGGAGTTGATGCTATTGTCATCGATACAGCTCATGGCCACTCTAAAGGAGTAGCTGATATGCTTAAACTAGTAAAAAAGACATTCCCTCAAATAGATGTAGTAGTTGGCAATATTGCAACCGCTGATGCTGCGAAGTTTCTATTAGAAGCAGGTGCAGATGGTATTAAGGTGGGTATTGGACCAGGCTCAATTTGTACAACCAGAATCATTGCGGGCGTTGGAGTACCTCAGCTCTCTGCAATATATGAAGTAGCAAAAGCTTTAAAAGGAACAGATGTCCCCTTAATTGCCGATGGAGGATTACGCTATTCAGGAGATATTGTAAAAGCCCTTGCTGCCGGAGGATCATCTGTAATGATGGGATCTATGCTTGCAGGTACAGTAGAGTCACCGGGAGAAACAATCATTTTCAATGGTAGGAAGTTTAAAGGATATCGTGGAATGGGTTCTCTTTCAGCTATGCAAAGCGGGTCTAAAGATAGGTACTTCCAAGATGTAGAAGATGATATCAAAAAACTTGTTCCTGAAGGAATTGAAGCTAGAGTTCCTTTTAAAGGCACACTCAGCGAGGTAATTTATCAGATGGTTGGTGGTTTACGTTCCGGAATGGGTTATTGTGGAGCCGAGAGTATTGAACAATTGCACGATGCTAAGTTTACACGGATCACTGCAGCAGGATATACAGAAAGTCACCCTCATGGTGTAATGATTACACGCGAGGCACCCAACTATAGTAAAGGAAGCGAGTAATCTAAAATATCTTTTTAGAGAATTTAATCATATATCTAGGGAGCAGATAAATAGTATAATAACTACTTTTCTGTTCCCTTTTCCATTGGAACAAATATAAAATCACCATGTATGGACTCTTCGAACGTGTCTTCTCCGGTACGACGTATTATAGTCATTTTCTGAACTCTTCTATCTCCAACAGGTACTACCATCCACCCTCCAATTTCCAATTGCTGTAATAACTTTTCAGGGATTTTCTCAGGTGCTGCAGTAATTAGAATCTTATCGAATGGAGCATATTCCTGTAGTCCTTCATAACCATCGCCAAAAAATAGGTTTGGATAATATCCAAGTGAATTAAGTTTTACTTTAGATCTATTATGAAGTTCTTTATATCGTTCTATACTATAGACTTCTGCTCCCATTTCACAAAGAATAGCTGCTTGATAACCACTGCCCGTTCCTATCTCTAATACTTTCTCACCAGGCTTTAACTTTAAGAGTTCCGACTGATAAGCAACTGTATAAGGTTGTGAAATCGTTTGGTTTCTCTCTATAGGAAGAGGACGGTCGAGGTATGCAAATTCTCTTAAATTTGGGTCAATAAACTCGTGCCTTGGTACAGATGAAATAGCTTCAAGAACAAGTTTATCAGAGATTCCTTTACGTTCAAGTTGTTTTGCAAGTTTAATAGCTTCTGATTTATCTTTAAGACTATCTATAGACATGGTTTTATTTCTTTTGTAATTGCTGTTATCTGTTTTGTTTGAACATGTTGTTAAGCTTAAACAACACATTAGAATTATGTATAGTAAGTATCTCATAATATGTTTTTTAATCTCTACTATTATAACAAAGATAATGATTTTCTGTATTTTGCAAAGTAGGTTGCCATTTTTGCATAATTATATAAAAAATATTGAAGAATATTTGTATATTTCGCTTTCATTATAAAATAGAGAGAGTATGAACAGATATTTTGTCATTTTCTTTTTATGGATTTTATCATTACAATATTTTATGGCTCAGGAGAATGATATAAAGCATATCATCAGGGAAATTCAATATAAATATGCCCCTGATATAAGAGTTGAGGTATTCCAAATTGATACTCATCAAAAAGGTGATATGTCAATAATTAAAGGAGTAACTACAAGTAAAGATGCATATGATGAATTAATAAGAATATTAAAAGAAAAACATCCTGATATTGTTGATTCAGTACAACTTCTGCCAGATGCACAACTTGGCGATAAAACCGAAGGCTTAGTTTATAATTCAGTTGGCACAATACGACATTCACCCCGTTATAATTCCGAAATGATAACGCAAACACTTCTTGGTATGAAGGTAAAGATACTGGAAGAGAACAATGGTTGGCGACGAATACAAACTCCCGATAAGTATATCGGATGGATAAACGGCTCAGTAAAACCTTTAAGCAAAGCAGAATTTTTAAGATATAACGAACAGAGAAAGGTTATTGTTACTTCTGTTTATGCAACGTCTTATGAGGTGCCTAATAAATCATCAAATCCTGTTTCAGATTTAGTGATAGGTAATATTTTAGCTCTAAAGTCAGAAAATGAGAGATTCTATGAAGTAGAATATCCTGATGGTCGCATTGCATTTATAATTAAATCTGATGCATTAACATATGAAGATTGGTTTAAAAGTATTGATCTTTTGGGTGAAAGTATCACAAAAAGCGCATTACAATTTAAAGGTATACCATATCTGTGGGGTGGTACATCTTCTAAAGGGCTTGATTGTAGTGGATTTACAAAAATAGTTTATTTTATGCACGGTATTAATTTACCTCGTGATGCCTCACAGCAGGTGAATAAAGGCTCGTTGGTTGATTCAACGGGAGAGTTTGGTAATCTTAAGCCAGGAGATTTAATGTTTTTCGGCACAAAAAGGCAAAAAGGTACAAATGAAAAGGGAAATGCTGTAAGTAATGAATACTACGACGAGAGGGTTGTTCATGTTGGAATTTACTTAGGAAACAATCATTTTATTCATGCTTCAGACTATGTACGTATAAACAGCTTAAATCCATCTGATGTATTATATGACAAATTCAATGCCGATCGTTATTTGCGTTCCAAAAGATACATTGAAAAGGGTAAACCAGTAAATGTTGATGCAATATAAAATGAAAAGAAGTCGCCGCCAATTTTTAAAATCTTCTATAGTAGCGGCAACTGCTACTTTTAGTATACCCTCTTTAGCAAGAAATTACAACTATAAAATATTTGAAAGCAACATCAATCCGTCTAGCTCAAATAAATATCAGAAAACATCTAAAATGAAATTATCCTGGACTCCATATAACTTACAGCTTAAGCATACATTTACTATTTCAGGATTCTCTAGAACAACTACTCCTGTTGTACTTACCAAAATAGAGTATGACGGACTTGTTGGTTACGGTGAAGCATCTTTACCTCCCTATCTGGGCGAAACTCAAGAATCTGTAATTAGTTTTCTAAAGAAAGTAGATTTATCAGGCTTCACCAATCCAACACAAATAGAAGAGATTGTTAATTATATAGATTCATTAGCGATAAATAATACTGCAGCAAAAGCATCCGTAGATATAGCATTGCACGATTTAGCCGGTAAAATAATTGGTTCTCCCTGGTACAAAATACATGGATTGAATAAATATGACGTACCAGACACTACTTTCACTATTGGAATTGATACAGATGAAGTTGTTAGAGAAAAAACCCGTGAAGTGATGGATAGCTACAATATTCTAAAAGTAAAAGTAGGAGGACCGGATGATAAACGTATGATCAGAGCCATTAGGTCTGTTACAAATCTCCCGTTGGCCGTAGATGCTAATCAGGGTTGGAAGGACAGGTATGAGGCAATTGAGATGATACATTGGTTAAAAGAGCAAGGAGTTGTGATGGTTGAACAACCAATACCAAAAAATGACCTCGATAATATTGCACTACTTACTCAAGAAAGTCCCTTGCCTATTTTTGCAGATGAATCAATTCAAAGATTAGAAGATATTAATCGGTTAAAGGGTGTTTTCTCAGGCATCAATATTAAACTGATGAAATGCACCGGAATGCACGAGGCGTGGAAGATGCGTAAGCTCGCAAAGTCTTTGGGTATGAAGGTGATGATGGGATGTATGACGGAAACTTCATGTGCAATTTCAGCTGCATCTCAAATATATGCAGGAATGGATTTTGCGGATCTCGATGGAGCTTTATTAATTGCAAATGATTGTTTTAGTGGAGCTTATCTTCAGCAAGGAAAGATAATTGCATCAGATATGCCCGGTATAGGTGTTGAGCCAATACAAGAATTGAATTTCAAATAACTAGCTCATTGAAAAGACGTTCAAAAGTCTCATCTAAATTGTTTGCCTTACCTATATGTGTAGGTGATGTTTGAATTATCGAGCTTCTAACAGCAGCAAGCCATCGAAATCGCTCAGGTATATCCATCTCGGCAATAGGACCTAAATCATGATTTCCTTCCGCTATCTGTTTAAATGTTTCAAGACTTCTAATAACCTCTTCATACTCGGTTTCGGAACACATTAAATTGAATTTCTCTTTACAGAGATGATACTTTAGTTGAATGAACTTTTCGTTTTTCGAGAATAGAATCAATCCAATATTAATAAACTCCTCCCTTTCAATCTTCGGAACAAGTCGAATAACAGCGTAATGATATAGTTTATCCTCTTGCATCTTTTGCACAATTTAAGAAGTTATCTGAATGCTGAAATCTGTTTCTGAGAAAATTTAAATATACTTCTCTTATTTGTTCGGGAGTATCCTCAGTATGATTCCACATAAGCCAATTATCTGGAATAAGATTCACTATACCTTTAAAAAAGTCTTCGTTTAAGGTTTCATGTGCAAACCTGTCTGCTTCATCAAGCATAGTTGCCTGTGACAGTAAAATATGATCCTTAATGTAAGGGAAAGGATTTAAAGAATGTTTCTCAAAATCTTTCCATGAGTGGTGAAAGTATAAAGATGCGCCATTATCAATAACCCAAAGTTCCTGATGCCACCAAAGCAAATTGCTATTATTAAAGGTTCGGTCTATATTAGTAATAAAAGCATCCAGCCATACAATCTTAGATGCAAGTGTAGGATCTATCTCAACCTTAGGGTCAAATGCCAATGCCCCTGAGAGAAAGTGAAGACCGAGGTTCTGACCTATACTACCTTTTAAAAGATCTTGTATTTCCTCATCACCTTCACTACGTCCAAAGTCTTCATCCAGCCATGCAAACACAAGTTCAGGAATATTAAGTCCCAGTGCCGATGCTATCTTACCGCCGATTAGCTCAGAGATCAGCATCTTTGTTCCATGTCCTGCACCACGAAATTTAAGTACATACTTAAAACCATCGTTAGCTTCAGCCAACGCAGGTAATGAGCCCCCTTCACGAAGAGGAACTATATAGCGTGTTACATTTACATTACGCAGTGAAATATCTTTTGCCATCTTATTTGCAAAGATAAGATAATTGATTGTAGGTATGGGTTAAATTTCAGAAGATTCAACCAAGATGCAACCACTATTATACATTTCATTTAATGCTTTCTTATCATCTCCCCGTTCCGCATTAACGGCTGCAATGGCATCAGTTATCACATAAGTGTGAATACCCTTCTTTATAGAATCTAATGCGCTTTCTTTTACACAATAGTCGGTTGTAAGTCCACAAATATAAAGTGTGTTCACATGATTGTTAACCAGATATTCTCCAAAATTAATATTAGTTGCTTCAAAGGCTGAGTAACCATCATCTTTGTTATCTGTACCTTTCTTTAGCCTGAGAGTTATTTTGTCACTATTTAAAGCGGAATGAAACTCTGCGCCATCTGTTCCTGCAACACAATGCACAGGCCATTTCTCAAAATGAACAGTTTCTTGGGGATGCCAATCTTGAGAAGAAATCACTAAATCAAATTTATCCATCAATGCGTTTATCACCTCTACTACTTTATCGCCATCCGTTACTCACAAAGAGCCTCCTGGGCAAAAATCATTCTGCACGTCAACTATAAGTAATGCTTTTTTCATCTTAATTTTTATTATTCTATTAATATCTATAACAAAACATTTATGAAGCTGTTCATAAATGCTTTATATGTGGATATTCAAATTTAAAGATAAAAAAAAATTGTATTATAAAAAAGTTGTATTTTTGCCCAATTTTTAAAATCATATTATGAACTACTTACTAACAATCGGTCTATTACTTTTTTCCAACATTTTTATGACATTCGCCTGGTATGGTCATCTAAAACTTGCCGAATATAGCTGGTTTAGTAAATTGCCTCTTATAGGAATAATTCTAATTAGTTGGTTTATAGCTTTTTTTGAATATTGTTTTCAAGTGCCAGCTAATCGTATAGGTTATGTAGGTAACGGAGGTGCATTTTCTTTGCTGCAACTAAAGATTATACAGGAAGTGATAACCCTGGTGGTTTTTGTTGTCTTCTCGGCCATTGCTTTTCAAACTACCATAAAGCTAAATCATATTATAGGGTTTGTGTTTCTCATTCTAGCAGTGTATTTCATATTTAAGTAGTCGATTAAAGAAAAAAATCACTAATTATAGTGATTGTATGGTAAGGTATTTAAATATTACTTTGTAGCATTGATTAAAAACACTAAAATATAATTAAAGAACATAATGATTAAAAAGATGTTTTTGGCTCTGGTAGCTGTGGTTATTAACTTCTCGGCCTTTTCTGAAATTAAAAAAGGAGATGTAGTTATTACAGAAAATATAGTGTCAGAGGATGTGAATCCTCAGGATACATTAAAGGTATATTATCTCGATGAGTTTGTAATTACGAGCTCAGTAAAAGAAACTAATAATCTTAAAAATATGCCAAACGCAGTATCAGTTGTAACCCCACAACAGCTGCAAGACACACAAATTGAATCGCTGCCCGATTTAAGCTCATATATTCCAAACTTCTTTATTCCAACTTACGGATCAAAAGTATCTACTCCTATCTATATACGTGGAATTGGGGCTCGCTTAGGCTCACAAACTGTGAGTATGTATGTTGATAATGTGCCTAGCTTTAATCCTTCAGCATTCGATTTTGAGTTTCAGGACATACAACGCATCGAAGTGCTTCGAGGTGCACAGGGTACACTTTATGGTAGAAATGCAATTGGTGGAATTATAAATTTATATACACTTTCTCCACTCTCATATCAAGGAACACGATTAAAACTGAGTGGAGGTAACTACGGACAACTATCTGTAATGGGATCTAACTATAGTAAAATCTCAGACAACTTCGGAGTTTCTGCTGCAGCATATTATAAACGTAATGATGGCTTCTTTATGAATAGCTATACCAACGAAAAGGTAGATGATTCTGAAAATGCAGGTGCAAGACTAAAGTTTGAGTGGCAGGCTACACCTAATTTTAAAGCGCTTTTGTTTAGTAATTACGACTATGTAACAGGTGGTGCTTTCCCATATATGCATATAGATTCTACTGCTTCCAACTTTAATGAGCCATCTTCATATGATCGTCACCTTGTTACAAACGGGCTTTCGCTAGATTGGCAAAGAAACGGTTACAGCATTCACTCTACAACAGGTTATCAGTATCTGAAGGATGATATGAGGATGGACCAGGATTATACTTCCAAATCTGTATTTTCTATTAATCAGTTTCAAGAGCAGCACTCACTCAGTCAAGAGCTAACATTTAAATCGGCTACTACAAGCAGATACAGCTGGGTAGTGGGTGCATTTGGTTTTTATGACAAAAGAACAATCGATACACCAGTTGCAATAAAAGAAGATGGTATGGTTGCAATGCAGGGTCATCTGGATGTTGCAATGCAAAGAATGGGCGCTCCATTGAGAATTGTGTATGCCAACGACAGGATAGATTTGCCGGGTATTTACACCAAACCTTCAAAAGGTTTAGCTCTTTTTCATCAATCAACGCTCAACAACCTTTTCGATCTGAAAGGTTTATCTGCAACTATTGGCATGAGATTCGATTATGAGCATGCTGGCATCGACTTCTCAACCGAGAGTGATGGTGGTGATGTGAACCTTCAATTTCAGATACCAAACAGACCCATGCCTCCAAGATTTGTTGAAGGTGACACACTTATTGAAGGATCTTTCACTAGGGATTTTGGTCAATTCCTTCCCAAGTTTGCACTTAAATATGAATTCTCACCAACATCAGTTATCTATCTTTCAGCGTCAAAAGGTTATAAAACCGGAGGGTATAACGAGCAAGTGTTTTCTGAAGTCTTGCAAAATGCTCTCTCTGCATCAATTATGAAAAATGCAATGAGTGGAATGCCACCCGGAATGTTTCCAGGGGGTAATCCCGGTACAGGAGCCGGAAATGCTCAAGTACCGTCTTTAGAAAAAATGTTGTCCTATGATCCCGAAACCAGCTGGACGTATGAGCTAGGCGGTCGTTATGAGCTTCTAAACAATAAACTATCTTTAACTTACGCTTTGTTTTACTCTCGGGTAAATGATATTCAAATTATTAAATTAACCCGACAAGGAACATCTGGTAGAACTGTTGAGAATGCCGGTAAATCTGAAAGTAAAGGTTTCGAGTTGAGTTTAAAATATAGTCCACTTAGAAATCTCTCTTTCTATGGTGATTATGGATTTGCCGATGCACGCTTCAGCAATTATGAATTCGATAGTGGAGAAAAAGATAATAATGGTAATCCAGTTATGACAAACTACAACGGAAATTATATCCCCTTTGCACCTCAACACACACTAAGTCTTGGAACAGGATATGTACATAACTTTAGATACGGATCATTCATAGAAAGAGTAGTTGCTAATGTACAATTTTCTGGCGTAGGTAAGATATACTGGACAGAATCAAACACTGATGACAGCGGCAGTGAACTTTATCAACCATTTTATGGAACGGTAAATGGCTCTGTTTCAGCCGAGAAAGGAGCTTTTGCATTAGAGTTGTGGGGCAAAAATCTTTTCAATACAAAATACCATTCATTTCTGTTTGAAGCATCTGATATGTCAACAGGAGTTGTGAATAAATTTGTTCAAAACGGTTATCCAACACGCTTAGGTGCTACTATAAGATATACATTTGATAGATAAATTATAATACAATTCTGCCGTAAAGAATCAAACCTATTATGGTTGCTGAAGCGGTAAGCAATATAATAATTACAGCCCATTCCCAGCGTTTGGGCTGTTTCTTTTGTTCCCGTTTTGCTTTTATAAAAAGCAACGAGCCAATTGCATAAAACAAAACAGATAAAAACAGGTACTTTATACCTACTGCAAATATTACATACAAAGAATATATTGTTCCAAGAATAGCTATTACAAGATAGTGAAGAGGCTCATTCTTCCTGTTAATAAGCGCAATTTTCACAGCATAAAGTGATGATAAAAGATAAGGGACAAGCACAAGTGTGGTGCCTATTGTTATGGCTGCCAAATATGTCTCGTTTAGTTGAGGTGATAATATCGAAATCAGAAATATCTGAGTAAAGCATTGTGTAAGTAATAACGCATTTACTGGAGTTCCTTTTTTATTTACTTTCTTAAAAGTACTCGGAAGCACACCTTCTAATGCTGCTGCATAAAGTGTTTCAACCGAAAGCATAATCCATGATAAACTTGCACCTAGTACAGATACCATAATTCCCAACTTAACAATTACTGCACCTCCAGAACCCACCGTAGTTTGTCTAAGCACCAGTGACAACGGAGTTTCTGCTTCTGCTAAATCTTTTGCAGATACCGATGACATGGCAATGAAAGTTATTAGCATATACACTGCCAGTACAATAAGGAGAGAAATTATTATAGACAATCTAACTGTTCTCTGACTTTTAGCTCTACCCGACAAAACTGATGCTGCTTCCATACCCACAAAGCACCATAGGATAATAGCCATAGCACCTTTTATCTGCAACATGGGAGCTGTAGGTTCTCCAGTAGAGGCAAGCCTGTTTTGCCAATCTGTAATTTGAAACAAATCACTGTTTACCAATGCAAACCCCAGTACTATTATAAGTATAATAGGTATTAGTTTGGCTGTAGTTACAATAAAGTTTAGAATAGCGCCTTCTCTTATTCCTGCCATTAATATTAAAAAGAATAGCCAAAGTAATACGGAACCGATTAAAAATGCATTGAGAGGGGATAAGGCATGAACTCCTAAAAGATCGTTTAGTGTTTTAAAAAAAAGGGCAAGATAACTCACATTGCCTAACCATCCTACCGACCAATATCCCCAAGCAGAATTAAATCCCATAAAATCACCAAAACCATCGCGGGCATATGCAAATACTCCACTTTTTAATTCTGGTTTTCGTGCCGCAAGATATACAAAAACAAGAGCAAGCATAAGTGCTCCAAACCCTCCAATAAGCCAAGCAATCATTGTACCTTGAGGATTGGCTACACTAATCAGATCTTTAGGCGAATTGAATATGCCTGAGCCTATCATAGAGCCCAAAGCAATAAAAACCAATAACCATAAACCTAATCTTTTATCCTTTTCCTGCATATATTACAAATCGAACTATTTGAATAGCCAAATAAACAGAATCACAATTACCAGCGATGGAAGCATATTCATAATTCGAAGCTTCTTAATTCCCAAAATATTAATTCCTAATCCAATCAATAGAATACCGCCCACATTGGTGAGTCCTAAAATAATATCATCAGTAAAAAAGTTGGCTGCATACCTTGCAATAATAGTAATTGTGGCTTGAAATATAAACAAAGGTACAGATGAGAAAAGTACACCTACCCCCATTGCAGAGGCAAGAAGTATAGCAGAGAAAAAATCCATCGTAGATTTAGTAAAAAGCAAATCTGGCGAACCACCCGTGCCCTCTTGAATAGTGCCTAATATTGTCATTGATCCAACACAAAACAGTAGAAACGAAGTAACTAAACCCTCAGAGAATTTCTCACTGCCAATTTTAAATCGCACTTTTAGATAATCACTAAGTTTTTCAACCCCCCTCTCAATGTCGCACCACTCTCCAATAAGAGAGCCTAAGGCAAGGCTGCTCACTACTATTAATATCTTCTCCATGCTCACTGCCATAGAGGCGCCTATAGCCAGAGTGAACAGCCCAATTGCCTGAAAGTAGATTGTAGTAACACGGTCTGGCATTCTTTTTTTTAGAGCCAAGCCTAGTAGTCCGCCAATTATTACTGCTGCAGTATTTACAAGAGTTCCTATCATATCTTAACTGTAATACTGCAAAAGTATTAAATTATATGATACAATTTTCAAAAATAAAGTTGAAGGCCAATTGTTGCCTGATTTGCTTCAGGTCCTTTGTAATTTCTAAAAAGACTAAAAGGACTATACGAAACAAAGAATCCAAAATCATTTACTCCTCCTTGAGCCAATACATCAAGAGTGACTGGTCTGATATTAAGATCGCCGGGAAATTTAGTTTTCTGTTTCCTGCCATTATCATCATTCCACCATATGCGTGAAGATGAAGCTGTCTTTACTTTTGCTACAACACCGGCATTCAGAAAAAAATATGAGCCTCCTCCCAAGTTCCAGTTAGATTCGAAAAGTAAAGGAAATGTTAGGTATGTATAATGCAAGCGTGATCGCCGATACTCCTGGTTTGGTGCTGTTGTCGTTATTATAGAGGTGTAGTCATGCACTTCAATCGCTTTATTATTTTGCCAATGAATTGAATTAAACTGTATCCCAATACCTGTTATGGCTGTAAGATTGCTATACCCTAAACGTTGAGACCCATCAAAAAAGTTCAAGTTGAACTGACGTGAGCGACTCGAATTTATAATTGTTGACAGGTCTCCTTTGTAATCCAGCCCATTTGGCAAATTTGCAAAACCTACTCCAAACCCCGCCCAATGTGAACGACTTGGTCTCCGATCTCTTTTTGGTTTAAAAATATCGGGAATAGAGATTTCAAAGCTTTCATATTGTCTTTCAATGCTTCTTTGCTCGGTATAAATACCTTCAAAAACCTTTTCACTTTCAATAATGTTGCCCGACTCATCTTGATGAAATACTTTTATATTTAATTGGTCATCTTCTTCGCTAACAACCACCTGTTTGTTTTTATATTGATATGTGGTGTCACTTGGTAGAATATTAGAAGCTGCCATATAGAATGATGGCAAGAATAAAATGATTAGAATTATTATTTTTTTCATAATGTCTTTAATTTATTTTTCTTTAGAATAATCGTTTTAGTTCTTTTTGATAAATAGTCTGTTAACAAGTTCTTCCGACTCAGAGCCTCCTTCAATGTAGATGAGTGTGGCTGTGCCATCATTACCTATTTTAAATAAAATATATCGTTTTATTAAATTACTCTTGTCAGAAAGTTGGTAAAAACCAGAAGTTATAATGCCATCACTAATAACTTCTTTAATCTGTTTTGCCATCTTTTTATCAGTTTCAAGGCAATGCTGAATTTCATTAATAATATCCCTATCAGAGTTCAAAGTTATACCTTTGTACTTGTCCAATTTGTGTTCGTGCAGAGCTTTGCCCGAAAGCACTACCATAGTAGACCCTTTTTGCTTACCGTATTTTTCGAATACGTTGTTTATTCTTAATTCCTCCTGAGCTTTCAAACCTCCAGTTGAAATTATAATCATAATCAAGAGTAATAGATATTTATTAGTTTTCATTCTGTCTTTATTTATGTTTATTCGCAAGAAATAAAAAACGATATTATTCAAATATAAAATTCAATTGTTCGTCAATTATATCCCTGTCGGTTTTAATATTGCCAAACGACGTTTCGGCATATTTCATAACAGTTTCAGGATCCTTAAACTGCTTACCATCCACCCATACATAGCTTCCTGTATTTATAATTTGCTCCTTTCTTGTTTCTGTTACCAGAACAATTGCAACAATTAGTACTACTGCAATTGAAGCAATTATTCTATAATTTTTTAATATTGGAGTGACTCTGATTACCTTGCTTTTTTCTTCTTTTTTTATCTCGTTTAATACAGTTAATGCTAACGTTTGGTTGCTAATGAACTCAAAAAGTGGTGCAAGCATCATCAGGTCTTGGGGTACATTTTCATTTGCAAAGTAGTCTCTCAGCATCTGCTCATCTAATGAAGTTGTTTCACCTTCAAAGTATCTATCAATTAACTTGCGTATATCTGTATTCATTTCTTTGCTTAGTTTGATAATACATTAAATATAATTCTCTAACTCGTTTTCGTGCCCTCGAAAGATTGTTACGTACTGCCTCAGGTGCTATTCCCGTAAGTTCAGCTATTTCCTCAGTCTCATAACCTTCAATATCTTTCAATTGCAGTATGCGATGTTGAAGCGGCGGAAGAGTACGTATAATTTTTTGAATAACTTCACTTATCTCTTTCTCCTCTAGCAATGAATCAGGTAATTTTGTATTACTTTCCTGATTAATCAGTTCCATTTCATCTGTAGATGACTTTCTCCTTCTAACCCTGTCTATACTTAAGTTTTTTACCATAGTAGTTCCATAAGCTTCAACATTCTGGAATTCACAGAATCGTTCACGATAGTGCCAAATTTTAAGACATACATCCTGGACCACATCTTCAGCATCTTCGATGTTGCCGGTTATGTCACGGGCAACCAAGAGAAGTGTGGGGCGTAGCTTAATCACTATTCTTTTGTATTCAACAATATCCATACTTAAATAAACGACGTTTATGGAGGGCAAAACGTATCATTGGTTTTTGATGTTTTTTAATTTTATTGCTCAGCATTACCAACAAGAGGTCACAAAATATTGCAAAATTACTAATTAGAAGTCAAGCCTGAAGTATAGATCCATTATTAATTTATGAATGAAAAAAAACTTATCTTTGTATAAACAAAAAATAATATAAGTATATATGTACAACTGGTTTGAGTGTAAATTGAGATATGATAAGATGCTTGATACAGGCATCCAAAAGACAGTAACTGAGCCATATTTGGTAGACGCATTGTCTTTTACCGAGGCCGAAGCGAGAATTATTGAGGAGATAAAACCATATATTTCAGGAGAATTTACAATTTCTGATATTAAACGTGCAAAATTTTCCGACACATTTTTTAATGAAACTGGCGATAGATATTTTAGAGCTAAATTATATTATATTACTCTTGATGAGAAGAGTGGCTCGGAAAAGAAAACTGCAGTAAATATGCTCATACAAGCAACAATTCTAAAAGAGGCGGTTGAAATAATTGAATCCGAAATGAAGAAGACGATGATAGATTACAGTATTGCCTCAGTTACAGAAACAGCCTTAATGGATGTCTTCCCTTATTCTGGTGATAAAGCAAGTAAAAAACAAGAATGAGTATAAAATCAAATATAAAGAAATTATTAAATAGCGTTCCCAGTGAAGTTAAGGTTGTGGCGGTATCTAAATTCCATTCCACTGATGAGATAATGGAAGCTTACGATGAGGGTCAGCGTATATTTGGAGAGAGCCGCGTACAGGAGTTAGTGCAAAAGAACGAGGTGCTTCCTAAGGATATTGAATGGCATTTTATTGGAGGTCTGCAACGTAATAAAGTTAAACAGATAGCTCCTTTTATATCATTAATACACAGCGTAGATAGTGTGCGACTAATGCGTGAAATTGAAAAACAAGCCGTAGCAAATAATCGTACTATATCATGTCTATTGCAAATACATGTTGCCGAAGAAGATACCAAAGCGGGATTCACCCCCGATGAGTGCTTAAAATTTATGTCAGATGGTATATGGAAAGAGTGTACCCATGTAAAATTCAAAGGTATAATGGGTATGGCAACTTTTACAGATGATGCAAATAAGGTGAGAAGTGAGTTTCAAGAATTGAGACAATTATTTGATAAAGTTAAGTCCGATTACTTTGCAAATGATTCTAACTTCAAAGAAATCTCAATGGGTATGACAGGCGACTATCCAACTGCAATTGAGGAAGGAAGCACGATGATTAGAGTAGGCACCCTTATATTTGGAGAAAGATAAAATACTTATGTCATATCAATTTTATCAATAATAATTTATACATTTGCTGAAGTATTAAATTTTGAAAAACATTTGTTTGGCACATGATTACTTTAGAAACAACATTTGCAGGATTAAAACTTAAAAACCCTCTTATTGCAGCAAGTAGCGGTTTAACTAACTCTATTAGCAAAATCGTAGAACTCGATAATGCCGGAATTGGCGCAATTGTACTTAAATCGCTTTTTGAAGAGCAAATAGAGAATCACTCCGAAAAACTTTCTCAAATTACTGATTATCCCGAGGCAGGTGACTATATAAATACCTATATACAAATGAACCATATGGGTAAGTATTTGGATCTCATCCGTAGTGCAAAGGAAAAATGTAATGTGCCAATAATTGCCAGCATAAATTGTTATAAGTCGGCCAAATGGATAGATTTTGCCAAAACCATTCAGGATGCAGGAGCAGATGCTTTGGAGTTGAACTTATTTGTGCTTAATGCCGGAGAGTTTGGTGATACTTATCTTGAGGATACTTATGTTAGTATAGTAAGAGAGATAAAAAAGGTTATTCATATTCCTGTGATAATAAAGATGGCGAAAAACATCAGTAATTTGCCCGGTTTAATTTCAAAATTAAAAGCTCTGGGTGCAGATGGGGTTGTGCTCTTTAATCGTTTCTATCAACTGGATATTGATATAAATAGTATGGAGATTACATCGGGCCCGGTATTTAGCAACCCCACAGATTTTAGCGATACACTTAGATGGACAGCCATAGTTTCGGGTCGTGTGCCCGATTTTGATATAGCTTGTTCTTATGGAGTACATTCCTGGGAAGATGCTATCAAAGGAATTCTTGCTGGTGCAACAAGTATACAGCTTTGCAGTATATTGTATGAACAAGGAGCAGATGCGGTAACAAATATGCTTACATGTTTAGAAGAGTGGATGGATCAAAATAATTTTTCCAGCTTAGCAGAATTCAAAGGAAAACTTAATTATGCGAATATAAAAAGTCCCTATATGTACGAAAGAGTGCAGTTTATGAAATATTTCTCAAGTTATAAATAATAATATGAACATTCAACAGCTCGAATATATAATTGCAGTAGATACTTATCGTCATTTTTCAAAAGCGGCAGAGGCTTCATTTGTAACTCAACCAACATTGAGCATGATGATTCAGAAGCTTGAAGATGAGTTAGGGGTTAAGATTTTCGACCGCTCTCAGCTTCCCGTACAGCCCACTGAAATTGGCAAACGACTTATAGATCAGGCACGTGTTGCCGTTGCACAGGTTAATCAGATTAAAGAAATTATTCTGGAGGAGAAGGGAGTAGTAAAAGGTGTTTTTAGATTGGGAATCATTCCCACCGTTTCTCCCTACTTATTGCCCAGGCTTATGCAGGTGCATCACGATAATAAGTACGATGTACGTATTGTAATATCCGAGCTTACTACTGAGCAAATTCTAGCAGGATTGGCAAATGACTCACTTGATGGAGGGATATTGGCAACTCCACTCAAAGAAGCAACGATAAGTGAGAAACCAATTTATTATGAGCAGTTTCTTGCCTATGTTTCTCCATATGAAAGAGCATTATATGCAAAAACATCGCTCGATGAGAATGATCTTAACACTGCAAGATTATGGTTGTTAGATGAGGTTCACTGTTTTAGAACTCAAATTCTTCATCTATGTAATCTTAAGAAAAGAAGAGGCACAAACCAGTCCATTTTTTCTTATGATGGAGGGAGTATTGACACATTGATAAATATAGTTGATAAAAACGAAGGTCTTACAGTTATTCCCGAAATGGCAGTAGCCAATCTAAGCGAAGAACAAAAGAAAAATGTACGACCTTTTAAAAACGCAACACCCGTTCGTGAAATAAGCCTTGTTACCAGGAAAGAATTTATAAGAGAACGACTAATTGATCTTATAGTTAGTGAAGTTAAAGAGGCCATTCCTGTTTCTCTACAGGATGAGGCAATGAAAAAATATATAATTCCTTTATAATACACATAGTTTTTGATGTTATTATAGTCCTGTTTTAGCTATACTTAAGCCTTACCTTGGCCTTACCTCGCTCGTTTAAAGTGGCATTTAACCGAACTAAGTAAGAGCAAAATAATATTTATGTAATAATAAAAAACGGGCAAACTTGCATTGAAGTTGCCCGCTTTATTTTTACTGGTATATAAGTATGCTCACAACATTATTTTTGTACCTACAAAAATTGTCCTTGGCATTCCTGGTCCATATATATAATTGCTGGCACGACCAGCGCCAGTGTCAAAATCGCTCTGATACGAGTTGAATATATTTTGAATACCTGCGTTTAGTTCAAGTTGAGTATCACTATGTATATTTATTATATAGGCTACTTTGGTGTTTAGTTCAAAAAAGGTGGGAGATTCTTTTGTAGTATTAACCTTAGAAAACCTATCGACCCCCTCAACACCAAAACCAGCATCATGAGGCACAAGCATGCTGCCGGTGTAGTTACCCGAAAGTGAGGCCGACAATTTATTTGTGGGAGTGTAAGATGCTACAAAATACGCATAGCTGTTTGGTGTACGCATCATTCTTTTAGTTGGTATAACCTCGTCTAAATCTTCATCCTCAGAACTTTGTGGTTCCCACCATTTTCTCTCTTTTTCAAACAAACTGCGTTGAAGTGTGGCTCCTGCCTGTAAATCAAATTTATCACTTAATACCGCTCTGCCTTCGAGGTTTACTCCATATACCATTGCTCCAAAGCTTGCGTTCTCTATAAAAATTTCATTACCTCGTCGCACCTCAGTAAAAGGATTGTTCAGTTTAGTATAGAACCCCTCAATTAGTAAATTAAGAATGCTATTGTTGTTTACCTGATGATACATGTCCACAGAACCACTAATACTTCTTGAACGCTCTTCCTTTAAATTGTCTGAGAGCACTCTTATAATCTGTTCGCCACCTGCTATATCAACATGAAGGTTCTCATCGAATATTTGTGGCGCACGGAACCCTTCACTATAAGTTAATCGTAAATTAACATTCTCAGTAGGATTGTATCGCAAATTAAGCCTGGGACTAAATATAGCATTATCCACCAGGTTATGTTTGTCGACTCTTCCTCCCAATAAAAAGCTCCACATATCTGTTTTCCATTCATTCTGAAGAAACCCACTTACAGTATGTGTCTCTTGAGATAAACTCTGGGTGCGATAACCGCTTTGGTCATCAAGCTCACTTCCCAAGTATTCACCACCTAATGTTAGATCGGCAGGCATAAACCACAAATTACTGAACGAGCGGATGAAGTGGCCTCCAACTTGGTAGGTTAGTTCTGTTGTTTTACCAAATGAGTTAATTCTGAGCTGATTATTTTCGATAATACTATTAATATTGTCAATTTCATCACCCGACATTTCCTGTTCAACCGATGGAATATTTTTATTAAAAGGCATACCTGCTCCATAGTAGCTTCCTCTGTTAGTGTGACTAGCAGCTGTATATAGATTCAACTTGCTCTTCTGATCTGACGAATATTTATCGAAACTAAGAGAACCACTATTTATGTAGTGCTCAACCTGTTCTGTTATATAACTTTCATAAGGTTGCAGGTTTAGTCTGTCGCCACCACGACGAAACTCATGTATATTTCTATATTCCAGTGTCAACCTCGAATAGGTGCCTGTTTTTAGAAAAGACCGAAATCCCAGCGATCTGTTTTTAATTGATGGAAGCTCCGTAAAACCATCACCATCAATATCAAATCCATCTCTTATGCGATGCTGACCGTAAACCATTATCCCTGCATTTCGTGTGTCATTAATTAGTGATGCATTAAAGGTTGTGTTGTTTTCTAAAGTGCCCGTTGCATTTATACTAGATAATGTATGTGAAAATTCACCAGAATTTCTAATTGGTTCGCGAGTGATAATATTTATGGTGCCTCCTATAGCATTTGCTCCAAAAAGAGCAGACCCCCCTCCGCGCACTACTTCAATCCGTTCAATCATATTGGCAGGTATTTGCTCTAACCCATAAACTCCTGCCAGTGCACCAATCATAGGTCTTGAATCTATTAATATTTGCGAATATGATCCTTCCATACCGTTTATACGCACCTGCGTGGTACCGCAATTCTGACAATTATTCTCAACTCTTAGTCCCGGTTGAAACCTTAATCCATCAGATAAAGTTTTGGAGTTTGTTACGTCTAATGTTTGCATATCCAGGACACTCACTAGAGATGGAGCAGTTCTTCTTGTTGTTTCGTTCCTATTTGCAGAAACAACCACTTCGTTAAGAGACGTGGCCGACTCCATAAGATCAAAATCCACTTCCAGCGTTTTGCCCGCTTCAATTATAACGTCTTGTGTAACTGTGGTAAACCCAATCATTGATACCTCAAGAGTGAATTGGCCAGTGGGTAAATTTCTTAAGAAGTAATGACCTGTTGCGTCGGTTGTTATTCCTATGGTAGTGCCTTGAAGTTTAATTGTAACATACGGCAGATGCTCTTTGGATGCTTTGTCAAGTACGTGTCCAAATATATTTGCATCGGTTTGATTTATATTGTTATTTCCAGTTATATTATTGATTATAGCCAAAGCTATAAAGGCTATTATTATAAATTTCCTCATTTTTTTATTTGATTTGTGAATACTGTTATTACATCCAACTATTTGAAAATAGCTTTTATAAACAAGAATGCATGCTTATAAATTTTTATTCAAATTCATATTTAATATAATCCGATTTTGGTTGTCTTTTTTTAAGACTTATAAAATTCACAAAAGGAAGGGAGGCGCTCTAAGTTGCAATGCAGATGCAGAGCTTATAAGATGAATTTGTTGATAAAGGTTAGTGTATAAAAATCTATTTCCAGTTATATTACCCGTCAGGTCAATAATTGGAAGTATATCTGTTGTAAACGAGCTGTTAAAAAGCTGATCAAGTAGTTCAAGCTCATTTTCGGAGTGCTGGTGTGGAGGTGGGTCAACTAACTTAACTGGGTGAGAGTGAACATATCTTATATTGTTAATAATGTGAGAGTGAGTAAAGAGGGTAATGCTGCATACGTAGAGTGTAAACAGCAATGGAAAAAACCATGTCAAACTCTTTTTTTTGTCTTTCAACATAGGCCAGCAAAAATATAGAATTTATATTCATGTTCTAAGCGGTTTAAATTATATTAACAGATGACAGATAAATATTTGTACTACCTTTGTAGCTGGAAAACCGACTTTTATGGATCCATATGCAATAATAAGTAAGTACTACAAAAAAGGAACTAAAATTTATGATATCTATATGTCACACTGCTCAGATGTGACTACTAAAGCTTTGGATATTGTAAAGAAGCATCCAGAACTAGCAGTTGATATTAAGTTCCTTAAAGAAGCTGGTATGCTTCATGATATAGGAATTTTCAGAACCAAAGCACCCAGAATAGCTTGTGAAGGCGATATGCCTTATATATGTCATGGTTATCTTGGTAGAGAAATCTTGGTGAGTGAAGGCTATCTCAAGCACGGTTTAGTATGTGAAAGACATACCGGAACCGGTCTAAGCTTAGAAACTATTATCGAAAGAAGTTTGCCAATTCCACTCAGAGATATGCGTCCTGTGAGTTTGGAAGAAAAGATTATCTGTTTCGCAGATAAGTTTTACTCTAAATCGCAGCTGGGTAAAGAAAAATCGGTAAAACGAATAAGGCAAAGCCTTAAAGCACATGGCTGGCATCAAGTTGAAATTTTTGATGAATGGTGTGATTTGTTTTTATGAAAGTCTGGCAAACTATTTGCAGTATGTAGTATTAGAAAAGGAAAAAATAAATTATTAATATATGAAACGTAATACAAATCAGCATAGTGACGAGTCTTCAGACAAGCCAGAGATTTTAAACTCAGATGAAATGGCTCAGGAGGTTTTTAACGATGAGGACAATTTGACAGAAGAGGTGTCAAATGATACAAAGATAGAAGATCCAAATCAAGAACTAGAAGAGTTACAACAAAAATATAATGATCTAAACGATAGCTATCTTAGACTTAATGCTGAGTTTGACAACTTTCGCAAACGTACTATAAAAGAGAAAGCTGATATTATAAAAAGTGGAGGGGAAAGGGTATTGAATAATATAATCACCCTAGTAGACGATTTTGAGCGAGCGCTCACTGCCCTTCATTCATCTCACGACAGGGATGCTATGCTTGAAGGTATGGACCTGATTTACTCTAAGTTCCTAAGTTTCCTGAAGCAAAATGGAGTAGAAGAGATTGAAGCATTAGGTCTTCCTTTCAACTCAGACACGTTTGAGGCAGTAACAACTATTCCGGCTCAGGATGAGTCGCAAAAAGGGATGGTTGTTGATTGTATTCAGAAAGGATATAAATTAAACGATAAGATTATACGCTTCCCTAAAGTTGTTGTAGGAGAATAATATGGCAGAAAAAAGAGATTTTTACGATATATTGGAAGTCCCAAAATCTGCTTCGGCTGATGAGATAAAAAAGGCATACAGAAAAAAGGCAATACAATATCATCCAGACAAAAATAAAGGTGATAAAGAATCGGAAGAGAAATTTAAAGAAGCTGCCGAGGCATATGAAGTACTCAGTGATGAGAATAAACGTGCTAGATATGATCAGTTTGGACATGCAGGTTTAGGTGGTGCTGCCGGAGGTGGCGGATATGGTGGCGGTATGTCGATGGACGACATCTTCTCTCAGTTTGGAGATATTTTTGGCGGACACTTTGGTGGTTTCGGAGGATTTGGTGGTTTCGGTGGTTCTCAGCGCGGTAGGAGAGTAAACCGCGGATCAGACCTTCGTGTGAAGGTTAAGCTAAATCTTAAAGAAATACTTAACGGAGTTGAGAAAAAAATAAAAGTTAAGAAATATGTAGGCTGCTCGCATTGTGATGGAAATGGGTCTGAAAACGGCACTTCGGTATCAACTTGTACAACTTGTAATGGCTCGGGTATGGTAACCCGTGTTGCAAACACAATACTTGGGCAGATGCAAACCTCATCTACATGTCCGACGTGTAATGGTGATGGAAAATCAATCACTAAAAAATGTACTCACTGCAACGGTGAAGGTATAATGCGTGAAGATGAAGTCATTACCATCATGATTCCTGCCGGAGTAGCAGAAGGAATGCAACTGTCTATGTCGGGCAAAGGTAACGCAGCCCGCAGAGGTGGCGTTAATGGAGATTTGCTGATAGTTGTTGAAGAGGAAGAGGATCCTAATTTAATTCGTGATGAGAATGATGTGATTTTCAATCTTTTCCTAAGCTTCCCAACAGCAGTTTTAGGTGGTTCAGTGGAAGTACCAACAATTGATGGAATGGCAAAGGTGAAGATAGATCCGGGTACACAGCCAGGCAAGATTTTGAGACTTCGTAATAAAGGCCTTCCATCGGTAAATGGATATGGAAAAGGAGATCAACTTATACATGTAAATGTATATGTTCCCGAGACTCTTTCTAATAAAGAACGTAAGGTTATGGAAGAGATGGAGAAGTCTGATAATTTTGCTCCTTCCACTACAGCTAAAAAAAAGGTATTTAATAAGTTTAAAAAAATGTTCGATTAACAAAACACAATCTTTATAGAACATTCTTGAAATAGCGGCGGATTATAAAATCTGGCCGCTATTTTATTAACTACTAAAATCAAACTATTTATCTCATTTGTGTGTTCACTTGAAAGTTATACTCTTTCTCGCAATGGCATAAATCAAGCAAACTTGTTTTCTGCTTACTTAGCTTATTTCTCGCTATGGCATACTTTAAAAAACAGATAAATAAAACCGACATGAATAACTATTCAATTAATTCTTTAGAGCAGTACTTCAAAATCTATCGCAAATCTATTAGAAAGCCTAAGAAATTTTGGGGAGAGATAGCAGAAAACAATTTCACCTGGTACCAGAAATGGGATAAGGTTGTTGAGTTTGATATGCAAAAAGCAGAATTTGAATGGTATAAAAATGCCAAACTTAATATTACCAAGAATTGTATTGATAGACATCTTGCTAATAAAGGAGATAAAACAGCTATAATTTTTGAACCAAATAATCCCGAAGAACCCTCCAAATATATAACTTACAATGAGCTTTATAAAGAAGTCTCTGCGTTGTCTAATGTTCTTAGAGATCAAGGAGTGAAAAAGGGTGATAGAGTTTGCATTTATCTTCCAATGATTCCTGAGCTTGCATATGGTATGTTGGCATGTGCGCGAATTGGAGCTATACACAGTGTTGTGTTTGCTGGTTTTTCTTCCAATGCACTATCTACACGTATTAATGACAGTGAGTGTAAGTTGGTAATTACCTCAGATGGAGGATACAGAGGAGCAAAAACTATTAATTTAAAAGGTATCGTAGATGAGGCACTTACTAAGAGCCCGAGCGTAGAAAGGGTACTAGTGGTAAAAAGAACTGATGCAGAGATAGATATGCAATCGGGGCGTGACCTTTGGCTTCAACCACTCATAGATGAGTCTGAAACTACAAGTAAGGCTGAGATTATTGATGCAGAGGATCCCCTTTTTATATTATATACATCAGGATCGACAGGTAAACCAAAAGGGATGGTGCACACTACCGCAGGTTATATGGTTTTTACCGCGTATACATTTAAAAATGTTTTTAACTATAATACAGACGATGTATTTTGGTGCACCGCAGATATAGGGTGGGTAACAGGACATTCATACACTATTTACGGTCCACTTTTGAATGGTGCAACAACACTAATGTTTGAGGGTACTCCATCTTATCCAACATATAGCAGATTTTGGGAAGTTATACAAAAGCATAAAGTAAATCAATTTTACACAGCACCCACTGCAATTCGTTCGCTGGCAAAAGAGAGGATTGAATTTGTACAGAATTTCAAGCTTGACACTCTAAAAGTAATAGGTTCAGTTGGAGAGCCAATTAACGAGGAGGCATGGCATTGGTATAACGACCATGTTGGAAATAAAAAATGCCCTTTAGTTGATACATGGTGGCAAACAGAAACAGGGGGAATCGTTATATCGGCTATTCCATTTGTGACTCCAACAAAACCTACATATGCATCACTTCCTTTTCCTGGCATAAAGCCTGTTTTGATGGATGAACTTAGAAATGAGATAGAGGTAAATCAGAAAATAGGTAATCTTTGTATAGAGTATCCATGGCCAGGCATTGCCAGAACTATATGGCGCGATCATCAACGTTATATAGACACTTATTTTACAAAATTTCCCGGGAAATATTTCTCAGGTGATGGAGCCTTGAGAGATGAAGTGGGTTATTATCGTATAACAGGAAGAGTAGATGATGTTATAATTGTTTCGGGGCATAATCTGGGTACTGCCCCAATAGAAGATGCAATAAACGAGCACCAGGCAGTTGCAGAGAGTGCAGTGGTTGGTTTTCCTCACGATATTAAAGGAAACGCATTATATGGCTTTGTTGTATTAAAGGAGGTGGGTTTGTGGAGAGACCGAAATAATCTTATTAAAGAAATTAATCAGCTCATTTCTGATCAGATTGGACCAATTGCCAAGCTTGCTAAGATTCAATTTGTTACAGGGCTTCCTAAAACACGATCGGGAAAGATAATGCGACGTATATTAAGAAAAATTGCTGAAGGAGAAAAAAGTGAATTCGGAGATATTACAACCTTAGTGAATCCTGAAATTGTGGAAGAAATTAGTAGAGAATCACTTTAAAGTATAAGTATAAATAAACAATGTTGAAATATTGCACTTAGTATTGGTGTTATTAATTTGTTTTACTATATTTACTGATTAATGCAGTTGACTTTATTAAATAATTAAATAAATTGACAAGGTAATATGAAAAAAAGAATCTCACTCCTACTTTTTCTTAATTTGTTTGCATTCACTTTATTTATCCACTCGGCGGATGTAGTGCAAGTTAAACAGACAAAGATTCCTATTTTAATTGACAGAACCGATAATGTACTATTTTATGTACGTATAAATGCAGAAGAGTCTAAAGAATTAAATCAGATTACTCTGAAATTTGCTGATGATGTAAATTTAAAAGAGATAGCTTCTATAAAACTCTTTTACAGCGGAACTGAAGCACCTCAAAGGTTTGGACAAACTCACTATGCTCCATTGAGTCAATATGTTTCTAGCCACTCACCAGGTAATACATTGGCTGCAAATCCTTCTTACTCTATTAAAGTAGTAGAGTCGCGTTCTCCCAAGAATGAGGTAGTTTTATCTCCTAACTACAAACTATTTCAAGGTATAAACTACTTTTGGGTTAGTCTGCAAATGAAACCAAACAGTTCTCTTTTATCAAAGATAGATGTGGAAATGACTGGTGCTCGTTTGGATGGAAAAGATGCTCCCATATCATTTGCAACAGAAAAAGAGGATCACAGAATGGGTATTGGTGTAAGACATGCAGGAGATGATGGTTCTTTTTCTTTTAGAATTCCTGGACTGGTAACTTCAAATGAGGGTACTCTACTAGGCGTATATGATGTAAGATATAATAACAGTGCCGACTTGCAGGAGTATGTTGATGTGGGTCTTAGCAGAAGTACCGATAAAGGACAAACATGGGAAAAGATGAGACTACCACTAAGTTTTGGCGAATATGATGGTATGCCTAAAGCTCAAAACGGTGTTGGTGATCCAGCAATATTAGTTGATAAGAAAACGGGTACAATATGGGTAGTTGCGGCATGGACTCATGGAATGGGTAATGGAAGGGCTTGGCCAAATTCAATGTCAGGTAATAGCAAAGAAACAACAGCACAGTTGGTTTTAAGCAAGAGTACTGATGATGGTAAAACATGGTCTGATCCTATTAATATAACCGAGCAAGTTAAAGACCCATCGTGGAACTTTTTATTGCAAGGCCCAGGTAGTGGTATTACTATGGAAGACGGAACTCTTGTGTTTGCAATACAATATATCGACGCAGACAGAATGCCACACGCTGGTATCATGTATAGTAAAGACAGAGGTGAGACTTGGGCAATTCATAATGCTGCTAGGGCAAATACTACAGAAGCGCAGGTTGCAGAAGTTGAGCCTGGGGTTTTGATGTTGAATATGCGAGATAATAGAGGTGGTAGTCGCGCCGTAAGTATTACCACTGATTTGGGTAAAACATGGAAAGAACATACTTCATCTAGAACAGTTTTACGTGAACCAGTTTGTATGGCTAGTTTAATTGCTGTAAAGGCAGAAGATAATGTAACTGGCAAGGATATTCTTCTATTCTCAAACCCAGATACCACTTCGGGAAGAAATATGATAACTATTAAAGCAAGTATTGACGGTGGTCATTCGTTTCCCAAAGAGTATCAGGTATTGCTTGATGAGGATTATGGATGGGGTTATTCATGCTTAACTATGATTGATGAGGAGACAGTTGGTATCCTTTATGAAAGTAGTGTAGCACACATGACCTTCCAGGCTGTTAAACTGACTGACCTCATCAAATAGTTAAGTCTTTAAAAATTATTTAGAGCTTGTTGCATCGTTCGAAGAAACCGATAGCTTCAAGCTCTTTTTTTATAATAGCTTCTTCTTCATCGGTTACATTCTGGAATGGGGTACGGTTTATTCCTAAATCAATACCAATTAACTTCATGATACGTTTTCCCGCAACAATATTACCTCTGTAACGAGCGATGACATTAATAACCTCTTGTGCAAAGTTTTGATGATCAACAGCACCATTAAGATTACCTTTGTTGTACTCATCTATAACTCCAACAAGCGATTTGCCTATGTAACTTCCTGTTCCGCTTATACCGCCTTGTGCACCACCCATCACCAATGCCGGAAGGATTGTTTCGTCCTGACCATGTAGCATGTCGAATTTACCATTCTCGTAAAGCATGCACTGATTATACTCATATAGGCTTTCGAAAGTATACTTGATACCAGCCAAATTAGGAATTCGGCCATCCGCAGTTTTCAGAAAAGGAAGCATAGGAAGGAATACACCATTTAATGCTGGTATATGATAGAAATAGAATGGGAGGTTTGGAGCTCCACAAGCAATTTCCTCACAATACTTCACTAGCTCTTCAACGCGTCCTGCTTTTGGAAATGGAGAGGCCATTGCACCTATACCAAAAGCTCCAATTTCCTGAGCGTGCTGTGCCAATTTAAAACTATCTTTTATACAAGTGGCGCCTACATGCACAATCACCTTGAATCCTTTTGGAGCAACAGACACCCACTTTTCAGCAATTTTCATTCGTTCTTCAACGGTAAGCATATATCCTTCACCCGAAGAACCATTAATAAACACACCTATAAGTCCGTTTTTTTGTAACATAGCTGCATAAGCATCTATTGGACCTAAATCTACTTCACCATTTTTGTCGAATGGAGTGAATGGTGCCACGATTAACCCATTAATTTTATCAAATTTCATACTCATATAATTTAGTTTAGTTTTAAGCGTTTTATTCCAAAAGTTATTTCTTAATCAGTTCATTTTCTGTATAAGTAAGCTCTGGTTTTGGCTTAACGAAAATAAGCATTAATACAATTGCCGCTAACACAACAATTGAAAGTTTGCTGAAGTCTGCACCTAGGCTGCCCGCATCTGTTGAACTTCCTAGCATGAGTGTGACAGTATAACCTGCAAATACACCCATCATATTCATAACACCATATGCGGTTGCTCTATATTTTTGAGGAATAATCTGACATAGTATTGGCATATTATTAGTATCGAACATTCCAAAACCTATACCAAATAGCATTGCAGCACCAATTAGCCCAATATAGCTATGCCCAATTCCTAATAAGATTAGGGATGGAATAGTAAGACTTAATCCTATTACACTTGTGTAGACTCTACCCTTTATGTTTTTTTGTACCCACTTGTCGGATAGCGGTCCCCCAATAAGTACTCCAATAAAAGATGCTATTGCAATTGATATCGTAGCCATGGGACCAGCTTTAGCCATTTCAATGCCTAAGTTCTCAGAGAATAACGTAGGGAGCCAATTTTTTGTGGCCCATCCGGGAAAGCTT
This sequence comes from Fermentimonas sp., assembly GCA_015478775.1. GTDB lineage: Bacteria > Bacteroidota > Bacteroidia > Bacteroidales > Dysgonomonadaceae > Proteiniphilum. The sequence goes on along the minus strand of JADMKP010000001.1, from coordinate 136,416 downwards.
GGAGCCATAAAGTAAAATAACAATATCCAGAATGAAAGTGTTCCAAGAACGACTCCAAAAGAACTATATACTGACTCTTTTTTAATTTTAGTGGACTGGGGATTAACATTAAGTTTTGCTGTTTTTGTGCCAGCGTGCCCCTCTTTATCATGTAATAGGAAAACAAGAAGTACAGCGTAAATTATTCCTACAATACCGAACCAATGAAAAACGGTTTGCCATGTAAAGTTGGCTGCAATTGTAGCCCCAAATCCACCTAATGCCTGTCCGGTATAGAGACCAGACATATGAATACCAATTGCAAGTGATCTGGTTTTTGAGCTATGGAAATCAGCTATCATTGCTAATCCAGTTGGTAGATATAATGCCTCACTAACACCCATTAAAGCACGTAACCAGTAAATCTGACTGTATGTTTCAGCATATCCCATTCCCAATGTTACTGCCGACCATACAAATAGACTTCCTACAATTAGCCACTTGCGATTTATTCTGTCGGCTATTACACCTGCAACGGGGCTCATTAAACCATAAATAAGCAGGAATATTCCCATTAATCGTCCAAAGTTCTCTGCAATAGCTATTTCTTGTATATCTATTTGCATTGAAGATTGCATTGTAGATAACATTTGCCTATCTAGATAGTTAAGTAGAGCCACAAACCAAAGTAGCCCAACTACAATCCAAGGGTAATATTTACTGTTTCTCATTTGTTTAGTTTTTATTATAATTGTTTATTTGCATGATGCTTTTAGTACGTTTAAATTATGCCGAATTTATTTTAATGCATTGCAGTAAATGTGAAATCAACAGAAACCTTTTAATGTTTCCCAACGCAAAATCAATAATTACTTTATCTCCCCTTTAAAAGTAGAAGCTGAACGTACACCAGGTTTAAGTTCTCCTTGAATCGCATAAAACTGATTAGCATCAAATACTAGTGTTGCTCCAGCACGCGCAGCATCAGCTGTATTATCAATAACACTCCACTTTCCTGTTTGCGTATCATAAACTCTACATTCTGAATTGAATTTATAATAATCAATCGGTTGTGTCATGTAGATCTTCGAGAATTCGAGGTTTTTATCTCTTTTCTCATTATCAGTTAATTGGGTGTTATTTCCAATATTGTATTGAGTTGTGATGGCGTCGAGAAATATATCATAATTAACACCACCCAAACAGAGGATATATCTGTTTTCGAAAGTCATTGCCGTTGCTCCTACAAGAGAGAAAACCTCTTTAGTTTCTGAATCAATCTGTTCTCCTACTTTTGTCCATTCTTCAGAAGATGCATCAAATCTCAATACATATGTTGCCACAGCAGGTTTTAGATTATTATTACCACCAAAAAAACCTCCCATCAGATATAAGTATAAAGCACCATTTTGTTCAACAGATGTAAGTACAGGTTGCACTCTAGGGATTCCAGGGAAATCTGGAAGTTTAGTCCATTCAGTATCTGTTTTAGTATTAATGCAGTATATTGAATTTGAGGGTTGGCCATTAACAATTCCACCTGCTACAAAAACCATATCTCCTATCGAGCACCCTGCGAAGTTATCCATTGTTGCGGGTAAACTGACAAAAGGCTTAATTATTACCTCATTTTTTGGAGTAAGTGAGATATGATAAGTTGAATTTAGCGATTCCTCAGCATTATTTCCACCAATCCAAAGAGCTCCATTTGATAGTGGTACTGAAACACCATAAGCTGAAGGTGATGGCAGATGACCAATCACTTTCCATTCTTCAACTGCATCATCATATAATAGGATCTCATCATAAAATGCTTTTGACCCACCTTCAAACCCTAGTTTGTCAGGAAAGTTTGCTCCACCCCCTACAATAAGCTTTCCTTTAATAAGAGTGGCAAAGGTGGCTGAAACTCCTTTTGCTAAGTTGTCCTGTAAGCCATCAGTTGATAATTTTGTCCATTTAATATCCATATTATTGCTGTAATTTATATCACTTTTGGATTGATTGCACGAGATTGCAGTAATTGCTAAAAGCAATAAAAGTAATACTCGTGATTTCAAAGAAACAGTGGAATTCATTGTCAGGTTTTTAATTTATTATTTACTTTTTGAAGTACTATAGACTAAGTCAGGCATTGCATCCTTACCATCGGGGGTGACAAATACAAATGTAAACATCCACTTTTGTAATCTTACCTCGGGTGTACTAAACTTGCCAACCGGAAGTTTCAATTGGACTTTGTTCCACCCTTTAATTAATTGTACCTGGATAGGATCATTAGCAATAAAGTTTTCATTTTTGAGAGTGATCTCATTTGTTTTCTCACTGTGAGTATTTTCCCATACAGGAGCTTCGAGTTCTTCGTTATTAATCCAAATTTTACTCCCTCTATAATCCCATTCTCCTTGTGGTGGAGCTAAATCGGCCTCCGACCTGCTGTAGTCTTGGGTGGATGCCCATAAGCCCACAGTTTGAGACTTTGGCGACCACACCCATGTGTATGCATAAGCAGTGTGATTTTCTTTTGGATCATCATAAAACGCAGGAACAGTTTTACCCCATACGTGGCGTAGAAATATACCGGCACCTATTGCAGGTCTTACGTTATAGCTCTGTCCATTGTAAGTGTAACTATCACTCAATTCTGTTTCTGGTGGGAATGACATCGCTAAATCTCCGTGATTTGGGAATGGATCTGTTATGTGCCATTTAACATCGGTTTGTTTTACGTATGGAAATGGTTCGTTAACAAAGACAGCTTTTTTATGCCACAACATACGATCTTCGAAGTTTGCAAATTCTATAAATACAGGATCGCTTTGATCAGTTGGGAGAATTACTCCGTTATTATCGAAATATTCTGATCCTCCACCTCTCCAGGTACGTTCGGCAAAAGCCAGCATATTTGGGTAGAAATAGTTTTGAAGGATTATATCTTGTTCGGTGGGGAGTAATCTATCGTTCCAGATAGCCAGAATAGAACCTGCTATATCCTCACTACCTTGGTCGGCATTGTAAATGCGACTGTTATATAGTGCTATAATATCTCCAAATGTATCGAAATGATTTATATAATGAAATCGAGAGTCTATTGCTGGTATACCAGGCTGCGCTTTTCCTCTATAACTCCAAAGCTGAGTTGCGTCTATTTCTCCTGGTTTATAATTCCAACCGGGATTCCATGAAATAACCTTCTTTCCAAATCCTCTAACATATTCTACCATGGTGGGTACGAAATCATAATTAGTGAACTGTATCTCATCAGTACCAATATGAATGTATTCTACCGTTGGAAAAACTACAGTGCAAATTTCCTCCATCAACTCTTTCAGAATTGACATTCCTTGTGTAGATTGCATGTCAACACCCATTGCACGAATAAAAGCTGCGCTATGACCTGGCATATCAATCTCGGGAATCAACATCATATTATGTTTGTTTGCCCATTCAGCAATTTCATGAGCATCTTCTATTGTGTAATATTTTCCGTGTAGTCGTGTAAAACTGCTACTATCATTAAGTTGAGGAAAGCGCTTGCTTTCGATTCGCCATCCTTGATTTTCTGTAAGATGCCAATGGAAAACGTTTATTTTATACTGTGATAGTAAAGAGATGTGTTTTTTTAGTTCTTCAACAGAAATAAAACTTCTTCCAACATCATGCATAAATCCGCGCACACGAAATGCAGGCCAGTCGGTTATCTCAACAGATGGTATTGATTTATTACCTTCATTTGCCTGTAATACCAATTGATTTAAAGTCTGCTTTGCCCAATATGCCCCTCTATCGGTGGATGCTTCAATTAACACAGAATCGGGAGTTATGGTAAGACTATACGCTTCATCCTGATTTATTTTAGCCTCTGGAATTGCGCTTACCTTCTTTATTGAAATAATATTACTGTCCAACTCACCATTTTTAAGCCGATGCATTTGCGACCAATCAACCTCAATATTTTGAGGCATGGGGAGTAGTTGTAGTGTTTCATTTTTATTATCACTATCACATGAGATAAAGACTAATGCTGATAATAATAGATAAAACAACTTTGTTTTTTTCATATCTTAATATTGAGTTGAAAATGTAGATGCCGGTAAGCCTTCACTATTTATGAGGTTACCATTTGAATAAGAACTCCATCCGTACCTCACATACTTGGGACTTTTTATATTTGCTGATTTTACTCTAATCACATTACCTTCAATTACTGCTGTGGCAGGGTAAAATAGACCAGGGAACTCGGCTACTTCAAATGATCTGAGGGCCATGCCATCAGATGTCTTTAAGCCATCGGCATAGTCAAATGAAAGGTAAGCGGTATCATCTTCTACAAAAAAGTCATGAAATAACGGACCAGAAGGTGTGATATCAGAAACTTCGTAAGTTTGATTTAGTGCCAAATATGCAAGTCGCTCACCAATTTGTTTCTTTTGCCTTGGATGAACATCTGTACTATCACCAAGGTCGGATGAAACAACCATGCCGGTATTAGGGATTTCGTACATAAGCCTGCGTTGACTATCTCTGAAATGTCCCCATGTTTCACGACCCACGGCCATACTTGAGAGTTGCACATAATAAAAAGGGAAGTCGTCATTCCATGCATTTCTCCAGCTTTCTACAAGAGTAGGGAATATGACTTCGTGAAGCTCAACGTTCTGTTCATTAGATTCGCCCTGATACCATATAACACCTGAGATGTTTAATTTAGTTAGATTTTGAATGCCTGCTTCGTATAGATAAGAAGGTTGATAAGGATGTCGTTGTGAACTGTTTTGTATTAATTCACTGTTTTTGCCAGCTCTTTCTCTACACCATTGATTTATAAAGTCGTTTTTAGACCAGTTATTAAACATCCCGACCAATCTGTCGTGATGTTCTAAAGTATATCTATCAATCCATGCTTCTGCAGGAGATCCGCCAATGGCATTAATTATTAATCCAACTGGAACATCGGTTTCGAGATGAATAGTTTTACCGAAATGATACGCAATTGCAGAAATGTTTTTCGCAGTTTCGGGAGTAGTTTTTTGCCAGCTTGTTTTCGTAAAGTATTTAAGCTGGTTTATGTTTTTTAATGTTGGTATATCCCATGCTTCATTATTTGTATATACTATAGGCTGCATATTGTATAGTCTTATTTTAGAGTAGTTTGCTTGCGGAATATCTTCTGAAGCTGTGGTTGCCTGACTTAATTTGAACTCCATATTTGATTGACCAGAACAAAGCCATATATCACCAATGAGTATATCATTTAATATTATTTCTTTATCTGAGCTATAGATTGCAGCACTATATGGACCCCCGGCTTGTAATGGTGGAAATTCAATTTCCCAATTACCAGAACTATTTACTGTTATTGATTTTTTTTGATTGTGGAAGTTAATCTCAACTGTTTCGTTTTTATTTGCAGTACCCCAAAATATAATGGGTTTGTTACGTTGTAACACCATACCACTTGTAAAAATTGAAGCAGGTTTTAATCCACCGAAATCTCCAGTTATGGAACTAAATGCCTTCTCGGCAATTATTTTTGCACCTTCACCTGTGGGGTGTAAATTATCTGGAAAAAGGTCTGGGCGCCTGTGAAGTGGAGTATGTAAATCAATTATTTCGACTTTACTTATTTTGGCAATGACTTCAATTGCATCCTGAATTTGCCAATACCAATCTCTTGTACTAGATTCAAAACGTGTGTGACCCGTAAATATTGGAGTCATCCTTGAGATTATTACATTTGTTTGAGGATTGACTTGCTTGAATGTTTCAATTAGGTTAACGTAGTCTCTAATAAATTCGTCACGATATTTAGGCCATGCTCTTGGGTCTGTATCATTTAACCCTAAGTGTATAATAACTATATCTGCTTTGAAATTGAGAGCCTCTTCGAATTCGGGCAAGTTCCAATAAGGTCTGTATCCGTTTTTAAGTAATGTTGCACCACTGTGCCCAAAGTTTCTAACCTCATATTCGTTACCGAGCATCTTTTGCAATTGTGCAGGATATCTCTCGTCAGGGTTTTCAATACCCATGCCATAAGTAACGGAATTACCAACACAGGCAACTTTAATTGATTGGCTAAAAATTGATGGTAATGATACTAATAAAATAGCAGCTATTAGAATTACCCTGTTCAAAGTGTTATTCATAAACACATGGTTTTACTATATAAGCCTATTAAAAATATCCAAAGATAGCGATAATATAGAAAAATATATCGCCATCTTTGGATTAGTAATTAATTATAAAAAGTTAGTTTTCGTAACCGGGCGTTTGCTCTAAAGCGTCATCATTATCAAGCAGTCCTCTGTCCAAGGGCCATAAAAGCTTGTGCGCCTCTGTTGCTTCATTAAGAATAGGATCTCCGTTGAAACTTGCTTGTTGTGTGAAAACCAGTGGTTTGCCACCTTTTGTCAATGTCATACGTCGCAAATCCCACCAGCGTTGTCCTTCCTGAACAAACTCTTTATCCTTTTCAGCAAGGATAGCAAGTTCGTTTGTTGTAAAATCGCCAGCTTCAAATTCAAATTCAGGTGCCCAATTTTCACCATAAGCGCGCTCACGCACAAGATTGATATATTCTTCAACTTTATCGTTATCGCCTTCCATATTAGCAATTTCAGCTAAAGTAAGATATACCCATGAAAGTCTGTAGAAAGGCATATCACCTATCCATATGCGATTTCCACTATTATTAATCAAACCTATGTTTTTTCTAACGTGAGTTCCTCTATATACAAGGTTCTCTTCTTCGTCTTTTGTATAAGCTGCTAAGAAAGTAGCATCGCGTCTATTATCTTCAATATCAAATACACGGAATAGTTCTTCTTTGTATTCATATCTCTGCATTGAGCCTGATCCTGCTACTTGTAGTGGGTCAACAAATAAACTACCATCTTCTAAATATGAGCTATTAGTTGTTTGTCCTGTACCGATGTTATATACATACTGTCCAAAACCGTTTGATGCCTCATTTTCAGCAAAACGAATTGCAAAAATTATTTCACTGTTTGCTTTATTTCTAGCATCAAAAACATCTTCAAAATTATTTTGTAGACTTAGACCATAATTGTTTACAACGTTCAATAAATGTTGTTTTGCAACTGTTAGATCTGCTTCATTTGCACTGTTATTACCTGTGCTAACTTTAGAATTCCATAGGTAAACCTCTCCAATAAGTGCTTCTGTTGCAGCTTTATTCCAATATACCTTATTGCCCATTCCGTAAGGATTGAAGCTATTAACGGTGCCAAAATAGTCTAATGATTTTTGTAAATCGCTTTTAATTTGTGTCATCACCTCAGCTGGTGTAGCACGTGGCAAATATAGCTTTGTTGGATCTAGTTCACCATCAATAACTTCAATGCCCAATCTTAAAGGAACACCTCCATAAATACGATATAGATCGAAATAGTAGAAAGCTCTAATACCATGAACTATACCTAGAAAGTAGTTTTTCTTTGCCTCTCCTATGAAATCGGCATCAGTTACTCTTGCTATAAATAAATTCAGGTTGGTAATTCTTCCATATAAATCTCCAAATTTTGAAACACCAGTATTATTTGCATCAAAGTTTTGACTTGCAATTGATCCTCCAGAAACAGATGATCCATCTCCACTAGTTCCAGTAATGTAGTGTCCTCCTCTAAGTTCGCCAAACACTATAGTATGCTGCCATGCTGCATCTCTAAGATGTTTGTGAATACCATCAATATATCCCTCAGCATGTGCCTCGGTTTTCCAATATGATTCACTTCCGTAATAGTCAATTGGACCAAGTTCTAGCTTGTCGCTGCATGATGTTGCTGCAATAAGCAACATCAGCAAACTTGTAAATATTGTTATTTTTGAAATCTTCATAATATAGAATTCTTTTTTTGTTGATTAAAATGTAACATTAATACCAAAAAGTAAAGTTCTAGGTAGACCGTAGCCAGTACCACTTGCAACACCTCCACCATAAGCTCTTTCAGGGTTAGCAACAGGTGCTGCAGTTAAGTAGCCAAGATTTTGTCCTGTTACTGAAACGTTCATTGATTGCATATAAAGTTTATCTGCAATGGTTTGCGGCAAAGAATATGAAATTGAAATTTCACGGAATGCCAAGTAGTCACCTTTATGAGCAAAGAGAGTTGAAGTCCTGTTTAAGTTACCGGTACCCAATTGATCTGCCCATACGTAACGTGGAAAGTGAGCATCTGGATTATCTGGAGTCCAAGTGTTAAATACATCTGTAGTTGTATTATAAGTACCTTGCATATTACCTAAGAACCATGGTCTTGCATTATCATATGTCCAGAATCCTAATCCAAAATCAAATCTTCCATATATAGAAAAATTCTTATATGTGAAATTTGTGTTGAAACCACCTGTCCAGCGTGGAGTAGTATTGCCAATTTTTACTTGATCAAAGTTGTCAATAACTCCATCACCATTAATATCTCTCCACTTAGCATCGCCTGGTTCTATTAATATAGCATTTGCCTTTTGTGCAACCGTTAATGAGTTATATGCAGTAGGTCCATACTGATATTTACCTTGGTCATTTCCAGTTTGTACAACAAGATTTCCAGGAATTTCGTCTACACTTTTGTAGATTCCATCAAACTTGTAACCTACGAGAAGCCCCGGTTCTTGACCTTCTTGGTATCCACCAACAAAGATAGTCTCATTTCCATTTCCTGTATATATTTGTGCTCCTCCTTGACGATTTCTCTCTAGTCCATTTTCAGGCAGTGATACTATAATATTCTTATTGTATGTAACATTACCACTCATATTCCATGTGAAGTCTTCGGTTCTAAGAATTCTACCAGACAATTCTAACTCAATACCTTTGTTTTGGAATTCGCCGTTATTATTTGTGATAGAAGAAAAACCTGTTGTAGAAGGTAATGCAAATGCAGCATATTTATCCATTGTTAAACGGTTATAGTATGTCATGTTTGCATTCAATCTGTTTTCGAAGAAGCTAACATCAACACCCACTTCAAAAGTACGAGTCTTTTCCCATCTCAGTGCTGGATTTGGTAATGCGCCAATTAAAAAGCCAGTGCGACCATTATAAGTTTGTGGATTATAAGCTCCTTGTAAAGTATAAGCACCAATACCACTAGCATTACCGTTAACACCAAAACTTGTACGTAATTTACCAAATGAAAGTACTGGTAAATTCTCTTTTACAAAATCTTCATATCCAAAGATCCATCCTGCAGACATACCAGGGAAGAAACCCCAGCGGTTATCACCTAATAATGATGAGTATCCATCTTGACGGAATACAGCTGAAAGAAGATATTTTCCTAAATAATCGTAGTTAGCGCGACCGAAATAAGATAAGATTCGATATTGTGAGTGTCCGGAATCGATGCTTCGCATATTCTCACCACTATCAGTTAATCCTAAATCCCAGAAGTCGTCTGTAGGAGCATTTCTTCCTGATGCACTAAACCCTTTACTGTGTCTGTCAAAATACTCCATTCCAAGAAGTGCAGCTATGCTATGTTTTCCTGCGATGAGTTTATCATAATTAAGAGTTCCATTATAGGTTTGAGATATACTTCTGTCAAAGCTTGCCGAAGTGTTTCTAGCTCTATTCCAGTTGCCAGGAGTAGTTTCGTAGTCACGATTAAATGATTCATAAAAGCCCTCATCGTAATACCATTGTGCTGAAACTCTAGCAGTAAAGTCTTTCAATATTTTAGCTTCAAATGACTGAATCATTGTGAATTTATCAGTCTGGTTATCTCTCATAAATCTATGCGCTTGGTATGACTGATTACCATCACCGGAATTGGCTCCCAATAACATGTTGCCATCTTCATCTTCAAAGCGAGCAGTAGGAGGTATTGATTGAATACGTCCGAAATAGTTAGCCTCACTTGTTTGTGTTGGTGGCATCGAGTTCCAGTCTGCACGATTATAGTTAAAGTTTGATTTGCTTGTTAACCAGTCTGTAACCTTGTAGCTACCATTTAAAACAAAACTTAATCTTTCGTAGAATGATGTTATAGGTAAACCTTCGGAATGGTTATAACCTAAACCTGCATAATATGTCCCTCTATCATTACCTCCCGACATGTTCAAGTTATAATCTTGTGTAAATGAAGGATCAACAAAGCTGTATTTTGCAATATCTGTGTCTCTGTAAATTAATGTATTATTAGAGTTGATAGGGTCAGTCATTGTTTTCCAACCTTTATCTAACAGGAATCTGTTGTCATCATTAAGATTCATAAGATTCCATACCATTCTATCATTATAAACGTTTCCAGTTCCAAGAGGGTTAGCTGCATTTAGATTCGCTTTGGGGGCCCATGGTGTGTCGTTGTATGCATTTCTTTGATACGTGATATAATCTTCAACTCCAAGAAATGTGTATGGGTTGTTAACATAGTTGAAACCAAATTTAGCAGATAGATTAATTGAACGTTGTCCTGCTTTACCACTTTTAGTAGTAACCAGAATTACACCATTACTTGCACGAGCACCATAAAGGGCTGTTGCACCAGCGTCTTTAAGCACCTCCATTGATTCAATGTCTGCAGGGTTAATATCGCTTAAGCTTGCCCTTAATTGACCATCAACCATAATTAGTGGTGAACCAGATCCATCTAGGTTAGTACCTCCTCTAAGAACGATTTGAGGAGTAGAACCCGGATTACCTGATGACTGAATTACTCTAAGACCTGATACTGCACCAGAAAGCGCTTGCGCCGGATTTGAATAAACACCCACTGTTAAGGTTTCTTCCGAAACTTTGGCAATAGAGTTCGTAACTTTGCTTCGAAGTTGTGTGCCTCCATAACCGGTAACAACAACTTCTTCTAGCATTTCAGAGTCCTCTCTTAATACAATATTAATATTGGTCCTGCTATTTACTGCAATTGTTTGTGACTGCATTCCTACATAAGAAACAGCGAGATTTCCATTTGATGGCACATTATCAATTGTATATTTACCATCTATATCTGTCACTGTTCCATCTGATGTACCTTCAATTACGATAGTTACTCCGATAAGAGGTTCTTTAAAAACATTATCAGTAACTGTTCCGCTCACTGTAATGTTTTGAGCATAAAGTGAGATAGAACTACAAATAAGAAGAAGACTTAAAAGCCACCCCTTCATTGATTTTTCAGTTTTACTAATTTTCATTATCATTTCTCATTTAATAATATGGATTCATTTTTGTTTATAAAATTCTCTAGATATAATTATCTGTCAATAAAAGCAGATTTGCTATTTATGTTTGAAGTTGAATTCTCAGAATAATTAATCTTTTCTAATGTCTGCCAACATTGATAGAGACCTCGTGGTACATGAAAGCACCCTTTCCATTTACCCCCTTTCAGGTCTAGTAAAACTTTACCTTCTCTATTTAAATAACCCCACCATTCCGGATAAATGGGATCTTTAAAGTGTTTCCAAGTGTAGTCGTGAAGTTTTGTAAACCAGGCTATGCATTCTTCAGATCCTGTTAGTTGATAACCTTTTAGAAGTGCAATAAGCGCTTCTATATGTACCCACCAAAGTTTCTGATCCCATTCCAATTGTTGAGGTGGATATCCTTTGCGATCCATGAAATAAAAAATTCCACCATATTCTTTATCCCATCCGTAATCCATTAAAGTAAGTGTCGTTTGCACGGCTTTTTCAATAAGATCTTTTCTGTTCAGACGAACTCCCAGATCCATAATAAACCACATAGCTTCAAGTCCATGTCCCGGGTTAATCAACCTTCCATCAAAAGTATCTGATAGGGTTCCATCTAAATTTAAATTTTCAACTATTATTCCACCCAGTTCAGGTCGTAGGAATACTTCCATTACCTCATGAATGCATTCATTGATAGTGCATTCTACAAGCTCTTTTTCCAATAAATGCTCTATTTCAAGTGTAAGGTTACTTAGTATCATTGGTAAAGAAAATCCTTTGAGCTGACGTGTTCCTAGATATGCTTTATTCCATTTGCCTTTTGGATTATCTTTTTTTTCAAGTATTTTATTAAAAGTTTTCTTTGCTATATCAGCATATTCTTCATTATTAGTTGCTAGGCTCAATTGCCCAAAAGCCATTGTGGCAAAAGTATAGGAAAAGATGTTGTATGGCTCAACCAATGGCTTTCCTTCTTGTGTAAGAGAAAAGTACCAGTTGTAATTGCCATCATGGCCATATTTTTTCAGAAATTCTGCACCTTGAATTGCACATTCCAGCCACTCCTGTTTTTTCTCAACCTTATTATATAACATTGAAAAAAACCATACTTGTCTTCCTTGTAGCCAAATGAATTTATCTGTGTCATAAACATTACCCTGTCTATCTAGGCAGGTAAAATAACCGCCGTTCTTTGTGTCTTGTGACTTGGATAGCCAAAAAGGTACTACATTATCAAGTAGTTCTTTTTTATATGATTTTTCTAATATCTTGTAGTTTACCATAGGAATATTTCTTTTCAAAATAACTATACTTTTAATTAGCTGCCATCAATAAGGTCGTGTATTTTATATTTAAAATGTAAGCAACTTTAAAATACTGCACAAATTAAATATAAATATATTATTAATGCAAGGGCTAAACTAAAAATATTTATTATATATGGTGCACTTAGATATAATTAACTATAATGTGTTAAAAACATCATATTAAAATTTGAAACAAATTGATTGGGTGTATATTACGATAGAAAATTATTGGCTTCCCACAAAGATTCTGGCTTCCCAACATCAATCATATGAGCTTCTGTAGGAAAAAAAGCATTGATAGGTTTATGAATGCAAAGTGATAAATAAAAATCTATGACAGAAAATTTATCTGGAAATTCCTTCATGTCTTTTAATATGGAAGGATTTAAAATTTGAATTCCTGAGAAAGCTAATTCTTTATAATTTGCTGGATTGAAGTTTGGAATTGCTGATTTGACTTGACCATTACTTTTATTTATCCATCCTTGAAGCATATTGGATTCATTGAATAGCAAATAGCGAGATGTTCGTCTTACACTACAGGCTAGTGTGACAGCCGAGTTTGAGTTCATATGAAACAGATAAAGTTCTTTTAGGTCAAAATTAGAAAGGACGTCAACATTGTGAACTAAAAATGGCTTGTTGTCATTAAAAAAATAGGCTGCTTTTTTTATTCCACCTCCGGTATCCAAGAGTTCATTTTCTTTCGAGAATTCGATATTAATATCGAATGAATTGTTTGATAAAACAAATTCAATAATTTGATCAGCAAAATGGTGTACATTAACAATGATTTCATTAAAACCAAAATGTTTTAGTTTTTCTATTGTATGTTGCAAAAGTGGTTTGCCTCCAACAGAAACCAATGCTTTTGGTATTTTATCAGTAATGGGCTTTAAGCGTGTTCCGCGGCCAGCTGCAAAAATCATTGCTTTCATATTATTTACTCAGAATCATGATAAAATAAAACGTCAGAGCTAGCTATTTAAACTCCTGTTCAAGATTTTGCTCACGGTGTACAAGTGAAACTTTAATCCCAAATTTATTTGAAATATACTCTGCTACATGTTGAGCAGCATAAACAGAACGATGTTGTCCACCAGTGCAGCCAAAAGAAATCATTAAATCGGTAAAACCTCTATCAATATATCGCTTTATGTGTTTTTCAACTAACGGGTAAATGTTTGTCAGGAAATCTACCATCTCACCATCATCCTCCAGAAATTTGATAACAGACTCATCTAATCCTGTTACATTATTATATCTTTCAAATTTACCTGGATTGTTTATTGCACGACAATCAAAAACATAGCCTCCTCCGTTGCCAGATATATCATTAGGAATTCCTTTTTTGTATGAAAAGCTAAAAACTCTAACTTTCAATTCGCGTTTTTGTGTATCAATAAACTGCTTCAAATTCACCATTTTTCTTAATAAACTGTCAAGATATGGATACTCATCAAATCTATCTTCTAACAATTCACTTAAGTTGTTTAAAGCAAATGGTACACTTTGTATAAAATGAGGTTTCTTCTCAAAATAGCCTCTAAATCCATATGCACCCAAAACTTGGAGTGTGCGAAATAGAATATATTGTCGTAGATTCTGCATAAATACAGAAACATCAACATCTATAAACTTCTTTAATGATGTAATATATGTTTGAATTAATTCCACTCTTAAATCCGGTGTGAAGTTAGCTTTTGCCTGCCATAAAAATGAGGCCACATCATAATATACCGGTCCTTTTCTTCCTCCTTGGAAGTCAATAAAATAAGGTTCATCATCTAAAATTATTACATTTCTTGATTGAAAATCCCGATACATAAATGTGTCAGATTTATCTTTGAGTAAAGCTTCAGCTAATTTCTCGAAATCGTTTTCTAGCTGATCCTCACTAAATTCCAAGCCGGTGGTTTTTAGAAAATTATACTTGAAGTAATTTAAGTCCCACAGTACAGATCTACGATTGAATTCAGGAAGAGGGTAACAATTATCGAAATTCAAATTGTTTGCTCCTTTAACCTGAAACTCAGCTAACTTAGAAATTGTTTTATGAAGTAACTCTTTCTCTTCACGACTAAATACACCGGTTAATCGTCCTCCTTTTATTAAATCAAAAAGGATTGAATCACCTAGATCTTGTTGTAGATAAGACATCTTATCCTCTGAAACTGCAATTACCTTTGGCACATTCAAATCGTTCTGATAAAAATGTTGAGCTAGATATATAAAGGCATTATTTTCTTCAACTGACTCTCCATTTACACCTATTAGTGATATATTATTTTGTTTTAGCCTATAGTATTTACGATTAGATCCAGATGTAGGCAGAGCCTCAACTTGAGGGTTACTCTTGTTTGTAACGTTAGTGAATAGAGATATAAGCTGATCCATAATTTTTTAATTCGTATTAACCTATTTTGTTTAGTCTTTCCAGCCAAGTTTTCCATTCTGCATCACTTGGCATTCGCCACGTCCCACGAGGAGACAAATTTATCGATCCAACCTTGGGGCCATCGGGCATAGCTGACCTCTTAAACTGTTGTGTAAAGAATCTTTTATAAAACACCTTCAGCCATTTTAAAATTTCATCATGTGAGTATTTGTGTTCAAAAGTATACTTTGCAATAAACAAAATTCTAATAGGATTTTCACCATACCTTAACATACGGTGCATGAAGAAATCATGCAATTCGTAAGGACCTACTACTTGTTCGGTTTTTTGTGCAATTTTGCCTTCACTGTCGGCAGGTAATAATTCGGGACTGAATGGGGTGTCTAAAATATCAAGAATAATGTTTTTTGATTCTTCTTTTAATGATGTATCGGCAATCCACCGTGCTAGTGTAGATACCAATGTTTTAGGAACACCAGAGTTCACGGCATACATCGACATATGATCGCCATTATATGTTGCCCAGCCCAGTGCAAGTTCCGACATATTGCCTGTTCCAACAACTAGTCCGTTTATCATATTAGCATAATCCATAAGTATTTGAGTACGCTCTCTTGCCTGACTATTTTCAAAGGTTATGTCGTGATTATTAATATCGTGCCCAATATCCAAAAAATGTTGATTTACTGACTTAACTATTGAAATATCCTTATTAGTTATACCTAATGCATCCATTAATGATTTAGCATTTGAGTATGTTCTCTTTGTGGTTCCAAGTCCTGGCATAGTAATTCCATGAATATTCTCTAAAGAAATACCCAATATTTCAAACGCCCTTACTGTAACTAAAAGTGCAAGTGTAGAATCTAGTCCTCCAGAAATCCCTATAACGGCTTTATCTATTCCTATATGTTTTAAGCGTTTTGCTAAACCATGAGTTTGAATATTAAAAACATCTGATAATTCTTCATCCCTAAATTCAATTGAAGGAATAAATGGATAAGGATTAAAGTTTCTAAACATTTGGTTGGAGGTAATAGCAGAAATCTCACAATCAATCTCTTTTGTATTACTAGAGTATATAGGGTGATAATTGGTATTTACTAATTTATCATGACGAACAGAGCTAATATCCACGTCAGCGATAATTAGTTCATTTTCTAGTGAGAATCTTTTAGATTCAGCTAAAAGAGAGCCGTTTTCAGCAATAAAACAAGCGCCAGAAAATACAACATCTGTTGAGGATTCACCTACACCTGCTGAGGTGTAAGCATAAATACAATTAGTGCGAGCTGACTGTTGTAAAATTAAAGATTTTCTGTATCTGTTTTTCCCAATTAACTCATTGCTTGCAGAAAGATTAAATATTATATCTGCATCTTGCATTTCTGGCTCTGAGGATGGAGGAATAGGTACCCATAAATCTTCACAAATTTCTATGCCAAAATTACCATATTGAGTATGAAAAATCATATTTCCATGTGAAACAGGCACATGTTGTTCATTTATATATATTGAATTCTCCCACAGCTCTGGTTTAGAGGCAAACCATCTCTTTTCTTGAAATTCGTTACTGTTAGCAAGATATGTTTTTGGTATCATTCCTATTATACCTTCTTCAGAAAGAACCGCAGCCACATTAAAAAGGTGGTTTTTAATTATATAAGGAAGTCCTACTATTACAATGATATTTTTTTTCAGTTTAACAAATTCTGAAAGTTCGACTAGTGAAGAGGTCGCTTTGTATAGAAGTTCTTTTTGAAAAAATAAATCTCCACAGCTATAAGAAGTAATACTAAGTTCTGGGAAGCAAAGTATTTGAACTTCATTTTGTAGAGCCTTTTCAATAACATTTTTAATTTCAGAAACGTTATAATCGCATTCTGCCACCTTTACTTTAGGTGAAGATGCTCCAATTCTAATAAATCCCAATTCATTTATATTCATGTAATTAGCTGATTGGTGAAATATAATTTAAACAAAGATAATTAAAAACTAGCTGTGATGATTGATCTCGTTTATAATATCTAAAATTAACGGAAAGTTCTCATTTAATTCGTTGACAGAGTGAAATACAATAGAAGCACCTGCATCTATAAGAACATCATCATCAAGAGGTCCCGTATTCACTGCTATAGTAAATATGCCAGCGTCCACAGCGGCTTTTATGCCTAAGGGGGCATTCTCTATTACTATTGCTTGATTTGGTAAAAGATTTCCACCTTTTTTTAATCCCAATATAAAAGGTTCAGGATGAGGTTTGCCATTTGTAACATTAAATGCAGTTACCATTGTTTCAGGTGTGAATATACCTGGGAAATGATAACTGAGTTTATCTAATAATGAAGGTTGGCCTGAACCAGTAACTAATACAGGTATTAACCCTTTATCTTTTACAAAGTTCAGTGCTTCTTTTGCTCCCGGCAAGATTTCGCCTTTATTATATTGTTTAAATAATTCAGATTTTCTTGCATAAATATTTATTTCCTCTTCATCTGTTGAATCTCTTTGCAGATTTCGTTGAAAAATCTCATTTATGGTCGATTTTCCAAGTCTTCCTTCCTGTAAGAAAAATTCATATGGTTGATGTTCCAGATTTAATTCATCAAATGTTTCACGCCACGATTTATCATGGGCAGGCATAGAGTCATACAACACTCCATCCATGTCAAAGATTACTGATTTCAGATCAAATACATCAAAATCATTCTTCTCTAAATATGATTTAAGTCTCTGTTTTATTTTATCTTTTTGTTTCATAATTGTTCGTTATAGTTGATCAAATATAATAAAAAAATATCGTTTTGACAAACTATAATTAATTGCAAAATAAAAAAATCACCACCTATTATTTTTTAGGATGGTGATTTTCTTTTTGGGTAAAATAATAATATTTTCTGTAATATTTTAACTCGAAGAACTTAATTAAATACGTTTTTTTATTGCTCTTGTAGCATCTTCAAACCCTGGTTTTTCAAGCAATGCGAACATATTCTTTTTATATGCCTCTACTCCAGGTTGGTTGAATGGATTAATACCAAGTATATATCCACTTATTCCACAAGCTTTTTCAAAAAAGTAGATAAGCTGTCCCATATATTTCTCGTTCAACTCTGGAATCTCAATCAATATGTTAGGTACTCCACCATCAACATGAGCAATCCTTGTGCCTAGTTCAGCCATCTTATTTACTTCATCTACTCGTTTACCTTCAAGATAGTTTAAACCGTCTAAATCTCTGTCATCACGCGGAATTTTTACTTTATTTTCTGGCTGTTTTACAGAAATAACAGTTTCAAATATAGTGCGTTCACCTTCCTGTATCCATTGTCCCATAGAGTGAAGGTCGGTAGTAAAGTCAACTGCAGCCGGAAAGATTCCTAGATTTTCTTTACCTTCACTTTCGCCAAATAATTGTTTCCACCACTCTGCTAAGAAATGTAGTTTAGGGTGATAATTTGCAAGTATTTCAATTTTCTTACCCCTTTTATATAACTCATTACGAATAACAGCATAGATAGCCGGCAAATTATAGTCGAAAGATGTAGTGCTGCTTGTGCCTTTTTCTATTTCAACTGCACCTTGTATAAGCTTCCTAATGTTAATACCTGCTACTGCTATGGGCAATAAACCAACTGGTGTTAGCACAGAAAATCTTCCACCCACATTGTCAGGGATAACAAAAGTTTTATATCCTTCGCTAACTGCTAATGTACGTAGTGCACCCTTAGATTCATCAGTTATAGCAACAATTCGATTTTTTGTTTCTTCAGTACCTACTTTTTTCTCAAGTAAATCTTTCAATAACCTAAAAGCAATAGCTGGTTCTGTGGTTGTTCCGGATTTTGATATATTAATTATGCCAAACTCTCTGTCTTCAAGAAATGACATTAATTCGCAAAGATAATCTTCCCCAATATTGTTACCCGCATAAAGTATCACCGGATTCTTCCTTTTATCTTTCTCCTGTAGCCAGTCAAATGAACTAAAAAGAGCGTCAATTACCGCGCGTGCACCGAGGTAGCTACCACCAATACCTATTACTACAACTGCATCACAATGTGTTCTGAGTATAGTTGCACTATCTTCAATTTCTCTTATGTTTTCTTCTGTTATAGATGAAGGTAATTCCACCCAGCCCAAAAAATCGCTTCCTTCACGAGTTCTATCGTATAATGCTTTATTAGCCGATGAAGCTAACTCTGATTTTAGAAGTATCTCCTCTTCTGAAATCAAGCCTGCAAGATGTTTGATGTTTAATTGAATACTATCCATAATGTATTTTTTATAATAGTTATATCTGAAATTATACTCTTAAAAATTAATGTATCTCTTTGTTTCTCAACAAAAAATGATTTTTAATAGAGAAAGTTTATTTTAAAAGAAATTTATAAGATTTTTAACAGCCAAACGTGGTTCCAACTTTTCGTATAAAATTTTATAAACTGTATCAACTATGGGCATATCTACTTTGAAACGATCATTCAATTCCTGTATACATTTTGCCCCATAATAACCCTCCGCAATCATTTCCATTTCTAATTGTGCTGTTTTGACTGAATACCCTTTCCCAATCATCGTGCCAAGAGTTCTATTTCGAGAGAACTGCGAATAACTTGTTACCAGCATATCCCCTAAATAATGCTGTTCTGCAATATGTCGCTCCATAGGAACAACGTTCTCAAGGAAAAGTCCCATTTCTTTTGTACAATTACTCATAAGCACAGCTTGAAAATTATCGCCATATTGTAGTCCTTGACAAACACCAGCCGCTATAGCGTAAATATTTTTAAGCACAGCAGCCAATTCAATGCCTACAACATCATTTGATACTTTTGTCTTTAAAATTCTTGATGATATTGCGTCAGCTAACTGGGTTGCCTTATCTTTATCTTTGCTTGCAATAGTTAAAAAAGAAAGACGCTCTAATGCCACTTCTTCTGCATGACAGGGTCCCGATAATACTCCTATATCTTCAAATGGAATCTTAAAGTTGTCTGCCAAGTATTCACTCATTACCATATTGTCGCTAGGAATTATTCCCTTTAATGCCGAAACCATAAATTTACCTCTGAATGCGCTGTTCCATATTCTCCTGAAATATTGTTTCACATAAGGTGATGGTACAGCAACAATTATAGTATCAGAGTCTTTAATAGCTCTTTCAATATTTGAGTAAAATGTAATTTGTGATAGATTGAACTTAATGTTGGTCAAATAGCTCGGATTATGACCCAATTTATAAAATCCTTCAATCTGGTCATCACGTCTAATAAACCAGTTTATATGCTTCTGTTTCATCAACACCATTTTAGCCAGTGCGGTACCCCAAGTACCGCCTCCCAAAATGCAGATCTTACCTATTAAATCCATTTTATTTATGATTACAGTTGTTCAGGTCACTTCAGCTCCGAAGCCTTCTCGGTCCAACTTTTCACCTCGTTGGGTGTAGGATTAGTAAGTTCCAGTTTCAACTTCTTGTTAAGACCACATATTTCTTGGTGAAGTTTGTTCGGATTAACCTCCTTCAAGCTTTTCACCTCATTATAGCCAGCTTTTATAATCAATTCAACCCATTCTTCTGGTATCCCCAATTGTGTATAGTCCGAAACATTGTCTTTTTTCGCTCTTTTTTCCGGTCTCATTAAAGGGAACAATAGAACTTCCTGAATAGATGTCTGACCAGTTAATAACATAGTTAATCTATCCATTCCTATTCCCATACCTGACGTAGGAGGCATGCCATATTCAAGTGCTCTCAAAAAGTCCTGATCGATAAACATTGCTTCATCATCACCTTTTTCTAACAGGCTAAGTTGTTCCTCAAAACGATTACGTTGATCTATAGGGTCATTAAGCTCCGTATAAGCGTTTGCCAACTCTTTTCCATTAACCATTAACTCGAAACGTTCGGTCAGCTCCGGGTTATTGCGGTGTTTTTTGCACAGAGGCGACATTTCTATTGGGTAATCCGTAATAAATGTAGGCTGAATATACTTGCCTTCTGCTTTTTCACCAAATATTTCATCAATGAGCTTTCCTTTACCCATTGTATCATCTTGTTCAACTCCCAGTTCCTTGCACACTTCACGTAACTGATTTTCATTCATCCCGCTAATCTCGATACCTGTGTGATCTTTAATAGCATCTATCATTGTAACTCTTTTGTAAGGAGCTTTAAAATCAATTTCGTTTTCGCCAACTTTTACCTTAGTAGTTCCAAGCACTTTAATAGCCACATACTCAAGCATCTGCTCAGTAAATTCCATCATCCATTTATAATCGGTATATGCAACATAAATTTCCATTACAGTGAACTCAGGATTATGTGTTCTATCCATACCTTCATTGCGGAAGTTGCGCGAAAATTCATATACACCATCAAAACCACCAACTATAAGTCTTTTTAAGTATAGCTCGTTAGCAATTCTCAGATATAGATCTATATCCAATGCATTCAAATGTGTTGTAAAAGGTCGTGCGGCAGCTCCTCCAGGAATACTCTGAAGAATAGGAGTATCCACTTCAAGATAATCTCTTTTATCAAAAAACTCCCTCATAGCATCAAATATGCGAGTTCGTTTTGTGAAAATGTCTTTTACATCTTCATTTACCAACAAGTCAACATATCTCTGTCGGTAACGTAATTCAGGATCAGTAAATTTGTCGTAAGTAACTCCATCTTTAACCTTAACTACGGGCAATGGCCTTAATGATTTAGAAAGAAGCGTTATTGATTCAGCGTGAATTGAAATCTCACCCATTTTTGTACGGAAAACAAATCCTTTAATACCAATAAAGTCGCCTATGTCAAGCAGTTTTTTAAAAAAGTTGTTATACAAATCTTTGTTTTCTCCCGGACATAAATCATCACGAGTGACATAAATCTGAATTCTTCCCTTCGAATCCATTAATTCAATGAATGATGCTTTTCCCATAATTCGGCGACCCATTATACGCCCCGCTATGCTCACCTCGCGGCGTTCAGTATCATCTGAAAAATCATTTTTTATATCGATGGAATATGTGCTTACCTCGTATCCTGACGCAGGATAGGGCTCTATTCCCATCTGTCTCAACTCATCAAGACTCTGTCTGCGTATTATCTCTTGTTCGCTTAGTTCTAAATTATGCATAGTAAAATAAAATTCACACAAAAGTACTAAATAATTTCCTTTAGACATATAATTCACTAAATGAATTGGTCAAAATTTTAAAAATCATCTATTTATATCCATTAATTAGTTGCTCTTTTTGAAAAATATGTACCTTTGTAGCCTGTAATCATTTTGTACATAAAATATGAGTTCAGCGAATAATATGTAAGTAAAATCCAAATTTTGATGTCAGAAGTAAATTTAAAAGGATTAGGCGTAGCCCTAATAACTCCATTCACCGAAAATGGTTTAGTAGATTTTGAAGCCCTTGCCCGCTTGGTCAATTTCCAAATAAAAAATGGCACCAGTTATATAGTAGCTTTAGGAACAACAGCCGAAACCCCAACATTAACTGATAAGGAAAAGGCTGAGGTGATGGATTGTATACTTAAAGAAGTGCAAAATAGGATTCCTGTGGTAATAGGAATCGGTGGAAACAACACAGCTTCTGTAGCAGAAGAATTAAAAAGCACAAATTTCAAAGGTATTAGTGCTGTTCTATCTGTAACCCCATATTACAATAAACCCACTGGAGAAGGCTTGTATCAGCATTATCGCGCTCTATCAGAGGTATCACCGGTTCCGTTGATCTTATATAATGTACCTGGTAGAACAGGTGTTAATATGTCTGCTGAGACAACACTTAGAATTGCAAAAGAATTTAAAAATGTGATAGCAATTAAAGAAGCGTCGGGCAACATTAATCAAATAGAAGAAATAATAAATGGAGCTCCTGAAGGTTTCAAAGTTATATCGGGCGATGACGGAGTAACATCTTCGGTTATAGAATTAGGAGGAATTGGAGTGATATCTGTTTTTGGCAATGCATTTCCTAAAGAAATGTCTTGGTTGGTAGATAATGCACTTGCCGGTAATTCTTTAAGCGCAAGAATGAAAATGGAAGAAGATTTTAATGAATTGTTTCACCTAATTTTTGTAGAGGGTAATCCTGCTGGTGTTAAATCTATCCTTCATCAAAAAGGGATGATTAAAAACATTTTGAGATTACCCTTAGTTCCTGTTAGCAAAAAAACAGATCTTCTAATTAAGGAGGCACTCATAAAGGCAGCAACTTTGTAGAATTTCCTTTTATTTTTATATTTTTGTTCTATAAATCAAATATTTCAATCAAATAATAATGAATCGTTACTTTATTCCTTTTGTTGTATTAATAATAATGTTAAACATAAGTTGTACCGAAAATAAACCTGCTACTAATTCAGATAGTATTAATGTTGCAAATTTAGACACAACAACTTTGCCTGGCGAAAGTTTTTATCAATACGCCACAGGAGGTTGGCAAGCGAACAATCCAATCCCCGATGAATTTGCTCGTTATGGCTCCTTTGACAAACTTCGCGAAAATAATCAAGTTCAGATCCAAGAACTAATACAGGAGCTGGTAACGCAAAACCACAGCTATGGATCTAATGGTCAAAAAGTTGGGGACATGTACTCCATGGGTTTAGACAGCCTCAAATTAAATAAAGATGGTGCATCACCTATAATCCCTCATTTAAATCAAATAGCAGAGGTCAAAAATAAAGAGGATATAATCAAGGTTATGGTTGAAGTTACTAAAATTGCCTCAAGTCCTTTTTTTGGATTTTCTGTAGGGCCCGACGACAAAAATAGTGAAATGAATATTGCCCATATATACCAGTCAGGTATTGGCATGAGCGATAGAGATTATTATCTTTTAACTGACGAACATACACAAAGCATACGTAAAGGTTATGTGACATTAATTGAAACTCAGTTTCAAAATGCAGGCTTTAGCGAGTCAGATTCCAAAAGAGCTGCCATAAATGTAATGAACATTGAGACTGAACTGGCTCAGGCTCATACAACAAGAGAAATGAGACGTTTGCCCGAACTCAATTATCATATGATGTTGGTGTCTGAGTTGAATAATAAAGTTGCCCCTTTTGAGTGGATCTCTTACTTCAATGCTTTAGGTGCGAATAATCTCGATAGTATAAATGTAATGCATGTTGAACCCCTTAAAACTGCTATTGCAATCATTAATAGAGAGCCTATTCCAGTGTTGCAGGATTATCTGAGTTGGAAAATTATAGACTCCTCTGCAAGTTATCTTAGCGATGATTTTGTTAATGCCAACTTCCAGTTTTATGGCAAGATGATGAGTGGAAGCAAAGAGCTTCGCCCTCGATGGAGAAGAACAATAGACGTTGTTAGTGGATCAATGGGTGAAGCGGTTGGACAACTTTATGTGCAAAAATATTTTCCTCCCGAAGCGAAAGAGAGAATGCTTACGTTGGTGGATAATCTTACACTCTCATTAAGCGAGAGAATCAATCAGCTCGAGTGGATGAATGATGAGACAAAAGAGAAAGCTCAAGAAAAGCTAGGTACTTTTATTGTCAAAATTGGATATCCTGATAAATGGAAAGATTACTCTTTACTTGAAGTAAAAGATGACTCCTACTGGCAAAACCGAGTTCGAGTAGCTCATTTTGCTTATAACGAAATGATAGAAGAACTCGGTAATCCTGTTGATAGAACCAAATGGTATATGTCACCACAAACAGTAAATGCTTACTATAATCCTTCATCAAATGAAATATGTTTTCCTGCTGGCATTCTTCAACCTCCTTTCTTTTTTATAGATGGTGATGATGCCATAAATTATGGTGGAATAGGTGTTGTTATTGGTCATGAAATGACACACGGATTTGATGATCAAGGAAGAAAGTTTGATAAAGATGGGAATCTAACAGACTGGTGGACAGAAGAAGATGCAGTCAAATTTGATGAGAGAGCAAAAGTCTTGGTAGATTTTTTTGACAATATTATGGTGTTGGACACTGTTCAAGCTAATGGTACATTTACACTTGGAGAAAATATTGCCGACCATGGCGGGCTTCAGGTATCATATAATGCATTTCAGAAAACAGCTCAGGCTCAATCAGAACAAAAATTAGATGGTTTTACACCTTCACAACGGTTTTTTTTAAGCTATGCCGGATTATGGGCTGGCAATGTACGTGATGCCGAAGTGCTCAGACTTACTAAAGTAGATCCGCATTCACTCGGTAAATGGCGTGTTGATGGCGCTTTACCACATATTGATGCATGGTATGATGCATTCAAAATAGACTCTACCGCTCCAATGTATCTTGCAAAAGAAAAAAGAGCTTCCATTTGGTAATTATTAAAATAGTAGAATAATATGTTCTCAGGAATAATTGAAGAGGCAGCTACGGTTGTTGCTCTAAATAAAGAAAAAGGAAACCTCCATATTTCACTCAAATCAAATTTCACTAACGAGTTAAAAGTTGATCAGAGTGTCTCACATAATGGAGTCTGTTTAACAGTTGTTTCAATCAATAACAATGTATATACCGTTACAGCAATTCAAGAAACATTAGAAATATCCAATCTCGGATTGTTGGAAGTTGGAAGCAAAGTAAATCTCGAAAGGAGTATGCTAATGAATGGTAGGCTAGACGGACACATTGTTCAAGGTCATGTAGATCAAACCGCAGTTTGCAAAGATATATTAGAAGCAAATGGTAGTTGGTATTTCACTTTCGAATATAACTTTGATAAAGAAATGGCCAAAAAGGGATATATGACAGTCGATAAAGGGTCTGTAACTGTAAATGGAGTTAGTTTGACAGTTGTAGAGCCTACTAATAACAGCTTCAAGGTAGCAATTATCCCCTATACTTATGAATATACTAATTTCCATCAAATTGAAGTCGGTTCCGTTGTGAATATCGAGTTTGATATCATAGGTAAATATATTAGTAGAATTTTATCATTAAGCTAAAGCTCACAATACAGAACCCTTATTTATATGGATTTCCTTGATTTTGTATCTAAAAGGCAGAGTGTTCGTGCATACGATACACAACGGCCGGTAGAAAAAGAAAAGATAAAAAGAATCTTGCAAGCCGCACAATTAGCACCTTCCGCCTGCAATGCTCAACCCTGGCATATAATAGTGGTAGATGAGCCTGAATTAAAGAATAAAGTTTCAGATACTACCTCTGCACGTGCCTTAGGGATGAATCACTTTACAAAACAAGCTCCTGTTCACTTAATATTAGTAGAAGAAAAAGTAAATCTCTCTTCTGGTATCGGAGGATGGGTAAAACAGAAGGATTATGCCCAGATGGATCTTGGTATTATCGCAGCACATATTGTTCTAGCTGCACATTCCGAAGGTCTCGGGTCATGTATCTTAGGCTGGTTTAATGAACCGGCTATGCGTGAACTGCTTTCAATACCTGATTCAAAAAGAGTTTGGCTCGATATTACAATAGGCTACAGTGCTCAGCCTCTTAGAGAAAAGAAAAGGAAGTCTTTTAACGAAATAGTATCATTTAACAGTTATAAGAAAAATGTAAGATAGAGATTAACAAAGTGTTTATAGAGGTGTAAAATGCTTCTAATTATTAATCTTTAATCTTTTTAACAGGATGTTTGCACACTTTTGTTGGTGACATCATAAAAATATGTCATCTTTGTAAGCTAAAATATTTTTATGAAACTGAGCGGCCGCGACTTGTATATATACTTAAACAGATGAATATTAAGAAAAAACGTTTCTCTTTGTTTTTTGCCTTCTTTACGATTACCCTAGTTACATTTTCGCAACAAGTAGGATCTAACTCTCCATATGGCCGATATGGCTATGGAGTTTTATCTAATCCTTCAGTTGGTGCTTCAGAATCAATGGGCGGTATCAGTTATGGTTTGCGAAGAAGCCAGCATGTAAATCCCGGTAACCCTGCTTCATATTCAGAACTGGATTCAATCACCTTTATTTTCGATATGGGTGTTTCGGGTCATCTTACGAGAATGGATGACGGAATTAATAATAGAGATTTCTATAATGGCAATCTCGATTATATAGCGATGCAGTTCCCACTATTTAAAAATGTAGGAGCAAGTCTGGGATTACTACCTTATTCAAAAGTAGGATATAACTTCGGTACAAGCCGTTCACTCTCTAATATACAATATCTAGAAACCTACAGAGGTACTGGCGGATTAAGTCAGGTTTATGCAGGACTAGCTTGGGAACCAATAAAAAATGTATCAATAGGAGCTAATTTAGCATATCTTTTTGGAAATTTTTCTCATAGTAGAGTAAGCACTCCTTATACAAGCAACGCATTAGTAAGCGAAGGCAAACACTCCTATTCTATACGTGATATAAAATACGATCTAGGAATTCAATACCAATATTTCATCGACAAAACTCGTTCAATAACATTGGGAGCTGTTTATTCACCCGAAATTATTAGTAAAGCCGACCTTACTTCATCAGTAATGAATTTCACTTCGGATCCATATGATAATCCCAATCTCAGGCCATCACAAATTATCAGTAGCGACACATTGCAAGGAGAAGTATTTCAGATTCCTCAAACATTCGGATTAGGATTTTCCTACCAAACAGCTAAATTCTTAGTTGGTTTAGACGGAACATATCAAATGTGGGAAAATAGCACATACCCTGTCGAACTAGACGGACTTACCTCAGATAATAGATTTAATAATCTTTATAGAATAAATACAGGATTGGAATTTGTAATTGATCGTTATAGTCAAAACTTTTTCAATCGAATAAGATTCAGGGGAGGGTTATCATATTCAAATTCTTATATAAATGCGAGTGTCACAAATCCCGAAAATAGTCAGTCAATTGGAATGGGTAGCTTTAAAGAATATGGAATAAACCTTGGTTTGGGACTGCCATTTCAAGATTTAAGAACTGGGCACCTATCTATGCTTAATATAGGATTTGGTTATGCAAGACAAAAACCTGATAGCAATTATATGATTGGTCAGGATATGTTTAAAATATCATTAAACATGAATGTAAATGAATTGTGGTTTTTCAAAAGACAGTTTAATTGATGTAATTAAACTATTCATTTAACATTTTGTCCAAAAGACGAGAACAACGAAATATAACGAAAAAAGAAGCAGATATGAGAAAATTATTATTTACTGGATTTTTAGCTATCGCAATGATAGTTGGCGTAAACGCACAAAAAGCAGGTTACGACCACATTAAAGCTCCATACGGTCATGGCGAAGACAGCATTAACTGTAGAGTGAATTTAAGTCTTATGCAAACTGCAGCTAAAGCTGAATCTTATGAGGGAGCATTAGTGCCATGGACATCAGTATATGAAAACTGCCCAGGATCAAGTAAGAATATCTATATTTATGGTCCTAGAATATTTACAGCTCTATACGAAAAAGAAACTGATGCAGCAAAAAAGAAAGAATATCTCGATAAGACAATGGAGATTTATGATACCAGACTTAAATACTTTGGTAAAGATGATGCAGTAGGTACCATACTTGCATTAAAAACCTACACCTATATGGAAATGATGGGAGATCAGGCCGATCAAAATGTTATTTATGGTTGGCTAAGTGAAGCCGTAAATGATATGAAAGATCAAATGTATCCACTTGATGCTTACTCATACCTAATGATCTCTTCACTTACCAGGTATCTTAACGACAACTCTCTAAAAGATGAATATATAAAAGATTACTTCAATGTTGTTGAATATGTAGATCAGGCAATTGCAAACTCTGCAGATAATCAAGCCAATGCTGATTATCTTAGTACTGTAAAAGATGGTATTGTACAAGGATTTGTTAATAGTGGAGCAGGAGACTGCAAAACACTTACCGAATACTATGCAGACAAAGTTGAACCTAATAAAACAAACAAAGATGTCCTTAATGAAGTTATCAATGCTTTAGGTTCTGTTGGTTGTACCGAAACTGATCTTTATTTTACAGCAGCCGAATATCTACATCAGCTCGAACCAACTGCTAACGCGGCTTTAGGTCTAGCTAACAAAGCTCTTAGAGACAAAGACTTTACAACTGCAGTTAAATACTATTCTGAGGCAGCGAATCTGGAAACAGATAAAAGTAAGTCTTCTGATTATATGATGCAACTTGCTGGTATCTTCTCAAATCAAAGAAACTTTGCCAGAGCCAGACAGGCTGCTTACGATGCATTAGAGTATAATCCAAATAATGGTGAAGCATACATACTAGTTGGACAGCTTTATGCAAGTTCTGCAAATAATATATTCCCTGAAACAGAAAAAGCTGGTTTAGTATATTGTGCAGCAGTCGATAAACTACAAAGAGCAAGATCAGTTGATCCGAGCGTTGCAGGAAAAGCTAATAGTCTTATCAACAGCTACTCTGCAGGATTCCTAGATACTGAAACAGCATTCATGATGGGTTACAAAGCAGGTGATACTGTTCATATCCCAGGATGGATTGGAGAAAATACAACAGTTAGATTACGATAAACAATACATATAAGGTGTTGAATAAACAACACAATATATCCTATAATTGGCGCATAACAACTACTACTTTGGTGGTTGTTATGCTGCTTTTATTTGTATCGTGCAAAGATAAAAATGACAACATTGTTGCTTTCAAGTACGATCCTGAGGTTGTCCCTACTTTAATAACCGAATCATTTACAACACTTATCTCCGACTCAGGAGTAACTCAATACAAACTAGTAGCCGATAAATGGATGGTTTTTGATAAAGCCAAAGAACCTTTTCAGTTTTTCCCTTCTGGATTATATTTCGAGCGTTTTACCCCCGATTTCGAAATTGAAGCTACTGTTGTTGCAGATACAGCATGGTATTATACCGAAAAAGAGTTGTGGAAACTTAAAAGTAACGTACATGTTGAAAATATGCAAGGTGAGGAATTCGAAAGCGAGGAGTTGTTTTGGGACGGAAAAAATGGTAGAGTTTACTCAGATAAATACATAGAGATAAAAAGAGGAGATACACGTATAAAAGGATATGGTTTTGAGTCAGATGAGACAATGACCAATTATAGAATATTTCGTCCACACGACGGACTTCTACCTTTTAAAGATGAAAATACAACCGATTCTATTGCTGTAGACACTACTGATAACAATGAATTGGGAACACGTCACCCAGTTCCTCCTTCAAGTTCTGTGCTAAGCAATTCTATACAAATAATGAACAACTAATAGTAGATTTTTAAGATGTCAGCAAAAAGTATCAGAATTATAAAAGTTGTTGTATTGGTGCTATTTGTTTATCTCACAACATATCTGGCTAACTTCTTCTTAGGTAGATTTAATAGTCCCGCGTGGTCTGCCATGACTATTGTGATCATTGTTTCAACTCTTTTTTCATTGTTTTGCATGGAAACTATTCCCTATTTTATTAAAAGTCGTTTTTCTAAAAGTAAATATTCTAACAAGAATGGACTAAACAGAGATGATTTCGATTCTTTTGTAAAGAAAAGCATCAATGAGATGAACAATGAACATGAAGTTGATTCTGAAGTTAAAATATTTCGAAATGCAATTGATTTCTCATCCATGAAACTTAGAGATTGCATGGTGCCGAGAGCCGATATCGTAGCTGTGGGTATCGATACAGATGTTGAAACCCTAAAAGAGAGATTTATTGAAACCGGTATCTCCCGAATTTTAGTTTATAAAGATGATATTGATGATATAACTGGTTATATACATATGTGGGAGATGTTTAACAATACAGAAGACTGGACCACCAACATTGCAACAATATCGTTTGTTCCTGAAAGTATGCAAGCTAGCAAATTAATGAGCGATCTTATGCTACAAAGAAAAAGTATAGCAGTTGTAGTTGATGAGTTTGGAGGTACTTCTGGAATTATTACTATGGAAGACCTCGTTGAAGAAATATTCGGAGAGATTGAAGATGAATATGATATAAAATCAAGTTTTGTCAAGCAAGAGTCCGATAACGAATTTGTGCTCTCCGGAAGAGTAGAAATAGACTATCTCAATGAAATCTATGGACTCGATATTCCCGAAGCAGATGAGTACTCAACCGTTGCCGGATACCTTCTTCATCATACACAAAGATTCCCCAAAACATACGAAACTCTTATAATTAGTAACTACACTTTTAAAATACTTAAAGTCACCGAGCGTAAAATTGAAGTAGTCAGAATGGTTATCGATAATTTAACTTAAATAAAATATTTTTATCTGCTTTATTTTTACTAACTTCGTGCCCTAATTTGAATAAAAATTTTTTATGGCTACTTTACAAAATATCAGGAACAGAGGACCACTATTGGTTATAGTTATAGGTGTAGCATTGCTCGCCTTTGTCTTAGGAGACCTTTTCAGTTCAGGTTCAACACTTATGGGAAAAGCTCGTGATAGGGCATTCGTGGTTAATGGAGAAGTTATCACTACCCAGCAATATGCAGAGAAAATTACCGAATTCGAAGAGTTTCAAAAAATGGTCAGTGGTCAATCTTCCCTTGATGAAAACACAACTTATCAGATTCGTGAAGCTGTGTATCAGCAAATGGTACGTAACAAACTTTTAGGA
The DNA here is from genome assembly GCA_015478775.1 of Fermentimonas sp. Classification (GTDB taxonomy): domain Bacteria; phylum Bacteroidota; class Bacteroidia; order Bacteroidales; family Dysgonomonadaceae; genus Proteiniphilum. Next base: position 105,011 of record JADMKP010000001.1, on the reverse strand, counting down.
GATCAAGCTTCCAACCTGGGGTTAGTAGTATCCAAAGAAGAGATTAATGATTTAGTACATGGAGAGTCAATTTCTCCCATCTTACAACAACTTCCTTTTTTTGTAGATCCTCAAACAGGCATATTCAGTCGCATGGCTCTTATTGAGTTTTTAAATGTAATAAACACTCCTAGCCCCGATCTACAAGAACAACAACTAGTAAATCAATATAAATCGTTGTGGTTATTTATTGAAAATATGATTATAACACAACGACTTGAAGAAAAATATATATCTCTGCTATCAAATGCTGTAATTGTAAATGATGTAGAAGCTAAAACATCATTCGATCTCTCTCAGCAAAATGCTGAGCTTGGATATGTCATGCAAAGCTACTTTACTATTCCAGACTCTGCTGTAACAGTTACAGATAAAGAGATTAAAAGCTTTTACGATATGCACAAGAAATCATTTAACAACGAAACTCCTCTTGTTAAGATTTCTTACTTCACAATTCCAATTAATCCCAGCGATGAGGATTTTGCAGAAATTGCTCAACAATCTGAAACTGCTTATGCTCAGTTGCAAACATCATCAACACCCGCAACTGTAGTTGCTGACTATTCAGATACTCCTTATCGTGATGTATTTATTAGCGACAACTTACTTACACCTTCGCAGATCGATTTTGCACGTACAGCTGCTGTTGATGAAATGTATGGTCCTGTAAGGGAAGGTGATTCTTTCCAGATCTATAAACTAATTGACAAAACTATTGCTCCAGACTCAGTTCACCTAAGCATGATGGCTGTTCCCAGCTCTTCTGTGGTAGGTCAGGACTCAATAATTACAAACTTTGTAGATAGTTTATATAATCTAATTCAAGGTGGCGAATCATTTGCTCTTATAGCAAACAGTTTAAATCCAAATTCTAATGGTGGAGATGTAGGTTGGGCAAGAGAATTAGATCTTCTTCCTTTTGGTATCAATATGGTAAAAGAGGCATTCTCTGCACCTGTTGGCCAACCAATCAAACTTTCTGTACCAGGACAAGAGATTATCTTCCAGGTAGAAGAAAGAACAAGCCCTGTAAATAAGTACAAATTAGCAGTAGTTAATATGCCTGTTGTGCCTAGTGAAAAGACCTCTAATAACATAGATAATAAGCTTAATCAATTAGTATCCACTCCAGATGTTGGTAAGAAATTTAATGAGCTTGCAACAGAAGAAGGATATATGGTGATGCCATCTATGACATTCTCTGCTAATGATTTCTCATTAGGTCAGATTCAGGGATCACGACAAGTTATCACTTGGGCTGCAAATGAAAAAGAAGTAGGAGCAGTGAAGAAATTTGATCTTACAAACCTAAGAGTTGTAGCAAGGGTAGATGAGCAAATTCCAGCCGGAATAACTCCATTGTCAGAAGTGTCTGAGGGTATAAAGAGCAGACTTGTAAATGAAAAGAAAGCTGAAAAGCTAATTGCCGATTTAAGTCAAAAGAATCTATCTTCACTCCAAGATTATGCTGAGGCTATGAACAGTATGGTTGACACGTTAAGATTCGTAAACTTCACAACTCAAAACATCACTGGAATAGGATATGAACCAGTAATTAACTCAGTGTCATCTTTTGCTCCTATAGGACAAACTGTAGGTCCAATGCAAGGCAACTTAGGCGTATTTGTAGCTAATGTAACTAATCGCACAGAAGGAACTGCCGAGTATGATGAAGAGGCTCAAAAGGCTATGATATTAAATAATAATGCATATAGAATACAGATGCAGGCTATTGAAACACTTAAAGATGAGCTTGGTGTTGTAGATAATCGATTCAGATTTTTCTAAAAAATAATAAAGTTGTACTAAATGTACATCAATATAAAAGGGTCGTTCCGGTTGGGACGACCCTTTTAAGATTTATGTCTAAGAAGATTTTATAATACTACTCTTCAATCTTTCCTGTCTGCTCAAGCTGCAATGTCTTACTTGGTTGATCGCATACTTCTGTAGGTCCAAAATATTGAATTGGGCCTGGGTAAACATAGTCCGTTTCCAATGCCCATTTTTCGCGCTGACTCTTGTAGTATAAAAATGGAGCTCCTTCCAGTTCAACAAGTGCTTTCTGAATAACTGGTTTCATCTCACCATGACGACGCTCAAGATTAAGCATCATTGTGGTAGGTACACCACCTGCAACCCATTCCTCTGCCTTAGCTGTAGTATTTCTAACAGAAGATATATAACCGGTCTTGCCTGCAGCTGCAAGCATAGATGCTGTATATCCAAGTGTATAACAGTAATCAGTATCATAATTAGATGGTGCAGCACATCTGCCTTCATAACCAAAGAAGTGAGTAATGCTTGCAAATTTACCAACATATTTTCCTTCTTCAGCCCATTGTTTAAGCTTTTTGCCAACCATCTCTGCAAGAAGTTTCTCTGTTTCAATCTGTGAAACCTGAACATTGCCATGTGGATCTCTGTCAAATGTAAGTTGACGAGCTACACTTTCGGGTAAGCTGGCATATACTTCAGAGTTTTCAGGACTAAGCTTACTTATTATATATTCGCGCTTAGCAGAGCGGCGTACAAGGTCGAATTCTTCCTGATTATGAGCAAGGAAATCGTTAAGTTCACTAATCAAATTCTTAATAGCAGGGATAAATTCAATAAGCCCTTCCGGAATAATTACTGATCCAAAATTAAGTTCTTTCTCAGCTCTATTAGCAATAACACCAGCAATGTATTCAATTATGTCGTCTAGCGACAATTCTTTAGCCTCTACTTCTTCAGAAACAATACAAATGTTAGGATGTGTTTGTAGGGCACATTCAAGAGCAATGTGCGACGCAGAACGTCCCATCACTTTAATAAAGTGCCAGTATTTGCGGGCCGAATTACAGTCGCGTTGAATATTGCCAATCAATTCCGAATATACTTTACATGCAGTGTCAAAACCGAAGGATGTTTCAATATAATCGTTCTTAAGATCACCATCAATAGTTTTAGGACAACCAATTACTTGCACACCTGCATTTATTGATTTATAATATTCTGCTAATACGGCAGCGTTTGTATTTGAATCGTCACCACCAATAATTACCAGAGTCTTAACATCTAGTTTTTTTAGTATCTCCAAACCTTTATCAAACTGTTCTTTAGTTTCCAGTTTATCTCGTCCCGATCCAATGATATCAAAACCACCGGTGTTCCTATATTCGTCTATAATTTCACTAGTAAGCTCTTTATAGTTATGGTTTACTAAACCCGCAGGTCCTAATAGAAAACCATAAAGTTTGCTGTCTTTGTTCAGTTTTTTGATACCATCAAAAATACCGGCAATCACATTATGTCCACCCGGTGCTTGTCCACCTGAAAGAATAACTCCCATATTCAGAGGCTCTGAAATTCCAACTTCACCTTCGTCCTGAACAAACTTAATTATTGGAAGTCCGTAAGTATTAGGAAAGAGTTTCTTTATTTCTTCCTGATCCGAAAGTGATTCAGTAGAGGCTCCCTCTACTAATTTTACATTACCCCTTAATTCCGAAGGCATCTTAGGTACATAGCCTGCCCTAGCAATTTGCAAAGCACTTTTTGTCATTGAATAAATTTTTAATATTAATATGTGTAAATAGTTATCTTATAGTTCGATTAGCGACTTCAAATATAACATTTTTCCTGAATATGTAAAAGTTGGATTTATATAATTATAATCTACTAGCCATCGAATCTATATTTAATCTTTGTTTGATATGAACAAAATATGCATCTTTACTATTTATATATAAATATTAAGCTGTATCCCCTAATGAATGCCGACAATAAATTTGAAACTATGGAATTCGAAGCAATTGTAGAGTTATATAAAAAATACAAAGAGGCTCCTGAAAATGTAGATGAGAGCTTCCGTTTTTTCTTTCAAGGCTTCGAATTAGCAACCTCTCAATTCCCAATTAAGCCAAATGGTAATGGAGCATTAATTGACTCAAACAAGGAGTTGGAAGTAATGAGGCTTATAACTCAATATCGAAGAAGAGGCCACCTTTTTACCAAAACTAATCCTGTGCGTTCAAGAAGAAGCTACTCTCCAACTCTTGCTTTAGAAAACTTCAATCTTTCAGAAAAAGATCTCGATGTAGAGTTTGCTGCCGGCAAAGAGGTAGGATTGGGAAAAGCAAAACTTAGAGATATACTTTCTCGTCTCGAAGAAACTTATTGTGCATCTATAGGTGTTGAGTATAGATACATGACTAACCCCGATAAAGTGCGATGGTTGCAAGAAAAGATGGAGTTTAGTCAAAACAAAGAAACCTTGCCAGCGGAGACAAAGTTGCGCATACTAGACCTTCTTGTAGAAGCATCTGGCTTTGAAGATTATATGCATAAAAAATTTGTAGGGCAAAAGCGATTTTCATTAGAGGGCTCCGAGTCAATCATCCCAGCACTCCATGCTATAATTTCACGAGGAGGCGAATATAATGTAAATGATATAATACTTGGTATGGCACATAGGGGGCGACTGAATGTGCTTACAAACATAATGAAAAAACCTTACTCAGAGGTGTTTCGTGAGTTCAACGCGCAAAATTATGAAGAGGAAATTAAATATGGAGATGTTAAGTACCACTTAGGATACAGCAATGTAATAGATTATGAAGGTCGCTCCATAAAAGTTAATCTTGCCCCAAACCCTTCACACCTCGAAGCAGTGGGACCACTAGTGCAGGGAATTGCTCGTGCCAAACTCGAAAACGATCATAATTTAAACTACGACGAGGTATTGCCTATACTTGTGCATGGCGATGCAGCAATAGCTGGGCAGGGCGTTGTGTATGAAACCATACAGTTCTCAAAACTCGATGGATATAAAACGGGTGGAACCATTCACATTGTAATTAATAATCAGGTTGGTTTTACAACCAATTATTTGCAAGCCCGTTCAAGCACTTATTGCACAGATATAGCAAAAGTTACACAATCGCCCGTTTTCCATGTCAACGGTGATGATGTCGAAGCTATGGTATTTGTTGCTAAGCTTGCATTAGAGTTTCGTCAAATGTATAACCAAGATGTGTTTATAGATCTCCTTTCCTATCGTAAATATGGCCATAATGAAGGAGATGAGCCGCGCTTCACTCAACCCGAACTATATGATATAATTGCAAAGCATAAAAACCCACGTGATATATATGCCGAAAAATTAATAGCCGAAAATATTATCAATTCATCTGAGGTCAAAAACAAAGTGCAGAACTTCCACAACACACTCGATAAATCGTATGATGTTTCTATAAAATCAAATAAAATTAATTTTCAACCCTTTTTATCTGAAAAGAACAAGCATTTCAGATTACCCGGGGCAAAGGACTATCAGAAAGAAGTTGATACAGGTATTTCGCGTGAGTTATTTCTTGAGCTGGCAAAACGAATAACTACACTTCCTGAAGATAGAAAGTTTTTTAATAAAACCACACGTTTGTTTGCCCAGCGTGCCGAAATGATTGAATCTAACTCCTTCGATTGGGCTATGGGCGAATTAATGGCATATGTGTCGCTTGCCAAAGAAATGCATACAGTAAGGTTGAGTGGTCAGGACTCCGAAAGGGGAACATTCTCACATCGTCATGCCGAAATTGTAACAGAAGATGACGATACAGCCAAATATTTTCCATTAAAGAACATTGGTGGCGAGCATGAACAGGTGCGTGTATATAACTCGATGCTTAGCGAATATGGTATATTGGGCTTTGAGTATGGTTATTCGATTGCACATCCCGATGGATTAACAATTTGGGAAGCGCAGTTTGGCGACTTCTATAATGTAGGTCAGGTAATAGTAGATCAGTACATATCATCCGCACAAGAGAAATGGGGATTAAAATCGGGGTTAGTGATGTTCCTCCCTCACGGTTACGAAGGTCAGGGTGCAGAGCATTCCAGTGGAAGAATGGAACGTTTCCTTACATTATGTGGCAATAATAATATGCAAGTTATAAATTGCACAACTCCCGCCAATCTTTTTCACGCATTGCGTCGTCAGCTTAAAAGAGATTTCCGCTCTCCATTAATAGTATTCACCCCAAAGAGTTTATTGCGTCATCCCGAATGCGTTTCAACCATTGAAGATTTTACAGAAGATAAATTTCATGAATTGATAGCAGATAAAGAGATTAAGAACCATTCAAAGATTAAGAGAGTTTTACTTTGCACCGGAAAGATATATTATGAATTGTCTGCTGCACGCAAAGAGAAAAATGCAGATGATATTTCTATAGTGCGAGTCGAGCAACTTTATCCATTTCCAGAGAAACAGCTCAGCAAAGCACTAATCAGTTATCCCAAAGATGTAGAATTGACATGGGTGCAAGAAGAACCATTAAATATGGGCGCAGCTCAGTTTATAAAACAACAGCTAACCGATTATAAGATTAAAGTAATAGCTCGCCCTGCAAGTGGTGTTACTGCCGAGGGGTTAACTGCACTCCACAAAATCAATCAGTCTGTTATTATCAACAAAGCTTTTGAATAAGGAAATACATAAATTACATAATTTAGTCTCAATAAAATCAGTATAAAATAATGGCAATCATAGAAATTAAAATACCAAGTCCGGGCGAGTCTATTACGCATGTTGAGCTATTCCATTGGCTAGTTAAAGATGGAGATGTAGTCAAAAAAAACACCGAGATTGCCGAACTCGAATCAGATAAGGCCACTCTTATGCTTATTGCAGATGAATCAGGTAAAATATCACTTAAGGCAAAAGAAGGAGATATGCTAGAGGTGGGTTCTGTTGCCTGCACAATTGATACAGACATAACCACTGGCCTAGAGAGCGATAAGGATATTGTAAAACCTGAGCCTGCACCTGAAGAAGAACCAGAAACTGAAAAAACAGAGCAGAATGTTGTAAAAGAGGAAAAACCTGTTGCAAGAGTTGCTGAACAAGTAGAGGAAGATAAATCTGAAACAAAATATGATAATGTTAAGGTTACCCCTTTAGCGCAGAAAGTGATGGAAGAGAATAAACTATCGCTAGATGATGTAATTGATGGTTTAAGAAGACTTAGAAGTGAGGATGTTGAAGCTCTTATTAATGTAACTGATAAATCAACAAAAACAGAGGCGTCTGCAGGCTTAAGGAAACCAGCAGGCAGAGAGTCCAAAACCGAGAGAATGAGTTCTTTGCGACGAAAATTGAGCGAGCGTTTAGTATCAGTGAAAAACGAAACAGCCATGCTTACCACTTTCAATGAAGTTGATATGAAGCCTTTAATGGATATTCGTAAAAGAAATCAATCTCAGTTTACAGAGAAGCATGGAATCAAGCTAGGAATAATGTCTTTCTTTATGAAAGCAGCATCTGTAGCACTTCAGGAATTTCCCAATGTAAACAGTATGATTGATGGAGAAAATCTGGTAACATTTAAATATACTGATATTTCTGTAGCGGTGAGTGCACCAAAAGGACTAATGGTGCCGGTGGTAAGAAATGTTGAGAATATGGGTCTTGCCGATATAGAAAAAGAGATAGCTTCATTAGCTGAAAAAGCACGAACTGGCAAATTGTCAATTCCTGAAATGACAGGTGGAACTTTTACCATTACAAATGGAGGTGTTTTTGGATCTATGATGTCAACACCCCTTATCAACCCCCCACAGTCGGCAATTTTAGGTATGCACAACATAATCGAGCGGCCCATTGCAATAGACGGGCAGGTTGTTGTTCGACCAATGATGTATATTGCTTTATCCTACGATCATAGAGTTGTAGATGGAAAAGATTCGGTGAGCTTCTTATTAAGAATAAAAAAGTTGCTAGAGAATCCAACCGATTTATTATTTAGTGGAAGTAGCGGGGAGAAATTACTTCTCGAGATATAAACTATTTCGTATTTTGCCATAGCGAGAAATAGTCTAACTTATAGAATGTTTTAGTTCTTCAAATCATTCTACAATATTGAATTTAGCAAATTTCAGCAAGAGTTGTTTGTTCCCAGCCGATTCAAATTCAACAAATGCTCGTCTATCATTTCCGCTCAATTCAATAGAGGTTACCTCACCACGTCCAAATCTCTCATGTTCTATGATGTTCCCAACCTGCAACTCTTTCGCTTCTTGCGAGAGAGGCATGGAGGGAGCCGCGTTGTTTACCGACACAATGTTTCCTTTTCTCTCTGGGGTTCTTTGCGGTGCTCTATCTTTAGTGGCAGTACGCCCTAAGCTCTCTCGTTTTACTCTTTGTTCACGCATTTTACCCCAAAAATCATCGGCACCACTTGCTTCTTTGTTGCTATAATTCAGAATACTTTCATCACTTACATAAGCCTGATCAATTTCCAACAAGAATCTGCTCATTTTAGCTGAGTTGGTTTGTCCGTTCTTAAACCTACTCTTAGCATAGGTTACAGTACACGTTTTACGTGCTCTTGTTAGAGCAACATAAAAGAGCCTTCTTTCTTCCTCCAACCCCCTAATTTCCGATTTTGCCATTGAAGACGGAAACAAGTCCTCTTCCATACCAACAACAAATACATGATTAAACTCAAGCCCTTTGGCAGAGTGCACGGTCATAAGGGTAACTTTCTGTGCCTCTTCATCATTTTCTGTGTCTTGGTCGGTTAAAAGTGATACTTCTGAAAGAAAATCGGCAAGAAAGATATTCTCATCGCCCTCCTCTTGTCTAGTCGACACAAACTCTTCCATCGCATTAATAAGCTCCTGTATATTTTGCGAACGGCTCAATCCTTCCGGTGTAAGATCGCTATATGCCTCATGAGAAATCCCCGATTTCTTAATCACCTCCTGTGATATTTCAAATGCCGAGATAGTATCTTTTTGCTCAATAAAGCCCGAAATAAGCGTTTGAAAAGCTCCAAGCTTATTTCTTGTGCCGGAATTAATATCTAAATTATATTTATTAGGATAGCTTATTACCTCCCATAAGCTAACATTATGCAGCTCGGCTGTGGAAGTGATTTTGCCAACCGTAACATTGCCAATTCCCCTGGTAGGATAATTTATTATACGTCTAAATGCTTCCTCATCCGATGGATTTACTATAAGTCGGAAATACGAAATCACATCTTTTATCTCTTTGCGTTGATAGAAAGACTTTCCTCCATAAATTCTATACGGAATATTCTTCTTCCTCAAGGCATCCTCAAAAATTCTCGATTGAGCATTAGTACGGTAAAGAATTGCAAAATCGCTGTATACATTATGACTCTCAAGTCTCATTCTTGAAATCTTATTAGCCACAACAAGCCCCTCCTCAAAATCAGAGAACGTGCCCAATATCTCCAGCTTATCGCCAACTTCATTTTCAGAGAATACATCCTTCTCAATCTGCTCGGTATTCTGTCTTATTAAGCTGTTTGCTGCATTCACAATATTTTGAGTAGAGCGGTAGTTCTGCTCAAGCTTAAAAACTTTAGTATCCGGGAAGTTTGATTTAAAGTTTAGTATATTGTCAATATTAGCTCCTCTGAATGAATATATGCTCTGAGCATCATCGCCCACCACACATACACGGTGGTGCGCATCAGCAATCTGTTTTACAATAAGATGTTGAGAGAAATTAGTATCCTGATACTCATCAACCAAAATATATTGAAATTGATTTCTGTACTTATCAATTATATCTTTATGATCGCGAAACAAAATGTTTGTGTACATTAAAAGATCATCAAAATCCATACTATTTGCCGATCTTAACCTGTTTTGATAACGTTGATAAATCTCAAACAGCAGTGGGAGCATTGCTCTGCGGTCGTATTCCAGCAATTCGCTATTAGCTGCATACATTGCAGGAGTAATAAGACTGTTTTTAGCTTTCGATATTTGCCCATGAATCCCATTCGGACGATATTGTTTATCATCCAGTTTCATATCTTTTATTATCAGTTTAATAAGATTTCTAGAGTCTGAAGTGTCGAAGATGGTGAAGTTCGATTTAAATCCAATGGCTTCACCCTCTTTCCGTAATATTCTGGCAAATATTGCATGAAAAGTACCCATCCATAAACTTCTGGCTTTTTTCTCACCCACTAGCTCGGCAATACGAGATTTCATCTCTCTGGCAGCTTTATTGGTAAAAGTTAAAGCTAATATATAGTAGGGTGGTAAGCCCTGATCAAGCAAATAGGCTATTTTATATGTTAATACACGTGTCTTACCCGAGCCCGCTCCCGCTATAACAAGCGATGGGCCATCGCAAAACTCAACAGCAGCTCTTTGTGCATCGTTAAGTTTTGTAAGTAAGGACGTTTCATTGTTTGTCTCATTTTTCTGCATACTTACAAAAGTACATATTTTTTTAATGAAAAAAACCGCTCTCATATGAAAGCGGTTTTAAAAAATATCTATCTTGTCTACTATCTGAATGTGTATCGCAAGCTTAGAGCGAAACCACTAAACCAGTAATCGTTATAACTATTGGTGAAGTTAAAAGATGGTTTCCAGTCGAGCGAAACATTAAAAGGAGCCCTGGGGAATATATATTCCAAACCACCAATTAGGTCGGCACCTAACAAAAATGATCCATCATAATCATGCTTGTTTTTGTGAATACCACCAATATGAGCTCCAAGTCCAACGTACCAATCCAGGTTTGGTGCCCCAGGTACCGGTTGCTGATATTCATACAGTCCGGTCAACTGAAACCAGCGTGGAGATGCAGAAAGAATAAACTCTGCTGCATTTGCAGGAGCAAAAAAATGCTTCAATGTAATACCGCTGTCGTATCCCAATCTAACGCCAAATGCTGTATTGTAGTTTTGTGCGTTAACTGTTGTTGTGAATGCTGCAATAAGCAGACCCACGAAAATAAGTTTTTTTAGTTTCATAAATTTCAGTTTTGTCAATTTAAAAAAATAGTTCAAGTTCTGGTTAGTTAGAAATTAAAACAAACTTCAACGCATATTGTTTAATGTTAAAACCACTAGTTCCTTATTTTCCTTTTAAAATCTTTTTAATGTCGTTAAGCTTATTAAGAGCCTCCATTGGGGTTAAATTGTTAACATCCAGATTAATTATCTCGTCTCGAACCATAGTAAGCAGAGGATCATCCAGCTGAAAAAAACTCAACTGATATCCCTCCTGTTTTTCCACAAAATCCTGAATCGAGCGGTTTAATTCACCTTGCCGGTTGGCAGATTCCATCTGCGATAATATATTATCGGCTCGTTTAGTTATACTATGGGGCATACCGGCCATCCTGGCCACATGAATACCAAAGCTGTGTTCACTTCCACCGGGTACCAATTTTCTGAGGAATATAATTTTATTATCAATCTCTTTAATTGCAACATTAAAGTTTTTTATCCTCTTAAAAGATTTCTCCATTTCATTCAACTCATGATAGTGAGTGGCAAATAAAGTTTTAGCTCTTGCTGCCGGGTTCTCATGAATATACTCAACAATTGCCCATGCCAGTGATATGCCATCGTAGGTGCTTGTGCCTCTGCCAAGTTCGTCAAACAAAACAAGACTTTTATCTGTAATGTTATTAAGAATATTTGCAGCTTCATTCATCTCAACCATAAATGTCGATTCCCCAAGAGAGATATTATCTGATGCGCCCACACGGGTAAATATTTTATCAACCAATCCAATGGTTGCCGATTCTGCAGGCACAAAAGAACCTATTTGTGCCATTAAAACAATAAGAGCTGTCTGACGCAGCAATGCCGATTTACCAGCCATATTGGGACCTGTAATAATCAGTATTTGCTGCTCATCATTATCTAAATACACATCATTTGCAATGTATGGCTCATCAAGTGGAAGCTGTCTTTCAATTACGGGGTGACGACCTTTTTTTATATCTATATCATCAGTCTCATTTATTTGCGGGCGAATATATTTGTACTCCTGTGCCACATTGGTAAAAGACAAAAGGCAATCGGCCCTTGCAATTATATTAGCATTATTCTGAATCACCGGTATATACTCAATCAAACAGGATACCAGCTGGCTGTATATCATATTTTCGAGTGCTGTAATTTTCTCTTCCGCACCTAATATCTTTTCTTCATATACTTTAAGCTCTTCAGTTATATAACGCTCGGCATTAACAAGAGTCTGCTTACGTGTCCATTCTACAGGTACTTTATCCTTATGAGTATTTCTAACCTCAATATAGTAACCAAAGACATTGTTAAAGGCCACTTTAAGAGAAGGAATACCTGTTCTCTCACTCTCGCGATGCTGTAGTTGTACAAGGTAGTCTTTTCCAGAGTAAGCAATTTCTCTTAATTCATCAAGATCGCTGTTTACACCTTTGTTAATATAACCACCTTTGTTTAGCAAAGCAGGTGGATCAGGTTTTAGCTCTTTTTCAATTTTATCCCTAATAACCGGGCAGGGGTTTAGTTGGTTGCCAAGCGCTTTAAGATTACTGTTGTCTGAGTTTAAGAAAATATCCTTTATAGGTACTATTGCATTTAGGGCTACTTTTAACTGCACAACCTCTCTTGGTCCTATTCTTCCAACAGCTGCTTTCGAAATAATTCTCTCTAAATCGCCAATAAGCGATAATTGCTGAGTAAGTAGCTTCTTAAGTTCCGAATCTTTAAAAAAATACTCCACCACACTATGCCTCTCCTCCACCTGTTTAAGTTCTCTTAAAGGAAACATGATCCATCTTCTCAATAAACGAGAACCCATTGGAGAAATTGTTTTGTCGAGTACATTCAACAAGCTTTTTCCTCCCTCATTAAGAGGCATAATCAGCTCCAGGTTTCGTGCAGTAAACTTGTCTAGCCTCACAAACCTCTCTTCTTCAATTCTTGTAAGAGCGTTTATATGTTCAATATTACAATGTTGCGTAATATCCAGATAGTGCAATATTGAGCCCGAAGCAACAATACCCTGCTCGAGATGTTCAACACCAAAGCCTTTTAGATTTGCCGTCTGAAAATGCCCCAGCAATCTATCCCTGGCAGCACTCTCTGTAAATATCCAATCGTCCAGTTCCGATAACAACCAACCATTGCCAAATGCTTCATAAAATTTCTTCTTATTGCCACGTTCAACAAGAATTTCTTTTGGCGAGAAGTTAGATAAAAGCTTATCAATATTATCCCATACACCTTCACTTGTCAAGAACTCGCCGGTTGATATATCTAGCAACGAAATTCCATAAACACCACCTTTGGCAAAGTGGACAGAGCATAAAAAGTTATTCTCTTTATGATTTAAGATAGCATCATTTATTGAAACCCCGGGAGTAACAAGTTCTGTTATACCTCTCTTTACCAGCGTTTTCGTTTTCTTTGGATCTTCAAGCTGATCACAAATAGCTACCCTCCTGCCGGCACGCACCAGTTTAGGCAAATATGTATCAAGTGCATGATGTGGAAAGCCCGCCAACTCTACAAACTGAGCTGCTCCGTTTGCCCTTCGTGTAAGTGTAATGCCCAATATCTCAGACGCCGAAATGGCATCGTCAGAAAATGTTTCATAAAAATCGCCTACTCTAAAAAGCAGTATTGCATCAGGATGCTGAGTTTTAATATCAACATACTGTTTCATCATAGGTGTTTCTGCTATCTTTTTTGCCACAAGTTTTTATATTCAGTTGTTTATATATCGATTGATACCTCTATCTCTTATTCTTAGAATTCAAAAATACAAAAAAAACAGCACACCCAATATGCGCTGTCCTTCGTTTAATATTTAAAACTGTTATTTACTTTATCAATTTCTTTAATTCTTCAACACCTTCAGAAGCGCCTTTTTTAATGTGATGTATATCATATCTATTTGTAGACACATCTTTAGGGTCGATAAGATAAACCGGGACATTGGTTTTGACATCATGCAATAAACCCGCTGCCGGATATACATTCATTGAAGTGCCAATAATCACAAAAATATCTGCCTTCCTCACTATTGCCTCAGCTTCAACCATCATTGGCACCATCTCACCAAACCATACAATATGCGGACGTAACTGAAAACCTTTCTCGCATTTATCCCCAATATGTATATCGGGTTTTTTCGAATCTATTTCATATACATCCAACTCATTACCGGTTGATCTTGATTTCATAAGTTCCCCATGAAGATGAATCACCCTGGTACTTCCTGCCTGCTCATGTAGGTTGTCTATATTCTGAGTGATGATGTCAATATCAAAGTCCTTTTCAAGTTCAGCCAAGCAATAATGTCCGGCATTGGGTTTAGTATTCAGTAACTCCCTCCTTCTGACATTATAAAATTCAAGTACCAATTCAGGATTAGTTCGAAAAGCCTCCGGGGTGGCAACCTGCTCTACAGGATATTTATCCCAAAGACCTCCCGAGTCCCTGAATGTTGCAATGCCACTCTCTGCACTCATTCCCGCTCCGGTTAGTATTACAAGTCTCTTCTTCATAATTCATCATTTTAATTAGTGCTAATATAGTCAGATTTTATTAAATATTGAAGTTTCATTTACAGTAAATTGGCGTTTTAAGGATAATGCCTAGTTGCCCTCAGTGCACACCAACTACTGACTTAGTCCTGACCAACTCCTAATCAACTCTGTATATATACAGAGATGATATGGAGTAGGTACAGTGTTGATGCTTGGTTAATCAGGACTTGGTACTGACTATGTATAGAGATTGTATTAGTTTTGTGCGATGAATTATCGACATATCCTATATTAATATCAAACATTTATCTCTTTAATATGTGCTCATTCTAATTAAAATCGTACTTTTGTACCCAAATTATTAATGATTAAAGTAAATGGACAAAATAAGTTATGCAATTGGGATGAGTATGGCCTCAAATCTAATGAACTCAGGTTTAAGAAATATTGAGGTAGAATCTTTTGTGAAAGCATTCACAGAGGTAATTAATAATGAAAGCACCTCTATGAGCTCAGAAGAAGCTAATCAAACTTTGCAAGAATATTTTAGTAAACAACAAGAAGAAATGTTGAATAAAAATTTAGAGACAGGAATTGCATTCCTAGAAGAAAACAGTAAGAAAGAAAATGTTGTATCACTTCCAAGTGGATTGCAATACGAGATATTAACCGAAGGAAACGGACCAAAGCCAAAAGCTACAGATAGTGTAAAATGTCACTATCATGGCACCCTTTTGGATGGAACTGTTTTTGATAGTTCAGTGCAAAGAGGACAGCCCGCCGTGTTTGGAGTTAATCAGGTAATTAAAGGTTGGGTAGAAGCATTACAGCTGATGAGTGTTGGATCTAAATGGAAATTGTTTATACCTTCAGGCCTTGCCTATGGCTCACAAGGTGCTGGTAACTCAATTGAACCCAATTCAACATTGATATTTGAAGTTGAATTATTGGGTATTGAGTAATAAGAAAGAAATAATAGAATAATAAGTTTTATAAAATTTAAAAGGAAAATGAAAAAGACAATTTTAGCAACATTCAGCATCTTAGCTGTTTTGGCTGTAATGATGGTTTCTTGCGGGGGAGCATCTACACCAAAGGCTTCTCTAAAAAACTCTGTCGACAGCGTATCATATGCATACGGCGTTTCGATGGCAGATCAGGGGTTAGCACAGTTCTTGGAACAAGCAGGTGTAATAACCAGCACTACAAATATTGAGTACGATTATCAGATGAGATTGGCTGCTGCCGACTCAACACAGAGAATCGCTCTACAGTCGGAAATGGAATCAAAAATTGACTCCATAAACAAAATCAACGGACCTAAATTAAATGAATTCATCAAAGGTATGAAGGATGCAATTAATTTAGACGAAGAATCGGCTTATGCACACGGATTAAGCATAGGTGTACAGTTTTCTCAGCAAATGCTTCCACAGTTTAACACCATGCTATATGGTGAAGACTCAGATACAAAAGCAAATACAGACCAACTTCTAGCAGGATTAGTTTCAACTCTTAAAAACCAAGAGTTGGCAATTAGTAAGGCAGAAGCAAATGAGTTGGTTCAGGGTGAGTTTGAGAAAGCACAAGAAGAGCAAATGGCTCGTCAGGAAGAAGATCTTAAAGGTCAATACGAATCTGCCATTGCCGAAGGTGAAGCTTACATGACCGAAAACGCAAAAAGAGCAGAAGTTGTAACACTTCCAAGCGGATTGCAATATGAGGTTCTTAAACAAGGAAATGGAGCAATCCCAACTTCAAGCAATCAGGTAAAAGTACACTATCATGGCACTCTAATAGACGGTACTGTTTTTGACAGCAGCGTTGAAAGAGGCGAACCTGCTGTATTTGGTGTAACACAAGTAATTCCGGGATGGACAGAAGCACTTCAACTTATGCCAGTTGGATCAAAATGGAGACTATATGTTCCTCATGATTTAGCTTACGGATCGGCAGACAGAGGTGAAATCAAACCTTATTCAAATCTAATTTTTGATGTTGAATTGATAGGTATAGAGAATTAAGGATAATTCTTCAAACAAAAATATCTTATAAAAGGTGGCTTGAAAAAGTCGCCTTTTTTTGGCTCATATAAGTAGATAAGATTTTATATGCGTAATGAATTGGAGTATAAATGATGAAAAGTGTTACGATATAACATGAAATGCAGAAAATAGTTGATGAATTGTAACCACAGAAAGGAAAATTAATATATCTTTGCGGAATTACGTGAGAGTATTAATAAAGTTGAACATATCTTAAGGTATCTGACAACTATATTTTTCCCCTTTTTTCATATTTATAAATAAAAAACTGTGTAAATGAAAAGAAAACTAACAATTCTTTTAGCTCTTCTCTTTGTTGGGATAGGGCTTGTAATGGCTCAAACACAAGTTCGCGGAACAATTGTGGATGACAACGGAGAGCCGGTGATAGGTGCTACTATCCTAATAAAAGGCACATATCAGGGTACCGTTACCGATATTGATGGAAATTTTTTACTTACTGCCCCAACGGGAGGGACACTTGTAGTTTCTTACGTTGGATATGTAACTGAAGAGGTTCCTGTTACTGCTCAAGTTATGGTTACATTAACAAGTGATACCGAACTTTTAGATGAAATTGTTGTAGTAGGTTACGGAACACAAAGGAAGAGAGATGTAACCAGTTCCATTTCTCAAATCAAGGGTGATGATTTATCATCAAAAGCATCGCCTAGTTTTATGCAACAACTGGCGGGTAGAGCTTCGGGCGTACAAGTAATCGCACCTTCAGGAGATGTTACTCAACCACCAAGAGTAATAATAAGAGGTGTTGGAACTATATCTTCATCAAGTGCTCCCCTTTACGTAATAAACGGTGTTCCTGTAACATCAGGAAACGTTGGTTACTCTTATTCTAATAATAATGCGCTTGCAGATATAAATCCATCTGATATTGAATCATTCGAGATTTTAAAAGATGGAGCTGCAACTGCTATCTATGGTTCACGTGCTGCAAATGGAGTGGTTTTGATTACTACAAAGCAAGGAAAACAAGGAGCTGCAAAAATATCATACGACTCATGGATGGGTTGGTCTAAAGCTTCAAAACTTTATGATTTACTTAATGCAGAAGAATTTGTTACAATTGCAAATGAAAAATATACTAATTCTGCGGGGAATCCACAGGCAAGTATGGACGCCAATGGTACAGATACCAATTGGTATGACCATGTATTTAGAACAGGTTTTCAACATAGTCATACAGTTTCAATATCTGGTGCTACACCTCAAACACAGTATTTTCTTTCCGCAGGATATACCGATCAAAAAGGCTTGGCTATAAACAATGAATACAGTCGTTATACATTTTATGCGAGAGCAGAACATAAATTCTTGAAAGATTATGTAACTGCAGGTTTTTCACTTAACGCTTCAAATCAGGTTAACACCGGTCCGGTAAAAGGCACTAACTCCATTAGTGACAATATGTATGCCAGTTCCAGGATGCTGCCTAACGTAGCTGTATATAATCCTGATGATCCTACAGGCTTTAATATAGATGCAAACGACCGTAAATCTTTGGCAAAAGGTCCCAACAATCGTACCATTGAAAACACCATTCCTAATATCGTATGGGTTTTAAAAAACAATAAACAATCTAACACTTCTTATAGATTGTTGCCAACCGCAAATATTGATATTAAACCTGCAAGCTGGCTTATGTACAGAATGTTGGTTGGAGCCGACGTAAATTTAATGGACGATAGTTATGTTTGGAAGCCCGAGTCGGGAGATGGGTTTGGTTATAAAGGTTTAGTAAACAGGTCATCTCTTAAAAGGCAACGCTGGAATTTTCAGAATATACTAAGTGTAAACAAATCATTTGGATCACATAATTTAGATGCCACAGCAGTTGCAGAATGGACAAATTACACTTATAATCGTTTTACAGCAGGTGCACGTGATTTTTCTGATCCATTTTTTGTTGATGAAATTATCTCCGACACATATGTAACTCAAAGTTCGGGTGGTAGCGTAACCACCAACGGATTAGCATCATATATTTTTCGTGCTAATTACAACTATAATAGTATTTTTTATTTAGGTGGATCTGTTCGTCGTGACGGAATCTCTAACCTTCACAAAGATAACCGATGGGGTACATTTTATGGTGGTTCGGCAGCAATTAGAATCTCTGCAATGGACTTTTGGAGTAAAAGCCCTATTAATGATATCGTTAGCGATTTTCGTTTAAGAGGCAGCTTTGCGGAGGTAGGTAATGATAGACTCTCGGGAGATTTTATGTTTCAAGATATATTTGCAGGTCAAAAATATGGAGATCAGCCCGGTATCGCATACTATCAAGCTGGGAATCCCGCTTTGAGATGGGAAAAACAGAAAATTCTAGATTTTGGTTTCGATGCTGCATTCTTGCAAAATAGATTTAATCTGGTTTTTGCTTATTGGCAAAAAGACAATAGTGATATCGTGCTTGATGTGCCCACTCCGCCATCACTAGGTATTCCATGGAACAGGATTGCACAAAATTATGGAGAAATTGCAAACAGTGGTATAGAGTTAGAAATTGGAGGTAATATTATTCAGAATAAAGACTTCATCTGGAAAACAGCATTTAATTTCTCCACGCAAAAAAGTGAGGTTGTAACATTGGTAAATGATATCCCATATGAACATTACATACTTCGTGAAGGAGAGGCTGTGAATGCATTATGGGGATATAAATATGCAGGAGTAAATGCAAAGAATGGTAATCCAATGTATTATAAAAAGGATGGCTCCATTGTTCAGGGCAATATTACAAACTCGGTATATTATGTTTATAACCCTAACGATCCAGGAGAATTAGATGAGCGTCTTAACCTAGTTGAGGAAGATAAAGTGATTCTTGGAAATTCATTACCTACTTGGTTTGGAGGTTGGGATAATACATTTACATATAAGAATTTTGACTTGAATGTTTTCGTGCGCTTTTCGGGAGGAAATAAAATTGCAAATGTTACTCGCAGAGACATGCTGGATCAAGGCTTTACAAATAGCAGTACAGAAATATTAGATCGTTGGCAAAGTGAAGCTAATCCAGGCAATGGCGATGTACCAAAACTATGGTATGGCAAAGGTGGATTTATAAACCGTACGGGTGAAGGAACATCACGCTGGATAGAAGATGGAGATTTTCTTAAACTTCAAAACCTTTCTATAGGTTACAATTTGCCAAAAAATATTAGTTCTATGTTGTGGATAGAAAAAGCTAGAATTTATTTGCAAGCTCAAAATTTAGCTACTTTCACAAAATACACTGGGTTAGATCCAGAAGGATATACTGTTGTTCCGGGCGTTGATTGGAATGGCAATCCACAACAAAGAACATTCCTTATTGGATTAAATATTGGTTTTTAAGAATAAGTAAAAAAACATGATTATAATATGAAAAATATATTATCAATTTTATTCTGTCTAGCATTGTTGTTCAGCTGTACTGATCAGGCAATAAATTTAGATCAGAAAGATGCAGTTCCATATAGTGTAGCATTTGCAACTGCCGACAGATGTGAGTTAGCGATTGTAGGCTGTTATGACGCGGCGCAGAGTGGTTATTATCCGGGTAATGATCAAAGAAGAGGATATCCATTTGGTGCTGCAACAGTACAGCAAGGTGACATGAAAGGTGAAAACATGATTAACGTACAACAGTTTTTCGCTGTTACTTATAATGCCGACTATACAGTTTCTTCGCCTAACGGACAAGCGCACTGGGAGTGTACTTATCAAATGATAAACAAAATTAATATAGTAATTGAAGGATTAAGAACTGCAGCAGAAAATGGGGTTATGTCTCCAGAAAAAGCTGCTGATGGTGAAGCAGAAGTTCGTTTTCTAAGAGCATTAGGTTTGCACGAACTTCTTGTTTTCTTTGCTATGCCTTATGAAGCAACTGCTGATGCTTCTCATTACGGAGTACCGATAAGCACTGTGCCTATAAATACTATTGAAAAGGTTGAAGAAGCTAAAGAAGCAGGAAGGGCAACAAATGCTGCAACATATGCACAAATATTAGATGACTTAGAATATGCTGAACAACACCTTGTGGCTTCACGCGCTGGAGATTTAAAAATATCTCGTGCTACAAAAGGCGCTGCAATAGCATTAAAAGCACGTGTATATCAGCATATGGGAAATTGGCCAAATGTAATCACTGAATCTAATAAACTTGTAAGCGCAACAGTTCCTTTTACAAGTCCCATAGGATCTTACGCATTAACAGCTCAACCTGAAGGACCATTTGTAAATAACAGTGGTAATACTGAGTCGATATTTTCAATTGAAAATAGCGCTCTTGATAATGCTACAAACAATGGATCACTTTCGCAGTTCTATTTTACAGTACGAAGCCTTGTAGCTGTTAGTCCGTTAATTATAAATGCCGACTTCTGGCATGAGAGTGATTTAAGACGTGAACAACTATTAAAAAGATCTCTATATGGTGGTATTAACGCTTATTGGTCTTGGAAATACCGTGCAGGCACAGTAATGGACGATTGGACCCCTATTATACGATACGCCGAAGTTTTACTTAATTTTGCTGAGGCCGAGGCAAGGCAGAATGGTGTAACACAAAAAGCAGTAGATTTACTTAACTCTGTTCGAAATAGAGCACTTGAAGATAGTAACTTGCATTTTAGTATTTCATCTTTTGCAAATGTTGATGAACTTATGGGAGCCATTTTGCAAGAACGCGAAATTGAGTTTCTTGGTGAAGGCAGACGTTGGCCAGATATACATAGATTGACTTATGATCCAAAATATGCTGTAAAAGGTAAAGACGGAAAGCCAGGCGTACCTGATAAAGCCTCATGGGGTAGTATGAAAACTGAATCATATGATCCTGCATCCGGCAATATAGACCCTGCAATAATTAAAACTGCCGGATTTAACTTCGAAGATAGAAAATATATTTTTCCTATACCTCTATCAGAAATAACATCTAATCCTAAGATTGCAGGACAACAAAATACTGGTTGGAACTAATTTAACTCTACTTATAATTTCAACCAAAAAGAGACTATCTCAGCGATGAGGTGGTCTCTTTGAGTTATTAAAAAATCTATAAGTGTTAATGATTAGCAACGCAAAGTGCTATTGGTAATTACTATTTTAAATAGATGTTATCGATTTGGTGTTAAAAATACAATTTAATTGACTGAAAAGTTGCATAATGATTTTTATTGACCTACTTTTGCATCCAATTTTATATGTAAAGAAGATTGTTAGGTGTTTCGATTGTTAAAATTATTTGATAAAAGGTGCAAGAGGTTTTGGTGAAATGATTAGCTAAAAGATAGGAAGTGTAAAACAATCTTACCTTTTATCTATTAATTGACATTATAAGGTAAAAAAATGTATTAAATATAATGTATATAAAATAAATGGTCTATATTTGTAATATGGATTATTTCCATACAAATGTTAATGTTGTTAATTAATCTTTGATTAAACCTTATGGTGAACCACATAATTGCCGTAAAAAAACAACACATTTACACAATGTATATTGAACAAGAAAAAATAAATGAAAGTGATTAATTAAAAAGTAGAGTTTATGAAAAGAAAACTAATTATGTTTTTATCTCTTTTCTTTTTGGGAATAGGGATAATTACTGCTCAGACACAAGTACGAGGTGTTGTACTAGACGAAGCAGGTGAAACTGTGATCGGTGCAACGATACAGGTTAAAGGAACTTCACAAGGTGCTGTTACAGATATTGACGGTAACTTTGTTTTGTCTGTTCCTGAGAATGCAACGCTTGTTTTTTCATATGTAGGTATGAATACACAGGAATTGCCTGCTCAAGCTAATATGCAAGTTGTTATGCAATTTGACTCAGAACTTCTAGATGAAGTAATGGTTGTTGCATTTGGTACAGCTAAAAAATCAGCTTTTACAGGCTCTGCAAAAGTTATTGACTCAGAACAACTTTCGATGTCGCAAGTAACAAGTGTTACAAATGCTTTAGCAGGTTCTGTACCAGGTTTGCAACTAAGTTCTGATGATGGTGCTCCTGGTGCTACATCGAAAATTAAGATACGTGGTTTCAGCTCTCTGAATGCTGGAAATGATCCATTGATTATCTTAGATGGTGCGCCATATAGTGGCAATCTTAGCAATTTGAATCCAAATGATGTAGAGTCTATGACTGTGTTGAAAGATGCAGCTTCAAACGCTTTATATGGTGCAAGAGGTGCTAATGGTGTTATCATGATTACTACTAAAAAAGCTAAAAGAGGGGGTGATGCCGTTATTACTTTTGATGCAAAATTTGGATCAAACACTAAAGCTTTGCAACGATATAATGTTATTGAGAACCCAGCACAATATTATGAAACTCATTATGGTGCTTTATCAAGATATTATGAAAATCAAGGAATGACCCCAACTGAAAGCTGGCAACGATCAAATAACAATTTATTTGGTGATCAAGCTAACGGAGGTTTAGGATATAATGTATACACGTATCCAGAAGGACAAATGCTGATTGGTTTAAATGGTAAGTTAAATCCAGAAGCTACATTGGGTCGTTTAGTGAACTATAGGAATGAAGAATATCTTTTAACTCCTGATAATTGGGAAAATCTAGGAACTAGAACAGGTGTTCGCGAGGAGTACAACTTATCAGTAAGTGGGAGTAGCGACAAGTCAACCTTTTATATGTCTCTAGGGTATTTAAATAATGAAGGTATTACAAAAGCTTCAAATTTGAATCGTTTGACTGCTCGTTTAAATGCCGATTACCAAGCTAAGGATTGGTTAAAAGTTGGTGGTAATATGTCTTATGCAAAGTTTGAAAACAATGCACTTGCCAACAATGGATCTAGTAGTTCTTCTGGTAATATTTGGGCTTTTACGTCTCAGATGGCTCCTATATATCCTGCTTTTGTAAGAAACCCTGATGGAAGTATAAAGCAAGATAGTAATGAATTTGAGATTATGGACTATGGTAATGGCGGTAACGCAGGTTTTTCACGTCCATTTATATCAGATGCAAACCCAATTATGGACTCTCAGTTAAATACAAATCATAGAGAAGGTAATGCAACTTCAGGTAGTGGGTTTATGGATTTTACATTTATCCCAGAACTAAAATTCACCATGAATGCTTCATTTAATCTTGATGAAACAAGAGGAACGTATGTGTATAATCCATATTACGGACAGTTCGACTCAACCGGTGGATTAGTGACTAAGTGGCATGAAAGAACATTTGATTATAATCTACAACAGTTATTGAGTTATTCTACTACATTCAATTCTGTGAACAACTTTGATATTCTTTTAGGTCATGAATATTATAACTATGCTTACTATGAGTTGAGTGGAAGCAAATCGAAAATGTTTTCGCAAACTAATAAAGAACTTGGGGGAGCTATATTAGATGAGCAGTCGGCCAATTCTTTTATAAATCGCGACAATAACGAAGGTTATTTTACACGCTTACAATATAATTATGATAACAGAATTTTTGCTTCTGGATCATATCGTAGAGATGCCTCATCAAAATTTCATCCAGATCATCGCTGGGGTAACTTTTGGTCGTTAGGTAGTGCATGGCTTATAAATCAAGAAGACTGGTTTAATGTTGACTGGGTAGATGAGTTGAAGCTAAAAGCTTCTTATGGTATGCAGGGTAATGATGCAATTGGACGCTATCGTTATACAGACGTATTTAATATACAAAACTCAGACGGTGAGATAGGAACTTCTTTTGAGTCAAAAGGAACTGAAGACATCACGTGGGAAACAAATGCTAACTTTAATATTGGGACTGAGTTTTCATTATTTAATCGTATTCATGGTAGTTTGGAGTTTTATAACCGTAAGACAACTGACATGTTATTCTCATTCTCCGTTGCGCCATCATTAGGTTATTCTAGCTACTTTGATAACATTGGTGATATGTATAATAGAGGTTTTGAGTTGGAACTTGGTGCAAATATTATCAAAATGAGAGATTTATCATGGGATGTGAACTTAAACGTTTCTACTCTAAAAAATCGTATAACAAAACTACATGAAGATAAGAAAACTGCATCTTTATATGATTCATCAGCTAATGAATATAAAGGATATGCAAGTGGTAACTTCTTTATAAGTGAAGATGTTTCTATTTATACTTGGAGATTAAAAGATTTTGCTGGTGTTAATGAAGATGGTGAGTCATTATGGTATAAAAACATAGTGAATGATGATGGCGATATTGAAGGACGTGAAACCACTAATTTATATGCCGATGGTGATTATTATGTAACTAATGAATCTTCTGTTCCAAACTTGTTTGGAGGATTTGGAACAACTCTTAGAGCTTATGGTTTTGATTTTAATGTCAATCTATCTTATCAAATAGGTGGTAAGCAATATGATTCAACTTATGCAAGGTTTATGTCATCACCAACAGGTTCTAGTACAGGATACAACTTTCACGCTGATGTTTTAAAATCATGGACACCTGAAAACCAATCGAATGATATACCTAGATTCATGTTTGGTGACATATACAGTGCAGGATCATCAACTAGGTTTCTAACAGATGCTAGCTATCTAAATGTTGAGAATATTAATCTTGGCTATACTCTACCAGCGAAATTAACTAAAAAAGCACATATAAACTCTATACGTATATATGCTTCTGCTGAAAATGTGTATTATTGGTCTAAGCGTAAAGGGTTTGATCCACGTCAATCTTATGATACTACAACCAATGCCACTTATTATTCTCCTATGAGGACTGTTTCTGGTGGAATAACTCTAAACTTTTAAATTTTAACAGAAATGAAAAGAATTAATATATTAATATTATTGGCTATATCATTATTGATGCTAAATAGCTGTATTGACGAGACATTTCCCGAAGGCTCAACGGCAACTTCAGACCAGATTGGTGCTTCTGCGTCTGCTTTAGAGGCTTCATTGAATGGGATACCATCTCAAATGACACAAGGTTATTATGTTTATGACGACCAGGTTCACGAGACTGACTTGTCTTATCCATTATTCATGATTGCCCAAACTGAGATGTTAGGTGATATGTATCCACTTGGAAGTAATTCTGGTTACGACTGGTTTAGGAACTACAATACCTTTAGTGGTGCTTTTGGCGAAAATAGTTATTTCTCTTACCTTCCATGGTTTACTCTTTATAAACTCATAAAATCAGCAAACGACATTATCGGTGCTGTTGACATTGAGGATGAAAGTTTGCCAACCTCTATCAAGGGCGCAGCGGGAGTTGCTTATGCAAATAGGGCATTCAACTATTATATGTTAACTGTGTTGTTTGAACCGGTTGATAATATTTATACCGATGTTTCAAAAGTAAAAGGATTAACAGTTCCTTTTGTAACTGAAACTACAACGGGTGATGATGCAAAAAATAATCCTAGAGCTCCACGAGCTGAGATGATTGAATTTATATTATCAGATTTGGATCTAGCTGAGAGTTTAATGCAAGATTACACTCCTAAATCTAAACTGTTTCCTAGTTTGGCTGTAGTTTATGGTATTAAAGCAAAGGTTTATTTATGGGATGAACAATATGGTAAAGCTGCTGAATTTGCTCGTAAAGCAATTGAAACATATAATGGTGGACCTATTACTGAATCTCAATGGGATGACGAGCTAACAGGGTTTAATACAGTAAATCAAGCTTGGATGTGGTATGCAACCTATTCAGCGGAAAATATGAGAAACTTAGCAAACTTTACTGGTTGGATGTCACCGGAGGCAGACTGGAGTTATTCCCCTTTATCTCAGCCTGGTATTGATCGTTCTTTATATGATAAGATAGCGGAAACGGATTTCCGTAAACGTTCTTTTTTACATCCTGACAAATTTGAATATTATAATTATAAAACAGTACGTGATGCTGATTTTATCAATGATGCTCCTGCTTATTTATCATTAAAATTTAGACCCAGAGGTGGTGATTGGAAAACTTATAGTGTTGGTGGTGTATCTGATATTCCTATAATGAGGATTGAAGAAATGTATTTTATTGAAGCTGAAGCTGTAGGTATGGATCAGGGTGTTGGTGCAGGTGTATCAAAACTTAACTCTTTTATGCAATCATATCGTCAGTCTGACTACAATTATTCAGCTAGTGATTTACGTAGCTTCCAAATAGAAGTTCTTACACAAATGCGAATAGAATTTTGGGGTGAAGGAAATGCATTTCCATCTGCTAAACGTATCAAACCTGATGTTATCCAAAACTATGAAGGAACAAATGCACCTGGCGATATTTTTAAAATAAATATGAAAGGAATTAAGCCAAATTGGAACTTAGTTATACCAATTGATGAAATGGAGGCTAACGCTGCACTTACAGGACTTAATAATCCTGATCCTACTGGTACTGTAACAGGTCCCACAGCGATAGGTACTTTTGCTAACTAATAAACGATTATTGATATGAAAAAAATTAAAAATATATTAGGTGTAATTTTAGTATTGGTTGGCATGACAGCAATGTTTTCATGCCAGGATGATGCTCCAGATTACATTGCGGCTGAAAAAATTGATTCAGAACAGGTCTATTTTCCTAGCACTATTTCTTCAAATGTTGCATTGTCTAGTTTAGAAAATTCATTTGATATAATTATTGCAAGAGTTAAAACAGATAATGCTATAACTGTTCCGTTAACAATAACTGGAAATGATGGTCTATATAATATCCCTTCATCTGTAACTTTTGCACAAGGTGAATCAAAAGCTACTTTAAAAATAACTTATGATGCAGCAGAAATTGGGTTTGATAATTTTAGTGATTTGTCTATAAAAATAGGGGATGAATATACTAGTGTTTATGGTAAGTCAGAATATTTATTTAAAATTGGAGTTCCCTCACCTTGGGAATCATTAGGTGATGCAACGTATGCGGATGACTATGTAAGCACATGGTTTGGTGTTGGCAATGACGAATATAAAGTTGAAATACAAGAAAATCTATTGCAACCTGGATTATTCAGACTTGTTAATCCATATGGAGCTGCTTATCCATACAATGAGCCAGGTGACTGGGATGACTCGCAAGACTGGTATTTTGAAATAAATGCTGTAGATCCAACTGCTGTTTTTATCAATCTTCAAGAAGTTGGAATGGATTGGGGTTATGGAATGTTTTCATTTGGAAGTATAGCTGCGCTACGCATGTCACAAGGGAAAACACTTGAGGAAGTAAAAGAAGATGGTCTTACTGGTACATTTGAAAATGGTGTAATTACTTTTCCTGCAGGACAATTGCTTGCTAAAATGGCAGATTATAATGATGGAGGTATGTACCCTGCTAATGGCAGCGGAGCATTCGTAGTTGTTATGCCAGGTGTTATTAGGGCTGATTACTCAATTGATGTAAATTACATTGGTCGTTTCATTAATCTAGATGATGCTAGTTATGTTGTAGCTGAAGTGGAACTGGGAGAAGATGTTGCAAATGCAAAAATTGCACTTGTAGCAGATGATTCTGAAATTTTATTAGATGATATAGTAGAAGGTATTGATGATGGAAGCATTGAAGCTATGGATGTATCTGCAAGTGGAAATTACAATATCTCTTGTGATGAAGATGGCGACTATATTCTAGTAGCAGTTTCTTATAATGAAGATGGAGAACTTCAAGAAGTTGACACAGACTCTTTTGAATATGCTGTTGATAGTGTTGATGATGTAATCACTAGCTTGAGTGCTATTTCGACTAGAAGTGCGAAAATTGGTTTCAGCAAAAATACTAATCAGTTAAAGAATCTTCAAGGAAAAGTTCTTTTTAGATAAATTCTAAAATTTAAGACACAAAACTTTACATGCTTTGTGTCTTAAGCTGTTAAAAAAACACCACCTTTTGGAGTAAAACCAAAAGGTGGTGTTTTTTATTTATAGTTCAATATTATAATATATTTATTGTTTACTCTGTTAAGATGATACTTAAGATCTCATCAACCACTTTCTCCATAAAAATAAACTGATTTTCAAGTAAAGTTTTTGATGCATCGCCTTTAATCTTTTTAGAGAACAAAATTTTAGTGCCTTCCGTAAGTGCTATGTATGCATAACAGCTATTTATAGACAACTTAGGCATTGGCTGTGCGTATCCGGTTATTGCAACACCCAATTCTGCATTAAAAGCTACCGCCACTTCAAGTGCCATTTTTTCGGCAACTTCTTTACTTACGGAATTGCACGTTTCGGAGGTGATGGGGTTTACATTTAAATGTTTTGCTTTCTGCCCAAGGTTATAAAGAGTCATTCCGCCCTGATAAAAAAGCGTTGCTTGTTTGGCTTGTGAAAACACATTCTGTATTAATCCTGATGTGCAGCTTTCGGCAACGGCTAGAGTTTTACCTTGCTTAATAAGTAGGTCACTTATTTTGTCAATTTTATCCTGATCGAATTTATACATACATTACCGGGTTTATAAGGTATAAGTATAAAAACACCATTATGCATTGCTTGGTTCAAAAATCAAACTTGTAGATAATGAATTTATGTGTTAATAGTTTATTTTTTTTATGATTAACTGCTGTATAACTTGATTGTTAACCGTACTTTTCATACATTTGCAACCGCGTTTTGGAAAATGCACCGCTTTTTTTAACAAATCAAATGAATGGACTCATTCAATTAAGTGCGGAAAATCCTCCTGTTACATGCTGATATAGAAACTATTGCTTTATTAATTTATAAGGCTGTGTTTTCTATATGAATATAGTAACTCAAAAATAAATTATGTTTTTAAAAAGGATCTTTTTAGTTTTAACGTTATCAATTTTTTCATTTTCTCTGTTTTCACAATCAAACAACAAACAAGATGGTATTAAAATAGGGGGCGCAGTTAGGTATAATTTGCTTTCTACAAATTATGAGGGTGGGGGCAGCAAACAAAACCCACAAATGACATGGGATACGTGGCGACTTAATGTTGATGGTTCCCTATCGGGTGTTGACCTTAGTTTTGAATACCGCTTTTATCCTTCTTCAGACACTCACTTCTTGCATCATGGGTATTTTGGTTATGCTTTTTCTGATGACATCTACATGAAGGTGGGTGTTTCGCAGGTGCCTTTTGGGATTCAGGGTTTTGCATCGCATAACTGGTTTTTTCAGATTCCATATTATGTAGGATTGGAAGATGATTATGATATGGGGATAAGCTTTGATATTAAGCCTGCTGATAATCTTGATCTGTCGCTGGCTTATTTTAGACAGGCCGAGCCTTCGGGACCGGGTGCTGATGCTCAGGCAGGAAGGTATTCTTATGATATTATTCCTGGCAGTGGTGCGTATGTTAATAGTGATGGTGTGATTGTTGATGATGTATCGGCTAATCTTAAAGAACTGGATCAGTTTAATGGTCGCTTGGTATGGCATTTTAATGAAAATTGGAATGTAGGTATCTCGGCTCAGGCTGGTGGTATTTATAACTCTACTTTGGATAAGTCGGAACTTTCTACTGCTTTTGCAGCGCATGTTGAGGGTGATTTTGGTGGGTTTAACCTTAAAACAGAGGTTATTCGTTATGATTATAATGCTCTTGGTGATGATGGTGAGAAGCTTGATGTAGTTCCAATGGGTGCTTATGCTTATGGTTATGCCGGTGGCGATGGCTACACTGGTGGTGTAGCATCTAAATCTAATATTTACGTGGCTGGTATTGCATATACTTTTCCTGTGAGATGGGGCCCAATTAGTTCTATTCAGCCATATGTCAACTATTCGATGGTGGATAAAGATGTTGATCTTTTTCATGATACTCATTTTCTGGTTCCAGGAATGATGATTACAGCGGGACCGATATATACTTATATAGATTATGCTATGGGTAAGAATCAGCCTTGGCTAACAGATTCATTTGGAAAAGGTCTTGGATCGGGTGTTGAGAACGCCAAATGGAATAGTAGGTTTAATATCAACATGGGCTATTACTTTTAATATAATGACAAATATAATGACTGATAATATTAAGAATGTAAAGCTGAGGGTTGAAGATCTCTCTGTTATTTTTGGAAAGCGTAAAAAAGAGGCTCTGGAGATGCTCGACAAAGGTGTTTCTAAATCGGAGATACTTGCTAAAACAAAATGTACTGTTGGTATAAGCAAGGCGAGTTTTGAAGTGTATGAAGGGGAGATTTTTGTGGTGATGGGACTGTCAGGGAGTGGTAAATCTACCTTGATACGTTGCTTGAACCGACTTAATGAGCCTACTGCTGGGAAGGTGTTTTTTAAGGATAAGGATATTACTCGTGAAGGGAACAATGAGCTTCTGAATACTCGTCGTTACGAAATGAGTATGGTGTTTCAGAAGTTTGGTTTGCTTCCTCATAAAACAATTCTTGAGAATGCTGCTTTTGGACTGGAGCTTAGAGGTGAAGTAAAGGAGGATCGGGAGAAAAAAGCTTTGCAGGCTCTCGAGACAGTGGGGCTTGAAGGTTATGAGTATCACTATCCATCTGAAATGTCGGGCGGTATGCAGCAGCGTGTTGGCTTGGCAAGGGCTCTGGCAAATGATACGGAGGTATTGCTTATGGATGAGGCTTTCTCTGCTCTAGATCCGCTTATTAAATCGGATATGCAGGATGAGCTTCTGCAAATTCAGGAGAAGGTGCATAAGACAATTGTATTTATTACGCATGATTTGGATGAGGCTATTAAGCTAGGCGACAGAATTATGATAATGAAGGATGGTATTATTGAACAAATTGGTACTCCTGAAGAGATTCTGACAAATCCTGCCAGTGAATATGTTGAGGCTTTTGTTGAGAAGGTAGACCGTAAAACAATTATTACAGCTGAGTCGCTGATGTTTACAAAACCATCGCTTCTTCGTATTAAAAAAGATGGTCCAATGCGTGCAATCCGTAAGATGCGTGCTCAAAGTGTTCAGTTTTTACCTGTGGAGGATGAACACCGTACTTTTTTAGGTTATGTATGGCTCAATGATGTTCTTGACTTGGCAGAGAATAAGGATGAGACACTGGAGAAAGCATTGAAAAGTGAGGTTCCTAGCGTTTATACAGATTATACGGTTGAAGAGATGTTGCCTCTTATTTCAGGAAATAATTATCCTCTTGCGGTAGTAGATAAAGATGATGGCAGATTGTTGGGTCTGGTTTCTCAGACTTCTCTTATTATAGAGGCAACCAGATATGGAGATGCGGAGGTTAAAAGTATGATTAAGAAGGCCAATGCAATATAGAGCATTAGATTATCAAAATAATAAATAGTGATGAATAGAATTATTGATTTAGGAAAATATATTGAGATAGGAATTAATGCCTTAGAAGAAAATTTATCGTTTTTATGGGGTGCTATTGATGATGTGATTTCATGGACGGTGGATAGTATGAACGATATTCTATTGTCGATTCCTTTTGGTGTGTTCCTGCTGGTTGTTGTGGTACTTGCTTGGTGTGCTAAGTCTGGTAAACTGATGTTTAAAAGAGAGGGATTGAAAAAAGCTGCTGGCCTGGTATCATTTATAATTTTTGGTTTAGGACTTATATATGTTATGGGATATTGGCGCGATGCTATGCATACTACTACATTGGTGCTTGTGTCTACATTTATTGCGCTGATTCTAGGAATTCCTTTTGGGATTCTTGCTGCTAAAAACAGAACTGCTGATGTTATAATTAAGCCTGTACTCGACTTTATGCAAACTATGCCGGCCTTTGTTTATCTGATTCCTGCAATTTTCTTTTTTAGTGTGGGAAATACTCCAGGTATAGTGGCAACAGTAATTTTTTCACTTCCTCCTGCGGTGCGACTCACCAGTCTAGGAATAAGAAGTGTTTCAGATGATGTGGTTGAAGCGGGGCGTGCTTTTGGGGCCACCGAGAAGCAGATTCTTTATAAGATTGAGCTGCCTCTAGCAATGCCTACAATACTTACAGGTGTAAACCAGGTGATTTTACTTGCCTTATCGATGGTAGTGATTGCTTCAATGGTTGGGGCTAAAGGATTGGGAAGTGTTGTATATCAGGGAATCCAACAAAATGATATAGCTAAAGGTTTTGAGTCGGGACTAGGTATTGTGATTCTTGCAATTATACTTGACCGTATCACTCAATCGTTTGCAAATAAAAAAGGATAGAAAATATAAATAGAAGAAATAAATAAAAAGAATTATGAATAAAGTGATGAAAAAGTTTTTAGGTGTAACCCTTGTGCTAAGTTTAGCTCTTATGGTAATGTCCTGTGGAGGTGGTGCCGGTAGCGGTAAAGAGAAAGTTACTATACTATATCCCAATTGGGCCGAAGGTGTTGCATTTACGCATCTTGCAAAAGTGGCACTTGAAGATAAAGATTATGAGGTTGAGCTTATTAACCTTGAGCCTGGATTGATTTACGGTGAGTTGTCTAAGACCAACTCCAAAGGTGATGTATTTATGGATGCGTGGTTGCCTCATACTCATGTGGATTATTGGAATGATTATGGTGATAAGCTCGTGATTTTAGGTGAGGCGTTTAGTGAAGGAACTACCGGTCTTGTTGTACCTTCTTATGTAACTATTAATTCTATCGAGGAGCTTAATGCAAATGGCGATAAATTTGGAAATAAGATTATTGGAATTGGCAGTGGTGCAGGCATTCATGCAAGCACTCTAAAAGCTATTGATGAATATGATTTGAATTTTGAACAAATTTCTTCTAGTGGTCCTGCAATGGTGGCTAACCTTGATAAAGCTGTAAAAAATAATGATTGGGTTGTAATTACAGGATGGAAACCGCATTATAAATGGATGAATTTTGATATTAAGTATTTGGAGGATCCAAAGGGTGTTTATCCAATGGATGT
Source organism: Fermentimonas sp. (assembly GCA_015478775.1). Taxonomy (GTDB): domain Bacteria; phylum Bacteroidota; class Bacteroidia; order Bacteroidales; family Dysgonomonadaceae; genus Proteiniphilum. The sequence goes on along the minus strand of JADMKP010000001.1, from coordinate 71,820 downwards.
TTGTGCTATCATCTCTAGAAAAGGTTTTGAGGAAGATATGCCTGAGGCTGCCGGCTTCTTTAGGAAATTTAATTTAACTGAAGATCAGCTTTATGATTTGATGGCTACTATTGATAGTGAAGGTGAGGAGTCTGGAGCTTTACAGTGGTATGAAGATAACAAGAGTGTTGTTGATTCTTGGTTTGAATAGTTAAGAGTGATTATTTAAATTAAGATCTCGCATTACTATAATAAAAATCCAATAGGAAGGTTTGTCTTCTTATTGGATTTTTTCTGTTTTTATTCAAATCTTATCTTTTATCTTCTCCATGAATATAATTGTAATTCCTGATATAATGAATGCAGTAATAAATGTTAAATCACGCGATTGGTGCTAAGATAGCAAAAAGACAGTTAAAAGCTTGATGCAAGTCATAAGTCCATTAAAAACGCATTTAAAAAATAAATTGTTAAAAAAAATAGCGTTTTAAAATAAATAATATACATTTGTATGTTGAATTAATTAGGGTATTAACTAAAAGAAGTTAATAATGTTGCGCATTAATACTATAATGGAAATAGATTTATTAATAAGTGGAGCTTATGAAAAGAAAACTAATTGTGTTTTTAGCACTATTCTTGTGTGGAATAGTTGCTGCTGTAGCTCAGATTGAAATAAAGGGGACTGTTGTTGACCAAACAGGTGAACCTATAATTGGAGCTACAATACAAATACAGGGAACAACTCTTGGTACTGTTACCGATATTGATGGTAATTTTCAATTGTCTGCTCCTGATGATGGTGTATTGGTGATTTCGTATGTTGGCTATCAAACGCAAGAAATACCGGTAACAGCAAATCCAAGAATTGTTTTGATTGAGGATACAGAATTGCTTGACGAGGTTGTTGTTACTGCCTTAGGGTTAACCAGAGAAAAAAAGACTCTTGGTTATGGTGTAACATCTATCTCGGGAGATGAAATTTCAAACGCGCAAACAGTAAACCCAATGCAGGCTTTATCGGGAAAGGTAGCTGGTTTGGATGTGTCTTCAGCTTCTAATCCTGGTGGTACTCAAAATATTGCGATTCGTGGATTTAGTTCATTTGGTAATAATCAGCCTCTTTATGTGGTTGATGGTGTGCCAATAACTAATGCTCAGAACCGATCGGGGAGTAACTTAAATTCGCAAGCCGACTTTGGATCTGGAATAAATGCTCTTAACCCAAATGATATTGAGAATATTACAGTTTTAAAAGGGTCGGCTGCATCAGCATTGTATGGTTCGAGGGCTGCGCAAGGTGTTATAATGATTACAACTAAGTCGGGTCAGAATACAAATGGTGAACTATTAATTGCTTATGATGGAAATGTTACTGTTCAACAAGTTGGTCGCATTCCAACTGAGCAAACTATGTTTGGTCAGGGGTGGAGTGGTGATCGGGCTTTGGATGAAAACGGCAACTGGGGGGCTCCGTTCGATGGTAAGGATCGTGTATGGGGTAATATTATTGATAATAGTCAACAGCTTAAACCTTATGTTTATCTGAATAATCGTATTAGGGATTTTTATGACTTTGGCATAGGCTATAATAACTCAGTTTCAGCAACCGGTGGCAACGACAGAACTCAATTTCATGCATCTGTATCGCAGAATTTCATTGATGGACCTATCCCCACTAATGATGATTCTTATAAGAGGTACACTATTTCTTCTAATGGTTCGCATAAACAGAGTAAGTTTACTATCAGTACTTCAATAAATTTCAGTTCTGAGAAAAATGAAGCATCTCCTACAGGACAGGATAATTCTATATATAGGTCTCTGAATGAGATTGCTACTGATATATCAATTGTTGATTTAAAGGATTTGAGTAATAAGTTTAATAATATAGATAATTATTTTACTCCTTATGGAATGAATCCTTATCATATATTGGATATAAAAGAAGCAGTACAGAATAAGAATAAGTTTTTTGGTAAACTTCAACTAGATTATGATATTCTTGAGAACTTGAAATTGACATACAGATTTGGTGGTGATTATGAGTCGACTATTGCGGATACTCATTTCGATGCTATAGTTTTCACACCAGGCTCGCCTAATGCCGGATCATCAAATGCTAATCCAGGTTCGTATAACCAGGTTAGAAGACAGAGAGTTCAAATGAATCACGACCTGATTTTAAATTATAATGCTCAGTTCGGAGATTTCACATTAAATGCAATTGCCGGTGCAAATACTAACGAGCAATCTTATAATGCATTGGGTGGAGAAATATCCTCAATTGATATTCCTGGATTCTATGATTTTACAAACTCATTAACGCCATCTACTGCAAATCAGGCTTCTAGTCTTTATCGTTTGTGGGGCGTATATATTAATGCAGATGTGGGATTCAGGGATTATCTTTATCTGACATTAACGGGCAGAAACGACTATTCATCAACATTGCCTCTGGGAAAGAACTCTTATTTTTATCCAGGGGTTATGATGAGTTTTTTGGCTACTGATTTTCTTAACTCCAGAGATATAGATACTGGTATTATTGATTTCGCAAAGATTAGATTTTCTTACGGGCGCACTGGTAAAGATGCAGGACTATATGCTGTTTATGACAGACTTGTTGCTTCTGAACTTACTAACCCCGGATTTCCGAGTGTTGATAATCTAGCTTTTCCACTTGGTGGAGTGAACGCATATACAGTTTCGAATACTGCAGGTAATATAAATTTAAAGCCTGAGCTTACTGATGAACTAGAGGTTGGACTAGATCTTAATCTTTTAAATCACAGAGTAGGTTTTGAATTTTCGTATTATAATAAGATGACAAACGGTTTGATTTCTACATTACCAATTGATCCAACTACCGGATATACTTCACAAGTAACTAATCTTGGGGATGTAAGGAATAGTGGAGTGGAAATAATGGCAAATTTTGTTCCTATTAGAATTAATGACTTCGAATGGAATATATCGTATAACTTCACTAAAAATAATAATAAGGTTAAGCGATTGGATGTGCCTGAGGTTAATTTAGGTGGATTTGGCGGAATGGGTATTTACGCAGTCGAGGGAGAGCCAATTGGACAGTTTAAATCGCAGAGAGCTCTAAAAACTATTATTGATGGTATAGAATATACTGTAGTTGATGGTAACGGTAACCCTCAGCCTACTCCCGATGATGAGTTCTTAGGAAAGGATATTAATGAAAAATATAGAATGGGGTTGACTAATTCTTTTACTTTTAAAGGTGTTACTCTTTCGGGAACTTTTGATTACAGATACGGTGGCAATATATATAGTTACACAAAAGATTATATGCATTGGGTAGGAAGTGGTCCGGAGACAGTTTATAACGACCGTAATCCGTTTATTGTTCCTAACTCAGTGGTTGATAATGGTGATGGAACTTATAGTGAAAATACTAATCCGGTTGATCCTACTGCACTTCATACTTTTTACAGTAATGGTGGTTTTAATTATGCTGATTTTGCTGTTATCGACAGAACGTATCTTAAATTAAGAAATTTGAGTCTGGCTTATGAACTGCCTACATCAATAGCATCCAAGCTGGGTGTGAGAAAAATAAGTGCTTCTGTAACAGCATCTAATATACTACTGTGGACGCCAGCCGAAAATATGTATATTGATCCTGAAGTCACTACTTTTGGAAATAATATTGAAGCGAAATTTGGAGAGTTTGGAACTAACCCTCCTTATCAGACTTATGTTTTCGGGTTAAATATTTCATTTTAATAATTGGTAGATATGAAAAAATATATATTAATAATATTATCAGTCTTTTTTATATTACTTACTTCAGTAAGTTGTGAAGACTGGTTAGATGTAAACCACGACCCGAATGCGCTAGAGGAAATTCCTGATGCAAAGGTTTTGCTTCCGGCAGCTCAGGTTGGTATTGCCAATAATCTTATGGGCTGGGACTTTGGTTTTGGTGGAGCATTCTGGGTAGAGTATTGGACCCAGTCTTATACTGCATCTCAGTTTAAATCATTGACGGAGTATCTTCCTCAGGAGTTTAACACTGCTTATCAGTCGCTTATGAGGGAGCCTATGACAGATCTTAAGCGCATCTTATTAATGTCAGCCGAAGATGAGAACAAGGGTTATTATTTTATTGCTGAGGCATTGTCTATTTTTACCTGGCAAATTATTACTGATGTATGGGGCGATATGCCATATTTTGAAGCTCTAAGAGCTGATGAGGGGATATTACATCCTGCACAGGATACAGGGGCTGCTATTTATGATGATTTGATGGTTCGTGTAAATACACTTTTGGAAACTGATTTAAGTAGTTCTTCTGTTTCACCGGAATCGGATTTTATTTTCGAAGGAGATCTCGATCAATGGTATCGTTTTGCCAATTCTCTTAAATTAAAACTAATGATTAGGTTATCAGAAACTCCAGGATATAACAATGCTAATGTGTTAAGTTTTATAGAGAGTGCTGATTTACTGAATACAAGTGCAAAGATATCGGGATCGGTTTGGACTGATGCCATGGAGGGAAAGCGTCATCCTATGAGAGAATTTCAGGCTGGCGGAGCTAATTATTTCTCTACCAACGTTATTGCTTCGAAGAACTTTATCGATTATTTGAGTGTGAACCAAGATCCTCGATTGAGTACTTTGTTTAATGGAACAAAAGGTGCTTTTTATGGTGATTTCGATTCTAAAGAAGATTCGGATGGAAATGGTACAACAGATGATAATGAAACATATGCAACTGTAAATTTCAGTGGTGATATGGATTTGATGATTATGTCGGATTGGGAGGTGAGCTTCTATATTGCTGAAGTATATGCTCGTGCATCTGATAATACATCGGCCAGTGAATATTATGAATCTGGAGTTATTGCTTCGCTAATTCAACACGGCATAAGTGATACAAATATTATAGATGCAGGTGGTTATGCCGAATGGACCGATGGTACAATTGAACAGAATATTAAGCAAATTGCGATGCAAAAATGGGTTGCTAATGCTAATTATCAGCATATTGAATCGTTTCTTGAAAGGAACAGAACTAAGTATCCTTCTGTAAACGAGATTAATATTGAAACCGACCGTAGAGGTGCAAATGATAACTTTCCTGTTGGTGATCTTACAATATCAGTGAAAGGAAGGGCGCTGTTGAACGGAAATTTACCGGCATCTCCATTATATCCTTCCTCTTATATGTTCAGGAATAACAATGCACCATCTCAAAAAGCTAATGTTGGCGAGAAAGTTTGGTGGAATTTGAAAGTTGGGAAATAGTATTTACCTGATAATTTATGAAGTAATTATGAAAAAATATAAATATAGTTTGATTATAATTTCCGCTTTATTCTTTTTGTCATGCGAAAAGGAGACTGAGGGAGTTTCCAGAATCACCTATTATGTTGATCTCACTTTAAAAGGAAATCCTGTAGAATTCACTGCACTTGGCAGTTCATTTGAAGATCCGGGATGGACTGCTATTCAAGAAGGTGAAGATGTTTCGGATGATGTTACAGTAACCGGTAGTGTTGATACAGATCAGGTGGGATTGTACACGATATCTTATAGTGCAGCGAATGTCGACGGGTTCGAAAAAAACGTTTCGCGTAGAGTGGTAGTTTATGATCCTACGCCTTCTTCTCTTGAATCGGGTGTATATAAAGTGTCTAAATCGAGTAATCGCACCAGCTTTGGAACTGGTCCAGGTGCATCGGGATCTAGCGAGTTTGCTACGGAGCCCACAATTTTGATTTATCAGGTATCTCCCGGAGAATTTTACACATCTGATTTTATAGGGGGATATTATGAAGTGGGAAGAGGTTACGGACCAGATTATGCAATGGCAGGTCATTTCATATTGAATGATGATCTTTCAATTACGCATATTGATAGCAGAATTCCCGGATGGGGTGATGGACTAGATGATGTTGTAAACGGTAGTTACACTTTAGAAACAGAGACACTTGCGTTTACAGCTCAGTATGCCTCGTCTTATGATTTCAATATAATTGCAACAAAACAATAATGGAAGAGATTATGAAGAAAATAGTTTTTTTATTTAGTGTTATTAGCTTGCTATTTACGTTTTCTTCCTGCCAGGAAGGGTTGGATAACTGGAACAGTGAAACATATGAATACAGTGGTAGGTTTGTTTTCAAACTAATGTCTGAAGATATGTCTGTAACTTATGTTGATTATCCTGATAGCGAGATTCAGTTATACAATACTGCAGAAAACGTTGTAAATAATGTTTGGATTGATGATCATGGAGGAGTTTTTCCTTTGAAAAGTAAGTTTGAGTTTTCGGGGGATGCATCTGCATTTAAATCCGTAACCGAAGATTTTGAACAGTTGCCGGAGAATTTATTATCAACAGAGGATGTGCCTTCAGAAGCTCCTACAGCTGTGGGACAAACATTTACAGAAGAAGAGCAGTGGTATATAAAGGCTACAATATTAGAAGGTAAGATTTTACCCGATGCAGCCACAAGTATTGGTGGAAATATGGCAGATAGTTTATATCTTAAAATTAGGCTTTACAGTGGTGCAGCTACTTTCACAAGCTACGAGATTTCTGAAGCTTTAAGGGCAGACCCCAATGTTCCAGAGTTTGAATGGAGGTTCACATCTGCTGTGCCAAACCCTGAAATGGAAGAGACTTATGTGATAGGTGGTTATAGATATACGGGGATGCCTGAGGATTGATATATTAATATTAAAGACAGTTTGATAAAGTTTTAAGTATTTCATCAAGAGTTTTCTCCATATATATAATCTGGCCATTATATATGGTCATTCCAGCATCAATGACAACTTGTTACTTCATATTTACTTAAAGAACAGGCTCGCAAGTAGAGCAAAGCTTAATCCACATATAGATATAATTGTTTCCATCACAGTCCAGCTTTGAAGTGTTTGTTTTTCATTCATACCTAGATATTTACCGACTAGCCAAAAGCCGCTGTCATTTACGTGCGATAAGATTGTGGCACCCGATGCGATTGATATAACAATTAATGCACGATGAGGGTCACTTAGTTCTATTTCTCCGAGAATAGGAGCAATTAAACTGGCTGCGGTTATCATTGCCACTGTGGCCGAGCCTTGGGTTACTCTGACTGCTGCTGCGATTAGCCATGCCAGCATTATTGGTGGGAGAGGTGAATGCATCATAGATTCAGCCATTGATAGTCCTATTCCACTATCGATCAACACCTGTTTTAATACTCCTCCTGCACCGGTTATTAATATGATTATTCCTGCAGGACCTAATGCTTTGGTGCTTAACTCAAGAACTTTTTGCTTTCCCATACCTCTTTTGATACAGAGAAAATAGGTGGCAACAAGAGTGGCAATTATAAGCGCAGAGAATGGGTGCCCTATGAATTCAATTATTTCGGTCCATATTGATTGAGCTACTACTTTGTTTGCTACAGCAACGGTGGTGAATGTATTTAGAAGTATAAGGAATAGAGGAATAGCAATTATTATTACAATTGTACGAAATGGAGGTTGGTTTTCTGAAGATAGTTCTTGATGGGGTAAATCTAAGCTAACGGGCGGTTCGAGATGAATCTTTTTTGCTATATATTTACCAAAAATGGGTCCTGCAATAATAGTAGTGGGTATTCCGAGAATAAAACCTAAAAGAATTACCCACCCAAGTTGTGCATTTATTATATCAGCAACAGCAACAGGTCCCGGAGTGGGTGGAATAAAACTGTGCGTTGCAGCTAATCCCGCAAGTAATGGAATAGCATAATAGAGAAGTGATCTTTTGGTGTCGCGTGAGAGAGCATAAATAATTGGCACCAAAATAATAAATCCTACATCAAAGAAAACAGGTATTGCAACTATAAATCCGGTTATAGCCAATGCCCAGGGTGCACGTTCTTTTCCGAATTTCTTAAGAAGATAATTTGCAAGTGATTCTGCTCCTCCTGAGCTTTCGAGCATTTGTCCGAATATTGCACCGAGACCAACTACTGTAGCCACAAATCCTAAGGTTCCTGCCATGCCTTCTTGTATTGACATGGTGATAGAACTAAGTGGCATACCGGTGGCAATACCAACAAATACTGATACAAGTAATAGGGCAATGAAGGCACTTATTTTTAATTTGAGCACCATATACAGCAGTAAGAGTACTGCTGATAATACAATTATTAAGATTGTTAATGTTGGCATAGTTTATAATTTAAAGTTATGCAGAATCTCTGAATTAAATGTGCATATTGGGTTAAAAGTGACTTTTAAATATGCATTTTGTCTAATTTCATTGCAGATTTTGTGTTGAAAGCTACTATTCCTATTATCATTATTATAATACCAGATATAATGAAGGAATTGTTTAGGCCTATGGTATCTGCAATAAATCCAATTCCAATTAATCCTAACATTGATGGTATTAGTGCGATGGTATAGTACATTGAGAAGACTCTGCCTAACGCTGTGGGCTCTATCTTGGTTTGAATAAGGCCAGTGAAGGCTGAGTTGTATACTGCGCCTGTAACGCCGGAGAGAGCCGTTAAAATGGCAAACCAGACAAGCCCAGTGGGGGATAGTAGTCCAGATAATAGAAATGCCACTCCGAGCAACAAGTGCATCCAGTTTATTAATCCAACTCGATTGACTTTGTATACTTTTACTCCCATTATTGCTCCTCCAACTAAAGCACCCACACTCCAGATTGCTTCAATAATGCCGGCTTGAAACTCTGTGCCATTAAAATAATCGAGGGTCATAAGTGGGAATAAAACGCTTATTGGAACAATAAAAAATACTACCAGGGTTGAGTATAGAAACACGAAACTCAACCCTCTATTTCTTAATACCACCATGGCTCCTTCTTTCATCTCTTTTAGTATGTCTCTTTCTAAGTCATTTTGTTTCTCTGGGTTGGGAATATGAACGAAGAAAAGGGAGGTTACTGCAAGTAAGGCGCCTGCTACATCAAATATGAGCACATATTCTATATCCCATATTGTAATTAGCATTGCTCCAAGTGCGGGACCTGCTATTTGGCTTACAGAGGCTATTATTTGATTTATTCCGGCTATACGGGTTAACTGTTCGATGGGTGCAAGTAATGGAACGGAGGCTTGCATAGCAGGCATGTGAAAGGCTGAGCCTACGGAGCGGAGTGCCAATAGCGCGAATATATGCCATAGCTCTGCTACGTCGAGCCAAAACAAGATGGCAAGTATTAATGTACATAGCGCAATGAAGGTGTCTGCAAGCATCATTACGAGTTTTCGATTACCCCTATCGATTAGAGCGCCGGTGAACGGGCCGATGATTGACTGTGGCAGCATTGCTGCAATTGCGGCAAATGCAAGTATCTCTGCTGAGCCTGTTTGAAGACTTAGCCAAATTATTATTGCAAAGTTTACGAGACTGCTTGTGAGAATGGAGAAGAACTGCCCACTCCAGATAATTGCAAAAGTTCTTTTCCAGTTGTTATTCATTTATCATTTTAATTATGGCAAAAGATATAACGGAATAATAGTGTAAAGTGTTTAAAGTGGATTAAAATTTAAAAGAGGCCACTTCGATTGAAATGGCCTCTTTCGTATTGGGTTAACGTGATATCAGTAAATAAGGTAAAAAAGATTGTTTTAGGTTATCGATACAAAGATATGGCATCATTTTGAATGGGCAAAATTTAAAAACATATTATAAAACATAGTTATATAATATGTTTTTTGTTTTAGTGTTAACCATAAAAGCGTTAAGTAATTGATAGTCTGACATATCTAAGTTAGCAAAAAAAAGAGGATAAATGTAACTTTACCCTCTTTGATTTTTTTGTGAGAATTATTTTCTGATTCCTAATTCTTTAATAATTGAACGATATCTTTCAATATCGATATCAATCAGATAATCTAGTAAACGACGACGTTTACCAACTAAAATTCTCAATGCTCTTTCTGTGTTATAATCTTTTTTGTTTGACTTCAAGTGTTGAGTCAAATGCGAAATACGGTATGAAAACAATGCTATCTGCGCTTCTGGTGAGCCAGTATCAGTGTTAGACTTTCCGTGCTTTGCAAAGATTTCTTGCTTTTTAGTAGAATCTAAATACATGTTTATAAATATAATGTTTAAAAAACTTGGGTTGCAAAGATACTGCTTAATTTTTTATATGCAAACAGTTTTCACCTTTTATTCAGTTAGTTATTCGTTTCTTCTTCTGAGTTTATCACTTAATCTTTTTATTGCATCTGTGATCTCTTGGTCGGGTTCTATAACGTTATAGTCGCCCCAGAAAGTTGGGTCGAGAAAGTATTCTACTTTTTCGGCAATTACATCTGTAGATCTGATACGCTCGTTTCGAGGAAATTTTATAACATTGTCGTTATATCTGTCTGTGATTGCAATTTCTGAAGAAATTACATAGTTTGTCGAAAATAGTCCGAAGAATCTGTTGGTCCACCTAACTTTAAATTCTACATCGGTTGCACTATAATTAAAATACCATTTGCCATTATTCTCTATATAATCTATAATGTATCTTGCTTGCTCTACTTCTACCCGCATTTTAGATGGTTTTTTTCGGATAAAAATATTGGCAGCATCCTTTCGGTCCTCAACATTCATATTAAATTCCATTCGAGCAAAAGAAAGTGATTTGTATTCGAGGTAAATTGTTCCTCTGAAAAGAATTTCTTCGACTTCAGAAAGGGGAGAAAAGCTTATTTTATAGTGTGGTTTGTTATTGAAATTAATAAGCCCTTCTATATGAAATTTATACTCAGAAGCATCGGTGCCAAAAACAACTTCGGGATTTTTGGCAATATCCAGCATGAGTGCATCGCTTATTCCTCCTTGAAATTTTAACAAAACGGTGTCACGTGGAGTAATATCTGTTGCTTTTCGCCCAATGTAAATTCTTGCCTGATCATTGTTGTATGAACGATAAGAAGCTTTATAAACATCAAGAACGGTTTCTACCAAAGAGATATATTTTGACCCTTTTTTTATTGATTCACGATAGAAAGCAACCATCATATTTGGTGAAGATGGATAATTCTGGGGAATCTTATATAAAGCATCTTTTACCAGTTGAGAGCCATCTCCTGAAACAACTTGTATTTCTCCTAATTCGATGGGTGAAGAAATTAGTATGATTTGGTTATTAGGGTTGTTGATAAGTGTGGAGATAGGAATTTCTTTATTGGAATAACCTATGTGACGTATTATTAATTTAGAGTTGCTTGAAGATGCCGGTACTCTGATTGAAAAATATCCCTCCTGATTGGTTACCGTTGAAATATTCATAAGTTCGGTTGCTACACTGGCACTTATTAACGGCTGTTTGCTTTCGTCTCCTAAAACTCTTCCTTTTAATAGGATAGTGGGTTCTGGCTGTTGATTTATGTTAGTAGAATGAAGATTTGGTGTTGAAAATAAAAATAATAATAGTAATAAAGTAATAATGTGTTTCATATTGATACTTGTTTAAAAAGATCATAAGAAGTTTAATACTAACCAACAAAGTAAAGTAATAGAATTATAATTACAAATTAATATGGGACTTTTAACTATGGGGTAAGTGTAGAATACTCTAATAATTGATTAATTTTGTGCAAATAATCAGAACTGAAAGATAGATGGTATATAAATATGATTTTCTGGTAATTGGCTCAGGTATTGCTGGTATGAGCTATGCGCTTAAGGTTGCCAAGTATGGAAAAGTAGCTATAATAGCTAAAAATAAACTGGAGGACGCTAATACTTTTTATGCACAAGGGGGTATTGCTTCGGTAACAAATGCTTGGGATAATTTTGAGAAGCATATTGATGATACTCTTGATGCAGGTGGTGGATTATGTGATATCGAGGTGGTAAAGAAGGTAGTGAATGAGGCACCAGCTCAGATAGTAGAACTTATAAACTGGGGTGTTGATTTTGATAAAGATGATAAAGGTAATTTTGATCTTCACCGTGAAGGCGGACATTCAGAATTTCGTATTTTACATCATAAAGATAGTACTGGGGCAGAAATTCAGGTTAGTTTAATTGATACAATCCGAAAGCACCCGAATATTGATCTCTTTGAAAATCATTTTGCTATAGAGGTACTCACACAACATCATCTTGGAGAAATTATAACACGATATACTCCCGGAATTGAATGTTATGGTGCATATATTCTGGATCAAGGAACAAATCAAATAGATACTTTTTTGTCTAAGGTTACATTAATGGCAACTGGGGGCATAGGTTCGGTATATCAAACTACTACAAACCCTGATGTTGCTACAGGTGATGGTATAGCAATGGTGGCACGTGCCAAGGGTGAGATAAAGGGTATGGAATTTGTGCAGTTTCATCCAACTGCACTTTACCATCCTGGAGCAAGACCTTCATTTTTGATTACTGAGGCTATGCGTGGATTTGGGGGTATCTTAAAAACTAAAGATGGGGAAGAATTTATGCATAAATATGACGAAAGAGGTTCGCTTGCTCCTCGAGATATAGTTGCTAGGGCTATTGACTCTGAAATGAAAGAAAGGGGAGATGATTATGTGTTTCTGGATATAACCTTTAAAGAACCAGCAGAGATAAAAAAACAATTTCCTTCTATCTACGAAAAGTGTTTGTCTTTTGGTATTGATATAATAAAGGAGATGATTCCAGTTGCGCCTGCTGCACATTATTTATGTGGTGGGATTACTGTAAACCAAGATGGAGAAACTTCTATAGATCGTTTGTATGCAAATGGAGAATGTGCTTGCACAGGGTTGCATGGGGCAAATCGTCTTGCTTCTAATTCACTTATAGAAGCTGTTGTTTATGCTGATGCTGCTGCAAAGCACTCACTTGGAATTATTAAAAGTTATAATTTTCAAGATAATATTCCGCCTTGGAATGATGAAGGAACTACTTCTCCTGAGGAGATGGTATTAATTACTCAAAGCTATAAGGAAGTTGGGCAGATTATGTCATCGTACGTAGGTATAGTACGTTCGGATTTGCGTTTGCAGAGAGCAATGAACAGATTGAATATTATTTTTAGGGAAACAGAGAATCTATTCCAGAGATCTGTGGTTTCACGTGATATTTGTGAGCTGAGAAATATTATTAAAGTTGGTTATCTGGTTATTAAACAAGCAATGGCACGTAAAGAGAGTAGAGGACTTCATTATACTATTGACTATCCCAATCGTGATCCTAACTCTGTTCTATAGAGCCAATATATAGAAACATATTATGAAAGTTGAAAAGACAATTAATATAAACGGATCTCTTATAAACCTGTCAACTCCTCTGGTGATGGGCATTTTGAATGTAACGCCTAATTCATTTTATTTGGAAAGTAGGAAACAATCTGATGAGGAGATTGTGAAAAGATGTAGAGTTATTCTTGATGAGGGAGGTGCTATAATTGATGTAGGAGCACAGTCAACTTCACCAACGTCTAAATTCCTGTCAGCAGAGGAGGAATCGGATAGGTTGATGCCAGCTCTAAAATTGATTCGCAATGAATTTCCTGATTCAATAATTTCTATCGATACTTTTTATGCGGATGTTGCAAAGGAGGCTGTTGAAGTGTATGGAGCGAATATTATAAATGATATTTCGGGAGGAGAGATAGATAAAAGTATGTTTGGTGTTGTTGCTAAGCTGAATGTACCGTATATTTTAATGCATATGAGAGGTGTGCCGCAAACAATGCAGAATATGACTCATTATGATAATTATATTCAGGATATTTTGTACTACTTCTCTGAAAAGAGGGCTAAACTAAGTCTTTGGGGGGTTAATGATGTTATAATTGATCCAGGTTTTGGATTTAGTAAGAGTATGGCACAAAACTACGAATTGATGGCATATCTTAAATATTTTCATATCTTTGAAGAACCGATATTGGTGGGTATATCGAGAAAATCTATGATTTACAAACTGCTTGATACCACCCCAGAGAACAGTTTGAATGGCACTACAGTACTAAATACGGTCTCTCTCCTTTCTGGTGCAAACATTATGAGGGTACATGATGTGAAAGAGGCTGTGGAGTGCGTAAAAATAATATCCGAGTTAACTGTATACGATAAATAAAAAATATGTTTGCTCATTTTGGTATAAAAGATTTTATTGATGTACTTCTAGTAGCTTTACTCCTGTTTTATTTATTCAGGTTGGTGAGGATATCTGGATTAAGACCATTGTTTTTGGGAATTTTGGTTTTTATGATCATTTGGCTGTTGGTATCACGTTTGTTTAATATGGTGCTACTGGGGTCCATTCTTGATCAGTTTGTGAGTGTGGGACTTTTCTTAATAGTAATACTTTTTCAAGATGAGATACGCCGATTTCTTATGTCGCTTGGTTCAAAAAAAGGATGGAATTTTATTACGAAGCTCTTTTTCCCCAGTGAGCGAGACAATAAAGATACTTCGCACCTAACTGCAATAGTTTTAGCTTGTATGAATATGTCTAAAACTAACACAGGAGCTCTTATAGCAATTCAGGGCGATATTCATATGGGACTTTATGAGCAAACAGGAGAAATTATAAATGCTGATGTGTCATCGCGATTAATTGAGAACGTGTTTTTTAAAAACAGTCCGCTTCATGATGGTGCAATGGTTATTGTGGGAAAGAAAATAAAAGCAGCAGGTTGTATTTTACCTATTTCTCAAAATCCCAATATTCCTACCCATCTTGGCTTGAGGCATAGGGCAGGATTGGGAATCTCACAAGAGACCGATGCCAAGGTTATAATTGTGTCTGAGGAGAGAGGGAGAATATCGTTTGCATCTGATGGTAGGCTTAAATTGAATATCACTCCCGAAGATCTACAGAGTTTATTAATGGGAGAGTAGAAATGTCTTTTTTAAATCAGAATTAGGAGTATAGATTGATGGTTTTAAATGAACTAACGATAATAAATTATAAGAATATAGCTCAGGCGGAACTTAACCTTTCACCAAAGATTAATTGTTTTATAGGTAACAACGGTATGGGTAAAACCAATCTACTGGATGCCGTCTACTATTTATCTTTTTGTAAGAGTTATACAAATCCTATAGACTCACAGATAATTAGCCATGATGCTGATATGTGTATGCTTCAGGGTAAGTATTCTTTTAGAGATAAATCTGAAGAAATTGTATATAGTGCCGTACGCAGGAGACAGAAGAAGCAATTTAAGAGAAATAAAAAAGAGTATGATAGATTGTCGGATCACATTGGGTTAATTCCTCTTGTAATGATTTCTCCCACTGACAATGAGCTAATAATAGGTGCTAGTGATGAAAGACGTAAGTTTATGGATATGGCCATTTCGCAGTTTGATAAAGAGTATCTGCGGTCTTTGGTTAGATATAATAAAGCCTTACAGCAAAGAAATGCTCTTTTGAAACTTGAGGCTGATCAACTCGACTTATCTCTTTTAGATCTTTGGGAAGATCAAATTGTGGAAGATGGAATTTTTATTTATCAAAAGCGGAAAGAGTTTATTGTGAAGCTGTCACCGATATTTAATTTGTATTACTCACAGATTAGTTGTTCAGCCGATACAGTCTCTTTTGATTATATTTCTCAATTGAATGATGGGGATTTTAGTGAATTGATTAGAAGAAATCGTCAACGTGATATGGCTATTGGTCACACCACAACCGGTATTCACCGAGATGAGCTTGAAATGTTGCTTGATGGCTTCCCTATAAAGAAGGTGGGATCTCAAGGACAAAATAAAACATATTTTGTATCTCTAAAATTAGCTCAGTTTAAATATCTTCTTGAAACTGGTGGTTCTACTCCTATTCTGTTGCTTGACGACATCTTCGACAGGTTGGATGCTATTAGGGTAGAGGAGATTGTGAAGCTTGTTTCGGGTCCTGAATTTGGACAGATATTTATCTCCGATACTAATAGAGAGTCTCTTGATAGAATCCTACACAGGCTAAATAATAGATATAATATTTACAGCGTAGTGGATGGTGAAGTAAAAGTTATGCTGAGATGAAAAAGAAAAATGCACAACCAATATCTGAGGTCCTTGCCGATTTTCTGGATGGTAATTCTGGTTTAAAAATTAAACTAGCTGAACATCGTGCTGTCAAGGCATGGCATGAAGTGCTTGGTGATGGAGTTTTGAAATATACGCGTAATGTCTATTTTAAAAGAAGTGTGCTGTATGTTCATCTTTCGTCGGCTGTGCTTAGGGCAGAGCTAATAATGAATAAAGAGGGACTTATAGAAAAGATTAATGAATATGTAGGTATACCTGTTGTAAGGGATATTTTGATTCGTTAGAAAAATGCTGAAATGCCTAAATAAAATCCATCTGGGTGTGGAGAATTATTATGTTGAATAAGATCATAATTTAAGGTTACATGCGTAGGGCCTAGTTTTAAGCCAGCACCTAATATCAGAGATGGCGCAATGCCGTTATTTGTTATTTTTTCTCCTGTATTATACGTAATATTTGACCAGATATAATTTAACTCTGGTTGTGCAAATATTGTAATAAATCTAACTGGATAAATATATCCAAAGAGATTGAATCCTAGAAGATTGTTTTTTCTTTCGTAATTTGATAAATTTCTTTTCAAGTGATAATACTTTAAACCAGCACCGGCCATGAAATAGTTATTGAATTGATATCCGATTTGAGGGCCAACTCCTAAATATGTGTAGTTTTTGCTGAGCGAAAGACCTATATTAGCACCGAGGCGGAGTTTAGTACGATCTAGTATAAAATGACTAGAGTTATCTTTATTTAAAGATAACTCAGTTTGATTTAATTGTGTGCTTTGATGAATATTTCTACTGTCTTCCGAAGCAACTCTTATTGTATCCAGGGTAAAACCCTGTGCAAAGGATATTGCTGGTAGAAGAAGGATAAGAAATAAATTCCACCTTTTCATTTTAATTATTCAGTAGGCGATTCTTCTTGTGGTGTATCTTCAGCAGGTGCAGATAATGGAGCAAACGGTGCTACATCTGGTGCTGTAGTGGGACTAAGCGGTGCTGGCTGTTGTACCTCTACTTGAGATTGTGGTAAGCTAGAACCGGCAGCAGTGTATTTTGCAGTTAAAATGCTAAGTAGAATTACTACAGCAGCTAATGACCATGTGAACTTTTCAATAAAGTCAGTAGTTTTTCTTACTCCCATTATCTGATTAGATGAGGAGAAGCCACTTGCTAAACCTCCACCTTTTGATTTTTGAACCAAAACGGCAAATATCATTAATATAGAAGCAAGCAGAATAAGAATGGTAAGGAAAATATACATAATTTTAATTGTTTTTTTTGTCGTTCATTATCAAGTATTCCAAAAAACGAATTTGGTCCGCAAAGTAAGCACTTTTTTTTGGGTAATTCAAACTTAATTGCTTAATAATAGCAAGAGCTTTATCATATTTCTTTTGTTTGATGTATATTTTAGCAAGTGTTTCGGTAAGAAACTCACTATCATCATCTTTTTTGGGACTATCTGTTAATTCCTCAATAATAGTAGTTGGATTGCTTGTTTTTTTTGTGAACTGTATCCTATTTAAAGTATCGGATTCGTTCTTTTCTATAAATGCATCAATAATATCTTGGTGCTGAAGATGATAATCGTTTTGTGTTGTTTCAGTAGAATCCTCACCCCCAGTTGTTTCTTCACCTAACGATTCAAGATAACTGAAATATTCGCTAGGTGCAAAGCTTAATTCGGTAGGTTTTTCGATAAAAGTTTTGAAATATGAATCAAGTAATTCTTCTGTTCTATCCTTATTGTCTAAAATGCTTTTAGTAAGTCTTGTAAATTCCCTATAATTATCAGGTTGGATAAGATAAAATAATCTTTTTCTGTCGGCACATAAAACAGCGGTTTTAGCTAATTCTTCAATAAAAAGATTCTGATTGTTGTTTTGTAATTCAATTGTGTATAAAAGTCTTGCTGTTTGAAAATAAGGATACTCTATTACAATATCTTCTAAATCTTCAACTATTAACTCATGATTTAACTTTAGGCCTGGACTATCTACATTGGATTTATCTTTCAGAGAATTCTGAAGGCTTTCTGATATGTGAATATCAATGAGTTCGTATAGTTCAGTCTTTTTCATTATCTCTACCAATTTGCCATAGTGGAATTGAAAATCTGATCAACTATTTCTTCTATTAATTGTCTCATAAGCTCGTCTTGAACAGAGTCGAATACAGTATTACTAGAGAAGTTTCTATTAGCTGAAATTGTCTCTTCAATAGGTGGATCGTTTGTCTTATTGTTTCTGAAGCGCATGCGAACACTCATTGTTAGTCTGGTTTCAGAAGCAAATGCATCTTCTTGTACGGCAAGTGGAGTTAACTGATAGCCTACTATTTCACCTTCAATTTCCATGTCTGCATTTTGTTGTACTAATTGAAGGCGTGTATTTCGTGTAAACATGTCAACCATCGACTCGTTAAACCTTTGCTCCAGTGGCGGATAAACTAATGGGGCCTGATTTATGAAATGAGCTATAGATAATGTTTTTGTAAGCTCATAGTCTATGGAGGCAGTTCTGAATGAATAATTGATACTACAAGAGCTTATTAATAGAAATAAAAGAAAGATAAATGATATTTGTTTTATGCGTTTCATCTGTTGTTGTTTTAACTATAAATCGTATTCCTTAATTTTGCGATATAGAGTCCTTTCAGAAATACCTAATTCATTAGCTGCCATCTTTCTCTTACCACTATGACGTTCAAGCGCCTTAGCAATCATATCTTTCTCTACTTCACTGATTGAAAGTGCGCTTTCTTCATACTCAGTAGCTTCTTGGATATCGTTATCGTTATTTATAGTCTCTCTAATGGTTATATTATCTGTAAATGTTTCATACTTTACAGGAACCACGTTTGAGGGCTTGTGCTGAATGCTATCTTCTATGATGCTGTTTACTACTTGTTTAAGATCGGTAAGATCTTTTTTCATATCGAAGAGAACCTGATATAATATTTCACGCTCATTTGCAAATGATTTATTTTCTGACTCGTATATTTTTGATATAGCAACCGGTAACATTCCTACTTCGTGATGAGGCAGATATTTCTTTAAGGTTTCGGAGTTAATAACTCTCTCCCTCTCAATTATTGATATCTGCTCAGTTATATTTTTAAGCTGACGTACATTACCCGGCCATCTGTAGCTTTTTAGTATTTCGATGGCATCTTCTGTTAGATTAATTGGGGGCATCATATATTTCTCAGCACAATCAGCAGTGAATTTCCTGAATAGTAGCGGTATGTCTTCCTTCCTATCTCTAAGAGCTGGTACTCTAATGGGGACAGTATTTAATCTGAAATATAGATCCTCACGGAATTTACCTTTTTCTACTGCTTTAATTAAATCGAGGTTTGTGGCAGCTACCAACCTGACATCACTTTTTTCAACTTTAGAGGATCCGACTTTGATAAATTCACCAGTCTCTAGTACTCTTAGTAGCCTGGCTTGTGTGGATAATGGCAATTCGCCTACTTCATCCAAGAAAAGCGTCCCCCCGTTTGATACTTCAAAATAACCTTTTCTTGTACCGGTAGCACCTGTAAAAGAGCCCTTTTCATGTCCAAATAGCTCGGAGTCTATAGTGCCTTCTGGAATTGAACCACAGTTTATTGCGAAATATGGCCCATGTTTTCGTTTACTATATTGATGTATTATTTGTGGGAAGTTTTCTTTTCCTGCTCCACTCTCACCAGTTATCAATACCGAGAGGTCGGTTGGTGATACCTGCAAAGCAATATCTATAGCCCGATCCAGCTCGGGTGAAGTACCTATAATGCCAAAACGTTGTTTAACCTGATGTATTGATTGCTTTGCCATAATTATATTTTTTTACCTAATGTATATGTTGTCCTTTTTAGGAAATCACCCAATTGTTGAGTGCCATCATTAAATTGTTTAATGGTTTTGGGCATAATTGGTTCACCAAAAGTCAACACCATTTCTTTTCCTTTCTTATTATAAAGTTCATGACAGAGTCTTAGATTTCTAAATTTCCATCCAAAGATTCTTGAAAGATAGAATGAAGTGCTATTAAAACCTGAAATGTGAATGGGTATAACAGGAATTCCTGCTTTTTGTATTATTTTAAGAACAGCTGGTTGCCATTCTCTATCTTCGATAATAAATCGGCCCTTTTTAAAATATAGATTTGATACTGCACCGGCGGGAAAAAAGCCCATTGGATAATTTTCCCTAAGATGAGCAATGCTCTCTCTTATCCCGGCAAATGTAACTTTGTTTTTCTCTTCATTTATGAGAGGATTTACAGTTATAAAATTTTCAGCCATTGTATCAATCAGACCAAGAATATGGTTTACCATCATCTTGTAGTGGCCTGTACGACTTGAGATTGCTTCGATTATTGCAATTCCATCAATGTGTCCATATGGATGATTTGAAACTGTTATAAATGGGCTATCATTAAATTCATCAAGAACTTCTACATTTTTTAATATACGTTTTATCGCTAAATTATCCAAAACATCTTTGCAAAAATTAGCACCTCTTAGATGTTTGGAGCGGTTATATATCTCGTTGGGAACGTGTAATGCCGAGATTTTAATGCCCAAGTCAATAATCTTATCACCATGTTTTCCTTGAAAGATTGGATGCATACTTCGTATGTCATCATTACTAATTAATGCATCTTTCATTCTCTAAAACATTTAGGCAAGTTTTTTAATTAAATCAATAATATGTTGTCCTATCACTTCTGCCTCTTCTTGTGAATTAGCTTCGGAGTAAATACGGATAATGGGCTCTGTATTTGATTTACGTAAATGCACCCATTTGTCGGGGAAGTCAATTTTAACCCCATCGATATCAATAGGATTTTGATCAATATATTGCTCTTTCACCTTGACCAGTATTTCATCAATATTCATTTCTGGTGTTAGCGTAATTTTTTGCTTCGCCATAAAATACGATGGATAATAAGCTTTAAGTTCTGAAGGCTTCTTTCCAGATTTAGCCATTTGTGATAGAAAAAGTGCAATTCCTACTAATGCATCTCGTCCATAGTGAGAGGCAGGGTAAATAACTCCTCCATTGCCTTCTCCGCCAATAATAGCATCTACCTCTTTCATTTTAGTTACTACATTAACTTCGCCAACCGCTGCTGCATAGTAGTTTCCACCTCTTTTTGCTGTTACATCTCTTAGAGCCCTTGTGGAGCTTAAATTTGAAACAGTATTTCCGGGAGTATGTTGTAATACATAATCTGAAATTGATACAAGAGTATATTCTTCTCCAAAGGGCTCACCGTTCTCGCAATATATTGCTAACCTGTCAACATCTGGGTCAACAGCAAAACCCACATCTGCCTTAGATGTCCGGGTAAGTGAAGAGAGCTCGGTAAGATGCTGAGGAAGTGGTTCAGGGTTATGTGAAAAGTTACCGTGAGGTGCACAGTGAAGTTTAAATATTATTTTAACGCCTAGCGCATAAAGTAGCTCTGGTATAGCAATTCCTCCTACTGAATTAACGCAGTCTATAGCAACACTGAAATTAGCTTTCTTAATTGCATCTACATCAACAAGATCAAGTGATAATATAGATTGAATATGTTCATGAAGATACTGACGCTGAGATATTTCACCCAGATCTTCTACTTGTGCGAATTCAAACTCTTCCTTTTCAGCAATATTTAATATTTGCTCTCCTTCTTCTGCATTAAGAAATTCACCTTCACTATTAAGAAGCTTTAAAGCATTCCACTGTTTAGGGTTGTGACTTGCAGTTATAATTATGCCACCCGTTGCATTCTCTTTTTTTACAGCTATTTCAGTAGTAGGCGTTGTAGCCATTCCAATATCTGTAACATCACATCCCATCCCAATTAAAGTGCCAGTTATAATTCTATGAACCATTTCACCAGAGATTCTTGCATCTCTACCTACAACTATTTGTGGTCGCTTGCTTTTAGCAGATTCTTTTATAAAAGTAGCATAGGCTGCAGTGAATTTCACAATGTCGAGAGGAGTAAGATTATTACCTGCTTCTCCTCCAATTGTTCCCCTGATGCCGGATATGGATTTAATTAAAGTCATAAAGAATATAATATCTTTTTGTTGTTTTTATAATTACTGGTTGACTTTGCTCTCAAACCTGTATTCTATTCTGTCATAATAGGTTGCTTGATATTGAGACCTCTCGGTGGATGAACCCATATTGAATGGTACAATCATTTTTACTATGGCATTATGACCTACTCTTGGTAATGGCACTGCCCATCCGGGAACTGTGTAATAACTGCGGGTTGATGAGTTCACAGGACCAATATAATTAATTTCTTGCGGATTGATATTGTCATTATTTGTATATGTGGCGGAGTCATCTACCATAAAGTATTTGAGACCCATAAATCTTACGAATACCTTTTCTCCGAGAAAAATAATGTCAGTTGTATCTCCATACTCTACTATATTATAATAAACCTTAGATTCGGGATCTTTATAAAAATCCTTATCCCCAAATACTCCATTTGATGGAAACTTGGAAAGTATATTAAGGTTGTTTTTTACAATAAACTCATCAATTGCTTTTGTTTCTTCTTTAAGATAATCGGCATATGTTTTCTGGTCCTTGCAAGAAACCGCAGAGATTATGATAGTGAAGATAGTTATAATCAGTATATAAGTTTTATTCATACTTTTTTTATGCAAAAATACATATTCTATTTATAAAAAAGAGTTATTCTCCTTTAATTGCTTCTTTTAATATCTCTTCATATTTTTTTAACCCTTCGATGTAAATTCTTATAGCTTCCTCAAAAGTACCTTTAAACTCTCCTCCGGAAGCTTTTAAATGGCCTCCTCCATTAAAGAGTTCTGAAGCGAACTTATTACATGGAAAGTCATTTTGTGAACGAAATGACAATTTTATGATGCCTTCATCTTCTCTAATAAAAGTGGAGAAAACAATACCTTTTATGCTAAGAGGATAGTTTACAAAACCCTCAGTATCTCCTTTATTGAATTTGAATTGTTTTTGATCTTCTTTAGAAAGATATAAAAGAGCTGAGTGGAGCTCGGGGTATACTTTCATTCTTTGCGAGAGTGTGAATCCTAGTAATCTGAATCTATCTTCTGAGTAATTGTTAAAGACGTGAGAGTAAATCATGTCTTTATCAATGTTCTTCCTTAAAAGTAGACTAATTATTTCATAGATCTCGGGATCTGATGAGTTGTAAGTAAAACCACCGGTGTCGGTCATCATTCCACAGTATATGGATTCTGCCTCTGCTTTTGTTATCTCATCATATTTATCAGCTTGGAAGAGCAACCGAAAAATTAGTTCACTGGTCGATGATATTTCAGGTTTTGATACTATAATATCGAAGTTAGTGCCTGGTAAAGGGTGATGATCGATTAATATTTTCTTTGCAGGCGAACTTTCAATATGGGGGCCCATTTCACCAACTCTTTTACTTACATTATAGTCGAGAGAAAAAATAAGATCTGAATTCTTGATTATAGTTAAACCCGCAGCAGGATTGTATTCAAATATTTCAATTTCATTAATTCCATCCATCCACTTAAGAAAGTAAGGGAATGAATTCGGTACAATTAATCTAACTTTTTTATCTTTATTTTTAATGAAATGATATAATGCAAGAGAAGAGCCTATAGCGTCCCCGTCTGGTGATAAATGTGTCGTTATAAGAATATTATGCGCACTATCAATAGCATCCATTATCTGTTTCACCTTTTCGGGTTCTATAATAGACGAGATAGAAGGTAATTTGTTCATAGCCTTACTAATATTTAAATTTAGATAGCAAAAGTACTAAATTTCAATCGAAAATGCCCCATCTTTTGTAACATCATGGGTCACAATCCCTAACAACTTACATTGATTTGTTACAGATTTTGATAAGACGGAAGGTAATGAACTATCAATTACAATTATTGAAGGATTAAATATTGCAAGTATCTTCTCGAGATTAAAATTCTTGTAATCGGAAAGAATAAGTATGTCAAGTGAAATACTCTCATCTGTTGAGTTGTATAAAATCGAGCAGTCTGATAATCTGTAAATTGATTTTTCATGATGGGGTAATAGTCCGTTATCAGGGATTTCAATAAAATGACGTTTGTTCTTGTGGAAAAGTAATATTTCACTTTTGTTTTTACTGTTAAAAACCACTAGTTCCGGTTGCTTTAATTGAGTATAATTATAGGTTTTTACAAGTAGGAATACCCACATAAATGTAAGTGAGAATATAAGAGAGCGAGGTTTTTTTGTAAAAAGCCAGTTAGTGAATATGAAAATAAAACCAGCAAGAAGTATTGTTTGTAATATAGAAATATTTAAATCTTCAATCTGCGAAAAAGGAAGGGCTTCAGCAAAATACACAATATATAATGTTATTTCAATTAGTGTTTTTACAATCCATTGGAGTGTTGTTCTTATAAACTCGAAGAATACCGAATTTATAAATATGGGGAGACTTAATATTATTAAAGGAGAAACAGTATAAATTATAATTGCAACTAGTGGAACTACTAATATATTGGTGATGAAAAAATATGTAGGAAACGTACCAAAATAATATAGTATTAAAGGGAAAATACCTAATTGAGCCGAAAGTGAAACTGTAGAAAGGCTCCATAAGTATTTTATAATTTTATTTGATGGAGAATATAATTTTTGCAGTTTAGGTTGAAAAAATAGAATGGAAAAAACTGCACCAAAGCTCATCTGAAAACTAATATCAAATAGTGTAAAAGGACTGTATATAAGTATTAAAAATACTGCAGCAAAGAGGGTGTTTAGTGTAAAACCTTTTCTATTGTAAATATTGCCTATACAATTAATAGACAACATAATTGCTGCCCTAATTACAGATGCAGACAAGCCCGCAACAAAAACATACCCCCATAGCACAATTATAATTAAGCATTGTCGTAAAAAATAAGGTTTTCCTCTATTGCCTAAAAATGAGAATAACATACTTATAACTATATAAATAATGCCCACATGCAATCCACTTACCGCAAGTACATGTGCTGTTCCCGATACACGAAATGCTTCCTGTAGATTTTCTGTTAAATCGTTTTTGTATCCAAGGGTGAGTGCCGAAATAAAGGCATATTCATCGGTTGTAAGATCAAAAGACTTATAGAAGATTAGTGCTTTAGCTCTTATTCGTTGAGATACACAATTGAGTGTGTTAGATAGGTTGCCTGTATTTTGCCAGTCACTAGAAGTAACAAATCCTGTACCTGAATATCCTCTGATTTTCATAAAATTAGGATAATCGAAATCATCAGGGTTGCCAAAATTTTTAAATACCTCTAATTTTGAATAAAAAACTATTTCATCTCCCGGTTGTAGTTGAATAGATTCGCTTGTCTGTTCCAAATAAAGTATAACTTTTTTATTATTTGGACCCGAAAGTCTAATATTACATGCTACGGAACGAGGTTTTAATTCTGGTATATCAATTATTGTTCCTATGTAATATTCACCAATGGGGGTATCAGTCTCAAGAGTTGAATTTATTTCTTGTTTATTATATTGGAAATTTGTAAGTGAGATCAAAAATATTGAAAGGCCAACACCAAATACCCACCTTAGACTATATTGCTTCTTTTTTACTATGAAGAACGAAAGAAGCATTATCACTAATCCAATAATTGCGGGAATCAACATGGATAAGTTGAACTGAGGGAATTTATGCCATAAAATTATCCCTATTATTACAGGGAGTAATAAACGGGAAAAGGGCGTTTTTCCTAAAAAACTGTTCATTTATTCAAACCTAGGCTCTTCTTTTTCTTACAAGTGATAGAAACAGCTCTAATTTACAATGCTTTTAATTCCTTTATTAATTCCTCAGGGTTTTCAGAAGAAAAGATGAAACTTCCTGCTACAAGCACGTCGGCGCCTGCGTCCACAAGCATTTTTCCAGTCTCAAGATTAACCCCACCATCAACTTCAATAAGAGCAGTTGAATTTCTCTGCAGTATTAATTCTTTTAATTGAGACACTTTTTTTAAAGTATTCGTGATAAACTTCTGCCCCCCATAACCGGGATTAACAGACATAAGTAAAACCATATCTAAATCCGATATAATATCATCTAAAAATGATACGGGCGTGTGTGGATTGAGTGTAACAGCGGGTTTCATTCCATGGTTCTTGATCTCTTGCACAACTCTGTGTAAATGAATAGTGGCTTCATAATGCACATTCATATATGTTGAACCCGTTTCTTTTACCTCATTTATAAATTTTTCTGGTTGAACTATCATTAAGTGAGTATCCAGTGTTTTTTTAGTAATTTTTTTTAGAAGGTTTGTTACTGGAAATCCAAATGATATATTAGGTACAAACACTCCATCCATTATATCTAGATGAATCCAATCTGCTTCGCTGCGATTAAGCATCTCTATATCCTTTTCGAGGTTGAGGAAGTTGGCAGATAATAGCGAAGGTGCAACAATTGTGCTCATATGATTAATTTTTTATAATTTCAAAAGTAAATGTTTTTTTCTGTTTTTCAAAATTGATGGTATACCACAGTATTTAATTATAATATATGCCAATAAAGAGTTTTGAAAAAAAGGAAGGAAACATTTTTAATTTAGAAAAATTACTTTCTCTGGTAGATGAAGACGTTCTTCTATATAACTGCAACGCAAAAACTGTTTTATAATCACATAAGCTAATTCTGATGACTCTCTATTACCCGCAATTCTGTTTTTGAAATATAATTTACCATTCGATATATATATGCTCATACTATCTGTTTTGAATAATTAAAACGACTGAAGGTTCTGATTATTGCTGTAGTATAAGAAAAACAGACAATTTTATTTCATAGTTGCATAAATTACATATCTTTGCTAATGAATAAATATAAAAAATAATCAAAATGAGAAAACTAATTTATTTATCAATAATGGCAGGACTTTTATTAATGTCGTGTCAGAATAATAAAGAGTATAAAGTTAACGGTGAGGTAGTAAACGAAGCATATGAAGGCACAAATGTTTACTTGCAAAAGATGACAGATGATGCAATGATAATTACTGACACGTCGGTTGTAAGAAATGGGGAGTTCTCTTTTTCTGGAAATGCAGAAATAGCTGAACTTCGTTTTGTTACACTAGATGAATCTGTAAATGCCGAACAAGATATCAGAGTTCCTGTTTTAATAGAACCTGGGAAACTTACTGTTAAGTTTGATACTGTTATTACAATAGGTGGCACAGAGGTCAACGATGCCTATAATAGCATGAGAAAAGAGCAGCAAATATTGGTAAAACAGATAAGATCAGTAGTTGATAGGTATAATGCTGCACAGTCTGAAGGTACATTAACAGAGTCACTTGAAGCAGAGGTAAACCAAGAGTATGATAATATTAACAAACAGCTTACAGAACTGAATTATAACTTTGCAAAAAACAATATCAATAACGAACTTGGTCAGTATCTTTTTATAACATCTTCCTCAATGTTCGAACCAGAGCAGCAGAGAGATATTTTAAATAATGCTAGTGATACATTTAAAGAGAAAGAAAATGTAAAACAGATAGTTGATCGTTTAGACAACCTGGAAAGAGTAGCCATAGGGAAAAAGTTCGTTGATTTTACTCTTGCCGATCCCCAAGGTAATGAAGTTTCTCTATCTGATTATGCCGGACAAGGTAAATATGTATTAGTAGATTTTTGGGCAGCCTGGTGTGGTCCATGTCGAAGAGAAATGCCTTATGTAGTATCAGCGTACGAAAAGTATAAATCCAAAGGTTTTGAAGTTGTTGGTGTATCTTTCGATCAAGACCATGAAGCTTGGACAAAAGGAATTAAGGACTTAAATATTACTTGGCCACAGATGTCCGACCTTCAGTACTGGAGTAGCCCTGTTGTAGATTTATATGCAATTGTGGGAATTCCGCATACAATATTATTGGATAAAGAAGGTATTATTATAGAAAAGAATCTGAGAGGTGATGCTCTTGAAGCAAAATTAGCAGAGTTGATGCCTTAAAACATGTTTGATTTATATTATATGAAAACATCTAAAAGAGTGCTTTTAGTGCTTTTAGGTGTTTTCATTACCTTATTTAATGCTTCTTTATCTGCGCAAAACAGAAACTTTACAGTTGTAATTGATCCTGGTCACGGCGGACGAGATCCCGGTGCCGTAGGTTCTACATCTAAAGAAAAGGATATTGTACTTTCTGTAGGATTGAAATTAGGAAAGCTAATTGAAAACAATCACCCTGATGTGAGTGTTTTATATACTCGAAACAAAGATGTGTTTGTCCCTTTAAATCAGAGGGCATCAATAGCAAACAAAGAACACGCAAATCTCTTTATCTCTATACATTGCAATGCTCTAGATCGCAAAAGAACATCCCCGCAAGGAGTTGAGACTTTTGTTTTAGGGCTTCACAGAAGTAAAGACAACTTAGATGTAGCTAAAACAGAGAACTCAGTTATTATGTATGAGGAGGATTATTCCGTCAAATACGAAGGTTTTAATCCTAATGAACCTGAATCATATATTATTTTTGAGTTCATGGCAAATGAGTTTCTAGATTTAAGCGTCTACTTTGCATCTTTAGTACAAAATCAACTGGTCAATAATTCTAAACGGATTAACAGAAATGTACGCCAAGCCGGTTTTCTGGTTCTAAGAGAAGTTGCAATGCCTAGTGTGTTGGTAGAACTAGGATACATCAGTAATAAGCAGGATGAGGCTTATCTAAAAAGTAATAGTGGACAAACATCTCTTGCCACATCTATTTATAATGGATTTAAAGAGTATAAAAGAGAATACGACAAAAAAAGTTTTGTTTTCTCCCGAGAAGGTGATTCAGGGGTTAAATCTGTTGTACAGCCATCAAGCACCACAGTTTCAGAAGTTAGAGAATATAAAATACAGATCTTTGTCTCTGACAAGAAACTAGAAAATGGTGCCCCCTCTTTTAAGGGGCTAAATCCAGTAGATTTCTATTACGATGGTGGTGTATATAAATATACTTATGGCAAAAGCAATAATCACCAGAAAGTAAAAAATGAGCTTAGGGAGGTTAAAAAGAAATTTAAAGATGCATTTATTGTTGAATTTGAAAATGGGAATCGTGTTAAATAAACATATGTTTATCAATGAAGAATAAGTTTAGCAGGAATGTAATTATCGGTCTGACTTTCATAGGGAGTCTGATTATGCTTTATTTTGGAATAAATTTTCTAAAGGGGTTCAATGTCTTTAAAAAACAGAATCAATACTACGCTAAATTCAATGATGTATCTAATCTGTTAATTTCGTCACCTATATATGTAAAAGGGTATCAAATTGGATTAGTAAATGATATAAAGATGATTAGCTCAGATCCAATGGAATTTGCTGTAGGATTAAATCTAACAGAAAATTTACCAATACCCAGCGGAAGTTATCTTGAATATGGAACTGATGTATTTGGTGCATCTACAGCTACCTTGATAATTGAGCCATCAGATAATTATTTTCAACCAGGTGATACTCTCGGTGGAAGAAGAGAAATGGGGCTAATGGAGGGTGTTGCCGGTGTAATGCCTAAAGCAGATTCTATTATGGTTAGAATCGATTCTATATTATTATCATTAGATAGAATTATGTCAAACCCCATGTGGGAAAAATCAATTGAGGGTATTGCTTCTACGGTCGACCAATTAAATATGTCAAGTATTAGCCTTAATAGAATTGTTAGTTCAGTAGAAAAAGACTTACCTGAGATAAGCGATAATCTAGCTACTGTTAGTAATGATTTAATGAATGTAAGCAGTGAGCTCAATAAAATGGACCTCCTGAGCACATATAAATCAATAGATGAAACGATTGCAAATTTAAATTCGTTGACAAATAAAATAAATAGAGATGATAACTCTTTAGGACTTTTACTGAACGATACAAAATTGCATGATAGTTTAAATGTCACCATTGATAACGCGGCAAAACTACTAGAAGATATCAGAGAAAATCCCAATAGATATCTTTCTATCAGACTGCGATTATTTTAATTTAAGCTGATTAATTCATATCAGCACCTTCTTTTGCTAAAATAGAATGGTTCTAAATATAGTATTTTTTTCAATATATCGGGTAACTCACTATTTATCCGACTTTAAGTGATGTTTTTATTGCAGTTTTATTATTATTAAGTGTAAAAAAGTGTATTTAGTATGTATCTGCTAATCAGTTGTGTCTAGAAAAAGAGTTTCGAGTAAAACTTTATAAATAAGGATGTTAGTTGTATTCGTTTGATTGATAGGTATGTTTTTTCAATAGATGTTTTTTTAATTTAGCCCCATTTTTTTATATCAATTATTTTTTGAAAATTTGTATCTAATTACCGGAAAAGGAATAAGTCAAATTTAAGGAAAAGAGCAATTAAAAACTAAATGAATAACAAATTCGATATTTTATGGAGTAATTGTTTGAATGTTATTAAGGATAATATTCCTGATCCGGCATTCAATACATGGTTTGCACCTATTGTTCCATTAAATTATGAGGCTAATGTATTAACGATACAAGTACCCAGTCAATTTTTCTATGAATACCTGGAAGATAAATATCTAGATATTATTCAACAGACACTTTACAGAGAAATAGGCGAAGGTACGATACTTAATTATCGTATACTAGTTGAAACTGAAAGTAATACAGCAGTTGAGATGCGTGGTGAAAGCAAAAGTTTTGCAGGAACAGATAAGTATACAAATAAGAAAATTTCCGCCAAGGTACCTAGCCCGTTCGATAGAGTTGAAACATCTGAGTTTGATTCTCAGATAAACAAAAAATATAAATTCAATAATTTTTTCGAAGGAGAAAGTAATCGACTTACTCGTACAGCTGCCGAAGCAGTGGCTAACAATCCGGCAAAAACAGCTTTTAATCCTCTTTTTATACATGGGAATTCAGGTGTAGGTAAAACACATCTTTGTCATGCATTAGGCTCAAAAGTACAAGAATTGTACCCAGACAAAAAGGTGCTCTATCTTTCGGCTCATTTATTTAAGGTGCAATACACCGATGCGAGAAGATTTAATACTATAAATGATTTTATAAATTTCTATCAGAGTATTGATGTCTTAATTATTGATGATATTCAAGAGCTATCAGGATTGGAGAAAACACAGAACACTTTTTTTCATATATTCAATCATCTCCACCAGAATAACAAACAGCTGGTGATGACTTCAGATTGTGCTCCTATGGATATGCAAGGTGTTGAAGAGCGATTGCTTACACGTTTCAGATGGGGTTTGGCTACAAAGCTAGAGCGCCCAGATAAAGAGCTTCGTAAAAAGATTCTGCAAAATAAAATACTTTCTGATGGTCTTTCAATACCTGATGATGTTGTCGATTATATAGCCGATATGGTAACCGAGAATGTACGTGATCTTGAGGGCATAGTTGTTTCACTCATGGCACATTCTATTATCAATAATAGAGAGATTGATATGAGTCTTGCTCGCAGAGTAGTGGAGCAAAGTATTAAGTTTGAACAAAAACGTATTACTGTACAGAAAATTAAGGATACTGTCTCTGATTTTTATAGTATAAAAAAGGATCTTATACAATCCTCCTCACGAAAGCGCGAAATTGTTCAAGCTCGGCAGGTGACAATGTTTTTCATTAAAAAACATACCGAACTATCACTTTCTCAGATAGGTATACAGGTGGGGAATCGCAGTCATGCAACTGTATTGCATGCATGTAATACAGTGAAAAACTATTACGATTTCGATAAAACATTCCGATCAGATCTTGAGGAGATAGAAAAGATATTATACACTTAGTATAAACCAGTATCTTTAATTTTAACTTACCTTTTCCATTCATGTTTTATTGCAATTATTTATTGCATTAGTGAATCTATTCACTATATTTGCCTTTTGCTCATAATCATATAAGAAATGAAATATATAACTTACAGCATATTAGTTGTGTTTATGCTGTTTTATGTCTCTGCACTCCATGCGCAGGTGCCTGAAGGATTTTATTTATCTGTTGATGGTAAAAGTGGTGCTGAACTTAAAACTGCTCTTTTCAATACAATAAAAAATCCAAAAGTCATTGCTTATTCAAAGTTGTGGGAAGCTTTTGCAAACACCGACGTTAGTAAAAACAATAAGGTATGGGATATGTATTCCGATAATCCTTATGGTGTTGCAGACTATTACTACGATTTTAGAAATAATCGCTGTGGAACCTTCAAAAAAGAAGGCGATTGTTTCAATAGAGAGCACTTATTGCCCAGAAGCTGGTTTAGAGGCAACAAATTATTAGAATCTGATTTATTTCATCTATTTCCAACAGATGGTTACGTTAACAATAGAAGAAGTAACTTGCCCTTTGGAGAAGTAGGTATTGCTTCGTGGGAATCTTCAAATGGATCCAAAGTAGGACAAAATACTTTGGGCGATTATACAAAAACTGTATTTGAACCTATAGATGAGTATAAAGGAGATATTGCACGCACATACTTCTACCTGGTTACCGCTTATGAAGATGTATTAGCTTCGTGGAAGTCCGATCAGGTTGGCGGCGACACTTACCCAGGGCTTAGCGATTGGTCGCTTGAATTGCTCTTGAAATGGCATCGTGAAGACCCTGTAAGTATTAAAGAAGTAAGACGAAACGAGGAGGTTTATAAAATACAAGGCAACCGTAATCCATATATAGATTATCCCGATTTAACAGAATATGTTTGGGGTGTATTGTATGACGAAGCATTTAAAATTAATCGTATTACAGATAGTTTCTATCTTATCGAATATAGCCCTTTTGAGCGTTGGCTATATAAACAGGAATGGATCGATAATCTGAAAGGATACTTTTATAAATAATCTGATGAAGAGAGTTCTTAATATTATCTTCCTTCTATCTATTTTTTTTTATGGCTTTTCAAATGTAGTTGTTTCAGAAGACATTAAAATTGCCGTAATTTCAGATGTTCATTTTCTTTCTAAGAAACTTATTATACCCGGCAAAGCTCTTTCTGTCTATGAGAATTCCACTGGAAGAAATATTGAAGATCTCCATTCCGTTCTCAATCTTGTTCTCAATAATCTTTTAGAAGAAGAAATTGATGTTCTTTTGATTACAGGCGATTTAACTAATCATGGTGAACGCCAAAGTCACATAGATTTTATTGAAAAGTTAAAGCCCTTAAAAGAAGCAGGTACTTGCATTTTTGTTACACCTGGCAATCACGACATAAATATACCAAATTCAAAACAATATATCGGCGATGAAGCGACTACAGTAGCATCAGTTACCGTAAATGAGTTTGAACAATTATATGATTCTTTGAGTTTTGGGAACATACTTAGTAAAGATGAGTCATCTCTTAGTTATGCTGCTGAGTTAAATAAAGATACTTGGCTTTTATCTTTAGACACAAATCGCTATGATGAGAATGTAAACAATTCTATTACTGGGGGAAGAATTCGAAATGAAACAATGATATGGGCACTTCAAATACTTCAAGAAGCGCAGGTAAAAGGGATTAGAGTTTTGGGAATAATGCATCATGGATTAGTTGAACATATGCCATTTCAAAGTGCCTTTTTTTCTGATTATCTTGTCGAAGATTGGAAAAATAAAGCAGATAGCTTAGCAGATGCCGGTCTAAACATTATATTCACTGGACATTTCCATTCAAACGATATAACATTGCATAAATCGCCTTCCGGTAATATTTTATATGATATCGAAACTGCAAGTCTTTCGCAGTATCCATTTGCATATAGGATTATGAATCTTTCTGATTCATCATTGTATATAGATACCAGATTTGTTACTTCTACTGCTTCTAATCCTAATTTGGAATCAGAATATAGAAATAAGCTTGAGGTAATAACCAATAGAGTTGCAGAAAATCGTATAAATAATCTTGGTGTACCCATGCCTCCTAATATTAAAGGTATTCTTAGAGAGATGATAGTAAATTTATATATGGCACATGTCAAAGGAGATGAAGTTCCTGATAGTGAAATGATAGAAATGATCGAGTCTTTTTCATCTTTACTAGGAAACGAAGTACAAGAGAAAGATTACGTATTCGATTTTCCTCCTGAGGATAACAAACTGATTATTGAATTTGAAACATTTAATCGTTGAAGGGGCTCAAGCTATTAAAGGTGTTTTATGCTATTGAACCTGCTCAAGCTATTGAATTACCCTACTAAGAAGATGAAAGATATATTGAAATTGTACATGAAACCCAACGTCATCGAAGCAGGTTGCGATGAAGCTGGTCGCGGTTGTCTAGCAGGTCCTGTATTTGCAGCTGCAGTTGTATTACCTCATGATTTCGATTGTAAAGAACTTAACGATTCAAAGCAGTTGACAGAAAAGCAACGAAACGAACTTCGATATATAATAGAGGCTAAAGCCCTCTGCTATTCGGTTGCGTCATGTACACCCGAAGAAATAGACAGTTTAAATATCCTTTGGGCATCGGTTAGCGCGATGCATAAAGCACTTTTAAAACTTTCCCTTCAACCCAATCATATAATTGTCGATGGAAATAGATTTCGACCTTTTAGTGAAATTGAATATACTTGTGTAATAAAAGGCGATTCAAAATATCAATCAATTGCTGCTGCATCTATACTTGCCAAAACATACCGAGATGAATATATGCAGCGTTTAGGTGAGCAGTTCCCTCACTATGAATGGGCTAATAATAAAGGATATCCAACAAAAAAACATCGAGAGGCTATAATGAATTATGGTATTACAGAATATCACCGTAAGAGTTTTAATCTCATTGAGCAACAAATAGAACTAGCATTTAACGAGAAATAATTGCTATTCTAATCTAATAAATCTCTTTAGCTTTTCATCGTAATTATAAATCTCTCCTTTCTCTATATTGTAGTACCACCCCATTACATTAATATTCCCATCTTTCACCCTTTTTTTGATATAGCTATACTTCAATAAATGGCCCATCTGTTCAACAATATTCAATTGTTCAGTAATCAAGCTCCTTTGTTCAAGAGTTATTTTGTTCTTTGCAATTTTCTCTTCCACAATTTTTTTGACAGGATGTGCCAGCTCCATCCATTTTCTTGTATGAGGAAGATTTTTGAGTTCTTTATCCTGATATAATGCTGCACATCCACCACAATTAGAATGACCACAAACAATAATATTGCTTACATTCATCTGATTAACAGCATATTCAATAGCTGCAGTAGTAGCTAAGTAAGTATCTGAGTGTTTTTTATAAAATGGTATCAGGTTAGCTATATTTCTCACTACAAAAAGTTCGCCCGGAAAAGTTTGAGTTATCAGGCTGGGCACTACCCGTGAATCAGAACAACCAATAAACAGCGTATGAGGATTTTGTTTGTGTCCTAGATCTTCAAAAAACTGTTGGCGGGGTATAAATTCATTAGTCTGAAACTTTTTAATCCCTTCATATAAGCGTTTATAGTATAATGAATCTTTCCTTTCTTTATCATGTAACTCCATGTGTCAAGTATCTTATCTTTTTTGTTTCCATGTAATAACACTTAAAACACATTTTCGTTTAAAGGTTCAAATTCTCAAACTCAATTGAATCCTTTTTCTTTCAAGATCAACCGATACCACTTTTACTTTAACATGCTGGTGCAACGAAACAACCTCTGCTGGATTCGATATAAACCTGTCGGCCATCTCAGAGATGTGAACTAATCCATTTTCTTTAATCCCAAAATCCACAAAACAACCAAAATTTGTAATATTGGTTACAATTCCATTCACAATAATACCCTCTTTTACATCATTAATTGTACGTATGCTCGAGTCGAATTCAAGAACCTGCACTTTTGAGCGCGGGTCTCTGCCTGGTTTTTCCAACTCCTGCAAAATATCTGTAAGCGTTTCTGTACCAACTATCTCGGTTTTATAACTTTGAATATCTATGTTTTCTATTAATTGTTTATTCCCAATTAATTCTTTCACAGAACTGTTTAAATCTTTAGCCATTTTCTCAACAATATAATAACTTTCGGGGTGAACAGCAGAATTGTCAAGTGGGTTATCTGCCGAAGGAATTCTGAGAAAGCCAGCCGCCTGTTCAAACGCTTTTGCTCCTAAACGTGGTACTTTCATAAGCTCTTTTCTACTTCCAAAAGCTCCATTTTCACTTCTGTAATCAACAATCTTTTGAGCCAATGACTCACCCAATCCCGAAACATAAGTAAGCAATTGTTTACTTGCAGTGTTCACATTTACCCCCACAAGGTTTACGCAACTCTCAACTGTCTGATCTAACGAACGCTTTAATTTATTCTGATCAACATCATGCTGATATTGGCCCACTCCAATTGATTTTGCATCTATCTTTACCAACTCTGCAAGTGGGTCGCTTAAGCGTCTTCCAATCGATACTGCACCTCTAACAGTTACATCATATTCTGGGAATTCCTCTCTGGCAATTTTAGATGCGGAATAAACCGAAGCCCCACTTTCGCTAACAACAAATACCTTAACTTCTTTATCATATCTAATGTTTGTGATAAAGCGCTCAGTCTCTCTGCTAGCTGTTCCATTTCCAATTGCAATTGCATCAATTTTATAAGCCGATATTAACATCGAAACCTTATTGGCTGCTTTTGAGAATTCATTCTGAGGAGGGTGCGGATATATAGTTTCGTTGTGCAACAAATTACCCTGTTCGTCCAAACATACAAGCTTGCAACCACTTCTATATCCTGGGTCAACGCCTAAAATTCTGTGCTGACCGAGCGGTGGAGCAAGAAGTAACTGTCTTAAATTGTCAGTAAAAACTTTAATTGCGGCTTCGTCAGCTTTCTCCTTCGAAAGATTTGCAAACTCCGTCTCTATAGAAGGTCTTAACAAACGTTTATATCCATCCACCACCGCCTCTTCCACGTGGTCTGCTGCTTCAGTATCATTTTTAGCATACATAGGCACTAATTGATCCAGACTTCTTTCATCATCAACCGAAATTGAAACACGCAAAAATCCTTCTACTTCAGCTCTTCTAATAGCGAGTATACGGTGCGAAGGACATTTTGACAACACCGAGGAGAAGTCGAAATAATCTTTATATTTCTCAGCTTCCTCTTCCTTCCCTTTCACAACTTTGGAAGTTAAAACAGCCTCTCTAGAAAAGATATTACGTACTTTATTTCTTGCTTCAGCATCTTCATTAACTAACTCGGCAATAATGTCTCGTGCGCCTTTTAAGGCTTCATCAATATTAGCCACATCGCTCTTAACAAACTCTGCAGCTTTTGTTTCTACCGATCCTCTTTTCTGATCCATCAACCATTTCGCTAAATCTTCTAAACCATTTTTCCTCGCAATCTCAGCGCGTGTCTGTCTCTTTGGCTTGAATGGCAAATAAATATCTTCCAGATGGGTAGAATCCCAGCAATCAATAATCCTGTTTTCTAGTTCAGAAGTAAGTTTATCCTGTTCCGAGATAGATTTTATAATATATGCTTTCCTTTTTTCAAGTTCTATGTACTTATCATTAAGCTCTTTTATGTTAGCAATTTCCACCTCATCAAGTCCGCCTGTAACTTCCTTCCTGTAGCGACTAATAAAAGGAATCGTCGCTCCCTCATTTAAAAGTTTTATAGTACTATCAACGTTTTTGTTTGATAAGTTAATCGATTTAGAAATTAATGAAGTTATTGCCGACATATTTTTTATTTGAATTTATACATGATCTGAACAGATACAAAAATACAAGAAAATTCTCTATCTTTGTTTGATATGACAATTGTAAATTCTTCAGTCCCGAAGGAATAATATTATGGCAAAACTTAAATCAGCCTATTTTTGTAGTAATTGCGGTTATGAATCTCCAAAATGGATGGGTAGATGCCTTGCATGCGGTGAGTGGTCTACCTTTGTAGAGGAATTGGTGCGTAAAGATGCAGCATCAAAAAAAGAAGACACTCGTTCTTTTACCGATATAAAGAGCAAACCCCTTCCACTTAAAGATATTAATGCCGGAGAAGAGCAGCGGATTGATATGATTGACGAAGAGCTTAACCGTGTTCTGGGTGGAGGACTAGTACCGGCATCAGTTGTACTGCTTGGTGGAGAACCGGGTATTGGAAAATCTACTTTGGTTTTACAAACAATACTTAAGCTAAAAGATATAAATACACTTTATGTTTCTGGTGAAGAGAGTGCCAGGCAATTAAAATTGAGAGCCGATCGCATAGGTATAGAAAATGATAACTGCCTGCTCTTATGCGAGACTAATATCGATGAAATATACAAAAGCGTAAAGGAAGTTTCTCCACAACTCTTAATTGTTGATTCAATACAAACGGTTTATAGTGAAGCCCTAGAGTCATCACCAGGCACAATTTCACAAGTCCGAGAGTGTGCATCATCATTGCTAAAGTATGCAAAACAGAGCGGAACGCCAGTCATTCTTATTGGTCATATCACTAAGGATGGAAGCATTGCAGGTCCCAAAATTCTTGAGCATATAGTAGATGCAGTTATACAATTTGAAGGCGATCAGCATTATATGTATCGCATTTTAAGAAGTATAAAGAATCGATTTGGGAGTACAGCCGAGATAGGTATTTATGAAATGAACCAATCTGGATTAAGAGAAGTAAGCAATCCATCTGAACTATTGCTTACTCGCAATCTTGAGGGACTAAGTGGAATAGGTATCTCAGCCGCAATAGAAGGGATTCG
The DNA here is from genome assembly GCA_015478775.1 of Fermentimonas sp. Classification (GTDB taxonomy): domain Bacteria; phylum Bacteroidota; class Bacteroidia; order Bacteroidales; family Dysgonomonadaceae; genus Proteiniphilum. Next base: position 33,145 of record JADMKP010000001.1, on the reverse strand, counting down.
TCCATTTCTAATAGAAACACAATCTCTCGTGAGCTCTGCTGCTTACGGTACACCTCAGCGCTCCACAACCGGTTTTGATGTAAGAAGAATGAATATGCTGCTTGCCGTGCTCGAAAAGAGAGCTGGTTTTAAGTTGGCTCAGAAAGATGTATTCCTTAATATTGCCGGAGGGCTCAAAGTTAACGATCCCGGAATGGACCTTTCAGTAATTAGTGCAGTATTGTCTTCAAGTCTAGATATTGCAATAGATAATAATACTTGCCTTTGTGGGGAAGTAGGATTATCTGGCGAAATACGGCCCGTTAACCGCATAGAACAGCGAATACAAGAAGCTGAAAAACTTGGGTTTTCCAGGATTCTTATACCTGCCAATAATCTAAAAGGTTTTAATAAAAAAGTATCTATTGAGATTAAGCAAGTTTCAAAAGTAAGTGATGCATTTCGTTTGCTTTTCTCTTAAAAACAATCCTTGTTTAATAGATTATAATCAGAAAATAGTAGTTGAATGTTTTTTTACTTAAAAAATTATACTAAATTTGCATTCTAATTACATGATACGGTACCTTGGCCGAGTGGTTAGGCGTCGGTCTGCAAAACCGGTCACGGCGGTTCAAATCCGCCAGGTACCTCATTCTTTCTTAAAAGCTTCAGTAACTTTACTGAAGCTTTTTTTCCATGCATCTGTCACAGAATCAAAGAAATCCCCAGCACTCTCTTTTATCACATCCCATTTTGTATCCGAAATGCCCTCATACTGTTCCAGTTTGGCGGTCAAATTATCTCTTATACCCTTTAAATTGTTCAGCTGTTCATGATATTCCTCTCTCGCATCATCAGCTATTTCATCCGCTTTTTGTTCCAAATTTTGAATGAACTCTTTAAGCTCATCCAGCAATTCATGTGTTTTTTGTTTAAAATCTTCCTTCTTCATATTGTTTGAAATTAGAAATTTGCTTTTACTGTACGCTTCAATTTTAATAAATAAACATTCATTTGATATAGTTAGTTCATTTCTTTCAATATTTCATGAAATAGATTTTTGTTACTTATATGGTTAAATAAAATTAATTTCACATTTTATCAATATCAATTTTAAATAAACAGGCTAAAAATTGAATAAAGAGCAACAATGTGATATTAAAACCATGTAAATAGTTTATATTTGCAGGTTTAATAATTGACAATATATATGTTGAATATAATTATCTTTGGTGCACCCGGATCAGGAAAGGGTACACAAGGTGAGAAATTGAGCCAGAAATACGGACTGGAGCATGTCTCAACAGGTGAAATGCTTCGTGCAGAAATAGATGCGGGCACTGAATTCGGACGTTTGGCAGATTCATACATTTCAAAGGGTAATTTGATTCCCGATGAGGTGATGATAAGCAAGCTAAACGAATTAATGGAGAAAAGAAATGGTGTAAAAGGTTTTATTTTTGATGGTTTTCCCAGAACAATTGCACAGGGTGAAGCGCTTGATACTATGATGGACAATCATGATGAGAAAGTTACTATCGTAATTAGTCTAGAAGTAGAAGAAGAGGAACTAATAAGCCGAATTCTCAAACGAGGAGAAATATCTGGGAGGTCTGATGATAACAGAGAAACTGTTGAACTGAGATTAAAGGTATATCATGAACAAACCGAACCTCTTAAGAATTTCTATATAAAGCAAGGCAAACTTGAGAATGTGCAGGGCCAAGGTGGCGTAGATGAGGTTTTTGAAAATATTACAACCATCATAGACAAGTTATTAATTTGAAAATTTATTATGGCGGAAAAAAATTTTGTAGATTACGTAAAAATATATTGCCGTTCCGGTAAAGGGGGGCGAGGATCTGCACATTTCCGCAGAGAAAAATATGTGCCTAAGGGAGGTCCCGATGGCGGTGATGGCGGTGATGGCGGAAGTGTTATTTTAAGAGGCAATCGCAACTACTGGACTTTACTTCACTTACGTTATCAACGTCACATCTTGGCAAACCACGGTGAGGGAGGTACAGGCGGACAGTCTTTTGGTAAAAAAGGAGAATCAAAGATAATTGATGTTCCTTGTGGTACTGTTGCCTATGATGCACTCACGGGTGAGTATCTATGCGATATTACCGAAGATGGAGAAGAGGTAGTATTGCTAAAAGGTGGTATGGGCGGACGTGGAAATGTTCATTTTAAATCATCCACTAACCAAGCCCCACGATATGCTCAGCCGGGTGAACCTTATGAAGAGAGATGGATAATACTAGAGTTGAAGCTACTCGCCGATGTTGGTTTAGTTGGTTTCCCAAATGCTGGTAAATCTACTCTGCTTTCTGTTGTTTCTGCAGCTAAACCAAAAATTGCCGACTATCCTTTCACCACACTCGTACCAAATCTTGGTATTGTAAGCTACCGCGATAGTAAATCGTTTGTAATGGCAGATATCCCCGGAATTATTGAGGGTGCAAGTGAGGGTAGAGGTTTAGGCTTGAGGTTCCTTCGTCATATTGAAAGAAATTCACTCCTTCTATTTATAATTCCTGCCGATAGCGATAGCATAATAAAAGAGTATAATATCCTCTTGAATGAATTAAGAGAATATAATCCGGAGCTTATTGATAAAACTCATTTGCTGGGAATCTCAAAATCTGATATGCTCGACGAAGAGCTAAAAGATGCAATTACTAAAGAGCTGCCCGATGTTAGTTATGTATTTTTCTCTGCTTTTACCGGAGAAGGATTGCCATTGTTAAAAGATATGATCTGGAGAGAGCTCAATACTGAAGATATTATTCCTATAATGGTTTCACGCGAAGCTATACCTCATAGAAACCTTGATATATCATCGCTTAAATTTGAACCTGAAGAAGATTTTCAGTATCCTGACGAAGATGAAAAAGATGTTACATCACCCTCAATATAACAACTTACTGCAATTTGAACAGTTAAGCAGGATAAACGAGGTTACTCATTTCTCCACCACAAGAGTGGGGGGTGTAAGTGATGGCAATTACTCTTCATTTAACATGGGTAATTTCTCCGACGATAGTCCTCTTAATATTTATGAAAACCGCAAGTTGCTTGCACACATGTTTTACATGAATATGAGCGACTTTATTATTCCACACCAAACACATGGTACCAGGGTTTTAAAGATTGATGATGAATTCCTCAATTTAGATCATACTACGTCTATTGAAATAATGTACGGCGTAGATTCAGTTATAACCAACATAAAAGATAAGTTTCTTTGTGTAAATACCGCCGATTGTGTTCCTATCATAATTTTCGACAGAAAAGGTGAAGCCATTGCCGCAATTCATGCCGGATGGAAAGGTACCTCAGGAAGAATAGTAGAGAAAACAATTTCCGCTATGCAAAATGCGTATAACTCATCCCCTCAAGATATGGTTGTAGGTATAGGGCCATCAATAAGCCAGCAAAACTATGAAGTGGGTGAAGAGGTTATTAAAGAGATGGAGGCTAATGGTATCGACTTATCTGATGACGACGTCTGCACTAAAAACTACAACTCCTCTAAATGTCATATTAATCTAAAAGAAATAAACAGGCGCAAACTTATAAATTTAGGTGTTTCTGAAAAGAATATAGAAACTACAGAGCTATGCACATACGACAATCAAGAACTTTTTTTCTCTGCACGCAGGCAAACAGTGCATTCTGGCAGAATGCTAACCGGCATTATGCTCAACTCATAAAGTAATATTTAATTTCTCTTATCTATTATTGAATGGGAATAAAGGAATAAAAAAAATGAGCGGATTATTTAATCCACTCATTTTTTTTATAGCTATGTATTCAAAGTACTCTTACTATAAATACATTACATATTGTGCAAATATTAATAACGTGCACCTACAACTTCCCAGTCAATAATCTTCCAAATCTCTTTTAAGTGCTCAGCACGACGATTTTGGTAGTCTAAATAATATGAGTGCTCCCATACATCAAAACCTAAAATTGGAGTCAAGTCCTTAGTTACAGGATTGCCTGCGTTACTTTCTTTGTGAATCGAAAGTGTGCCGTTGGCATCTTTTGCCAGCCATACCCATCCCGAACCAAATACACCAACACCTGCTGCATTAAATTCTTCTTTAAATTTTTCGAATGATCCAAATTGTGAGTTAATAGCTTCTGCTAAACTGCCTTTTGGTTCACCGCCACCATCTTTTTTAAATGAGGTGAAATAGATGTTGTGATTTAATATCTGACCCGCATTATTAAAAATGGGACCATCGCTTTTCTTTACTACTGTTATTAGGTCTGCATTCTCAAACTCTGTTCCTACTACCAATTTTTTCAAATTGTCAACATACGCCTGATGGTGCTTACCATAGTGCAATTCTACTGTTTGTTTGCTAATAACCGGCTCTAGGGCATCGGTTGCATAAGGTAATTCTACTTTTTCGAAATTCATATTTGTACTATTTTTTGAGTTGTTTCCATTGTTTTGTGCCTTGGAGTTATTACAACTAACCAAAGCTAGTGTTATTATACCACTGATAATATAAAAATAAATCGTTTTCATATTTTATCGATTTTATTACTTTGAATAAATATAACGATAATTGATGAGTATTGTTCGATTTAGTTTCCTTACAAATATGTAGAACTAACTTAAAGCACATTATAAAAAAACGGACTAAGTGTTGAAACTCAGTCCGTAAGCTATATGAATTAAACGATATTAAAAATGTCTATCACTCTTTTTCTTTATTTATCTCATCCTGTGACTCCGATTTCTCTTCTTTTTTATCCTTCGTATGGATAAAAACATTCTCTTTTGATCCTACAGGCTTGAGTTCGTCAATTTCATTTTTAATGTTCTCTTCTTTCTTCTCAAAAATCTCTTCCGAGCGAGAAACCCAAAGACGTTTTCCAAATATATCATCCAAGTCGTGTGAAAATATGATTTCTTTTTCCAGAAGTATCTTAGCAAGTTCATTATGACCCGATTTTTTCTCGGTTAATATCTGTTTTGCTCTTTCATACTGTTTGGCAATCATTGACTTTACTTCGCTATCAATAAGCTTAGCTGTATCATCACTATATGGTTTAGAGAATTGATATTCTTGACCAGTAGAATCGTAGTAGCTTAAATTTGGCAACTTATCACTCATACCCATATAGGTAATCATGGCGTAGGCCTGCTTGGTTACTCTCTCAAGGTCGTTCATTGCACCAGACGATATCTCACCAATAAATACTTCTTCAGCTGCACGTCCTCCCAAAAGGGCACACATCTCATCAAGCATTTGCTCTTTAGTTGTAATTTGCCGCTCTTCGGGTAAATACCATGCAGCACCCAAAGCCTTCCCTCTAGGAACTATTGTTACCTTCACAAGTGGATTGGCATGCTCAAGAAACCAGCTAAGTGTTGCGTGACCGGCTTCATGTATTGCAATTGTTTTTTTCTCTTCTTGAGTAATTATCTTGTTCTTCTTTTCAAGTCCACCCACAATACGGTCTACTGCACTCATAAAATCGTCTCTTTGTACAAACGATTTCTTATTACGTGCGGCAATCAGTGCAGCTTCGTTACATACGTTTGCAATATCAGCACCCGAGAAACCAGGTGTTTGGCGTGCAAGAAAATCAATATCAATAGAATCGTCTATCTTAATTGGACGCAAGTGTACTTTAAATATTTCCCTTCTATCATTTAAATCGGGAAGTTCAACATATATCTGTCGATCAAACCTACCCGCACGTAGTAAAGCCTTATCAAGTACATCAGCACGGTTTGTTGCTGCAAGAATTATTACACCACTATTAGATCCAAATCCATCCATTTCGGTTAGAAGTTGATTTAGTGTATTCTCTCGCTCATCGTTCGATCCAAAATTGGTATTCTTGCCTCTTGCTCTCCCAACAGCATCAATCTCATCAATAAATACAATACATGGTGCTTTCTCTTTTGCCTGACGGAAAAGATCTCTCACACGAGAAGCTCCAACACCAACAAACATCTCTACGAAGTCTGAACCCGAGATTGAGAAAAATGGCACATTAGCTTCGCCTGCTACTGCCTTGGCAAGTAAAGTTTTTCCTGTTCCAGGAGGGCCTACAAGTAGTGCACCTTTTGGAATTTTTCCTCCCAGGTTTGTATATAAATTAGGGCTTTTAAGGAATTCAACAATTTCTTGAACCTCTTCTTTCGCTTCCGATAAGCCTGCAACATCTCTAAATGTAACCTTCTGGCTCGAATCTTTGTCGAATAATTGAGCCTTAGACTTTCCAACATTAAAGACGCCACCGCTTCCGCCGCCTCCGCCGCCTTGCATTCTGCGCATCATCCAAATCCAGAATACTATAAGTAACAGAAATGGAAGGAATGTAATTAATACTCCCCAAACTTCTGAAGTGGTATCAAATCTAACTTCAATATCATAATTCTCTTCACTCTTTACCAAATCGATATACTCTGAAATAGCATCTGGTGATGGACCTTTTACCAATATCACAGGTGTTCTGCCGGCGCGTAAAGAGCTTCCAAATACATGTTCAACTGATTCATCTCTTATTACTGCTTCAGCACTTACTTTGTTATTATATATAACAATGCTTTTTACACGGTTGTCTCTAACATACTCCTGAAATTCCGACCATGTTATTTCTTTTACCGTGTTGTCTTGCCCAAAGAACCACATCCCCATCAATATAGCCAGTACTATGGCATATACCCAATACGGGTTGAAAGGACGTTTAGGATTTGTATTTCCTCCCAATTTTGGACGCATTGTAGGTTGTTTACCTTTTTGATTATCTTTATTACTACTGCTCATTTGTTTAATTATCTTACAAAAGTTGTTCCCGAAGTATAAGTAACAATTTCTTACGAAATAAGTTTTTAATCTATTGTAGGAATGCGCTCCGAAATTGCATCTTCCCACAAATGCTCTAAATTATAAAAGCTTCTTAGTTCGGGTATGAATATATGTACTATTATATTGCCATAATCCATTCCAACCCATTCCGATTGTTGCTTCCCCTGAACTCTTAAAGGGCTTTCGAGAGTATTTTCTTTTACAATTTTTTCTATAGACTCTGCCAATGCCGATACTTGTGTGGGAGTATTGCCTTCGCATATAACAAAGTAATCACATATGGCTCCAGTGACTCCCTTTAAACTTATGGTGTTAATATTTTTTCCTTTTTTCTCTTGAATACCATCTACGATACTCTGTAATAACTTGCTTTTTTCTGCCATTCTATGCTTTAAGTGAGTTAATAATACAAAGATAGGGTGTTTTTTCTTTAAAACTACATATATAATGTACCTATCACATTAATAATTTATATGTACAATAACAGTGCCAAATATTAAAAAAGAGGAGAAGAACATTTCTGTCCTCCTCCTCTTCAATAAATCTCGAATTTTTGTATATTTACAATGTCTGAAGTTTCAGATTTCTCCAGAGCACTTTAATACCGCCACCATCATGAATTTGAAGTGCAATACGTCCCTGAGCCTTACCAATCAACTCGTCGGTAAGGTCAACCATCTCTTCTCCATTTAAGTAAGTCTTTACATTGTCATCTTCAACTAATATGCGCAATGTGTTCCACTCACCTTCTTTTAATATTTCTTCTTTCTCATCTTCAATCTGCACTAGCCATCCGCGACCGTAAGATTCGTAAATACCACCGGTGTCGTTGCCTTTTGGTGCAACTTCAACTTGCCATCCGTTAACAATAGCACCTGGCTCAACAAACGAACGGATAAATACACCCGAGTTGCCATCAGCTTCTTGTTTAAACTCTACAGACAGGTCGAAATTATCATAATACTCACGTGTAGCAAGGTATCCATATTGTTTGTCCGGACCGCTTTCGCAAACTAATAAGCCATCTTCTACATACCATTTTTCAGTTCCATAAACTTCCCATCCATGAAGGTCTTTTCCGTTAAAAAGATTTACCTCTTTAGTTTTACGTGGAAGTTCTTTAATTTTCACATTGCGAAACCAAGCTGCAGAACCATGATCTTGAAGGCAAATAACCCCTTTGCGAGCCAAACCATACTCTGGTGCATTTTCCCACTTTCCACTGTTTTTGCGTGTAAACCAATCTTCTGTCCATGCTTCAAACTCAACAATCTTTTCGCCATTAAGCCAATGCTCTACATGACCATTGTCAAAAACTATTTTAGAGGTGTTCCACTCGCCTGCAGGCTTTATATTTGTCTTCTCAGGATCTGCTGTATACATAGCATAATCAGCACCTGTTTTCTGCCAATCTTCAAGTGGATCGGGGAAGTTAAGATCATCAATAAGTTGATATTCAGGTCCTGTTACGTAAGGAACAGCAAATTTAGGATGCTCTACAACATGATATAGAACACCACTATTACCACCATCTGCAATTTTCCAGTCCCACACCATTTCAAAATTCTCATAAACTTTTTCAGTCACGATATAACCATGCTCATCGGCACCTTCGCCTTTGGCCTGAATCATGCCCTCTTCTGCAAACCAAGGTGCAGTTAATTCCTCTCCATTATAATCACGCCAGCCATTAAGAGTTGTACCATCAAACAGCAGCTCCCAACCATCATTAGATTCTTGTTGAGTTAGCGTGTTATGCTCAGCTTGTTTATTACAAGAAGTTGTAAATGCCGTCATTACAATTGTGCAAATTAAAATAAAATTATTTCTCATATTCACCTTATTCTATAATTAAACTTTTTAGTTTTCTATTTTCTATTGCAAAGATATTTAAATATAACAATAGTTCATTAATAAAATTAGTAAATTTACCGATTAATAGCCTGTAGCCTTCTAGTTCAAGTTAAACTAAAAGGCGATATCAGGTGTTTAATTGTAACAAAAAACCATATTAAATAGTTTGCTTTGGAACTTATTGATCTTACTGGAAAAAGTATAATGGGAGGCGTTTTTGTGGGCACTATCGGATTTTTCGATGGAGTTCACACGGGGCACCGTCATCTTATAAAGCAGGTTAGGGAGATAGCAAAAAAGGAAGGACTTCCCTCAGCTGTAATTACATTCCCGGTTCACCCCCGAAAAGTGCTTCAAACCGATTATCAGCCTGCATTGTTGTGTGGATATGATGAAAAAATTGAGCTATTGGCAACAACCGGAATCGATTATTGTATCAGCCTTCCCTTTACTGCCGATCTTTCAAAACTATCTGCCGAAGACTTCATGCTGCAAATACTTAAAAATGATATAGGATTACACACTCTCGTTGTGGGTTACGACCATCGTTTTGGTCGCAACAGAGAAGATGGCTTCACTGAGTATGAGAAAATTGGCGAAGATATAGGGATGAAGGTAATCAGGGGTGAAGAGTATCAACATAATGGAGAGAGTGTAAGTTCTACAAAAATACGAAACCTTCTTCACGAAGGTGATATAGAGAAATCAAATTATCTCTTATCATACAATTATACCATCTCAGGAAAAATTGTGGAGGGTTATCAGGTGGGACGAACCATAGGATTCCCTACAGCAAATATACGCTCATGGGAGAGGTTTAAAGTTATACCAAAACTTGGTGTATATGCAGTGTTAGTGCACATCCGCGATATTATATATGAAGGCATGCTATATATAGGCAAGCGCCCAACCCTTCACGACGATCCCGAAGTGAGCGTAGAGGTTAATATTTTTAATTTTAATGGCGATCTTTATGAACAGTCGCTAAAAGTAGAATTTATCGATTTTATACGTGGCGATATTAAGTTTAGTTCCATTGATCCACTTGTTAAACAAATTCACAACGATAAGGAAATGGTTCTGAATCGATTGAAAGCAATTAAGTAACACCAAAAGATTCTGCAAATGGAAAATATAAAGTTAAATAATGGAGTTGAAATACCAATGCTTGGATTGGGCACATATAAAATTGGTAACAACGACAATGATGTTTACAATGCCGTAAGAAGTGCACTGGATATTGGATATCGCCATATTGATACCGCCACACTTTATTTAAACGAAAAGCCTGTTGGCAAAGCCATACGCGAAAGTGGAATCCCTCGTGAGGAGATTTTTGTAACTACAAAGTTATGGGGCACCGATATTTTAAACAATCAAATTCAGGAAGCATTTGAAGGAAGCTTACAGAATATGGGGCTCGATTATATCGACCTATACCTAATTCACTGGCCAGTTAAGGGTATGATTGGTTCGTCCTGGAAAGAGATGGAGAAAATCTACCATTCCAAAAAGATTAGAGCAATAGGGCTAAGTAACCATCTCATACACCACCTTAAAGAGGTGATGGAAGAAGCAACAATTATTCCAGTTGTAAATCAAATAGAGTTGCATCCTTACTTAATACAGCAAGATGTTGTTGAATACTGCAAAAAATACAATATTATCCCCCAAGCATGGAGTCCTCTCGGAAGCAGTAAAGTTCCATTATTAAAAGACGAAGTGTTAATATGGATTGGAGGCAAATATGGTAAATCACCCGCCCAAGTTGTACTCAGGTGGAACATTCAAAAAGGCATAGTAGCAATACCCAAATCCTCTAGTTCAGAAAGACAAGCCGAGAATTTCGATATATTTGATTTTGAGCTTACACAAGAAGAGGTGCAACAAATTGACGATTTAGATAAGAGTCACCGCACAGGAGCTCACCCCGATTATATTGAGTTTTAAATAATATAGACATACCGCACGAAGAGAGTTCATACCAATAGGAATATAATTGAAAACTATGAATAGGATGAGAAATATAGTTTGTTTTATTCTTTTAGTAATAATAGCTTATGGTTGTAAAGTATCAGAAAATCGAACAAAAGTTATAGATATAGAAGGTGCTCATCTAGTAAACCCAAGCGAAATATGGTTATCCCACGAGCATATATTGGTCGATTTTATAGGAGCAGATAGTATAAATCCATCCCGATGGAGTCATGAAACAGTAATAAAAGAGGTAATTCCCTATTTTAACCAACTAAAAGAGTTTAATGTAGCCTACTTTGTTGATGCAACACCTCAATATTTGGGTAGAGATGTGGTACTCCTTAAAAAGATTTCAGAAATGTCAGGTGTTAGAATAATCACTAATACTGGGCTTTATGGGGTTAATAACAATAAATATATACCGCAGTACGCATTTAAAATGTCAGCAGAGGAACTCGCAGAAATGTGGATTAATGAATACGAGCACGGTATTGATGAAACAACAATAAAACCTGGGTTTATAAAAATAGGTGTTGATAGTTCAGATTCATTGGATATTATGCATCAGAATTTGGTGAAAGCTGCTGCTATTACACATTTAAAAACCGGATTAACAATAGCCTCACACACGGGCCGTGCAAACGGTTTATGGCCACAGCTTAGCATTCTTAAAGAAAATGGTGTTTCACCCCAATCTTTCATATGGGTGCATGCACAGAATGAAGAAAATAATGATAATCTTCTCAAAGCAGCTGAATTGGGATGTTGGATAAGCTTAGATGGACTAGGTTGGGAATTAGAAAATCACATAGAAAAAATTCTTTTCGCTAAAAGAAATGGATTTTTAGATAGAGTTTTAATCTCTCACGATGCAGGGTGGTATGACCCACAAAAAGATATTCAATCAATACAGCCATTTACAAATATTTTCAATCAATTTCTTCCCGCACTAAAAAAGAATGGTTTCACAGAAAAAGAAATTAATTTACTGTTAAGCGTAAACCCCACTAAAGCGTTCTCTATTGAAATAAAGAGACATCCTTTATAAACTTTCTTTTAACAACACATATTATACTCCTAATTGAAGATTATGCTAGTTCTCTTATGAGCTTGACTAAGTATCTTCCGAATTTGTAGGTACCAAATTATAACAAAGTCCCTACCAAGTCCTGATTCTACACGAAATTTTCGAGGAGGATCAGGACTTGGTGCGGATAAAGTACTTCCTAAATCCGAAGTTTGTAAAATTAAACTACGACTTTCTTTAAACGCATATTTTAATAGATTCCACGTTCATTTAATGCCCTCTGATATGCTCTCGCGTTTCTTGCATGCTCAGCATGTGTAACAGCGAAGTTATGTCTGCCCGAAAGATCATCCTTAGCACACATGAAAATATAGTTGTGCTGAGCGGGTGAAAGAGTGGCGTTAATTGCCGATGTAGAGGGTATACGTATTGGTCCCGGTGGCAATCTGTCCACTTTATATGTATTATAAGGCGACTCCACCTCAAGGTGCTTAAAAAGTATTCTCCTTAATGAAGCATCTCCAACAGCATACTTAACGGTAGGATCAGCTTCAAGTCGCATACCCCTGTTGAGTCTATTAATGTAAAGACCTGCCACAATTGGATATTCATCTGCATAGGTAGCCTCTTCTTCAACAATAGAGGCAAGAGTTGTAACCTCTAGTGGAGTGAGACCAATTTTTTCTGCTTGCGCTTTGCGATCGGCGTTCCAGAAAGTATCATATTCTTTCTTCATTCTATTTATCAGACTCTCTATGCTGGTATCCCAGTAAACTTCATAAGTGTTTGGAATAAACATAGCACCAAAAGTTTGCTCGTTAAATCCGTAACTTGCAGCTATTGAAGTATCATTTAAAACATTAAGAATTGAAATGCTATCTACCATTAATTGTGAAGAAAAACGCCCTGCAAGACTCTCCATCGTTCTGATATTATTAAAGGTTAGATTAATCGGCGCTTGACTGCCCGAGCGTAGTCGGCGAATAAGATCTGGCATAGTCATACCATCCTCAATAGCATACCTCCCGGTTTTTACCATATTTGGGTAGTTCATCCTATCTGCTAATAACCTAAAAACATCTTCATTAGGCAGTTCTACTTTCTCCTTCAGCTGATTAACTACCGTTTCATAGTCCCTTTTCTCGTCAATATATATATATACTTCTTCTGTAAGCTCAATAGGTTTAAATACCAAACTGTATAAAAAAGCTGCTATAGCAACCATCAACAGTAGAGTGATGGATGCTATCCAAATAAATATTCTTTTTCTATTTCTCTTTTTTAATTGTTCCATTAGCTCATTTTTAAAAGCCTTATAATTGCTAACGCACAAAAATAGCATATTCGCATTTAAAAAACTGTTTTTCTTTGAAAAGTTGAAAAGTATCTTGTATATTTGCATCCGATTTCAGCAAAATTACCAAAAGGAAGTGTGGGTGAGTGGCTGAAACCACCAGTTTGCTAAACTGACGTACGGGTAACTGTACCGGGGGTTCGAATCCCCCCGCTTCCGCGGAGATATAAAGCCAAAAGACAAGAAAGATAAGGCAAAGCCTACAAGTTCAGAGACTTGTAGGCTTTTTTTCGAGTGCGCCGTGCGTGGTATTTAACTTTGTGGTGAAAGTCTACAAATAGGAGTTGATTGATTTATAGCAAATCGAGTGGACTTTTTATTTTCGACTTAGCAACATCTGTTATGTGAGTATATATTTCGGTTGTCTTGATAGAACTATGCCCCAGTAATTGTTGGATGTACCTAATATCCGTTCCATTTTCGAGAAGGTGGGTGGCAAAGCTGTGCCGTAAGATATGTGGTGTTACCGTTTTTTGTATACTCGCTTTTGTTGCGGCTGCTTTCACAACAGTCTGTACGCTTTTTTCAGAATACATGCCACCGCTCTGTCCTTCAAAAAGGTAAACCTTAGGGTTATATGCCTTGAAGTAGTTTCTCAAATCTCCCAGTAACACTGGAGAAAGCATTACCGCACGGTCTTTATTTCCCTTTGAATTCCGGATATGTACCAGCATTAGCTCCGAGTCGATATCCGATATTTTTAAATGCAGCAATTCGCTTAAGCGTAATCCACACCCATATAATAATTTTATGATACACCCGTGTTTCAGGTTAGTTACCGATGCCAGCATTCTCTTTACATCCGTCACGGTTACATATTTTGGTAGCCTATGTTCTTTTCGTGAAGGATACAGGTGTCTTACTTGTAAATTTCGATTAAGCACCAACTGGTAAAATTTGGCGATAGAGGCCACAATCAAACGCTGATATGAACTACTGACATTGTGTTTTTCAATTTTCCATAAAACATATTTTTCAATTTCATCTTCGCTTAATTGACCAGGATTATCGAATCTTTTTAAAGCGACTTTCAGAAAGCTTCTCACCGCACTAGTGTAATTCTTGATGGAATTAGGGCTATACCTTTGTAGTTTCAACTTCTGTTCGAAACTTGCAATTAGATCGTCGATTTTCATGTTTTACAGATTTTAATAATACTGCAAAGATATCAAAACATTCGTAAATGCAAAAAATAAATTGATGTTTAAATGCTTGATAATGTTGGTTTATGCTGTTGAGTTTGGTAATATAAAAAAAGTGTTATACGAATGTTCTAAATTTCATATATACGAATGTTGTATATTCATTGCGTAAATAAGACGTTAGCACTCATTTTAGAACGACAGCGCATATGACGAAAAGAACCTACATATTGACAATACTAATTTTGACTTGGGGACTTTCGGTTTCAGGACAAAACTTGCCGACAATTCAGCCAACAATTTCCTATTCTAACGAATACACAAAAGCAGACCAAACGGTTTGGCAAAAAGCCCTTGACCAACTTTCAAAAATCAATTCGGGCGACATCGACTACGAAAAACTTTCCAAAAAAGACAGAATAATGGTTGACTCTTTGGAAATGGGTTACGGACCAATGACACAAGGTGCGGGTTGCAGTTGGTATTGTGGCGGTGGACCTTACAAAATAACTTCATCTTCGTATCTAAAACACGAAGGGAAAATCACTTATCTGCCAGACAACATTCACGACTTTGACCTTTTTACTGCGTGGGTTCCTGACAACTCAAACGGAGTAATTGGAAAAAAAATAAACTTCCATTTCAAACCATTTTCACCAAGAATAAACGAAATAATTATTTGGAACGGCTACATCAAAAATTCTGAGTTATGGAAAGCAAACTCACGAGTAGCAAAATTCAAAATGCTTGTAAATGGGAAACCAACTGCAATTCTTGAACTAAAAGACGTAAACAAGACACTGTCTTTTAAAATCAATCCTATTCAATCAACCGACAGCACAAAAGATTTAATTTTGACTTTAGAAATTTTAGAAGTTTACAAAGGAACAAAATACGATGACGTTGCAGTTAGTGAAATAAACTTTGACGGTTTAGACGTTCATTGTTTCGTTGCAGGGATACAAATTACAATGGCTGACAACTCAACAAAAAACATTGAACAAATTGCAAAAGGCGACTTTGTTATGACGTTTGACAACACAACAAACAAATTAGTCAAAACACAAGTTTCTGAACTTATACAAGCACGACATTCAAATCTTATAAAACTTAAATTTTCAGACAGAGAAATAATTACAACAGACGACCACCCATTTTGGACAGCAGACAAAAATTGGGCTTCACTCAATCCAACTAAGTCTAACAACAATTACGACCAAGACACAGACGTAAAACAGTTAGTTGTTGGCGACAAAATTTTTGTTGCTTCCGAAAACAAATTCATAGACGTAATTGACATTGAAAAAATCGCAGACGAACAAATTACATTTACGTTAGAATTAACGACAGGAAACAACTTTATTGCAAACGGACTTTTAGTGAAAACCGAAAAACCCAAATGGACGAATTGAAGATAAAAACGAGTGCTAACAAGGGTTTTGCGTCAGGCGGGCTGACGTGTAAACTTGGAGCTTAGTGCTACTATTAAATTTAGTAATAAATTGAAACTTTGTGCTCCGAAACCCGCCCGAACGCAAAGCCCACAAACGTTGTGCGACAGCATAACCCAACATTCGGAAAAATATCAACAGAAAATGAATTATAATCTTTCTATACTTGAAAACTTCTTAAATGAGCATCAAATTCCAATTGTAAAAAAGAAACCACTTACTTTTTTGGGGATTTCTAAACAACCACATTACGAAAATGTTTGGTCTAATATTTATGCTTTCTTTTTCAATACGATTGCAGAACACAACCTAAATGATCTATTTATAAACAGCTTACTTGAACTCATTAATGAAAATATTGATTCAAAATTTAATCTAAAATCTCCTTTCGACATTGAAACCGAAGTTGGAACTAACAATAATGGGAGAATTGACGTTCTTTTGTCAAATAATAATGACGCAATCATTATAGAAAACAAGGTTTATCATCATTTAAATAATGATTTGGAAGACTATTGGAATTCAATTTCTCAAACAAATAAAATCGGTATCATTCTATCTCTGCATAAAGTACCCAAAACTCAATTAATCAATACAAAATTTATTGGAATAACACATTTAGAACTACTGCAAAAGGTCGTTTCAAATTTATCTAACTACTTTTCAACGGCTAATGAAAAATATATAATATTTCTCAAGGACTTTTATCAAAATGTAATTAACACAACAAAACCTATGGATACGGACATCATAAAATTTTTCTATAGAAATCATGAAGAAATTAACCAAATTTCAGAAGTAAAAAGTAGTTTTGTTTCATTTGTTATATCTGAAGTAGAAAAGGCGCGAATAAATATTGATGAAAAATTAGAACCATACGGAAGTAGAAATGAAAGTTTCAGATATTACTTATGCCCAAATCAAGGCAATTTAATGATTACTATAGTATTTGGAGAGTTATTTACTGAAAAAAGGGAGTTACTTTTCATAATCGAACTTCAAAATGAATTATTAAATCAAAAAGAAAAAATACAAACTATTGAGTTCGATGATAAAGAAAAGGAATACCTTAAAACCGACTTTTTTAATCAAAAAGGTTCTTGGGCTCATTTTGCAATTCAAGTAGTTCGTCCTGCTGAAAATGACATAATCAATTTAAACAATTATATTTCTGAGACAATAAATAATAGTCCAATTATAGATATTTATAGAAAGATTAAAGCAAAATTAGTTGACGAAATTTAAAAAGAATGCCGATCGCACAACAAGGGTTTTGCAAAATGGCGGGTTAAGTGCTAAGTTGAAATTTTCTGCTTCATAATTGTTTATATTACCTGTCAGAATCTCAATCTCTGTTTTTGCCTCGTCGTACAATTCCTTCTCAACAAGCAAAGCTGCAAACACCTGTCTCAGTTTCACGAGAAAATCATCTTGCGTTTTAAGACTCAACGCCTTACAATAGCATGCCATCCTTAGTTCATCATCATCGTGAAAAATATCAGCCATCTGCTCCCATACCCAGAAATCGTTTTTCTTCTGCCTTGCGAAAGGAATAAAGGCTGACAATACGTCCTCTTCATCTCCCAACACCAATAAAAGCTTCGCTTTATAATAAGGTGGATAAAGAAAATCAGGGTACTCTTCAATAAACTTATCCAATTTGGGCATAAATGCAGAAATTCTCTCTTTATCAATCGCACGATTGTTGCCGAAATTATCGATTGGCTTACCTTCCAAAAGCTTTTTAGCATATGCCATGTATGCTCGTTCAGCAAGAGAAGGAGTTTTGCGTCCCTTATACTCTTCCTTAAGAAAATCCTCCTTGCGCAAATGCTCTAAATTCCACCAGTCCGCAAAATCAAGGAAACCTTGCCATATTTCCAATATCTTAAAAAAAGATTTAAGAAGAAAGGAATAACCTTCAGAAGGAGCTTTAAAATGATACGACTTGATAATATCGAATATAACATCATACTTCTTGTAATCTTGATCCACTTCTTTTTGAAATGAATAAACCATACTTCCAATCTGCCAAGCTACATTATCAAAAACCATACTATCATCTTCAGGTAAATTTAAATCTTTAAGTTTACCCAGATACTGAATGAAAGTCTGGTAGTTCTCCGGTTTTACATTATTTTTTATATAGGCATAATATACCCACGAAGCAGCGTAAGCATTCGGTCTACCCCGTCTTAATTTAACTATTTAACTCCTCTATATTTGTCCTCAAAAAGATATGTGGACAATACAGCAGTTTGAGTTAGTTTATGATCGCTTCCAATCCAGTGGTTTATCTGTTAAAGATTTTTGCGAAAATGAGTGTATACTTCAGTCTAAGTTTTATTATTGGAAAAATAAATCAATAAAGAATAACCGACATAAAGAACAACCGTCCAATTTTGTACCGATTTTTTTTTCAGGTTCAACTCCACAAATGCTGACAAAAAGAAAGGCTCAACAGAAATTATTACCTGAGCATGGAGACTCCGCTTCCAGTGATATTTTTGAAATAATTTATCCCAATGGTGTAAAACTTCGTGTACCCATTGGTGCTGACATTACCCAGCTGCGCTCTTTAATCCTTCTAACCCAATAAAGCATGTTTAACCTTAACGACTCGATGCGTTACTGGCTTTATCCCAGGCCTACCGATATGCGTAAAGGTTTTTACACTTAAGCGGATTGGTCACGGATCAGATGGGACAAAGCGTACGAAGCGGAGATGTTTTCATCTTTCTGAATCGCCATTGCACCAGTTTGAAGGCCCTGCACATGGAGCATGGTGGGCTGGTAATTTATTATATGAAGCTTGAAAAAGGTAATTTCACATTACCCTCTTTCGATGAAAATGGAAGATCACACCCCTTCTCTTGGCAGAAACTTATGCTGATGGTACAGTGTATTGAGACCGAAAAATGTAAATATAAAAAACGTTGGAAAGGCGCATAAACAAACGATTTTAGCCTCTTTTTTTACTTGCATATATTGCACCGTTTTTGTATCTTTACTCTCGTTATCTAACAGGTTAATGATACAAGAAAACAAAGAAAATCCCAACGAGCTTTTAGAACTCCTCTTGGAGAAATGCGACCGTTTATATCAGGAGAACATGCTTCTGAAGGGTAAGCTTGAAGATCGCACAGATGTTGATGCATTAAAAACCTCATATGAACAAACCATATCCAAAAAAGACGAAAAGATACTTGATCTAGAGAAGCAGGTTGCTTATCTGAGACGTCGGATATGGGGCAAGTCAAGTGAACGCTTTATAAAAGAAGATCCCCGTCAGCGCATGATCGACTTTGAAGGTATAGACCTTTTACCTGAAGAAAAAGAACTTGCAGAAGCAGCCAAAGCAGATATAGAAACTTTCAAAGAAAGGCGAGTAAAAGAGCGTTTAAAAAGAAAACCTGTACGCAAACCTTTACCTGAGAATGTTCCTCGAGTTGAAGAGCATCTTTATCCCGATGATGTAAAAGACAACTCAGATACATTAACGGAGCTAGAGCCCGAGATTACTGAAGTTATGGAATATGAACCCGGAAGATGCTGGGTAAGGAAGATTATACGTCATAAATATGTTGTAAAAAACAAAACTGAACAGGATCCTCAGAAGTCTTCTTCTATTATAACTGCACCACTTCCTGCAAAATACCAACCAATTGCACGCAGTTATGCCGGAGCATCACTCTTGGCTGAACTGATGATAAACAAGTACGTTAATCACCTGCCTTTTTATCGTCAGATGCAGATGATGAAGCAGATGGGAATAAATCTTCCACCACCAACGGTGAACGATTGGTTCAAGGATACGGCCGATCTTTTGAGGCCACTATATTACCGACTAAAAGAACTTGTTCTTGCCACCGATTATATCCAGGTGGATGAAACCACCGTTCCCATAATAAATAACGAGAAGCATAAAACCGTAAATGGATACATGTGGATGGTGCGCTCTGCGATGGACAAGCAGGTCTTCTTCCATTATGACAATGGTTCAAGAGCACAGAAGGTAGCATTATCACTTTTAAAAGACTTCCGTGGTGCTATGCAGACAGACGGGTATAGTGTATACCAAATGTACGAATACAAAAAAGATGTACTACCCCTTGGTTGCTGGTCTCACGCTCGGCGGAAGTTTGAGGAGTCGCTCAAAAATGACAGGGAAAGAGCTGAGTATGCACTTGAGCAAATCGGACTTTTATACGAAGTTGAAAGAGAGGCTGATGATAAAAACCTTTCTTACCAGGCAAGAGCCAAGCTGCGAGAGACACACGCTTACCCCATCATGGTTGTCTTTGAAAAATGGCTGGTGAATGAATACAGTAAGGTATTACCAAAAAGCCCGATAGCCAAGGCGATAAAATACTGCTATGACATCTATCACCGGTTAAGTCGTTATCATCTGGATGGAAGGTACCATATAGATAATAATCTTGCTGTAAACAGCCTTAGAGGTCTGGCACTAGGCAGGAAGAACTACCTGTTTTGCGGGAATCATGACGCTGCAGAAGATGCTGCAGTTATCTACTCTTTACTTGGATGCTGTAAGGCTGCAGAAGTGAACTTCCGTGACTGGATGGTGCATGTTTTGAGTCATATCCACGATTATGATCAGGACTACACAATGGATCTTGCTGAACTGCTTCCTTTAAATTGGTTACGAAAAACCTCCTAAAAACTCCGAACCGTCTCCGAATGTTTTACAAGTTTTTGAAAGGTTTTTTGGAAGAATCTAAGAAAACTTGGAAAAAAATACGGACGAGACCGAATGCTTACAAACATTCGTAAATGCAAAAAATAAATTGATGTTTAAATGCTTGATAATGTTGGTTTATGCTGTTGAGTTTGGTAATATGAAAAAAGTGTTATACGAATGTTCTAAATTTCATATATACGAATGTTGTATATTGATTGCGTAAATAACACGTTAGCGTTCATTATGACGGACATTGCAGAACCACTCCACCATCAGAATTGCAATGAACGGATAGCTGAAAAAATAAATATGACAGATTTTCGTTAGTAGAATTACAATTAACTAAAAACATATAAAATGAGACATTTAATCATTATTCTAATTGCCACAATTACATTTTCAAGCTGCAAAACTAAAAACGATGGATTCAATATTTCTGGTCATATTGAAGGAATAAAGGACAGTATTTTAATTACATTATACGATTTAGACCAACAGATAAACTTAGATTCTGCATTTTCAATAAACGGGTATTTTGAGTTAAGTGGGAAAGTTGAATATCCAACAGGTTGCTGGATAAAATGTCAAGATGAATATGCCAATATTCAGGTTGAGAATGTAAACATGTCTTTCACTTCACCGATAAAAGACATGCATCTCAATAGTCTTATCACTGGTGGAACAGAACAAGAATTACAAAATGAACTAATGAAGCTTCAAAAACCCTATGACCTAATCTATTATGGAGCTTATGATAGTTTAATGAACAAAAAGTATCCTAATGATGAAGTGAAACAAAGCTTGATAAAAAAGTTCAATGAGTCTCAAAAAACCTTACATGATATTTATATTGATTTTGGGAAAAGACATTCAGATTCGTATATGGGATTGGATATTGTTTACATGAATAGGAAAAGTATTGATAAAGATACATTACAAGCAATATTTGAGAAATTACCAATCTCTATTAAATCATCACCAACAGCAAATGCCTTGAAAGTATTTTTGTTTGAAGAAGTTGCAGAAGTTGGAAAACCCTTTATCGATTTTGAAGTTAGTTCAATTGATGGTAAAGAATTTAAGTTGTCATCCTTAAAAGGTAATTACATTTACTTGTGTTTTTGGAGTGCCGGTTGTGGACCTTGCCTCATGGAGATTAAGTTTTTGAGTGAGCATTATAATGAAGTGCCTGAAGATTTATCAATTGTTAGTTTCTCAATAGATAAAAATATAGATGCTTGGAAAAAGGCTTCTGAAATGAATAATATTACTTGGCATAATGTATCAGATAAAGAAGGAGATAAGGGAAAAATTAAAACCCAATATCAAGTACAAGCAATTCCGACTTCATTTTTGATTGACAAAGAAGGTATAATTATAAAAAGATTCACGGGATTTGATACCGATGGAAATATTATCGCACAACTTAAAGGTATTATTGCTGAAAAGAAATAACGAAACGCTAACAAAAACTATATGTCAATTGGGGTTTTGGTGCGGACAACAAAGTTCGCAGCCCGCTACAACGGCATCGGGGTTCGACAGGAAAGCAACCCGCAATCCCCAACTGCATATAGTTCCGTCCGTTAGCGTTCATTGTAAGGGGTTGCCGAAAACCTTTTTAAGAGTAGGCAAAATTTAAAAATAAATAACATGAAAAAATTATCAGTTTTGATCGGAGCATTTTTGATGCTTGCAAACCTTGTTAGTGGACAAACTTATACCACTGGACAAACAGATATTTTTGGAAATAAAACTACAACGGTAAAAGACCCATATGGTAATAAAACAGGAACATATACCACTGGACAAACAGATATTTTTGGAAATAAAACTACAACGGCAAAAGACCCATATGGTAATAAAACAGGAACATATACAACTGGACAAACAGATATCTTTGGAAATAAAACTACGACTGCAAAAGACCCATATGGAAACAGAACAGGAACTGCAACAACTGGACAAACTGATATTTTTGGGAATAAAACTACAACTGTAAAAGACCAATATGGTAATAAAACAGGAACTGTAACAACTGGACAGACCGACATTTTTGGAAATACAACTACAACAATCAAAGACCAATATGGTAATAAAGTTGGTACAGCAACTACAGGGCAAAAGGATATATTTGGTAATACAAAGACAGTCGTGAAAGATATTTATGGGAATCCGATTAAATAACGAAACGCTAACATGTGGTATATTTTATTGCCGAGGCAGTGCTGAAATTAACGGTTGTAGCTCGCTTCAAACTTTATCACGATTTGACAGTGACATGCTCCGAAATCGGCAACAAAACATACCGCTGTCCGTTATGCCCCATTAAAAAAAACAGACTGCATATGAAACAAATTGTTTTGATTTTAATATTTAACCTGACTATTGGATTTGCTTTTTGCCAAGAATTGGGAAAAGGAATCGACAATAATCCGGTTTTAAATAAAGCGGAATCGGATTACTTGAATGTTTTCTTAAAAAATCAACGACTTGACTTTGATTTCATCGAGAAAAAAACTGCATTTGTTTCTGTTGATTTGGGAGTAAATCTGAGAAGTAAAAATGACTACTTTACATATTATTACAAAAAATCAGAAACTGCCGAAAGAAGTGGCATTAAAATGATTGTTTTAGATTCAATCCAGCGACAAGCAACAAATGGATTTGATGACTTGATTCTAATGGACATTCAAAAAAAAGAAATTGATAAGAATTTCATTGAAAAGATAATTTACAAATTGTCTGAGTGTGAAAAAGAAAAGCCTTCTGAATTATATCAACTTGGACTTGATGATAACCCCATTTTGACAAAATTGGAATCAGACTATTTTAATGAGATGTTTAAAGAACGTAAAGCAAACTATATTTTCGATAATTTGAAAATAGGATTCTTTTACGGAAATAATGGTTCAAGAATTCAGACAAAAAAACAATACTTTGATTTGGTTAAGAATAGATTAGGTAATTGTTATAGTGCTTCAAACGACATAGTGATAGAATTAACAAATGAAGAAAAGGCAGAATCAGGTGGTTATGATTTGATAATTGTATCTTGGTCTAAAATATTACCGACAGAAAAAAGCAAGAAAAGAATGATTAAAGAACTGAATAATAATAATTAACGGGGCATAACAGGCGTTTGGCTCAATGGCGGGTGCAGTGGTTAATTGAACATTCTACCTCGCATCAACTTTTGTGGTGTATTGCCAATTTAGTGCTCCGAAATCCGCCACTGCGCCAAGCGCCAAACCGTTGTGCAACATGCTGAAAAAGCCAACGCGCAAATAGGCACATTTGGTTTTTGCCGACCCACAAGCCAAACGCAAAAAACCAAAAGAGCCTATTTTTTTGCCAGCGCTTGGACAGACTAACAATGAAACGAACGATATGTATATTGAAAAACGAGATAAATGAGATTTTTGTGCTATTTTAGCGACTAAAATTTATACGGATATGAACCGAATAAAAGAAGTGCTTGAAGACAAAGGAATAAAACAAACTTGGTTAGCTGAGAAACTTGGAAAAAGTTACAATATGGTGAATGGATATGTGCAAAATAGACAACAGCCAAGACTAGAAATACTAATGGAAATAGCAAACATATTAGACATAGATGTTAAAGAATTAATCATTT
Organism: Fermentimonas sp.; assembly: GCA_015478775.1. GTDB lineage: Bacteria > Bacteroidota > Bacteroidia > Bacteroidales > Dysgonomonadaceae > Proteiniphilum. The sequence goes on along the minus strand of JADMKP010000001.1, from coordinate 9,174 downwards.
CGAATAAGCCACTAAATCATGAATAAAAAGATGAATTTTATAGACTTATTTGCGGGAGCAGGCGGGCTTTCAGAAGGATTTATCCAAGCTGGTTTTGAACCTATTGCCCACGTTGAAATCGAAAAATCTGCATGCAACACGCTAAAAACTCGAGCAGCATATCATTATTTAAAATCTATTAAGAAATATAAAATATACATATCATATCTCAAAGGAGAAATTACTCGTGAGGAACTTTATAAAAGCGTACCTAATGAGGTTTTAGAATCTGTTATCAATGCACCAATCGGAGATGAAAACAATAAGGAAATACAAAATCAAATAGATAAATGCCTAGGTGCTAAAAAAGTTGATTTGATTATTGGTGGGCCGCCCTGTCAAGCGTATTCCCTTGTTGGGCGAGCTAGGTCTAAAACCAAAATGGTGGGTGATCCTAGGAATTACCTTTTTGTCCAGTATGCCAAATATTTAGAAAAGTATCAACCAAAAATGTTTGTTTTTGAAAACGTGTTGGGTCTTAAATCAGCAAAACAAGGATATTATCTAACCGAAATGAAAAAACTTTTTAGTGAAAAAGGTTATGAAATAAAACTTTTTACCCTTAATGCTAGAAATTTTGGTGTATTACAAAACAGAAGAAGAATAATTATTCTTGGGTGGCAAAAGAATAAAGAAGTTGACATTCCAGACCTAGAAGAAATAAAGACCGAAAGTGAGTTTATTATAGAGAACTTATTTAAGGATTTACCAATTATCAAAGCTGGTGAAGGTGTAGACAAATTTTTGAAATATAAAACAAAAACAACCGAGTACCTGAAATCCCACGCATTACGCAATGGAATTGAAGTTTTAACCCAGCACGTTGCTAGACCTCATAGAGATCAAGACAAAGAAATCTACAAAATTGCCGTTCAGAAATGGGAGAAAAATAAAGAACGTTTGAACTACAATGACCTGCCCGATCAATTAAAGTCTCACCAAAACCGATCTTCATTTTTTGACAGGTTTAAAGTTGTGGCGGCTGATTTACCCTACTCTCAAACGGTAGTAGCTCATATTGCTAAAGACGGTCATTATTATATCCATCCTGACATTAAGCAGAATAGATCAATAAGCATTAGAGAAGCTGCCCGTCTTCAATCATTTCCTGATGACTATTACTTTGAAGGGGAAAGAGAAGGGGCAAATAGAACGGCTGCTTTTAAACAAATTGGTAATGCTGTTCCGCCTTTGATGGCGAAGGTTATTGCAATAGAAATCTTTAAAGCACTTAAAGGGGAATGATTGACTACACTGACATACTCACAACCTCAGCCGAACCAGAAGCAAGTTCAATGATTGAAACCTTTCGAGCGATTGGTTATTCCATCGAAACTGCAATTGCAGACATTATTGACAATTCAATTACAGCTGGAGCAAAGAATATCTGGATAGATTATAATTGGAAAGGTTCAAACACAACATTGTCTATTTTAGATGATGGTACAGGAATGAATAATGAACAACTCATTCAAGCAATGAGACCTGGGAGTAAAAATCCTTTGGAAGAACGAAATCGAGATGATTTAGGTCGATTTGGATTAGGACTTAAAACTGCTTCCTTTTCCCAATCAAGAAAATTCACAGTTTTTGCAAAAGCAAGAGGTTATAAGCCTGTATTTTGGACTTGGGATTTAGACTTTGTGAACTACACTAAATCTTGGAAATTAATTAGACATATTCCTAATGAAGAAAATTGGACTCAAAAAATCGAGGCCTTAGAAACGGGCACTCTTGTAATTTGGTGGGAATTGGATAGGCTTACAAAGGGTACATCTGAAGATAATGAGGAAGCAAAAAGTAAGTTTTTTGGAATTATGGATTCCGTAAAATCTCATCTTTCTATGGTTTTTCATAGGTATATGGACGAAGGAATAAAAATATTCTTCCGTGACCGTGAAATAAATCCTTGGGATCCATTTATGATTGGTATTGATGGTTTGCAACCTAAACCTGAAACGAGATTAGAAGCTGGTTCAATTAAAGTTAAAGGTTTTGTGTTACCACACAGATCAAAACTTTCAGCTGAACAATATAACTATGGAAAAGGCCCAAAAGATAGTTGGACGGCACATCAAGGTTTTTATGTATATCGTAACCGAAGACTTTTAGTTGCTGGTGATTGGTTAGGATTATTTAAAAAGGAAGTGCATTATGACCTGTGTAGAATTCAAGTTGACCTACCAAACAACTTTGATGATGATTGGCAAATCGACATTAAAAAATCTATCGCTAGGCCACCTTCACTTTATCGCGAACAGATTTTAGCACTTGCAAAGGATGCACGAAACCAAGCAGTTGAAGTTTATAGACACAAAGGAAAAGTGCTTAAACGCAAACTGGCTTCAGATGAATATTTTCCCTTCTGGGAAGAAAAGGCTAGGCACGGCAAGCGATTTTATAAAATAAATCGTCAACATCCTCTTTTAAATGAATTGCTATCCAAATCAGGTGATTTGAAAAAGGACATTGAAAAGGTCATTCAATTCATTGAGGAAACAATACCTGTCCCCTTAATTACTCTTCAAGAAAGCGAGAATGAAAAACCACACGGTCAACCTTTTGAAGGGATAGACCACAATGCGATAAAAGAAACAATGCAAAAGCTTTTCAATAGTTTTGTAACAAGTGGATTATCTATTGAAAAAGCAAAGGCAAGAATATTAAATACCGAACCATATAATTTCTATCCAGAATACATTGAATTTTTAATAAATGAGTAAAAAAGACCCGATAAAAAATATTAGACAACTTTTATCAGATAGTTCTTCATTCACTAGAGAAGAAATTGAAGATGCAGTTGATGAAGTTCTTAAAATGAAGTATTTCGTGAATGAAAATCGTGAAATGCTCATTAGAAGAATTGAAGAACTTTATACTATTAGACAAGATGAGTTTGGAACGATTTTAAAGGAAGACGAGAATAATCCTTGGTTAAATGAAAAACGTGCCGATATTGATTTTGAAAATGGCTTTTGGGGAAGGTATAGAGAGTATTTGGAAATAGAAAAGAATTTTGCACCAGATGTAATAAATAAACTTGATAGAATAACAGACAGCATCCTTGACAACTTTTTCGACCCTTCACTTAAGGCTACAATTAATAAAAAAGGATTAGTTGTTGGACAAGTGCAATCAGGTAAAACTGCAAATTATACTGGTCTCGTTTGTAAAGCCGCTGATGCTGGTTTTGGATTAATTATCGTTTTGGCTGGAATCCATAATAACCTGAGAAGCCAAACTCAAATAAGGATTGACGAAAGTTTTTTAGGATTCGATACACAACACACCAGAGCATTTGACCAAAGAAGTATTCAAATTGGTGTTGGTGACCCTTACTTCGGTTCTCCAATAGTTGCTCATTCTTTAACTTCAAGCATTGAAAAGGGAGATTTTACACAAGGTGCAGCCAACGCACTGGGTTTAAACTTTAATACATCAGAACCGATAGTTGCGGTTATTAAAAAGAATCCTCACGTTCTCAGAAGAATTTACCAATGGTTGGCAGCACAAGCAGATGATAGTGACCTAGGACGTATTATTCGGAACAAATCTCTCTTGCTTATTGATGATGAAGCGGATAACGCATCTATCAATATTTCAAATGACCCTGAAAGGCAAAGCTCAATAAATGGTTGGATTACTCAAATACTTAATCTCTTTGGTAAGAATGCCTATGTTGGTTATACTGCCACCCCGTTCGCCAATATTTTTATTCCATTGGATGACCAAAACTTATTCCCAAGAAACTTCATAAAAAATATTCCAGCGCCTTCAAATTACATAGGTCCTGAAAAAGTTTTTGGTTTTAGTCCATTGGAGGAAGATGAAACTTCAAATACCGTTTTACCAATAGTCAATAGGATTAATGACTACAGAGATTTTGTTCCAGATAGACATAAAAAAGATGACCAAAAACCTTCTTCCCTTCCTGATTCTTTGAAAAAGGCAATTCGCTGTTTTATTATCACTTGTGCAATAAGAAGATTAAGAGGCCAAACAACAGTTCATAACTCTATGCTCATTCACGTTTCGAGATTTGTTCTTTGGCAGGATCATATTTCAGAGTTGGTTTCCAATCAGTTCATTTATTACAGAAGAGGAATTGACCAAAATGATGAAGTAATTCTTAATGAATTTAAGTCAACTTTTGAACAAGATGAAAATGGTTATAAATCATTTGTGACCGTTTCTCAACAAATTTTAGATTCAGAACTCACAAATTTAGATTCTCAGATTCAAGTTCATAAATGGAGTGAAGTTTTGCAACATTTAAATGATGCTGCTGCAAGAATTGAGGTGAAATCTATACACGGTGGATCAGGTGAAGCTCTTGATTATTTTGCCCATAAAAACGGATTATCAGTTATTGCTGTAGGGGGTAATAAACTTTCCAGAGGATTGACTTTAGAAGGTCTCTCGGTTAGTTATTATTTACGGGCTTCACGAATGTATGATACCCTCATGCAAATGGGGCGTTGGTTTGGCTACAGAGGTGGATATGTTGATTTATGCCGCCTGTTTACAAGTAGAGAGTTAAATGAATGGTTTTGCCATATTACCCAAGCGTCAGAAGAGTTAAGAGAAGAATTTGATTATATGACAGATGTTGCAGGTTCAACTCCTGAGCAATATGCCTTAAAAGTTAGAACACACCCTGGTGTTCTTCAAATATCGGCAACCAATAAAATGCGTTCGGCAATTACAGTTCAAATTTCTTGGGCTGGAAGATTAGTTGAATCATATGAATTTAAGAAGGACATTTCTGTAATTGATAGTAATTTCAAAAACACTCAAAAGTTTATAGGAGTTCTTCCTTCAGATTATATCCAGAAGCCAAATGCTTTTGTTTGGTATGATATACCAGCAGAGAAAGTTATCAATTTTTTTGAAGGAATGCAATCAGTGGAGAATCTTAAAAAAGCGGAGCCAAGAAAACTTATTCAATTCATTAATGCTCAATTAAAAAACGGTGAATTAACTGATTGGCGAGTTGCTCTTATGACTAAGCCTAACCCTAAAAATAATTCAACATTTGAAGTAAATGGCAATGAAGTTCAAATTGGTCAGTGGAAAAGAACGGAAGATGATAAGAACTCAAATGAACAGATATATTATTTAAGAAAATCCCATATTATAAGTCCGTCAGATGAATTCATTGATTTTACTGATGAAGAATATGAAAGAGCAATGACCCTAACTAATCTTCACAGAAAAAAAGCAGGTGAAGCAATGTATCCGAACGGTCAAATAGTAAGAAATGAATTAAGAGACCCCAAAAAGCCATTATTAATCATTTACCTTCTTGACACCGAAGAAAGTATAGACCCCAAAAATCCATTACCAAAAGGAATCAATCCATTTGTTGGCTATGCCATAAGTTTCCCAAAAAGTAATTACAACGCCCCAGTATCTTATGCTGTTAATGAGGAGTTACTCGACAGATTTGATATTGTTGAAGAAGATTTTGAAGATTATGGAGATGACGAAGATTGAAAATATATGGCTTAGTTTGGAGGGTGATAATTTTAGTCACTCAGGATTGCTTTACAAGCGATATTCAGCAGAAGTTTTGCCTGATGTGTTTATTGCCTTAAAAGCTCCCGAAAAACTACGGTGTATTGCATTTAGAATAAGTGTCTCATTCTCTTTTGAAGGAAATCAATGGGACAAACTCAAAGACATCAAGATAGAAACACTGCCTGATGAAAGAGATAAATCAAAGAAATTCTTACTCATTCTATTACTCAACAAACAGCACAAAGACATTTTTTCTACCCTATGTGAAGATTTGATTTTTGGAGTGTCAGAAGTATCAACGGAGCAAACTTTAGTTGAAAAATTATTAGAGCGCTTGGCAAAATGGCAATCCTTATTTGAAAAAGTGGGCAAGCAAGGATTATCAGATGAAGCACAAAGAGGTCTTTATGGTGAAATTTATTTTTTACGTTTTTTCTTGAACAATACAACTGATAAAAACTATTGTCTAAAATCTTGGCTTGGTCCTGAGAAGTCAATTCAAGACTTTCAGTATTCAAATTGGGCAGTTGAAGTAAAAACTACGCACGGTAATAATCATCAAAAAATACACATTACCAGTGAACGACAGTTAGATGATTCCATCATTGAAAAAATATTTCTGTATCATCTTTCACTCGACATAAGAGTTGGAAATGGAGAATCATTAAATTTTCTTATTGATGAAGTTTCGGAGATGTTGAAAGAGAATACAATGGCTAACAATCTTTTTAAGCTAAAATTATTAGAATCGGGATATTACGAAATACATAGGCTTTTATATGAAGAAAGAGGTTATACCATTCGCCAAGAAAACTTGTACCGTGTTTCAGGAAATTTCCCAAGAATAACCGAAAGCCAAATTCCAATTGGTGTTGGTGATGTGAAATATTCAATTGTTCTATCCGAATCAGAGGAATGGAGAATAAATCAAGAAACTCTTCTGAAAGAAATACAATAGCATTTTTATGGAAAACAAAGAATTACAAAAGTTCTATATAGACATTCAAGAAGAGATTAACTCAACCTTAGTTACAGAGGAAGAAGGAACAAACCCTGAGCAAGTTTTTACCGAATTAGCTTTATCTTATCTCTCAGATGCAGGCGAAACTGAAAATTATCGAGTTTGCTTTGATGAAAAAATCAGTAAAAGAGGTGTTGAACATAAAATCAACGGCTATTCTCTTTATGAAAATTACGAAACACTTGATTTGTTTGTAACGATATACAATGGAGATTCAACCATTCAAAGTGTTAGAAAAGCTGATGCTGACAAAACGATTGATAGGGCAGTCAAATTTTTTAGAAACGCTATTTATAAGGATTATGTAAATGAGATTGAGGAAAGTTCAGAAATATTTGACCTTGCTCAAACATTAGCGAATGTTCCAGAAGTTAAAGAATATCTGACTAGGGTAAATATTTTCTTTATTACGAATGGAGAAGTAAAATCAGATTTAAAAACTTCTGATACAATCGCAGGTTACACGGTTTTTTATAGAACAATAGATATAAATTATCTTTTCAACCTTTCTGACAAATCAAGAGTTCCTATTGAAATCGATTTTGAACAATCCGGATATAAAGTGCCTTGTATTGTTAATGAAACTGAAAATTCTGATTATCAATCTTGGCTTGCAATTATTCCCGGTCTTGCTCTTGCAGATATTTATGAGCAATATGGAGCGAGACTTCTTGAGCAAAATGTCCGTTCCTTTCTTCAATTTACTGGAAAAATAAATAAAGGAATTCGCAACACGATTTTGAAAGAGCAGCATATGTTTATGGCTTTTAATAATGGAATTGCTGCGACTGCCGAAGAAGTTACAATTACAGATTTGCCAAACAATCAGGGAAAGGCAATTGCCCAAGTAAAAGATTTCCAAATTGTAAATGGCGGTCAGACAACAGCATCTGTTTACCATACTTGGAAAAAAGATAAAGTAGATATTAGCAATGTATTTGTGCCTGTAAAACTGACGATTGTAAAAAACAGAGATAATTTTTCTGAAATAGTAGGACGCATTGCAGAATATGCAAACACTCAAAATCGTGTTTCAGCTTCTGATTTAAGTTCAAATAGAGAAAACCACGTACTGATTGAAAAGCTGTCAAGAACTATTTGGGCTCCACCGATTTCAGGTGAAACAACTCAAACACGTTGGTTCTTTGAGCGTTCAAGAGGGCAGTATAAAAATGATAGGAATCGATTCGGAATAACTCCCTCAAAAAGAAAACAATTCGACAAGCAGAATCCAAGAAGTCAAATGTTTACAAAAGAGCTACTCGCTAAATATATCAATTCCTATGAAGAAGTTTATAATGGTAAGAAATTAGTTATTGGACCACATATCGTTGTTAGAGGAAGTCAGAAAAATTATGCTCAATTCCTGAATTATAATTTCAGTTTCAAGCCTGACAATATTTGGTTTGAAGATTTAGTTGCAAAAGCATTATTATTTAAAAATGCTGAAAAAATTTACGGTGTAAAACCAAATGCAATTGGTGATATGCGATACATAACAGTACCTTATTCTTTAGCTTGGATAGGCTTTAAATTGGATTACAAACTTGATTTATACAAAATCTGGAAACAACAATCGCTCAGCGACAATCTTAAATCGAAGCTGCACGAAGTAATGTCAAAAATAGAAGATTATATTAAAACTCAAGCCCCCGGTTCTTTATATGGTGAGTGGGCGAAAAAAGAAGAATGTTGGAATGCAATAAAGAATAATAATTTTGATATTGATTTGGATAGCTTAAAGGCTGACTTAGAAAATAAATCGTCTGAAAAAAGAAAAAGAATTACGGAAGATGAAGTTGAAAATAATTTAATTCAAGCAGAATTAGATTTTGTAAAATCTATTCCGATTGCCAAATGGCTTGAAATAAGTAAAATAGGTTCGGATGTTGAAAATTTGACACAACACTTAAAAGATAGAGCCATTAATATTCAATCTTCATTACGTCTTAATAAAGCTTTGACTGAAAATCAAAGAAAGGACGCTATTAAAATCATTGAAAACATTTTGGCGATTTCTCCAAACTTTTTTGACGAAGTTTCTGAAGTTTCAAGTACACCGGAAGCTGTATCGAACAATAAAATAGATACAGATTTACTCAGTAAAATGGTGGTTTGGGATACTAAAGCAAAAGTATTATCAGCTAAAGAATTACAATACATTGCCGATTTTGCTTATGGCCTTAAAAGGTTAAATGATTTTCACGAAAAAAATATTAAACGACATTTATCTCGATTACAGGATGCAGGTTTCAACGCATAACAGCCACACACATTGCCAAGCCGCTCAAGCCAACCGCACCAGCCAAAGCTTGTCAAAGAGTGTGTCTAAGTCTACCCACGGACGACAGAAAAGAAAGCGCGATTGCACAACATTGTATAAGCGTAATGCGGGCGAAAGTGCTAAATTTAAACGAATTGAACATTAACAAACATATCGGTAAACTGAAAGTGAGGTGCTGCTAATCCCGCACTACGCTTATACTTGACCGTTAGCGGGCATTGTAAAACTGACCCGTACAACCAGAGAAACAGACTTTTAACAATGGAGAAGAAGGACAATAAAACAATCAAATCAAACGGACAAGGAGCAA